>NZ_CP069157.1:0-2400000 GCF_019243775.1 Morganella morganii
GGAGTTCACCGTGTCTCTTTCGCTTTGGCAGCAATGTCTTGCCCGTTTGCAGGATGAATTACCTGCCACAGAATTCAGTATGTGGATACGCCCCCTTCAGGCTGAGCTGAGTGATGACACTCTGGCGCTCTATGCCCCAAACCGGTTTGTGCTCGACTGGGTACGGGAGAAGTACATTAATAACATTAATGCGCTCCTGTCCGATTTCTGCGGCAACGAAATTCCGCAACTGCGCTTTGAGGTCGGTAATAAGCCGGCCGGCGCTGTCAGCACACCGGAAAGAAGTATTCCCCCGTCACGGACGATGAAACAGCCGCCTTCGCGGGAAAAAGCCCCCGCACTGCGCCCGAGCTGGCATGATAACAGCGCGGAACCGGATGTGGCTTACCGTTCCAACGTTAACCCGAAGCACACCTTTGACAGCTTTGTGGAAGGTAAATCGAACCAGCTGGCGCGCGCAGCCGCCCGTCAGGTGGCGGATAACCCGGGTGGCGCATACAACCCGCTATTCTTATACGGCGGAACCGGTCTGGGTAAGACCCACTTATTACATGCCGTCGGCAACAGCATTATGGAAAGCAAAGCCAACGCCAAAGTGGTCTATATGCACTCAGAACGTTTTGTGCAGGATATGGTCAAAGCCTTACAGAACAACGCGATTGAAGAGTTCAAACGTTACTACCGTTCTGTCGATGCCTTACTGATAGATGATATTCAGTTCTTTGCTAACAAAGAGCGTTCTCAGGAAGAATTTTTTCATACCTTCAATGCCTTACTCGAAGGTAATCAGCAGATAATCCTGACCTCCGACCGCTACCCGAAAGAAATTAACGGGGTGGAAGATCGCCTGAAATCGCGGTTCGGCTGGGGATTAACCGTTGCCATTGAACCGCCGGAACTGGAAACGCGGGTCGCCATCCTGATGAAAAAAGCCGATGAAAACAACATCCGCCTGCCGGATGAAGTGGCTTTCTTTATTGCGAAACGTCTGCGCTCCAATGTCCGTGAACTGGAAGGTGCACTGAACCGGGTGATTGCCAACGCCAACTTTACCGGGCGGGCGATTACCATCGATTTTGTGCGTGAAGCACTGCGGGATCTGTTAGCACTGCAGGAGAAACTGGTCACCATCGATAATATTCAGAAAACTGTTGCTGAGTATTATAAAATTAAAGTGGCTGATCTGCTCTCCAAACGCCGTTCGCGCTCTGTCGCCCGGCCGCGCCAGATGGCGATGGCACTGGCAAAAGAGCTGACAAACCACAGTTTGCCAGAAATCGGGGATGCTTTTGGCGGCCGTGACCACACGACCGTTCTGCACGCCTGCCGTAAGATCGAGCAGCTGCGTGAGGAAAGCCACGACATCAAAGAAGATTTTTCTAACTTAATCCGGACATTATCATCATAGCGCTATGAAATTTATCATTGAACGTGAGCAATTGTTAAAACCCTTACAACAGGTCAGCAGTCCGTTGGGCGGTCGCCCGACCCTACCGATTCTGGGTAACTTACTGCTGAAAGTCTCTGATGGCGTACTGCATCTCACAGGGACAGACCTTGAGATGGAAATGATGGCCGCCGTTCCGCTGGACCAGCCGCATGAAAACGGCGAAACCACGGTACCGGCCCGGAAGTTCCTGGATATCTGGAGGGGTCTGCCGGACGGCGCGCAAATCAGTGTTGAGCTTGACGGTGACCGTCTTCTGGTCCGCTCCGGGCGCAGCCGCTTCTCGCTGTCCACTTTACCGGCCTCGGATTTCCCGAATCTGGATGACTGGCAGAGTGATGTCACTTTCTCTCTGCCGCAGGCAACATTGAAACGCCTGATTGAATCCACCCAGTTCTCCATGGCACATCAGGATGTCCGCTATTACTTAAACGGCATGCTGTTTGAAACCAGCGGCTCTGTGCTGCGTACTGTCGCCACAGACGGGCACCGCCTGGCGGTCTGCTCGCTGGATATCGGACAGGAACTGCCGGACCATTCGGTGATCGTGCCGCGTAAAGGGGTTATCGAACTGATGCGCCTGCTCGACGGCGGCGATGCCCTGCTGAAACTCGAAATCGGCAGCAACAACATCCGCGCCCATGTCGGCGGGTTTATTTTCACCTCCAAACTGGTGGATGGCCGCTTCCCGGACTACCGCCGTGTCCTGCCGAAGAACCCGGACAAAACGCTGACGGCAAATTGTGATATGCTGAAGCAGGCTTTTTCCCGTGCGGCGATTTTATCGAACGAGAAATTCCGCGGCGTGCGGATTTACCTGAGCAACAATCAGCTCAGAATTACCGCCAATAACCCGGAGCAGGAAGAAGCCGAAGAGATCGTGGATGTCACCTATGACGGAACGGACATGGAAATCGGGTTCAACGTCAGCTATGTCCTTGATGTTCTTAACACACTGAAATGCGAAGATGTCTCGGTGAAACTGACCGATGCCACCTCCAGCGTGCAGATTGAAGATGACGCCAGTGATGCAGCCGCTTACGTTGTGATGCCGATGCGCCTGTAACACGATGATCCTCTCGCGTTTACTTATCCGTGATTTTCGCAATATCGAAAATGCGGATTTACCGCTGGCCACCGGGTTTAACTTTCTGGTCGGTCCGAACGGCAGCGGTAAAACCAGTGTTCTGGAAGCCATTTACACACTCGGCCACGGCCGGGCATTCCGCTCAGTACAGGCGGGGCGTGTTATCCGCCATGATAACGACGAATTTATCCTGCACGGCAAACTCGGGCAGGAACAGACAGACCGGGCCACCAGCGTCGGCCTGAGTAAAAACCGCCAGGGTGACAGCAAGGTCCGCATTGACGGCACTGACGGCCATAAAATTGCCGAGCTGGCAAAATTACTGCCGATGCAGCTTATCACCCCGGAAGGCTTTACCCTGCTCAACGGCGGGCCGAAATTCCGCCGGGCTTATATTGACTGGGGCTGTTTCCACAATGAACCGCAATTTTTTGCGCTGTGGAGTGATTTAAAACGTCTGGTGAGACAGCGCAATGCCGCCCTCCGCCAGGTATCGAATTACGGTCAGATCCGCCACTGGGATCAGCAGCTGATTCCGGTTGCTGAGCAGGTCAGTCAGTGGCGGGAGAATTATGTGACAGCGATTGCTCAGGATATTGAGCAGACCTGTCAGCAGTTTTTACCTGAATTTTCGCTGAGTGTCTCTTTCCAGCGCGGATGGGATAAAGAGACCGATTATTCAGAGCTTCTGCAGCGCCAGTTTGAACGGGACCGCGCACTGACCTACACCGCCTCCGGCCCGCATAAAGCGGATTTACGGATCAGAGCGGACGGGGTGCCGGTGGAAGATTTACTTTCACGTGGTCAGTTAAAACTGCTGATGTGCGCGCTGCGGTTAGCACAGGGTGAATATTTCACCCGTCAGAGCGGGCAGCAATGCCTGTATCTGCTTGATGATTTTGCCTCCGAACTGGATGCCGGGCGCCGTCTTTTACTGGCTCACCGGCTGAAAGCCACACAGGCACAGGTTTTTGTCAGTGCCATCACCCCTGAACAGGTCAGTGATATGGCGGATGAAAACAGTCGCCTCTTTGTCGTGGAAAAAGGTAAAATACAGGTTCAATAATCAGGATTAGATGAGCGGGAAACGTTGATGTCGAATACCTATGACTCCTCAAGTATCAAAGTATTAAAAGGGCTGGACGCGGTGCGTAAACGCCCGGGAATGTACATTGGTGATACCGATGACGGAACCGGTTTACACCACATGGTCTTCGAGGTTGTTGACAACGCTATCGACGAAGCCCTCGCCGGTTACTGTAAAGACATCATTGTGACCATTCACAATGATAATTCAGTCTCCGTACAGGATGACGGTCGCGGTATCCCGACCGGGATCCATGAAGAAGAAGGCGTCTCCGCCGCAGAAGTTATCATGACTGTTCTGCACGCCGGCGGGAAGTTCGATGATAACTCCTATAAAGTCTCAGGCGGCCTGCACGGCGTCGGGGTCTCTGTTGTTAACGCCCTGTCTGAAAAACTGGAACTGGTTATCCGCCGTGACGGCAAAGTTCACGAGCAGATCTACCGCCACGGTGAACCGCAGGATCGCCTGACTGTTGTCGGCGAAACTGACAAAACCGGGACACGCGTGCGTTTCTGGCCGAGCATGGACACCTTCAAAGGCGAGACTGAATTCCAGTACGACATTCTGGCAAAACGCCTGCGCGAACTCTCCTTCCTGAACTCCGGTGTATCGATCCGTCTGATCGATAAACGCGACGGCAAAGAAGATCACTTCCACTACGAAGGCGGTATCAAAGCGTTCGTGGAATATTTAAGCCGCGCCAAAACTTCGATTCATAACAACGTTTTCTATTTCTCCACTGAGAAAGACGATATCGGCGTGGAAATCTCCATGCAGTGGAATGACTCCTTCCAGGAAAACGTATACTGCTTCACCAACAACATTCCGCAGCGCGACGGTGGTGCTCACCTCGCCGGTTTCCGCGCCGCCATGACCCGTACCCTCAACAGCTATATTGAGAAAGAAGGGCTGAATAAAAAATCCAAAGTCAGCACCACCGGGGATGATGCCCGTGAAGGGCTGGTGGCGGTAATTTCCGTCAAAGTGCCGGATCCGAAATTCTCCTCTCAGACCAAAGACAAGCTGGTCTCTTCCGAAGTGAAAACGGCGGTTGAAACCCTGATGAACGAAAAGCTGTCTGAATATCTGGATGAGAACCCGAACGACACCAAAATCATTGTCGGCAAAATTATTGATGCCGCACGTGCCCGTGAAGCCGCACGCCGTGCCCGTGAAATGACCCGCCGTAAAGGCGCGCTGGATTTAGCCGGTCTGCCGGGTAAACTGGCGGACTGTCAGGAACGCGACCCGGCATTCTCCGAACTGTACTTAGTGGAAGGGGACTCTGCGGGCGGCTCTGCAAAACAGGGGCGTAACCGTAAGAACCAGGCTATCCTGCCGCTGAAAGGTAAAATCCTGAACGTTGAGAAGGCGCGTTTTGATAAAATGCTGGCTTCTCAGGAAGTTGCCACACTGATCACCGCACTCGGCTGCGGTATCGGCCGCGATGAATACAACCCGGATAAACTGCGCTATCACAGCATCATCATCATGACCGATGCCGACGTCGATGGTTCACACATCCGTACCCTGTTACTGACTTTCTTCTACCGTCAGATGCCGGAAATCATTGAGCGCGGTTATGTGTATATCGCACAGCCGCCGCTGTATAAAGTGAAAAAAGGCAAGCAGGAACAGTATATTAAAGATGACGAAGCGATGGAGCAGTATCAGGTCTCTATCGCACTGGATGGCGCGGCACTGTATGTAAACGAAAATGCAGCTCCGATTCAGGGCGAACATCTGGAAAAACTGCTGCACGAATACAACGGCGCACACAAAATTATCCGCCGTTTAGAGCGTCTCTATCCGCTGGCACTGTTAAACAGCCTGGTCTACCAGCCGAAACTGGAAGAATCCGCACTGCTGAACAAAACCGAGGTGGAAGCCTGGGCACAGAGCCTGACAGAGCGCCTGACCCGTCATGAAGAGCACGGCAGCACCTACAGCTACCGTATTGCGGAAAACAAAGAGCGCCAGCTGTTTGAGCCGGTACTGACTATCCGTACCCACGGTGTGGATACTGACTACAATCTGGATTTCGATTTTGTTCACGGCAGCGAATATGCCCGTATCTCCAAACTGGGTGAGCTTATCCGTGGTCTGATTGAAGAAGGTGCTTATGTTGTCCGTGGTGAACGCCGTCAGAACGTCAGCAACTTTGAGCAGGCACTGGACTGGCTGATGAAAGAATCACGCCGTGGTCTGGCTGTACAGCGCTATAAAGGGCTGGGTGAAATGAACCCGGAACAGCTGTGGGAAACCACCATGAACCCGGAAACCCGCCGTATGTTGCAGGTCACGGTAAAAGATGCAATTGCAACGGATCAGTTATTCACCACACTGATGGGTGATGATGTTGAACCGCGCCGTGCCTTTATCGAAGAGAATGCCCTGAAAGCGGCAAACATCGACGTATAATTTTTTCCTCTCTCTGAGACCCCATAAAGCCCGGTTTTCCGGGCTTTATTTTTTATCACCCCGTAAGATGCTTCAGATTCGTGGTGATAAGACCGACCATTCCCGAAACCAGTAACTGAATCGCCAGTGTAACCAGAATAATGCCGGAGATCCGCGCCAGGGTGTCCATCACCCCCGGGGATAAACGCCCGTGCAGCGGCCCGGTTGCGAGAAAAGTCAGCGCAATAGTGGGCAGCATCAGCAGGATCACAACAGAAAGCTGTATCAGCCCGGACAGGGAATCACTGTGTCCGGCCAGCGAAATCCCGACCGCTATCGTGCCGCCGCCCATCGACAGCGGAAAAAGCAGCGGTACCATTGCCAGCCGCATGATATCTTTCGGCGGGGTCACACTGACCGGAATATCACTGTGCTCCTCTTTCACCCCGCGGATAAGCATCGGCCATCCCTGTGCCAGTAACGCAATACCGCCGGTGACGGTCAGAGCATCCGCACTCAGCCCGAGAGCCGTCAGCAGCCAGTTCCCCAGCCAGATAACCACCAGCATGACCAGCGTGTATCCCGCCGCAATTTTCCAGGCAATTTGCCACAATATGTTCCGGTCAATCCGGCCAAGGATAATCGTGGCGGCGGTGATAGTTGCCGGGGGACTGAACAGCGACACAAAAGTCACATAATTAAGAAGAATATTATCGAGCCATTCATTCATCTTTCCGGCTCCGTTTCCGCAGATAACCGGCAAACAGACAGAGAATAAGGGCCCCGGCAATCACACTGACAGAAATAAATCCTCCGCTCAGCAACGTCACCACAAAACCAGCCAATACAGCGGTGACAAGGACAATCCCGGTCCCGGTAATGAGTTTTGATGCCCGGATAACTGCGCTCTGACGCCACGCCACCACCAGCACCATCAGATAGCACAGAAGAAACGTAAAACTGGCGACATTGGCCAGATCACTGAGATTCAGGAACAGCGCCAGCAGCAGTGTCAGCAGAATGAGCAGAATATTTACTGTTGTTCCCTGCCGGAATACCGTTTTGCCCCAGGAATCCGGCAGAATACCGGTGCTGCACATTCTGTCGGTGATATTGAAGGCGGAAAACAGGGTGGCATTAATGGCGGATGTTGTCGCCAGCAGCGCGGCGGCGGCCACAATCACAAAACCGGTTTTTCCCCATACGGGATAAGCCACCTGAGCCACAGCGGTATCCGCATAACGGACCAGTTGAGACGGCGAGAGATTACCGAGCAATACCAGCGCCAGGCTGATATACAGTACAATCGTGAATAAAATGGCGATCATAAATGCCCTCGGCATCACCCGGCCGGGGTCTGCCACTTTGTCTGAGGCATTTGCCATCATGCCGAACCCGGCATAGGCGAAAAACGTCAGCCCGACGGCGGAAAAAAGGGTATCTCCGGAAAACGAGCTGATATTCAGCAGTGTTGTATCCACAGTAAATACGCCCGTCGCCACCAGGGCGATAATAATCACCAGTTTGGTGCCTACCAGAAGGACTTCCACTTTACCGACAGCATGGCTGCCGGTGATATTCATCAGACCAACCGCGATGATAATAAACGCGGTATACACTTCCGGTAATAAGGCCGATTCATTTCCCTGATGAAAAAGCTGAACGGCGTAAGCCCCGAACGCCCTTGCCACCATCGCCACCGTCAGGATCAGCGTGACAAGATACAAAAAGGATAAGGCGATCGTCAGCACGGCGGGCAATGACAGCCGGAAGAAATCAATAATACCGCCCGGCGAGGGATAACAGGCGGATAACCGGGCATAGGCATAACCGGCAAATAACGCAACCAGACCGCCGCAGGCAAAGGCAATCCATGTTGCAGATTGCATAATCAGTGCCGTCTGCCCCAGCAGGGCAAAAATCCCGGCACCTACCATTGCGCCGATCCCCAGCGCAATAACCTGTAACAACGTTAACGGCTTTTCTGATGACACTGGCTTCATAACCCGCTCCTGAAATAAAACATGTGCTGCCGCTGGTGTTTATTTATATCTGATAACGCCCGGAAGCCCGGGCGTTATCGTTATCAGCGGGATCACCGGTAAAGGTTATATCCCAGTGCGGCGGCAACCGAAGCCACCATTTTCTGGCCTCTGACACTGTTTCCGTCATCATCCAGCGGCGGTGAAAATGCCGCTATCCCCATCACACCCGGTACCACTGCGAGGATCCCCCCCGCCGACCCCGCTTTTGCCCGGTAACCCGACTGTGTATGCCCAGTCACCGGAGCGGCCGTACAGCCCTTCCATGGTCATTTCTGCCAGGATAAACGGAGTATGTGCCGGGTTCAGCACCTGCTCACCGGTTACCGGGTTTTTGCCGTGTCCGGCCAGTGTCGCGCCCATTGTGGCCAGCTCTTTGGTGGTCAGCAGTGTGGAGCACTGGCGGGTATACACATCACAGGCCTCCATCGGGTCACAATAGAGGTTTTGAGCCGCGTAAAGCAGCCAGGATATGCCCCGGTTATGGAAATTGGTGGTCTGCTCTGACTGATTCAGTTCGTCCGACAGAGCAATATTCTCCGACCCGAGACGGCGCTGCATGGTCAGGATGCGCTGCCAGCGTTCATCGGCAGATTTTGCGGTGACCGCACTGACGGTCGCGATCGCACCGGCATTCACCAGCGGCGACAACGGCTTGTCGTTATGCAGCTCCAGCGCCATCACAGAGTTAAACGGCAGCCCGGTCGGATCCGCACCAATCTGATCCTGAACCGCCTGCGGGCCGATATCCTCCAGCGCCAGTGCCAGCGTGCAGACTTTGGAAATTGACTCGATGGCAAACCGGTAATCAGCATCACCGCTGCTGATAATATCGCCCTGAGCAGTGACTACCGCAACCGCCGCCAGGTCGGACGGGATATTAGCCAGGAACGGAATATAATCCGCATTCGCACCGCCGGGAGCCTGATGAAACTGCTGCCAGGCATTGGTCACTGCCTGTTTGATTGCTGTTAAATCTGTCATGATGCTTTTCCTTTGTTTTCCCATGTAAACGGTGCGAAATCACTGTCCGGATCACGCCAGCCGGGTTTACGGATCTGATAAACAACAAACGGAAGAAGAACGAACAGAACGGTCAGTCCGATCAGCGCCCCCACATACACTTCCGGGCTGCCGACCGCAATCTGAGCCGGCGGGATAAAGCTGAACAGAAACGCGGTTAATGAGCCGAGCAGCCCCATACCGCCGAGGATAATCATCCCCGCATTACCGCCCGGGATCCGGTACGGACGCGCACGCTGCGGCTGACTGAAGCGCAGGTAAATCGCGGCGCTGAACATCAGCATATACATAATCAGATAGAGAATAACCGTCAGCTGACTGAGGATCTGATAGGCCGCCTGCACGGACGGCAGCACCACAAACAGCACCGCCAGCAGAGAGACCAGCACAGCCTGTACCAGCAGGATATGTGTTGCCATCCCGTTCTTGTTGGTATGCTGGAACCAGTGCGGCAGATAGCCCGCTTTCGCCACTTCCAGAAGACCGGAGGACGGCCCGGCAACCCAGGTCACCACACTCGCCAGCACACCGATAGCCAGCATGACGGCGACAATCGGCCCCATCCACGGAATATGTGCCCATTTGAACATGTCATCGTAAGCCACCAGCAGACTCTGGGTCAGACTGATATCGGACTGAGGAATGATAAAGGCGATCGCCAGTGTGCCCAGCACAAAGATAGCCACCGTACCCGCCGCCGCCAGAATGATGGCTTTCGGGTAGTTTTTTGTCGGGTTATCAATGTCTTTTACGTGAATGGCGTTCATTTCCATACCTGCATAGAACAGGAAAATACTGGCCGCCAGCACAATGTTATCGAAGTTTGAGAAATCCGGCAGAACCTGATCCCACGCCAGGTCAATCTGCGGCGTCTGACCGCTGAACAGGTAGGAGAAACCAAGTACAATCAGAATGATCGCCGGAACAATCGTCCCGATAATCCCGCCCCATTTTGATACCCGGGCAAACGCGCCCACGCCTTTAAAGGCAATAAAGGTCGCCAGCCAGTAGATAAACAGGACAATACCTAGCACAAAGAATTTATTTGCCGCCAGCGCTTCATCGAATGTCTGATGCGGATCGATAAAGGCGAGTGATACCGCCCCGAATGTCAGCCCGGTCGGGAACCAGACCGTCACCTCAATCCACAGCATCGCCATCGCCAGAAACGCCAGACGCGGCCCGAACGCCTCGCCGACCCAGCGGAACACCCCGCCTTTCTCTGACCAGCCGGTGGCCAGTTCAGCAGCAACCAGTGATACCGGGATCAGGAAAAACACCGCAGCAAACAGATAATAGAAAATCGCACTGAGACCGTATTCCGCTTCGGCAGGCAAACCGCGCAGGCTCACCACCGCCACAATATTCATGACGATAAGTGTGCCGACAGTTAGTTTTGCTGCACCGGAAGACGGTTTTTTGGTTGAAGTATCAGTCATAAAAGCACCCCGGAGGATAATGAGTGAGATCCTCCGGCCGCTGATACCGGCCGGAGGTCATTGTATGAAAATTAACCGTGATGGAAGGTGGCTTTGGCAGTCGAGTTCACTACCGGATTTTGCCTGAAGTGATCGATAGCCCGCTTAATATCATCCAGCAGCAGTGCAGCCAGGTCGCGGCTGACGCCGTGACGGATCATAATGCGCTGAACAACGGTTTTCTCTCTGTCCGCCGGGAGCGGATAAGAGGCTATCAGCCAGCCGCGTGTGCGGATGCGGTCGGAAAGGTCATACAGATTGAACTGTGTCACGCCCGGTTTCAGCTTGTAAGCCACCGCCGGCAGTGCACCGCGGCCGTCATACACCAAGTCGAAAATCCCCAGCTTGTTCAGTTCATCCGCAAGCCATTGCGCAGTATCTGCACACGCCTGCTGAATTTTGGTATAACCGGCGCGTCCCAGACGCAGGAAATTATAATACTGTGCAATGATCTGCCCGCCGGGACGGGAAAAGTTCAGTGCAAATGTCGGCATATTGCCGCCGAGATAATCCACATTGAAAACCAGCTCTTCCGGCAGGTCTTCTTTGCTGCGCCAGACCACCCAGCCGACACCCAGCGGTGACAGGCCGTATTTGTGTCCGGAGCTGTTAATGGATTTCACCCGCTCAATCCGGAAATCCCACACCAGTTCCGGCTGGATAAACGGCGCGATAAACCCGCCGCTGGCACCATCAACATGCAGCGGAATATCAAGGCCGGTATCCCGTTGTATTGCATCAAGTTCTTTTGCCAGTTCCGCCACCGGTTCATAAATCCCGGTAAACGTGACCCCCAGTGTCGCCACCACACCGATGGTGTTTTCATCGCAATATTTGCGCAGGTCAGACGGCTGCATACCGAGGGCATCACCTTCCAGTGGGATCTGCCGCAGTTCCACATCAAAATAGCGGGCAAATTTTTCCCAGCACACCTGTACCGGGCCGGTTACCAGGTTTGGCTTACCGGTCTCTTTCCCCTGTTTTTCTCGGTTTTTACGCCAGCGCCATTTCATTGCCAGCCCGCCGAGCATTGCCGCCTCACTGGAGCCGGTGGTAGAGCAGCCGATAGTTTCCTGTGCCTGCGGGGAATTCCACAGGTCGGCAATAATATGCACACAGCGGCTTTCAATTTCTGCAGTTTGCGGATATTCGTCTTTGTCGATCATGTTTTTATCGACACTGTCGGTCATCAGCTGTTTGACTTCATCCTCAACCCATGTTGTACAAAATGTCGCCAGATTCTGACGGGAGTTACCATCCAGCAGTAATTCGTCACGGACCACGCTGTAAATAATTCGCGGGTCACTGCTGTCGTCCGGCATTTTGTATTTAGGGAGTTTTGCATCCGAGTCCGTTGATGCGTAAATATCAATAAATTCTGAACTATTTTTACCTTTCACTGCATGAAGAGACATAAAACCTCCTTCTCAGATCACTTATTGATAGTTAAAATTAATTAACGCTGCTGTCATTCTGAACACGGGAATTTACGGAAAAACAGGATATCTCCTGCCGAAAATGTGCATTCAGTGAAGCAACCTAAGTATATTAGCTTATGAAATGCGCAATTTTCAAACCCGTAAAACAGGTTAATAATTATGTTTTCTTATGTGATCTGATTTAACCATTGCGATAATAAATAAATTTCGTTAATAAAAAACCGGATTAACACAAAAGAAACATTTATTTATTTCGTTACGGTTTTGTGAAACCCGGATCTGTTTATATAAGAAACTTACAGACTAAAATTAACG
Source organism: Morganella morganii (assembly GCF_019243775.1). Taxonomy (NCBI): domain Bacteria; kingdom Pseudomonadati; phylum Pseudomonadota; class Gammaproteobacteria; order Enterobacterales; family Morganellaceae; genus Morganella; species Morganella morganii. Next base: position 12,319 of record NZ_CP069157.1, read on the forward strand.
AAAGAAGAATGAATGACAGGAAAAAGCGGGTGGTACGAAAGATCAGAAATCAGCGCCTTTTTTTATTACCCGAATCAAGCCATTTTTACAGCGCCGGGAACAGCAGACAAAAAAAACAGGAAAGGGACAGATACAGCGGGTGATTTAAAACATACAACTAAATATAAACATTAAGTCAGTCTCTCCGGCTGCTGACGCGGATTTTAATTCTCAGAAAGATTAAATAGCTGCTATAAAACAGCACCGGGGATATACAACATATTATGTGTACAGTTTTAACAATAAAATAAAAACGGGACAGGAACGAAATGTTACCGGTGCATTTTGCGCAAATAACAAACAATAAACGGAGTGTATCAATAATTCCGGTAATATAGACCTGACAGACATTTTTCAGCTGCAGAAAACACACACATCCGGTTATTTAACCGGTTCAGTCAGTGAGAAGATGCAGATTCTGCAAAAAAAGCAAAACACAAACAAAAAAAATGACCCATGCGAAAAAATCAACACATGGGCCTGCTTTATTATCTGTATTTAGATTATTGTCGTTATTTCAGTAAAATATTCAGCATTCTGCGTAACGGCTCTGCGGCACCCCACAGAAGCTGGTCACCCACAGTAAACGCAGATATATAATCCGGTCCCATATTCAGTTTACGGATGCGCCCGACCGGCGTTTTCAGTGTGCCGGTAACCGCCGCCGGGGTCAGCTCACGCACGGTAATATCGCGATCATTCGGCACCACACGAACCCACTCATTATGAGCTGCCAGCAGAGACTCAATCTCCGCAACCGGCAGATCTTTCTTCAGTTTCAGGGTAAATGCCTGGCTGTGGCAGCGCAGAGCGCCTATACGGACACACAGGCCATCCACCGGAATAATATTCTGGCCGCGTGACAGGATTTTGTTGGTTTCCGCCTGCCCTTTCCACTCTTCGCGGCTCTGGCCGTTATCCAGCTGCTTATCAATCCACGGGATCAGGCTCCCGGCCAGCGGTACACCGAACTGTTCCGCCGGTAATGCACCACTGCGGGTAAATTCAGTGATTTTGCGTTCAATATCCAGAATCGCGGAGGCCGGGTCCTGTAACTCTTTCACCACATGGGCATTCAGTGCCCCCATCTGCACCAGCAGTTCACGCATATGACGCGCACCGGCACCGGATGCCGCCTGGTAGGTCGCCACAGAGGCCCACTCCACCAAATCAGCCTCAAACAGGCCGCCCAGGGACATCAGCATCAGGCTGACCGTACAGTTACCGCCGACAAATGTTTTAATGCCGCGGTTCAGCCCTTCTTCTATATGCTTACCGTTCACCGGGTCGAGAATAATAATGGCGTCATCATTCATCCGCAGTGCTGATGCCGCATCAATCCAGTAGCCGTCCCAGCCGCTCTGACGCAGCTTCGGATAGACATCATTGGTGTAATCGCCGCCCTGGCAGCTGATAATAATGTCGAGCGCGCGCAGTGCATCAATATCAAATGCATCCTGTAACGTGCTGCAGTGTCCGCCAAATGACGGCGCTTCCCCGCCGCTCTGCGAGGTTGAGAAAAATACCGGACGGATCCCGTCAAAATCCCGCTCTTCTGTCATGCGCTGCATCAGCACAGACCCCACCATCCCGCGCCAGCCGACAAATCCCACATTTTTCATCGTGATGTTTCCTTTTATTCTCATCTGAACTGCGTTTGCAATACTCTTAACCTGACAAAATATAGATAACGGTGCAAGTGAATTTATTGATGATCCCCCGCTGTTCAGAAGCGGGACTTATATCAGACGACGGGTTCTCATCCGGCCGCCGGTGCTTTATGCTGGGGATAACACAACAGTGATCAGAACAGGGCGGAATCATCATGTATTACGGTTTTGATATGGGCGGGACAAAAATTGAGCTTGCCGTTTTTAATGAAGCACTGGAACCGGTCTGGCAAAAGCGTATTGCGACACCGAAAGAGAGCTACGCCGCGCTGCTTGAAGCACTCAGACAACTGACAGAACAGGCGGATAGCGAACTCGGATGCAAAGGAAAAATCGGCATCGGCGTTCCCGGCATTGTGAATCATGAAAAAGGAACGGTGTTTACCACCAATGTGCCTGCCGCTCAGTATCAGCCGCTGCGTCATGATCTGGAAACCATATTGCAGCGCCCGGTAAAAATTGAAAATGACGCCAACTGCTTTGCACTCTCCGAAGCCTGGGATCCGGCATTCCGCCACTATCCGACAGTACTGGGGCTGATCCTCGGTACCGGTGTCGGCGGCGGCTTTGTGATTAACGGCACCGTGTTACCGGGGAAAAACGGGATCGCCGGTGAAATCGGCCACATCAATATGACGCTGGAAGGGGATAAGCTTCTCGGGCATCAGGTTCCGGAGACCCTCTGCGGCTGCGGAAAAACCGGCTGTTTTGAAACTTATCTTTCCGGCCCCGGATTTGAGCGGATTTTCACGGCATTTTACTGCGAAAAGCTCAGTGCAGTTGATATTATCGCCCGTTACTACGACGGTGATCATAATGCAAAACTGCACGTTGAGCGGTATATGTCGCTGCTCGCGCACTATCTGGGAAATGTGCTGAGTGTCTTTGATCCTGATTTGCTGGTGATCGGCGGCGGATTATCACAGTTTGAGGATATTTACCGCCTGCTGCCGGAATACCTGCCGCAGTATATCTATGGCGTTGCCTCACTGCCCGCCATTCATAAAGCCCGCTACGGAGATTCCGGCGGCGCCGGGGCGCAGCCTGTCTCAATTTTTCCGGCTGATAAACCTTTATTTACCGCCTGCGGTGCGGGCGGTAAATAATAAAAAGAATATCGGCTAACTCTTATATTCTTTTCCCGGAAAAAGACTACATTAGCGATATTAAAAACCGGCTGAATCCGTAAAAATATCGTGTTTATACATAGGATATTATTATATCTGCCTTGTATTACATCAGCCTGAGGGAAATTGCGTATTTTTGTGATTTTTTATCTGTTATAAAGGCTAATGTCATGAATTTTATCAACCACACTATTTTTCCGGCGCTGAATTATGACAGCGATAATCAGCAACATGATACATTTCATATCGTTGCATCACGTATTACCTATGATATCCGGATAAATAACCGTGACGGACAGAGCCAGCTTGTTATTTCCCCGGAACAATCCCTGCTGAATTATACGGATGTCAGCTACAATGAAATGGTTGATACCAGTATTGAATACGAAAGTGATTTAGCCCCTTATAAACCAAAAACTGATATTGTCATTAACGCCACAGCATTTGTCCCGGAAAATAATCCGGTTCCGGTTTTTGATGTCGGTATTCAGATCGGAAAATATCAGAAAGTCCTGCGCATATTCGGTCCCCGTTACTGGGTAAAGGAGGATGACGAGTGGTTTCTCACAGAATCTGAACCGATCAGTTATCTTGATATCCGTTATGAGCATGCCTCCGGCGGTACATACAGCGCCGGTGATACGGTTTTTACCTCTCCGGCAAACCCGGTTGGTATGGGCTGGTATCCGGCGGAATTTCTGGCTCAGTGTGATAAAACACAGTTACCGACGCATCAGATAGAATCCCCGGATATCCCGGCAGAGCATATCAGTCAGATACTCCGCCCGGACGGTTTCGGTTTTTTTCGGCCGGACCTGGCAGGGACGGGCAGAGTACGCCGGGGATAATGACCCGGTGTCATCACACCCGCCGCAGACACCGGATAACCTCAATTACTGGTGTGGTGCCCACCCGACACCGTCGTTGTGGACATGAACCTGAGAAAAGTGTTCTGCACTTACCGTATCGCTCTGCCGGAATCACTGAATATCGCCGAAATGACGCTGCGCCACATTCCGGATCATCCGGCCAGATAACCGGTACACATTTACCTTAAAAATGCCGCCATTGTCTTGACTGAAAATTACGGTTAAGTAATGATTTAAAAATTCCGAAACTGAGATTTATTTAAATTTAAAATTCCTATCCGATATAAAAAACGAATAACATAAAAACCGTTGTCACATCAATAAAAAAGAACAACCATAATATTAATTTAATAATTAAAGATCGCTTAAATTGTTTCATTTTCATGACAAAAAATAATTTTTAAAAATAAAAAAATCTATATTTCCCGGTCAATTGCTAATATATTAGCCAAAAAATAAAACAACCATTCTGTACTGTTTTTTTACAGTGCGGAGGGCTATTTGTTAATTATTTTATATCACCCGGGGTTATCATGAAAAACAACATGCCTGTCACACAGCATGAATACTCGCTTAACGATAATGCAATATTAATGTCAACCACTGACACTCAGAGCCATATAACCTATGCAAACTCTGCATTTATTACCGCAAGCGGGTTTGAGGAAGGGCAATTAACCGGACAGCCTCATAATATTATCCGCCACCCGGACATGCCCCCGGCAGCCTTTGCCGATATGTGGTATACCCTGCAGCAGGGTGACAGCTGGACAGGTATTATCAAGAACCGCTGCCGTAACGGCGACCATTACTGGGTGCGGGCAAATGTCACCCCGGTCTGGCACGATAAAAAACTGACAGGCTATATTTCTGTCCGGACAGTACCAACCCGTGATGAAATAAAAAAAAAGCGCCTCACTTTACAGCAGGTTAAAGAGTAATAAATTAAACGGATATCGTCTTTTTAAAGGTATTATTATCCGCAAAGGTAAACTGGCATTTTTATCATTACTGAAATGGTTGCCGGTCGGGCAGCGGATTAATTATTCCTTATTAACTGTAATGTTATTAACCCTGGCTCTGGTATTTTCACCGTTAAATCCGTTTATTCAGGCGGGCGGTGTGGCGGCTTTATTTATTCTGCTGTCGGTTTACCTTCAGTCACAAGTCTCTCAGCCGGTTAAATTACTGCTGTCACAGATGAAAAAAGTCGTTTCCGGACGGAAACCGGATCCGGTGCATATGGACAGGGTTGATGAGATCGGATTACTGATGCGCCTGGTGAATCAATCCGGGTTTAATCTGAACTCGCTGGTGGATGATGTCAGCACACAGGTTGCCGGGATCCGCGCTATCAACCAGCGGGTTTCACAGGAAACCACCGCGCTGCATACCCGCTCTGAAGAGGCATCCGCCCATCTGCAGCAAACCGCAGTCGCCATTGAGGAAATCAGCAGTGCGGTGCAGCAGACTGCCGAGAGTGTTTATCTGACGATGAATATCGCCGGTAATGCGAGTAACAGCGCAACACAAAGCAACGAAACTATGCAGAAAACCATCGATATGATGCATACCATTTCTGCGGATAATAATCAGATTGTTGATATCATCGGTGTGATTGACCGTATTGCTTTTCAGACTAACATTCTGGCGCTGAATGCGTCGGTGGAAGCCGCCCGTGCAGGGGATGCCGGACGGGGCTTTTCTGTTGTGGCCGCAGAGGTGCGCAACCTGGCGCTGCATTCCGCCTCTGCCGCCAAAGAGATAAAAACCCTGATTGAGAAAAACGCGGCCAATGTCCGCACCGGCGTGACAATGGCAGAGCAGACCGAAACCCAGCTCGGGGAAATGGTCACCGATGTGCTGAAAATGTCATCCATGATCAATGAAATCGGTCTTGCCACCAAAGAACAGACTCAGGCACTGGAACTTATCAATGAATCCGTCGCCCGTATCGGCACCATGACCGGCAACAATACTGAAATGGTCAATAATGTCACCGGTGCCACCTCTGAACTGACACGGCGCTCCTCGCGATTACAGCAGGCAATTCAGGTTTTCGGCAATCATGCCTGAGCTGATGCGGCAAACCGCGCAACCCGTTTACCGGTGTTTAATGCCGGTTTGCTGTGTGACTGAGCAGCGGCGTGATCCGTCAGGCGGAAATCCCGTGTCCGTGACTGTAAATCCGCAACCTGAGCCTTAAGCGCATCAGAAGAACCGGCAAGCTCATCGGCGATCATCACACTGCCCTGAGTTGCCTGTTCCAGCTCGGAAAGGGCCGTTGCTATCTGCTCAATCCCCTGCTGCTGCTGTTGTGTGGAAACAGAGATCTGCGCCATCAGGCCGTTTACCCGCTCCGCACCCTCAACAATCTTATTCATATTCACTTCGGCGCGGTGAACAATATCCTCTCCCTGCTTAACATTATCGGTTGTCACCGCAATCAGGGATTTAATATTTTTCGCTGATTCTGAACTGCGGTGAGCCAGATTTCTGACCTCACCGGCCACAACAGTAAACCCTCTGCCGTGCTCACCGGCACGGGCGGCCTCTACAGCGGCATTCAGCGCCAGAATGTTGGTCTGGAAGGCAATGGAATCAATCAGGGTGATAATTTCAGTCATCTTATTGGTGCATTCATTAATAGAATGCATATTGGTGGCCACTTCCTCCATCAGCTTACCGCCATGTCCGGCAAACACCGTTGCTTCCTGTGCATGCTCACTGACCAGCACCGTATTCTCCGCATTATTTTTAGTCCCGGCGGCAATCTCCTCCATATTGGCCGCTGTTTCCACCAGCATGGCTGATTGCTGCTCCGTCTTGGCAGACAGCTCAAAACTGCGCATTGCCAGTTGCTCAGACAACACAGATGCAGAATCTGATGAGCTGCGAATTTCACTGACCAGCAGAGAAAGGCTTTCCGCCAGCTGATTCACCCCGGGGATCAGGCGTCCGGCACAGTTATTACCAAATACCGGGATCCGCACCGACAAGTTACCGGCGTTAACCTCATCAATACTGTTTTTCACGGCATTGATCGGCATAACCAGATACTTCGTAATGTAAAACCATGAGCAGGCGAACGTAAAAACACTAACAATATTAAGCATTACTAATTTAATTAGTGCGGACAGGGGCAAGAGAAAGATAATATTAATTGTAGTGAAATTACAGATGAGAAAGACGACAATGACGGTTCTTATACTGATATGTTTAAGCATAACTTACTCCAGTATTGGTATTTTGCGATATTTTTAGTGCCTGAATCTTAATTTATTTTTTCTTTTGGCTTTCTATATAATTGGTTATTAAAGAAATAAATTCAAATTCTATTACTGATAAGTAAGTGAACCTAATCACATTTAGTTTATAAATATGATTATTAGTCAAATAATGATGTTGTTTTTCTTAAGGATGAGAATGGCGGGATAGAAAAAGCCCGGCGTGTATCACGGTGATACGCGCCGGGCTTTACTAATTAATTATCTGAAACTAAATCAGGCTCAGCTTATTCAACCGTCACTGATTTCGCCAGGTTACGCGGCTGATCCACATCAGTACCTTTAATTAAGGCAACGTGATAAGAGAGCAGTTGTAACGGGATGGTGTAGAAGATTGGAGCAATAAGCTCTTCCACATACGGCAGCGGAATAATTTTCATATTTTCGCTGTCGCTGAAACCGGCGTCTTTATCTGCGAAGACATACAGCAGACCACCACGGGCACGGACTTCTTCAATGTTGGATTTCAGTTTTTCCAGCAGTTCGTTGTTTGGTGCCACGATAATGACCGGCATATCCGCGTCAATCAGTGCCAGCGGACCGTGTTTTAATTCACCGGCGGCATAGGCTTCTGCGTGGATATAGGAGATCTCTTTGAGTTTCAGCGCGCCTTCCACCGCGATCGGGAACTGATCCCCGCGGCCCAGGAACAGTGCGTGGCTCTTGTCTGAGAAATCTTCCGCCAGCTGCTCAATGACTTTATCCTGAGACAGCATACTCTCAATACGGCTCGGCAGCGCATGCAGTGCAGTCACAATACTGTGCTCCAGCGCTTCACCTTTGCCTTTCAGGCGGCCGAGGTAAGCCACCAGCATCAGCAGAACAGTCAGCTGAGTAGTGAATGCCTTGGTGGAGGCCACACCGATTTCAGTCCCGGCTTTGGTCATCACAGCAAAATCAGATTCACGCACCAGTGATGAACCGGCAACGTTACAGATAGCCAGAGAAGTCAGATAGCCCAGCTCTTTACCCAGACGCAGTGCCGCCAGGGTATCTGCGGTTTCACCGGATTGTGAAATGGTGATCAGCAGGCTGTTCTTACGGCAGGCCGGTTTGCGGTAACGGAATTCAGAGGCGATTTCCACATCACACGGAATACCTGCCAGAGCTTCAAACCAGTAGCGGGAGACCATCCCGGCGTTGAATGACGTACCGCAGGCAACAATCTGGATATGCTCAATACCGGACAGCACATCACGGGCTTTTTCACCCAGCTCGCTGAATTCGACCGTTTCATTGCGCAGACGCCCTTCCATCGTGTTTTTGATGGCCAGCGGCTGCTCATAGATCTCTTTCTGCATATAATGACGGTAAATACCTTTATCACCGGCATCATACTGAACGTTGGATTCAATCACATCGCGTTCTGCTTCATCACCATTGCGGTCAAAAATATGAACATGACGGCGGGTAATTTCGACGATATCCCCTTCTTCCAGGTAGATAAAGCGGCGGGTAACCGGCAGCAGCGCCAGCTGATCAGAGGCGAGGAAGTTTTCACCGACACCCAGGCCGACCACCAGCGGGCTGCCTGAACGGGCAGCAACCAGCAGTTCCGGTGTGCGGGAATCCATAATCACCGTACCGTATGCACCGCGCAGTTGCGGGATAGCGCGCTGTACGGCTTCACGCAGCGTACCGCCCTGTGAATGTTCCCAGTTCACCAGGTGTGCGATAACTTCAGTGTCAGTGTCGGAAGTGAACTGATAGCCGCGGCCTTTCAGTAATTCCCGTAATTCACTGTAGTTTTCAATAATACCGTTATGAACAACGGCGATATTTCCGGAAACATGCGGGTGTGCGTTGCGTTCCAGAGGCTCGCCATGCGTTGCCCAGCGTGTGTGCGCGATACCGGTGCCGCCGGAAACCGGCGTTTTTTCTGCTTCTTCCGCCAGCATTTTCACTTTACCGACTTCACGCAGGCGGGTCAGGTGCCCTTCGCTGTCCACAACCGCCATACCGGCAGAGTCATACCCGCGGTATTCCAGACGACGAAGCCCTTCTAACAGAATTTCAGCGATATCACGTTGTGCTACTGCACCAACAATTCCACACATAGTTGTAAATTCCTGATTTAACGATGTCCTGCCTGATTGTTTTTACGGCGTTGCCGTGTCCCCGGGCTGTGTAGATATGGGGTTATTATTGTATTTACTTTTTCATTTTTACCGGACGTTTCCAGCCGGAAATCTGGGTTTGTCTGACCCGGCTTATCACCAGTTCATTATCACCCACATCTTTTGTTACGGTTGTACCGGCACCGACGGTCGCGCCTTTCCCGATAGTGACCGGTGCCACCAGCTGAGTATCAGAGCCGACAAAAACATCATCGCCGATTACCGTTTTGAATTTGTTTGCACCATCATAGTTACAGGTGATGGTTCCGGCACCGATATTCACATCGTTACCGATTTCCGCATCCCCCAGGTAGCTGAGATGTCCGGCTTTGGAGCCGACGCCGAGTGTCGCTTTCTTCATTTCAACAAAGTTGCCGACATGGGCTTTGTCTGCCAGCACAGAGCCGGGACGCAGACGGGCAAACGGACCAACAGTACAGTCGCGGGCCATTTCAGATGATTCCACCACGGTATACGGGCTGAGCACCGAGCCATCACCGATAACGCAATCTTTCAGCACACAACCGGCGCCAATTACCACATTATTACCGAGAGTCACATTGCCTTCGATAATGACATTCACGTCAATGATGACATCTTTGCCGTGTGTCAGAGTGCCGCGCAGGTCAAAACGCGCCGGATCCAGAATCATCACACCTTCGAGCAACAGACGATCAGCCTGTTCACGCTGATAAATACGCTCCAGCGCCGCGAGCTGAAGGCGGTTATTCACCCCTTCCATTTCACTCAGTTTTTCCGGATGAGCCGTCTCAATACGACGTCCTTCCTGATGCGCAATGGCAATAATATCGGTGATATAAAATTCACCCTGCGCATTATTGTTGTTCAGTTTTGCTAACCAGCGTTTGAGATCACCACCATTGGCAACCAGAATACCGGTATTGATTTCTTTGATTTTCTGCTGCTCTTCAGAGGCATCTTTCTGTTCGATAATCCCGGTCACCAGTCCGTTTTCACGGATGATGCGGCCGTAACCCGCCGGGTTATCCAGGATCACCGTCAGCAGGCCAATGCCGCCTTCCGGTTTGACCGCCATCAGGCGTTCCAGGGTTTCAGCCGCGATCAGCGGAACATCGCCGTACAGCATCAGAATATCTTCGTCATCGGCAAAGTGAGGTGCAGCCTGCTGCATCGCATGCCCGGTTCCCAGTTGTTCTGCCTGTAAAACCCAGTTCAGATTCTGATCCGACAGCGTATTCTGTAATAAATCACCGCCGTGTCCGTAAACCAGATGCACATTCTGTGCGCCCAGTGAAAGGGCAGTATCAATCACATGCTGAACCATCGGTTTACCCGCCAGGTGATGTAACACCTTCGGCAGCGCGGAGTACATCCGGGTACCTTTACCCGCAGCGAGAATTACCACACTTTTAGCATTCGTAGACATAAGAAATCTGATCGCTCCTCTTTTAGAGTGCCAAGTAAACCTGTTTACACACGAAAATACCACATATTTCGCAACGCAAAAAAGCCAGTCAGCGGATACTGACTGGCTTTTATATTTTAACTGCCTCGGTTACATCATCTTCTTGGCTAATTCGTCAATTACACGTAATTTTGCAATTGCTTTTGCCAGTTCGGCTGATGCCTGAGCATAATCCACGTCACCATGTGCTTTCCGGATGTTTTCTTCCGCGCGGCGTTTTGATTCCATCGCCAGTGCAGCATCCAGATCGTTTGCACGGATAGCCGTGTCCGCAAGTACGATAACGCCGTTTGGCTGTACTTCGAGCATTCCGCCTGAAAGGTAGATAAGCTCTTCTTCGCCAAATTGCTTAACAATCCGTACCATGCCCGGTTTTATGGCAGTCAGCAGCGGGGTATGCATCGGGTAAATACCCAGCTCACCTTCACTGCCTGTCACCTGAATCTTCTGGACTAAGCCCTTAAACAGTTGTTTTTCGGCACTTACTACCGTCAGGTGAAACGTCATTGCAGACATATCAGCCTCCTGTCAACCGGATTAAATCTTCTTCGCTTTTTCCACAGCTTCTTCGATGGTACCAACCATGTAGAACGCCTGCTCCGGCAGATGATCGTAATCACCTTCCAGGATACCTTTAAAGCCACGGATAGTGTCTTTCAGGGAAACGAACTTACCCGGTGAACCGGTGAAGACTTCTGCCACGAAGAACGGCTGAGACAGGAAGCGCTGGATTTTACGGGCACGTGCAACAACCAGTTTATCTTCTTCTGACAGCTCATCCATCCCGAGGATTGCGATGATATCTTTCAGTTCCTGATAACGCTGGAGGATTGACTGTACGCCACGGGCAACATCGTAGTGCTCCTGACCAACAACGAGCGGGTCAAGCTGACGGCTGGTGGAATCCAGCGGGTCAACCGCAGGGTAGATACCCAGAGACGCAATCTGACGGCTCAGAACGACGGTCGCATCAAGGTGGGCGAACGTGGTTGCAGGAGACGGGTCAGTTAAGTCATCCGCAGGGACGTAAACGGCCTGTACAGACGTGATAGAGCCTGTTTTGGTCGATGTGATACGTTCCTGAAGCACACCCATTTCTTCCGCCAGTGTCGGCTGGTAACCTACCGCTGAAGGCATACGGCCTAACAGCGCGGATACTTCAGTACCGGCCAGGGTATAACGGTAGATGTTATCAACGAACAGCAGTACATCGCGGCCTTCATCACGGAATTTTTCCGCCATGGTCAGACCGGTCAGAGCAACGCGCAGACGGTTTCCCGGTGGCTCGTTCATCTGGCCGTACACGAGTGATACTTTGTCCAGAACGTTGGAGTCTGTCATTTCATGATAGAAGTCGTTACCTTCACGGGTACGCTCACCGACCCCTGCGAATACAGAGTAACCGGAGTGCTCGATCGCGATGTTACGGATCAGTTCCATCATGTTTACGGTTTTACCCACACCCGCACCACCGAACAGACCGACTTTACCACCCTTCGCGAACGGGCAGATCAGGTCCATTACTTTGATACCTGTTTCCAGCAGTTCCTGGGAGTTAGACAGTTCTTCGTATGTTGGTGCAGCACGGTGAATAGACCATTTTTCTTCTGCGCCGATGTCACCTTTCATATCGATCGGATCACCCAGAACGTTCATGATACGTCCTAAGGTTTTCACGCCGACAGGGACTTCGATCGGGTGGCCTAAATCGGTTACTTCCAGATTACGGCTCAGACCATCAGATGTACCCATAGCGATACAACGGACAACCCCGCCGCCTAACTGCTGCTGAACTTCCAGCACCAGTTTTTCTTTACCATTTGTTACCTCAAGCGCATCGTACACTTTCGGTACTGCATCCTGAGGAAATTCGACGTCCACAACGGCGCCGATAACCTGGATGATTTTTCCAGTAGCCATCTTGAATCCTCTACGTAATTCGTAAAACCCGGGTGTTAAACCGCGGCAGCACCGGACACAATCTCGGTGAGTTCTTGTGTAATGCTTGCCTGACGCGCTTTGTTGTAAACTAAATTCAGCTCTTTGATCATGTTACCGCCGTTATCAGTTGCAGCTTTCATTGCAACCATACGGGCGGCCTGCTCACTGGCCAGGTTTTCCACAACGCCCTGGTATACCAGCGCTTCGATGTAGCGCCGTAAAAGGGAATCCAGTAACGCTTTAGGATCAGGTTCGTATAAATAATCCCAGGTTTTCTTCTTCAGGTTTTCGTCATCGCTTGGCGGTAACGGCAGAACCTGAACAATGGTCGGAACCTGAGACATGGTATTCACAAACCGGTTAGTTACAATGTACAGCTTGTCAAGACGACCTTCGTCGTAGGCCTGAAGCATGACTTTTACCGAACCGATAAGGTCAGCCAGCGACGGGTCATCCCCCATGCCGGTTACCTGAGCAACCACATTCCCGCCCACAGAGGAGAAGAATGATGTTGCTTTGGACCCGATCAGAGCCAGATCAGTCTGAACACCTTTGTCAGACCAGTCTTTCATTTCGACAATCAGCTTCTTGAACAGGTTAATGTTCAAACCACCACACAAACCACGGTCGGTAGAAACAACCAGGTACCCGACACGCTTAACCTCGCGTTCTTCGAGGTATGGATGTTTATATTCCAGATTACCTAATGCAATGTGACCAATCACACTGCGGATGGTCTCTGCATAAGGACGGCTGGCCGCCATGCGGTCCTGCGTTTTACGCATTTTGGACGCCGCGACCATTTCCATCGCTTTAGTGATCTTCTGCGTATTTTGTACGCTGGCGATCTTAGAACGTATCTCTTTTGCGCCGGCCATTTGCTCTCCTCATGAACCAGACGGCCTGTACTGTTCACACAGGCCGTTTAGTATTACCAGGACTGAGTCGCCTTGAAGGTATCGAGCACGTTTTTCAACTTCGCTTCGATATCATCGTTATAGCTACCCGTCTGGTCGATTTCTTTCAGAAGATCAGCATGTTCACGAGTGGCGTAGCCAATCAGAGCAGCTTCAAACGGCACGACTTTCGAAATTTCGATATCTTCCAGGTAACCACGCTCAGCTGCATACAGTGACAGAGACTGTTGTGCCACTGACATTGGTGCATACTGTTTCTGTTTCAGCAACTCGGTAACTTTCTGACCGTGGTCAAGCTGTTTACGGGTTGCATCATCAAGGTCAGATGCGAACTGTGAGAACGCCGCCAGTTCACGATACTGTGCCAGAGCGGTACGGATACCACCGGACAGTTTTTTCATGATCTTGGTCTGTGCTGCACCACCCACACGGGATACGGAGATCCCCGGGTTAACCGCAGGACGGATACCGGCGTTGAACAGCGCGGATTCCAGGAAGATCTGACCATCAGTGATGGAGATAACGTTAGTCGGAACGAACGCTGATACGTCCCCTGCCTGAGTTTCGATGATTGGCAGCGCGGTCAGAGAACCGGTTTTGCCTTTCACTTCACCCTTGGTAAACGCTTCCACATATTCCGCGTTAACACGCGCAGCACGTTCCAGCAGACGGGAATGCAGATAGAAAACGTCACCGGGATATGCTTCACGTCCAGGCGGACGACGGAGCAGCAGGGAGATCTGACGGTAAGCAACCGCTTGTTTTGACAGGTCATCATAAATGATTAACGCGTCTTCACCGCGGTCACGGAAGTATTCACCCATTGCACAACCGGAATACGGAGCCAGATATTGCAGTGCCGCAGATTCAGACGCACTCGCGACCACAACGATTGTGTTGGCCAGCGCATTGTGCTCTTCTAATTTACGGACAACGTTAGCAATAGTGGACGCTTTCTGACCAATTGCGACGTAAATACATTTGATGCCGGAATCACGCTGGTTGATGATTGCATCGATTGCCAGTGCGGTTTTACCGGTCTGACGGTCACCGATAATCAGCTCACGCTGACCACGGCCGATTGGAATCATCGCATCGACAGACTTATAACCGGTCTGTACAGGCTGATCAACGGACTGACGGTCGATAACACCCGGTGCGATAACTTCGACAGGTGAGAAACCATCGTGCTCAACCTGGCCTTTACCATCGATAGGCTCACCCAGGGTGTTGACCACACGGCCTAACAGGCCACGGCCAACCGGCACTTCCAGAATACGACCGGTACATTTGACTTTCATGCCTTCTGCCAGGTCGGCATAAGGACCCATCACAACCGCACCAACAGAGTCGCGCTCCAGGTTCAGTGCGATAGCATAACGGTTGCCCGGCAGAGAGATCATCTCACCCTGCATAACTTCGGCTAAACCGTGGATACGAATGATACCGTCGTTGACGGAGACAATCGTACCTTCGTTGTGAGCTTCACTCACGACATTGAACTGAGCAATGCGCTGCTTGATCAGTTCGCTGATTTCGGTGGAATTCAGTTGCATATGCTCCAGTCCCCTTAAGACTGCAAGACGTCGGTTAAACGCTCGAGTCGATTGCGAATGCTGTTGTCGATGACAAGGTCACCGGCGCGCAATACAAACCCCGCGATAACTGACTTATCAATTTTGCAATTCAGCTTAACTTTGCGTGACAGACGTTTTTCCATCGCTGCAGAAATTTTCGCCAGCTGCTGTTCATTGAGTTCGCCGGCTGAAGTGACTTCAACCTCAACAGTTGACTCCAGCGCAGCCCGCAGTGTTGCGAACTGACGGCTAACTTCCGGCAGGGTCACTAAGCGACCATTCTCAGCCATGATACGAACCAGGTTCTGAACATGCTCGTCAATCTGCTCACCGCAAACAGTGATAAACGCCTGAGCCAGGGTTTCCGGAGCAAAAGAACCGGAAATCAGATCGTCGATCTGCTCATTGCGTGTCACTTCAGCGGCAAATGCCAGCATATCCTGCCATTTTTCAACGGCCCGGTTTTCCACAGCAAAGTCAAAAGCTGCTTTGGCGTAGGGGCGAGCTACAGTAACGATTTCTGACATGCCCCACCCTCCTTACAGTTCAGCGACAAGTTTATCAACGATGTCGCTGTTAGCAGCTTCATCCACGGAACGTTCAATAATTTTCTCGGCACCCGCGACAGCTAAAATGGCGACCTGTTTACGTAACTCTTCACGAGCACGTTTGCGTTCGGCGTCAATTTCCGCCTGCGCCTGTGCTATGATTTTGCTACGCTCAACTTCCGCTTCTGCTTTTGCCTCATCGATGATCTGAGCGCGTTGTTTATTCGCTTGATCGATCAGGGCAGATGCTTCCGCTTTCGCTTTTTTCATTTGGTCGGTCGCATTGGCTTGCGCTAAGTCCAGGTCCTTTTTAGCACGTTCTGCGGAAGATAAACCGTCAGCAATTTCTTTCTGACGTTTTTCAATGGCCGCCATGATCGGTGGCCATACATACTTCATACAGAACAAAACAAACAGGACAAACGCGATGGCCTGGCCGAGGATTGTTGCGTTAAGATTCACAGCACAATACCTCTTTATCTAATTGAGTTGATGTAAATATCCGGGAGTGGCCGTATCACTACGCAACCGCAAACATTACATACAAGCCCAGACCCACAGCAATCATCGGGATGGCGTCAACCAGACCCATTACGATGAAGAACTGAGTACGCAGCAGAGGGATTAAATCCGGCTGGCGTGCAGCGCCTTCTAAAAATTTCCCACCGAGGATGCCGATACCGATCGCAGCACCGATAGCCGCCAGGCCCATCATTACAGCGGCAGCCATGTACAGCAGATCCATATTCAGGTTTTCCATGACAGTCTCCAGTTTGTTTCAGTTAAATCACAGTTATTGGTAATAAAATTAATGCTCTTCAGACGCCATCGACAGATAGACGATCGTCAGAACCATGAAAATAAAGGCTTGTAACGTAATAATCAGTATGTGGAAAATCGCCCACGGAAGGCTCAGTAACCATTGTGACCACCACGGTAGCAGACCTGCAATAAGAATGAAGATCAGCTCACCTGCATACATGTTCCCAAACAGTCGCAGACCGAGGGAAACAGGTTTTGACAGCAGGCTTACCCCTTCCAGAATCAGGTTGACAGGAATGAATAACGGATGATTAAAAGGCTGTAATGTCAGCTCTTTTGCAAATCCTTTCACGCCTTTCATCTTGAAGCTGTAAAAGAGGATAAGAACGAATACACCAATCGCCATCGACAGTGTGATACTTACGTCTGCGGTCGGAACGATACGCAGCGCAGGTAAACCGAGGATGTGTTCACCGATATACGGAATGAAGTCGATTGGTAATAAGTCCAGTGCGTTCATCAGCAGCACCCACACGAACACAGTTAATGCGAGAGGTGCAATAACCTTGCTCTTGCCGTGATACATATCACGGACGTTGCTGTCAACGAAGCCGATAAGCATTTCTACCGCAGTCTGAAATTTCCCGGGAACGCCACTTGTCGCTTTCTTTGCCACCCTTCTGAAAAGCCATAAAAAGAAAATACCTAATACGACTGAGAAGAAAAGGGAGTCAATGTTCAGCGTCCAAAAAGATGGAGTCGCGTTCGCATGGGGATTGACCAACTCGAAAGTATTCAGGTCCAGCTGAAGGTTATTCAGGTGGCCACCGATATACTCTTTTGTGGTTAAACTTTCTCCTGATGCAGACATGATGCCTCTTACCCTTTGTTGTTAAAACCGCTAACCGCTTAGCACGGCCGGTGCGATAATCTGCACGAAAAGCACCGCTAAATAGGTCAAGACCAGTGGTGCAACTGCCGCTTTAAACACTCCTAAAGCAATCATCAGTATCGCTATCGCGAAGATAACTTTAAACCCTTCCCCTACCACAAAAAACCATGCAATCCGGTACGACTGCGGTTCCTCATGCGCTTTCTGCCGGTTACTGATCAGCAAAAAAATCGCATTCGGTATCCATGCGGCAACTCCCCCGGCCAGCGCGGAAGCACCCCACTCGATACTTTTTATGCAAAAAAGCGCACTAAGAACAACAAACGTCATAAACTGCAAAAACAACAGTTTTTTGGTCAATTTTCCGTTGAAAAGGGAGACAGACATGACATTTAGTTTCTCCGTGTGCACCTTCCGGGGTCAGGCTTACTGAATGATGTATAAAACTGCCTTTGAGCGAGAGTGTCAAGAGACAAAAACGTGCAAATTATACGGGCAGCCAGATTGTTTTCAATCAATAAGTAGCGAAAAAGTGAATAAAAATTTAATTTCTTTGCCGCCGCCACAAATCGTACAAAAAATAGAGTCTACCCTACCTCGGAATACGACGTGCAACTCATTTCTGAAACGTGACAAAAATCACATAACATAAAATACATTAGTTGAATTAACATTTTATAGCGATCAGCGGTTGTAAAAATAGCAATATCTATCAACCAGTTAATTAAAAAAATAAACATTTAACTGATATTTACAGATTAATTTTAAATAAAATAAATAATTTTGAAATAATGCGTTATCAGTAAAAACGATCCGGCATGAAATTTTTCGCAGATAAACTTACCGGAAAGTAACCAATCTGCCGTTGTCACTTTGTAACGGCCCCGTTACGCATTTTATTTTCGTCTCCGGCAAAACAAAGGGACGGTGCAGAAAATGCGCTGACTCCGTCCCCTTAAAAATATTTCTGTTTTTTGACGTACAGCAAACTCAATTTGCTTTAAGAATCACCAGATGGCGCTGCTCGTCAAGTTGCGGCACGACCAGTTTTTCAACACTGACGAGAGAAATCCCCTCCGGTAACCGGGTTAATTCCTCTTCCGGCACACTGCCTTTCAGTGCAAAAAAGCGCCCGGTTTCCGGTACCGGCAGGTGATGACACCAGCTGAGCATATCATCCAGTGATGCAAATGCACGACTGATAACCCCGTCAAATGGTTCGCCCTGATACTCTTCCACGCGGCTCTGAACCGGTTCGATGTTGCTCAGCCCCAGTTCATGCTGTACCTGTTTCAGGAAGCGTACACGCTTACCCAGGCTGTCGAGCAGGACAAAGTGAGAGTCCGGGCGGACAATCGCCAGCGGCACGCCGGGAAGCCCGGGGCCGGTGCCGACATCAATAAACCGGCGGCCGGTCAGATGCGGTTCGACCACGATACTGTCCATGATATGACGCACCAGCATCTGTTCCGGCTGGCGGACAGACGTCAGGTTATAGGCTTTGTTCCATTTGTGAAGCATCTCCACATAACCGGTCAGTTGTTGTTTCTGCTGATCGGTCAGCCGGATATCCGCACTGCGCAGCAGCGCGGAAAGTTGTTGCTGTAAATCACTCATCCGTTACGCACTCCGCCGCAGAAGGCCCTGCTTTTTCAGCCAAACCAGCAGGATAGAGATAGCAGCTGGTGTGATACCGGAGATCCGCGATGCCTGGCCGATAGAGGTCGGTTTGTGGTCGTTGAGTTTTGCCACCACTTCGTTGGAAAGCCCGCTCACCTGTTTGTAATCGAGATCAACAGGCAGTGTGGCGTTCTCATTACGAAGCTGGCGCTGAATTTCGTCCTGCTGACGGGAGATATACCCTTCGTATTTCACCTGAATTTCCACCTGCTGTGCCGCTGCCGGTGAATTAACCCCCGGCGCGAAATCACTCAGGGTCATCAGACGGTTATAGTCCATTTCCGGACGGCGCAGAAGATCTTCCCCGGTCGCTTCTTTGGAGAGAGGAGTGTTCAGGATCGCGTTGATCTCTTTCACGCTTTCGGACTGCGGGTGGACGCGGATATCTCTCAGGCGCTGACGCTCTTTCTCGATCAGCTCCATTTTTTCACTGAAGTGTGCCCAGCGCGCGTCATCCACCAGCCCCAGTTTACGGCCGGTTTCTGTCAGACGGGTATCTGCGTTGTCTTCACGCAGCATCAGACGGTATTCCGCCCGTGAGGTAAACATCCGGTACGGTTCTTTGGTGCCGAGTGTGCACAGGTCGTCCACCAGCACGCCGATATACGCCTGATCACGGCGCGGGAACCAGCCTTCCTGATCGGCAGAATAGCGGGCGGCGTTCAGACCGGCCAGCAGCCCCTGGGCAGCCGCTTCTTCATAACCGGTGGTACCGTTGATTTGTCCGGCAAAGAACAGGCCGTGCAGGTATTTGCTTTCCAGGGTCTGTTTCAGGTCGCGCGGGTCAAAGAAATCATACTCGATAGCATAACCGGGACGCACAATACGCGCGTTTTCCATGCCTTTCATCGAGTGAACAATCTGCATCTGCACATCAAACGGTAAGCTGGTGGAGATACCGTTCGGGTAAATTTCATTGCTGGTCAGCCCTTCCGGCTCCAGGAAGATCTGATGCTGATTACGATCCGCAAAGCGCATCACTTTGTCTTCAATGGACGGGCAGTAACGCGGGCCGATCCCTTCTATCACACCGGCATACATCGGGCTGCGATCGAGGTTATTGCGGATCACTTCATGGGTTCTTTCATTGGTGTACGTGATATGGCACGGCATCTGTTCAGGATGCTCATCCGCACTGCCCATGAAGGAGAATACCGGCATCGGGTTGTCACCGAATTGTGGTGTCAGCTGAGTAAAATCGATGGTCCGGGCGTCAATACGCGGCGGTGTTCCTGTTTTCAGACGGCCGACACGCAGCGGCAGTTCCCGCAGACGGTGAGACAGTGAGACTGATGGCGGATCACCGGCACGGCCGCCGCTGTAGTTTTCCAGTCCGATATGAATTTTGCCGTCCAGGAATGTCCCGACAGTCAGTACAACCGATTTGGCTCTGAATTTCAGTCCCATCCGGGTTACTGCACCGGTAACGGTATCGTTTTCAACGATAAGATCTTCAACCGGCTGCTGGAAAATCATCAGGTTAGGCTGGTTTTCCAGTGCGGTGCGCACTGCCAGACGGTAAAGCACGCGGTCAGCCTGAGCACGGGTGGCATGAACTGCCGGTCCTTTGCTGGCGTTCAGGGTTCTGAACTGAATACCGGCACGGTCAGTGGCATGTGCCATCAGTCCGCCGAGTGCATCGATCTCTTTAACCAGATGTCCCTTACCAATCCCACCGATAGCAGGGTTGCAGGACATCTGACCCAGAGTGTCGATATTGTGAGTCAGTAAAAGTGTTTGACGGCCCATACGTGCCGCTGCCATTGCAGCTTCAGTACCGGCGTGGCCACCGCCGATAACAATGACGTCAAAATGATCCGGATAAAACATGTTAAACCTTCATTACAAAATGCAGTAGCGCATCGGGGGAGAGAATATAACTCAACTCTTGCCGTCTGACCATGAGCGGTAAAGACGCAGGTAATTATATAAAGATCTTTTTATTTAAAGATCTCTTTATTAGATCTTTTATTAGGATCGCGATCCTCTGTGGATAAGTGTTAAATCCCCATAAAGATCATAAAACTGTAAAGGATCATTTCCTGTGAAGTACCGTTGATCCTGTTCAGTATAAGCTGGGATCAAAACGGGTACTTATTCACAGGGCCTGACGGAGAGTGATCTTATACAGTGAATAACTACGGGTTGATCGCAAGTTGATCCCCGAGTTATCCACAGTTGATTGCTGTTTTTATCAGCAAATCAGAGTAAATTTTTCCATTCTTCGATCCAGATCTCAGCCGGATCTTCAGGAATCTCGTGTTTCTGAATATCTATTTCGAGTGACTGACCGATTTTTTTCGCACCCAGAGAGGTGAGCAGAGCGTCCAGTGTACGGACTGCACCACAGAAGGTGTCATATTCACTGCTGCCGATCCCGATAGCCCCGTAACGGACGGAACTGAGATCAGGCTGCTGCTCACGCAGGGCATCAGCGAACGGCTGTATATTTTCGGGGAGATCACCGGCACCGTGAGTGGAGGTGACAATTAACCAGGTACTGTCCTGCTGCGGTACGTCGTCCGCTTCCGGCCCGTGCTGCACATCTGTGGTAAAACCGGCGTTTTCCAGGATTTCGGCAACATGCTCGGCAACATATTCTGCGCTGCCCATGGTACTGCCGGTAATGAGAGTAACTGTGGTCATGGTGATCCCCTGCTGTAAAGAGCCGCTATTGTACGCTGTGAAACAGCTGGGATCTACCTGTGGATAATGTGGTTATAAGAATTTTTTCTTACGGGCGGATCGTTCGTATGATCGGGTTCTGTAAGGAGATCAGGGTTTCAGTGGACTGTATCTCATCAATACTCTGGATCTTGTTGATAAGTACGTCCTGCAGAGATTCTATCGTTTTGCACATCACCTTTATAAAGATGCTGTACTGCCCGGTGGTGTAATAGACTTCCACCACTTCATCCAGCTTATCGAGTTTCTTGAGAGCGGCCGGGTAATCTTTGGCACTTTTCAGGATGATGCCGATAAAGCAGGTCACATCAAACCCCAGCTGTTTTTCACTGATATCCACCCGGGTGCCGGTGATGATACCCGCCTGCTTCATTTTCTCTACCCGGACATGGATCGTACCGGGACTGACGGCAAATTTTTTCGCTAATTCCGCGTAAGGTGTGCGGGCATTCGCCATTAAAGCGTGAAGTATGTCACGGTCCAGATTGTCGATCTGATAAATTTCGGCCATTTTATGTCCCTTAAATTAACGAATATTCATTTTTAGTATCATAAAAATGAATTTTATAAATAGCAAAGGGTATTTTTGATAAAGGATATTGAATTTATACCCCATTCTGTTGCTTAATCTATTTCACAGGCAATACATGTTCCGCATATCAAGGATTATTATCATGGAAAAATCATTCATCCGACAGCAGCAGCAAATCAGCTTCGTGAAGTCTTACTTCTCACGTCTGCTGGAAAAACAACTGGGCCTTATTGAAGTCCAGGGGCCAATCTTAAGCCGCGTGGGTGATGGTACTCAGGATAATTTATCCGGCAGCGAGAAAGCGGTTCAGGTGAAAGTTAAATCATTGCCGGGCTCAACCTTTGAAGTCGTGCATTCACTGGCTAAATGGAAACGCAAAACCTTAGGGCGTTTTGATTTTCAGCCGGGCCAGGGTCTGTACACCGACATGAAAGCGTTGCGTCCTGATGAGGATCGCTTAACCCCAATCCATTCTGTCTATGTTGATCAGTGGGACTGGGAAAAAGTGATGGCAGATGAGGAGCGTACGCTGCCTTATCTGAAGCAGACAGTGAGTAAAATATATCAGACAATAAAAGAAACAGAACTTGCAGTAAGTAAGGAATTTGGTCTGACACCGTTCCTGCCGGACCAAATTCATTTTATTCACTCTGAAGAGCTGCTTGCACGCTACCCGGACCTGGATGCCAAAGGCCGTGAGCGCGCCATCGCGAAAGAACTGGGTGCCGTCTTCTTAATCGGCATCGGCGGTAAATTATCTCATGGTGAGTCCCATGATGTCCGTGCACCGGATTATGATGACTGGACCACTGAGAACAGTGACGGCTACAAAGGGCTGAACGGGGACATCCTCGTGTGGAACCCGGTACTGCAGGATGCGTTCGAGTTATCCTCAATGGGGATCCGTGTCGACCCGGTCACCCTGGCGCGTCAGCTGGACCTGACCGGTCAGCAGGTGCGGATGGAGCTGGACTGGCACAAATCGCTGGCAGCCGGTGAAATGCCGCAGACTATCGGCGGCGGGATCGGCCAGTCACGTCTGGTGATGTTACTGCTCCAGCGCAGCCATATCGGCCAGGTACAATGCAGTGTGTGGGCACCGGAAGTGCGCGAAACCATCACTGATATGCTGTAATACACTGTTGTACGGTGAGCCCGGAGGCTCACCGCCTGAAACGGCGCAACAGACGATTTTTTAAGCCGGTATCAAAACGCCAGATGTGATCAAAAATCCGCATGATACCGGGCTTTCCGTAATGGGACAGGGCTACCGCATGGAAGCGGTGTTTTCCCTGCTGCTGCGAACGTTTAACCATCTTCACCACCTCATCCGGCAGCCGCTGGGCAATAAAGTCAGACATCACCACCACATCCGCATCACGCCACTGCGGCGTTTCCAGTCGTTTTGCCGCTTCTGTCAGACAGGATGCCAGGTCTGTTCCGCCTTTAAAACTCTGAAGCAGAAAGCGGGTCATCTGCTCGATGCCGTCCGGGCCGAGAAAATCATAATGCACCTGTTCAGTGGAAAAGAGCATGACATGGCACTGCCGGTTATCGGCCATAGCGATTTTGACCAGCGCGAGACAAAATGCTTTGGCGCAGCGCTCATTAAAACCGCCCATCGAGCCGGAAGTATCGATACAGATAATGAAGGGACCGCGCGGCTGTTTTTCATCTTTATGATGAACGATAGGCCGCATCACCTGCCGTTCCTGCCAGTGATCGCCCTGTAACCGGTAGGTGTATAACTGTTTCTCGGCCAGCTTCCGGTAAAATTCCAGCTCCAGACCGCTGATGCCGAGTAACGCCAGCTCGGCGGGCAGAAGACGCAGCACATCATCACTCAGTCCGACCCCGCTGACCTCTTCCGGGGTCTGATCCGGCACCAGCTCGGTAATGGTGACCGGCTCTGTCACCGCACTGTCCTGAGGAACGGATTTTGCCGTCTGGCTGCGCCCCAGCAGTGAGGCCAGTTTTTCCAGTTCCGGCTGGGATTTTAAAAATTCGCTGTAACGCAGCAGGAGATCGTCCGCCGGCCGGGGATTTCAGTGATCCTTTGGCCAGATCCCATAACTTACCGGAAGCCTGCTCATTTTCACTGATCAGCGGATCAAGATTGCCGCTCAGCGCCAGGTGCTGCTGAAGTTCGGCGAGGAGCTGTTCTTTTTCCTGCTCCAGGATTTCTTTATGATAGGTGGTGACCTGTAAAATCAGGCTGAGACGCCAGCGCTGATTGAATAATATCTGATGGGAGGTGGTTTCCTGCTCATCTCTGTGCAGGCGGTGTGCTTCCGGCGAGAACGGCGAGTGTATGTCCTCCAGCGCTTTGAGGATCTCCGGCAGCAGGCGGTAAAATTCTGTCCGGTCTGCAGCGGTGCTTTTCTGGTAAAGACGGAATTCATCTGCCAGAGCGGCCGGAACCAGCGCCTCTTTCACCCGTTCTTCCAGTGATTTCCGCCATGACGGCATATCAGTCAGCACCGCACGGCGTAACCGCGGGTGCTTTTCGAAAAACCAGGCCAGTTGCGGAGCGGCCAGCAGTGTCAGCAGGATCTCCTCAATGAGTTCCCCTTCATTAACTGCCAGCGCCAGATCCAGTGCTGAAAGACTTAACACGGGGTGCTGCTCATTTGCTGAGTCAGTTTATCGAGGCGCTCTGTCACCGGCAGAAAGCTTTCCTCTATCTGTGCAATCCAGTCATCACTGACAAACAGGGCGGGCTGATGCTGTGCAAACAGCTGGCGCTGCTGTACCAGTGTCTGGCGTATCGCTGAAAGCTTATCCAGCCAGATTTGCTTCTGCGCCTCTGTCATCCGGCTTTCGGTACCCGCCGGGAACAGGGTGCTGCTGCGCAGACTGACATCACGCAGTTCCAGAAGGCCGTTATCATTCACTGCGGCGGATACAGACTGGGTAAAGCCGATACCGTTGAGTTTTGCCGCAATGTTCCCACCTTTATCAAAGACGCCTTTATCAAAAAAGGTATCAAAGGCACTGCGTTCAATAGTCACATGAGTGACTGTCATATCATGTAATGTCAGCGGGTTATGCAGAAAAAGGGTGACCGGGCCGGGCGGCAGCGTATCCGGCAGAGCGTAACTGACTTTGCGCCCGAAACGGGCACTGCTGCGGATCACACTGAAGGCATCCCGCTGTTGCTGAGTCTGCGTTTCCAGGATCCATTCCTGATAGTATTTTTCCAGTTTCAGCAGCAGGCTGCGTTGTTGATAGGCCTGCTCACACATCAGTTGTGTCAGCAGTAGCGGAACGGATTTCAGTGAGGCGGAATCATGCCACAGGCAATCTTTCAGCAAAATCAGGTCAAGAGGTGTGATACTGCTGTGGTCGTTGAAAAACGCACTGGCCTGTAACAGCCGCAGTGCCTTTTTCCAGCGCCGGTCTGAGATATACGGTGCGTTATCCAGCCGCTCAATCTGCTGACGCAGCTGATAAATCAGTTCAAATATCTGATCGGTCAGCACAACACGGTCAATTTCTTCCTGCCACTGATGGTATTCCTCATCGGTTACCTGCAGATGCGCGGGGATCTGTTCATCCGATGCCCCCGGTGTGCTGATAAGCATGGCGCGGAAGCTCTGTTTTTCCTGAAGTTTATCCAGCCATAAACGGATCAGCATCCGGTCATAGAGTGCTTCCAGGCTGCTGTCATCGTCCGGCAGTTCGTTGGAGGCGGCCACCAGCAGCCGCATCGGGATAGCATTTTCGCTGTCGCCGTTGCGGTATTTGCGTTCGTTAATCGCGGTCAGCAGGGTGTTGAGGATTGCGGGACCCGCTTTCCAGATTTCGTCGAGAAACACGATTTCCGCATCCGGCAGATATCCCTGCGTGATGCGCTGGTATTTCCCTTCATCTTTCAGTGCTGCAATCGAGAGCGGACCGAAGATCTCCTCCGGGGTGGAGAAGCGGGTCATCAGATACTCAAAGGCACGGGCGTCACTGAAAATCAGTTTCATGCGCCGTGCTATCATACTTTTGGCAATTCCCGGCGGGCCGAGCAGAAAAACACTTTCCCCGCTGAGGGTGGCCAGCAAGCAGAGCCGGATGGCGTGCTGTCGTTCATACAGCCCGGATTCCAGGTGGCGGCTCAGCCGGGCAATACGTTCAGAACGTTGCATGGGACTCCCGTGAATTTACTGATGCAGTTTCTGCGTTTATAAACCAAAAAAGCTACCGCGTTTACTGCGTGAAATCACGTTTCTTCTGCTTTTTGCGCAAATGGTGATAAAAAAATTGCCGGGGATACCGGCAATGCTGTTAATCAGTAAAACAAAACATCAGTCAAACCGGACATCAATCACCTGATAGAAACTGTTGGCGGTATCCGCGATTTCCCATACACCGTAAATAACCTGATAGCCGCTCCGTTCCGGAATGGTGCACTGATGTGTCACTGTCTGCGGCGGAACCTGATTTTTATCGTCATAACTACAGAATGGTTCGGGTTCAAATGATGCCCGGGTCAGCGGGGTTCCCGGCTGCCAGTCCGGCCTGGTGATGTAGTAACGCCAGTTACGGGTTTTGTGGGCGGCTGTTATTTTCCAGGTGAACATGGCGGTTCCCGGTTTTACCGTTATCTGATGCCAGTTATCACCGGGGGTATCGAGTGGCAGAAAACGCTCAATACCACCGCTGGCAAGCCGGCCGTCCGGCGGGAATTTTCCGTCCGGAAATCCGGAGAATGTTTCAATACTTTGTGGTTCCCATTGGGCGGAGCCACACATTGCAGCGGGATTTTTACCGTCACGGCAATTTGCTGCCCGTGAGGCCGGTTCAGTGATATAGCCGTGAGCAAACGCCTGAGAAGTCAGTAAACAGAAAAGTATGCCGGCAAATGCCGTTTTTTTCATCATAAGAAGATCTCCGGTATGAGAGGGGAAAATCAACATAACAACACCGGGATATGTTTTGCGATGTCATAACTTATTAGTGGTGTAACAGAGTGATAAAAAATCCGGGATATCCGGGGGGAGAACCGGTGATTTCAGGGGGGAAGTTGCCGGATAACCGGTATTTTTCTGCCGGTATAATTGAATCCATTCAGCTATAACTCATTCAATCAGTTAGCTTTTTCATTTAACATATTCTTAAGCGAAACGTTTCGATCACCATCACATTTTTTATGGATGAACATTGAGTTTTCCCGTATTTTTCCTACCATAGTTTAAAAGCGAAACGTTTCGCTCAGGAGGATTTTATGAAGAAAGGGGCTTTACTGAACGGTGATGTCTCCGCGGTTATCGCGCGTCTGGGTCATACCGACCATATTACTGTTGCTGATGCCGGGCTGCCAATCCCGCCCGCCACGCCACGTATTGATCTGGCATTAACACAGGGTGTGCCTGATTTTATGTCGGTGTTTAAAGTCATCACGCAGGAGATGCAGGTGGAAGCCGCACTGATGGCGGAAGATATCCAGACACATAACAGTGAGCTGCACGATGCTATCGTGGCACATCTGAAAGCACTGGAATTACAGCAGGGTAATGTGATTCAGATTCAGTATGTGACTCACGCCTCTTTCAAGTTACAGACACAAAACAGCCGTGCCGTGATCCGGACCGGTGAGTGCACACCATTTGCCAATGTGATGCTGTTCTCCGGCGTGACATTCTGAGGTGTTTATGGAACCGTTACTTGAACTCAAAGGTATCGATAAAGCTTTCCCGGGTGTGAAAGCCTTATCCGGTGCTGCCCTGCGGGTTTATCCCGGCAGAGTGATGGCGCTGGTCGGAGAGAACGGCGCCGGTAAATCCACCATGATGAAAGTGCTGACCGGGATCTACAAAAAAGATGCCGGTCAGATTCTGTTTCTGGGGCAGGAGCGTCAGTTTACGGGGCCGAAATCGTCTCAGGAAGCCGGTATCGGGATTATTCATCAGGAACTGAACCTGATCCCGGAACTGACGATTGCAGAAAACATTTTCCTCGGCCGCGAGTTTACCGGCCGTTTCGGTAACATTGACTGGAAAAAAATGTATGCCGAAGCGGATAAATTACTGGCCCGTCTGAATCTCACTTACAGCAGCCACCGGCTGGTGGCTGAATTGTCTATCGGCGATCAGCAGATGGTGGAAATCGCCAAGGTGCTCAGTTTTGAGTCAAAAGTCATCATTATGGATGAACCGACAGATGCCCTGACAGACACCGAAACCGAATCCCTCTTTAGTGTGATCCGCGAACTGCGCGAGCAGGGCTGCGGGATTGTCTATATATCCCACCGTCTGAAAGAGATTTTTGAGATTTGTGATGATGTGACGGTGTTCCGCGACGGACAGTTTATCGGTGAAAAACCGGTGTCTGACCTGACGGAGGATAGCCTGATCGAAATGATGGTCGGGCGTAAACTGGAAGATCAGTATCCGCGTCTGACTCTGCCGCGCGGCAAAGAGAAGCTGGTGGTAAAAAACCTGTGCGGCCGCGATGTGCATGATGTCAGTTTCACGCTGCATGAGAATGAAATTCTCGGTGTTTCCGGGCTGATGGGCGCCGGGCGTACCGAACTGATGAAAATCATTTACGGTGCGATGGCAAAAACCGGCGGAACGGTTGAAATGGACGGTAAAGCCTGCCAGATAAACTCACCGAAAGCCGGGCTGGATAACGGCATCGTGTATATTTCCGAAGACCGCAAACGCGATGGTCTGGTGCTGGGGATGTCAGTAAAAGAGAACATGTCTCTGACGGCGCTGCCGTATTTCAGCAGCAAGACCGGACGCCTTAATCATAAAGAAGAGCATCTGACTGTCAGCGATTTTATTCAGCTGTTCAATATCAAAACCCCGGGCATGGATCAGATAATCGGGTTCTTATCCGGCGGTAATCAGCAGAAAGTGGCAATTGCACGCGGTCTGATGACGCGGCCGAAAGTTCTGATCCTCGATGAACCGACACGCGGTGTGGATGTCGGGGCGAAGAAAGAGATTTATCAGCTGATCAACAAATTTAAACAGGAAGGCCTGAGTATCATCCTTATTTCATCGGAAATGCCGGAAGTGATGGGGATGAGTGACCGGATTCTGGTCATGCACGAAGGACGGATAAGCGGGGAGTTTGCCGCGGAAAACGTCACTCAGGAAGCATTAATGGCCGCCGCAGTCGGCAAACAATATGGCGCAGGGCAGGAGTAAGATATGCGTACAGATTCAACCCCGGCGTCAAAACGCTGGTTTTCCAAAGAATGGCTGCTTGAGCAGAAATCACTGATCGCGCTGCTGATCCTGATTGTGATTGTCTCCATGATCAGCCCGAACTTTTTTACCCTGAATAACCTGTTCAATATTCTCCAGCAGACCTCTGTTAACGCCATTATGGCGGTGGGTATGACACTGGTGATCCTGACCTCCGGGATTGACCTGTCTGTCGGTTCTCTGCTGGCACTGACCGGTGCGGTGGCGGCCTCCATGGTGGGCGCGGATGTTAACGCCATTGTTGCTGTTGCGGGTGCGCTGGCACTGGGTGCGGCTATCGGTGGTGTGACCGGGGTGATTGTCGCGAAAGGGAAAGTGCAGGCTTTTATCGCCACGCTGGTGATGATGCTGTTACTGCGCGGTGTGACCCGTGTGTATACCGACGGCAGCCCGATCAGCACCGGATTCAGTGATAACGCCGATGTGTTCAGCTGGTTTGGTATCGGCCGTCTGTTTGGTATTCCGGCACCGGTCTGGCTGATGATTGTCGTTTTCGCGGCGGCCTGGTATCTGCTGCATCATACCCGCCTGGGCCGTTATATCTACGCGCTGGGCGGTAATGAATCCGCCACCCGCCTGTCCGGTATTAATGTCGATAAAATCAAAATCATTGTTTACGCCCTCTGTGGTCTGCTGGCGGCATTAGCCAGTGTGATTGAAGTAGCGCGTTTATCGTCCGCACAGCCGATGGCCGGTAACGGTTATGAGCTGGATGCGATTGCGGCGGTGGTACTCGGCGGCACCAGTCTCGCCGGGGGTAAAGGCCGTATTATGGGCACCCTGATCGGGGCGCTGATTTTAGGTTTTCTGAACAACGCGCTGAATCTGCTGGGGATCTCCTCCAACTACCAGATGATTGTTAAAGCGGTTGTGATTTTGCTGGCTGTACTCGTTGATAACAAAAGCAGTAAATAATCCACTTACCCGAATCCTGCAAGGAACAGAAA
The DNA here is from genome assembly GCF_019243775.1 of Morganella morganii. NCBI lineage: Bacteria > Pseudomonadati > Pseudomonadota > Gammaproteobacteria > Enterobacterales > Morganellaceae > Morganella > Morganella morganii. The sequence continues at coordinate 42,564 of NZ_CP069157.1, forward strand.
CATGAAACTGAAAAAGATTGCGACCCTTTTCTCCGTTGTTGCACTGAGCGCCACTATCAGCGCCAATGCACTGGCAAAAGAGTCCATTGCCCTGGTGATCTCCACACTGAACAACCCGTTCTTTGTCACCATGAAAGACAGTGCGCAGAAAGAAGCGGATAAACTCGGTTACGACCTGGTGGTTCTGGATTCCATGGATAACCCGGCGAAAGAACTGGCTAACGTGCAGGATCTGACCGTGAAAGGCACCAAACTGATGCTGATTAACCCGACAGACTCTGATGCGGTCGGTAACGCGGTGATCCTGGCCAACAAAGCCAATATCCCGGTTATCACCCTGGACCGTGTTGCCAATAAAGGTGAAGTGGTCAGCCACGTTGCCTCTGATAACGTTCTCGGCGGCAAACTGGCCGGTGATTATATTGCCCGTAAAACCGGTGCGGATGCCAAAGTTATCCAGCTGGAAGGTATCACCGGGACTTCTGCTTCCCGTGAGCGCGGCGAAGGTTTCAAACAGGCGGTTGCCGAGCATAAAATGAATGTGCTGGCCAGCCAGCCGGCAGATTTCGATCGTACCAAAGGTCTGAACGTTATGCAGAACCTGCTGACTGCACATCCGGCTGTTCAGGCAGTATTTGCCCAGAACGATGAAATGGCATTAGGTGCGCAGCGTGCATTGCAGACTGCAGGCCGTGATGATGTGCTGGTGGTCGGCTTCGACGGTACAGCTGACGGCATCAAAGCTGTAAAAGGCGGCAAACTGGGTGCAACCGTGGCACAGCGTCCTGACCAGATCGGTATCATTGGTATTCAGACAGCCGATAAAGTACTGAAAGGCGAAAAAATCGACAAAACCATTCCGGTTGAGTTAGAACTGATTGTAAAAGACTAACGATATCAGCCTCCCCGGTACACCGTACCGGGGAGTATTGTCAGTAATTAAGGAAATAAAGGTAATGACAACATCCCGTCTGACCGTTCTCGGCAGTATTAATGTCGATCATATTATGAATATTGCACAGTTCCCGGCACCCGGCGAAACGGTGATCGGTAAGCAATATCAGACAGCCTTCGGCGGCAAAGGCGCGAATCAGGCGGTGGCCTGCGGACGCAGCGGTGCTGATATTACCTTTATTGCCTGTGTGGGGGATGATGCCATCGGTGCGGAAATCCTGGCGCAGCTGCAGCGTGACCGTATTCACACCGCCGCAGTCAGCGTGGTACCGGAAGCGGCTACCGGTGTGGCGATGATTTTTGTGAATGAAGACGGTGAAAACGTCATCGGCATCAGTGCCGGTGCCAATGCCGCGCTGACACCGGCACATTTTGCGCCTTATAAAGGGCTCGTTGAGCAATCCGATGCCCTGCTGATGCAGCTGGAGTCCCCGCTGGAAACGGTGATTGCCGCCGCACAGGCTGCAAAAAATCATCAGACCAGAGTGATCCTCAATCCGGCCCCGGCGCGGGAATTACCGGACAGCCTGCTGACGCTGGTGGATGTTATCACCCCGAATGAAACCGAAGCGGAAAAGCTGACCGGTATTTCTGTCAGTGATGAAACCGGCGCAGCCAGAGCGGCGCAGGTACTGCATGATAAAGGTATCGGACAGGTACTGATCACCCTGGGCAGCCGCGGTGTCTGGCTGAGCGTCAACGGTGAAGGCCGCCGGATCCCGGGCTTTAAAGTTAATGCGGTGGACACTATCGCAGCCGGCGATACCTTTAACGGCGCGTATGTCACGGCGCTGCTGGAAGGAAAACCGGCAGATGAAGCGGTGCGTTTTGCCCATGCCGCTGCCGCAATTGCTGTCACCCGCCGGGGTGCACAGCCATCGGTGCCGTGGCGCCGTGAAATTGATGCATTCCTTGCGGAGCGTGGTTAAGACTGTGGCGACGATGAAAGATGTGGCGCGGCTGGCGGGGGTATCCACCTCGACAGTCTCACATGTCATCAACAATAACCGTTTTGTCAGTGACGGCGTGCGCAAGAAAGTAAATGATGCTATTGCCGAGCTGAACTATGCGCCGTCTGCACTTGCGCGCAGCCTGAAAATGAACCGCACAAACACCATCGGAATGCTGGTGACCACCAGTAATAACCCGTTTTATGCGGAAGTCGTCCGCGGCGTGGAGCGCAGTTGCTACGAGCGCGGCTACAGCCTGATCCTCTGTAATACCGAAGGGGATCACAAACGGATGAACAGCAGTCTGGAAACGCTGCTGCAAAAGCGGGTGGATGGCCTGCTGCTGATGTGTACTGAGATAAAAGGCCCGTCAGCGGAGGTGTTCAGCCGCTATCCCCGTCTGCCGATGGTGATGATGGACTGGTCGCCGTTTGCGTTCGGCGGGGATGTGATTCAGGACAACTCTTTTCTCGGCGGCGAAATTGCCACCAATCATCTGATCGAAAACGGTTTTACCCGGATTGCCTGTATTGCCGGGCCACTGGATAAATCACCGGCCAAATCCCGTCTGGACGGTTTTTACCGCGCAATGGCGCAGGCCGGGCTGGATGTGCCGCCGGAGTATGTACTGGAAAGTGATTTTGAATTCAGCGGTGGTTTCAGTGCCATGAATCAGCTGCTTTCTCTGCCGGTGCCTCCGCAGGCGGTATTTGCCGGTAACGATGCGATGGCGGTCGGTGCTTATCAGGCTATCTGGCAGAAAGGGTTGCGTATTCCGCAGGATATTGCGGTTGTCGGTTATGATGATATCGACCTGGCTGCATTTCTCACCCCGCCGCTGACCACCATTCACCAGCCGAAAGATGAGCTGGGCAAACTGGCGGTGGATAAGCTGCTGCGCCGCATGGATGATGCAGACGCGCCTTCTGATTTACTGGTGCTGACCCCGGCACTGATAAACCGGGGATCTGTTATCTGCGGTTAATGTGAGGCCGGGCTGTCTGAGGAGCGGGTTTTCTTCTTAATCATATTCCGCCCGTCAGTCCGGCTCAGGAACAGGAACACAAACGCCGACAGAATCGTCATCATCCCGACCGTCACAAAGGTCGCGTGGAAATTATCAACGATTGACCCCCAATCCTGAGACTCAAAATAGCGTAATACAGACGCACTCACCGCTATCCCGAAACTGATGGAAAGCTGCTGGGTCACAGCCAGCACACTGTTACCGGAACTGGCATTGTGCTCAGTCAGATCTGCGAGGGTAATGGTATTCATCGCGGTGAACTGAGTGGACATCGCCATGCCGAGAATAAACAGCGGCAGCACCAGTAGATAAATCGACATTCCCGGTGACTGGAAATAGAAAGAAGAAATGATTGCGCCGATCACCAGTGTTATGGCAAATAATGTCAGGCGATAACCGTAGCGGCGCAGAATCTGCGTGACCGCCGATTTTGCCAGAATAGAGCCGATCGCCGTCGGTGCCATCATCATCCCCGCCACCACAGCGGGATAACCAAAACCGACCTGTAACATCAGCGGCATCAGAAACGGAATACAGCCGGTGCCGAGGCGTGTGGCAACGTTACCGGCGATCCCGACACTGAATGTCCGCGTGCGGAACAGACTCAGCGGAATAATCGGCGCAGAAATACGGCGGGCGTGCAGGGCATAGAAAGTCAGCAGCGCAAAACCGCTGCCCATCACCAGGAATGGGGTCGCCGCTGCCAGAGCATTATCCCCGAACAGATCCAGACTGACAGAAACAGAGACCAGCCCGGCACCGAGCAGGGCAAAGCCTAATGTATCAAAGCGGCGTTTCGGCATGGTGAAATCAGGCATATGGCGGATGGCGTAAATAATCCCCAGAATCCCGATAGGTATATTAATGATAAAAATCCAGTGCCAGGTGGCGTAAGTCACCAGGATCCCGCCAAGCAGCGGCCCCAGCACCGGGCCGACCAATCCCGGAATGGTGACAAAGTTGAGAATCGGCAGCAGTTCGCTGCGCGGATAAGCCCGCAGCAGCGCCAGCCGTGCCACCGGCATCATCATTGCCCCGCCTATCCCCTGAATAATCCGCGACACCACCAGAAATGGCAGGTTGGGTGAAAAGGCACATAATAAAGAGCCGAGGGAAAACAGAATCACCGCGATAATAAACACTCTGCGGGTACCGAAGCGGTCGGCCAGCCAGCCGCTGACCGGGATCAGCAGCGCCACTGTCAGTGTGTAACTGATAACAGCGGACTGCATCGCCAGCGGAGAGTGGTTCAGGCTTCTGGCAATATCCGGCAGAGCGGTGTTCAGAATGGTGGCATCGAGCGCCTGCATAAAGAACGCCATTGCGGCAATCCACGGCAGACCCGCCATATTCCGGGCTGTTTTAAACATGTTTTCCCTTAATGCATTATCTCTGAATAGTCAGTAGTGTAACTATTACATATTCACACTTTACTCAACAACACCTGACATGCCTGACGGGCGCGTTCTCCGTTCCCGTCGATAATGGCATCCACAATCTCCTTGTGGAGATCAATCTCAATAACCTGATTGGTGGTGATGGATTCAAAAAAGTTGTGATACACAAAATCAAATAAATTGGCGAAAGAGGAAAAGAACGGATTTCCGCACGCCTGGTAAATAAGGTGGTGGAAGCGGTGATCAACGGCTATCCATTTATCCCGCTCAAAATGGGCGGATAATAAGGTCATCTCTTTTAACAGAAACGAAAGTGACTGTTTCTGATCTTTTCCGGCATTCATGGCGGCCAGTGCGCAGGCCTGGGGTTCAATCGCGGCGCGCAGCTCGCGGAAATACGTCAGTACCTGCCGGTGGTCTCCGCTGCTCAGCCACCACTTAATAAAGTCATGGTCGAGAAAATTCCAGCTTATCACCGGCATCACCCGGGTGCCGATGCGCGGGCGCGGTAAAACCATTCCTTTCGCCGCCAGCATTTTTACTGCCTCACGGACAGCGGTCCGGCTTACCCCGAACTGCTCCGCCAACTCAATCTCTCCCGGCAAAATAGATTCCGGCGGATACTTGCCGGATAAAATCTGCTGTCCCAGTTTTTCAGCCAGAAGATAAGACAGGTTCTTTTGTGACGCATTGAGTTGTTCTGAAAACTGCATTCTGATTCCTTGGTGTGATGCATTAACAAAGCGGGATAATGATATATAAGAAGCATTATGGGCATATTAATGACAAAACAGGCGAATAAAAGCTCAAATATACCTGTTTTGTCTAAAAAAAAACGCGAACAAACATTTTTTTTCAAATAAACACTTGCGTGATCTCAGCGAGTGTCTATAATGCGCCCTCACTGACACGGAACAACACGCTGAGAAGCGCGCCGACAGTAGAGAAAAGCGAAAAAAGTTGAAAAACAACGCTTGACTCGAAGGGGCTGGAAACGTAATATACGCAGCCTCGCAACAACGCAGAAGACCGGCAACGGCAGCGAAGGTTGCAACTGCTCTTTAACAATTTATCAGACAATCTGTGTGGGCACTCGCAGGACATATCACAAAAAATATATTTTTGAGAAGTCTTGAAGAGTGACCAATACAGCAGCTTAGTAATAAGCAGCAGTAAACAGTTTAATTCTTTGAGCATCAGACACTTTTAATTGAAGAGTTTGATCATGGCTCAGATTGAACGCTGGCGGCAGGCCTAACACATGCAAGTCGGGCGGTAACAGGGGGAAGCTTGCTTCTCTGCTGACGAGCGGCGGACGGGTGAGTAATGTATGGGGGATCTGCCTGATGGCGGGGGATAACTACTGGAAACGGTAGCTAATACCGCATAATGTCTTCGGACCAAAGCGGGGGACCTCCGGGCCTCGCGCCATCAGATGAACCCATATGGATTAGCTAGTAGGTGAGGTAACGGCTTACCTAGGCGACGATCCCTAGCTGGTCTGAGAGGATGATCAGCCACACTGGGACTGAGACACGGCCCAGACTCCTACGGGAGGCAGCAGTGGGGAATATTGCACAATGGGCGCAAGCCTGATGCAGCCATGCCGCGTGTATGAAGAAGGCCTTCGGGTTGTAAAGTACTTTCAGTCGGGAGGAAGGTGTCAAGGTTAATAACCTTGGCAATTGACGTTACCGACAGAAGAAGCACCGGCTAACTCCGTGCCAGCAGCCGCGGTAATACGGAGGGTGCAAGCGTTAATCGGAATTACTGGGCGTAAAGCGCACGCAGGCGGTTGATTGAGTCAGATGTGAAATCCCCGGGCTTAACCCGGGAATTGCATCTGATACTGGTCAGCTAGAGTCTTGTAGAGGGGGGGAGAATTCCATGTGTAGCGGTGAAATGCGTAGAGATGTGAAAGGAATACCGGTGGCGAAGGCGGCCCCCGGACAAAGACTGACGCTCAGGTGCGAAAGCGTGGGGAGCAAACAGGATTAGATACCCTGGTAGTCCACGCTGTAAACGATGTCGACTTGGAGGTTGTGCCCTTGAGGCGTGGCTTCCGGAGCTAACGCGTTAAGTCGACCGCCTGGGGAGTACGGCCGCAAGGTTAAAACTCAAATGAATTGACGGGGCCCCGCACAAGCGGTGGAGCATGTGGTTTAATTCGATGCAACGCGAAGAACCTTACCTACTCTTGACATCCAGAGAACTTAGCAGAGATGCTTTGGTGCCTTCGGGAACTCTGAGACAGGTGCTGCATGGCTGTCGTCAGCTCGTGTTGTGAAATGTTGGGTTAAGTCCCGCAACGAGCGCAACCCTTATCCTTTGTTGCCAGCGCGTGATGGCGGGAACTCAAAGGAGACTGCCGGTGATAAACCGGAGGAAGGTGGGGATGACGTCAAGTCATCATGGCCCTTACGAGTAGGGCTACACACGTGCTACAATGGCGTATACAAAGGGAAGCGACCCCGCGAGGGCAAGCGGAACTCATAAAAGTACGTCGTAGTCCGGATTGGAGTCTGCAACTCGACTCCATGAAGTCGGAATCGCTAGTAATCGTAGATCGGAATGCTACGGTGAATACGTTCGGGCCTTGTACACACCGCCCGTCACACCATGGGAGTGGGTTGCAAAAGAAGGTAGGTAGCTTAACCTCCGGGAGGGCGCTTACCACTTTGTGATTCATGACTGGGGTGAAGTCGTAACAAGGTAACCGTAGGGGAACCTGCGGTTGGATCACCTCCTTACCTAGTTGATACTGAATGTGAGTGTTCACACAGATTGTCTGATAGAAAATGAGCAGAGAGCGTCTGCGAAGCTGACTAATGTCCCCTTCGTCTAGAGGCCCAGGACACCGCCCTTTCACGGCGGTAACAGGGGTTCGAATCCCCTAGGGGACGCCAGTCTGCGCGGATGAGTGAAAGTCATCTGCAAATAATGATTAAGCTGATTCAAGAGTCAGCTTAACAATTATGCTCTTTAACAATCCGGAACAAGCTGAAAAATTGAAACAATCAATATTATCACCGAGGTAATATTGATGAGTCTCTCAGCCGAACGACACTGAATGTGCTTCTTTATGAAACACCTTCGGGTTGTGAGGTTAAGCGAATAAGCGTACACGGTGGATGCCTAGGCAGTCAGAGGCGATGAAGGACGTGCTAATCTGCGATAAGCGCCGGTAAGGTGATATGAACCGTTATAACCGGCGATTTCCGAATGGGGAAACCCAGTGCAATTCGTTGCACTATCATTACCTGAATACATAGGGTAATGAAGCGAACCGGGAGAACTGAAACATCTAAGTACCCCGAGGAAAAGAAATCAAACGAGATTCCCCCAGTAGCGGCGAGCGAACGGGGAGCAGCCCAGGACCTTAATCAGCATCAGTGTTAAGAGAACAGTCTGGAAAGGCTGGCCACAGCAGGTGATAGCCCTGTATCTGAAAGCACTGGTGTTGTGAGTCCGATGAGTAAGGCGGGACACGTGTTATCCTGTCTGAATACGGGGGGACCATCCTCCAAGGCTAAATACTCCTGACTGACCGATAGTGAACCAGTACCGTGAGGGAAAGGCGAAAAGAACCCCGGACGAGGGGAGTGAAAAAGAACCTGAAACCGTGTACGTACAAGCAGTGGGAGCACCCTTCGGGGTGTGACTGCGTACCTTTTGTATAATGGGTCAGCGACTTATATTCTGTAGCAAGGTTAACCGGATAGGGGAGCCGCAGGGAAACCGAGTCTTAACTGGGCGAATTAGTTGCAGGGTATAGACCCGAAACCCGGTGATCTAGCCATGGGCAGGTTGAAGGTTGGGTAACACTAACTGGAGGACCGAACCGACTAATGTTGAAAAATTAGCGGATGACTTGTGGCTGGGGGTGAAAGGCCAATCAAACCGGGAGATAGCTGGTTCTCCCCGAAAGCTATTTAGGTAGCGCCTCGTGAACTCATCTCCGGGGGTAGAGCACTGTTTCGGCTAGGGGGTCATCCCGACTTACCAACCCGATGCAAACTGCGAATACCGGAGAATGTTATCACGGGAGACACACGGCGGGTGCTAACGTTCGTCGTGAAGAGGGAAACAACCCAGACCGCCGGCTAAGGTCCGAAAGTCATAATTAAGTGGGAAACGAAGTGGGAAGGCTCAGACAGCCAGGATGTTGGCTTAGAAGCAGCCATCATTTAAAGAAAGCGTAATAGCTCACTGGTCGAGTCGGCCTGCGCGGAAGATGTAACGGGGCTAAATTATGCACCGAAGCCGCGGCAGCGATATGTAAATATTGTCGGGTAGGGGAGCGTTCTGTAAGCCTGTGAAGGTGACCTGTGAGGGTTGCTGGAGGTATCAGAAGTGCGAATGCTGACATAAGTAACGATAATGCGGGTGAAAAACCCGCACGCCGGAAGACCAAGGGTTCCTGTCCAACGTTAATCGGGGCAGGGTGAGTCGACCCCTAAGGCGAGGCTGAAAAGCGTAGTCGATGGGCAACGGGTTAATATTCCCGTACTGGTGGTAACTGCGAAGGGGGGACGGAGAAAGCTAAATCATCCGGCGACGGTTGTCCCGGTTTAAGCGTGCAGGTGGACTGACCAGGCAAATCCGGTCGGTTGTTAACACTGAGGCGTGACGACGAGCCACTACGGTGGTGAAGTGATTGATGCTCTGCTTCCGGGAAAAGCCTCTAAGCTCCAGGTTACCATTAATCGTACCCCGAACCGACACAGGTGGTCAGGTAGAGAATACTCAGGCGCTTGAGAGAACTCGGGTGAAGGAACTAGGCAAAATGGTGCCGTAACTTCGGGAGAAGGCACGCTGGCACTAGGTGAAGTGGTTTACCCACGGAGCTGAAGCCAGCCGCAGATACCAGCTGGCTGCAACTGTTTATTAAAAACACAGCACTGTGCAAACACGAAAGTGGACGTATACGGTGTGACGCCTGCCCGGTGCCGGAAGGTTAATTGATGAGGTCAGCCGCAAGGCGAAGCTTCTGATCGAAGCCCCGGTAAACGGCGGCCGTAACTATAACGGTCCTAAGGTAGCGAAATTCCTTGTCGGGTAAGTTCCGACCTGCACGAATGGCGTAATGATGGCCAGGCTGTCTCCACCGAGACTCAGTGAAATTGAACTCGCTGTGAAGATGCAGTGTACCCGCGGCAAGACGGAAAGACCCCGTGAACCTTTACTATAGCTTGACACTGAACATTGAGCCTTGATGTGTAGGATAGGTGGGAGGCAATGAAGTGTGGACGCCAGTCTGCACGGAGCCATCCTTGAAATACCACCCTTTAACGTTTGATGTTCTAACCCGGGTCCATAATCTGGATCGGGGACCGTGTCTGGTGGGTAGTTTGACTGGGGCGGTCTCCTCCCAAAGAGTAACGGAGGAGCACGAAGGTTGGCTAAGCATGGTCGGACATCATGCGGTTAGTGCAAAGGCATAAGCCAGCTTGACTGCGAGAGTGACGGCTCGAGCAGGTACGAAAGTAGGTCTTAGTGATCCGGTGGTTCTGAATGGAAGGGCCATCGCTCAACGGATAAAAGGTACTCCGGGGATAACAGGCTGATACCGCCCAAGAGTTCATATCGACGGCGGTGTTTGGCACCTCGATGTCGGCTCATCACATCCTGGGGCTGAAGTAGGTCCCAAGGGTATGGCTGTTCGCCATTTAAAGTGGTACGCGAGCTGGGTTTAGAACGTCGTGAGACAGTTCGGTCCCTATCTGCCGTGGGCGCTGGAAGATTGAGAGGGGTTGCTCCTAGTACGAGAGGACCGGAGTGAACGCACCACTGGTGTACGGGTTGTGATGCCAATTGCATTGCCCGGTAGCTAAGTGCGGAAGAGATAACCGCTGAAAGCATCTAAGCGGGAAACTTGCCTCGAGATGAGTCTTCCCTGATTCTTTAAGAATCCTGAAGGAACGTTTGAGACTAAGACGTTGATAGGCTGGGTGTGTAAGCGCAGCGATGCGTTGAGCTGACCAGTACTAATGAACCGGGAGGCTTAACCTGACAACACCGAAGGTGTTTTGAGTTGAGAGACGATTAGAGAGATTTTTCAGCACAGTGAAGAGGCAGAAGTCATTCACTGTGAAAGCTTGTTTTGGATTGAAATGAATTTGCCTGGCGGCCGTAGCGCGGTGGTCCCACCTGACCCCATGCCGAACTCAGAAGTGAAACGCCGTAGCGCCGATGGTAGTGTGGGGTCTCCCCATGTGAGAGTAGGGAACCGCCAGGTTATTATTAAGTGAGGGTGCAGAACTGCATCAGTCACACAGAGATACGCGGAGCGGTAGTTCAGTTGGTTAGAATACCTGCCTGTCACGCAGGGGGTCGCGGGTTCGAGTCCCGTCCGTTCCGCCAACAAACATTAACCCCGATAGGAAACTATCGGGGTTTTGTTTTTTGTATGAAATAAATTCACCTTGCTGTTTTTTCCTCGACAGAACCTCTCTTTTTCGTTAGTTTTGGATGTCCGGATGTCTAAAATAACAAGGAGAGCCCGCCGCTATGCCAATCCGTATCCCTGATGAACTTCCTGCTGTCACTGATCTGCGTGATGAAAATATCTTTGTGATGACATCATCACGGGCACAATTTCAGGATATACGGCCACTGAAAGTGCTGTTTTTAAATCTGATGCCCAAGAAGATTGAAACAGAACTGCAATTTCTGCGTCTGCTCTCCAACACACCGCTTCAGGTTGATATTCAGCTGCTGCGTATCAGTCACCATGAATCAAAGAACACACCCAAGGCGCATCTGGATGCCTTTTATTGTGACTTTGATGATATAAAAGAACAGAATTTTGATGGTCTGGTGATCACCGGTGCACCACTCGGTCTGGTTGAATTTCAGGATGTGGATTACTGGCCGGAACTGGATGAGATTATCCGCTGGTCACAGACACATGTTACATCAACACTTTTTGTCTGCTGGGCGGTACAGGCGGGGCTGAACACGCTTTACAATATCCCGAAACAAACGCTGCCGGAAAAAATCTCCGGGGTGTATACCCACACTACACTTATGCCGCATGCGCTGCTGACCAGGGGGTTTGACGGGCAGTTTTCTGCGCCTCACTCCCGCTATGCGGCATTTCCTGAAGCGATGATCCGTGAAAACACCGATCTTGATATCCTGGCCGCTTCTGAAGAAGCCGGAGCCTATCTGTTTGCCAGTAAAGACAAGCGTCAGGTCTATGTGACCGGCCATGCGGAATATGACGCGGATACATTGGCGGGAGAATATCAGCGTGACTCGGATGCGGGGCTGGATCCTGCTATCCCGGTGAACTATTTTCCGGATAACGACCCGTCGAAAACACCGGTATCCAGCTGGCGCGGACATGGTCATCTGCTTTATGCTAACTGGCTGAATTATTGTGTTTATCAGATAACACCGTATGACCTGAGTGTGATGAATCCGACGGCGGACTGATAAAAAAAAGCCACCGCGAACGGTGGCAAAAGGCAGACTTAATTCACGATGTCTTATGCAGCGGCACCGGCCACAGCTTGCGCCGCCAGTGCAGTAATACGATCATAGTCTCCGCCACAGAGTGCATCTTCCGGCACCAGCCATGAGCCGCCGACACAGGCCACACTGCTGAGCGCGAGATAATCCCGGTAGTTATTCAGGGAGATCCCGCCGGTCGGGCAGAAACGGATATCCGGGAAAGGGCCGGAGATAGCTTTCAGCGCTTTCACTCCACCGTTTGCTTCTGCCGGGAAGAATTTAAAATTTTTCAGTCCGTAAGCTATACCAGCCATCAGCTCGGAAACGGTGGCGATCCCCGGGATCAGCGGAATGGAGCCCTGATCGGCTGCCTGTAACAGAGATTCTGTCAGACCGGGGCTGATAGCAAACTGTGCACCGGCGTCAGTGACGGCTTTCAGTTGCTCCGGATTAATCACGGTACCCGCACCGACAATCGCTTCCGGCACTTCTTCCGCAATGGCGCGGATAGCTTCAATTGCACACTCTGTACGCAGTGTGACTTCCAGAACGCGGATCCCGCCTGCGACCAGTGCACGGGCCAGCGGTACTGCCTGATGCAGCTCACGGATAACAATGACAGGCACAACCGGTCCTGCATTTAAAACGGATTGCGCACTTAACATCTGATCATTCATCGTCATTCTCACTTTTATAAAAACGGATACAGCAGGCGCCTTCTTCCGCACCTGAGAGTTGCGTGCGTAATGCACTGAATAATTCACGGCCTGAGCCGTCCCGCTCTGCGCTGAGGTCAGGAATGACACTTTCACGTTCTGCCAGAACAGCCTCATCAACAAGCAGCATCAGCTCGCCGGTCTGCCCGTTCACCCGGATCATATCGCCGTCGCGGACTTTGGTCAGCAGCCCGCCGGTATACGCTTCCGGGGTAACGTGAATAGCGGAAGGCACTTTGCCGGATGCACCGGACAAACGGCCGTCGGTGACCAGGGCCACCCGGTAGCCTTTATCCATCAGCACGCCCAGCGGCGGCATCAGTTTGTGCAGTTCCGGCATCCCGTTGGCCTGCGGCCCCTGGAAACGCACTACCACAACACAATCTTTGTTCAGTTTTCCGGCCTCAAACGCGGGCACAATATCATGCTGGCTGTTAAACACGATGGCCGGGGCTTCAATAATCTGGTTATCGGCAGGAACAGCTGAGGTTTTCATCACCGCACGTCCGAGATTTCCAGTCAGTACTTTGGTGCCGCCGTGAGACGAAAACGGTGTATTTCCGGATGCAATCACACTGTCATCAAGCGAGCTGAGCGCGCCTTCCCGCCATTTCAGTTCACCGTTATCCAGCCACGGCTCCTGTGTATAACGGGATAAGCCGAAACCGGCGACAGTATGAACATCTTCATGCAGCAGCCCCAGGCTGAGCAGCTCACGGATAATCAGCTGTAACCCGCCTGCGGCATGAAACTGGTTGATATCTGCCGGGCCATTCGGGTAGATCCGGCTGAGCAGCGGGATAATGTCCGACAGCTCAGAAAAATCATCCCAGTTGATGATGATCCCGGCTGCAGCGGCCATTGCGATAAGGTGCATGGTCAGATTGGTGGAACCCCCTGTTGCCAGCAAACCGACTATGCCGTTAACGATGACTTTTTCATCCACCAGTTGCCCGACCGGCAGATAATTGCCGCTGTTTTCAGTAAAGCGGACAACCTGGCAGGCAGCGGCATCCGTCAGTGCGGTACGCAGCGGGGTATCAGGATGAACAAAGGACGCGCCCGGCAGATGCAGCCCCATGATTTCCATCACCATCTGATTGGAATTGGCGGTGCCGTAAAAGGTACAGGTTCCGGCTGAATGATAAGAGGCCGCTTCTGCATCCAGCAGTGCCCGGCGATCAACTTTTCCTTCAGCAAATAACTGACGGACATGTACTTTTTCTTTATTCGGCAGACCGCTGGTCATAGGACCCGCCGGAATAAATACGGACGGCAGATGCCCGAAAGAGAGTGCCGCCATCATCATCCCCGGGACGATTTTATCGCAGATCCCGAGGTAAAGTGCGCCGTCAAACATATTGTGGGAAAGCCCGACAGCGGCAGACATGGCAATCACATCACGGCTCAGCAGGGACAGCTCCATACCATCCTGCCCCTGGGTCACGCCGTCACACATGGCGGGAACCCCGCCGGCAACCTGGCCGATGGCACCCACGCTGTGCAGTGCAGCTTTAATTTGTGCCGGATAAAATTCATACGGCTTATGTGCCGACAACATGTCATTGTAAGCAGTGATGATTGCAATATCATTATGCGCCATATTGCGTAACTGTTGTTTCTCATCCGGCTGGCAGGCGGCAAAGCCATGCGCCAGGTTACCGCAGGCAAGCTGGGCACGATGAACGGTTTTACTGCGTGCGGCGCTGATTTTTTCCAGATACCGGGCACGGGATACACGGGAACGCGCCGTAATACGGGCGGTAATTTCTGAAAGTCGCGGATGAACCGGCGGGTACGCAGAATGTGTCATAGTCATGGCTCCGTGCTGATTATCTGCCTGCTGCAGTATCATTAATTCGTTTGTTACCGGTAACATTGGCATAGATCAGCAACGGATTGCAACTTTTATGAGCAATTCTCTTTCCTGAATATGATCCACCTCAAATTTAGCTGAAACGAGAAAGCTTTCGGCGCGGATCGAATAATCAGAAAAAGAGGGTTGAGTACCTCTGCGGATCACAGCAACATGAAAAACGCTCAGGTTGCACGTTAATGCACTCAGGGAAAGTTGTGGTAGTATAGACGTTCAGACGGCTATTTAAACGGGCATTGCAGAGCGGAGTCAGATAAATGGATAATAAATTCAGTGTATTAAAAAAATCGCTTAATCAACGGATCCTGATTCTTGATGGTGCGATGGGAACAATGATCCAGCGCTATGCACTGAACGAAAAGGAATACCGCGGTGAGCGTTTTGCTGACTGGCCGGTGGATCTGAAAGGAAATAACGATCTGTTATCCATTACGCAGCCGGATATTATCCGCGAGATCCATCACGCCTATCTGGGAGCCGGCGCGGATATTATTGAAACCAACAGTTTTAACTCCACGGTTATTTCCATGGCGGATTATCAGATGGAGTCCCTGTCTGATGAAATCAATGAAGCTGCCGCGAAACTGGCGCGGGAATGTGCCGATGAATGGACGCGCAAAACGCCGGAGAAACCCCGCTATGTGGCCGGGATTCTGGGGCCGACCAACCGGACGGCGTCAATCTCCCCCGATGTGAATGATCCGGCTTACCGCAATGTATCCTATGATGCGCTGGTTGAGGCATACCGCAGCTCTGTGCGGGCACTGGTCCGCGGCGGGGCTGATATCATTATGATCGAAACAATCTTCGATACCCTGAATGCCAAGGCGGCGATTTACGCTGTTGAAACCGAGTTTGAGGCGCTGGGGATTAAATTGCCGGTGATGCTTTCCGGTACGATCACTGATGCCTCCGGCCGGACACTGACCGGTCAGACAACTGAAGCCTTTTATAACTCCATGAGACACATCCGCCCGATCTCTTTCGGGCTGAACTGTGCGCTGGGGCCTGCTGAACTGCGCCAGTATGTGGCGGAGCTGTCCCGTATCGCGGATTGTTATGTCAGTACTCACCCGAATGCCGGTCTGCCGAATGCGTTCGGCGGTTATGACCTGGATGCCGCCAATATGGCGGGCTATATCAGTGAGTGGGCACAGTCCGGTTTGCTGAATATTGTCGGTGGCTGCTGCGGCACCACGCCTGACCATATCCGTGCAATCGCGCAGGCGGTAGCGGATATTCCGCCGCGTGTTATTCCTGATCGCCCTGTGGCCTGCCGTCTGGCGGGGCTGGAGCCGCTGACCATCGATGAGAATTCCCTGTTCGTCAACGTGGGGGAGAGAACCAATATCACCGGCTCCGCACGGTTTAAGCGGCTGATTAAAGAAGGTAATTACCAGGAAGCATTGGATATTGCCCGTAACCAGGTGGAGAACGGCGCACAGATTATTGATATCAACATGGATGAGGGCATGCTGGATTCACAGGCGGCCATGGTGCGTTTCCTGAATATGATTTCCGGTGAGCCGGATATTGCCCGCGTACCGATTATGATCGACTCCTCAAAATGGGAGGTGATCGAGGCCGGGCTGAAATGTATCCAGGGTAAAGGCATTGTGAACTCGATTTCCCTGAAAGAGGGAGAGGCAGCCTTTATCGATCATGCCAAAAAAGTGCTGCGTTACGGCGCTGCCGTGATTGTGATGGCCTTTGATGAAACCGGCCAGGCGGATACCCGGCAGCGCAAGACAGAAATTTGTCAGCGGGCTTACCGCATTCTGACTGAGCAGGTGGGATTCCCGCCGGAAGATATTATTTTTGACCCGAATATTTTTGCGGTGGCAACCGGTATTCCTGAGCATAACAATTATGCCGTTGATTTTATTGAAGCCTGTAAGGATATCAAAGCGACACTGCCCCATGCACTGATCTCCGGCGGGGTCTCCAACGTCTCTTTCTCGTTCCGCGGAAATGATCCGGTACGGGAAGCGATTCACGCCGTTTTCCTCTATTACGCTATCCGTAACGGCATGGATATGGGGATTGTGAATGCCGGGCAACTGGCCATTTATGATGATTTACCGGCTGCACTGCGTGATGCGGTGGAAGATGTGATCCTGAACCGCCGCGAGGATGCCACTGACCGGCTGCTGGCGCTGGCAGAAGAATATCGCGGCAGCAAAGGGGAAAATGATCAGCCGCAGCTCGCGGAATGGCGCGGGTGGGATGTGGAAAAGCGTCTGGAATATGCACTGGTGAAAGGGATCACGGAATTTATTGTTGAGGATACCGAAGCCGCCCGTCTGCGGGCTGACAGCCCGATTGAAGTGATCGAAGGCCCGCTGATGAACGGCATGAATGTGGTCGGTGATCTGTTCAGTGAGGGAAAAATGTTTCTGCCGCAGGTGGTGAAATCCGCGCGGGTGATGAAACAGGCGGTGGCGTATCTGGAACCTTATATTCAGGCAGCGAAAACCAGCGGCTCCAGTGCCGGGAAAGTCCTGCTGGCGACAGTCAAAGGCGATGTGCATGATATCGGCAAGAATATCGTCGGCGTGGTATTGCAGTGTAATAACTATGAAATTATCGATCTCGGGGTGATGGTGCCCTGTGAAACAATTCTCCGCACGGCTATTGAGGAAAAAGTCGATATTATCGGGCTGTCCGGGCTTATCACGCCGTCACTGGATGAAATGGTACATGTAGCCAAAGAGATGGAGCGTCAGGGATTTTCCCTGCCGCTGCTGATCGGCGGTGCCACCACATCCAAAGCTCATACGGCGGTGAAAATTGAACCGAATTACAGCGGCCCGGTAACCTATGTACAGAATGCCTCACGGACGGTCGGGGTCGTGGCGGCGTTATTGTCAGATAAACAACGGGATGAATTTGTTGCCCGCACCCGTAAAGAATATGAGGTTGTCCGCGACCAGTATGCCCGCCGTCAGCCGCGCTCAGCACCGGTGACACTCGCACAGGCGCGGGCAAATGCGTTTGCGGCGGACTGGGATAATTATACGCCGCCGCGCCCGGCATTTACCGGCGTGAAAACCGTCACTGCACCGATTTCGGTACTGCGCCGTTATATTGACTGGACACCTTTCTTTATGACCTGGTCGCTGGCCGGAAAATACCCGCGTATTCTGGAAGATGATGTCGTTGGTGAAGAAGCCCGCCGCCTGTTTAAAGAGGCAAACGCGATGCTGGATGAGCTGGACAGAACCGGCGCACTGACACCGCGTGGCGTGGCGGGGATTTTCCCGGCTAACCGGATCGGCGATGATATTGCGGTTTACCGTGACGAATCCCGCGAAGAGGTGCTGTTATACAGTTGTCATCTGCGCCAGCAGACACAGAAGAAAGATGATTTCCCGAATGCCTGCCTGGCGGATTTTGTCGCACCACCGGGAATTCCGGATTATCTCGGAGCCTTTGCTGTCACCGGCGGGCTGGAGGAGGATACACTGGCAGCTCAGTTTGATGCGGCACACGATGATTACAATAAAATCATGGTGAAAGCCCTCGCTGACCGGCTGGCGGAAGGGTTTGCGGAGTATCTGCATGAGCAGGTGCGTAAAACTATCTGGGGCTACAGTCCGGATGAAAACCTGGATAATGACTCGCTGATCCGCGAAAACTACCAGGGGATCCGCCCCGCACCCGGCTACCCGGCCTGTCCGGAACATACGGAGAAAAGCAAAATCTGGGAACTGCTGGATGTTGAAAGACATACCGGCATGCGGCTGACGGAATCTTATGCTATGTGGCCGGGGGCATCGGTATCCGGCTGGTATTTCAGTCATCCGCAGAGCCGCTATTTTGCGGTGGCTCAGATCCAGAGAGATCAGATTGAGGATTATGCCGCCCGCAAAGGTATGCCGGTGAAAGAGCTTGAGCGCTGGCTGGCCCCGAACCTGGGGTATAATCCGGAAGACTGAGTATTATCGCATGTCAGTCTCCTGTCCCGGTTTGCGTTAACCACCGGGTACTGTTCTGCGTATAGTGAATTCCGCTGTATCACTGTACGCCATTATCAGAACAGAAGGAGAACCGTATGAATTCAGTATTTATCATTGCTGACGGCCGGGCCGGGGAGGTGATATGACACTCCCCGTTTTCAGGCCGTTAATTATATCTGCCACTTTTGTATTATGCAGCGCATTCGCCGGTAACTGCCGGGCGGAGACTGATCTGCCATGCACTATGACCCTGCAACACAGAGCCATCATGCTGGATGGCGCGACGTGCATCAGCAAAAAGCGGTTACCGGGCTGCCCTGTGCTATGCCAGCCGTCAGAGGTGCAGGAAAAAAACGTTCAGGTTACCTGTTTTCGTCCCGGAGAGCCTTTACCTTTTGACAGAACTGCAGATGTCACTGTCCCGGTGGTCTGTGAAATCATACTCCCTGTAGATATTTCACCGGACACCACACCATAATCTGAAATAAAACAGGATAACCGGCCGGGATCCTTTCAATCGTTTTCTCAATTATCACGCAATGTGACAGCCTGCTCTTGTCATTGTTTTTTTCATCCCCATTTATAGATAAGTAATTTTCCCGTACTATGGCTGACAACAGCCGTGACCGGGCATATCAGATTCAGCCATAAAAGGGAGTGATGAGACAATGTACCGTTTCTATATTCAGGATGCTTTACCTGCCGGGTGCCTGCCCGCGTATTCGCTGCCGAAAGCAGATCAGCCTCATTATTATGAATTGGATGAGAGTATCCTCAACGCTGCACTGAATATCATGCAGATCACGGATATCCTGGATACCGATGATGTGCTGGATGATGACTGTTTTAACCGAATCTGGCTGAAAAGCGAGCTGACACCCGCCCGGGCGTCAGAGGTCTATCACTTCTTATATCAGCAGCAACTGCCGGAACCGGTACCGTCACCGGATGAAATCGCCGCCTTTAAACAGGCGAGAGCCGATGAACTGGCGCTGCTGAGCCGGCGCAGCCCGAAAGAGGGGTATGTGCCTGTCCATAAATTTGCCACACAGGATGCCTGGCGGATCATGCCGGAAGAATGCCTGCTTATTGCCGGTGTTCTGACTGATCACATGCTGGAAGATAACAATATGGTGGTCAGTAATATCGCATCACTGTGCAAAATCAGTCACAAAACACTGGAATATGCCCTGAGAGGCTGGCGTGAGTTTAATTTATTCGCGGCAGAACACGGCGGTTATCAGGTTTGCTGATGATTCAGTAATTTTTGTTACGCAAGAATAACACCAGATATGAATTGTTACTTCTGAAACTGGTAAATAAAATTAATTGCTATTGAAGCAATAATACATAATTAGCAATTAAAATCAGTATAAATAACTTTGATGGTTATTGATAAAAATTGTTTATATTGTTTTGTGCAAATATGAATTTTATTAATGGAAAGACCGGCGGGTTACCGTATAATTTTTCATGAGGGATATGATTAATAGTGATAAATAATTCATTGTCACTTATATTTCCTCCCGTGGTCGTCTTACTCTTCTTCATATTGGGAGCTTTCAATATCGTTATACAGCGGACAGTATACGGTATGCATGTATCGGCAATACTCGTCACTTGTGTTTCATGTTGATCTCTGTTTCGTGTGATTAATCGCCTGACGCTGACCACGTCAGGTGTTTTTTTATCTGAAAAGGCGGGGGTCAGAACAGATCGCGGTGAAGGGCGCGGATGATATCTTCGGCATCATTGCCGGGAACCAGCAGGCACATATTGTGTCCGCTTGCACCATAACTGATCATGCGGATGTTAAACGGCTCAAGGGCGCTGAAAATCGTTTTGCCCAAGCCGTGTGCACGGGTCAGTTCATTACCGATAACCGCGACCAGTGCCAGATTCTGCTCCACTTCAATACGGCACAGTGCAGACAACTCGGCGGTCAGCTCATCACTGAGCAATGTTCCGTTAGTGTGTGTGGAACCGACGGTATCCAGCGTCAGGGCGATACTGACTTCTGACGTGGTGATCACATCCACGGAAATATTATGGCGGGAGAGAATCGTGAAGATTTCCGCCAGAAAGCCGCGCGCATGCAGCATTTTCAGGCTGTGCAGTGTCAGCAGGGTTTGCTGGCGGCGTAATGTCAGGGCGCGGAACAGCGGCGGATTCGGGTCATTATCACACACCAGTGTGCCGCCCGCGCCGCTCTCTTTGCTGGAGCCGACAAACACCGGGATTCCGCTGCGCACGGCAGGCAGCAAAGTGGCCGGATGCAGGATTTTTGCCCCGAAGTTCGCCATTTCCGCCGCTTCATCAAAGGTAATATGATCAATCGGATAGGCATCCGGGACAATGCGCGGATCCGTGGTGTAGATCCCCGGCACATCCGTCCAGATATCCACACGCTGGCAGCCGAGCGCTTCCGCCAGCAGTGCCGCAGTGTAATCACTGCCGCCGCGTCCGAGCGTGGTGGTGCGCCCTGCGGCTTCGCAGCCGATAAATCCCTGGGTGATAACCGGGCCCTGTGACAGACGCGGGGCAAGGAGCTGATCACAGCGCGTGCGCAGCACAGCGGTATCCGGTTCAGCCCGGCCGAAGCAGTCATTTGTCTGCATGACCTCACGGACATCAAACCATTGCGCCTGTGCGCCCTGCTCCCGGAGCACTTCGGTAAACAGCAGCGTCGACATAATCTCACCATGACTGACAATCTCATCCACCAGAGCGCTGGAGGTTGCCAGTGCCGCTGCATCCGATAAAGTGGTGATATTGCCCAGCAGGCGGTCAATCTCATTGTGCACCGCCGCGTTCTCCGGCAGACGGGACAGGATTTCATATTGTGTGTCACGAACCTGTTTCAGACATTTTTCACGTTGCGCGCGCGGGCATCCCTGAGCTAATTCGATTAATGCATTGGTGATCCCGGCGGAGGCGGATAACACCACCAGTGCCACACCGGGGGTCTGCAGAACGACCCCGGCACTTTTCTGCATGGCGTCATAATTTGCCACACTGGTACCACCGAATTTTGCAATGACCTGCTGAGCAGGCGCGGAAGATACTGACGCCATAATGAATTCCCTTATCCCGTAAAGTGAAAAATGTGAGCTGTGTTACACTGATAGAATTATCGGGATTGCCGGAATGAGTCAATATTGATTAACGGATAATCAATATCTTTCATAATGACAGGCAAATTATCGTTTTTTGCGATATTCCGTTCCGGCGCTGGTTTTGTTTCTGTTTTTTTGAGCAATATCACGGAATGACAGATGCATAACACCTTTATCGTCAGGACAGAGTACACTTTGTTGACACGATTCAGTTTTGGTTTTCAATGAAAAGAGAGCTGCAATGAAAAATATTAACCCCACTGATACTGCGGCCTGGAAGGCGCTGGAACAGCATTACGACACAATGAAAACTGTGCATCTCCGCGACTTATTTGCGCAGGATAACGACCGGTTCAGCCGTTTTTCTGCCACGTTCGGCGAAGAAATGCTGGTGGATTATTCCAAAAACCGTATCACACAGGAAACCCTTGATAAGCTGCTGGCACTGGCTGAAGAGTGTGATGTGCGTGGGGCCGTCTGCAGTATGTTTTCCGGTGAGAAGATCAACCGGACAGAAAACCGTGCGGTTCTGCACACCGCGCTGCGCCACCGTGACAATACTCCGGTGATGACTGACGGGCAGGATGTGATGCCGGAGGTTCGCGCCGTGCTGGAAAAAATGCGCGTGTTCAGTGAGCGGATCATCAGCGGGGAGTGGAAAGGCTATACCGGCAGGCCGATTACCGATGTGGTGAATATCGGTATCGGCGGCTCTGATCTCGGCCCTTATATGGTGACAGAGGCGCTGCGTCCGTATAAAAATCATCTGGGCATGCATTTTGTCTCTAATGTTGACGGTACTCATATCGCCGAAACCCTGAAAGCGCTGGATCCGGAAACCACACTGTTTCTGATCGCCTCCAAAACTTTTACCACCCAGGAAACCATGACTAACGCCCATTCCGCGCGTGACTGGTTCCTGGCGGCGGCCAAAGACCCGGCGCATGTGGCGAAGCACTTTGCCGCGCTGTCCACTAATGCGGATGCAGTAGCTGAGTTTGGTATTGATACCGCCAATATGTTTGAGTTCTGGGACTGGGTCGGCGGGCGCTATTCCCTGTGGTCGGCGATTGGTCTGTCTATCGTGCTCTCTGTCGGTTATGACAACTTCACGCAGTTGCTCGATGGTGCGTATGCCATGGACAAGCACTTCACCGAAACTGAATTCTCACAGAATATTCCGGTGCTGCTGGCGCTGATTGGTCTGTGGTACAACAATTTCTTCGGTGCGGAAACAGAAGCAATTCTGCCTTATGATCAGTACATGCACCGCTTTGCGGCCTATTTCCAGCAGGGCAATATGGAGTCCAACGGGAAATATGTGGATCGTAACGGTAAGGTGGTTTCTCATCAGACCGGTCCGGTTATCTGGGGTGAGCCCGGCACCAACGGGCAGCATGCGTTTTATCAGCTGATCCATCAGGGTACCAAACTGATCCCGTGTGATTTTATCGCACCGGCTCAGAGCCATAATCCGCTGGGGGATCATCACAGTAAACTGCTGTCGAATTTCTTCGCGCAGACCGAAGCACTGGCCTTCGGCAAAACCCGTGAACAGGTGGATGCGGAGTTTGCCGCACAGGGCAAAAATCCGGTTGAAATGGATTATGTCGCGCCGTTTAAAGTCTTTGAGGGTAACCGCCCGACCAACTCCATCCTGCTGAAATCCATTACTCCGTTCAGCCTCGGGGCTCTGATCGCCATGTATGAGCATAAGATTTTTGTTCAGGGCGTGATTATGAATATCTATACGTTTGATCAGTGGGGCGTCGAACTGGGCAAACAGCTGGCAAACCGCATTCTGCCGGAACTGGCGGGTGACAAGCCGGTTGAGAGCCACGACAGCTCAACCAACGGCCTGATTAACCGGTTTAAAAACTGGCGTTAGTGCTGAATTTACTTTAACCGTGCGTTTTATAAACAAAGCCGCTCTGCACAATGCAGAGCGGCTTTATTTTTAGCAAAAAATTTTCAGTAACGCGCTCATTTCCTGCCGGGTTTTGTTAAAGTGTATCAGAACGCATATTATGCCCCTGATAACCGGATACATTCATGACACAAACAGTGATAACACCCCCCATCCGCTGGTTTGATAATGCGGAAATGATCCCCGCCGGGGTGCTGGACTGGTTATCAGAATTAGGGTCAATGACGCGGCGCTTTGAACAGCACTGCAATGAAGTGACGGTAAAACCGTATTGTGAAAAATATATCTCCCGTGAAGCGCTGACTGAAGAAGAGCAGATGCATCTGCCCGGCAGTGCACGCTACTGGTTACGGGAGGTGGTGTTATATGGTGACGGGGTTCCCTGGCTGACCGGCCGGACAGTGGTACCGGAGGAGACGCTGACAGGGGAAGAGCAGCAGTTACTGAAAATGGGAAATGTGCCGCTCGGGCGCTATCTCTTTACCAGCGGTTGTCTGACGCGGGATTATATCCGCTTCGGGCTGTCAGAAACGCACTGGGCGCGCTGTTCGCGGCTGTGCCTGGCCGGTAAACCGCTTCTGCTGACTGAAGTTTTTCTGCCGGCCTCTCCGGCATACCCCGCATAAGTGAATATCTCGGAGAAGAATAACGTGGAACGAAGCATGGTACGCAGCAAGTGGCAGGCATACAGCCGTCTGATGCGGACAGACCGCCCGATTGGCTCACTGTTACTGCTCTGGCCGACCTACTGGGCGTTATGGATAGCGGCCCGGGGTGTCCCGGACTGGCATATTCTGATCATCTTTACCATTGGCGTGTTCAGTATGCGTGCCGCCGGCTGTGTGATTAATGATTTCGCCGACCGGAAATTTGACGGCTCGGTGGAACGCACCAAAAACCGTCCGCTGCCGCGCGGTGATGTCACGGAAAAAGAAGCCAAAATTCTGTTTGCGGTACTGGTGCTGGTGTCATTCGGACTGGTACTGACGCTCAATACGATGACCATCTGGCTGTCAGTCGCCGGGCTGGCGCTGGCCTGGGTGTATCCGTTTGTGAAGCGGGTCAGCCATCTGCCGCAGGTGGTGCTCGGCGCGGCTTTCGGCTGGTCGATTCCGATGGCGTTTGCGGCGGTCAGTGAATCGCTGCCGGCAGAGTGCTGGCTGCTGTTTGCGGTCAATATTGTCTGGTCTGTGATTTATGATACCCAGTACGCGATGGTGGATCGCAATGATGACCTGAAAATCGGCGTGAAATCCACGGCTATCCTGTTCGGGCGCTTTGATAAGATGATTATCGGCATATTGCAGCTGATGATGATTCTGATGCTGTTATGGATAGGGCTGATGGTTAATCTGTCCGGGATCTTCTACTGGTCTCTGCTGCTGGCCGGGGCGTTATTTGTCTATCAGCAGCGGCTGATGGCCGATCGCGAACGCGACCCGTGTTTTCAGGCCTTTATGAATAATAACTATGTCGGGTTTATTCTGTTTCTCGGCATGCTGGTCAGTTATCTGTAAGTGCAGATAACCGGCAATAAAAAAGGAGACTGGTTATCCGGTCTCCTTTTTTTGTTCTCAGCGTCAGTCAGACGGATTACTGTCGTCACTTTTTGCCGGTACAGCTTCTTCCGGCTCCAGGCTGACACTTTCGATAGTCAGACGGACTTCCGGTGACATCAGCTCCGCCAGCACGTTGTAGAACTCTCCGGCGTTGGCTTCAATCACATCATCATTGTCATTGATATAGCCCTCTTCACGCAGTGTGCCGACCAGGGTGGCAAACACGGCTTTGTCGAAGAATTCCGGTGCGTTGATACCGTGCAGAACCGACAGGCGCTGTGCCAGCATCCGGCTCTCTTTTTCCAGTGCCGAACGGCTGATTTCCGGGGTGGCATTCAGCAGCGACAGGGTGATCGCATAACGCTGTAATGTCTCGCGGATCCCGGCTGCCAGCAGCTGTAACGGACGGATACGGGCCGGGTTAATGACCAGCATATTATCATCACGGCGGCAGATTAATTGCTGACGACACAGTTCATCAATGATGGTATCGAGGATCGCCGGCAGCTCTTCCTGACTGTAACGCATAAACAGTTCGGCTTTCAGCAGCGGATAGATCATCCCGACATGTTCACGCAGAGTATCGGTGCTGACGCGGCGGTGATGGATCAGGATACTGGTCACCAGAGACGGCAGTACCAGCATATGCAGAATGTTATTCCGGTAGTAGGTCATCAGTACCGCATTTTCACGCGGCAGAATGATGATATCCCCTAGGCTGTCTTTCTCAACCTCGAACTTGTTCATCTGCAATGCGTGTTCCAGCAGTTCTTCCGCACTCTTCGCCGGGGTGGTGCTGTCCGGGGAATACGGCACATTGCGCAGCAGCTGGAGATAGCAGTCGAGCTGTTCGATCAGCTGTTCGCGGGTCAGTGCGCGCTGACGGGAAGCCAGCAGAGCCGTGGTACACAGGTTGATAGCATTCGCGGCGGCGGCATTATTGATGCTCACCATAATGTTATCAGCCAGAGATGTGGCGGTTGGTGTCAGCCAGGACGGACGCTGCGGCTCGACAGGATCGATCGCCTCACGCCATTCCGGTACCTGTTTTGTCAGGTATTGTGACAGCGGAATCGGCTGCCCGAAGTTCACATAACCCTGGCCGAGGTTGCGCAGTTTGCGCAGGCCGCGCACCATCTGCATAAAACCTTCTTTTTGCTTGGTGGCACCGCGCAGCTCTTTGGCGTAAGTACCCACTTCCATCACATGCTCATAGCCGATATAGACCGGCACCAGGGTGATAGGTCGCGAGTCACCGCGCAGCATAGCCTGAAGCGTCATCGATAATGTGCCGGTTTTTGGCTCCAGCAGACGCCCGGTACGGGAACGGCCGCCTTCGACAAAGTACTCGATGGAATAACCGCGTGAGAAGAGCTCACTCAGGTATTCACGGAAAACGGTGGAGTACAGTTTGTTGCCCTTGAAGCTGCGGCGGATAAAGAAAGCACCGAGGCGGCGGAAAATCGGTCCCGCCGGCCAGAAATTGAGGTTAATCCCGGCGGCGATATGCGGCGGTACCAGCCCCTGATGATAGAGCACATAGGAGAGCAGCAGGTAGTCCATGTGGCTGCGGTGGCAGGGCACATACACTATCTCATGGCCGTCCTGTGCCAGCTGGCGCACCCGCTCCGCATTATGGACATTCAGTCCCTGATAGAGGCGGTTCCAGGTCCAGCCGAGAACGCGATCAGCCACGCGCAGAGCGTCATAGGTGAAGTTAGCGGCCACTTCGTTCATCATGGAAACGGCATTCTGACGCGCTTTTTCAATGGTGATTTTTTTGGCTTTCGCTTCATCTTCAACGGCTTTTTCAATCGCTTTGGATTTCAGCAGCTTATTGAACAACTCCTGACGCACCGGCAGTTTCGGGCCGATAGCGGCCATACGCTGGCGCGAGAAGTGAATACGGGCGACACGGGCCAGTTTATTAGCGATAATAGTGTCGGTACCGTGTTCAGAGGCCATTGCGCCCATGGACACCGGCTGTGAGAAACGGACAAAACTGTCGCGTCCCAGCCAGAGCACGGCGAAAAATTTCTGGATCCCGTTTAACAGACGCAGATGCGGCACACCGTGGTGTCCCTCGCGGCCCGGTGAACGACCGAACATCACAGAGACCGGCAGCATCTGAATATCCAGCGCCGGATTATTGCGGTGCAGATCCAGATAGGCGTGGAAAATATGGACGGAATCCTTACGCGGATTCAGGGCGTAATAACGGAACACACGCGGGCCGTCATCGATAAAGACATAGCCCGGTAATGTGGTATTACCGATGACATTATCTTCCAGCGGATCCGGCATGCCCTGTGCGAGACACTGACGGCGCAGTGTCAGCAGGTCCGCCTTAGAGTGATAAGGAAGAACATAGAGTGTCGGACGTTGTGTATCCAGCCCCAGCTCATTGACCGGATCCGTCGGGATCGGCTTGCTTTTTACCAATAGTTTTAATGGTAAATTCAATACGTTATAGTATATTTTACGCCAAAGTGACATAAATGTATGAAGCCTCTTGTTGACAATTCGCGTTCAGCATACCAGAAAGGCGGAGCCAGATCTGTGTTGCGGCAGCAATAAAATCGCGGAAAAATAGCGGCGATCAGTCAGATAATCATATTATTTACAGTGACAGAAATGAAAAAAAATACCGGATTTATACGATTAATTAAAGCGGCGGGTTATTCAAAGAAAGGACTCATTGCGGCATGGAAAAATGAAGCCGCTATCCGTCAGGAATTGCTGGCGCTGATCCCGGCCGTCATTATTGCCTTTGCTTTCTCTTTTACGGCGGTTGAACGGGTGCTGCTGATTGGTTCTGTGGTGCTGGTAGTGGTGATTGAGCTTATCAACAGCGCTATTGAGGCTGTGGTTGACCGTATCGGTACGGAATATCATGAACTGTCCGGCCGGGCCAAAGATATGGGGTCCGCCGCAGTATTTATCGCCACATTACTGGGGCTGTTTGTCTGGATTATGCTGTTTACCAGCTGGTTCCTGCGTCTTTAACAGACGATTTTTTGTGAAACCTGCGGCGTAACACGTATTTTCCTCATGTTATGGTTCCCAATCCCGGAATACCTGTATATACTCACAGTCTGACTGTATAAACAAACAGGGGGCGAAATGAAAGCACTGACGGCACGGCAGCAACAGGTTTATGACCTTGTTCGTGACCATATTTCGCAGACGGGCATGCCACCGACGCGTGCAGAAATTGCGGCACGCCTGGGTTTTCGCTCTCCGAATGCGGCGGAAGAGCACCTGAAAGCCCTGGCGCGTAAAGGCGTCATTGAGATTGTCTCCGGGGCCTCCCGGGGGATCCGTCTGCTTCTGGAAGAAGAAGAGGATGAAGGTTTACCACTAATAGGCCGTGTGGCCGCAGGTGAGCCTTTATTAGCACAGGAACATATAGAAAGCCGTTATCAGATTGACCCGATGCTGTTTAAACCAAGTGCAGATTTTCTGCTGCGGGTAAATGGTATGTCAATGAAAGATATCGGTATTATGGACGGTGACTTACTCGCGGTGCATAAAACCCAGGACGTGCATAATGGCCAGGTGGTGGTTGCCCGTATCGAAGATGAAGTGACAGTCAAACGGTTTAAGAAAGTGGGCAGCAAGATTGAGCTGCACGCTGAAAACGAAGAATTCAGCCCGATCGTGGTGGATTTACGGGAACAGAACTTTACTGTTGAAGGTCTGGCAGTGGGTGTGATCCGTAATAACGACTGGCACTGATTTCCGGGACAGCCGCCTGAAACGGTATCCGCTTAAAAACCACAGTACGCCGGAGACGGACACTGTGGTTTTTGTTTTTCAGCGTCCGCGTTTACGCGGTTCGTCATGTTCATGGTCATGCAGGCATTTATCTCTGCGGGTGCAGGATTCAATATCATAACAAGGGCGGCAGTATCCGTGCGCCTCAATCACACTGTGGCGGATATGAAATTGCGCGGCATCCGCCAACTGAGTGATTTGTGAATCAATCGCCTCTCCGTCCCGCTCTGTCACACTGTTACAGCGATCGCAGATAAACAGTACTGAAGTATGGCTGGGTTTATCAAAATGCGGACACATCACAAAGCTGTTGGTGGACTCAATTTTGTGGATAAATCCCTGCTCCAGCAGAAATTCCAGACCGCGGTAGATTGTCGGCGGTTTTGCCTGCGGCTCGGTTTCGCGCAGCAGATCCAGCAGCTCATAAGCACTGATGGCTCCGGGCTGGCCGGCAATCAGCTGCAGAATCGACTTTCGCTGAGACGTCATGCGCACACTGCGTGACAGACACAGTACTTCTGCTTTTTTTAATAAAGTCTGAATATCAACAGATTGCATGACATCACCTTCCGCTAATCAATAAATATATGAACAGCCCACTCTAACATGAATTCCGGCAGAATAACCGGTATCCGCGCTATTTTGTCAAAAAAGGGCTGCCAATTCAGGGCAAATTATGGTGAGCTGTTGGTGCAAACACATAAAAAGCACATGATAATAAAACGGAGTCCTGAATGAGTATCGAAACGGTTCGTGCCTGGTTCGGCACGCATGCCCCGGATGTTACGATTATTGAGACCACACAGCCGACTGCCACTGTCACTCAGGCAGCAGAAGTTCATGGTGTCCGCCCCGGTCAGATCTGCAAAACACTCTCTTTTAAGCTGACGGATGACAGCGCGATTCTGATTGTGATGGCAGGGGACGCCCGGCTGGATAATAAAAAATTCAAAACACAGTTCGGCTGCAAGGCCAAAATGCTGAATGCAGAGGAAGTGGTGCATTTCACCGGCCATCCGGTCGGGGGAGTCTGTCCGTTCGGGCTGCCGGTACCGCTGACCGTTTATGCGGATCATTCACTCCGTGAGTATGACACGGTATTACCTGCGGCGGGGTCGGCTAATTCCGCTGTCCGGCTGACACCTGCGCGGCTGGCGGAACTGACAAACGCACAGTGGCTGGATGTAACCACTCAGCCGGTATAAACAGACAGCACCGCATCAGCGGTGCTGTCACACACTCAGTGTTCCGGTGGCCGGGTCTCCGGCTCCGTATTTACACCGGCGTCGGTACTGCGGGGGATAACGTTATCATCATCCGGCAGGTGCTGGCGGGTAAAGAACAGCAGACTGTCTTCTATAAAGTAGTAAGGGGAGACGCCGAAGACCTGGGAGATCCTCAGAATAATTTCCAGTGAAATTTTTGTGCTGCCGATTTCGTAACGGGAGATTTGCTGTTGTGATACACCAATCAGATTGCCCAGTTCTGTTGATGTGACTCCGGTGATCCTGCGCATTTTGCGGATTTGCCCGCCGATAAGCTTGTACATCTCATTAATGCTGGTGTTCAGGTTATTATCTGTTTTATTACTCATTATCATCTGTCAGTCTGGTTAAACAATAATATATTAATGTTTGTCAAATTAAACTTATTCTTCATCACAACCCATTTCATCAAAAAAATAACTAACACTAATATTCAGGACGTCTGCAAGCATTAACAGTTTATCCAGAGGAATTAAGCTTGCTCCCGTTTCATAACGGGATAACTGCTGTTGTGAGATATTAATTTTTATTGAAAGCTCTTTACCTGTCAGACAGTTTTTCAGTCGCTGACATTTTATTTTGCCGCCAATAAACATTGCCAACTCATATTTATCATATATTGTCATAAATTATGAAGATAAACGGTTGTCATTAATAATGTTAAAATTTAACTTGACGTATTTATTTCCTCAAATAGTTTCTTTAAAAAGTATAATCGATACCCTTTTAATATGTAATAGATACAAAAAAGCAACAAATAATAAACAATAAAGACGAGAATACTACGTATTAACACTATAACCTCAGCGATTTCATGTTGTTACAAAGAATACCCGGTTTTTAACATCTTACATGAATGATGAGTAAGCGGAATATTCTGATATTTAGTCGGGATTATACCTAATATAAAGATATTGATGCTGATTTTGAGTTCAAAATGGGTGATTTAACTACCTTTTCATGCTTTAGCGGAATGACAGACAACCCGGAAGTGTGATTGTTGTCTTACAATATGGCTGAAGATAGTTTGTTAAATTCTCTGAGGGTATTATGAGAAAATACAAAGGTTAAAATATCTGAATATTTCCATAAAATACATAAAATCAGGCGATAATATTTGTCAGTAATTGTATTGATATGTGTTATTTTGTTTACTTATAAAATAAGTAATATTGGCGGAAATCTATTCCTTCATTAAATAAAAAATCCAGGTTGATTGTAATTTCACTATATAATGAAATATACAGCATTGTTTTTTCTTTTAATTCACAGGTTTAGTTATAAGTGATGGTTGTAAAAAACAACAATTACGTGTATTTTTTGCTGTCGTCAGGTGATGAGTGAAATTTAACGGTATGCGGAATTTATTGCTTTTATTGTTAGTTATCGTGTTATTGGGACCATTGGGTATTGATCTTTATTTACCGGCTATTCCGGCAATTGCAAAAGGCCTGGGCAGCAGTGAGTCATTGATTCAGTCAACTATCTCGTTGTTTATTCTTGTATTAGGCGCAGGTCAGCTGATTTCCGGTCACCTGGTGGATAAATTCGGCCGCAGACCGATGGCGATGGTGGGCATGGTATTGTATATCGCCGGTTCCCTGACTGCTGCCTTTGCGGTGACTCCGGGGATGTTTATCGCTTCCCGGTTAATTCAGGGAGCGGGTGTCTGCTGTACCTCAGTGGTTGCTTTTACCTGTGTCCGCGATTGCTTTAACGGCAACGAAGCGGCACGTGCTTTCGGCTTTTTAAACGGGACATTAAATATTGTTCCGGCGCTGGCGCCGCTGCTGGGCGGTATTATGGCGGAATATTACGGTTGGCGGCTGCCTTTTGGCTTCCTGGCGCTGTATGCTTTTATTCTGCTGATTCTGACGGCTAAATATCTGCCGGAAACCCGGCCGGAAAGCAGTGCTCAGCATAAAGAGAACCCGCTGAAGAGCCTCGTTTCTGTGTTGTTCAGCAAGCGGTTTTTGATCTTTTCCCTGGTGAATGCCGGGACAATGGGAATGGTATTAACGTATGTTTCCCTGGCTCCGGCGGTACTGATGGGCGACGCGGCACTCAGCCCGTTACAGTTTTCGGTTGTGTTCGGCGCTAACGGATTTTGGATTATGGGGATCAGTATGATCGCCAACCGGGTGATCCGCAGAGCCGGACGGCCTGTTTGTCTGGTTTCCGGTGGTGTACTGATGGTGTTGGGGTGCATTGCGCTGGCACTGAGCCCGGTACTGTTCTCCGCACAAATACAGAATCACTGGCTGATCTATATGCTGCCGGTGGCCGCAGCCTGTGCCGGGCTGGCCTTTATTATGGGACCGGCAACCAGCTATGCCCTGGAGCCTTATTCTGATAACGCCGGTGTTGCCTCTGCACTGGTGGGGTTTATGCAGATGGCGGGCGGCGCAGTGCTGACGTTGGTTGCTATCGCATCACCCTTACCGCCGAAAACTGCACTGGCCGTCACTATGCTGTGCGGCGCCCTGCTGGCATGGAATGCGTACCGGGTGAGTAAAAAGGAACAGCGGCAGGCGTGATGCAGAAAGCGGAGATATCATACCTCTGTGATATACTCCGCCTTTGTTTTTCTTTCTGACTGATGTACTGAGATCCCGGATACACCATGCACCAAAACACACCAACAGAAAAAACCACTGAAAACCAGCAGTTACGCACTACTGGCGGCTATAAGAACCTTAACCGTTTCTCCGTTGCGCCCATGCTGGATGGGATTTACTGCTCATAAATATCAATAAGATATGGATTTGTGGGGTGCTATTGGTGTGCTATGTTTTAATGTAAGCTTCTATGTTTAACTTGACATAATGGATGAATAGCGTCTACTATTACATAAACTCATCTACCACGTGTAGAAAGAGCGTACGAACCCGGTGCATAGTAATATGTATCGGGTTCAGCTTTTTAAGATGTTGCTCGTTCCATGCTGTTTCTCAGAGACCTTTCTTTGCTGCTATAAGTTACAGTGTATGCAGTCTTAAGGAGCCAATAGTCTCTACGTTCTGAGAGGATCACAACATACTTTGCGGATTCGTGCCAAATAACCACTTCTCTAGTGCTTTTTCTTGCTTCTTCCCAACAATGCACATCACAGTGTTGATGATTTTGGATCATCCATGAGATCCATTTAATCCTTTTGCATCGTTCTAAATCAGGGATTCTATCTTGTTCTTGTCTATTATCAGAACCTTCCGATGTTAGATGCCAAAAACCGAATTCTTTATTTTTATATTCAGGTGAATATCTTGGCCTTACAGGTAATCCTCTAAATGTTATTCCAGAATTTAGGATATCTTCTTCAAAGTGACTATAAACAGATTCAATAAAATTAGAGAAATCGCCTTGAAACTCAATTAAATCTGGTAGATAGTCCATTATCTAGGCTCCCAAACAAATACATTAAACTTACGTTCAGTAGGTAATGTACTACGAAGAAGTTCTTTATTTGTATGATGTTTAATGCGATTTATTAATTTAATTTTCCCTTCATTTTGATGGAGGCCTCGATGTATATAACCAATTGCTCCAATGAACAAATCTGTTAATTGCAATATTTCTAGTTCATTAGACCTGACATGTTGTATTCTTTCTATTGACTCATGATTGTAATCATATTGATTGTTGTGCAGTATATTTTTTAATGATTCAATTTTTTCGATGCCAAGAGTATCTTTAATGTCTAAATATATTCGATATTTATGGTTACTTTCAATAATGTTTTTCAATACATAAAAAAACATTTTATAGTAAAATGTATTATGGTCTTGATTAAATCTTTGATGATCTAAATTTGATTTGTTAGGAACAACTACACACCTAAATCTTAATGCAGGATTTCCAAAAAAATAATCAACTAAGGCGAGATAAAAATCAATTTTTGAATTGGATACTTTAGTCCATTTTATTTCAAAAAATGGATTTAAGTTGAACTTGACCTTTAACTGACGAATATCTCGCCCTATCTTTTTTGTTACTGTGTCTGGACACCAAGTAGCGCCAAGTACCATTGCTGTTTGATGATCATTCAAGAGATGACAGGATTCATCACAATAAACATTAAATGCTCTGGTGTCCAAAGTATGCTCCAAAAAAGATTAATATTTTCGTAGTATACTATAAAATCTAATCTCAGGATGAACTGTGAAAAAATACAGTGGTTTTGTGGGGGAAGCAACCCCAGTCAAGTAAGTTTCTGTAATTCATTTTTGGCCTTGGCTCTCTCTGATTCAATCCATTCTGCCAGGTCGCTAATGTGTACCATCCGGATCGATTTCTGGCTGGTGGTGTCCCGGTAAACCGGAAATGGCAGCTCGCCTAAATTCGCTTTTTTATCTGCGTATGACTCGGTCATATTCAGAAATTTCTTTGCAACTACTGCCAGCGGGATCTGAGATGTTTCAAACTCCGCCATTAACAGAAATACGGTATTCATAATCTTCTCTCCACACATCGCCGTATACGATTAGAGGTTTTTAGGTCTAACCCACATACAGATCGGGCCGTCTTCATTGCCTGCTATCCAGACGATAAACCATCCATCACCATCGGGTTTTGTTGGTTCCCACGCTGAAACATTGGTATCACCTTCTTCAAAGTAGCTGAACCACACCGGGTGGAAGTTATCAATGTCGTCACGACAATACACCGCCAGGCATTCAAGATTGTTTTCATCGCACCACTGCTCTATTTCCTGATTCGATTCCAAACAAGGAACATTCGGATGAACCCAGTAACCATCAGGATCACGTCCTGGTTTTATGTATGAAATAGTTTTTTGTTGTTTACCAGAAGTTAGCATTTCAAACCGCGCCATAAACTGGTGATATGCCTGCGGTGGTGTCAGTGGCTGGATGATGATGTCATCATGCGGCGGAGCTGAATCCAGCATCGGTCAGTGGCTGCAGGGGTCTATTTCAAAGTCCCGCTTTTCGGTCGCCAGCATGACCAGATCTGCATAGTGAACATCAACTGTCATTACCGGCGGCAGTCCGAACTTCTCACGGATAACCGCTTCAATGCGTTTTTCCACGGCCTTGTAATCCGGAAGCATGGCTTTCAGCGGCGAGGCTATATCACCCATGTATGCTTCGGTGGCATCATGCAGCAGGGCTTCCAGTGCATATTCCGGCGGTACAATCTGGCTGATATATACAGAGTGCTGAGCCACGGAATAGAAACTCTCCAGTTGCCCGGCAAAGCGGCATTCATTCGACAGGCCACGCGCGATATCTTCGATACAGATCTGATCCGGAGTGATATTGGTGAAATCAATATGTTTTCCGGTACTGGTTGCTATATATGACATTTATCTCTCCACACAATTTAGGTAATAAAAAGCCATTATTTTTTAGTGTATATTTCTTTTTGTCAGAGTATCTTGTGCGGCTTTTGTTATTGCATTCGTTGTTGCTTCTTTGCCGGAAATATATTCACTAACTCTTTCTAAGAAATATTTAGTAAGAGGTTGTTCTTCATTAATATTAAGTTCATTCTGTACATCAACGTTAATAGTGGGTGGGGGGCCTAATGCCACAGTAATAATCATTTTAACGCTTTGTTTTTTTTGTTCAGGCATGGGGGCCTCTTTGTAATAAAGATTCTATATTTTATTAAACTAACTTATTCTCTGGTGTTGGCAGTAGAAATGCCGCCGGTTAAAGCGGCATAAAATAATTAAGCTTTGAATTTACCGATATAGGTTTGAATTTCGGTTTCTTCGAATTTATCAGCCAGCAGATCACGGAATTCCTGGGCGATTTGTTCTTCCAGTTTTTCCAACTGAACAATACGCAGTACCAGCACAGGTACATCACCACCGGTCAGAACGCTGTAACGCAGTTTGATAGCACGTTCAGACAGTTCATCGTATGGTGTGCAGGTAAACTGAAATACAGCAGGCATGATGTCACGGCTTTTTGCTTCCACGCTTTCCATTACGGAACGGCTGGCGCCAAAATCACGGTCTTCATGATCTGCGGAGCGGCTTGCTTCAATCGTGATTTTGCGTACGGCATTGATTGCTTGTTTAATATCGATGACATTACCTTCTGCATCAAACGCCATCAGGTTATCGCGCCAGTCTTCCAGCCATTCTGCCAGTTCTTTTTGACCCTGACGGCGACCGTTAACATTCAGCAGTGATGCAAAAGGCGCAGTCTTTTTCAGTGATACAGTGGCTGTATTATCAGCATGCCCGGGTTCACCGATGGTCCCGATATTGAAGATGGTTTTTGCGGCCATTTCATCAGCATCAATAAAACAGCTGACACCTTCCTCAATACCGTGTTGCAGGGAATATTTCACAAAATCAGCGATACTGGTTGTATCCATCGCACCACGGAAGCGGTAGCGGCCTTCCTGCAATTGTTCCAGGCTTTTAACATTGAAATCACTCGGTAAAACCACAGCAGGGCAGAGGGATTTATTTACAGCATCCAGACTTAATGAAGCAACAGCCATATTCTGAATCTGAGAAATAGCAGTTCCGTCTAAATTAGACATAAAAAGACTCCTGTTTAATTAAAAACATAAAAAGTAAATGGAATGGTTTATTTAAAAAAAGGAAATTACTTAACGGCTTTTAATTTCCCGTCGACACTTCCGTCAATACCAAATAATTGCCCCTGGTCTTCCGGCAGAATAGTCAGTTTCCCGCCTTTACCAACCCACATCGGTGTTTCGGTTGTATCCTCTTCCGATTTTTTACCGCGCTTAGTCGGGGTAATCATTTTCAGTTTGTGAGATATTTTCACACGGTCTTCATCTGACTGAGTGAATTTAAAAATCACATGTACTTCACCGGTACCGCCGTTCTTATTGGTACCGAAAGCGACTTCGTTCAGTGCAGCAGAAAGTTTGTTTTCAAACACACCGGCGTCTAACTCGGAGAGAAAGTCCGGTACACTGGTCATGCGGTTATTCTCGCTCATTGCGTTTTTCCTTTTGTTGTCTCTTCACACAAAGATAAGTCCACCAGCGGCAAGGCAAGGTATCTATCCGGCAGGACGATTTACGCCGGTGGACTTATGTTTGTAAAAAAATGGCGGCCGGCTGGTGGACTGCACCGTGGTATGCACGGCCGCTAATGGTATTGCATGGTTATTGTTGTGGGGTCGTTTACTCTTCACACAGTTATTCAGATACGCAGCCGTTACTGCGGTTGCACTGTTAAAGCACAGCGGTCTTCCCACTTTGCGATATCTTCATCATAACGAGCCAGAGCACGCTCGTGATCACGGATTGCTCTTTCGCGTTCTGTACGGAGTGATTGCAGTTTGTGAAGCGCCTGGGCTTTTTCGGTGATCCACGCGGCAACATCGTCTGCTGACATATTGTTAGTGGTGATGATTGGTTCGGTTTGCATTTGGTTATCCTCGTGGTATCCACAACTTTTAAAAATATTAGTAACACCGTTAAGTTGTAATGTAAGTTGTCGTAGTTATGTTGTCAACAACTTTTTGTGGTTTGATTTATTTTGACTGAAGGTAAAGGATATAAAAAAAGATGGAGGATCCATGGAAAATCTAAAGGTTTCTTATAATTACAAGAAAAACAGAGATAAATTATTTGCTAACTTAATCAGTATTATTGACGGGATATTGTCGGATGGTGTACTTCAAGATGATGAAATTCTGTATTTAAGTACTTGGTTGCTAGAAGCTGATGCAATAGCTGACAATGATATTGTTAAGTTATTAGTTATGCGAATCAATAGGATACTTGAAGACGGTATTATTACAGAGGATGAGCGCTCAGAGCTTAAAGAGGAGCTTGCGAGTATACAGAAAAACTTGATGGATCTTCCAAGTTTAGATCTGTATTCAAAAGAGTCAGATATTAACCTCCTAATTGGCCTATGCAAGGGGCTTATAGCAGACCGGAAGTTATTGGAACATGAGGTGAGGTATCTTAATTGGTGGCTCACCGTTAACGGGGCGTTGAAAAATAATTACCCAGGAAAACACCTGTATGAATGTGTCACTGAGGTTTTGGCCGATGGCGTAATAACCAAAGATGAAAGTGAGTTTTTGTATAATGAATTAGTAGCTTTCACTGGTTGTGATGTTGAGCTTGGGGTCGTTGATGGTATGACCACAAAACTGCCAACTGATCACATCGAACCATCAATGATAAATTCTTCAACATTCTGTTTAACAGGGAAATTTTTATCAGGAAAGCGCGCCGATATTGCAGAGAAAATAAAAAAACATGGTGGTGTAATTGATAAATCTGTCAGGCAAAGAACAAATTTTCTTGTTGTAGGCACTTTATCATCCCGTGATTGGGTTTACTCCAGCTTTGGGCGAAAAATAGAACAAACGCTGGAGTGGAAGACAAGCGGAATATCAGATATAAAAATTATCACCGAAGATCAGTTGATGACCGTACTACCAGCGTCTTGATGACCAAAAAACCCTACCTATAACGTGTATTCTTGCCCTGGTGTGGTCATAATTAAGCACTTCATCAGGGTATTCTTCTGAATTAAAGCTACGGACAATGAGTCCGCCATCCGGCAAACCAACCAATATTTTAACACGAAGCAATACCCCATCTCTGATGGCATAGAGGTCGCCGTCTTTTATCCTTTTATTTGTGATATCAACTGCAACCATATCCCCGCTGTTTAATACTGGGTAGAGGCTGTTACCTATTATTTTTACTAGGCGAGCATTCTCAGCGTTAACTCCGTAACGATTTAGCTCTTCTCTGCGGAATGGGTATGTTCCTATCCCTGTTTCTATAATTTCAGCATTGGCGCCGCAGCCGGCGGATAAATCTATATCCAAAATAGGAATACTCACAAATTCATATGGGTCATCAGGAACATCATCCCAATCTTTAATTGCCAGATCTACAATTTTAGCGTTTTCATCCTGGGCACCAAATTGTAACCAGTGCGCGGATACATTCAACGCTCTGGCCATATCAGCTATTTTTCTTGGTGACGAAGTTTTTCCCGCCTCAATCTTTCCGATAGATTGCTGCGATACACCAACTATGTCGGCCAATTCTTGCTGGCTTAACCCTGCTTTAATCCTCGCTTCTGCGAGTCGTTTTGCAATGCTCATCACAACTCCCTTATTTACCCCCTTTAAGATTACAACTTTTTGTTTTAACCATCCAACACCGAAAGGTTGTTAAGTGATGGCTTGTTGTGTATATTAAGGTTGTTATTAACTACTTAATGGTGTTACTTATGGCGAAACCAGATGCAAGACCTGTAGCCGCGCTTAAGAAAGCGGTTATAGCTGCTGGTGGGCAAACTGAATTGGCTCGCCAACTATCAGAAATGTCAGGGAAAAATATTAAACAGCAACAAATATGGAATTGGATTAACAGGGAAAAACAAACACCTGCGTCCAAAGTTGTTTTTGTGGAAAAGGCGTCAGGTGTTGCGAGATGCGAACTTCGACCTGACTTGTACGCGGATTAATTCTGCCATACGGATAGTCATCCGTTAACTACAACCCAATCTGAAAGTGAGTAGGCAATGAGAACATTAACGGTGCTTAATAAAAGTGAGAAGACATTCAGTTGCGTCAATTACGTCAGGAATACTGATGTCGTAGGCAAAACAGCCGGAGTCCATAATTTTGCGACCCTGCCGCCAAACAGCAAAGTATCTTTCTATGGCTGCGTTATATTTTTCCTGCTTTTTGCCGGAAAAATGAATGCTGAGAGCGTAAAAGTCAGGGTCGTTTCTGACATTAATATTTCCGGTCCTGTATTGCCTGAGGTTCTTTCTGAGCGTCAGTTCCATGGGATCGGAAATAAGATTGAACTCCTTCCTTTTGTCCCGTTTTTTGGCGAGGTAATGACCAGCCCAGACACCGAGACCGAAAGAAGTAATAGCCCAGCAAGCAGTCCAGACCAAAGTAATCAGGCGCGGGTTAGTGTTGAAAATCAGAACGAACTCACTCCAGAAGCTGCTGAGCATTTCGAATTACTCCTTTGGTTGATGTTATTTCAGTTTTTGGTGCTGTTCCCGCTCGGGATTTATTTCAGCATGTGTATCAGTCCGAGAATATTAGCAAAGCGCAGACGCTGGATGAGGTTTCATCAATTAAAAGCAAACCGGTTTCACAGAAAAAATCCCGGCAAAATTTACCGGATGCCCCGCAAAACATTCTGTCAGTGGCTTTGGTTCTGACAATAAAACACAGGATAGCAGCAATGAAAAATAAATTACCGGAAGAAATTCCAATTGTGGATCTTAAACAACGGGTTTCTGACTTTGTGGAAAGTTACCCAGGCGGTCATGAAGCCCTGGCGGCCATTCTGAATATCAGATTACCCGCGTTCCGTAATCGCTTTAACGAAAAAAACGGTACCGGTTATTTCACGCTGGGTCAGCTTGAAATACTGGAAGACCTGTCAGAAGAGAAATTTTTAGCTGATTACTTCAATGAGCGTATAGGCCGTGTTTCATACCAAAAGCCGGATGCCGGGGCACTTGACAGTGTTGAACTGCATGATCTGCGTATGCGGGTAGACCAGAGAAAGGCCGCGCTGAGCATGTGTATCGGGGAATCAATTTCGAATGACGGGTATATCGATGAAAAAGAAGCTATTGAGATTATCAGGAAACATAACCGGTGCATTGCCGCAGAAACTGAATACAGGCATTCGCTTATCGAAATTTACCGGAAGATTTACCGGAAGAAAGGGTGAAGCCGAAGGTATACGGCCTCCGGCTTCGGTCGCGCTATATCAATTTGTGTGAAGAGATAAACGCATGAGCAGATTAACTCATTTGGCAGGCTTTGCGCAACTCCGCGTTGCTCCTGTGAAGGGAGGTAAAGACCCTGCCGCATTTGTTTATACGGTAAGAGTACCGGAAGGTTTCACGGAAACAAACTACCAGTTTGTGAAGTGGGCGGTAGGTGATTTTAACCGTCAGGGTAAGACAGCAGGAGCCACAGCATGAAAGAAACAGCTGACAATCTGGATCGGTATTACACCGATCACCGGGGGCGGAAAGTTCACGTTGTCCGGTTTGACCGGCAAAACAGCCGGGTGATTTTCATGCGTGAGGGCTATGAGTATCCGTGTTTTGAACCTCTGAAAACCTTTCAGGAGCGGTATACACGCGTGGATGAGGTGAAACCATGAAAAGTGTGTTTGAAATCGTTCAGGCAATGTCCGGTCAGAAAAACGTTATTGTGATACCGGTGCCGTTCCTGGAGTTTTTTGCCGGTGATCAGCAGGCCCATGCATTAGGTGCTGTCCTGAATCAGCTGGTGTTCTGGTCCGGCGTTTCTTCCAGTGCCGGTGATGGCTGGTTCTACAAAAGTCATGAGGAGCTGGCTGATGAAATTAAGGGATTATCCGGAGAAGAACAGGCCCGTCGCCTGGTTAATAAGCTGCGCACGAAATATTTTCCGGGAATTATTGAGACGAAAGCAAAGAAAGTTAACGGCACCCCGGTAACGCACTATCGTATTGATGGGGAAGCCCTTTTACTGAAAATATTCCCTGATAAAACCGAAACATCGAAATCGACGAATGGAAACGTCGAAAGTGCGGAATCCAAACGTCGAAACTGCGGAATGGAAAACGCAGAAATGCAGGTTCCTGGAAACGTCGAAAGTGAGGTTTCCTATCTTTATACAGATCTTAAAACAGATCATAACTTACAGATCAATACTGACTCTTCGTCGCAGAATTCTGACGAATCCAGCGACAACCCTCTTAATGATTTTTTAACACGTAATCCTGATGCCGCTATCTACAGCGCTAATGGTCAGAAATGGGGGACACAGGATGATCTGGACTGCGCAAAATGGATTTCTGAGCGCCGCAAAGGGGTATTCGCAGAGCTCGGCCTGAAAGAGCCAAAAGAGCCTAATTTTACCGAATGGGCGAATGATGTCCGCCTCATGCGTCAGATTGACGGGCATTCGCACCGTGAAATTTGCGCCCTGTACAAGCGTGTGGCTGCTGATAATTTCTGGCGTAAGAATATTCAGAGTACCCGTTCACTCCGTGACAGCTGGGATGATTTAACCCTTCGCCTGGCCGAAACACAGCAATTAAAACCGTCTGTCGATATCGTGGCCCGCGAGAACGCATATACCCGCATTATCTGCAGTCGCTCAAAACCACAGACCAGAACTGAAGAAATTGCCCGCGATTTGGCAGGCAAGGCAGGGTTGCGCGGAATGAAGGAATTTGATGCCCGCCGTGCATGGGTTGGTATCTGGTCACAGGCCACAGAGCAGGCCGCAAAAGAACGGGAGGCAGCATGAACATGCGCTCAGAAAGCAAAGAGATTTACGGCGTGAGTGTGTTCCCGGTGCTGGCCGTCCTGCATCAGACCCGCCGGTGGTGGGTACTGCGTGACCTGAAAGACCACTGGAACAGCCGCCATAAAGTGAACAGTATTTGCCGCCGCCATGGCTGGGATGACCTCATTCGGTTCCAAAATATCGAGCGGCAGTATTTCATGACCCGCGCCACAGCTAAACGCTACCAGAGTGAGGGGGTTATCTGATGGCCGGATATGCAAGTAAAACAGCCCCTGAACACAAGGATAGCTGGCAAACTCCCGAATGGCTTTTCACGGCTCTGGATCTGGAGTTCGGATTTTATCTGGATGCCGCAGCGAGTGATATCAATGCACTTTGTTCCCGGTACCTGACTGAACAGGATGACGCTCTCAAATCGGAGTGGGTCAGTTATGGTGCTATCTGGTGCAACCCTCCATTCAGCAACATCCGTCCATGGGTGGAAAAGGCTGCCGAACAGTCACGCATGCAGAATCAGCCTGTCGTGATGCTGGTACCGGAAGATATGTCTGTTGGCTGGTTTCTGGAGGCGTTGAAAACGGTTGATGAAGTACGGGTTATTACCGGTGGACGTATCAATTTCGTTAATCCCGTCACCGGCGAGGAGAAAAAGGGTAACAGCAAGGGCTCCATGTTTCTTATCTGGCGTCCGTTTATTACCCCGCGCCGGGTGGTCAATACCACCCTGAAACAGGAGCTGGAAGCTATCGGGAATCAGTATCTGTCGGAGGTATCAGCATGATGCTTTATACCCGAATTGCGGAGGATATCCCGGCTGGTACGGAGCTCACTATCCCGGACATCATGGAAAAATACGGAGTCTCTTACACAAAAACCCAGTCGGCGACGCGTGTGTTAGAAAAAATCAATGCTGTTGATGTGGTTCACCGCAGAAAAGGCAGCCAGACCATATTCAGAGTGGTGCCGGATGCGCCGGTATTAGTCAGAAACTATGAAAGCAAAGTATCAGCGAAGCGGGACACTTTCAAAAAAAAAGAAGAATCCATTCGGAAGAAATAAACCCTGCGGGCAGGATGTAGCCGAGCGGGAATTTGTATCCGTACATAACAGACTATTTTCGGTATTAGCAGCGAAACGCCGTGAAATGAAGAAAAACAGCGGGGGGGGGGTGAGTAAGCAGATCAGAAAAATGCAGAAACTTAAACCGTGCCCGTTTTGCGGATGTGCTGATATCACGATACACCGCCCCAGCAGCCACGGGCTGACATTGTACGGTATTGCCTGTGATGGATGCGGTGTGCGGATGAAACGTTTTGATGAAGCTGAGGCGATCTCGGCCTGGAACCGGAGGGGTGATGATATTTGATCTTAAATTACCGCACTGGCAGTCACTGGACACCTGTCCATTCTGTGGTGGTAATGCTGAATTATCTTCGGATGGTGACGGGGTGTATGCAGGATGTTCACAGAAAGAATGTTTCATTCATCCAATCACGCTTACATACCCGACAAAACGCCAGGCAATCAGAGCCTGGAATGTGCGCCATAACCATCGAGGAAGTGATGAGTCGTAAATGTATGTTTTGTGGTGGGGAAACTGATTTGCTTTGTGATGGCGTGATTTGCTACATCGGAAAAAGAAGTGATGACGGCACTTTATCTGGCTTCTCAGCGGCTTATACGTGTGATGCTCCTATGTGTGCATCATGTTCAACATTTCACGGAAACCTGCACTGGCGCAAAGGCAATACTGGCGGGTTCGATTCACTGGATTACTGCCCTGTTTGTGTGCGTCAGGAAATCGGATTTGGACGTAAATTTATTTTTGACGAGATAGGTCAGGTGAAAATTCATCGGCAGGCGCACTATGCAAAATTTAAATCAAGAAAGGGCAATCATCTGCTGTCGCTCACCGGTGGCGGACAGATCTGCCTTGATATTTAACCGGAGTGAAAAAGTTGCTGGTGGTAAATCAGTGGTGACGATCGCCC
The DNA here is from genome assembly GCF_019243775.1 of Morganella morganii. NCBI lineage: Bacteria > Pseudomonadati > Pseudomonadota > Gammaproteobacteria > Enterobacterales > Morganellaceae > Morganella > Morganella morganii. The sequence continues at coordinate 86,805 of NZ_CP069157.1, forward strand.
CCTATGTGAGACGCGCAGTATACGGCTGCGCTTAATGAGTGGAGAGATAACGATGAGCAATCTGATTATTGTCGATGGTATTAATGTGCGCCGGGATATGGCTGGTCGCTATTGCCTGAATGATTTGCATCGGGCCGCTGGTGGAGAGGAAAGACATAAGCCGCCTTACTGGCTGAGAAATGCACAGACAGAGCAACTTATTGCCGAGTTGCAAATCTGCGACTCGGGTACACAGCCGGTAAATGTGCTGCGTGGTGGCACTGAACAGGGCACCTACGTGTGCAAAGAACTGGTTTATGCCTATGCGATGTGGATCAGTCCTTCATTCAATCTGAAAGTGATCCGCACGTTCGATGTGGTGGCCGGAACACAGCAGGCGATACAGCTGGCTGATAAGGTTCAGGCCGGAGCTATCCTGCTGGAGTCTATGGCGAAAACACTGAATCTGTCGAATTCGTCAAAGCTTGGCGGGTATCAGAAACTGCAAAAGATGGCCGGTCTTCCTGATCTGGCTCCGTCCTATACGATTGATGCACCGGCGGGCGCAGTGGATGGTTCCAGCAGACCGACAACCTCCCTGACAACACTACTGAGAAACCACAATGCCGCATTATCTGCGAACAGAGCGTATAAACGCCTTGCTGAACTGGGGATTGTGGAACAGAAAGCCCGTCCGGGTTCGAAGGGAACACAAAAACTGTTCTGGTCTGTCACATCAAAGGGGCTTCTGTACGGCAAAAATATCACATCTCCGGCGAACCCGAGGGAAACGCAGCCGCATTTCTTTGAGAGCAAATCAGCGGAACTGCTGGCACTGATGATGACCCCGGCGGTGGCCTGATGAATTACCTGTTAACCGGCTTTGTTCAGAAAGATACCCGGATCCTGATGTTTAATCCCGGTGCTGAGATTTGCAACTTCCGGAACGGTGCCCGTTATGTTGTCAGTGCAGCTCCCCGTTCAATGGATGGCATTCCGTCCGGCCGCGTTCCGGCAGATGCGCAGCCGCTGCTGACAGATGAGCGGGTGCTTCGTTTCCTGGATAATCCAGCCGTGATAAAAGCCGCCGGCGGACTATCCGGATCCCGTCACTACGTTAAATCAGTTGGCTACTGCCAGATTAACGATCCGGAAAACCCCTATCACCACCACGAACTGACCATGACCCGCCACAAAGATGGTTTTATCCGGACATGCTGGCACCATGACAACATCTTGCGGGCGGGTGATGTCCACCAGCAGCAGGCGGACGAAATTCTGTTACACAACCAACGGGCGTTTGTGGCACGCAGCATCTTTACCGATCTGCGGCTGCCAGCTGGTCATTTTCTTAATCCTTCCGATTTGTTCACCTGGTCGGTGATGCGCCGCGTCAGTGATCATCTTCCGGCCTTTATCAGTTCCTACATTCTGATGCAGAAACCGGAGGAAGAGATAACCGGCACCATGACAGAGCATTCCATTGTTCATCAACCGCGCTCACACAGCCGGATTGTTCATGACATCGTTGAGCAGATAAAGCCGGTCGTTGTTCCTGAGATAGAACCGGAGCCGCCAGCAAGTTTTATGCGGATCCCGAAGTTAAAGCGCTGGGAGAGTCTGAAATACCTACAGTGGGTGAAAAGCCAGCCGTGTTGTGTGTGCGGCCAGCAGGCGGACGACCCGCATCACATCATCGGTCACGGTACCGGCGGCACAGGTACAAAAGCACACGACATTTTTACTATCCCGCTGTGCCGGGTTCACCACGACGAGTTACACCGGGATCCGGCAGCATGGGAAGAAAAGCACGGCAGTCAGCTGGAGTTGTTATTTAAGTTTATGAACCGGTCATACGGGATCGGTGTTTTTGGTTAATGCGCTGTACGGAGCGCGGAGAGATAAACGATGATTGAGCACGATTTGCAGTACCTGCGGGATATGGCGACTATCGCAATGACTGACCACAGCAGCAGAACCAAAGGCCAGCTTGAAGCATTTGAGGGATTTGTATTGGGAAACACAACGCGCTACCCACGTAAAAAGCCCCGTGATATTACCGTGAACGGCAGAAAGGTAAGCCGTGAAACCGATGCGGTATCCTGCTGGTCAACACACTATTCCGTGTTACCGATGCCACCTATTGACCGGGTGGACTATCAGAACTGTTCCTGGCGGCGGGCAATTATGGAACTGGATGAGGCTGAGCAGTCCTGGCTGCTGTATTGCTATGGTAAAGAATTGAAGTTCTCACACCAGACGGCTATCACCGCCTATGTATGGAGCGAAATGCAGGAACGGATTAAAGGCCGCCGGGTGTCGAAGAAAGTAAAAGAACGACTCAGGGCGCTGGTATGGCTGGCAGTGCAGGACTACACCCTGAACAAAGACGGGTATTACTATCAGTCTGAACTGGCTGAGCTGGTGGGAGTAACTGCAAAAAATTGGAATAATAACTACAAAACACACTGGCAGGAGCTGCTGCTGATTTGTAAAACCCTGGACTGTGGCTCATTGCGAAAAATGAGAAACAACAGAGTGGAAATATGGCGCAAAAATACAGCAAAAACTTGCAAAAGTAGATAAATTAGGCCATATTTGATGGTAATTTGATATGTTGTCATAATTGTATATAAACCTCGCAATCGCGGGGTTTTTTATCGCCTGTAACCAGCTGATTTTTCTTAACTCTGTCAGGGAACCAGAATTGATATATTTACATACGGGGAAATCCCGCATGTATCTAACGCATCGATATTGTTCCGACATCGGAATTCCGATAACGAGGTAATCATGCTTGATGAGTTTGATGGCTTCGATGAGTTCGAAGGTTTTTAGCTTACAGGCTCAACCATCCGGAATTTCAGGATAGTTCACGCGTTCGGTTATTCCGGACAACAGGATACTTGCTGTGAAGCTCTGGTAGCGCAGGGCAGTCCGGCTGAACTAAGTCAGCCCCTCATTTCAGACACAAAAAAAGCCGGTTAACCCTAACCGGCTTCAACTACAGTTTTAAGTGGTATTAACGCGTTAAGTCGCGTAAGCACAATAATATAGAGTAATTTTACTCAAGTGCAATATTAAATGTTCATTTTGTGATGTCGCCATGTGCGGCCTTTTTCCGTTTACACCGCCACAGTATCAATCACCTCGTTATCACTTAACACAAGAGCTGTGTGCGGCTTTCTGATATCTACAAAAAGGTATTGAGATGATTAACATGAAAGATAAATTTATGTGCATATCTATCCGTCAGGATGGCTATGAAATGTTCTCTAATGGCGGGTGGGCGAGCTATAACAAAGACGGGAAAATTACAGATAGCTGCGGCGATGTTAATTCGTTTCCGGCAATCCTGAACGTTTCCGTCGCTGGGAAGAAAGAATTCGATACCGATAAAACACTGGAACGGCGGGTTGCCGATCTGGAAGAAAGGCTGACCGCCGAACAGGAAGTAGCCAGCCTTCAAGATCGAATTAGTGAGGTTATTCGTTCTTCATTTCGAAAGTTTCAATAGAAGAAAGTATTTCCAGGTAAGAGCCTGTCGTTTAAACAGGTGATTTGCATTACTCAGCGAATTTCAAGGCAACCCTTCGGAATAAAGAAAAATATGCTATGCATAATTTAACCATTACCGGAGTGTTTTGGTCTGACATCCTATATGTGAAAGAATCGTCATGATTATCAGGATGATACACTATTCCTTCTTCACTTAACTCAATTTCAATTTCCGCTGACTTAATAGAGTTGACCAAATCAATGATCTTGGCTGTTTTATCAGCTGGTATCTCAGCGTGAAGTAATTTGTGTGCAAATTGATTTCGAATCTGATTCAGTTCAAATAAAGCGTCATATGCTGCCCTGGGCATTCCAAGGCGCTGAGATAGTTTATTTTTATGTTCGAATGTCATTCTGAAACTGACGTCATCAGGGTTGTCTGGCTTATTTGCGAATAAGTCACACACATCAAGTCTTCCGGATATAAATGCTTCAAGGAAGCTTTCACAGGTCAGATGCAGGGTGAGTACCGAAATAAGAGGCGCCTCAGATCGGCATATGGTCACTATGGACTCTATAGTTTTATCAGAATCAAACAATCGGTCAAAAATATCAGTATTCATTTTTTCCTCGTGGACTTTTTATGAAAATTGAAAATGATGCATTGGTTATTCAGGATAAGACCAATAAAACAGTATGCGTGGTTGGTCGATTACCGGCAGTAAACAATATAACAGACAGCGCTCGGCATGGTGGTGATATAGATTTGAGCGCGTGTAAAAACAGTAATGATAAAACTGAAATCGGCGATACATGGTCACACCACGATCATCCTCTGCTTGATCTGTGGGATTCATTTAGCGAACAGCAAAAATCGGCCATAACGCAGGTGATTTTGTCATATCGTGCAGAACTGTTCGATCTGGAATGCCAGATAGACGAAAGCAACATATAAATAACAGTTCGGTCGCTCCGGCGGCCTTTTTTATTGCCTGCAACAATAAGAGCATTGGAATACGACAGGCTCATTACCTAATCCGTATTCGGCCACAGTGCTCTTCTTATTGCTTTCCCGCCGCTGGTGGGATTATCCGAATAATGCCGCAGCCACCTCATTTTAACCTGTTTAAAACATATAACCCGGTTGCGGCATTACCCCTATCACTCAACATACGGAACACTCCGCAGGGGGTGGATATGCGCATGCCTGACAAATATTCCAGCCCTACAGCATACGCCTGGGGACTTATAACCTCTGCTTTTGGCATTTTATCTCTGGATCAGTGGGCCATTGTTGCCGGGATCATCTGTACCGTCGGTACGTTCCTGGTGAACTGGTATTACAAACGGAAGGAATTCCAGTTGAAAGCAGGTGAACATCATGAATAACCGATTATTTAAAAAAGTCATGGCCGCTTGTGCCGCCGGGGCGATTGCCGGTGCGCTGGTGCTGATCCCCGCGTATGAGGGTGTTGAGTACAAACCTTACCGTGATGTGGCCGGAGTGCTTACCGTATGTTATGGCCATACCGGCAGTGATATTCAGCCCGGCAAGTTGTACACGGATGCTGAATGTAAGGCGCTGCTGCATGACGACCTGACGAAAGTCCGGCGCGCGATTGACCCGATGATCAAAGTACCGATTGATGACAATACCCGGGCGGCCATCTATTCATTTGCATATAACACCGGAACCGGTGCGTTCTCGCGTTCGACAATGCTGCGGAAACTCAATGCCGGTGATATCGCGGGTGCCTGTGACGAAATGAAACGCTGGACATTTGCCGGTGGTAAGCAGTGGCAGGGTCTGATTAACCGGCGCGAAACGGAGAACGCGGTATGCCACGGAACCCTTTAACACTGATCATCATTGCTATCATCCTGCTGACTACTGCTCTGTTGGCGGGTTGTTATCTGTATTCACTCCCGAATCACTGTAAGCCGCTGCCGGGCAATTCGCTGGATGGTGTGATCCATTATGAGTGTGAAGCGCTATGAACTGGAAAGAGGCGGTAATTGCCGCGCTGTTTATTGTTGCCGCCTGGTGGGTATATGACACCTACCGGGATAACCAGCAGTTGAAGGTCGATAACGCAGCCCTGAGTGGTCAGCTTGCAGAGCAGATAGCGGAGAATGAAAAATATCAGGAACGCACACAGAAGCTTCATGAACTGGACACCAGACACACACAGGAACTGGCAAATGCAAAAACTGAAATTGACCGGCTGCGTATTGCTGCTGACCGTAACCCTGAGCGGGTGTACATCAAAGCCAGTTGTCCTAAAACCGGCAGCGTTACCGCCACCGGCATGGATGATGCAGCCACCGCCCGACCTGATGACGCCGCTGTCAGAAATTATTGGTTACTCAGAGAGCGAATCGCAGAGTCAAAGCAGATGATCCTGGGATTACAGGAATATATAAATACTCAGTGCCTCGCTAAATAGCGGGGCTTTTATCACCAGAGGGAAAACTATGTTTAAACATGAATTAGGTCAGGTTGTGCAGGTCACCATCAGCGGTGAAGAAGGTCATGTGAAAGCCCGTGCTGAATATCATAACGGTCCGAATCAGTATCTCATTCATTATCTGGCAGCGGATGGACGTGGGACTGACGGCTGGTTTGAGGAAGGTGAGCTGTCCCCGGCAGAACAACAATAACCCATCACAAAGCCTGCTCACTGAGTGGGCTTTTTAATTGGTTACGGAGAAATTAGCGTGAACCTTATAACTCATTGTTTATACGTGTGTTTGTGAAAAGGTACTCCCGGAGGGGTACCCTTACCACGGGGCGGCGGCATCGCGGGAAACGGCTCATTTTCGGATTTCCATGCTGTCAGCAGCAGGTCAGTTAATTCATTGATACTATTGATAAAAAATAACACTGAGGTGACAAAACCGGTTTTGGTCTGTCACCTGAGTGCTGTTTATCCTTTTGATTAACAACAATAAATAAGGAATCCACCTGACAGTGTGAGGTGACAATGTCTAATATCAGCAATCTCGGGGACGCGTATCACTGGAGTGTTGCAAAGATTGCTGAAGCGTTCGGACTGAACCGGGGTACGGTTAAAAAGCGGCTGCTCGATGCAAATGTGGCGATAGCGGGAACAGTACGAGGCAATCCGGTGTATGCCCTCCGCGATGTCGGTCCGGTCATATTCGGTGCTGACACAGAGAAAGATCCGTCCGGTATTCAGGATCCGGACAAAATGTTCCCGAAAGACCGTAAAGACTGGTTCCAGTCTGAAAACGAACGCATCAAACTTGAAACCTCGCTGCGCCAGCTGATACCTGCTGAAGAATCTCACCGTGAGATGGCGACCATCATCAAAGCGATAGCCCAGGTGCTGGACACCTGGCCTGACCGACTGGAGCGTGACCACGGCTGGCAGCCTGAGCAAATCACACAGGCACAGGATGTGGTGGATGAACTCCGCGATCTGCTGGCGATGGAGGTGGAAAACGCAGAGGAAGAAAACGGATGAGTACAGGTTATGCATCGGCAGCGGAAATGCGCCGGGATGTCTCTGTGCTGCTGCGTCCGCCGCGCCGGATGCCGGTGGCGGAGGCCGTTAAAAAATACATGCGGGTGCCGATGGGCGGCGGCAGTGCGGTGCAGTGGGAAGACACCCTGACGCCGTACATTATTGAGCCTATGAACTGCCTGACATCCCGGAAATATGATGCGGTGATCTTTGTCGGTCCGGCGCGTACCGGTAAAACCGTGGGGCTTATCGACGGCTGGATTGTCTACACGATAGTCTGTGATCCGGCTGATTTTCTGCTGATTCAGATGACGGAAGAAAAAGCCCGTGAGCATTCGAAAAAGCGCCTCGACCGGACATTCCGTGCGAGTCCGGAAGTAGCTAAACGGCTGAGCCCGCGCACCAATGACAATAACGTGCATGACAAAACATTCCGCGCCGGTAACTACCTGAAAATCGGCTGGCCGTCCGTCAATATCATGTCCTCATCGGATTACCGGTTTGTGGCACTGACGGACTATGACCGGTTTCCGGAAGATATCGACGGCGAGGGGGATGCATTCTCTCTGGCATCAAAACGTACCACAACATTTATGTCCGCCGGGATGACGCTGGTGGAAAGTTCACCCGGACGGGAAATTACTGATCAGAAATGGACGCCGTCATCACCCCATGAAGCACCGCCGACCACCGGTATTTTATCGCTGTACAACCGTGGCGACAGGCAGCGCTGGTACTGGCCGTGTCCGCACTGCGGAGAATACTTTCAGCCGGTGTTTGATGCGGTGGCCGGTTACCGGGATGACCCGGATCCGGTGACAGCCAGTGAGGCGGCTTATATTGAGTGCCCGCACTGCACCGGACACATTTCCGGCAGCGAAAAGCGGAAGCTGAATAATCGCGGTGTCTGGCTGAAAGACGGCCAGGATATTGACCGGTACGGCAACATTACCGGCGATGCCCGCCGCTCCCGTATCGCGTCATTCTGGATGGAGGGACCGGCTGCCGCCTATCAGACGCTGTCCCAGCTCGTTTATAAATATCTCACCGCCGAACAGGAATATGAGCTCACCCTGAGCGAAGAAACCCTGAAAACGGTGATCAATACGGACTGGGGGCTGCCGTACCGGCCGAAACATACTCAGGATCAGCGCAGGGCAGAAGAACTGCTGGCGCGGGCTGAGGATCTCGGGATCCGCTGTGTGCCGGAAGGTGTCCGCTTTCTGGTGGCAACCGTCGACGTGCAGGCCGGGAAAAACCGCCGGTTTGTGGTTCAGGTCACCGGCTACGGTGAAAAAGGTGAACGCTGGATTGTGGACAGGTTTGATATCACCCAATCCCTGCGGACGGACGGCAACGGCGAGTGTGTCCGTATTCATCCCGGTGCCTATCCGGAGGACTGGAAGCTGCTGATAACAGATGTGCTGGATAAAACATATCCGTTGTCCGGACATCCGGCGATCAGAATGCCCGTCATGATGCTGGGGGTGGATACCGGCGGTGAAAGCGGTGTTACTGATAACGCGTATGCTTTCTGGCGGCAGTGCCGCCGTGACGGCATCAGCCGCAAAGTGTTTCTGTTCAAGGGGGGCAGCTGTACCGGCGCAAAACTGATCACCAAATCCTATCCGGATAACACCGGACGCTCTGACCGGCAGGCGAAAGCCGCCGGGGATGTGCCGTTATATCTGCTGCAGACTGACAACCTGAAAGACCGGGTGGCTGCTGCACTGAGCCGTGATATGCCGGGCCCGAATTATGTGCATTTTCCGGACTGGCTGGATGACTCTTTCTATGACGAACTGACCTATGAGGAGCGGCTGACCAGCGGTAAATGGGAAAAGCCCGGCGGGGCGCAAACGAAGCCTTTGACCTGATGGTGTACGCCCATGCACTGGTGATCATAAAGGGGTACGAGAAAATCAAATGGGATAAACCGCCGCCCTGGGCACGGTTACCCGATATTCCTGTTATTCCGCCTGAAAACACTGACTCCCCCGACAATATCACCCTTATTTCAACAACCGGATCCACGAAACCGAAGAAACCGAAAAAACGGAAAGCATCGGCGTGGGCCCCTGTTTCATCATCCGGAGGTGGCTGGATATGACCATAGAAGAGATTGACGACATGATCCGGCAGTACGCGGAAGCGGAACGCGCTGTATTGCAGGGCAGAAGCATCACGATGAACGGTCAGAGCATGTCGATGGAAAGCCTGAGCGAAATCCGCAAAGGGCGGGAATACTGGGAGCGCCGCCGCAGCGGTTTGTTATCGTCCCGCTCCGGCAGGCCGGGTTATAAACTGGCGAGGTTTCCGCGATGAAGCTGATCGACAGTGCTATCGGCCTGATTGCGCCGGGCTGGCAGGCGTCCCGGATGCGGTCCCGCCTGCAGATAAAAGCCTATGAGGCCGCGATGCCGACCCGTACCCACCGCGCGCGGCGGGAATCCCGTAACGCGAATCAGCTGGTGAAATCCGGCGGCCGGTCACTGCGCGAGCAGGCCCGGTTTCTGGATGACAACCACGACCTTGTGATCGGTCTGCTGGATAAGCTGGAAGAGCGGGTGATTGGTGCGAAAGGCATTATTGTTGAGCCGCAGCCGCTGCTGCGCGGCGGTGAACTGGCAGATGATCTGGCAAAACAGATCCGTGCGGCCTGGTCGGAATGGTCTGTCAGTCCGGATGTGACCGGTCAGTATACCCGTCCGGTACTTGAACGGCTGATGGCGCGTACCTGGCTGCGTGACGGAGAGGTATTCGGTCAGATGGTGTCCGGACGGGCCAAAGGTCTGAGGCGGGAAAACGGGGTGCATTTCTGGATTGAGGCGCTGGAGCCGGACTTTGTGCCGCTGAATCTGGATGTGCCGGGCAGCAATATCTGCCAGGGTGTGAAACTCAATGAGTGGGGGCGGCCTGTCAGTTACAACGTGTATAAAAATATGCCGTCAGCCCTGTACCGGTCGCAGGATCTGAAAACCATCGACGCTGAAAACATGCTGCACCTGAAGTTTACCCGCCGCCTGCATCAGCTGCGCGGGCACAGTCTGTTGTCCGGTATTCTGATCCGCCTGAGTGCCCTGAAAGATTATGAGGACGCGGAACTCACCGCTGCCCGTATCGCTGCATCACTCGGGATGTACATCAAAAAAGGGGATATCTATAACGGCGATGATGCATCAGAGGACAGGGAACTGAACATCGAGCCGGGCATTATCTTCGATGAACTGGCACCCGGTGAGGATATCGGCATGGTCAAATCTGACCGCCCGAACCCGAACCTGCAATCCTTCCGTAATGGTCAGCTGCGTGCAGTAGCCGCCGGCAGCCGCGGCAGTTATTCCAGTATTTCACGTGATTATGACGGCACTTACAGCGCCCAGCGCCAGGAGCTGGTGGAGTCTTTTGAGGGCTACGGCATTTTACAGGATGCGTTTGTGGCCGCAGTGACCCGCCCGATGTACCGCAGCTGGCTGACAATGGCCGTGGCGGAGGGGGTGATTGATGTACCGCCGGATGTTGATCCCGCTTCTTTAATGAATGCGGTTTACAGCGGCCCGGTGATGCCGTGGATTGACCCGCTGAAAGAGGCCAAAGCCTGGCAGGTGCTGCTGCGCGGCGGCGGGGCAACCGAAGGGGAATGGGTTCGGGCCAGAGGCTCCAGCCCTGCTGATACAAAACGCCGCCGTAAAGCGGAAATTGATGAAAACAGAAAGCTGGGGCTGGTGTTTGACACCGATCCGGCGAATGACAAAGGAACACCTGACGATGCCAAATCCCGGGACGATGACGAGTAACCCGAAAGCATCCGCACCGGTTAAAAGCTGGTTCCGCATGAAAGCCGCGGCGGATACCCAATCGGCGGACATTTATATCTATGACGAGATCGGCGGCTGGGGGATCTCGGCAAAGCAGTTTTCAAAAGAGCTGCTGGCGCTGGGGGATGTCAGTCAGATTAACCTGCATATTCACTCCCCCGGCGGCGAAGTGTTTGACGGGATCGCCATTTATAACCAGCTGAAAGGCCATGATGCAAAGATCACCGTTTATATCGACGGGCTGGCGGCCTCAATGGCCTCTGTTATTGCCATGGTCGGTGACACTGTGATTATGCCGGAAAACGCCATGATGATGATCCACAAACCGTGGGGAATTGCCTGGGGGGATGCGGATGAAATGCGGGATTACGCCGACCTGCTGGATAAGCTGGAAAATGTGCTGATCCCGGCGTATGTCGCCAAAACCGGCAAAACGGCGGAAGAGATTGCCGCCATGTTAGAAGAGGAAACCTGGATGAACGGCGATGAATGTCTGTCACACGGGTTTGCTGATCAGCTTACTGACCCGGTACAGGCGATGGCCTGTATCACATCCAAACGTATCGAGGACTTTACTGCTATGCCACAGGCTATTAAAAACCAGGTATCACCGAAAAATACCGCTCAGACCACACCGGTTTCCGTGCCGGACCCGGTACCGGTGACGCAGCCCGCCGCAACCGTGACTCAGCCTCAGCCGGTCGCGCAGCCGGATAATGCAGATGTACAGAATCAGATCCGCGCTCAGGAACAAGCCCGTCTGAACGGCATTAAGGACTTGTTCGCCATGTTCGGCGGCAAACATAATGATCTGATGGTGGATTGCGTGACTGACACGCAGTGCTCACTGGAAGACGCCCGTGCGAAACTGCTGGAAAAACTGGGGGCAGAATCCACACCAAGCAACAAAAATAATGCTCATATCTACGCAGGTAACGGTAATTTCACCGGTGACGGCATCCGTGCATCGGTCATGACCCGTGCCGGGCACGAAGAAGCACAGCCGGATAACCCGTATAACAGCATGACACTGCGTGAACTGGCGCGTATGTCGCTGACGGAGCGCGGTATTGGTATCAGCACCCTGAACCCGATGCAGATGGTCGCTGCGGCATTCACACACAGCACTTCGGATTTCGGCAATATCCTGATGGATGTGGCTTATAAATCCCTGCTGACGGGCTGGGAAGAGGCGGAAGAAACCTATGATAAGTGGACGAAGAAAGGTCAGCTCAGCGACTTTAAAACCGCTCACCGTGTCGGCCTCGGTGGTTTTCCGTCACTGCGTCAGGTGCGCGAAGGGGCAGAATATAAATACGTCACCACAGGTGACAAGGGGCAGACCATTGCGCTGGCAACGTACGGGGAACTGTTCAGTATCACCCGCCAGGCCATCATCAACGATGATATGAATGCGCTGACCGATATCCCGAACAAACTCGGCCGGGCCGCAAAAGCCACCATTGGTGACCTGGTGTATGCCGTGCTGACAGATAACGGGAAACTGAGTGACGGCAAAGCCCTGTTCAGTGCTGATCATAAAAATACGCTGTCCGGCGGCATGGATGTGGAAACCATCAGCAAAGGCCGCACGCTGATGCGCCAGCAGAAAGAGGGCGAACGTACGCTGAATATCCGCCCGGCCTTTATGCTGGTACCGGCGGCACTGGAAACACACGCACTTCAGGTTGTCGGTTCCGGCAGCGTGAAAGGGGCGGATGTGAATGCCAATATCATTAACCCGATCCGCAATATTGCGGAAATTATCACTGAGCCGCGTCTGGACGATAACAGTGAAAAAGACTGGTACATGGCTGCTTCTCAGGGCAGTGACACCATTGAAGTTGCCTACCTGAACGGTATCGATACCCCGTACATCGATCAGCAGGAAGGGTTCACCTCCGACGGCGTGACCACGAAAATCCGTATTGATGCCGGCGTGGCACCGCTGGATTATCGCGGAATGATCCAGGTGAAAGGCCGGTAATCCGGCTGAGAATCACATCATGAACGCCCGTGAGGGCTTTTTTTATACCTGAAATCCGGCACCTGCGGGTGCCGCGGAGACGATTATGGCTAAGAATTATCAGCAGCAGGGAATGACCATCGCGATTGTTAACAGCGGAACCAAATCCGTTACCAGCGGTTCACTGGTACAGGTTGGCTCACTGGCCGCGGTGGCAATTACAGACATTGCCGCCGGTGCAACCGGTGACGGATTTGCCGAAGGGGTTTTCCGGCTGCCTAAAAAAAACGGGCTGGTGCTTAAAGCGGGGGCGGCGGCTTCCGTTAAAGACGGTCAGTTGGTGGATACCGGCGGCGTGGTGATCGGCGTAGCCTGGGAGGATGCGGCTGCCGGTGACGCAGATGCCGCTGTGAAGATTAACGTCTTCCCGCCGGCGGCACAGGGATAACGCTATGACCCCGTTTCAGCAGATGAAGTCCCGGATGGATGCACTGACAGCGGAAAAAATGGGGGAAGTCATTTATCTGAATGATCAGCCTGTCTGTGCTGTTGAGTTTCATTTTCTTCCGGAAATGGGACCGGTCAGCGGTGACGGGGTCAGTTATGTGATTTTCACACCGGGGGTCACGCCGCGCCGGAAAGATCGGATTGTTACCGGCATCACTGAGTTCATCATCACCAGAGTACAGCGCTATAACGGTAAACCCCATATTTTTATCGAGAGTGAATAATATGGATGGTATTCAGCAGGCGATTAATAACCTGAACACAATCAGCGGCACGGCGGTACCGGTCGCCACAGCTCAGGCCGTAAACCGGGTTGCAGTCCGTGCGATAGGGCGCAGTGTCAAAAGGGTATCAGGCGAAACGCAACTGCAGCAGAAGCTGATCCGTCAGCGTGTCCGTCTGCGCAGGGCAAGCAGTAAACAGTCTGTGCCCCGTGCGCGGTTACTTGTGAACAGAGGTAATCTCCCGGCCATTGCACTCGGCACAGCTAAGGTTCAGTTGTCACGCAAACGGCGTGATAAACACGGACGCGGCAGTGTACTGAAAATCGGGCGGTTTAAGTTTGAGGATGCGTTTATTCAGCAACTGGCAAACGGTCGCTGGCATGTTATGCAGCGCACCGGTAACTCACGTTATCCGATTGATGTGGTGAAGATCCCCCTGGTAACCCCGCTGACACAGGCATTTACGGATGAAACAGAATCACTTCTTAAATCCGATATGCCGAAAGAACTCGGGCAGGCACTGAAAAATCAGCTCCGGCTGTATATCAAAGCGAGGCTCCCCTGATGCATAAACATTCCGCTATCCGGCTGACGGTGGCTGATGCCCTGCGGGCACACCTCGGGGAAACTCAGGTATATGACGGTCGCCCGGTATTTCTTGAGGAGTCTGAACTCCCGGTTGTCGCGGTGTATCTCACTGACGCTTCGCCGACGGATGATGTTGTGGATGAAGACCAGTGGCAGGCCGTTCTGCATATTGAGGTTTTCCTGAAAGCGAGTAATCCGGACTCAAAACTGGACGAATGGATGGAAGACAAAATTTATCCCGCCATGCAATCCGTACCGGCACTGGCCGGACTTATCGAAACCATGTCAGCGGCAGGCTACGACTATCAGCGCGATGATGAAATGTGCCTGTGGGGCTCAGCCGATCTGACATATCACCTGACGTATTCAATGTAAGGAAAAATTATGCCTTTACCTCCTAATCCGCTGGCTCCTGTCAAAGGCGCCGGCACAACGCTGTGGATTTATACCGGCAAAGACGACCCGACCAAAAACCCGCTGGCAGACGAAGGCTGGACGCGCCTGGCGAAAATCAAAGAGCTTCAGCCGGGTGAAATCAGCGCTGACAGTTACGACGATACCTATCTGGATGATGAGGACGCCGACTGGAAAGCAACCGCTCAGGGTGAAAAGTCAGCCGGTGAAGCCAATATCACGCTGGCCTGGAAACCCGGCGAGCAGGGACAGAAAGACCTGGTCAGCTGGTTTGATACCGGTGATGTCCGTTATTACAAAATCCGCTATCCGAACGGCGCGGTTGATCTGTTCAAAGGATGGGTCAGCAGCCTGGGTAAATCGGTACCGGCAAAAGAGGTGATCACCCGTACCATCAAAATCACCAACTCCGGCCGCCCGGCACTGGCGGAAGAAATGAAACCGGCTGAAGGTGAAACCCGTTCAGTACCAAAAAGTAAAGAGACATCAGGAGAATAACGAATGAACTTTCTGCAACAGAAGGAATTTACGTATAACGGCGAATCACTGATGCTGAGCGAGTTGTCAGCCCTGCAACGTGTGGAATATTTCGATCACCTGGTGACACAGACCGAAAAAGAAGCGCCGGCAGAGGATGTGCAGAGCCTGAAACGCACTGCTGTTTATGTGCGTATGAATATCGAATCAAACGCGTTTCTGGTAGCACGCTCTCTGTTCAATGTGGGTAATACAGCGGGTAAACAGGTTGATGAGATCCGCGCTGATATTCTCAGCACCTGGCCGCCGGTCGCGCTGGAGCAGGCGGCAAAACTGGTACTTGAACTCAGTGATATGCAGGTCAAAACCACAGACGGTGAAAGTGCTGAACCGGTCGCAGATCCGGAACCGGCAGAAAAGTAATCGCCCGTGAGCGTCAGTTTATCCTGCGCCTCGCTCATGAATTTAAACGGGCGGACTGGCGCAGGATGCTGGCGGATATGACGGCAACAGAGCTGGGGGACTGGTACACCTATTTCGGGGTAACGCCATTCACCCATCAGCTGATTGATCTGGAGTTCGCCGCACTCAGTAACACCGTGGTGTCGCTGGTGGGCGGCAGCAAAGACCTGTCGCTGAATGATTTTCTGTTACTGAAACACAGCGAAGAAACCGGTGAGACTGACGACTCACTGTTAATGACAGCAGGCGAGGGGATCGCCGGGGGAGTACGTTATGAGCCAGCAGATAGCTGATCTGGTCATTAATCTCAGAGCGGACAGCACCACATTCACTGAGCAGGTTGGACGCGTCGAGCGTCAGTTGCTGCAGGCCGCCGCCAGTGCGGATGCGTCAGCTGAGCGTATGCGTAAATTTGCCGAAGGGCAGTCAGCAGCGGTTAACCAGGCAGCGAACAGCACACAGGCCACACTGAAAACGCTGGATGAGTCTCAGATATTCAGTGCTGATAAGTTTGTTCAGAAATGGAAAGCCGCGGCGCGTGAAATTGACAGCATGCACCGCCGGATGAATGAACAGATCAATAACAGCAGGCAGAAAGATTCGGCCGGTCGGGATCTGGCGCGGCAGCAGGATGCCATGACCGAAAGCTTTTTCCGTCAGATTGATGCGGTAAAGAAGACCGGCAGCGGGCTTGAACAACTGGCCGTCATTCAGTCGAAACTGAACCAGGCGCAGCGTGCCGGAACCATATCACAGCAGGATTATCTGACCCTGATCTCATCCGTCACGCAGCGCACAACAGAGTTACGCCGTGCGGATGAAAACCTGACACAGCAGAAAACCCGGTTTATTCAGCGCCTGAAAGAACAGGTAGCCACACAGAACCTGTCCCGCAAAGAAATGCTGCGTTACCAGGCTGCACAGCTGGGCGTCAGTTCATCAGCGGATATCTATATCAATAAACTCCGTGACAGCAACAAAGAAACGGAGAAGTTTAAAGGCAATAATAAGATCCTGTCCGAAGGCCTGCGCAGCCTTGCCGGTCATATGGGGATGAGCAAGTTCACCTACTTTGGCGGTATGGGGGCGGTAGTCGGTGGAATAGCTGCGGTTGGTAAAGCAGCCTGGAATGCTGAGCAGGAAGTGACGCTGCTCAACCGTCAGCTGATCGCCACCGGTAATTATGCCGGTAAAACATCGGCACAGCTTCGCCTGATGGCAGATCAGATGTCCGGTGGCTGGATAACCAGGTCGGATATGACTGCTGCGCTTACAAGTGCAGTCGGTTCCGGTTATTTCTTCGGTGACCAGGTATCACTTGTGGCCAAAGCAGCTGCACAGATGAAACAGGCCACCGGGCAGTCGGTGGATGAAACAGTTAATCAGTTCAAACGGCTTAAGGATGATCCGGTCAACGCGATTATGGAAATGGATAAATCCATGCACCTGCTGACCGCATCCGAGTATGAACATATAGCTGCATTGGAAAGATCCGGAAAAACCCGTGAGGCGTCAGAATATGCCATTACCAAACTGGCAGAGGTTACCAACCGTCGCACTATTGAGATGAGTGAGGATGTGGGTATCCTTGAACGGGCATGGAATAACCTTACAACAAGCATAAAAGAAGCCGGTGATGAACTGGCGAAAATTTGGAGGGCACCTACTGAAGCGGAAAAGTTGGCTAGTGTGAATGAACAGATCGCATCTCTTGAAAACGGTGATGGGTGGATGACCGACTCCGCTCGTAAGAGTAGTTTGGAAACATTAAGAAAGAACAAGGCCGAACTTGATTTCGCCGTTAAATCCCAGCAGGGGTATCTGGATAATAAAAATAAAATTATCCAGGCCAATGACCGAGAAAAGAAAAGCCAGCAGGATCTCAATAAGTACATTGAGGCGAGCCTCTCTCAGGCAGAAAAAAGAACGCGGGAGCACGAAAAGTTAAACCGTGAAATTGCTGCCAATGCAAAGGCTGCAAAAGATACCGCCTCTGCATCTGACAGTGAAAAAATCAGGCTATGGACACCTGATGAAATAGCGAAAGCCAGAGCTGGTATTGATAAAAAATATGCCGACCCTAAGACGCCAAATAAACGCGATTATCGTGTTGATGAAGGAACAAAAGCAGAAGAAACGGCCTTAAAAGAGCAAATTGCACTTGAATCAAAATTGCGCGTGCTCAGAGAGCACAAATCTGTTACGGATGTAATCAGTGCTGAACGTAAAAAGCTTTGGGAAACCGAGGCTCAGATTGCCATTACTGAAGAGGCCAGAGGTAAGCGCCAGTTAACCAAACAGGAGCAGACGTTGCTGGCAAATAAAGCGGCAGTACTGGCTCAGCATGAGAAATTGGCACTGCTTGGTGATGAAGTTGTCGCCCAGGAACGCCTGAATAAACTTCAGGATCAGGCTGATAAATACGTTAAGCAGCAGACTGAAAAGCAAAATGCAATCCGCGATACTATCGGCAAATCTTCGCGCGAAGCGCAGCAGGCTCTGGAGAGGTCGCAAATCCTCTCCGCTCATCAGGACAATCCGCGGCTGAATGAAATGCTGGCGGCTCAGGCAGCAACGTATGCATCGGAAGAGGAAAAGCGAGCTAACTGGCTGGCCGGAGCACAAACCGCCTGGGGGGGATTACCGTGATGCCGCACTGGATTCAAATGCGCAGATCCAGAATGCGACTATGGCGGCACTGAACGGATTCTCAACTGAGCTGACATCTGTTCTGACAACCGGTAAGGCTAACTTCCGGGAGTTCACCACATCTATACTGAAAATGCTGACAGAGATTTTTGTTAAAAAATCGATTGTTATGGGAATGGATGCGATGGGGTTTAATTTTACCCCAAATGCCAAAGGGGGCGTTTATAGCTCTCCGTCACTGAGTGCGTACAGTGGCCAGGTGGTACATACCCCGACAATGTTTGCCTTTGCAAAAGGTGCTGGTGTTATGGGGGAAGCCGGACCAGAGGGGATTTTTCCGCTGCGCCGTGGTCTGGACGGAAAACTGGGTGTAGTGGCGAAAATGGCTGGTGGAGGTGATGGTGTAGTTCAGCATTTTAATATCACCATTCAAAATGACGGCAGCAACGGGCAGATGGGCCCGCAGGCGACACAGCAAATCCTGAAGCTGGTTGAGCAAAAAACCAAGCAGGTTATTGCATCTGAACGTCGTCCGGGCGGAGCAATGGGGTAACAATGGAAACATTCACCTGGAAAGTAAAACCCGGCATGAACATTGAGAGCGAGCCCCGTGTTCGCTCTGTTCGCTTTGGTGACGGGTACGAGCAACGTCGTCCTGATGGTTTTAATATCAACCTTGAAAAATACAGCATTTCATTATCACCAAGGAATGCTGATGCACAGGTTATCAGGACTTTTCTGGAAAAACATGCAGGTGTGACAGCATTTTTCTGGAAACCCCCTCATCAAACGCACCCAATCACGGTATTATGTCGAAAATGGTCAGTTTCAGTAGGGGCGATCAGAACTGAGATTACTGCTGAGTTCGAGCAAACTATTGCATAAAAAGAGGGCGCATGACTAATCAGTCAGATTTTTTAATGTTATATGGGTATTTTGTAATTTTACTTGTTATTGGGGTTGTTATTTATAAAAGGTCTGGATTTTTGAAAATGGCTATAATCTGCTGTTTATTGCCAGCAATATCATTTTTTATAATACAATACACGTATGAAATAAATTATAAAATGTTTGACGTAATCGGGCGGTTTGATGCATATAACCCGCTGCTTATGGCTTATTTACCACTTCCAATTGGTTTTATAGTCGCATTTCTGCTAAAGAAGAAAAAGAACAAAAATAACGTCAAATAAGTAACCCGCTCCGGCGGGTTTTTTTATACCTGAAATTCAGTTTTATCCACCTGTGCACCACATGCACACACGCTTTTAAACATCGAACCGATATTTAGGAATGAGCCTTTGAGGGGATCAGTTATAGCTGATGCTGCTTCGATGGGCTGATCTCCTATGTGGCAAAGGTTCATTACCTAAATAAGGAAAGCATCATGATTAAAATCATACCCATGAAGTATGACGAATCCCTGATCCCGTTTAATGGTGATTGCTGGGTGAATGCAACAGTGGCAGCAAAATATTTTGATAAAAGAGCTCTTGATTGGCTGCGACTGGATTCAACCAAAGAATACGCAAAAGAAATTGGTCAGGAGCTTGATATTGAAGCTATAAATTTAAAAGGTGAGATTTCTCACCTTTTAGTGCGTGTGGAGAGGGGACGCAATGGCGGCACCTGGATTCACCCGGAACTGGTCATTGAGTTTGCCCGCTGGTTATCACCAAAGTTCGCCCGTGCCTGTGACCGGCATATAAAAAATATGCTGATGGCGCAGAATATGACACTGACGGAAGATCAGGTTATCGGCCTGCTGACATACAAAGACGCCACTGAGTGGGAAAAGCGTTTTCAGGAGCCCTATTATCGCGCACTGTCAAAAATGGCCGGTGTTCCTTACTTTGGTCATGTCGGCGGGTGCCCGTCACTCTTCGGGATGATCACGGCGAAGTGGGTATACGGCGTTGCATTACCTGATTATGTATACGAATCGGTAAAAGAAAGTCGGTCTGCGCGTGAGAAAATTCACCAGTACCTCAAGGCAGATGCCTTACGGAAAGTTGAAGAGCAAATGGTGGCGGTGACCAATATCGCCAACAGCTCAGCAGACTATAAGGATTTTGATGCCCGGTGTATGGCCGCATTTGATGTTAAAGGGCAGATGCAGCTGCTTTATCCGGTGACGGGAAATAATTCACAGATTACCCGGTTACAGTAGCGGGAGGCGCAATGCAGAACATCTCTCCGGAAATGCGGATTGCAGTTACTGAGCTGGCTTCCGACCCCGAAATTGAACTGTTTGAAATCGACCTTACTCATATCGGCGGTATCCGGTGCCGGTTTTATAACGGCATGAATGGTCAGCGAAAGCCGCTTATCTGGCAAAAACAGGTTTATGATCCCTATCCTGTCAGTGGTGAGGGGTTCACCTACAGCGGAAAAGGCCCGTCAGGACGACCGACGATTACACTGTCCAACCTGTTCGGCCTCATCACCGGTATTGTCAGTCAGCTGGATGGGGCCGGTGGCGGTTATGTGATCCGCCGGGTGGTTAAATCCCGGTTCCTCGATGCAGATAACTTTGAGGGCGGAAATCCGGATGCTGATCCGTCACAGGAAATTATCAGCCGCTGGGTTATTGAACAGGTCACCAGTCTGAATAATAAAACAGCTTCCTTCATGCTGGCCGCACCCAGTGAGACAGACGGCGCAATGCTGCCGTGCCGGGTTATTTTGTCGGACGTGTGTCCGTGGGGGTACCGGTCTGCCGAATGTGGTTACGCGGGTCCGCCGGTCGCTGATGAATGGGGTAAACCAACCAGTGACCCGGCAAAGGACAAATGCGGCAAACGACTGCCGGACTGCAAACTCCGCAACAACCAGTCACGCATCGGGGCATTTGTCTCCACTTCCCGTCTCAGCAAATAGCATTTCAGAGGGTTTCTATGATTAAACACGCCATTCTGGCGCACGCTCAGGCGGATGCGCCCCGGGAATCGTGCGGCCTGATTATCCGTAATGAGCAGGGGGAGCAGTATCTGCCGTGCCGGAATCAGTCTCCGGATCCTGAACACCATTTTACTGTCGGGTTTGACGATTTTATCCGTGCCGGTGAGCAGGGCGAGGTTGTGGCTGTGGTTCACAGTCACCCGGGCGGCCAGCCGTATCTGAGCAGTGCGGACAGGGCCATGCAGATAAACAGCGGACTGCCGTGGCTGCTGGTCTGTGACGAAAAAATCCACCGCTATGAACCGGTGCCGCCTCTGCTGGGCCGCCAGTTTGTGCACGGCGTGACCGACTGCTACAGCCTGTTCCGGGATGCGTATCACCTGACAGGCATTAACCTGCCGGATTTTGAACGGCATGATGACTGGTGGCGGCATGGTGAAGAACTCTACCTGGACAATATGGAGAGCAACGGTTTTGTCCGGGTGAAAAAAGATATTCAGCCGGGGGATGTGATCCTGTTCTGCTACGCCAGTTCCCGGGCGAATCACGCCGCCGTTTATCTCGGCGCACAGACCATTCTCCACCACATACCCAATCAACTCAGTAAGCGCGAGGCATATAACCCACGATGGCAACGAATGACTCACTCGATCTGGCGTTACCGCCACTGGCAACCTTCCGGCTTTACGGGGATTTGCAACGATTTGGACGCCGCTTTGATCTGAGTGTCAGAACGGCTGCTGAAGGTATTCATGGGCTTCTGCTCCAGCTCCCGCAGTTACGGCAGCGTATCCGTGACGGCTGGTACCAGATACGGATCGCCGGCAGTGATGTTTCCCCGGATGAAATTCACCGGCGCTTTAATGAGCCGCTTCCCCGGAATGCGGTCGTTCACATCGTCCCGCGTATCGGGGGGGGCTAAGAACGGAGGTGTGTTTCAGTTTATCGCCGGTGCTGCTGTGCTGGCAATCGGATGGTGGAACCCCGGCGGCTGGGCTATCGGTGGTGCGCTGATGTCGGCCGGTGCAGCCATGATGCTGGGCGGTGTGGCACAGATGCTGACACCGGTAGCGAAACAGCCGGATATGTCGCGGGGTGAGGAAGAGAAGGGTAATACCTATTTCAGTAACCTCGAAAATACTGTGGCACAGGGCGTGGCCGTACCTGTGGCCTACGGGCGGATTATGTGCGGGTCGCGGGTGATTTCACAGTCCATTGAGATTATGGATGACAGCGACGGTACTAATATTGATGCCGGTAAACACGGCGGGTAAGTGAGGTAACAGATGGGAAAGGGCGGCGGCGGGCAGCGTACACCGTATGAGGCACCGAATGATTTAAGTTCACGGCAGAAAATATCCCTGATTGACCTGATAAGTGAGGGTCCGATTGAGGGGCCGGAAGAAATTAACAATGTGGTGAATGATTTGTCCTGCGTGTATCTGGATGATACGCCTGTCATTGACGGATCCGGAAACAGTACAGTAAACGGACTGACGGCGCAGTGGCGCGCAGGAACACTGGAGCAGCCGGGACTATACGGCTTTACTTCATCAGCCAATGAGGAACCGGTTGGTATCGAGGTAAAATACAATGTCCCGGTCACCCGGACAATCACCTCACCGTATATCGACCGCCTGCGGCTGACGTTCGGGACACAGTCCCTGGTGGAATCCAAAGACAACGGCGACAGGGTGCCGACATCGGTGCAACTGGAAATTCAGATCCAGCGCGGCAGTGTCTGGTCAACGGAAAAAGTGGTTACCATCACCGGTAAGCGCAGCAACTCCCCTTACCTGATGGCGGTCATTCTGGATAACTTACCGCCGTCCCCGTTCAGTGTCCGGATGCGCCGGTTAACGCCGGACAGCACCACGGATAAAATTCAGAACAATACGGTCTGGTCGAGTTATTCAGAGCTTATTGATATTAACCAGACTTACCCCGGCTCCGCGGTCGCCGGACTGACATTTGAAAGTGAGCAGTTCGGTAATAAATTCCCGCGCCGTAACTATCTTATTAAGGGCCGTATTATCCAGGTACCGGGCAACTACAACCCGGATACACGGGTGTATTCCGGTATATGGGACGGCACCTTTAAACCTGCATGGTCGGATAACCCTGCGTGGGTGCTGTGGGATTTGCTGACACATCCGCGCTATGGCATGGGGCAGCGCCTGAAAATAGCCGAAGTGGATAAATTCGCTTTGTATATGATCGGGCAGTACTGCGATCAGGAGGTGGATGACGGTTTCGGCGGTAAAGAGCCGCGCGTCCGCTGTAATGCCTATATTACCGATCTGCGTAAAGCCTATGATGTGATCAGTGAGCTGTGTTCCTCAATGCGGATTATGCCGGTGTGGAACGGTCAGGTTCTGACATTTGTGCAGGACCGCCCGTCTGATTCCGTGTGGCCATACACTAACGCTAACGTTGCAGACGGGGTGTTTGAATACAGTTTCAGTCCTGTAAAGGCACGTCATAACGTGGTTGAGGTTCGCTTCATTGATCCGGATAACGGCTGGAAAACCAGTGTGGAGCAGGTGTCTGATGATGTTTCTGTGGCAAAGAACGGCCGGAATGTACTGCGTGTGGATGCCTTTGGCTGTACCAGCCGCGGCCAGGCACATCGTCACGGCCTGTGGATACTGATGACAGAAAAACTTGAGACACAGACTGTCGAATTCAGAATTGGTGCAGAAGGATTACGCCATACGCCCGGTGATATTTTCGAGATTGCGGATAACGACTGGGTGGATATGCAGATCGGCGGTCGCATTCTGTCTGCTGACCCGGAAAAGAAAACGCTGCTGCTTGACCGCAACATAGAAAAACCGGCCAAAGGTGATGCGCATGTTATTGTCACTGATGGTTCCGGCCTGCCGAAAACCATCAAAGTGACCGGCTATCCGGCTACGAATCAGATTACCCTCGATGTGATGCCGGAAGGTATACCACAACATTCTGTCTGGACGCTCTCCCTGCCGTCACTGCGCCGCCGGTTATTCCGGGCGGTGTCACTGGCGGATAACAGTGACGGAACCTTTATTGTTACTGCGGTTCAGCATGCGCCGGAAAAAGAAGCCATTGTGGATAAGGGGGCGGTATTTGAACCAAAGCCGGATACACCTCTTGGTGGTTTTATTCCCCCGGTTGAAAATCTTACTGTGGAAATAAGCAGTGATAATGAGGCATGGCAGGCAGCTGCATCATGGAACTCACCCTATGCCCTGCGCGGTGTTGAATATCTGCTGAAGCTGACCATCGGCGACCGTGTTGCCGGAACGGCGGTAACGAAAGAATCGTTTTACCAGTTCAGTGGTATGCCGCAGGGTAATTATGTGCTGACAGTCACCCCGCAGAATGACAGAGGGCAGAAAGGGGAACCGGCCAGTACATCATTTTCCGTCAATCCGCCGCTGCCACCGTCTTATATTGAAGTTGAACCCGGCTATTTCAGTCTCGGTATTGTTCCGCGTTCCGGCGGACAGAACAGCCTGCGGGCGCAATATGAGTTTTGGTTTTCAGATAAACAGGTAGCCGATATCCGCGATGTTGAATCTGTGGCCGCTTATCTGGGTAACGGCACTATGTGGATTGTGCAGGGACGTAATATGAAAGCAGGTCACCGCTATTATGTGTATGTCCGCAGCGTAAACGTGGTCGGAAAATCGATATTTGTTGAGGCCAGTGGTATTCCGGAAAGTAATGCCGATGAAATCCTCGACGCTGTGCAAAAAGAGCTCGAAGACTCAGCCATCATCAAAGACCTGCAGTCGCAGGCTGACGATAATTTTGAGGCCATTATCAACAACGCCAACAACGCTTACGGCCAGTGGGGCTACTGGCAGCGCGAAAACGGCGCGATGAAAGCAGAAATCATCGAAGTCCGCAACTACACGGTCACGGAAACAACTGCACTTGCAGAGAAACTGGATGCGGTACAGGTTAAAGCTGAAGATGGTCTGGCGCTGGCGCAGAACTCCATCCGCGCGCAGTGGGATATGGCATCCGGTCAGGCATCGGTGGTCCACGATATGAAAGTCCGGATCCGTTATAACGGTGAGGATTATTCCGCCGGTATGGTTATCGGGGCTGAGCTGAAAGGTGGTCAGGTGAACACGCTTATCGGGTTTAACGCGCAGCAGTTTGCGTTTTATAACCCGGTAAACGGGAAAATGGATCTGTTCATGTATGCCAAAGGCGGGCAGATGTTTATTCGTGAGGCTTTCATCGGTGATGCGACAATCACATCAGCCAAAATAGCGGATGTTCTTCAGACCGCTAACTTCAGCCATGAACAGAAAATCGGCTGGCAGATGAACATGCGCACCGGAGAGGAGATTAAGTACGGGAATGATGCTCAGGGTTATTGGGTTGAAACAAACGTATTAAAACGCCTGTTTGACAAGAATGGCACGATGCGTATCAGAATGGGGATGTGGTAATGGGGATAGGGCTGGAAATTTACGATAAAAAAGGAAGGCTTATCATTGATTCTGAATCAATAATCCCGCGCTTTTTGGGAAAATTTGAACTGCCGTTAAATCGGTACGGAACCTTAACTATCCCCGAAATTCTGTTTGGCGGCGAGGTGGTTTGTCATTTCTGGATTACTTTCAGAAGCAGACAGAGTGGCGGCTACATGAAAGCATTTCCGAATGAAAGAACTGAGTGGACAGTTACCGGAGATACCATTAAATACAGTTCTGATTTTAATGTGTATCGATGGGAAAATGACGGAGCCGGAGGTGGCCAGACACAGACGTATGATTCTTTTCACCATTACGTGATTGTATGGGCGTTGTGACATGATTGGATATGAAGCGATTACAAAAGACAGAAAAATTCAGATAAATGACAGGCTGGAGACAATGTGCGTGATCCGTGAGGTAAGACCGGATGAAGAATATGAGGTAAAGGAGGATACATCTAATTATGTCATTGTGCATGCGCTGAATAAGAAGTGGTATGTTGCGCCGATTAGTCATGTAACCATTCCGGTGCATGGCGTGGGACTGGAGATATTCAACGCAGATGGCAGGTGTATGTTTTCCAGCTCAGTCCGGCTTGTGCCATTTGTTTCCTGGTATGACGTGAACATGAATACGGCAGGCAGGGGGCAAATTACTGTCAGGGGAAAAGCAGGCCATCGATACGGTTACATTCCGTTGCGGTCAATGGGGTATATCTGGAACAGAAACAAACAATCATATATTGATCCGACGACCTTTGATGAGGTATGGGAGTGGGATGTTTATTCTGAAAAATATGAACTGATAAATGATGTTGGCGGACTGACGTTTAAATACGCTTACGATATGACCGGCAGGATGGACGGATATACCAGCCCGCCTCCTGACAGGGAAGGTTCCGGACTGATGCAGCAGGGCTGGATGATAGATGTCTCTATGCTTGAGGTCTGACATATAGCCCAATTCAAATAACCGCTCCGGCGGTTTTTTTTTCGTCTGAAATTTAAGGAAACCCCATGATTTATACAGACGGCACCGTAGCCATTAAAGCCGGTTCACCGATTGTGACCGGCACCGGTACACAGTGGAAAAAGAACATTCACGGCGTGGCACCCGGCCAGCTTATCAGCATCGAGAACGGTACGACACCTGTCAGTATGATGATCCGCGCGGTAAACAGTGATACCGAACTGGCGTTGTCATTCAATGCTCCGGTAACACTCAGCGGCGCGAAATACTCTATCGCCACCACGGTACCGGACACCATTTCAGATGCGGCCCGTACCATGTCAGCCAATCAGGGCTATATTGTGTATTTTCTCCAGGCCATGCAGCAGTGGATGACAGACACCGGACAAGTGGAAATTGAGTTGCCGAACGGGCAGAAGGTGACACTGGAGGATGTAAAAGGGCTGGCTTCGAGGGAATGGGTCGGGGAGATGCTGTATAAGCCAAATTCCGCTGTTACCCGCGTACAAAGTCCGAACAAAAGGAATGTTGTTCAGCTGGAAGACAGGGGAACAGTCGGTTTTAAAGACACCGTCACAGATAGATATCGTTTTGCGTTGATTTCGGATGGCTCCACCCGCTGCTTTAGTGACGGAGAATATACCGGACTGGATTTAGTAAAGATCGATGGCCGCTATGTGCGACTGGAGACAAATCCTCATGCGGGTACAGCATCAATGCTTAGCATTGTGTATCGGCAGGCTAACGGCGAAAACCAGCACATTGTGACGATACCATATGACACCGGCGTAGTTGCGACTCGCTCCTGGATTCAGCAGGCAACCGGATGGGGGTCAGTATACGCGGACTATCCTCCGTATATGACAAATTTCACTAACACCAATTTGCCTAATGGTATGTATAGATTTGACCAGAACAGTCAAAATCCCCCTTCTGTCATAGGAGACAGATTTGGAAGCGTTATAACCACCAGGTATTCCGGAGATATTGGACAAAGGATAGTCCTTCCCAACTACGGTGCGACGCACATGGCGATACATCGGTATACTGGTTCTGCATGGGAATCGGTAAGGGTGTTGACATCCAATATGTATATCGTAGACGGTAGCGGATATTATAAAAAATCGTCGCCAATCGTTCAGATTTACCCTGATGGCCATTACGAGACCAATGATGAATCCGAAGGTGCAGAAGTCCGCCGTACCGGCACCGGCCAGTATCACATCACCGGTATACTCGGTTATAACTCAGATGGCGCATGGGGTGTAAACGGTGGTATCTCAGTACCGAAAGACAATAACGGCCTTGAGCTGGTTTATGTCGATGACAGGGTGCAGAGTGACGGCAGCCTGATTATTGAAACCTATCACCGTCAGCATGCGCATTTACCGGAACGTTTCCAGAACTGGCGACTGAAAGAGGTCACGCCGGAAGGTGAGCGCATCTTCTATCAGGACGGTGAACCATGTGATCTGCCGAAATCCACCCGCCTCGATGTTCGTGTCGAAATGCCGCAGGGCTCTGTGTGGAATGTGAAGCAGCGTGAACTGGCTGAACAGATGGAGCGGGAACGGGCAGAGCGTGAAGCGCAGGAAGCAGCAGAGCAGGCTGGAGACACAGAGGAATAAAGCAAAGCCGCACTGGTAGATGTCCGGCGCGGCAATCCGGACAGGCCGTTCTGTGCCAATAACAGACCTTCAAGCTCGCAATAAATGATAAGTGCAATTTTGCTAAAATATGAAGCAAAATCGAGAAAATTACTACAAGTCCGGCTCCATTGCCTCATTACCTAACTATGACTGGAGGTCTGTGATAATTGATATAGCCCCATCGTTATAACCCACTAAATCGCCACCATCTATAAATTTTTCCAAAAAAGCAAACAATTGATCTATGGGGATAGACCACATTTTTTTTATCTCAGTTAGGAAAAAACCAAATTCATCATCTGGGCAACGGTAATTTGTGGTAGGCCCATATAAAAATAAGAATTTAAAACAGTTTAGAACTTCTAAAAAATCGCTAATGAAAAAATGCGATTTTTCAAACATAAGGTGAACTCTTGGTATGCCTTTGTGGTTAGATTCCTCAAAATAAATTAGCTTTTGATTACCATCAACAACGCCAACACTAAAAACACAAAATTCTTGTTTTTTTCCCCAGTAGCTTTCTGTTCTAAGTTTGTTACCGTAAGTCCCTTCCACTTCGCCAAAAATTCCAACAGAAGAACCAGTAAAAGTATTGTCTAAAACAAGGCATAGATCTGAATAGCCGATCAAATCAGATATAGAACCTTTCATATCTCTAAATGGAAAAATCTCAGTAAATCGTTCTGATAATTTATAACTTAAACTAGAATCATTTCCTGAAACATAAAATGAAAACAAATCTAAATCTTTGTTAAAACAAATTGCATATAATCTTTCTAACCTTTCAATTAACTCAATTATTATATGACCTCCGATTTTTTGATTAAATAGGCTAGCAAAGAAATACTGTACACCCCAGTTCCTAATGTAGGTTTCGATTTGATCAAAAAAATTAGGTGGGAGATTCCCCCTAAGCAAGCTCAATGACCAAACAGGGAAATCTTGAAATCTTCTTGGAGAGTACATTAAGTTTTTATGGCTATGTATACATTTTAAAATACTATAAAAATGCGTAGCCCAATACGACTTGTTATCAGTGATTATAATTGGGCTGATAGGCGTAAGAATGCTTTTTTTGCCACTTCTCATCGTGTACTTATAATCCTTTCTTTAAGTTGGCTAACAATGTTAATCAACGAGCGATTGAATTGTTTTTCAACCTTAAGTCGCCTCGTTTCTATAAATGATATACTTTTACCATTTATCCTAACTAATTGCTATTTCTGTGTTTTAAATTCAGATGGTTAGCTCGTTTTGGAAAAAAAGATCCAATCGCTCATTTTCCTGACTATACGTGAAGGGGGTAAATAAGTAACCGATAAGGATAGGTGTCGAGCATCTGTTTATCGCTCATATCCAAATGTGTAATAAGTAATTCAAACCCGCCTCGGCGGGTTTTTTATTATTTCTCTGTCAATCGTTTGAATTTCTCATGTAGCGATTGCGGGTAAAGCTCAGTATAAACCTGCCATAGCACATTTAACGATCGGTGCCCTGTTACCTGGGCTACTTCTTCAATACTGAATCCCGCTTCAAATAACCGGCTGGCACCTTCGCGGCGCAAATCGTGGTAGCGCAAATCCTCAATACCCAATGTATTACGAACCCGCTGGAAACCCGCAGACACTGATTTAGGGTTATATGGAAACACTCTTTCATCTGTCCGTGGTTGCCGCTGTAATATCGTCCAGGCATCGCCAAGCAGCGGAACGGACATGTGATTACCGGTTTTTTTACGCGGATCTTTTCTGTCTCTTACCAGCACGCTGCGGTTTTTTTCATCTACATCAGACCACAGAATTTTGCACACTTCCCCGATCCGCATGCAGCTCAGTATGGAAAAATCCAGAATATTGACAAAGGGTATTTTCCCTTCCCGGTGCTCACTGCGGGCTTTTAGTCCTTCTTTCAATCTGGTTAATTCATCGTCCTGCGGCCGACGACTGCGGCGCTGTGATTTTCCGATCAACCCCATCTGCAGGAGCTGTGGCCTCGCTTCGTGAGAAGGGCAATCGGTGTATTCGATACCGTAAACAGGTTTTGCTGATCGCAGTACAGAAGTGAGATAACTTACATCGTGGTTTATCGTTGATGGTGATGCACCGGCAGCCGAACGTGACCGGCAGTGCTCTACTACATGATTAACTGATAACTCAGGGAGAGGCAGCGCGGCCAGTTCTGAATCAAAAAGCATGTTCAGCACGTACTTTTTGGTACGGCCTGCCTTGCCGCCCATTTTAGGATCATTGATATATTTGAAAATCAGATCCCGTACTGTGAGTTTTGTGACATCGTCAGGGTTAGGAATGCCGTGCTGCTCTAATTCAATAACCCGCCGTGTACCCCATGTTTTCGCATGAGCCTGTTTTGTGAATGTCCGGTTTTCCCGGTAGATGTATTTACCTTTTTCTTTTACACCTACCGTACACCGGTACCGATATGAACCATCAGCGCGTTGCCGTTTCTCTATGCTATAATAGGCCATCAGTTATATGTTCCTTTATTCAGGTCCCCAAACATCAGGGGTGCTGGTAGGGGTGCCAATAAAGAAAAAATACACTAAAAAGACCTAGAATGCACCAAAATACACCAACAGAAAAAACCACTGAAAACCAGCAGTTACGCACCACCGGCGGCTATAAGAACCTTAACCGTTTCTCCGTGGCACCGATGCTGGACTGGACTGATCGCCATTGCCGTTATTTTCACCGTAAACTCAGCCGCCACGCGCTGCTGTATACCGAAATGGTGACCACCGGGGCGATTCTGTTCGGGAAAGGGGATTATCTGGCGTATAACGAAGCGGAGCACCCGGTTGCATTGCAACTCGGCGGCAGTGACCCGGCGGCACTGGCTCAGTGTGCGAAAATCGCACAGGAACGCGGTTATGATGAAATCAACCTGAATGTCGGCTGTCCGTCTGACCGTGTGCAGAACGGGATGTTCGGTGCCTGTCTGATGGGCAATGCGTCACTGGTGGCGGATTGTGTCGCAGCAATGCGGAATGTGACAGATATTCCTGTTACCGTTAAAACCCGGATCGGGATTGATGATCAGGACAGTTACGAATTTTTGTGTGATTTTGTCGGTACCGTGGCGGAGCGCGGCGGTTGTGAGATGTTTGTCATCCATGCCCGTAAAGCCTGGCTCTCCGGTCTGAGCCCGAAAGAGAACCGTGAGATTCCGCCGCTGGATTATCCTCGTGTATATCAATTGAAAAAAGATTTTCCGCATCTGACTATGGCGCTTAACGGCGGGATAAAAACATTGGAAGAGGCGAAAACCCATCTGCAGTATATGGATGGCGTGATGGTCGGGCGTGAGGCATATCAGAATCCGTCAATCCTGGCACAGGTGGATAATGCCCTGTTTGATGCGGCACTGCCGGTGACCGATACGGTCGCGGCGGTGGAAGCGATGTATCCTTATATTGAGGCGGAACTGGCGACAGGGACTTATCTCGGCCATATCACCCGCCATATGCTGGGGATTTTCCAGGGGATCCCGGGGGCGCGTCAGTGGCGTCGTCATCTGAGTGAAAATGCCCATAAAGCCGGGGCAGATCTGCGTGTGATTGAAGCGGCACTGGAATTTGTTACCCGAAAAAATATAACTGAATAATTATCAGATGAATAATGAACTCTCTGAACAGAGAGTTTATTTTGTTTCAATTATAATGAATCAAAGAAACGGTTATAGCATGCGATGATATAACTGATTTGTGCATTGAATGCGTCTTTGATTTCGTCTTTCTGTTCCGGTGTTTCAGCTTTCTTTTTCAGAATAAAAAAGCTTTCCTGCATTAATTGTACAGTGACATCTGCAGATTTTTGAAATGCAGATAAGCTATTGTTTTTACCGTAACATTCAAGAATGGCATCAAAGCGTTTATCCGCTTCATCACGAATCATCTGGAATTCAGCGTTTGTGATTCTGTCATCCTGATAGATGAAATCAACAAGATGGTTTATTTCCGTATTATTCATAATCATTCCTTTTATTAGTGAAAGAGAAATAAGAATAAATATCCGGTGTTAAACAATCAATAAAAATAAATATACAAATTTAATATGAACCAGAGGTATTTATTAATAAAAACCCTCATTTAATAACGAGAGTTTTTATTATTAATTAAATAATATATATCTTAAGGAATTAAGATACTGGATCCGGTCGTTGCACGGCCTTCCAGGCGTTTGTGTGCCAGTGCGGCGTCTTTCAGCGGGTAAACCTGATCCGCAGGGATGGAAATAGTCAGCTTACCGCTCAGGATCAGATCAAAAATTGCCTTGCTGGCTTCGTTAAGTTCTTCACGGTTGGTGATGTAACCAAAGACAGAAGGGCGGGTCACATACAGTGAGCCTTTCTTATTTAAGATCCCCAGGTCAACACCGGTGACCGGGCCGGAGGCGTTGCCGTAGCTGACCATCAGGCCGCGGCGCTTCAGGCAGTCCAGTGACGGCAGCCAGGTGTCTTTACCGACAGAGTCATATACCACACCGACTTTTTCACCGTCAGTGAGTGCCAGCACCCGCTCAACAATGTCTTCTTTATTGTAGTTGATGGTTTCCCAGGCACCGGCGGCTTTGGCTTTCTGCGCCTTTTCATCAGAACCCACGGTACCGATC
Organism: Morganella morganii; assembly: GCF_019243775.1. NCBI lineage: Bacteria > Pseudomonadati > Pseudomonadota > Gammaproteobacteria > Enterobacterales > Morganellaceae > Morganella > Morganella morganii. The sequence continues at coordinate 119,497 of NZ_CP069157.1, forward strand.
ATCTTCGCGCCCAGCGCTTTGGCCCACTGGCAGGCGATTTGTCCGACACCACCGGCAGCCGCGTGGAACAGGAAGACTTCCCCGGCTTTTACCTCATAGGTTTTGCGCAGCAGATAAAACGCGGTCAGACCTTTCATAAAGCAGGCAGCAGCCGTTTCAAAGCTGATACCGTCCGGCAGAATGGCGAGCTTTTCTTCCGGCACGTTATGGATTTCGCTGTACGCACCCAGCGGAGACTGTCCATAAACTACGCGGTCACCGACTTTAATGTGTTTTACGTTTGCACCGGTTTTCACCACCACACCAGCGGCTTCAGAGCCGACACCGGAAGGGGATACCGGCGCAGGGTACAGGCCGCTGCGGAAATAGGTATCAATATAGTTCACACCGATTGCTTTGTTTTCCACCTGAACTTCACCCGGTGCCGGATCTGCCGGCGTAAAGTCACGATAAACCAGCACATCGGTACCGCCGGGTGCATCAAATTCAATACGTTTAGCCATGGAGGGAACCTCATTCGGAAAAAAAGAGTGACCACTTACCTGCAAACAGCGCAGAAACAGTAAGCGGGACAGTTAATCATATGATTTATTGTATTTGGCATAATTGCATGTCACTGAAAATTACTCAAGCTTCGTGCAATCAGCGGCAAAGGAGGGCTATACTACCCGCTCTGTCCCGTTCAGGGACGCAGGTATTCTCCCCGGCAGACGCACTGATAAGTAAGAGAGTTTCATGGCCAGATATCCCAAGGACACCAAGACCGACAAACCCCGTGACCATCAGATGGAAGGGCTGAAATTACCGCCGCATTCCCTGGAAGCCGAGCAGTCCGTTCTCGGCGGACTGATGCTGGACAACGAGCGTTGGGATAATGTCTCTGAACGTGTGACCGGCGAGGATTTTTTCAGCCGCCCGCACCGGACGATTTTCAGTCAGATGCAGCGCCTGCTCGAGCAGGGACGGCCGATTGACCTGATCACTCTGTCTGAAGCACTGGAAACCGGCGGCGAGCTGGAAAATGTCGGTGGTTTTGCCTATCTGGCAGAACTTTCGAAAAATACGCCAAGTGCGGCGAACATTAATGCTTATGCTGATATCGTCCGTGAACGTGCGGTGATCCGCGATATGATTTCTGTCGCCAATGAGATCGCCGATGCCGGTTACGATCCGCAGGGGCGTTCCAGTGAGGATCTGCTCGATCTGGCGGAATCCCGCGTGTTCCAGATCGCCGAAAACCGTGCCAATAAAGATGAAGGGCCGAAGGGGATCGAGGCGATTCTGGAAGAAACCGTCGAGAAGATCGAAAAACTTTATGCTCAGCCGCATGACGGGGTGACCGGGGTATCGTCCGGGTATCAGGATTTGGATAAAAAGACCGCTGGTCTGCAACCTTCTGATTTAATTATTGTTGCGGCGCGTCCGTCCATGGGGAAAACCACCTTCGCCATGAACCTGTGTGAAAACGCCGCCATGACCGAAGAAAAACCGGTGCTGATTTTCAGCCTCGAGATGCCCGGCAACCAGATCATGATGCGTATGCTGGCTTCCCTTTCCCGCGTTGACCAGACCCGTATCCGTACCGGGCAGCTCGATGATGAGGATTGGGCGCGCATCTCCAGCACCATGGGTATTCTGCTGGAAAAGCGCAATATGTATATTGATGACTCTTCCGGCCTGACCCCGACCGAAGTCCGTTCCCGCGCACGGCGGATTTTCCGTGAGCACGGCGGCTTAAGCCTGATTATGATCGACTACCTGCAATTAATGCGCGTACCGTCTCTCTCTGATAACCGTACCCTGGAAATCGCTGAGATTTCCCGCTCCCTGAAAGCACTGGCCAAAGAATTACAGGTACCGGTGGTCGCGCTGTCCCAGCTGAACCGTAGTCTGGAACAACGTGCCGATAAACGCCCGGTAAACTCCGACCTGCGTGAATCCGGCTCTATCGAGCAGGATGCCGACCTTATCATGTTTATCTACCGTGATGAGGTGTATCACGAAAGCAGTGATCTGAAAGGCGTGGCTGAAATCATTATCGGTAAGCAGCGTAACGGCCCTATCGGAACCGTCCGTCTGACCTTCAACGGCCAGTGGTCGCGTTTTGATAACTATGCAGGGCCGAGTTATGACGATGAATAAACCGTCTGAATATAGTACGGACGGCATAATAACCCTGATAACAAACAAGACATCAACAACCCCTAACCAAGGAACCCCTATGAAAGCGGCAACAGCCGTCATTGACCGTGGTGCGCTGCGCCACAACTGGCAGCGGATCCGGGAATTGGCACCGGACAGCCGTCATGTTGCGGTGGTCAAAGCAAACGCCTACGGCCACGGATTAGTCGAAATCGCCCGTGAACTCAATGAGGCGGACGCGTTTGCGGTGGCGCGTCTGAGCGAAGCGCACGCGTTGCGCGCCGGTGGTATTGTTAAACCTATCATCTTACTGGAAGGTTTTTTCGATGCGGCGGATTTGCCGGTGATTGTTGCCAGTCGTCTGGAAGTGGCGGTTCATTTTGAAGAGCAGTTAGTGGCGCTGGAGCAGGTGCAGTTATCGGATCCGGTGAAAGTCTGGATGAAAATTGATACCGGTATGCACCGTCTCGGCGTGCGTCCGGAAGAAGCAGAAGCGTTTTATCAGCGGTTGTGTAAATGCAAAAACGTACAGCAGCCGGTGAATATCATCAGCCATTTCAGCCGCGCTGATGAAGATGACGCACAGCCGACAGAAGCCCAAATCACCCGCTTTATGGCATTTGCTGCTGATAAACCGGGGGAAAAATCGATTTCCGCGTCCGGTGGTATTCTTTACTGGCCGCAGGCGCACCTCGACTGGGTTCGTCCCGGGATCATTCTGTACGGCGTGTCACCGAAAAGCGGTACCGAAGCCGGTGATTACGGCCTCAAACCGGTGATGACCCTCAAATCCCGCCTGATTGCTGTGCGTAAACATAAAGCCGGGGAAGCGGTCGGTTACGGCGGTACCTGGGTCAGTGATCGTGACACCTGCCTGGGTGTGATTGCCGTCGGTTACGGTGATGGCTATCCGCGCAGTGCGCCATCCGGCACACCGGTGGTAATTAACGGGCGCCGTGTTCCCATTGCCGGGCGTGTTTCCATGGATATGATAACTATCGACCTGGGGCCGGATTGCAGTGATAAAGCGGGTGATGAAGTCATTTTGTGGGGGGATTCACTGCCGGTAGAGCAAATCGCAGAAGCCAGCGGTATCAGCGCCTATGAACTGATCACCAAGCTGACCTCCCGCGTGGCAATGGAATATCTGGACGAATAAAATCTGACGCGATATGTTCTGATAGTGAGAAAAATTACAATCAGGAGTATCGCTTGTGTTCGAACATGTAGACGCCTACGGCGGCGACCCGATCTTAACGCTCGTTGAGCATTTCAAACAGGATCCCCGGAAGGAGAAGGTCAATCTCAGTATTGGCCTCTATTACGACGATTCCGGGGTGACTCCGCAACTGAACAGCATCGCACAGGCGAAACAGCGCTATAACGCGCAGGATACCGGGGCCTCCCTGTATCTGCCGATGGAAGGTTTTGCTCCTTACCGCAGCGCGGTACAGACGCTGCTGCTGGGCGATGACAGCGGGCTTATCCGCGAAGGCCGCGTGGCGACGATCCAGACTCTGGGCGGATCCGGTGCACTGAAGATCGGCGCGGATTTTCTGCACCGTTATTTCCCGGGATCGGATGTCTGGCTCAGTGATCCGACATGGGAAAACCATCAGGCGATCTTTGCCGGAGCAGGATTTAAAACTCATTATTATCCGTATTTTGATCCGCAGACCAAAGGTGTGAAGTTTGACGAGATGCTGGCAACATTTGAGACGTTACCGGCAAAAAGCGTCATTTTACTGCATCCGTGCTGCCATAACCCGACCGGTTCCGATCTGACACCGGAGCAGTGGGACAAAGTCGTCGCGGTGGTGAAAAAGCGGGAGCTGATCCCGTTCCTGGATATTGCTTATCAGGGCTTCGGCGGCGGTATGGAAGAGGATGCTTATGCTATCCGCGCCATGGCGGCGGCAGAGGTACCGTGTTTCGTCAGTAACTCGTTCTCAAAAATTTTCTCACTGTACGGTGAGCGTGTGGGCGGGTTGTCAGTCCTCTGCCCGACACAACATGAAGCAGAGCGGGTGCTGGGTCAGCTGAAAGCGGGTGTGCGCCGTGTCTATTCCAGTGCACCGTCTTACGGGGCAAAACTGGTCTCTGAAGTGCTGAATGATACTGCGCTGAAAGCACAGTGGCTGGCGGAAGTGGACACCATGCGCAGCCGGATCGCAGAGATGCGGACAGTGCTGGTGAATACACTGAAAAACACATTGCCGGAGAAGAACTTTGATCATCTTCTGCATCAGCGCGGGATGTTCAGTTACACTGGGTTCAGTCCGGAGCAGGTTACCGCACTGCGTGAGCAGCATGCGGTGTATCTGGTCGGTTCCGGGCGTGTCTGTATGGCGGGGGTGAACCGTCATAATGTGGATGCGATTGCGCAGGCTTTTGCGGCGGTCAGCCGTTAATCCTCAGCAATGAAATGATGATGCGCGGAATAATTCTGTTCCGCGCCTGTTTCAGCGTAGCTGACTGTCTTTACTGCCGCGCCGGTTATAGCCGCTGAATGCGGCCTGCTTTTTATCCGCTTCTGCCTGACAATTCACACACAACTGCACACCGGGTATTGCATCACGCCGCGCCTGCGGGATCGGGTCACCGCACTCTTCACAAAACAGCGCGCTTTCCCCTGTCACCAGCTGGCTGCGCACCCGCGCGACCGCATCATCCAGTGTGGCATCAATCTGCTCCTGAACAGCAGAATCACTTGCCCATCCGCTTGCCATGTCCGCCTCCTGTTTCCGGTGGTTGCCTGATACTTTATTTTATCACGGGTTGCTTATTATTTCACCAGCACGGAAAGCGGACAAAAAAAATACCGCAGCGAACGCTGCGGTATTTTCAGAATCAGAAAAGATTAATATCCTCTTTTCAGGATCGGCTTCAGGAAGCGGGCGGTGTGTGAGCGTTCACATGCCGCCACCTCTTCCGGGGTACCGGCGATCAGGATTTCACCGCCGCCGCTGCCGCCTTCCGGACCTAAATCCACAATCCAGTCCGCAGTTTTAATCACATCGAGGTTATGTTCGATAACCACAATACTGTTGCCCTGGTCGCGCAACTGATGCAGTACCGCCAGCAGTTGTTCGATATCCGCGAAGTGCAGACCGGTGGTCGGCTCATCGAGGATATAGAGTGTCTGCCCGGTGCCGCGTTTGGAGAGTTCCTTCGCCAGTTTCACCCGCTGCGCTTCACCACCGGAGAGGGTTGTTGCCGACTGCCCGAGGCGGATGTAAGACAGTCCGACATCCATCAGGGTCTGTAATTTACGCGCCAGCGCCGGGACGACATCGAAGAATTCGCGGGCTTCCTCGATAGTCATATCCAGCACTTCGTGGATATTTTTCCCTTTGTATTTCACTTCCAGGGTTTCGCGGTTATAGCGTTTGCCTTTGCACTGGTCGCACGGCACATACACATCCGGCAGGAAGTGCATTTCCACTTTCAGTACGCCGTCACCCTGACAGGCTTCGCAGCGGCCGCCCTTGACGTTGAAACTGAACCGTCCCGGTGTGTAACCGCGTGAGCGGGATTCCGGTACGCCGGCAAACAGTTCGCGGACAGGCGTAAACACGCCGGTATAGGTCGCCGGGTTTGAGCGCGGGGTCCGTCCGATCGGGCTCTGGTCGATATCAATGACTTTATCAAAATGTTCCAGACCTTCGACAGACTTATACGGTGCAGGCGTAATGGTGGTCGCGCCGTTGAGCTGTGTCTGGGCAATCGGGAACAGCGTGTCATTGATCAGGGTGGATTTCCCTGAACCGGAAACCCCGGTGATACAGGTAAACAGGCCGACCGGCAGATTCAGGGTCACATTTTTCAGGTTGTTGCCGCAGGCACCGGTGATGGTCAGCATTTTGGCCGGATCGGCCACATTGCGTTTTTCCGGGATACTGATCCTGCGTTCGCCGCTGAGGAATTTCCCGGTCAGGGAATCCGGCGTGCCGATAATATCCTCCAGTGACCCCTGGGCGACAATCTCCCCGCCGTGAACACCCGCGCCCGGGCCGATATCGATAATATGATCAGCGGCGCGGATAGCATCCTCATCATGCTCCACCACAATCACGGTATTACCGAGATTGCGCAGATGAATCAGGGTTTCCAGCAGGCGGTCATTATCGCGCTGATGCAGCCCGATTGACGGCTCATCCAGCACATACATCACACCGACCAGACCGGCACCGATCTGACTGGCAAGGCGGATACGCTGAGCCTCGCCGCCGGACAGGGTTTCTGCGGAGCGGGAGAGTGTCAGGTAATTCAGGCCGACGTTAACCAGGAACTTCAGGCGATCCTGAATCTCTTTCAGGACTTTTTCGGCGATTTTCGCGCGCTGGCCGCTGAATTTCAGGTTATTAAAGAAATCCATCGCATGTCCGATGCTGAAATCAGAAATCTGCGGCAGCGTGGTGTTATCGACAAACACAAAGCGGGCTTCTTTTTTCAGACGGGTGCCGCCGCAGGAAATACACGGACGGTTGCTGATATATTTGGCCAGTTCCTCGCGCACTGCCATGGATTCCGTTTCTTTATAACGGCGCTCCATATTGTGCAGCACACCTTCGAACGGATGATGACGGACTGTCACATCACCCCGGTCATTGGAATATTTAAACTCAATGGATTCACGGCCTGAACCATTGAGGATCACTTTCTGAATTTTGGCCGGTAACTCTGAATACGGGGATTCAATATCAAACTTATAATGATCCGCCAGGGACATCAGCATCTGATAATAATAGAAATTACGGCGATCCCAGCCGCGGATAGCCCCGCCGCCGAGTGACAGATTCGGGTTCTGCACCACGCGATCCGGATCGAAAAACTGCTGAACACCCAGACCGTCACAGGTCGGGCAGGCACCTGCCGGGTTGTTGAAGGAGAACAGGCGCGGCTCCAGCTCACTCATGCTGTATCCGCAGACCGGGCAGGCAAAGTTCGCTGAAAATACCAGCTCTTCGGCGCTGTTATCTTCCATATCGGCGATAATGGCCGTACCGCCGGACAGTGTCAGTGCAGTTTCAAAGGATTCCGCCAGGCGCTGTGTCAGATCATCCCGGACTTTAAAACGGTCAACCACCACTTCGATGGTGTGTTTGATCTGTAATTCCAGTTTCGGCGGATCAGAGAGATCACAAATCTCCCCGTCGATCCGCGCACGGATATAGCCCTGTGCCGCCAGGCTATCGAGCAGTTTGGTGTGTTCGCCTTTGCGCTCTTTGACGACCGGCGCCAGCAGCATCAGGCGTTTGCCTTCCGGCAGGGTCAGAACATTATCCACCATCTGACTGACCGTCTGTGCCGTCAGCGGAATATCGTGATCCGGACAGCGCGGCTCACCCACACGGGCAAACAGCAGACGCAGATAGTCATGAATTTCAGTAATTGTTCCCACGGTGGAACGCGGGTTATGGGAAGTGGATTTCTGCTCGATGGAAATTGCCGGGGAAAGCCCTTCAATATGATCCACATCCGGTTTTTCCATCAGCGACAGGAACTGACGCGCATAGGCGGACAGGGATTCCACATAGCGGCGCTGCCCCTCGGCATAGAGTGTATCAAAGGCAAGGGACGACTTCCCGGAGCCGGATAACCCCGTGATAACAATCAGTTTATCACGCGGAATAATGAGGTTGATATTCTTCAGATTGTGGGTGCGGGCGCCCGTATATCGATATTATCCATGTACCACTTCCCGGGAGTTTCAGATAGCGAACAATTTATTCAGCCTGATATTATTGCACATAATTTACTGAATGGATATCCAGTATCAGAAGAAATCTGTGTATAATCTCAGCAGCATTTGCCTGACAGCTGATTGTATTTTGCGCAGCAGATTTTAGAGAAGACACGCAAATCTGCAAAGGAAATCACGGCAAAAGATTACCGTTTCAAAAAAGCCACTCAGACGTGTTAGACTAGATCCTTATATGTTTTAAACAATTTCATCGGGAGTATTTCATGGCCAGCAGAGGCGTCAACAAAGTCATTCTTATCGGGAACCTGGGTCAGGATCCGGAAGTGCGTTACATGCCTAACGGCGGTGCGGTTACCAACATCACACTGGCGACATCAGAATCATGGCGTGATAAACAAACCGGCGAAATGAAAGAGAAGACCGAATGGCACCGTGTGGTGATCTTCGGCAAACTGGCAGAAATTGCCGGTGAATATCTGAAAAAAGGTTCACAGGTTTATATCGAAGGTTCACTCCAGACCCGCAAATGGCAGGATCAGAGCGGCCAGGAGCGTTACACCACAGAAGTCGTGGTGAATATCGGCGGCAGCATGCAGATGCTGGGCGGCCGCAGCGGCGGTGGCGACAATATGTCTCAGGGCGGCGGCTGGGGTCAGCCACAGCAGCCACAACAATCCCAGCAGTTCAGCGGCGGCGGCAACCCGCGCCCGGCACAGCAGCCGGCAGCAGCAGCGCCGCAAAGCAATGAACCGCCAATGGATTTCGATGACGATATTCCGTTCTGATCCGGATCCGCTGAAAGTACCCTGCATCTGCGGGGTATTTTTTTGGCCGGATTTTCTGACCGCAGCCCGGAACAGACAAAAAAAATACCCTTATGTCGGTGACAGTAAGGGGTGATGTCTCATGCCGTTGGATGAACACATGAGATTGCCCGGGGTTAACAGGCAGTGTAGCTTATGTTTTTATAAGTCCTGTTTTTATCCTGTTCGTCTTATTTTTCATCATAACGGGTGTTTTTATTATAAGTGTCTGTCGTAATCGGATGTATGCTTGCGCTTATTAAAGAAAAAACCCAATAAAATCATTGGGTATCAATAAGTTATATACTCAATTTTTATAAAAATGCGATAAGAGGCTTAAAGAGCATGTGTCGGATTACGTTTTATCGGTAAACCTGAAACGTGACAATCACGATAGTAATTATATGTGATTTAAATCACATAAAAATGGTTGTTTTGGCCTGTTTTGTAATTTTAATGTAATTTTAAAGCTTATTTGTAACAAATGAATCACATTAAAATGATGTTTTTTTCCGGACTGGCCGGATGAGTAAAGCCGGACTTTTATCCCATTGAGCAATAAAACTGATAAAGAAACGGTTTTTAGTGACTGACAGCGATAATGTGAACACACGCTGCTTCCGGTTATTTCACTGCAATATATTCCGCTGCAATTTCCTTAAATTGAGTTTTATAGCTCCGCGTTATGATTACCTTTCCTTTTTTATCGCTGTTTTCCTTGTGAAATAGTGCTGTTTCACACTGCTGAAGTAAATTGGATATTTTAATATATATTTATAAATCAATTTGTTAGTTGTTTTTGGGTTTTATGGCAGTGATTTATCAGTGATGGCGATCACAATTCAGCGGCTGAATAAAAAATAAATGAAAAAAGGCTTGTACAGATTTCATTCTTATGTTTTTTTAAAGTACGAACCGAATTTATTCATACACAATTTACTGTTGAGAGATATCCCGTGAAACCATTCACCCGTCCGCAAAACGTACTACTAACAACCGCGCTATCAGACGCGGTTGTCGTCGTGCGTGTGGTAGTGGTGGTGGTCGTCGGCAGCGCGCCGTAACGGGCTGGGATCAGCAACAGGATCACTAACCCCGCCGGCGTAAACCGAGCGGGGTTTTTTTATGTCAGGCTCCGCGAAACTGAACCGGTTGTTAAGAAAAGGATGATGTTATGGGAGCTTCACAGCAGACTCAGGCAAAAACCCGGATGACGGGGGCGGAATTAATTATCCGCATGTTAGAACAGCACGGGATCACCTCTGTGTCCGGTATTCCGGGCGGGGCGGCACTGCCGCTGTATGATGCGCTGGGCAACAGCCGGATCCGGCATATCCTCGCCCGCCATGAGCAGGGTGCCGGGTTTATCGCACAGGGTATCGCCCGCACCACCGGCAAAGCGGCGGTGTGTATCTCCTCAAGCGGGCCGGGCGCGACCAACCTGATGACCGCCATTGCGGATGCCAAACTGGATTCCGTTCCGCTGGTCTGTATCACCGCCCAGGTGTCCTCGCCGATGATCGGCACCGATGCCTTCCAGGAAGTGGACACTTACGGCATGTCTATCCCTATCACCAAACATAACTACCTGGTGCGCAATGTTCAGGATCTGCCGGGCATTATCGCAGATGCATTCCGTATTGCGGAATCCGGCCGTCCGGGTCCGGTCTGGGTAGATGTGCCGAAAGATGTTCAGGCCGCCATCATTGAGATTGATGAATTACCGCCAATCATGCCGAAAGATCCGTTACCGCTGTTTGATGCGGAAAAAGTCACTGAAGCTGCCGTGATGATTAATCAGGCAAAACGTCCGATTTTGTACATCGGCGGCGGTATTGTGGCTTCGCAGTCCCAGCAGCTGGTGCAGAGCTTCGCCGAGCGTGCCGGGTTGCCGACCACCATGACACTGATGGGATTAGGCACCATTCCGCAGCAGCATCCGCTCTATCTGGGAATGTTAGGGATGCACGGGGCGCGTTATACCAATATGATTTTGCAGGAATCGGATTTGCTGATTGTGGTCGGGGCGCGCTTTGATGACCGCGCGATCGGCAAGGCGGAGCAATTCTGTCCGGATGCCAAGATTATTCATGTGGATATCGACCGTGCGGAGATCAGCAAGATCAAACAACCGGATATCGCGATCAACGCGGATGCCGGTCAGGTTCTCGCCATGCTGCTGCCGCAGATTGAGGTGAATGCCCGTCAGGCGTGGAATGATCATATCGCGCAGATCAAACAGGAGTTCCCGCTGGAGCAGATTAATAAATCCGATCCGTTAAGCCATTTCGGACTGATCGCCGCCGTGGCGGATGCGGTGGATAATGATGCCATCATCACCACTGATGTCGGTCAGCACCAGATGTGGGTGGCGCAGGCGTATCCGTTATGCCGTCCGCGTCAGTGGCTGACCTCCGGCGGGCTCGGAACGATGGGCTTTGGGTTACCGGCGGCGATTGGTGCCGCACTGGCAGAGCCGTCACGCAAGATAGTCTGCTTTACCGGTGACGGCAGTATTATGATGAATATCCAGGAGATGGCGACCGCCGCCGAGCATAACCTGGATATCAAAATTATTCTGATGAACAACCAGGCGCTGGGGATGGTTCACCAGCAGCAGACACTGATGTTCAACGAGCACATTGTGGCATCTGCCTATCCGTATCAGACTGATTTTGTGACAATTGCCAAAGGCTTCGGATTACACACCTGTGATCTGAATAAAGAGAGTGATCCGCATGCTGCATTGCAGGCGGCGATTGAGCGTCCCGGGCCGTGTCTGATCCACGCATTAATCGATGTCAGTGAAAAAGTGTGGCCGATGGTATTGCCGGGTGATGCCAATATCGATATGGTCACAGCCTGATGACGGAGAACAGAATCATGGAAAAAAATAATCAGCCTATCGCTCTGGAACTGGTTGTCCGCAACCACCCCGGTGTTATGACGCACATTTGCGGTCTGTTTGCCCGCCGGGCGTTTAACGTGGACGGTATTCTGTGTCTGCCGCTGCCGGGACAGGATCACAGCCATATCTGGCTGCTGGTGAAATCGGATGATCGACTAAGCCAGATGGTCAGTCAGGTGGAAAAACTGGAAGACGTGCAGGATGTGAAATACAACGAAGACATCAGTATCTTTGAGCAACTGAATAAATACATTCAGTAGAATGATAAAACCGGGCAGATAAGCCCGGTTTTTTGTCTGCGGTTACGGCGATGTCTGGCCGATATGGGAATAGGACATAATCAGCGTGCCGCTCAGCTCGCCTTCCATACAGATATAAGAGTGGGGAATATCACAGGAAAACGCATAGAAATCCCCCGGTTCCAGCAGCACAGTCTGATCTTCATTAAAGCGCATCATCAGCGTACCCTGATGGATAAGAATATGCTCATGGGTGCCGGTGCTGTGCGCGGGGCTGTTAATAATTGCGCCGCGGATCATCTTCAGGTGCCAGATCTCCGAAATATTCCCCATGCCGACACGGAATTTAAAATCTTCCGCATATTCCCCTTTAAAGACTTTATTTTTTTCGTAACGGGGATAACCTTCATTACTGGCGGTAAACAGATCCCCCAGCGGAAAACGCAGTGCGACGGCAATGGCCTCCAGTGTATCGATACGCGGATTGGAATCACCGGATTCCAGTTTGGACAGCGCGGCTTTCGAGATGCCGGAGAGTTTTGAAAGATCATTGAGCGACAGGTTACGCGCCTGACGCAGCAGTTTGACCTTCTGGCCGATGTGGGCACTGGTTTTTAGCATAATGTAATTGATACCAATGAAATTTGCAGGGAAACCCTGTTAGTATTGCACACTTGTTGTACAACGGTAAGCCGTGATTTTCCGGAAAAACAGATCTGACGGGTGATACTATCAGATGAAAGCGTCCGGCATGGTGATAATTAACATATGTCATTAAACGGGTGCTCACCATGATCTATACCCTGCCATGGGCAGATTTTTTCATCTGTTTTACGGTTCTCTTCTTCGGTTATCTGGTCTTCGGCATGGTCGGCTTCGGCTCTGCGCTGATCTCAAGCCCGGTACTGGCCTTCTTTATTCCTGTCTCACACATTGTGCCGATGCTGGCGCTGATGGATCTGGGCGCGGCGGTGATTAATGTCACCCGCGACGGGCGCAAAGCCGATTTTGCCGAGCTGAAGTGGATGGTGCCGCTGATGATAGGCGGCAGCCTGATTGGCGCGGCGATTCTGCTGAAAACACATCCGGATTTGCTGGCCGTGTTCCTCGGGGCATTTATTGTTCTCTATGCACTCTATTCCCTCTTTATTAAGAAGGCGGTGAGGCATTACCCGCAGAAATACATTATTCCGTTCGGGATCGGCGGCGGTATTCTGAGTGCACTGTTCGGGGCGGGCGGGTTTGTCTATGCCATCTATTTTGCCGGGCGGATTGAGGATAAAAACCGCTTCCGCATCACGCAGACTACCCTGATCGGCTTCAGTACATTAACCCGCGTGATTATTTTCCTGATCATGGGGATTTACTGGAACAGCGAAATCGCCATTACCGCGCTGCTGTTTCTGCCCGCCATGGTGGCGGGAATTGTCCTCGGGCGGCATATCACCATGCGCATCCCGAAAGAGGCATTTTTCCGTTTTCTGAATATGGTGATCCTGCTGGCCGGGCTGACGTTGCTTATCAGCAACCTGGTGCACTGACCGCCGTCAGCGCAGCACTTTTTTAGCACATTGCCGGGCACGCAGCTGTTCGTCCGGGGTTTTACTTTTACTGAAGCAGTCGCGGTAGCGGGCGGCATAGGCACTGTATTGCGCCTGTGCCTCCGCCAGCGGCAGGGACAGCAGGTGGTTGATAAAAGTAAAACTGCCGATCTCCGCATGCTGATAATCCACCGGATTTTTCCATTCCCCGCCCCAGCGGAGAAAACCGTGACTGAAAACCAGCGGCAGCACGTTTTCCATTTTTCCGTTACGGATATTTTCTCTGTTGGTCAGCGCTGTGGCAGATTGCGGCGGACTGATGGTCACACGGCCGTTTTTGTCGCGGAAGCGGTAAGGGTTTTGCTGCGGATTAATATCGATCGCCATGCCGTAAGCGTGTTTTGACCAGGCTTTCTGACTTGCCTGACGGCGGCCGTTAAATGCTGACGTATTATTGGCGGCCATGGATGCCTCATCATCGCCGCCGAAGGTCTCTATCGGCAGCACACTGTGCAGCGGGAATTTTTGCCGGTACAACTCATCAAACAGCGCTTCCGTTTCGGGGGCAATAATATCGGCGACAGTAATGGTGCCGGTGCGGGTTTCGCCCTCAAAGGTGATAAACCGGACATCCACATTGACCAGCCGTTCACAGGGCACTGGGTTTTCCGGCGTGATAATACCCAGCGCTGTCATGGCGCGGCAGGTGTCCGGGCTGAGCGGGGTGATCGCCGCCTGTGCTGCCGGTAATGCAGAACAGAGCAGGCTCACAGGGAGGAGAAAAGCGGTCAGTTTCATCATCTATTCCGTCATCAGGCACCGGGACGGATGATGATAACCCGTCAGCGGCACAGAGGTGAAAAAATTCCCGGATTTGGCCTTGATTATCAGGATTTTTCCTAAGATAATCGTTTGCCTCAAAAAATCACATCTTTTCTCTGTAAAAAGCCAAACGTTTGCGTCGTGTGTGTCCGGTTTTTCTATCCGGAAACCGGCGGATTTTTTCTGAAAACGCAATCGGTTACGTGATGTGACACAAAATTCATTAACACAGGTGATGACATGTCTGCGACACAGCCGCAAAGCGGGTGCAAATTAGACCAATTTTTTAAACTGACTGAGCGCGGCACTACTGTCCGCCGTGAAGTTCTGGCCGGGCTGACCACATTCCTGGCGATGGTGTACTCTGTGATTGTTGTGCCGGGCATGCTCGGCCAGGCGGGGTTCCCGCATACGGCGGTCTTTATCGCCACCTGTCTGGTGGCCGGGTTCGGCTCCCTGCTGATGGGGTTATGGGCAAATCTGCCGATGGCTATCGGCTGTGCGATTTCCCTGACCGCCTTTACCGCATTCAGCATGGTACTTGGTCAGAATATCCCGATCCCGGTCGTACTGGGCGCGGTCTTCCTGATGGGGGTGCTGTTTACCCTGATCTCTGTCACCGGTATCCGGACATGGATTTTGCGCAATATCCCGATGGGTATTGCCCACGGCACGGGGATTGGTATCGGTCTGTTCCTGCTGCTGATCGCCGCCACCAATATTGACCTTGTGGTCAAAAACCCGGGTGCGGGCATGCCGGTGTTACTGGGGGATTTCACCTCTTTCCCGGTGATGATTGCACTGGCGGGTCTGGCGGTGATTTTCGGTCTGGAACGCCTGAAAGTGCCGGGTGCAGTACTGCTGGTGATTATTGCGATTTCCGTTATCGGGCTGATTTTTGACCCGAATGTGAAATATCAGGGCTTCTTCAAACTGCCATCCCTCGGTGATGACGGGCTGTCACTCTTTTTCAGCATGGATATCATGGGCGCACTGAAGCCGGTGGTTCTGCCGACGGTACTGGCGCTGGTTATGACAGCGGTGTTTGATGCGACAGGCACTATCCGTGCGGTCGCCGGTCAGGCGAATCTGCTGGATAAAGATAATCAGATCATTAACGGCGGTAAAGCCCTGACGACAGACTCGGTCAGCAGCATTGTGGCCGGTGTTGTCGGCGCGGCGCCTGCGGCGGTGTATATCGAATCTGCGGCCGGTGCCGCGGCGGGTGGCCGTACCGGGCTGACCGCAACCGTGGTCGGGGTGCTGTTCCTGCTGATCCTGTTCCTCTCTCCGCTTTCTTATCTGGTTCCGGCCTATGCCACGGCACCGGCGCTGATGTATGTCGGCCTGCTGATGCTGAGCAATGTCAGCAAACTGGATTTCGGTGACTTTGTCGGCTCTATGTCCGGTCTGCTGTGTGCGGTGTTTATTGTTCTGACCAGTAACATTGTGACCGGGATTATGCTGGGCTTTGCCTCACTGGTTATCGGCCGTATCGCCGGGGGTGAATGGCGTAAGCTGAATATCGGCACTGTTCTTATCGCAGCGGCACTGGTGGCGTTTTATGCTGGCGGCTGGGCAATTTAAGTGATAAATCACCACTTAACGGATGCTGGTGGTGACGATACGCTTTATTTATACGATTTGTCTCAAAATACTAATTAATTGCCCGAATTAATGGCCTGAGAAGATAAAATAGCAGTGGCGGATAACGCATCCGCCGCTGCTTTTTTTTGTATGATAGTGGCAACCGGCGGTAATTTTTTCTCCTCTGGGGTCTTATTGCGGTTTTTTTGCCGTTATTAACAGTATCTTTTTGTCAGCGGGCTGATTAAGCCCTAAGTTCAGTAAGGGTAATATGGAAATATTCTTTACGATTCTTATTTTGATTCTGGTCGTGTCGGTGTCCGGTGTTCTCACCAAAATGATCCCGTATCGTATTCCGTTACCCATCATTCAGATCGCGATGGGGGCCCTGCTTGCCTTCCCGCAGTTTGGTCTGCATGTCACGTTCGACCCTGAACTGTTTCTCGTCCTGCTGATACCGCCGTTGCTGTTTGTTGACGGCTGGAAAACCCCGACCCGGGAATTTATGCAGAAAGGGCGGGAAATCTTCATCCTGGTGCTGTTCCTGGTGCTGGTCACCGTTATCGGCATCGGGTATCTGATCTACTGGCTGATGCCGGGGATTGAGCTGATCCCGGCCTTTGCCCTTGCGGCGGTGCTGTCTCCGACAGATGCCGTGGCGCTGTCGTCGATTGTCGGCAAAGGGCGCATTCCGAAACAGATGATGGGCATTCTGGAAGGGGAGGCGCTGATGAATGACGCCTCCGGCCTGGTCGCGCTGAAATTTGCCGTGGCGATTGTCATGGGCACGATGATTTTCTCCGTCACCGGTGTCACGCTGGAATTCTTCAAAGTCGCAATCGGCGGCCTGCTGGCGGGGGTGGCAGTTACCTGGCTGTACAGTAAGTCGCTGCGCCTGATGAGCCGCTGGAGCGGGGATGACCCGGCCACGCAAATCGTCTTTATGTTACTGCTGCCGTTCGCCTCTTATCTGATTGCGGAACACATCGGTGTGTCCGGTATCCTGGCGGCCGTGGCGGCGGGGATGACCATCAGTAAATCCGGAGTTATCCGCAATGCGCCGCTGGCGATGCGTCTGCGGGCGGATAATGTCTGGGGAATGCTGGAATTCGTCTTTAACGGTCTGGTCTTTATTATGCTCGGCCTGCAGTTGCCGGGAATTTGGCAGGTGTCGGTGATTGAGGCGGAGCTGGATCCGACCGTCGAAACCTGGATGCTGTTTACCGCCGTTATCGTTATCTATTTTGCTCTGCTGGTGCTGCGTTTCTGCTGGCTGTGGATGATGAAAACCGTCAGCCGCCTGACCTTAAAACGCAAACCGCTGGATTTCACCTTCTACACCACCCGTGAACTGTGGCTGGCATCATTTGCCGGGGTGCGCGGGGCGATAACCCTGGCAGGTGTGCTCTCTATCCCGCTGTTCCTGCCGGACGGCACACCGTTCCCGGCGCGTTATCAGATGGTGTTTATCGCCGCCGGGGTGATTATCTTCTCGCTCTTTATGGGAGTGGTATCGCTGCCGTTCCTGCTCAAAGGGATGCATGTCGGGGATAAACAGGCGGATGCCAATGAAATCCGTGCGGCGAAAGCGGCGATGGCGGAAGTGGCGATTGTCAGTATCGGCAAGATGGAAGAGCGTCTGTCCGCCAGTTCGGACGAGGCGCTGGATGCGGAAGCTATCAGTGAAGTGGCCTCCAGAGTGGCCGGGCATCTCAGGCGGCGTACTGCCGGTGATGATGAGATGGAATATAATCTCCAGGTGGAAGATCTGGAACGCCGTTTCCGTCTGACCGCACTGCGTGCCGAGCGCGGGGAGCTGTATCACCAGCGTGCGACCCGTAATATCAGCAATGAAACCCTGCAGCTGCTGCTGCATGACCTGGATCTGCTGGAAGCCCTGCTGGTTGAGAAAGAAACATAACCGATGCCGTTACTGATTATTACCACAATTCTGTGGGCCGCATCGTTCAGCCTGATTGGCGAGTATCTCGCCGGTCAGGTGGACAGCTGGTTCTCTGTGTTAGTCCGTGTGTCGCTGGCGGCACTGGTTTTTCTGCCGTTTCTGCGCTGGCGCGGGATCGCCCCGAAAGTCATTCTGATGTATATGGCGGTGGGCGCCTGTCAGCTCGGCATTATGTATCTCTTTGTTTTCCATGCCTACAATTACCTGACTGTCGCGGAATTCCTGCTGTTTACCGTGCTGACCCCCCTGTATGTGACACTGATTTATGACCTGCTGGAGCGGCGTGGTCTGCGCTGGGGTTATGTGTTCAGTTCGCTGCTGGCGGTGATTGGTGCGGCGGTGATCCGCTATGATCATCTCAGTGATTCTTTCTGGACGGGGCTGATTCTGGTACAGCTGGCGAATATCTTCTTTGCTATCGGTCAGGTCGGTTACAAGCGGCTGATGGAAGTGCATCCGCTGGTGCAGCGCACGGCGTTTTCCTGGTTCTACCTCGGTGCCTGTGTGGTGGCGCTGGCGGGCTGGCTGCTGTTCGGTAATTTCGCCAAAATACCGTCCACGCAGTTACAGTGGGGTGTCCTGCTGTGGCTGGGAATAGGTGCTTCCGGAATCGGCTACTTTATGTGGAACTACGGCGCCACACAGGTGGACGCCGGAACACTCGCGATCATGAACAACATGATGGTTCCGGCGGGATTACTGGTGAACTTTGCCATCTGGCAGCAGCATCCAAACTGGCTCACGTTCAGCATTGGCGCAACCCTGATTGTGGCATCCCTGTGGGTGCACCGGGTATGGATACTGAAGCCGTCTTTACAAAAGGCAGATTGTCCACCGCGTGCTGACGCGTCGCGCGAATAAACGACTCAACAGCCGGCTGGCGCTGTTCCCCGCTGCGGTTTGCGGCATACAGCCGGCTCCACAATCCTTCACCTAAGGTTTTGGTCACCACCATTCCCTGTCTTTCAAAATTCTCCACCGCCCAGTGCGGCAGTGCGGCGATCCCCATGCGGGCGGCGACCATCTGGATCATCAGCAGGGTGTTATCCACGGTTTTTATCTGAGGGGAAACACCGGCCGGTTGCAGGAAACGCCGCCAGATATCAAAGCGCTGACGCTGTACCGGATAAATCAGCAGGGTTTCTGCGGTCAGATCCTGCGGCTGGATATGCAGACGGCGGGCCAGCGGATGATCCGGTGCCACCACCAGTTTCACCTCATAATCAAACAGCGGCGTGTATGTCAGCTTCCCGTTGTGCTGCTCATCAATATCGGATGTCAGCACCACATCGAGTTCGCGTTTCAGCAGTTCCGGCTGCGGATCAAAACTGACCCCGGAAGTGAAATCGACATTAATCTGCGGCCAGCTTTCGCGGAAATGCGCCAGTGCGGGGGTAAGCCACTGAATGCAGCTGTGGCACTCAATCGCCACGCGCAGCGCGGTCAGTCCCGGCTCATTGCATTCACGGATGGCATCTTTCACCAGCGGCAGTACCTGCTCCGCCAGCTGTAACAGTACCTGTCCCTGCGGGGTGAATTGCAGCGGCTGGGTTTTGCGGATAAAAATCCGGTAGCCGAGCCGGTGCTCCAGTTCACTGAACTGATGGGAAAGGGCGGATTGTGTCTGATGCAACGCACCTGCTGCTCCCGCGAGCGACCCTGACTGATTCAGTGCCTGAATCGTTTTTAAATGTTTTATTTCTATCATGAGGAACCTTCAGGTTAGCGATGAAGAATTTGCGCTTGTTTCTTATACAGTACCCGTTGATTATGGATGTGTAAACATCTGGATGGCTAAATGATAGGATTTTTTATGACGACACATAATCACACTCTGGGTTTTCCGCGCATCGGTCTGAAAAGAGAACTGAAAAAAGCGCTTGAAGGTTACTGGGCAGGACAGATTTCACAGGATGAACTGCGCGATAACGGCCGTGAATTACGCCGCCGTCACTGGCAGCTGCAAAAAGAGGCCGGGGTTGAATTATTACCGGTCGGGGATTTCGCCTGGTACGATCATGTTCTCGGCACCAGCCTGCTGTTCGGTAATGTGCCACCACGCCATGCCGGTGCCGACGGGAAAATTGACCTCGATACCCTGTTCCGTATTGCCCGCGGCCGTGCACCTTCCGGTGAACCGGCGGCTGCGGCGGAAATGACCAAATGGTTTAATGCCAACTATCACTACATTGTGCCGGAGTTTCAGCGCGGGCAAACCTTCACCGTGAGCTGGCCGCAGCTGTTTGACGAGGTGGATGAGGCGCTGGAGCAGGGCTTTGCGGTTAAACCAGTGCTGCTCGGCCCGGTAACCTATCTGTGGCTCGGCAAAGTGAAAGGGGCTCAGTTTGACCGCTTATCATTACTGCCGTCACTGTCAGAAGCCTATAAAAACGTGCTGGAAAAGCTGGCGCAGCGCGGTATTGAGTGGATTCAGATTGATGAACCGGCTCTGGTGCTGGATCTGCCGCCGGAGTGGCAGGATGCTTACCGTACGGCATATGATGCTTTGCAGGGACATGCAAAACTGCTGCTGACCACTTATTTTGACGGAGTAAGCCATCACTTACCGCTGATCCGTGAGTTACCGGTGCAGGGGCTGCACGTCGATTTTGTCGCGGGCAGTGATGATATTCAGGCCATCCACGACGCATTACCGGCCGACTGGCTGCTCTCTGCCGGCCTGATTAACGGGCGCAACGTCTGGCGTGCCGATCTGCGGCAGAAATATGATGTAATCGCCCCGCTGGCCGGAAAACGTGACCTGTGGATCGGGACATCCTGCTCATTGCTTCACAGCCCGATTGACCTGCGTGATGAAACCAAACTGGATGAAGAAGTCAAAAGCTGGTTTGCCTTCGCACAGCAGAAATGTGAGGAACTGGCATTGCTGACCCGCGCGGTCAATAGCGGCTCGGCAGATGATATCGCCGCGCTGGCGGAATACAGTGCCCCGATTACCCGCCGCCGTGATTCTTCCCGTGTTCACAATGCTGCGGTGGCTGCCCGGCTGGCGGCGGTAACCGCCCGCGACAGCGAACGCGCCGCGCCGTATGCCGAACGCGCAGAGGAACAGCGCCGCCGTTTTAACCTGCCGCTGTGGCCGACCACCACAATCGGATCTTTCCCACAAACCACGGAAATCCGCGGGCTGCGTCTGAACTTCAAAAAAGGGAATATCGATAAAGCGTTCTACCGCACTAATATCTCTGAACATATTAAGCAGGCGATTAATGAGCAGGAACGGCTCGGACTGGATGTGCTGGTTCACGGCGAAGCGGAACGTAATGACATGGTGGAGTATTTCGGCGAGCATCTCGACGGCTATGTCTTTACGCAGAACGGCTGGGTGCAGAGCTACGGCTCGCGCTGTGTGAAACCGCCGGTGATTATCGGTGATATCAGCCGTCCGGAACCGATCACCGTTGACTGGGCGACCTACGCGCAATCCCTCACCAGCAAGCCGGTGAAAGGCATGCTGACCGGGCCGGTAACCATTCTCTGCTGGTCATTCCCGCGTGAAGATGTCAGCCGTGAAACCATTGCCAAACAGATCGCTCTGGCGCTGCGTGATGAAGTGGACGATTTGCAGAAAGCCGGGATCGGTATTATCCAGATAGATGAACCGGCACTGCGCGAAGGGCTGCCGCTGCGCCGGGCAGAATGGGCGGAGTATCTCACCTGGGCGGTAGATGCCTTCCGGCTGAATGCGGCGGTCGCGGATAATGACACCCAGATCCACACCCATATGTGTTACTGCGAATTCAATGACATCATGGATTCTATTGCGGCACTGGATGCGGATGTGATCACCATTGAAACATCACGCTCGGATATGGAACTGCTGGAAGCATTTGAAGATTTCGATTATCCGAATGAAATCGGGCCGGGTGTTTATGATATTCACTCGCCGAATGTGCCGGAAGTGGAGTGGATTGAAGCCCTGCTGCGCAAAGCGGCGGATAAGATTGCGGTGGAGCGTCTGTGGGTTAACCCGGACTGCGGCCTGAAAACACGCGGCTGGGATGAAACCCGCAAAGCCCTGGCGAACATGGTGGAAGCGGCGCGCCGTCTGCGGGAAAATCCGCTGACATCCCGCTGAGTTTATTTATATATAAAGAAGAAAAAAGCCGGTCAGTAATGACCGGCTTTGTGTTATGTGCTGTCAGCTGACCGGACGGAAATCCGGCCCGCTGAAGCAGCGTGTCGCCCGGCCGCGCTCGATCTGGTGATGTGACCGGTGGCGCTCGCCGTTCAGTGATGCGGACTGCTGTTGCTGATATTGGCTCAGATGCCATTCAATCAGGCGGCAGGCCAGTTTTTTGTTGGCGTGCTGGCTGCGTTCAGACTGCACTTTAACCGAGATACCGGTGGCAATGTGCGTGGCACGGACAGCGGATTCTGTCTTATTCACATGCTGGCCGCCCGGCCCCTGTGATTTCAGACGTTCAAAGACAATCTCACTGTCTGATACTGCCTGCGGTGCAGTAAAACGACGGATGCCGATAAACCAGTTTTTACGCCGGTGTTTCGGGCGGAGCGGGCTGGCACACTGCCACTGCAATGTCCCGCACCAGCGATCCGCCAGAGCATCCGCATGTTCTCCGTCCAGTGACAGCAGGGCGGAATGCAGGCCGTGCTGTGACGGCATTTCCTCCGCAAAGATCACTGTGACCGACGACTGTGCAGCCTCCTGCAAAAAGAGGCGCAGCGCGTGCTTCACCGCCAGACAGCACTCTTCCGGGCCGTGAGCGGCAGAAAACTGTAATAACATCAGCAGCACTCCCCGCTCGTTTTGTAGGTCAGCAACGGTTTCAGCCGCGCCACCACGGTAATCAGCCCGGCACCTGACAGGCTTTCAATCACAGTCTCAATGGATTTATAGGACTGCGGTGCTTCCTCATAAATCAGCTGCTTATTAGCGCAGATCACCCGGCTGCCGAGATCGGTACGGGATAACTGCGCCGGGGTATAGCGGTGAGAAAGGCGTCCTTTGCACTCGGTGCGCATCCATTTACGTCCCGCGCCGTGCGCGAGAGAGTAAAGGCTGTCAGCGGTTGCATGTGGTTTCACCAGATAACTGTAATCACCGCGTGAGCCGGGGATCACCACATAATCATGATCCACCGGGGTTGCCCCTTTCCGGTGCAGCCAGCCGTTACGGCCGTTCACCGTGCAGGCTTCCACCAGGTTGTGATTGATATCGAGTATTGCCTCACCGTTGGTACGCAACTGCTGCATCATCCGCAGTGCAATCAGCGCCCGGTTGTGCTGTGCAAAATCCAGCGCCTGCTGATGTGCTGCCAGATATTCCGCCGCTTCCGGCGTGTTCTCTGTCAGCCCGTCGTGGCTGAACTGCTCAACATGATGACGCAGAACCATCTGCCCCAGCCCGCGTGAACCGCTGTGAACCAGCAGTATCACACGCTGTTTATCCAGCCCGGACGCGGCAAACAGGCCGTCATCACAGACCTTATCGATTTGCTGAAACTCAGCAAAATGATTCCCGCCGCCGACAGAAGACAGAGAAGCGGCAAACGGATGTGATGCGAAGTGATCGCTCACATGCTCTGCCAGCCAGTCTGCGTCCGCATGGTCATGCATGCTGCGCAGTTGCTTTTCAGCTTTGTCCGCGTTGAGTTTGCTGACTTTCAGCTCAGTCTGATACAGCGCCATACCGCAGCCGATGTCGTTACCGACCAGCGCGGGATAAAAACGGCCTTCAGAGAAAAATGCCGCACCCACCGGATAGCCTCTGCCGGGATGCAGATCCGGCATACCGGCAACAGCCGTCATACCCGGTAATTGTGCGGTGGTGATCAGTTGTTGGATCGCGTTACTTTCGATCCACGTCGCATCCGAGGCGATATAAGAGACGCCCGGCGCGACAAAATGCATATAATTGCCCATAATCCATTCCGGAAAATAGTGAAAATTTGGGTTTATGGCGGGCAGTCAGGAAGAAACAGAGAGGTAACAGGGACGGGTAATACGGGGAAATAACGCTGTAATACCGGTGTGATAATCAGTTCTGCAAGAGCCCGCAAAGAGTGCACAGTAATGTTGTCATATGAACCTCCTTACGTTCTGAAAGTGATTGTCAGCACGCATCGCGTGCCGGAATGGTGCGGATAGTAGAGTGAGGCGGATAAAAAATCAACCTGTGTTTTGTTTTTTCAGAGAGCAGTACGGCGACATTTTCAGCATAAACCGTTGTTTATGTGATTTGAATCTCATTTTTATGTAATTGATTCATCGTCATGTATCAATGAAGTGATAATAATCACTAAATTTTGTGTGGTGACACGTTACAGTGTCCTCAATAATCATTTTTTTCGCTAAGGAGTTCAGGATGGCTGATGTATTTCATTTAGGTTTGACTAAAGCAGATTTACAGGGTGCGACGCTGGCTATCGTACCGGGCGATCCGAACCGGGTCGAAAAAATTGCCCGCCTGATGGATAATCCTGTTCATCTCGCGTCTCTGCGTGAATTCACCTCATGGCGCGGCGAACTGGACGGCAAAGCAGTAATCGTCTGTTCAACCGGTATCGGCGGCCCGTCCACCTCTATCGCGGTGGAAGAACTGGCACAGCTGGGGATCCGCACGTTCCTGCGTATCGGTACCACCGGTGCGATTCAGGAAAACATTAATGTCGGTGATGTCCTTGTGACCACGGCGGCTGTGCGCCTGGATGGTGCAAGCCTGCATTTCGCACCGATGGAATTCCCGGCCGTGGCTGACTTTGAATGCACCACCGCGCTGGTCAATGCGGCGAAAGCAGCCAAAGCAACAGTTCATATTGGTGTGACCGCTTCTTCTGATACTTTCTATCCGGGCCAGGAGCGTTATGATACCTTCAGCGGCCGTGTGACCCGCCGGTTCAAAGGATCAATGAAAGAGTGGCAGGAAATGGGCGTGATGAACTTTGAAATGGAATCCGCCACACTGCTGACCATGTGTGCCAGCCAGGGGCTGCGTGCCGGGATGGTTGCGGGCGTTATCGTTAACCGCACCCAGCAGGAAATTCCTGATGAAGCGAAGATGAAGAAAACCGAATCCAATACCCTGGATATTGTGGTGGAAGCCGCCCGTCATCTCATCTGATCGTCACCGGTTTCATGAATCAAGCCGTATCGCCGGGTTTTCCGGTGATGCGGCTTTTTTTTAATCATTCATTCTGTAAATCTGATACAGTGATCGTGCCGAACATACTGATAATAATGATAAAGAGGTATCAATGACCAGACAGCCATTACCGCATCCTTCTGTATTGCCGCTCGACGGCGGGATCAATTTTCGTGACCTGGGAAACAAAGTGCTGCCGGACGGCAGTAAAATCAAACCCGGCCTGCTGTTCCGTGCCGGGGCGCTGGATCGCCTGAGCGACAACGACTTAACCCGCCTGACAGAGCAGAATCTGTTTCAGATCCTGGATTACCGCGACAGCGGCGAAATTGCTGATAAACCGGATCGTCTCTGGAATGGCGCGCTGTACACGAACGCACCGGCAAATCCGATGTCAAAGGAAGTGGATGCTAACCTTGAGAAACTCGGCAATGAAGCGCTGACGGGGTTTGATCCGAAAGCTTTTATGCTGCGCCTCTATGAACTGCTGCCGCTGGGCAACCCTGCGTATCATGCACTCGGCGATATGCTGCGCAACCCGGAAAAAGGCGGCATTGTGCAGCACTGTGCGGTCGGTAAAGACCGGACCGGTGTGGGTTCGGCACTGGTGCTGTTTGCACTCGGCGCGGATACCGATATGGTGATGGAAGATTACCTGCTGACCAATGACACGCTGGCACCTTACCGCCATGAACTGCTGGCGGAACACGCGAAAACCATGCCGGAAGCGGTGGTGGAGAAATTCGCCTATGTTTACTCCGTACAGCCTGATTTCCTGAATACCGCACTGAAAAGTATTCACTCTCATTATGGCAGTATTGATACCTGGCTGGCGAAAGATATCGGGCTGACAACAGCAGTCCGCGACAAAATCCGCAACCATTTCCTTGAGTAATATCAGACAATAAGGGGGATTTTCTGGCACCGGCAGATATTATCACCACCGTTACCGCATTTGTCCGTGAACATGAGATCTGGGCATTGCCGATCGTTTTCGTGCTGGCATTCGGTGAATCTCTCGCATTCCTTTCCCTGTTGTTTCCGGCAACAGTGATTCTGCTCGGAGTCGGGGCGCTGATCGGGGAGGGAGGGCTGAATTTTCTGCCGGTCTTCCTCGCGGCGGCCACCGGTGGCTTTTTCGGCGACTGGATCTCCTATTACATCGGCTACTACTACAAGGATAATGTCCGTCATATGTGGCCGATTTCCCGCTCCCCGCAAACCCTGGTCAGAGGACATCAGTTCTTTGAAAAATGGGGAATATGGGGTGTCTTTTTCGGGCGCTTCTTCGGGCCGTTCCGTGCGGTGGTACCGCTGGTGGCGGGGATCTGTGCAATGCCGCAGCGTCATTTTCAGCTGGCGAACCTGTCTTCTGCCGTGATCTGGGCATTCGGCCTGCTGGCCCCCGGCGCGTTCGGGCTGAAATGGATGGCTGGGCTGATGGGCGGATAGCGCCGCATTTTCACCGGATTACATTGATTTTTGCGTGGCGCGCCGAAAAAAACGGCGGACAGCAAAAAGACAGTGGACATCTGTACAGTGCTATTTTACCGTAAGCGGCGTAAGTGACTCGCGGAGGAGACGGCCATCGTGGATATTCAGTGGCTTTATGGTTTTATCGGCATTCTGAGCGGTATTCTGCTGGGCGGCGGTGTGGTCTGGTTCAGCCTGCAACAGCGGCTGGCGGACAAAAACCGGCTGTTACAGGATAATATTGCGCAACTGGCTCTGCTGGATGAAACCCGGCGTCAGGCTGCATACTGGCAGCAGGCCAGGGAGCAGAGTGAACAGTCACTGGAAAATGCCCGTCATATCAGTGCACAACAGGAAGCGGAAATCCGTGAGCTGACCACCCGGCTGGAAGAAAGCCGCCTGGCCGCCGAAGAAAAACAGCGGTTGCTGCTTAACAGTGAGCAGCGCCTGAATACTCAGTTTGAAAACCTGGCCGCCCGTATTTTTGAACAGAGCGGCCGCCGGACAGATGAACTCAACCGCCAGAGCCTGTCCATGCTGCTGCGCCCGTTCCGTGAACAGCTGGATAACTTTAACCGGCAGGTGCAGGAAAGTTACAGCCAGGAAAGCCGCGAGCGCCACACTCTGACACATGAAATTCAGCGCCTGCAGCAGCTCAATCTGCGGATGGCGCAGGAAGCCGTCAATCTCACCAATGCCCTGAAAGGCGACAACAAAATGCAGGGGAGCTGGGGGGAAACTATTCTTGCCCGTATCCTGGAAGCCTCCGGTCTGCGCGAGGGGCATGAATTCGCCACTCAGGTCAGTCTGAAAAATGAACAGCAAAGCCGTTATCAGCCCGATGTGGTGATTTACCTGCCGCAGAACAAACAGGTGATTGTGGATGCCAAAGTGTCGCTGGTGGCCTACGAGCGTTACTTCAACAGTGACACCCCGGAAGCCCGGCAGACGGCACTGACGGAACACATCAACTCTGTGCGTCAGCACATCCGCGGCCTGAGCCGCAAAGAATATCAGGATCTCAGCGGGATTAACTCGCTGGATTATGTACTGATGTTTATCCCTGTCGAACCGGCATTTCTGGCGGCGGTCGGGCAGGAGAGTGTATTGCTGGATGAAGCCCTCAGAAGCAATATCATGCTGGTCAGCCCGTCCACACTGCTGGTGGCGCTGCGGACAATCGCCAATCTCTGGCGTTATGAACATCAGCATGAAAACAGTCAGGCAATTGCACAGCGTGCCGCCCGTCTCTATGACAAACTCCGCCTGTTTACCGAGGAAATGGACGGTATCGGCCAGGCGCTGGATAAAGCCCAGAATACCTATCACGGGGCGATGAAAAAACTGACCACCGGCCGGGGAAATCTGCTGTCACAGGCAGAAAGCTTCCGTGAGCTGGGCGTTGAGGTAAAACGCCCGCTGGATGAAATTCTGGTGCAGAAAGCCCGTCTCAGTGAACAGCAGGATACCGCTGCGGATGAACTGCCTGAGGAGCAGGCTAATTTCGCAGAACAACACAATGGGCATAGGGTTTTGCGGTAAAGGCTGATACACTTTTCCGATCACTAATTCATGCACACAGGCAAAACAGGCAAGAAGAGAATGGAAGAGCAATCCCGGGATACAATCGATTTTGGTTTTCGTACTGTTAACAGAAACGAAAAAGCAGGTATGGTGGCAAACGTCTTTCATTCTGTTGCCGCAAAATACGATCTGATGAATGACCTGATGTCTTTCGGCATCCATCGTGTCTGGAAACGTTTTACTATTGATGCCAGTGGTGTCCGCCGTGGTCAGCGGGTGCTGGATCTTGCCGGGGGAACCGGTGATTTCACTGCAAAATTCTCCCGTATGGTCGGCGAAAACGGTCAGGTGATCCTCGCGGATATCAACGATTCCATGCTGAAAATGGGCCGGGAAAAGCTGCGTAACCACGGGGTTGTCGGCAATGTGAATTATGTTCAGGCGAACGCCGAAGAACTGCCGTTCCCGGATGACTACTTCAACTGCATCATCATCTCTTTCGGGCTGCGCAATGTCACCGATAAAGACAAAGCACTCCGTTCCATGTTCCGTGTGTTAAAACCGGGCGGCCGCCTGCTGGTGCTGGAATTCTCCAAACCGGTGATTGAACCGCTGAGTAAAGTATATGACGCATACTCCTTCCACGTGTTGCCGCGTATCGGGCAGGCGGTTGTGAATGATGCGGACAGCTACCGCTATCTTGCCGAATCCATCCGCATGCATCCGGATCAGGAAACCCTGAAAGGCATGATGGAAAATGCCGGATTTGAGCATGTTTCCTACACCAATATGACCGGCGGCATTGTGGCGCTGCATAAAGGATTCAAATTCTGATATGGCTGATACGTTTGCAGAAAATATCCCGTCTCCTGTCAGTCCGCAGGCACTTTACCCTGTGGTTGCCGGATTTCTGGAAACGGTACTCAACCGGCTGTTGTACAGTGAAAATGTACTGAAACCGGCCCGCGCCCGTCTGACCGGCAAAACACTGACCCTCAGGCTGACAGAGCCGGATATGCAGTTCACGCTGATCTTCAGTGAAAAACAGCTGGATGTGATTTCCCGCTGGGAAGACCCGGCAGACTGTGTGCTGCAAACCCGTTTTCTCACGCTGCTGAAACTGAAAGACAAACAACAGCTTTCAGCTCTGATCCGGCAGGGTGATGTCATTATTGACGGCGATATGCAGGTCATTCAGCACTTTTCAGCACTGCTGGATATGGCGGAATGGGATCCGGCACATTATCTGGCACCGTATACCGGCGATATTGCCGCACAGACACTGACTCAGATTGCCGTAAAAGGCGGGCAGTTTATCCGTCGGGCGGTATGCCGTCAGCAGGAATATCTGACCGGCGCGCTCACCCGTGAGTGGGCACTTGCTCCTTCCGCGCTGGAAGCCGCTCATTTCTGTGATGAAGTTGCGGATGCTGCACAAACCGCAGATGAACTTGAGATGCGCCTCGCCCGTCTGGAAAAAAAAAAGCAGGAACCGGGTATGAGACCGAGTGAAATAAAACGCCTCTATTTTATCATCCGCACTCTCCTGAATTACGGGCTGGATGAACTGATCCCTAAAAACCGTCTGAGCTGGGCAATCCGTCTCTGGCGCCGTTCACTGTTCTGGATGCCGAACAAGCATAAAGACAAAGTGCTGGGTGAGCGTCTGCGTCTGGCTCTTCAGGAACTGGGGCCGGTGTGGATAAAGTTCGGTCAGATGCTCTCCACCCGCCGGGACTTGTTCCCGCCGGCCATTGCTGACCAGCTGGCACTGTTGCAGGATCGCGTTTCATCATTTGACGGCAATCTGGCAAAGAAAACCATTGAAGATGCCCTGGAAGGGCCGGTGGAAACCTGGTTTGATGATTTTGATATCACACCGCTGGCATCCGCCTCGATTGCTCAGGTGCACACTGCAGTTCTGAAAGAAAACGGGCAGGCGGTGGTACTGAAAGTGATCCGTCCGGATATTTTGCCGGTGATCCAGGCTGATATTCATCTGATGTACCGGCTGGCGAACATGGTTCCCCTGTTACCGGACGGCAGACGTCTGCGGCCGAAAGAGGTCGTTCGCGAGTATGAAAAAACACTGCTGGATGAGCTGAATCTGCAACGCGAAGCGGCTAATGCTATTCAGTTGCGGCGTAATTTTGAAAACAGCCCGATGCTCTATGTGCCGGAGGTTTATCCGGATCTCTGCCGTGAAAATGTGCTGATCATGGAGCGTATCTACGGCATTCCGGTTTCTGATATTGCGGCTCTGCATGAGCAGGGCACAAACATGAAACTGCTGGCCGAGCGTGGCGTGCAGGTCTTCTTCACGCAGGTTTTCCGTGACAGCTTCTTCCATGCGGATATGCATCCGGGCAATATTTTTGTCAGCCGTGAGCATCCGGACGATCCTCAGTATATCGGTATCGACTGCGGTATTGTCGGTTCACTGAATAAAGAAGATAAGCGCTATCTCGCGGAAAACTTTATTGCCTTCTTCAACCGTGATTACCGTAAAGTGGCTGAGCTGCATGTGGATTCCGGCTGGGTTCCGCCGGATACCAATGTGGAAGATTTTGAATTTGCTATCCGTACGGTGTGTGAACCGATTTTTGAAAAACCGCTGGCAGAAATCTCTTTCGGTCATGTGTTGCTGAACCTGTTCAATACCGCCCGGCGCTTTAATATGGAAGTTCAGCCGCAACTGGTTTTATTACAGAAAACCCTGCTGTATGTTGAGGGGCTCGGACGCCAGCTTTATCCGCAGCTGGATCTGTGGAAAACCGCGAAACCATTCCTTGAATCGTGGCTGAAAAGTCAGATTGGCGTGAAAGCCGTGATCCGTAGTATCAAAGAAAAAGCACCGTTCTGGGCGGAAAAACTACCGGAATTACCGGAACTGGTGTATGACAGTCTTAAACAGCAGCGCCGTCTTCAGTCCGGTGTTGAGCGGCTGGCAGAGCAGATGAAACAGCAGCAGGCTGCTCAGCGGAAAGCAAATTTCTCACTGGGTATCGGTGCGACATTGTTTGTCTGTGCGAGCTTATTCTATCTGGCCGGAGCACCGGTTGCACCCTGGGTTCTGATGTTTTTTGGTATACTTACCTGGGTAACAGGATGGTGGCAATCCGGTAAAATGAAGTAAAGATTGAGTTAAAGCAAGGTTTCAGCCTATGTCGTGTATTTCCGTATACGGCTGTGGTTGTATATAATGAAGTAAGTAGGTCCATATCAATTTGAGGTAAAACTAATGGCCGGTATTAATATTTGGCAATTGTTAATTATTGCTGTGATTGTTGTACTCCTGTTCGGAACAAACAAACTCCGTACTCTGGGATCTGATTTAGGTGCATCTATCAAAGGCTTTAAAAAAGCTATCGGTGATGAAGATCAGAACAAAGCAGATACAACAACAGCCGGAAAAGACGCGGATTTTGAACAAAAAAATATCGCAGAAAAGAAAGCTGATTCAGCTGAGCAGCCAGAGAATAAAAACAAAGAGCAGGTATAACCCGTGTTTGACATCGGTTTTGGTGAACTGATCTTAGTATTGGTTATCGGACTTGTGGTTCTGGGACCTGAACGCCTTCCGGTTGCTGTGAAAACAGTAGCCGGCTGGATCCGTGTGATGCGTTCAATGGCTGCCAATGTGCAGAATGAACTGACGCAGGAACTCAAACTTCAGGAATTGCAGGATAACCTGAAAAAGATGGAAGAGCAGGCCGGTAAAGCCATTTCACCTGAATTGAAGGCGTCGATGGATGAACTGAAAGAAGCAGCTGATACATTACGCCGCTCTTATCAGGAACCGGTGGATACACTGAAAAAGCAGCTCGACCCGGAAGCACTGGCCGATCAGGAACTTGAAATTCCGTCTGTCCGTCCGGCATCAGCCGGCACTCCGGCGTCGGAAAATCCGGCTCCGGCAGCACCATCTCCGGCCGTTGCTGAGGAAGCCCCTGTCCGGCCATCACCGGAAGTCAGTGATACAGAACCTGCACCGTCACCGGTAACCGTTGCTGCGTCAGATTCACAGAAACATTAATAGATTACGGTAAAAGTACGTTATGGCTGTTGAAGACACGCAACCGCTGATCACTCATTTAATCGAATTACGAAAACGCATTCTCAACAGCCTGATTGCAGTCTTTGTTGTGTTTGTTGCGCTGGCGTATTTCTCAAATGATATCTATCAGCTGGTATCCTCGCCGCTGGTGAGCAAACTGCCGCAGGGTTCGAACATGATCGCAACGGATGTTGCATCACCGTTCCTGGCGCCGATTAAGCTGACCATTATGGTCTCCATTTTTATTTCGGCACCGTACATCCTGTATCAGGTCTGGGCTTTTATTGCACCGGCGCTGTATAAGCATGAACGCCGGTTGTTAATGCCGCTGCTGTTTTTCAGCACCGTGCTGTTTTATATGGGGATGGCATTCGCGTATTTTGTTGTCTTCCCGCTGGCGTTTGGTTTCTTTACCTCGACAGCACCGCAGGATGTGGTCATTGCGACAGATATTAATAACTATCTCAGCTTTGTCATGGCGCTGTTTATGGCGTTTGGTATCTCCTTTGAGGTGCCGATTGCCATTATCCTGTTGTGCTGGAGTGGTGCGACGACTGTTGCCTCACTGAAGCAGAAGCGGCCGTATATTCTGGTCGGGGCTTTTGTGGTGGGAATGCTGCTGACACCACCGGATGTGTTCTCGCAGACGCTGCTGGCTATCCCGATGTATCTGTTGTTTGAAATCGGTGTGTTCTTTGCCCGTTTCTATGTACCGCGCAGTAAAGCACAACCGCAGGATGAAGAAGCCGAAGAGTAATGCGATACTGCTTCAGGTAAAAACCGCCTTAATAACAGGGCGGTTTTTTGTTTCCGGGTGACGGAGATACTCAGAGTTTCCGGATAAAGCTGGTGTTATCCACTTTTTTGGTCAGCTCTTTACTGATCAGCGTCAGCAGCAGCACGGAGCGGGTGTCGCCGTCCGGCTCCTGATAAATCGCTTCCAGGCCTTTAAACATCCCTTCAGTGATTTCCACAATATCTCCGGGCTGCGGAACATTTTGCTCTGACAGGCTGACACATTCGGCATTTTTCAGCTCTTCAATCAATGATGCGGGAACAACGGCAGGCAGTGGTCCGAAACGGACGAAATGATTGACGCCGCGCGTTGAGTTAATCGTGGTTGTATGAATAGTCTCGGGATCAAAAGAAATAAACAGGTAATTCGGGAACAGGGGCTCATTGACCGTCACACGTTTGCCGCGAACCACTTTTTCAATATTCGCCATCGGTGTCAGGCATTCCACCTGCTGCCGCTGCAAATGTTCCATTGCCCGCGGAAGTTGTCCGCGTTTGCAGTACAATAAATACCAATCCTTCATTACGCTATCCAACACAAACGGGGGCTTATATAAAGCCTGATAATAACAAATTTGTTTTACTATGAATGCAACAAATGGTGATTTAAGACAAATGAGTGTGAATTCAGTCCCTTATTTGAGTTGCTTTTTACCGTAGAATGATGTCATTTAATGAGTTATAAACTAATTATCATATTTATAATGACAGAATAATAAGGGCAATGTCGATGGACATTTTTTTACTCAGTAACGGCAAACTTTCCGGTAATCCGCAATGGCTCAGCTATGCACAGGAGCGCATCCGGGCAATGATAAAAACCCGCGGGATCCGCTCTGCGGTACTGATTGCATATGCCGTTATCCGTGCAGATCACGACCAGCGTGCCCGTGAACTTTCCGAAGCGCTGGGCATTGATGTTACCTGCATCGAACATTTTGATTCCCCGGTTCAGGCTGTCGAAAATGCGGAATGCATTCTTGTCAGCGGCGGAAATACCTGGCTGCTGAATCAGTTACTGCATGAGAATGGCCTGGTTGTGCCAATCCAGCGCGCGATTCGTGAACGGAATATTCCGTATATCGGCTGGAGTGCCGGGTGTAACGTTGCCACGCCGAGCATCCGGACCACCAATGATATGCCGGTACGTAACTGTGTGGTGATGCCGTCTCTGGGGCTGTTCCCTGTTCAGATTAACCCTCACTATATTGATGCGGTCATCAGCGGCCATATGGGTGAAACCCGTGATGAGCGGATTGCGGAATTTTGTGCCATCAATCCGGATGAGATTGTTGTGGCGCTGCGTGAAGGCAGCGGCTTCCATATCACCGGAAATGAGCTGCACTACTTCAGCGGCAAAAATGAAGGATTCAAACTCTTTCAGCACAACAAAACATTCCCGGAACAATTTGATACCAGCGCCCTGGCAGACCGGGTTCCGTTCCGCTGCTGTTGATCCCTGTACTTGTAACAGTGGGCGGGATTCCTATAATGGAGTCCCTTCCACCTGCTGACAGATTAATAACATAATGAAATATCGGGACCTGAGAGATTTTCTCACCATTCTGGAAAGTCAGGGCGAGCTTAAACGGATCAAAACTGAAGTCGATCCTTACCTCGAAATGACGGAAATTGCTGATCGCACACTGCGTGCGGGCGGCCCTGCATTGCTGTTTGAAAATCCGAAAGGTTATTCAATGCCGGTGCTCTGTAATCTGTTCGGCACAACCAAACGGGTTGCGATGGGAATGGGGCAGGAAGATGTCAAAGCACTGCATGATGTCGGTAAACTGCTGGCTTTCCTGAAAGAACCGGATCCGCCGAAAGGGTTCCGTGATCTTATCGATAAGCTGCCGAAGTTTAAGCAGGTTCTCAATATGCCGACCAAACGGCTGAGTTCCGCACCGTGTCAGACGCATGTTTTCACCGGCGATGACGTGGATCTGACAAAAATCCCGGTTATGCATTGCTGGCCGGATGATGCGGCACCGCTGATTACCTGGGGACTGACCGTCACCCGGGGGCCGTTTAAAGATCGCCAGAATTTAGGTATTTACCGCCAGCAGGTTCTGGGGAAAAATAAACTGATTATGCGCTGGTTATCGCATCGCGGCGGCGCACTCGATTTTCAGGAATGGTGTCAGGCACACCCGGGGGAACGTTTCCCTGTTGCGGTGGCCTTGGGCGCTGATCCTGCGACAATTCTCGGTGCGGTGACGCCGGTTCCGGATACCTTATCCGAATACGCCTTTGCGGGGTTACTGCGCGGTAATAAATCCGAAGTGGTGAAATGCATTTCTAATGACCTGGAAGTTCCTGCCGGTGCTGAAATTATCCTTGAAGGGTATATTGAGCCGGGCGAAACCGCACCGGAAGGGCCGTACGGGGATCATACCGGTTATTATAATGAAGTGGATTATTTCCCTGTCTTCACGGTCACACATATTACCCAGCGTGATGAACCTATCTATCACTCAACCTATACCGGTCGTCCGCCGGATGAGCCGGCAACTCTGGGTGTGGCACTGAATGAAGTGCTGGTGCCGATTCTGCAGAAACAGTTCCCTGAAATTGTCGATTTTTATCTGCCGCCGGAAGGGTGTTCATACCGCCTGGCCGTTGTCACCATGAAAAAGCAGTATGCGGGACATGCAAAGCGGGTCATGATGGGAGTCTGGTCGTATTTACGGCAATTTATGTACACTAAATTTGTCATTGTCTGCGATGATGATATCAATGCCCGTGACTGGAATGATGTGATCTGGGCGATCACCACCCGGATGGATCCGGCCCGGGACACTGTCATGATGGAGAATACCCCGATTGACTATCTCGATTTTGCATCTCCGGTATCGGGGCTGGGGTCGAAGATGGGACTGGATGCAACAAATAAATGGCCCGGCGAAACCTCGCGCGAGTGGGGCAAACCGATTGTTATGACCGATGAAGTCAGACAACGTGTTGACGCCATATGGGACGAATTAAATATTCTCGATAATTGAGGGAGCACATGGCAACGTTAAACTGCAAAGTTACCTCTGTTGAATCTATAACGGATACGGTATACCGCATAAAATTATTACCGGATGGTGATTTTTCATTCAAAGCCGGGCAATATCTGATGGTGGTGATGGATGAACGGGATAAGCGCCCGTTCTCAATGGCATCCGCGCCGTCATCCCGGCAGGAAATTGAGCTGCATATCGGAGCATCCGAATTTAATCTTTATGCGATGGCGGTGATGGACCGGATCCTGGATAACCGCCGGGTGACCATTGATATCCCGCACGGCAAAGCCTGGTTCCGGGAAAACAGTGACGCACCGATGCTCCTGATTGCCGGAGGAACCGGTTTTTCTTACACCCGTTCTGTTCTGCTGGCGGCACTGGAAGAAAATTCGCAGCGTGATATCACGTTTTACTGGGGTGCCAGAGAGCATGTTTATCTCTATGACCTCGGTGAATTGCAGGCTCTCGCCGAAACACATCCGAACCTGAAAATTATCCCTGTTGTTGAACAGCCGGATGATACCTGGCGCGGGCGCACCGGTACTGTGCTCAGTGCGGTGCTGGATGATTTTGGTTCACTGGCCGGAAAAGATATCTATATTGCCGGTCGTTTTGAAATGGCCAAAATCGCCCGCGAACGTTTCTGCCAGGAGCGTGGTGCAGATGCCGGCCGCCTGTTTGGTGATGCATTCGAGTTTATTTAAAGAAAATCCCGCCCCCTGACGGCGGGAGTATGCTGATAACAGGTCAGCTAAACAGTTAAAGCAGTATCAGCGACGTATTGTGCCGTGTGATGAAGCAGAAAACGTCGCTGTTATTTATAACGTTCTCAGTGATCAGCTGCGGACACGTTCAATCACGGTTGCTATCCCCTGACCGAAACCAATACACATCGTTGCCAGGCCGAACTGCGCATCCCGCTGCTCCATGACCGTCAGCAGTGAATTGATAATCCGGGTGCCGGAACAGCCGAGCGGATGCCCGAGTGCAATCGCGCCGCCATGCAGATTCACTTTGTCATCATAACAGTCAGATAATCCCATACCTTTCAGGCAGGCAAGTGCCTGTGCCGCAAATGCTTCGTTCAGTTCGATAACATCAATATCTGCCAGCGTCAGCCCGGCCTTTTTCAGAACTGCCTGTGTTGCCTGTACCGGTCCGTATCCCATCAGTGCCGGTTCACAGCCGGTAACACTCATCGCCCGAATCACCGCCCGCGGAGATAAACCATGCTCACGGGCATAGTGCTCCCCGGACAGCAGAGTTACGGATGCACCATCTGAGATTGCTGAGGAATTACCGGCGGTGACTGTACCGCTGACCGGATCAAATACCGGACTCAATGCCGAAAGTTCAGCAAGACTGCCGTTATCGCGTACGGTTTCATCCCGGGTGGCAATGACAGGTACTCCGGCCTGGTTATGACCCTGAACCGGATGGATTTCACGGCTGAATCTGCTATCACGGAATGCCTGTGCGGCCCGCTGATGTGAACGCAGAGCAAATTCATCCTGTGACTCACGGCTGACAGAAAACTGTCGTGCCAGTGCTTCGGCTGTCAGCCCCATCATGCCGGACGCTTTGGCCGTGTGCAGTGCGGCAGCCGGATTGATATCGATACCCTGTGTCATCGGGATATGACCCATATGTTCAACACCTCCTGCAAGTGCCAGTTTACCGTCACCGGTCTGAATCAGGCGGGCGGCATCATGCAGGGCCTGCATTGATGAACCGCACAGGCGGTTCACAGTGACGGCAGGCACGGTGTGCGGGATCTCTGTCAGCAGGGCGGCATGACGGGCTATGTTAAACCCCTGTTCCCCGGTCTGCTGCACACACCCCCAGATAATGTCATCAATATCGGCTGCATTGATATTGTTACGCTTTATCACTGCACTCATCACTTCTGCTGAGAGTGTGTCCGCACGGACATGCCGGAATATACCGTTTTTTGAGCGGCCCATTGAGGTGCGGAGACCATCAATTATCATGACTTTTTCCATATAAACCTCACTGTGCAGTAACAGGGTGACTATCCGGTTGCGGATAATAAGGAGTGTTATTAACAGCATGTGCCCGCAGACTGTCCGGAATGGTATAAAGCGGACCCAGTGTGCTGTATTGCTCTGCTTTTTCACAGAAAGCGCGGGTGCTGGTATCATCCAGATAACGGAAAATACCTCCCCGGAACGGCGGAAAACCAAGGCCGTAGACCAGAGCCAGGTCTGCTTCTGCCGGGCTGCTGATAATGCCTTCCTCGTAGCAGCGGATAACTTCGTTCACCATCGGAATCATCAGGCGGTCGATAATCTCGTCTGCAGTAAAGTCACGGGGCGTGCGTCCCAGTGGTGCAAGCACTTCTTCGAGCTGCTCATCGGGCTGTTTCTGCAGGTGGCCTTTGCCGTCATCAATATGGCGGTAAAACCCGAGGCGGCTTTTTTGCCCCAGCCGTTTCAGTCCGGCAAACAGACTGATGACATTGTGCTCTTCAACGACCATCCGGCCCGGATAGCCCTCAGCCATCACATGCTGTACATGATTAGCCGTATCCAGTCCGACAACATCGAGCAACAGCGCCGGTCCCATCGGCCAGCCGAATTCCTGTTCCATCACACGGTCAACCGTTTTAATATCCGCTCCGCCGGAGACCAGCAGAGAAAAGGCGTTCAGATACGGAAACAGTACCCGGTTGATAAAGAATCCCGGACAATCTCCCACCACAACCGGTGTTTTTCCCATTTTGTGGGCGTAGTGCACCACAGCGGCGATTGTATCGTCTGAGGTTTTCTCTCCCCGGATCACTTCAACCAGCGGCATTTTAGGTACGGGATTGAAAAAATGCATTCCGCAGAAATTGTGCGGGCGTTTCAGCGCCTGAGCCAGTTCACTGACAGGGATCGAAGAGGTGTTTGATGTCAGAATGCAGTGTTCACTAACCTGTTGTTCAATATCTGCCAGCACTTTTTGTTTGATGACTTTGTTCTCAACAACCGCTTCAACCACTATATCGCAGTCACTGAGTTCATTATCATGGCGGACAGGGTGGATAGCGGCGCGTATTCCGGCGGCCTGAACCACGGTCATTTTTCCTGACTGACACTGTTTTTCCAGCAATTTTACGGCTTCATCAATACCGGCCTGCAATGCGGCGGGCTGAATATCTTTCAGGTGTACCGGAATACCGCTGTAAGCTGACTGGTAAGCAATACCGCCACCCATAATACCGGCACCGATAACAGCGGCCTGTTCCGGGGCATCACGTAATACCGTCTGCTGGCGGGTAAGGCCTTTAACATATTGTTCATTCAGGAAAAGTGAGACCAGAGCCCCGGCGGTGAGTGTCCGGGTCAGTGGTACAAAATGCGCGGTTTCGCAGCGCAATGCTTCATCGCGCGGGAGTTTCGCTCCGGCTTCAATTCCGTTTACTGCAGCCATCGGCGCCGGGTAATGTTTTCCTGCCTTTTGCCGGACAAGGGCTTTGGCCGTGATAAGGCTCATCTGTAATTCTGCAGGGTGCAGCTGTAACGCCGCTTTTTTCTGCTGCCGTTGTGCCTGCCAGTTAGTCCGGCCACTGATCGCCTGCTCCAGCAGCATCAGTGAACCGTTAATCAATTCATCATCCTGTACAATGCCATCAGTCAGTCCGAGTTTCAGCGCTTCACCGGCAGTCACAATTTTCCCCTGTGTGATAAGTTCAAGGGCATTATCACAACCAATCAGGCGGGGCAGACGGACTGAGCCGCCGAAGCCCGGCATTATCCCGAGTTTGGTTTCCGGCAGGCCGATACGCAGATCGTCAGTGGCGAGGCGGTAGTCTGTTGTCAGTGCGCACTCGCACCCACCGCCGAGTGTGAATTTCCGCAGTGCGGCGACAGTAGGCACGGGCAGATCTTCAATCCGGTTAAACAACCGGTTG
Source organism: Morganella morganii (assembly GCF_019243775.1). Taxonomy (NCBI): domain Bacteria; kingdom Pseudomonadati; phylum Pseudomonadota; class Gammaproteobacteria; order Enterobacterales; family Morganellaceae; genus Morganella; species Morganella morganii. The sequence continues at coordinate 159,108 of NZ_CP069157.1, forward strand.
GCGAAATTCAGCCACTCGGTCAACTGTTCCGCCGGTGCATTAAACAGAGTCAGAAATTCTGTAATATCCGCGCCCAGGATAAAGCTCTCTTTGGCGGAGGTAATAATCAGGCCTTTCAGCTGCGGTGTTTGTTCAAGGCAGGCAACGGCTTCATCCAGTGAGGCAATTGTCCGGGTATCCAGTTTGTTTATCGCTCCCTGCGCATCAAAAACAAGTTTTGCAATTCCTTCTTTTTCCCAGCTGACCTTCATTGATTCACTGTGATAAAGCATACGGTTCTCCTTAAATATTGCATCGCTCCCGTAAAGGATGAGAACACCATGTGGTATGACCAGATAGAGTAATTGTGATTTTTTTGTTAACGAAAGCAAATAAAATGATGATTTTTTGCGCTGAAGATCACGCAAAATGTCTCAATATGCAGAAACAGAAAAGAAAAACGTCGTGACGCGCCGAAGATTCCCGGTAAATAACCGGGGATGACATAGCCTGCCATATCCATAATCGCGGAGATCATGCTAAGCTTTTGTCACTATCATAATGAAAAAAGGTCAATTCCCATGGAAAAAATGGCATCCCTCTACCGTGAGCACATCGCAACATTATTACAGCGTACCCGAGATATTCTTGCGCGTGAGAAACTGGACTCGTTACTGATCCACTCCGGTGAACCGATACGCATTTTTCTCGATGATCGTGACTATCCCTTTAAAAGTAACGTGCATTTTAAAGCGTGGGTGCCGGTAACTGATGTACCGCATTGCTGGCTGTGGACTGACGGCGTGAACAAACCGAAATTATGGTTCTATTCCCCGGTTGATTACTGGCACAGTGTTGAGGCGTTACCTTCTTCTTACTGGACAAACGATGTTGAGGTTATTCATCTGAAGAATGCCGGTGATATTGCCTCCATGCTGGCATCACAGGATAAAACCCGCACTGCGTATATCGGGCCGAATACCGATCGTGCCGCAGCGCTGGGGATCAGCAGCAATCATATTAACCCGAAAGCGGTGCTGGATTTCTTTGCGTTTCATCGTTCATATAAAACAGATTATGAACTGGCCTGCATGCGTGAAGCACAAAAAATGGCGGTTAACGGGCATCTTGCCGCACATGAGGCTTTTTTATCCGGCCTGAGTGAATTTGATATCAATATGGCGTACCTGATGGCAACCGGCCATCGTGATACTGATGTACCTTATGACAATATTGTTGCTATTAATGAAAACGCCGCTGTTCTGCACTACACCAAACTGAATAAAAACGCACCGCATACACGGCACAGCTTCCTGATCGATGCCGGTGCGGAATTCAATGGTTATGCCGCAGATTTAACCCGGACATATGCTGCTGATGCTGACAGCGATTTCGCACAGCTGGTATCGGATTTGAATGATGAGCAGCAGTCACTGATCGGTGATATTAAAGCCGGGGTCCGCTATACCGATTACCATATTCAGATGCATCACCGCATCGCGAAACTGCTGAAAAAATATAAAATAATCACCGGAATGTCTGAGGAAGCTATGGTCAGTGAAGGGGTAACCACACCGTTCCTGCCGCATGGGCTTGGCCATCCGCTGGGTCTTCAGGTTCATGATGCTGCCGGGTTTATGCAGAATGATCAGGGTGAGCATCTGGCGGCACCGGCAATGTATCCGTTCCTGCGCTGCACCCGTATTCTGGAGCCGCGCATGGTGCTGACCATCGAGCCGGGACTGTATTTTATTGAGTCTCTGCTGGCACCATGGCGTGAAGGTAAGTTCAGCCAGCACTTTGACTGGAAACGTATTGAGCAGTTTAAACCTTGTGGCGGTATCCGTATTGAGGATAACATTATTATCCATGACAACAGTGTGGAAAATATGACGCGGGATCTGAATCTGCCGTAATGAAATCGTACCTTATACCGGCTGAGCCGGTTATGTTTACTGAAGAGATAAAAAAAAAGCCGTTTCATCACCCTGTTGCAGCATACGGACGGGGTGGATGAAGCAAAGCAATTTATTCAGTCTGTCAAAGATGAATATCCCGATGCCCGGCACCATTGCTGGGCATTTGTTGCGGGGCGTCCGGATGATTCTCAGCAACTGGGATTTTCTGATGACGGTGAGCCGACCGGAACAGCCGGTAAACCGATGATTGCACCGCTGCTCGGCAGCGGAATCGGGGAAATTACGGCGGTGGTTGTCCGCTATTTCGGCGGAATAAAATTAGGCACCGGCGGGCTGGTCCGTGCATACGGCAGCGGGGTTCAGCAGGCACTGAAACTGCTGGTAACGAAAACTAAAATCCCGCAGGTGATCTGTGAAATAACCTGTGATTACAGCTTTATCAGCCAGGCAGAATTAGTGGTCCGGCAGGTGGATGGTACGATAATCAACAGTGATTTCGGTTCGGATGTGACGTTACGTATTTCGATTCCTGCTACCTTACTGAGTGAGGTTAGTGATAAATTACGTGACCTGAGCCGGGGGATGTTTGAGCTTAAATGCCCTGATGACACCACCGGAAACTGATTTCTGAGGACTCTGCTGCAATGCATTTTCGCGCCATAACCCGTATTGTCGGGTTACTTGTCATTATTTTTTCTGTCACCATGATCATTCCCGGGATTGTGGCGCTTATCTATAAAGACGGTGCAGGTAAAGCATTCAGTCAGACATTCCTGGCAGCACTGATTATCGGTCTGCTGCTCTGGATCCCGAACCGCAATAAAAAAAGTGAGTTAAAACCGAAAGAAGGTTTTCTGATTGTGGTGCTGTTCTGGACGGTGCTGGGCAGTGTCGGGGCATTACCTTTTATTTTTTCTGAGCGCCCGAACCTGTCGGTGACAGATGCGTTTTTTGAATCATTCTCCGGGCTAACCACAACGGGTGCCACCACACTGGTCGGGCTGGACACGCTGCCCAAAGCGATTTTATTCTACCGGCAGATGTTACAGTGGCTGGGCGGGATGGGGATCATCGTATTAGCCGTCGCTATCCTGCCGCTGCTGGGTGTCGGGGGAATGCAGCTGTACCGGGCGGAAATGCCGGGGCCGCTGAAAGATAATAAAATGCGCCCGAGGATTGCGGAAACAGCAAAAACCCTCTGGCTGATTTATGTGTTCCTCACCATCGTCTGTGCAATTGCCCTCTGGTTTGCGGGGATGGATGTTTTTGATGCGATATCCCACAGCTTTTCCACTATCGCCATCGGTGGGTTTTCCACTCATGATGCCAGTATCGGTTACTTTAACAGTCCGGCAATTAACACCATCATTGCCATTTTCCTGCTGATCTCAGGCTGTAACTATGGCCTGCACTTTGCGGTACTGACCGGGCGTAGCCTGGGAGTTTACTGGCGGGATCTGGAATTCCGGATGTTTATTTCCCTCCAGTTCGTGCTGGTCGTGATCTGTGCGTTGGTTTTGTGGAAGTTTGATGTCTATGCTACGGAGGGACAAACCCTCAACCAGGCGTTTTTCCAGGTTGTCTCGATGGCGACAACGGCCGGGTTCTCCACTGACAGTTTCTATAAATGGCCGCTGTTCCTGCCGATGCTGCTGCTGTGTGCGGCATTTGTCGGCGGATGTGCGGGGTCAACCGGCGGTGGTCTGAAGGTTATCCGCATTATGCTGCTGTTCCTTCAGGGGGCGCGTGAACTAAAACGCCTTGTGCATCCGAATGCAGTTTACACCATCAAGCTGGGCCGCCGGGCATTGCCGGAACGCATTATCGAAGCTGTCTGGGGATTCTTCTCCGCGTATGCTCTGGTCTTTGTGGTCAGTATGCTGTTACTGATAGCGACAGGTGTTGATGAGTTTTCCGCTTTCTCTGCGATAGCCACCACACTGAATAACCTGGGACCGGGGTTGGGTACGCTGGGTGAGAACTTTACAACCCTGAATCCGGGCGGGAAATGGATTCTTGTCGTGACGATGTTATTTGGTCGTCTGGAAGTCTTTACTTTGCTGGTATTGCTGACGCCGACGTTCTGGCGTGATTAACGGAGTGTTTCATGTCGTACTTGTTGCTTTATTCCGGCCATGACGGGCAGACAAAAAAAATCATTACTGAAATTGCCCTGCATTTACGCAAAGCAGGGGCAGAGTGCGATGTCCGCTCTTTGCAGGATAATCAGCCGCTGAATCTGGCGCCGTATGAGAAGGTGCTGGTCGGGGCATCTATCCGCTACGGTCACTTTAACCGGGCGCTGGATAAATTCGCGAAGTTGCACGCGGTGCAGCTGAATCAGATGAAAACCGCATTCTTTGGTGTGAACCTGACTGCCCGTAAACCGGAAAAACGGACACCAGAGACAAATGTGTATGTCCGGAAATTCCTGGCCGCGACACCCTGGAAGCCGACAGCCTGTACTGTATTCGCCGGGGCATTGCTGTATCCGCGTTACGGCTGGTTTGACCGGATGATGATCCGTCTGATTATGAAGATGACAAAGGGTGAGACAGATACCACCAAAGAAGTGGAATACACGGATTGGCAACAGGTTGAGGCATTTGCTGCAGAGTTTGTTCAGATTTAAAGCAAATCACCGGCATTTTGCCGGATAAAACACCGTTGTGGTGAAAAAATTGGCAAACAGAAAAAAAGTTGAAATAAACACTTGCGTGATCTCAGCGAGTGTCTATAATGCGCCCTCACTGACACGGAACAACACGCTGAGAAGCGCGCCGACAGTAGAGAAAAGCGAAAAAAGTTGAGAAACAACGCTTGACTCGAAGGGGCTGGAAACGTAATATACGCAGCCTCGCAACAACGCAGAAGACCGGCAACGGCAGCGAAGGTTGCAACTGCTCTTTAACAATTTATCAGACAATCTGTGTGGGCACTCGCAGGACATATCACAAAAAATATTATTTTTGAGAAGTCTTGAAGAGTGACCAATACAGCAGCTTAGAAATAAGCAGCAGTAAACAGTTTAATTCTTTGAGCATCAAACACTTTTAATTGAAGAGTTTGATCATGGCTCAGATTGAACGCTGGCGGCAGGCCTAACACATGCAAGTCGGGCGGTAACAGGGAGAAGCTTGCTTCTCCGCTGACGAGCGGCGGACGGGTGAGTAATGTATGGGATCTGCCTGATGGCGGGGATAACTACTGGAAACGGTAGCTAATACCGCATAATGTCTTTCGGACCAAAGCGGGGGACCTCCGGGCCTCGCGCCATCAGGATGAACCCATATGGGATTAGCTAGTAGGTGAGGTAACGGCTTACCTGAGGCGACGATCCCCTAGCTGGTCTGAGAGGATGATCAGCCACACTGGGACTGAGACACGGCCCAGACTCCTACGGGAGGCAGCAGTGGGGAATATTGCACAATGGGCGCAAGCCTGATGCAGCCATGCCGCGTGTATGAAGAAGGCCTTCGGGTTGTAAAGTACTTTCAGTCGGGAGGAAGGTGTCAAGGTTAATAACCTTGGCAATTGACGTTACCGACAGAAGAAGCACCGGCTAACTCCGTGCCAGCAGCCGCGGTAATACGGAGGGTGCAAGCGTTAATCGGAATTACTGGGCGTAAAGCGCACGCAGGCGGTTGATTGAGTCAGATGTGAAATCCCAGGAACACCCGGGAATTGCATCTGATACTGGTCAGCTAGAGTCTTGTAGAGGGGGGGAGAATTCCATGTGTAGCGGTGAAATGCGTAGAGATGTGAAGGAATACCGGTGGCGAAGGCGGCCCCCGACAAAGACTGACGCTCAGGTGCGAAAGCGTGGGGAGCAAACAGGATTAGATACCCTGGTAGTCCACGCTGTAAACGATGTCGACTTGGAGGTTGTGCCCTTGAGGCGTGGCTTCCGGAGCTAACGCGTTAAGTCGACCGCCTGGGGAGTACGGCCGCAAGGTTAAAACTCAAATGAATTGACGGGGGCCCGCACAAGCGGTGGAGCATGTGGTTTAATTCGATGCAACGCGAAGAACCTTACCTACTCTTGACATCCAGAGAACTTAGCAGAGATGCTTTGGTGCCTTCGGGAACTCTGAGACAGGTGCTGCATGGCTGTCGTCAGCTCGTGTTGTGAAATGTCGGGTTAAGTCCCGCAACGAGCGCAACCCTTATCCTTTGTTGCCAGCGCGTGATGGCGGGAACTCAAAGGAGACTGCCGGTGATAAACCGGAGGAAGGTGGGGATGACGTCAAGTCATCATGGCCCTTACGAGTGGGGCTACACACGTGCTACAATGGCGTATACAAAGGGAAGCGACCCCGCGAGGGCAAGCGGAACTCATAAAGTACGTCGTAGTCCGGATTGGAGTCTGCAACTCGACTCCATGAAGTCGGAATCGCTAGTAATCGTAGATCAGAATGCTACGGTGAATACGTTCCCGGGCCTTGTACACACCGCCCGTCACACCATGGGAGTGGGTTGCAAAAGAAGTAGGTAGCTTAACCTTCGGGAGGGCGCTTACCACTTTGTGATTCATGACTGGGGTGAAGTCGTAACAAGGTAACCGTAGGGGAACCTGCGGTTGGATCACCTCCTTACCTATGTTGATACAGAATGTGAGTGTTCACACAGATTGTCTGATAGAAAGAAGCAGATACCGGGAATAGGCTTGTAGCTCAGGTGGTTAGAGCGCACCCCTGATAAGGGTGAGGTCGGTGGTTCAAGTCCACTCAGGCCTACCAAAACCGAATTGATACTGCGTTATGAAAAGACTCGTTTACCTTAGTAAACTTCGCCTTTCCATGCCTTGTCTCAATGCGGTTTCCTCTTTTCATGATGAAAAGGACACGCCCGGAAAACCAAATAATGGGGCTATAGCTCAGCTGGGAGAGCGCCTGCCTTGCACGCAGGAGGTCAGCGGTTCGATCCCGCTTAGCTCCACCATTATCTGATATCTGAAAAATAATTCAGAGTTTACCGGAAACGGTATGCTGTGAATTATTATGCTCTTTAACAATCCGGAACAAGCTGAAAAATTGAAACAATCAATATTATCACCGAGGTAATATTGATGAGTCTCTCAGCCGAACAACACGAAAATGTGAAGACGTTTTTGCGTGAGTTATGAGCGAGCAGTCCTCAGTTCACGAAGGACGGAGCACAGCAAGCGGAGCATACATCAGTATGTGAGCATTGCGAGCACCGCCCGACAAAGAAATGAGGGGCGCGCAGCCATAACCCCACAGAAACACTCAGTCGAAACACCTTCGGGTTGTGAGGTTAAGCGAATAAGCGTACACGGTGGATGCCTAGGCAGTCAGAGGCGATGAAGGACGTGCTAATCTGCGATAAGCGCCGGTAAGGTGATATGAACCGTTATAACCGGCGATTTCCGAATGGGGAAACCCAGTGTGATCCGTCACACTATCATTACCTGAATACATAGGGTAATGAAGCGAACCGGGAGAACTGAAACATCTAAGTACCCCGAGGAAAAGAAATCAAACGAGATTCCCCCAGTAGCGGCGAGCGAACGGGAGCAGCCCAGGACCTTAATCAGCATCAGTGTTAAGAGAACAGTCTGGAAAGGCTGGCCACAGCAGGTGATAGCCCTGTATCTGAAAGCACTGGTGTTGTGAGTCCGATGAGTAAGGCGGGACACGTGTTATCCTGTCTGAATATGGGGGGACCATCCTCCAAGGCTAAATACTCCTGACTGACCGATAGTGAACCAGTACCGTGAGGGAAAGGCGAAAAGAACCCCGGCGAGGGGAGTGAAAAAGAACCTGAAACCGTGTACGTACAAGCAGTGGGAGCACCTTTATGGTGTGACTGCGTACCTTTTGTATAATGGGTCAGCGACTTATATTCTGTAGCAAGGTTAACCGAATAGGGGAGCCGCAGGGAAACCGAGTCTTAACTGGGCGAATTAGTTGCAGGGTATAGACCCGAAACCCGGTGATCTAGCCATGGGCAGGTTGAAGGTTGGGTAACACTAACTGGAGGACCGAACCGACTAATGTTGAAAAATTAGCGGATGACTTGTGGCTGGGGGTGAAAGGCCAATCAAACCGGGAGATAGCTGGTTCTCCCCGAAAGCTATTTAGGTAGCGCCTCGTGAACTCATCTCCGGGGGTAGAGCACTGTTTCGGCTAGGGGTCATCCCGACTTACCAACCCGATGCAAACTGCGAATACCGGAGAATGTTATCACGGGAGACACACGGCGGGTGCTAACGTTCGTCGTGAAGAGGGAAACAACCCAGACCGCCGGCTAAGGTTCCGAAAGTCATAATTAAGTGGGAAACGAAGTGGGAAGGCTCAGACAGCCAGGATGTTGGCTTAGAAGCAGCCATCATTTAAAGAAAGCGTAATAGCTCACTGGTCGAGTCGGCCTGCGCGGAAGATGTAACGGGGCTAAATTATGCACCGAAGCCGCGGCAGCGATATGTAAATATTGTTGGGTAGGGGAGCGTTCTGTAAGCCTGTGAAGGTGACCTGTGAGGGTTGCTGGAGGTATCAGAAGTGCGAATGCTGACATAAGTAACGATAATGCGGGTGAAAAACCCGCACGCCGGAAGACCAAGGGTTCCTGTCCAACGTTAATCGGGGCAGGGTGAGTCGACCCCTAAGGCGAGGCTGAAAAGCGTAGTCGATGGGCAACGGGTTAATATTCCCGTACTGGTGGTAACTGCGAAGGGGGACGGAGAAAGCTAAATCATCCGGGCGACGGTTGTCCCGGTTTAAGCGTGCAGGTGGACTGACCAGGCAAATCCGGTCGGTTGTTAACACTGAGGCGTGACGACGAGCCACTACGGTGGTGAAGTGATTGATGCTCTGCTTCCGGGAAAAGCCTCTAAGCTCCAGGTTACCATTAATCGTACCCCAAACCGACACAGGTGGTCAGGTAGAGAATACTCAGGCGCTTGAGAGAACTCGGGTGAAGGAACTAGGCAAAATGGTGCCGTAACTTCGGGAGAAGGCACGCTGGCATTAGGTGAAGTGGTTTACCCACGGAGCTGAAGCCAGCCGCAGATACCAGCTGGCTGCAACTGTTTATTAAAAACACAGCACTGTGCAAACACGAAAGTGGACGTATACGGTGTGACGCCTGCCCGGTGCCGGAAGGTTAATTGATGAGGTCAGCCGCAAGGCGAAGCTTCTGATCGAAGCCCCGGTAAACGGCGGCCGTAACTATAACGGTCCTAAGGTAGCGAAATTCCTTGTCGGGTAAGTTCCGACCTGCACGAATGGCGTAATGATGGCCAGGCTGTCTCCACCCGAGACTCAGTGAAATTGAACTCGCTGTGAAGATGCAGTGTACCCGCGGCAAGACGGAAAGACCCCGTGAACCTTTACTATAGCTTGACACTGAACATTGAGCCTTGATGTGTAGGATAGGTGGGAGGCAACGAAGTGTGGACGCCAGTCTGCACGGGAGCCATCCTTGAAATACCACCCTTTAACGTTTGATGTTCTAACCCGGGTCCATAATCTGGATCGGGGACCGTGTCTGGTGGGTAGTTTGACTGGGGCGGTCTCCTCCCAAAGAGTAACGGAGGAGCACGAAGGTTGGCTAAGCATGGTCGGACATCATGCGGTTAGTGCAAAGGCATAAGCCAGCTTGACTGCGAGAGTGACGGCTCGAGCAGGTACGAAAGTAGGTCTTAGTGATCCGGTGGTTCTGAATGGAAGGGCCATCGCTCAACGGATAAAAGGTACTCCGGGGATAACAGGCTGATACCGCCCAAGAGTTCATATCGACGGCGGTGTTTGGCACCTCGATGTCGGCTCATCACATCCTGGGGCTGAAGTAGGTCCCAAGGGGTATGGCTGTTCGCCATTTAAAGTGGTACGCGAGCTGGGTTTAGAACGTCGTGAGACAGTTCGGTCCCTATCTGCCGTGGGCGCTGGAAGATTGAGAGGGGTTGCTCCTAGTACGAGAGGACCGGAGTGAACGCACCACTGGTGTACGGGTTGTGATGCCAATTGCATTGCCCGGTAGCTAAGTGCGGAAGAGATAACCGCTGAAAGCATCTAAGCGGGAAACTTGCCTCGAGATGAGTCTTCCCTGACCCTTTAAGGGTCCTGAAGGAACGTTTGAGACTAAGACGTTGATAGGCTGGGTGTGTAAGCGCAGCGATGCGTTGAGCTGACCAGTACTAATGAACCGTGAGGCTTAACCTGACAACACCGAAGGTGTTTTGAGTTGAGAGACGATTAGAGAGATTTTTCAGCACAGTGAAGAGGCAGAAGTCATTCACTGTGAAAGCTTGTTTTGGATTGAAATGAATTTGCCTGGCGGCCGTAGCGCGGTGGTCCCACCTGACCCCATGCCGAACTCAGAAGTGAAACGCCGTAGCGCCGATGGTAGTGTGGGGTCTCCCCATGTGAGAGTAGGGAACCGCCAGGTTATTATTAAGTGAGGGTGCAGATTGCATCAGTCACACAGAGATACGCGGAGCGGTAGTTCAGTTGGTTAGAATACCTGCCTGTCACGCAGGGGGTCGCGGGTTCGAGTCCCGTCCGTTCCGCCAACATTTAGGGGCGTAGTTCAATTGGTAGAGCACCGGTCTCCAAAACCGGGTGTTGGGAGTTCGAGCCTCTCCGCCCCTGCCATTTACTTGATAAGTAATAACTAAAGATCTTTATTTATTAATAGCCCGGTTCGTTATGAACTGGGTTTTTTATTATCTGAATTTCGCCTTCTTATGTATCGTATCCTGCCGAATTTCCTTTCTTTTTTGCAACCACTCCTTTCAATGCAACAGTTACTTACCGCACTATCTATCTTTAAAATCATCAGTAACCGGCGTTATACCGGTATTGCGATTAATTGGCCGATAAGTCCCTGCTGATCACTGTTCTGTAGCCAGACAGCGTACAGAGGCTTTGTAATCAGGTCATTATCCACGGGGTTCAGTTCGGGATATATTTTTTTCCAGTGTGCCGGTAAATAAGTGACAGATGATGTCACTGACAGTAATTGTTTTGCCTGAAAAGCAGACGATGTTGTCAGAACCGGAGACTGGCAGCGGGTGAAAACAGCCTCATCATGCTGCTGAAAATCTGCACTCCATTCCAGGCGGATAAGGCCCGGAGGATTTTCTGCCGACAGCGGTTGTATGCTGAACAGCTGAAGTGTGATTTCTCCGACAATCTCACTTTTCAGTTCATCCATTTTTGGTTGTTCAGTAGAGATCAGTAAATCCAGCTCCCGTGCATGTAATTGTTTTACCAGAGACTGGCGGGATGCGATTCTGGTCTCCAGGCGCAGATCTGCATGTGATTGGTAGATCTGTCCGAGCCAGGGGGTCAGACAAGCTTCCCACAATGATGCAGTCGCTCCGATGGAAAGCGGGTTGTGTACAGAGGCATGATTAATTTCCTGTTTTGCCAGTTGCCAGGTATTGATCAGCGCTTCGGCATAAGGTACTAACCGCTCGCCGGCGGCTGTCAGGCGGATATTATTCCGGTGGCGGGTAAAAAGATTTGCCCCGAGATTTGTCTCTAACTGCCTGATCCTAAAGCTGACTGCAGATTGTGTAAGGTATAAGGATTCAGCCGCACGCCCGAAGTGACGGGTTTTACTGACCTCCAGAAAGGTTTTCAGTAATTCTGTATCCACTGGTATCTCCAAAAATTTTTGTCGTTATGATTTAAATATTTTGTTTTACAGAATCCTAATGCTATCTAATACTCCGCGCCATAAAGAGTATGTCAGTAGAGAATTAGGAGTGTGTCAGATGGCAGAAAGCTTTATCACGACTAATCGTTTTTTTGATAATAAACATTATCCTCGTGGTTTTTCACGCCATGGTCATTTCACCATAAAAGAAGCTCAGTTACTTGAGCGCCATGGTTTTGCTTTCAACGAACTGGATATGGGTAAACGCGCCCCCCAGACGGACGAAGAAAAACAGTTTGTTTCTGTATGCCGTGGTGAGCGTATGCCGGAAACAGCAGAAGAAAAAGTGTGGATTAAGTATCTGGAGCGTATTCGCAAACCAAAACGCTTCCACACGCTGTCCGGTGGTAAACCTCAGATCGATCCGTCGGAAGACTATACCGACACAGATGATTAATATCATCAGAAATAATAAGTTAAAAGGGGCATTCGTGCCCCTTTCTCTTTTTAAGAGACCGCCTGCTGCAATTTATGGATTAATCTGTCCATTACCCGGTAACTGAGTGCTTCCAGTATATCTTTTCGTGATACCTGTCCTCCTTCATCCCGCAGATCGGCAATAGTTCTGCTGACGCGCAGTATACGGTGCCATGCCCGCACAGACAGATTAAGTTGCGTCAGTGCATCCTCAAGAAAACGGGCATCCTGTGCTGATAGTGCACACACCTCCTCTGTTTCTTTGCCTGACAGTCCCGCATTCAGTTTTCCCTGCCCGTTACGGCGGTATTGTTGTTGTCGTGCGGACTGTACCCGTGCTTTTATCTGCTCATGAACCGGCAGATCTTTTTCTGTCCGGCTCAATGTTCCTGGTGGCAGCATCGGTACTTCAATTGATAAATCAAACCGGTCCAGAAACGGTCCGGAGATGCGGGAAAGATAACGCAGAAGCTGCTGAGGGCCGCTGCGGTTATGTATGCCCTGATAGTGGCCTGTCGGGCTGGGATTCATCGCAGCAATAAGCTGTATACGGGCAGGAAAACACACTTTTGCTTTAGCTCTGGAAATAATGATTTCTCCGGATTCAAGCGGTTCACGCAGAGAATCCAGTGATTTACGGGAGAATTCAGGGAGTTCATCAAGAAAAAGGATGCCGTGATGTGCCAGCGATATTTCTCCCGGCAGCGGAATACTGCCGCCACCGGTGAGTGCCGCAGAGGATGCGGTATGATGTGGTGCCCTGAACGGACGCTGGGGCCATTTATTTTGTTCTGATGAGGTTTGGGTCAGGCTCCGGATTATCGCCACGTCAAGAGCTTCCTGCGCGGTTAACGGCGGGAGCAGTGTTCCCAGCCGGCTGGCCAGCATGGTTTTTCCGGTACCGGGCGGGCCGAGCAGGAGCAAATTGTGCCCGCCGGCTGCACTTATTTCCAGAACCCGTTTGGCGTGTTTCTGGCCGGTAATATCATCAATACTTGTACCGTTATCATTTTCTGTTTTTCCCGCCAGGTGGCTGTTTTCATTCAGTTCCTGCTGCTGATGAAAAAAAGCAGCAACCTGCAGTAAATTATCCGCCATCAGCGCCGAACCGGCAGGCAGAATACATAATTCATCATTATGCTGTTTTGATACCACAGCCTGCCTTCCTGACTGACGGGCGGCCAGTACTGCCGGTAATATGCCGCGGCAGAACCGGAGTTCTCCTGAAAGGCCTAATTCCCCCGAAAATTCATAATTCTCTGCTAATTTTGCGTCTATTTGCTCTGAAGCTGAGAGTATGGCAACAGCGATAGGTAAGTCATATCTCCCGCCTTCTTTGGGCAAATCCGCCGGGGCAAGATTGATAGTGACCCGCTTTGCCGGAAATTCAAATCCGCCGTTGATCAGGGCACTGCGGACCCTGTCTCTCGACTCTTTAACAGCGGTTTCCGGTAATCCCACCAGTGTTAATCCGGGCAACCCGGCGCTGATATGTGCCTCGACGGTGACCAGCGGTGCTTCTGTCCCGATCATGGCACGGGTATAAACAATAGCAAATGACATCAGGTCATCCTGCAGTTACATAAACGAATTATCATGATGGTGATTTTTTCCATCATTTCGCAGCAAAATTCCGTTTTTTACGATGTATATCGACAGATTTTATGTATGTTGCATAAAAGTGATTTCTGTTCTGCGTGTTGCATGGAAAAACCGGGCGGCGGGGAATTAATTTCCGGGTTTCAGAATAAAAAATCTGCCACGCTTTCCATTGTGCTCCCGGGAATAGTGTTCAGAGGAAAAGTAAGTTGTACCGGAGAATGCCCCGTTTTTTCGGTGTTGTTCCGGAAGTAACGATTTTGGCAGAGGAGGATACCGCCGGATAAAAAAATAGCAGTGAAACATATCGTTAATAATGGTAGTTCACTGAATTTTATGGATTTTTATTCTTGTTGTTAAAAAAAAGACAAATAGCCGTTGTCAGGAATTCGATAACATGATAACTCTAAAATAAAGAGACCAACTGAATACGGCAGACAGAAGAATTTATCCATGAATAAGATTGTCCGAGTGATTAGCCTAATTATCGTGAGCGTGGTGGTGATTATTATCCCACCGTGCGGGGCTGCACTCGGATACGAAAATGGCTGATACGAGCCAGGATCTCACGAGAACCCCGCACCGAAAGGCGCGGGGTTTTTTTTAACCTTAACTTTATGATTTTTCACTGAAAAGAAAACGGCGGACTAAGGAGTCACACATGAACGGGGCACAGTGGTTAGTGCAGGCACTACGAACACAGGGCGTTGACACTGTGTTCGGCTACCCGGGCGGGGCGATCATGCCGGTCTATGACGCGCTGTATGACGGTGGTGTGGAGCATGTGCTCTGCCGTCATGAACAGGGGGCGGTTATGGCGGCAATCGGCTATGCACGGGCAGGGCAGAGAACGGGTGTATGTATCGCAACATCAGGGCCGGGAGCAACAAACCTTATCACCGGGCTGGCGGATGCACTGCTTGATTCAGTACCTGTTGTTGCCATCACCGGACAAGTAGGTTCATCACTGATTGGTACGGATGCCTTTCAGGAGATCGATGTGCTGGGGCTGTCTTTGTCATGCACAAAACACAGCTTCCTGGTTGAATCAATTACTGATTTGCCGCGAATTATTACCGAGGCTTTCGCGATTGCTGCAGGCGGGCGTCCGGGGCCGGTACTCATTGATATCCCGAAAGACATTCAATTACAGATTAGTGAATTTACCCCGTATTTTCTGCCGGTAAATAATGCAGAACCTCTGTCGCAGACGGCTCTCTCCCGTGCCCGGCAACTGATGCGGGAAAGCCGGAAGCCGGTGCTGTATGCCGGTGGTGGTGTCGGAATGTCAGGTGCCGTTGCACAGCTGCGGGCGTTTCTGGATGAAACCGGGATGCCGGCGGTGAGTACCCTGAAAGGGCTGGGGGCGGTCTCTCCGGATTATCCGTATTACCTCGGTATGCTCGGGATGCACGGGGCAAAAGCAGCGAACTTTGCAGTTCAGGAGGCGGATCTGCTGATTGCGGTCGGAGCCCGTTTTGATGACCGGGTAACCGGCAAGCTGAACGCATTTGCCCCGCATGCAAAGGTGATCCATGTGGATATCGATCCGGCCGAGCTGGATAAATTACGGCAGACACATGTTTCTCTTGCCTGTGATGCGAAACAGGCTCTGCCGCTGCTGTCACAGCCGCTGTCATTCCCCGCCTGGCAGCATCACGTGAAGGAACTGAAAGCAGAGCACGCTCCTGACTATTCACATACCGGTGACAGTATTTATGCGCCGCTGCTGTTATCTCAGGTCTCTGCGGCCAAACCGGCGGATTGTGTGGTGACAACGGATGTCGGACAGCACCAGATGTGGACGGCTCAGCATATGACGTTTGACGGTCCGGAGAATTTTCTGACATCCGGTGGTCTGGGTACGATGGGGTTTGGTTTACCGGCAGCGATCGGGGCACAGATTGCCCGCCCGCAGGCAACCGTGCTGTGTGTTTCCGGTGACGGCTCTTTCATGATGAATGTGCAGGAACTTACCACCATCAAACGCAAGCGCCTGCCGGTCAAAATTCTGCTGCTGGATAATCAGCGTCTCGGCATGGTGCGTCAGTGGCAGGAACTGTTTTTTGATAAGCGTTACAGCGAGACGGTACTGGATGACAATCCTGATTTTGTTGCCCTGGCGCGCTCGTTTGATATCCCGGGACAGCTGGTGACTGAAAAATCAGCGCTGCCGTCTGCGATTAATACCCTGTTACACCATCAGGGCCCGTATTTATTACATGTCGCCATCCGTGAAGAAGATAACGTCTGGCCATTAGTACCGCCGGGAGCGGGTAACGAACATATGTTGGAGAGCTCATTATGATGCAGCATCAGTTAGCAATTCAGGCACGTTCATGCCCGGAAATCCTGGAACGGGTTCTGCGTGTTGTGCGCCACCGCGGATTTAACGTCTGTGCCATGAAAATGGATCTGGCGAAAGGTTCCGAAGGTGATAATGTAAACATTGAGTTAACAGTTTCAAGCCTGCGGCCGCCGGCCCTGCTCTGTACACAGTTAGTTAAGCTGGCGGATGTGGCGGATGTCGAAGTTCTCACAAAAAATACACAAAATTATCAACATATTAGCTGTGCAGTATAAAGGAAAATTACAATGACAAAAAAAGCTGATTTTATTTGGTTCAATGATGAGATGGTTCCGTGGGCAGAAGCAAAAGTGCATGTTATGTGTCATGCCATGCACTACGGGACATCTGTTTTTGAAGGGATCCGCTGTTATGAGTCTCATAAGGGCCCTGTCGTTTTCCGTCATCGCGAACATATGCAGCGCCTGCATGACTCCGCCAAAATATATCGTATGCCGGTAGAATATTCAGTTGATGAATTAATGGAAGCCTGCCGCGCCACGCTGCGCAAAAATAATTTATCCAGTGGTTATATCCGTCCGCTGGTCTTTATCGGTGATGTCGGTATGGGTGTTAACCCGCCGCAGGGCTATAAAACCGATGTCATCATCGCGGCATTCCCGTGGGGTGCTTACCTGGGTGAGGAAGCGCTGGATGCAGGGATTGACGCGATGGTGTCATCCTGGAACCGCGCAGCCCCTAACACCATTCCGACAGCGGCCAAAGCAGGCGGTAACTACCTGTCCTCGTTACTGGTCGGCAGTGAAGCCCGCCGTCACGGTTATCAGGAAGGGATTGCGCTGGATGTGAACGGTTATATCTCTGAAGGGGCGGGTGAAAACCTGTTTGAAGTGAAAAATAACATTATCTTCACTCCGCCATTTACCTCTTCCGCACTGCCGGGTATTACCCGTGATGCGATTCTGACCCTGGCAAAAGAGCTGGGTTATGAAATCCGTGAGCAGACGCTATCCCGCGAATCACTCTATCTGGCGGATGAAGTCTTTATGACCGGTACTGCGGCGGAAGTTACGCCGGTACGCAGTGTTGACGGTATTCAGGTGGGTATCGGCCGCTGCGGACCGGTTACCAAAGAGATCCAGCAGGCATTCTTTGGCCTGTTCACCGGGAAAACAGAAGACAAATGGGGCTGGTTAGATCCGGTAAATCCATAATAACGAAACAGATTTGCAGGCGGGTCGTTCCCCCGCCTGATTTTTGCAAACACGGGAGATTACAATGCCTCAGTACCGTTCGGCGACAACAACGCATGGCCGCAATATGGCGGGTGCGCGCGCATTATGGCGTGCGACAGGAATGACAGATGCCGATTTCGGCAAACCGATTATCGCGGTTGTTAACTCATTCACACAATTTGTTCCGGGTCATGTTCACCTGCGGGATCTGGGTAAACTGGTGGCAGAGGAAATTGAGGCCGCCGGTGGCGTGGCCAAAGAATTCAATACCATTGCTGTGGATGACGGGATCGCCATGGGGCACGGCGGGATGCTTTATTCTCTGCCGTCACGCGAACTCATTGCCGATTCTGTGGAATACATGGTGAATGCACACTGTGCGGATGCCATGGTTTGTATCTCCAACTGCGACAAAATTACTCCGGGAATGCTGATGGCCTCACTGCGCCTGAATATCCCGGTTATTTTTGTATCCGGTGGCCCGATGGAAGCCGGTAAAACCAAACTGTCTGATCAGATAATCAAGCTGGATCTGGTGGATGCCATGATCCAGGGTGCAAATCCTGATGTTTCCGATGCGGACAGTGAACAAATCGAACGATCGGCCTGCCCGACCTGCGGCTCCTGCTCCGGTATGTTTACCGCGAACTCGATGAACTGCCTGACCGAAGCGCTGGGCTTATCTCAGCCGGGGAACGGCTCGCTGCTGGCAACTCATGCTGACCGCAAAAATCTGTTCCTTAATGCCGGACGCCGGATTGTGGAAATCACCAAAAAATATTACGAGCAGGATGATATCCGTTTTCTGCCGCGCAATATCGCCACCAAAGCAGCGTTTGAGAATGCGATGACCCTGGATATCGCCATGGGCGGTTCAACCAACACAGTTCTGCATCTGCTGGCGGCGGCACAGGAAGGGGAAGTTGATTTCACAATGACGGATATTGATCGTCTCTCCCGTGCGGTGCCGCATTTATGCAAAGTCGCGCCGAGCACGCAGAAATACCATATGGAAGATGTACATCGCGCCGGCGGGGTAATTGGTATCCTGGGCGAGCTGGATCGCGCCGGGTTACTGCACCGGGAAGTCAGTAACGTGCTGGGAATGACCCTGCCGGAGTTACTGGCGGCGTATGATATTACACTGACGAAAGATGATGCGGTGAAACGGATGTATTCCGCCGGTCCTGCCGGAATCCGCACAACAAAAGCATTCTCACAGGACTGCCGCTGGCCGTCCCTGGATGATGACCGCAAAAACGGCTGTATCCGCAGCAAAACCCATGCCTACAGCCAGGATGGCGGGCTGGCGGTACTGTCAGGCAATATTGCCGAAGATGGCTGTATTGTGAAAACTGCCGGGGTGGATGAGGGCAGCTTAACCTTTACCGGACCGGCAAAAGTGTATGAAAGTCAGGATGATGCGGTAAAAGCGATTCTCGGCGGAGAAGTTGTTGCCGGGGATGTGGTGGTGATCCGCTACGAAGGGCCGAAAGGCGGGCCGGGTATGCAGGAGATGCTGTATCCGACCACCTACCTGAAATCAATGGGCCTGGGAAAAAGCTGTGCGCTTATCACTGACGGTCGTTTCTCCGGCGGCACTTCCGGGTTATCCATCGGCCACGTTTCGCCGGAAGCGGCCAACGGCGGGCTGATCGGGCTGGTTCAGACCGGGGACATTATTGCCATCGATATTCCGTCACGGCAGATTTCACTGAAAGTGGATGAGCAAACTCTGGCAGCCCGCCGCACAGCGGAAGAGGCACGAGGTGAAAAAGCCTGGTCACCGCAGAACCGTGAACGTCAGGTCTCTTTTGCGTTGCGTGCATATGCACTGCTGGCGACCAGTGCTGATAAAGGCGCGGTACGGGATAAAAGTAAACTCGGGGGTTAGGGATGACCGCAAAACAACCATTGTCTGCTCAGCCGTCAGCGGCTGAGTATGTGAGAGCGGCCTTCAGTGCCTCCGTTTATGATGTCGCTCAGGTCACGCCGCTGCAACTGATGCCGAAGCTGTCGGCACGGCTCGGCAATACCATTTCAGTGAAGCGGGAAGACAGGCAGCCCGTGCACAGTTTTAAGCTGCGCGGCGCGTATGCCATGATTGCGGAGCTGACAGAAGAACAGAAACAGCGGGGCGTAGTGACGGCATCAGCCGGAAACCATGCTCAGGGCGTGGCGTTATCTGCCGGGAAAACCGGGGTGAAAGCCCTGATTGTGATGCCGGTGGCGACGGCGGATATCAAAGTGGATGCGGTTCGCGGGTTCGGCGGCGAAGTGGTTCTCCACGGCGCTAATTTTGATGAAGCAAAAGCACATGCACTGGAGCTGGCCGCATCCCTCGGGATGACGTTTATTCCGCCGTTCGATCACCCGTCGGTGATCGCCGGTCAGGCCACTATCGCTCTTGAACTGTTACAGCAGAATGCCAGGCTCGACAGAGTCTTTGTACCGGTCGGCGGTGGCGGACTGGCCGCCGGGGTGGCGGTGTTTATTAAACACCTGATGCCGGACATTAAAGTGATTGGTGTCGAGGCAGAAGAGGCGGCTTGTCTGAAAGCCGCACTGGATGCCGGACATCCGGTCGAGTTACCGAAAGTCGGGCTGTTTGCCGAAGGTGTGGCAGTCAAACGGATTGGTGATGAGACCTTCCGTCTATGTCAGCAGTATCTGGATGATGTGATTATGGTGGACAGTGACGCCATCTGCGCAGCTATGAAAGATCTGTTTGATGATGTGCGGGCAGTGGCGGAGCCTTCCGGGGCACTGGCGCTGGCGGGGATGAAAAAATACATTCAGCAGCACAATATTCAGGGGGAAAATCTGGCACATGTGCTCTCCGGTGCCAATGTGAATTTCCATGTGCTCCGTTATGTGTCAGAGCGGTGCGAGCTGGGAGAACAGCGTGAAGGCGTGTTCGCGGTGACGATCCCGGAAGAGAAAGGCAGTTTCCTGCGGTTTTGTCAGGCGCTCGGCCCGCGTGTGGTGACCGAGTTTAACTATCGTTACAGCGGTTCAGATGAAGCTTCAGTATTTGTCAGTGTCCGTGCCGATGAGGGCCCGGGCGCACGGAAAACCATTCTGGACGGTCTTTCCGCCGCCGGGTTCAGTGCGACAGATTTGTCGGATGACGAAATGGCGAAACTGCATGTCCGCTATATGGTGGGTGGCCGCCCGTCAGCATCGTTGCAGGAGCGGCTGTTCAGTTTTGAATTCCCGGAAGCACCCGGCGCACTGCTGAAATTCCTGGAAACACTTGGTACACACTGGAATATCACCCTGTTCCATTACCGCAGTCACGGCACGGATTATGGCCGCGTACTGGCAGCTTTTGAAATACAGGAAGGGGATGTGCAGTTTGAGCAGCATCTGAATGCTCTCGGCTACGACTTCCGCGATGAAACCGGCAATGCTGCATTTGCCCGTTTCCTGGCCCCGCAGTTATCCGGGGTGGCGCGGCAGTAGTTGCCAGAAGGCTCTGATCAGCGGCTCATGCAGCCGCTTGTTCAGTGTGCAGACGCCCAGCTCAAACGGCGCAACCATCGAAATATTATCGAGTTGCAGGATCCGGCTGCGGATTGCGTCCGGGCTATTCTCCACTACCACATTCGGGATCAGCGCGATACCGCAGCCCAGTGCCACCATCGATACAATCGCTTCATGGCCGGACACCGTGGCATAAATCTGCGGATCCTGAATCCGGTGTGTTTTAAACCATAAATCAATCCGTTTACGTGACGGGCCATGCTCCGGAATGATAAACGGGATATTTTCCCAGTCGGGCACCGGCTGTACCGCCTGTTGTCTGACCGGGCATGGTAGTGCGGGCGCTATCAGTGACAGCGGGATTTCGCCTATCTGGTGAAAGCGGACATTATCCGGCAGTTTTTCCGGTTTTCCGGCGATACCGAGATCCGCGTCCTGTGACTGCACTTTTTCCACTGCATCCGCCGCGTCCCCGGTGGTCAGCTTGATTTCCACCTGCGGATGTTCTGCCCGGAACTGGTCGAGGATCTGCGGCAGATGGCTGTATGCGGCAGTGACGGAACAAAACAGACGTAATTCCCCGGTCAGTGACGGGCTCTGATGATTAAGCGCATGTTGCAGCTGCTGGTATTGCAGCACTGTTTCCTGCGCAAATTTTTTCAGCTGTTCACCGGCGGCTGTCAGCTGAACAGTGCGGTTATCCCGCAGAAACAGCGGATGCCCGAGAGATTCTTCCAGCCGCTGGATCTGCCGTGAGAGTGTCGACGGGCTGATATACATGGCGGCCGCGGTTTTGCCGAAATGGCAGCTCTCCGCAAGATGTAAAAACAGTCTGAGTTCCCGGATATCCATCACAACCTCTCAGGGGATTACGTTTTAGTCATTATGTTGCATAAATTGCATCGCTATCTTGTGAATATATCAATTTAAGCAATGAAAATCATGACATATAGTCAATATAAATAAAGGGTATATCACCCCGGTAAATAACGAAATCAGTGCTGCGAAGACAGCAATCTGAGCAAACACAATACACGGAGTCACCATGGCGAATTATTTTAATACACTGAATTTGCGCCAGCAGCTGGCGCAGTTAGGCAAATGCCGGTTTATGGCACGCGAAGAATTTGCGGACGAGGCTGGGTATCTCAAAGGCAAAAAAGTGGTGATTGTCGGCTGTGGTGCACAGGGGCTGAACCAGGGACTGAACATGCGCGATTCCGGGCTGGATATCGCCTATGCACTGCGTCAGGAAGCGATCGATGAGAAGCGCACCTCATGGCGCCGCGCCACCGAAAACGGTTTTACCGTCGGCACGTATGAAGAACTGATCCCGCAGGCTGACCTGGTGGTTAACCTGACACCTGACAAACAGCATTCTGCGGTGGTTAAGGCGGTTCAGCCGCTGATGAAATCCGGCGCAGCGCTGGGTTACTCACACGGCTTCAATATTGTTGAAGTCGGCGAAACCATCCGCCCTGATATCACGGTTGTGATGGTGGCACCGAAATGCCCGGGTACAGAAGTGCGTGAAGAGTACAAGCGTGGCTTTGGTGTTCCGACACTGATTGCAGTCCATCCGGAAAATGATGCCAAAGGTGAAGGTCTGGCGATTGCCAAAGCCTGGGCTGCGGCAACCGGCGGTCACCGTGCGGGTGTTCTGGAATCATCCTTTGTTGCAGAAGTTAAATCTGACCTGATGGGCGAGCAGACTATCCTCTGCGGTATGCTGCAGGCCGGTTCTCTGCTCTGTTATGACAAAATGGTTGCTGACGGCGCGGATCCTGCGTATGCAGGTAAGCTGATCCAGTACGGCTGGGAAACCATTACAGAAGCGCTGAAACAGGGCGGAATCACACTGATGATGGACAGATTGTCCAACCCGGCAAAAGTCCGTGCTTATCAGCTGTCTGAAACCCTGAAAGCACAGATGAAGACTCTGTTTGAAAAACATATGGATGACATCATTTCCGGCCATTTCTCCTCAACGATGATGGCGGACTGGGCGAATGATGATAAAAATCTGCTGACCTGGCGTGAAGAGACCGGCAAGACGGCATTTGAAAACTATCCGGATTCTGAGCAGAAAATCAGTGAGCAGGAATATTTTGACCACGGTGTTGTCATGGTCGCAATGGTGAAAGCCGGTGTTGAGCTGGCATTTGAAACCATGATTGACGCGGGGATCATTGCGGAATCTGCCTATTATGAATCACTGCATGAACTGCCGCTGATTGCCAACACCATTGCCCGTAAGCGTCTGTATGAAATGAACGTGGTTATCTCCGATACCGCAGAATACGGCAATTACCTGTTCTCCTTTGCAGCAGTGCCGTTACTGAAAGACTTTATGGCATCACTGCAGCCGGGTGACCTGGGTAAATCCGGCGCGGACCACGGTACGGATAACGCGCAGCTGCGTGATATCAATGAAGCAATTCGTCAGCATCCGATTGAAACTGTGGGTAAAACCCTGCGCGGCTATATGACGGATATGAAACGTATCGCGGTCGGCGGCTGATAACAAAATTGTTTAATGATGAAATGAGACGGCACCTGCGGGTGCCGTTTTCCGTTTTAATGAGCGGCGTCCGGTTACACTTCTGCTGTACCTTTCTGCTACAATTCCCTCCTGTTCCAGTATTGAGTCGAGTTAACAGCGCGTATGAAATTAAATCCCGGTCAGCAGCAGGCCGTTGAGTATGTTCAGGGCCCGTGCCTTGTGCTTGCGGGGGCCGGTTCCGGCAAAACCCGTGTGATCACCAATAAAATTGCGCATCTGATCCGCAATACCGGCTATCAGCCGCGCCAGATCGCGGCGGTGACCTTTACCAACAAAGCCGCGCGGGAAATGAAAGAGCGTGTTGCACAAACCCTGGGGCGCAAAGAGGCCAAAGGGCTGATGATTTCCACATTCCATACCCTGGGGCTGGAGATTATCAAGCGGGAATATAAAGCGCTGGGGATGAAAAGTAATTTCTCCCTGTTCGACGATCAGGATCAGCTCGCGCTGCTTAAAGAGCTGACGTTTGATCATCTGGAAGAAGATAAAGAGTTACTGCAACAACTGGTCAGCCAGATCTCAAACTGGAAGAATGCCCTGCTGACGCCGGAACAGGCAAAAGGACTGGCGCGATCAGAGCGCGAACATACGTTTGCTGAGTGTTACCGCCGCTACGAACTGCATCTGAACAGTTGTAATGTGCTTGATTTTGATGACCTTATCACCAAACCGACACTGCTGTTTGCCCGTGATGAACAGGCGCGGGAGCGCTGGCAGCAGCGTATCCGTTATCTGCTGGTGGATGAGTATCAGGATACCAACACCAGTCAGTATCAGCTGGTGAAATTGCTGGTCGGTAAACGCGCGTATTTTACGGTCGTGGGTGATGATGATCAGTCAATTTATTCATGGCGCGGCGCACAGCCGAAAAACCTGGTGCAGCTGAGCAAAGATTTTCCGGAGTTGCGGGTGATCAAGCTGGAGCAGAATTACCGCTCGTCCGGCTGTATTCTGAATGCAGCGAATATCCTGATCGCTAATAACCCGCATGTGTTTGAAAAACAGCTTTTTTCAAATCTCGGTTATGGTGATCCGATGAAAGTGATCACCGCGAATAATGAAGATCATGAAGCAGAGCGGGTGGTCGGGGAGCTGATCGCCCATCACTTTATCAATAAGACCGATTATAAAGATTACGCGATCTTATACCGTGGCAACCATCAGTCGCGGATCTTTGAAAAAATGCTGATGCAAAACCGGATCCCGTACCGGATCTCCGGCGGAACCTCTTTCTTTTCCCGTCCGGAAATTAAGGATTTGCTGGCGTATCTGCGTGTGCTGACCAATCCGGAAGATGACAGTGCTTTCCTGCGCATCGTGAACACGCCGCGCAGGGGTATCGGACCGGCCACTATCCAGAAACTGGGTGAGTGGGCCAATACGCGGGATAAAAGCTTGTATCAGGCCAGTTTTGACCTCGGACTGGGGCAGACACTTTCCGGTCAGGGGCTGGCGGCGCTGACGAATTTCACCGGCTGGCTGGCGGAGGTGGAAAAATTGGTTGAGCGCGAGCCGCTGATCGCGGTGCGGGATTTACTGCACGGCCTGGATTATCAGAGCTGGCTCTTCGAAACGTCGGCCAGCCCGAAAGCCGCTGAGATGCGGATGAAAAACGTCGATCAGCTGTTCAGCTGGATGGCTGAAATGCTGGAAGGGGATGATCTCAACGAGCCGATGACGCTGGCTCAGGTGGTTACCCGCTTTACGCTGCGCGACATGATGGAGCGCGGCGAGGAAGCAGAGGAGTTGGATCAGGTGCAGCTGATGACGCTGCATGCCTCCAAGGGGCTGGAATTTCCGTATGTTTTCCTGGTGGGCATGGAAGAGGGGATTTTGCCGCATCAGTCCAGTATCGATGAGGATAACGTGGATGAAGAGCGGCGTCTGGCCTATGTGGGGATAACCCGCGCTCAGAAATCCCTCTTTTTTACCCTGTGCCGTGAGCGCCGCCAGTATGGTGAGCTGATCCGCCCCGAACCGAGCCGGTTTCTCTATGAACTGCCGCAGGATGATCTGCACTGGGATGACGGCAAAAAAGTGGTGAAAACCGCCGAAGAGAAACAACAGGCCGGGCTGCGCGGTGTGGCCGGGCTGAAGGCGATGCTGGCTAAGAAAAAGGAAGAAAACGGATGAGGGAATCACTCAGAGCAGAAACGATGATCCGGAATGACTGACGGAAGCCGGATCACGTTGAAAAGGCTCATAAAATTAAAGCCCTGATAGTGTCCGGAAACGGATAATCAGGGCTTATTATTTATCAGCCGAGAGTGGACGGCTTCTGTTCTTCCAGCATCAGTGACCACTGCACATAACTCTGCCACTGAATTTCCTGCTGTAATGCTTCCGCGCGCAGCGGATGCAATTGCTGCCAGCCGACCGGCAGTGTGATAATCAGCCCTTCCGCAGACGCCCGGATGCGCAGTGACGGCAGCGTGTCATCACGGCGGCGGCTGGCAAAAATAATCGCCAGACGCAGCAGACGACACAGGCAACCGGCTTCACGCGGTGTCAGCGCATTTTGCTGATTGAGAGAATGGATATCCAGCGGGCCGCTCTGATTGCGCAACAGCACCGCTAACAGGCGGCGTTGTGCCGGTGTGAAACCGGGTAAATCCAGATTACTGACCAGATAACCGGCATGTTCCGGGCCTTTGCGGAAATCAACACTCAGCCCGATTTCATGGATCAGAGAGGCGCTACTGAGCAGTTCACGGCAGCGGATATCCAGCTGCCAGGCGGTCGCCACCTGCTGAAAAAAGTGATCCGCTAACTGACGGACACGTTTACCCTGGTCGGCATCTATCTGAAAACGCTTCTGAATATTTTTCAGTGTCCGGGTGCGGATGTCCTGCTCTACCGGCAATTCCAGCATGCCGTAGACCAGCCCTTCACGCAGTGCACCCCCGGCGAGTGTCATGCCGTCAATGCCGAGCGTTTCAAAAATCGCGATAAGAATGGCCAGCCCGCTCGGGAATACCAGTGCCCGTTCCAGCGTCAGCCCTTCAATCTCCAGCTCTTCCAGTTTGCCGCACTCAATCGCTTTGCGTTTGAGCTGCTGCAGTTTCGGCAGGGTGATTTGTTCATCCATGCCCTGGGCAATCATGATTTCCTGAAGTGCCTGGACAGTACCTGATGCGCCGACACACACCTGCCAGCCCTGCTCCAGAAGTGCGGGAGCAACCGGGGCGATAATATCGCGGGCAGCCTGTTCGGCACCGGCGAAATTCTCGGTGGTCAGGGAGCGATCGGTAAAATAGCGCTCCAGCCAGGTGACGCAGCCCATCTCCAGGCTGAACAGGGCGGTGGTCCGGGTGCCGCTGCCGGTCACCAGTTCGGTACTGCCGCCGCCGATATCGACCACCAGGCGTTTGTCT
The DNA here is from genome assembly GCF_019243775.1 of Morganella morganii. NCBI lineage: Bacteria > Pseudomonadati > Pseudomonadota > Gammaproteobacteria > Enterobacterales > Morganellaceae > Morganella > Morganella morganii. The sequence continues at coordinate 185,672 of NZ_CP069157.1, forward strand.
GACCCGCCGGTGGTGTGGGCAACGCCCTGATAAATCAGACGTGCTTCTTCCTCACCCCGGATAACTGTGACCGGATGACCGAGGATCTCCGCTGCTGTTTCCAGAAATTCACCGGCATTTCTGGCCAGGCGCAGGGTGGCTGTCGCCACCACGCGGATCTGGGAATCCGGGATATCCTGCAGATGTTCGGAAAACAGACGCAGACACTGCCAGCCGCGGGCCATCGCTGCCGGAGACAGGATATTCTCTTTATCCAGACCGGCCGCCAGACGAACCTTGCGTTTTATCCGTGACAGTACCTGAATACTGCCCGCAATCTCCCGTACCACCAGCATATGAAAGCTGTTGGAACCCAGATCGATGGCAGCATAAAGCGAGGACGATCTCAGCATGGCAGCCTTCAGCGTTTGGTGCGGTTATTGTTATGACGCGGCCCGTTGCTGCTGCGGCGCGGCATATTACGGCGGTTCTGACCACCCCCGGTGCGCGGCGGACGACGGCGGCGCTTCGGCACCGGCAGATCAGTCAGCAGTGCATCGCTGTTGTATTTACTGACCGGAATCGGATGGCCGGTATATTCTTCAATCGCAGGCAGATTCAGTGCGTACTCTTCACAGGCCAGGCTGATGGAGTGACCACTTTCCCCGGCACGCCCGGTACGGCCGATACGGTGAACGTAATCTTCACAGTCATCCGGCAGATCATAGTTAAAGACGTGAGTTACTGACGGGATATGCAGACCACGGGCCGCAACATCCGTTGCCACCAGAATATCCAGATTACCGAGAGTGAAATCCTCGAGAATACGCAGACGTTTTTTCTGCGCCACATCGCCGGTCAGCAGGCCGACACGGTGGCCGTCAGCCGCCAGGTGCGCCCAGATATCTTCACAGCGGTGTTTGGTATTAGCGAAAATAATGCAGCGATCCGGCCACTCTTCTTCCAGAAGTGTCTGGAGAAGGCGCATTTTTTCTTCGTTGGACGGATAGAATAACTCTTCTTTGATCCGGTGACCGGTACGCTGTTCCGGTTCAATTTCAATGTATTCCGGGTTGTTCATCTGCTCAAATGCGAGCTCACGGACGCGGTAGGAAAGTGTCGCGGAGAACAGCAGGTTCATACGCTCGGCACATGGCGGCATATGGCGGAACAGCCAGCGGATATCTTTGATAAAGCCGAGATCGTACATACGGTCAGCTTCATCGAGAACGACAACCTGAATGGCGCTCAGGTCGAGACGGCCCTGTTTGGCGAAGTCGATTAAGCGCCCGGTGGTGCCGATAATCACATCGACGCCTTCATCCAGCACTTTGATTTGTTTGTCGTAGCCGTCACCGCCGTAAGCCAGGCCGGTTTTCAGCCCGGTAAGCTGAGACAGTGGTTCGGCGTCGGAATGGATCTGAACCGCGAGTTCGCGGGTCGGGGCCATAATCAGCGCACGCGGCTGATTGATTTTGCGGCCTTCCGGTGCCGGATGGGTAAGTAAATGATGAAACGTTGACGTCAGAAATGCCAGCGTCTTCCCTGTTCCTGTTTGTGCCTGTCCTGCAACATCCCGGCCGTTGATCGTCAGGGGAAGTGTCAGCGCCTGAATAGGCGTGCAGTTATAAAAGCCCTTAGAATCAAGCGCTTCTACCACTTTAGTATGCAAGGCGAAGTCAGAAAACTTCTTGTCTGTTAAATGTGTTTTGCTCATATTTAGGTAGAATATCAGTTTAATGTTGCGTTACGGAAGTCTATTCGCTGAAATAGGTAAATCCTATCATTAAATAATGGTAGACTAACCGGGTATCGTACAAATTTTGGAGTGGAACAATGAGCGATAAAATTATTCACCTGACTGATTCCGTTTTCGAACAAAGCGTATTAAAAGCAAACGGCCCTGTGCTCGTTGATTTTTGGGCAGCCTGGTGTGGCCCGTGTAAAATGATTGCCCCTATTCTAGACGAAATCGCCGACGAATATGCAGGGAAAATCACTATCGCAAAACTGAACATCGATGATAACCCGCAGACAGCGCCGCAATACGGCATCCGCGGTATCCCGACATTACTGCTGTTCAAAGACGGCGTGGTGAAGGCAACGCAGGTTGGTGCGGTATCCAAAACCCAGCTGAAAACCTTTATCGATAACAATATCTGATAGCCGGTTTCAGCATATGTCGTTAAGATGTCCTGCGGGAACGTGAATTAATCCTTGTTCACCCGCTGGACGTCTTCTCTGAAGCATGATAAGTTAGCGCCAGCTGATCAGGTATCGCTGAAGCTCCTCAGACAGCATAGCATACTGACAACTCTGTAGTGTCTGAAAGTCTGTTATCTCCGGATACATCAAGGTATCCGATATCCCGGTCCCGGTGTCCGGTTATCCCTCGGAGATAAATCTAATTTGCGGGAATGTCACCCAATTTGTTCTCCCAAATAGGATGTGCATCACATCTTGCCCTGTGCCGGGTGTTCACAGTCAGCCTTGCAGACGATTACCTGGAAATGCAAAAATATTCGTATTAACAGTGAAAATCGGTTTTGTAAAAAATTAACCTGGTAACGATAACGTTACCGTATTATTCACGTTCATAATTCGAGATACACCCCGAGTCAAAGAACCCACCATTATGAATCTTACCGAATTAAAGAATACGCCGGTATCAGAGCTGATTACTCTTGGCGAAAATATGGGGCTGGAAAACCTGGCCCGCATGAGAAAACAGGACATCATCTTCTCTATCCTCAAGCAGCACGCGAAGAGCGGCGAGGATATTTTCGGTGACGGTGTGCTGGAAATATTGCAGGACGGCTTTGGTTTCCTCCGCTCTGCTGACAGTTCATACCTCGCAGGTCCTGATGATATCTACGTTTCTCCCAGCCAAATCCGCCGTTTTAACCTCCGTACCGGTGATACCATTTCAGGTAAAATCCGTCCGCCGAAAGAAGGTGAGCGCTATTTTGCCCTGCTGAAAGTTAACGAAGTTAACTTTGACAAACCTGAAAACGCCCGCAGTAAAATCCTGTTTGAAAACTTAACTCCACTGCACGCAAACCGTCGTCTGCGTATGGAGCGCGGTAATGGTTCAACAGAAGATTTAACCGCCCGTGTTCTTGATCTGGCTGCTCCTATCGGCCGTGGTCAGCGTGGTCTGATTGTGGCACCGCCGAAAGCCGGTAAAACCATGCTGCTGCAGAATATCGCGGCCAATATCGCACATAACTACCCTGACTGTGTGCTGATGGTTCTGCTGATTGACGAACGTCCGGAAGAAGTGACCGAGATGCAGCGTCTGGTCAAAGGTGAAGTTATCGCATCCACCTTTGATGAACCAGCTGCGCGTCACGTTCAGGTCGCGGAAATGGTTATCGAGAAAGCCAAACGCCTGGTTGAGCATAAAAAAGATGTCATCATCCTGCTCGACTCCATTACCCGTCTGGCCCGTGCCTATAACACCGTGGTTCCGTCCTCCGGTAAAGTACTGACCGGTGGTGTGGATGCTAACGCCCTGCATCGTCCTAAGCGTTTCTTCGGTGCTGCGCGTAACGTGGAAGAGGGCGGAAGCCTGACTATCATCGCAACGGCGCTGGTTGATACCGGGTCGAAGATGGATGAAGTTATCTACGAAGAGTTTAAAGGTACAGGTAACATGGAATTACACCTGTCCCGTAAGATTGCAGAAAAACGTGTCTTCCCGGCGATTGATTACAACCGTTCCGGTACACGTAAAGAAGAGCTGCTGACCACTCAGGACGAACTGCAGAAAATGTGGATCCTGCGCAAAATTATCCATCCGATGGGTGAGATTGATGCGATGGAGTTCCTGATTAACAAACTCGCGATGACGAAGACCAACGAAGAGTTCTTCGACTTCATGAAACGCTCGTAGCTTTTTGACGACACTTTATAACTAACGCCGCATGCATTGTGGCGTTTTTTTTTTACCGATTATGTCAGAAACCCCTGTGCGGCAAGGCATGGTATGTTTCTTGCATATATTATTTTGCCCGGTAATGGCAGGTTCTGCACGGTGATATCGGCCGGCAGGGATAATAAAAATATCAGAAAGGGTTGTTGTGAATCTCACTATGTTAACTGAACTCCTAATCATATTTGTGTTCGCCACAGCGACGGTCTTTGTTGCCCGTAAGGCTGGCGTCGCTGTCGGTTTGGTGGATAAACCCAATTACCGCAAAAAGCATCAGGGACTGGTCCCGCTGGTCGGCGGAATATCGATTTTTATCAGTGTCTGCTTTGCTTTCCTCATCAGTGATGAGTTTATTGCGCATAAATTTATTTATCTCGGGTGCGCCGGTGCACTGGTGCTGGTCGGGGCGCTCGATGACCGGTTTGACCTCAGTGTGAAACTGCGGGCCGGTGTTCAGGCAGTGGTTGCTATCATTATGATGGTGTTTGCCAACCTGAAAATCGACAGCCTGGGGCATGCATTCGGGCCGTGGGAACTGACACTCGGGCCGTTCAGCTATGTGCTGACACTGTTTGCGGTATGGGGCGCGGTGAATGCGTTCAATATGGTGGATGGTATCGACGGGCTGCTCGGCGGGCTTTCCTGTGTCTCTTTCGGCGCATTGGGGATCCTGTTTGCCCTGAGCGGTAACAGTGGCCTGGCATTCTGGTGCTTTACCTTTATCGCTGCCATTCTGCCGTATATCTGCTTTAACCTCGGACTGTTCGGCCGCCGCTTTAAAGTGTTTATGGGGGATGCGGGCAGTACGCTGATCGGGTTCACCATTATCTGGCTGCTGACATCGGCCTCACAGGGCGGGGAGCCGCATGCAATTAATGCAGTGACCGCACTGTGGATTATCGCCATTCCGCTGATGGATATGGTGGCGATTATGTACCGCCGTCTGCGCAAAGGGATGAGCCCGTTTTCACCGGATCGCCAGCATATTCATCATCTGATTATGCGTTCCGGGTTTACGTCCCGTGAATCCTTTGTGGTGATAACCCTTGCTGCGGCAGTATTAGCGGCCATTGGTATTGCCGGACAGGTCCTCAGCTTTGTCCCTGAGTGGGTGATGCTGGCACTGTTCTTGCTTGCTTTCATTATGTACGGCTACTGCATAAAACGCGCCTGGAAAGTTGCCCGTTTTATCAAACGCCACAGACGCCGCGTGCGTCGCAAATCGGTCACACACTAAATTTTTAACCACAGAGGCACATGTTGATATGCGTTCAGAAAATACTCCGGACCCGCAACAAACGCAGTATGACCAGGAATTAGATATCCGCGCGTTATTTATGTCGTTATGGCGCGGAAAATTATGGATAGCCGGGATGGCGGTTGTGTTTGCGCTGGTTGCATTGGGTGCCAGTTATTTTATGCAGCAGAAGTGGAATTCCACGGCGATCACTGATTATCCGACCGTTAATAATTTAGGCGGATATTATTCCCAGCAGCAATTTATGCGTAATCTGGACACGCATCTGAATGCCGCTCAGGAATCTTCAGCACTGCTGCCGATCCCGAATGAGGCCTACCAGGAATTTATTACCCAGGCGGCATCTTATGATACCCGCCGTGATTTCTGGTTACAGACGGATTACTACAAGTCCCGCATGGAAAATGATGCCAAAGCAGATGCGGCACTGCTGGACGAAATGATCAATAACATCACGCTGACCCCGCGTGATGATACGAAGAAACTGGTGAATGACACGCTGACGCTGACAGCGGAATCTGCAGCGGACTCCGCGAAACTGCTGAGTCAGTATGTGGATTTTGCCAACGCGCGTGCGGCTCAGAATCTTAACGATGAGCTGAAAGGGGCGTGGGCAACGCGGTCACAGTCACTGAAAGCACTGGTCAAACGCCAGAAGATGGTGGCGGAATCACTGTATCAGCGTGAAACCGGACAGCTGAAAAATGCTATCGCGGCTGCACAGAAACAGGGGATCAGCCGCAGCCGGACAGATGTGCCTGCGGAAGAACTGCCGTCCTCCCAGCTGTTCCTGTTAGGTACGCCGATGTTACAGGCGCGTCTGGAGACACTGGAAGCCGCCGGACCGGAGTTTGACAAAGATTACGAGCAGAACATTGCCATGCTGTCGACGCTGAATGTCGGTCCCGCGCTGGAAGATAACTTCCGTGCCTACCGCTATCTGCGGACACCGGATGAGCCGGTAAAACGCGACAGCCCGCGCCGTGCCTTCATGATGATTATGTGGGGCTTTATCGGTGCTCTGACCGGTGCCGGTGTGGCGCTGGTCCGCCGCCGTCCGTAACGGTTGCGGCAGAATAACCGGCCGGGGCGTTGTTCCCGGCCTGTTTTAAGGCGGGTAACCGCCACCGGCCGGAAAGCCGGATATCATATAAAATAAAAGAGACTCTCAGTGAAAGTATTGACTGTATTTGGTACCCGCCCGGAAGCTATCAAAATGGCTCCGCTGGTACATGCGCTGGCAGCGGATCAGGCTTTTGAGGCAAAAGTCTGTGTGACCGCGCAGCATCGTGAAATGCTGGATCAGGTATTACACCTTTTTGAGATCACACCGGATTATGATCTCAATATTATGCGCCCGGGACAGGATTTAACTGATATTACCTGTCGTATTCTTGAGGGTTTGAAGCCGGTTCTGGCCGACTTTAAACCGGATGTCGTTCTGGTTCACGGCGATACCGCAACCACCATGGCAACGAGCCTGGCGGCGTTCTACCAGCGTATCCCTGTCGGTCATGTGGAAGCCGGTCTGCGCACCGGAAACCTGTACTCACCGTGGCCGGAAGAAGCCAACCGCAAAATTGCCGGACACCTGGCGATGTACCATTTTGCGCCGACACAAAATTCACGCGAAAACCTGCTGCGTGAAGGTATCCGCGACAATCATATTTTCGTCACCGGCAATACGGTGATTGATGCGCTGCTCGCAGTCCGTGACCGCATCATGCAGGACAAAGCCCTGCTGGCGCAGCTGGATGCACAGTATCCGTTTATCGACAGCAGCAAAAAAATGATTCTGGTCACCGGGCACCGTCGTGAGAGTTTCGGCGGCGGGTTTGAGCGGATTTGTCACGCGCTGGCGGAGATTGCCACGACCCATCCGGAAGTCCAGATTGTCTACCCGGTTCACCTCAATCCGAATGTCAGTGAGCCGGTAAAACGGATCCTGCATGATATCAGCAATATTGTGCTGATCAGTCCGCAGGATTACCTTCCTTTTGTCTACCTTATGAACCATGCTTATATGATCCTGACCGACTCAGGCGGCATTCAGGAAGAAGCACCGTCATTAGGTAAACCGGTTCTGGTGATGCGTGATACCACCGAACGTCCGGAGGCGATTGACGCCGGGACTGTTCGTCTGGTCGGCACTGAAACCGGCACTATCGTTCGTGAAGTAACGCGATTGCTGACCAATCCGGCGGCTTATCATGAGATGAGCCGTTCACATAACCCTTACGGGGACGGAAAAGCGTGCCAGCGTATTCTTGAAGCATTGAAAAACAATCAGGTGACATTATGAGTTTTGAAACTATTTCTGTTGTCGGTCTGGGTTATATCGGTTTACCAACAGCGGCAGCTTTTGCCTCCCGTCAGAAGAAAGTGGTTGGTGTGGATGTGAACCAGCATGCGGTTGATACCATTAACCGTGGTGAAATTCATATTGTGGAGCCGGACCTGGGTGCGGTTGTGAAAACAGCTGTGGAAGGCGGTTTCCTGAAAGCCTTCACCAAACCTCAGCCTGCTGATGCGTTCCTGATTGCCGTACCGACACCGTTTAAAGGTGATCATGAGCCGGACCTGGCCTTTGTGCAGTCTGCGGCGGAATCTATTGCCCCGGTACTGAAAAAAGGTGACCTGATTATTCTCGAATCCACCTCGCCGGTCGGTGCGACTGAGCAGATGGCTGAGTGGCTGGCAGCGGCACGTCCTGATCTGACTTTCCCGCAGCAGGCGGGTGAAGAATCGGATATCGATATCGCCTACTGCCCTGAGCGTGTGCTGCCGGGCCAGGTGATGGTCGAACTGATTAAAAACGACCGTGTGGTTGGCGGGATGACACCAAAATCCTCAAAACGCGCCAGTGAACTCTATTATATCTTCCTGGAAGGTGAGTGTGTCATCACTAATGCACGTACGGCTGAGATGTGCAAACTGACCGAAAACAGCTTCCGCGATGTGAACATTGCGTTTGCGAATGAATTATCACTGATTTGTGCTGACCAGGGCATTAATGTCTGGGAACTGATCAGCCTGGCAAACCGCCATCCGCGTGTGAATATCCTGCAGCCGGGTCCGGGTGTCGGCGGCCACTGTATCGCAGTTGACCCGTGGTTCATCGTGGCGCAGAACCCGAAACAGGCCCGTCTGATCCACACTGCGCGTCTGGTTAACGACGGCAAACCATTGTGGGTTATTGATCAGGTAAAACAAGCAGTTGCTGATTGCCTGACTGAAACCGGCAAACGTGCCAATGAAGTGACGATTGCCTGCTTTGGCCTGGCATTCAAACCAAATATCGACGATCTGCGTGAAAGCCCGGCGGTTCAGGTCACCAAAATGGTGGCAGAGTGGCATGCAGGGAAAACTCTGGCGGTTGAGCCGAATGTTCATGAACTGCCGGGCAAACTGAAAGGTCTGACAGAGCTGGTCTCCATCGAAAAAGCGATTACTGACGCGGATATTATTCTGCTGCTGGTCGATCACACGCCGTTCAGAGGCATTCCGGGCAGCCAGATCCCGCAGAAATGGATCATCGATACCAAAGGAGTATGGCGTTGAAACGTATTTTAGTGACAGGCGGAGCCGGTTTTATCGGCTCTGCGGTTGTTCGTCATATTATCCGTGATACTGCTGACAGTGTGGTGGTGGTGGATAAACTGACCTACGCCGGTAACCTCGAATCACTGGCACCGGTGGCGGCTGACCCGCGCTATGCCTTTGAACAGGTGGATATCTGTGACCGCGCGGCGCTTGACCGCGTGTTCGCACAGTATCAGCCGGATGCAGTGATGCATCTGGCGGCGGAAAGTCATGTTGATCGCTCCATCGACGGCCCGGCGGCGTTTATCGAAACCAACATTGTGGGCACTTACACACTGCTGGAAGCTGCGCGCCATTACTGGACGGGACTGGATGCGGAGAAAAAATCCGCATTCCGTTTCCACCATATTTCCACCGACGAAGTTTACGGTGACCTCGAAGGGCCTGACGGCTTTTTCACAGAAACCACACCGTATGCACCGAGCAGCCCGTACTCTGCCTCCAAAGCCTCCAGTGACCATCTGGTACGCGCCTGGCAGCGGACTTACGGCTTCCCGTCTGTGATCACCAATTGCTCAAATAACTACGGGCCGTACCACTTCCCGGAAAAACTGATCCCGCTGGTGATTCTCAATGCGATTTCCGGCAAACCACTGCCGGTTTACGGTAAAGGTGAGCAGATCCGCGACTGGCTGTTTGTCGATGACCATGCCCGCGCCCTGTATACCGTGGTGACACAGGCAAATATCGGTGAAACCTACAATATCGGCGGCCATAACGAGCGCAAAAATATTCAGGTGGTGGAAACTATCTGTGAGCTGCTCGAAGAGCTGCATCCGCAGAAGCCGGCCGATGTCGCGAAATACAGTGACCTTATCACCTATGTGACAGACCGCCCGGGCCATGATCTGCGTTATGCGATTGATGCGGACAAAATTGAGCGCGACCTGGGCTGGCGCCCGCAGGAAACGTTTGAGTCCGGTATCCGCAAAACTGTGGAATGGTATCTGAATAATGAAACCTGGTGGCGCCGGGTGCAGGACGGCTCGTATGCCGGACAGCGTCTGGGACTGGGTCAGGATAAGTAAGAGGCTGGTATGAAAGGAATTATTCTGGCGGGCGGCTCCGGAACCCGGTTGCACCCGATCACCCGCGGGGTGTCAAAACAGCTGCTGCCGATTTACGACAAGCCGATGATCTACTATCCGCTGTCCGTGCTGATGCTGGCCGGGATCCGCGAAGTCCTGATCATCTCAACACCGGAAGATCTGCCGTCATTCCGCCGTCTGCTGGGGAATGGTGATCAGTTCGGCATCTCTCTGAGCTATGCGGAACAGCCGTCGCCGGACGGCCTGGCACAGGCCTTTATCATCGGTGAGGAATTTATCGGTGATGACAGCTGCAGCCTGGTGCTGGGCGATAATATTTTCTTCGGCCATGCATTCAGCCCGAAACTGAAAAGTGTCGCAGCCCGGACGCAGGGCGCGACTGTTTTCGGCTACCAGGTGATGGACCCGGAACGTTTCGGGGTGGTGGAATTTGATGATGAATTCCGCGCGCTGTCGATTGAGGAAAAACCGGTTCATCCGAAATCCAACTGGGCGGTTACCGGATTGTATTTCTATGATAATCAGGTGGTTGATATCGCGAAGCAGGTGAAACCGTCTGAGCGCGGCGAACTGGAAATCACCAGTATCAACCAGATGTATCTGGAGCGCGGCGAACTGAATGTTGAGCTGCTCGGCCGTGGTTTTGCCTGGCTGGACACCGGTACTCACGACAGTCTGATTGAAGCCAGCACCTTTGTACAGACGGTTGAAAAACGTCAGGGCTTTAAAATTGCCTGTCTGGAAGAGATTGCCTGGCGCAACGGCTGGCTGAATGACGAACAGGTGGCAGAATCCGCCCGTCAGCTGGCGAAGACCGGTTATGGTCAGTATCTGAAGAATTTACTCCATGTCCGTCCGCGCCAGTATTGAGCATCTCGCCTGGGAAAGTGACTTTTTTGCCCTGAAAACGGCAAAACTGGCATTTTCCCCGGACGCAGCACCACTGTCTGCGGCAGATTTCGCGCCGTATGAGCTGGTGCAGGCCAAAATCAGTGCCGGGGATAACGCGGCACTGGACGGTTTATCGGCACTCGGCTTTTCCCTCGCAGAAAGTGAGGTGGATTTTGCATTGTCACTCAGGAGTGGCACAGAAAATGCAATGTCTGACAGTACACTCTGTTATGCGGATGAAACGGATATCCCGGTGATAAAACAGGCGGCGGCACAGGTTTTCAGCCAGAGCCGTTTCCGTGCGCCGTGGTACCGGCCGGATGACAGTGCCCGCTTTTATGCGGTGTGGGCGGAAAAAGCGGTACGCGGGACATTCGATAAAGATTGTCTGCTCATCCGCAATAAAAACAATGAGATTGCCGGGTTTGTCACTCTCCGTCAGACAGATGAACGCAGCGCCCGTATCGGGCTGCTGGCGGTACTGCCGGGCAATCAGGGTCAGGGTATCGGCCTGAAATTAATGTCGGCGGCGCAACAGTGGTGTGCAGAACATCACTGCCGTGTATTACGGGTTGCAACACAACTCAGTAACCTTGCGGCAATGCGCCTTTATACAAAAAGCGGTGGTGCGGTTGACAGCACTGCCTACTGGTTATACCGAGGATGCAATGATTCCATTTAATAAACCACCTGTAGTCGGCACTGAAGTTGAATATATGCAGCAGGCCATGAAAAGCGGCAAGCTGTGCGGTGACGGTTCGTTCACCAAAAAATGCGAAGAGTGGATGGAAAAACGGTTCGGCAGCGCCAAAGTCCTGCTGACCCCGTCCTGTACAGCCTCACTGGAAATGGCGGCAATTCTGCTGGATATCCAGCCGGGTGATGAAGTTATCATGCCGAGCTATACCTTCGTCTCCACCTCCAACGCCTTTGTGTTGCGTGGTGCAAAAGTGGTATTTGTTGATATCCGTCCGGACACCATGAACATCGATGAAACCAAGATCGAAGCGGCTATCACGGATAAAACCAAAGCGATTGTACCGGTGCATTATGCAGGCGTGGCCTGTGAAATGGACATCATCATGGCGCTGGCGAAGAAATATAACCTCTTTGTGGTGGAAGATGCCGCGCAGGGCGTGATGTCAACCTACAAAGGCCGCGCGCTGGGCTCTATCGGCCATATCGGTTGCTACAGCTTCCACGAAACCAAAAACTACTCCTCCGGCGGAGAGGGTGGTGCCACTCTGATTAACGATCCGGCGATGATTGGCCGTGCGGAAATCATCCGTGAGAAAGGCACCAACCGCAGCGAATTCTTCCGCGGACAGGTGGATAAATACACCTGGCGTGATATCGGCTCCAGCTATCTGATGTCTGACTTACAGGCCGCATACCTGTGGGCACAACTGGAAGAAGCGGAAAAAATCAACGAGCGCCGTCTGGCATTCTGGCAGATTTACTATGATGCCCTGACCCCGCTGGCACAGGATGGCCTGCTGACACTGCCGGTTGTTCCGGAAAATCTGGAGCAGAACGCGCACATGTTCTACATCAAACTGAAAGATGTGGCAGAGCGCACCGCATTCAGCGAGTACATGAAAGCCAATGACGTGCTGACCGTATTCCACTATGTGCCGCTGCACAGCTGCCCGCGGGTATGGAGTTCGGCCGTTTCCACGGTGAGGATATCTTTACCACCCGTGAAAGCGAGCGTCTGGTGCGTCTGCCGATGTTCTACAACATGACAGAAGAAGAGCAGCAGCGCGTGATCCACCTGATTAAGGGCTTCTTCGCGTAGTATGTCCCTCGCTAAAGCCTCTGTCTGGACCGCCGGCTCCACCCTGATCAAAATCGGGGCGGGGCTGCTGGTCATTAAATTAATGGCTCTGACATTCGGCCCGGCCGGTATCGGCCAGGCACTGAACTTCCGCCAGCTGATTACGGTGCTGGGGGTATTGTCAGGTGCCGGTATTTTTAACGGCGTGACCAAATATATCGCCGAGCACCGTGATGATGCGGAAAAACGCCGGGCGGTATTAGGTACGTCCTCAACTCTGATTCTGGTGTTTTCGACACTGCTGGCGATTGTGTTTCTGCTGTTCAGCAGACCAATCAGCATGGCGCTGTTTGACGGCAATGATGCCTATCAGGATGTTGTTGCGGCGGTGGCCTTTATCCAGATGGGTATTGCTTACGCCAACTATTTTCTCGCGATTATCAAAGGATACCGGGATGCGGCCGGCAATGCGCTGGCGCTGATCGCGGGCAGTCTGATCGGTGTCACGGCGTATTATCTCTGCCAGCGCTGGTGGGGCTATGACGGTGCACTGGCCGGGCTGGCACTGGTGCCGGCGCTGATTATTATTCCGGCTTTTGCCATGCTGCTGCGCCGCCGCCATTTCCCGCTTTCTGAGCTGAAACCGGCCTGGGATCGGGCGATTGCATCCCATCTGGGGAAATTCACCCTGATGGCGCTGATGACGGCGGTCACACTGCCGGTGGCGTATATCATGATGCGGAACCTGCTGGCCTCCCGCTACAGCTGGGATGAGGTAGGGATATGGGGTGGCGTGACCAGTATTTCGGACGCTTACCTCCAGTTTATTACCGCGTCGTTTTCTGTCTATCTGCTGCCGACATTATCGCGGTTACAGGCAAAAAGTGATATCCGCCGTGAGATCATCAAATCACTGAAATTTGTGTTACCGGCGGTGGCTGCGGCCAGTTTTATGGTCTGGCTGCTGCGTGATTTTGCTATCTGGCTGCTGTTCACGGATAAATTTACCGGTATGCGCGACCTGTTTGCCTGGCAGCTGGTCGGTGATGTCCTGAAAGTGGGTGCTTACGTTTTCGGTTATCTGGTGATTGCCAAGGCCGCACTGCGGTTTTATATCCTCACGGAAGTGACCCAGTTTGCTTTACTGACGCTGTCCGCGTACTGGCTGATTCCGGCACACGGTGCCGTCGGCGCGGCACAGGCCTATATGCTGACATATATTATCTACTTCCTTTTGTGTTGTAGCGTATTTCTGATCTATTGCAGGCGAGCATGACAACTTTAATTCACGTTTTAGGATCTGATATCCCGCATCATAACCAGACCGTGCTGCGCTTCTTCAATGATGTGCTGGCACCGCAGCTGCCGCGTGAGGAAATGCCTGAATTTATGGTTGTTTCCACTGCCGGGCAGCTTCTGGCGCAATATCCCAACCTGGAACTGGATGTCTGGCCGGATAAAAAAAGCCTGGCGAATGCCGTCACAGCGAAAGCAAAACGTGACCGGCAGTGCCGCTTTTTCTTCCATGGTCAGTTTAATGCCCTGATCTGGCTGGCATTATTATCAGGAAAAATTAAACGTCATCAGTTTTACTGGCATATCTGGGGCGCGGATTTGTATGAGGATTCCCGTCAGCTGAAATTCAGACTGTTTTATCATCTGCGCCGGCTGGCGCAGAAGCGGGTCGGTCATGTATTCGGCACGCGCGGCGATTTAAACTATTTTGCTCAGTTTTGCCCGAAGATCCCGGCTGACCTGCTCTATTTCCCGACGCGGATGGATCCCTCTCTGACGGTTTTAACGCCGCCTGAGCCGCGTGGTGACGATAATATGATGATCCTGCTGGGTAACTCGGGTGACCGTTCAAACCGCCATAAAGAGGCGCTGACGCGCATTCATGAGCAATTCGGGGAGAAGGTGAAAATCATTATCCCGATGGGCTATCCGGAAAACAACGGGGACTATATTGCGGAAGTGGATGCTTTCGCGCAGCAGCTGTTCCCTCAGCAGCAGGCGGAGATCCTGAAAGACAAGATGGATTTTGATATCTATCTGAATCTGCTGAAACAATGTGACCTCGGCTACTTTATTTTTAACCGCCAGCAGGGGATCGGCACACTGTGTCTGCTGATCCAGTTCGGTATTCCGTTTGTGATAAGCCGTCAGAACCCGTTCTGGCAGGATATGACCGAGCAGCAGGTGCCGGTTCTGTTTTACGGTGATGACGTGACGCCGGACGTGGTGGCACAGGCGAGGGAACAGCTGTTCGCCCTCGACCGTGAAAAAATTGCCTTCTTCAGCCCGAACTTTGTGCAGGGCTGGGAGCAGGCACTGGCCGCTGCGCAGGAGACACAGGCATGAGTCAGTTTGATTTCATCGGGCTGTTTGCCGTCTGGTTTATCTCGCTGGCCTTTATTCTGCTGCTGACCTACCGTGAATTCCGCCGGGTCCGCTTCAGTTTTAATATCTTTTTCTCCATGCTCTATCTGCTGACCTTCTTTTTCGGCTTCCCGTTTACCTTTGCGCTGGTGTTCCAGTTTGATGTGCAGGTGGTGCCGCCGTCCGCGCTGTTGCAGGCGCTGCTGGCGTCAGTCAGTTTCTATGCTATTTATTATGTGGCGTATAAAACCCGGCTGCGCAGACCTGACGCGGTTTACAGCGGTACGCCGCTGTTTTCCATGAACAAAACAGAAACCCGGCTCACCTGGCTGCTGCTGGCGGCGATTGCCGTCGCGACTGCCGGTATTTTCTTTATGGAAAACGGGCTGCTGCTGTTTAAACTGAAAACCTACAGTCAGATTTTCTCGAGCCAGGTCACCGGCGTGGCGTTAAAGCGCTTTTTCTACTTCTTTATCCCGGCGATGCTGGTGGTGTTCTTCCTGAAACCCACATTCCAGCGCTGGATTTTCTTCCTGATCACCACGGTGGCGTTCGGGATTATGACCTATGTGATTGTCGGCGGTACCCGCGCCAACATCATTATCGCGTTTGCGCTGTTCCTGTTTATCGGCATTGTGCGCGGCTGGATTTCGCTGTGGATGCTGGTCAGCGCTGGGGTCTTCGGCGTGGTGGGGATGTTCTGGCTGGCACTCAAACGCTACAGCCTGGATGTCAGCGGGGCAGAGGCGTTTTACACGTTCCTCTATCTGACCCGCGATACCTTCTCGCCGTGGGAAAACCTCGGCCTGCTGCTGAATAATTACGACAAAATTGAGTTCCAGGGGCTGGCGCCGATTATCCGTGACTTCTATGTATTTATCCCGTCCTGGCTGTGGCCGGACCGGCCGGATACCGTACTGAATGCGGCAAACTATTTTACCTGGGAAGTGCTGAACAACCATTCCGGGCTGGCGATATCCCCGACCCTGATCGGCTCGCTGGTGGTGATGGGCGGCTTCTGGTTTATTCCGCTCGGTGCGGTGGTGGTCGGGCTGATAATCAAATGGTTCGACTGGCTGTATGAGCTGGGCAAACGGGAGACAAACCGTTACAAAGCGGCCATTCTGCATGCATTTTGTTTCGGCGCGATATTTAACATGATTGTGCTGGCCCGCGAAGGAATGGACTCATTCGTTTCCCGCGTGGTGTTTTTCTGTCTTATTTTCGGCTTTTGTCTGGTGGTGGCGAAATTACTGTACTGGCTGTTCGAAACGGCCGGACTTATCCGCCATTATGTGATTTCAAAGGGCAAACGCACCCGTCTTTCATCGTAAGGAATTAGCATGGAACCGTTATCTTCTGATGCCGGCAGCGCGGAAACTATCCCGCAGTATTCTATCCGTAACCACCCGATTCAGGGTTTCCGGAATCAGGCACATTTTCTGGATTATCTGTTTAAGGACGGACAGATCAGAACCGGTACACTGGTGGCCATTAATGCTGAAAAAGTCATGACCGCCGAACAGGATGAGGCGCTGCACACACTGCTGAGCAACGCGGAATATCTGTATGCGGACGGGATCAGCATTGTTCGTGCTATCCGCCGCAAATACCCGCAGGCGGATGTCTCGCGGATTGCCGGGGCGGATTTGTGGGAAGGGCTGATGGAACGCGCCGGGCAGGAAAACACGCCGGTGTTTCTGGTCGGCGGCAAGCCGGAAGTGCTGGCGGAAACCGAAGCCAAACTGAAAGCACAGTGGAATGTCAATCTGGCAGGCACGCAGGATGGTTATTTCACCGTAGAACAGCGTGATGTCCTGTTTGAGCGTATCCGCGACAGCGGCGCAAAAATCGTGACAGTGGCAATGGGCTCGCCGAAACAGGAAATCTTTATGCGCGACTGCCGTAAGATCCACCCGGATGCCCTGTATATGGGCGTGGGCGGTACTTACGACGTCTTTACCGGTCATGTGAAGCGTGCGCCGAAGGTGTGGCAGAACATGGGACTGGAGTGGCTCTACCGCCTGTTATCACAACCGACCCGCTTCCGCCGTCAGTTAAAACTGCTGAAATTTCTGGGTTATTACTACGGTAATAAATTATAATTGCCCCTGTCCGGGCGGCTTTTTGCGGGAAAATGCTCTCTTTATCAGCAAAGCGGGTAAAGACTGAGCAAACAATACATTTGTGAAAAAAAGCACTGGACAGACGGATGAGAAATCCGTACTATCCTCTCCCGCAACGGCGCAAAGCGCCCGTAGCTCAGCTGGATAGAGCGCTGCCCTCCGGAGGCAGAGGTCTCAGGTTCGAATCCTGTCGGGCGCGCCATTATGCGTGTAAGAGTTACGGTATAGTATTTCGTTGTTGTAAGTAGTAAAATGTTGCGATGTTATGGTGGCTATAGCTCAGTTGGTAGAGCCCTGGATTGTGATTCCAGTCGTCGTGGGTTCGAGTCCCATTAGCCACCCCATTTAATAACATGTAACATGACTGTAGTGATGAACCTGCGAGGGTGGCGGAATTGGTAGACGCGCTAGCTTCAGGTGTTAGTGTTCTTACGGACGTGGGGGTTCAAGTCCCCCCTTCGCACCATCATCATGAAAAGTCAGCCTTTCGGCGAGTAGCGCAGCTTGGTAGCGCAACTGGTTTGGGACCAGTGGGTCGTAGGTTCGAATCCTATCTCGCCGACCATATTCAGAGAAAGCCCCGCTTACAGCGGGGCTTTTTCGTTTCTGCGGTTTCTGTTTTTTCCTGTCCTGCTTTTCTTCCCGCAGCCATTCCGCAGCTGATTTTTGTTTCTTTTGTGCTGATGCTAATGTGGTGTTCAGGCAGACAAAAACACACGCGTTTCCCGTGAAACCGCCGGTACTAATGGTGTTTGATAATTTCGATATAAATCATTATTTTATGATTGTTGTATAGATCCGGCGACAACAGGCATAATGCATGTCGCCAAAATGAGACATTTAATCTATTGATATATAAAGATTTAAATAATGCTGTCAGAAAACGTCGCAAAACAGAGACACTGCGGACAGATTTGCATCAGTGATTGATAAGCAGAAGGCAGGATAAAAAAAATAAACCCACGGGAACCGTGGGAGATCGAGAAGGCGTAAAAGTTGGCACGTCTTGTGCATTACATCAGGGTGTAGATGCTCATCTCATTTCTTATGTTTGCGTAAGCTTCATAAACCCGGAGATGACGCAGAGCTAAATTCGGTGCCTATTGTCCGGGTTATCGATGTAAAAGATCCCGAAATCTTTACATCACCAACAGGACGTAACGTTGAGTGAGGCACCATCCGTCTGTAGACCTGATTGTATTTTATACACCTATCGTTTCGCGATAGGTGTTTTTTTATGTCTCATTCTTGCCATCAATAATGTATTCCGTCAATCCCTTTTAATGATGTTCCGGCATAAAAAAAGCCAATCCGGCAGGATTGGCTCTGTGTGATAAAAAAGAATCCGCCTGTGCTTATTCGCGGGGCGTTTTTTCATCCGGTAACGTCAGGGTATTGAGCAGGGCATTACGGCGGATCATGGCAGATTCCTCATACTTTTTCTGCTTATCCAGCACATCGGCCAGCCAGGCGGCATCATGCGTGTCCTGACGGGCGCTCAGGGCAGATTTAAAGTATTTCTCCGCATCTTCCCAGCGTGTTTCCTGCATGGCTAACTGCCCGAGGGTACTGTTGAGCAGCGGCTGATCCGCATCTTCCTTCTGCATCTGGTTCAGCACCTTGCGGATGGCTTTCGGATTGTCTGTCCGGATCTGCGGCAGCAGCATCAGCAGGCGCTGATCTTTCTGACGCTTCAGTCCGTCGAGCACCACCGCTTCTGCATCCGCCATATCATCACCGGCGATAAAGTGCTGCGCGGCCGCCACGGCCATCTCCGGATTGTGGCGCAGATGGCGGCTGAGATTTTTCCACCAGTGACGCAGGGCATCGCTGCCGTCCTGATCCGCAACCTGCTGCATCATACCGAGCCAGGCACGGATTTCAGTCTGTTCGACCTGCTCATCCGTAAATTCGCCGGATTTTTTCATCTGCGGCAGAATGGCGATCAGGGATTTCCAGGCACCGGAGCGCGCATACACCTGTTCCGCCAGGCGAAGTACTTCCGGATGGCGCGGTGCGACTTCCAGCAGATTGTCGATAGCGGTTCTTGCCGCCGGAATTTCATCGCGGCTCAGCAGAATACGGGCGCGGGTGATATCCACCGGTAGCTGATGGCGCCCGGCCAGCTCGGAAGCCCGCTCCAGATACTGATTGGCGCGGAGATTATCGCTGCGCTGCTGTGCTGCTTCCGCTGCCAGCAGATAGTTGACCAGCGGTTGCTCGGCATTATCTGCACTGCGGCTCAGTAATTTTTCCACCTGACGGAAATCCCCTTCCGCCAGTTTGAGCAGCGCATCGTTGGTCAGCGCACGGGCGCGGTTGCGTTTATGACCGCCAAACCAGCCGAGGGTGCGGGAGCTGCCGCTTTTCAGACGACGCCAGCACCAGCCCAGCAGCATCAGAACCGCCTGAAGTACCAGGAAGATGATGATCAGGCCGGTGACACTGGTTTCAATATCAAAATTATTGGTCTGGATCAGGACATAACCCTGATGTCCGGCCATCAGCGGGCCGACAATAATCCCGGCAATCAGGATAAGAAACAGAATAAAGACTTTAAACATCTGTTATCCCTCCTGTTGCGGTGCGGCTTCCGGCTGTGCCGGTGCAGCAGCAGGTGTTTCCTGCGGTGCCTCAGCCGGTGCCGGCGGCGGGGTTTCATCGTTGAGCAGGCGGCGGATGCGGGTCTGTACCAGTTTATCCAGCAGCGGCTGGCTGGTCAGGCTGTCCGGCGCACTCATTGAGATCGGCTGGGCGGCCAGCGCATCCACTTCGGCCAGGAAGGCGGCGTTGGTCGGATCGCTGTCAGAGAAATAGGCACGGACCCAGGTGGAGACCGCATCCAGTGACTGTTTGTAGCTCTCTTCCTGGTGACGCGGCACCGCCTGAGCAGCGATCAGCAACTGGGCGCGGATATTCTCACGGACATAAATGTCCTGATTCGGTGCCAGCAGCGGAGCAGAGGTGTTGTCACGGCGGCGGATGGTGATGAAATCACTCATAAACCCTTTCCAGCTTTTGGTCAGGTTAGTGCGCCAGTCCGCGACGGAGGAGGTCAGCCCTTCACTGTCACTGCTGTCCATCGGCGCGCCGTCACGGCTGCCGTCATCCAGACGCAGATTATCCACCTGACCGGCAAGCTGGTTCAGGCGCAGGATCGTGCCGTCAAAATCGATCTGACTGACGGCGGAGAGTGCCGTAATGTCATTACGCAGTGCGGTGCGCACATCCAGCAGACCCGGATCGTTCATTTCGGCGAGACTGGCATCGGCATTTTTCAGCAGTACCATCGCGGTGACCACATCCTGGTCATTCCACAGTTTGCGCTCTGCCATTTTGACCAGGAAATCCGCCTGGGCCAGCAGCCAGCTTTTCACATCGGTACTGGACAGCGCGGTGACACGGCTGCGCAGTAAATCCAGCTCGTGTTTCAGAGCCTCTTCCTGCTGCTGATGCTGTGTGCTGAGCGCAGACTGCTGCGCGATAAATTCCTGCATCTGTTTTTGTGTCTGCTGTTGTTCCTGCTGCAGCTGCGCCATCTGAGATTTCAGTTGTGCATTTTCCGCTTCCAGGTTTTTCGACAGGGTCTGAGTACCGGCCTGTGAGGCATACCAGACACCGCCGCCGATCAGCAGGATAACGGCCAGAGCGATAGCACCGCGCAGAAAGCCGGAGGGCTGTTCTTCCTCAGCGGCAGGCGGGGTTTTCCGTGGCTGCGGCGCTTCCGGTGCCGGTTTCGGCGCGGTATCAGCCGGTTTGCTGTCAGCCGCCGGTGTTTCCGCCGGTTTTTTATCAGACGCCGCTTTGTCAGTGACGTTTTTTGCGGTCGCTTTTTTCCCGGCAGTTGTGTCTTTTTTCTCTGCCTGCGGATCAGTACTGATTACGGCATCCTGTGTCTCAGGTACATCAGCCGATCCGGTTTTTTTTTCGTGTTCCGTCATTCGTGGCGTCCCATGTCTGTTCATTGAAGAGCCTGAAGTAAGGCTTCATTATCTGCACCGGCGGCGACATCAATATTCTGCCAGCCCAGTGATTGTGCGATAGCTGCCAGTCTGTCACTGACAACAATAATCCGGCATTGCAGCAGCCAGCCGAGGTGCGCGGCCGGTATCAGCTGCCGCAGCAGGTGCAGCATTTCGCCGCTGGTCACGACCAGCGTCTGAACCTGTTGCTGCTGCCACAACAGGGCGCATTCCCCGCCGTCGTAATTTACGGGTTCGCGGCGGTAACATTCACAGTAATCCACCACTGCGCCCCGTTCGCGCAATGTCTGTGCCAGATGCTCTCTGCCGCCGTTACCGCGCAGCAGAAGTGCGCGGCGGCCGGTCATATCCTGTAAGTCCGGCAGGGTCAGCAGATGTTCGCTGGTTTCCCCGCCGGGCATAAAGGCGGCGGGTAATCCGGTCAGTTGTTCAAAGCAGTTAGCGGTTGACTGACCAATCCCATAATAGCAAAGCTTATCAGACCACAGGTAATTCTGTTGAATAAGCTGTTCATTTGCGTGATAAACCGCATTCTTTGACAGCAGAAAAAGGGCATCTCCGGGAGAAAGTACCTCTGTTTTGGCAATCAGCAGCGGCAGCTCATGTCCCGGGGAAATACGGATGAGCGGGGCAGAAAGGGCATCCTGCCCGCGTGAGCGCAGGGCGCTGACCAGGGCTTCACCGGCCGGTGAGGGACGGGTGACCAGGATGGTCATGCAGGCGTGTGCCCCTGATAGACTTCCGTCAGGATAGCCCGTGCGCCGTTATCCAGCAGTTCCTCTGCGAGAGAAACCCCGGCAGCAGCGGCATCCTGCGGGTCGCACAGGCGTTCACCGCGGACAATTTCACTGCCGTCCGGTGCGCCGACCAGCGCGCGCAGCCAGATTTTATCCCCCTGCCAGATAGCATAACTGCCGATAGGCACCTGACATCCCCCTTCCAGCCGGGTATTCATGGCGCGTTCAGCGCGGACACAGATATCGGTCTGCGCGTGATTCAGGGCGCTGAGTAAAGAGCGGGTGCGTTCATCATCCAGTCGGCACTCAATCCCGACCGCACCCTGACCGACAGCGGGAAGGGACTCTTCCGGCGGCAGCGCACAGCGGATGCGTTCATCCAGTTTCAGGCGCTTCAGCCCGGCAACCGCCAGGATAATCGCGTCATAGTCGCCGTTATCCAGTTTGCCCAGCCGGGTGCCGACATTACCGCGCAGGTCACGGATCACCAGATCAGGGCGGCGTTCGCGCAGCTGGCACTGACGGCGCAGACTGGAGGTGCCGACGATACTGCCGGGCGGCAGGGCATCCACACTGTCATAATGGTTGGAAACAAAGGCATCGCGCGGGTCTTCCCGCTCACAGATAGTGACTAATCCCAGTCCGTCCGGGAAATCGACCGGGACATCCTTCATGGAGTGCACGGCGATATCCGCCCGGTTTTCCAGTAATGCCAGTTCCAGTTCTTTGACGAACAGCCCTTTGCCGCCGACTTTCGCCAGCGGTGTGTCGAGAATAATGTCACCTTTGGTGACCATCGGGACGAGCTCGACGTGCAGCCCGGGGTGGCGCAGTTCCAGTTCCTGTCTGACAAATTCGGCCTGCCACAGTGCAAGCGGGCTTTGACGGGTGGCAATACGCAGAGATTGAGTGGTCATGATAATTATCAGGGATCCTTGTCTTTTTATCCGGTGTTTTTTTATGTGAAACATAGCCGGAAAAATAAGAAAAACTGCCTTTGTTTTATCATTTTGCTGATAATTTTTCCAGTTACGTGACGAGACCTGCCCGGCAGATAACAACGAAAAAAGACGATCAGTGAATAAATAGTCTCAGGCGGGTGGCAGGAGTCTGTCAGTAAATAATTAAAACATATTTTAAATAATAAAAATATTTTGCAATTATAAAATTGTATTAATTAAATCGATTCAATTTAAATAACTATTTCATAGCATTATTAAAATAAATAAAAACGCCCTGAGTGAGTAAGCAGTATTACTTTTTCGGTTAAAAAGTGTACAAAAACAGAAACACACCGGTTTTCCCGAATATTTCCTTAGATTTTTTGTGTGTATCCCGGTGATTTTCAACGAAAATATATATTTTACAATTAGTTATCCGGCTAATAACAACTTTGAGTAATCGTGCCTTTTTTAGTGCGAAGCTTTACCCTTTGGCCCGAAGGTGTTAGATTGATCACGTTTCCGGCAATTTAACTTTGGTTCGATTCTTATCATTTTTCAGTATTACCTTATCAGTCTGTATTCATACACGTATAAAGCCGGGCATCAGGTCGTTTCCAGTTACATGAAATAACATCAGGCGAATCCTTTGTATCTTTATATTGAAACACTCAAGCAGCGTTTGGATGCAATAAATCAGCTCAGATCTGAGCGCGCGACCATCGGGATGAGTCGTGCGTTTAAAGACGTGTACAGTCTGCTGCCGGTACTGCTGCATCATCACCATCCGGATATGCCGGGCTATGTGCCGGGTAATGTGCCGCACGGTGTCTGTTTCTGGGCGTCCGATGATTACCAGTCACACTGGCTGGCGGAGTTTTCCCGTCAGCACGGAGAGTGTCTGCCGTGCAATGCCGGCGGCGAACTGCCGATTACCGGTATCTATTCCATGGGCAGCACCTCGTCTGTCGGCCAGAGCCACTCTTCTGATCTCGATATCTGGGTCTGTCATCAGTCCTGGCTTGATCACGATGAAAAACAGAACCTGCGCCGCAAATGCACACTGATTGAAGAGTGGGCAGCCGCAAAAGGTATCGATGTCACTTTCTTCCTGATCGATGAAAACCGTTTCCGCCACAATGCCAGCGGCAGCCTCAACGGTGAGGACTGCGGCTCGACCCAGCATATTTTACTGCTCGATGAATTTTACCGGACCGCCGTGCGGATGGCCGGTAAGCGTCTGCTGTGGACCATGGTTCCGGCAGAAGAAGAACATCACTATGATGAATATGTTCTCTCCCTTTATGCGCAGGGTGTATTAACCCCGAACGAGTGGCTGGATCTGGGCGGTCTGGGCGAATTGTCCGCGGAAGAGTACTTCGGTGCCAGTCTGTGGCAGCTCTATAAGAGTGTGGATTCCCCGTATAAAGCCGTGATCAAAAGTTTACTGCTGGAAGCTTACTCGTGGGATTACCCGAACGGGCAGCTTCTGGCAACTGAGTTTAAAAAGCATCTGCATGCCGGTGAGATTGTTCACCACGGCCTGGATGCTTACGCGATGATGCTCGACCGCGTCACCCGTTATCTGAAAGCTATCAATGATGAAACCCGCCTTGATCTGATCCGCCGCTGTTTCTACCTGAAAGTGTGTGAGAAGCCACCTGCGGATGTCAGTGAACGTGCATCATGCGGTTGCTGCGGCTGGCGCTGCCAGGTACTGTCTGAGATGGTGAAAGGCTGGGGCTGGTCCCCGGAACGGCTGGCGGTGCTGGATCGCCGTAATGCCTGGAAAATTGAGCAGGTGCGGGATGCGCACAATGAGCTGCTCGACACCATGATGCAGAGCTACCGCAACCTTATCCGCTTTGCGCGCCGCAATAATCTGAGTGTCAGTGCCAGCCCGCAGGATATCGGGGTGCTGACACGGAAACTGTATGCCGCTTTCGAGGCGCTGCCGGGGAAAGTCACCCTGGTCAATCCGCAGATTTCGCCGGACTTGTCAGAAGAGAATCTGACCTTTATTTATGTTCCGCCGGGCCGCGCTAACCGCAGCGGCTGGTATCTGTATAATCAGGCACCGACAATCCATACCATCATCGGCCATCAGCCGCTGGAATATAACCGCTATCTGAATAAGCTGGTCTCCTGGACTTACTTCAACGGCCTGCTGACTGACAGAACCCGCGTCTATATTCATAACGGTGAGTCACACTGCGACGAGCAGAAACTGCACGAACTGGTGCATGATGTATCGCAGAATTTCCCTATCCGCCTGCCTGCCCCGACACCGCGTGCGCTGTACAGCCCGTGTGAAATCCGCCATCTGGCGATTATTGTCAATCTGGAGCAGGATCCGACCGCAGATTTCGCCGAGCAGGTCGTGCATTTTGATATGAGCAAGCTGGATGTGTTCAGCTTCGGTCAGGAGCAGAAATGCCTGGTCGGCAGTATTGATCTGCTGTACCGCAACTCCTGGAATGAAGTGCGCACACTGCATTTCAGCGGTGAACAGTCGGTGCTGGAAGCCCTGAAAACCATTCTCGGCAAGATGCACCAGGATGCCGCACCGCCGTCCGGCGTGGAAGTATTCTGCTACAGCCGCCATCTGCGCGGGCTGATCAGCACCCGCATCCGCCAGCTGGTTTCCGAATGTATTGAACTGCGCCTGACCACCAACCGTCAGGATCCGGGCCGCTTTAAGGCACTGCGTCTGGCCGGTCAGACCTGGGGGCTGTTCTTTGAGCGCCTTAACGTCTCGGTGCAGAAACTGGAAAATGCTGTGGAATTCTACGGTGCGATTTCCAACAACAAACTGCGCGGGTTTCCGGTGAAAATCAGCACGGAAACCGGTCATCTGCCGGATGTGGTGGACGGCTATGCCAGTGAGGGGATTATTCAGTTCTTCTTTGAAAACCGTGATGATAACGGCTTCAATATTTATGTGCTGGATGAATCAAACCGGGTGGAAATCTATTCCGGCTGTGAAGGCAGCAAAGAAGACCTGATCCGGGATGTCAGCCGGTTCTATTCCTCTTCTCATGACCGCTTCACTTACGGTTCCAGTTTTATTAATTTCAATCTGCCGCAGTTTTATCAGATCCTGAAAACGGACGGTAAAACACAGGTTACGCCGTTCCACAGCACGATGTTCTCTCAGCCTGTTGCGGAAGAGCCGCGTGATACCGCGTATCCGGATTTTCATGCTGATGTCCGGCCGTTACAGTATCAGGCCGCCGGGCAGCGCGGCTGATATGCGACGGCACAGAACCTGTGCCGTCAGTCTGACTCTCAGAAGCTGAACGGTTCGCCGCTCTGCTCGCTGATGGCCTGTGCCAGCATGGCAAACAGCTCGCCGCCGCTGCGGTCACAAATCCATTTATCTGATTTCAGATCAAAATGATAGCCGCCGTTACGTGCCGCCAGCCAGATCTGATGAAATGCTTCCTGCTTGTTGATGATAATTTTTGAGCCGTTTTCAAAGCTCAGGGTCATCACACCGCCGTTGGTTTCGCAGTCAATATCCGCATCACCGTCGTAATCATCTAATTTTGCTTCAATATCCTGCAACAGCGCATCCGCTGTCCGGTGAAATTCTGTATCGTTCATCGTCATTTCCTATTTGCTTTTCGACATCTAACTGCGATTATAGAGGGTATTGACCGATGATTAACAGGCATGACTGTAAATGAAGAAAAAAAATGATCTGTGCGGTATCCGCCGTGATGCTGCTGACCCTGTCCGGCTGCGGACTGAAAGGCCCGCTTTACTTCCCGCCGGAAGAGCCTGCCGCCGCGAAAAGCGCGCCTGCAGCCAAGCCTGCGGCAGAGCAGTCTGCTGTGCAGACTGACAACGCTGAGCCCGGCAAAACGCAAAAATGACCACCGGATAACCCCGGTTACTGAGGCGTAAACAGGATCTGAACATGCAGTTCACCAAAATGCACGGCCTGGGTAATGATTTTATGGTGGTGGACGCCGTCACCCAGAATATCTATTTTTCTCCGGAGCTTATCTGCCGTCTGGCAGACCGGCACACCGGTGTCGGCTTTGATCAGCTGCTGGTGGTGGAAGCGCCCTATGACCCGGAACTGGATTTTCACTACCGCATCTTTAACGCCGACGGCAGTGAAGTGGCGCAGTGCGGCAACGGCGCGCGCTGTTTTGCCCGGTTTGTCCGCCTCAAAGGGCTGACCAACAAACGGGATATCCGTGTCAGCACGCAGTCCGGACGCATGGTGCTCACGATTGCCGATGATGACAATGTCCGCGTGAATATGGGCGTGCCGGAGTTTGAACCGGCGCTGGTACCGTTCCGCGCGGTCAAAGAAGAGAAAACCTATATTATCCGCGCCGCTGAACGCACGGTTCTGTGTGGTGTGGTGTCGATGGGCAATCCGCACTGTGTTATCCAGGTGGAAAGCACGGAAACGGCGGAAGTTGAGGTTATCGGCCCTGTTCTGGAAAGCCACGAGCGTTTCCCGGAGCGGGCAAATATCGGCTTTATGCAGATCCTGTCGCGTGACCATATCCGTCTGCGCGTATACGAGCGCGGTGTCGGTGAAACACAGGCCTGCGGCAGCGGCGCCTGTGCGGCGGTTTCTGTCGGGATCCGCCAGGGCCTGCTGGCTGAAAATGTGCAGGTGGATTTACCCGGCGGTACCCTGTTTATCAGCTGGGAAGGTGAGGGAAAACCCCTGTTTATGACCGGCCCGGCCACGCATGTATATGATGGTGTTATCCATCTTTAATCATCATAAAGAGGATAAATAGCAATGGACAGTCAACAGGATACGGCCGTATTTGCCCCTTCCGGAGAGCCGGATGAGGCGGCGGTGCTGGCGTATCTGAAAGCGCATCCGGATTTTTTCATCCGCAATGCCGCGCAGATCACTGACATGACCATCCCGCACCCGGTAAAAGGTGCGGTCTCTCTGGTGGAGTGGCAGCTCGGACGCCAGCGTGAGCGGATAGGCACGCTGACGGATGATCTGATGCAGCTGATGATACAGGCCCGTGAAAACGAACACCTGTTCTCGCGCCTGCTGAAACTGCTGGCGTCGCTGTCCGCCGCGACTTCTCTTGATGATTTTTCCGAACGCCTGAATCAGTGGGCGAAGGGGCTGAAACTCAGTCATGCCAGAATCCGTCTGTTTACTGACAGCTGGCGGCTGGGTGCGCCGTTCCGTCATCAGGATCTGGCCTTATCCCGCGCACACTTTGAAGCCATCCGTCTCTCCCGCTTCGGGGATCGCAACCATTATCTGGGACAACTGACAGCCCCTGAAATTCAGCTGCTGCTGCCGGACAGTGCATTTGTCGGTTCAGCGTCTGTATCGCTGCTGGGCGGACAGCATGACCTCGGTGTAGTGATATTTGTCAGCCGTGACAAGCAGCACTATCAGAAAGATATGGGTACCGCGATGCTGGAACAGGTAGCCTATTTCCTGCCGCAGCTGCTGCAGCGCTGGGTGGAGCTGGCATGACGGACAGCGCGGCAGATGACCTGCTGGTCACGGCAGAACAGTTTCTGCAGTATCTGCGGGTAGAGCGCCGGTTAAGTCCGGTCACGATTACCAATTACCGCCGCCAGCTCACCGCGCTGGCGGAAATGATGGCCGCCGGTAAACTCCGCTGCTGGGCACAACTGGAACCGGCAACAGTGCGGATGCTGGCCGCAAAAAGCCGCCGTAACGGGTTACAGCCCGCCAGTCTGGCGCTGCGTCTTTCCGCTCTCCGTTCATTTCTTGACTGGCAGGTCAGTAACGGCCTGCTGCCCGCCAATCCGGCCAAGGCTGTCAGTGCCCCGAAACAGGGACGGCACCTGCCGAAAAATATGGATGTGGATGATATTACCCGGCTGATGGATATCAGCAGTAATGATCCGCTGACCGTGCGTGACCGTACCATGCTGGAAGTGATGTACGGCGCGGGGCTGCGTTTATCGGAGCTGGTCGGGCTGAATACCGGGGATTTTGACCTGGCCACCGGCGAAGTGCGGGTGCTGGGGAAGGGCAGCAAAGAGCGCAAAGTGCCGCTCGGCAAAACGGCAGTTGCCTGTCTGGAGCGCTGGCTGCCGCTGCGTGAGCTGTATGACCCGGAAGACCGGGCGGTGTTTATCTCCACCAAAAGCGGTAAGCGGATTTCAGCGCGTAATGTGCAGAAACGGTTTGAATACTGGGGCCTGCACCAGGGGCTGAACAGCCATCTGAACCCGCATAAACTGCGCCACTCCTTTGCGACTCATATTCTGGAATCCAGCGGCGATCTGCGTGCCGTGCAGGAATTGCTGGGGCATGCTAATCTGTCCACCACGCAAATCTATACCCATCTGGATTTTCAGCATCTTGCCAATGTGTATGATGTTGCACATCCGCGGGCCAAACGAGGAAAACCGTAATGCGTTTTTACCGCCCCCTTTCACCTGTCCGCGCCATGACGTTCGATCTTGACGACACGCTGTATGATAATCGTCCGGTGATGGATAAAACCGAGGAGGAGGTCATTGCGTTTATCCGTCAGTATGATCCGCGTTTCAGTGAATTACCGGCTGACTATATTAATGTGTTCCGTGACCGGATCCGCCGTCAGCAGCCGGAGATTTTCCATGATGTCAGCCGCTGGCGTCTGCTTTCCTGGCGCACCTTTTTCCTGCATTACGGCTATACCGCCGCCCGTGCTCAGGCTGGGGCGGATGCAGTGATGGCGCATTTTGCGCAGTGGCGCAGCCGTATTGATGTGCCGCAGTCCACGCATGACACGCTGACTGCGCTGGCGGCCAAAATTCCGCTGGTGGCGATCACCAACGGCAATATGGAGCCGGAAAAATGCGGGCTGGCAGATTATTTTACTTTTATTCTCAAAGCCGGTCCCGACGGGCGGGCAAAGCCGTTCTGCGATATGTACCGCACGGCGGCGCAGCGGCTGGCTCTCCCGGCAGAAAATATCCTGCATGTCGGTGATAACCTGAATACCGATGTGGAAGGTGCGCTGTGCAGCGGCATGCAGGCCTGCTGGATCAACCTTGACGGCCGTGATGTTTATCACGACCCGGAAACCCGCCTGCTGCCGCATATTGAAATTACACAGTTGGATTCTTTAACCGGACTGTTATAATTTTATCTGTATAAAAAACCAGTTCTTCCGGATCCGGCTGTCCGGAAGGCGCTTTTTCTTTCGCGGCGCTGCCGCACAAAACACTGATGGAAATTATGGACGTCTCTTATCTGCTTGAAAGCCTTAATGATAAACAGCGCGAAGCGGTGGCGGCTCCCCGCTCAAACATGCTGGTGCTGGCGGGTGCCGGTTCCGGAAAAACCCGGGTGCTGGTGCACCGTATCGCCTGGCTGCTGGCAGTGGAGAATGCGTCTCCGTTTTCGGTGATGTCAGTGACCTTTACCAACAAAGCGGCGGCGGAAATGCGCCACCGTATTGAAGAGCTGGTCGGTACCAGTGAGGGCGGGATGTGGATCGGGACGTTCCACGGCCTGGCACATCGTCTGCTGCGGGCGCATCACCTTGATGCCGGATTACCGCAGGATTTCCAGATCCTCGACAGTGAAGATCAGATCCGCCTGATCCGCCGTCTGATCAAAGCCATGAATCTCGATGAAAAACAGTGGCCGGCCAAACAGGGCTGCTGGTATATCAATGGTAAAAAAGATGAAGGATTGCGGCCTCAGCATGTTGAGAGCTACGGCAACCCGGTGGAAGCCACCTGGCTGCGGATCTACCAGGCCTATCAGGAAGCCTGCGACCGTGCGGGGCTGGTGGATTTTGCCGAGCTGCTGCTGCGCGCACATGAATTGTGGCTCAACAAACCGGCGATTTTACAGCACTACCGTGACCGTTTTACCAATATCCTCGTGGACGAATTCCAGGACACCAACAGCATCCAGTACGCCTGGGTGCGCATGCTGGCGGGTGATACCGGCAAAGTGATGATTGTCGGTGATGATGATCAGTCTATCTACGGCTGGCGCGGGGCGCAGGTGGAAAATATCCAGCGCTTCCTGAAAGATTTCCCGGGTGCGACCACTATCCGCCTCGAGCAAAATTACCGTTCCACCAACAATATCCTGAAAGCGGCGAACGCCCTGATCTCGCACAACAGCGACCGGCTGGGGAAAAACCTCTGGACGGACGGTGAGGACGGCGAGCCTATCTCTCTGTATTGTGCCTTTAATGATCTGGATGAGGCGCGTTATGTGGTCGGACGCATCAGACAGTGGCATGAGAACGGCGGGGCGCTGGCGGACTGCGCGATTCTCTACCGCAGTAACGCCCAGTCCCGTTTACAGGAAGAGGCGCTGTTACAGGCCGCGCTGCCGTACCGTATTTACGGCGGCCAGCGCTTCTTCGAGCGCCAGGAAATCAAAGATGCGCTGGCGTATCTGCGCCTGATTTCAAACCGTCATGACGATGCCGCATTTGAGCGTGTGGTGAACACCCCGACACGCGGGATCGGCGACCGCACCCTGGACGTGGTGCGTCAGACTGCCCGTGAGCGGGAACTGACCCTCTGGGAAAGCTGCGGTGTGCTGCTGGAAGAAAAAGCACTGGCGGGACGCGCTGCCTCCGCGCTGGGGCGCTTCCTCGAGCTGATCAATCTGCTGGCGCAGGAAACTGACGGCCTGCCGCTGCATGTGCAGACTGACCGCGTGATCCGCGATTCCGGACTGCGGGCACACTATGAGCAGGAAAAAGGTGAAAAAGCCCAGGCGCGGATCGAAAACTTAGAGGAACTGGTGACCGCAACCAACCAGTTCAGCTATCAGGATGCTGACGAAGGGCTGACGCCGTTACAGGCATTTCTGTCCCATGCCGCGCTGGAATCCGGCGAAGGTCAGGCGGACCGCTATCAGGATGCTGTCCAACTGATGACACTGCACTCCGCCAAAGGGCTGGAGTTCCCGCAGGTCTTTATCGTCGGGGTGGAAGAGGGCATGTTCCCGGGCATGATGTCGATGGAGGAGAGCGGCCGTCTTGAAGAGGAGCGGCGGCTGGCCTATGTCGGTGTGACCCGTGCCATGCAGAAGCTGACTCTGACCTATGCCGAGACCCGCCGTCTGTACGGCAAAGAGGTGTATCACCGGCCATCCCGTTTTATCGGTGAACTGCCGCCGGAGTGTGTGGAGGAAGTGCGTCTGCGTGCTACCGTATCCCGCCCGGTTAATCATCAGCGGCTCGGCACACCGATCACCGCCAATGACAGCGGTTATACCCTCGGGCAGCGTGTCCGTCATCCGAAATTCGGGGAGGGCACTATCATCAATATGGAAGGTAACGGCGAGCATACCCGCTTACAGATAGCCTTCCAGGGTGAAGGGATCAAATGGCTGGTGGCCTCCTACGCCAAACTGGAAAAACCCTGATCTCCCGCAGAGTAAGGTGTTAATCGGATAATAACCGGTTGACACCCTTTTTCATCTGCGCATAACATGCGCACACTTTTTCTTTTCCTTTCGTTCCCGGAGGCCGCATACCATGCTGAGCGCATTCAGAGTTGACAATAAGCGTTTGCAACGTCTTGATTTAGAAGAGGGCGACG
Source organism: Morganella morganii (assembly GCF_019243775.1). Lineage (NCBI taxonomy): Bacteria > Pseudomonadati > Pseudomonadota > Gammaproteobacteria > Enterobacterales > Morganellaceae > Morganella > Morganella morganii. The sequence goes on from NZ_CP069157.1 coordinate 217,875, forward strand.
CCCTGACAGATGCGCTGTGGGTGGATATTTCGGAACCGGAAGAGCATGAACGGCAGCTGATTCAGACTCAGTTCAACCAGGAACTGGCAACCAGCCCGGAACTGGATGATATCGAAGCCTCCGCGCGTTTCTTTGAGGACGATGACGGGCTTCACGTCCACTCCTTTTTCTATTACGAAGATGCGGACGACCACGCCGGAAACTCCACTGTGGCATTTACCCTGCGTGACGGGCGTTTATACACGCTGCGTGAGCGGGAACTGCCTGCTTTCCGCCTGTACCGTATGCGCGCGCGCAAACAGACCATGCAGGACGGCAACGGTTACGAAATCCTGCTGGATCTGTTTGAAACCAAAATCGAGCAGCTGGCGGATGAAATCGAAAACATCTACAGCAATCTGGAAACACTCAGCCGGGCGATTATGAAAGGCAAGCAGGATGATGAGTTCGATAAAGCCCTGTCTGCCCTGGCCGAGCAGGAAGATATCGGCTGGAAAGTCCGTCTGTGTCTGATGGATACCCAGCGCGCGCTGAACTTCCTGGTCCGCCGTACCCGTCTGCCTGCGAATCAGCTGGAGCAGGCACGCGAAATCCTGCGCGATATCGAATCCCTGCTGCCGCACAATGAATCCCTGTTCCAGAAAGTGAACTTCCTGATGCAGGCGGCGATGGGCTTTATCAATATCGAACAGAGCCGCATTATCAAAATCTTCTCCGTTGTTTCTGTGGTATTCCTGCCGCCGACACTGGTGGCATCGAGTTACGGGATGAACTTCAAATTTATGCCGGAGCTGGACTGGTCGCTGGGGTATCCTGCTGCGATCGGGGTGATGGTTGCCGCTGCACTCGCGCCGTATCTTTACTTCAAACGCAAGAACTGGCTGTAACAGCCTTCCTCAGAAAAACGTGAACTCAATGCCCTTTGCAATCAGCATGTAAAGGGCGGTCCAGACCCCGGCGGACAGCAGACAGGTCACCAGTACACGGGTCTGTGTGAAACGCAGCAATCCGGCCGCCATCGGGATCAGATAGCGCAGCACCGCAATAAACCGTGAGGTAAACAGGATCAGCAGCCCGCTGGTCTGAAGCCGTGCCTGGGCTTTACCGAGGGCGGTTTTGTATTTCGCCATCAGTCCCGGAAAATAGTTGCGGGTGATAATCAGACGGCCGAGATAATACGAAATCATCGAACCACAGGCCGCGCCCAGCGTAATCACCAGCCAGATAATCACCACCGGAACGACCGGAAATGCCAGCGTCACTACCGTCATCAGCATGACAGAGGCGGGCGGCAGGACAGATGAGAGAATAATCGTGGATTTGCTCAGGGCGATAACAAACAGAATGGCCAGCAGCCAGAGCGGGTGGTCGTGCAGTACCGCCAGATGATGCGTGATCCAGTCCATAATTATCCTCCCGGTGACAGCGCCGGCAGATCCGGCGCTGTCTCACAGGATATCACGCTTTTTTGTAGCGGTGGCGCTGGGTGTACAGTGCATCCAGGGTAAAGACAATCAGTCCCGCCCAGATAAAGGCAAAGGTTACCAGCCGTTCGGCGGAAATAGCCTCGCCATATGCGGTGGTCGCCAGCACAAACATCAGGGTCGGACCGATGTACTGGAAGAAGCCGAGCGTGGAGAGACGCAGATGGTTAGCGGCCTCGGTAAACAGCAGCAGCGGCACGGTGGTGATAATCCCGGCGGCAATCAGCAGCAGATTCAGCGTCAGGCTGTTCATGGTCATATTGCTGGTGGCGCTGTTGGCAAAGAAAAGCAGATAAATACCCGCAACCGGCAGCAGCCACAAGGTTTCCACCAGCATCCCGCCCTGGGCATCCACCCCTAGTTTTTTGCGCAGCAGACCATACAGGCCGAATGTCATGGCCAGACTCAGCCCGATCACCGGCACAGTACCGAACTGCCAGAGCTGGATCAGCACGCCGGTAAAGGCGAGACACACGGCAAACCATTGCATACGGCGGAAACGCTCACCGAGAAAGAGCATTCCGAACAGGACGTTGACCAGCGGGTTAATAAAGTACCCGAGACTCGCTTCCAGCATATGGTTGTGGTTCACCGCCCAGATATAGATCAGCCAGTTAGAGGCGATAATACAGGCGGTCAGCGCGAGGATCATGATTTTCTTCGGCTGGCGGATAATCTGGCGGATACGCGGCCACTGGCGTGACACGGTGATCAGCAGGATCATAAAAAAGAATGACCAGATAATCCGGTGTGTCAGGATCTCATCCGCAGGCACCTGTTGGATCAGTTTGAAATACACAGGGGCAATACCCCAGATAAAGTAAGCGCCGAGAGCACAAAGGACGCCTTTTACGGTCTGTTGCTGGCTCATGATAGTCCAAGTCTGAAAGAAAGAAGAAAAGAAGATGCCTGCCGGCGCGGTCACTCTCGCATTGATACTACATAGTTACAACGTGAATAATCACGTCATTAATTAATTATTCGTAAAATGTGATCGCCTGCGATACGCCGGATGGCGGCAAAGACGTTAAAAAGATGTGAAAGTGTAACGCGCATCACAAAATTACACCAGAAGGTGTGCGCAAAAAAACTCAGCACCGATCGAATATTATCACCGTCCGTGCGGATAGTCTGTTATCTGATGGCAAACTGAGCTAGCATAGAAGCATCTTTTCACCGGCAGAATGCACTGCCCGGATTTCTGTTTCACCTGAGGAGCTGCGTGTCTACCGCTGAAGTCATCAATACCCTGCCCGACGCTGACGCTATCCTGCGCCAGGTCTTTGGTTATCAGCAATTCCGTGCCGGACAGTCCGATATTATCGATACCGTGACCGGCGGACGCGATTGTCTGGTGGTCATGCCGACGGGCGGCGGGAAATCACTGTGTTATCAGATTCCGGCACTGATGCTGCCGGGGCTGACAGTGGTGGTGTCACCGCTGATTTCCCTGATGAAAGATCAGGTCGATCAGCTGCGCCTGCTCGGGGTGGAAGCCGGTTATCTGAATTCGGCACAGACCGCGCAGGAACAGCAGAAGGTACTGGAAGGGTGTCACAATAACCGCATCAAACTGCTGTATGTGGCACCGGAACGCCTGCTGATGAGCAGTTTTATCCGCCAGTTACAGCAGTGGCAGCCGTCGCTGCTGGCGGTGGATGAAGCGCACTGTATCTCTCAGTGGGGACACGATTTCCGGCCGGAATACTGCGCGATAGGCGAGCTTCGCCAGCATCTGCCGGGTGTGCCGGTGATTGCCCTGACGGCCACCGCCGATAATACCACCCGTTCTGATATCTGCTCGCGGCTGCGCCTCAGTGACCCGCTGATCCACATCAGCAGCTTTGACCGCCCGAATATCCGCTACACGCTGGTGGAAAAATATAAAGCGTTTGATCAGCTGTGGATGTTTGTCCGTGGTCAGAAAGGCCAGTGCGGTATTATTTACTGTAACAGCCGTAATAAAGTGGAAGATGTCGCCGCCCGTCTGCAAAAGCGCGGACTGAGTGTCGCGGCGTATCATGCCGGCCTGGATAATTCACAGCGTGAATGGGTCCAGGATGCTTTCCTCAAGGACAACTTACAGGTCGTGGTCGCCACGGTGGCATTCGGGATGGGGATTAACAAATCCAACGTCCGTTTTGTCGCGCACTTTGATATCCCGCGCAATATTGAGTCCTATTATCAGGAAACCGGCCGTGCAGGACGTGACGGGGTCAGTGCGGAAGCGGTTCTGTTTTATGACCCGGCGGATATGGCGTGGCTGCGCCGTTGTCTGGATGAAAAACCGGCCGGGCCGCAGAAAGATATCGAACAGCACAAGCTGAATGCCATGGGCGCGTTTGCCCAGGCACAGACCTGCCGCCGTCTGGTATTGCTCAATTACTTCGGTGAGAACCGCCAGACACCGTGCGGTAACTGCGATATCTGCCTGGATCCGCCGAAACAGTATGACGGGCTGGTTGAGGCACAGCAGGCGCTGTCCTGCATCTACCGCGCCGGGCAGCGTTTTGGTCTGGGGTATATTGTGGATGTGCTGCGCGGCTCGAATAATCAGCGGATCCGTGAATACGGACACGACAAACTCGCGGTTTACGGTATAGGCAAAGATAAAAGCCAGGAACACTGGGTCAGTGTGCTGCGCCAGTTGATCCACTTAGGGCTGATAACGCAAAACATCGCCAATTATTCTGCGTTACAATTAACCGAATCCGCCCGTCCGGTTCTGCGCGGCGAAGTACCGCTGCAACTCGCGGTGCCGAGGATCCAGAATATCAAACCGCGTCAGACTGCCCGCAGCTACGGCGGTAATTACGACAAAAAACTGTTCGCGAAATTGCGCAAGCTGCGCAAATCCATTGCGGATGAGGAAAATATCCCGCCGTTTGTGGTGTTTAACGATGCCACACTCATTGAAATGGCGGAACAATGCCCGGTCAGGGCAAATGATTTACTCTTGATAAATGGCGTCGGAGAGCGGAAACTGGAACGATTCGGCGATGCATTTATGGCCCTTATCCGCGAGCATCTCACCGGATTTGATGACTAAAGGAGCACCCTATGCTGCCACCGGATACCCTGAAAGCAAGCTGGCTGGAACGCGAAGCGGAGTATTCCGCCTTTGTGAACGGCCCGTTACTTGATTTCTGGAGCAACCGGGATGAGCGGACATTTCAGGGCACGGATGATGTCACTATCCGCTATGTGCAGTTTACCGATCCTGCGCATGACAAAGTGCTGGTGATCAGCTCCGGACGCAGCGAAAGCTACGTCAAATATCCGGAAGTTCTGTACGATTTTTTCCACCTCGGTTTTGATGTCTTTATTATGGATCACCGGGGGCAGGGGCTTTCCGGGCGGATGCTGGATGATCCGCAAAAAGGCCATGTCGAGCGTTTTGACGACTATATTGATGATTTTTCTCAGTTCACCAACATCGCGCTGGCGGAGAAAAATTACGCTTACCGCTATGCACTGGCGCACTCGATGGGCGGTGCGATACTGGGCGGTTATCTGTTGCGCGAGCCGGACACCTTCCGTGCCGCGGTATTATGTGCCCCGATGTTCGGTATCAATTTACCGATGCCGATGTGGCTGGCGAATATGATTGTGAACCGGGCTGATAAACGGCCGTCGGAACGCAATGAGTATGCGGTATCAACCGGGAAGTGGCAGCCGTTGCCGTTTTTAATCAACATGCTGACCCACAGTTACCCGCGGTACCGGCGTTACCTGCGCTGTTATGCTGACTATCCTGCTTTACGTCTCGGCGGACCCACGTATCACTGGTTACGCGAAAGCATTGATATCGGACAAAAGATAATTGCGCAGGCGGGAGAGATAAACACCCCGCTGATGGTGCTGATGGCATCAGAGGATAAGGTGGTGGACAATCGGGAGTTGCTGGCTTTCTGCGAAAAGCGCCGTAAAGCCCGGACAGGACAAGAAGAAGAACATATGCCTCTGACGTTTGAGGGAGCTTATCACGAGATCCTGTTCGAAGAAGACGCGTTGCGCGCTGTCGCGCTCAATGCGATTTGTCATTTTTTCGGACTCCACTAATCAATTTTCAGGAATTTGCATATGTATCATGTGGTTGCTTCAGATTTAGACGGAACGTTATTATCACCTGCCCACAGTTTGACCCCCTACACCAAGGAAACCCTCCGCCTGCTGACCATCAATAAAGGCGTGCATTTTGTTTTTGCCACCGGCCGCCATCATGTGGATGTGGCGCAGATCCGTGATGCACTGGGAATTGACGCGTTTATGATCACCTCCAACGGCGCGCGGGTACACAACACCAAAGGTGAGCTGGTATTCAGTCATGATGTGGATCCGGATGTGGTCCGCGAGCTGTGCCTGATGGAGTTTGATAACCCGGATATCCTCACCAACTATTACCGGGGTGACGGCTGGATGATCAACCGGGAAAGCCCGGAACAGAAAGAGTTTTTCCAGGAATCTGTTTTTATGTATGAGCTGTTTGACCGTAATGATTTTCCGGTTGATCAGGTCTGCAAAGTCTACTTTACCTGTGACGATCACGAGAAACTTGTCGCGCTGGAAGCCAAAATCCGCGTGCGTTTCGGCAATAAAGTGAATGTCAGTTTCTCTCTGCGCAGCTGTCTGGAAGTGATGGCCGGAGGTGTCTCTAAAGGTGAGGCGCTGCAGCAGGTCGCGGAATCACTGGGCTACCGCCTGAATGACTGCATTGCTTTCGGTGACGGTATGAATGACCGCGAAATGCTGGAAATGGCCGGAAAAGGCTGCATTATGGCGGGAGCACATCAGCGCCTGAAAGATATTCTGCCGGAAATGGAAGTGATTGGCTCTAATGCGGATGATGCGGTTGCTCATTATCTGCGCCGGTTATATCAGCAGTAATTTTTATATTCAGATCAACAAAAAAGCCGCCGGAAAATAAATCCGGCGGCTTTTTTGTTTCTGGGAGTATTATCAGGAAAATGCCAGGAACGGCGACACACAGAGCAGCATCCCGGTAAAAATAATCAGATACAGGGAGATGCCTTTATATTTATGCAGCATCGGGACTTTATAAACCAGATAAGCCGGAATCAGACAACCGACCATCCCGAAAATCGGACTGCATATTGAGGTAAAGCTCAGTACCGGTGCGTTGAGAATAATGGCGCCCCAGGCCAGCAGCACCGCAAATACCATAATGCCGTATTTCACCAGGGTTTCATTAATCCGCTCCGCAGGCATCATGCGCTGCAGAATATTCATCACAATCCCTTGCGTGGCTTCGCGGAACCCGAGATATACCCCGAAGAACGCCGTCATAACCGCAAAAATATTCAGCATTACGCTGACCACAGTTACCCAGCCGCCGGGGAAGAATTTAGCGGCGATTGCCAGTGCGGAAATATTCTGCTGATAAGCTTTAACCGCCTCGTCATGACCCATTGCCAGGGTAAAGGAAACGGCATAGAAAAAGACGGTACAGAACAGGATAATAAAGGCGATATTCATTGCCCGCAGGGCTTTAAAGCGGGCCACTTCCCGGTTCACATTCTGATTGCGGAATGAAATGACCATCGGGCTGAGAGTCTGAATAAACAGAATGGATGTCAGGGTAAACGGCAGTGTAATAACCGCTTCTTTAATTAAACGGCCAACCGGCGGCAGTGAGCCGATATTATACAGGTGCCACATGCCCACCATCGATATACCGAGTGCGGCGACAATAAACAGCTTGGTCAGCACCATAAAACTGGATAATTTAAATAACAGCTTTTCGCCGCGTGAAGAGATAGCGACCAGCAGGCAAATCAGAATTAATCCGTACCACGGACTGTCGGATAATAATCCTTCTGTCACACCGAAAGTCTGGAAATAAGACGCACTGTCATTTGTGATGGCAGTGGAATAAACAAACATCCAGATCACCAGCATAATAAAATACAGCGCTCCGAGTAATATCCCCCAGTTTTTACCGAGATAACCGGTAATCACACTCGGATAGTCTTTACATTCCGGGGATTCCGCGAGCGTGTTAATAAATAACCGCTGGAACAGATACATGGCCGGATAGCCGATAACGGAGGATAGCAGGAAAACCCATAACCCCATCAGACCGACCTGAACCGGTAAGAAAACAATACCGGCGCCGATAGCCATCCCGATGCTCATAATAACCCAGCCGGCGTCGGTACCATCAAATTTGGTCGCTGCACGCCACTGCTCTTCACTCATTCCGGAATTTTCCGCTGCGGAACGTGTCGTATTTATCGCCATAAATAACATCCTTAATGTTTAAATCTTAAACAATGTTGTTCTTAACGGGTGCGATTTAAACAACGTATTATGTAATAACGTTTTGTTATCAGCAGGCTTATTTTTTAATATCTTTATCATAAAGGATGTAAATCAGAAAAAATAATGCTTTTTAGAGAGAGGTAAAGTGATATCAGGAGAAAAATTTTCTCCCGGACAGCAATAATCATGATTAAACGTGGTATGAAGCAAACGGCGCAATCATTAATATTGCTTATCAGGTATAAATTTACGTGAAGAAGTGATTTTATAAAAAATGAGAGCTCTGTGGCATACGTGATACTGACCCCGGAAATGAACAAAGCGTGAGCTGTTCCTGTAGTATCCGGGGGGCGGTTCTGTTATATAAAAACGATTACGGATAAACAAGGATGTAATATGACGAAGATATTCCGGATGATTTGAATCAGAAGTATGGTCAATAATAAATACTGACTATCAGGAAATATCAGGTGAAAAAAATAGTATTGCTTGTGTGCTTTACCTTTTCGGTCAGTGCATTCGGTTATATTACTTATGACCCGAACGATCCGAATATAAAAGCCGTGTGCAGAGACGGCTCTTATTCTACCTCAAAAGGACGCGGCACCTGTTCACATCACGGCGGAGTGGATCACTATCTGTGATATCACAATCCGCCGGATTTCCGCATCGGGTTACGGCCCGACAGATTTTTTGTGCCGCTGCGCAGAATATTTCCCACCATATCCACACGCGCCTCAAATGGCGGGAACGGCAGGATGATATTGTTTTCCGCGAAGCTGCGCAGGATATTCTGATGGATCTCATGACGCGCCGGCAGGCGGTGTCCCATTTCAGCGGCGTAGGCGCGCAGTTCGAAAATCTGAATACCCTGTTGTAAATCAACCAGATAAGCTTCCGGATTTGGCGTGTCCAGAATCATTGCCGAGTCCTGTGCCGCCATCAGCAGCAGAATAGTGACCTGCTCCGGATTGGCTTCCGCCGGGACCGGGATGGTCAGGACGATACGGGTGACGGTATCTGAGAGTGACCAGTTGATAAACTGCTCGGTAATAAAGGCTTTGTTCGGGACGATAATCTCTTTGCGGTCCCAGTCTGTCAGCGTGGTGGCGCGGGTGTTGATGCGCGTGATGCTGCCGGTCAGGTCACGGATGGTGACGGTATCGCCGATACGGATCGGTTTTTCGAACAGGATCATCAGGCCGGAAACAATGTTGGCGAAAATCTCCTGTAAACCAAAGCCCAGCCCGACACCCATTGCAGTGACAAACCACTGCATTTTCGACCATTCAATGCCGATCAGCGAGAAGCCGACAATCCCGCCGACCAGGGTAATACTGTATTTGGTCAGCGTGGTAATCGCGTAACCGGTACCCGGAGTCAGATCGAGATGCTGTAACAGCGCCAGTTCCAGCAATGCGGGAAGGTTCCGCACCAGCTGCGTGGTGATGATAATCACCAGAATGGCGACAAAGACAGAGCCGAGCGTAATCGGCTGGAGGGTATCCACACCGTTGATACTGCTGCTGACATCCCAGAGCCGGATATTTTCCAGGAAGGAGAAGGCGGTGTGCAGTTCAGACCAGAGCAGAATACAGGATACCAGGGCAATCATGGTCAGAATCGAACGGACCAGCCCGACTGACTGCGCACTGATGGTATCGAGGTCAATGACCTGCTCTTCAATATCAATCACACCTTCCGCGCTGTTGGCATTACTGTTGACGCTGCTGTCATCATCACTTTTTGCCCGTTGTGCCAGGATTTCAGCACGGCGCTGTTTGGCACGTTCAAAGGCGATACGGCGGCGCTGGATCAGCATCCAGCGGGTGATAATGTTGTAGACCACCAGCAGCATAAACCAGATGGCGACCGAGGTTTCCAGGCGGCCGAGCAGTGCCTGTGAAGTCGCGAGATAGCCGAGCAGAGCGGCAATCGCCGCCACTACCGGTGCCAGCAGGAGCAGCCACCACATTCCTTTGCTGACGGCATTGTCGCCGCTGCCGTGGCGGTCAAGATAGAGCGGAACTCCCGCACGGCGCAGGCTGCTGGTAATGATAAATAGCGCGGCACACAGCAGCAGGAAGCAGAGACGGCCGAGTGTCGGGGCAAACTCCCGGTCATTGAAGTATTCAAAGGTGGTCATTGCCATCATCAGCGGCACAATGACAAAAATGGAAAGCTGATAGAAACGCATTGCCCGTTTAACGCGGGCTTCCGGCCAGCGGAACTGTGCGATAAACAGCCCGTTAGGCCGGGCAAAGGTTGCGCAGAACATAAACAGCCACAGCACCGGTGTGGTGGCGCTGACACCGTCACCGATCGCTTTTGCCATCGGGTACTGCCAGGCATTCTGTAACCCGTAGCCGATAGCGGACCACAGTACCGGCAGCGGCAGAGAGACAAGCACAGACCAGAACAGCGTGCGCAGTGTGATGGAAAAGCGATCCAGTGTTACTTTACCGATACGCTGACTGGTTCTGTCCAGAAATGCCTGATAGTGACGGCGGTAGTTCAGGCCGAAAATCGCCAGCAGCAGGGTGCCGATGATATAGAGCGAAATCTCTTTGTTCTGCCACGAGAACATAGTTTTAAATGCACCGCCGAGCTGCGCTAGGGTATCCAGGGACAGCAGCTTGGTCAGGCTGGTCAGTATCTCAATCGGGTAATTGAGGTAAACCGGTGTGGCATCCGCCACCCAGAACAGATAGCGGTGGGTGTCGTCGCGGACTTCAATCAGCACATCACTAAGCTGACTGGTGGTCACTTTGAGCTTGGTCAGCTCCAGAATTTCAGTATCGTAACCGGAGAGCAGGGAGCCGAGCAGCTCTTTGCGGTTCTGAATCAGCTGCTGATAGAGGGAAGCCTGATCCGGCGGGAGGGAGGCTGTTTGTGACGTATCCGGTTCATTATTATTACCGGACAGGGCATCGAGCATATTTTCATATTTCAGACGCTCAACACGCAGGTCGGTAATCTCTTTATCCAGCTGCTGCGGTTTCGGCATGTCCGGCAGGCGGCTGAGCTGTGCCCGCAGGGCTTCCCCCAGTGCGGTTGAGCCGTTCAGCCACTGTGCCTGCTCCTGAATGGTGCCGAGTACCTGACGCGCTTTCTGGATATCGGTTGCCGCCTGGCGCTGCATCTCTCCGATATCACTCATGTGCGCGGCCTGATCATTCAGCACCTGCGACAGTTCGCGGTTAATATCAATCTGTTCTTTCAGGTACGGCGGTAAATCACCGGCCTGTTCGGCCAGCAGTTCGGTGCGTTCCAGCGCCAGTTCCGCTTTCTGCTGACGTTTGCCGTTGAGCACACTGCGCAACTGCTGAAGTTCGAGATCCAGCCGCTGATAGCGTTTACGCAGCAGTTCAAGGCGGATGCGGGTCAGTTCCTGGCGGTTATTGGCAGATAGCTGAGCCAGTTCCAGCTCATTGACCGTTGCCTTGCGTGCCTGCACTTCTGCGGCGGCCAGCGTGGCCTGAGCTTCGGCAAGCGGGGTCAGCGGGGTTGCGAGTCCCTGCTGGCGGGAGGTGGCTTCATTCAGGAGACGGCGGGCTTCGGACTGCTGCTGGGGCAGGAGGGTCAGAGAATCGCTGATTTCGCGGTTTTTGTCCTGCTCCTGCTGTAACAGCCGTCCCTGCTCCAGTAACTGTCCGCTGAGCTGGATAGCCTGCTGCTCAAGGTCGCTGATAGGGCGGGTGGTCAGAATTTTGGCCGGGGAATCACTCTCTTCCAGCAGTTGCTGGCGTAATGCCCTGACCAGCTTCGGGAAGTTATCGATGGTGTCCTGATAGCTTTGTGCGCGTTCATCCGCAGCTTTGCTGTCTGTCAGCCAGTTCAGGGTCGCCTGTAACGCCTGAGCCATCTCAATATCTTTCGGATCTTTGCTGCTCTCAATCCGCTTCAGTTCCTGGCGGATCTGCGGCTCGTTAATATCCGATGCCGCATATACCGCTGTCAGCGGGGAGAAAAGAAAAACCGCCAGTAAAAATGAGATAATCAGGCGCACAGGGGAGAGTCCTCAGTTAGTGGCAGCGGCGTCTGGTTGTGACGGGCATGCAGGGCTTTCTTCCGCGCAGGCGGCATCATCCGCCGTAATGCGGGTGGCCAGCAGTTCACCCATACGGGTGGAAACGCCGTTTGCCAGTGCACTGTTCAGTGCCACTGTATCCGCCGGGAACAGGTTGATCACGGTGGAGCCGAGCTTAAAGCGGCCCATCTCTTCGCCTTTTTTCAGGTTTACCGCACAGACGCTGTCGTGTGCCGGATAAGTCCAGCGGCGGACAATCCCTTCACGCGGCGGGGTGACCATACCGCACCAGACGGTTTCCATACTGCCGACAATCGTGGCGCCCACCAGAATCTGCACCATCGGGCCGAAATCCGTGTCAAATACACAGATCAGACGCTCGTTACGGGCGAACAGGTTCGGGACATTGGCGGCGGTCAGCGGGTTAACGGAGAACAGGTCGCCCGGGACATAGATCATTTCACGCAGATGGCCGTCACACGGCATATGCACGCGGTGGTAATCACGCGGAGATAAGTAAGTGGTTACAAACTGCCCGTTGCGGAACAGATCCGCCAGCTGCCAGTTTCCGGCGAGCAGGGCTTCCAGGGTGTAGTTATGCCCTTTGGCCTGTAAAATCTGATCGTCACGGATAAGCCCCAGCTGACTGATGGTGCCGTCTGCCGGCAGTGCCAGGGTTTCGCTGCCCTGTACGATCGGGCGGACTTCCTCTTTCAGTGCGCGGATAAAAAACTCATTGAAGGTACTGTAAGCGATAAACTCGCTCTCTTTCGCTTCCTGCATATCCACTTTGTAGGCTTTGGCGAATGCTTTGATCACCAGCTGTGTCAGCCAGCCAAGTTTTTTGTTGGCAAAGCGGCCTGCCAGCTGAGTAAGACACTGTTTAGGCAGCAAATATTGTAATTTTATTTTAAGAGTATCCAGCACATCGACCTCTGGTATTGTTTGTTATCTGCCGGTTTTTCCGGCGAATTCTGAACAAAAGGGGGCTATTGTACCTGTGCTTATTGCGCTTGTCAGTCTTCACCGGCCGTAAAATTACGGCGTGGTTTCACCTGTGCCATACTTTCCAGAATACGGTGATAATTTTCAAAGCGTTCCGCACTGATTTCGCCGTTCTCCACAGCTTCGCGCAGCGCACAGCCCGGGTCATCCCCGTGTTTGCAGTCACGGAATTTACAGCCGCCGAGATAATCGCGGAATTCCGTATATCCCTGAGTGACCTGTTCCGGTGTCAGGTGCCACAACCCGAATTCACGCACTCCCGGTGAGTCGATCACATCCCCGCCGTGCGGGAAATGATACAGCCGTGAGGCGGTGGTGGTGTGCTGACCCAGCCCGGAAACATCAGAAACGTTATTGACCAGGATATCCGCGTTTTCCGGCAGCAATGTATTGAGTAGGCTGGATTTTCCGACACCGGATTGTCCGGCGAAGATGGAAATCCGTCCGGCAAGTGCTGCCGTCAGTGCATCAATCCCCTCGTTGGTGTAGCCGGATACTTCCAGCACACGGTATCCGATATTACGATAGATATTCATTAAATCATTGACCTGGTCGCGGCTTTCGTCATTCAGCAGGTCAATTTTGTTGAGCACAATCAGTGGTTCCACACCGAGTGTTTCGCAGGCGACCAGATAGCGGTCAATAATATTGAGTGATAATTCCGGTAAAATCGCGGAAACAATCACGATCTGGTTGATATTGGCGGCGATCGGTTTAATACCGTCATAAAAATCAGGACGGGTCAGTACCGATTCACGTTCATGCACTGCCTCAACAATCCCGTTAACACGGCCTTCTTCGTTATTCTGCAACGCAGCACGCCAGACCACGCGGTCACCGGTGACCAGTGATTTGATAGTGCGGCGCAGGTTGCAGCGCTGTACCGAGCCGTCTGCGGCTTCAATATCCGCATGCTGCCCGAAACGGCTGATTACCTGTCCTTCCTGAGCCTCACCGAACAGGCTGTCCTCAGGCTCCGGGCGGTTCTCTTTGCGCAGTTTGCGCTGCTGGTTTGCCTGAACACGCCGTACCTGACCTTTGGAAAGTTTTTGTTTAGCCAACGAAACCTCGTCTGTTTTGACACCACGTAAAGAAGAAAGTGCCCGCCGGGGTGACTCGCGGCAGGGCGGATTACGCGCTATGATACACCATTCATTTTACCCGTCATCATTCAATCCGTGTGAACAAAAAACAGGCGGATACTCAGGTAACTATAGGATACAACATGGCAAAAAGTGAACAGAACCTTATCTGGATCGATCTGGAAATGACCGGACTTGACCCGGAACGTGACCGGATTATCGAAATCGCCACCATTGTGACAGATGCAAACCTGAATATTCTGGCGGAAGGCCCGGTTCTGGCGGTACACCAGTCTGATGAACAATTAGGTCTGATGGATGACTGGAATGTCCGCACACACGGCGCCAGCGGGTTAACTGAACGTGTCCGCGCCAGCACGTATTCCGACGCACAGGCAGAGCAGGCCACTATCGCGTTCCTGGAGCAGTGGGTGCCGCAGGGCGCTTCTCCTATCTGCGGTAACAGTGTCGGCCAGGATCGCCGTTTTCTGTTCCGTTATATGCCGGCGCTTGAGCAATATTTTCACTACCGTTACCTGGATGTCAGCACCCTGAAAGAGCTGGCCCGCCGCTGGAAACCGGAAGTGCTGGACGGCTTCACCAAGAAAAACACCCACCAGGCGCTGGATGATATCCGCGAGTCAATCGCGGAACTGGCTTACTACCGCGAAACCTTTATCCGCCTGTGATAAAAAACGGTGGCTGATTTTCAGCCGCCGGTCGGTTAATATTAGTTCAGGTTGCGTGTTTTATAGCATATTTGCCGGTTTTATCGGCATCTGAACAAAAAAATTCATTTTTTCGTGCCGGAGGGCTTGCCAGAAAATGAATTTTTCGTATAATGCGCTCCCCGTACCGAGATAGATTTTCAATCGAAAGCGGTGCGGGCAAATTGCAAAATATGCGGGAATAGCTCAGTTGGTAGAGCACGACCTTGCCAAGGTCGGGGTCGCGAGTTCGAGTCTCGTTTCCCGCTCCAATTTTGCAGATTGTCAGGTAATATACCGGTTGTGACGCGGGAATAGCTCAGTTGGTAGAGCACGACCTTGCCAAGGTCGGGGTCGCGAGTTCGAGTCTCGTTTCCCGCTCCAATTTTCAGATAGTCAGGTATATACCGTTGTGATGCGGGAATAGCTCAGTTGGTAGAGCACGACCTTGCCAAGGTCGGGGTCGCGAGTTCGAGTCTCGTTTCCCGCTCCAATCTTTTTCTTCTCTTCAGT
Source organism: Morganella morganii (assembly GCF_019243775.1). NCBI lineage: Bacteria > Pseudomonadati > Pseudomonadota > Gammaproteobacteria > Enterobacterales > Morganellaceae > Morganella > Morganella morganii. The sequence continues at coordinate 232,978 of NZ_CP069157.1, forward strand.
CCCCCCGAGCATTATTTTCTGAATAAAATCCTTTGCGTGATTTCTGTTACCGGTTCTGCCGGGAAAACTGCTGTGCGGTGCAAATAATCATCAGTCACAGTTATCCGCAGCACAAAACCGTCCACACTGAACTTTTGCTGATAATTTAATCTGTTAGATGCTTTTTTTTTGTAAATACGGGGAAAAGTCTTGCTAATCCCGGCGTGGTGAAATAGAATTTGCGCCCTCTCTGACGAAGGGCAGATGAACGATCACCAGCGGTGATTATTCAGACAGTGAAAGATTACCACCGGCACTTTCTGCACTATCTTTATGTCAGTTTCTGCTTTTCATCACCTTTCATGGGGTGATTAAGTCAAACAGGGGCAATTTTTTTGTCCGGATGTCATTTTTTATCCACAGCGCTGCGGGGCATGTTATTCACATCCCGGGGGTTCTGACACACTTTTCTGCACAGAGTTATCCACAGGCCGGTTTTGTCGGCTGAATCACAGAATTTCGCGAAATACCGAACGACGGTATATTTAATATATTGATATTTATATGTTAATTTAATTTATGTGAATTGTGTGACGGCTCTCTTGTATTTTTTCTTCACATTGATAGGCAAGGTCTTTTTATATTATTCACAACACTGAATATTGTGGATAACTTAACGGGATTATGAGGCGGGATCAGGCGTCGCGCGGCAAACCTTTGGAAATGGCGCGGATAAGACGTTTTTGCTGTGAAGTCTGTATTTCGATACGTGATTCATCTCTCTTGGCATACTGGCGGGCAACCGCCCAGAGGATATGCTCATCAAGCCAGTCAGCCAGTCCGGTTTTTTCTGTCAGTGCAATAATAATTTTATCTTCATACGGCGCGTTGCCGAGAGCGACACTGATATTTCTCAGCCAGCGCAGATACCCGATGCGCCGGATAGCCGAACCTTCTGTCACCCGCAGGAAGGTGGCTTCATCCCAGGCGAATAAATCCAGCAGTTCCGGGGTGTGCAGACGCTTGCGCGGCGAGAAATCCGCCTCGTCTGTCAGTTGTGAAAAACGGTTCCACGGGCAGATAAGCTGGCAGTCATCACAGCCGTAAATGCGGTTTCCCATCAGCGGGCGGAATTCTTCGGGGATAGCGCCCTCCAGCTCAATGGTGAGGTAGGAGATACAGCGGCGCGCATCGACAGTATAAGGCGCGACAATCGCCTGAGTCGGGCAGGTGGTCATGCAGGCGACACAGCGGCCGCATTGTTCTTCAACCGGGATATCAATCGGCAGCGGCAGGTTGATCAGCAGCTCGCCGAGGAAAAACCAGGAGCCTGCTTCACGGTTTAAAATAAGTGAATGCTTACCAACCCAACCAAGGCCCGCTTTAGCTGCCAGTGGGCGTTCCAGTACCGGTGCTGAGTCAACAAACGGGCGGTAGCTGAGGGTATTTCCCAGAGCCAGTTCATCACACTCAGCCTGAATCCGCTCTCCCAGCTGCTTCAGGCGCTGGCGCAGAAGCTTGTGATAATCACGCCCCAGCGCATAACGGCTGATATAACCCTGCTCCGGGTTTTGCAGTACGGCAGCAAAGGACGCTTTGGCGGGCAGGTAGTTCATCCGCACACTGATCACCCGCAGCGTGCCCGGCAGCAGTTCATGCGGGCGCGCGCGCATCATGCCGTGGCGTGCCATCCAGTCCATCTCTCCCTGATAGCCTGCATCCAGCCACGCCTGTAACTTCGGCTCTTCCGCGCTGAGATCTGTATCGCAGATACCGACCTGCTGAAAGCCGAGTTCGCGTCCCCATTGTTTGATCCGGGCGGCGAGCTGGTGTAAATCAGGGTGAGTGTTCATTGGTGAGTGTTTACTTACATTGCAGGTGTGATGGTGAATGGTGCGGAGTTTATCACAGACCGTCCGGCACAAAAACTGCGCATTATTGTCGTTTTTTCGCACGCCGTTATGCAGGTATGTCACCGGAATGTGGTATGTTTAACGGATTACACGCTCAATTATTTCAATAAAATAACCTGTGACGACAACGAGAATGAAAGAACGTCTGTTTACGCTGGCAGATGAAGCTGCCACTGTCGCGCTCGGCCGTGCACTGGCACAGCAGAGTCAGCGCGGATTTGTCCTGCATCTTTTCGGCGATCTGGGGGCCGGAAAAACCACCTTCAGCCGCGGCTTTCTTCAGGCGCTGGGGCATCCCGGCCATGTGAAAAGCCCGACTTACACCCTGGTCGAGCCCTATGAGCTCTCACCACGTCCGGTCTATCATTTTGACCTGTACCGCCTGGCGGATCCGGAAGAACTGGAATTTATGGGGATCCGCGATTACTTCGGGGAAAACACCGTCTGTCTGGTTGAATGGCCGCAAAAAGGGGCCGGTTTTCTGCCGGATGCAGATTTGGAATTGCACTTACGGTATGATGGTGAAGGACGGGAAGCCCGTTTTACCGCCCGTTCCCCTTATGGTGAAGAACTCCTGGATAAGTTAGCGGAGATGTGAGGAATTACCGATAATGAATGCATATCTGACACGGAAATCTGATGTGGCTGCCGTTTCATGGCTGACGGCGCTGTTTTTCTGCGTGAGCCTGCTGTTAAGTGCAGCCGGGCACGCTGCGTCCCTGACGGGCATCAATGTGAACAACAACGGTTCGCAGGGCACATTACAGCTCAGTTTTGATGGCAAACCGCAATATAAACTGTTTCCGCTGCATGACCCGGAGCGTCTGGTGATCGACATCCGTCAGCCGCAGAAAATTACCGGTCTGCCGATCAATCTGAATAACGGGCTGATTAAAGTGGTCAGAGAGAGCCGTGCGCCGGATGCTCAGCATCAGCGTATCGTGCTGGAACTGGCGGATAAAAACAGTTTCCGCGATGCTGCGGATAACAGCGGCCTGACCATCACGCTGACCGGCAAAAACAGTTATAGCGCAGCCCCGGTGGCTGCCGCACAACCGGTCACCACCACAAGCGGCAAACCGCTGCGCATGAACAGCGGCAGTGCTGCTCCGGCGGCAGCGGCTCCGGCAGCAACCACTCCGGCTGCCGTACCGGCACAGGCAAAAATCCCGGTGGTACCGACAGGTAAACTGCCGAAAAACAGCCGTCAGGTCGTGGTGGCGATTGATGCCGGACACGGCGGGAAAGACCCGGGCGCTATCGGCCAGAACGGCCTGAAAGAGAAAAACGTCACTATCAGTATCGCCCGCAAGCTGGAAAAGCGTCTGAAAGATGACCCGATGTTCAAACCGGTACTGACCCGTGACGGCGATTATTTTATCTCGGTGGCCGGACGCTCCGAAGTGGCGCGTAAATTCGGCTCCAACATGCTGGTGTCCATCCACGCAGATTCCGCACCAAACCGTACCGCGACCGGTTCGTCAGTCTGGGTGCTTTCCAACCGGCGGGCAAACAACGAATTAGGTAACTGGCTGGAACAGAGCGAGAAACAATCCGAACTGCTCGGCGGTGCCGGTGATGCACTGGCAAACGGTGCGGATCCGTATCTCAGCCAGGCGGTACTGGATTTGCAGTTCGGTAACTCCCAGCGTGTCGGTTATGCCGTGGCGCAGGACGTGATCCGTCAGCTGCGCCAGATAGGTAAAGTCCACAAAGGCACGCCGGAGCATGCGAGCCTCGGGGTGCTGCGTTCACCGGATATTCCGTCCATTCTGGTGGAAACCGGCTTTATCAGTAACAGCACTGAAGAACAGCTGTTAGGATCTGACACTTACCAGGAGCAGGTCGCTGCCGCGATCCACGGCGGGTTACGCGCATACTTTACCGCGAACCCGTTACAGGCAGCGCCGTCCAAATAACAGGAGAACGGGGGCAATTATGGCGATCCGGATTTTACCGCCGCAGCTGGCAAACCAGATAGCCGCAGGCGAAGTGGTTGAGCGCCCGGCATCGGTGGTGAAAGAACTGGTGGAAAACAGCCTGGACGCCGGTGCCACCCGTATCGATATTGATATTGAGCGCGGCGGCGAAAAGCTTATCCGCATCCGTGACAACGGCTGCGGTATTGCCAAAGACGAGCTGGCGCTGGCGCTGGCCCGTCACGCCACCAGTAAAATCGCCACACTCGATGATCTCGAAGCCATCATGAGCATGGGGTTCCGGGGTGAAGCGCTCGCCAGTATCAGCTCCGTATCACGCCTGACCTTTACCTCCCGCACCCGTGACCAGAACGAAGCCTGGCAGGCATATGCCGAAGGGCGCGAAATGGCGGTGACGCTGAAACCGGCGGCACATCCGGCGGGCAGTACGGTGGAAGTGCTGGATCTCTTTTTCAATACTCCGGCGCGGCGCAAATTCCTGCGTACTGAAAAAACCGAATTCGGCCACATTGATGAAGTGGTGCGGCGTATCGCGCTGTCCCGTTTTGATGTGGCCATTAATCTCACCCACAACGGTAAACTGATGCGCCAGTACCGTCCGGTTAAAGCGGAAGATCAGCAGGAGCGCCGGCTCGGGGCTATCTGCGGTACTGCGTTTATGCAGCAGGCGCTGGCGGTAACCTGGTCTCACGAAGAGCTGGAGATCCGCGGCTGGGTGGCTTCACCGGCAGAATACAACGGCCCGGCGGATTTACAGTATTGCTATGTTAATGGGCGGATGATGCGCGACCGCCTGATCAACCACGCCATCCGCCAGGCCTATGAAGACCGGCTGAGCGGCGATCAGCAGCCTGCCTATGTCCTTTACCTGACTATTGACCCGCGTCAGGTGGATGTGAATGTCCATCCGGCCAAGCACGAAGTGCGTTTTCATCAGGCGCGGCTGGTGCATGACTTTATTTATCAGGCGGTGCTCAGTGTGCTGAAACAGCATGAGCAGCCGGTCTCTCTGTTTCAACCTGATCCGTCTGCACCGCAGACACAGCATGTGCCGGAAAACCGTGCGGCAGCCGGTAAAAATATCTTTGAGCGTGAGGAAGCACTCACACCGCCGCCGCACCGGGAAACCACTGGGGGCGGCGCGTCTCACAGCGGCCACAGCAGCGGAAAACCGGCATATTCTGCGGATAAACCCGTTTACAGCCCGAAAGAAGCCGGAATATATCAGTCACTGATGCAGACACCGGCAGAAACCCGGCCGCAGCTGTTTCCGGAAAAAAGCACTTTTCTGTCAGAAAACCGGATCAGCGCCGCAAGTGAGCCGGTGACGGAAAAAAGTGAGCGTGTAAGTTTTGGTAAAATCCTTACGCTTTATCCGCCGTGTTATGCGTTAATTGAGACAGATGCAGGTATTGCGCTGTTTTCCCTCAGCAAAGCATCACATTATCTGCGTTGTCAGCAACTGATCCCGGGAGAGCAGGGACTGAAATCCCAGCCGCTGATGATCCCGCTTCAGATGGCATTAAACGCACAGGAGTGTGAGACATTTACGCAGTTTGCCGGGGTATTGCGTACTTTCGGTATAGAAGGCTCAGTTTCCCGTGGAAAAGCGACGATTCGTACGGTATCGTTACCGCTTCGTCAGCAAAATTTACCGCATCTTATCCCTGAATTACTGCGTTTCCTGGCTGATAACCCGGAGGGGGATGAGAAAGCCATTGCGTCGCGGCTGGCAGAGATGCTGGTCAGTGAACCGGCGGCTCAGAGCAAAGCCCAGGCAGTGCAGCTGCTGGCCGATGTGGAGCGGCTGTGCCCGCAACTGGTGCGCAGACCGCCGGCAGATTTATTGCAATTAATTGATTTAACTGAGGTCGTTGCAGCATTACGTCATGAGTGAACAGAATCATCATAAACCCGCAGCCCTGTTTCTGATGGGGCCGACGGCTTCAGGAAAAACCGCGCTGGCGATTGAACTTCGTCAGCACCTGCCGGTGGAAATCATCAGTGTGGATTCCGCACTGATTTATAAGGGGATGGATATCGGGACCGCAAAACCCGATGCTGCCGAACTGGCACTTGCCCCGCACCGGCTGATTGATATTCTCGACCCGTCAGTGGCCTATTCCGCCGCCGATTTCCGCCGTGATGCGCTGGCGGCAATGCATGAGATAACCGCGCAGGGAAAAATTCCGCTGCTGGTCGGCGGAACCATGATGTATTTCAAAGCATTGCTGGAAGGATTATCGCCGCTGCCGTCCGCTGACCCGGAAATCCGGGCACAGATTGAGACGCGGGCGGCACAGGAAGGCTGGCAGGTTCTTCATGATGAACTGAGCCGGATTGACCCGGTCGCCGGGACGCGGATCCACCCGAATGATCCGCAGCGGCTCAGCCGGGCACTGGAGGTATACTATATCTCCGGCAAAACAATGACAGAACTGACGGAAACTGCAGGGGAGAATTTGCCCTTTAATGCTTATCAGTTTGCCATTGCACCGGCAGATCGTAAAATATTGCATCAGCGAATTGAAATGCGTTTTCAGATGATGCTGAAGGCCGGTTTTGAGGACGAAGTCCGTGCGCTGTATCAGCGCGGGGATCTTCATCCGGATTTGCCGTCGATCCGTTGTGTCGGCTACCGCCAGATGTGGTCATATCTGGCAGGAGAAATCAGTTATGATGACATGGTGTATCGGGGCATTTGCGCCACCCGTCAGCTTGCCAAGCGGCAGATGACGTGGTTGCGGGGTTGGGAAGGTGTTCAGTGGCTCGACAGTGAACAGCCTGAACAATCTCTTAAAGCCGTTATGCAGGTTCTTCGTGCATAGCGCCGTTGATTGTGTACAATTAACGGGTTACGAAAGTTTTTGAGTAGTTATTTTTCGAACCCAGCTTGGGTTTCATTTAAAAAACAACAAAATAAGGAAAATACAGAATGGCTAAGGGGCAATCTTTGCAAGATCCGTTCCTGAACGCATTACGTCGCGAAAGGGTTCCGGTTTCTATTTATCTGGTCAACGGTATTAAATTACAGGGTCAGATCGAATCATTCGACCAGTTTGTTATTCTGCTGAAAAACACGGTCAGCCAAATGGTTTACAAACACGCGATCTCTACCGTCGTACCTTCCCGTCCGGTTTCTCACCACAGCGGTGGCGCAAACCCGGGGACCGGCGGCAGCAATTACCACCAGTCAGCCGGTAACGGTGGTGCGCAACAGGATACTGATGGCGCTGAATAAGTCAGTGTGCAGTTATCAATCGCGGAAAAACATAGGTAGGGAGACTTTACCTGTGTTTTTTCCTGCGTGTTTTTCACTCAGCCTGAGAGGTTCTGCCGTTGTTTGACAGGTATGAAGGCGGTGAACGGGCCGTACTGGTCCACATATTTTTCTCACAGGATAAGAACACTGATGATCTCAGTGAATTTGAATCCCTTGTGACATCCGCGGGAGTGACACCTGTTCAGATAGTCACCGGCAGCCGCAGCGCCCCGCACCCGAAATATTTTGCGGGTGAAGGTAAAGCGGAAGAGATTGCCGATGCTGTCACCGAAAGTGAAGCCGATGTGGTGCTCTTTAACCATGCCTTAAGTCCGGCGCAGGAACGCAACCTCGAGCGTTTGTGCCAGTGCAGGGTGGTTGACAGAACCGGGGTTATCCTCGATATCTTCGCCCAGCGGGCACGGACACATGAAGGTAAATTACAGGTGGAACTGGCGCAGTTACGCCATCTTTCCACGCGTCTGGTCCGCGGCTGGACGCACCTTGAACGTCAGAAAGGCGGGATTGGTCTGCGGGGGCCGGGTGAGACTCAGCTTGAGTCCGACCGCCGGATGCTGCGGGATAAAATCAAACAGATTTCAGGGCGTCTCGAAAAAGTGGAACGCCAGCGCGGACAAGGCCGTCAGGCGCGCAGTAAAGCGGATATTCCGACGGTGTCTCTGGTCGGTTACACCAACGCCGGGAAATCCAGTCTGTTTAATCACATAACTGATGCGAAAGTCTATGCTGCGGATCAGTTATTTGCGACACTCGATCCGACCCTGCGGCGGATTGATGTCGATGATGTCGGCACGGTGGTGCTGGCGGATACGGTCGGGTTTATCCGTCATCTGCCGCATGATCTGGTGGCGGCATTTAAAGCCACGCTGCAGGAAACCCGCGAAGCGACACTACTGCTTCATGTGGTCGATGCGGCGGATAACCGTGTGGATGAAAATATTCATGCGGTTAATGCAGTTCTGGAAGAGATTGATGCACATGAAATTCCGGTTCTGATAGTGATGAATAAAATCGATATGCTGGACGATTTCGAACCGCGTATCGACAGAAATGAGGATAACCTGCCGGTCAGGGTCTGGCTTTCAGCACAGACCGGAGCAGGGATCCCGTTGTTGTTCCGGGCACTGACGGAACGCCTTTCCGGTGAGATCGCACACCTGGAATTGTGTCTGCCTCCGTCGGAGGGTCGTCTGCGCAGCCGTTTTTATCAGCTTCAGGCGATTGAACGCGAGTGGCTTGATGATGACGGCCGGATTTGCCTTGAAATCAGGCTGCCCATTGTTGACTGGCGCCGCCTCTGCAAGCAGGAACAACAGTTAGCCGATTACGTTATCTGATTATCAGCGGCGTAATATATTAATTGAGAGCGCGTTTTTGTGCTCTTAGCCCTGAAAAACCGATCATAAAAGAGTGGAGCGAAGGCATGGCGTGGAATCAGCCCGGTAATAACGGACAGGACCGCGACCCGTGGGGGAGCAGCAATAAAGGCGGCAACTCCGACGGTAACAAAGGCGGCCGGAACCGTGGGGCATCTGATCTCGACGATCTGTTCCGGAAAATGAGCAGAAAACTCGGTGGTCTGGGTGGCGGTAAAGGCGGAAACAATAACGGGCAGTCCGGTGGGAACAATCGTCCTCCGGTACAGTTCGCGGGCGGACGTATTATCAGTCTCGCTATTGCCGCCGTTGTTGTTGTCTGGGCCGCAACCGGCTTCTATACGATTAAAGAAACGGAGCGCGGCGTGGTTACGCGTTTCGGTAAATTCAGTCATGTGGTTCAGCCGGGTCTGAACTGGAGACCGACCTTTATTGATCGCGTTACTGCGGTCGATGTGGCGACCGTCCAGGATCTGGCCACCAACGGTATGATGCTGACCGCTGACGAGAACGTGGTCCGCGTTAACATGAACGTGCAGTTCCAGGTAGTGAACCCGGAAGATTACCTCTTCAGCGTCACTAACCCGAACAACAGTCTGCGTCAGGCGATGGACAGCGCGGTGCGCGGGGTTATCGGTAAGTTCACCATGGAGAAAATCCTGACGGCGAACCGTACCGTGGTCCGTAACGAAACCCAGAAAGTCCTCGAAGAGACAATCAAGCCTTATAAAATGGGGATAGCGATTGTCGATGTCAACTTCCAGGAAGCGCGTCCGCCGGCTGAAGTTCAGGCTTCATTCGATGACGTGATTGCCGCGCGTGAAAACGAACAGCAGTCCATCCGTGAAGCGGAAGCTTACTCGAACGAAGTTCTGCCGCTGGCAAAAGGTAATGCGCAAAGTATGATCGAAAGCGCACAGGCGTATAAAGCCAGTATCGTGCTGAAAGCGCGCGGTGAAGTGGCCAGCTTCTCGAAAATGCTGCCGGAATACCGTGCGGCACCGGATATCACCCGTGAACGTCTGTACATTGAGACAATGGAACGTGTGCTGAGCAATACCCGTAAAGTGATTGCCAATGATAAAAGCAACAGCATGATGGTGCTGCCGCTGGATCAGATTATGCGTGAGCAGAGAGCCGCCTCTCAGGCTGCACCGGCGAAAGCTGCTGCCACACCATCATCCGCACCGGCAACACAGGCACCTGCAGGCCGTCAGGCACAAAACAGCAGCCAGAATCCGAATGTACCCGCTGAATACAACAACACGTATGATCTCAGCAGTTCGGGTATCCGTGGTAACACTGAACGCACAGGGAGACAATAATCATGCGTAAGTATTTAGCCGTTATTGTTATTCTGGTTTTAGGCGTTCTGTATGCGTCTGTCTTTACCGTTCAGCAGACCGAGCGTGGTATTGTGCTGCGCTTTGGCAAAGTTCTGCGTGATGCGGATAACAAACCGATTGTGTATGAGCCGGGTCTGCATCTGAAAGTGCCGTTTATTGAAACAGTGAAAATGTTGCCTGCCCGTATCCAGACACTGGATATCCAGGCTGACCGTTTCCTGACAAACGAAAACAAAGACCTGATCGTCGATTCCTACCTTAAATGGCGGATTAGTGATTTCAGCCTGTATTATCTCGCAACAAACAGCGGTAATATTAATCAGGCTGAAAACCTGCTGAAACGTAAATTCAGTGACCGTCTGCGTTCTGAGTTCGGTCGTCTGAGCGTGAAAGAGATTGTGACGGATTCCCGCGGTACATTAACGACGGAAGTCAAAAATGCACTGAACGAAGGGAGCTCCGGTAACGATCCGCAGGCAACTGATGCTGATAACGCTATTGCCGATGCGGCAGCGCGTGTTCAGGAAGAAACCAAAGGCGCACAGCCGCAGGTGAATCCGAACAGTATGGCGGCGTTAGGTATCGAAGTGGTGGACGTCCGTATCAAGCAGATCAACCTGCCGGCGGAAGTCTCCGAAGCTATCTTCCAGCGTATGCGTGCAGAACGTGAAGCAGTGGCGCGTCGTCACCGCTCACAGGGTCTGGAAGAAGCCATGAAGATTCGTGCGGTGGCAGATAAAACCCGTACTGAAATCCTGGCCGAAGCGGAGCGCCAGTCACTCTCCCTGCGTGGTGCGGGTGATGCGGAAGCCGCTAAACTGTTTGCGGATGCATTCAGTCAGGATCCGGATTTCTATGCGTTTATCCGAAGCCTGCGTGCTTATGAGCAAAGCTTCAAACCCGATGGCAACGACATTATGGTGTTAAGCCCGGATACGGATTTCTTCCGTTACATGAAGGCACCGACATCATTGCGTCCGGCTTCAGGCCAGTAAGTCCGGTAACTGCATAACCGGTACTGAAAAATCGTCAGCATGCTGATGGTCGCACTCTGATGAAGAAAGCCCGCTTAGGCGGGCTTTATTATGGACATTGATCAGGTGACTTTCATAAAGTGGATAAAAAGTGCTGAAAGGGCGGTCATGAGATGCTAGAATCCTTTTTTAAGCAACCAGGTAAAAACGAAATGGGTAAGAACGTTGTCGTATTGGGCACCCAATGGGGTGACGAGGGCAAGGGCAAAATCGTCGACTTGCTGACTGAACGGGCTAAGTATGTTGTTCGTTATCAAGGTGGCCACAACGCGGGTCACACTCTGGTTATCAACGGTGAGAAAACCGTCCTGCATTTAATTCCGTCAGGTATTCTCCGCGAAAACGTCGTCAGCATCATTGCTAACGGTGTTGTACTCGCACCCGATGCACTGCTGAAAGAAATGACTGCACTGGAAGAGCGTGGTGTTCCGGTGCGCGAACGTCTGCTGATTTCTGAAGCATGTCCGCTGATCCTCCCTTATCATGTTGCGCTGGATAATGCCCGTGAGAAAGCACGCGGCGCGAAAGCTATCGGCACAACAGGGCGCGGTATCGGGCCTGCATACGAAGATAAAGTTGCCCGTCGCGGTCTGCGCGTGGGTGATCTCTTCGATAAAGAGACCTTCGCTCAGAAACTGAAAGAAATCCTTGAGTATCACAACTTCCAGTTAGTGAACTACTACAAAGAGCCTGCGGTTGACTATCAGAAAACCCTGGACGAAATCATGGCAGTTGCGGATATCCTGACCGGTATGGTTGTGGATGTGTCTGATCTGCTGTACAAAGCCACCGTTAACGGTGAGCTGGTGATGTTTGAAGGCGCGCAGGGTACACTGCTGGATATCGACCACGGTACCTATCCGTATGTGACTTCCTCAAACACCACTGCCGGCGGTGTTGCCACCGGTTCTGGTTTAGGTCCGCGTTATGTGGATTATGTCCTGGGTATCATCAAAGCTTACTCAACCCGCGTGGGTGCCGGTCCGTTCCCGACCGAACTGTTTGATGAAACCGGTGAATACCTGCGTACCAAAGGCCAGGAGTTCGGTGCGACCACCGGACGCAGCCGCCGTTGCGGCTGGCTGGACATCATTGCTATCCGCCGCGCTGTGCAGATCAACTCCCTGTCAGGGTTCTGCATGACCAAGCTGGATGTGCTGGATGGTCTGAAAGAAGTGAAAGTGTGTGTCGGTTACCGTTTACCGAATGGTGAAATCATCGAAACCACACCACTGGCTGCGGATAACTGGGAAGGCATCGAGCCTATCTATGAAGTCATGCCGGGCTGGACTGAAACCACATTCGGGGCGAAGAGCCGCGAAGAACTGCCTCAGGCAGCACTGGATTACATCCGCCGCATTGAAGAACTGACAGGCGTTCCTGTTGATATTATTTCAACCGGTCCGGATCGTTCTGAAACGATGATCCTGCGCGACCCGTTCGACGCATAAGATCGTTCAGGTGATACCAGTCAGGGCCGGGCATGTTTGTCCGGCCTTTTGTTTTCTGACGCCGGGGGTTCTGGCTATGTGATGACAGGAAATCCGGCGTTTTTAACGACAAATTTTGCTTAATAAGCAAAAGACACACATAATGATTATCCATTACTTATCATGTGATCCCCCGCGCGGGATGACAGAATTCCCGGGGTAAAATGTGCAGTTAACCAGTTTTACAGATTATGGCTTGCGGGCGCTGATTTATATGGCGTCACTTCCTGATGGTAAAATGACCAGTATTACGGAAGTGACAGACGTTTACGGCGTATCGCGTAACCATATGGTCAAGATAATTAACCAATTGAGCCATTTGGGTTATGTCGAGGCGATTCGCGGCAAAAATGGCGGGATCCGCCTGGGAAAACCTGCTAATACTATAGGTATCGGTGAGGTTGTCCGCGCGCTCGAGCCGTTAACACTGGTGAACTGCAGCGGTGAATTCTGTCACATTACTCCGGCATGCAGACTGAAATCGGTACTGAATAAAGCCATCCGGGAGTTCTTACAGGAACTGGATAAACACACGCTCGCTGATATGGTGCAGGACAATCAGCATCTTTATAAATTGTTACTGACGGACGAATAACGCCGTTCAGAAACCACGGAGGATACAATGTCAGTGGAAAAACAATCAAACGACCCTTATCGTGAGCGCGAAGCGGAAAAATATGATTCCCCGATCGCGAGCCGTGAATTTATTCTTGAAACTGTCCGCCGCCACACCAAACCGGTGAGCCGCGAAGATATCGCACAGGAACTGGGGATCACCGGTGAAGAGGCTCAGGAAGCCCTGCGCCGCCGTCTGCGCGCTATGGAGCGTGACGGGCAACTGGTCTTTACCCGCCGTCAGTGTTACGCACTGCCGGAGCGTCTTGATTTAATTAAAGGAACCGTGATCGGCCATCGTGATGGCTTCGGGTTCTTGCGTGTCGAAGGACAAAAAGACGATCTCTACATCCCGCAGGATCAGATGAAATTATGCATCCACGGGGATGTGATCCTGGCCCAGGTGATGGGGGCTGATCGCAAAGGCCGCCGCGAAGCGCGCGTTGTACGTGTGACCGAGCCGAAAACCGGCCAGATTGTCGGCCGTTACTTTACCGAAGAAGGCATGGGATTTGTCGTGCCGGATGACAGCCGTTTGTGCTTCGATATTCTGATCCCGAAAGAGTCAATTAACGGCGCACGGATGGGGAATATCGTGGTGGCGGAACTGACCCGCCGTCCGGGCAAACGGGTGCAGGCGCTCGGCGTTATCACCGAAGTGCTGGGCGAGAAAATGGGTACCAGCATTGCGGTGGATATTGCCCTGCGCAAACATGAAATTCCGTTCACCTGGCCTGCTCAGGTGGAACGTCAGGTCGCGGATATCCGCGAGGAAGTACCGGAATCCGCCAAAAAAGGCCGTGTTGATTTGCGCGATCTGCCGCTGGTCACTATCGACGGCGAAGATGCCCGTGACTTTGATGACGCGGTACACTGTGAAGCCAAACGCGGCGGTGGCTGGCGTCTGTGGGTGGCGATTGCTGACGTCAGTTATTATGTGCGTCCGCAGACGGCACTGGATGATGAAGCCCGCAGCCGGGGAACCTCGGTTTACTTCCCGTCACAGGTCGTACCGATGCTGCCGGAAGTGCTGTCGAATGGTGTCTGTTCACTGAACCCGCAGGTTGATCGCCTGTGTATGGTGTGTGAAATGACCATTTCGGCGAAAGGTAAGCTTTCCGGTTACCGTTTCTATGAAGCGGTAATGAGCTCCCACGCCCGTCTGACCTATACCAAGGTGTGGAAAATCCTCGAAGGGGATGAAGAGCTGCGCGAACACTATGCACCGCTGGTAAAACACCTGGAAGAGCTGCACAAACTCTATAAAGCACTGGCGGAAGCCCGTGACGAGCGCGGTGCGATTGCCTTTGAATCCGAAGAAGCGAAATTTATTTTCAATGCGGAAAAACGCATTGAGAGCATTGAACCGGTACTGCGCAACGATGCACACAAACTGATCGAAGAGTGCATGATCATGGCGAACGTTGCGGCGGCACGCTTTGTTGAGAAAAACAACGAACCGGCGCTGTACCGTGTGCATGATCGTCCGAAAGAGGACAGCGTCATCAATCTGCGCACCGTCTTTAATGAGCTGGGTCTGACCCTGCCGGGCGGCCTGACACCGGAGCCGAAAGATTACGCCCGTGTCATGCTGGAAGTGGCGGAGCGTCCTGACCACGAGTTGTTACAGACTATGCTGCTGCGTTCGATGAAACAGGCGATTTATGATCCGGACAACCGCGGTCACTTCGGTCTGGCGTTACCGGCGTATGCCCACTTTACCTCACCAATCCGCCGTTATCCGGATCTGAGTCTGCACCGTGCGATTAAGTACCTGCTGGCAAAAGAACGCGGCGAAGGGAAATCGCAGACCGGCGCGTGGCATTACGATATGCAGAGTATGCTCCAGCTCGGTGAGCACACTTCCATGACGGAGCGCCGTGCCGATGAAGCCACCCGTGACGTGGCAGACTGGCTGAAGTGCGACTTTATGCAGGACCAGGTGGGTAATGTCTTTACCGGGCTTATCACCAGTGTGACCGGGTTTGGTTTCTTTGTCCGTCTGAATGACCTGTTTATCGATGGTCTGGTACACGTATCAACACTTGATAACGATTACTACCGCTACGATAATGTCGGCCAGCGTCTGATTGGTGAATCCTCCTCCAATGTGTACCGCCTGGGTGATGAAGTTGAAATCCGGGTGGAAGCGGTGCATATGGATGAGCGCACCATTGATTTCGCGCTGATTTCCACCACCCGCCGTGCCCGTAATGAAGGCAAAACCGCAAGAACCCGGGCGAAAGCCGGGGAGAAAGGAGATAAGCGCCGGGACGGTAAGAAAGGGGATCCCCGCCGTGACAAAAACTTCGAGCCGGACAGTGCATTCCGTAAGAAGAAAAAAGACGACGGCCCGAAAGCCCCGAAAGGTAAAAAATCAGCCCGGACCAAAAAAATCGAGGCAAATATAAAGGCGAAACGCGCGAAGAAAAAAGCTGAGAAGTAACCGCCTTTGATTTGAATTTTCCCACAATGAGGCATTGCGCCTCATTGTGTTTTATTGTCCCGCAACAAACGGAACGTTATGAGTGAAATTATTTATGGTATCCACGCTGTGGATGCTTTGCTGGCGCGTGATCCCAGCCGTTTTCTTGAAGTCTTTATCTTAAAAGGGCGTGAAGACCGCCGCCTGACCCCGGTTGTGCATGCTCTGGAAGCGGCAGGTGTCCGTGTGCAGATGGCCAGCCGTCAGTGGATGGACAGCCAGACCGAAGGTGCCGTCCATCAGGGGATTATCGCCAAAGTCAGAGGCGGCCGTCAGTATCAGGAGCAGGATCTGCCTGATCTGCTGGCTGAGCATGAGACTCCGTTCCTGCTGGTACTCGACGGCGTGACTGACCCGCATAACCTGGGGGCCTGTCTGCGTACCGCCGATGCCGCCGGTGTACACGCGGTGATCATCCCGAAAGACCGCTCCGCGCAGCTGAATGCCACGGCGAAAAAAGTCGCCTGTGGTGCGGCGGAAAGCGTACCGCTTATCCGTGTCACTAACCTGGCCCGCACACTGCGTCAGCTGAAAGACGAAAATATCTGGGTTGTCGGCACTGCCGGTGAAGCCACCCATGATCTGTATCAGAGCAAAATGACCGGCCCGGTGGCGCTGGTGATGGGCGCGGAAGGGGAAGGCATGCGCCGTCTGACCCGCGACCTGTGCGATGAACTGATCAGCATTCCGATGGCCGGGTCAGTCTCTTCCCTGAACGTCTCGGTGGCAACAGGTGTCTGCCTGTTTGAGGCCGTGCGTCAGCGCGCAAAATAATCCCGCATCACACACTTATTACCTTGTCTTTTGGGACGGGTATGAGTATAGTTATGCGTCAAATTTTTCAGCCGCACTTAAACAAGTTCCTTGCCTCTCAGGGTTGCGGTTGCCCGGACAGGAGGCTAATAATCCGTAAGGAGCACTACTAATGCGTCATTACGAAATCGTCTTCATGGTTCATCCGGACCAGAGCGAACAAGTACCGGCAATGATCGAGCGTTATAAAACTGCTATTACTAACGCAGAAGGTCAGATCCACCGTCTCGAAGACTGGGGTCGTCGCCAACTGGCTTACCCAATCAACAAACTGCACAAAGCGCACTACGTTCTGCTGAACGTTGAAGCTCCGCAGGAAGTGATTGACGAGCTGGAAACTATTTTCCGCTTCAATGATGCCGTTATCCGCAGCATGGTTATGCGCGTTAAGCACGCGGTGACTGAACCTTCTCCAATGGTTAAAGCGAAAGACGAACGTCGCCCGCGCGACATGTCTGACGACATTGAAGAAAATGATGAAGCTGAGGAAACTGAAGAGTAATAACGGTGTCCGCTAACCGTCTGGTGTTATCCGGCACAGTGTGCAGGGAACCCATCCGGAAAGTCAGCCCGGCCGGAATTCCGCATTGTCAGTTTGTGCTTGAGCACCGCTCACAACAGCAGGAAGCCGGACTCACCCGGCAGGCATGGTGCAGAATGCCCGTGGTTGCCAGCGGACAGACGATCCAAACCATTACTCGCAGTATAACGGTCGGCAGTCAGATAACCGTTCAGGGATTCATAAGCACCCATCAGGGGCGAAATGGATTATCAAAACTGGTTCTTCATGCCGAACATATTGAATTGATAGATTCTGGAGACTAGCCATATGGCACGTTATTTCCGTCGTCGTAAATTCTGCCGTTTCACCGCAGAAGGCGTTCAAGAGATTGATTATAAAGACATCGCTACGCTGAAAAACTACATCACTGAAAGTGGTAAAATCGTACCAAGCCGTATCACCGGTACCAGTGCGAAATATCAGCGTCAGCTCGCTCGTGCTATCAAGCGTGCACGCTACCTGTCTTTACTGCCTTACACTGATCGTCATCAGTAATCGGCACAGTCCATTAATGACTTTAAGAGGATAAGGTAATGCAAGTTATTCTGCTTGATAAAGTAGCAAACCTGGGCAGCCTGGGCGACCAGGTAAATGTTAAATCTGGTTATGCACGTAACTACTTAGTACCGCAAGGTAAAGCAGTTCCTGCAACCAAGAAAAACATCGAATTCTTCGAAGCACGCCGCGCAGAACTGGAAGCTAAATTAGCTGACGTTCTGGCAGCAGCACACGCTCGTGCAGAAAAAATCAATGCCCTGGGCGTTGTGACTCTGTCTTCCAAAGCGGGTGACGAAGGTAAACTGTTCGGTTCTGTCGGTACCCGTGACATCGCTGATGCTGTAACTGCAGCAGGCGTTGAAGTGGCGAAAAGCGAAGTTCGTCTGCCAAACGGCGTTCTGCGTACTCTGGGTGATCACGAAGTTCACTTCCAGGTTCACAGCGACGTGTTTGCAGAACTGAATGTGAAGATTGTTGCTGAGTAATCTCTGATTACACGGTAAACATCTTTGAAAGACGCTGGCTCAGGCCAGCGTTTTTTTTTGCAGTAAAAACCGGTGTTAAGAGCGGCGGTAACTGCCGTCTTTCTGTCGCTTAAAGGTGGCGGACTGCCCGTTAGCCTTATCAATCCTCAGCACAGAGACCGTATTTCCCTTTCCTTTGGTCACACTGATTTTATCCCCTGCCTCCACCTGATTAAGCGGCTTCTGCGGCCCCTCAACGGCTGTCATGCGAAATAAGTCATCCACCGGTAACCCGTTGCTGCGAAAGACCTGGGCGATGGTCTGGCCCTTTTTGAGGGTGAAACGCAGTGCATCTGCCTGTGCAGGCACCGCAGCAGGAGCAGACTCTGCACTAACCGGCGGTGGTGTGGTCGCCGGTTGCGGAGCCGGTTCGGTATTCAGTACACCAGGCGGCAGATTATCCGGCAGCGGCAAATCCGGGATATCGGATGGTGCCTCCGGTAGTGTGCCGGTCTGTTCAGCTATCAGGTCACCTAACGGATCTGCCGGTGGCGTCAGTGTGATATTCTGAGGCGGAACGGTCACCGGCGGTTTCTGCGCGGCAGGCCAGAAAAACAGGATCAGCATGATAATCAGCGCAATGGCGGCGATAGCGTAAAGATGGCGCTTTGGCAGTAGTCTCATCATAATCTCCCGCTGTTCAGCATGAATAATTATCATCCGGTATTATTCCAGTGTAGCAGCAGACTTACTGAAATTATTCGGAATTAGTCCTGTTTTATAAATTGATTGTGCTGTTTTCCGGGAATCACCGTGTTGCATCAGCTTTCACTGATTATCGGGTTTACCGGGGTACATCCTGCTGTTATGCTTGTCCGTCTTACTTATTACTCAGGTATCTCTCATGACACAACCGACTTTTGACACGATGGAAGCACAGGCAAGCTACGGAATCGGCTTACAAATCGGCCAGCAATTACAGGAATCCGGACTGAGCGGATTAGTACCGGAAGCCATCCTGGCCGGTATCACCGACGCACTGGAAAATAACCAGCCGGCTGTGGCGGTGGATGTTCTGCATCGTGCCCTGCGTGAAATGCATGAGCGTGCTGATGCTGTCCGCAATGAAAAACAGGCTGAGCTGGTTAAAGACGGCATGCGTTTCCTGGAAGAAAACGCGAAGAAAGAAGGCGTTTCCACCACTGAAAGCGGCCTGCAGTTCTCTGTCATTAATCAGGGTGACGGCGCTATCCCGGCCCGCACTGACCGTGTCCGTGTTCACTACACCGGCCGTCTGATCGACGGTACTGTGTTTGACAGCTCTGTACAGCGCGGCCAGCCGGCAGAATTCCCGGTAAACGGCGTGATCGCAGGCTGGATTGAAGCACTGACCCTGATGCCGGTCGGCTCCAAATGGGAACTGTATATCCCGAGCAACCTGGCTTACGGCGAGCGCGGTGCCGGTGCGGCAATCCCGCCGTACAGCACACTGGTATTCGAAGTGGAGCTGCTGGAGATCCTGTAATCTCTCTTTGTCAGCAATAACAGAATATGCGAAATGGCCGGTTTTCACCGGCCATTTTTATTTCTATACTCAGGTCTCCGGAGACGTGAACAGGATTACGCGACTCACTAACCGTTCTGTGAAAGAGGTGAAGGATGCTCAATCAAATTTGTCTGCTGGCCCGGCGGGCGGGCGATGCAATCATGGATATCTACCATCATCCCGACACACTGACCATCTCCGCCAAAGCGGATAACTCCCCCTTAACCGCTGCGGATTTAGCTGCGCATCACATTATCGTGCAGGAACTGAAGTCTCTGACACCGGACATCCCGGTGCTGTCAGAGGAAGATCCGCAGCCGTGGTCTGAGCGGCAGCACTGGACACAATACTGGCTGGTGGATCCGCTCGACGGCACCAAAGAATTTATCAGCCGCAACGGTGAATTTACGGTCAATATTGCCCTGATTTCAGACGGCGTACCGGTGATGGGCGTGGTGTATGCCCCGGTACCGGACGTGCTCTATCTGGCAGAAGGCAAACACGCCTGGCGTGAGCGGGGCGGGCAGCGGATGGCTGTCAAAGTGGTGAATACAGATCTGCCGATGGTGGTGATCAGCCGTTCACATCAGGATGCGGAACTGGCGGATTATCTGGAGCAACTGGGGCCGCATGAAACCCGTGCTATCGGTTCATCCCTCAAATTCTGTCTGGTGGCGGAAGGTAAGGCGCAGCTCTATCCCCGTTTTAACCCGACCCACATCTGGGACACGGCGGCCGGACATGCCGTTGCACTCGCGGCCGGAGCGCATATTACGGACTGGAGCGGAAAAACGCTCGACTATACACCGCGTGAATCACTGATAAACCCGGGGTTCCGTGTCAGCAGTTTCTGACTGCCATTTTATTCCTGAATAACAGTGTAATTTGCATGGTTATGCAAATTACACTGACTTTTCCCCGCCTGTTAAATTCCGTATCTGCTGACATTAATCCCGTTATTTCAGCCTCACATTATTTATAAAACTTATAGTAATTATGAGGTTATTATTTCATTGTTATAGTGTGACGGGGATCGATTTTCACTCTGATTTGTGAAGTAAATCGTAGTGAAGTGTCATTTTATGTAAAAATAGTGATTAAATCATTTGATTAATGAACCCGGGTGGTAGAATTGAGTCATACCTTAGGCATGAAAGAAAAGGTAAAGGGGAGGACATAAGTACGATGAAAATTTTCGCCCGTTACAACCCGGCTCAGATCGCCCGCTACGTGAAAACCTTATTCCGTGGCCGCCTGTATATACAGGGGATGGGCGCGTTTGAATTTGACTACGGCAAGATTTTACCGCCGAAAATCAGAGACAAACGCCACCTGAGTGCAATGAGTGAAATTAATCAGCAGGTATCGTTGCTGCAGGCGCAGCTGGCGTAACCACAATACCTGTCTGATGAAGAAGGGTTAGTTTTACGGTTTCTGGTGCTGTTCGTTGTGTGCCACGTCAGACTGACCCTCTTTGCCGCTTTCCGCCGCTGACGGACGCGGGACAACCGGTGCATCCGGGATCCGTGTAACCAGCAGCTGGTCAATCTTGTAGTTGTCGATATCCACCACTTCAAACTTAAAGCCCGAGAATTTCACGGAATCGGTCCGTTTCGGGATACGGCGCAACTTATACATCAGGAAACCGGCGATGGTTTCGTAGTTGCTGTCATCCGGGAACTCATCAATATCCAGCACCCGCTGCACATCCTCAATCGGTGTACCGCCTTCAATCAGCCAGGAATTTTCATCACGGGCAACAATCTGTTCTTCCTGTCCCTGACCGACCAGATCCCCCATCAGGGTAATCATCACGTCATTGATAGTGATAACACCCATCACCATGGCGTATTCATTCAGAATGATAGCGAAGTCTTCCCCGGCATTTTTAAAGCTCTCCAGGGTGTCTGACAGGCTCAGAGTGTCCGGGATCATCAGTGCCGGGCGGATCTGCACACCTTCATGCAGATTCAGGCTCTGGCCGTTCAGCACACGGTTGAGCAAATCTTTGGAATCGACATAACCGAGCACATGATCCAGACCGCCGTCGCACACCAGAAATTTTGAGTGCGGCTGCGTGGAGATCTTCTCTTTGATGCTCTCTTCGTTTTCCTGCTTGTCGAAATAGACCACGCTCTCACGGGAGGTCATAGCAGACGGCACAGTACGGGATTCCAGCTCAAACACGTTTTCGATCAGTTCGTGCTCCTGCTTGCGCAGCACACCGGCGACCGCACCTGCTTCCACCACCGCGTAAATATCATCAGAAGTGATATCTTCATTTCGCGCCAGCGGGATTTTGAATAATTTAAAGAACAGGTTGGATAATCCGTTAAACAGCCAGGCCAGCGGGCGCAGTACTGTCAGGCAAAAACGCATCGGCTGGACAATCCGGATGGCGACCGCTTCCGGTTTGATCATCCCGAGACGTTTCGGGGTCAGATCCGCCAGCAGGATAAACATGGAGGTCACGATAATAAATGACAATACTGAGCCGAGCTGCTGTGCGGCGGCATCGGCCATAAAATTGCCGAACAGGGTGCGCAGCGCCGGTGAAAAGGCCGATTCACCGACAATACCGGCGAGGATCGCCACGGCGTTCAGGCCGATTTGCACCACGGTGAAGAACATCCCCGGTGCTTCCTGCAAACGGAGCACATGGGCGGCATTGGTATTGCCTTCGTCAATCATGACTTTGAGTTTGATACGCCGCGAGGCGGCCAGTGATATTTCAGATAACGAAAAGAATGCGCTGATCGCGCAGAGTAACAGGACGATTAATAAACTATTTAACATATAAGTTCCGAATGGCCGGCACGATTGCCTCTGGGCGCGCTGTTGTTGATTATGCGTGGCGACCGGTTATTTTAGATATATAGAGCATAAGTATCGGATATTAAAAAAGAAAGGCGCACAGAACATCCAATTTGTCTGTGCGCGGATGTGCAGTATAGCACCGGAACGGGAAAAGCGGCTAGTTTCTCAGCGAAGGCGGAAGACAAACACCGATCCCGCCGAGCCCGCAGTAGCCTTCCGGGTTCTTATCCAGGTATTGCTGGTGGTAATCCTCCGCCACATAAAACGGGCCGAGCGGGCGGATGGCTGTGGTGATACTGCGGCTGTCGTTGTTCTCATTCATCGCCTGCTGATACTGCTCACGGGAAGCAAGTGCCTGCACACGCTGGCTGTCAGACTGAGTATAAATTGCAGAACGGTATTGTGAGCCGATATCGCCGCCCTGTTTCATGCCCTGTGCCGGGTCGTGGTTTTCCCAGAACAGACGCAGCAGATCGGCATAGCTGATAACGGACGGGTCATACACAATGCGGACGGCTTCAGCATGACCGGTGTTGCCGGTGCAGACGCCTTCATAGGCCGGGTTCTTTGTCGTACCACCGGTGTAACCGGCGGTGGTGCTGTACACGCCCGGCTGCTGCCAGAACAGGCGCTCCACGCCCCAGAAGCAGCCCATAGCGAAATACGCGGTATCAAAGCCGTCAGGCACATGGTTCACATCATGGCCGGTTACGGTATGGCGCGGGCTGATGGTCAGTGCCACAGCGCTGTCCGGCAGTGCATCAGCGGCGGAAACAGGAGATACAACAGTGTCCTGCGGGTATTGAGTGGTGTTTTGTGTCATTTGCGGTGGCTCCTGTTTTAAGAATAATCGGTGCATTATCAGCAGATTTCAGGTTATTTATCTTATGTATCTATAGTAAACTTCAAATTATTTTCATTTATACCCTTATTCATTCACATTACCGCTTCGTTGGCTGTATTCTGAATGAATAAAGGTATATCTCAGTCAAATCGCAGAAATTCAGGAGTTGATGTGATCCGGTACCCTCTTGTTTGTGTTGTCGCTGTGTCTCTCACATCCCCTCTGGCATATAGTGCAAATCTTCGCTTAAAAGTGGAAGGGCTCAGCGGGCAACTTGAAAAAAAATGCAAGAGTCCAGCTTTCCACTATCACGACCGATGAGGTCGTGGCTGACGGCCGTTTTCGTGCCCGGGTGGAAAAAGCCATCAAAGAGGGGCTTCGTCCGCTGGGGTATTATGAGCCGGTGATCACCTTTGATTATCAGGACAATGCACCGCCTGCACGGCCGGTGTTGTATGCCCGTGTCGTCCCGGGGGAACCGGTTAAAATTGCCGGGGTTACCGTGGATATCGAAGGCGCGGCAAAAACCGATCCCGCATTCAAAAAATTCATTACCAAAAATACACCTGAAACCGGGACTGTCGTCAATCACGGCGAGTACGAAAGTTTTAAAAGCGGATTATCCGGGCTTGCCTTAAAACGCGGCTATTTTGATGCCGAAATGGAAAAAAGCCAGCTCGGCATTGCGCTTTCCCGTCATGCGGCCTACTGGGATTTTGTGTTCAACAGCGGCAAACGATACCGTTTCGGGAAAGTGAATTACCAGGGCTCGCAAATCAGCGATGAATACCTGGAAGGTTTGGTGCCGTTTAAAGAAGGCGATTACTACACCTCTGATCAACTGGCAGAATTTAACCGTCTGCTGGCGGAAACCGGCTGGTTCCAGTCCGCGATCGTCACCCCGGATATTGCAAAGGCCCGGGCGGATAACAGTGATTATCTGACCATGGATGCCTCATTCACTCCGCGCGCGCAAAACTTTGTCGAGCTGGGCGGCGGCTTTGCCACCGATGTGGGGCCGCGTGTTCAGGCGAAATGGAATAAGCCGTGGGTGAATTCCAGCGGCCACAGCCTGACCTCCAGTATCAGCCTGTCCGCGCCGGAACAGATTATTGATACCTCTTACCGCATCCCGCTGAAGGTCAACCCGATTGAGCAGTATTACGCCGTCTCCGGCGGGTATAAGCGTACCGATCTGAATGATACCAAAGCCGATACTGCGACAGTCAGTGTTTCCCGTAACTGGGATTTATCCACCGGCTGGCAGTACGGTATCAATATGCGCTGGAGTCTCAGCCACTTTACCCAGGCGGATATCACCAACACCACCATGCTGCTCTATCCGGGGGTGAATGTCAGCCGTGTCCGTTCGCGGGGCGGGATGATGCCGTCCTGGGGGGACAGTCAGCGCTACTCAGTGGATGTTTCCAATGAAATGTGGGGCTCGGATGTGGATTTTTCCATTTTCCGCGCCCGTAACGTCTGGGTGAGAACGCCGTGGGATGGTCACCGCTTTGTGATGCGCGGCAACCTCGGCTGGATTGAAACCAATAATTTCGACAAGGTTCCGCCGGATCTGCGTTTCTTCGCCGGTGGCGATGGCAGTATCCGGGGTTACCGTTACAACAAAATCTCACCGGAAGATTCTGACGGCAAACTGACCGGGGGCTCGCGGCTGGTGGTCGGCTCGCTGGAATACCAGTACAACGTAACCGGAAACTGGTGGGGCGCGGTGTTTGTGGACAGCGGTGAAGTGGTGAACGATATCAAACGGAGTAATTTCAAAACCGGTGCCGGTGTCGGGGTGCGCTGGGCATCGCCGGTCGGACCGATCAAATTTGACCTTGCCGCGCCGGTAGGTGATAACGAAACGAAAAATATCCAGTTTTACATCGGCTTGGGGGCAGAACTCTGATGAAATGGCTGAAGTATCTGAAATGGCCGGCAATCATTCTGCTGGTCCTCATTCTGCTGATTGGCGGCACACTCGGCTGGATCCTGGGCACACAGTCCGGCCTGCATTTTGCACTGAATCTTGCACCGCGTGTGGTTTCCGGCCTGGCTATCGGTCAGGTTGAGGGTGATCTGCGTAATCTGACCCTGAAGCAGGTGAAATACACCATGCCGGGTATTGATGTCAGCGTGGATAAGGTCAACCTGGCGCTGCGCCTGAGCTGTCTGAAAGACATGACACTCTGTGTTGAAAACCTCAGCACGGACGGCACGCGCGTTGCTGTCGATACGGCAAAACTGCCGCCGTCAGAAGAAACTCCGCCGTCAGAGCCGCTGACAGAGCTGAATGCGCCGCTGACCATTTTCCTGGATTCTCTCTCTGTGACCAACACACAGGTCACCGTGGATGATATGGCGGTAAATCTGGATACCTTCCGCACCGCCATGACCTGGCAGGGCGACCAGTTGACCCTGAAACCAACGGTAATTAATGCCCTTTCTGTTGTGCTGCCGAAAAGTGACCCGGCTGCGGCAGAAGAACCGGCGCCGGCAGCGGATGCACCGGAAAAGCCGTTAGGTGAAACTATCAGTGAGATTTTTGCTCAGCCGATGCTGGCGGAACTGCCGGAGGTTATTCTGCCGCTGAATATCTCAGTGGAAGGTATTTCCGGTGAGAACTGGCAGGTGAGCGGTGATGCGCCGGTAACCCTCAATTCCCTGCACCTGGCACTGTTTAACAAAGGGCAGGTGCTGACCCTCAGTGATCTGTCTGCGGATGCGCCACAGGGCAATATCGCGGTCAGCGGGGAAGTGGCGCTCAGTGAAAAATGGCCGGTGGCGTTGTCGGTGAAAGGCCATGTCCGTGATTTTGAGGAATTCAGCGGGCAGGATCTCGATCTCACCCTGAACGGCGGGCTGCTCGATGAGCTGAAACTGGCGCTGGCACTGAAAGGGCCGGTCAATGCCACGCTGGATGCACAGACCAACCTGACACAGGCCGATCTGCCGCTGCTGCTGACCCTGGAGAGTCAGAAAGTCAGCTGGCCGCTGACCGGTGAGGCGGATTATCAGCTTGATGGCGTGAAACTGCGCCTTAACGGGAAAGTGAGCGGTTACGACCTCTCCCTGCGTTCGGATATCAAAGGAAAGGACATCCCGCCTGCGCTGCTGACGCTGGATGCGAAAGGGAATACTGAACAGCTGAATCTTACCCGGCTGCGCCTGAATGCGTTACAGGGCTTTGCGGAAGTGACCGGGGTGGCGGACTGGCAGAAAGCCATCAGCTGGCAGGCGGTTCTGACGCTCTCCGGGCTGAATACCGCAAAAGCCTATCCGGAGTGGCCGGCCAAAGTGGACGGCAAAATCAGTACCCGGGGCAGCCTGTACGGCGGTAACTGGGAGCTTGAAATCCCGGATATCACCCTTGACGGCAAAGTGAAAACCTATCCGCTGAAAGCGCGCGGTAATGTGAAAGGTAACGCAGGCGGTCAGTGGACAATCCCGGATCTGAAACTGGCACTGGGTAACAATAAACTGGATGTGCGGGGCGAGCTGGCAGATGCCTGGAAGCTGGATGCGGATATCAATGCACCGGCGCTCGGCGGCCTGGTTCCGGGGCTGGCGGGAACGGTCAAAGGGAAGCTCAATGTCCGTGGCAATATGGAAAAACCACAGATCCTCGCCGACCTGGCTGTTCACAGCCTGAAATGGCAGAACGATCTGTCGGTGGCGGATGCGAAAATCAAAGGGGATATCACCTCCGCAGAGCAGATCAAAGGCCAGCTGGATGTGACGGTGAATCAGCTGAAGCAGGCCGATCTGGTGATCAGCAACCTGACCCTGAATGCCAAAGGTACCGAAGCACAGCACCAGCTGAAACTGACCATGAAAGGCGAGCCGGTCTCGGCACAACTGATGCTGAACGGCGGATTTGACCGTAAAACCGAAACCTGGAAAGGTACGCTGAATAACACCCGCTTTGACACACCGGTGGGTGAATGGTCGCTCAGCAAGGTAATGGCGCTGACTTATCTGAATGAAAAACAGGAAGTGACTATCGGCACCCATTGCTGGGTGAATCCGGATGCCCGTATCTGTGTGCCGAAACCGATCACCGCAGGAGCTTCCGGTAATGCATCGGTTGCCCTTGAACGTTTTGATCTGGCGATGATTAAACCATTCCTTGGCCCGGATACCCGGCTGGATGGTGTATTCAGCGGTAATGCCAATGTCCGCTGGTTTGCGGACGGCTCACAGCCGGTGGTGGATGCATCCCTGAAAGGCAACGGTGTGAAGGTGGTGCAGAACCTCGACGGCACGAATCTGCCGGTCGCGTTTGACACCCTGACCATGACCACCGCCATGAAGAACGGCAAACTGAATCTTCAGTGGCTGATTGCTATTGCCGGTAACGGAAAGATTAACGGTAATGTCCAGATTTCTGATCTGGAGAAACGCCGTCAGCTGAGCGGGAATGTCGGGATCGATAATATCTCGCTGGATCTGCTGAAACCATTGCTCGGCAAAGGGGATAAAGCTACCGGGCGGCTGAATGCGGGGCTGCGTCTGGGCGGTAATGCTGCATCACCGCTGCTGTTTGGCCAGCTGGGATTATCAGATCTCGCCGTCAGCGGCCGTCTGCTGCCGTTTGATATCACAACCGGCGGACTGACCGTGAATTTTGATGGTGCCCGTTCTGATCTCAGCGGAAACATCAAAACGCCGGAAGGGTATCTCAACCTCAGTGGTAACGCGGACTGGCGCAGAATGGATGCCTGGAGTGCACGGATCTTCGCACAGGGTGACAAACTGCGCGTTTCCCTGCCGCCGATGATCCGGATTGATGTCAGCCCGGATCTGGTCTTTGAGGCGACACCGTCGATGCTGAAACTGGACGGTACGGTCAATATTCCGTGGGCGCGGATCACCGTGCATGAAGTACCGGAGTCCGCCGTCAGCGCCACATCCGACGAAGTGATGCTGGATGACAACTTACAGCCAATCCGTGAGAAACAGACCAGTATTCCGATCCTGAGTAATCTGCGGATCCATATCGGTGATGATGTGCTGCTCGATGCCTTTGGTCTGAAAGCAAAACTCACCGGAGATCTGAAAGTCGCCCAGGATAAACAGGGGCTGGGGCTCAACGGCCAGGTGGATATTCCGCGCGGGCGTTTCCATGCTTACGGGCAGGATCTGCTGGTGCGCAAAGGACAGATCCTGTTCTCCGGTCCGGCTGATCAGCCGTTCCTTAATCTGGAAGCTATCCGTAACCCGGATAACACTGCTAACGGCGTGATCGCGGGTGTCCGGGTGACCGGGCTTGCCGACAGACCGAAAGTGGAAATATTTTCTGATCCGGCCATGTCCCAGGAAAATGCGCTCTCTTATCTGCTGCGCGGTGAGGGGCTGGATTCCGGTGACGCAGACAGTTCGCAGATGACATCCATGCTTATCAGCCTAGGGGTGGCACAAAGCGGGCAGTTAGTCGGAAAAATTGGTGAAACATTCGGTATTTCGGATCTGGCGCTGGATACCCAGGGTGTGGGCGATAAGTCGCAGGTTGTGGTCAGCGGTAAGATAACCAACGACCTGCAGGTAAAATATGGTGTCGGTATATTTGACTCCTTAGCGACCTTAACGTTACGCTATAGGTTAATGCCCAGGTTATATCTGGAAGCGGTGTCTGGTGTTAACCAGGCGATCGATCTGCTTTATCAGTTTGAGTTTTAATATATGCGAGTGATCGTTTATGGCAGTTTGCGGCAGAAACAGGGCAACCATCATTGGATGACCTATGCCGCCCTGCTGGGAGAATATACGCTTGAAGGCTATGACCTGTATGATTTGGGACACTATCCTGCGGTGGTACCGGGAACCGGTTCGATCGAATGTGAAGTGTACCGGATCTCCTCGTCGATCCTGACTGAGCTGGATGAATTAAAAAAAGATGGTCAGGATTACCGGCGTGAACTGGTTTCAACGCCGTACGGCAGTGCCTGGATTTACTTATATCAGCGTCCGGTGGACGGACTGGTGAAGATAAATTGCGGGGACTGGCTGAAACGGCACGAGGCAGAAGGCCCGGAAAGCGAATGATTTCCCTGTGAATAAAAAAACCGCTGTGAAAACAGCGGTTTTTTTTGTCTCTGAAACGGACTGCGGATTATTTTTTCGCAGCGCGTTCGAAAGAAGCAATGATTTCAGCTTTGGCGGCAGCAGCATCTTCCCAGCCGTCAACTTTCACCCATTTGCCTTTTTCGAGATCTTTGTAGTGCTCGAAGAAGTGAGTGATCTGAGCTTTCAGCAGCTCAGGCAGATCGTTCACATCTTTAATGTGATCGTATTCTTTGCTCAGTTTGGTGTGCGGAACCGCAACCAGTTTGGCATCTTCACCGGATTCGTCGGTCATTTTCAGCACGCCGACAGGACGGCAGCGGATCACTGAACCCGGCTGTAACGGATACGGAGTCGGAACCAGCACGTCTACCGGATCACCATCCAGAGATAAGGTGTGGTTGATGTAACCGTAGTTACACGGGTAGAACATAGCGGTTGACATGAAACGGTCAACAAACAGTGCACCGGATTCTTTATCAACTTCGTATTTAATCGGATCTGCGTTGGCAGGGATTTCGATAACAACATAGATATCTTCTGGCAGCTCTTTACCTGCCGGAACATTATTCAGGCTCATGAACGGATTCCTTAATCTTCAGAACAAATAGCGTGGCGGATATTATAACGAAAAAAAGGCGGTGGTATACCGCCTTTTCCTTCGCTTACTGTTGGTTACTTCCCGTTTTCGTCCGGGAATTCCGCCATAAAGCTTTCGGCTTTCTCTACCATTGAGCGGGTACCGACAAAGTACGGTGAACGCTGGTGGAGTTTTTCCGGAATGATATCGAGGATACGGTTCTTACCGTCACTCGCTTTACCGCCAGCCTGTTCCGCGAGGAATGACATCGGGTTGCACTCATACAGCAGACGCAGTTTGCCGTTCGGGTGGCTTGCGGTGCTCGGGTAGATGTAAATTCCGCCCTTGAGCAGGTTGCGGTGGAAATCCGCCACCAGAGAGCCGATATAACGGGTGGTGTACGGGCGGTCAGTGGCCGGATCTTCTTCCTGGCAGTATTTGATGTATTTTTTCACGCCAACAGGGAAACGGATGTAGTTCCCTTCGTTGATGGAATACATTTTACCGTTTTCCGGGAATTTCATATCCGCCTGGCACAGGCAGAACACACCCAGAGACGGGTCATAGGTGAAGGCGTGAACACCGTTACCGGTGGTATAAACTAGCATGGTGGAAGAGCCGTAAACCACATAACCGGCAGCAACCTGGCGGTTACCCGGCTGGAGGAAGTCAGCTTCGGTGACCGGCTGGCCCAGCGGGGTGATACGGTGATAAATAGAGAAAATAGTACCGACTGACACATTCACATCAATATTGGATGAGCCGTCGAGCGGATCCATCAGAACCACATATTTGGCGTTTTCCGCACGGCCGCCCTCAAAAACAACAATGTCGTCTTCTTCTTCGGAGGCAATACCGGCAACTTCACCACGGGCTTTCAGCGCGGCTTTCAGTTTCTCGTTGGCATAGAGATCCAGTTTCATCTGGACTTCGCCCTGCACGTTTGAGATACCATTAGTACCAAGGATATCAACCAGCCCGGCTTTGTTGATATCACGGTGAATAATCTTAGCGCCTAACTTAATCGCGGAGAGGAGTGCAGTCAGTTCTCCGGTGGCGTGAGAAAAGTCCTGCTGTTTTTCGACGATAAATTCGCCTAATGTTTTCATGACGTACGTCCTGAAGTGGGTGAAATAAAAGTATTACGAAAGCGGTTGCCCGTAAACGCGGGTGCAAGTTTAGCCAAAGAAAATCATAATTGATAGGCTAATCCGTTTCAGTTCTTTTGAGAGATGGTTAGAATAGTGACCAACGTCATGCTATTGGATAAAAAATAATGCATATTCATATTCTCGGTATCTGCGGCACCTTCATGGGCAGCCTGGCTATCCTGGCCCGTGCACAGGGGCACAAAGTGACCGGTTCGGATCAGAATGTCTACCCGCCGATGAGTGATTTACTGACAGAGCAGGGGATCGAGCTGATTCAGGGTTATGACCCGGCTCAGCTGACGCCGCGCCCGGATATGGTGGTGATCGGCAATGCCATGAAACGCGGAAACCCGTGTGTCGAGGCGGTGCTGAACCAGGGAATTCCTTACACTTCAGGGCCGCAGTGGCTGCATGACCATGTACTGCCGGAGCGCTGGGTGCTGGCGGTTGCCGGGACTCACGGCAAAACCACCACTGCAGGTATGCTGGCGTGGATTCTGGAAGACTGCGGCTATCAGCCGGGCTTTCTGATCGGCGGTGTCCCGGGGAACTTTGATGTTTCCGCCACGCTGGGTAACAGTCCGTTCTTTGTTATCGAAGCGGATGAATATGACTGTGCATTCTTTGATAAGCGCTCAAAATTTGTTCACTACAGCCCGCGCACACTGCTGCTCAACAACCTCGAGTTTGATCACGCGGATATCTTTGAAAACCTCGCGGCGATTGAAAAACAGTTCCATCATCTGGTACGTGTGGTGCCGGGTGACGGCAAAATTATCGCCCCGGCGCAGGATGCCAATCTGAAACAGGTGCTCAGTATGGGCTGCTGGAGTGAGGAAGAATACACCGGCGACAACGCCCGCTGGCAGGCAGAGAAAGTCACCAACGACTGCGGTGAGTTCGATGTGCGTTATGACGGTGAAATCAGCGGTCGTGTGACCTGGGGACTGGTGGGCGAGCATAATATGCAGAACGCCCTGATGGCGGTGGCTGCCGCACATCACGTCGGTGTGCCGGTCGCGGAAGCCTGCCGTGCGCTGGGTAAATTTATCAATGCCCGCCGCCGCCTTGAGCTGCGCGGTGAGGTGAACGGTATCAGTGTCTATGATGACTTTGCGCATCACCCGACGGCGATTCTGGCCACATTACAGGCACTGCGCAGTAAAGTCGGCGGTACAGCCCGCATCCTCGTGATTCTGGAGCCGCGTTCAAACACCATGAAAATGGGGATCAGCAAAGACGATATCGCGCCTGCGCTGGGTCGTGCGGATGAGGTCTTTATTTTCCAGCCGGCGAATATTCCGTGGCTGGTCAGTGAAATTACCGAACGCTGTGTACAACCGGCATACTGGAGCGGTGACCTGGATGCACTGACCAATATGGTGGCCGAACATGCACAGCCGGGGGATCATATCCTGGTGATGAGCAACGGCAGCTTCGGTGGTATCCACGATAAACTGCTGGAAAAACTGAAGTAATCTGAGCAAGAATAAAAAACCGCGCGGTGCATCAGTACCACGCGGTTTTTTTATGATTAACGGCGGATTACAGTTCCTGCTCGAACAGGGCGAGAATCGCTTCGTAGAGCTGTTCTGTGGTGAAATCTTTGGCCGGTGTCGAGAAAATAGTGTCATCCCCGGCGATACTGCCGAGAATGCCCTCGGATTTGCCGATGGAGTCCAGCAGACGGGCAATCAGCTGTGCTGCTCCCGGACTGGTACGGATAACCACAACCGAGTCATTGTAATCAATATCCAGCACCAGGTTTTTTAACGGGCTGGTGGCTGTCGGAACACCCAGTTCCGCAGGCAGACAGTAAACCATTTCCATTTTCGCGTTACGGGTGCGGACAGCACCGAACTTGGTCAGCATCCTGGAAATCTTGGACTGGTTAATATTCTCAAAGCCCTCTTCCTGCAGGGCGGTGACGATCTCCCCCTGAGAGCTGAATTTCTCTTCTTTCAACAGCGCCTTAAACGCTTTGATCAGATCTTCCTGTTTAGAAGGTGCGCGCATAGTCTTTCCTGCAAATTTGGATACGAACCTTATTATTATGCGGAAAAATGCATTTTTATGCAAATTAAACCCTGTGGTCTGACCGGGGGAAACCGCATTAATGGTCAAAACTGGTGATCAGCTCACGTAATTGACATTGCTTATGACTCTGACTGGGTTATCACCGGAGGTAAATATATTGTTAATTAAATGAGGTTGTTATCAGTTACGCATCGGTATATTAACGTGCATGACTATAAGTGCACTTAAAGTAAAATAATTGTCAAAATAGTGTTCCTTATCTCATTAACAGATAAGCGATTTGTTTAGAATGGATAACAATAGACAAACAGATTCAAATGCGTGAATATGCAATCAGTCTGTTAAAATATTGTATTCACAGCCCTCATGCACGGATTGGCGCCTGATGCGCAATCGTGCTAACCGTCCCAAGTTAAGGAGTCTCAGGATGAAAGTTGCAGTTCTCGGAGCAGCAGGTGGTATTGGTCAGGCTCTCGCCCTTCTTCTTAAAACCCAGCTTCCTTCAGGTTCAGATCTTACTTTATATGATATCGCACCGGTCACACCGGGTGTGGCAAAAGATCTCAGCCATATTCCGACCGATGTCCGGATCACCGGATTCGCGGGAGAGGATCCTACCCCTGCATTAGAAGGCGCGGATATTGTCCTGATTTCTGCCGGTGTGGCCCGTAAACCCGGCATGGATCGTTCTGATCTGTTTAATGTTAACGCGGGGATCGTCCGCAATCTGGTGGAAAAAATTGCCAAAACCTGTCCGAAAGCATTAATCGGCATTATCACCAACCCGGTGAACACCACAGTGGCGATCGCGGCAGAAGTGCTGAAAAAAGCCGGTGTGTATGACAAAAATCGCCTGTTCGGCGTGACCACGCTGGACATTATCCGTTCCAACACCTTTGTGGCGGAACTGAAAGGCAAGAAACCACAGGAGCTGGAAGTGCCGGTTATCGGCGGCCACTCCGGTGTGACCATTCTGCCGCTGCTGTCTCAGATCCCGGGTGTCAGCTTCAGCGACGCGGAAATCGACAGCCTGACCAAACGCATCCAGAACGCCGGTACTGAAGTGGTGGAAGCCAAAGCAGGCGGCGGGTCCGCAACGCTCTCTATGGGCCAGGCAGCCGCGCGTTTCGGCCTGTCACTGGTTCGCGCCATGCAGGGTGAAAGCAATGTGGTGGAATGCACTTATACCGAAGGTGACGGCAAATACGCCCGTTTCTTCGCCCAGCCGGTCGTGTTAGGCAAGAACGGTGTTGAGAAGCGTCTGGACATTGGTTCACTCAGTGCATATGAAGAGAAAGCACTGAACGGCATGCTGGATGTGCTGAAGGCCGATATTGCGCTTGGTGAGAAATTTATTAACAGCTGAATTATTAAATAGTTGTATTTATTTTTTTGAGCCGTAAATAAAACCGCTAATTACGATTAGCGGTTTTATTGTTTTTATAAGTATATATTGAAATTAATTAGTTACCTTCACTCTTATTTTCCTATCTAATAATTCACCTGTGATAGAATTAAAATAACGGCTGGGCCAAATCTCTGACGGATGGACGGCGAGAAAGTCTGCGATGAGCCATTCACCCTTCGGCCACGGCCGGGAAAGCGCGTTAGCAAGCGTTGAGGAGCTGAGTCCCGCACTGCGCGACAAGGCGGCCAGGGTTGTCCCCCGTTTCTTCAGCGATGCAATTATATCAGCAGGGTGCCAGTCAGATTTACCGGAATCCATATATTGAGTCCTTTTTATTTTAGATTAATGTTGTGTTAGTGGTATAAATAACGGGTTGCCATCACATTAAAGATGAACCCAATTCGTTATTAAGAAAATAAAATACCATTATTTTTCTAAATATTTTCTTAAATTTTTTCTTAAAAATATCTTTTTTGAACTCTGTTACAGAATTAAGAAACAGAATGAAAATGGGCAGGTAACACAAAGGAATGAATGAAGTAAGCATATTTACTTACTTAACATAAGGAGTTTGTTGATGAAACAAAAGCGGTTTTTACCTGTTATCAGGCGTGATACGCCAGCAGCAGCACTGAGTCGGATCTCATTTTCTGCCCGGTGGTCATTGTAGTCAGTGTTTACCGTTATTGTAATAAAATATGCCGATTATTCACAAAAAGATGATGTTTTATCCTTGCGTTTGTAAAATATTCTCGTGAAAATCGGAATGAATCCGGAAGCTGTTGAAAAATTCAGTGTAGCTAAAGCATTTGTCATTTTTAGGAAAGTGCCCGGCAAATTCACGCAGTTTAAGCACGGAAATTGCCGATTTTTTGCTGAAAATGGGTTGCAGGAGAAAAGATGAAAAAAGAATGGTATTCCGCGAAGGAATTGGTTGGTTTGGCGGGCTTGCCATCATCTCCTCAAGGTGTCAACCTGATGGCGAGACGGGAAGGCTGGCATCAGCGGCGCAAGCGCGGCGTGCAGGGAAAAGCAGTCGAATACAGTATCGATAGTCTGCCGGATGAAGTTCAGGCGATCCTGCATGCATGTGATAACAGCGCGAGCTATCAGGCGAAACGGCAGGATGCGTTTCTGATCTGGGTGGAAGCCTATTATCAGCTGACCAGAGAGGAACGGGAGAAAATTGTCACGTTCATTCTGCGGGAAGGGCTGGCTAAACTGATCCAGCATCTTGATGCACAGGAGCTTCCGGGCAGCCGGGAGCCGGACGAAAAACCGGAATAAAAAAACGGGATCTGTGAAGATCCCGTTTTCTCATGCAATGATCAGGCTGAGCGGCGGACTGCGATATGGGCCAGGCCGGCCAGTGCATCTTTGTACTGTGAGTCCGGCAGTGCGGACAGGGCTGCGATAGCTTTGTCCGCTTCTTCTTCGGCGCGGGCATAGGTGTAAGCCAGAGATCCGCAGCGCTTCATGGTTGCAAGAACCTGCTCCAGCAGGTGACGTCCGTTACCCTGTTCAATCGCCTGACGGATCAGCGCGGATTCTTCCGCATTACCGTTGTGCATGGCGTGGAGCAGCGGGAGCGTCGGTTTGCCTTCGTCGAGATCATCCCCGGTATTTTTGCCGAGTGTCGCGTTATCCGCATCATAATCCAGAACATCATCGATCAGCTGAAACGCGGTACCGAGAAAGCGGCCGTAATCCTGAAGGGCCTTTTCCTGTTCCGGTGTGGCACCGGCCAGAATTGCCGCAGATTGTGAGGCAGCCTCAAACAGGCGGGCAGTTTTGCTGTAGATAACCTGCATGTAATCCGCTTCGCTGATATCCGGATCGTTGCAGTTCATCAGTTGCAGCACTTCTCCTTCCGCGATCACGTTTGTCGCTTCTGACATCAGTTTCAGCACACGCATGGAATCCAGATCCGTCATCATCTGAAAGGATCGTGTGTAGATAAAATCCCCGACCAGCACACTGGCGGCATTGCCGAACACTTCGTTGGCTGTCTGTTTGCCGCGGCGCATGTCGGATTCATCCACCACATCGTCGTGCAGCAGGGTGGCGGTATGAATAAATTCGATCAGAGCCGCCACCTGAATATGTTTGTCGCCGTCATAGCCCAGAGCCCGGCCGGTCAGCACAGCGATCATCGGGCGGATCCGTTTCCCGCCGCCGCTGATAATGTAGTAACCCAGCTGGTTGATAAGCGATACGTCCGAGGTCAGCTGTTTTTGAATCTTTTGATTGACTGCGGTCATATCATCCGCAGTCAGCGCGATTATTTGTTCTGAGTTCATATGACTTGCTTTAACCTTGTTTTTGACATCCCGATCAAAGGTAATGGTTTATGATAGCAGCGTTTTTTTATATTTTATGATTGTACTGTAAAAAAGCTGCAAATAAACGGCTATCTGTAAAGTGACGTTTTTTTACCATTAGATCGTTTTCAGCACTTGTCATTTGCAGCGTTTTTGCGTAAAATCCGCGCCCTATTGTGAATAATTTTATAGTGCACTCTGAGAATCAAATTTTATGGGGTGTGCGGAAAGCGGAGTTAATATGTACGCGGTTTTCCAAAGTGGTGGTAAACAACACCGGGTCAGCGAAGGTCAAATCGTTCGCTTGGAAAAGCTGGACATCGCAACAGGTGAAACTGTTGAGTTTGACCAGGTTCTGATGGTTGCAAATGGTGAAGACATCAAGATCGGCGCTCCAGTCGTTGAAGGTGTTAAAATTAAAGCTGAAGTGGTTACACACGGTCGCGGCGATAAAATTAAAATCGTTAAGTTCCGTCGTCGTAAACACAGCCGGAAACAGCAGGGCCACCGTCAGTGGTTCACTGATGTTAAAATTACCGGTATCGCTTAAGTTAATAGGAGAGCAGATCAATGGCACACAAAAAGGCTGGCGGCTCGACTCGAAACGGTCGCGATTCTGAAGCAAAACGTCTGGGTGTAAAACGTTTCGGTGGTGAAGCTGTATTAGCAGGCAGCATCATCGTTCGTCAGCGTGGTACTAAATTCCACGCAGGCAGCAACGTAGGTTGCGGTCGCGACCACACTCTGTTCGCGTTAGCTGACGGAAAAGTCAAATTCGAAGTTAAAGGCCCGAAAAACCGTAAATTCATCAGCATCGAAGCTGAATAAGTTTTTCACGTCTTAACCGAGTCCGAAAGCCCTGCAAACCTTTTGCAGGGCTTTTTATATGCGTAAAACGTCATCCCGGGTCATACTGAACCGGTAGTCCGGACACGGCAACGTTACGGAGAAAAGTAATGAAATTTGTAGATGAAGCTAAAATCCTGGTTGTGGCAGGAGATGGCGGCAACGGATGCGTGAGCTTCCGTCGCGAAAAATATATTCCGAAAGGCGGACCAGACGGCGGAGACGGCGGCGATGGCGGTGATGTATACCTCCAGGCCGATGAAAACCTCAATACCCTGATTGATTACCGTTTTGAAAAATCATTCCGCGCTGAGCGGGGTCAAAACGGCCAGAGTCGTGACTGTACCGGTAAACGGGGCAACGATATCACGATTAACGTGCCTGTAGGCACCCGTGTGCGCGATATGACCACCAATGAGGTACTGGCGGACATGTTGCAGCACGGACAGCGTCACATGGTTGCCAAGGGCGGATTTCACGGCCTGGGTAACGCACGCTTTAAATCATCCGTTAACCGTGCACCGCGTCAGCGCACCATGGGTACCCCGGGCGAAACCCGCGAACTCATGATGGAACTGATGCTGCTGGCTGACGTCGGGATGCTGGGGATGCCGAATGCCGGTAAATCCACCTTTATCCGTTCTGTCTCTGCGGCAAAACCAAAAGTGGCGGACTATCCGTTCACCACACTGGTACCGAGCCTGGGTGTGGTGCGGATGGATAATTCACAGAGCTTCGTGGTCGCGGATATCCCGGGACTGATCGAAGGCGCATCTGACGGTGCCGGTCTGGGGATCCGTTTCCTGAAACATCTGGAACGCTGCCGCGTGCTGCTGCACCTGATCGACATCTGCCCGGTGGATGAAAGTGATCCGGTGGAAAATGCGAAGATCATTGTCGGCGAACTGGAAAAATACAGTGAGAAGCTGGCAGAGAAGCCGCGCTGGCTGGTCTTCAACAAAGTCGATCTGATTGATCCTGAAGAAGCGAAAGCCCGTTCTCAGGCGATCGCGGATGCACTCGGCTGGGAAGATAAATTCTATATGATCTCTGCGGTTAATCACGAAGGCGTGAAAGCACTGTGCTGGGATCTGATGGAATTCCTCAACACCCATGCCCGCGAAGCAGTGGCCGAAGTACCGGCTGCGGACGCGAAAGTGGACTTTATGTGGGACGATTACCACAAAGAACAGCTTGAGCAGGCAGAAGACGATGATGACTGGGACGACGACTGGGATGAAGACGACGAAGAAGGTGTCGAGTTCATCTGGCAGAAATAATCGTCAGAATCCTGAGCAAAGAAAAACCCGGTGAATACGCCGGGTTTTTTATTGCCGTTAGTTTTTCAGCAACTCAGTAATTACGGTATAAATCTTTATACAAATGCCCTTCAAAGCGGACCAGCGGCACACGGCGGCTGCGCTGCTCGGCAGGCGGGACGGCATAAGCGGAAATAAACTGCACGAACGCAATGCGCTGTCCGCTGGCGGTGGTGAGGAATCCGGCCAGGTTATACACGCCCTGTAATGAACCGGTTTTGGCGGAAAGCTTACCGTTAACGCCCGCTTCTGTCAGACCGCCGCGGTATTGCAGTGTGCCGTCATAGCCGGAGAGCGGCAGCATTTTGATAAATTGCAGCTGATCATCATGTTTGGCTATAAATTGCAGCACTTCCATCATGGTTGCCGGGGTGATCAGGTTGTGACGGGACAATCCGGAGCCATCCACCATTACGGTATTGCCCATATCAATACCGGCTTTCTCTTTCAGTACCTGACGGACGGCCTGCTGGCCGGAACGCCAGGTGCCCGGCACGCCGTAATAGCTGCGGCCGATGGTGCGGAAAACTTCATCGGCAATCATATTGTCGGATTTTTTCAGCATTTTGGTCAGCAGAGCATGCAGCGGAGCGGATTGTGTTTGTATCAGTACGGTGCCCGGCTGTTCCGGGTGGGTCTGACGGCGGACATTGCCGCTCAGGGTGATCCCTGCATGGATCAGTTCATTTTTGACGATCGCCCCGGCGTAGCTTGCGCCGTTCTGGACACCGAATGCCAGCGGCAGCGGTTCGCTGCGCTGATTCATACAGCCGGTGATGGTATAGCGGTTCAGTTCACCCGGCACCACATCCAGCTCACAGAAACGCCCTTCGGCAGAGCCGCGTTCGAGGGTTTTGACCTCACTGAACATATTGACCGGATAATACTCCGAGGTGCGGATATAGGCGGTATCGCCGGGTTTTTCCCCCGGGTACAGCGTCACTGAAAAGCAGTTACGGTCGATGATTGCAGCACCCGGCGGGGCACTGAAGCACTGGGTTAAATCATTCCACACCCAGCCCGGCGCTTTGTCATGACTGGCAAAGGCAGAGATATCGATCACCAGATCACCGTCGATGGCCTGTACCCCGGCTTTACGCAGTTCATTGACCATATTGCGGATCTGCTGGCGGGTGAGGGTCGGATCACCGGTAAAACGGGTGATTAAATCCCCTTTCAGGGTAGTGCCCTCAACATGTCCTTTGGTTTCCAGACTGGTGGTAAAACGGAAATCCGGCCCCAGCTGTAACAGGGCGGCAAGTGCCGTCACCACTTTCTGGGTACTGGCGGGCAGCGCCATCTGCTGCCCCTGATATTCCACGATTGGCTGAGAATCGCCCACCCGCTGCGCAATCATCGCCAGGTTTGTACCGGCGGGCAGATATTGGGTATATTGTTCGACTGGGGTGGCTGCTGCACCTGCAGCCAGTAATACTGACAATCCCATCGCATATGCGAGCCGGGTAAAAACATTCATTGAGCGACCTATCCATCACAATCGGGGGTGAGAGCCCGTTATACTAAAGCCACGGACCGGTAAAAGTAAACGATGACCCGCATTGCGCTCCGGGATAGAATACCGGGACAGGATCTCAGTTCAGCCCGCGCGGATAACGCGTCAACCGCGCTGACAGCATCCGCAGTGCGATGGCCGTATCAGCGCAGATTTACACGGTTTTACTTAATAGTAGTGTGCCACACATGGCGCATAAGGTACTGTTATCGTTTAATCAGGATGATATGACTATTACTTAGGAATGATTCAGAGGTAGAGAATGAAACAAATCCCTATGACGGTACGCGGCGCAGACCAACTGCGTGAAGAATTAGAATTTCTCAAAAATGAGCGCCGTCCGAAAATTATCGCTGATATCGCGGAAGCCCGCGAGCACGGCGATCTGAAAGAAAACGCAGAATATCACGCCGCCCGTGAGCAGCAGGGTTTCTGTGAAGGCCGTATTCAGGAGATCGAAGCCAAGCTCTCCAATGCGCAGGTGATTGATGTCACCAAAATGACCAACAATGGCCGGATTATTTTCGGTGCGACTGTTACCGTTTTTAACGTCGCAACGGATGAAGAGCAGACTTACCGCATCGTGGGTGATGATGAGGCTGATATCAAATCAAACCTGCTGTCAGTGAACTCTCCGATTGCCCGCGGCCTTATCGGTAAAGAGGTTGACGACGTGGTTGTCATCCAGACACCGGGCGGTGAAGTTGAGTATGAAGTCATCAATGTGGAATACCTGTAAGCTGCGTCGTAAAAAAACAGCACAATACGGATATTTCATCAGAAAAATGCAGTGAAAGGCGTTTTTACTGAACTTTACATTCGGGTGGCAGAGCACTGAGGCGGCCCGGATATGAAGAAAATCTGAAAGGAATGCCACCGGCCGGACGATATCGTCAGAAATCATCTGCCGGTGGCATTTTTTTTTAAATATGCAATTATCATTTAGGTAAAATGATCTTCCGGGCTTCCGACGGACGGTAGAGCACCAGAATTTTACCGATAATCTGCACATTGTAAGCACCGGTTTCACGCACAATCGCATCTGCAATCAAGGTTTTCATTTCACGGTCTTCGCCCGCGATTTTAACTTTGATAAGCTCATGATGTGTAAGAGCCACTTCAGTTTCTGCGAGTACGCCTTCAGTCAGACCGTTGTTGCCAATCATGACAACCGGGTTCAGATGATGAGCGAGTGCTTTCAGGTGCTGGACTTGTTTTTTAGTGAGGTTCATCGTTTTTTTTGCTTAATAACTATTGAAAACGGTGTATTCTACCGCCATATCATGCTTATCACCATCATTAGGTGAGGAGTACTGTCTGCGGTAACGGGACTTTTCGTCCGGTTATGCGAAAAAACTGAGTCAGAAATAACAGGTTAGTCGGAAAACACAATGGCCAATAAAAAACGTTCAGCAAGCTCCGGGCGCTGGTTACAGGAACATTTTAGTGATAAATATGTTCAGATGGCGCAAAAAAAGGGGCTTCGCTCTCGTGCCTGGTTTAAGCTCGAAGAAATTCAGCAGGGCGATAATATTTTCAGACCGGGTATGACTATTGTGGATCTGGGTGCAGCACCCGGCGGCTGGTCACAATATGCTGTTAATCACATCGGTCAGTCAGGGCGCGTTATTGCCTGTGACCTGTTACCGATGGATCCCATCGTCGGCGTGGATTTCCTTCAGGGCGATTTCCGTGACGAAAACGTGCTGAAAGCTCTGCTGGGGCGCGTGGGGGATAAAAAAGTCCAGGTTGTTATGTCAGACATGGCACCAAATATGAGCGGAACTCCGGCTGTTGATATTCCGCGCGCGATGTATCTGGTTGAGCTGGCACTTGATATGTGCCGTTCTGTTCTGGCACCGGGGGGCAGTTTTATTGTTAAAGTCTTTCAGGGAGATGGCTTTGATGAGTACCTCCGGGAGGTTCGCTCCCTGTTCACGAAAGTGAAAATCCGTAAACCCGATGCTTCGCGGGCCCGATCGCGTGAAGTATACATTGTAGCGACAGGGTGGAAAGTGTAGTACCCTGTGCGTTATTTGTTAACACAGATGTAATAAGAGGTTAATCCCTTGAGTGACATGGCGAAAAACCTAATTCTCTGGCTGGTCATCGCGGTAGTGCTGATGTCGTTGTTCCAGAGTTTTGGCCCAGGCGATTCAAACAGTCGTAAGGTGGACTACTCTACCTTCATCACTGAGTTAGCACAGGATCAGGTGCGCGAAGTCCGTATTTCCAATCGTGATCTTAACGTCAGTAAAAAAGACGGCTCCAAATACACGACGTACCTGCCGATGCAGGACAATCAGCTGCTTAACACCATGCTGAACAAAAACGTCACTGTGGTCGGTGAACCACCGGAAGAGCCGGGTATCCTGACAACCATTTTCATTTCCTGGTTCCCGATGCTGCTGTTAATCGGCGTCTGGATCTTCTTCATGCGCCAGATGCAGGGCGGCGGCGGTAAAGGTGCGATGTCCTTCGGTAAAAGTAAGGCACGCATGCTGACCGAAGATCAGATCAAAACCACCTTTGCGGATGTGGCCGGTTGTGATGAGGCTAAAGAAGAAGTTGGTGAGCTGGTGGAGTATCTGCGTGAGCCGAGCCGCTTCCAGAAACTCGGCGGTAAAATTCCGAAAGGTATTCTGATGGTGGGGCCTCCGGGTACCGGTAAAACGTTGCTGGCAAAAGCGATTGCCGGTGAGGCGAAAGTACCGTTCTTCACCAT
Organism: Morganella morganii; assembly: GCF_019243775.1. Taxonomy (NCBI): domain Bacteria; kingdom Pseudomonadati; phylum Pseudomonadota; class Gammaproteobacteria; order Enterobacterales; family Morganellaceae; genus Morganella; species Morganella morganii. Next base: position 275,952 of record NZ_CP069157.1, read on the forward strand.
TTCCGGTTCTGACTTCGTCGAAATGTTCGTGGGTGTGGGTGCGTCCCGTGTCCGTGATATGTTCGAACAGGCGAAGAAAGCAGCCCCATGTATCATCTTTATCGATGAAATCGACGCCGTCGGCCGTCAGCGTGGTGCGGGTCTGGGCGGTGGTCACGATGAACGTGAGCAGACACTGAACCAGATGCTGGTTGAGATGGATGGTTTCGAAGGTAACGAAGGTATCATCGTTATCGCGGCAACCAACCGTCCGGATGTGCTTGACCCTGCGTTACTGCGTCCGGGCCGTTTCGACCGTCAGGTCGTGGTCGGTCTGCCGGATGTGCGCGGCCGTGAGCAAATCCTGAAAGTGCATATGCGCCGTGTGCCGTTATCGCCGGACGTTGAACCGTCTGTGCTGGCGCGTGGTACACCGGGCTTCTCCGGTGCGGATCTCGCCAACCTGGTGAACGAAGCTGCGCTGTTTGCGGCACGCGGTAATAAACGCGTTGTGACCATGGTCGAGTTCGAAAAAGCAAAAGATAAAATCATGATGGGTGCGGAACGCCGCTCTATGGTGATGACAGAAGAGCAGAAAGCCTCGACTGCCTACCATGAAGCCGGTCACGCTATCATCGGTCGTCTGGTGCCGGAGCATGACCCGGTACACAAAGTGACCATTATTCCGCGCGGACGTGCACTGGGTGTGACCTTCTTCTTACCGGAAGGGGATCAGATCAGCGCCAGCCGTCAGAAACTTGAAAGTCAGATCTCCACCCTGTATGGCGGCCGTCTGGCGGAAGAGATTATCTACGGGCCGGAAAATGTGTCCACAGGCGCATCCAACGACATCAAAGTGGCAACTAACATTGCCCGTAACATGGTGACGCAGTGGGGCTTCTCTGAAAAACTGGGGCCGTTACTGTATGCGGATGAAGACGGTGAAGTGTTCTTAGGCCGTTCTGTGTCAAAAGCACAGCACATGTCTGATGAAACTGCCCGGACTATCGATGAGGAAATCCGCGGGATTATTGAGCGCAACTACAAACGTGCGCGTCAGATCCTGATGGATAACCTGGATATCCTGCACACCATGAAAGATGCATTAATGAAATATGAAACCATTGATGCACCACAGATTGATGATCTGATGAACCGTGTGCCGGTCCGTGAACCTGCGGGCTGGGAAGGTGACAAGCCGAAAGCGGATACCCGTCCGCCGGAAAGCAGTAACCAGGTTCCGGTTCAGGAAGCACCTGAATCATCAGATGACAACAATGCTGCGCCGTCTGAAGACGACAACAAGCAGTCATAATTCATCATTCAGTTGTATGAAGCAGTAATATGAAAAACCCGGCGGAAAATCTGCCGGGTTTTTTTATATCTTTATCCCGCAGGAGTCAGGCATTACAATCACCTCACGATTGAAATAATAAACAGTAAGAAGGCCGGATTATGAAACTTACCGCACGCGGTCAGACACTTTCGCTGGCAACGCCGCAGGTGATGGGGATCCTCAATGTGACCCCGGATTCATTCTCAGACGGCGGTACACACAACACCCCCGCCAAAGCACTGGAACATGCCCGGAAAATGATTGCGGAAGGCGCGACGATTATTGATATCGGCGGTGAATCCACCCGTCCCGGAGCAGCAGAAGTCAGCCCTGAGCAGGAAGCGGAGCGGGTTATCCCGGTTGTGGCAGCGATTGCCCGTGAGTCGGATGTCTGGATTTCAGTGGATACCTCAAAAGCGCTGGTGATCCGCGAAGCCGCAAATGCAGGGGCTCATATTCTCAATGATATCCGCTCATTTAGTGAGCCGGGGGCATTACAGGCGGCGGCACAGAGCGGCCTGCCGGTTTGTGTGATGCATATGCAGGGAGAACCGCGTACCATGCAGCAGGCACCGCACTATCAGAATGTGGTGCGTGAGGTGTATACGTATCTTGAAGCGCAGGTGGCACGCTGTGTGGCGGCCGGAATTGAAAAAAATCACATAATTCTCGATCCGGGCTTCGGTTTCGGAAAAACACTGGCGCATAATTATCAGTTATTGGATAAATTAGACCTGTTTCATAACCTGGGATTACCGGTTCTTGCCGGAATGTCACGAAAATCTATGATTGGCCAGCTGATGGATATTCCCCCGGATGAACGGGTTGCCGGCAGCGTGGCCTGTGCAGTGATTGCCGCGATGAAAGGTGCACAGATTATCCGTGTTCATGATGTGAAAGAAACTGTCCAGGCCATGAAAGTGGTGGAAGCAACCCGTTTAGCGAAGGAAACAAACGACAATGAGTGATCGCAAATACTTTGGTACTGATGGCATCCGCGGAAAAGTGGGTGACAGCCCGATTACCCCTGATTTTGTGCTCAAACTGGGCTGGGCAGCCGGGAAAGTGCTGGCACGTCACGGCTCACGTAAAATTATTATCGGTAAAGATACCCGTATTTCCGGCTATATGCTGGAATCCGCACTGGAAGCCGGTCTTGCCGCCGCAGGGTTATCCGCTTCATTTACCGGCCCGATGCCGACACCGGCGGTCGCTTATCTGACCCGTACTTTCCGTGCCGAGGCCGGTATTGTTATTTCCGCCTCTCATAACCCGTATTATGACAATGGCATCAAATTCTTCTCCATCGACGGCACCAAGCTGCCTGATCACGTGGAAGAAGCGATTGAAGCCGAGATGGAAAAACCACTGACCTGTGTGGAATCCGCCGAACTGGGCCGTGCAAACCGTATTGTGGATGCTGCCGGCCGTTACATCGAATTCTGTAAAGGGACATTCCCGAACGAGCAGAGCCTGAACGGGCTGAAAATGGTGATCGACTGCGCACACGGCGCAACCTATCACATCGCACCGAACGTATTAAGTGAACTGGGTGCGGAAGTGATTGCTATCGGCTGTGATCCGAACGGTATCAACATTAACGAAAAATGCGGTGCAACGGATGTCCGTCAGTTACAGGAACGTGTTCTGGCTGAAGGCGCAGATGTCGGCCTGGCATTTGACGGTGACGGCGACCGCCTGATCATGGTGGATCACCTGGGTGAAAAAGTGGACGGTGACCAGATCCTGTTTATCATTGCCCGCGAAGCACTGCGCCAGGGACAACTGCGCGGTGGTGCTGTCGGCACACTGATGAGTAACATGGGGCTGGAGCTGGCACTGAAACAGCTGGGTATTCCGTTTGAGCGCGCGAAAGTCGGCGACCGTTACGTGCTCGAAAAACTCCAGGAAAAAGGCTGGCGTCTGGGTGCGGAAAACTCCGGTCACATCATCCTGCTGGACAAAACAACCACCGGTGACGGCATTGTGGCAGGTCTTCAGGTGCTGAGTGCGATGGTGCGCAACAACATGAGCCTGCACGACCTGTGCAGCGGCATGAAACTGCTGCCGCAGGTGCTGGTGAATGTCCGCTTTGCCGGTCAGCACGACCCGCTGACAAGCGAGGAAGTCACCCGCGTGGCACAGGAAGTGGAAAAAGAGCTGAACGGCAAAGGCCGTGTGCTGCTGCGTAAATCCGGTACCGAACCGCTGATCCGTGTGATGGTGGAAGGGGAAGATGAAGCGCAGGTCACTGCAATGGCAAACCGCATTGCAGACGCGGTGAAACGCGTATAATTATTTATGATGTGAATGACAGAGCCGGAAAAAATTATTGCGGTTTCCCCCCGGCTCTGTCAGAATCCGCCCCTTATTGTTGTTTTTTTCCGCAACCGGTGCGCCTGGCTTAAAATAGACTTGCGCGTGCGCGTTTGTTTGGTTAGTATTCTGACCCGCTCAGCAAGGTAATTAGGTTTATCTGTGAGTGTGCAGATTGATACCGAATCAGTCGGTATACCGTACGAGGAATAGGTACACGTTTATGTATACAGCTCTCTTAGTCGTTTTCTTACTTGTTGCGATTGCCTTAGTCGGCATGATCTTAATGCAGCAGGGGAAAGGTGCGGACATGGGTGCTTCGTTCGGTGCAGGCGCGTCTGCAACACTGTTTGGTTCTTCGGGTTCAGGTAACTTCATGACCCGTACCACAGGCATTTTAGCAACACTGTTTTTTGTACTGAGTTTGGTTCTGGGCAATATGACCAGCAATAAAACCGGTACAGGCAGCAAGTTTGATAATCTCGCTCAGCCGGTGCAGACAGAACAGAAAACAGATGTTCCCGCAGCACCAGCAGCTCCTAACAGCGATATTCCGCGCTGATTGTTGCAAGTCTGAAGTAAAAGTTTTAAACGGGATTGATACACACCATCAGTCAGTCCCGTAAAAAAGAGCAGTTCAGTGCCGAGGTGGTGAAATTGGTATACACGCTACCTTGAGGTGGTAGTGCCTACAAAACGGGCGTACGGGTTCAAGTCCCGTCCTCGGCACCATTTAGTTTCACACTTGCGTTTTGCAGGTGATCAGCGTAGAATTTTTCACGTTTCGAACGCGGGATGGAGCAGCATGGTAGCTCGTCGGGCTCATAACCCGAAGGTCGTCGGTTCAAATCCGGCTCCCGCAACCACTTCTTATAACAAATCGTTTTTTCCAATGTTGATTGTATCAACAACTCTTACGTTATCCCTGATTTGGAAAAAAGATTAAGAAGTGTGATGTACACAGGGTCCAGTTGCATAAAGCCCCGAAATTTCGGGGTTTTTTGTTATCAGTCAACAGAGATACTGGGCGTTATGCCCTTTTTTTATGTCCCGGGGGTGGTCTTGTCCACATTAGAGCAGAAATTAACAGAGATGGTCACTGCACCTGTCGAAGCACTCGGTTTTGAGCTTGTCGGCGTGGAGTTTATCCGCGGCCGCGTGTCAACACTGCGTATTTTTATTGATAGTGAAGAGGGTATCACTGTTGATGATTGCGCGGACGTGAGCCACCAGGTCAGTGCCGTTCTTGATGTTGAAGATCCTATTACAACCGTTTATAACCTTGAGGTTTCGTCTCCGGGTATGGAGCGTCCGTTATTTACGGCTGAACATTATCAGCGGTTTACCGGTGAGGAAGTCTCACTGACTTTACGAATCGCAATGCAGAACCGTCGCAGATGGCAGGGTATTATCAAAGCCGTCGACGGTGAAATGATCACGGTTACAGTGGATGGCAAAGACGAAGTGTTCGCACTTGGCAACATCCAGAAAGCTAACCTGGTACCCCACTTTTAATATAAAGTTCAAAAGAGGCAACTAGGATGAATAAAGAAATTCTGGCTGTTGTTGAGGCAGTTTCTAACGAAAAATCGCTTCCTCGTGAGAAAATTTTTGAGGCTCTGGAAACTGCGCTGGCAACCGCCACTAAGAAAAAATACGAACAGGAAATTGATGTTCGTGTGGAAATCGACCGTAAATCCGGTGATTTTGATACCTTCCGCCGCTGGATGGTGGTAGAAGAAGTCACTCAGCCGACCCGTGAAATCACACTGGAAGCGGCTGATTATGAAACGCCGGGCATTCAGTTAGGCGAATATATCGAAGATCAGATTGAATCTGTCACCTTCGACCGTATCACTACTCAGACCGCAAAACAGGTTATCGTACAGAAAGTACGCGAAGCTGAGCGTGCGATGGTGATTGATCAGTTCCGCGAGCAGCAGGGCGAAATCATCACCGGTGTGGTGAAAAAAGTGAACCGCGAAAACATTACCCTCGATCTGGGGAATAATGCGGAAGCAGTCATTATGCGCGAAGATATGCTGCCGCGTGAGAATTTCCGTCCGGGTGACCGTATCCGCGGAGTTCTGTATGATGTTCGTCCGGAAGCCCGTGGGGCACAATTATTTGTGACCCGTTCCCGTCCGGAAATGCTGGTCGAATTATTTAAAATCGAAGTGCCGGAAATCGGCGAAGAGATTATTGAAATTAAAGCGGCTGCCCGTGATCCCGGTTCCCGTGCGAAAATCGCGGTGAAGACCAATGACAAACGCATCGACCCTGTCGGGGCATGTGTGGGAATGCGCGGCGCCCGCGTTCAGGCCGTTTCCGGTGAGCTGGGCGGCGAGCGGATTGATATCGTGTTGTGGGATGACAACCCGGCGCAATTCGTGATTAATGCAATGGCTCCGGCAGATGTTGCATCCATTGTTGTCGATGAAGACAAATGCACAATGGACGTTGCTGTGGAAAGCAGCAACCTTGCACAGGCCATTGGCCGTAACGGCCAGAATGTGCGTCTCGCTGCACAACTGCTGAAAAAACATCGTGGTGATGACAAATGGGAACTGAACGTCATGACCGCGGAGGAACTTAACGCGAAACACCAGGCGGAAGCACACGCTTCCATTGAAACTTTTGTTAAGCATCTCGACATCGATGAAGATTTCGCAACCTTATTAGTGGAAGAAGGTTTCTCCACACTGGAAGAACTGGCGTATGTGCCGGTCAGCGAACTTCTGGAAATCGACGGCCTCGAAGAGGAAACCGTTGAAGTCCTGCGCGAACGTGCAAAAGCCGCTTTAACAACGCTCGAACTGGCACAGAAAGAGAGCCAGTCAGGTACCACACCGGCGGATGATTTGTTAAACCTTGAAGGCATGGACCGCACACTGGCATTCACCCTGGCTTCCCGTGGTATTTGTACCCTTGAAGATCTCGCAGAGCAGGGTATCGATGACCTCACGGATATCGAAGGTCTGAATGATGAGAAAGCAGGTGAACTCATCATGGCAGCGCGTAATATCTGTTGGTTTGGCGACGATGCATCTTAATTTGTAGCGGGAAGGAGCAGCATGACAGAATCGGTAAAATCACTGGCAGACGAAATTCAGACTTCCGTAGAGCGCCTGGTACAGCAGTTTGCTGATGCCGGCATCAAAAAAACGGCGTCTGATAACGTTTCCCAGCAAGAAAAAGAGGCCCTGCTGGCCCATCTGAACCGCGAACAGGGCGGGGCAAGTCAGCCGGGTAAATTAACACTTCAGCGCAAAACTCGCAGTACGCTGAGTGTTCCGGTAACCGGTGGCAAGAGCAAATCGGTTAATATTGAAGTCCGCAAAAAACGCACATATGTAAACCGCGATGCCGCTGAACAGGCAAAAGCCGCGGAAGAGCAGGCACAGCGTGAAGCGGAAGAGCAGGCAAGACGCGAAGCTGAAGAGCAGGCCCGTCGTGAAGCCGAAGAAAAAGCCAGACAAGAGGCGCAAGCCAAACGTGAGGCTGAAGAAAAGGCAAAACGCGAAGCGGCAGCAGCGAAAGTAACTGAACAAGCGGCAGAACCGGCTAAGCGTGAAGCAGCGGAAAAGAATAACGTGAAAGAAAATAAAGCGAAATCAGCCCCGGCTGATACCCGGGAAAACAGCGAAAAAGTGCGCCGCGAAGCCGAAGCCGCTGAAATCAAACGCAAAGCTGAAGAAGAACAGCAGCGCAAACTTGAAGCTGAAGTGAAACGTGCAGCTGAAGAAGCGCGCCGTCTGGCCGAAGAAAACGGCGAGAAATGGTCTGCTCCTGTCAGTGAAGAAACAGAAAGCGCGGACTATCACACCACCACCTCTGCTCACGCCCGTGAAGCGGAAGATGAAAGTGATGCGAAAGTTGAAGGTGATAACCGCGGCCGCGGCCGTGGCGCGAAAAACGTCCGTCAGAAGAAAAATAACCGTCACTCTGAGAAAGCCGATCGCGAAGAAGCCCGTGCGCAACTGCCGCGCGGTAAGAAACAGCGTAAAGGCAGCTCACTGCAGCAGAGCTTTAACAAACCGGTTGCAGCGGTTACCCGTGATGTGGTTATCGGTGAAACCATCACTGTTGGCGAATTAGCCAACAAGATGGCGGTGAAAGGTTCTCAGGTCATTAAAACCATGATGAAGATGGGCGCCATGGCGACTATCAACCAGGTGATTGACCAGGAAACCGCACAACTGGTTGCCGAGGAAATGGGTCACAAAGTTATCCTGCGCCGTGAGAACGAGCTGGAAGAAGCGATCCTGAACGACCGTGACATGGGTGAAGCACAGGCTGAACCACGTGCGCCGGTTGTGACCATCATGGGTCACGTTGACCACGGTAAAACCTCATTACTGGACTATATCCGTTCCACCAAAGTCGCCTCCGGCGAAGCGGGCGGTATTACCCAGCACATCGGTGCTTACCATGTGACCACCGATAAAGGCGCTATCACGTTCCTGGATACTCCCGGACACGCCGCGTTTACCTCCATGCGTGCCCGTGGTGCGCAGGCAACGGATATCGTTGTCCTGGTTGTCGCAGCGGACGATGGCGTGATGCCGCAGACTATCGAAGCTATCCAGCATGCGAAAGCTGCGGGTGTGCCGGTTGTGGTTGCGGTGAACAAAATTGATAAACCGGAAGCCGATCCGGATCGCGTACGTAACGAACTGTCTCAGTACGGCATCCTCTCTGAAGAGTGGGGCGGTGAGACTCAGTTCATCAGCGTTTCCGCGAAGAAAGGTATCGGTATCGACGATCTGCTCGACGCTATCCTGCTGCAGGCTGAAGTTCTCGAACTGAAAGCAGTGCGTGCCGGTATGGCGAGCGGTGTGGTTATCGAATCTTACCTCGATAAAGGCCGTGGTCCGGTCGCCACTATCCTGGTACAGAGCGGTACACTGAACAAAGGCGATATCGTGCTGTGCGGCTTTGAATACGGCCGTATCCGTGCGATGCGTAACGAACTGGGTCAGGATATCACCGAAGCGGGTCCGTCCATTCCGGTGGAAATCCTGGGTCTGTCCAACGTACCGTCTGCCGGTGATGAAGCGACCGTTGTCCGTGACGAGAAGAAAGCCCGTGAAGTGGCACTCTATCGTCAGGGTAAATTCCGTGATGTGAAACTGGCACGCCAGCAGAAAGCCAAACTGGAAAACATGTTTGCTAACATGGAAAGCGGTAAGGTTTCTGAACTGAACATCGTTCTGAAGACTGATGTGCAGGGTACCTGTGAAGCTATCACCGATTCACTGATGAAACTGTCAACTGATGAAGTCAAAGTGAAAATCATCGGTTCCGGTGTGGGTGGTATCACTGAAACTGACGCCACGCTGGCTGCGGCATCCAACGCGATTATCCTCGGCTTTAACGTCCGTGCGGATGCATCAGCGCGCCGCCTGATTGAAAGCGAAAGCGTTGACCTGCGTTACTATTCCGTAATCTACAGCCTGATTGATGAAATCAAACAGGCAATGAGCGGGATGCTGGCGCCGGAATTCAAACAGGAAATCATGGGTCTGGCAGAAGTCCGTGATGTGTTCCGTTCACCGAAATTCGGTGCCATCGCCGGTTGTATGGTGACGGAAGGAACTATCAAACGTAATAACCCTATCCGCGTTCTGCGTGACAACGTGGTTATCTATGAAGGTGAGCTGGAATCTCTGCGCCGCTTCAAAGATGACGTTGCTGAAGTCCGTAACGGGATGGAATGTGGTATCGGTGTCAAGAACTACAATGATGTCCGCCCGGGAGACATGATTGAAGTCTTCCAGGTGATTGAAGTTCAGCGAACTATCTGATCACCTGACGGTATGACATAACATGATATAATTGGGGGGCTTATGGCCCCCCGAATTTTCAGGAGAGAAACTATGGCGAGAGAATTCAGCCGTACTCAGCGCGTTTCACAGGAAATTCAGAAAGAAATTGCGATTATCCTGCAGCGTGAAATTAAAGATCCCCGTGTGGGGATGGCAACGGTATCCGGCGTGGATTTATCCCGCGATATGGCCTATGCCACGGTATTTGTCACCTTTCTGAACTTTATGGATGAAGACCATAATTCAGAGCAGGTGAAAACAGGTATCAAAGTCTTAAATGATATTTCCGGCTACATTCGTTCCCTGCTGGGGAAAGAGATGCGCCTGCGCATTATTCCGGAACTTAAATTTGAATATGACAGCTCTCTGGTCGAAGGGATGCGTATGTCTAACCTGGTGTCTGATGTGATCAAACACGACCTGGATATGCGTAAATCTGCGGACGACAAAGAGGGTAACTGATGGCACGCCGTCGTCGTGGCCGTAATATTAACGGCATTGTCCTGCTGGATAAACCGCAGGACATTTCATCCAATGATGCATTGCAGAAGGTCCGCCGTCTGTTTAATGCCGCCAAGGCCGGTCACACCGGCGCGCTGGATCCGCTGGCGACCGGTATGCTGCCGGTCTGCCTCGGTGAAGCAACCAAGTTTTCACAGTTCCTGCTGGATTCCGACAAACGTTACCGCGTGATTGCCCGCCTGGGGCAGCGTACGGACACCTCAGACTCACAGGGTGAGGTGATCAGTGAGCGCCCGCTGTCATTCACGGCGGAACAGCTTGCGGCTGCCCTGGAGTCATTCAGGGGCGATACCTTACAGGTACCGTCCATGTATTCCGCGCTCAAGCATCAGGGACGTCCGCTGTATGAGTATGCCCGCAAAGGCATCACCATAGAGCGGGAAGCCCGCCCGATCACGGTGTATGAACTGCTGTTTATCCGCCATGAAGGGGAAGAGCTGGAGCTGGAAATTCACTGCTCGAAAGGCACTTATATCCGCACTATCATTGATGATCTCGGTGAGAAACTCGGTTGCGGTGCTCACGTGACTATGCTGCGCCGGCTGCAGGTGGCCACGTATCCGGCAGAACGGATGGTGACACTGGAGCAGCTTCAGGAAATGCGCCGTGTGGCGGATGAGGCTGAAACTCCGCTCGAAACCGCACTGGATCCGCTGCTGCTGCCGATGGATACCGCCGTGTCACATTTCCCGCAGGTCAATCTGACGGACGTGACTGCCGGGTATTTTAAGCTGGGGCAGCCGGTACGGGCTCCGCACGACCTGGCACCGGAGACATTAACCCGCGTAACGCAGGGTGATGATGCCGCCTTTATCGGCCTTGCGGTGATCAGTGAGGACGGGCTGGTGGCACCGCGCCGTCTTGTTGTGGAATACACGGAATAAGCATTGCCGCATCTTGCGTTCAGGGCGCAGGCGGCGTAGAATAACGCGGCAATTTCCCTGAGATGCTGAATTAGAGATCGGCACTCATTTTTATTAATCAAAGTATATTTGGAGTTCTATTATGTCTCTAAGCACTGAAGCGAAAGCGAAAATTGTCGCTGATTTCGGTCGTGGCGAAAACGACACCGGTTCAAGCGAAGTTCAGATCGCGCTGCTGACTGCACAGATCAACCACCTGCAGGGTCACTTTGCAGAGCACAAAAAAGATCACCACAGCCGTCGTGGTCTGCTGCGTATGGTTGCTCAGCGTCGTAAGCTCCTGAACTATCTGAAAGGCAAAGACTTAGCAAGCTATACCTCAATTCTTGAGCGTCTGGGCCTGCGTCGCTAATTCAGACAAGTTTCAGTGGAAAGGGGCCGACGGCCCCTTTTCTTCTGAATGCGGCACACTGAGCTGTTGCCGCAATAATAACGATTCTTCGGTACAGCTATTCGCGCGGCTAATGAGAGCACTTTCCGGCAGCAGGAAAAGGTTGTCATTAGTCGCGAGGATGTATCTGAAGGAACCATTTCACTACTTACCCCTGCCGGGGTGAGAGACCCAGAAGGATATTATTTTGTTAAATCCGACAATCCGTAAATTCCAGTATGGTCAGCACACTGTCACTATCGAAACCGGCATGATGGCCCGTCAGGCGACAGCAGCTGTAATGGTTAACATGGACGACACCGCGGTATTCGTTACCGTTGTCGGCCAGAAAAAAATGAAACCGGGCCAGGACTTCTTCCCGCTGACCGTAAACTATCAGGAGCGTACTTACGCTGCCGGCCGTATTCCGGGGAGCTTCTTCCGCCGTGAAGGCCGTCCGGGCGAAGGCGAAACCCTGATCGCACGTCTGATTGACCGTCCGTTACGTCCGCTGTTCCCGGAAGGTTTCCTGAACGAAGTTCAGATTATCGCAACCGTGGTGTCTGTGAACCCGCAGGTTAACCCTGATATCGTGGCAATGATTGGTGCCTCAGCGGCGCTGGCACTGTCAGGTATTCCGTTCAACGGCCCGATTGGTGCGGCACGTGTTGGTTTCATCAATGACCAGTATGTTCTGAACCCGACCACTGACGAATTAGCGGTAAGCAAACTGGATCTGGTTGTTGCCGGTACCAAAGGTGCGGTTCTGATGGTTGAATCAGAAGCACAGCTGCTGACCGAAGAACAAATGCTGGGTGCGGTCGTGTTCGGTCACGAGCAGCAGCAGATTGTTATCGAAAACATCAACGCACTGGCCGCTGAAGCCGGTAAGCCGAAGTGGGACTGGCAGCCTGAGCCTGTTAACCAGACTCTGCGTGACCGCGTTGCTGAACTGTCTGAAAAAGCGCTGGGTGATGCTTACCGTATCACTGAGAAACAGGATCGTTACGCACAGGTTGATATCATTAAAGATGCAACCATCAGTGCACTGGAAGCTGAATTTGCCGCACGCGGCGAAGAGCTGACCGGCGAACTGAAACATGAAATCAGCGACATCCTGGCTGCGGTTGAGAAATCTGTTGTCCGTACCCGTGTTCTGAACGGCGAGCCGCGTATCGACGGCCGTGAAAAAGACATGGTCCGCGCACTGGATGTCCGCACCGGTGTTCTGCCGCGTACTCACGGTTCTTCTCTGTTCACCCGTGGTGAAACTCAGGCGCTGGTAACAGCAACGCTGGGTACTGCCCGTGATGCACAGACTCTGGATCAGGTAATGGGTGAAATCACTGACACCTTCCTGTTCCACTACAACTTCCCTCCGTACTGCGTGGGTGAAACCGGTATGGTCGGTTCACCGAAGCGTCGTGAAATCGGCCACGGCCGTCTGGCGAAACGTGGTGTGCTGGCAGTGATGCCGTCTCAGGAAGAATTCCCGTACACCGTGCGTGTGGTTTCAGAAATCACTGAATCCAACGGTTCTTCTTCTATGGCGTCAGTCTGTGGTGCATCTCTGGCACTGATGGATGCAGGTGTTCCTGTGAAATCAGCGGTTGCCGGTATCGCGATGGGTCTGGTGAAAGAAGACGACAAATTCGTGGTTCTGTCTGATATCCTCGGTGATGAAGACCACCTCGGCGACATGGACTTTAAAGTTGCGGGCAGCCGTGACGGTATCAGCGCCCTGCAGATGGATATCAAAATCGAAGGTATCACCAGCGAAATCATGCAGGTGGCTCTGAACCAGGCCAAAGGTGCGCGTCTGCACATCCTGGGCGTGATGGAACAGGCTATCAACTCACCACGTGCTGATATCTCTGAGTTTGCACCGCGCATTCACACCATCCGCATCAACCCGGACAAAATCAAAGACGTTATCGGTAAAGGCGGTTCTGTGATCCGTGCCCTGACCGAAGAAACCGGCACCACTATCGAAATCGAAGATGACGGTACTGTGAAGATTGCTGCAACTGACGGCGATAAAGCGAAGATGGCTATCCGCCGTATCGAAGAAATCACCGCAGAAGTGGAAGTCGGCCGTATCTATAACGGTAAAGTTGTCCGTATCGTTGACTTCGGTGCTTTCGTGGCTATCGGCGGCGGTAAAGAAGGTCTGGTGCATATTTCTCAGATCGCTGACAAACGCGTTGAAAAAGTATCAGATTATCTGGAAATGGGTCAGGAAGTACCGGTCAAGGTACTGGAAATCGACCGTCAGGGTCGTATCCGCCTGAGCATGAAAGAAGCAGTCAGTCAGGATGCAGCTCCGGCTTCGGATGCAACCCCTGATGCAAATAACGCTGAATAAAATTTGACGTAAGTCGTGGCGTCCTGTAAAAAGGGCGCCATTCGGCAAAAAAAGCAAAATGCACTCGGTTATTGTCAGTCAGAGGATTATCCTTTCAGGGATCTGACTTCGGGAGTAGGAAATGAATTTTTTTCTGCGTTGGTGGAGCATTGCAGCTATAATTTTTATCGCAGGATGCAGCAGCGGTAAAAACTGGCACTCCGGGGATTTACTTGCAGTACCCCTGCAACCATCATTACAGCAGGAAGTGATCCTCGCCCGAATGGAACAAATACTGGCAAGCCGGTCATTAACTGAGGACGAGTACGCCCAGCTGCTTTATCAGCGTGGTGTGTTGTACGACAGCCTCGGATTGCGTGCATTGGCACGTAACGATTTTACTGTTGCGTTATCAATGCGTCCGGATATTCCGGAGATATTTAATTACCTGGGCATTTATTTTACGCAGGCAGGCAACTTTGATGCTGCCTATGAAGCGTATGATTCTGTATTAGAGCTTGATCCAACTTATAACTACGCGCGTATGAACCGCGGTATTGCCCTGTATTACGGGGGCCGGTATCCGGTGGCGCGGGATGATTTGCTGGCGTTTTATCAGGATGATCCAAACGATCCGTTCCGCTCGCTGTGGCTTTATCTCGTCGATAAAGAGATAGATCCGAAGAAAGCACTGACCGATTTACGTCAGCGCTATCAGCAGGCGAAAGGCGGACAATGGGGCTGGAATATTGCTGAATTCTATCTCGGCGACATCAGTGAAAAGACACTGCTTGATCGGCTGAAGGAATTCTCAACGGATAACACTTCGCTCGCTGAACATCTCAGTGAAACCTACTTCTATTTAGGTAAATACTACCTGAGTCTGGGGGATACGGACAGCGCTGAAACGCTGTTCAAGCTGACGGTTGCCAACAACGCACACAATTTCGTTGAGCACCGCTACGCATTGTTGGAATTAGCTCTGTTAGGTGATGAAGAACAGGACCTGACGGATTCAGATCCACAATAGCTGACGAACACACTTCAACCCGTTAATTTTTCACCATCGCGAAAGTGATGGGGGGATGTTTTGTTCGTTTTATAATTTTATTTGAGCCAGTTCACACTTTTAAATGAAAACAACCGACATGCTTTCCGATGGGTTGTGTAGACTGGCCGCCATTTTGTATGAGGCACCTTTACATGACCACTGAGACTGAAATCTCTTTTGCTGACATTGGTTTATCAGCTGATATTTTGACTGCACTGGACGACCTGGGCTACGAAAAGCCGTCCCCGATCCAGCAACAATGTATTCCGCACCTGCTTGCCGGACGTGATGTCCTGGGTATGGCACAGACAGGTAGTGGTAAAACGGCGGCATTCGGCCTGCCGTTACTGAACAATATTGATCCGAACCTGAGAGCACCACAGATTCTGGTGCTGGCACCGACCCGCGAATTAGCGGTCCAGGTTGCGGAAGCCTGTACTGATTTCTCCAAACATATGCGTAACGTGAATGTGGTCGCCCTGTACGGCGGTCAGCGTTATGACGTCCAGTTACGTGCTCTGCGTCAGGGGCCACAGGTGGTTGTCGGGACTCCGGGCCGTCTGCTGGATCACTTAAAACGCGGCACCCTGGATTTATCCAACCTGAAAGGTCTGGTACTGGACGAAGCAGATGAAATGCTGCGTATGGGCTTCATCGAAGACGTTGAAACCATCATGAGTCAGATCCCGGCAGAGCACCAGACAGCACTGTTCTCTGCAACTATGCCGGAAGCTATCCGCCGCATTACCCGTCGTTTCATGAAAGATCCGCAGGAAGTGCGCATTCAGACCAGCGTAACCACCCGTCCGGACATCAGCCAGAGCTACTGGACTGCTTACGGCGCACGTAAGAGCGAAGCACTGGTCCGTTTCCTGGAAGCGGAAGATTTTGATGCGGCGATTATCTTCGTCCGTACCAAAAACGCGACTCTGGAAGTGGCTGAAACCCTGGAGCGTAACGGCTACAACAGCGCAGCACTGAACGGTGACATGAACCAGGCACTGCGTGAGCAGACGCTGGAGCGCCTGAAAGACGGTCGTCTGGATATCCTGATTGCAACAGACGTTGCAGCCCGTGGTCTGGATGTTGAGCGTATCAGCCTGGTTGTTAACTACGATATCCCGATGGATGCGGAATCTTATGTTCACCGTATCGGCCGTACCGGTCGTGCGGGCCGCGCCGGCCGCGCTCTGCTGTTCGTTGAAAACCGCGAACGCCGCCTGCTGCGCAACATTGAACGCACCATGAAACTGACCATCCCTGAGGTAGAATTACCGGATGCAGAGATGATCAGCCAGCGCCGCCAGGAAAAATTCGCTGCCACTATCCATGCAGAAATGGAAAGCAGCAACCTGGATCAGTACCGTGCACTGCTGAAAAAACTGGTTCCGGCAGACAGCGATGAGTCTGACGCAGATATCGATATGGAAACTCTGGCTGCTGTTCTGCTGAAAATGGCAGAAGGTGAGCGCAAACTGATCCTGCCACCGGATGCACCACGCCGTCCGCGCCGTGAGTTCAATGATCGTGATGATCGCCGCCGCAATGATCGCAACGACCGTTTCGGTGATCGCCCTGAGCGTGGTGATCGTCCGCGCCGTGAACGCCGTGACGTGGGTGATATGGAACTGTACCGCATTGAAGTGGGCCGTACCGATGGTGTTGAAGTCCGTCACATTGTGGGCGCGATTGCTAACGAAGGTGATATCAACAGCCGTTACATCGGTAACATCAAACTGTTTGATACTCACTCAACTATCGAATTACCCAAAGGTATGCCGACTGACCTGTTACAGCACTTCACCCGTACCCGTGTGATGAACAAACCAATGAACATGACATTAGTCGGTGATGCGAAGCCGTTCAACCGTGAACGCCGCAGCGGTGGTAATGACCGTGGTGGTAACGGTGGCCGCAGTTTCGGTGGTGGTAACCGCCGTGACGGTGAGCGTTCTGACCGTGGCAACAGCGATCGCCGTCCGCAGGGCGAGCGCCGCAGCTTCCGCCGCGAAGAAGGCGGAAACTCCGCACCACGTCGTCGTAGCAATAATGATGCATAATTGATTCTCTGAATCATAAAAAGCCCGCCGGGATATCCCTGCCGGGCTTTTTTTATGCGTCCGGATTTTGGTATTAAATCAGCCCCAGCGCTTCCTTCAGGGGTCTGAGGTAGCGGCGGCTGACCGGAATGGTTTCATCGTTACTCAGGATCAGCTCGGCCTGGCCGTTATCGCCCAGCAGGATTTCCCGCAGACGGGTCAGATTGACCAGATACTGCCGGTGGCAGCGCAGCAGCGGGGTACGGGTTTCCAGAGTACGGAGTGTCAGCTCGGTAAATCCTTCCTGGCCGTGTGCGCTCATCACAAACACGCCGCTGATGCGGGAATTGACATACACCACATCCTCAACCGGCATCAGCCAGATACGGTTGTGCCCGCTGCACGGGATATAGCGCAGTTGCTCTGTCTGTTCCGGGGTCTCCGCCGGGCGGATCTGCCCCTGGCGCAGCCGGTTCAGGGTTTTGTCCAGGCGCTCTTTTTCCACCGGTTTGAGCAGATAATCAAACGCATCCTCCTCAAAAGCCTGTAAGGCGTACTCTTCAAAGGCGGTGAGAAAGACAATCGCAGGCCGGTGGCCGGGATCGAGCATACCAACCATTTCCAGCCCGGTGACACGGGGCATCTGAATATCCAGAAACACCACGTCCGGCTTCAGGCGGTGAATTTTTCCGATGGCATCAATGGCGTTGGTGCATTCACCCAGGATATGGATGTCAGGATACGCATCAAGCAGTAATCGCAGGTTTTCCCGGGCCAGTGGCTCATCATCAACAATTAAAACATTCATTGTGTCATTATCATTTTTTTAGTTATCAGGCGGTGCTGCCGCACCTGCCGGTGAGTCGAAGGGTAAGGTCAGAATAATGGTTGTTTTTACTTCCGGCTCGCAGTGAACACTGAGGCCGTATTGTTTACCATAGCGGACTTTGATGCGTTTATCGACCAGCCCCATGCCGAGCCCGTCACTCATCCCGGTCGGCTGATACAGCCCGGCGTTATCGGCAATCAGGATGACAAGCGTATTGCCCTCCGCCCGTGCGCTTATGGTAATTTTTCCCTGCTCAAATATCTGTGATGTACCATGTTTTATCGCATTTTCCACAATGGGCTGTAACGAAAAGACCGGCAGACTGGCTTGTTTCAGCGCATCCGGAATGGCGATATCCACACTGAGCTGCTCACGGAAGCGGGCTTTCTCAATCTGTAAGTAAGCATTCACATGCTCAATTTCGGCCGCGAGAGTGGCTATCTCCCCCGGCCGTTTTAAGTTTTTGCGGAAAAAGGTGGAGAGATTCTGCACCAGATGCCGCGCCTGTTCCGCATCGCGGCGGATCACGGCCTGTAAGGTATTGAGGGCATTAAACAGGAAATGCGGATTCACCTGGGCATGCAGCAATTTTACCTCTGTTTCCAGTAGTGACTGCTTACTTCGCTCAAACTGCCCGGCCAGAATCTGAGCTGACAACAGGCTGGCAATCCCTTCTCCCAGCGTGCGGTTAATGGAGCTGAACAGGCGGTTCTTCACCTCATACAGCTTGATGGTACCGACCACCTGCTTATTCTCCCCGGTCAGCGGGATAACCAGCGTAGAGCCGAGTTTACAGTGCGGATTGATCGAACAGCAGTACGGTGTTTCGTTGCCGTCGGCATAGACCACTTCATTATGGGCAATGGCCTGCCGGGAGTAACGCGAGGCAATCGGCGTGCCCGGCAGATGGTGATCCGCCCCGACACCGATAAACGCCAGCAGTTTTTCCGTATCCGTGATAGCCACGGCGGCGACATTCAGCTCATCATACAGCACCTGTGCCACCTGGCGGCTGTTGGTCTCGTTAAATCCCTGGCGCAGCACGCCGTCTGTACTGATCGCCAGTTTCAATGCCTGGGCGGAAAAGGCACTGGTGTATTTTTCAAAGATAGCGCGTCTGTCCAGCAGGATACGGATAAACATAGCGGCACCGATGGTATTGGCGATAATCATCGGTGCGGCAATATCTTTCACCAGATTCAGCGCTTCATTAAACGGCCGTGCCAGTAACAGAATAATCGCCATCTGCGCCAGTTCGGCAACAAAGGTCACACCGGCCGCTGTCCAGGGATTAAACAGTTTGTTGATCTGCCCGCGCTTCATATAGTAGCGGTGAACCAGGCCGCCGATAAGCCCCTCGACAATAGTGGACACCATACAACTGAACGCCGTCATCCCGCCGAGAGAATAGCGGTGCAGCCCGCCGGTAAAACCGACCAGCAGCCCGACAGACGGTCCGCCGAGCAACCCGCCGAGTACGGAGCCGATAGCCCGTGTGTTGGCGATGGAATCATTGATATTCAGTCCGAAATAGGTGCCCATGACACAGAAAACGGAGAAAATCAGGTAGCACATCAGCTTGTGCGGCAGGCGGACAGTCACCTGTAAGACCGGCAGCACCAGCGGCGTTTTGCTGAGCACCCAGGCGATAACCAGGTACACACACATCTGCTGAAGCAGCAGGAAAATCAGGTTGTAGTCATACATTTTTCTGTCGGATCACTTGCCGGAGGAGAATTATTTGTAACTATCTGAGATTTTATATTAAAAATAGTTGTGTAACAGGTGTGTGAGGCTAAGATTGAAGGTATTATGCTGTGATCTGGCGCACAAATATCTTAACGGTTTCAGCTGAAATCAGTGATACTGAAACCTTCCCCTTTCTTCATCGTTTTATCCAGAACAATTTCATTCGGGATGATTCCATTTCGAATAGTTTCACAAGTGATAGTTAAGGCCGAAATCAAGAATGAAAAAAAAGAACAATCTATCTGATCCTGCTGATGCTGGTCTTAATTGCGATGGCTGCACTTTTTCGTGCCCACAACCAGTATCTTTTATTACAGGGTGAAGTCGATGCACCGGAGGTTATTGTCTCCTCGAAAGCCAAAGGACGTGTTGTTGAGCGTCTGATTGAGCGCGGTGACGACGTTAAACAGGGACAGGCGCTGATTCGCCTGACCAGCCCGGAGCTGGAAGCACAGGTCGCCTCGTTGGTGGCTGCCCGCGATCAGGCTCAGGCGCAGTTAACCGAGTCCCTGAACGGCACGCGGGAAGAGAGCGTGCGCAACTATGCTGCACAGCTGGCGAAGTCTCAGGCTGAGCTGGCGAATGCACAGCGTGATTTTCAGCGCATGAGCAGCATGGCCGGTAGAGGTTATGTGTCAAAAACCGAGCTTGATCAGTCCCGCCGTGCCCGTGATGTGGCGCAGCAGGGTGTACTGGCCGCCAAAGCTCAGCTCGACCAGGCGAAAAACGGCGACCGCACCGAGCAGCGTCAGCGTTACGAAGCGGCACTTCGCCAGGCAGAACAGAAACTGGCGGAATTAAAAGTCCAGCAGGATGAACTAACAGTTACCGCGCCGGTGACCGGGGAGATCGGGCCGGTTCCGGCTGAAATCGGGGAGCTGTTTAATGCAGGCAGTCCGCTGGTAACGATTATCCGCCTGCCGGAAGCGTATTTTGTCTATAACCTGCGTGAGGATATTCTCGCGGATGTGAAAAAAGGCGACAAAATCACCCTGACGGTACCGGCACTGAAAAATCAGGAAATTGAGGCAGAAGTCCGCTATATCGCCCCGATGGGGGATTACGCCACCAAACGCGCCACCCGTGCCACCGGGGATTTTGATCTGAAAACCTTTGAGGTGCGTCTCTATCCGGCACAACCTGTGGACGGGTTAAGACCCGGCATGAGTGCACTGTGGCGCCGGGATAAGTAAGGTGTCACGATGAGAATACCGGTTATCTGGTACAGCTTTCGCCACGCCTTCACACAGGAAACCCGGATGGCTATCCGCAGCCCGGTGTTCCACTGGCTGAGCTGGTTATTTCCGCTGATCTTATTCACACTGATCAGCGCGAACTTTTCAGAGGGAACACTGCTGAATCTGCCGGTCTCTGCGGTGGATTATGACCACAGTCCGCTCTCGCGGACGCTGGTGCGCAATCTGAACGCTGCTTCACACGCCAGTATCACGCCGCGGGATGATCCTTCGGCAGCACTGGAGCGGATGGGCAGTGCGGAAGATTACGCGATCCTGATGATCCCGAAACGTTTTGAAAGTGATGTGCTGGCCGGAAAGCAGCCGACAGTCCGGATGTATTACAACGGGTTATTTTATGCCTCCGGCAGCTATGCGATTCAGGATTTCAGCGGGCTGATAGCAGAACTGAATGCACAGTACCGCACTGTCCTCGCGTCAGAAACGGGCAAGACGCTGCCGAAACTGGCACAGGTGACGATGTCATACGACAGCCTGTTCAATGCCAGCGGCAGTTATATTTATTATCAGCAGTTTGCCGCCACCATCCATATGCTTCAGTTATTTGTTGTCACGCTGACTATTTACAGTATGTCGCGCGGTACCATGCTGCTGACGCTTAAACCGCTGTTCAGTGGTGTTCTGGGGAAACTGGCACCGTATACCCTGTTTTTTACCGCTCTGCTGATGGTGGAACTGGCTGCCCTGGTGACGTTTTCCGGCGCCAAGGTGGCAGGTAACCCGCTGTATATGCTGTTTATCGGCTTCTTTTATGTCATGGCGGCACAGAGTATCGGCCTGCTGCTTTACACATTCACCAGCAATGCGCTGATGGCTTACAGTATGATTGGTATGCTGGTCAGTATCGCCATGGCGTTTTCCGGCATGGCGGTGCCGGAGCTGTCGATGATCCTGCCGGCCAGGATTATCTCTAACCTTGAGCCGCTGACTCACGCACTCAATGCGATGTTTGATATCTTCCTGCGCGAAGTGTCGCTGCTGCATATTCTGTATGTCTGTGCATTATTGCTGATTTATCCGGTAGCCAATGCCTTTTTTGTCCGTAACCGGTTACCGAAACGGCTGGCATTGCAGGGAGGTGCGGTATGAAACTCTATTTTCAGACGTTCCTGAAAGTCCTGCTGGGAAT
Organism: Morganella morganii; assembly: GCF_019243775.1. Classification (NCBI taxonomy): domain Bacteria; kingdom Pseudomonadati; phylum Pseudomonadota; class Gammaproteobacteria; order Enterobacterales; family Morganellaceae; genus Morganella; species Morganella morganii. The sequence continues at coordinate 297,623 of NZ_CP069157.1, forward strand.
GCTGGCAAAACCGATGTGGATGCTGCTGGTGGTTTCACTGTGTGTGATGAGCCTGGTGTATGTCCGGCCGGTCTTGTGGGATCTGCCTGTCGCCGTGATTGACCAGGATCACTCCGCAGCCAGCCGCTCACTGATCCGGCAGCTGGATGCAACCGCCAAAGTGGAGCTGCACGGTTATGACAACCTGGAGACGGCACGGCGCGATATGATTATGCGCGAGTTATTCGCCATCATTATTATTCCGACTGATTTTGAGCGAAATATTCTCCAGGGTAAAAATATCACTGTCCCGGTATTCGGGGATGCGACGAACCGTCTGGCCAGCGGGCAGATCCAGCAGGAGCTGAGCAAGGCATATCAGGAGTTGCTGGGGGGCTATAACACCCGTATTTTGCAGGATGCGGGCTATACACCGGAACAGGCGTCACTGATTATTTCACCGATACAGTCAGAAACGGTGGCTATGTATAACCCGGGTGTCAGCTTTGCGGCGATTGTGTTCCCCGGTCTGCTGGTCATGTTATTACAGCACTCCCTGCTGATAGCCTGTGTCCGTGTCAGTATCGCGGTGCGCAGTACGCCGAAAGGTAAACCGCCGCTGGCGGTGTATCTGGGGGCGCTGAGCGCACTGCTGCCTATCTGGCTGTTTCTCTCGACGGTCTTCTTTGCCCTGTGGCCGTGGGTGCTGGGATACCGCCAGGAAGCGCCGATGTATGAACTATGGCTGCTGACATTCCCGTTCCTGCTGGGAGTACTGGGACTGGGCAAACTGGTTACTGAATGTCTGCGCAGTGTGGAGATGATTTACCTGACACTGGCCTTTGTCACCACACCGGTCTTTTATATGTCAGGCACCATCTGGCCGTTACAGGCTATGCCGGACTGGGTGCGGTTTATTGCTTCCGCACTGCCGTCCACCTGGGCGACCAAAGCGATTGCCGGGATCAACCAGATGGATTTACCGTTCAGCAGCGTGCAGAACGATATTATTATGATGCTGGTGCTCGGGATTATTTATACGCTGCTCGGGGTATTTATCGGTATGTTGCGTGACGGGGAATTACGGCGTATTACGCATTCCCTGCGACGGTTATTCCGGCGGAAAAAAAGAGCCCGTTAAATAAAGGAAATCCCGTTCTCACGGTTTTTGTGGGAAAAGAGGATCAAGGTACGCAACGTGAGGCATAACGCCGGTAAAAACGGGCGCGCAGATATCGCGCCCGTTCTGTTTTGTTACTCAATACCCGCGATCAGCGATATTTCCATACAGGCGCCGAATGGCAGTTGTGCCACAGTGAGTGCATTGCGGCTGTGATAGCCTTTCTCACCGAAAACATCATGGAAAACCTGTGAACAGGCATTCGCCACCACATGGGGATCGGTAAAATCCTGTGTACCGTTAATCATGCAGTTCAGGTTGATGATCTTTTTAATCTTATTCAGGTCACCAACCGCGCCCTGCAGTGTCCCGAGCAGGTTAACAGCCAGCTGACGGGCAATTTTCTCACCCTGTGCAATGGTCAGATCCGCCCCGAACTTACCGGTATTTAACTGCTCCCCGGTTTTGGATAAATGGCCGGAGAGGGTAATGGTGTTATCAAAAATCACATACGGCTGAAATTCTGCATCCGGTACAACGACCGGCGGCAGTTCAATATTCAGTGCTTTTAAACGGGCATAAACATCAGTCATGGTTATTTCCTTCCGTTATTCCACCAGTTCCAGGCCCGCCACTTTACGCCAGTAGCCATTGCAGTTTTGTGCCTGTACCAGATCCAGCGGCTGTGCGCCGGTTTCATTCTGACGGAAATGGTCGATGACGGCCAGATCGCCCGGCGCATCCGGGGAGATCCGCACGATATCCACCAGTCCCTGCATGGAGCGCAGATCATTGCCGAGGTTATAGCAGTAACCGCTCTGGGTCTGGATCCCGTTAAGGACAAAGACCTGCTGATTTTCCTGCGAGAGGACTTTGCGTCCCTGCGGATAGTTGATACAGCAGGTTTCGCAGTCATCTTTGGCGCGGTTTTCCGAACGGGCGGTGAAGCAGCGGGCGGAATAGGCCAGCGGCAGATGGCCGTAGCTCATCACTTCCACTTCAAATTTGTCGCGGATCCCCAGCTCTTCACATTGCTTCAGCAGGTTCACCAGCCAGTCACGGGACAGCTCCACCGGCATGCACCAGCGTGTCATCCCCTGTTTTTGCAGAATTTTCAGCGCCGGGGCGTTATAACAGTTCAGGCCGTGTCCGGCGACAAACGGCAGCCCGCGCTCGTGCAGCATATTAATCACGCCGAAATCATGGGCTTCGATCATAAATTCGCCGTTATCCACCAGTTTGGCGATCTCTTTCAGCTCGGACGGGGCCTGTAACAGTGCCAGCGTGGAGATAACCACCTGCTTGCCGCTTCCGGCAACTGTTTTAGCGAGATTTATCCAGTCATCCGGTTTCATTTCCCGGCGTTTGCTGCACACGGTTTCGCCGAGATAGATAATATCCGCACTGCTTTGCATTGCCTGCTGATAAAACTGTTCCAGTGTTGCTTTCGGCCAGTAATAGAGGACTGAACCTAATGAAAATTGCATCGTTTTTCTCTCCGTTACTGCCATTTGCGGTGATAGGCACCGAGTGTGGTCTGGCGTCCTTCTGACATGCCGCCGAGGGTCTGCATCCACGCGGCATCTGGCGCATAGTTGTCCGGATCGGCTTTGCAGCGGTCAATCGCCTGACGCCATACTTTCGCCACATCAGTCACATAGGCCGGGCTGCGCTGGCGGCCTTCAATTTTCACTGAGGCGATATTCGCTGCCATCAGTTCCGGCAGCAGTTCCAGGGTATTAAGGCTGGTCGGCTCTTCCAGGGCATGGTAAGGCTTGCTGTCCACGCAGTAGCGGCCTTTGCAGAGTGTCGGGTAACCGGCGTTCTCATCCGCGCCGTAGCGGTCAATCAGCACATCATTCAGGCGTGATTCCAGCCCCTGCGGGGTCTCCTGCCAGCGGACAAACCGTGCCGGAGAGCAGGCACCGACGGTATTCGGGGATTCCCCGGTCAGGTAGGAGGAGAGGTAGCAGCGGCCTTCCGCCATAATGCACAGGCTGCCGAAAGCAAAGACTTCCAGCGGCACCGGGCTGGTGCGTGCCAGCTGTTTTACCTGATGGATAGAGAGCACACGCGGCAGCACAATACGGTGCACATCAAAGTTGCGCTGATAGAAACGGATAGCTTCGGTATTGGTGGCGGATGCCTGTACAGAGACATGACGCTCAATGTGCGGATAACGCTCCGCAGCATATTCCAGCATGGCGATATCCGCGAGGATCAGGGCGTCCGCCCCCAGTTGGGCGGCCATATCCACCGCCCGCTGCCAGCGGCTGAAACCGTCCGGATGGGCAAAAGTGTTAATCGCGATATGCAGGTGACGCCGGTGGCTGTGAACATAATCCACCGCCTCGGCGAGTTTCTTTTCAGTAAAATTCAGACCGGCGAAGTGACGGGCATTAGTATCATCTTTCAGGCCGATATAAACCGCATCTGCGCCATTATCAATGGCGGCTTTCAGTGCGGGTAAATTACCGGCAGGACACAATAGTTCCATGGTGAGACTCTCAGACTGAATAATAAAAATGATCGGAAATTGTAAATGGCAGGCTAAAAAAGGTATTGACCTGAGGCAGGTTAGTGAACATTTACCGCAAAAAATCACCTGGTTTGCGGATATAAAAGCGGGATGTTCTCTGCGGCAGGAAGAAAATCGGGTATATAATAGAAACAATGACACGAAAAATTGACCGGAATCCTGAGTTATTTCTGCAGATTCTGGCACAATGGCGCAGTAATTCAGATTAAGGAGTCAGTACGGTGTTTGCCAAAATTCGTTCCTCGCTCGTACACAACGGGCCGGCGTTATTGCGGTTCCCGCTGAAATTAACGCCGTTTACCCTGCAAAAACAGGTTCTTCAGCAGGTTCTGGCGCGTCAGTTTGAAGAGGCGCTGACAGAAGGCGATCTCGATTTTCTGGAAAATAAATGGCTGAAGGTGGAAGTCCGTGACTTGGCGCTTCACTGGTATATCAGTAACCGTGACGGCCGTCTGGTGGTCAGTGCGGATGAACAGGAGGATGTCAGCTTCAGCGGTAATGCTAATGATCTGGTGCTGATCGCGGCCCGCAAAGAGGACCCGGATACCCTGTTCTTCCAGCGCCGTCTGCGTATTGAAGGGGATACCGAGCTGGGTCTGTATGTCAAAAACCTGATGGACTCGATTGACCTCGATGGTATGCCGCCGCTGCTGCGCAGTGCATTAATGCAGCTGGCTGAGTTTATTCAGGCCGGGCTGGCGGAAGACGGGGATAAATCGCAGGCAGTGGTGACCTCATGCTGATCCGCACAGAAATTCCGGTTGATGCCGCCGGTATCGATGCACTGCTGCGCAGCGCATTCGGGCGTGACAACGAAGCTGATCTTCTGCATACACTGCGGGAAGACGGTCTGCTGACCCTGGGTGTGGTCGCCACCGATGATGAAGGGCAGGTGGTCGGTTACGCCGGTTTCACGCCCGTGGATGTGGAAGGCGAGGATTGTCAGTGGGTCGGACTGGCACCGCTTGCGGTGGCAGAGGCTTACCGTGGTCAGGGCATTGCGAAGCAGATGGTTTATGAGGGGCTGGACAGCCTCAATGAGTTTGGTTACGGCGCGGTTGTGGTGCTGGGGGATCCAGAAGTTTACGGTAAGTGGGGATTTAAACCGGCAGCAGAGTTTGATCTGCACTGCAAATGGCCGGATACCGCACCGTATTTCCTGATCTATCCGCTGGAAAATGATGCCGCAGACCGTTATCACGGGCTGGTTAATTTCTCACATCATTTTGACAGCTGTGAATAATCACCACCGTTAAGATATGTCGTCAAATCGGAAGGCTGGTCACTGACCAGCCTTTCTTTTTTCTGTTTTGTCAGTTGCTTGACCCGGTATTCTTCTTTTGACGCGATTGAACGATCCGCCAGAGCGGCCTGATATACCACATGCAGCCCTGTTTTCCCCCGCAGATATTTCGCCCCCTTTCCGGACTGATGTGTTGCAACTCTTTGTGCGACATCACGGGTGATCCCTGTGTAAAGATATCCGGATTCTGTCCTGATTATGTAAAGGAACCACGTATTTTTGTCTGATGCTATCGTCATTTTTGCTTAATCGTGCCTTTTTATGTTTGTATGAAAGGCGAATATTTTGTTGATTTTAGTCGGGTAATAGTCACGCAAGTAACTAATTAATCAGTAGTATTTCACATGATAGTTCTTCCCGGTGATTAATTAAAATTTTTATCATCAAAATAATTGAATAAGTATGGCAAAAATAGCTAATTTTCTTTCCGCCGGAAAGCGCATAGTATGACTCACATCACAAAGAGAGACAAAAATGTCTCATGATACTAACGATATTCTGAGGAATAAAATTATGAAAATTTCTGCAATCATCCCTGCTGTTTTAGCGTTAAGTGCTGTTTCATTTGGTTCTTTTGCTGCAACTGAAGTTCAGCACAGCACTCAGGCTCCGGTCGGTGTTGTCTCTGTCAGCGATGTTGATACCCTGGCTGATGTGACCGCTGCCTTATCCAAAAAAGCTGATGAAGCTGGTGCAACTTCTTTCCGTATCACCTCTGCAGGTGGTGAAAACCTGATGGGCGGTACAGCAGAACTCTATAAATAATCCCTGAGATTTGTCATACAATACAGCCCGTCTGACGGGACTGTCTGAACCAGCACCGGATGATATACTCTGTCAGCCGGTGTGGTTTTATTGGGGGTACTGTATGGAATTACCGCACGATTCAATCCTGTCTTATCTGAAGAAAAATCATGTCTTTACGCTGTGTGCCACCGCCGGAGATGACCTGTGGTGCGCTTCCTGCTTTTATGTCGCGGACACCGGCGCAATGATGCTTTATTTCCTCACTGAACCGCATACCCGGCACGGTACGCTGATGCAGCAGAATCCGCTGGTGGCGGGAACCATTTCCGCACAGACGGTGACCGTGGCAAAAATCCGCGGGATCCAGTTCAGAGGAGAGATTACGACATTGTCAGCGGAAGAGGAAAAGCAGGCGAGAGCCGTTTACTGCCGACGCTTTCCGGTAGCTATTGCTGCCAAAACCCCGTTGCGGGGGTTGCGGCTGGATGAGATAAAGATGGTGAATAATACGCTGGGGTTCGGAAAGAAACTGCACTGGTCGCGGTTCAGCGCGGGTGTCAGCGCAGATAGTGAATGACCTGGTTACTGCTGCCGCGCCAGATCAGCATCGGGTCATGCAGATCCTGTACAAATTTCCCGTCGACTAACACATTGATATGCTCAATGACTTCCCGCTGGGCATCATTCAGTTCATCCAGTTTATAACCTGTCCACATCCAGATATCTTTTTCCGGCGGGCACTCGCGGCGGATGCGCTGCACCAGTGCCAGAATCTCCGGCACATTGTGCGGATGCAGCGGATCACCACCGGACAGTGTGATCCCCTGACGTTTTACGCGGGTATCACAGAGGTCGGCGATAATCATATCTTCCAGTTCCCGGGTGTACGGCACACCGGAATCAGTGCGCCAGGTGCTCTGGTTATAGCAGCCGCGGCACTGATGCACACAACCGGAGACAAACAGGGTGCAGCGTGTACCCGGCCCGTTGACCACGTCAACGGGATAGTACTGATGATAATTCACTGCATTACCCCAGTTGGCCGTTATTCAGGTGTTTAACGCGGCGCTTCACTTCTTCCTGCTTACCGGCGTTAAACGGACGGGCATCCGGGCTGCCGAGGTAACCGCATACACGGCGGATAACAGAGACGCGGGAAGCATCGTGGTTGCCGCATTTCGGGCAGACAAAGCCTTTGCTGGTACAGTTAAATTCACCGGCAAACCCGCATTCATAACACTCATCAATCGGCGTGTTGGTTCCGTAGTACGGAACTCGGTCGTAGCTGTAATCCCAGACATCTTCCAGTGCTTTCAGGTTGTGCTGGAGGTTCGGGTATTCGCCGTAGCAGATAAAACCGCCGTTCGCCAGTGGCGGATACGGTGCTTCGAAATCCAGTTTATCGTACGGATTGACCTTCTTCTCCACATCCAGGTGGAAGCTGTTGGTGTAGTAACCTTTGTCAGTCACACCCGGGATAATCCCGAATTCGGCGGTATCCAGGCGGCAGAAACGGTCACACAGGTTTTCACTCGGGGTGCTGTAGAGGCTGAAACCGTAGCCGGTTTCATTTTTCCACTCGTCTGTTGCACGACGCAGACGTTCCACGATGGCGACACCGAGGGCGCGGCGCTGTTCGTCGTCATACATGTGCGTTTCAGTGCCGGTCAGGGCATTGATAGTTTCATGGATGCCGATGTAACCCAGTGAAATCGAGGCGCGGCCGTTTTTAAAGATTTCGGTGACGGAGTCATCCGCTTTCAGACGCACGCCGCAGGCACCTTCCATATACAGGATCGGCGCGACACGGGCTTTGACATTTTCCAGCCGTGCGATACGGGTCATCAGGGCTTTTTTGGCAAGCACCAGACGCTCATCCAGCAGTGACCAGAAATCCGCTTCACTGCCCTGTGATTCAATGGCAATGCGTGGCAGGTTCAGACTGATAACCCCGAGGTTGTTACGCCCGTCGTGGATCATTTCACCGTTCTCTTCATAGACACCGAGGAAGCTGCGGCAGCCCATCGGGGTTTTAAAGGAGCCGGTCACTTTCACTACCTGGTCGTAGTTCAGGATATCCGGATACATCCGCTTGCTGGCGCATTCTAACGCTAACTGTTTGATGTCATAGTTCGGATCGCCGTACTGGTGGTTCAGGCCTTTTTTAATGGCGAAAACCAGTTTCGGGAATACCGCTGTTTTGTGATTTTTACCCAGACCAGCAATGCGGTTACGTAAAATTGCCTGCTGGATCATGCGGGATTCTTTTGAGGTGCCCAGCCCGAAGCCGAAGGTGACAAACGGCGTCTGCCCGTTGGCGGTGTGCAGTGTGTTGACTTCATATTCCAGTGACTGGAAGGCGTCGTAACACTCTTTTTCTGTACGGGCATTGGCGTAGCCTTCCGCATCCGGAATCTGCCATTCTTTTGCAGTTTTCAGATGTTTGTTATAGCTGGCAGTGACAAACGGTGCGAGAATTTCGTCGATACGGTTAATGGTGGTGCCGCCGTAAATATGGCTGGCCACCTGGGCAATAATCTGTGCTGTTACCGCCGTCGCGGTAGAGATGGACTTAGGCTGTTCTATCTCAGCGTTACCCATTTTAAAGCCATGAGTCAGCATGCCTTTTAAATCGATCAGCATACAGTTAAACATCGGGAAGAACGGCGCGTAGTCCAGATCGTGATAGTGAATTTCGCCGCGTTCGTGCGAAATTACAACATCACGCGGTAAAATATGCTGTTTTGCGTAGTGTTTGGCAACGATACCCGCCAGCAGGTCACGCTGTGTCGGGATCACCTTGCTGTCTTTATTGGCATTCTCGTTGAGAATGGACATATCACTCTGTTCAACCAGTCCGCGGATCTCGTTATTCAGGCGGCCGCGCAGTTCACGCGCCACGTCACGATCATGACGGTATTCGATGTAGGTTCTGGCTAACTCTTTGTAATCACCGGACATTAACTGGTTTTCAACGGCGTCCTGTATCTCACCGATATCGACCTTTTTCCGGTCACCCAGCAGGGAGGCTACCCGGGAGGCAACCTGAGAGCAGTAGTCATCATCATTAACGCGTGCGGCTTTGGCGGCTCTTTTAATGGCATCCCGGATGCGTGATTCATCAAAATTTACCTGACATCCATCACGCTTAATCACGATAGTGTGCACTTTGCTTCTCTCCGGCAGTTTGGTTATCCACAGGGCAAAACCTGTCATAATGCGGCTTCATGGCGTTGTGGATAACACTGTGAATAAATACTATATCTAGTGTGCTTTGTATTATATAGCACTAGATATAGATTTCCTCCGGAATAAGGCGATTGAAATTGATTTAAGTCAAAGAATTCTGGCGACATCAGGCAAACCGCACACTCCGGTTAAGTGTAAAAATGTGCGGTTTGATTGCTGAAAATTATATTAAAAGTTATTTCTGTCACTTATCAGCGCTGTTTTTATCGTCTTTGAAGACGAAAACATAACCGATGCAGGCGGTGAGCAGTACGCAGATCCCCGCAGCGATAGCCAGCAGGAACCCGGCATCAATGCCGTAAGTATCAATGATCATACCGACTCCGGCAGAGCCGAGTGCCACACCGACCGCCAGCCCGGTGATGAGCCAGGTAAAGCCTTCTGTCAGCATATTAGGCGGTGCTTCACGCTCGACAAAGCCGATAGCGAGGATCATGGTCGGTGAGAAGAAGAAACCGGCGACAAACATGGTCAGCCCCAGCCCGGTCAGGTTGGTGACCAGCAGCAGCGGCAGGGTGGTCAGCAGTGTGGCGGCGGCGGTAAAGACGAACTGTTTTGTGTAGCTGAACGGCAGTCGGATAGCACCGAAGATAAACCCGGCGATACAGGAACCGGCAGCATAGACAGACAGAACGTAGCTGGCACCTTCCGGATACCCCTGTGCATTGGCGAAAGCGACAGCCAGTACATCCACGGTCCCGACAATCACCCCGAGTGCAAGCAGTACCACCATCAGCAGCTGAATCGCAGGCAGGCGCAGCACGGTACCTTTTGCCAGCCCGTCGCGTTTGTGCACCGGCGGTTCAGTCCGTTTCTGACAGACCACCAGCGCGGTACCGATTACCAGAAAAATAATTGCCGCCAGCGGACCGGCCTGCGGGAACAGCGCGATACAGAGTGTGACTGACAGCGGCGGCCCGATAATAAAGCTGATTTCATCCAGCACCGACTCAAAGGAATAAGCAGTCTGTAAACGCGGGTCACCTTTATAGATATGTGTCCAGCGGGCGCGGATCATGGCAGGCATGCTCGGGATCGCCCCGACAAAAACAGCAGACAGCCAGATTGCCCAGTCAGGAGCATCATAAACCGTACATAACAGCAGGGCGGCAGTCGCGGGAACACTGATCACCAGCGTTTTCGGCAGGATCCGGCTCTGTCCGTAGCGATCCACCAGCCGGGCGATCAGCGGGGCGCAGAATGCCGCTGAAAAGGTATAAACAGCCGCAGTTACCCCGGCCATAAAGAAAGAATCACGCAATTGGGCAATCATGGTAATGATCCCAATCCCCATCATGGAGACGGTCATCCGCGCGATAAATCCCGCCCCTGAAAAGGCTTTGGTGCCGGGATGCTGAAAGATGACGCGATAAGAGCTGAACATAACAACCTCACAGATATCCGTTATATTACAGGCGGATATAATTTTTAACTGCCGGAGATAGCCGGCTGTAATGCAATTAACATACATTGCGTATGTGAATCTATTGACATACGCGATGTATGTCAATAAAAAAGTGCTATAATCCCCGGCTGAAAGAGCTGACCGCAGGAGTAATGAAATGAGCCACAAGCCACGTGCAGAGATGATAGAAGAAACGCGGACCAAGCTTATCCGTGCTGCACGCCAGCAGTTTGGTAAGGCCGGGTACGCCGCGACGGTGATGGATGATCTGACGGCTCAGGCGGGCCTCACCCGGGGGGCGCTGTATCATCACTTTGGTGATAAAAAAGGGCTGTTTCTGGCGGTGCTGCAGGATCTGGATCGTGAACTCGATGTGCGCCTGGATACCGCAGAAAAAGATGAAGCTGATGAGTGGTCCGCTTTTAAATTCCGCTGTCAGGGCTATCTGGCAATGAGTCTGGAGCCGGAAGTTCAGCGGATTATGTTCCGTGATGCGGCCTCGGTACTGGATTTTTCCATTCTCAAATCCCACGAACTGGCCTGTGTGCAGGGGATCACCCGGCGTCTGACACACCTGATGGAAACCGGATGGATAAAACAGGTGGCACCGGATGTGCTGGCACTGTTTATTAATGGCGGGCTGTATGAATGTGCGATGTGGATTGTGCACAGTGATGATCCGCAGGCCACTTATGAAAAGGTCAGAGTCTCTTTTGATCAGCTTCTGGAAAATTTACGGGTATAAAAAAACCCCGCACCTGGCAGGGTTTTCATTATCGTTCTCAGAAAGCGCAGTGATTATTTACGGACTGCGATTGCTTCGATTTCTAATTTAACGTCTTTTGGCAGACGCGCAACTTCAACGCAAGAACGTGCAGGGTATACTGCTTTGTGCTCATCAAAGAAAGCAGCGTATTCTGCGTTCACAGTAGCAAAGTCGTTCAGATCTTTAACGAAAACAGTTGTTTTCACGATATCCGTAACTTTCAGACCAGCCTGTTCGATGATAGCTTTGATGTTGTTCAGTGACTGGCGTGCCTGAGCTTTAACATCGTCAGCAACTGCACCTGTTTTCGGATCAACAGGGATCTGACCTGAAGTCATTACCATGTTACCCAGGTCTACTGCCTGTACATACGGGCCGATTGCTGCTGGTGCGTTTTCTGTTGCGATTACTTTAGTCATTACGGACTCCTGTAGGATGATTATTGCTGTTAAGCTTTTAAAAACGCCATCATTATAATCGTCTGATTTTCCCGGACAACTGACCTGGATCTATCTTATTGGTTATTAATGATTGCGTGGTGATCAAATTCTTTCTCACAGTACTTACAGATTAACACAATTTCCTGTGCAATGGACTTAACAGTAAAGCTGCTTTCCACCGGCTCATTGTGACTGATGCAGTTGCCGTTCGGGCAGACAATCACCCCTTCAATGCGTTCCGGCAGGTTAATCGGCAGTTTTTTAACCACCTGATAATCTTCGATAATATTAATTGTGGCTTTAGGGGCATAAAAACCGAGCTGGTTGGCCTGCTCCGGTGTCAGGAAGGTATCTTCCAGTTTAATCAAATCCTTACGACCCATATTGTTGGACGGCAGATTCAGCCCGATAGTGATACGGCTGTCCGTCTCGGTCAGGCGGAAAAAGGAGAGCAGTTTAAATCCCACATTTGCCGGGATATGGTCGATAACGGTGCCGCATTTGATGGCTTCAACCAGTAATTTATGATCCTGAGTCATGATGTGCTCCTTAAGCCGGGAAAGTTTCGTTTAACACCAGAGATAACAGTGCCTGACGGGCAAAGATCCCGTTACCGGCCTGCTGGAAGTAGTACGCGTAAGGCGTTTTATCCACATCCGGGGTTATCTCATCGATGCGCGGCAGCGGGTGCAGCACTTTCAGGTTCGTCTTCACATTGGCCAGATCAGCCGCACGCAGCACAAACTGGGCTTTGACATTGGCGTATTCCGACGGGTCAAGGCGCTCTTTCTGCACGCGGGTCATATACAGCACATCCAACTGCGGAAGTACCTCATCAATAGAATGATGTTCGCTGTACGCCACACCGTTTTCATCCAGCATATGCAGGATGTGATTCGGCATTGCCAGTGCCTGCGGAGCAATAAAATGCAGGTGGTTGCCGCTGAATTTTGACAGTGCCTGTGACAGCGAATGCACAGTGCGTCCGTATTTCAGGTCACCGACCATGGCGATATGCAGGTTTTCCAGGCGGCCCTGGGTTTCCTGAATGGTAAACAGGTCAAGCAGGGTCTGTGTCGGATGCTGGTTCGCACCGTCACCGGCGTTGATCACCGGTACCTTACCGGAAAACTCAGACACCAGCCGCGCGGCCCCTTCCTGCGGGTGGCGCATCACGATGGCATCCGCGTACTGACTGATCACGCTCATGGTGTCCGCCAGGGTTTCGCCTTTTTTGCCCAGCGAGGTGTTACTGCTGTCTGAAAAGCCGACAACAGACGCGCCCAGGCGCTGAATGGCGGTTTCAAAAGAGAGCCGCGTGCGGGTTGAGGCCTCGAAGAAACAACTGGCGATCACCTTTTGCTTCAGTAATTCAGGCTGAGGGCGTTGTTTCAGCGCCGCGGCAGTGTTTAATACCAGTTCCAGCTCATCACGACTGAGATCGTTAATCGAGATGATATCGCGCAGGTATAACGGATTTGCCATTGGGGTCTCCTCATGTTTCGGCCAGGCAAAAAAAAACCCCTCAAATGAGGGGTTCTGAAATAAATACGGGGGAATGGCAGACATTGCCGCGCTGCGGCTGTCCGTGATATGTCACATTGTCCGGCACCGGCTTTACGGTGCTGATAATCACAATGACCATTGTTTCCTCCCGACAAAATTGCGGGGCATTATACGTAACCTGCAACCGGACGCAAGCGTTTGGTATCACTTTTTTGAGTGAAATTTATGCAACGCTGCCGGTGAGTCTAAAATTGTATGTTTTTTGAAAGAGATGCAACCATCACTGCTTTGATGGAATGCAGCCGGTTTTCTGCCTGGTCAAACACCACACTGTGTTTTGATTCAAATACCTCATTGGTGACCTCAATACCGCTGGTAAAACCGTACTCTTCCGCGAGGGATTGCCCCATGGTGGTTTCCGTATCGTGGAATGCCGGCAGGCAGTGCATAAAGATAACATCCGGATTGCCCGTTTTATCCACCACATCCTGATTCACCTGATACGGTGTCAGCAGTTTGATCCGCTCAGCCCAGACTTCTTTTGCTTCGCCCATGGAGACCCACACATCGGTGTACAGCACATCCGCATCTTTCACGCCTTCTGCCACATCGGCGGTCAGGGTGATTTTACCGCCGGTAAGTTCAGCGGCTTTGCGGCACTGTGCGATAAGGGTTTCTGACGGCTGACACCCGGCCGGCGCTACCAGGCGGACATCCATCCCGGTTACGGCAGCCATTTCAGCGATGGTATTGCCCATGTTATTACGGGCATCGCCTAAATATGCAAATTTCACTTCGGACAGCGGTTTTTTCACATGTTCCTGAATGGTCAGTAAATCCGCAATCAGTTGTGTCGGATGAAACTCATCAGTCAGCCCGTTCCAGACCGGAACACCGGCGTATTTCGCCAGCGCTTCGGCGGATTTCTGGGAATAGCCGCGAAACTGAATGCCGTCATACATCCGGCCCAGTACCCTGGCGGTATCTTTGATCGACTCTTTATGGCCTATCTGGCTGCCGGATGAGCCCAGGTATGTCACCTGTGCGCCCTGATCGTAAGCACCCACTTCAAAGGCACAGCGGGTCCGGGTGGAGTCTTTTTCAAAAATCAGCGCAATATTTTTGCCTTTTATCAGCGGCTTTTCCGAGCCGGTTTTTTTGGCATGTTTCAGATAAGCAGAAAGATTGAGCAGTTCTTCGATGTCGGCAGGTTTATAGTCAAGCAACCGCAAAAATGACTGTTGATAAAATGGGTTCATATCCGTATCTCCGATGAATTTATATTCAACATAAATCAATAAAAATTCAATTGCAACACCGGCGGGAAATTCTTTTTTATTATGGGTGGCTCAATTGGCGCGGCTGTGGGAGAATGCGCGGGTATCACTTATCAGAGGACATGGCCATGTCAGAATTAGATGCGTTTTTAGAAGAACAGCGCGAAGAAACCCGTGCGATTATTGCAGAACTGCTGGAAGACGGCAGCGATCCTGATGCGCAATACACCATTGAACACCATTTTTCGAGTGAGAATTACGACAAACTGGAAAAAGCGGCAGTTGAAGCTTTCAAACTGGGTTATGAAGTGACAGATGCCGAGGAGCTGGAAGTGGAAGGCGGCCAGGTGGTGTTATGTTGCGATATCATCAGTGAATGCGGGCTGACGGCGGAACATATCGATGCTCAGGTAGAGCAGCTGGCGCGTCTGGCAGAAAAAATGGATGTGGATTACGACGGCTGGGGCACCTATTTCGAAGACCCGGATGCCGAGGATGAAGATGATGACGATGCTGATGAGGCGCCGTTACACTAATCATCTGCCATGACTGAAAAACCTGCCGCGGCAGGTTTTTTTGTGTCTGTATGTCAGGGGATCAGGCAGTAAAGACTTTCAGCATCCGGACTTCACAGTCGCTGTGGCCGGTGTCACCCAGCGGGGCATCAAGGAAGATAAACCCGAGTTTTTCATACAGCTTAATGGCGGCCTGCAGGTCAGCGGTGGTTTCCAGGTAGCACTGGCTGTAACCTTCCGCTTCGGCAAATTCCAGTGCCTGGAGGGCGATTTGTTTCGCCAGACCTTTGCCGCGCAGGCGGGAGGAGATATACATTTTCTGTAATTCAGCGGTTTTCCCGTCACCACCGGCAAGGCCGGAAACGCCGCCACCGCCGAGGATTTCCCCATCCATCTCAATGACCCAGTATGCGGCACGCGGCTGGCTGTAAACCTCATATAATGAATCAAGAATCGGGTCAGCGACCGCAAAGCCTTTGTCTGCGGTCAGGCCGTGTTCGGCAGAGACCTCACGGATAACCTGTGCGATGCCGGGGTTATCTTCCGGACGGATCAGACGGAGGGTGTAGTTTTCTGTTGTGCTGCTTGTCATGGATATCATTATCTCATTATTTTTATTGTGAAAAGTAAAGCCGGGGGAATAAACCTGAGGGGCGATTACTGTGGATATCGTATGAAACGATAAATAAGATAATAAATAATTATCACGCAAAGTAAATACGCAGAATGGGGGATAAAAAAAACCAGCCCGGAGGCTGGTTTTGCTACTCATTCCGTCAGGATCACAGTGCTGCGATCGTGGCTTTCTGAGCAATCAGTTTTTCTTTCGCTTCACGGTTTGCCGCAAGACGCTCGCGCTCTTTGGCTACAACAGCTTCCGGCGCACGGCTGACAAAGCCGTCATTCGCCAGTTTGCCTTCGATAGCCGCGATCTCTTTCTCCGTTTTTTCCAGCTCTTTATCCAGACGCGCCAGTTCGTCGTCTTTATTGATAAGATCAGCCATCGGGATCAGGATTTCTGCGCCTTCCACCAGCTTGGTCACGCAAACCGGTGCAGTTTCGCCTTCAGCCATCACACGGACGGATTCCAGACGCGCCATCGCTTTCAGGAAGTTGCTGTTTTCCGCGACACGGCGCTGTGCATCAGCACTTGCCCCGCGCAGCATCACTTCCAGCGGCTTGCTTGGTGCGATATTCATTTCAGCACGAATATTACGTACCGCAACGATTGTCTCTTTGATCCACTCCAGGTCACGCAGTGCCTGCTCGTCGTTCAGAGAGGCATCATATTCCGGGAACGGCTGCAGCATGATGGTATCGCCTTCCGCGCCGGTGACGACTTTCACGCGCTGCCAGATAGTTTCCGTGATAAACGGAATAATCGGGTGTGCGAGACGCAGCAGGGATTCCAGTACGGTGATCAGGGTATGACGCGCTGCACGTTTCTGTGCATCGGTACCTTTATGAACGGCCGGTTTGGACAGCTCAAGATACCAGTCACAGAACTGGTTCCAGGTGAATTCATACAGAATATTAGACGCAATATCAAAGCGGTAGGTATCCAGCGCTTCGCGGTATGCTTTCACGGTATTGTTGTATTCCGCGAGTATCCAGCGGTCGGCTAGGGAGAATTCCATCTCACCGCCGTTCTGACCGCAGTCTTTCTCTTCGGTATTCATCAGCACGAAACGGCTGGCATTCCACAGCTTGTTACAGAAGTTGCGGTAACCGGACAGACGTTTCATATCCCAGTTGATGTCACGGCCGGTAGAGGCCAGCGCCGCCAGGGTAAAGCGCAGGGCATCGGTACCGTGGGCTTCAATCCCTTCCGGGAACTGTTTTTCAGTCCGTTTGGCGATTTTTTCCGCCATCTGCGGCTGCATCATGTTACCGGTGCGTTTTTCCAGCAGTTCAGGCAGAGAGATACCGTCGATCATATCCAGCGGGTCAATGACGTTCCCTTTGGATTTCGACATCTTCTGACCTTCCTCATCACGGATCAGACCCGTCATGTAGATGGTTTTGAACGGGATCTGCGATTTACCGTTTTCATCTTTGATGAAATGCATGGTCATCATGATCATGCGGGCGATCCAGAAGAAAATGATGTCGAAGCCGCTGACCAGCACGCTGGTCGGGTGGAATGCTTTCAGTTCCGGGGTGTTTTCCGGCCAGCCCAGGGTGGAGAATGTCCACAGACCGGAGGAGAACCAGGTATCCAGCACGTCTTCGTCCTGGCGCAGTTCAACCATCGCCGGGATATTGTTTTCACGGCGGACTTCGTCTTCGTCGCGGCCGACATACACGTTACCCTGATTGTCATACCAGGCCGGGATACGGTGACCCCACCACAGCTGACGGGAGATACACCAGTCCTGAATATCACGCATCCAGGAGAAGTACATGTTTTCGTACTGCTTCGGTACGAACTGAATATCGCCGTCTTCCACCGCTTTGATGGCTTCTTTTGCCAGCGGGGCAGTGCGCACATACCACTGGTCGGTCAGCATCGGTTCGATAACCACGCCGCCGCGATCGCCGTAAGGTACGGTCAGGTCGTGCGGTTTGATCTCTTCCAGCAGGCCGAGCTCTTCGAACTCTTTGACGATCGCTTTACGGGCAGCGAAACGCTCCATGCCACGGTATGCGGCCGGGATTTCACTGCTGCAGGCGTCAGTCACTTCGCCGTTGGTATCAAACACTTCGGCTTCGGTACGGATGTTGCCGTCGAAGTCCATGATGTTAATCATGGTCAGCTGGTGGCGTTTACCGACTTCATAGTCATTGAAGTCATGTGCCGGGGTGATTTTCACACAACCGGTGCCTTTTTCCATATCAGCGTGTTCATCACCGAGGATCGGAATGCGGCGGTTGACGATCGGCAGAATGATTTCTTTGCCGATCAGATCTTTGTAACGCGGATCTTCCGGGTTAACGGCCACGCCGGTATCACCGAGCATGGTTTCCGGACGCGTGGTGGCGACCACCAGGTAATCTTTACCGTCTGCGGTTTTCGCACCGTCTGCCAGCGGATAACGGATATGCCACATGAAGCCTTTGACTTCGCGGTTTTCCACTTCCAGGTCAGAAATTGCGGTGTGCAGTTTCGGATCCCAGTTCACCAGACGTTTACCACGGTAAATCAGGTTATCTTTATACAGGCGGACAAACGCCTCTTTTACCGCAGCTGACAGGCCGTCGTCCATGGTGAAGCGCTCGCGCTCCCAGTCCACGGAGTTACCCAGACGGCGCATCTGGTTGGAGATATTACCGCCGGATTCCGCTTTCCATTCCCAGATTTTATCGATAAAGCCTTCACGGCCGTAATCGTGGCGGGTTTTGCCTTCTTCGGCGGCGATTTTGCGCTCAACAACCATCTGTGTCGCGATACCGGCGTGGTCAGTCCCTGACTGCCACAGGGTGTTTTTGCCCTGCATGCGCTGGTAGCGGATCATGGTATCCATAATGGTCTGCTGGAAAGCATGGCCCATATGCAGGTTACCGGTGACGTTCGGCGGCGGGATCACGATACAGAAGCTTTCTTTGTCTGTTCTGCCGTTCGGTTTGAAATAGCCGCTTTTTTCCCAGTGGGTATAAAGAGGACCTTCGATTTCCGTTGGATTATAGGTTTTATCCAGGGACGGCTCGCAGGCCTGTTGGGTGTCGGTTGTCTTTTCCATTTTTAATCTTTGTTTATCAGTAAGCTGGCGGCGTGGCCATGGTCATCGTAAAGCCGACGCTGCGATAGATTTTATATCGCTCGCGCGCCAACTGTTTTAAGTGTTCATCGATAGGCACAAAGTCTATCACTTCACGGAAGGTTGTCGCAAAATCTGTGAACTGCGGCAGCAGGGCTATCAGTAAATCCCGCGGGGAATTTCCGCGTTTCTGCGGCCAGCACAGTTCAACCGGTGCGCCGTAACGCGGGCCTTCTCCGGCCAGATTATGCGGAACAAAGGCATCGGGCTCCCGCGCCCAGAGGGCTTCGTCCAGTTTCTCCGCCTGCTGTTGTGACTCACAGGCGATAAGCACCCGTTTCCCGCTGCGCCAGGCTTCACCCGCCAGATGACAGGTCAGCCACTCGTGGGCCTCAAGGTCATCAAAAGGGGATGGCTGTTCCATCAGGTAGAAGGTGGCGTTTTTCATAATATCTCTGATAGCAGAAAAGGGGATTGCTCAGGATAGCACAATCCCCCCCGTTACCTTTATGCTTTTTCCGGGCCGCAAAGGCCCGGTAATTCCGGTCAGTCGTCGGTGCTGATACCCGCACGATTTAACAGGAATTGTGACAGCAGTGCAACCGGACGACCTGTCGCACCTTTGTTTTTTCCGGAGCGCCATGCGGTTCCGGCGATATCCAGATGCGCCCAGTTATAACGGGTGGCAAAACGGGACAGGAAGCAGCCCGCGGTGATAGCGCCGCCGAGACGGCCGCCGGTGTTTGCCAGATCCGCAAAATTGGACTCGATCTGCTCATAGAACTCTTCTGCCAGCGGCAGACGCCATGCACGGTCACCCGCCTGTTCAGAGGCATTCAGTAACTCGTGCGCCAGCGGATTGTGGTTTGCCATCAGGCCGCTGAAGTGGTTACCGAGTGCAACCATGCAGGCGCCGGTCAGTGTGGCGATATCAATCACCGTTTCCGGATCAAAACGTTCGGCGTAGGTCAGGGTGTCACACAGTACCAGGCGGCCTTCCGCATCGGTATTGAGCACTTCCACCGTCTGGCCGGACATGGTGGTGAGGATATCCCCCGGACGATAGGCATTGCCGCCCGGCATGTTTTCACAGCCCGCGAGAATCCCGATCACATTGAGCGGTAAACCCAGCTCCGCCACCACGCGCATCACGCCGTAAACGGTTGCCGCGCCGCACATGTCGTATTTCATCTCATCCATGCTGTCAGCCGGTTTGATGGAAATACCGCCGGAGTCAAAGGTCAGGCCTTTGCCGACTAACACGATCGGACGCGCTTCCGGATCCGGATTACCTTTATATTCAATCACCGACATCAGGGATTCATTACGTGATCCCTGGCCGACGGCCAGATACGCCAGCATGCCCAGCTCTTTCATCTGCTCTTCGCCGATGACACGGGTACTGAGCACCGGAGAGTTGCTGTCTGCCAGCTGACGTGCCTGAGATGCCAGATAAGCGGCATTACAGATGTTCGGCGGCATATTGGCCAGATCTTTCGCGGCTTTGATACCGGCGGCAATCGCCAGACCGTGGCTGATCGCTTTCTCACCGGTCGGCAGTTCGCGGCGGGTCGGTACATTGAAGACCAGCTTGCGCAGCGGACGGCGTAATTCGGTTTTGTTACTTTTCAGCTGATCAAAGACATAGAGAGATTCTTTGGCTGTTTCAACCGCCTGCCGGACTTTCCAGTAGTTATTGCGGCCTTTGACATGTAACTCGGTCAGAAAACAGACGGCTTCCATTGACCCGGTTTCATTCAGGGTATTGATGGTCGTCCGGATAATCTGTTTGTACTGGCGTTCATCCAGTTCACGTTCTTTCCCGCAGCCGATTAACAGGATACGCTCGGACAGGACATTCGGGACATGGTGCAGAAGCAGTGACTGCCCGACCTTGCCCTCCAGCTCGCCGCGGCGCAGCAGAGCACTGATGTAGCCGTCGCTGATTTTATCGAGCTGCTCCACCACAGGAGACAGACGACGCGGTTCGAAAACCCCGACCACAATACAAGCACTGCGCTGCTTTTCCGGGCTGCCGCTTTTTACACTAAACTCCATGCGCTCTCCTGAATCTTAAAGACAAAGACAACTGCTGCCGCTAAAATGTAGCGTTCGCACTAATCTGCACCATCGATTATAAACAGTTTATGATAAGCTGTGTGCGCACTTTATGAGTCCTGAATCTCATGAAAATTCCGTTTCTTTCCTGACAGGAAGGAAAAAGCGTAGTCTGATACCGGAATCATCCTCAGGCCGGCAAAATAATGCACACAAATAGTCAACACAGAACGAAGTTAGCTATTTTCATGCAAAAACACAAGTTTTCACAGGCGTATTAAGCGTGATCATTATTAGATATCTGGTAAGAGAAACATTAAAAGCACAGATTGCGATTCTGTTTATCCTGTTGCTTATCTTCTTTTGTCAAAAACTGGTTGAAGTCCTGGGTGCCGCCGTTGAAGGCAGCATCCCGGCCGGACTCGTCGTGTCACTGCTGGGGCTGGGTATCCCGGAGATGGCGCAGCTCATACTGCCGCTGAGCCTCTTCCTCGGGCTGCTGATGACCTACAGCAAACTCTATACCGAAAGCGAAATCACCGTGATGCATGCCTGTGGTCTGGGTAATAATGTGCTGGTGAAAGCCGCTATGATCCTGGCGTTCTTTACCGCCATCGTGGCGGCTGTCAATGTAGTCTGGCTGATGCCGTGGTCATCCCAGTATCAGGAAAAGGTACTGGAGGAAGTCAGAGCTAACCCTGGTGTGACCGCGATGGTCGGCGGGCAGTTTAAAGTCTCTGATGACGGCAGTATGGTGCTCTATCTCGGGGATGTTGACGGTAATAAGTTCACTAATGTCTTTATTGCCCAGCTCTGGGCGAGAAACGAACAGCGTCCGTCCATTGTGGTGGCGGACGGCGGTCATATGACCGAAAAAGAGAACGGTAATCAGGTGGTGGTGCTGGATAAAGGCACCCGTTATGAGGGAACCGCGTATCTGCGTGATTTCCGGATCACGGATTTTACCGATTATCAGGCAATTGTTGATCACCGTGATGCAAAAACCGGTGACAGTAACTACCAGCAGATGACCTTGTCTGAGCTATGGAAAGAGACAGACAAAGCAGCCCGTGCGGAATTCCACTGGCGTCTGACGCTGATTTTCTCCGTGGTGGTGATGGCGCTGATGGTAGTACCGCTCTCCGAGGTAAACCCGCGTCAGGGGCGTGTACTGAGTATGCTGCCGGCGATGCTGCTGTATCTGATTTTCTTCCTGCTGCAAAGCTCGCTGCGTTCAAGCGGCGAGAAGGGCAAGCTGGATCCGATGGTCTGGCCGTGGGTGGTTAATCTCAGTTATCTGGCTCTCGCGGTGGTACTGAATCTGTGGAATACCACAGCTGTCCGCCGTCTGCGCTTTGGCTCTGCCCGTGTTCAGGGGGTTGCCTGATGTTTAAAGTACTTGTTCTTGACCGCTACATCGGGCGGACGATTCTGCAATCCATCATGATGACCCTGTTTATGCTGGTGTCATTATCCGGGATTATCAAATTTGTCGATCAACTGCGCAGAGTCGGCCAGGGGGAATACTCCACCTGGGATGCCGGGCTGTATACCATCATGAGTATCCCGAAGGATATTCAGATTTTCTTCCCGATGGCAGCACTGCTCGGGGCTCTGATGGGGCTGGGTGCACTGGCGACCCGCAGTGAGCTGGTGGTGATGCAGGCTTCCGGTTACAGCCGCCTCCAGGTGGCGGGTTCGGTGATGAAAACCGCTATCCCGCTGGTGATCCTGACCATGATTGTCGGTGAATGGCTCGCGCCGTCCGGTGAGCAGTGGGCACGTAACTACCGTGCACAGAAAACAAGCGGCGCGTCTCTGCTGGCAACCAACCGCGGGATGTGGGCCAAAGACGGCAGTGACTTTATCTATATCCAGCGCGTTGACAGCGAAACCCAGCTCAAGGGCATCACACTGTACCGGATGAACGACGACCACAAACTGAAATCTATCCTCAGTGCGGCGGCGGCGGACTACAATTCGGATTCCGATACCTGGACACTGAGTCAGGTACAGGAATCCATTCTGCAGGATACTTATGTGATTGCCGGTGAGCAGAAACTGTCCATGACCTGGCAGACGCAGATGACTCCGGAAAAACTGAGTGTGGCCGCACTGGACCCGGAAGCATTGTCGATAAGCGGCCTGTATCAGTATGTTGATTATTTACAGCAGAGCGGACAGGACGCGGGACGTTATCAGCTGAACCTGTGGAAAAAGGTGTTCGCACCGCTTTCTGTGGCGGTCATGATGCTGATGGCGCTGTCGTTTATCTTCGGGCCGCTGCGTTCGGTAGCGATGGGCGTGCGGGTTGTGACGGGGATTGCCTGCGGATTCGTGTTCTACGTTTCCAATGAGATTTTCGGCTCTCTCAGCCTGACCTATAAGTTCCCGCCGCTACTGGGTGCACTGCTGCCGAGCCTGCTGTTCCTGGCGATCAGTTTATATATGCTGATCAAACGTAAGTAAGCAGTTACGGACATCCGAATCCGGAGCCGGTCAGTGCATACTGACCGGCTCTGTCATTTCAGCGGCCGGTAATCTGTTCCCAGCTGAGATTAAAACGGGCCAGATACTTCCGCAGCCGGTCAGCATCATTGGGTTGTTTCTTCTGCTGACGGGAAACGGCAAACAGTGTGCGACCGGCATCAGAAAGTGTCTGTGAACGGCGGCAGACGGCAATTACAGTTTCCAGCTGCTGACGATCAAATAAATCAATTTCACCCACCCCGGCAGGCAACGTCACCGCTGTTTCCGTGCTGTGCCACTGATTTTTCAGCCGTTCGGTTTCTTCCTCCACCAGTGCGGTGGTGATCCGCCCGTTCTCTGCAAAGGTTGCCATCCGCGTGACAGAGGCACTCAGTTCACGGAAGTTACCGCGCCACAAAGCCGGTGGTGAGCAGGCAAAGGCGAGGTAGTGCTGCCTGGCGTCGGTATCAAACCGGACACGGGTCTGCTGATCGCGGCTGTATTTCGCCAGCTCATAATCCACGTTCGGCTCAATATCCTCGCGCCGCTGTGCCAGTCCCGGCAGTGCAAAGGTCCACATATTGATGCGGGCGTATAAATCCTCACGGAACAGCCCTTCGCTGACCCGCTGTGCCAGATTGCGGTGTGTGCCGGCGATCAGGGAAAAATCACTCTCTGTTTCATGATCCGAGCCGTAAGGGAAAAATCGTTTTTCCTCAATGGCTTTCAGCAGCATTGCCTGTTCGTCGGCGCCCAGCTCGGCAATCTCATCCAGAAACAGGATCCCGCCGTCCGCCTCTTTCAGCAGTCCGCCGCGCGCCTGAATTGCTCCGGTGAATGCCCCTTTCTCATGGCCGAACAGGGCGGACATGGCATTATCGCCGCGCAGTGTGGCGCAGTTCACCTCCACAAAACGCCCTTTTACCTGATGGCGGCTGCGGCGCAGTTCATAAATCCGCCGTGCCAGGAATGATTTTCCGGCACCTGTCGGCCCGGTCAGCAGAACAGGGGCGGCGGAGCGCAGAGCAACACGCTCGATTTTATCGATCATGGTATTAAATCCGGCATTGCGCGTGGCGATGCCGGACTTCAGAAACGCGACCTGTGCCTGCTGCTCTTTCTGAAAGCGTCCGGTGATCTGTGTATAGCGGCTGAGATCGAGGTCAATAATGGTATACACCCCGGCAGGATCTTTATCCCGCGCATCATGGCGCGGGGCAGTCTGGATAAGACGCGCGGGCAGATAGCTGGCTTCGGTCAGCAGGAACCAGCAAATCTGCACCACATGGGTGCCGGTGGTGATATGCACCAGATACTCTTCATTTTCAGTATCAAACGGGTAGTGAGTGGCAAAGTCCAGCAATGCGGTATATACCTGCTCAAAATCCCACGGGTCGGCAATATCCACCTCGCGCAGCATCACTTCAGTCTGCGGGGAGGCCTGCTCTATATCCTCTTTTACCCGGCCTGCGGTCTGCATATCACCCGGCTGATAAACCAGCTCAAAGCGGTCAATATGCAGATCCGGCTGCTGACACAGCCCGATACTCGGCCGCCATTTATGCCAGCGGTTGGCTTTCTTGCCGCGCCGGTCAAGTACCGTGCCGAGAACACCAATCACAACGTTTTTCTTTGTGGATGACATGGTTTATCTTTCCGGATAAAAGACGATATTAAAAGATAAAAACAGCATACGGGATTTCAGAGCAGGATGTTATCTTAAAAATCGATGTAATTAATTATTCTTTAAATATCATAAAGATAAATAAATTTTTCCGATTAAACAAAACTGGCACACTTATCGCAATACTACCGGTACCAAACGAAAGGAATGTAAAAATGATAAGTCGTGATTTTAATGAACTGATTCAGGAAAACAGTGCGCCGGTAAAATTGTGGACAAACGGTGTACCGGTGGATCCGAAAGCGGTACTGCAATTGCAGAATACGGCAAAAATGCCCTTTATTTTTAAACACCTGGCGGTAATGCCGGATGTGCATGTCGGTAAGGGATCGACTATCGGCAGTGTTATCCCGACCAAAGGCGCGATTATCCCGGCCGCTGTCGGGGTGGATATCGGCTGCGGAATGATTGCGGTGAAAACCTCACTGACTGCGTCTGATCTGCCGGACAGTCTGCAAAATATCCGCTTTGCCATTGAGGCCGCGGTACCGCACGGACGCACCACCGAACGCCACGGACGGGATAAGGGAACCTGGAAAAATGTCCCGGATATTGTCGATAACCACTGGATGCAGCTGGATGAGCAGTTCCGCCGTATCTGCGATAAATACCCGAAACTGCGTAATACCAACAACTACAAACATCTGGGAACGCTGGGAACCGGGAACCACTTTATCGAACTGTGCCTGGATGAGACAGATTTTGTCTGGGTGATGCTGCACAGCGGGTCACGCGGTGTCGGTAATGCTATCGGCAACCTGTTTATCTCGCTGGCACAAAAAGATATGCAGACGCACATTGCCAATCTGCCGGATCGCGATCTGGCGTATTTCGAAGAGGGAAGCGTGCATTTTAACGATTATATGGAAGCGGTCGGCTGGGCGCAGGATTTTGCCCGTCATAACCGCGAAGTGATGATGCACCGCGTGCTGGAAGCCCTGTCCCGTGAAATCACCAAACCGTTCACCACACAACAGGAAGCCGTAAACTGCCACCATAACTATGTGCAGAAAGAACAGCATTTTGGTGAGGAAGTTCTGGTAACACGAAAAGGGGCGGTATCGGCACAAAAAGGGCAGATGGGGATCATCCCGGGCTCTATGGGCGCGAAAAGCTACATTGTGCGCGGACGCGGAAACGAAGAAAGCTTCTGCTCATGCAGCCATGGTGCAGGTCGTGTGATGAGCCGTACCGAAGCGAAAAAACGCTTCTCAGTGGCAGACCAGCAGCGCGCTACTGCTCATGTGGAGTGCCGTAAAGACAGCGATGTGATCGACGAGATCCCGATGGCGTACAAAGATATCGATGCGGTGATGACCGCACAGTCATCACTGGTGGAAATTGTGCATACACTGCGTCAGGTGGTGTGTGTGAAGGGGTAAGGAAACAGTCACTGCATATACAGAACATGCCCGCGCCTGATGCGGGCATGCTCTTTTGTATCACAGGTAATTACGGGTATGCAGATCTGCCAGGGAGCGGACCAGGTCATTGACACCATTTGGTAACGGACTGAATTTACTGCCGTCTTTGCGGGTCATCACCACGAATACACCGATATTTTTCTCCGGTATCATCGCCATATAGGTATTAAATCCGCCGCCGCCGCCGGTTTTCTGATAAATCGCCGGAATATCCCCGACCGGCGCCAGATACACCCAGCCGAGACCCAGACCGTCAGCCTCACCGGCAACGTCCATCCCTTTAATTTCATTCAGATGACCACGTTTAAAATAGATGGTCTGCTCTTTGGTGGCTGTCGCTTTGCGCTGTGTATTGCCGGAAGAGAGGAAGCGCTGCATCCACTTCTGCATATCCGCCGGGGTGGAATACACCCCGCCGCTGCCGATAGCCGCCAGCGTGCTGTAACAATCACTCGGTTTAAACCCGACCATCAGCCGCTTACACTGCGCGGCAGACGGATTATAGGTCGTATCTTTCATACCCGCCGGTTGTGTCACATAGTGGCGGAACAACTCGGTATACGGACGATTTCCGGCTTTTTCCAGGGCATCTGCCAGTAAATCATAGGCCAGGTTGGAATACGCAGCTTCCGTTCCCGGCTGAGCCGTCAGTTTGGCGGTTTTCAGCCAGGTCCAGCGCTGATCGCGGCTCGGCCAGGTAAACACCGGACGCCCCCATTTCCCGCCGGGCTGCTCACGCGGCAGAATACTGGTATGACTTGCCAGGTGGAACAGGCGGATCGGCTTGCCGTTATAGGACGGCACGGAGGACTGTTTATAACTGTATTTCTGCAGCGGATCATTGAGATTGACCAGGCCGTCATCCGCCATCTTCACCATCACTTCGCTGGTCATCAGCTTACTGACAGACGCAATGCGGATCAGCGAATCCGTCCGTGGCTTAATACCATTTCCGGGACGGGTCTCGCCGTAGCTGCGGTGAAAAACTTCGTTATTATCAATCACCACCATAAACATACCGCGGGCATCGGTTTCGGAGAAAATCTTCTCACCGATCTCATCGACCAGCTGTGGTGCCAGCTTCAGCGCTTCCGGATTGCTTTCAACAATAGACCAGTCAAGCGGCGGACGTTCGGCAGACGCTGTACTGTGTTTCTCCGGCTGCGAAGAACAGGCGGACAGCGCGATAGCCAGCAGCGACAACGGCATCAGGCGCACAATATGACGGTGTAATTTACTCATGA
Source organism: Morganella morganii (assembly GCF_019243775.1). Taxonomy (NCBI): domain Bacteria; kingdom Pseudomonadati; phylum Pseudomonadota; class Gammaproteobacteria; order Enterobacterales; family Morganellaceae; genus Morganella; species Morganella morganii. The sequence goes on from NZ_CP069157.1 coordinate 325,046, forward strand.
TAATTCAACAGCCTTCCATGCAGACACAGGGATATGACACTGTAAGTCAGTTATTTTTTGAAGATACGTAACAGGATACCAATGACGATACCAATAAAAATACCTGTCGCAACCCATCCGGCAAAGCCCATACCCACCTCACATTTATCGGGAACCGGAGAGGATTATATAAGCAATTGTATTGATGTCTATTCATCCGGGGCACAATCGCGGTAAATAAAAAAATATTATTATTCAGTGCGGAAATAAAGCAGAAAGCGCCCGTCGCCGCACAAACCCCGTATCCTGCTGAAACGCCGTCTTTTTAACCACTCAGCAAACCGCCTCTGTGATAGTTGTTGCACCACAGAGTGCCGCAAGTATAATAACGACGTTTTCCAGAACACACTTCTGTGCCGGAGTGGCGGAATTGGTAGACGCAGTTGATTCAAAATCAACCGCCCACGGGCGTGCCGGTTCGATTCCGGCCTTCGGCACCATCGGAACATCAATAGACGTCAACGGACGTCTTTTTTTGTGCCTGAATTCCAGTATCCGCAAGGCTTTCATCGCTTTTTCACTCAACCTAAGTCAACCTGATTCAATCAACATCAACTTACTGATGCGGGTACAACTGCGGGTATATCCCAGTTCGATAATGTTTGTACCCACACAGAACCCTTGAAAGGATACTCATCATGGCTCTGAGTGATGTGAAAGTTCGTTCGGCTAAGCCTGAAGCTAAAGCCTATAAACTTACTGACGGTGAAGGCATGGTGTTGCTGGTTCACCCTAACGGCTCCAAATACTGGCGGCTTCGTTATCGCTTCGGCGGTAAAGAAAAGATGCTCGCGCTAGGGAAGTATCCTGAAGTTTCGTTAGCTGATGCTCGATCGCGGCGAGACGAAGCGCGTAAGCTTTTAGCGAACGGCGTCGATCCCAGTGAAAACAAGAAAGCGGTTAAGGTAGAACAGGAGCAAGAGGCGATAACGTTTGAAGTGGTCGCCAGAGACTGGCATTCCAGTAATCAGAAATGGTCTTCGGCGCATAGCGCTCGTGTATTAAAAAGTCTCGAAGATAATCTCTTTGCTGTCATCGGTAAGCGGAACATTACGGAACTGAAGACACGAGATCTGCTTGTCCCCATCAAAGCGGTGGAGTCATCTGGGCGTCTTGAAGTTGCCGCCCGTTTACAGCAGCGTACTACCGCGATTATGAGGTTTGCTGTGCAGAGTGGTTTAATCGACTACAACCCCGCGCAAGAGATTGCCGGTGCGGTGGCTACGGCGAAAAGACAGCATCGTGCTGCTCTGGAACTCAATCGTATACCTGAACTGCTTCACCGTATCGATCACTATTCTGGAAGACCGTTAACCCGACTGGCGGTTGAACTCACTTTGTTGGTTTTCATCCGTTCAAGCGAGCTGCGTTTTGCCCGCTGGTCAGAAGTGGATTTTGAAACGGCCATGTGGACGATCCCCGGTGAGCGTGAACCACTGGACGGTGTTAAACATTCACAGCGTGGTTCAAAGATGCGGACGCCCCATCTTGTTCCCTTATCGCGGCAGGCTCTAGCCATTTTGGAAAAGATCAAAAGCATGAATGGGAGCCGAGGGCTGATTTTCTTAGGCGATCACGATCCTTGTAAGCCGATGAGTGAGAACACTGTGAACAAGGCTTTACGAGTGATGGGCTATGACACGAAAACGGAAGTCTGTGGGCATGGTTTCAGGACAATGGCCTGTAGCTCATTGATTGAATCGGGTCTATGGTCGAGGGATGCCGTAGAGCGGCAGATGAGCCATCAGGAGCGTAGCTCTGTTAGGGCTGCCTACATCCATAAAGCGGAACATCTGGGGGAGCGCAGATTGATGCTGCAGTGGTGGGCGGATTATCTGGATGCGAATCGGGAGATAGGGGTAAGTCCGTTTGATTTTGGAAAGTAACACCAAAATATTTTTCTATCATGAATTCGCAAGATAAATGAGAATAATCATGAGGTTAGTCAGCCCATGATGCATAGCGACAATGACATCGTGAAAAAGTAGTACGACGCTACTGTTGCATAAATTCTCTGTAACCTGTTATAGTCTTCTCACTGACCTAGTACGACGCTACTACCTAGGTAAGAGAGGGAGTAAATAGCAGCGGCAACTGCTATTTACCCGAAACATTCTGGCCAAAACCGCTATGAGAGGCTCTAACAAAATGAACGAGAAAAAATATCAATCCCTGCGTAAAAAGTCAATAAGTAAGGGGGGGAATATGGCTTGTATTGTTATGCTGGTACACGCGCTCTCCTTTTCCTCATTGCAGATGGATTTAGATGTACGTGTGGGGGATGTGAATTGGAAACACTCGATTGTGCTTAAAACTACTGGAGGAAAGGGAGAGTAATCTCCCTAACTTACTTATGCATAAAACTGTTACATTAGAGAGTGTTGCTGAGATCCGCTTAGGGATGCCCTTTAAATCGGCGATACAAGATGCTGGTGAGCAAGGCTCCTGTTATCTTATCCAGACGAAAGATATTGGACTTGACGGCATTTTAGATCTAAGTGCTTTAACCTCTGTTATCCCAGAGGGTAATCCTGAGAAGCATTATCTTATCCCTAATGATATTTTATTACGTCTGCGGGGGCCTGTGTTTTCTGCTGGGATTATCGAAGGAAATTTAGGCAAACCAATCATTACGTCCAATCAGTTAGCAGTAATTAGATGTAATGATAATCTAATACTGCCACATTATTTACATTGGTATATAAACTCTACTTCTGGAAGTAAACATATTCGCAGTTTGAGTGAAGGTACGAGTATTAGTAAACTTAATTCAAAAACAGTTTCTAAAATGACTGTTAAACTCCCAAGTTTGAGGGTTCAAGAAAAGATTGGTTCTATTAATAGAAACTGGAATAATCAAAAAACAGTTTATAATTCACTAATACAAAATGGCGATATGCTCTTTGATGGTATATGTGAAAGTATCATTAATAGCGAGGAGTTAGAAAATGAGTGAGATGAAGGCGCTTCATGAATCACTTTTACGTGCTTGTGATTTGTTTAGAGGGAAAATTGACTCATCTTCTTATAAAAATTATATATTTTCAATGTTATTGCTGAAATATATTTCTGATGTTAAGGTTGACTATGAATATGATTTAATTAATGAAGAATATTCTGAGTTGTTAGAGATTGTTTCTCGAGTACCAGAGGATGCGAGTTTTTATAAAATATATCATGAGGCTAAGAATCATGGTGATTATATTGGAGAGAGGATTGACGACTCGCTGAAATTAATTGATCAGGCTATTGACTCGGTCTGTCAAAGTAGAGGTGGTTATTTATTCGAGTCTATACAATTTGCGACGGTTAATTTTGGTGCAAGATCAGCGAGAGATCGAATGCTTGTTAATTTACTCGCTATTTTTGCACGTCCTGAAATGAATTTTGGTTATATCCAAGGTGGTAATGAAAAGATAAAAGTAGCATGTAGATATCTTTTTGAAAAGATTGCATCTGACTCGGCGATGAGGGGTGGAGATTTTTATACTCCAGAAGGCATTTCATTACTATTTGCAGAGTTATTGCAGCCTAAGGATGGAGATAGTATTTGTGATCCTACTTGTGGATCTGGTTCTCTTTTAATTACCCTAGGGGAAAAAATAAAAAAATCCTTTAAAAGCAATAACTATACTTTGTTTGGTCAAGAGGCTAATAGATCCAGTTGGGCCTTGGCTAAAATGAATATGATTATCCATAACGAAATTAATAGTCGAATAGAATGGGGGGATGTAATATCTAATCCTCAGCTTCTGGATACAGATAATAGATTGATGCAGTTTGATGTAGTTGCTTCTAACCCTCCATTCAATATTATCGGTTGGAATCATGATGATTTAGTACATAATGATTATGGTCGTTTTAATTTAGGTTTTCCACCTCAGTCTAAGGGTGATTATGCCTTTATTTTGCACATGATTTCAACACTTAAAAGTGCAACTGGTAGAATGGCCATACTGGTATCTCACGGGGTATTGTTCCGTGGAGGTCAAGAGGAGAGTATAAGGAAAAATTTAGTTAGTGAAGGGTTGTTAGATGCGGTAATAGGTCTACCAGATAGGTTGCTTCTTGGGACAGGGATACCATGCGCCATTTTGATCTTCAGGAGAGATAAAAAACATTCTAATGTTGTGTTCATCGACGCATCTGATTTGGCTAAACCCGTAAAGGGGCGCAATTTAATAACAAATGAAATCATTGAGAAGGTATCAGAATGCTACTTTGAAAGAAGTAGTATCAGTAATTTTTCACATGTTGCTTCTTTTGATGAAATACAAGAAAATGATTTTAATTTAAATATATCTCGGTATGTTAAGAAGCATGAAGAGCAGGCTTTTGTTGATCTTGAGAGCTTACGTCAACAGCGTGAGGAACTACTATCAACATTACATGAATTAGAAAGAGAAATGAAAGATTTTATTGATAATTGATAATTGATAATTGATAATTGATGGAGATGGTTGATGCAATAGTATCAACCATTTTCTGATTAAATTTCAATATCCCCAGTGATTATAAGCCAAGGGCATCTTATTCAACTTAGCTCTGTGTTCTCGCCAGTTTGGCAAGTGAATACTCATCAGGCCGATAAAACGCTCATTGTGCTTGCGTTCGTGTAGATGAACTAGCTCGTGAACCACAATGAATTCAAGGCATTCAGGAGGTTTTTTCACCAATTCGAGATTGATCCAGATACGTGCGGTTTGGGGGTTACAGCTACCCCATTTAGTCTTCATTCGCTTGATGCCAACATAACTGGCTTCAACTTTAATTTCCTGCTGCCATTTTGCCATTAACTTAGGCAGTCTTTGTTTTAAAATACCGCGATACCACTGGTTGAGAACAGCTTCCCGCTGGGCCGTATCATAATGTGGAGGTACTTTCATGCGTATCCAACCACCCTGAAGTTTCACTTCAGCGGGCTTATCTACTAAAACTACATCTAGCCGATATCCTCTTCCCCAAAGATAGTGTGTTTCACCACTACACATTTCTCGTTCACTCTGGCGAGGCTGAGCCAGAAATTGTGCTTGCTGCTGTCGAATCCAAACCAGCCTTCTGACTACAGCCATCCTGATCGCTGTGTTTGACAGTGAGACGGGGGCTGATACTCGTACTCGGCCATCCGGAGGCAGTACGCTGATATGCAAGTTTTTAATTGGCTTACGCTGCAAATCGAAAGTGAGCTCACCAAAGGTAACCAATGACATCAGCGGTACTCCTTCTGAGCCTTCACCAGGGCCATTACATCGGCGACCGTCACTGAATAACCTTTGATCTCTTCCGCGATAGCGAAACTAATCTCGCGTTCTTTAAAACGATCCCCATACCAGTCGGCCTTTTTGGTGTGACGGACTGCAGTATCTATCTTTGTCACCAAGACTTCATCCTGCCCGAGGTTGTCAAACAACGCTTTCTTGGCGAGGGTATCAATACTTGCTGGATAAGTACTTTTACTACCTGACTGCGGATGTTTAACCTGCTTCGCCAGTTCACGTACGTGCTCCAGATACTCCTGATAGGAGATAGCCTGTTGACGACGAAGTGCGATCAGTTCATCAAGCAATACCGACATTTTTTCGTAGTATTTCGGGTTGACGGGGTTTTCATCAACAATAGTTCTGCGAACGTTATTTTCAATCGCTTCAGCCATGGCCTCCTGGTTGCCACGCATGTCGGCTGGAAGTCCATCCAGTGCTTCTTCTCCGCGTTCAATAATCAACTCAAGCAGTCCTAGTTCCTCAAAATCCATAAGGGTTTCACTAGGATCGGCATCCACCCAAAGATCCAGCATCTGCCGCATCCCTGGCTCGAATTGCTTCATGTCCACGAAATCGCCACTGGCTATTTTGATTTCATCGCGGACTTTTGTGTAAAACTCAACATCGATGCGGATTTGAGCTGCCTGCTGCTCGCTATAACCAGCATCTGTTAGTTCACCTGCCAGATTGGTAAAAGCGCGAATAAGCTTCGCCACGGATTGGTACAATGTTAGACGTAAAGCTTCTTTCTCAGATATCTGCTCTATTGACGCCCCTGATTCTCCACAGAAATAATGCTGATAATCAAGTTGATTACGTGGCATTTTAACTGGCTCGCAAAGGGTGCGAACGGCATCCAGAGCACCATCCAGATCGATTTTTGCCTGTTGCAATCGATCCTTCAGTAAACCGGCTACATCTTCTTTGTCGTAGCCGTCGAAGGCTTCTGCAGTGTAGTCCTGAACTGTTTTTTCCAATGAGCGGAAAAGGTCTTTATAGTCGACAATATAGCCGTATTCTTTATCTTCACCATCCAACCGGTTAACGCGACATATCGCCTGGAAGAGGTTGTGATCGGCCATTTTCTTGTCGATATATAGGTAAGTGGCTGACGGAGCATCAAAGCCAGTCAATAACTTATCAACGACTATCAGAAGGCGCATCTGGCCCGGTTCTTTGATGAATCGTTGTTTGACCTCTTTTTCGAAATCACTCACACGTTTGGCTGCTTCAGCCTCAGGCTGTTCAAAATACTCCGCAAGCATTTTGCGATAGATGTTGTACTTGGCCAGTTTCTCAGTCAGTCCTTCGCCGCTCTCCTCGCCTTTAATCTCACTGGCATTTGGCTGGTAGCTCGTCACAATCGCACATTTACCGGCAAAACCAGCTTCACTAAACATCTCATAGCATTTACAGGCCTGATAGACGCTGGAACAAACCAGCATGGCGTTACCACGGCCGTCGGCGAGTCGTGGTTTTTGTTCGAAATCGAGAAGGATGTCCGCGACAATCTGTTCTAGTCGCGAGCGGCTCGACAATAGCTTCTGCATTGATGCCCATTTCTGCTTGAGTTGCTGCTGGCCAAGGCGAGAAAGTTTAGATGTCTTAGCATCAAACCACTGGTCGACTTTTTTCTGCGATTTGACCCGCTGATCGATGTCACGAGCTTCGTAGCGCAAGTCCAGTACAACCCCATCATTGACTGCTTCATCAAATTTATAAGTGTGGATATAAGGACCGAAGACCTCCACTGACTTTTTCTTATCCTTCTTCATCAGTGGGGTGCCGGTGAAACCGATAAATTGCGCATCTGGCAGAATGCTTTTCATTGCTGAATGCAATTTGCCGGATTGGGTTCGGTGGCACTCATCCACAAACACGAATAATTTTCCCTTCGGATTAAAATCGGCAGGGATGTTACGTTTTATCTGTTCAATGAAATCGTCAGTGTCTGCATCTTTGTCTTCCTCCTCTTGGCGACCAAATTTATGTACGAGCGAGCATATAAGCCAGGGTTTGGTTTGATTCAGACGAGTCACCAGATCTGCGCCGCTTCTGGTGCGAAGGATCTCTTCTTCCACACCGTTAAACACTTTCTCGATCTGTTCATCAAGTTCTGTACGGTCGGTAATGATCAAAACTCGGCTGTCGGTAATATTTTCTCTGATCCATTTTGCTAGCCAAACCATAGTCAGACTTTTACCACTGCCCTGGGTATGCCAGATAATCCCGCCTTCATTGCGTTGAATAAAAGGTTTCGTTGCAGTGACGCCAAAATATTGGTTATGACGGCAGGTTTTCTTCACTCCAGCATCGAAAACAATAAAGTCGTGGATCAATTCCAGCAGGCGCTGTTTATTGCATATCTGAGCCAGGTGGAGATCAAGCATGTTGGTGTAAGGTGATTCAGCGGTTTCTTTCCATTGAAGGTAATATTTCTCCGGCGTTTCGATTACACCATAGCGAAGCCCTTCTAAATCATTACCGGCCATCACCAGTTGGATGGTAGTGAAGAAGTTGCGAATGAATGCTTTTTGCTGATTATCGAGGTTTTGGCGGATGCCCTCTGAAACTGAAACTGTAGAACGTTTTAGCTCAATGACACCAAGCGCAATACCGTTAACATACAGCACCAAATCCGGGCGCTTTTTATTTTCACCGTTGTAGGTCACTTCTTCAGCTATAGCAAAATCATTGGCTTCTGGATTTTTCCAGTCCACCAACCACACGGTTTGATTCTGCTCACCAGCACCTTCTTTATCCTTCACGCCGTAGCGTAGCAGGCGATACACCTCTTTGTTTGCATCATAGAGGATACGACCTTCACCGAGGCTTGCGGCTCGATCCAGTTGCCGTAATGCTCTGGCTATTAGTACTTCTGAAACGCCGCGCTTTGTTAACCAGGCAGAAACTAAGCCTGGTTCAATATTCCGGTTGTCTTCTCGTTTATGCCAGTTACCAAGATAGTGATAACCGAGATGTTTGGTGAATAACTGGATAACACGTTTTTGTGTTATGCGTTCACGTTGGCCAACACTGTTCATAACACCTCCCTTAATACGCTATCACTACCACCAGCACTGGTTAACACTGCCAGCATTTCCGCTTCGTGAGTGGCGATTTCTTCTTCCCCCCACTGATTGTTCTTCTTCATCAGCTCGATCATGGCGAGCAGTTTCAGACTATCAATTTCATTCCGTTCCAGACTCGCTTCGAAGTGCTCTTGCTTTTGTTTTGGCTGGAAATTACTCAATCGCGAATTCTTGTTGTGGCTAATCAGACTGAGGTTGCCGAAGGTATGCAACGATGTATCTGGTAATGTCCTATAGCCATCCATGGGGTGCTGGGGATAGAAATGCTCTACCGAGCTTCGGAAGGTAAATTCGAAACGTTTGACTACTTCAGCTTTATGTCTGTCACGGCACCAGAGTAAGTAGTCCAGGTAATTGAATACCAGGTTGTTTGCTATCATCCCAAAGCGCATCTTCTTATTAATCTTGTCCGACAGTACCACAGGTTGGAGATGTAGCTCTTTACCGTAGATAATCTCAAAATATGATTTTGGTTCTTGTTCTGCCAGGAAGTTTTGAAAGACAAACGAGGAGGCGAGATGCTCCAGATACCCGAGGTACTTCCTTGCATCTATCTGGTTTTCAGCGGAATGGGCATTAAACAGATAGTATAAAGCTCCATTCAACCAGTGTTTATAAACCAGAGTAGGGGTTGAAACGTGGAATGCGGAAAGCAGCATCAAAATCTGTCGGTTGATGCTGGTACTGTTACCCTCATCTTCATTAAACGTATTGGTATAGCTGGTGCTCTTTTCCGAATACCAACGCAGGCGTTTCAAACTCCAGCTATCGCTACCTTTGGCGAACTCTCGTTTTATCACGAACTGATCAAAAAGATATTTGCATTTGAGAAGTGCAAAGACAAAATCCTGTACTGCTTTAACTGGGTCATTCTGCTTTAACAGCCGAAGCTCGAACTGTTCGATTAATTGTTTGTCGTCAAGCGGAACATCTACTCTGTTCTTGCCTATGTTGCTGCAGACACGCAAAACATGAAGCAGGAAGTTGGAGAAGTTGATAACACTATTAAAACGCTCTGAGCTACCTTCATCTTCGTCACCTCTATCACCACTTATGGTTGAAGATGACTTGATAATGTCAGCCAGTGTGCGGTTTGTTTGGTTCTCTCTTGTACCAAGCGCCGAAGCCGATGGGATAAGCATGCCAGCTAGAGAATTAAAATCAGCAGGCACAAATCGCCCCCAATTTTCCAGCCCAAATAATTGATGACGTTCGGCTGGTGTAAAACCGTACTGGACATAACGTTCCATGTTGGAGCAAGCATCCCAAACTCGTGAGAGGGTGTTCAGGCTGCTCTGTCGATCTTGCTGGTCCGTTATCTCGTTGAGTACCGCCATTAGTCGTGCTTTCACAACCTCATGCTTTTCGAGTTGCTCACCTCGGTTGTTCATCACCTCAAAAAAATGATTGAGGTCGGTATCGGCAGGCACTTCTATTCGGGCAATTTGTACATGGTCGAACAGGTAGGTACAGAAATGATTTAATGACTCGCCAACCAGTTTCAAGTCGCGTAGTACCTTACCAATAAGTTCATAGCCATTGATCAGCCCTTCGTTAAATTCCTTGCTCCGCAGTTTATGCGGTTCCACACCTTGCCAGAGTCGTTCAAATGTTTCGCCAGACTTGGGCCTGCTCTCAAACCCTAAGTTAATCCCTTGGTACCAGCCCATATCCAAGGTGGACCCTGCTTGTTTTTTTAACCAGTTAGCCAGAAGGGATAGGGTAGTGAAACGCTGTTGTCCGTCGATTATCTCTGCGTGCCCATCAGGACGAGTGAACACGACCAACGTACCGATGTAGTAAGTTTGAGGGTATAGGTTATGCAGGCTTTTTTGCTGGTAGTCGAGTATGTCCTGTACAAGTTGAGTGATTTCACCCTCTCCCCAGGCATAGTTACGCTGGTACATGGGGATAAGATAACGAGATGCATCGCCCAGTAATGATCTGACCGTAAAGGATGTTACCTTTGCATCACTCATAGTAGTTCATCTCCTTGAACAGCCTCACCAGCTCATCTTGCTCATAGTTACCGGTACGGCGGTTATTATTATTTTCTGAAGCCCGAATTGTGGGTAATGGTATAGATAGCACATCACCAGGTACTCTGGCTTCTTTGATTACCCGGAACAGATTATTTTCCAGCACGTACTTATCCATAGTCGCTAGCTGTACCACCTGCTGTCGGATTCGGCATCTATAGGCCCAGATAAAGCTTTTTTCAATCGCTGCAGATAAGGACTGCCCGCCAAATTTGTCGATATAAAAGATCAGAGCACAATCAAACATAGTGCGTATATATTGATCCCCTGTTCGATAGCGATTGCGATAGCTATTTAACGTTCTTAGTATCTGAGTTGCCATTTCACCAAGGATTACGCCCTGAATCATTAACGGCTTTTGACTATGAGTGCTGGCATGTTCACTGGCGATAATTGCCGATACCTGTTGCTGGTAGTGTTCTGCCATTTCGAAAAAGCGTCTTCCATTGATAATCATCTGATCGAGATGGAAAGGGAAACGCATTTTCTGGCCGTCAATCTTGCGCTGGTATTGATTGTTATAGTCATCAACAAAATGGTGAGCCATACGCAAAGATTCCACATAAGGGAACTGACCAATCTGGTCAAGGTTGATCCCTTTGAATAAGCCAACCTCATCCTTACCAAAGAAGCGAGCTGAATTCCCCTGTGACCACTGACGTACTCTGTAGAGATAGGATGCGAAAAGATTAGCCAGGTCATCGCTGGGCAATCCTTCCCAATGGGCAACGGATTCAGCTTTTAGCTCTGCCTCATGGCTGGCGAATTCACGTAGATGGAAGGCTTTAAGCAGATCGTGAGGATCCAGATCCCGTCCACGGGCATTTTGTGAGTCGAAAAACTGAAAGGCTTCAGACAAGTCAGTTAGTACAAAGGCCACAACTTGGCAGCGATTGAGAAGAAAATCGATATGCTGCTCGCTAAATTCTCGGTGGCAAACCCGGCGTTTTAGCTCTTGATAATTCTGGTGCAGATTGTGTTCCGAGACCTGGCTAGCAAAGCGCTGTCGCTCCATAAAGCCTTTAACAGTGGGCATTATCTGGACTAGCGTTTCCCGCAAATCTCTGCGTTCCAATCCAGCAAGTCGGGTTTCGATAATGGCCCATACGGCCAGCATTAATGTCAACGTTCGTTGCTGGCCATCGACGATATCGAGCTTGTTTTTTTCATCACTTTCGGTGTGATGAAACACCACTGAGCCCAACCGATAAGCCGATTTATCAAGATGGCTATCAATATCGGCAAACAGTTCGCTGATATTTTTGACCGTCCATTTATAAGGACGCTGATAGGCCGGAATGGTTACGTCAGTCAGGCTCAATAGACTCTTGACCGACAGAACTGTCTTATCAAGGGCATGTGTCATGGTTGGCGATCCAATGGTAAACGAATACGCCCGGTCAGCAGCTGTTGCATCATGCCCTGTTTTATATCGCGAATCTTGGCGAGTTTTTGCTCTAATGCCTCGAGTTCAGCATCCATATCTAAGAGGATGGTGGCGATAGCAGTTTGTTCTTGATCGCAGGATGGCATTGATATTATAAAACCAGATAGGTCTTTATTTGTTATCTGGTTAATAGTCGCCCCCATGGTTTCATCTATTTGGTTGTGAATTAAATTAGATTGAAATTGGTAGAAAATAAAATCATGAGCTTTTGTTCTATATATAGCCATAAAGGCACCAAAAGCGCATCCTTCAGCCGCGTGATCGATTAAAGCACATTTTCCGATTAGTTTGCGGCTCCCATTTCTGACGCAAATTAAAATATCGCCTTTCCTTACGATGACTCTCTCGGGTAAGTCCATATTTACAAAAACGTTATCTTGATATGCTAGCTTGTTATTCTGAACGTTTGATGAACGCAATACTAATGTACCTGTATCGGAAACATCTCGAGGGCTATATGTAAGGCCAATGATACATTGACCTATTTCTCCCAATTTTACGCATATCCAATCTTCAGGAATGAGCCCTAGCTCACTAGGTTTATTACCCTTGAGTACCCCATCCGGGTGTTTAGCGAATTGTGGCAAGCGGGTACGACCAGTCAGCAGCTGCTGCATGGTGGCGGTTTTAATGGCCTGTTTTTTGGCGATTAACTTCTCAAGTTCTGTAATCAGCGCATCTGTATCGGAAAGCACACCAGCGATGGCTATTTGCTCTTTTAATGATGGCCATGCAATTTTGCAATTACCAAGAGCTACTCCAGTTAATTGTGGAACACCGCTACTTTCATTGAATACATCAACTGCATGATTAATATAATTGGACAGAAATATGATATTCCCTTTAGGGAATAAGACGATCAAACGGCCAATTGCGCCGAACCCTCCAGACCTACAAATTGCGGTACCAAGCCCTACACCGCGCCCAACGACGGTGACAGCATCCATTAAATATTCGGCATAATCGTAATATCCATATATACCTGGCTCATCTACAGTATTCGAAAATACTGGATAACAGAATTTATTGTCAAATTCTGTCGACATTCTCTTCTCATTGACGTCTTTACCAACTCGGATGTCAGCAATTTCATGAATTGAAACAACATCCCAATCCTCTGGAATGAGTCCTAATTCAGTTAGTCTAAAGCTTGTCGTAACAGACTGTTGCGGTGAAGCAATCGATTCTTTACTTTGCATTTTTTCTGGGTTATTGATCATTTCTACTCCAGCCCCATCGCCTTCAGATGAGCCGCGACTTTCGCTTCCAACTCAGCCACACTTTGGGTGAGAATAGGTAGTGTAGAGTTATAACGTTCCTCCAGATTTTTTACACGATTTGCCAGCCTCTGAGTTACTCGCTCAATCTCCGCTTCCAGAGCACCTGTCAGGCTTGCTTTCCATTTATCCTGCACCAGAAGAATTTTTATGTCGTTTTCAGTGAGTTTTGAGTAATAAGCAAACACTGCAAGATCAAGCTTTTCCTGCGCTTCTTTATGCGCTTTTTTGGCTTTGGTTTCAGCATCAAACAACGCCTGAGCAGTTTTCAGTACTACTTTTTCGTCTTTATCCGTGGCCACTTTGAATCGTGCTTTAATGCTGGCAGCAGTTACTTTCTCTTTGTCATTCATTGCATCAGAAAGTAGCCCATCATCACCGATGTTTTCTTCAAGGAAGCTTTCAAGTGCTTGCGCAGCGTCATCATAAGCGACTTGAAGTTGATCAAGCATCTGCTGCTCAGAAGCTAAATAGCGAGCCACTAAAAGGGCTGGTGGCAACAGTTCAGCCTTATACTTTTTCTTACCTATCACTAGATCCGGCATTTCTTTTAGTTTTTCGCCTTTTTCGACAATAAGCTCGCGAAGCACTTTGCCCGCCAGCCAGCCATCCTGACTCAGAACATAAACATCGTCCTGCATGACATCCATCCAGTAGTCCATCAGTAACTGATAGATGGCGTAGTTCTCTAGCAGAGGCACATCAGCGGTAGTTTGTGAATCATAAGCAGCAAGAAGCCGCTCGCCAATTTCTTCAATTAGCTGTTTAGGTGAGTCACCGCGAGCAATTTCGTCAAGCTGACAACCAGCAAACCATTTTTCAAAGGGTATCAGTGCACCAGTTTTAAAAGCAGCAAATTCCGGGTGTGCCTGGATAGTGCTCTTAACTTCACTTGCTTCGACCCGGGCATTGCTATAACCAGGCCGGGCAGGTTCGAATAGATCCTGGCGTAAAGTTGGGAAAATTTTCCAGTAAGCACTGAGAGCGTCAATATCGCGATCGGGAATGCCACCAGCCAAATGGCCTGAAAGGTCGTGCAGATCTTCCGGATCGCTGCTGTCGATATAGCGAGGGATATTGAGGTTGAAGTCGTTGGCCGCAATTTCTGACAGCGGGACCATGCGACTGAAGCGGGGGATTTCCTGCTCGCGATTAAACGCATCGACAATTTTATGGATGTCCTGGGCGCGCAGGCGATTTTTATTGCCGTCTTTAATAAAGCCCTTACTGGCATCGATCATAAAGATGCCTTGCTGACTCTCGCCATTAGCGTTGAACGCTCGGAGCTGGGCATCTTCTTTATCGATGACAATGATGCATGCTGGGATACCCGTGCCGTAGAACAAGTTAGCGGGCAGGCCAATGATGCCTTTGATGTAGCCCTGCTTGAGTAGATTTTCACGAATACGTGCTTCAGCATTGCCACGGAACAGAACGCCGTGAGGCAGGATCACTGCGCCCTTACCTGTGCTCTTGAGACTCTTGATGATGTGCAGCAGGAAAGCATAGTCGCCGTTCTTTTCGGGTGGGGTCCCCCAGACAAAACGGTCAAAAGTATCGTTCGCAGCATCCAGCCCGCTGGTCCAGTTTTTGTTGGAGAAAGGGGGGGTTAGCTACAGCAAAGTCGAAGGTTTTAAGGTTATCGTTGCCATCCTTCCAGTGTGGATCGGCTAAGGTGTTACCTTTCCAGATTTTAGCGGTGGCGTTGTCATGCAGGATCATGTTCATGCGTGCCAGTGCGCTGGTCGCATAATCCATCTCTTGGCCATAAATGGTCAGCCCTTTCGGACCGGCTTCGTCACTGGCTTTCAACAGCAGTGAGCCTGAACCACAGGTAGGGTCATAAACGGTAGCATCTTGTGGTGTCTGTTTACTGATGCCAATCACTTTCGCCAAAATGCGTGACACCTCTGCTGGGGTGTAAAACTGCCCCTTGGATTTACCTGATTCTGTAGCAAAGTGACGCATTAAATATTCGTAGGCATCGCCCAGCAGATCGTCTCCATCAACGCGGTTGGCTGAGAGATCCAACCCTTCGAAGATTGCCACCAGCTTGGAAAGACGGTCGATCATTTCCTTGCCTTTACCCAGCTTGTCTTCATCATTGAAGTCGGCAATGTCGATAACACCTTTTAGGTCATTAGCTTCAGCCAGTAATCTGATGGTTTTATTAATTTTTTCGCCAATTTCTTTGTTGCCCTTGAGAGCAACCATATCGTCGAAACTTGCACCTTCCGGCACTTCAATCATCGCGTAAGGGTTGCCCTTAGCTTTGTCAGAGACGTACTTCATAAACAGTAGGGTCAACACATAGTCTTTGTACTGTGAAGCATCCATTCCGCCACGTAACTCGTCGCAGCTCGCCCAAAGGGAGGAGTAAAGTTCGTTCTTCTTGATAGCCATATGGTGTCCGGTGAAAACAATGCATGTAACGCGGCAAAGAGGTGACGACACAATCGTCCAAATAGTTTCTGCCCCGTAAGAATTTACGACAGAGTTTATCAAGTTGGTGGGGCTTCGACCATGGCCTCAGTCACGATAAACTCTGACACCTGATCTCCGCTTCAAATCAGCGACAGGAACCAATGAACATTCAGGTAATTGTAAGTATCCCGATAAAACGGATCATTCACTCCCAAAGCTCAACCACATCATAATTTCTATAATATATTGCATCTTCACACCTTAAACACCTGCTTACGATGCCAGCCGATGTATTGTTCTGCCGGCCATAAGGATTCATCATGCGGCAGATGTAACAACTGGCCGTTTCGCTGCCAGAACAGGTTGTCGACGACAGGGCTGCGGCTGACACCGGCGGATATACGGATAGTCAGATTTTCATCTAATCCGAATGCACCCATATCAAATGCATCGTGGTGAAGAGAACACAATGCCAGACCATTGTGTACCACACACGGGCCACCGTAGGCTTTCCAGTGAATATGCGCAGCTTCAATACCCACCAGCGCACCATCCAGGCGGAGGTCATAGCCGCAGAAAGCGCAGCGGGAGTGATAAGCACGCAGTATGATGTCTCTGAAATGCGGATCGCGGTTCTTTGTCCGGTCAACAAAATCCAGGCCAAGTTGGTTGGCAAGGATCCGCTGGATACTTTCCGGGAAACGGTTTGTCAGAATTTGCTGGGCCAGTTTGTCAATTAATTCCGGGTGTTCACGTAATTGCCGGTAGGCGGCTTCATCAAAGCCGCCTGATACGTGATTATCAATCAACTCTTTCTTTGTCGGCTGCGTGTTACCCCTGCGGTGTTTGCAACCTTCCGCATCGGTGATTTCCCAGAAACCATCACTCCTGAGCCGCCAGAAAGGCATATTAGGGTAGTCAGTGCATCGTTTGGGGCCAAACTCTCTCAGCAGGCGGGTCAGTGGTTCGTGGATTTCCCGGCCATAATTGAACAGACGCGGATGCTCCGCTTTATACTGCGAAAGCACATACAACAGCAGTAACGGCTTATGAGGGGCGCATATGTCACCCTGGCGCCACACTGAAATGCTGGCGATGGCGGATTGCAGTGTTTCGGGAGATATCATGATAAGAATGAACCGGGTAACATATTTATATAACTGCGATCATGCTCGTAAAACTGGTGAATTTCAATGGAGGGTGTCACGTTAACAGGAGGAAAAGACTGATGTTTTCGTCTGGTTATACTCACACAAACATCAAATTCACCGAAAGTATAAGCGCCACATAAGCAGCCATAAAAATATAGGGTGTTATTAACAGGAGTGATAACAGAAACAATATAATACCTAAAAGCCGGTCAGATGAGATGGATGAAAGCCAGAGGATGAACAGGGAGGTGATAAAAATCACTGTGATATCAATGTATTTATAGACAGAAAAAATAGCATCGACCAATATCATTTCTCCCTGATGATTATTATCCCGTTGTCATCCTTAACATACTCAAAAATTGAAAATTTTCAATGTTTTCAGCGCGTTTGCTGTTACAAAAATTATAACAATTTCAATAGAATATTGATTATATTTACCGCATTGATATCTGCTGTAAACCAGACCTCCCTGAAAACAAAAAAAGACGAAGATCCCTCTTCGTCTTTTTACTTACAGCATCTCACAGATTAAAAGCTGAAACGGTATCCGCCGTTAATCTGGTACTGATCAAACCGGTTGCCGGTTGAGCTGTCAGCTTCTGCATACAGGGTATGTTTTTTGCTGATATTGGCGCTGATGCCCAGTCCGTTGTTCCACCAGTTTCCTTTGAAGCTGTGTGCTTCGCGGGAGCCGTTCAGTTTATAGTCGGTGTTGCCCTGAAACTCTCTGACAAAACCGGTTTTCAGGTAAACGTTGATCTGGCTGTCACCGGTGGTGGTTTCATAGCCGATCAGTGTACCGGCGCGTCCGATGGTGGAATCGTAGCTGCCGAGGTCGATTTTCAGGCCGTTGCTGGCGTGAATACCGGTTGAATCCTGATGGCTGTAGGTCAGCTGTGCCTGCGGTTCGATATAGAATCCATTACCGGCCCGGCTCAGGCTGAACTTCCGGCCTGCTTCCGCTGATAAACTGACCCCCGTTGAGCTGCCGTCGCCGCTGACATTATTGTTCTGGCTGTCCGATACGCTGAATTTATTTTTCAGCCGGGAGACCTTGGCAATACCGTCAACATAGAAACCGTTATCCGCCATATAGGTGGTGTAAAGTCCCAGATGGTATGAACGGACAGTGCCGTCCCCGCCGCGATAGTCCGGTGAGCCCTGCGTTAAGCCCGCAAAGGTACCGATATACAGCGGTGTGTCCGGTGAGATACGTTTATCAAAGCCCAGCTGTGTACCGCCGTAGGTCATGTCAAATCCGCTCATTTTGCCGCCGGCAAAGGAGTTGAATTTACCGCCGAAGCCTCTCAGCCATGCATTATTATCCCCGCCGTTCTGACGCAGATCACCCATGCGCTGCATCAGTGTCTGGGTCTCTGCGTAGTTAATCAGATAGCCCACGTTCAGGAAATTACCGCCTGCATCCGCCGTGGTGGTGATCGGTGGTTTTGGTTTTTCCGGTTCCGGCTCTGGTTCCGGATCAGGATCCGGGACTACCGGCGGCGGAACGTAGGCACCTGATGAGTACAGTTCCCAGTTATTGCCGTTCTTGCGCACATCATACAGATAACCGCCTAACTCGACTTCAGACGTTGAAGTAAAGCTGGCTGCGCCGTCTGCGGTTTCCACAACGGTCAGAATTTCATTCCCGGTTGTGGCCAGGCTGCCGCGGTTTAATACAGTTAATGAATAATCACCGGCGCTGGTCCCGGTTACCACCAGTTTGTCACCGGCGTTGTTGACACCATCACCGTCACCGACAATATCAGTCCGCAGCGTGAATGCGCCGTTGCCGCTGAGGTTGGCGATACTCAGCGTTGAGTAACCGGTGTCGGATAATCTGTGCGATAAATCGACGGTGGTATTATTCAGTACCAGATTATCGAGGTTGGAATCATCCGTGACATTCCAGCGGCTGTTGTCCATGGTGACATTCAGCAGGCCGCCGTTGACGTTATCGCTGTAAGCGTTCCCGGTCCACTGTGAGCCGGAAGCCATATCCACATTGATCAGGCCGCCCCGTGACTGAATACCGCCGTTGATCAGCATTTTACCCGTTGCATTAATCCGGCTGGCGGCATAGCCGTCATTGTGCTGGGTGGCGATCGCTATCTGATCAGCGGTTGCCATATTAATGGTCAGGTCGCCGGTCAGATCAATCTGGCTGTTGGTCATGGCATAGACACCACGCGTGCCTGCGGCACCCGTCACCGAGATATTATCACCGGTCATGACACCGCCGCCCAGCGCCCACAGTCCCAAACCCAGGCTGCCGTTGCGGTCAATCGTAATATCGGTGTTTGCCAGGTTGATTTTAGCACCGGAAAACTGTGCTGACGCACCGTAAGAGCCTCCGGAGAAAATTGTATTACGGTTATCCGCCGTACCGGTAAAGTTGATGGTCGTACCTGAGCCGTTGGTGACCAGACCACCGCCCTGTTCAGAATACATATGGCTGCCGGCACCGATATTGGCGGTTCCGCCGCGAACTTCCAGCGCGTTGGCATTGCTTCCGCGGGCGATAATTGTCAGGGCATCTGCTTTGATGTCACCAAAGCTCCAGATACCGTGGGCGTTATCGCCGTTGGTCATAATTTTGCTGTCAGTACCCAGATCAACAATCGAGTTTCTCTGGATATTCATGCCGTATGCACTGGATCCCTGTGCATCGATAGTCAGGTTAGTGGCAGTAAAATAGGAAGGGCCATTGGATGCGGTGCCGTTCAGGCCGTCGATACGGATACCATAGCTTCCGGTACCGTTGGTTTTAATCGTACTGCCGCTGCCCAGATTGACGTTACTGCCGTAGTCTGCGATGGACAAGCCGATACCGTTGTTACCTTTGGTTTCAACAGAAAGGCGGTCAGCGGTCAGGGTGGAGGCATTGCTGACCACGACACCGCCTGCCATGCCGTTACCGGTTCCTTCCACTTTAACACTGCTGCCGGTTCCCAGGTCGGCCTGTACCTTTTTACCGGACAGGCTAATACCGCTGGCACTTTTACCGTTTACATCCACGGATAAACCATTGGCCTTTAATACGCTGTTATCTCCCTGAATAACCACGCCTTTGGCGTATTTGTCCGCGTCTGTCACATTCACAGTCACGTTATTGCCGAGATTGATAGTTCCGGCACCATTGTTGTAGGAGTTCAGGACACCATAGCGGTTTCCGGATCCATCCCCGGTATCGCCGGTGATCCGGTCACCGTCGTTAACCGTAATATTGGTGCCGCTCTGGCTGCCGATATCCGCAGCCTGTGCTGTCTGTAAACAGACCGCAGTACTCAGGCTGAGAAGCCCGGCAGCCGCTAACCAGCCCCGCAGTGAGAGGGCGGTATAGCCAGAATGAGGGGATCGCTGATATCCCCTGATAAACAGATTAATATTCATAACATTCCTTTTCATAATTTTTATTTTCCAAAAACACATAAAAATTATGTAAATAAGATATTTTTATTATCATTATTATTGATGTGAGGCAGGAAACAGGATGTATCTTCCTGATGCATAACAACAATAATTAACGGACTAATTGGCTGGTATTTACCAGTTCCCGGTGGTGTATTTGCTGAAAAAATCATGTTTCGTATCAGATATACGGGTAAAAAATTCAGCAGGTGTTATATTAAATACAGCAAGTATATTAATGAGTGTTGAGACTGATATTTCACTCGTGGCATTTTCATAGCGGGAGATCTGTTGCTGGCTGATTCCCAGTTCTGCGCCAAGAACAACGCCGCTCATTCTTTTTTCTTTACGTAACTTTCGGATCAGTGCGCCTACATCATGCAGTAATATCTGATTATTTTTCATAATAGATTCCACTCCCCGGGCCATAACAGGATTCAGGTGTGATGTGTTTACTTATATGACAGCGGTGCTGATTCAGCAGGGAGAAATATTAATTAACGCGAAAACAAAAACCGTAATATCCTGTAATACATTATTACAAATCCGGATGTAATAATATTAATTGCAGTTACCCGTCTGCTGCGTATAAATAATTACCATCTGGTAATGAAATATACAAGACATGTGAAAACATAAAAAATTGTTATTAACGATCGATATTTCACTTATGATAGGTAAAAACTATCATCAATTGATTATTGATCGGTTTTAGCGATCTTTTACATATTGGCTGAGTAAGTAAAAATCCTTGTATTGCGTTTATTGTTTTCTATCTTTTGCATATTATTCAATTTGTTATATTGTAACCCGTCATTTTGGCTGAAATAAAAAGAAGGGAAAATCATGGTTCGGGTTTTCCGGATCGCGCTCGTAAAAATGTGATACTTTTCACACAAATACTTACACTTTTCTTTCCGGATTAGGCAGATCATTTGTCTGATGTTTACCGTGTGACGTGTTTTCCCCGGCGTTATTGGCTTTTTATATAGCAATCAGCAACATTCCTTACTGTGGCGGAGCGGAATCCGGTTTCTTATGCTTTTCAGGGCCTGAAATCCGTATTTATCGCTGTGTTTTTTCCCCGGGGAATATTGTTTTTACCGGCAGATTAATAACAATAAAATGTGGGTTTTATTGTATTTTTGGAGTGGTTTAAAATGCGTGTTTTTGAAGGGGATAATGAAGTGGTAATGTGATGGCAGTAAGTATTACAATGCATCTGTTTAACGGTTTTTTATCTTTACTGCTATTTTTATTTATTTAACGGGGATGCAGCGCATCTGTCACAGTTACATCCTGAAAGGATATTTACCGGTATATTTATTTTTCTGTCAGCCAGTGGTTATGGGTATTCTCCGTTTGTGGTAACGCATTATTCTGAGTTTGGTTTTCGTCAGGTGAAATATTGCGTGTATTTTCCGGTAATGGTGTCAGTGTGGCTGTAACATAAGTAACCCAGCCGACTCTGGCGCTGGTTATCTGATATCCGCTACCGGCTTTTTCTGCCTGGCGGGCTATTTTGGCTTCTGCGTCAGATAATGTATCCCCCCAGGCAGTAACTGTTTGTGCAAAACCGGAAGCCGAAATAAAAAGCAGAACCGGGAATGCAATTATTTTCAGGGTATTCATTATCATTATTTCCTCTGCCGGTGAGTTACCGTAAAGATATTAATAAGGAAACTGTACTGCGGATAAATGGTAAAAGAAAGTGCATAAATGGCGGATGCTGTATTTTTGCATCCGCCTTATGGCAGGGAGGGTTGCTGTTATTCTCCGGAGAAGGCCGCGGCAAATGCCGGGTTTAACGTCAGGCTGTCTAAATACGCTTTCATGGCCGGAGAGATAGCAATTAAGTCATGTTTGGCCAGGAACATCAGGAAATAGCCGATGTAAACATCAACGGCGGTCATGGTTTTACCGCATAAATACGGTGCTGCATCAGCTAATCCGGTTTCCAGGCAGGCCATTACGCGGTCAAAGGAGCCGAACCCTGACATTTTCTGTTCTTCTTCTGTCAGAACCAGACCCATTTCTTTGGCGGTGAAAGCGGCTTCAACCGGACCGGCGGTGAACAGGAACCAGCGGTAATAGGTGCCGCGTTCCGGAGCATCAACCGCCGGTGCAAAGCCTTTTTCAATGAATTTATCGGCAAGATACATGCAGATGGCGGCTGTTTCAGTGATAACACGGTCGCCGTCGGTTAATGCCGGCACTTTACCCATCGGGTTGATAGCCAGATATTCCGGGGTATGCATATCCGCACCATAATCCAGTTCCACGCGCTGATACGGTACATCCAGAATTTTCAGAAATAAATCAACGGTATTCCCGCGTGACATTGCATTGGTATAAAGTGTCAGTCCGCTCATGATGCTCTCCTGTTTAGTGTGTTGAGGCACCATCATAGGTGAGGGGAGTGTCAGAATCTGTCAGGAGGGATGCAGAGGACTTCTTTACGCCAGCGGTCGAGCAGGTATTTTTTCGGGTACGGCAGTTTATCGGTTAATATTTTACAGGATTGAATTCTGTCGAGCCGGAAGTGCCGGTAGCTCTGACGTAATTCACACCAGGCGGCCAGCACCTGCACCTCTTTCATATAACCGATGGCAATCGGCCAGATAATCCGGTTGCTGGTCTGGGCCTCTTTATCCTGATAACACAGTTTGATTTTCAGCTCTTCCCGCAGACTGCGGCGCAATTCCCCGGCAATGATATTATCGACCTGTGTCAGCTGTGAGGCGGGCACAAATAATGTGCTGTCACTGAATACGGCGCGGGATTCATGTTCCACCACAGCGTTGATTTTATTTGCCGCGCGGGCAGCGGAGGCTTTCAGCTCATCATCCGCATTACTCTGTACCCAGCGTAACCCGAGAATTAAGGCTTCCAGTTCATTGACATCAAATATCATCGGCGGCAGCAGTAATCCGGATTTCATCTGATAACCGAGACCGGCTTCACCGGTAATTTCAGCACCCTGGCAGCGCAGGGTTTCAATATCCCGGTAAACGGAACGCACACTGATTTGTAATTGCGAGGCGAGGGAATCCGCCGTGACCGGATAACGGTTCTCTTTCAGGATCTGTAATAAGGTGAGTAAGCGCTGGGTGCGTGTCATAAGGTATCAGCCTGGCGTGATAGTTAATCCGGAGTCCGTAATACTGCCTGAAACAGCACTGCTTATCAGCCAGGTTTTTATTAATGTCAGCAGCATCGGGTCAGATAATTTTGTTTTCCCGGTCAGGGCACATTCCCAGATGATTAATGTGCGTAACCCCATGCGGTGCAGTTCTGCGATATATTTTTCATCGCGGATTTTATTCTCTGATAATTTTTTTTGCCAGAATGCGGTCCGTGTGGCGGGAAGCCGGAATTTGTCACAATCGTGCATGTGCCAGAAACAGCCGTGAATAAAGATAGCCGTCCGCCATTTTGCCATCCATATATCGGGTTTGCCGGGCAAATCTGCCGGATATAACCGGAAACGGAAGCCGTTATGATGCAACAGCTTTCTGACATGATGCTCCGGTCTGGTGTCCCGGTTGCGGATGGCGCGCATATTCCGGGAGCGGGTTTCTTTGTCATGTACATCCATCGGATTTTCAGCCGCTGATTTCAGGAATAAGCCCAGATTACCCTATTTCGCCGGGAAAATATGCGCCGCGCCGCCGGAAGATTATTTTACCGGCGGTATTGCACCGGCCCGGACTAATGCCGCCGTGAGTTGTTCAGCTATGGCTTCGACAACAGTCATACAGACGGAGTTGCCGAATTGTTTATAAATCTGCCCCTGGGAAACAGAATCGGTAATATAGTTTTCCGGAAATCCCTGGAGGTTCGCACATTCACGCGGGGTGAGTTTGCGCGGGTTTTTACCGTCCCGCGACTGGTCAATCAGGATCTCAGAACCGTCTTTATAATAGCGGGCGCTCAGGGTATTGGTATATTCGCTGTTTTTATTAAACAGGCAATATCCGAAGCCGTTACCTCTGGCTTTATGTTCTCTTTTGCGTTTCTGATGGCCGGCCCATAATTTATCGGAGATGGTAAAACGATCTTTTTTATAGCGCACCGCATCTTCCGCCAGCGCTTTTTTGCTCTGGAGAATATCACCGAGACAGGTAGGCTGATGAGTCGGTTCCGGCCAGGAAAATAAGGTGTCAAAGTCCGCATCCGGAAACTGGTCGCGGTCAAAACCGATAATAAAAATACGCTCGCGGTTCTGCGGAATACCAAAATCGGCAGCACGCAGCACGCGGAAATCAACCCAATAGTTCAGTTTTTGCGACAGCGCGCTGCGGGTCTCTTCACTCAGCGGAATATTATCCGGCACAGTCTGTTCATACTGTCCGCGCAGAATATCGAGGATAGTCTGTAATGTCCGGCCGCCGTCGTGGCCACGCAGCTGTTTGACGTTCTCCAGCAGAAACGCCTTCGGCCGTTTCTCTGTCATGATGCGCTGGACTTCAAAGAACATGGTACCGCGGGTGTCGTTAAACCCCTGACGCGCACCCGCCTGTGAAAATGCCTGGCACGGAAAACCGCCGAGAAGAATATCGTGATCCGGAATATCTTTTGCCGCGATCCTGGTGATGTCGCCGTCAGGCATCTCACCGAAATTGGCAAAATAGGTGCGCTGGGCGAATTTATCCCACTCAGAGGTAAACACACAACGACCGCCCTGTTGCTGAAAGGGCAGGCGGATCCCGCCGATGCCGGCAAAAAGATCGATAAAAGTGAATCTGCAATTATCCTCGGGTGACTGCCGGAAAGGGGCGTCCTCTGGGTGTTTTTTCAAAATCATCTCCGGTTCGGGAAACAGCCGCCGGGCAGTGCGCCGGTTTTATCCCGGCACTATATCACTGCCCGGGGCTCCGGGAAACAGGAAGGCCGGAAAAACAGGTATGTCCGGCGGGCGCGGAAACTGGTATATGTTGTCTCTCTGTATTAATTTGTTCTTAGCGTAACTATTTCAGGGGGAATGAAAATGCCTGTAACCAATCCGGATGTTCTGAAGCTCCGTTTATTAGGCGATATGTATGATGACAGCTATTTCCCGGACCATCTGGTGAAGCAGGGAGAGGAGATTCTTCTGCGTCTGTGTGAGGTGCTGGAAAACAATCCGCCGGACGACCTGGCGGCGCTGTATGTGCTGACACAGCAGGCGACAGAGGAATTTAATGATTTGCAGGATGCGTTTGATGAAGCAGGCAGTGAGATTGAAACCGTTGCCCGGGATTCTATCGGCGAATCCTTTTACCTGATTGCCCGTGCATACGGCTTTGAGGATGCGGACCCGGAGGAGCTTATCGCAACGCGGGACTGGTAATTCAATAACAATAATGAGGTGATCATGAATCACAAATCCGGTGGGCTGAAGATAGACGGAAAGACCTTACTGAATCATTTGCAGGAACTGGGAAATGCCGGGGCGGATCCGGTAAAAGGCGGGCGGACGCGGACAGCGCTGACCGATGCGGAAAAGCAGGGGCGTGACCTGGTGGTCAGCTGGATGAAAGCGCTGGATCTGGTGATCCGTATTGATCAGATCGGAAACATTTTCGGCACACTGCCGTCAGTTTCCGGAAACAGCGATACCGCGCCGCTGATGATAGGGTCACATATCGATACGGTGATTAACGCCGGGGCACTGGATGGCTGCTACGGCGTGCTCAGCGGCCTGGCGGTAGTCCGGGCCTTCCGGGAAGCCGGTGTGCTGCCGTCCCGTCCGATCACGGTGGCGGCATTCACTAACGAAGAAGGTGTGCGTTTTCATCCGGATATGATGGGCTCGCTGGTGTATGCGGGCGGTTATCCGCTGGAAGATGCTCTGAATGCGGTGGCCACTGACGGTGCAGTGCTGCGTGATGAGCTGGAACGCGCCGGTTATGCGGGCAGTATGGTGCCGGGCAGCATTGTGCCGCACGAGTATCTGGAACTGCATATTGAGCAGGGACCGGTGCTGGAGGCGGAAGGATTACAGATCGGGGTGGTGGAGAGCTTACAGGGTATCTCGTGGCAGAAAATCACCATCACCGGCACGGCAAACCATGCCGGAACCACGCCGACACGGCTGCGTCATGATGCCGGATATGCGGCAGCGAAGCTGATCACCTTTCTGCGCGAAGGCATTTCTCAGAAAAACGGGGCCACATTAACCACGGTGGGGACGATTGCTTTTGAGCCGAATGCGGTTAACGTGATCCCGGGCTCGGCAACGTTCACCATTGATATGCGGGACCCGGACGAAGAGCGCCTGCAATGGGCGGAAGGGCAGATCCGCGATTATCTGGCGGTGTTATCAGAGCAGGAAGGGGTTACGGTCTCAGCCCGTCAGTTGGCGCGTTTTCAGCCGGTGGTGTTTGATAAAACCCTGGTCAGCTGTGTGGAGAATGCGGCCAGAGCCGCCGGGAGTGCATACCGTCGTATGCCGTCTGGTGCCGGACATGATGCGCAGATGATTGCGCGGATAGCGCCGGCAGCGATGATTTTTGTGCCGAGTAAGAACGGAATCAGCCATAACCCGGCTGAATATACCGAAGATGCTGATCTGATACGCGGCGCACAGGTACTGCTGGATACGGTGATACTGAGACTGGCAGAGCCGGTGTAAGTTATCCCGGCAAAACGGCGGCATCCGGGCGGATGCCGCCCGGTGAATTATTTTACCGCTGCGGGCTGTTTGCCCCGGCTGACCAGCAGCCAGACTGCCACACAGACAATCAGCGCACCGAGGAAGAAATTCGGGCTGAGTGTCTCATCAAGCACAAGATAACCCCACAAAATACCGAACGGCGGGATCAGAAAGGTCACTGTCAGTGAGCGCATCGGGCCGATATCCGCAATCAGGCGGAAATAGAGAATATACGCCACTGCCGTACAGAGCAGCCCCACCGCAATCACACTGCCCCAGACCATCGGCTGTGCCCAGTTAACCGCCGGGCCGGTCGTGACACTGAAACCGAAAAACGGCAGCAGGAACAGCGTGGCACCGAGCTGGCTGCCGAACGCAACCAGACGGGCATCCAGACCGCCTTTTTCACTGATCCAGCGCCGCGTCAGGAATCCCGCCAGCCCGTAACAGGCGGTGGCAAGCAGACAGGCGGCCACGCCCCATAATAAATGGGCGGAAGACTGACTTTCCCCGACCGTGGTGATCACCACAATCCCGGCCAGTCCCATCATCACCCCCAGCCATTTGCGGGCGGTCAGGGTTTCGGCAAAGAAAGCAAAGCCGATCAGCGCCCCCATCAGCGGCGTGGTGGCGTTGAGAATGGCGGAGTAACCGGCCGGCAGCCACTGCGCGGCCAGACAGTACATAAAAAAGGGAATGCCGGAGTTAATCACGCCCAGTAATAATGCCGGTTTTAATTTTCCGTCAAACCGGAAGGTGCGGCGCATGATAAGGAGGATCACCAGAAGTCCGGCACAGCCGAAAAAGACACGCAGAAAGGCCGTGTTAACCGCGCCGAACTGCGGGGAGGCCACCCGCATAAAAAGAAAGCTGGCACCCCAGATGGCCGCCAGCAGGGTAAGCCGCAGATAGTCCGCAGGTCGCATGGGATTCCTTATCTGAAAATCAGTGAGTTAAGAGGGAAGTATCCGGTTCCGATTATACCACAGTGAATAGTCACCCCCTGAAAATCAAATATAAAAAGCAAGCGGGGAATATTTCTTCTTGTGATAATCATTCTCAGTCAATATTATCAGCAGCCTGATAATGAACTTTTTTGATCTCCACAGGAAAGATACCAATGCGCATCCGCTCTCTCTGTCTTCTGACACCCTGCCTGACCCTGTTAATCACACCGGATGTCCTGGCGGCAACTTCTGCCGATTCCGGCGAACCGATTGTGGTCTCTGCTTCGCGCAGCTACCGGACAGTTTCTGAAATGGCCCAGACCACCTGGGTCATTGATAATGCGGATATCGCGCAGCAGGCGGAAGGCGGCAAAGAGCTGAAAGATATCCTGGCGCAGCTGATCCCGGGGATGAGTGTCAGCGGCCAGGGGCGGACAAACTACGGCATGAATATGCGCGGGCGCTCTATGATTGTGATGGTGGACGGTGTGCGCCTGAATTCATCACGCAGTGACAGCCGTCAGCTGGATTCGATTGATCCGTTCAATATCAATCATATTGAAGTGATTTCCGGTGCGACCTCCCTGTACGGTGGCGGCAGCAGCGGTGGTCTGATTAATATCGTGACCAAAAAAGGTCAGGAAGAAAAACAGGTTGAGGTTCAGATCGGCGGCAAAAGCGGGTTCCGCAACGGTTCGGATCATGATGAAAACGTGGCTGCCGCAGTCAGCGGTGGTAATGATCAGGCTTACGGACGCTTATCTGTGGCTTATCAGCGTTACGGCGGCTGGTATGACGGCAAAGGCCGCGAAATCCTGATCGATAACACCCAGACCGGGCTTCAGTATTCTGACCGCCTGGATGTGATGGGCTCCGGAACTCTGACGATTGATGACCATCAGTCACTGGAACTGATGGCGCAGTATTACAACAGTGAATCTGACGGCAAACACGGGATCGATCTGGGCAAAGATTTTGCGGCGGTACTGGGAAAAGACACTGCGCATAACAGCGACAAACTGGATTCTGACCGGATCCCCGGCACCAAACGCCATATGGTGAACCTGCAGTACAGCAACAGTGACCTGCTGGGACAGGATCTGGTGGCGCAGGCGTATTACCGTGATGAAACCCAGACCTTCTATCCGTTCCCGGCGCTGGGCGGTAAAAAGCCGGATTATGTGGTCAGCAGCATCAGCGCATCAGAGCAGAAAACTGATTTCTACGGCGGTAAAGTCACCTTTAACAGCAAGCCGCTGGATAACCTGACACTGACGTACGGCGCGGATGCCGAGCATGAAAAATTCAGTGCCAACCAGAAGTTCTTTAATCTGCAGAAAGCGAAGGAAAGTAACGGACTGACCCTGGATTCCGCCTACAATACCGGGCGTTATCCGGGCTATACCACCACCACGATGGCGGCGTTTCTGCAAAGCAGTTATGACATCAACCTGCTGGTGACCCTGAGCGGCGGTATGCGTTATCAGTACACGAAAAACAAAGTGGATGATTTCACCGGGTATCAGCAGCAACAGCTGATTGCGGAAGGTAAAGCCACTTCAGCGGATGCGGTACCGGGCGGGGAAACGGATTACAACAACCTGTTATTTAATGCCGGGGTGCTGCTCAACCTGACCGACACACAACAGACCTGGTTTAATTTCTCCCAGGGCTTTGAAATCCCGGATATCGCCAAATTCTACGGCACCGGCAATTACGGTTCGCCGGTCAGTGGTCATTATCCGCTGCTCAACAGTGTGAACATCAATGATACGCGGGTCAAAGGTATCAAAGTCAACTCCTTCGAACTGGGCTGGCGTTACACCGGGGACAGCCTGCAAACCCAGCTGGCGGCGTACTATTCACTGTCTGACAGCAGCTACGACATCAATAAGAAAGATATGACTATCTTCCTGAAAGATGACAAACGCCGGATCTACGGTGTGGAAGGGGCGGCGGATTACGCGATCGCAGATACTGACTGGCGTGTCGGGACTAATTTCAACCTGATCAAATCCGAGACCAAAGCGGGTGATCAGTGGGAAAAATGGAGCGTGAAGTTTGCCAGCCCGTCAAAAGTCACCGCGTATGTGGCCTGGGAGCCGTCAGACTGGACACTGCGTCTGCAAAGCCAGCAATCTTTCAGCCTGACCGATGCGGACGGGGAGAAACTGGACGGATATAACACCGTCGATTTCCTCGGCAGCTATCAGTTACCGGTCGGTAAAGTCAGCTTTGCGGTCGAAAACCTGCTGGATAAAGATTACACCACCGTGTGGGGACAGCGCGCACCTATCCTGTACAGTCCGGCGTACGGCGCACCGGACTTATACAGCTATAAAGGGCGCGGCCGCACATTCGCACTGAATTATCTGGTGACATTCTGAGGCCCGTTTTATGCGTATATTCATAGTAATGATGACGCTGCTGCTGAGCACGGGAGTCCGTGCTCAGACGCAAATTGTCACCGATTTACAGGGACGGTCAGTGGCGGTGAATACGCCGGTCAAGCGGCTGTTTCTTGCGGATGCCCGTGACATTCTGGCGGTGGATATTGCGGCGGGGAAAACCCATTTTTCCTCTCTCAGCGGATGGAGTGATACCCTGGCGCATTATGCGCCGGATCTGGAAGCAGCATATCTGGAGGCCGCGCCGGAACTGGCGCGGTTACCGGTTCTGCCGAAAAGCAAAGACGGTACTTTTACAACGGAAAACCTGTTGGCACTGTCGCCGGATGCGGTACTGATGCACAAATCCTCCTACGGGCTGATGAAAAGTACGAACCTGCTGCCGCAACTGGAAGCGGCGGGTATTCCGGTGATTTTTATCGATTTCCGCAGTGACATGACAGAAAACACCCCGAAAAGTATTCAGCTTATCGGCACACTGTTTGAAACCGAAGGGCGCGCCGCGGAGTTCTCGGAATACTACCGGCTTAAACTGGCCGCACTGCGTCAGCGTCTGCCGGAGCAAAAACCGTCCGTGCTGATTGAAAGCAATGCCGGGTTATTCGGCAATGACTGCTGCCGTTTATACGGACGTACCGGATTCGGCGAACTGGCGGAGATTGCGGGTGGTGATAACCTGGTGCGCGACACGATGCCGGCAAACGGCGCGGAAAGCAGCATTGAAAATATTCTGCATCTCAACCCGCAGTTCTATGTGCTGACCGGTGCGGACTGGAAACAGTATAACCGCCGTTCAGAGGCGGTCACGCTCGGGTACGGCGCACCGGCAGAACCGGCGCAAAAAGTGATGAATGCGCTGATGAACCGCCAGGGATTAGCCTCACTGGAGGCGGTGAAATCACAGCACGTGATGGCGGTTTACCATAATTTCTACAACAGCCCGCTGAATATTTTTGCCGCCGAAGCACTGGCTGCATTTTTCCATCCGCAGGCATTCAGTGACCTGAATCCGCAGGCGGAAATGGTGTCATTCCATCAGCGGTTTACGGCGATCAGCGGTGCCGGGACGTTCTGGGTGACGATGCAGTAATTATCCGTTTATCAGCAAAAACAGCACAAAAGCCCGGCACAGAAAACAGTGTTGCCGGGCTTCTTTTTTTATCACCGGTTAAAAATAAATCAATTTTGCCCCTCAATTTGATCCGCCCCGCAAAGTGACGACTCAACACCCTCAAAAATGTGATGAACATCTTATTTTCACCAGTGAAAATATGACTCAGGCCACATATTCAGCCCGGAAAATAAAAACAGCGAAATTATCAGTAAAAAGTAATTATATGAATTAACTGGATTATTTTTTGCTTTACACGATAAAGCGTTATTTCAGGCAAACGAGATCGGCTTCACATTCTTAAAACCGGAATGTGATCTTCGTCGCTATTTATTTAGGCGTAAATAAGCCATCTTTAAAATAAGAAAAAATCACATCAGGAGTTCGGTTTTGGATATTCATTTTGAGAGCGGGCTGTTATCCCTGAATCAGAATTTTGCATCTCCGGAAGAGGGCATCCGCTATGCCGGTGAGTTGCTGCAAAAATCAGGCGCATGTACCCCTGATTATATTGAGGAAATGATCCGCGTATATCATGAGTTCGGCCCGGTGATTGTGCTGGATACCGGGGTGGCGATGCCCCATGCGAGACCGGAAAAAGGGGCATTAAAAACCGCGTTCTCCGTGGTGGTGACCGGCACACCGCTGGTATTTCATCATGAGGAGTTTGATCCGGTCAATGTCATTATTGCTATCAGCGCGACAGATTCAGATACCCATATTCATCTGATTCAGACCGTGGCTGATCTGATTGAAAATAATATTACTGAGTTTGTAAAAGAGAATAACAAAGAACAGATTTTACAGTTTATCCGGACGTCGATAGAGAGGACAGCATGATTAAAATAAGAACAGTGTGCGGCAATGGTATCGGCAGCTCATTAATGGCCGCCAATAACGTGAAGAAAATTTGTGAGGAGATGGGCATAAAAGCCGATGTGGCTTCAGTGGATTTTGCGAATGCCGTGGGTGAGAAAGCGGATCTGTATGTCACGATTAAAGAGCTGGCATCACAATTTCCGCCGCAGTGTGAAGTTGCCGTGATCCGCAGTTATGTGCATAAAGCCAAAATTGCGGAAGATATTAAAGACGCTTTACTGAAACTGAGTCAGTCCTGATAGTTCATTCTTTTTACAGGAATTAAATTATGGCTTATATTCTCTCATTCCTGACTGAGATATTCAGTCAGCCTGCCTTTCTTATGGGGATTATCTCCCTGGTGGGGTTACTGGCATTACGGTCACCGGTCAATAAATTATTAACCGGGACATTAAAACCGATCCTCGGTTATTTAATGCTGAGTGCAGGTGCCGGTGTTATCGTGGCAAACCTGAATCCGCTCGGTGGTATTATTGAAGCCGGTTTTAATATCCGGGGGGTTATTCCGAATAACGAAGCGATTGTTTCTGTTGCCCAGAAATTACTGGGTGTGGAGACAATGAGTATTTTATTACTCGGCTTTATTTTCAACCTGGCGATTGCCCGTTTCACCAAATATAAATATATCTTTTTAACCGGCCACCACTCTTTCTTTTTAGCCTGTTTATTCTCGGCAGTATTACAGGCCGCGAATTTCAAAGGCTGGGAAATGGTTATTATCGGCGGTTTCCTGCTGGGTGCCTGGTCAGCTATTTCACCGGCAATCGGACAGCGTTATACCAAGCGCGTTACTGAAGACGGCGGTATTGCCATGGGGCACTTTGGTTCCCTCGGTTATTACCTGTCTGCCTGGATTGCGGCGAAAGTCGGTAAAGCAGAAAACTCATTTGCGGATACTGAGATCTCCGAAAAATGGGGCTTCCTGCGCGATACCACAGTAACAACCGGTATTGTGATGGTCGTGATTTATCTGGTGTGCAGCATCGTTGCCGGTTCCGCTTATATCAGCACCATCACTGAGCAGAATATGGTGATCTTCTCCATCCTGACCGGTCTGCAGTTCGCGGTGGGTGTGGCGATTGTCTACAGCGGTGTGCGTTTAATCCTGGGTGACCTGGTGCCTGCGTTCCAGGGTATCAGCCAGAAACTGATCCCGAACTCGATTCCGGCGGTTGACTGTGCTGTCTTCTTTACCTTCAGCCCGACTGCGGTGGTAATCGGTTTTATCAGCTCCTTTATCGGCGGCCTTGTCGGCATGCTGATGCTGGGTGGTCTGGGTATGGCGCTGATTATCCCGGGCATGGTGCCGCACTTCTTCTGCGGCGGTACATCCGGTGTATTTGCGGACAAACTGGGCGGCAAAAAGGGCTGTATTATCGCCTCCTTTATCGGCGGTATTTTCCTCGCATTCTTACCGGCCATGCTGTTACCGGCGCTGGGCAACCTGGGCTTTGAAAACAGTACCTTTGCAGACTTTGACTTCGCGGTGTGGGGCATTGTTATCGGTGAAGCCTTTACCCACTTCGGTCAGATTGCGATTTACCTGATTTGTTTTGTTCTGGTTCTGGCATTACTGGCGCCGTTTGCCTTTAAATCAGTCAAAGTGGTGGGGGATACCCTGAGCTATGACGAATTAATGGAAAAAGACCGCGCACATAAGTAAATATGATACTGACGAAAGGTTTTAAGGAGTTGTTATGGCAGTAATTTCTGTCGGTTTATCCTGCTTCGACCAGTTCTTCTTTCTTAACCGCTGGCCGGAGGAGAATACCAAAAATTTCTCCGGCGATTTTATTGAAAGCGGCGGCGGACCCTGTGCCAATGCGGCATGGTTACTGGGATTGTGGGGAGAGGATATTTATTTTACCGGACACCTGAACCACGATATCTACGGTCAGAAAATTATTGATGAGTTTCATGATGTGGGTGTGAATACCGATTACGTTATTTTTAACGATGAAATGATCACACCGCTGGCATCTGTATTAGTGAATCAGTTAAATGGTTCCCGGACAATTATTACGCGCAAGCTGGTCTCTCCGCCGCGTATGACATTTGAAGAGAAACTGAAAATTGATGAGCTGATTACCCGCCTGACACAGGAGGATAAAGGGGAAGTCATCACGGTATTAATTGATGGTCATGAACCGGAGCTGAGTGAATATATTCTGACCCGTCTGCCTGATGCCCGCGTCGTGATGGACGCGGGGTCACTGCGGGAAAGCAATTTAAATCTGGCGAAATATACCGATTATCTGGTCGCCAGTGAAAACTTTGCCCGTGATCTGATTGAGATTGATAAATTCACCACCGATATTCAGTTAAAAACGGCATTAACGGAACTGAATAAACTGGCCCGGGGTGAGGCATTTATTACGCTGGGTGAGAAAGGCTGTGCGTATCTGCAAAACGGAATGCTGACAATATCACCGGCATTTATCTGTAATGCGATTGATACAACAGGAGCCGGTGATATATTCCACGGCGCATTTACGTACGGAGTTCATTATAACTGGCATATTGAGAATATTATTTTATTTGCCAGTCTGTCAGCAGCCATCTCAATTGAGAAAAAAGGGGTGCGCGAATCAATGCCGGATTTGGCGGATGTCCATAATGCGGTGAATAAATACGAAAGAAATCTGAAACACTATTTTGATTAAATTCTGATTTTGATTAATTCTGGTTTTTGATTAAATTACAGTTATACGCCAACAAGGGGAAATCCGATGTTAGTTTCGATGGAGAATATGCTCAATCGTGCATTTGCACGCCAGTACGCCGTCGGCCAGTTTAATATTAATAACCTGGAGTGGACCGGAACGGTATTAAAAGTTGCACAGCAACTGCGTTCCCCGGTTATTTTAGGTGTCTCCGGCGGAACCATAAAACATATGCTCGGGCTGAAATGTATTCACGATATTGTGGTGAATGCAATGGAGTTTCTGGAAATAGATGTGCCGGTGGCGCTGCATTTGGATCACGGTCAGTCTTATGAAGCCTGTGAAGCGGCAATTAAAGCCGGTTTCAGCTCCGTGATGTTCGACGGTTCACATATGCCGTTTGCCGAAAACCTGGCAATCACCAAACGTCTGGTGACTTACGCGCACCGCCGTGGTGTGTCTGTGGAAGCAGAGCTGGGCACCATCGCGGGCAGTGAGGACGGAATTGTGAATTCTCACGTCATTTATGCGGACCCGGCAGAGTGTCAGAAGCTGGTGGAAGAAACCGGGGTGGATTGTCTGGCGGCGGCGCTCGGCTCGACTCACGGGCTGTATAAAGGCAAGGCGAAGCTCGGCTTTGCGGAAATGCAGCATATCGCGCAACTGGTGAAAGTGCCGCTGGTACTGCACGGCGGAACCGGTATTTCAGACGAGGATATGAAGAAAGCGATTTCACTCGGTACGGCGAAAATCAACGTTAATACGGAAAATATGTATGCGTGGTGCCTGTCCGTGAAAGAGCAGTTTGAACAGCAGGGCGCGCATGATATCAACGACCCGCGCAAAGTGATTATGAAAGGATTGCAGCCGGTCGCGGAGCGGGTGGAAGAGCGGATGCGTTTGTTCGGCTCTGCCGGGCAGTCTCTGTAATCCCGTCAGACTCTGTGGTGGCCGCCGCTCAGGCGGTCACCGGGGATTGGGTCAGATAATCTTTGGCGTTAGTAATAATGGCTTCTGAAATCCGTTGTAATGTTCCTGATTCCGGCTGGTAACGGTGCCAGTAAAGCTGTTTTTGCTGTACCAGTTCCGGCACCAGGTTAATCATCCGTCCGGATTCAAGCTCATGTTTAATCTGATGTTCCGCAATCATACAGCAGGCGGAGTTTTGCAGTACCAGCTGAATATAGGCCTCTGATGACGGCACGATATGGCTGTTCAGGCTTCCCGGCGTTAACCGGAAATACTCCTGCAAAAAGATATGGTGCATATCTGAGGAATGGTTAAAGGACACCACCGGTGCCCGCAGCAGGGCTTCTTTAGTCACTCCGTTACTGAAATATTTTTCCGCAAAAGCCGGGCTGGATACAAAGATATAATCCATCGCGCCCAGATAATCACAGGTTCCGCCGACAGCCGGCAGCGGCTGCATACTGATTGCCCCGACCGCTTCCCCTTTGAGCAGGTAGTCGAGTGTCCGGCTTTCATCATCCACTTTAATATCCAGACGAATGGCGCGGTCATCCAGTATCGGCTTGATAGCGGATAAAAACCAGGTCGCGAGGGAGTCGGCGTTAATGGAGATAGGGATGGTGACCACATGGTTGCCGCTTTCATTATCAAAGGCATCATGCTCAATCAAATCAACATGATACAGAAGGCCCAGCAGCTTTTGTCCGAGTTCGGTCGGTTTCGGCGGCACGGTGCGTGTCAGCAGCAGGGAACCCACCTGATTTTCCAGCTGTTTTACCCGCTGGGACACCGCAGACTGCGTGATAAAGAGTTTCGCTGAGGCTTTCTCGAATCCCTGCTCTTTGATAATCAGATCCAGCAATCTCAGTGATTTATAATCGACATTCTTCATGGAAGCCCTGCGGTGGTGGCGAAAAGTACGGCTATTCTACACGAAAAGGGCGGCGGGAGGAAAAGCGCCGGTACAGAGGCACCGGCGCACAAGCAGAGTCAGTCAATGGTCATAATAATGGATATATTACCGATAAAAGGCCCGGCTTCCACCGGCCCGGTGGTTTCCAGTGTGCTTTTCAGCAGTGCGTTTGCTTCATAATCCCCGCGTACATAAACCGGTACACCACCGCCGGACGAGTTCAGCGGATAGCCGTTCAGTGTCAGTCTGCTGTAGAGATTGTTTTTCAGTCTCAGCCGGGATTCCGTATCACTCACGGAGTAGATCCGGACAGTGGCATCTTTGCTGCATTTCATTCTCAGATACTGGCTGGCCTGATTGCCGTTAATTTCATTATCCGGTATCCGGCCATGATCGAGAATGGCGCTCGGATAGTCAGCCGTAAAACTGCAAATTCCGCCCGGCGGGGGAGCTACGCCGCAGACAGAATCCGGATACATATAACCGTTACCACCGGTCGGGCTGCTGGTTAAAAAGAGGGTCACACATTCGTTACGGATAGCGTCACCTTTGTGATTGGTCTGCCCCTCAAACGGCAGTCCGCCAAAACAGTTATTATAAATATAGTTATAAACAGCTGTGGCATCCGGCAGTGTCATCAGGTTCATATTCCGGCAGCGCCCCTCAAATTCGCTGTTATTACGGGAGGATACCCCACCCCGGTCTGCGTTTGTGTGGCGGTGATTAATATTGGCGTAGCATTTTTTTGTCAGACCGACTTTCACACAAGGATGCACGCTGCCTGCCGGCGGCGGAGTCCAGGCAGTAATCCGGTAGTAATAATCGATATCTGCCGGTTTACCTTCAGAGCGGGTAATATAGCTGTACAGTGTTGCCTGTGCAGGCAGCACAAATAAAAGGAGAGTGGTCAGCACAGTGAGATAACGGAGGATCTTGGTCATACCGGCCTCAGAAATAGTCGATAGTCAGAAACGCGGTGGAATTAAACGCGCCGTACTTAATGGTTTTACCGGTTTTTGCTTTCGGATCAACCTGCAAAAAAGCGGTAAAACGGATGTTGTTCTCACCGTTTCCGGCGATAGTAATGGCGTTGGAAAACTGATTCAGCGGGATCAGCGGAATATTATCTGTCCGCACTCCGATGGCAAACCCGCCTGCGTCACTGGACGGATCCAGCGCCAGATAGGACGGCATATCCGGGGTCCCGGTCCCGGTGAATTTAATCTTAAACCGGTTCATATCCGTGATATCGCAGTCAGACAGGATCAGAGAGAATGATTTGCGGACCTCAACCCCCTCATACAAATCCGGCAGGGAAACATCACTGAAATCCACCACCAGATCTTTATTTTCCGGTAACAGCGTGCAGGGGTCATTGTACAGTTCGCCGATCACGCGCAGGTTATCGGCGGCATGTCCCGCCGGAATAAAGGCAGCGGAGAATATCAGTGCAGCGCTGAATAACAGACTGAAATCAGCAGGGTGGTTCATCAGAAATACTCCATTGTCACAGTGCCGGTGCCGCTGAAGGAGCCGGGCGTGACTTCCCCGTCCGGGTTTTTGGTCAGCACAATGGTCAATGTCAGATGGTGGCTGTTCACCAGCTGTGCCTTGCCCAAATTCAGTCTTACCCCGGCGAGTTCAATATTAAAGCCCAGGTTGTTCTGGTTGGTTTTCACCAGTTTGTTATTGAACTGTGCCCGCGGCCCGTCAACGGTGAGGAAATATTTGAAATTCTCTGAGTCCTGCTCACAGACAAAGGGGATATCCACATCTCTGCGGATATCTGATTTTTCCAGCGTTTTTATCTGGATGCGCTGAAAATCGACCAGGATTTCCTCGTTGTTATTCACTTTACAGGGCGGTGGCGGCTGAAGCTTTCCGGTGATCCGGATATTGGCGGAACTGTGTGCTACCCCTGTACCGGCATACACCGGCAGAGCAAAACAGGACAGCATCAGGGCTGTGATTAAATGTCGCATCACAATTCCTTATTCATAATCGATATGGATGGTGGCCGTGACATTGAATTCACCGGCAGGCAGTTTCACCGATGGTTTTTTTGCCAGAATCACCATAATTTCGGGTTGTACCGGATACTGAATGGTCATCTTTTCATTCAGCGGCATCAGTTTGTTATCTGCCAGGAATTTCACCGCGAGGTCACTGACGCTGGTGGAAAGATAGCGCGAATCGACGGAGGATGAGGTGCCGGTGATATACAGCTTCATGGCCCGGGCGCGGTTATCCTGGCACTCGATCCGGTAATCCAGTTTTTCACGGTAATTATCGTTGTCTATCCGGGTGGTGGTGACATCTTTGAAATCAATCAGGGTATTATTGCCCTGATTAATTTTGCAGGGCGCGATAAATATCTCCCCCCGGACATACACATCGATATAAGTGTAAGAACCGCCGGAGACCATCAGCGGCAGGCACAACAGTGCCGCGCAGCCGGTACGGAAAAGCATGGTCAGTGTCATCGGCGGTTCCTCCTGTTAATTATTTACTGTCTGACTGCACGGTACAGCTGCTGCCGGCACAGCTGAATTTCAGTGGTTTGGTATCACCGTAGTCATTGACGTAATAAACAACCGGCGCATTACCCAGCGCCGGAGCACTGAAAGACGCGGAGGCTTTTGGTGATACCATCACCGGCTCAAATTTCACTTCTTTTCCGCCGGTGGCATCCAGACGGGTAACTGAAAGATGGTACGGCGTGGTGTTTTCAATGGTGTACTGCCCGCCGTTCTGCGACAGACGGATGCCATCCGCACCGGCGATTTTTTCCATCCGCTCCTGAACCTGAATCGCTTTCGGGCGGTAGAACAGTTTGATCTTGGTTTGCAGGGCAATCTGCAGCACGTTACTTTTCTCAACGGCCGGCGGAATTTCACGGACATTCAGATAAAAGACCGATTCGCGGTCAGCCGGTAATGAGGCGGCTTCCGGAGAGAGCTGCACTTTAATCTGGCTTTTGCGGTCAGGCTCAATCCGCTGCACCGGCGGAGTGACAAATACCGGTGATGTGATTTTCTGC
Organism: Morganella morganii; assembly: GCF_019243775.1. NCBI lineage: Bacteria > Pseudomonadati > Pseudomonadota > Gammaproteobacteria > Enterobacterales > Morganellaceae > Morganella > Morganella morganii. The sequence goes on from NZ_CP069157.1 coordinate 364,757, forward strand.
CCGGTACTGTTCTCAATCCAGGACTGCGCCAGATACGGTTTGCTGAGGTGCTCATTGGTGACCGTCAGCGGCACAGCTTTATCACCTTCGTTATAAATAACACGGGTTCTGTCGAGTGCGATGGCGGCTCCGGCGGTTACCGGAATGGCGGCCAGGGTAGTCAGTGCGGCACAGAATAAGGTGGTCACTTTTCTCATGTTAAGGTTCCTTACGGATTCATCTGTTAATTCTGTAAAATACATACCGGTGCCGCCGGATTTACTGGCATGGCAGCAGCATATTAAACTGAACGTTATCATCCTTTATTTCCGGGATCCGGACAGTACATTGTGTCTGCCCGTTCCAGGCTACAGTCAGCTTCTGGCCCGGTTGTATCCCGGTCAGATAAGCCGATCCGTTATCGGCCACAATGCCGATCTCCGCATTTTTGTCATTCATGACAGAGGCGCCGAATGGCGGATGAGTATTATCATTCATAGCAATAATACCCATGATTTTATAGCCTTCGACAACATTAAATTTCCGGTAACCGATCGCGCCGGAGGTCAGTGTTGCCTGCTGCACGGATGTCAGGGCTTCGGCATTATCCGGCATGGCATCGAGATCAAGAGACAGCTGGCCGCGTGAGTAGGCCGTCGCGGTCGGGATAATCGCTTTCCCGAAGGCGTTGGTCCGTACTGCTTTGCCGGTACCGCGCACATCAATATCTGATGTTCCGCTGGTATCCACCAGAATGCGCGGTGCCATACTGTTGCCGCTGCGGTGGAATGCCGCGCCTTCACGGGTCAGGGTAAAGCCGCCGCGTGACTGGCCGGATACCGTAAGAACGTTATCCTGAATATAGGTTCCGCTCAGTGAAAGGTAGTTATTCCCCCCTTCATTGGTATAGAAACCGGCGAGGTTGACTTTGCCGTCGCCTTCACCGGCAGACAGTGAATAGTTACTCGAATTATCAATATCAGTGTAATAGTTAACGTTATTACTGTGAGAGTTCTTATTGTAACTGCCGCTGTAGCTGAACATGCCTTTATTATCATCAAGCGGAACAGAGAGGCTGGCGTAGACGCCGTTATCTTTTGTTGAATCCGATTCTGTCCGGTAGGCTGACATACTCATGCTGAGGTTCTTTTTCTCTCCCCAGTCAAAGTTGCGGGAGAGGGTCATGCTGTAGTTATTGATGCTCGCTTTATTCCAGAATGTCTGATGACTGTAGTTCAGATAGACGTTCATGCGCAGAGACGGGAACACCTTGTTAAAGATGATGTTATACATCTCTTTGCTGTTGTCGGTATTACCGCCGCGGTAACGCAGATCGACAAACTGGTTCATGGTCATGTAATCCCGCTCCGAGAAGCGGTAACCGGCGAAGGTCAGCTGACTGTTAATGGCATCGAATTCTTTGGAATAGGTGATGCTGTAAGAGCCGCCGGTTTTATTTTGTTTATCTGCAAAATCACCCATGTTTGCCCGGGAATAGGAGACTTTCGCGGAAAATACCCCGAATGGTGCGATATCCCGGCCTATCCCGAAAGACACGTTCTGGTAATCCGTCGCCGCCAGTACGCCGCCGAACAGCGTGGTGTTGTTGCTCATCCCCCGGGAAAAACTCCCTGTACCGAATTCCGGGCCTTCGGTTTTGTGATCGTCTGACAGCGGTTTACCGGCCGCCAGTTTAAACAGGAACTGGCCGGGACGGGTCAGCATCGACAGGCGGGATGTTTCGATGGTGAAATGCTGTTCGCTGCCATCCTGCTCTTTAATGGTGACATTCAGTGTACCGTCACCGATGTAGTTCATATCACGGATACGGAACGGTCCTTTACTGACCTGCTCCTGATAAATGATACGTTCACCCCGGCGGATGATCACGGTGGCGTTGGTGCGGGCAACCCCGGCAACTTCCGGCGCATAACCGCGCAGCAGCGGCGGGAACATATTTTCATCGGTTTCCATGCTCATGCCGATGTAGCGGAAGCTTTCAAACAGTTCTGAGGTCAGATACTGTTCACCGAATATCAGACGGGCGCTGAGATCCCGGAGTGCCCGGTAAGCGTAGATCTGGTTCCAGCGCCAGCGTTTTGAGTGCTCCGCGCTGTCGCCGCCGGTCGCCTGCCATTCCGCACGCACACGCCATGCACCGAGGTTGACGCCGGTATCACCGTAGCTGACTACATCCGTCTTGCTGCTTTTATCGTTATCACTGCCCGGCTGGTATTTGCTGTGCGTGGCGGTGGCGTTATAGTCGAATAAAAATCCGGCGATACCGTCATCCCAGCGCTCCGGCGGATCCCATGACGGATCGCTGTAGGCCATATAGGCCTGGGGGATCCGGATATTGAGTTTATTATCCGCGATATCACCCGTTGCCTGCATATCAGGAATGGTACGGATATCAAGGCACTGCAATTTATCCTGCGCTGTCCAGCTGACTTTATTCTGCCACTCTTCTTTCATGGCAAGTTATGCAAATAATTCAGGGGTAATACAGGGGACTGTTATTTCAGGATCATATTCCGGGATATAAAAAAGGATATTCTCATCACTGGTAATAACATTATTATTGAGTTTAGTTGCCAGAAGATAAGTACCCGGCATAACATAATTAGCCCGGCTGAATTTTGAAAAATCAATTTCCTGACTGTCTGAGTCTAAAAATGATGTATTAAAGTTAACGGCTTCTTCAGCAAATGCGGTATTTATCTGAATAACTGCAACCACAGAAGCTGTAAATATTTTAATTGTTGTTCTGAGCTTCATGAGATATGCCAGCCACCGCTAATCTATTATGCAGTGGCGGGAGCTATCCTTGCAGACCACTGCATATATTGAAAAGAACTATTCAGTAACTATCCTGTTATTGATAGAAAATCTGGAAGTTAACCGGGGTATCGAAGGGACCGGTAGTAGCCTGTTCACCGGCAACTGCAGACTGGTTACCTTTTACATACGCTGCAAAGTTCAGCGGAGTGATTTGATCACGGCCACCGTTCAGGGTGTATTTTTCAGCAGGGAAACGTGAACCCAGTTCGATAGCTTTACCGCCGCTGTCTGTCAGTGCGATACCGGCATTCTGGATTGAACCCAGACCAACATATTTGGATGTTGCAGTACCGTCTTTCAGTTCAACTGTTGGTGCAGTGAATTGAATCTGCGCAGTTTTATACGTGGTGGTATCACAGTTTTTCAGTTCGATATTGAATGTTTTGCTATCTGTACGGTAAGTACCGGTAGTCAGTTCGTTACGGCTGATTTCACCGAAATCCACTGTCTGATCCAGGAATTTACTGTCGATAGAGCAAGGCACGTTATTAATGAAGCCTTTAAAATGCACGGTACCGAGACCGCTTTTTACTTCTGGTGGTTGCACAGGATCTTCTGCCATAGCAGTACCCGCAGCAAATAAAGATCCCAGAACTACTGAGAGTAATACTTTCTGAAGTTTCATGTTATTTCCTTTATCAGGGATATTCGTCAATATTTAAGAATAATCTGTTTTATTTATATTATTAAATAAATAATCCTGTGAGGCTCAAGTCGGGATAATTTAATAATAATTCTGAGCAATATTCTTTGAATACCGCAGTATTATCATAATTGTTTATTAGAGTGTCAATTGTCATGCAAATACTGCTATTTTTTATATTGCGATAACATTTAAATTTAAATATTATTACCCGGGTAAGAAATGAAATTATATATTGCATATGAACAAAACTCTTTCACGGAAACTGACTAAAAAATAGCGGATTGTTTGGTGTCATTTCCTGTTTGCTTTTTTCATATGTTACATTAAGTCATATTTATAGTGATTAAATGTAATTAGTTAACTAATGGTCATGCATTTAACCACTAATCCCAATTTTAATATGCTCATCACAGGACATAATCACTATTTACAAAAAGTGTTTGATTTTAATCATATACAAAAGTGATTAGTTTTATTGTTTAGTTTTATCGCAATAATTAATCAGAGAGAAAAATGGATTACAGCCGAAAATAAATAATGCAATTTTATTTATAATTATAGCAACGGTGATGTCAGTCACACGGCATACTCATCTTAAGATGTAAGGCGTTATCCGTGATTTAGGATATTGCAGCCTGCATCACAGTTAAGAAAATTTTATTTATTATCCGTGGTGTTTACATGAGGGTATACTCTGATACCGATGTGTTTTTTAAGTAATTATGCGTGAGCAAATGCAAAATATTTCTGAGACCTGATGAAACAGATTTACGGACAGAAAAAGAAACCCACAATCCGGTAACAATTAAGCAACGCAATTAGGCACTCAGCGATCAATTCTGCTGTGTTTACCCGGGTTTTCTGCGTTTGTGTGAAAAACAGCCTGCCGGAGGAATACCAGCGGATGAAACCCGTTCAGTACAACGCGGTTTTCCGGATTTCTGTGCTGAGGGCCGGGTTAATAGTCAATATTGTGACCTGTGTCCATATTGATAAAATAATGTGATCTACATCTGATTTATTCATGTTATCCGTTACAATGGTGATTTTTTACTGCCAGTCAAATATTTTGCCATAACGGTGATTGGAAGGTGTAATAAGATGTTCATCCCGGTACCTCCTGAATAAATTCAGTATTAAAACGGGGTTTTCATCATTATATAAAATCATTCTCATTAAAATCAGCGGACCGGAAAATTAAAAAAACAGGAGCCGCTTCACATTATTGTCTTATTTGAATATTTCTCTTTTTATTTTAATCAAAACCAATATCACTTATCGAATAATGTTTTTCACAAAATTATAGCATTTTATATCACATTGAAATTTAACGAATTATCTATTAATTAGTAACCCGAAATAAGTAGTCAGGACAGGGTTAATCAATAAATATTAATTTATTAATTTATGGCATGCCCAAAAGGCATGGCTGAGGAATTTTCGGAATATTGTCAGGAAAACAGTCCCGCGGGTAGTATGAATATGGAAAGGGTACGTTTTTTATATAAATACACACGAGTAATTCTCAATAACAATTCCTATAAAGGTAACACTATGGATATATTAAAAGATAGTAAGTTGCTTTTGGTTAGCTTATTTATCATTCTTCTTGCGGAAGCGATAGGGCAAATTAAAATCAGTCTGGTGATGGTTTTTCCGATGCTCTACTCCATGCTGATGGGTGGTATTATCAGCTTTCCGAAATTTAAAATCCTCAACGAAAAGAACATGGCGCATGCGACCTCTATCATGAGTGTGGCACTGGTGATCCTGATCGCCAAGCTGAGTACTTCCGTCGGGGCCTCCTGGGAAAAAATCATTCAGGCCGGTGGTGCGCTGGTTCTGCAGGAAGTGGGCCACTTTATCGGTACCATTATGCTGGGTCTGCCGCTGGCGATTATGTTAGGTATGGGCCGTGAAGCGGTCGGTGCCACCTATTCTGTCGGCCGTGAGCCGAACATCGCCATCATCGAAGCCAAATACGGCTTAAGTTCGCCGGAAGGCCGCGGTGTCATGGCAATGTATATCTGCGGTACGCTGTACGGTGCTGTCTGGATGGGGATCCTCGCGAGTGTGATCGCCGGTCTGGACATTCTCAGTCCGCTTGCTCTGGCAATGGGTGCGGGTGTCGGCAGCGGCTCGATGCTGGCGGCGGCGGTTGCCCCTCTGCTGGAACTCTATCCTGACCAGGCTGCGGATATTCAGGCGTTCTCGTCTTCCGCGAACCTGATGTCTTCTGTGTTAGGTCTGTACATCTATATTTTCTTCTCCTTACCGTTTGCGTCTTATCTGTACAACAAACTGAAAAGAAAACGTGCAACGGCGTCTGCGGATACTGAATAAGGATAACTAATCATGAAAAAGATGACAGAAATAGCCATAATCCTGGTTCTGGTGGTGTTCTTTACCGCGCTCGGCGATGCAGTCGGCGGGTCAATGTACGGCCGTGGTGAGTTCGGGCAGGTGTTCAGCGATACACTGCTGGCGATGACACTGCTGGGCGGTATGTCCTTCGCGGCATACCTGATCGCGATGATCCCGCCGTTAGGCAAACTGCCGGTGATCTTCTGGGTTTCCCTGATCGCCGCCGGTCTGTGTTCACCGCTGTTCCCGTATGACAAAGAAATGATTGCCATGACCGGTAAAGTCTCTATCGCGGTTATCAGTACCACAGTACTGGCCTTCGCGGGTCTTTCACTGGGTAAAGATATCGATAAATTCAAAGCGATTTCATGGCGCATTATCCCGGTGTCACTGGCGGTATTCTCCGGGACATTCTTATTTGCCGCACTTATCGGCCAACTGACGCTCACATGGAGTGGCGTTATCTGATCAGAGGGGAATATTCAGCATGACAATGACCAAAGAACAACTGAAAGCCAAAGTCTGCGAAGCGATTGCCGCCCGCAAGGGTGACATTAAAAAACTGGCAGAGAATATCTGGGCAGAGCCGGAGCTGGGTTATAAAGAGACCCGCACAGCGAAGAAAGTCGAAGCGGCATTTGATTCTCTGGGTGTCAGCTACCGTAATCAGCTGGCGCTCACCGGGGTCAAAGCCCGCCTGAAAGGCGGAAAAGGCAATAAACGCAGTGTCGCGGTGATCGGTGAGCTGGATGCCATTATCTGTGCTGAACACCCTGATGCGGATGACCAGACCGGTGCGGCACACTGCTGCGGTCACAATGCGCAGATCGCCAATATGATGGCGGTCACCATGGGGCTGGTGGATTCCGGGGCGATGGAATATCTGGCGGGGGATGTAGTGCCCTTCGCCGTTCCGGCTGAGGAATATGTGGAACTCGCTTACCGCAACAAGCTTATCGAACAGGGCAAAATAAGTTATATCGGCGGTAAGCCGGAGCTGATTTCCCTCGGTGAGTTTGATGATGTGGATATGGCGATGCAGATCCACCTGACCAGCGTCAAACCTGAGCGTGACAACGGATTTATTGAAATCTCCACCACCACCAACGGCTTTATCGGCAAGCTGATTAATTACAAAGGCAAACCGGCACATGCTGCGGCGGCACCGCATATGGGGATTAACGCCCTGAATGCGGCAATGATGGGTATCATGGGTGTGAATGCTATCCGTGAAACCTTTCAGGAGAAGGATTATATCCGTTTCCACCCGATCATCACCCAGGGCGGTGATCTGGTGAACGTGACCCCGAGTGATGTGCGCATGGAAAGTTATGTCCGTGCCTCAAACGTGCCGGCAATGATCGATGCCAACGAGCGTATTACCCGTGCGCTGGTGGCTGGTGCCATGTCTGTCGGTGCCGAAGTGGAAGTGAAAGATTTACCGGGCTATCTGCCGCTGTACAACAATGACGTACTGAATGATCTGTTACAGCAGAATGCGGAAGGTCTGATTGGTGATGAAAATGTCTGGGTTGCCGAGCATATGACCGGCAGTACTGACACCGGGGATCTGTCCCATATCATGCCGGTCAGTCATCCGTGGATTGGTTCAGTGCGCGGCGGGCTGCACGGCAAAGATTATGTCGTTTTTGATGACGACATGGCCTATATCCGTCCGGCTCAGATGATGGCAATGACAATTATTGATTTGCTGTTTGATGATGCCGCCGGTGCGGAATCCCTGATGGCGGAATATAAGCCGCTGATGAGTAAAGAAGAGTACCTCTCGTTTATCAGTTCCTTTAAGAACTGATCATCCCCCTGAAGGCCCGGAAACGGGCCTTTTTTATAGGATATTACTGCCATTACTTCAGCGGCATAATATATTCGATAGCACCGGATTTATTTGCCACCCAGTCATACAGACGCTGGCCACGGGTATTATCTTTATGGGTGTGCCAGTAGAGACGGCCGCACGGACGTGCCAGTGCCTGCTGCTGTACAAACTCAATCAGCTGTTTGCCGATATGCTGGCCGCGCACAGACGGATCCACATACAGATCTTCCAGGTAACAAAACTCTTTTTCCGCCCAGGTGGAGCGGTGATAGAGATAATGCACGAACCCTATGACTTTGCCGTTCATCCGCGCCACGGCGCAGAACATCGGTTCTTTTTCATCAAAGAAACGTGACCAGCTGGTCAGTGTGACTTCTTCCGGAAAGCTGACTTTATAAAATTCCTGATAGGCCAGCCAATGCGGCAGCCAGCCCGCATAATCATTCTGTGTGGCAGGCGCCACTGTCACCAGATCCGGTACGGATGATGTCATTGTATTATTCATGGTGTTTCCCTCATTATTCTGCATTCTGCTGTTGTGAAGAAAACGCGCGTTTTCCGTGATGTGAAGAGTACGTGTTATTTTGGTTCTTTATAAGATACACTTTTTATATTTTTAACAGATCCACTTTAGGCCACTATGCGAAAATCCGGCGCGGCAGCGTTTCCCGAATTACTGACAGGTAACGGGATCATCAAAGATCAGGTGTATCACGCTCTGCGTGAGGCGATCCTCAGCGGCCGCCTGCATGCGGGCAGCAAAGTGCCGTCCGGGCGGGCGCTGGCGGAGATGATGGGGATCTCCCGTAACTCGGTGATTGCCGGGTTTGAGCGGTTGCAGGATGAGGGTTATCTCATCACCCGGCGCGGCGCGGGTACCTTTGTGGCGGATAATCTGCCGGATCACGCCATCAGCGGTCCGGTGGCATCCCCGGCGGATGAAACCGGAGAACTGGTGACCGCCAATATCAGCCCGCTGGCAGAAACATTGCTGTCGCAGCGCGTTGCATCCGGAGCGCCGTCCGATGCATTGTTTATGGTCGGTACCGGATGTGTGGATCTGTTTCCGCATGATGTCTGGGGGCGGCTGCTAGGCCGTGTCTGGCGTCAGTCCCGCTATGCGCTGCATACGCACAGTGAGCCGCACGGCTACCCGCCGCTGCGCCGGGCAATCTGTCATTATGTCCGTGCCACCCGCGGATTGCAGTGCGATGAGGATCAGATCCTGATTGTCAACGGTACCCAGCAGGCGATTAACCTGACAGTGCAGACGCTGTTACAGCCCGGGGATGAGGTCTGGCTGGATGATCCGGGCTATGACGGTGCGCGCGGGGCGTTTTTATCACAGCGGCTGACAGTGCGTCCGGTACGGGCGGATGAAGAGGGCATGGATGTGTATGACGGCCTGCGCCGCTGGCCGGACGCGAAACTGGTGTTCACCGCGCCGTCACATCAGTTTCCGGGCGGCGGTACACTCAGCCTGGCCCGGCGTTCGGCGCTGCTCTCCTGGGCGGCAAAGCACCATGTCTGGATCTTCGAGGATGATTATAACGGGGAGTTCCGTTATGCCGATCGTCCGCTTCAGGCATTGCAGGGGCTGGACAGGCATCAGCGGGTGATTTATGCGGGAACATTTTCCAAAATGCTCTATCCCGCCTTCCGGCTGGGATTTCTCGTCGTACCGAAAGCGCTGATCCCGGCCTTTGAGGTGACAAAATATTATGCCGATACCGGCTGCGGCTATCTGGAGCAGGCCACGCTGACCCGGTTTATTAATGAAGGTCACTATGCACGGCATGTCCGCCGGGTGCGCAAAGCCTGTTATGAGCGGCGGCAGGCGGTGACGGATGCCATTAATCAATACCTTCCTGAACTGCTGGATATTGTGCCGAGTGACTCGGGGATCCACCTGTTATGCAGGATGAAAAACGGTGTTCCGGCACAGACGGTGATTCAGGCAGGACGGCAGTGCGGCATGGGCATGCAGCCGCTGGCCCGTTACTGCCGTCCGGATGCACCGCAGGAAGGGGTATTATTCGGGTTTGCCGCCTATCCGGCGGAGAAACTCACCGATGGCATCCGCCGCCTCGCGGAGGCGTTACAGGCTCAGGGTGTGGTGACGGTTTAGAACAGATTCAGTGTCATCATCACTGCGCTGCACAGGATAAGGATCAGCGTGGCGTACTGAAAAGCGCGATCCGGCATCCGCGTGAGCAGAATTTTGGTCAGCGGCATACTGAGCAGGGACCCGGCAAACAGCCACAACGCGAGACGGACATCCGTGTGTCCGTCCTGCATATAGGCAATAGCGGAAGAGCCGGAGAGCAGGGTGGTGACAAAAATAGAGGTGCCGATAGCCTGACGGATATCCATCTTTGCATAGCGCAGCAGCATCGGCAGCACCACAATCCCGCCGCCGACCCCCGTTGCCCCCAGTACCACACCGGCGGTGATCCCCGGCAGCAAAAGCTCCCGTACTGACATGGGGGTTTCAGCCGTATCCGCCGGTAACGGAGGCGGGAAAAACATCCGCTGAATAAACAGCCACAGTGAAAACAGGATCGCCGCCACGACCAGCAGATTAATACTCTTTTCTGTGATCGCCTGCCAGGCCGGTACCGAGGCAAGCCATGTCACCAGCAGACTGGCACCGAAGGTGGCGGGCAGCATAATCCCCAGCACAATCATGGCGCGCCGGAGCGGAATATTGCCGAGTTTGTAGTGCAGCCAGGAGGAGGCGACCTTCATCAGCATGGAGAGAAGATTGGCGGTGGCGACGGCCATCAGGGCATTCATGCCGTAGAGATACGTCAGGATTGGCAGCACTATCACTCCGCCGCCGACACCGGTGGTGCTGATAATCAGCCCGGTTAAGGCGCCTGTGATCAGTGTTGTGATAATAGCCATTGTCCTTTCCCCGGGCCGGAACAAACAGGGGAGTTATCATACCCCATGGCGGGCGGATAAATACACTTAAGGATAATTCCGGTCAGGATTTCTCATTTTTTGCGCTATGATCACAACGGGTTTCCGGTGATTAAATAAAGGATGAGTCATGAAAAGGGGCGTATTTTTATCTGTGGTGATTGCATTGCTGGCCGGATGTAAGGAAACCCCGCCGCCTGCACCGGACGGATATTATGTGATTGATGATATTACCGTCACGTATGATAACCCGGCGGATAATGCGCCGGAGAACAGTGATCCGGAAAAAAATGTCAAAGCCGCCATCCGTGACACCATGGTCAGCCTGAAAGACTCCACATTTTTCTGGTTTGAGCCGGGCAGAGTCACGGTGGATAACAGCGGCAACCGTTTTGACAGTGATATTCATGGCGATACCTTTGATCTGAATAATATACAGACGACCTGGACATCACCGGACAGCGGACAAACCGTCTATCTGACCACGGAAAAAGAGGGCGCGTGCGGCTTTTTTAACTGCACCCTGAAAATGACCCTTTCCCGCGCCGATCACACCTCCGAAAAACTGGCCGGAATGAAAGCGGTGTCTGATGTCAGAGCCGCCTCCTATGAAGCTTATCTGGAAACACAGCGTCAGTATTACAAAGAGAACGGCTTCCCGCCGGTTCCCGGTGACACCATCAGAATGACAGAAAATATCTCAGTCACCCTGCCGGAAACGATGGCTATCGACCTGAAAAAGCAGGAGGGCGGCGATTATGTCCGCGATATCGGCGGTCTTCATATTGAAAGCGATGATGATAATACGGAGATTTACCGCTTCCGGGATCCGCTCAGTGACGCGGAAGGTATTATTCATCTGGTGAAAGTCCCGAAATACCGCTGGCGTTTTGATGAATGGCTGAATCAGCAGAAAGGCATTATCTATCAGGAAGAGAACGGCGCGATCTATTACAACCGCTGGGGTAAGCCGGAATGCACCTATTTCCGCTATGACCAGAAAGAGCGGCGCTATGTGATTATTGTGGCGGAAACTGCGGATCAGATGATGATGCAGCAGATGTACAGTATTGCGCGATCTGCCGGGAAAAACCCGCCACCTGAAGCGAAAAGCAATAAATAAGTAAAAAAATGCCCGGCGTCGCCGGGCATTTACGTTAATTATGACTCTTTGGTGCTGATATAGATGTTTTTCACTTCGGTATAGGCATCCAGCATCATTTTATGGGTTTCCCGTCCCAGCCCGGAGTTTTTATAACCGCCGAACGGGGCATGAGCCGGCAGCTCATGATAGGTATTCACCCACATACGGCCGGTTCTGACCGCTTTCGCCACACGCAGTGCGCGGTTGATATCCTGTGTCCAGACCGCACCACCCAGCCCGTACTCGGAATCATTTGCCATCGCGACAACTTCATCTTCATCACTGAACGGGATCACCACCAGTACTGGTCCGAAAATTTCTTCGCGGGCAACCCGCATCTGATTGGTGACATTGGTGATAATCGTCGGCTTCATAAAGAACCCGGCATCCAGCCCGTCACTGGTCAGGCGTTCGCCGCCGGTGAGGATGGTGGCACCCTCTTTTTTCGCCAGTTCCACATAGCTGAGGATGGTATCGAGCTGTCCCTGACTGACCTGGCTGCCCATCTGAGTGTCTTTCGCCATCGGATCGCCGACTTTGACAGATTCAAAACGGGCTTTCAGTTTTTTCAGGAACTCATCGTGAATATCTTTGTGCAGGAACAGGCGTGAACCGGATTCACAGGCCTGACCCTGGTTCATCAGGATCGCGATAGCTGCATATTTGACGGCTTTTTCCATATTGGCATCCGGGAACACGATATTCGCCGATTTACCGCCCAGTTCCAGAGTGGCCGGGATCAGTTTTTTCGCGGCGGCAGCAGCAACAGTGTAACCAACGCTGGTGGAGCCGGTGAACGCCACTTTGTCCACATCCGGATGGTCAAGAATCGCCTGGCCGACCACAGAGCCGCGACCGGTAACAATATTAATCACCCCGGCAGGCAGCACATCATTCAGGATGCGGCCCAGTTCCAGCAGGGTCAGCGGGGTCAGGCTGGCCGGGTTTATCACCACGGTATCTCCGGCGGCAATGACCGGCGCCAGTTTCCAGGCTGCCATCAGCAGCGGGAAGTTCCACGGGATAATCTGACCGACAACGCCGAGCGGCTCACGGATCACCAGACTCAGGGTGTTTTCGTCCAGTACATCGGCCTGGTCGGAATGGGCGCGGATAGCCCCTGCAAAGTAGCGGAAATGGTCAATCGCGGCCGGTAAATCGATGGAAATGGCCTCATTATACGGCTTACCGTTATCGAGGGATTCCAGGGTGGCGAAGCGTTCTTTTTCGGCTTCCAGACGGTCGGCAATTTTCAGTAACAGTTGCTGACGTTCCGCAGGAGAGGTATGGCGCCAGGTTTCAAAGGTCTTTTTGGCGGCGGCAACCGCTGTGTTGACATCCTGCGCGGTACCGGCCGGATAATCTGCCAGTAATTCACCGGTTGCGGGGTTAAATGTCTGGCTTTTAGCGTGATCACTGCTTTCGACCCACTGGCCGTTAATCAGCATTTTGTAGGATGGCTGAGGACGCAAAGCCTGTTCTATATCTTTCAGTTTAATCATTATTTTCTCCGTTCTGTCCGGGTGACTGATGAGCGCCGGAACGGCCTCATCGGGACAACAAGGCGTAAATACATGAGAACGTAACTGCACGTATTTATTAACGTCCTTAAACATTACCATATCAAACTATTAACGTGGCAATGAATTTGGCTATAACTGCAAAAGGCAGCATTAATTACCAAATTTATTTTTTTGCCATATTGAATAGAGTTATGGTATACAGTAATCATATTTGATTACATTTGGTGCGGACGATAAACTGAAAAGAAAACATTGGGATGAAGGATGAAGGAAACCATATAATTATTGTGCATGTCTTTCAGAAAAAAAACGCAGAAAACACCAAAGCAGGTGCTAGAGTTAGCACATGAGAGAATGAAAGAAATGATAAGGAGGCTGAAATGAGTCGTAATGATGATTATGATTTAGTCCCTTTTGAAGAGCTGAAAAATACATTACTTAAAGATCCTGAAGTCATTGATGCACTGGATGAAATTCAGGCACGAAAAGTATTGCTGGATACATTAAAAGCAGCGAGAAAAGCCCGGAAAATTACCCAGGCTGAAGTGGCTGAAAAAATGGCGACGCAAAAACAGAATATTTCCCGCCTGGAAAAAGGGGACTATGACCCGCAACTGGGAACATTGATTCGTTATGCAGACGCCATTGGCGGACGATTATCTTTTGATTTTCTGCCTGTAATTTCGGAGTCTGTCTGATAATACCGGCGGTTACCTTGCCGTTATACAGCCAGCAAAAGCCGCCCGGCAAACAGCAGCAGAATAGTGCCGATGACATTGTCGAACAACCGGCTGTGTGCGAGGAACCGCTCACGGATACGCTGGTGTGAGAACAAAACGGAAACGGCCATAAACCAGGCCGCATTCACGCCGCACATCCACACGCCGTAGAACAGTTTCACCGTCACCGGCGTGGACGGACTGACCAGCGTGGTGAACATGGCCAGGAAAAACAGCATCGCTTTCGGGTTGGTGGCGTTGGTCAGAAATCCCATCCAAAATGCCTTGCCGGCCGTTTGTACCGGGGCGCTATCCGGGCTCTCCGGGGCGATAGCGGCACTTGCGCCTTTACTGCGCAGAAACTGAATGCCCAGCCAGATAAGATAAGCCGCACCAATGTATTTCGCGGTATCCATCAGCCACGGTGTGGCCTGCATCAGGGCTGTCACACCAGCCAGCGTGTACACCACATGCACGGAAATCCCGGCGCCAATGCCGAGTGCTGTCATCAGCCCGGCTTTGCGTCCGTGATAAATACTCTGGCGCAGCGTCACGGCAAAGTCCGGCCCCGGCGAGACAACAATGAAAAAATGGACGAGCGCAAGCGCCAGAAATTCACTCTGGTTGAACAGATTCATCATAACCTCAGCAGATTAACAGGGGCGGCGGGAGTGCCGCCGCAGAGAGACAGGCTCCGTCAGATGACGTCGTACTGAACGGACAGAACGCCCTTTTTGGTTTTCACGGATTTCAGCACCAGTGTGCCGATCTCGCCGAGTGACTGCACATGCGTGCCGCCGCAGGAGTAAGGCTCAAAATCCGCAAAACGGATCTGAAACATACCGTCCTCATCCTGATAGTGATGGCAGGGGTGATCTGCGTCGATCAGCGCCTGACAGTGGCGGCGGACATCTTCCGGATCCACGATCACCGGGGAACCGGCAGGAATATATTGGATCCGTCCTTCATCCGGCCAGTGATGTCCTTTGGTCGGCTTCCAGCCGAAAGTTTCCATCACATGAGAGAGCAGGTGCCCGCCGGTATGCAGCCGCGAGTGCAACTGACGTTTCTCTGCATCGACATTCATCTGAACTTCACCGGGGGCGACCGGTATATCGGTGTAATGAATGATACCTTCCGGCATAAAAGCGGTGTGAATAACAGTGGCGTCACCGAGTGTGCCGGTGTCTCCCGGTTGCCCGCCACCCTGCGGATGGAACAGGGTTTTATCGAGGATAACCGCATAGCGCCCGTCCTCTGCCGGACGGCATTCCAGGACAGTGGCGGAGCCCCGTAAGGCGCGGCTGGTCAGATAGCATTTTTCTGTCATGGTGATGTGTGCCTCATTATTATTGTGTCGTGTTGTCTGACATTGTATTGCAGGCACTGTCATATGATAATACGGCAAAAATGCAAAGGATTTATTCCCTGTGATCACAAATGAAACCCTCGCATTACTCGAGGAAATGGCGGTATTTGCCAAAGTGGTGGAAACCGGCAGTTTCTCGGAAGCTGCCCGGCAGCTCGGCGCGACACCGTCTGCGATCAGCCGTGCGGTCTCGCGGCTGGAGCGCGCACTCAATACCCGGTTATTGCAGCGCACGACCCGCAAGCTGCGTCTGAATGAGAGTGGCAAGGCGGTATATCAGCACTGTCAGGCGCTGGTGAATTCTGCGGGAGCGGTGATGAGTGCCAGCGGGCAGTTCAGTGAAACACCTTCCGGGCTGGTGCGTCTGGGCGCCCCGAAAGCACTGGGCTATTTTATGGTGCATCCGCTTATCAATGAATTCCTCGCAACGAATTCCGGTGTGAATGTGATGCTGCGTCTGGAAGATCGCTATATGGATCTGATTGATGAGGAAATCGATCTTGCCATCCGTATTACCAATGAACCGCCGCCGGGGCTTATCGGCAAGCGGCTGTTTACGGTCAGTCATATTTTATGTGCCACGCCGCAGTATCTGGCGGAATATGGCACTCCGTCTCATCCGCAGGAGCTGAAGGATCACAGCTGCCTGTTCCTCAGTGAGGAAGCGGCAGATACCCGCTGGCGTTTTCAGCAGGGGAATAAAGTGGTGTCTGTGAATGTGCACGGGCGTTATTCATCAAACCACAGCGGGGTGCGGCTCGGCGGGGTGAAATCACATCTCGGGATCGGCGGGCTGCCGGTATTTACGGCGCGTAAATCGCTGGAGAGCGGGGAGATTGTGCAGGTTCTGCCGGACTGGACGTTTAAAACCCGTTACAGCGGGGATGCCTGGCTGCTTTATCCGCCGTCGCGTTATCAGCCGCCGCATATGATGGTGTTTATTGATTATCTGGTGAAAAAAACTGCGGACATAAAAAAAGCGCCTTAAAGGCGCTTTTTTTGTATCTGTCTGATTAATCAGAATGCTTTGCTGTATTTTGCAATGATAGCAGCAGCACGGGTCAGATTAGAGAAGAAAGTTTTGATACTTTTCATAATGAACTCCTGCTTTGAATTAGTTGAGTAAGCGTGTTTTGCTTCGATGGGGGTATGATACCAGTTTTGTGATGTGGGTCAACATTAAATTCAACTATTTTTTAATGATTACAAAATCATTTTAATAACAAAAAAGCAGTGAAAAATAGCAAAAGTGAATATCATAACCGGGATAAAACAGTGTGTTTCTGCTGGCTATGATTTACTGAATTGATTTAGCAGGATTTTTTAATCAGTAAAAAGATGTTGAAGATGTTAGCGGCACGTTACTGCATCAGGAAAAGCGGAGAGTGCGTCGTTGTGCCGGTCAGTCGCTTCAACTTTTGTTGCAGGCCGGATCGCAGGCAATAAAAAAGCGCCCTGAGGGCGCTTTTCTTATATCTGTCTGATTTAATCAGAATGCTTTGCTGTATTTTGCAATGATAGCAGCAGCACGGGTCAGATTAGAGAAGAAAGTTTTGATACTTTTCATAATGAACTCCTGCTTTGAATTAGTTGAGTAAGCGTGTTTTGCTTCGATGGAGGTATCATACCAGTTTTGTGATGTGGGTCAATATTAAATTCAACTATTTTTTAATGATTACAAAATCATTTTAATAACAAAAAAGCAGTGAAAAATAGCAGAAGTGAACATCAGAACCGGGATAAAACAGAGTGTTTCTGCTGATTGTGATTTACTGAATTGATTTGTAAGAATTTTTTAGTCGACAGAAAGATGTTGAAAATGTTAGTGACACGTTACGGCGGCAGAGAAACCGGTTGTTTTGCCTCTGAAGCGGTAATCTGTTTCAACTTTTTTTGAAAGAATAACACGGTGATAAAAAAAGGGGTGGCCGGAGCCACCCAAAACTGTGCATTTAAAGGATGAGACTGTTGTTGTTAATTAATGGCGGTTGCGCACTAACTGGTAGCGGCGCGTAATGTATTCAACCGGCGCACTCCAGATATGCACCAGACGGCAGAACGGGAAGATCAGGAACAGTGTCATACCCAGCACCAGGTGCATGCGGAAGATAAAGGCAACCCCTTCCAGATGCTCTGATGCACCCCCCTGAAATGTCACGACAGACTGTGCCCAGCCGACCAGTTTCATCATCTCGCTGCCGTCAGTGTGCTGTGCGGAGAACGGAATGGTGCCCAGTCCCAGAATTACCTGGATCACCAGCAGGGTGATGATCAGGATATCGCCCGCAGATGATGTCGCACGGACGCGCGGGTTGGTCAGACGGCGTTTGAGCAGCAGACCGCCGCCGATCAGCGTCATCACCCCGCAGGTGCCGCCCGCCACCATCGCCAGCATCTGTTTCTGCGCCACAGTGATAAACGGCTCATACATCCAGTGCGGCGTCAGCATGCCGACGAAATGCCCGAAGAAGATACCGAGGATCCCGACGTGGAACAGGTTGGAAGCCAGACGCATCCCTTTTTTATCCAGCATCTGACTGGAACCGGCACGCCAGGTGTATTGTCCGTAGTCATAACGCAGCCAGCTGCCGATGATAAACACCGCGCCCGCGATATACGGATAGATATCAAAGAAAAACGTATTCAGGAAATTCATGGAGTTACTCCTTTCGCCGCAGGGGGAACCGGCGCGTCACCCACCTGAATGTAATTCGGGGCGACACTCTGTGAAAAACGACGCTCATGCTGTGTCAGAACAGAATTGTCACAGCCTTTATCGGCCAGGAATGTCACCTGTTCTTCTTCCCAGACCGCATCCAGTGCAGCCGGGGTGTCATCACGGGCTTCACCGTCCACCTGACGGGTCAGTGAGCTGAGTGTCAGGTCGCTGTCCGCCATGGCCAGCAGCAGGCTGAACAGTTCATGGTAATGACTTTCGCGCTGACGCAGCCGCTCACCGAGCAGGGCGAGGATCGGCGCGATGTCTTTCAGCCCCTGACAGGCCTGTTCCGGCGGCATAACAGAGAGATATTCCAGATAAACCGGCAGGTAATCCGGCAGTTCGCGGCTGCTGAGGGTGATCCCGGCCTGCTCATACTGCTCCAGCAGGGACACCATTGCCTGGCCGCGATCGCGTGACTCACCGTAAACGTGTTCAAACAGCAGCAGAGAGGTGGCCCTGCCGCGATCAAACAGTTCACTGTAGCGTGCCTGACTGTCGAGCAGCGGCTCAGCGGTCAGTTCAGCGACGAAGTACATCAGTGCGGCGGCCTGAGTCAGGCGCAGCTCGTGCGCCTGTTCAATCTCTGCAATCAGTTCGTCGCGGTGTCCCCAGAGCTCCTCATTCGGGTAATCCAGCAGGCAGCCGATAATTTTTAAGCTGATCATGATGAATGCCTCTCTGAGATTGGTGCATCTGCCGGTGTTTTCTGCGTGATATCAATGGCATCGATACGGCGGCTGTTAAACAGGTTAAATTTGGTATCGCTGCCGTGGCAGCCGTCACCGAAGCTGAATCCGCAGCCGTTGCGCTCAGGGAATGCCTCGCGGGCCAGTTCGCGGTGTGATGACGGGATCACAAAGCGATCCTCATAGTTGGCGATAGCCAGATAGCGGTACATTTCCTGTGCCTGGGCTTCTGTCAGACCGACTTCTTCCAGCGCACTGATATCGCGGGTTTTATCCACGGTTTCAGCACGTTTGTAGTGACGCATGGCCAGCATCCGTTTCAGGGCACGCAGTACCGGCGCGGTATCCCCGGCGGTCAGCAGGTTGGCGAGGTACTGAACCGGGATGCGCAGACTTTCCACATCCGGCAGTACGCCGCTGTGCGGCAGCATACCCGCATCGCTGACAGACTGAATCGGTGACAGAGGCGGCACATACCAGACCATAGGCAGGGTGCGGTATTCCGGGTGCAGCGGCAGAGCAAGTTTCCACTCCATTGCCATTTTGTAGACCGGCGATTTCTGTGCCGCGTCAATCACACTCAGCGGAATGCCGTCTTTCTGCGCCTGGCGGATCACTTCAGGGTCGTTCGGGTCGAGGAAGATCCCGAGCTGACGCTCATACAGATCTTTTTCGTTATCCGCGCTGGCCGCTTCTTCAATGCGATCCGCATCATAGAGCAGCACACCGAGGTAACGGATACGGCCCACACAGGTTTCCGAACAGACGGTCGGCTGACCGGCTTCGATACGCGGATAGCAGAAAATACATTTCTCGGATTTGCCACTTTTCCAGTTGAAGTAGATTTTTTTGTACGGACAGCCGGTCAGGCACATACGCCAGCCGCGGCATTTGTCCTGATCGATAAGGACGATGCCGTCTTCCGCACGTTTGTAGATAGCGCCGCTCGGACAGGTCGCGACACAGGCCGGGTTCAGACAGTGTTCACACAGACGCGGCAGATACATCATAAAAGTCTGCTCAAACTGGCCGTACATCTCTTTCTGCATGTCGGCGAAGTTTTTGTCCGCGCTGCGGCGGCTGAACTCACCGCCGAGGTCATCTTCCCAGTTCGGGCCGTTTTCGATTTTTGTCATGCGCTGACCGGTGATCAGTGAGCGCGGACGGGCGGTCGGCAGATTGCCTTCCGGGGCATTTTTCAGATGATCATAGTCGTAAGTGAACGGCTCATAATAATCATCCAGCTCCGGCTGGTCGGGGTTGGCGAAGATTTTTGACAGCAGGCCGATTTTGTTACCCATACGCGGCACCAGTTTGCCGCGGATGTTTTTGATCCAGCCGCCTTTCCATTTTTCCTGGTCTTCCCAGTTATGCGGGTAGCCCAGGCCGGGTTTGGTTTCGACGTTGTTGAACCACGCGTATTCCACACCTTCGCGGCTGGTCCAGACGTTTTTACAGGTGACAGAGCAGGTATGGCAACCGATACATTTATCCAGGTTCAATACCATGCCGACTTGGGAACGTATCTTCATTATGCTTTCTCCTGCCCGCTCAGGGTCTGTTGATAACCATCCTGCTCACCGTCGAGCCAGTCCACATTTTTCATTTTGCGGACTACCACAAACTCGTCGCGGTTGGAGCCGACAGTGCCGTAATAGTTAAAGCTGTATGCCAGGTGGCTGTAGCCGCCGATCATATGAGTCGGTTTCGGGCAGACACGGGTGACGGAGTTATGAATACCGCCGCGCATACCGGTCACTTCCGATCCCGGCAGGTTAATCTGACGCTCCTGGGCGTGATACATAAAGATCATGCCGTCCGGGATACGCTGGCTGACAATCGCACGGGCAGTCAGTGCGCCGTTGCTGTTGAAAGCTTCGATCCAGTCGTTATCCTCAATGCCCAGCGAGCGGGCATCGTCCTCACTCAGCCATACCACCGGGCCACCACGGCCGAGGGTCAGCATCAGCTGGTTGTCGCTGTAGGTGGAGTGAATACCCCATTTCTGGTGCGGGGTCAGGAAGTTCAGGGCTTTCTCCGGATAACCGTTCGGTTTTGCGCCCAGCAGCGGTTGTGCCGCACGGGTATCCACCGGCGGACGGTACACCACCAGAGACTCACCAAATGCACGCATCCATTCATGATCCTGATACAACTGCTGACGGCCGCTCAGGGTACGCCACGGGATCATCTCGTGAACGTTGGTGTAACCCGCATTATAAGAGACATGCTCATCTTCGAGGCCGGACCAGGTCGGGCTGGAGATGATTTTGCGCGGCTGCGCCACGATGTCGCGGAAGCGGATTTTTTCATCTTCTTTATGGATGGCAAGATGCGTATGGTCGCGGCCGGTCACTTTACCGAGCGCATCCCAGGCTTTCACCGCCACATGGCCGTTGGTTTCCGGTGCCAGTGACAGCACGACTTCTGCCGCATCAATCGCGGTTTCAATTGCCGGGCGACCTTCCGCTGCGCCCTCAGTGCGGGTGCGGTTGAGTTTTTTCAGGAAATCGACTTCTTCCTGAGTATTCCAGCTGATACCTTTCCCGCCGTTGCCGAGTTTATCCATCAGCGGCCCCAGCGAGGTAAAGCGGGCATAGGTGTTCGGATAATCGCGCTCCACCACCATCAGGTGCGGTGCGGTTTTCCCCGGGATCAGGTCACATTCGCCTTTTTTCCAGTCCTTCACATCAAACGGCTGCGCCATTTCGGCAGCGGAGTCATGCTGGATTGGCAGCGTAACAATATCCGTCTCTTTACCCAGGTGGCCCGGGCAGAGTTCAGAGAAGGATTTGGCGATCCCTTTGTAGATTTCCCAGTCGGTTTTGGATTCCCAGGCCGGATCGACCGCAGCGGTCAGCGGATGAATGAACGGATGCATATCCGAGGTGTTCATATCATCTTTTTCATACCAGGTGGCGGTCGGCAGCACGATATCGGAGAACAGACAGGTGCTGGACATGCGGAAATCGAGTGTCACCACCAGATCCACTTTTCCTTCCGGGGCATTATCCACCCATTCCGCTTCTTCCGGTTTCACGCTGCCCTGTTCGCCGAGATCTTTACCCAGCAGACCGTTTTCGGTGCCGAGCAGGTATTTCAGCAGATACTCATGGCCTTTACCGGCGGAGCCGAGCAGGTTGGAGCGCCAGATAAACAGGTTACGCGGGAAGTTCTGCGGATTATCCGGCTGTTCCGCCGCAAAGCGGATAGTGCCGCTCTTCAGGGCTTCTGCGGTGTAAGCCTGCGGATCCTGACCGGCTTCTTTTGCTCTCGCCGCGATAGTCAGCGGGTTCACGTTCAGCTGCGGTGCGGACGGCAGCCAGCCCATGCGCTCAGCGCGGATGTTGAAGTCCAGCAGGCTGCCGCTGAAGCGGGATTTATCCGCCAGCGGGGAGAGAAGCTCCTGCGGCTGAACAGTTTCATAACGCCACTGGCTTGAGTGGTTATAGAAGAAAGAGGTGCTGTTCATATGACGCGGTGGGCGTGACCAGTCAAGCCCGAACGCCAGCGGTAACCAGCCGGTCTGCGGACGCAGTTTTTCCTGGCCCACATAGTGTGACCAGCCGCCGCCGCTCTGGCCGACGCAGCCGCAGAACACCAGCATATTGATGATGCCGCGGTAGGTCATATCCATGTGATACCAGTGGTTGATACCGGCACCGACGATCACCATTGAACGGCCGTGGGTTTTCTCGGCGTTATCGGCAAACTCACGGGCAATGCGGGAGATGTGATGCTGGCTGACGCCGGTCACTTTCTCTGCCCAGGCTGGGGTATAGGCCTTGATTTCACTGTAATCCGCCGCGCAGTTCACATCGTCCAGGCCGCGATCGATACCGTAGTTGGCGAGGGTTAAATCGAAAACACTCGCCACACGGACTTCACTGCCGTCTGCCAGACGTACCACTTTCACCGGCAGTTTGTGCATCAGCACTTCATCCAGTGCCACACCTTCAAAGAACTCATTTTCAATGCCGCCGAAATACGGAAAAGCGACATCAGCAACTTCATCGTGCTTATCCAGCAGGCTCAGCTGCATGGTGATCTCATCACCGCTCTTGCCGTCACGCGGCTCTAGGTTCCATTTACGGGATTTGTCCCAGCGGAACCCGATAGAGCCCTGTGGTGCCACCAGTTGCTGACTGTTCTCATCAATGGCAATAGTTTTCCACTCAGCATTTTCTTTCTCGCCGAGAGAATCCACCAGATCAGATGCCCGCAGCATACGGCCCGGCACATAGCCGCCTTCCGCACGCGGATCCAGCATCACCAGCATCGGCATATCGCTGTAAGTGCGGACATAACTGGTGAAGTATTCCGCCTGACGCTTCGCGTGGAACTCATTGAGGATCACATGACCCATCGCCAGTGCAACGGCACTGTCTGTACCCTGTTTCGGGTTCAGCCACTGGTCACACAGTTTGGCGATTTCAGCATAATCGGGCGTGATCGCGACAGTTTTGGTACCTTTATAACGAACTTCGGTGAAGAAGTGCGCATCCGGGGTACGGGTCTGCGGGACGTTGGAACCCCAGGCAATCAGATAAGAGGAGTTATACCAGTCTGCTGATTCCGGCACGTCAGTCTGCTCACCCCAGGTTTGCGGGGAGGCCGGCGGTAAGTCGCAGTACCAGTCATAGAAACTCAGGCAGGCACCGCCGATCAGGGATAAATAACGGGCACCGGAAGCATAGGAGACCATCGACATCGCCGGGATCGGCGAGAAGCCGATAATACGGTCAGGGCCGAACTGTTTGGCAGTCACAATATTGGCTGCCGCAATCATTTCATTCACTTCCTGCCAGTCGGAGCGGACAAAACCGCCGCGGCCGCGTGCCTGTTTGTAGCTTTTGGCTTTTGCTTCATCATTAATAATGGATGCCCATGCATCGACCGGATCCGTGTGCTGCGCTTTGGCTTCGCGCCACAGTTTGATCAGGCGTTTGCGTACCATCGGATACTTCACGCGGTTTGCGCTGTACAGATACCAGGAATAGCTGGCACCGCGCGGACAGCCGCGCGGCTCATGATCCGGCAGATCAGGACGGGTACGCGGGTAGTCCGTCTGCTGCGTCTCCCAGGTCACCAGCCCGTTTTTCACATAGATTTTCCAGCTGCATGAACCGGTACAGTTCACGCCGTGGGTGGAACGGACAACTTTGTCATGCTGCCAGCGGCTGCGGTAACCATCTTCCCAGTCGCGGTTGACATTCAGCTCTTGTCCGTGGTCGCCGGAGAAGGTTTCCCCGCGCTGCTTAAAATAACGGAATCTGTCTAAAAACTTGCTCATTCGGTAATCCCCCGATAAGCGCCGGGCGCTCACATTGCTCTGATTATCAGAATTGAATTAATTATTTTTTACGGCCGTATACCAGCCATGTGGTCAGAATGCAGACCACATAAAAGACAACGAACACTTTCATTGCACCGGCAGGTGAGCCGGTCAGTGTCAGTGAAATACCAAAGGCATTCGGGATAAAGAACCCGCCGATAGCGCCGATGGCAGAGATAAAACCGAGTGCGGCAGCACTTTCGGTGATAGCTTCATGCTGGGCTTCTTTTTCGGTACCGCCCTGTGCCAGCACGCGCTCAGTGGTGATTTTGCGGAACACCACCGCAATCATCTGGAAAGTAGAGCCGCTGCCGAGACCGGCAGTGAAAAACAGCACCATAAAGACGCCGAAGAAGGCGGCAAATGAACCGGCATCATTTTTGCCCGGCAGTGTGAAGAACAGCAGGAATGCGAATACCGCCATGACCACAAAGTTAATAAAGGTCACGCGGATACCGCCGAATTTATCGGAGAGGAAGCCGCCCAGCGGACGGGCCAGCGCACCCAGTAACGGGCCGAAGAAGGCGAATTTCAGGATAACGATATCCGGGAACTGGGTTTTCGACAGCATGGCAAACCCGGCGGAAAATCCGATAAATGAGCCGAACGTGGAGAGATAGAGGAAGCTCAGGATCCACAGATGTTTGCGTTTCAGAACCGGTAGCTGCTCTTTTAACGAGGCTTTGTTGGCAGAGAGGTCGTTCATCCCCAGCCAGGCTGCGGTGGTAAACAGCAGCAGGAACGGCACCCAGATCCACGCGGCATTCTGTAACCACAGCTCAGAGCCGTCCGGCTGGGTCACGCCGGTGCCGCCCATAAAGCTGAACACACCGAATGTCACAATAAATGGTGCGACCAACTGCATCACACTCACTCCGAGGTTACCCAGCCCGCCGTTGATACCCAGAGCTCCGCCCTGTTTCGCTTTCGGGAAGAAGAAGCTGATATTCCCCATACTGGAGGCAAAGTTTGCCCCGGCGAAGCCGCACAGCAGGGCGATAATCACAAACACCGCATACGGCGTTGACGGGTTCTGCACCGCGAATCCGAGCCACACACACGGCACAATCAGGATCAGGGTACTGAACGCAGTCCAGCGGCGGCCGCCGAAAATCGGAATAACAAAGGAGTAAGGAACGCGCAGGAGTGCCCCGGAAACAGACGGCAGCGCGGTCAGCATAAACAGCTGATCGGTGGTAAAGTTAAAGCCGACTTTCGGGAGATTGACGGCAACGGCGCTGAACAGCATCCACACACAGAATGCCAGTAACAGGCAGGGAACGGAGATCCACAGGTTGCGTGATGCAACCCGGTGCCCGCTCTCTGTCCAGAATTTTTCATCTTCCGGGCGCCAGTCGGTAATGACGCCCGCTGATGCCTTGCCTTCGGAGATCTGAGCCATAATACACCTCAAAATTATGCTGAAATTAAAGGCGTTTTACGTGGGTTATAAGGTGCTGATACTGATCTTAATCAAAGGGTGAACCGATTGATTTTTAAGCGCAAAACCGTCATTCTACTTTAGGGGTACGGTTGTTAATCTGATGAAAATACGTAAAATCAAACGGTTAGTATCATTATGATTAGTGTGGGTTATAACAGCTAATCCCTCAAGGTTTTAAGGGGTACTACTTTGGTGGTAAGTGTTTTTTCGGAGAAATCGGAGAGAATAACCGGTCAGTTCAGAGGAGCATCAGTGCATGCTGAAACACACATCTATTCTTACCCAAATCACCGGTTTTATGGTGCTGCTTACCGTCTTTGCGGTGATTGGCATGGGGCTGACCAATCAGATCACGGAAAGTGTGCAGGGCAATGCGCACGCGATTAATAAATCCGGCACATTGCGGATGCAGAGTTACCGTTTCCTGTCTGAAATCCCCCTGACCGCACATTCACAGCAGTATCTTGATGATTTCGAATCCGATTTAACCCTGCTTGCCGGAATGAAAGCAGTCAGTCCGGCCAAAATACAGCAGCAGTTTCTCTCTGTGGAACAGACCTGGCGGCAAAAGCTGCGTCCGGCACTGGAAGCGGCAAAACAGCCGGAAGAGGCCCGAGCGCTGGTGGCCGCGTTTGTCAGTCAGATTGACAGCCTGGTGTCGGCTATCGATCACCAGACTGAATCCACCATCCGGCTGGTGGCGGCCATTCAGCTGGTCTTTATCGCGCTGATGATTTTACTGCTGCTGTTATCGGCGCGGCATTTCCGCCGCCGGATCCTCCATCCGTGGCAGCGGCTGCTGGCGCAGGCAGATGCGATGGGGCAGGGGAATTTTCAGCCGCGCTTTGCGGATTATGACCACCGCGATGAAATCACCATGATCGGCAATACCCTCAACCGTACGGCAGAGGAACTGTCTGCGCTCTACGGGGAGCTGGAATCTCGGGTGGCGGTCAAAACACAGGATTTACAGGAAAAAAACCAGATGCTGGCCTTCTTATATAAGAGCGGGCAGCGGCTGAATAACACCAATGACCTGACCACTCAGCTGACGGATATTCTGCGTGATCTGCATCAAATCATGCCGGAAGGCGCACTGTGCCTGCGGATTTTTGAGGATAATAACGCCACCCGTTTTACAGAAATCGGTGACTGCGGCTGCGTGCCGTCACAGACACAGGAACAGCTGACCTGGAATCTGAGCGGGCCGATTAACCGTTACGGGGTATTGACGCTTCTGTTACCGGCCGGACAGCAGCTGAACAGTGAGCAGCAGAATATGATGCAGATGCTGAGCAAACAAATTATTTCAGCCTTTGCACTGGCTTATCAGCATGAGCAGCAGCAACAGCTGATTCTGATGGATGAGCGCTCAGTGATTGCCCGCGAACTTCACGATTCTATCGCGCAGTCGTTATCCTGTCTGAAAATTCAGATAAGCTATCTACAGATGCATTCCGCGCAGATCCCGGAAAATTGTCAGACACTGCTGATCGAAATGCGCCAGGAAGTAAACGGTGCTTATCATCAGCTGCGTGAGCTTCTGACCACTTTCCGCCTGAAACTGACTGAGCCCGGGCTGCTTGCCGCGCTACAGAGCACGCTGGAGGAGTTTGAGCAGCGGATGGGTTACCGCATCGGTTTTGATTTTCAGCTCTCCGGGCGCCAGGTCTCCGCGCACCAGACCATTCATGTGGTGCAGATTGTCCGCGAGGCGCTGAGCAACATCCTCCAGCATGCCAATGCGTCGAGGGCGCAGGTAATATGCCGGTCAGAAGACCAGATGATTTATATCAGCGTGGAAGATAACGGGGAAGGGATCCCGGAACATCCGGAAAAAAATAACCATTACGGGTTATCCATCATGCGGGAACGGGCAGCCACACTGCACGGAACCTGCCGGATAACCACACGGGAACAGGGCGGCACTCAGGTGCTGATAAGCTTTCCCGCCAATACAACTATAAGAATAAATGAAGACGATTCAGGAGCAAGGTAAACAATGACGAACAGAATACTTTCGGCCGGAGAGATTATACTCAGTGATCCGGATGAAGCCGCTGACCCGGCCTCTCCCTCCACGATCCTGCTGATAGACGATCACCCGATGCTGCGTAACGGCGTCAGGCAATTAATCAGCATGGAGCCGTCACTGACTGTGGCCGGTGAAGCCGGGAATGGCCGCGACGGCATTGCGCTGGCGGAATCACTCGATCCGGATCTGATTCTGCTGGATCTGAATATGCCGGAAATGAACGGCTTTGAAACCCTGGATATTCTGCGGCGCAAACCGCTCTCCGGCCGGGTGGTGGTGTTCAGTGTGTCCAACTACCGGGAAGATCTGATTACGGCACTGCGCCGCGGGGCGGACGGCTATCTGCTCAAGGATATGGAGCCGGAAGAGCTGCTGGTGGCACTGCGTCAGGCGGCCGCCGGTAAAATGGTGGTCTCCCCGGCACTGACCGAAGTGCTGGCAGGCGCGCTGCGTGAGGTGCGCAGTGATGATGAGCCGGATATCAACAGCCTTACCCCGCGTGAGCGCGATATACTGAAACTGATTGCTCAGGGGCAGCCGAATAAAATGATCGCCCGTAAACTGGATATCACGGAAAGCACGGTAAAAGTGCATGTAAAAAACCTGATGAAAAAAATGAAGGTAAAATCACGGGTGGAAGCAGCGGTATGGGTGTTGCAGAACAAATAGTACCGGTATCTATCCGGCCTCTCTGTATAAAGGAACAGATTATGATTATTGCAGCACACCGCGGCTTTGCCGCCCGTGCACCGGAAAACACGATGGCGGCATTCCGGCAGGCTGCGGAGTTTGGCTGTCTGTGGATTGAAACCGATGTTCAGCTCAGCGCTGACGGCGTGCCGGTGCTGATCCACGATGAAACTGTGAACCGCACCACCAACGGCAGCGGGAAAGTGACGGATCTGACCTTACGCGAACTGCGGGCACTGGATGCCGGGTTATGGGCGGGGGAGGTATACCGGGGGGAAAAAATTCCGCTGCTGACCGACCTGCTGGTGCTGGCGGAAGAATCCGGATTGCATCTGAACCTGGAACTGAAAACCGAGCTGACAGACAGCGACCACGCAATTGCCCGGTTGTGTGAAGCCACCGCAGCAGTACTTGAAATGCAGAATTTCCCGGCAGAGCGGATTCTGTTTTCCGGCTTTGATACCCGCACACTGCGCCATATGCACAAACGGATGCCGCACATCCGGCGCGGACAGCTCTGGGAAAAAATTCCGCCGCAGCCTCTGGCACTGCTTCAGGAGATTGACGCGTTCAGTGTGCATTGCGACTGGCTGTTTCTGCGGGAAGAAACGGCGAAATCGCTGAGAAAGGCCGGTTATCAGATCTTTTGCTATACACCGAATTATCCGGAGCTGGTCGCGCATTATGCGGACTGGGGAGTGGGAATGCTGATAACGGATAACCCTGCAATATACAGGGACGAAAATCGTTTTTCTTAATGCTATATTGCATCAGTATTACACCGGCCTCTTCCGACAGGCCGGTGTTTTTATTTTGACTGGCGAAAATACAAGTTATTGGAGTTATATTTAATAAATCATAATAAAATTCTTTTTATTATTATCAGATGAACAAAAAGAGGATAAAAACTGTAACAAAGTGATACAGGTTTAATCATACAGGGAGTTATCTCAAATATCCTTTTTCTGACACCATCATTACCCATCCTGTTTGTTTTTATATAATGAACTGAAATTACATGACTATTTTCCCTGTTATTACTATTTGTGGTTACTCACAGATAGATTTCACCAATTGTTCTTAAGGCAACGAAAGAGGAATGATTATTTGCATGACTGCTCCGGATTCACTTATTCTTTACCCGATCTGATAGTGATGATTTATCGGTATTATTTTGTTATCAGTGATTTTATTGCTGCTGAATAACCAGGATTAAACTCACTTAATTTGTATTTGGCTGAATGATATCAACTGAAAATAAAAGGCAGTGGCTGGCTTCTTTTCCGATAAAGGATGCAGTAATTAACAGGGATCGTTACCTTTCCGGTCTGATTCTCCGGTGGATATAGTGTGTAATAACGGGATTTTTATGTTTATTACTATCGTTAATTATTCCGGATAAACCTAAAAGGAGTTAAATATCCCGGGTAAATCAGGTTTTGCTATGTGTGATAATAATATATCTCTATTGAAAGAAGTTGGTTTTTTCTTAAAAAGAAGGCGAAAAAGTCAGGGATTAACAGGTTCGGAAGTGGCTGAGAAACTGAATATCAGTCAGCAGCAGATATCCCGCTATGAACGCGGGCTGTCGGTGCTCAGTCCGGATGTCATGCTCAGGTATTGTGCGGCGCTGGGAATGACGGAGCGTGAGATCAGCGAACTTTTCTCCATTATCAGCACCCATTATCAGTCTGTTATTTCCGGACCGGAAGATACAGATGACACTGATAACCCGTAATGCTGACTATCCAACTGTTATGACTCTCCCTTTACGCGTGTATTTAATATCACCAACCTTTTTCTGTCTGATGACATCTGAATGCTGTTAATAATATGTTGCATTAACTTCATATCATCAGCAGGCAGGTGTTTTTATTAAACCTGTAATTTCTCTCTGTAAGAGTTAATTTTATAAATAGGAATGAATGAAAATGATGATTAACAAAAAAGCACTCGTTGTAGCCGGGCTTTCACTGGTTATTTCTGCCTGCTCAACATCACCGGTAAAGAAAAACACGGCAGCAGTTAAAAACCCGCCGGTAAAACAGCAAACCCGTTCCGCGACACCTAATGTGACCGGTAATAACGCGGCACAGGCGTATGTGGGAAGTAAACAAATTGCATCTCAGGGGATTGTTATTGCATCCACCAATAACGCCTGTGTGGACGGATTTAATTTTCTTAAAGGCGTAAATCAGGCTGAATTTAATGATTTCTCATCAAGCTACGGACGTATTAATCAGAACTATACCTTCTTAAACGTCAATAAAGAGATTATGGATAAAGACTCCCGTGAAGTGTTATCCATGACACTGAATAAAAAACTGGACACCTTATGTACCAAAGTTCAGTACGCAGGTTTCATTGGTGTGAAGGATAAAATAAAAGCACTTTCTGATATTTAATTTTTTTTTGGATTTTTAATCTTATTTCGGGGATGTATTCATGCCTGTGACTTCGTATTACTCAAAAACAAAGAGGGTAACAGCCTATCTGTTACTCTTTTTGCAGTTATTTTTTCCGGTGTCGACGGCAACATTATCTGTTGCCTACGCGGCAGAACATGACAATGAATTAATCATGTCAGAAACATTTGACGGACTTAATGCATTGATGGATACATCTCCGAGTCCGGCTCCGCCTCCGAAACCACAGGGCGGAAAAACCGCTTCCGGCAGCACTCTGAGCGGTGAGGGATTTACCGTTGAGATGCCGTCCGGCAGTGAATACGGCGTGATGCCGGCTGGTTCGGACAGTGGCTTTATCTCCGGACAGAACGGCATGCCGTTCCCGATGAGTGTCAGCACGCTGCCTGACCCGGCGAACCCGGCACCGCGCGATAATACCGTGCGGACCGATGATATCTTCAGTGCCTTGCCGACCCTCGGTCTGCCGGATATTTCTCCGGAAGATGAAGCGGCACAGAATGAAGCCCGTCTGGCGGGTAACGCCTCACAGGCCGGGCAGATCCTCTCCAGTGAGGATGCGGTGGATGCATCTCTCGGCTATGTGCGCGGTATCGGTGAAAACCTGCTTAACCAGCAGGTGAATGACTGGCTGAACCAGGTGGGCCACGCCCGTATTCAGTTCGGCAGCAATAAAACCGGTGATGCGGATGTACTGGTCCCGTTAGTTGATAATCCGAACAGCCTGTTCTTCTCACAGATCGGGCTTCGCGCTAATGAAGAACGTACCACCACCAACCTCGGTCTGGGCTATCGTCAGTATGAAGACGGCTGGATGTGGGGGGGTTAACAGCTTTTATGACTACGATATCACCGGCAGTAACTCGCGGGTCGGTGTCGGCGGTGAGTTATGGGCCAATTACCTGAAGTTTGCGGCTAACGGCTACTTCAGGGTAACAGACTGGCACCAGTCAAAACTGCACGAAATGCGCGATTACGATGAACGCCCGGCTAACGGGTTTGATATCCGTGCGGAGGGCTATCTGCCTGATTATCCGCAGTTAGGCGCATTTGCAAAATATGAACAGTACTTCGGTGACGGCGTCAGCCTGGCCAGTACCACCTCTTCCGGTGAACTGAAAAGTAACCCGTCGGTCTCCACCATCGGGCTCAGTTACACCCCGTTCCCGCTGATCACGTTCAAAGGTCAGACATCCCGTGGTGATTCCAACGACAGCCAGATTGGAATGGAACTTTCCTACCGTTTCGGCGTGCCGCTGTCACAGCAGCTGGATACCGACAATGTTGATCTGATGCGTAACCTGGCGGGTAACCGTTACGACTTCGTCGACAGAAACTACAACATTGTGATGCAGTACCGTAAGCAGGAACTGCTGCGGATTGCCCTGCCGCCGACACTCAACGGTGAAGCGGCACAGACACTGCCGGTGACGGTCAGTGTGCTGAAAGCCAAATACGGTCTGAAATCTCTGCGCTGGTCAGCGCCTGAACTGCTGGCAAACGGCGGTGAAATCAAACAGACCGGGCTGACCACGGCAGATATTACGCTGCCGGAATATATTTTTATGGATCGTAACGGCGGGCCGCAGGGCTACCGTGTGACCGCTGTCGGTGAAGATAACGAGGGTAACCCGTCCAACACCGCAGAAATGTGGGTGAATGTTATTCCGTCAGTGGAAACCATCACCAAACTGACCGTCACGCCGAACCAATCCTTAATCGCCAACAACAGTGACCAGTTTACCGCTGTGGCGCTGTTACAGAATGACAAGGGCGAAGTGCTGCCGAATAAAGCAGTGACTTTCAGCGTTTCCGGTCTGAAAAATCCGGAAGGCGTGACCATTTATGATGCGGACGGCAACAGCGGCCAGACACTGACCGTGATCTCCGGGCCGGACGGCACGGCAACCGTGAAAATTATCAGTAAATCCGCCGGTAAAGGATTGCTGAAAGCCAAAATGCGTAACGGTAACAGCCGTACCGAAGCAATCACCTATATTGCTGATATCAATACAGCAAAAATTAAAACCCTTGAATTAACCAATAACAAAGCAGTGGCTGACGGCCAGGCGAAAAACATCGCTGTGGCAACGGTGACTGACCAGTTCGATAACCTGGTGGAAAACTTCCCGTTAACGTCCAGAGCGGATAACGGTGCGACAGTCGCGGATCCGAACCAGCAGACTGACAGCAACGGCCAGGTCACTATCCGGTTCAGCAGTGAAACGGCCGGGGATTCCAAACTGGTGGTTGAGGGAACGGGCACGTCGAAGAGTGTGACAGCACAGTTTATCGCGGATATCAGTACCGCGAAGATTCAGAGTGTTGTGGTAACTCAGGATAATTCGGCGGCGGATGGTAAAGCGAAGAACAGTGTTCTGGTAACCGTCACTGATAACCGCAACAACCCGATCGCCGGTGCACCGGTGACAATCAAAGTACCGGGAACTGCCGGTTATCTGACTCAGCCTGCCGGTGGTCTGACAGACAGTAATGGTCAGTTGCGGGTGAATATCACCAATACCAAAGCGGGTCAGGATAACTATACCTTCAGTATCAATGACAGCCGTGAAACTGCGGTTCTGACCTTTGTTCCGGATCTGTCCACCGCAACCATCACGTCCCTGATCAGTGACAAGAAAGCCATTATTGCTGACGGTACTGAGCAGGCGATGCTGACCGTGACGGTGAAAGATGCCTTTAATAACGTGATCCCGGGTAATACCGTTAACCTGACAACCACACTCGGCCAGCTTAGTGATCAGAATGTCGTTACCGGCAGCAACGGTGAGGCAACCTTTACACTGACCGGTACCCGTGTGGGTGATGCGACTGTCCGTGCGATCAACGCCACAGACGCAGCCGGTAAAACCACCGTTGTCCGTATCACACCTGATAACAGCTCGATGGCTGTCCGCAGTGTGCTGTTAAACGGTGATCAGACAACCAAAGTTGCCAACGGTACAGATAACTTCACCTATACCGTCCTGGTTCAGGATAACAATGGTAACCCGATCCAGGGTGTCCCGGTTACTGCATCCGCAGATAATCCGGCAGCAGTTGTACTGGTAACAGGCACTACCAATGCGGAAGGTAAAATCACCATTACCTTAGCCGGTACCAATAAAGCGATGGACAATGTTCTTGTCAGCGCGGCGCTGGACGGCGGGGTAAGTGTGGATGCGGATAAGAGTGTTAACTTTATCTATAACATCGACACCGCGAAGGTCAGTAAAGTCACGCTGAACGGCGATGTCACTCAGAAAGTGGCTGATGGTCTCAGCAGCTTTACCTATACCGCGCAGCTGGTGGATAGTAATGGTAACCCGATCCGTCAGGCAGATCTGGATGTGAAGTGGACGCAGAACAAAGGCAGCGATGTGGTGCTGTCGGCGGAAACCAGCAAAACCAACGCAGACGGTGTGGCGACTATCACTCTGATCTCCACCACCAAAGTGGCGGATAACATCCGTGTCAGTGCGCAGTATGCCGGTACGCCGGTTATTCAGGCGGATAAAGCCGTCAGCTTTATTTATAACGTTGCCTCAGCCAGAGTCAGCAAGGTGGAACTGAACGGCAGTGTGACTGAAAAAGTCGCCGATGGCCTCAGCAGCTTTACCTACACGGCACAACTGGTGGATGAGAACAACAACCCGATCCGTCAGGCGGATCTGGATGTGAAATGGACGCAGGACAAAGGCAGTGATGTGGTGCTGTCAGCCGCAACCAGTAAAACGGATGCGGACGGTAAAGCCGTGATTACTCTGACGTCGACCAAAAAAGCAGCGGAGAATATCCGTGTCAGTGCACAGTACGCAGAAACGGCTGTGGTACCGGCAAACAAAACTGTCAGCTTTATCTTCAACATTAATATGGCCAAAGTCGGCACTGTGGAGCTGAATGGCGCTGTCACGGAGAAAGTGGCAGACGGCACCAGCAGCTTTACCTATACCGCACAGTTGGTGGACAGCAACGGTAACCCTGTCCGCAAAGCAAACCTGGATGTGAAATGGATCCAGGATAAAGGTGCGGCGGTAAAACTGTCCTCCGTTGTCAGTAAAACTGATGCCGATGGTAAAGCGACTATCACGCTGATTTCGACCACCACGGCGGTGGACGATGTCCGTGTCAGCGCGCAGTACCAGGAAACGGCAGTCGTGCCGGCGGATAAAACCGTCAGCTTTATCTATAACATTGCCTCAGCCAAAGTCGGTTCCGTGACTCTGGAAGGCGATGTGGTACAGAAAGTGGCGGATGGTGTCAGCTTCTTTACCTATACCGCGCAACTGGTGGACGGCAACGGGAACCCGGTTCGTCAGGCCGATCTGGTGGTGAACTGGAGCCAGGATAAAGGGACGGATGTTGCTCTGTCGGCCACAACCAGTAAAACGGATGCCACCGGTAAAGCAACCATCACTCTGACTTCCACCAAAAAAGCCGTGGATGATGTCCGCGTCAGTGCGCAGTACGCAAGTACCGCCAAAGTGGATGCGAATAAGCTGATCAGCTTTATCTTTGAACTGACCTCCGCCAAAGTCGGTACAGTTACCCTCAACGGTGATGTGACGGAAAAAGTTGCTGACGGTGTGAACGCCTTTACCTACACCGCACAACTGGTGGACGGCAACGGTAACCCGATCCGTCAGGCCGGTCTGGATATTAAGTGGACGCAGGATAAAGGCAATGATGTGACGTTGTCTGCTGTCAGCAGTAAAACCAACACGGATGGTCAGGCCACAGTCACACTGACGTCGACTACAAAAGCGGTGGATGATGTCCGTGTCAGCGGGCAGTACGAAAGTACCGCCAAAGCGGCAGCGGATAAAACGGTCAGCTTTATCTATAACGTTAATCTGGCCAAAGTCAGCACTGTGACCCTTGACGACGCTGTTATTGAAAAAGTGGCGGATGGTGTGAATACCTTCACTTACACCGCGCAACTGGTGGACGGCAATGGTAACCCGGTCCGTCAGGCCGGTCTGGATGTGAAATGGACGCAGGACAAAGGTAATGATGTCGTGCTGTCTTCGGCAACCAGTCAGACCAATGCCGATGGTAAAGCGACCATCACCCTGAAATCCACCACAAAAGCCGTCGATAACGTCACGGTTAAAGCACAGTACAAAGAAACGGCTGAGGTTGCTGCGGATAAGACGGTCAGCTTTATCTATGAACTGAGTTCAGCCAAAGTCGGTACCGTGAAACTGGACGGCACTGTCACGCAGAAAATCGCGGATGGCACCAGCTTCTTTACCTATACCGCACAGGTTGTGGACGGTAATGGTAACCCGGTCCGTAAAGCGGATCTGGTGGTGAACTGGACGCAGAACAAAGGTAACGATGTTGCTCTGTCGGCCACAACCAGTAAAACCCGTGCTGATGGTACAGCCACTATCACGCTGAAATCGACAACCACTGCGGTGGATAATGTCACCGTCAGCGGGCAGTACGAAAGTACAGCTGCTGTGGCGGCGGACAGAAATGTCAGCTTTACCTATGAACTGACTTCAGCCAAAGTCGGTACCGTGACCCTGGACGGCGATGTGGTGCAGAAAGTGGCAGATGGCGTCAATGCGTTCACCTACACCGCACAGCTGGTGGACGGTAACGGTAACCCGATCCGTCAGGCAGATCTGGTGGTGAACTGGACGCAGGACAAAGGCAATGCAGTCGTGCTGTCAGCGACAAGCAGTAAAACGGATGCCACCGGTAAAGCCACTGTCACACTGACATCGACCACAACTGCCGTTGATAACGTTACAGTGAGTGCACAGTACGAAGATACCGCGAAAGTGGCAGCGAATAAGGCCGTCAGCTTTATCTTTGAACTGACGTCAGCCAAAGTGGGCACCGTGACCCTGGAAGGCGATGTGGTACAGAAAGTGGCGGATGGTGTGAATGCCTTCACTTATACCGCACAGCTGGTTGACGGCAACGGTAACCCGGTTCGTCAGGCGGATCTGGTGGTGAACTGGACGCAGGACAAAGGTAATGATGTGGCGCTGTCGGCGACAACCAGTAAAACGGATGCCACCGGTAAAGCCACTATCACCCTGACCTCCACCAAAAAAGCAGTGGATGATGTACTCGTCAGTGCACAGTATGCCGGTACAGCCAAAGTGGATGCCAATAAGCTGGTCAGCTTTATCTATGAGCTGAGTTCAGCCAAAGTCGGTACCGTGAAGCTGGACGGCGATGTGGTACAGAAAGTGGCGGATGGTGTGAATAACTTCACCTATACCGCGCAACTGGTCGATACCAACGGTAACCCGATCCGTCAGGCGGATCTGGTGGTGAAATGGACACAGGATAAGGGCAATGATGTCGTGTTGTCTGCTGAGACCAGTAAAACCAATGCGGACGGTAAAGCAACCATCACGCTGACCTCGACCACCAAAGCCGTTGATACCATCACCGTGAGTGCGCAGTATGAAAGCACCGCGAAAGTGGCGGCGGATAAGACGGTCAGCTTTATCTATAACCTGACATCCGCACACGTCAGTACTGTGACGCTGAAAGATGATGTAACAGAGAAAATTGCCGATGGTGTGAATACCTTTACCTACACTGCACAACTGGTGGATGGCAATGGTAACCCTGTCCGTCAGGCAAATCTGGATGTGAAATGGACGCAGGACAAAGGCAGTGATGTCACGCTGTCAGCGGCAACCACTAAAACGGATGTCAACGGTCAGGCGACGGTCACCCTGAAATCAACCACCAAAGCGGTGGATACCATCACGGTGAAAGCGCAGTACAAGGAAACCACCGAAGTTGCGGCGAATAAGACTGTCAGCTTTATCTATAACATGGCGTCAGCCAAAGTCGGTACGGTGAAACTGACCGGTGATGTGGTGCAGAAAATTGCTGATGGGGCAAATAACTATACCTTCACGGCGCAGTTAGTTGATAACAATGGTAACCCGATCCGTCAGGCTGATCTGGTGGTGAAATGGACGCAGGATAAGGGCAATGATGTTGCGCTGTCGGCCACAACCAGTAAAACGGATGCGGACGGTAAGGCTGTTATCACCCTGACCTCCACCAAAAAAGCCGTTGATACCATCACCGTGAGTGCGCAGTACGAAAGCACGCCGGTTGTGGCAGCCGATAAGACGGTCAGCTTTATCTATGACCTGGCGTCAGCGCATGTCAGTACGGTCGCGCTGGGCGGTACAGTGACAGAAAAAGTCGCGGATGGCGTGAGTTACTTCACTTACACCGCACAACTGGTGGATGTGAATAACAACCCGATCCGTAAAGCAGACCTGGATGTGAAATGGACGCAGGATAAAGGCACGGATGTGACGCTGTCGGATGTAACCAGCAAAACGGATGCCACCGGTAAAGCGACGATTACCCTGACTTCCACCACAAAAGCGGTCGATACCATTACCGTGAGTGCGCAGTATGAAAGCACCGCGAAAGTGGCAGCGAATAAAACCGTCAGCTTTATCTATAACCTGACATCCGCACACGTCAGTACTGTGACGCTGAAAGATGGTGTGATTGAGAAAATTGCCGATGGCGTGAATACCTTTACCTACACTGCACAACTGGTGGACGGTAACGGTAACCCTGTCCGTCAGGCAAATCTGGATGTGAAATGGACGCAGGACAAAGGCAGTGATGTCACACTGTCAGCGGCAACCACTAAAACGGATGCTGACGGTCAGGCGACTGTCACCCTGAAGTCAACCAAAAAAGCGGTGGATACTATCACCGTGAAAGCTCAGTATCTGGATACCACCGAAGTTGCGGCAGACAAGACGGTCAGCTTTATCTATGACCTGGCGTCAGCCAAAATCGGTACCGTGAAACTGACTGGTGATGTGGTACAGAAGGTGGCCGATGGTGCGAACAACTTCACCTACACCGCTCAGGTGGTGGATGCTAACAACAACCCGGTACGCAAAGCGGATCTGGTGGTGAAATGGACGCAGGACAAAGGTAACGATGTCGCGTTGTCAGCAGCGACCAGTAAAACGGATGCTGATGGCCGGGCAACCATCACCCTGGTTTCCACCACAACAGCGGTCGATACCATTACGGTGAGTGCACAGTATGAAAGTACGCCGGTTGTGGCAGCCGATAAGACGGTCAGCTTTATCCATGACCTGACGTCAGCACATGTCAGCACAGTGATCCTGGATGGTGATCTGGTTGAGAAAGTGGCAAACGGTACGAACAACTTTACCTATACCGCGCAGTTAACGGACAGTCACGGCAACCCGATACGCCAGGCGAATCTGGATGTGAAATGGACGCAGGATAAAGGTACGGATGTTGTGCTGTCAGCGACAACCAGTAAAACGGATGCTGAGGGCCGGGCAGTTATTACGCTGAAATCGACGACCAAAGTGGTTAAAGATATCACTGTGAAGGCTCAGTATGCTTCGACTGCTGAAGTGGCAGCCAATAAGACGGTCAGCTTTACTTATGACCTGGCATCAGCGCACATCGGTAAGGTAACGCTGGATGGTGATCTGATTGAGAAAGTGGCAAACGGCACCAACATCTTTACCTATACCGCACAGCTGGTGGATGCCAATAACAACCCGGTCACACAGGCGGATCTGGATGTGAAATGGACACAGGATAAAGGCAGTAATGTCATCCTGTCAGCGGCAACCAGTAAAACGGATGCGACCGGTAAAGCGGTTATCACGCTGAAATCGACCACCAAAGCGGCTTATGATATCAGTGTCAGTGCTCAGTACCTTGAGACCGCACAGACTGCGGCTGACAAAACCGTCAGCTTCACAGCGGATCTCGCAACGGCGCACATTGCATCGGTCAATCTGAAAGGGGAAGTCACCCGTAAAGTGGCCAACGGGACAAATACCTTTATATTTGTTGCCACGGTACTTGACGGGAACGATAACCCGGTAAGGGATGTCGCGCTCACCTGGGAGGGCAGTGCACCAACAACCACAACACTGACCGCGGCTGCGCCGAAGACGGGTGTTGACGGAACGGTGGAAGCCACACTGACGAGTTCGATGACACCAACGTATGACATTGTTGTTTCGGCCAAAATGGACGGACAGAACAAGGTTAATGCAAATCTGACCGTGTCTTTTGAAGAGTTGTTCAAGAGTACAATCACCGTTGTGGATGCCGGTAAAACAGGTACCGTGGTTATTCCGGGAGCGAGAATTGAAATCTATTCCGAGAATAAAGGTGAAAAACTGGTTGATGAGCTGACACCGTCCAGCGGTAAGATTCAGGTTGAACTGGTGGCAGGACGGTATGCGATTGTTATTACGAAAGATGGCTTCAGAACCTATGATGATTTCATTGAGATTCGCTCAGGTCTCGATCTTAATTACCAGTACGGTCTGATCCAGATGGGTAATAATGATGCCAAGATTATTGTCCAGTGGCTGGAAAATAATCCGAAGGATCCGGATGCCTATATTAAAGTGCCTGACGGAACGGTGGTCTTCCGTGGTAAGAAAGATTATGACGGGGTACATCTCGACAGGGATAACACATCCGCTCCGGGTCTTGAAACGATTACCATCGAGAAGTTTAAGCCGGGCACCTATACCTATGCTCTGGAATGCTACAATTGTACCTGGTCAAACTTTAATAATACCGATACAAAAGTATCAGTACATATTAATGACCGTGTAACGCTGGCATCGGGAACCGCACCTGATACTTATGTTGAATCTCCGCGGAATGCCTCAGGTACGAGCACCAAATTCTGGCGTGTACTTGAAGTTAATGTGGACAGCAATAACGTGGTCAGTGTGAGACTGTTGCAGACATACTCCTCTGCCATGTAACGCAGAAGATTGGTAATGATAAAATAAGCCGTTCAGACCACAGGATAATACGTGATCTGTATCTCATAATCTGATACGACGGTAATATAAGGAAAAGCTCCGGTATGACAGCCGGAGCTTTTTATTTTGTGTGAACAGAGGAATAACATTGGTATCAGCGAAGCAGGTGTGAGCAATCCCGGTGAGCATATAGTATTTCAGATATTCAGATAGTTTTTCCCGGCAGATATACATTTATTCAGAGCAGCAGATTTATATCAGATGATAATACTGGGTGACGGGATTTAATAAGTGAAATACGCGTTTTTATACTACTAATCCGGAATGGAATACCACGGATAATGATAGTTACCAACGCAATAATTTGTTAATAATTAGTGTGTTACAATGGTATTTTTGTGAAAAAACATAATGAATGTGTAACAGAGTGCTTCAAACGTAATCGCGAGAGGAGTGGGGGGGATATTTAGGATAAATCGTATTTATTGTGTAAAAACAGTCACTTCAATTTAACTTACTGATGTAATTAGTAAATTTGACTTATTATGCTATTTTTTGGGTATGAATAAATTTTTATTGATAGGTTTAATCTATTGTTCGATTTGAATGGAGAGGTGAATAAAAATTTGCACACACCGCCATAAGTCATTTACTCTTTACATGAAAATAAAATAACTTATATAAAGAAGGTTATTAACGATAACAGGTAAATGGCGACAAAATGATCTTCGCGATCGTCTTGTAATACCAATTTTCCCGGCGATAAGAAAAAGAAATACAGCTGACATATCAGTGACGATAATGTTTATCCGTACACAGGATAGCAGAGAGCATTAATCTCTGCCGCTCTGATATTGTTATCAATAAAATAGTTAACTACTTAACAAAATGAATGCTGAAAATAGCATTTTTACTCTCACGTGGAGTGAAAATGTATTATCATGCTTATCTTTTTTAACTGAAGAAGGAGGTGTCTTAAACAGGCATGCAGTATATTAGTTTATCTTTTCAGTGATTATCATTATTTCACATGGCATATAAAACAGAATGCATATTGTTTTATTTATAATAAATAGTAGTCAGAGTGTAATGTAGTCGTCAGGAGGATTTGTGATTAAAAATATTCATCCTATTTCCAGCGTAATAGGCCAGGCTCTTAAAAATAAACGCCGACAGCTCGGGTTATCCGGTATTGAACTTTCAAAAATCTTAAGTATCAGTCAGCAACAGATCTCCCGTTATGAAAGAGGCGTGAATTGTTTTAACCTGGATATGCTTATGCGCTATTTTGCTGCTCTTCAAATGACACCAAACGATGTTAATAATTTATTCTCGGTATTAGGAAGCTATTACCATCATAAGGTCGGAGAGCATGAAGGAAGAATAGAACAATCGTACTATAATGATTACGGAAAATGATTTAAACAATAATAAAGTATATTTATACAGAAATAATGCATAAAACCATTATGATGGGGATATCGTCGGTACTTATTGATAAATTATTTTATCATCATTAACTCTGAAAATCCGGGACCGGGACATATTTATGTTTATGTCATATAAAAAATTTAATATGAAAAAAATAAGATTATATCTGCTGTTTTCCTTACCGTTTATTTTTCCGGTTTCAGTTGCAGTATCCTCTGCATCAAAACCGGTGGTCAGACAATCTGAGCCGGTAATATCGGAAACAATAGAGGGTATAGGGGCAGTTGTCGCCGTGTCTCCGGATGATCTCAGAAACCGCTTTTTATCCGGCAGACGGGGCATGCCGTTTCCGATGGATCTGACCACACTGCCGGAGCCTGCCGGAAAAGTGCCGCCCGGCAGCCGGATCCCGCACAGTGATGTGTTCAGTACATTACCGGCGGTTCCGGTGCAGCGCGATGAATCCGGTGATCAGTTTTACTCGGATGAGATCGCCGGTGCCTGGCAGGCATTCTTCGATAACAACGGGTACGATGTACAAACCGGATTCGGCGGTGACCTGGAAAAAGATCTGAAAAATAATCAAAAAAATAACTTATTAAATACCAGCAGTTATATGGTTATCTATGATGAGAAACCATAGGTTTATCTTATGCAGTTCTGTTCAGATGTATTTGTTGTCACTTTAAACCTGAACATCAGGAGGAACTATGATTTTTGATGATATGAAAACTGATTTGGCAAATATAATGAAAAAATTTGTTAAACAGGATTGTGATATTAAATATCACTATGACGGTGATAACGTCGTGTTTTATATCGATGAAGAGAATGGTGTGCATATCCAGATCAATATAAATTGTATCAGTGATGTGCCGGTATACCAGTAAGCATAAAGACGCTGAACGAATGAAAATACATTTGTATTTATACAGTCTCTGGTTTCTCTGGGGAGGAGTACTGATAGCGATTATCTCTTCCGGGAGAAAATTGTATTTTCATATGAGCATCTATTTTTTGCTTCTCTTTGTATTATTTTTCATCACAACAGGAAGGCGTTTTTTTATGGCATTATTCAGACAAGACGATAAAAAAGATAAAGCAGAACCCGTAAAAGCGGAACCGGTAAAAGCAGAACCGGTAAAAAATGAACCAGCC
This sequence comes from Morganella morganii, assembly GCF_019243775.1. Classification (NCBI taxonomy): domain Bacteria; kingdom Pseudomonadati; phylum Pseudomonadota; class Gammaproteobacteria; order Enterobacterales; family Morganellaceae; genus Morganella; species Morganella morganii. The sequence goes on from NZ_CP069157.1 coordinate 407,825, forward strand.
GGTAAAAGTATTACCATTGTGGGAACCGGCTGTGAAATAACCGGCGATATGACTCCCGGGGGGAATATTGAAATATACGGGAAAGTGAAAGGGAATATCAATGCCGGTGCTTTTAAAGTTTCTGTTATGGAAAAAGGCGTTATTGAAGGTGATGTGACTTCGGAGCATGTTTCAATCAATGGTCTTATGATGGGCACCTGCTGTGCTAAAAATACGGAAATTTTACAAAAGGGCGAACTTAATGGCGTGTGCCGCGCTGAAGCATTTTCCATTATTACCGGCGGGCGTTTTACCGGCCAGTCCGAACCTTATAAGAGTAATAAAGTAAACCCTGATATCGTTGTTGCCGGTAAAGAAAAGACAATAAATCAAAAATAATCTTTACCCCGGCACACTGTTAACGGATAAAGGAAAAATGAAAATATATTCCCGGATTTTGATAGCGCTGCTTTTTATCCCGTTACTTTGTTCTGCGGGGACGCCGCCGCAAAATGTTGAGCTGCTGAGTATAAAAGCAGGGCAGGGAGAGACAAATGCTCAGTTTTTACTGGGAACGTTGTATCTCACCGGACGTTACGGTGTGAACAAAGATATTGAAAAGGGAAAGTATTATTTGCTTATTGCGGCCGGAAAAGGCGATTCAGATGCAAAACGTTTTTTGGCGCTTCAGTATTATAATGAAAAAAACTATTTTGCATTTCTTAATCTGTTTTCTGAGTATTGCCTGGATATTATTGAACAGAACCCTGACTGATAATAAACAGAGACTAAAAAGGCTTGTATTAACTGCAAGCCTTTTTTATTTATGAACCGGCATTCAGACTGGATTTTTTCTTGATTGAGCGGAATGCGCTCAGTTTGATATCACTGCATACCTTCCCGAGTTTTATCGTCAGGCTGTTTTTCATATAAATTTTAATATCATTGTCCATGATGCTTTCATTTTCCCGCAGGAAATTAAACTCATTCATCACTTCACTGTATTTTCCGGATAATACACGGTAATCATTGGCATTCGTTTTACGCAGCAGATACATATCATCAATACAGCTGTCGCTGGTGGAATTCTGTGCCGGAGCAGGGAGCAGTTTTACCGGCACGGCCGCAGGTTGCGCGGGCTGAGAGGCCATTTGCCGTGATGGGGTGGTACAGCCGGACAATGTGGTCAGTAATCCCGAAATCAGAATTAATGTTTTAAAACGCATGATAACTCCTCTGGCGGGTATATATTGTATCTGATTTTAAAAACAGAGAGGGCTATACATTAAAGTATGTCTGCGGTGTTTGTATATGAATAGAGTGTGACGAAATAAACATAATATTATCGTGTTTTTATTGGGTATTTGGCAATAAATATACCAATGGTTATGTTTTTTATTATTAAATTTGTCGTAACGCAATATAAGCAATTCCTGGTGCAGAGGATATGATTACATACACGTTATAAGAGTGATAATAAGCATCATAGTATATATATAACCGGTATTTCCCTGCAGAGTAAATAAAAATATGTTCCCGCTGTGCTCTGTTATGTCGTGACAGGAAACAGTCTTTTCCAAAACGGAAAACGTCCTTTTACCAATCATCAGTAGGGTAAGGAAAAACAGATAGTTACAATCCCGCAGATGACTTTCTGACGGGGATAGTGTGATGCTTAAATATGTGATTTTCAGCTTCTGGATTGTGCTGATGTACCCGCTAGGGGTGGATTTGCATCTGACCGGTATTCCGCAGATTGCCGTGGATCTGAATGCCCCGGAAAGCTCGCTGCATACAGCATTCTCCATATATCTTGCCGGAATGGCGGCCATGATGCTGATTGCCGGATGGTGTGCTGACCATATCGGGCGCAGACCTGTGGCACTGGCTGGTGCCGTTATTTTTTGTCTGGCTTCGGTAGCTGCCGGGTCCGCTGTCACCACCGGGTTTTTCCTCGGCGCCCGTTTTGCCCAGGGCGCCGGTGCCGGGTTCTGCTATGTGGTGACGTTTGCCCTGCTGCGTGATGTCCTTCCCGGCCCGGCACGGACAAAAGTCCTCTCTATGATGAACGGAATTACCTGTATTGCGCCGGTGCTGGCGCCGGTAATTGGTTTTCTTATCCTGCTGTATTTTCACTGGTCTGTGATGTTTTACTTTTCTGCGGGCTATGCATTGGTGAGCATTATTTTCTGTCTGTTCTTTATTAAAGAGACCCGGCCGGATAAACACACGGCGGAAACAGCGGCAGCAGCCGGAGACGAACAGCCGGAAGGTTTTCTGAATGCTTTTTTCCTGACACGACTGGTGATTTCCTGCCTGGGAATGGGCGTGATCCTGACTTATGTGAATGTATCGCCGATTATTCTGATGGGACAAATGCAATTTACATCCGGTCAGTTTTCAGCGGCGATGGCGTTGCTTGCCATGGTCAGCATGAGTGTCTCTTTTTCCATGCCGAAAATTATCGCTGCCTTCAGCAGTGATGCCATTTTATATACCGCGCTGGGCTTGTTCCTGCTCAATGCCGCGCTGCTGGGAATATTTTTGTCCGGTGCGGAATACACGCTGATACTGATTATTGTGTTTGGCTTGTGCGGTGCCGGCTTTTCACTGATGTTCGGGATTATCATGAGTCAGGCGCTGTCGCCGTTTGCAAAACGTGCCGGTGTGGCCAGTTCTGTGCTGGCCATTGCCCAACTGAGTTTTGCCTCACTCTATATCCGGCTGATGGCCGCCGCGGAAACCGGCGCGGTGGCAATGCTGCTGATTATTCTGCTGACAACCGCGTTGGCGGGTGCGATATTACTGAGACGATATCCTGTCAGCAGCGGAAACCGCCGGGCGCTTTATGAATAAATCACTGCACCGCCTCGATTTAAATCTGCTTATCATCCTCCAGTATCTGCTGGAAGAGCGGAGCGTGAGCCTGGTTGCGGCCCGGCTGGCAGTGACCCCTTCGGCGGTCAGTAAAGCGCTGACCAAACTGCGTACCTGGTTTGATGATCCGCTGTTTATCCGCAGTCCGCAGGGGTTAATACCGACACCGCTGATGCTGCGTCTCGAAGGCGTGCTGCCGGAATTTCTGCATACTGCCAAATCAGTGGCGGAGATCCGCGACAGCGATAACCCGAAAGGGGTTCAGTTCCGTCTGCTGATGGAAGAACCGCTGAACCTGATCATGCTGCATGATCTGGCGGTCACGATCCTGAATCACTATCCGGAGTCGGCGGTCAGTATCCGTGACTGGGATTATAACTCACTCAGTGAGGTGATTGCGGGAGAGGCGGATATCGGGCTGCTCGGGCGTGAAAGCTACCCGAAGTCGCGGGAGAGCATCAGCGCGATCCCGGATATTGTCAATTTTGATCTGCTGTTCACAGACAGGCCGCTGGCGTTTATCCGGCGCGGACATCCGCTGCTCAGTGAGGCGTGGACAATCAGTAATCTGATCAAATACCCGCATATCAGTACGGAATATGCTAACCGGATCCCGTGGGCGCTGGATGATTTGCTGCATGATCTCGGTTATTCGCGTCAGATCCGGCTCTCTTATTCTTCTTTTGAACAATCATTGCAGATGGCCGCGCATCCGGGACATGAACTGATCACCTGTGCACCGGGCTACTGCCGCCACTATGTGACGAAATTTCAGCTGGATCTGGAGTGCCGCCCGCTGCCGTTTGATGAGTCGTTTTACCGGCAGCTGGATATTCCGTTTCTGATGCTCTGGCATAAACGCAACGCGCATAATCAGAAAACCCGCTGGCTGCGGGAACAAATCCGGCAGAGTGTAACGGCGTTTACCGGGGAATAAAAAAAAGGCATCCGCCCCCGGATGCCTTTGGGTACAACAACTGAACAGCGGACTATTCAGCGGTTCTGGTACTGGTGCGGATCAGGTAATCAAAGGCACTGAGTGATGCTTTGGCCCCTTCGCCTGCCGCGATAATAATTTGTTTGTACGGCACGGTGGTACAGTCACCGGCACCGAACACCCCTTTAATGCTGGTTTCGTTACGGGCATCGACCACAATCTCACCCATCGGGTTCAGATCCAGTGTTCCTTTCAACCACTGCGTATTCGGCAGCAGGCCAATCTGAACGAAAATCCCGGCCAGTGTCAGTGTGTGAAGCTCACCGGATACGCGATCTTTGTACTGTAAGCCGGTCACTTTGCTGCCGTCGCCGAGCACTTCGGTGGTTTGTGCATTCACAATGATATCCACGTTTGCCAGGCTGCGTAATTTCTGCTGTAACACCGCATCGGCTTTCAGTTCCGGGGCAAATTCCAGCAGGGTGACGTGTTCCACCACACCGGCCAGGTCGATAGCCGCTTCCGCGCCGGAGTTACCGCCGCCGATCACTGCCACAGATTTCCCTTTGAACAGCGGGCCGTCACAGTGCGGGCAGTAAGTTACCCCTTTGGTGCGGTATTCCTGCTCGCCCGGAACGCCCATGTTACGCCAGCGGGCACCGGTACTGATAATGACGCTGCGCGCTTTCAGTGTCGCACCGGACGCAGTCTGTAACTGATGCAGGCCGCCTTGTTCTGTGGCCGGGATCAGTGCGGTGATGCTCTGGTTATCAATCACATCTGCAGTGTAATCTTCCACATGCACTTTCAGTGCCGCCGCCAGTTTTGCGCCTTCGGTTTTCGGCACGGAGATATAGTTTTCAATATCCACGGTATCCAGCACCTGGCCGCCGAAACGCTCACCGATAAGTCCGGTACGGATCCCTTTACGGGCGGCATACACGGCAGCGGATGCCCCGGCAGGGCCGCTGCCGACAATCAGCACTTCATACGGCGCCTGCTGATTCAGCGCATCGGCTGCGCGTTTACCGGCGTTGCTGTCCACTTTATTGACGATTTCCGCCAGTGTCATACGGCCCTGACCGAACTCGTTGCCATTCAGGAAAACCGCCGGCACGCCCATGATATTGCGTTCGGTGATCTCATTCTGAAACAGACCGCCGTCAATGGCCGTGTGTGTGATATCCGGATTAAGCACCGCCATCAGGTTCAGTGCCTGCACCACATCCGGGCAGTTATGGCATGAAAGTGAATAATAGGTCTCAAAATGGAATTCACCTTCCAGATTACGCACCTGATCCAGTAATTCCTGTGCTTCTTTCGACGGATGACCGCCGACTTGTAACAGTGCTAACACCAGTGAGGTGAATTCATGACCCAGCGGGGAACCGGCAAAACGGATACCCTGAGTCTGTCCCGGATTTACAATCAGGAATGAAGGCTTGCGTGCAGACGCGCTGTTATCTTCGCGAACAGTAATCTTCGGCGATAACTCAGCGATTTCCTGTAATAATGTCCTGATTTCACCGGACTTAGCACTGTCGTCAAGGGTTGATACCAGCTCAACCGGACGGGTTAATTTTTCGAGATACGCTTTAAGCTGCGCTTTCATTGTGTTATCGAGCATGATTATTCCCTTAAAAAATCGGGTGCAATGCACCCGATAACAGTAAATAAGAAAGAAGACGGAGAGGGGGTCTTAAATTTTACCGACCAGGTCCAGTGACGGAGACAGAGTCGCTTCACCTTCTTTCCATTTTGCAGGACAGACTTCACCCGGATGGCTGGCAACATACTGAGCCGCTTTTACTTTACGCAGCAGGTCAGATGCGTCACGGCCGATACCTTCAGCGGTGATTTCAATCGCCTGGATGATACCCTGCGGGTCAACAACGAACGTACCGCGGTCAGCCAGACCTTCCAGTTCACGCATATTTTCGAAGTTACGGGTCAGTGCGCCGGTCGGGTCACCGATCATGGCATATTTGATTTTGCCGATGGTTTCTGAGCTGCTGTGCCATGCTTTGTGGGTGAAATGGGTGTCAGTGGAGACAGAGTAGATGTCCACGCCCATTTTCTGGAATTCGTCGTAATGGTCAGCCAGGTCGCCTAACTCAGTCGGGCAGACAAAGGTGAAGTCAGCAGGATAAAAGAAGAAAATGCTCCATTTGCCTTCGGTGTCTTTTTCGGTGACTTCGATGAATTCACCGTTTTTGAATGCCATGTTTTTGAAAGGTTTGATTGGGGTATTAATTAAAGACATAGATGATTCCTCCTGTTTCGTTGAAAATAACAATACGGGAAGCTACGCGGGGAAGCCAATGGCTTGCTGCTATCGATGTGATAGGTTTTATCTAACGATGGGTTTATTTTAATAGTTTACAGCGCCAAAACGGCAGATATTGCGCACGGACAATAAGATCGCATTCCTGTTTGAAAATGCATTCAATCAGGGGGATGATTGTTAAGATATGTATGAATAAAGATGAACAAAAAATTAGTGGCGTGATGACGTTTCAGCTTTCATTTTAAGGTCGCTGTGTTTATTATGCCCTCTTCTTTTTTTGACGGCGTAACTGGTTTTGGGCATTGGCCATAAGTAGACCAATCTGCTTTAACAGTCTTTTTTCAGTTACGGTTCTATCTGCATGACCTCCGGGATAGAGTGAATAGCATAAATGACTGAGACAACCTCTCTGACACCACTTGTCACCCTGAAAGGGCTGAGCAAAAGCTTTGATGACAAGAACATAATTAAGCATTTCGACCTCACAATTAATCATGGTGAGTTCGTCACCATTCTGGGTCCGTCCGGGTGTGGTAAAACCACGGTTTTACGGTTAATCGCCGGGCTTGAGGATGCGGATGAAGGCACTATTATGCTCGGCGACCAGGATATTACCCATATCCCCGCTGAACAGCGCCATATCAACACTGTTTTCCAGAGTTATGCCCTGTTTCCGCACATGACGGTCTTTGAAAACGTCGCGTTCGGGCTGCGCATGCAGAAAACCCCGGAAAATGAAATCACACAGCGCGTGGAAGAAGCCCTGAAAATGGTGCAGCTGGAAGATTTCGCCGGGCGCAAACCGGGTCACCTTTCCGGCGGACAACAGCAGCGTGTTGCCATTGCCCGTGCGGTGGTGAATAAACCGGAAGTGCTGCTGCTGGATGAATCCCTCTCCGCGCTGGATTACAAACTGCGCAAACAGATGCAGAGTGAACTGAAAGCCCTTCAGCGTCAGCTGGGGATCACGTTTGTGTTTGTCACCCATGACCAGGAAGAGGCGCTGACCATGTCTGACCGTATCATTGTGATGCGTGACGGCAGGATCGAGCAGGACGGCACACCGCGTGAAATCTACGAAGAGCCGAAAAACCTGTTTGTGGCGCAGTTTATCGGCGAGATAAATATCTTTGATGCGGATGTTCTGCACCGGATCGATGAACAGCGGATCCGCGCAAATGTCGAGGGGCACGAGTGTGATATTTACACCACCCTGGATGTCACACCGGGGCAGCGGGTGCATGTGCTGCTGCGTCCGGAGGATCTGCGCGTTGAAGAGATCCATGATAATGAGCCGATTGCCGGGCTTATCGGCTATGTCCGCGAGCGCAACTATAAAGGAATGACGCTGGACTCCGAAGTGGAGATGGAAAACGGCAAACGGGTGATGGTCAGTGAGTTCTTTAATGAGGATGATCCGGATGTGGATCACTCACTGAATCAGAAGATTGCGGTGACGTGGGTCGAAAGCTGGGAGGTGGTGCTGGGCGATGAAAATGACGCGTAAACCATTCCAGACTATCGTGATCACGGGGATTGTCGCCTGGTTACTGCTGTTTGTTTTCCTGCCCAATCTGATGATCATCGGCACCAGTTTCCTGACACGCAATGACGCGAATCTGGTCGATATGGTCTTTACCCTCGACAATTACCGCCGCTTGTTTGACCCGATGTACGCACAGGTAATGCTGCACTCGTTCAATATGGCGGTGATTGCCACGGTCTGCTGCCTGCTGATCGGCTATCCTTTTGCGGCGTTTATTGCAAGGATGCCGCAGAAGTACCGGCCACTGATGTTATTCTTGCTGATAGTTCCGTTCTGGACAAACTCGCTTATCCGCATTTACGGGCTGAAAATATTCCTCAGCACGCGCGGCTATATGAATGAGTTTTTATTATGGACCGGACTTATCGATAAACCCTTTAAGCTGATGTATACCTCTGAAGCGGTGGTGCTCGGGCTTATCTATATTCTGCTGCCGTTTATGGTGATGCCGCTTTACTCCAGTATTGAAAAGCTCGACAAATCTTATCTGGAAGCGGCGCGGGATCTGGGGGCAAATAAATGTCAGACCTTCTTCCGCATTATTCTGCCGCTGACCATGCCGGGTATTATCGCCGGTTGTCTGCTGGTACTGTTACCGGCGATGGGGCTGTTCTATGTGGCGGACCTGATGGGCGGGGCGAAAAACCTGCTGATTGGTAACGTGATAAAAAGTCAGTTCCTGAACATCCGTGACTGGCCGTTTGGTGCGGCAACCAGTATTTTCCTGACCGCAGCGATGGGGCTGCTGCTGTATGTCTATTACCGTGCGGCAAAAATGTTAAATAAGAAGGGTGAACTGGAATGATAGGACGCCTGTTACGCGGTGGTTTTATGACCATCATCTATGCTTATTTATACATCCCGATTGTCATTCTGATTGTGAACTCCTTTAACTCATCCCGTTTCGGGATCAACTGGCAGGGGTTCACGACTGACTGGTACAGTACACTGGTCAATAATGACAGCCTGTTGCAGGCGGCGGGTCATTCACTGACGATGGCGATTCTGTCTGCCACATTTGCCACGGTTATCGGTTCACTGACAGCGGTGGCACTGTACCGCTACCGGTTCAAAGGAAAACCGTTTGTCGGCGGCATGCTGTTTGTGGTGATGATGTCACCGGATATCGTGATGGCAATCTCCCTGTTGGTACTGTTTATGATCCTCGGGGTGTCGCTCGGTTTCTGGTCATTGTTGTTCTCGCACATTACCTTCTGCCTGCCGTTTGTGGTGGTCACGGTCTATTCGCGGCTGAAAGATTTTGACGTGAAAATGCTGGAAGCGGCACGGGATCTGGGCGCCGGGGAATTTACCATTCTGCGCAAGATTATTTTACCGCTGGCGTTACCGGCGGTGATTGCGGGCTGGCTGCTGAGCTTTACCCTGTCGATGGATGACGTGGTGGTTTCCTCATTTGTTACCGGGCCGAGCTATGAAATTCTGCCGCTGAAAATCTATTCGATGGTAAAAGTCGGGGTTTCACCGGAAGTGAATGCGCTGGCCACGATTTTAATGGCACTTTCGCTGTTTATGGTCATCATCAGTCAGCTTGTGCTGCGTGACCGCTCACACAAACAGCAGTAACCTTTCTGTTACCGGCGCGGTCTTCAGCGGATCCGCCGGTTTATTTTGTGAATAATCCCGTATTGCCGCAGAATTTTCAATTCTGTTACCGTTTTATGACGTAATCGTTGCTTTACCCCCCGCTTTTCCGCTTTTATAATTGCTCTGCGTAATTAACAAAGGGGGCGTTACCGCCTGTGATATTCACTGATTAACCCGGGTTGAGGGAAACACTGAAATGAAAAAGTGGTCCTTACTGCTTGGTGCCGGCATTCTGGCAGCGGGCTTGAGTTCAGCATCAGCAGATGACAGTAAAACACTCTATTTCTATAACTGGACGGAATATGTTCCGCCGGGGCTATTAGAGCAGTTTACCAAAGAGACCGGAATCAAGGTGATTTACTCCACCTATGAATCCAACGAAAGCATGTACACCAAACTGAAGACCTATAAAGACGGGGCTTATGACCTGGTGGTGCCTTCAACCTATTTTGTCGCCAAAATGCGTCACGAGGGGATGCTGCAGAAGATCGATAAATCAAAGCTGAGTCACTTTGATAATCTGGATCCGAATCTGCTGCACAAACCGTTTGATCCTGAAAATGATTACTCGATCCCGTATATTTGGGGGGCAACTGCTATCGGGATTAACGGTGACGAGATAGATCCGTCATCTGTGACCTCCTGGGCCGATCTGTGGAAACCGGAGTACAAAAACAGCCTGCTGATGACCGATGATGCCCGCGAAGTGTTCCAGATTGCCCTGAGCAAACTGGGTTATTCAGCAAATACCACCGACCCGGCTGAAATTGAGCAGGCGTATAAAGAGCTGCAAAAACTGCGTCCGAATATTTTAGCGTTTAACTCCGATAACCCGGCCAACCCGTTTATGGAAGGGGAGGTGAATGTCGGGATGATCTGGAACGGCTCCGCTTATGTGGCGCGTCAGTCCGGCCTGAATATTGATGTTGTCTGGCCTGAGGAAGGCGGTATCTTCTGGATGGACAGTCTGGCTATCCCGGCTAATGCCAAAAATCCGGAAGGCGCACATAAGCTGATTGATTTCCTGCTGCGTCCGGAAATTGCGGCACAGGTCGCACAGACTATCGGGTATCCGACCCCGAACCTGGCGGCGAAAAAACTGCTCCCGGCTGAGATTGTGAATGACAAATCACTTTATCCGGATGAGGAAACTATCCGCAAAGGGCAGTGGCAGGATGATGTGGGTGACGCCAGCGTGCTTTATGAAAGCTATTATCAGAAGCTGAAAGCCGGTCGTTAATGTTACTGACGATAAAAAAAGCACCTTCGGGTGCTTTTTTTATGCCTGCAATAAAGTGACATAACCAAAATGATTTCATTGTAATGAAATTTTTGTGAAGTATGACATCGATATTAAACTAAATTTAAATATTACGTCATAATTAAAACGAAATTATTCATAACTTTTAGTATTTCGCGAGAAATACTTTGTTTTTATTTGAAATTTTAATATATAAAAAATATATCTTTTAAGTAATTTTACTTAATTGAATTTACGACTTATAGAGAAAATAGGCAGACATTATGGAAACTTCCGATTTTTATGCAGTCTTAGGCCACAGAATCCAATCAAGACGTAAAGAACTCGGGATTGTTACGGTTAAATTAGCGCAAAAACTGAATATCAGTCAGCAGCAATTTAACCGTTACGAACGCGGTGTCAGTAAAATCAGTCTGCATCATCTTATTGAATTATCTGAATTATTATATGCGCCGGTCGAATGGTTCCTCAGTGGTAAAGCTGAAGCATCAGAACATCCGCATGAACCGCATATTCAGATGCGTTCAAATCAGTTCAGAGCAGAAACAGTATTACTGAACGGCAAACAATTTATTTAAATCAAGATATTTTTTCTGTTGTTATCAATTCTGATACGACAGGCATTATCAGCTAAACGCAGTAAGCCAGTCATCTTTGTTATTATTCTGGTCAAAATCAGCGGAAAGTACATCCGGTGCTAATCCCAGCTGTTTTTGATTCACCATCTTAAGAAGGTATTGTTGGTAAAAGGCATAATAGTTCACAGCTTCGGCGCCAACCTGGCTTACTGATTTGCACATTTCCGTATCAGAATATTCCGGATTTTTAATTAACTTATTTTCAACAGCAATTAATAACTTTATTTTTTCTTGTATATTATTTCCGGTATTGTAGCCATCAATACCTACTAACCCCATTCCCCGATAAATATCTTCCTTTTTATTATAATTAGTTATAAGCCAGTCATGCAATCGTTTGGATTTTTCATTATTTTCGTCAGGGTTAATATCCGCCTTTCCGGCTGTCATTTCTGTTCTCATATTTATTGTCCTTTTTTGTATAATTATAAATATTCACCGGAGATATCCGCCGGGCTATCCGGAACAACACGGGCATTTATTTGTGTTATTTTTTCACGGGCAAACGTTTCCGGTGTCAGATAAAGTAATTTTTTTCCGGTACGTAATATGATGTTACGACTGAAATGAAAAGAAACCGGTACAGTGAAATCCGGATATTCAGTCATTTCTTTTTTAAGCTCAGCCGGCAGGATTAATTCACATTCACTCTCCGCGGCAAACTGTTCAAGCAACTGATGAATCAGCTGAAAACGTATTTTTGTATCATCAAAAAATGCAGTCAGCTCTTTTTCCAGACCGGAAACTGCAACGGCGAGGTTTTGGTGAATGACAGATTTATACTCATTCACCACACGCATCAGTTCCGGCATCGTCTGTGCCAGCCCCTGCTGAAAACCGGCATCAAATCCGGTTTTGCGATGTTGTTCTGCAGTATCTTCCGCCTGTTTTATCAGGCGGGCAGCGTGCTGGTTTGCCTGCCGGGTCAGGTTACTGAGGCGGCAGAGGGCAGAGACATGGCGATCTTTAATCAGCACACCGTGTCTGATATGTGACAGCAGGGAATCAGGCAGTGAACGGCACATAATGTAATACCAAAGGTAAAAGTGAATCGGGCAGATGCGGAAGCCGGATGTCTGCCGGTGACAAGGATGCATCCGTCATCAGCTGAAAGCGGGCTGCCAGCGCAGGAGAAAAACCGGATAATAACTGTGTCATGGCAATCTGGCCGGACAACGCTGCAGGGATATCCGGCAGTGCCTGTACTTGCGGCCATGCCGGCATCGGCAGCACGGAGATCAGAGATAAAAATGCCTGTTGTGATAAATCCGGCACGGTATCATCCGGCAGGCTGTAAGCCCGGCGGATAAAAATATCCAGGTAACGGCTGGCAGCCGGAAGCTGCGGCCAGTGGCGCATCAGCGGGATAACCAGCGGGGAGAGCAGGTCAAAGTCTTTCTCACGCGGCAGCCGGTAGTGATCCATAATGGCTGCATTCTGCATTCTGCGGTAAGACGCAGATTGTGCCGCCGCCGGTAATCCGCCGAACAAGCGGCTGCTGTGCAGATAATCCGCCGGCTGGTACATCACCCGCGTGACCGCGCCCTGTATATCAAACCGGTCATTCATGCTGTTTTACCTTCCGCCGCATCAGAAATGCCCGTAATTGTGCACGGCAGAAATAACCGGCCGCTGCCAGCATTATTCCTGCCGGAAACAGCAGAAAAAGCGGGGACAGTCCGGCTGCTTCCGGCTGAGGCGGCAGATCAATAACCGGTTTCCCGGGATACAGAAGGACAGAAACGGTTTCTTCGGTCAGCCCGTTAAAGGCATTCATCACAAATGTCTGAATATCCCGGGTGAATTGTGTTTCATCTTCAATACCGGAATGGTAGATCAGCACAGAGGCGCGGGGTGTTTCCGGTTTTTTCCGGGAGTTTCCCGGGCCGGACAGCGGATAACTGAGGTGAACACGGGCTCCGGTAACCGCATCAAATGAGAGCAGCGATTGCTCCAGCCGTTGTTCAATGGCCGAAATCAGGCGGGCTTTTTCTGACTGCGGAGAGGCAATCAGTGAATCTGACGGAAAGATCCCGGCAATCTCAATCCGCTCATTACTGGGCAGGTGATATTCCTGCAAAATATGAATGGCCTGACGGCTCTGCTCTTCCGGTACTGAAATGGTAAACAGCCCTTTTCCCTGCGGGACTTTTACTGCCTGAATCTGGTGTTTATGCAGTGCAGCCAGCACTTCATTCGACTGACGCTGATTCAGCGACGACAGAATCGTACCTTCTTTACAGCCGCCGAGCAGCAGACTTATTCCGCTTATTATTAATATAAATATTATCTTGTGCATCACTGACCTTTAATTACGGTATCTGCAGCATTCAGGGTCAGATGCAGCATACGGGAATAAAAACTGATCTCGGTATGCCATTTGGCCATTACGGCCTGGTTTTCCAGCATCATCATGACATCACTGGTGGCCGGGGCTGTTTTTCCCGTGTTCAGTGCTTGTGTTTTCCGGCGCAGGTCTTTTTTTGCGGTTCCCGGTAATATCAAATTCTGATGAGCTGACTGCTCACGGTCATTGAGATCGGCCAGTAATTCAGTGATCCCGGTGATCGTTGTGACAGGTAAAATCCGGTTAAATGATGACATCATACAATCCTTGTTATGGTTAATGGCAGGCGGGTAACCTGCCATTTTTACGTCATAAATCAGCGCATATTGCCGATTGGTGTTGAGAGGTTTTCTTTATGCTGGCGGATCATTGCTGAAAGTGCCGAGCACTTTATATTCAGCGATGAGGAACAGGCCTGCAGCATTGCCATATCGTAGGCATTGGCCGTGTCTTTATTGCCAGACTGTAAATTATTCATCAGCGTATTCAGTTTCACATTATCTTCATGAATCGGTGATTTGAATTGTTTTAGCAGGGTGGTAAATGTTATTGCATCATTTTTATTTGCTATATCAGGCATAAATATCCTTATTTATTAGTCAGAGGTGAATTGTGTATGACTATCAGACAGGTGAATATAATTTACTGATCCATATACTCCCGGCGGTGTATCACGGTATGGCATTTCCCTGTACTGTACCAGCGTGTTTCCCGGTGCTGAGAATATCGTGGTGTTGATATCCTTTATAATATTGTCTGTTTCCTTATCTCTCCTTTTTTCGCCATAAATGATAATGTTGTTACCTGATTTTTTCACAGAGTATCTGATTAACAGATTGCTGAATCTGTTATTTATTAATTTGATTATATCATCAAATGAAAAATATTGTATGGCAATGTCTTTTCTGAATATATCCGGGATGATTAATGGTTTTTTTTTATCATCGCGGTGTATATATGTAATCTCTTTTTTATGATAAAGATCATGAGTCAGAATGATATCACCATCATTTATTTTTAATTTTGATTTATTTATTATATGAATTTTATAGCTAGGCATTTTATTTCTGATGATATTAATTAATTTTTCATCAGAGGATAAAATAAGAATATTATTTCCGTTAATGATGTAATTATTGTCTTTAATGTACTGACTTATAATATTTTTGCTATCTATATTAGCCGGATTCCCATTTTTATTGCTATCGTACTGAAAGAGCATAAATCCGGTTACCGGTATGATAAATAACAGAAGTATTACAGACAGAAGATAGCGCGGGACAGCGCGCTTTGTCGTTTTTTCATATAACATGATGTTTTTACGCCATTTATCCTGTTGTTTTTTTATGGCGAAAAGGACTTTCCCCTGAAAAATAAAGGGGGCGTTATAATTGATTTCTTGTATTACTAATTCACCATCACAGGTTTTAAAAGAGACGTGATAGTTGTTTTCATATAACTCTGCTTCTGTTTTTTCAGGCAGTGGTTCTGCACCTGTGAGATTCAGGTTAATCAGGTCGTCGTCATGGTTAATTGTACTGTTGATGCAGTATCTTCCGGAGGGAATGGTTATTTCTTCCTTTGGTTCCTTATCGGAAATTGTTATCAGGGTATAAAGGTTTTGCATCAGTGTATCCCGGTCATTAAATCATAAGTATAATAATTTAAATTTATAGTGTATTCTTGGTATTCAAATGGTAGTTAGTTTTATAAAAAAATGGTAGTAAAAGATAGTGTAATGTCTTAAATTCATCACTAAATTTTAGTTCGTTCAGTAACAGTTTGCTGCTTTACAGATGGTTATTATCTATGCTGATACAAGGATGGTTTAATTTATATGAAAAAGGAAAGTCAGATATATATTTATAATGATATATACAAAGTGAATGGATGCGGAGAAAACAGTCAGGCTGACTACTGCTTTCCGCTGTCGAAATGTATAAAACTACTGGCATTTATAGATTGCCATTATCATTTATCCCGGGCAGATAATAATGAAGTTGCGGATAACAAGGTTTGTCCTGATTATGAGATTATTTTTCCGGTTCAGGGGGATGCAGATAATCCGGAATACCGGATTGTCTGTGAAATACTGAATGAAAATAGTGTAATAAAAACATTTTTTAATACACTGCGCCACTCTGAGCATTACTGGCTGGTGAAACACCTGATCAGCGCAGCGGATTGTAAAAACAGTAATATCAGGGATATCAGTCAGCGTTACGGGTTATCCGGTACTCACTTCAGACGCCTGTGCCAGCGCTATATCGGCAATCAGAGTAAATACCAGTTACGTCACTGGCGCGGCGTGGCATCAGTGCTGGATATCCTGGTAAAAGAGCATTCACTGACCCGGATCGCGGCAGATAACGGCTACTGCTCGGCATCGCATTTCTCAAATGAAATCAAAATATTATTTGGCATGTCTCCCCGGAAAATAAGGAATTTAAATCATGCGGTTAAAAAATAGCACCGGGGGGGGTGTTCTGCCTTTTTTTCTGCCTGTTTTCTTTGCCGGTCATGGCGGAACAAACACTGTTATACGAAAAAAAACCGCCGCAACAGGCGCAGTATGTGGCGAAAGAAACACGGCTGGATCATTTTTTTTGATGCGCTGGCAGGAAAGCTGGATGTCATAATTATTTCGTCTGATGCGGTGAAAAAGAAGAAGATCTCCGGCACTTTTGATTTATCCGACCCGCAGGCGGCGCTGTCGCAGATGCTGAAAACCATGGCGCTGGTGTCATACCGGGAAAACCGCACACTCTATATTTACAGCAGCAATGAAGTTGAATCTTCCATGCTGACGCTGAATGCGGTAACCCGCAATGAACTGACGACTTTTCTGAAACAAACCGGGCTGTTTGATGCGCAATACCCGCTGACATCTGACCGGCAACAGCGGATTTTGTATGTAACGGCTCCCCCGCGCTATCTGGCACTGATCCGTTCTGCGGCGGACGCACTGGAGGCACAGTACAGTGTACAGGAGCAGGGAATTACGCCGGAAGATGAGCATATTCAGCTGGTTAAGCTGGAACATAGTTTTGTGCAGGACCGGGAAATTACCTCACGGGGGAAAAGCCTGATACTCCCGGGAGTGGCGTCCGCATTGCGGGAGTTACTGGATTCCGGACCTGCGGCAAAAACCGGACTGGTACCGCAGGATGCTGGACAGGACGATATTCAGCCGGCTGAAACTGTCTGGCTGGGCGGTGAGCGGGTGCGGATTGTGCCGCTGCAGGGGGAAAACAGCCTGCTGTTAAAAGGGAACCGTAATGCACTGCACTTAATCAATCAGCTGATCAGACAACTGGATACTGCCAAACCGCAAATCGAGTTATCACTGTGGATTATTGATGTATCAAAAAATGAAGCTGACCAGCTGGGGATCAACTGGCAGGCAGATTACGGTACAGGAAAAATGAAAGTGGCTTTTAATTTCAGTGAGCTTAATCAGTTCACCGGTTTTTCTTTTTTCAGCAAGATCAGAGCATTGTCCGCAAAGGGACAAGCCAATATGGTGTCCCGTCCGATTATTCTGACTCAGGATAACACCCCGGCGATTTTTGATAATAACACCACATTTTACAGTAAGTTACAGGGCGAGAGAACATCATCTCTGGAAAGCATCACTTACGGCACAAAGGTGAGTGTGACACCGCGGATCGCCAATCAGCGGAAATCCGTGGAGATGATTATTGAGCTTGAAGACGGCGCACAGAAAAAGGACGCTGACGGAGCAGGCGGTGAAGATGCCCTGCCGGTGATTAACCGCACGAATATCAGCACAATAGCCAGGGTCGCACAGGGAAATACACTGCTGATTGGCGGCTACACGCGGGAAAATACCCATCGCCATAACGATAAAATTCCGCTGCTGGGTGATATCCCGCTGGCAGGGCGGTTGTTTCAGTTTGAATCAGTGAAGACAGAAAAAATGGTCCGGCTTTTTTTGTTGCAGCCCCGTATTCTGCAACAGGATTTTTTCAGCGATACAGAAATTACCGGACATATTCCGTTTAATTATAAGAATAAACAAGGTATTAAGATGATTCAAAAACTGAAGCAGGACTATTGATATGATAAATGGTTTACCCGGCGCACCGGTGTTCAGTCCGTTTGTGGCACCACAGAAACAGCAGAATAATGCTGCAGCAGAACAGCGCCCGGCGGAAAACCAGACGGAAAACCATGCCGAGCAGATGATGGATGTGATGGATGATATGGCCATGGCACTGTCACAATTTAACCGGCGGCAGTACGGAAAAGAGGATCACATCAGCCAGTTACCGGCATCAGAGCAGAAAAACAGTGCTGAGGGTGCGGAAACAAAACTGGACCGGGTCGTTAAGTGGTTTGCTGCTTCCGGGCGCTCAGTTCGTGAGTTTCTCGATTATGTGCGCAATTTATTTCCGGATCCCAGTGATTATGTCATGGCACTGCGTTCCCTGTTGCGCAAACTGCCGTTTTCTGCGGAGGAAGCCGCCGAAATTGATGCAGAAATTGAGCAGTTACTCCACGGAGAATTTGCACAGGAAACCCGCGCAGGGATCAATATCGCACTGAAAATCCGCCAGTATGTACCGGTAACACTACTGGATTGCGCGCAGCTGAGAATGGTATACCGCAGTTATATCAGCTGGAAATTCGACATACTGTATCTGTGGAAAGTGTGGCTGGAGCAGTACCGGAAAAGCCGGGTCAGAAGCCTGCTGTGTTATGTCCGTGACTCGCTGGTGTGTGATATGGCGGCAGCACTGCCCAGTTGCAGCCATCACAGTGAGTTCGGGGAATTGACAACCCGTCTGCATACCCTGAATCAGCTGATTTCCCTGAATGATATGTTTCATCAGAAAATTACGTCTCTGAACTGCGCGGAACCGGTACTGGCGGATGAGCAGCGGCTGAATCAACTGCTGATTTCAGGCTTGGGTGATCCGGATGCATTTCAGTCAGAAACAGAATCGTTGCTGGCGGCGGCAGAAAATGACAAAAACAGACCGCTTATTTTACAGCGCCTGATTGTGATTTTTGGTGAGATACCGGATGTCCTTTTTCTGCCGGAAACAGGCAAAGAGCAGGTGGTTTCTTTTCTGAAAGCCCTTATGAGCAAAACTATTAATATCTTATAACTTTCACCGGCAATGGATTGCTATGCTGACAACTTTTATTAATGCGATCAAAAGCAGGCCGGAGATCGCGGTACTGCTGATTATGGTGATGGTGATCGCTATGCTGATCATTCCGCTGCCGAAAATGCTGGTCGATTTTCTGATCGGGCTGAACATCGTTATTTCCATCCTGATGTTACTGCTCTCTTTCTATATCACCCGGATTCTGGGGTTTACCTCTTTCCCGGCACTTTTGCTGATCACCACACTGTTCCGGCTGGCGCTGTCCATCAGTACCAGCCGTCTGATCCTGCTGGATGCGGATGCCGGGAATATCATTCAGTCATTCGGTGAATTTGTTATCGGCGAAAATATTGTGGTCGGATTTGTGATTTTTGCCATTGTCACCGTGGTGCAGTTTATTGTCATCACCAAAGGGTCGGAGCGTGTGGCGGAAGTGGCGGCACGTTTCTCTCTCGACGGTATGCCCGGCAAGCAGATGAGTATTGATGCAGATCTGAAATCCGGCCTGATTGATAATGAAGAGGTGCGCAAACGCCGGAAAGAGCTGGAGCAGGAGAGTCAGATGTACGGTGCGTTTGACGGCGCGATGAAGTTTATCAAAGGGGATGCAATCGCCGGAATTGTCATCATTTTTGTGAATTTTGCCGGCGGAATTGGTATCGGTGTTGCGCAGATGTCGATGCCGTTCAGTGAAGCGCTGAGTACTTACACACTGCTGACGATCGGGGATGGCCTGGTGGCACAGATCCCGGCGTTGCTGATTGCCATCAGCGCCGGGTTTATTGTCACCCGGGTCAGCGGCACAAATCAGAATTTAGGGGCCAATATTGTCAGGGAGCTGTTTTCCCATGATTTTACCCTGATAGTGACCGCTGTTCTGGCGCTGTGTATGGGAATGCTGCCGGGGTTTCCGGCTGGTGTTTTCGGTCTGCTGGCTGCCGGGCTGCTGTTGTTTTACGGAATGCGCCTCAGACAAAATAAGCAGAAGCAGGCATCTGATCCGGCAAAAAGCCGCTCTGACAGCCGTTCTCCGGCGGTATCTGCGTCGTCTGCGGGGGATTTTGCACCGCGCGGACTGACGGCGGAAAATAATGAAGCGATTCCGCTGATTATCACCCTCCACACCTGTTATCAGGCTATGTTTGAAAAACAGAAGATGACGGCATGGTTGCAGGAGGAATTTGCCTTCCGTTTCGGTTTCTTTTTACCCGGCATCATTATCAATTACAGCCGTGAGATACCGGAAAATAAATCGGTGATCTTAATTAATGAGATTCAGTCCGGTGTGATTTACAGCTATCCGGATAAATACAAAGTGACAGAAATAAATGATGCCTTTGAGTCACTGGATATTGAACCGTTCGTGATTGAGCCGGAAGGCGGGGAGAAAACCGTCTGGACGGATAAAAAACACGATGAGATATGCCGGGCAGCCGGCATGAGAACAGAACCCGGTGTTATGGTATTTTTCAATGAATTCAGCCGGATAATGACACAAAATATTCAGGAGCTGCTTGGCATCCAGGAAACCAAAACATTGCTGGATAATATTGAGAATAAATATCCGGAGCTGCTGAAAGAGTGTTACCGCTATTTATCTGTTCAGCGTATTGCGGATGTCTTTCAGCGGCTTATCGCTGAGCAGATCTCTGTCCGTAATATCAAAATTATCCTCGGCGCACTGGTGCAGTGGGGGCAGAAAGAAAAAGATCCGCTGGTACTGGTTGAGCACGTCCGCAGCCACCTGGCCCGTTACATCTCAGCGCATTTTGCCTGTGATCAGGTCCTGCGGGCGGTGGTGCTGTCAAACCCGCTGGAGGAGATGATCCGTCAGGGGATCCGCCAGTCTGCCGGAGGTACTTTTATCAATCTCGAACCGGCGCAGCTGGATCATTTTTATGATGCGATGTCATTGGTGATGACGCCGCTGCGGCACCGGCGGGATATTGTTTTCCTGACGGCAATGGATGTCCGCCGCTTTGTCCGGAAACTGACTGAAATGCACTATCCGGGTATTGCCGTGCTGTCATTTTCTGAAATTGTTCCGTCGGCACAGGTGTCGGTGATTGATTCTGTTTAATGTCATAACAAGGAAACTGAAGATGGATCTTGCAACACTGGTTACAGAAGGAATGAAGCTTATCGGACGCGGCGATTTGGTGCCGGAGACAGCGGCTTTGGATAATCATTCGACAATCTCATTATCGCTGGGGGAACAGCAGGTCATTCATATTGCGGTGGTTGATGAATATCCGGTTATCTGGATGCCGTTGCAGACTGATTTACCGGCATTGCGGCCGGAGGTAAAAGGCGGTTTGCTGGATATTCTGACAGAAGAACCCGCCCCTCTGTTTTATCCGGGCTCACCGGCGCTGCGGCAGACAGATAACGGTGCGGAGCTGGTCGGATGTTTCAGTCACAATGCTGTCAGCGGCGCGGAACCTTTTGTGCAGGCGCTGGATCAGTTTGTCCGCCTCAGTCAGCAGTGTCACACACTGATCCTCAGAGGCTGACGATGCTGAATGCACTGCTCAGTCAGCGGGCATTTCCGGTGCATATCCGCGGGTATTATCTGGAAGCGCCGTTGCCGGATGTCTTTATCGGGGAAATTTGTCTGTTATGGCAGGATGTTACCTGTCGCGTACTGCTCGGCCGGGCTCAGGTGGTGGGCTTTAATGAACACAACACGCTGCTGAGTCTGATCGGACAGGCCGCCGGGCTGACACTGACAACGGTTATCGCACCGACGGGTAGTGCAGTAACACTGACATTCACACCGCAAATTCCGGGCTCGGTGATTGATCCGTCCGGTAATACCCTGGCCCGTCTGAGTGAGATAACAGAGCCGGATAACCGGAGTATCATCCGCCCCGTCAGCGGTGAGGCGCCGGATGTGCTCTCCCGGCAGCGTATCACGGAGATTTTGCCGACCGGTGTGAAAGCCATTGATGCTCTGCTGACCTGCGGAAAAGGCCAGCGGCTGGGGATTTTTGCCGGTGCCGGCTGCGGTAAAACCGTGCTGATGAATATGCTGATTGAGCATGCGCAAGCCGATATTTTTGTGATAGCCCTGATTGGCGAACGCGGCCGGGAAGTGACCGAACTGATTGATGAACTGCGCAACAGCCCGCAGGCGGCAAAATGTATCCTGGTCTGCTCGACATCCGATAAACCGGCGGTTGACCGCTGTAATGCGGCGCTGGTGGCAACCTCACTGGCGGAATATTACCGTGATGAGGGGAAAGAGGTGATCCTCTTTGTTGATTCACTGACACGCTACGGGCGGGCGTTAAGGGATGTGGCACTGAGTGCCGGGGAAGTTCCTGTCAGGCTGGGGTATCCGGCATCGGTATTTGAGCAGTTACCGGCACTGCTGGAGCGCCCGGGGGCGACGAAAACCGGCGTGATCACGGCTTTCTATACTGTTTTACTTGATAGCGAGAATGAGCCGGACGGCTTTGGCGATGAAGTCCGTTCCATTCTCGACGGACATATTTATCTCTCCCGGCGACTGGCGATGCAGAATCACTATCCGGCGATTGATATCCCGGCCAGCATCAGCCGTGTCATGTCACAGATTGTTTCACCGCAGCATCTGGCGGCTGCCGGGCATTTCCGGACACTGCTGGCGAAACAGAATGAGCTGAAACTGCTGGTGGAGCTAGGAGAATATAAACCCGGGCTGAATGCGGAGAATGATAAAGCGGTTGAGCTCACTCTGCCGATGCGCCATTTTTTGTGTCAGTCACCGGCGGAATCCGTTGCGGCGGATGAAACAGGCAGATTACTTGAACAGCTCACACAATGAATTACAGCAACTGATCGCGCATTTCAGTCTGAAAGAGCGCTGTGTCCGGGCGGCACTGGCACAGCTGCACCAGCGCTACCGGCAGGAACAGGAAAATAAAGATAAGCTATTGTTGTTAATCAAAGGATTAGAACAGCAGATCCTTGAGTTTGAATGCCGCGGATTATTATCGTACACCGCACTGAATGAACTCAGGCGCAAACAGGCAATCTATCGTAAACAGATCCCGGATGTCCGTGCCAGAGTGGATGAATCATCCCTTCAGCTGGCGCAAATCTCGGATGATATTGCTGAGAGTAATAAAACAATAAATAATCTGAGAAAGAAACTTATTAAGTTTGAACAATATAATAAACAATGAATTTATTTTTTAAATATAAGCAGGACGCTGTAATGAATATTAATCGTTGTTGCCCGGAAGCTGAGCAAGATTTTCCGGAAGGTCATGTTAATCAACGGGTGACTGATTTTTTATCCGGAATGACAAAAAATAAAAAAGAAAATAAACATGACAGTGCTATCCCGGTGATTTATTCACTATTCTGTCCGTATGATGATAAATGTTATCATGGCGATATATTATATCCCGGGGGGATGATAAAAAATCATAGCAATCATCACCGGAAAGTTCATGATGTTATACTGGTATATCCGGAAAATAATAAAATAAAGAACAGTATATTCAGGGATAATGTCGCCACGGAACCTTCCGGTGATATCTCACATAACATGCCATCAGCGGATAAACCAAAAAACGTTCCGGCAGAGGAGGAAGATTATTCAGGCGCTGATATCTCAGCAGAAGAAAAGATACCGGCGGGCAGTGCAACAACTGAGTTACCGGAAATACCGTTTTTTCTGAACCATCCGCCTCCGGGGATAAAGACGGAAGTAAAAAATCAGCCATTGCGGCATTATGAACAGGGAAGAGGTACTCAGGAAAAAATACCCCTGTTCGTTTACCATACGGAGAAAAATGCGTTATCTCCGGCGTACAGCAGAGCTGATTATTATTGCTCTTATCATTTCAGACAGAAATATCAGCCACCGGAACCGGTTCATATTTACAGAGATAATCCGGGAGGGTTTAAATTAGAAACATATTCAGAATCCCTGAAGCGACGACTGAAATCAGCAGTAAATATAAACGGAATTGATAATATTGATATAATATAAGCGGATGAAATAAATGCATTATGATACCCATCAGATAATGGACTATCTGAGCTGTTATCTGCCGGAAAAAAAAGAAAATACCAAACGAACGATAAAATGTCATTTTATTAATACCCAAAATATACTGGAGGTATTAATTGATGTTGAATCCTTTCTTTCTGAGCTGATTGGCGAAAATACAATTCCCTGGGAAATCGTACCGGAAAATTATCTTATTGAACTGCTGAATGAGAACAGGAAAGAGATCCGGCTGCCTTTTTTTTCAGCGGAGAGTTATTTTCCTGAGTTCCGGACGGAAAACATCGCTGTTAATCCAACCCGTAAACTAGCTTTCTGTCAGGGAAATATTGATTTCACTCTGATTGGCGCCCGTGGCCGGTTTGATATTAATGGCCCGCCACTAACCCCAGATCTCTCTGTTCCGGTGAATGCCGGGATTTATATCGGTTCAACCCGGACATTCACGGGTGTGATTCAGCAAATCAATGAAGGCGATATCCTTTTTATTACACAATACCAGCGATTTCTGAGAGCAGGAGGCTATTTTCAGATGACACTGAAACAGGAGCAGGAGGACACGGTTATCACCGGACGCGGAATTATTCCGGAAGTGCCGGCTACCACAGCGGAAACGGCAGTTTTTGACAGCCGCAGAGTGCCGGTTCAGGTGGATTTCCTGCAGTACCGCAGAGTGTTTCCGTTATCGGAACTGATGGCGCTGCAACCGGGCGATACACTGCCGCTGCCGGCGGCGGATAATCACCTGATCACGCTGGAAATCAGCGGGCAGCGTTTTGCACAGGGGGAACTGGTACGTATCGGGGAACAATACGCCGTGGAAATTCATCATATCTTTCATAAGGGTGAATGATGACTGACAGCGCTGTTTCGATGATGCTGATGCTGGCCGCAGCATCTGTTCTGCCCTTTATTCTGGCGGCCGGAACCTGCTACCTCAAATTTTCCATTGTTTTTGTGATGGTGCGCAACGCCCTGGGGGTTCAGCAGGTGCCGTCAAATATGGTACTCAATGCGATTGCGTTTATTCTGGCGATGGTGGTGATGTTTCCGCTGGTCAGTAAAACCTATGCGTATGTTAATGAAAATCCGGTGGAATTATCTCAGCCGGAATCACTGTCGCGTTTTACGGATGAGGGGTTACAGGATTACCGGGACTATCTCTTCCGTTATGCCGATAAACCTCTGCTGTATTTTTTTGCGCAAACAGACGTTGATGAGGATGCTGAACCGGAACTGAGTGATGCCCGTGATATCGCATTCTTTCCCCTGCTGGCCGCCTATGCGCTGGGGGAAATCAAATCTGCTTTTCTGATCAGCTTCTATCTCTATCTGCCGTTTATCGTGATTGATCTCGTGGTGTCCAGCGTTTTGCTGGCGCTGGGGATGATGATGATGAGCCCGGTCACACTCTCTGTACCGATCAAACTGATCTTATTTATTGCCCTTGATGGCTGGTCGCTGTTATCCACCAGTCTGGTGTCTCAGTATCTCGAACTTATGGACATATAACATGGATGTGATTTATGCAGCGGATAAAGGAATTTATCTGGTGATTATGTTATCGCTGCTGCCGGTGAGTGTGGCGACCGTCGTGGGTCTGACGGTCGGCCTGCTGCAGACTGTCACGCAGATCCAGGAGCAGACACTGCCCTTCGGGCTGAAATTGATTGCTGTGTTTGTCTGCATCCTGATGCAGCTCAGCTGGCTGGGGGATTCGATGCTCAGTTATGCCCGTGAAATGTTCTCACTGGCGCTCAGCGCAACAGCGGCAGGTTAGTTCCCGGTGTCGTTATTCTCCTGGCTTCATGACCTTTTTCAGAACGCGCTGTTAAGTAGTGTGCGGTTATTTGCGGCGTTCTCTTTTTTGCCGTTTCTGAATGATAAATTTATCCTCAGCCGGACCACGCGGGGCATTATTATTTTTCTCATGGCGCAGTGTCTCAGCGGAAATGGAGACTACCCGGCGGCAGAGTTCTCAGTGGTCAATATACTGAGTGAGATCATTACCGGCATGGTAATGGGGTTGGTTTACAGCACGCCGTTTTTTATTTTTTCCGCCTTCGGTGAATATATTGATAACCAACGGGGGGCGAATATCAGTGATACCGCTGATCCGACAACAGGGACCGATGCATCACCGTTTTCCACCTTTATGAATCTGTTTTCTGTCTCGTTTTTTTTGCTCAATGACGGTTTTGTGTTACTGATGACATCCGTTCAGGATAGTTTCCGGTTGTTACCGCCGGGTACATTGCTGACGGAAATCCATTATGCGGCGGTATTTGACTGGCTGACAAACAGCCTGTCACTCTCTTTGCTGTTTTGTATGCCGGTACTGATTATATTATTTATTTCTGAAGTCAGCCTGGGCATTCTGGCCCTGTACAATTCACAACTGAATCCGTTTTCCTTATCACTTTCAATAAAAAGTATTATTGCCTTTCTGCTGGCGCTGCTGCTGTTTCGCAGCACAACAATGACGGATGTGACAGTGCTGTTTGATACTTCCCCTCTGACTCACTTTTTGAGGGGGAACGATGGCTGAAAAAACCGAAAAACCCACCAGTAAGAAACTAAAGGACGAATCGAAAAAAGGGAATACGTTCAAATATAAAGAACTGCTCTCCACAACCGGCTATGTGACGGGAATAGCGTATCTGCTTTACGTTGCTGACTGGTCAGCATTCTCCCGTTTTTATCAGACGGTATTGCGTAATGTGAATCACTTGTCACTCTCTGTTTATATACAGATGTTATCGGATATCTTTTTTCAGATGGTGTTACCGCTGATTATATTATGCGGAGTGAGTGTCAGCTTTGTTTCTCTGATGCAGACCCGTTTTGCTGTTGCGACGGAAGCGATTAAATTTGATTTAAAGAAAATTGATCCCATCGCCGGATTCAAACGGATTTTTACCAAAAAATCCCTGAAAAATCTGGTAAAAGCACTGATATCACTCATTGTGTATTTATCTGCCGGTTATACCTTTATTACTCTGTATACCGGCGATATTTATCAGTTAATTACGGCACTTTTCTCTGAAGTGAGTGAGAGCTTTCTCTATTTCACCGGCCACTATATCTTTATTTTTATCCTGCTGCTGATGCCACTGCTGGTGGTTGATTACATCGTTGAATATTTTTTCTTTTTTAATGACATGAAAATGGAAAAGCATGAAGTTAAACAAGAGTATAAAAACAGCGAAGGTAATCAGGAAATAAAATCAGCCCGCAAACAGCAGCACAGAGAATTGCTGAATGCGGAAACCAAAGCATTGATAAAGAATTCGGATATCGTGGTGGTTAACCCGACGCATATTGCCGTTGCTATCTATCTTGATCCGGAAAACGGCGTTATGCCGCTCATTACCGTGAAAGAGAAAGGCGTGTATGCGCTGGCTGTGCGCTGCTATGCCGAAAAGCACAGGGTGCCGGTTGTCCGGGATATCCGCCTGGCCCGGACGTTATTCCGGAAATATCATGTCTTTGACACCATTATTGATGATGATCTGGATAAGTTTCTCGATCTCTTACTGTGGCTGAATGACGCAGAGCAGGCTGCACTTGCCGATAGTGAACCGCACTAATATGTATCAGCAGGATGGTGCTGAGGCGTATTTTATGAAAGTGATTATCAGCCGGGTCAGATAGTATTGCCTGACTTGATAATCCAATATTATTAAGGGGTTTTTGTTATGGATGACAATACAGATTTTGATATTAAATCTCTGATCGGGAATATTTTTTCTCATCTGGAAAGTGGAAACATTTCTGATCTTCTGATGCCAAAGAATAATGAGGATTTTTCGGATGTTTATTCTCTGGCGTGTGATTATTATGATAAAGGGCTTATAGAACAAGCTGAGAATATTTTTCGTTCACTCTGTTTATATGACTTTAGCAATGTGGATTATTTACTTGGATTAGCTGCAGTTAAACAGGTGCAAAAACAATATCAGAAAGCGATTAATCTTTATAGTTTAGCTATTAATTTAGATGAAAACAATGCATCGATATATTTGTATGCAGGACAATGCTATTTATACACAGGTGAGAAAGAATCAGCGATAAGCAGCTTCAATCATTGCCTTTCATTAGCGTGTAATGATAATGAGCGGGAACAAGCAATACATTATATATCAATGCTGGAAGGTGGATTATGCGTTTGGAAAATAGGTTGAAAGTAAATAAAGAAGTTGATGATCTCAGTTATAATTCCTCATTGCATAATGATTTTATGAGGCTTAGGATAATATATGATGCGCTCACGGTTACAGAGAGAATTCCGTATGATGATGCTGTGAAATATATAAGAGAATACTACGATATAGTAAATGATAGTAACTTTAAGAATAATATTAAAAATAAGGTTATAATGCATGAAGAGTGTGAGGGATTGATTAATAAAACGAGGGTGATTGTTGATAGAATTGAACAAGAACAGATTAAATCTATGGCGGGTAGATTTTGGGAGCACTTTTATGAAGATAAAGTAAAACAAATTTATAGCGAATTAGATAGGATTAATTATATTCTGTCGGATCCTGACACTACAAGAGAACAAGCATTAAAAGAACTTGAAGCATATGATATATTAATGAAGGATAAAGAAAATATAAAGGCAATTAATAATGCTGGTGATAATATTTCAGAGAAAATAAGATTGATAAATAAAGGTATTCAGGAGTATTTTATCATTAGGGATATGGTCACATTTGGTTACTTTGTTGAGAGAATGGATAATGTCAGTGTGTATGCTTATGATATTTCAGTTAAATATCAGCGCGAAGGTATGAACAAATATGTTGATTATTATAAAAGCGTAGCAACAAAATTAAATACATTTGGTGATTATATTGATGAGCCCATCAATGATGGAAAGCAGAATAAGGTATATAAAAGAAAGTTTTATACTGAATTATACAACACTATGAAACCTTATTTTTATTATGGAGATTCTGTTGGCCATACTTTATATACAGGTAGTATGAAGATAGTTAAGGTCGGTGACGATAAATTTAATGTTCTGGTTGATGATAAAGTAATAGAAGAAAATTTATCATATAAAGATGCATATGGAAAAATGGAATATTTCTTTTCTTGTCATGAGCCGGTTATTAAAGGGACTAAATTATGTAAAATATTTAAACCCGTACTGGATGAATTTAATAATGTTATTGGCTTAGAAGGGAAGGTTGAACAGTTTCTATTTCCTTATGAACTTTATAGTTTTATGGACTTAGCAAGCGATGAAAAAGGACTTAATCGTATAAATGAAAATTTTGATAAATGTTTCAAGGATAAATCACCAGATTTATCAAGGTGGAATAATGTTAATGAAAAATCAATAGCGGCTACCAGTGATGTAAAATATACCAGGGAAATTTTGAAAAAAAACTATGATGCAGGATTCATTAGTTATTATGAAAATGAAGAAGAAAGAAATGAATATTCTAAGTTTTATCAACATGAAATAAATAGTATGAATCAAAAAATAGATGGGGCTAAGAAAGGACTTCAATTAACGTTGGATGAATACACTCAGCGGTATAACACTATAAATAGTAACTATGACAATATGCTGAGAACAATTACAACAATGATTAGCGAATTGGCTCAGGAATTAAAGGGATTTTTAAGATTCTGATATAAAAAGGGAATTGTATGACTGTAATTATTGATAAAACATCAGATTTTGGTGTTTTAAATACCACAACGTCAAGTGAAAGTGTAAATAAAAATTCAGGTGCAAATAAACAAAATCGTGTTAACGATCCTATCGGAGAGTTTAGCAAGGTGATGGTTAGTGATGTTAGTAAAAAATCAACATCAGCTAATGATGGAAAGAAAAAATCAGAATTAAATAAACCGAAATTGGATAACCCAAAGTTAAATAAAGATACCGCAGGCAGTGAAAGTACTACGGAAAGTAAAAATACCCCGGAAAGTAAGGATACCACAGACAGTAAAGATACTACGGGTAAGAAAAAAGGTGGATTTTCACTTAATGAATTACATTCATTGCTGACGGTTTTTTATTCTGAAGAGAAATTTAAAATTAATTCAAGAGCTCATGGGTACAATCTTAAATTCATCAAGGAATTATGGTCTGATAATAAAGTAAATCAATTATCAGAGCTTATTTCTGAATCCGGGGATTTGATTAATGACCATATTGAAGCAACGGCAGAGTATTATTTCTCACAAATGGGCAGTGAGCTGTTGGGAAAGATGCCGGATGGTGAGCTGAAAAATAAATTAACCGGTAATGGTGTTGATAAGTTTAAAAGTAAAGATGAAATTTCTTTATATTTAAGAAGTAAAACAAATGCCGATGAAGTTATTAAAAATATCAATTCGGAGTCAGTGCTTTATAAGGATAAAACCAAGTTATTTAAATCATTTTCTGATGAGATGAATAAATTTCCTGTGCTGGGTGATGAACTCGGTTCTCTCATTGCCGGAAATCGTGAGGAGATTACGGCTGAATTAAATTCATTACATGAAATGGCCGCTCTTCAGGATGAAGCGAAAGATATTGTGAAAGATATTTCTGATATATTCGGCTCTCAGCGTAAGTCTGATATGAATTATAGTAAATCATTAACTATTTTGATGGGTAAAATAGCAGATCTGCGGAATAAGCTAGCACAGCGTAAACTTGAAAATGATCGTCTTATAGCCACAATTCAGCAAAAAACATTGCAGGATAAAACCGATGCTGACGGAGCTGAAATGGCAAAAAAAATAAAAAAAGCAGAGCGTTTACAGGCCCTTTTTAAATGGTTAGGGCCATTATTGATCGCATTAATGGTTATATTAACTGCTCTGACTGGTGGTTTACTGGCAAAAGCACTGGCCGCAGTGATTGTGGTTGTCACTATTATTAGTGAAATTGTTAAGGCGGCGGGTGGCCCGGATATTATGGCAACAATAATGACACCGGTGACAAAATTGGTGGAAGTTGTCCAGAAGTTTATTAAAGATATGGCTATGAAAATTGGCCAAAAACTTGGGCTGCCACCGGCTGAGTTAAAAAAACTGGAAGAAAAAATGGAAATTATTGCCATGGTACTTGCAGTTGTTGTTGTGATGGCGGTGTTTGCTGCTGCAGGTGCTGTTGCCGGAAAAGTTATCGGTCAGGTGGTATCAGAATCGGTAAAGGAAATATTGAGACAGGTAATGGTGGAGGTTAAAAGATTATTAATTTCAATGATGCTGACATCTACTGTCGTTAACGGTATAAATTCAGTCACTCAGGCAGAACTTAATAAAGATGTAATGAAATTAAACGCTGATATAGATTTAGATCAGGAATTACTGGATAAGTTGATGGAATTGATGGAAAAAATAATGGCAGCTTTTTCAGAATCACAGCAGGATTTAAATAAAATGAAAGAGCAGTTAGGTAAGATAGGAAAAGACGATTTTCAGCGTAAGAAGGCTATTATACAGTCAGGGCCATTAGCTGTTTAATTTAAAAAGGAATTTATTATGACGACGATAACCACAGCAAATAATACGAAGCAGGTTTATTCACCGGAAATTGATAGTATTATTTCAGTAAAAAAAGATTTACAGGAAATAAATATTGATCCTGAAGTTATAAAAGAGATTACAAAAAATAACAGTATAAAGAGCACAGAAGTTACAGATGAGCAAATTTCTGCTGAGATCCGTACCCGTGCAGGCTCGCTGATGCCCTCTCTGTTATCTGTCAGTGATCAGAAATGGATGAAATTAGCCATAGAATTATGCAAAGTACTGAATGATGATTCACTGAGCCAGCAGGAACGCCAGAATAAGCTGGATGTAGCTGTTATTGAACTGGCAAAAGAATTAAAAAATATGAAATATAAGGAAGCCGAACTTCAGGTCAAAGCAGCCGTCACCGGTGCGTTAGTTTCTATTGGTATTTCTATTGTCGGTGCTGCTATGTCAATAAAGGGGATTGATGTGGCTAATCCGACGGCACCGACACCCGGCGGAATAGCGGGGCAGGCCATGTCCGGACTGTCCCAGCCGGTTAGCCAGGTATTCGTACAATTTATTCAGAAGCAGGTTACTGAGTTACAGGGTGATGCTGAAGTTGTTCGCGCGCAAAAAGATCTGAAGCTGAAAAGCGGTTCCGTTCATGGTAAAGCTTCTAATGACGCGCATGAATTAAATAAAAAAGTAATGGATATGTTTAACCGTTATCTTGATAACAAGCAGGCGACATCTGGTAACTTGCTTAATAATATGCGGACATAATCTCTTCTGTGCTCATAAATCCGGGCCGCTTCTGACAGCGGCTTTTTCATGTTCTTTCTCATCATGAAGAAAATTCATCATGTTTTGCCACTTCGGTTTTGATCCCGGCAGTGAATACCGGTATAACAAAGGAATGTCTAAACGTCTGGACGTCTAAATAAAAATATTCACCTGTGCGGTAAGGAAGAACACATGAAACTTGAAACGCTCTCTGTCCATGCCGGTTATTCACCGGATCCGACCACTAAATCTGTCGCGGTTCCTATCTATCAGACCACCTCCTACGCCTTTGATGACACGCAGCACGGCGCGGATCTGTTTGATCTGAAAGTCCCAGGGAATATCTATACCCGTATCATGAACCCGACCAATGATGTGCTGGAGCAGCGTGTGGCGGCTCTGGAGGGCGGAATTGCCGGGCTGGCGGTGGCATCGGGCATGGCGGCGATCACCTATGCGATCCAGACCCTGGCCGGAGTCGGCGACAATATTATCAGTGTCTCCAAACTCTATGGCGGCACGTATAATTTGTTTGCGCATAATTTTCCGCGCATCGGGATCGACGTCCGTTTTGCTGATCATGATGATTTCGCACAGCTGGAATCCCTTATTGATGACAATACCAAAGCCGTTTTCTGCGAAACCATTTCCAACCCGGCGGGGCATATCGCGGATATTGAAAAACTGGCGGAAATCGCTCACCGTCACGGTGTTCCGCTGATTGTGGACAACACCGTTGCCTCTCCGGCGCTGTGCCGCCCGATTGAATTCGGCGCGGATATTGTGGTGCATTCATTGACCAAATATATCGGCGGACACGGTTCATCACTGGGCGGGATTGTTATCGACTCCGGAAAATTCCCGTGGCAGCAGCATGCGGATCGCTTTGCGGTACTGAATACCCCGGATCCTTCCTACCACGGTGTGAACTACAGTGAGCACTTCGGTGCGGCGGCATTTATCGCCCGCTGCCGCGTCGCGCCACTGCGTAATACCGGCGCAGCTCTGTCGCCGTTTAACAGCTTCCTGATTCTGCAGGGACTGGAAACACTGGCGCTGCGCATGGAACGTCATACCGAAAATGCCCTGCGTGTTGCGCAATACCTGCAACAACATCCGCAGGTTGCCTGGGTGAAATATGCGGGTCTGGCGGATAGTCCGGAACATGCACTGGCGAAGAAATACGTGCAGGGCACGCCGGCATCAATTATGTCTTTCGGTATCAAAGGCGGGGCAGAAGCGGGAGCGAAGTTTATCGATGCCCTGAAACTGATTGTCCGTCTGGTCAATATCGGTGATGCGAAATCCCTGGCCTGCCATCCGGCCACCACCACTCACCGTCAGCTGAATGAAGCCGAACTGGCCCGTGCCGGGGTATCACAGGATATGATCCGTTTATCCGTCGGTATCGAGCACATTGATGACATCCTGGCGGATATCAGTGCGGCACTGGACAGTGCGAAATAATATTGACAATCAATAAAATATAACCATAACAATATGTTCCGGAGATAGTATGAGAAAAATTATTGTATCGGCACTGCTCGCCTGCACCACATTACTGGCCGTGTCCTGCTCGCAGAATGATGATGAAAAACCACTGAAAGTGGCGATTAACACCGGGCCGGATCAGGCTATCTGGGAAGAAGTGGTCAAAGTTGCCAAAGAGAAGCAGGGGCTGGATGTTGATGTTATCGCCTTCAATGACTATGTCCTGCCGAATGAAGCGCTGCGCAACAGTGATGTGGATGCCAATGCGTTCCAGACCGTGCCGTACTATGAGGCGCAAAGCAAAGAACGTGGCTATCAGTTTGAAGTTATTGGTAAAACCTTTATCTTCCCGATAGCGGCATACTCAAAGAAAATCAAATCCGCAGCCGAGCTGCCGGATGGCGCAACAGTGGCTATCTCTAACGAAGCCACTACGCTCGGCCGCAGCCTGCTGCTGTTACAGGCTCAGGGGCTGATTAAACTGAAAGACGGCGTCGGTTATCTGCCGACCACCCTGGATATCATTGAAAATCCGAAGAAACTGAAGTTTGCGGAGATCGATACCCCGCAACTGACACGCACCCTGGATGATCCGGATGTGTATCTCTCCATTATCAACAATAATTTCTCATCTCAGGTCGGATTATCCGCCGCCCGTGACGGTCTGTTTATGGAAGGGGCTGATTCCCCGTATGTGAACCTGATTGTGGTCAGAGCAGCAGATAAAGATAATGAGAAGCTGAAAAAACTGGTCGCGGCATTCCAGAGTGATGAGGTGCTGAAAAAGGCCGATGAAGTGTATAAAGGCGATGCTGTCCGGGCCTGGTAAATGCGCGTCATCCTTCCGCCCATAGCGGTGTTGGCCGCATTCAGGGGCACCTTGCTCTGAACGGAATGATTTAGTGTATTGAGATCTGCAGGCACAGGTGACGGGTAAAGAAAACAGAAAGCATGCGAGCCATGGATGGCGAGCCTGAGCGCACACGGAAGTGTTTACAGCGACTTTCTGTTTTTGCCCGTTGCCGGTGAAGGCACCGTAATCCCGAATCCCGGTTTTACTCTTTCATCCTTATCTTGAATCCCCGGCGGATTGCCTGAATAATAGTCGCCACTGAGATAAGGAAAATACGATGAAACAACTGATTATCGGATTACTGGGTGTGGTGGTGCTGGTCGGCGTACTGCTGGTCTCCAATTACAACAGCATCCAGACACAGGACGAAGCGGTGACTGCCTCCGCCTCTGAAATGCTCAACCAATACAAACGCCGCGCGGATCTGATCCCGAACCTGGTGAAAACCGTGCAGGCTTCCTCTGACTTTGAACGTCAGGTCTTACAGGATGTGGTGAATGCCCGGGCAAAAGTCGGACAGATGAATATCAGTGTCAGTGATCTGAGTGACCCGGCGCTGCTTGCTAAATTCCAGCAGGCGCAGACTGAACTGGGATCCTCGCTCTCCCGCCTGCTTGCAGTATCAGAACGTTATCCGGATCTGAAAAGTAACGCACTCTACAGCGACTTAATGGTACAGCTGGAAGGCAGTGAAAACCGGATCGCTGTGGCGCGCGGCCGCTATATCGAAAGTGTCCGTGAATACAACACCACTATCCGTAAATTCCCGGCCGTGATTATTGCTAACTACATGGGATACACCGGCAAACCTAACTTCAGCGTTGAAAATGAAGCGGAAGTCACAACAGTTCCGGATGTGCAATTTCAAAAATAAACCGGCTGAACATGATTAACTGATGGCAGGATAAATTGAGTTTCCGGGCAAAATCCGTTAGAAGGAGAGGATAATACTAAGGAGTTATCGTGATTACCGAAGAGTTTCTCTCCAATAATGTGCTCAGCCTGATTGTGCTGGTGCTGTGTCTGCTCGGTTCCGGCGGGCTGATGATTTATAACCGCAAACGGGAAAAAGGCGAGCATGCCACATTAGTGCATGTTTCCCAGTTTATCATGTGGGCGCTGGGAGTCATTATCCTCGGCGATTTCGCCGAGCAGGGAATTGACCACTTTCAGTGGCGCTTTATCACTGCAGATACGGTCGGGATGATCTGCACCACACTGATTGTGCTGATGCTGATCCGCAAATTGTTCCTGATGATAAACCGCCTGGCCGCCGCACAGATCAAACGCGGCAGCGATATCACCTCGGCACATATTGTTTCCCGCGTACTGAAAATCCTGATTGTGATTGTGGTGTTCCTGTTCTACGGCGAACACTTCGGCATGAGCCTGTCCGGCCTGCTGACCTTCGGCGGTATCGGCGGCATTGCTATCGGTATGGCGGGGAAGGATATTCTCAGCAACCTCTTCTCCGGCATCATGCTCTATTTTGACCGCCCGTTTAAAATCGGTGACTGGGTCAGTTCGCCTGACCGGCAGATAGAAGGGACGGTGGTGGAAATCGGCTGGCGTATCACCAAAATTATTACCTTTGATCACCGCCCGCTCTATATTCCGAACTCGCTGTTCTCCTCCATCAGTGTGGAAAATCCGGGGCGCATGACCAACCGGCGGATCAAAACCACCATCGGGCTGCGCTATGAAGATGCGGAGAAGATTTCGCAGATTGTCAGTGAAATACGCGCTATGCTGAAAGCCGAAAGCAGCATTGACCAGCACCAGACATTGCTGGTCTATTTTGATGAATTTGGTGATTCCGCCCTCAATATTATGGTGTACTGCTTTACCAAAACCACGGTCTGGGCAGAGTGGCTGGCAGCACAGCAGGCGGTGTATCTGAAGATTATTGAGATTGTACACCGCAACGGTGCGGACTTTGCTTTCCCGAGCCGGACACTCTATATGGAACACAACAGTGTCTCCCGTGAACCGCCGGGAGTGTGATCTGACACCTTGCACCATCCCCCTTGTTTCCGTTATTGTGCCGCCGGTTAATTCCTGAGACGTTCATCAGAGGCGGCACAATATGGCGAAATATTTTTCCATCGGTGAGATGGCAAAGCTCCATAAAATCAGCATTCAGACACTGCGTTATTATGACCAGTTGGGGCTGTTCCGCCCGGTGTATGTCGATCAGGAAAGTAACTACCGCTATTACACTATCGATCAGTTTTCTCAGCTGGATATTATTAAGTATCTGAAATACCTGGGTATGCCGCTGAAAGAGATCAAACACCGCCTGGAAGACAGCGACACACAAATTCTCAGCCTGCTGACCCGGAAAATTTCCGTGGTGGATGAGAAAATCCGCGAGCTGGAGCTGATTAAAAAAGTCCTCTCCACCAAAAAAGAGACACTGGAAAAAGGGATTGATACCGACAGTATCGGCAAAATCACCCGCCGTTATATTCCGCGCCGTCATATTTTATCGATGAATTATGAGCCCGGTCTGAGCTTTGAGGAGACCATGGAGTTCTCACGGCGGCAGATTGCCAATATCCTCGAGGAAAACATTTCTATTTTCTACGGCGGCGTCAGTGGCCTGGTTTCCCGCGAAGAATTTCTGGCCACACAGCAGGTGCATTACCTGAACAGTTTTGTGATTGTCGAGCGCGACCTGTTTAATCCGCAGGTGCAGGACAAAATTACAGAAATTCCCGACGGTGAATTTATCTGCCTGATGTATCAGGGGCCTTACAGCGAAAATACGGCAGCATTTAAGGCGCTGACGGATTATGCGGAATACAAACGCATTCCGGTGGATGACATGATGTATGAAATCCCGGTGATTGACCCGCTTTCCACCAATGATCAGCGCCAGTTGCTGACAGAAATCCAGATCAAAGTGAAGCGGCGTGAAATTGATACCCGCTGCCTGGTGTAAAACTCTACCCCTACTATAGGTATTAATGCTTTCAATACAGAAACAGGCTGATATTCTTCAGCCTGTTTTGCTTTTCTCCACCGTATAATTACCCGTTTTGTGATGCGCATCTACTATCTCTGAATTGACTCTATAGTAGCTGGAGAGTCTATAGTTATCCACATTACAGCAATGGTTAAAAAGGTCGTTACCGCCACACTATTACCCCCGCTGATCCTGAATCAGCAACCCGAACTCACTAATGATAATAAATGATGACATGCGGATCAGAGTGCTGATCTCATGAGGAGTCTGTTGTGCAAAAAAATACTGATTATGATTTGGAAACCAAACTGATCCACCAGGGTCATTCACCGGATCCGGCCACCGGCGCGCTGGCCAGTCCTATCTACCAGACTGCCACATTTGCGGCGCATTCTGTGGAGCATTTCGAAGAACTGTGCCGGACATGGGGCTATGTCTACAGCCGCGAGTGCAACCCGAACCTGACTGAGCTGGAAAGCAAACTGGCGATGCTGGAAGGGGCGGACAGCGCGATTGTCAGCGCATCCGGCATGGGGGCGATTGCCTCAACCCTGCTGTCACTGGTGAAAACCGGCGATCATATTGTCAGTGCGGACGGGATCTTC
Organism: Morganella morganii; assembly: GCF_019243775.1. Classification (NCBI taxonomy): domain Bacteria; kingdom Pseudomonadati; phylum Pseudomonadota; class Gammaproteobacteria; order Enterobacterales; family Morganellaceae; genus Morganella; species Morganella morganii. The sequence continues at coordinate 445,615 of NZ_CP069157.1, forward strand.
TCCCACACCCGCCTGCTGATGACAGAACTGCTGGCAAAATTCGGCGTGGAAATCACTTTTGTTGATGCCACGGTCAGTGACAACATCCGCGCTGCCATGAAACCGGCGACAAAACTCGTGTATGTGGAAAGCCCGCTTAATCCGTCTCTGGAGCTGGTGGATATCCGCGCGGTGGCAGACATTGCCCATCAGAACAAAAGCCTGCTGATTGTTGACAGCACCTTCTGTACGCCGATCCTGCAACGCCCGCTGGAGCTGGGTGCAGATCTGGTGGTTCACAGCCTGACCAAGTTTATGAACGGTCACGGTGATACCCTGGGCGGCGCGGTTATCGGCTCCCGTGAGCTGATCGAACTGATCAAATGGCCGGGATTATGCTGCTTTACCGGCGCGGCGCTGGCACCAAACAATGCCTGGATGATTATGCGCGGAATGAAAACCCTCGATATGCGCATGAAAAAACACTGTGAAAACGGTCTGGCACTGGCGGAGTTCCTGACATCTCAGAGCGAAATCGAAGAAGTACGCTACCCGGCACTGAAGAACCATCCGCATTATGAACTGTGTCAGTCACAGATGAACGGCCTCGGCGGCGGTATTGTCTCTTTCCGTCTGAAAGAGGACATTCACGGCCTGACCCGCGACCAGGTGAGCCGCAAATTTGTGAACTCCCTGAAACTGACCACCATTGCCACCAGTCTGGGTGAAGAGCACACCCTGGTCCAGATGAACGGCGAAAACCTGATCCGTATTGCTGCCGGACTTGAATCAGCAAAAGACATTATTGCGGATTTCCGCCAGGCCCTGGATGCAGTTCACGGCTGATAAAAAGAGATAATAATTATGGCAAATCACATGGCAAATCAATCCCGCGTCAGACGGATGCTGATTCTGTTTCTGCTGGCATTCGGCACTACCGCAATGTACAGCCTGCCTTACCTGAAGTCTTCGTTCTATGATCCGATGCAGCAGGCGCTGGGGCTGACACACATTGAGATCGGTAACCTGCTCAGTCTGTATGGCCTGATCGGTATGTTTTCCTACTTTTTCGGCGGCTGGTTTGCGGATCGTTTTTCACTGCGCAACCTGATCACCTTCTCGCTGATCGCCTCCGGGTCACTGGGATTCTGGTTTGCGACCTTCCCGTCGTATAACACGATCCTGCTGATCCACATTCTGTGGGGTGTCACGACGATCCTGACATTCTTCGCCGCATCGATCAAAGTGGTGCGGATGCAGGGTACGGAGAAAGAGCAGGGGCGGATCTTCGGGTTCTACGAAGGGTTATCCGGTGTGTCCGGTACACTGATCTCGTTTGTTGGTCTTTATTTCTTCGGCAAATTTGCCGAGGCGGCAATCGGCTTCCGTTACGTCGTCTGGCTTTACTCCGGCGCTTCTGTGATCTGCGGCGTGCTGCTGTTCTTCCTGATCGCGCACCGCAGCAGTACCACTGACAGCGGCGAACCGGAAGAAAAAACCACATTCCGTTCGCTGATGAGTGTGGTGAGCATGCCGAAGGCGTGGCTGATCGGGCTGATTATTTTCTCCACTTATGTGGTGTTCTCCAGCCTGACGTATCTCAGCCCGTATCTGTCACAGGTATATGTGGTACCAATTACCCTGGTGACGGCGCTGTCGATTATCCGCACCTATGTGATCAAAATGGTGGCCTCTCCGGTGGCGGGGATCGTGACGGATAAAGTCGGATCATCTATCAGTGTGATGTTTGTCGGCTTTATCATCATGGCCGTGAACTGTGCTCTGTTCCTCGTGATCCCGAAAGGTAACGCCTTTATGTGGTTTGCGGTGGTGAATATGGTGGTACTGAGTGCGTTACTGTTTGCCTTCCGCGGTATCTATTTTGCCTCTGTTGCAGAATCGAAAATCCCGATGAAAACCACCGGCGCGGTGGTGGGTTTTGCCTCCTTTATCGGCTTTTCCCCGGACGCGTTCTATTATTCCGTTGCCGGCTACTGGCTGGATAAATACGGCGAAACCGGCTACAGCTATATCTTTATGCTTTCGGTCGCCTGTGCGCTGCTGGGTGTGGTGGCAACCTTCCTGCTGCGTCAGATCAACCGCCGGGAAGCGGCGGGCGGCGGAATGACACTCTCTCCGTCAGTCTGAAGATACAGAAAGCCCCCCGAAACGGGGGGGCTTTGCACAAAAAGCGTCCTGCTGATTAATAGCGGTATTCCACGCCCAGCCAGAAGTTACGGCCTTCTTCCATATAGCCGTTGGTGTACCCGTAGGATTTATCAAACAGGTTATTGACGGAGGCATTGGCGGAAATGCCGTAACCGAAGTCATAATCCACGCGCAGGCCGGTAAGAGCATAACCGGCCACTTTGTCATTATTGTCGTTATACTGATAGCTCCAGGCACGGAACTCTTCGGACAGGGTGATCGACAGCGGCTCTATCGGTGTGACTTTCACCCAGGCATACATTTTATGCTTCGGCAGCCCTTCCGCATGATCAACATCTTTCGGATCACTGTGGATGTAGCTGTAGTTGATCCCGGTTTTCAGCCAGTCACTGACTTCGCCTTTCACGCCCAGATCCAGTCCGGTGTAATCCACACGGCCACTGTTCTGGTTCTGGAAGTAGCGGTCACCGTTTTTAATCACTGTGTGCGCGAGGATCGCATCATCCACGCGGTTGTGATAGATGCTGGCCTGGTAGCCCCATTTATCGGTGATATTCCCTTCATAGGTTAAATCGAAGGTCAGTGCGCGTTCGGCTTTCAGGTTCGGGTTAATGATACCCAGCGAACCGTCTTTTGGTTTTTCAGTGGTATAGCGCTCTTTCTGTGTCGGGAAGCGGCTGCGGTCAGACACGGAAAACCGCACGTTGTCCTGGTTGGCGAAGGTGTATTTTGACATCACTTCCCAGTTAAACGCGTGCTGATCATTATCATCCGCACCTTTATCCGCCTGACGGCTTTCACGCCAGTCATAACCGATGGCACCGATAAAATCGAGATCAGACGTGGCTGCCCACTGGTATTCGGTGGCGACAGAATAAGTGCGATCTTTGTAACGCAGAATATTCCCGTTACGTTGTTTCTGTGCGCGGTGAACGTCATCTTTCCAGTGTGCGGAGAATGACAGCAGATCGCTTTCGCGCATGTCGATCCCTAACTGGAGAGAGGCGCCGTTGCTGAAATCATCGTAATAGCTGTAATCGTACCCTTTGCCGTCTTTTTTATACATCAGCAGGGTATTTTCAAACTTGTCATGGAACAGACGACCCTGGAGATTTACGCCGTCTGTCAGCTGAGTGGTACTGTTGAAATAGTAGCTCTCTTTGTTGTAATCCGGCCATTCCCACCAGCTGTATTTGCCTTTGCCCGGCACCGCAGACGGCGAACTGTCTTTGCTGCCATCCTGCTTCAGATAGGTAAAGACATACTGATCGGTTTCACGCGGGGTCCAGCCCACTTTCACCATGCCGCGTTTATCATCGGATGAGGAGTGCGCACGGCGGCCGTTGCTGCCAGCCAGGGCATTGTCATCATCGGAGCCCGGCAGGCCGAGGAAACGCTGTTTGTACTGGCTGCCGCTGACCTGGATAAACCCGAGGTCGCTGCGTGCGCCGACACGGGCGCTGGTGTTATAGGCATTATCCGCGCCGCGTGCGAAGCCCTGGCTGAATGATACGTTGGCCTCAAACGGTTTTTTCGGGGTGGCGGTGGTGAGGTTGATTGCACCGCCCATCAGGTTCGGGCCCTGTAACAGCGAGGTATAACCTTTGCTCACCTCAATACTTTCCAGTTCGCTGGTCATAAAGCGGCCGAGGTCAAGGTTGCCGTCATACGGGACATAAGTCGGGATCCCGTCGAAGAACACCGGCACCTGGCGGCTGTCAAAACCACGGACTTTAACGGTCAGCTCATTACGATTGCCGGATTTTTCGAGAACCACACCCGGCATGGTGCTGATGGCTGTCGCCGCATTGGTTTTGTTCAGCGACTGCATCTGCGGCTGTGTGATGACATCCGGATTGGAGGCCACCGGGCTGCCCCAGACGGTCAGAATATCTGCGCTTTCTGCCTGTACCGCAGGCGCGGTTGCCAGCAGAATAGCTGAGCAGGGTAGAGTTCGTTTCATTGTTATTTTTCCTGTTACCGATATGTATTTATTTATATAACGACTTGCAAAACAAAAGGATAAAACGGCCGGTTCAGTGACCTGACCGGTTTATCCCTTAACTCACTATAAGGTTGTGTGGTTTTCCGTCAGCGCGGATATAACCGGACTTTAATATCCGCCGGGGACGCATAATACGGCGCGGACGTGACAAACAGCTTCACGCCGGTATCCGCATACTGCCCGATGGTCTCTGCATTCAGCCCGCCTGCAGCAGACAGTGTGCAGTCCGGTGCCAGCACCGCCGCGTCTTTGACGAGACGGCGGATATCATCAGGACTGAATTTATCCAGTTGCAGCACATCAGGGCGGCCTTTCAGCGCCTGATAAGCTTCATCCGGATTGTCCGCTTCGGCAATAATGGTCTTTTCCGGGGCTTCACGGCGCAATGTTGCAATCGCTGCACACCAGTTTTCCGGCTCTGCCAGGAAACGGCGGTGATTGGCAAACAGCAGAATAGTTTCCGCGCAGCCCTGACGGTGAATAATGCCTTTCCCGGCCAGTACAGCAGCGGTTGCCAGCAGCTTGGTACCGGGGATATTTTTACGGGTGCAGGCCAGCTGTGCGTCCGGCTGATACTGACGAAGGGTATCCACCATGCAGCGGGTCATCTGTGTCACGCCGCTGCTCCACTCAATCACATTCTGGACAATCTTCCAGCCCTGATGCAGTGCTTCCGCACGACCGGTTGCGGTCAGCAGCAGAGCGCCTGCTTCCGTATGATCGCCGTCATTAGCGTGTAATTGTGTCTGTAATCCGAGTTTTTCCAGTAACTTCTGACCCAATGTCAGCCCGCTGACATAACCGGCCTGCTTGCGGGAAAAGTGCATTTCCCCGCTCTGTGCGCCGATGCCGAGTGCGCGGGTGGTGAGATCACCGTAATGGATGTCCTCCAGCAGGAGGCTGTCCAGAAAGGCATCACTGTAGTAGATCACTTCTGACCTCCCGGCAGCAGCAGGGCGGATTCCGGTACCACACTCCAGGAAACCATGGCCCAGTCGCGGGTGGCCGGCACCACCGGCAGGCCGTCAGCCGCCTGCTGGTCGTAATAGCGGCGCAGCAGTGTCATTTCATGGTCATCAAGCTGTCCCAGCGACCAGATCACACCTTCGGCAAACTGCTCAAAGGTCATATTGTCGCGGCTCTGGCAGTTCGGACTGCGGATAAATTCCACATCCGGATGAATGCCGAGCTGGTTGAGAATATTCACCGCGTAAATATAAGTCGGCAGTGTGACCGGTGTGCGGCCGATGGCGCGGATCACGCGGATATCGACAAATGTCGGGCTGACAGTGTGGGTGGTGTAAACCCGCAGCCGCGCGTGACGGTTCAGTTTCAGCAGCGCGGCCTGTAAATCCATCACCAGGGTGGAGCGGGAAGCCACAGCGATATCGCACGGCGGCAGGGCTGACCAGTCATCTTCCCAGGCGCAGTGACGGAAGGTGACGTGTGAGCAGCCCTGAGTCTCAGCCCGCTGACGCGCGACTTTCAGCATCCCTTCGCTGTAATCAATACCGGTGACCTGCTCAAAGCTGTCCGCCAGCTGCAACGCGACAGAGCCTGGCCCGCAGCCGACATCCAGCAGCGTTTTCGCGCCGGTGGTATCGACAATCTCTTTAAAGCGGATCAGGTAAGGATCGGCGGGGTTCGCACAGCTTTGTGCCATTTTCTCCGCACGTTTATCCCAGTGTTCCGGATCTTTGCGGGTACGTTCGGCCTGTGCGAGATGGTCGCGGTAGAGTTGTGCGAAATCGATATCATCAATAGTCATGAGCATCCCTTATAAGCTGGCTGCGCGAAGTGGGCAGCAATATGTTCTGGTGTCACATGATAGAGTGCCGCCAGGGTTTCCGGTGTGAGCAGCGCGGCAGGTTTATCCTGGCAGGCGGGGCTGTCTTTGCTGAGCATCACAATGCTGTCTGCCACGGCGGCCGCATGCTGCGGGTGGTGGGTGGACATCAGCACGGTGATCCCTCTCTCACGTAACTGTTCGATTTTATTCAGTAATTTTATCTGATTGCCGAAATCGAGGCTGGCCGCCGGTTCATCCATAATCAGCAGCCCCGGCTGTTGTACAAGGGCGCGGGCAATCAGTACCAGCTGTTTTTCCCCGCCGCTCAGGCAGGAATAGGAGCGCTGTGCCAGATGGGCGATCCCCATATGATCCAGTTCCTGCTCTGCCATCTGCCGTTCAGCGCGTCCCGGGGCGGCAAACAGGGAGAGATGGGCACTGCGTCCGAGTGCGACCATATCCGCCACCCGGAAAGAAAACGGCATATTGTGCGCCTGCGGCACATAGGCAACGCGGCGGGCGAGTGCGGCGGCACTCCAGTCACGCAGCGGTGTGTTATCAATGCGGATCTCCCCGGCCTTTGGTGGTAACAGGCCGAGCAGGGTTTTCATCAGCGTGGTTTTGCCGCAGCCGTTGGCACCGAGCAGACAGATAATTTCTCCCTGATGTAATTGCAGATTTATGTCAGTGAGTATTAACTTCTCTCCGTAGCCGACCGCCAGGCCGCGGGTGGTCAGGACATCGCTCATCCGTTCCTCCGGGTCTGCAACAGCAGAAAAATAAAGAAAGGTGCGCCGACCGCAGATGTCAGAATGCCGAGCGGCAGTTCAATCGGGGCAATGGTGCGTGCCAGTGTGTCTGTCAGCAGCAGCATGATGGCGCCGATCAGCAGTGACACCGGCAACTGGTGGCTGAAGTTAGCACCCACTAACAAGCGGGTGATATGCGGGACAATCAGCCCGAGCCAGCCGATAATTCCCGCGACAGAGACCGCACTTGCGGTGATCAGGGTGGCGGAGGCAATAAAAATCAGCCGCGTCACGGTGACATTCAACCCGAGTGCGCGGGCTTCTTCATCACTCAGGCTGAGCAGATTCATACGCCAGCGCAGCAACAGAAGCGGCACCATCCCGGCGAAAATCAGCGGGGCGGTGGTTTTAATATCATCCGGTGAAATCGCGGACAGGCCGCCGAGCAGCCAGAAGGTCATGGCGGGCAGTTGGGTATAGGGATCGGCCAGAATTTTCATCAGGGAAATGGCCGAGCCGCACAGGGCACTGACAGCGATCCCGACCAGCACCAGCGCCAGTACCGGATCATGCTGACGCGCCAGCCGGGCGACAGAATAGACCAGGGCAACCACACACAGCCCGCCGGTGAAGGCGAACAGCTGGATAGTGAGCATTGACTGACCTGCAAAAATTCCTAGGATCGCACCAACCCCGGCACCTGCGGAAACACCCAGGATATCCGGTGAAACCAGCGGGTTACGGAACATGCCCTGATACGCCGCCCCGGCTATCGCCAGTCCGCCGCCGATAATCAGTGCGGCGGCAATGCGCGGCAGACGGATTTGCCAGAAGACTGTCATATCACGGCTCAGCGCCGGATCATCCGCGCCGCTGTTGCCGGTGATTTTCGCCTGCACCACATCCCACAGTTGCTGCGGAGTCAGTGAGAACTTACCAACATTCAGAGCAATGCCGGTGACCAGCACCAGCAGCACAAGCAGTAACAGGGTTTTGGCGGAGGTGGTCATCGGGCGGATAACAGACTGTTAATCTGTGCCTCCGGCAGCGGAGAGCGATAGAACAGGCTGAAAAACAAACCAGTGTCTGCTTTCAGATCGGTACTCTCCGGTTCAAACTGTGCCTGAAGGCGGCGCAGCCCCAGCAACCGGTTCAGTCCCGGCGGGCTGTCGAGCCAGCCGAACGGCAGCCCGGCATAGTAAAAGACCTGTTTATTCTTCACTGCATCCAGGCTCTGCCAGACCTCACCCTGCATAATGGCATCATACGTCACGGCATCCTGGGCGATAATAAAATCCGGGTTCCACTGCAGTAACTGTTCGAAAGAGACTTCCGCCAGCCCCTGCATATCCGGGACATCCGCGACATTCTCAAACCCCAGTAATTCCGGGGCTTCGCTGTGAATCGAACCACGCAGACCGGTTTGCAGGCCTTTCGCGCCGCGAGCCAGATAAAAACGGCGTTTGTGTGTCTGACGATCAGCAAAAGCAGCAGCATCCAGCAGCCATTTTTCCGCCAGTTGTGCCTGTTGTTCCGTGCGTTCTGTTTCCCCCAGCAATGCACCGGCCTGACGCAGCAGATCCGGGGTTTGTGTCAGATTGCCGGACAACAGAATATACGGAATGCCGGTCTGGCGGCTGAAACGGGCGGCCTGTGAACGGTAAGTGTCATCGGTCAGCCCGCTGTCAACAATCACATCCGGCGCCAGCGCCAGCAGGGTTTCCGGGGAGAGGGTACTGCCGCGTCCGGAGAGGCGTCCGGTGACCGGCAGCGCGCGCCAGCGGGGGGCAAAATACGGGTTATTTTTTACTGACAGGGAGGCGAAGCCCGGCAGTTTTTCCGGGCGACCGCAAACAGCAGCTGATCAGTCGGCGGGCCGCTGCTGACCACACGGTGAATGGCTTCCGGCGGCGGAAGCTGACCATAAATAAAGACCTGAGAGGCAGTTTCCGGCGCGGCAACGGCTGACAATGCCGGGAAAGTGAACAGCAGTGCGCAGCAGAAAAGAAATCCGGAGCAGGGGCGGTTAAGTGTCATCGTGATCAGTCGTCATTATCGTTATATGTATTGTTATACAGCGGGACGTTAGCGCAGAGCATGAGGTGAGTCAATAAAATCAGCGGTAAATAGGGAAGTAAGTCAAAAGAAGGTAAAATTCCGGGTGGAATACGGTATAACTACGGCCTCTTTCGGCGGATATGACGACACACAGACCAGTCTGTATTAAGATAAGCACTATGAAGAAAAAACGCCCTTCGTTACAGGACGTGGCTGACCGCGTTGGTGTAACCAAAATGACTATCAGCCGCTTTTTGCGTAACCCCGAACAGGTTTCCGAAAAACTGCGCGGCACGATTGCCCGTACCCTTGATGAACTGGGGTATATCCCGAACCGGGTGCCGGATATTTTATCCAATGCCACCAGCCGGGCTATCGGCGTGCTGCTGCCCTCGCTGACCAACCAGGTGTTTGCGGAAGTGATCCGCGGTATCGAAACCGTGACGGATGCGGCCGGTTATCAGACAATGCTGGCGCACTACGGCTATCAGGCGGAGAAAGAAGAAGATCGCCTGGTCTCCCTGTTGTCTTACAATATCGACGGCCTGATCCTGGCCGAACGCACCCACACCCCGCGCACCCTGAAAATGCTGGCCACCGCCGGTATTCCGGTGGTTGAGCTGATGGACAGCGTCTCCCCCTGCTATGATTCCGCCGTCGGGCTGGATAACCGGCTCGCGTCATTTGAAATGACGCAGGCCATGATTGCACGCGGCTGCCGCCGTGTGATTTACCTCGGCGCGCGCCATGACGAACGGACATTCATGCGCCTTCAGGGTTATGAACAGGCTATGCGGGATGCCGGGCTTGAACCGGGCAATGTGATGACGCAGGAAAGCTCCTCGTATTCGCTGGGGGCGAGACAACTGCACCAGGTCAGAGCTGATTATCCGGATGCTGACGGGCTGTTCTGTACCAACGATGACCTTGCTATCGGTGCTGTTTTTGAGTGTCAGCGCCTCGGGATCCGCATCCCGCAGGATCTGGCGGTTGCCGGGTTCCACGGCCATGATGTCGGCCGTGTGATGACCCCGAAACTGGCGAGTGTCCTCACACCCCGTGATCTGATGGGCCGCCGTGCGGCAGAAGTGCTGCTGGCACGTCTGCGCGGCGAACTGCCGCCTCAGCAGATAGTGGATGTCGGCTTCGAATTATTACCGGGAGAGAGTATTTAACGGCTCCCGGCCCTTCCTGAAGTGACAGGAATTTCATTTGAGATAACTGTCACAATTTGTTCATCCGAAAACAGTGTTTGATTGCATTGTAACCATATCCGTTGGTAATGTTACCGGTAATAGTTACCGGTAACATATCCGGTGATAATGACCGCATAAGAGGAATTGTTATGAGTGATAGCCAAAAACCACATCACGCCTTTGTTTTGATGGGGGTTTCCGGCTGCGGAAAATCCGCTGTGGCTAACGGGGTTGCTACCGGGCTGAATGCGGCCTTTCTGGACGGGGATTACCTGCATCCGCGTGCCAATATCGAAAAAATGGCGGCCGGGCACCCGCTGAATGATGCCGATCGTGAACCGTGGCTGAAAGCCATCAACGACGCGATTTTTGCTATGCAGCGGACCAATGAGCTTTCGGTGATTGTCTGTTCGGCGCTGAAAAAAAGCTACCGCGATATCCTGCGCCGCCAGAATAAAAACCTGTCATTTATCTGGCTGAAAGGGGATTTTGAGCTGATCGAAAGCCGCCTGAAAGCCCGCAAAGGGCATTTCTTCAAACCGGAAATGCTGATCACACAGTTTGATACCTTAGAAGCACCGGACACTGCCGCAGAGCAGGATGTACAGGTGCTGGACATTCAGCCGCCGCTTGAGGATGTGATCGCGGGCGCGGTTCAGATTATCAGACAGGTTTCCGGAGGTCAGTCATGACAACATTAACCCTGGTGTTAACCGCCGCCGGGTCGGTATTACTGCTGCTGTTCCTGGTGATGGTGGCGCGGCTGCATGCGTTCGTGGCACTGATGATTGTGGCTATCGGCGCGGGGCTGTTTTCCGGCATGCCGCTGGAGCAGATCACACAGACCATGCAGAACGGCATGGGCGGCACGCTCGGTTTCCTGGCGATAGTGGTCGCGCTCGGGGCGATGTTCGGCAAAATCCTGCATGAAACCGGCGCACTCGACCAGATAGCTGTCAAACTACTGAATTCCTTCGGTGAAAAACGGGCGCATTACGCGCTGGGGATCGCCGGGCTTATCTGCGCTCTGCCGCTGTTCTTTGATGTGGCGATTGTCCTGCTGATCGGTGTGGTCTTCGCTGTTGCCCGTCGTACCGGCGGTAACGTGGTGCGCCTGGCTATCCCGCTGTTTGCCGGTGTGGCGGCGGCTGCCTGCTTCCTGCTGCCGGGACCGACCCCGATGCTGCTGGCAGACCAGATGAATGCAGATTTCGGCTGGATGATCCTGATCGGCCTGTGTGCGGCGATCCCGGGTATGATCCTGGCAGGACCCCTGTTCGGTAACTTTATCAGTAAGTTTGTCACCCTGGAGCTGCCGGAAGACCTGACTGAACCGGCTCTCGGACAACACAAGATGCCATCGTTTGGCCTGAGCCTGGCGCTGGTACTGTTCCCGCTGGTGCTGGTCGGTCTGAAAACCATTGCTGCGCCGATGGTGGATCCGGATTCAAAACTGCACGCCTGGCTGGTGTTTATCGGACACCCGTTCCTGGCGATCCTGATTGCCTGTCTGGTGGCGATTTACGGCCTGGCAATCCGCCGTGGCATGAGCCGCAATAAAGTCATGGAAATCTGTTCTGCTGCTATTCAGCCAGCCGGGATTATCCTGCTGGTGACCGGTGCCGGCGGTGTGTTCAAACAGGTGCTGGTGGATTCCGGCGTAGGTCCGGCACTGGGTGAATCACTGATTGGTGCGGGGCTGCCGATTGCTGCTGCCTGTTTTGTCCTCTCTGCCGCCGTCCGTGTGATCCAGGGCTCTGCAACCGTTGCCTGTCTGACCACCGTCGGTCTGGTACTGCCGGTTATCGGTGAACTGGGCTATTCCGGCGCACAGCTGGCGGCTCTGTCTGTTTGTATCGCGGGCGGCTCTATTGTGCTGAGCCACGTGAACGACTCCGGTTTCTGGCTGTTCGGTAAATTTACCGGTGCCACCGAAGCACAGACCCTGAAGACCTGGACACTGATGGAAACCATCCTGGGAACCACCGGGGCGCTTGTCGGTATGCTGTTCTTCGCCTTCCTGTAACACTTCTGTTTTCACTCTCCGGCAGCGGGTTATTAAAATCCGCTGCCGTTTTTATCACTCCCCGCCGTCTGCATAAAGCCTCCGTTTTCTCCGCCGATAGTTAATGTGTCCCCGGCGGCAATCTGCGCTATTTCCCTGAGTTGTGTTATCTGTCTTAACCGGAATTAACATGCTGAATATAATGAAAAAATGGTTTTTTCTGCAAAAGAAACAGTCCGCAATCCCCGGGGAAGTGCCGGCGGTTTTTCCGGAACCGGCAACGCGAGCGGTGATGGCAGACAGTGATGAACAGCAGTGCGTTCACGGTGAAATTTTGTGCCGGCATTTGCTGGAGGGTATGGCGGTGATAGAAATTATCCGCAATTCTCTGCTGGATTCCGGCACCCGGCTTGCCGGGGAGCAGGGCACTCTGGATGAAATCGCGCTGCATAACAGTGAAACACGCCGCTACATGCAGGAGTTGTGCAGTGTGCTGGATGATATCAGTGAGCACGCGGATAAAGGGCTTGATTACACACAAAAGCTGATCTCAGTGCTGGGGCAGATTAATCAGAACATTAATAATATCGAACGACTGGCCAACCAGACGAACCTGCTGGCGGTTAACTCAGCGATTGAAGCTTCCCATGTCGGCAGCCGGGGGGCCGGGTTTTCGGTCATCGCCCGGGAAATAAAACAATTATCCGGCGAAATTCAGAACGAAGCCATCAATATCACCGCTTTTACCGGCAAAATAAAGTCACATGCCAACTCGATTTATACGGATGCGGAAGATAACCAGAAGCTGGTGAGCTGTATCCGTAATATTGCGGTTCAGACGGACGAACGCTTACAGAGTATGATCACCATTTCTTCGCGGATGGAGGCGATCATCCGGTTTGTGGCGGTGCAGCAATTTCTCAATACCGTCAAACTGGATCATGTTATCTGGAAAGGGGATATCTACCGCCGCCTGCTGGACGGAAACGCTGATTTATCGGTTAATGACCACACACAGTGCCGTCTCGGCAAATGGTATTACGCGGACGAAGGACAGCGGTTTACCGGCCATGATGCCTACCGGAAACTGGAAAGGCCGCACCGGCTGGTACATCTTTCCGGGCGCCTGGCGCTGGAAGCCCGGGCGAAGGGCTCACTTCATGATGAAGAACTGCATTTGTCGGCAATGGAAGATGCCAGCCGCGAAGTGATTGAAAACATCGATGATCTGCTGGTATCGATCAGTTACTGAAAGAAAAACCCCCGGAATCCGGGGGCTGAGTGAACATCGCTGTCGGGTAAACGGGCGGTGTTTCAGAGGTGGTGATGTAAAAACTCACTCAGTTCAGAGCGGGTGGGTGCGCCGTCAGAGCCCGGGCGGCTGACCACAATGGCCGCCACCGCATTACCGGTCCGTACGGCATCCGTGAGCGGTTGTCCGCAGGCCAGTCCGGCGAGAACACCGGCACAGTGGCTGTCTCCGGCGGCAATGGTATCGGCTACCGGCACTTTGTACGCCGGGATTCTGACCGGCTGTTGTCCCGGCTGGCACACCACAGCGCCTTCTTTATCAAAGCGGGCGATCAGCGGCAGGCCGTAGCTGTCGGCAAACGCCTGTGCATCGTCTGTCTGTATCTCAGACTGTTTTCCGCCCTGCGGATTGAGCTGTGCCAGCTCATCACGGTTGACGGTCAGCAGCGGTTTTTTCGCCAGCAGCTTTTCAATAAAGTCCGGATCAATGTCCCGCAGACGCGGACCGAAATCCGCAAACAGGGTTTTATCCGCACTCTGTGCCAGCAGCCAGTTGCGCAGCGGCGCGCTTTCCGGACTGACCAGTTCGTAACCGGAGACATAAATCAGGGCATTGTCCGGTACCGGAATTTGTGCGAGCAGCGCGTCACTCCAGTGCTGCTCACAGCCTTCGATGGTGATGAATGTGCGTTCTTTGCTTTCCTCCACCAGCGCCAGACACCAGCCGTTATCGTGCGTCGGATGGCGCAGCAGAACCGGCAGATTTTCCTTTTCCATCGCGGCGGTGACCTGTTTTCCCCAACTGCCGTTTCCGGCGGGAATGCCATTGACCGGTGTAATACCGAGACGGCTCAGCGCGCGGGCGACATTAAAGGCGCAGCCGCCGATCTGCTGCCCGAGCGGCAGGGCGCTGATATCATCCCCGCTGTGCGGCAGTGCATTCACTTCCAGCATCACATCGCCGAAAGCCGCGCCGATAACCACGACCGGGCGCTGTGGTGTCAGTAATGTTACATCCATCAGTTCCGTTTAACTCCGTACCGGTTTTATCATCAGTGTCAGGCGGTACGCCGCCATGCTCACCAGGAAGGAGACAAACAGCCCCAGACTGGAATTCTCAAACACACCGGTGGCAAACGGTCCGTTAATAAAGCCGGTGTTGGTGACCAGCAGCCCGGCAACCGAGCCGCCGAGCCAGCACAGGAAGGTCGGCCAGATAACCCCGGTGTCGCCGTAGAGCGAAACTTCGTCGTAACCGGCGGTTTTGTGTTTGCAGTAGTAATCGGTGATAAAAATCGCCGCCCAGGATGCGAGGAACAATCCGCAGAACACCAGGAATGAAATAAACGGCCCGAGGAAATCACCGGAAACAAACAGAACATAAATCGCGATCGCCAGCACAATCACGCCATCAAGAGCAACGGCGGTGCGCTGTTTGAGTTTGATGCCCATGCTCAGCAGGTTGAGACTGGCGGAATAGAGGCTGAGGACGGCGATAGTGACAATCCCTGCCACCGCAGCGGCCAGATACGGCACCGCCATCCAGGACGGCAGCAGACCGCCGATTGCGGCAATCGGGTTCTCTTCCGCTGCCAGATCAGGCAGTTGCGCGGTCAGCAGAATACCGGTCAGGATCAGAAGTAACAGCGGCAGTGCGGCCCCGCCGACCACTGAGCCGAAAATACGGCTGTGGGATGAGGACGGGCTCTGGTCACGGCTGTAATCTGCCCCGGCAATCGCCCAGCTGATCCCGGTTCCGGCGGCGATAATGGACACCGCAGGCAGGAAACCGGTGATCCAGTTACCGGAAGGACGGCTGATCAGCGCCTGCCAGTCTGCGGTCGCAAGCAGCCAGAGGACGACAAACAGGGTCATCGCCCCGAAAATACGCGTGATCCATTTCTGCATCAGCAAAACGGTGTTCTGCCCGAGAATACTGACCAGCACCGTCAGTCCGCCGAACAGTATCAGCGCGATAGCGGTCATCAGGTGTCCGCTGCCCAGCCCGATGGCGGTGAACAGCGCCGCCAGGGTCAGGGTGCCGGTGATGATATTCACCGCTTCCCAGCCCATCAGGTTAAACCAGCAGAAAGCCGTCGGCGCGATATTACCGCTTTTGCCGAAGCTGGCGCGGGAAAGGGTGAGGGTGGTGGTCCGGCCGATTTTACCGGCGATACTGGTGATCCCCACTAAAATAAAGGAGGCGACACCAACCACTGCCGCTAAAACCGACTGAAAGAAGGACAGCCCGAACGACACAATAATCGCGCCGTAGACCACGCCGAGAATGCCGATATTAGCGGCACACCAGACAAAGAACAGTTCGGCGGGTTTTTTGGTCTGCCGGGAAGGCGGGATCAGGCCGATCCCCAGTTCTTCGATGGTCGGATCGGTTTTGTTCAACGCTGAAGGTACAGATTGCTGACTCATGACATCATCCTGTTCGTCGCGGCATACTCCTGTCTGAACTGTGCCAGACGGCGGGCATACGGCGTAAAATCGATATTATTTGTATGATTTATCAATGCGATACTGTCAGCATCAAAACTGTCAATGCCGTGAATTGCGCCGCAGATGGCCGTCGCCATGGCACCGATGGTGTCCGTGTCGCCGCCGAGATTTGCAGCCAGTACCGCACAGCGTACGGGATTGGTGTTGGCTAAATCCGCGAGTGCAATTGCACACGGGATAGACTCAATATTATCCATACCGGCGCCGACTATCTCATAGAGATCGGTCAGTGCCTGCTCTTCGTCCGTGCGCCCGCGGACCACATTGAGGGCGTACATAATCCTCCGTCCCAGCAATGGGCTGAAGGTGGACTCAAACCGGCGCTGAACAGTGTCAGCCAGCGGTATGACAGCCTGTTTTATCGCAGACCAGTCAGTGCCCTCAACAGCCAGACTAACGGCCCGCGCAATCACAACAGCACCGGCAATGGCGATATCGGATTTGTGGGTCGGCAGACAGGAGAGCCTGACCTGCTCAATAAAACGATCTGTATTATATGATGGCATCAGGCAACCGACGGGCGCGACACGCATCGCGGAACCGTTGGTCACACCATTTGCCTCTATTTTATCTAAAGGTATTCCCTGGTGTATGGCATTCAGCGCAGCTTTTGATGTCGGCCCCAGAATATTTTTTTCAAACGCGTTTATCCGGGTGGCCCACGCCATTATGTGACGGGCGATCGTCTGCGGGACGACAGCACCGTGCTCCTCAATAATGGCATCCATCAGGGCAACACACTGACTGGTGTCATCGGTAAATTCCCCGGCAACAAACTCGTTGGCGGCAATATTCTCCTCAGGCCCCGGCAGGAAAGTATCAATCCAGCCGAAGTGCTGACGGACCCGGCTCTTCGGCCAGAGTTCCGACGGCATGCCCATGGCGTCCCCGGTTGCCTGCCCGTAAAGACAACCGAGAATACGTTTTTCTGTCACATTTAACGGGACTGCTGCTGATTGTGTCATTTATTATTATCTGAACTGGTGTTGAATGAATTAAGAACAACAAATCATATTATTGGTATAAAACTGCTGTGGAGCCTTTGTCTTTATAGAGTATATAATAGACGACAAATAAGTCCAGTTGTAGTCCAGTTGGATTGATTTTAATCAGTATGTGATAGCGGACACAAAAGTTGCTACACTGTTTTCAGCCGTTATCCGCAGCATGACAGGAACCTATTTGTGGAACATGATTTTCTCACTTTTTTACAGCACAGGCTTGATCAGCAATCAACTGTTCCGTTATATCTTCAGCTAAAACAAGGGATTGAAGAAGCCATCACACAAAAGCAGCTGACGCACGGTTGTGTTCTGCCGTCTGAACGCCGTTTGTCGCAGTCGCTGGGGGTATCCCGCGTTACGGTGGTGAAGGCACTGGACTTACTGCTGAAACAGGGCCTGGTGGTGAAACATCACGGCAAAGGCACGCAGATTAATCTGCCGGTGCAGTACAACCTGTCCGGCGGCGGTTTTTCCGCGCAGGCCGCCGGCAGCGGCAAGGTGTCCAACCGCTGGCTTATTCGTCAGCTGGACTCTGTGCCGGACTCACTGGCCCCGGAACTGGAATTATCCGCAGGTGATACGATGGCGGTGATCAAACGTGTCCGGCTGGTGGATGATATTCCGGTCTCGCTGGAAACCATGTTTATCCCGGAGGCGTTTCTGCCGCGTCCTGATCTGCTGGACGGTTCTCTGTATGCGCACTGGCTGGCGCAGGGAATTGAGCCGGATGTGCAGGAATATGCTCTCTCTATCTGTCACCCGACCGCGGAGGAGGCAAAACTGCTTTCTATTCCGCCGACAGCCTCACTGATGAAAATTATCCTCAGAAGCCGCGACAAGCTGGGCAGGGTGCTGGAGTACGGTACGGCTATCTGCCGCAGTGATTTTTATCATTTCCACTTTACTGTAAAAGCCTGAAAGCAAAAAAGCACTGTAAAAACAGTGCTTTTGTTTATATTACGTTGCTGTTTATCAGGCCATCGCAGTGATGGTTTTATTCAGAAACGCATTGGCGAGGGTGTCTGCGGTGAGGGTTTCATTGGTGTTCGCCGCCAGATCCCACAGGCCGACCTGGCCGTCACGGTTGAGCGTCACGATGTAACGGCAGCCGGATTTCAGCGCATTGCTGTGCTGACGCTTCAGTTTGGCACTGGTGAAATCATTGAGGATTTTATATTGCGGCAACTGATGGCGCAGTGTGTTAGCCAGTAACAGCGCTTCCACATTCTGTGCCGGATCTTCATAAGTCACCACAATATCCGGCTGATTCACAATATCTTTATCCAGGCCGAGAGTCTGGATCAGCAGTAACAGCCGTTCGATCCCGATAGCAAACCCGGAAGCCGGTAACTGTTTGCCGCTGAACAATTCAACCAGACCATCGTAACGGCCACCGCCGCAGACTGTCCCCTGTGAACCCAGCTCTTCCGTGATCCACTCAAATACGGTACGGGTGTAGTAATCCAGTCCGCGGACCAGACGCGGGTTGACCACATAAGCAATATTTTCACTGTCCAGCAGACGGCGCAGATCATCAAAGTGCTGCTGTGATTCCTCACCGAGGAAGTCCAGCAGGCGCGGTGCTGCTTCAATCATCTCCTGCATATCCGGGTTTTTGCTGTCCAGGATACGCAGCGGGTTGGTTTCCAGACGGCGCAGGCTGTCCTCATCCAGCAGCGCTTTGTGCTGCATAAAGTAATTCACCAGCTGCTGACGGTGCTCTGAGCGCTCTTCCGGTGTCCCGAGGGAGTTAATCTCAAGGCGGACGTGTTTATCCACGCCGAGCGCCTTAAAGATATCTTTCACCATAAAGATAAGCTCTGCATCCACATCCGCCCCCGGCATGCCGAAGGTTTCCACCCCGAACTGAGTGAACTGACGCAGACGGCCTTTCTGCGGACGCTCATAACGGAACATCGGGCCCTGATACCACAGGCGCTGCGTGGTGTTGTAGCACATGTTGTTCTCAATCACGGTCCGGACGCAACCACTGGTACCTTCCGGGCGCAGGGTGATGTGCTCGCCGCTTTTATCGAGGAAGTTATACATCTCTTTTGAGACGATATCGGTGGATTCACCGACCGCGCGCTCAAACAGGGCAACCGGTTCCAGAATCGGCAGCCTGACCTCCTGATAGCCGTAGCGGGAAGTGATATTCCGGATCCGGTTTTCCAGCCACTGCCAGACCGGTGTTTCTTCCGGAAGCACACTTCTCATCCCTCTGATTGACTGAATCTTTTCCATTTTTAGTCCTCTATATACAGTTTCTCTGTGAGAAATTCCGGCTGTCATCATTGTCAGCCGATAACGCCATCTCAGCGGTCTGCTCAGCGCAGATCCCCGGGATGTACGACAGGGCGAGCCCGGGACGGGGATCAGTAGTGTTTTTTTCGCGGCGCATAATAAAAAACAGATACAGCGGAATGGTAAACATCTGCAGCACCATGCCCCAGAACAGCGGTTTGGTGCCGGCGCCTGTCAGCGCGACCATAATGAATCCCAGACCAATCAGGCTCAGAGTGGCGTAAATAATAAAGGTGCGCCCGTACTGCATTTTTTTGGCGATCATGGCGATCGGCAGGGAAATCACAGCAAATGCATACGGGATCAGACTGGCGGAGACCGCAAGAATAATGATATTGCGGAACTGCTGTTCCAGGCTTGGTGAGATGGTGAGCAGCAGCACGGCGCTCATCATCCCGGCGGTACAAATCAGCCCTTTATACGGCACGCCGTGGCGGTTCACATCAGCAAAAAAACGCGGGAATGTGCCTTCTTCCGCCGCAGAGCTGGGAACTTCAGTCTGTAAAATCTGCCAGCCCGGTAATGCACCGAAGCAGGCAATAATCGCGAGCGCAGAGATAATCTGTCCCGCATGTTCGCCCCACAGATAACGGGCGGTATCAGCAAACGGTGCGGTGGAGTTAACAAGCTGTTCGTGGGGCAGGATCCCCATCATGACATTGGTGGAACTGAGATAGCAGGCGGCAGCAATAACCAGCCCGATAATGGTTGCCAGCGGAATATTGCGGTGCGGATTAGTCACCTGGGCGGATGAAACCGACGCGGATTCAATTCCCAGATAGCCCCACAGCGAAATCGCGGCGGCGGCAAAAATAGCATCTGTGTTACTGGTCTGAGTAACATTAAAACTGGTGATATAACGTGTGTAATCAAAACTGGTCCAGCCGAAAATACTGATGCTCAGAATAACGGTGAGCATACAAAGGCCGGTAAAAATCTGCGCATAGCCGACGACTTTTGCGCCCTGCAAACCCAGCAGAACGAAAGCCCAGAGAATAATAATTGCGGTAATAGCGGCGTAAAGCGGAGTGTGAAGCTGCGGAAAGAAATAAGAGAGATAACCGACACCGGAGATCAGTAAGGCACAGTTGCCTATCCAGGTCGAAAGCCAGTAAAAAAGTGATGTCTGTAACCCGATATACTGCCCGAATGTCCGTCCGATATTGGCAATCACACCGCCTTTACAGGGGGAGATTTCACCGGTCTTGGCGAACACCAGCGCCAGTGCCAGTACGCCGCAGAAGGTCAGCAGTCCGCCCCACAGCGCGATGGAACCGATATGCGCGAGGGAGGAGGGTAACATAAACACGCCGCTTCCCATCATATTGGAAGCCGTCATAATGATCAGGGCTGTCAGGCCCATGCGGTGGGTGGATTTACCATTGGGAACCATACCATTTTGTCCTCACAGAAATACTCCAGCTGCGGATGAGGGAGCAAAAAATCTCACGATCAGAGAACTGAGCCGTGTTTTTTGGTCTTTTTTCTTGCATCATCCTGTGTCGCTGTATAGGTTAGAGAGCGTTGCCGGCAGGATTGGCGTCTGCGCCGGCAACGAACCGTAAGGGGGCAGTGGATAATTACCACTGCCTTTTTTTATGCCGCGTGTAAGTTAAAATCCGCGATAACGTCGTCGATCAGTTTGTCGATCTGCGCGGTATCCAGATGGTGCGCGGTGGTGATCAGGTGAGCCACGTCGCCGGACGTTGCCAGGCAATGTTCTCTCCAGACGCGTTCTGACGGGCAAGGGAACACAACAGTAATGGAGTTTTTGTTGCGCCATGCATTGATACCGGCTTTCTGCATACGGTCAACAGCGTACTGAGCCATATCCAGACTGCGGGTGATGCGGCGTTTCCATTCCTCAGTTGAATGTGAACGGATAGCTTCCCACAGCATCAGTGGTGTGTGACCGTTACGTGAACCGGTGATGGTTTTGTCGTGTGCGGAGATGTAGTCGATTTCAACAGAAATACGATCCACGTTTTCTTTCTTCGCAACAACGATACCGCAAGGGATTGGCGAACCAATCATTTTGTGGCCGGAAACACCGATTGAGTCGATACCGTCAGCAAAAGTGAATGGCTGTGCATCATCAACGAATGGCAGGATCATGCCGCTCAGTGCCGCATCAGCGTGCAGGTAGTAATCTTCACGTTTGATACCGGCTGCTTTCAGGCGTTTCTGGATTTCAGCGATATCATCAATAGCACCGCGGACAGTGGTACCGATGTTAGCGAAAATGATCGGATGCGCTTCTTTATCGTCAGCGATTTTTTTCATCAGATCGTCATAGTCGATTTCGCCGTTTGGCAGAGATTCAACAACCTGAGATTTGATACGCAGTAATTTAACGATTTTCGCAACGGAATAGTGAGTATCTTTTGAATAGTACAGGGTACCGTCAGGGAAGATTTCACGGCCCAGGTAGCAACCGAACATGTTACCTTCGGTACCGCCGTTGGTCACATAACCCCAGCTTTGTTCAAACGGAATTTTGAACAGGTCTGCGAAATACTCCATCACTTCTTTCTCGAAATCGAAAGAGTTCAGCAGGTAGTTGCAATATTCGCCCCAGTCACCGCAGTTGTTGATGGAGAAACGTAAGAAACGTTCCAGGTTGGTGTAATCGAAATCTGCTGATTCAGGATAGCCGATGTTGAAATACTGGTTTTTTACGCAATAAGCCCAGAATGCATCAAGTTTGTTTTGATCATTGATAGACAGAGTCATACTTAATTACCTCTTGTTTTTCAAAAGTTAAGACTGTGAAGCGGAGCAAATCACGCTTTGTTTTGTTCGTCGTTGATGTACAGAATCTCGTTGCCTTTTTTCGCACGGCCTGCGGCCACGAAGCTGAACAGCGGGATAGTGATTGACATCATGACCAGACCCCAGAACATAGAATCAGAACCGGAACCTAACAGGGCAAAGACACAGTAGATAATGCCGATAACCACCAGGACGTTATAGAAAATGAAGGTGCTGCCGCGGTTCATTTTTTTGGAAACCATGATGATTGGCAGAGAAATCAGTGCGTACATGTATGGCAGCAGGGATGCGAAGACAGACATCAGAATGACGATTTCGAACTGTTTGGCCAGGTTTGGTGACGCGGTCATTAACAGCACCAGGCTCATCAGCACACCGGTGAAAATCAGGCTTTTCATCGGAACGTCATTTTTGTTCACATCGGAGAAGAATTTAGGGAACAGACCCTGGTTTGCACCGGCACGCGGACCTTCAGACTGCAGGATTAACCAGCCGGAGATAGAACCGAAGCAGGCGATGATACTCAGGATAGAGGCAACAGTACCGGCAGTTTCACCGAACATGTAACGGGCAGCATCCGCAAACGGCGCAGCAGAGTTAACCAGTTCTTCGTGCGGAACCAGACCCATGATAACGGTGCAGCTGCCGACGTAGCAGACTGACGCAATCAGCAGACCATAAACGGTTGCACGCGGTACAGTGTATTCCGGTTTGTCCACCTGGCCGCTGGAAACCACAGCAGATTCAACACCCAGGAAGCCCCACAGCGCGATAGATGCCGCAGTGATAATGGCAGTGGTATCGCTTTTACCGGTACCGTTATAAACCTGAGTAAACATCTGCGGATCGAACCAGAACCAGCCGATGACACCGACACCCAGAACAACAACCAGCATGCAGCTTGCAGTGAATGACTGCGCACGACCGGCGACACGGGCACCGAAACTGGCTAATACCACGAAGCCCCACAGAATCGCGATAGCAACGACGCTGCCGATAGCAGGGTTTTTCAGTTCAGGGAAGAAGTAGCTGAGGTAACCGACACCGGCAACCAGCAGCGCGACGTTACCGACCCAGGCACTGATCCAGTAACAGACAGTGGTCTGGAAACCGATAAACGGACCGAAAGCATCGCTGGCGTAAGCCACGATACCGCCGTTACGCGGTGTGATAAGACTGGTTTTGGCGAAAACTAAGGCTAATGCGATAACACCAATGATTGTAAATAACCATCCCCATAAGGAGATGTAACCGACGCCCGCGAGGTTAGTCGGCAGCATGAACACACCGGAACCCATCATATTTGATGCGGTTACCAGGGTCAGCGCGACCACCCCCATTTTATGGGCGGAACTGGCACTCATGTTTCCCATAATGCTTTTCCTGTAATGATTGTTTAATTGGAAAGGTGCACCCGATGACAATTACCGAGATACGGGAAACTTAATTTTTAAATGTCGTTCTAAATTTGATATCGATCAAAAAAAAACAGCGCTTCTATAACAGTTTCAGCTGAAAATGAATATTTTATGTGCCGTTTTGCAGTAAGTGACTCTGTCCCCCTTTTTTGACGTGAATAATCGGACTTCTGGTGTGGTTATTATTTTACTTTTGTCATGTGTTAATTAACAAAGCAGGTAAGTAAAAAATAAATATACTTTTTTCAATACGATAAAAAAGAATGGCATTCAAAAATAAAAACGGGTTTTATGATATGAGTTAAAATAATAAAACCGGTTTTATATTATATTACTCATTAGATAAATTTATTATTTTTAGCGATTGGAGCGCTGACCTATGCCAAGAAGAGAGCGCCTTTATTTCCCTGGATTACCACAGCTGATTAAACTTAACGGGCACAATCATGAAAAACTCTTTCAGGAAGAGAATGATTACGCCCGCTTTCTGACCTGTGTGGACAGGTCTTTAGAATCATACAATTGCGAGCTTCATGCCTATTCACTTCAGGCAGATACGGTATTGTTGCTGCTGACACCAAAATCAAAAGAAGATTTAAGCCGCTTTATACAGCACATCGGACGCCAGTATGTTCCTTACTACAATAATAAATATCAGCGTACCGGGGCATTATGGGACCGGCGTTATAACAGCTGCCTTATTGAAGCAAACTCCTATTTTCTTTTAGTCTCTCAATATGTTGATACATTCACATCCGACCAGTCGGAATATAATGATAAACATAACTTAAATTATTCAAGTTACGGTCATAACACCGGGGAATGCACTATTCCGAGAATGACTGAACATCAGTGTTATTTGCAATTAGGTAAAACACCGGAAGAGCGCGGGATCCATTATCAGCATTTTTTATATACCACTATCAGCCAGTCTGTTATTGAGCGTATTCAAATCTGTCTGAATCAGAATTGCGTACTGGGCACCAATCAGTATTGCCAGAAACTGGAATTTGAAGTGAACCGGACAGTACGCCCGCATCAGAGCGGACGGCCGCGCAAACATTACAGTAATGATGTGGCGGACTGGATCTGGCTGGAAAACCGCGCCTCTAAGCTGCTGGCACGCTACTGTTATCAGGAGATCCGCTTTCCGGTGCTGGAATACTGGGATGACCATATGAAGAATGCCGCGGCATTCGCGGATGATAACCATAACGGCCCCAAACTCAACTGCAGCCATCCGGCACTGCTGCGCGGTGAGGGTACGATGGGCTGTCTGCGGGTGATCGCACAGCATCAGCGTTTACAGTCAAAAAGCAAATTATGGTATATCGGTGCGATGTTCCGGAATGTGGCCGGGCAGAAACAGGATTTTGAACAATATCACCAGATCGGTGTGGAAGCATTCGGCTACGATAATATTGATATCGAGCTGGAACATATTTTAATGCAGTATGATTTTTTCAGTTCATTACACCTTACGCCGTACATTGAATTAAAAATAAATACCGCCGGCAGCGAAGAAGAATTCAGCCGGTTTCGTCGGGCACTGAGAGAGTATTATCAGCCGTTTCTGCCATTCTTTGAGGAGCCGTGGCTGGTTAAACTGAAAGAGAAACCGGAGCAGTTATTATCCACACCGCACAAGCTGCTGGATATCGTTAATAAAAAAGCGCCCCGGCTCAGTGAGTTTCTCTCTGAGGCTTCCGCCGCCCGCTTCCGTCAGTTGCTCGAATCCCTCAACCGCCTGAAAATTCCGTACAGTGTGACGCCGGGACTGTATCCGGTGAATAATTACTGTCACACCCTGTTTGAATGGCGCACCACGCATCCTGACAGCCACGATGAGCTGTTATGCCGCGGCGGCCGTTATGATGCCAGTGCGTCGCATCTGCTGGATAAACAGGTGGCGGTCAGCGGTTTTGCGTTTATGCTCGACCCGATTATTTTCCTGATCCGCAAATGTCACAAGCAACTGCTGCGTCAGAATGCGACCGATGTGGTGCTGATCCCGGAAAACACCCGTGCCGCCGGGCATGCGCTGATGGTCGGCCGCCGTCTGCGGATACTGTTCCCGCATTTCACCATTAAAAATGACTGCTCGGGGATGCGGATCAGTACCTGCCGCAAGAATGCGGAGCGCAACGGCAGCCGTTTTATCATTGTGGTGCCGTCAGAGGATGACAAAGCGCTGGAGCTGACTGATAAAGACAACGGAATGATTCAGTTTGTGAATGAGAATGCCATGATCGGTGTGCTGGGACACAGCGTAAACTGCTGAGGGGAGAGGATCCGCAGATATAATCAGCTTATCTGCGGATAACCTGTTACTGCTGGCTGAGGAGAGATTCCAGCGCGTTATAGAGTGCTGTTGCGCTCTTTTCATAACCCGGACCGGAGAGATGGACTTTGTCCGGCCGTGCCAGATCACGCAGCACCCAGCTGTTAATTGCACAGTCGCCGCCCATGAACTGCTGCCAGTCCCAGTAGAGCAGACCTTCACTTTTCGCCACAGACTGCTGAATCCGCATGACATTGTGCAGATTGGCAGGCTGCTGTGAGCGGCAGTCAGGCGCGGTTTTGTTCTTGATACTGTCGCCCGGGCCGACCAGCAGGATCACCGCATCCGGCATGTTGCTGCGGATACTGCGCACCACATTGGTCAGTTGCTGACGGTAGAGATCCAAATCCAGCGTGTCATTAAAGGCTTCATTGGTACCGTAAGCCAGGATCACCATTTCCGGATCGGTCTGTGCCAGGGTATTCACCCACTGCGGCTGCCATTTTCCCGTCATGGCAATTGTCGCGCCGTTGATACCGACAGACGAGAGCATCACGCCCGGATGGCTGCGGGTGATAAACCAGCCGCCGATATTCAGCGGGCTCTGCTCATTCGCGGTGATTTCTGCCGGGAAGGTTACCGGTACACTGTCAGAAAAACGCCATTCTGAGGACGGTGCCAGGTTCAGCGTGCCGCCTTTGCCGCCGCGTACCGTAACGGAGGCCGGGTAGCCGGTCTGGTACAGCACCTGCATATCATACTGATAAGAGGACGGATTGCGCTCTTTCATGGTCAGGGTGCTGTGTGAGGTCAGCGGCGAAATAACAAAACCGCCCAGCGGGAAGTTTGGTGCATCATCTTTCCGGCTGGTCAGGAATGACCACTGATTTTTCGGCTCGGTGAAGACAAAGTTTGCCGTGCGCTGTCCGGCGATAATGCTCGGCGGCACAAAGCCGATCCCCGCGTTGCCGTAACGCGCCTGGAATTTGTCACGCAGCGTGCCGGAGAAAAAATCCGCTGCTGTATGGGAATCGCCAATCTGGACAATATGGACACGCGCGGACGGATCCCGCAGGCGGTGTGCCAGGCGGCTGAGGTTCGGATCGCCGTAGTTGGTCAGATCATTACGCGACACCGGCGGTGGTGTCTGCGGCTGTATCCACGGCTTATCCGCATCGTTCTGGCAGGAGAGCAGGGAGAGCGCTGCGGCAAACAGGGCTCCCGCACCGGCCAGTTTAAGGTGCCACGACGGGCGTTTTTGTTGTTTCATCATGTGTTTCTGTTTTTTCCTGCTGCGCCGGGGTTTCCTCCGGCGCAGCATTAAATTTAATCAGATCAAATACCGTGTCAGCGATGGCTTTCTGACCTTTGTAGGTAAAGTGAATACCGTCGCCGCTGCGCAGCTTGATAGTGCTGCTGCCGTCACCGGGGTAATCTGAATAGATCTTATCCTGATATTTGAAAATGGTATTCGCGGACAGCCAGATTTCACCGGCATTGTTAATTTCCGACTGATAGACCCCGCTCAGATAGTGTACACCATCTGACAGCTTGTCTTTGCGCATATTCGGCGGTCCTATCCATATGACGTCCACATCCTGTATCCGGGCCGTTAACAGAATATCCTGAATCCGTTTACGGTACT
The DNA here is from genome assembly GCF_019243775.1 of Morganella morganii. NCBI lineage: Bacteria > Pseudomonadati > Pseudomonadota > Gammaproteobacteria > Enterobacterales > Morganellaceae > Morganella > Morganella morganii. Next base: position 472,751 of record NZ_CP069157.1, read on the forward strand.
GCGCCTCCCACTCCGGAGACATAAAGCGCAGATAGCGCCCGCCGCCTTCCGGCGGCATGTCCCACGGGTCATTCGGGCCGAGGAAAACCACCATCAGGCGGATATCCGGGTTGGCTGCCAGCGTGGTTTTGACAGTTTCCGGCCAGTTGAAAAACTTCGGATACGTCAGGCCGGTACTCTGTTTGCTGAGGTTGATACTTTCAATGCCGTAGGTTTTGGCCAGACGGGATTGTAACACAGGTGCAACGCCCTGCATGAGGGAATCGCCCACGAAGAAGACTTTATCACCGGCTTCCAGATCAATAATTGATTTCGGTGTTTTTTTCGTCAGAATGTGTTCCGCAACCTGCTCCGGGTTCAGTTTCAGCACAGAATTACCGATCACCGGACGCTCCCGGTTCAGCAGCTCAGGGAAGGTCACAGACAGTGCAGCAGCCGGATAACGGTAGCCGTTGATAAAATGCAGCCCGACCTGAAACTCCTCCGGAAACGCGGTATTGCCGGGGACAGCCTCTTCCGCTTCCTCAACGATATGGTTGCCCTGTGCATAGGTCCACAGGGTCTCTCCGGCCGCCACCACGCCTTCCTGAAGGTAACCCCCCAGATCCCACGCGTAATGCCCCTCCAGCTTCGCCCACGGCGCAGGCTGGTGGTAGGTCTGTTCCCAGTAACGGGCCAGCGGGTTCTGGTTCAGCCAGACCAGTGCCACGGTTGCGGTCAGCACAATAAAGACGACCTTCAGTGCCCGCTCGAGATTTTCTGTAAAATCAAAAATTCGCATAGATAAAACCCGGCATTCCTGAAGGAGAGAAAATAAAGACCAGCGTCATAAAGAGCGCGAGCGGTAAAGGATACCAGATCCATGAGATCCGCTGGTAATAGTGTCCGGCGCGGTGATACAGGCTGACACACAGCGGATAGATAAACAGCAGCAGCCAGAAGGCGATAATCAGCGGCGCACTGGCCATGACAGAGGCAATAAAGCCGTCAGCGGTCAGTTGCGTCAGCATGGTGACAGCATCACTGAGCGTGGCGCTGCGGAAGAAAATCCAGGTCAGGCAGAGCACATGGAAGGTGAAAATCCGGGCGGTCCAGACCTCGGTTTTCTGCCACAGGGTTTCCGCAGGTTCTGTGCGCGGCGGCAGCAGTTTGTGTTTGATATTCATCAGCACAATACCCAGGCCGTGCAGTGCGCCCCAGATGATAAACGGCAGCCCGACACCGTGCCAGATCCCTGAAATTACCATCGCGATAAAGGCATTGAGGTTCATCCGCAGCCAGCCCTTGCGGTTACCGCCGAGCGGGATATAAATATAATCGCGGATAAAGGTCGACAGACTGATGTGCCAGCGCGCCCAGAACTCTTTGAGGTTGGTGGCAAGATACGGCGCACTGAAGTTCAGTGGTACCCTGAAACCAAGCAGCATGGCAATCCCGGTCACCAGGTTGGTATAACCGGAGAAGTTAAAATAGATATTCCAGGCATAGGCGTACACCGCCACCAGAATCTCACCGGCGCTGTAGTTGACCGGCGAACTGAAGACCGGGTTGGCAAAGTTTTCTGACAGATAAGCACTGAATAAAAACAGTTTCACCATCGCCAGGGTGATCAGCAGCAGGGCTTTTTTGTAATCAATAATTTCCCGCGAGGCCGCCTGTACTTGCGGCATAAATGCTTTGGCGCGGTTTATCGGACCGGCGACAATGCTCGGGAAGAAGCAGAGATAAAGCACCACATCCAAAAAGGGGGCTTTTTCAATCTCTTTGCGGCAGACCGACACCACATAGCTGACAGAATGGAACGCGTAGAAGGATAACCCCAGCGGTGCCAGCACCGAAAGCACCGGCAGTTCAACCTCCACACCGGCCTGCAACAGCGCACTCTGGAGAGATTCCTGCATAAATCCGTAATATTTGAATACCGTAAAACAGCCGATGATCCCCGCCGCCAGCAGGCTGTACACTGCACGGGCGGACAGGCGGCTGCCCAGGACATTCGTCAGCAGATAAATAAACAGGGTATATCCGGCCAGCACATACGCGAAGCTTGCCTGAAATGAGAAGACAAACAGATAACTCGCCGTAATTAAAAGGATATTCTGTAAACGGGTCTTTTTTTGACAGAGCCAGTAAATCAGAAAAAAGGCAGTAAAGGAGGCAAGAAATTCAAATGAAAAGAAATTCATATCAGGCTCTGTGCAGGCTTGTTGAAAATGTCATAATTAGCGTGCTGAGTATAATATAAGTTATCAACCACGATTCAATAAGAATGATGAGAAGGCATAAAAAAACCCGCGTAATACTCAGATTAACGCGGGTTTTCGGGTGTCTGTTACGGTGAACAGAACGATTATGAGTTTTGGGCTACCTTCTGTGCCGATGTGATCAGTGTTTTGTTACTGTCATACATCTGGCGGAGGTAACGGTTATAAGCATCTCCCTTCTGCGAATAACCTTCCAGCTGACTGATAAGTTCCGGTGTGCTCAGTGAGTCATCATCACCCAGACGCTGTTTTGCCCTTTCTGAACGCAGTGAATTATAAGCACGATGCGTATTCAGATTCTTCATGTAAGCAGTGACACTATCCTCAATAGTGCTGTATGCGTAGTAGCCCTGAACCTGTCCGGCTTTGGCACTACAGCCCCGTCCGCAACGCATACCAAAAAGGTTATTGTTGGACTGAGCCAGTTTTGATGTTCCCCAGCCTGACTCGGTTGCCGCCTGTGTGGCAACGAAGTGGGTGGGCAGGATATCGACACGGCTCAGGAGCGCGTTCCAGTTGGTGCGCTTAGGCGAGCTGCATGTCATATCATAGCTCCGGCAAAGCTTTCCGAGCTTTGCAATATCACTCTGTGACCAGTGTTTGGCATTCCGGCGTTCCAGTAACCAGGTGCGGTCATTCATGATTTCGCGATTCACTTTGTCAATCGCAGGGACAATGGCATTTAAAAACGCTTTCTTACGGGGTGTACCTGACGCGTATTTCTTCAAATCAGGCAGCGTTTTTTGCAGCTGCTTGTTTTGATGCGAATACGGCAAGCTTGTCGTGGTACTGGTTGAGGCAAAGCCCGAACCGGTAAAGAATAGTAAAATCAAGAAAGCGAAGACTGCATTTGTCCTCATCGAAAGAGAGGGCATTGCTTTTTCCTCGTTTTATTGTCTGAACAAAAATCGAACGAATACTAGCAAAATAGAAAAACCAAGGCCAGCCTTATTATCCATCGTTTAATATTAATCGGGTATGCTTTGGCAGGATAAAATTCTGTTTTCTGATTTTATGTATGTCTATTAGTAAGTTAAAACGGACATCAAACGGCTGCGGATTTTAGCAAAAATGGCGGAATTATCCGGAAAATTAATGTTTTTTACGCAGTGTCCTGCCCTGTTTTCACTTTTTTCTGCGGTTTTTACCGGCCATTTTTATCAGAATTTATGATTAGTAGTACTCGAAATTGAGGATTGCCGTGGTATTGATACGGCCTGCACTGAGCCGGGCGGCATCATAGACATAGTAATACGCCCAGAGATTAAAGCCGTTATTTACTTCAATAAATTTGTCCTTTCCCCATTCAAACAGATAGGAATCCGCACGCGGCTGCCGTCCCGGCGGGTTGATCACCAGTGCACTGTTGTCATTGGTATCCGCATAACGGCCGACGCGGATCCCCACCCCCTGTGCCGCGCCCTGTGAGGTATCAATGAGGGTTTTCATATCCCGCAGCCAGACCTGGTTGCTGGCCAGATAGGCTTTTACCGGACGGCTGGTGCGGCCGTTCAGGCGATCCCGGCAGGAGATATCCAGATGGAAACGTGTCATCCCGGCGGTTGTATTACGCAGCAGCTGTGCCCGGTCCACCTGCGGCAGTTCGACTAATAAATCCGCATTATCAAAGGTACAGGTGGTTTCACGGGGCTGATAAATGACATCCAGCGGCTGCAGGAACAGATCCTCATTATGCTCCGGCCAGTGTCCGGTCAGCAGATAAGTGAGGATATCCAGCCCGAGACGGACAAAGAACTGAAGGATGCCGACCCGTGTGGTGTCAGCGGCGATCACCGCGCCGTCAAAACGGTACTGGCTGCCGGGCACCGTCACATCACTGCGTGAGTTCTGCGGTATCACCCGTGCACTGAGGGTGAAACGTGCCTGAAGGCGGTCCGCCGGGTACGGATTCCTGCTGTAAGCGAATTTTTGGGTGCTGCCGGGCTGGAGATCGATTACCCGGAACTCGACCGGATAGCGGCCGTTCTGAAAACCGACCACAATGGAACGTTTTTGCAGGTAAGAGGCGTTGGAGACGCTGCTGCTGTAGCCGTTACAGCTGAATTCCCCGCTGTAGCGGGTATTAAAATAGAGGGTGGTCTCTGTCTGACGGTAAAAGGTTTCCGACAGATCAGCCGTCAGCGGCGGCACCTGTTTGTTGCCGTCGTTGTAGCACTCCGCCTGCGCATAACCAGTGATCAGCATCAGCAGACCGGCAAAAAAATGGGTTTTTCTGAGCATCGGTGATGTCTCCTTTATTCTGCACAGGGCAGAGGCGCACTCTGCGGATCCGGCGTGAGTGTGATGCGGCAGTAGCCGCTGTCCGTATCTGTCAGGCGGACATTGATCTGTTCCGGCCGCGTTTCGCTTCTTATATAAAGGAGGCTGTTCTGCCCGACATAGCCGATGCTGTTATTGTTCCCGTCAGTGACTTCTGTACCGAACGGCAGCGGTCTGCCGTCCCGGCGCACGGCATGCAGATAAAATTCCTGCCGGGTATCCGTTCTGAAGTTCACGAGTGTCACCGCCCCGGCGTAAGGCACGATATCCTGCACATTGCCCAGCAGTTCCGCAGCATCTTCCGGTGCCTGTGAGGCATCCAGGATCAGCGCGTTTTTGCGGTAAGCGGACAGATACGGCACCAGCACCTGTCCCTGTGTGTTGGTGGTGACATTGCGGTCATTGTTCACGATAGCATTGGCGGTGCCCGGTACATTCACCACAGCAAAGGTTTCCCCCGGCTGATTTGCGGTGAGAATACCGCCGGGCCAGGCCACCACACTGCCGGTGGCTCCGGCTCCCAGCTGGCGGTAACGGCCGGATTCACTGTAAGAAGCGTTCAGTGTCGCCGGGGTCGCCCGGTAGGCAGCACTGGTGCTGAAGGTGGTACCGCCGGATTGCTGATGCGCGGCATTCACGTTATAACTCAGCGCGTTACTCTGCCCGGCGGTGCCGCTCAGGCCGATATTGCTGCTCTTATAGCGGCCTTCTTCCGTCATGCTGTTTGCGGTCAGATACACCTTGTGGCCGGACAGGGTCAGCGGAACGGAGAGTGTCAGGTTAATCCGTGTCTCTTCATTATTATTACTGCCGGCGGGATTGTTACTGTCTTTGCTGTAACGGGTCCGGCCTGCGCTGAGGGTATAATTAATATCCTGCCAGTTATTGGCATAACCCAACTGATATTCACGGGTGTTGCCCTGACCGCCCCAGTAATCACGCAGTGTACCGGCGAGATAAACCGAGCCGTAATCCGCACCGATCCGCTGGTTGATATTGATATTAAAGGTACTGCGCTGGCGGTAACTCTGTGACTGCGGGGAGAGATCGCCTGTAATGTCCTGCCGGTTAAGCAGTTCCTGATACTGTACCGCATCTGTCAGGCTGAAATAACCGCTGGTGGAATAACGGTAAGCCGCCAGTGAAAAATTGGTATTGGTCTGATGAATAAAGCGGCTGTAAGCCACTTTGTAGCTCTCACCCCGGTAACGCGGCATGTCCTGACCGAAGCGGGCATCGGAGTGCGTGATATCCACGGATAATGCACCGATCGGCAGGTTAAACCCGCTGCCGAGCAGAAACGCCTGATAATTTTCCGCCGCAATCACGCCGCCGTAGCCGGTCAGCGTGTTATTAATGCCGTACTGAAGATTAAGCTGCGCAAAATCCGGATGATAAGCGGTATCTGTCAGACGGACTTCACCGGCATTCAGCTCATATTTAAAGAGTCCTTCCTTTAACATATTCGGCACAGCGGAGAAGGGCACCATAAAGCGGTTAATTTGCCCGTCCGCTTCATTCACTTCCACCTGCAGATCCCCGCCTGAGCCGGTCGGCAGCAGGGAATCGACCACAAACGGGCCGGGCGGCACGCTCTGCTGCCAGATAAGCTGTGAATCCTGATAGATTCTGACCAGTGCGTTGGTCTGTGCCACGCCGCGCACGACCGGGGAAAAGCCCTGCCAGGCATCGGGATACATGCGCATATCCGTTTTCAGGGTCGCGCCACGGAAACGGACAGAATCGAACAGTTCGTTGGAGGTGTAGCTGTCGCCGGCCCGGAAATCAGATTTGATTGCCGGAAAACCACGCTGCAGGTAACGGGTGTTGTTATTCCATTGCGTGCTTTGTCCGCTGCTGTAGGTCACTGAGGATTGATCCCGCAGCTGCCAGCCGGCCAGATTCAGACCACTGCTCAGGGTCAGATAAGCATTGTCGTTATCACTGCCGTCACGTTTATTGGTGGCGTGATAATAGTTAGCGTTATAACTGACCATCGCGGCATTAATGCCCTGATCCCACCGCGACGGGTCGACATATCCTTTAAGTACGGTATTCAGCATTGCCTGCGGCACATTCAGTGCCAGCTGAAACTGTCCGGTGTTCAGGGTATAACTCTCCGGCGGCACCAGACTGCTCAGCACGACATAGCCGTCTTCATCCGCCTGCGGCGGCGGTGTACTGTCACGAAGTCCCAGTTTCGGTACATCATCCTGCGGGATCAGAATCGTGTGTCCGCTCTGTTGCAGACGCAGCGGAAATCGTCCCTTCCATTCTCCGTTCACACTGATTTCAACGGTGTATTCACCGTCGGGCAGGGTATCGTCGCGATCAAAGCGGGACAAATCCGCTTTGGCGGAATCACCGTAAAGGAAGTTGGTATTAAACCCGGCCCCGGCTGCCGGTGTGCTGAGCAGCACCGGCAACAGTGAAACAAGGGCGGAAAAACGGCGGACAGGGCGCGGCATCAGGCGGCTGTTCAGTTCAGTGACAGCGGATAGGTATTGATGGCACCGAAATCGTCGATCAGTGTCAGCGAATAGTGATTTCCGGCCGGTAATCCGGCTGCGGCAGGCAGCGTAAACTGAGAATAAGGTGCAATCATCGTGCCTTCTTCCGCCAGATCACGGCTGTTCGCGGTCTCTTTCAGGCCGAGAATATTAATATGATACGGAGAATCATTTTTCAGAATATAGTGCTGGCCGTCACGGGTGAATGTCAGACGGGTGTGGGCTTTATCCGCGCTCAGCGTCAGGCCGGAAGGGCGGTAAAACAGTTTGATGCGGGAGCGGATAGCAATCTGCATCATGTTTTTATCGGCACTGTTTTCCGGCAGCGGCGGAATATCCAGTAAATTCAGATAAAACAGGGACTCTCTGTCAGCCGGAAGCTGTACCGGGGTCATTTTCACCCGCAGCTGCTGACCATTTTTACCGTCGATTTTTACCACCGGCGGTGTCAGGATAAACGGAACATTCGCCGTTTCCGGCGTGGAATCGGGGTTGCCGTCATCAATCCATGCCTGGACTAATGCCTGCTGTGCTCCGGTGTTAAATAATTGTACCGGAACCTCTTTACTTCCCTGCGGATAAATAACACGGGTGGAATTAATAATAACGTTTGCCGGACTGACAAATGTCACTGTTAATAACAACAATGTTAAGATGATTTTTTTCATGATGTGTATTTTCAAAAATCAGGCCCCTGAATTAAAGAGGCCTGAAAATATCAGAAGTAAGACAGATTATATGTCAGCATGGTATTGATTTTACCCGGCTGAGCAGGTTCGCTGCCGACTTTGTAATATTTTGCATAGAACTGCATAACACCATTATCAGCAATGATTTTTGTATCGTATGGCGTGTTTAAATTAATAACTTCATCACTTTTCTGTGATGTTAACGCAATACCGACATTTTTATGATTACCTTTCTCATCCGTTTCCTGGTTGATCAGGTAATTACCGTTATTGGCAATAAGGTTGGTGGAGGCGAAATTAATATGCAGTGATTTTTTATCTTTATCACTGGCGTTACAGTCTGATAACTCGAGAGAAAATGCTTTCTTTCCTTCCTCGATTGCGCCGGAATGTGTGATCTGATTGACAGTAATTGGATCTAATAATACCGACATGTTCGCATTACCGTTATTAATGGTGCAGGTAGCATCAGTAATAAAGCCGGTGAAATTGATTGAACCACCGGATGCGGTAGTTGCCGCAGACGCAGAGTTAGCAACAAAAATAAGGGAAAGAGACGCTGCAAGAGCGAATTTTTTATTCATTATCCTCTCCGGGATGGAATATATAATAAATACGGAAACGAAATTAATTACGCTTTCCGTAAATTTATTTTTAGTCATAGTGATTTTTAGCCGATTCTGAAAAAACAAATCAGCAGGGTTTATTTAGTTAGTAGCATCAATAAGAAATAATTTCCCCAGTAATTTTTTATTACCGTTAACGGGAAAGAAGATTCTTATACATCAGAATGGAAGGCATAACTAAAACGAAACAGAGTATATAACCATGAAATGATTAATTGAAGTATTTTTCTGATTTACGAATTAAAAGGTGAGTTTTCTCTGTAATATCCGGATACAGATAGTTACTTATGGTTTTATATACTGCATTTTTATGTTATTGCGATGTTATGCATTGATTGTTGTTAATATTTTTAAATATTCATTTAATATATGTTAAAAAATGAAGTATTTAATATTATTTTTTCTTTATGATTATTGATTGCAACAATTAAGAATAATTATCATTAGCGATATTAACAACGTAAAATCAAGCACTCAGAATGCTCCCGGTAATGATTATCGGCACATTCACAGGGAACTTTAATTATTTTCAACTTTATTTTAAGTGCAGCAGGATAACTATCGGAATAGACTGATAACGAATGTAATTATTTATATGGCGATTATTTCAGGCGGGAAAAAAGCAGCGGGCAGCGTTGCGGCTGCCCGGGCAGGATCAGTTTTTGTTCTGTTTATGGAAAGCCAGACGTTCTTCAAAATAGGCTTTCAGGTGAGATGCCAGCCCGTGGATTTTGTCATCCAGCTGACGAACCAGAAATTCATCGCTGTTCATATCATCAACCCGCTGCATCGCGAGGTCATCAACATATACTTTTTCTTCCTGGGTCAGTTGTGCCATTGTCTGTCTCTCTGAATATAGTGTGAATATGGTATGTTATCACGATTTTAACGGATAACACGCAGGTGTCACGATGGATGAAAAACAACTTTATCATTATGCCATATGGCTGCTGGGACGGCGGGAATATGCCGGCGCGGAACTGACCCGCAAACTGAAACGGAAAATTGCTGAAAAGCAGGAAACCTCCCCGACGGAAGAGCATGTTCTGCCACGGGTGATGGCGCGGCTGACAGACTCACAGTATCTGGATGATACCCGCAGTATCGCGCTGTTTTTTCAGGCCGGTGTGAGAAAACTGCACGGACCGGTGCGGATCCGTCAGGAATTACGTCAGAAAGGGTTTGACGGTGAATTGATTGATGCGGTTTTTTCCGCGCAGGAGACCGACTGGTTTGAGCAGGCCCGTGAGGCAAAAATGAAGAAATTCGGGGAAAGCAGCCCGGCAGACTATAAAGAGAAGCAAAAACAGATGCGTTACCTGATGTACCGGGGTTTCACATCTGATCAGATTTATGAACTGTACTGACGTGCAGGCATTATTTATTTTTATTCAGTGCCTGTTGTATGGCGTCATGGTAACGGTGATACAGAAAATCCGTATTGAGCCCCGCCTGCTGCATCTGTAATGCCAGCAACCGTAACCGCTTGTTTGTCTGCTCATATTCTGCGCTGTCCGGCGGCAGAGCGGACAATAAATCCGCCAGTGAAACCGCCTCCTGCCGGGCCAGTAATGCCGGGGGAAGATATCCTGCATTTTTCAGCAACCGGTAGCCCACCCGCAGTTCAGGGGGAACATGGCTGTCATCATCCAGTGTGAGCGGCTTACCTTCTCCTGCCAGTCCCTGTAATTCTCCGCTTTCAAGCGCCGCCTGAATATGGCGCTCAGCCAGTGTGTCAAAAATCGTCATGCTGCGTCCGTTTCCCCTGTTACCTGTTGTCACTTCCTTATTATAACAGAGCCTGATTTTGCCGTATAAATAACCTGTTTTATGCATAAATGCACTATTTACCGCTGCATAATAACTGAATCAAATTCAGGTCTGTAATGCATGAAAATGCATTTTCTGGTGAAGGGACATTTGTTTTGGGTACGATCTGAGTAGTACCTGCTGTTTGTATCGTTATACGTATTAAATGCGTATTTGATCGTGGGGAAGTGCTCTTCTGCGTTTCTCCTGCACTGCTATTTTTCACTGCTATTTTTGGTTATATGACGAAAATAGTGTGCTTAACCGCTTAAATAAGGCAAAGCTCTTACTTTAAACACTTCAAATAAGTAATTTAGCTTAATGATAACGGAGGTGCCTTCCCGCTGGCAGCGCTTTTTGTTATTTTTTTGTTTTATTTGTGTTTGTTAATTGATCGGCAGTTTACTGTGATTTGTATCACGAAAGCTGCTTGTGAGTTAAAGTCTGTACGCGTTTAATACGTAAAATGAGCTATTTGTGCTTTTTGTAAAAAATAATCCAAAAAAAGCTAAAGTTTTTTAAATTCATATTTCATGAATAAAAATTCACGTAATAATGTAACGGAAGTATGCATTACGTTATGTTTGGAAACAAATTGAATGAATTATACATTGCAAAATGATTAGTTAATAAATCCAAAAATAAATCTTATTATAAATTAAGTATTCGATTATTTTAGTTATTGACACATTAAATGTCAGTGAGTGGCTGTATTCGGGTGAGGGAAATCAAAAAAATAATCAGTACTACCTATAAGTAATTACGCGTCCAATTTGTAATTTTGTGGTTATTTATCTTTTTATGATCATTTTGTAGTGAATTTCGCTTAGGATGATTCCTAAAACCGCTATAGACATTCGAAATCCCCTCTCTATAATACGCCGCCGATTCAACCATAAGTAAAATTTTCTGAGTCCGGATACAGGGCAATTCAGGTGAACGTTAAATAAATTAATTAAATAACCCAATTACGCTGATAACCGTCAGCCGCTCAGGTGACGGCACATTTTTTTTCTGTGATGCATTAAATGCGTCAGGGTTTTCTGCACCTGGAATTTCCTTATTCACGTCCTTCAATTTTGAGAAAAATAAACAATGAATAAAATATTCAAAGTCGTAAAAAATCAACGGACAGGGAATTCTGTTGTCGCATCTGAATTCGCAAAGGGTGCAAAGAAAGGAAAAAAACTGGCGCTGTTATCACTGGCAATGCTGATGGGCTGCGGGCTGAGCGTGTCTGCACCAGCAGCTGACCCTGCGGGCCAGTGGTTAGAAACTGAGTATCGCCCTGCGCAATATGACAGCACAACTAAAACGTGGGTAAATAATTCAAACGAAAAAGAACAATCCCGGGTTATTAATGACGGCAGCGTTAAAGATCTTAATTTAAATAATGAAAAGACGAAATTCACCAATAATCTTGATTATCATGAAACCTGGTTTTCATTGCAGGAATTATGGGCGAAAAACACGGATGCAAATAAGGTTATTTCGATTACCGAATACCGTGATGGTGTGGCAGTTCCGGGTGATGCATCCCTGAATGCGATCGAGGACTGGCAGGTCCCGGACAACCCGTCAGCGATGGAAGAGATTACCTGGAAGAAGGAAGACGGGGAAACTGCCGTCATGCAGGCCTACAACACCGATGCCTTCAAAAAAACCATCGATCCGCAGTTGGGTGTCTATCTGCTGGAAAAACAGCCGGAATTATCCCCGTTCTATCATCTGACACTGGCAGAAGTTAAAGACGGTACGCTGAATATGACAGCGGCTGACAATGTTGACTGGAATATCAATTACATCAAAGACAGTTCACTGTTTGTGGCGGCCGCAGACAGCGGAAAATCCGCGACTATTGATACCACCAGCAAACTTCACGTTACGTTCGGTGAAGCTTACGGCATGTATTTATCTTCCGGTGAATACAAATACACCTTCCAGCCGCAGAATGAACTGGTTGAGAGTGTCGCTATCCCAAAAGAGCTGAACGGGTTCACATCGAAAGGAAAAACGTATGCCCTTGGTGACACTTTTGCCATCGGCAATGCACAGGGACTGGCGGCGTATAACGCGTTACTGATTGACGCAGTAACACATAACGTATTACCCGGGGCGGAATACAAAGCGCTGATTGAAGCGACGGTTGTCCCGCGTCCGCAGGATAAAGATTATTTTGACGTTAATATCGACCTGAAAGGTCTGGAAGATAAAGATATCCGTCTGAATGACGCCATTACCGCCAATATCGGCAGACGCTCCATTTTTGAGGCCGCCGGTGACGGCAGTGTGCTGAATATTAAAGACGGTGCGGATATCCGTGGTGAAACTTCATCAAATTCAGGTCGTTATCGTGCGTACCATATTTTTGCGCATGATGGCGCAAAAGTATTCCATGATGCCACAACCTCTGTGCCGAATTACAAAGGGCAGAATGCGTTAATCGACAATGCGGAATTTACCAACCGCGGTACGTTACTGCTGGGCGACGGTAAAACCCGCATCTACGGTGATCAGGTCACCGGTGAAAATGCACACTATACCAACCTTGGTACCATTGCCGTTGAAGCCTTCAACCTCGTCAATAATGATCCGACAGATAAAGATGTAATTGCCAACACCGGTGTGACTGCATCCGGCGGTTCTCTGGTCACCAACGAAAAGGGCGGCAAACTGCTGCTGGGGCAGAAAGGGATCGGCAAAAATGAAGGAACCGTGACCGGCGTGCAGGTCAAGGGCGCTTCATTTATCAATAACGGCGATATTCTGATGGGTAAAGACGATGTCAGCCTGTCCGGCGGCCGTGAAGACGATACCTGGGATATGCGGATTATGTCGAACGCCGTGGCTGCACTGCTGGATGAAACCGCAAAAGCCGGTGAAAAATATGCGATTGAAAACAAAGGAAAAATCGATATTAACAAAGGTGTCAGTAATGCGGTCGGCATTAACGTGGCATCAACGCCGAACCGTAATGCGGATTCACAGCTGACTGTCGTTAACAACGGTGAAATTGATGTGGCGGGTACCAATACTGTTGGTATGCGGGTGTCAGGCACGAACCGTGTTAAGGATGTTATTGAAAACAACGGCACGATTAATGTTTCCGGGGCAGGCTCGATTGGCCTGCTGGCGCTGGGCGACAGCACGATTACTCACCACGGGCAGGTGATTGCCACCAACAACGGAACCACCACCGGCGGCACCAAACCGGCACGCACTACCGGGGTACGCGCGGATGATGCGAAAGTGATTATCGACGGCGGAACCGTTGAGCTGAAAGGCAATAACACCGTCGGGGTCTTTGCCCGTGTGGGCGGTGAAATCGACCTTAACAGCGGTCACGTTATTTTTGATAAAAACTCCATTAACCAGACCGGTTACTGGATCGCCGGGCGTAAAGGGGCAGATGAAACCTTCAGTTCGCGGATCAATTTCGGCGCAAGTGATGTAGCTCTGACACTGGATAATAACGATTCCACGTTATTCCGTGTTGACCAGAAAGCGCAGTTCCTGGGTGACAGCAGCAAAGGCACAACTTATACCTTTGATATCAACGGCGAAAAAAGCCGTGGTTTCTATATTGCGGATAACGGTACTGAAGTAAAAACCGGCAATATGCAACTGAATGTCAACGGGAACGACGCGACCGGGCTGTATCTGGCTAATGGTGCCGGGGCGGACGGTAAGGTTGTTCTGGATAAAGAGACTACCATCAGTGTTACCGGCGAAGGCGGAACCATCGCGGTGATTGACGGTAACTATTACGATATTAATGGTAATGCGACCGGGAAAAAATCAGATAAAACCACACTGACTTCAAAAGCACACCTGAAATCAGGCGGAACCGATGACAATATCGCGAAAAACGCGATCGGTTATAAGCTGATCAACGGCGGTGTGCTCAATCACGACGGTAATATTGATTTCAGCAAAGCGGATAACGCCACCGGCATCCGTGTGGAAACCGGGACGGTTAATAACACCACCGATATTACCGTGAATGGTGTGGGTGTTGATATTTACGGCCGGAATTCCGTGGTAAATAACACCGGTAATATTACCGCCAATAACGGTACCGCCGCAGTCCGTCTGAATAAAGATGCCTCAATGACCATCGGCGGCAAAGGTAAGATCCTCGGTGAAAACTCGGCGGATGCGGTACGGGCCCATTCCGGCTCAAACGTGAAACTGGATAACGCCAATATTGAAGTCACCGGCAGTGGCAGCGGTCTGCATCTGCTGAATACAGATGATGACAGCGGCGCGTTTAAACTGTCCGGCACCGGCACCATCAATGTCAGCGGTGAGAATGCCTCCGGTCTGAAGCTGGAAGCGGATGACGGCAAAGGCGGGGTGATGATGGCGAAAAGCAAGCTCGACACCTCCGGCGCCGGCGGCACCACTATCAATGTAAAAGATAAGGGCGGCAACGGTATTGTGACCAATACTTCCGGTGATGTTATCAGCGGAATGAATGTGAATATCGAATCAGCAGAAGGGGAATCCGCACTGGTGGTGCTTGGTGGGACTAAAAACATCACACAGAGCGGCAAACTGACGTCAGCATCTGACCACAGCGTGGTGGATCTGACTGCGCTGAGAAACGATTTCAGCTTCACCAACAGCGGCACTGTGACTGCCGGTGCCAGCGGTATGGCGGTGGATGCACATCAGAACAGCAATATCCGCTTCACCAACGGCGGCACGATCAGCGGAAAATCGGTGCTGGGCGGCGGTAATAACACCATCGCGCTGAGCGGTAACACCAGTGATATCGCGACAGGCCACGGTGATAACACCATTGAAATGCTCGGAAAAGCGGTAACCGGCATTCTGACAGCCGGTAACGGCAACAATACCGTGACACTGAACGGCGGTACCAAATTACAGACCGGTACTGTCGGTAATGGTCAGAACAATGTGATTCTGAAAAATGTCTCTGAAGCACAAAGTGATGCCCTGTTCGGCAATCTGAAGGCGGGCAGCGGCAAACAGGATGCGCTGACGCTGCAGGGAAAAGCGAGCCACTATGTATTACAGGACAGCAGCAAAATCAGCGGCTTTGAAAAACTGAATATTGAGGAAGGCCGTTTTGAACTGCGCAATACCGATATCACGCTGAATGAACTGACAGCAGATGACGGTATCACCGTAAAACAGGGCGGTGAGCTGTTTATCAATCAGAATAAAGCCGATACCTTTGCCCATCAGTTGCAGGGGGATGGTCTGGTCACCACCTCAACAGCGGGTCAGGCGTTTGACTTTAATAATAAGAGCGCGGCTTTTGCGGGGGATAACTTCACCGGCACGCTGCGTCTGACAAACGGCACATTTGATATCGCCGGTGACAACACCCGCGCGCTGCAAAAATCCCGTCTGGATATCGGTGATAAATCTGTTGCAACCGTCCGCGCAGGCGTCGGCACACAGTCATTTGATCGCCTGGCAATGAGCGGCGGGACACTGGCCTTTAACGACAATATCACCGGCAGCAGCAAGGCGGATGGTCATCTCAGCGTGAACTCCCTCGAACTGGACAACGCGAAAGGCACTGTTCAGGTGAAAGCGGACGGTTTTGATAATCTGCCAACGCCGTCAGCGGATAACAAAGTGCCGCTGCTGGAGCAGGATGAAGGGGATTCCGTGGTTCAGCTGGTCAATGCCGGTAAAGCCTCGGATTACACCGGCGGGCTGAATCTGCAGCTGACGGATAAAGACGGTAATGTGATCCCGTCAAATACGAAGACAGAACAGGATCTGCGCCAGGACGGCAAAGTGGTGGCGAAAGGCACCTATGATTACGACTTACAGACCAGTGCAAACGCCGGCGGTAAAGCGGACGGGTTGTATGTGGCTTATCAGCTGACCGAAGTGGATCTGCAGGGCAAAGGCAGTGATGCACTGGTGCTGGCAGCACAGTCCGGAAAATCCGGATCGGCGGCTAACCTCGGGGCGAAAATCACCGGACAGGGCGACCTGGCAATTGATACCGCGAGTGAATACGTCACGCTGTCTAATAATAACAATGATTACACCGGCAGCACGTTTGTCCGTCACGGCAAATTACGGGCAGAAGCGGATAATGTGTTAGGGAATACGCAGTTACTGGATCTGGCATCCGGTACCGCAGTTGAACTGACCAGCACAGCCGGTGCCGGTACAGAGCAGACCGCCGGGAAACTCACGTCTGCGGTAAACAGCCTGGTGGCATTGGGTAACGGCAAACTGACGGTGAAAAACGGCGGTGAGGTAAACGGTTCTCTGAGCGGTACTCAGGCGGGTCAGCTGGTGGTGAATAATGACACACTGACTGTCACCGGGGCAAATAGCGGGATGCATTCCGCAGTGACTATCGATCAGCCTGCACAGGTCACTATCCGTAATATCGCGGGTCTGGGAGACAGCCTGGTCGCCGTGGCGGGTACACTGCGCACGGAAGGCGCGCAGGGTCTGCTGCGTAATCAGCTGACCGGCAGCGGCACCACCGAAATCGCACAGAAATCGGATGCTCAGCTGACGGCAGATAACAGCGGGTTCAGCGGACGTTTCACCACGGATGCAGACAGTACACTGCGTGCCTCACAGGCAGAGCATATCGGCAGCGCGGCAATTGAAAACGCCGGTACGCTGGTGCTGACGCACAATGACGGCAAACAGCCGTGGGATCTGACCAACAGCGTCACCGGGGCAGGGACACTGGTGAAACAGGGCGCGGGCCGTATCACGCTGACAGATAAATCGGCGCAGTACACCGGTGCAACGGAGATTGAGAACGGCACATTACAGGCGGGGAGCTATGATTCCGCGCTGGTGATGAACAGCCGTCAGGTGAATATCGGTACTCAGGGAACATTTGCCGGACAGGGTACACTGAAAGGCAGCGTGAATAACGCCGGTCAGTTCTATGTCGGTGAATTGGATAAGAAAGATCTGGGACAGGCAACGGATTACCGCGTTGACGGCAACTTTGTCAACAACGGCGGCAGCATCTGGCTTGCGAGTCAGAAAGAAACTGAAAGCCGTCTGAATGTCGGCGGGGATTTCACTGCGAACGGCGGTTCGATCACACTGAATACCGTGCTGAACAGAGGTCATGAAGACACAATGACTGACCAGCTGGTGGTTGACGGTAATGTGTACACCGGGAAAAACGGCGCGACCACGCTGAACATTAATAATGTTGGTGGCGAAGGTGCAGATACCCTGAAACAGCCGGATGCGATTAAAGTGGTTCATGTCGGCGGAAAATCCGATAAAAATGCCTTTAAACTGGGCGGGCCGGTTGCTATCGGGGTATACGAATACCTGTTACACAAAGGGTATAAAGATGACAGCTGGTATCTCGACTCTTTCGATACCAATGTTTATCCGCCGGATGAAAACAAGGAAGATCCGAACCGTAACGTGAACCCGGAAATCGGCGGACACATGGCTAACCGCACGGCGGCACTGGGCATGTTCTCCATGACCCTGCATGATCGCCTGGGCGAGCCACACTATGCCGACAGCTTTAAAGGGGATGAAAACGCCTCTTCTGTCTGGCTGCGTATCACCGGGGATCGTCAGCGTCAGGATGCGGTCAGCCGTTCACTGCGTCTGAAAGGGGATACCTACACCACCCAGCTGGGCGGCGATATTATCAACTGGAACAATGATGCACAGGACACCACGATCCGCGGCGGTATCATGGGCGCAATCGGTAAGTCTGATTACACCAGCAGCGCCAAACGGACCGGTACGAAAGCTGATGCGAAAATTGATCGTGCTTACAGTGTCGGTTTATACGGCACCTGGTATCAGAACCGCGAAGATGAAAACAATGCCTATGCGGATGTCTGGGCACAGTATTCCTGGTTTGATAATAAAGTCTCCATGGCCGGCAGTTCATCGGATTATAAGAGCCGCTTAGTCAGTGCTTCTGTTGAAACCGGCTACAGCATGGCGGTGTACAAACCGGATGCGGATAAACAGTGGCTGTTAACACCGCAGGCGCAGGTTATCTTTAATTCGTATGATTCTGATGACAGCAGCAGCGGCACCGGTCTGGTGATGAAAGGCGGGCGCAGTAACAGTGTGGATACCCGTCTGGGGGCCCGTCTGACCTACGCAAACCAGAAGCAGTCAGATAAATCCGCGCAGCCGTTTGTTGAGGTAAACTGGCTGCACAGTACGGCGAAGAGTGATATGACCTTTAATAAACACTACACCTTCAGTGATGATCGTCCAGCGAACCGGTTTGAGATCAAAGCCGGTGTGGAAGGGCAGATTTCACCAAACTGGACAGTCTGGGGTAACGTTTCTCATCAGATGGGCGCGGATGATTACTCCGGTGACCGTGCGATGATCGGCGTGAAATACCAGTGGAAATAAGCTGAACCGCTGAGATAAAAATCCCCCTGTGTTGCCACAGGGGATTTTTTTTTATCAATAACGTTCCTGATGTCAGCGCCGCGGCGCGAAAGGGTAACGAACAGTGTGAAATCAGTTTGCAGAAGCAGGTTCTAATTTGATTTTTGTTTCTTTTTCTTCTGACAGTGCCTGCTGGCGGTTACGTTCCAGTTCCAGCGCACCGAAGTGAGACAGAATACAGAAGATGATACAGCAGACGATACCGCCTAACAGCAGATAGAAACCGCCGTGCCAGCCCATACGGTCAACAATGAAACCGAACAGGGTGGTGCCCAGGGTTGCACCCAGGATGTAGCTCATGAAACCGCGTAAACCTACCGCAGAACCGACCGCGAAGCTCGGGACGATTTCCATGGTCTGCACGGATGCCAGGAACTGAGGCACATAAATCAGGCAACCGACAACCGCAGCGAAGAAGGTGACGACGGCCAGGGACTGGCTCTGCCAGTAACCGATCAGGCAGAAGAAAATCAGGGTCATACAGACGATCGCCAGCGGCATTCTGCGGCCTTTGAACAGTTTGTCTGTCAGCCAGCCTGCCAGCAGGGTGGACGGAATCGCAGCCCATTCGAAGAACAGGAAGGCCACACTCATCTGATCTTTGCTGAAGTTTTTCTCGGTCAGCAGGTAAATCGGCAGCCAGCTGATGATCCCGAAACGAACCATGTACACGAACACGTCAACAAAAGAGACATACCAGGCGTTTTTGTTTTTCAGTACATAGGTGCAGAAAATCTGAAATGCAGACATATTTTCCGGAGACTGCTCTTTCTGTGCATCAGATAACACCACTTTTTCTTCCGGCATCATTTCTGCCAGTGCAGGTAAGCCTTCCTGTTCCGGAGAACCTTTACCCAGCAGCAGGACGATCACAGCGAAGACTACGGCGATAACTGCCGGAACCGCGTAGCTTGCCGCCTGCCAGTGCTCGGTACCGAGAACCGCGAAAGCCGCACCCACGATTGGCGCAACGATACCGCCGCCGACGTTGTGGGAGATATTCCAGAAAGCCCCGATACGGCCGCGTTCACGGCGCGGGAACCATTTGGCGATAGTAATAAAAGAAGGACCGACGCCCATGCCCTGGAACAGACCGTTGAGGGCAACGAAACCGACGAACAGCCAGAACGCGCTGCTGAAGCCCATACCGAGGTTAACAACGGCACAGAGGATCAGACCAAAGGCCA
The DNA here is from genome assembly GCF_019243775.1 of Morganella morganii. Lineage (NCBI taxonomy): Bacteria > Pseudomonadati > Pseudomonadota > Gammaproteobacteria > Enterobacterales > Morganellaceae > Morganella > Morganella morganii. Next base: position 492,528 of record NZ_CP069157.1, read on the forward strand.
TAAAGGCTTTCGGGCTGGCTTTATCCGCCAGGCTGCTCATAATCCCTTTGCTGATCCCGTAAGTGATCAGCATGCAGCTGGTTAACATACCGATCTGCGTTGTGGTCAGATCGAGGTTTTCTTTCAGATACGGTGTGGAGAGCGTAAAGTTATTGCGGACAATATAATACGCTAAGTAACCGAGGAACACGCTGAGCAATGCCTGAACACGATAACGTTTGTAAGTGGCGGGCACTTTTCCGGGTGCTACTTTATTTTTTGCCATAGCCGGCTTTAAAAATGACAGCATAATTTCACCTGCAGAAATGTATTTTAAAATAGGATTACTGTGTGTATGGTCGTTTTTTTTCTGACAGGGTTATCATGTTCCGGCTGAATAAATATCTCAATATCATGCTTTTGGGTCACTTTTGACTCAATATTAAATATAAAAGGCATAAACTGACACAAATAAGTTTATTTATATGTTTATTTTGTATCAGTATGAAATGAAAGAAAAAATTAATAAAACAAATGATAAGTGAAAATGAATTAACAGCTTTTATATTGAACTGTAAGGATTTTATTCTTGTTTTGTTGTTATGGTGATTTATTGCTATTATTATTTCCTGCTATTATTATTTCCTGCATTGTTATTATCTGTTTATGGCGATGATTTAAAATATCAGGCCGGTTACCGTTCCTGTTAGTTATTTTATTTAATATCTGCGGCGCAGATGCCGGTAAACAAACGGGTAATATTTGTCTCAAACGGACTTTTGCGACAAACTGAAAAAGATGTCATTTTTATGATGTGAATCACACCCCGCAAACGAATACAGAACCCAGCTTATGCCACAACGCCGAATCCGCCGCTTTGCGGCCAGTATGATAACCGCCGCCGTACTGATGTTCAGTCTGTCAGCCACGGCGAAACCGGATGAACTGGTGATCGCCACCACGTTTTCACCGGAAGCAACAGCCCATATTATCAGCAGCTGGCAGCAGCAGCCCGGTGCTGTCCGTATCCGGACCATTAACCGCACCAGTGCGGCACTGGAGCGTCTGCTGGATACCCCGGCACTGGAAGATGTGGATCTGGTGGTGACATCCTCGCCGATGTTATTACAACATCTGCAGGAACATGACCGGCTGGCGGAACTCACGGATCTGCCGGAGGTCTCCCGGCGTCTGGTACCGCTGCGGCTGCGCGATAATGCGGCAGCGGTGGCGTTTTCCGGTTACGGCATTCTGGTGAATAAACGGCGGATGGCGGAAAATAATCTGCCGGTTCCGGCATCGTGGGATTCCCTGACCGACAGCCGCTATCAGGGGTTGCTGCTGATGAGCAGCCCGTCACGTTCGGATACCTATCATCTGATGGTCGAATCGCTGTTACAGCAGCGCGGCTGGGATGAGGGCTGGGCATTGCTGCTCAATGTTTCCGGGAATCTGGCGACTATCTCATCACGCAGTTTCGGTGTGGCGGACAAAATCAAAGCAGGGCTGGGCGGTGCCGCGCCGGTGATTGATAACTACGCCTGGCTGCTGCTGGGCGATCCGGAGCTGGCCTTTAATTATCTGCCGGATTCCGCGACATCCCCGACCTTCGTCGCGATAAGCCGTCACAGTCTGAATAAAGACAAGGCCCGCGCCTTTATCCGTTTTTTGCTCAGTGAACAGGGGCAGAACGTGCTGGCGGACAGCAGCACCGGTAAATATCCTGTCACACCGCTGCCGCAGGGAAATCCGCGTGAGCCGGTGCAGCGCCGCCTGCTGAATTCCCCGCATCAGATGGATGAGAATCTGGTGCTCAAACGCCAGCGTATGGTACAGCAGCTGTTTGATACCGCGATCACCTTCCGTCTGACGGAATCCATCGACGCCTGGCGTGCCCTGTATACCGCCGAAGCCCGCGTGAAACGCCCGCTGCCGCATATCCGTGCTCTGCTGACCGCCATGCCGGTCTCTGCACAGGAGAGTGCCGACCCGGCCTATTACTCACGTTTTGACGATAACCGCAAAGCGGAGGAAGAGTATATCCGCTGGCAGCAGTTCTTCCGCGAGCAACAGCGCAAAGCGATTTCGGAACTGGAGAAAGTCCGGTGAAACAGCGTATTGCCCGTTATATCGGCCGTTTCAGTATCAGCGCGATCCTGCGCGGCGCGTTTGTTATCGGCACGCTGATGACACTGATTGTCAGTTGTGTGAGCCTGTACGCCTGGCAGGCGCAGAACCGTCAGATCCGCTACGCGCTGGGGGATTATTTTCCGCGTATTCAGGCGTCGTTTCTGATCGAGGGACAACTGAACACGCTGGTGGATGAGCTGAATGAGTTCCTGAAAGCGCCGGATACTGCAGCACGTCTGCAGCTGCGCAACCAGATCACGCTTCATTTATCACAGATCGAAGCGATCAACCGGAAACTGAGCGGCGAGGATCAGGTACAGATCGCCGCGATTGTGCAGCAGGGACAGGCGCTTTTGCAGCGTCTCGATAATGCCCTGTATACCCTGTTTCTGGCGCGGGAGAATGTAAATACGCTGTCTGCGCGGATTGCCTGGCTGCATGATGATTTCAGTACCGAACTCAGTTCGCTGTCACAGGATATCAGCTGGCAGCAGGGCTCTCTGCTGGATCAGACAGAGCAGGATCCGTCCCGGGCTATCGCCCTGCAGGGCAGTCTGCGCAAAGTGCAGGGGGAGTTACAGCTGATTTATACCCTGGCACGGCTGGAGGGGCAGATTATGGATGATCTGACCGGGCGTCTGCGGGATGAACAGAATGAAAGTACGGAAAGCAGCGCAGATTCGCACAGTTATGTCCGTTATCTTTCCTATCTGAAGTCCGGTGCGGAATCAAACGAAACGGCGTCGGATATGTATCCGAGCACCGTGACACTGCGCCAGACTATTGATGAACTGCTGGATATCGGTCTGTCTGACAGCAAAATGCCCGGTGTGCTGAAAGATTACCGCGCGGCGAAAGCGGAGCTGGCGGCCGCCACGGCAGAAAAAGATCGCATTCTGGAGCGGTTCCGCACTCAGCTCGATGTGCAGCTTGATAACAGCCACAGCCAGTTACAGTCTCTGAATCACCATCTGTCCGGCATTATGAGTTACAGCGGCATTATCATTATTATTACTGCGCTGCTGGCGTTATTACTGGCCGTGATCTTTAACCACTATTTTATCCGCACCCGGCTGGTCAGGCGTTTTACAGTGCTGAATCAGGCAGTTGCACGGATAGGACACGGTGATCTGACCGCGGAAATCCCGGTTGAGGGGCGCGATGAAATCGGCCGTGTGGCCATGCTGCTGCGCCAGACACTCGGCCAGATCAACCGGCAGAAAGCGCAGCTGGAACAGGAAATCACCGACAGAAAAGCCATTGAGGCCAATCTGCGGGCTACACAAAATGAGCTGATTCAGACGGCGAAACTGGCCGTGGTCGGGCAGACCATGACCACCCTGGCGCATGAAATCAATCAGCCGCTGAATGCATTATCCATGCACGTTTATATGGCGAAGCGGGCACTGGCGGCGGAAGGAAATACCAATGCCGTGAATGCCCTGAATAAATCCGCGCAGCTTATTACCCGGATGGACGGCATTATCCGCTCTCTGCGCCAGTTTGCCCGGCGGCGGGATGACGGCGCGACACTGCAGCCGATTGATTTGCATCAGAGCATTCAGGATGCGTGGGATATCCTCGCATTACAGAACAAAATGCGCGATGTCACCCTGCACCAGCCGGACTTTCTGCCGCAGGTGCAGGGGGATGCTATCGGCATACAGCAGGTGCTAGTCAATATGCTCTCCAATGCACTGGATGCCTCACCGGCAGCAGCTGAAATTGTGATTGATTTTACAGAGTCCGCCGATGAGATTTCTCTCTTTATCAGTGATAACGGCTGCGGCTGGCCGATGGCGCTGGCGGACTCACTGATGAAACCCTTCACCACCAGTAAAGAAATCGGCCTCGGGATCGGCCTGTCTGTCAGCAGCTCCATTATGCAGCAGCTGGGCGGCAGCCTGCGGATCGCATCCACGCTGACCCGCCACGGATGTGTGATCCTGTGTTTTAAAAAGGTAACTGAATATGCTTGATGATAACTACGATATCTTATTAATAGATGATGATACGGATGTCCTGGAAGCTTACTGTATGCTGCTGGAGCAGGCCGGATATCGTGTTTATGCCTGTCATGACCCGCTGGCGGCAAAAGAGCTGGTTCACCGCGACTGGTGCGGTATTGTGCTCAGTGATGTCTGTATGCCGGGGTGCTCAGGTATCGATCTGATGGCATTGTTCCTGGAAAAAGACAAATATCTGCCGGTGCTGCTGATCACCGGCCACGGTGATGTGCCGATGGCGGTGGAAGCCGTCAAACAGGGGGCGTGGGATTTTCTGCAGAAACCGGTGGATCCGGAGCATCTGCTGACCCTGACAGAAAAAGCTCTGGCAGCCCGCAAACAGCGGGTAACCCAGCGCCGCTGGAGCTCAGAGCAGCTGACACTGAATCTTGCTGGTGAGAGTGAATGGACAGAGCACGTCCGCCAGCAGTTGCGCGGACTGGCGGAAACCCGTGCTGCGGTCTTTCTGCATGGTGAGCCGGGGAGCGGCCGCACCTATCTGGCGCGCTACCTGCATCAGATAAGCAGCAATAAATGCGGGCCGCTGGTCATCAAAACCCTGCTCAGTGATGAGGAGATCCCGCTGGATGCCTGGCTGGATGAAGTGACGGACGGCACACTGGTGATCAAAAATATCGATCTGATGCCGCTCAGCCAGCAGCGCTGGCTGGTACAGCATATCCGTCAGGAGCAGCGGATATTCCGTCTGATCGGGATTGCCGACACGCCGCTGATTATGCTGACCAAACAGCAGAAGATTATCGCTGAGCTCTATTACTGTTTCTCCATGACACAGATTGCCTGCCTGCCGTTGTCCCAGCGCAAAGCCGATATTGCACCGATATTCCGTTACTATCTGGAACAGGCCTGTTCCCGTCTGAATCATCCGCTGCCGAACCTTGCGGAGCCGCTGGTGAAAAAACTGACCCGCCGGCACTGGCCGGGCAATGTCAGTGAACTGGCGAATGCGGCGGAGCTGTATGCGGTCGGGATTATGCCGATGGGCGATACCGCGAACCCGCTGCTGCCGTCCGTGGCACCGACTGCGCTGGACCAGCGGGTGGAGAGCTATGAGCGGCAGATTATCACCGAAGCCCTGAATATCCACCAGGGGCGAATTAACGATGTCTCAGAGTATCTGCAAATCCCGCGTAAAAAACTCTATCTGCGGATGAAAAAGTACGGGCTGGACAAGCATCACTACCGTATATGACATAAATTAATCTGATGGTTTTTACCCGTAAGCCGGTTTGTATAAAATAAACCGGCTTTTTTATTTGTTTTCATCCGGGTTTAATTTAAAATTTTTGAATGATTTATTCGTATTATTTTAACGATGACGTTAATAATCAAATATAACGACTATCACCAATGTTAATATCAAAATTAGCGATTCGTGCGCTTTACCTTATTGCTGTTTAACAATAAATGCTTTGGTTTTGAAACTATTTGTCACATTATCCATGCAATAAGTGCTTTTTTTGACATATCTTGCTATTTAGCGTCAATCGGGGCTGAGATCGTGTTGTAATATGAACTTTCAGGGTGAATAATCTACAAGGCTCTGTGTAAATAGGGTCAGAGAGTAGTGGTTAATATAATAGGAATATAAAATGAAAAAGACATTATTAGCTGTATTAGTCCCGCTCGTTGCATTAAGCGGCGCTGCAAACGCGGCAGAGATTTATAACAAAGACGGTAATAAACTGGATCTGTACGGTAAAGTCGATGTTCGTCATTTATTCAGCGACAATGACCACTATGGTGACAGCCAGAACGGTGATGACTCCCGTTTCCGTATCGGTATCAAAGGTGAAACCCAGATCACTGATCAATTAACCGGCTTTGGTCGTTTCGAAAACGAAATCAAAACCAACGGTACTGAAGGCGACAACAAAAACAAAGTTCGTTTAGCCTACGCTGGTCTGAAATTTGCTGAGTTCGGTTCACTGGACTACGGCCGTAACTACGGTGTTATCTATGACACCAACGCATGGACCGATGTGCTGCCAATCTTCGGTAACGACACCATGACTCAGACCGACGTCTACATGACCGGTCGTGCTGCAAACCTGCTGACTTACCGTAACTCTGATTTCTTCGGTTACGTTGACGGCCTGAGCTTCGCATTACAGTATCAGGGCGCGAACGACGATAACTCTATCTCAAGCCGTGGTACCAGCGATTTCCGTGACCCGACCAGCTATGATAACACTGCTAACGGCGACGGTTTCGGTTTCTCCACCGCGTATGACATCGGCTGGGGTGTGAGTGTTGGTGGTGCGTACTCAAGCTCCGCACGTCCTGACGGTCAGAAATACAACCAGGCAAGCGGCGCTCTGGGTGACCGTGCAGAAGCATGGAACTTCGGTGCTAAATACGACGCTAACAACCTGTACCTGGCAGCAGTTTACGGCGAAACCCGTAACATGACTCACTACGGTACTAACGACGACAACCGTGGCTTAACTGCTAACAAAACTCAGAACATCGAGTTAGTGGCTCAGTATCAGTTCGATTTCGGTCTGCGTCCGTCCATCGCTTACCTGCAGTCTAAAGGTAAGAGCCTGAGCGGCGGTTACGGCGACGACCAGGACCTGGTTAAATATGTTGATTTAGGTGCGTACTACTACTTCAACAAAAACATGTCTGCTCTGATCGACTACAAAATTAACCTGTTAGACGAAAACGACTTCACCCGTGGTTCCGGTATCAATACCGACAACGTACTGGGCTTAGGTTTAGTTTACCAGTTCTGATTTAATTCAGAGAACGTATAATGAAAAAGGAGGCGAAAGCCTCCTTTTTTTATATCTGAAAATCAGTGAAATAATCACTTTTGAAAACTTTTTAATCGTGTGAGTTATTATTCCACTTTTTTTCAGGCAGTAAAAAAGGAGGCGGTTGCCTCCTTTTTTGGCTTATTGCTTGTAATTTGAATCGACACAGACAAATCACCAATAAGAATTTGTTCGAACGTTGTAATAATAGTTCATTTCAGAATAAAACATTTAACTATTGATGTGATTTTAGGGTTTCATTTATTAATTTTTTGCTTATGATTAATTGATACATAATGTAAGTAAATATGAATAATATTTTTGATGATTTGCTCTGTAATGTCAGGCTGGTTACCGATCAGATTACTTTATGTATTGTGCCGGTGAACCGGCACATCAGAAGGGTTATGCAACCCGGACATCCCCGATCCGGCGCAGGGCATCCGTGACCAGATCCCAGAAGCGGGAGTGATCCAGTTTTACCGCCACCTGTGTCGGACAATCCGCCGGAGCCGGCGAACGGAAATCCGCAACGGTCATACCGAGAGTCAGTGTGCCGGTCAGCTCCACGTCCAGCGGTACTTTGCGGGTGGTCATCACGGACGGATCGATCACATACGCGACCGCGCAGGGGTCATGTACCGGCGGGTAATCAAATCCCTGGGCGCTTTTGTACATGGTGCCGAAAAATTCCAGCAGTTCGAGCACAAACTGTGCCGGTGCTGTGCCGACTGCCGCAATTTTGCTGACAACCTCCGGGGTTGCCAGCGCCTGGTGTGTCAGATCCAGCCTCACCATGGTGAGCGGCCAGCCCGCATTAAACACAATATGTGCCGCTTCGGGATCAATTTTGATATTGAATTCCGCAACCGCACTCCAGTTGCCGGTGTGATAGCCGCCGCCCATCAGCACCACCTCTTTGACCCGGTCAATAATACGCGGCTCCAGCCGGGCGGCCAGCGCGATATTGGTCAGTCCGGCTGTCGGTACCAGGGTAATGGTTTTCGGCGGATGTGCCATGATGGTATCAATGATCAGCTGCACTGCATGGCGCGAATCTAATGTCAGCACCGGCTCCGGCAATACCGGTCCGTCGAGGCCGGAATCGCCGTGAATATCCGGCGCGGTTTCAATCTCGCGGATCAGCGGGCGCGGGCAGCCCGCCGCAAAAGGAATACCGGTAATACCGGCAATACGGGCAACCGCCAGCGCATTGCGTGTCACTTTCTCCAGTGTCTGGTTACCGACCACTGTGGTGACCGCCAGCAGATCAATCTGCGGATTACCGTAAGCAAGTAATAGTGCGATGGCATCATCATGGCCGGGATCGCAGTCAAGAATGATTTTTTTCTTCACATATTCCTCTTTATCTGTCCGTTTACATTCACCGCTATGTTACATACTCTGCGCCCGGAAAAATAATAAGCCGCCCGAAAATCTGAGCGGTGCCCGGGTAATCACAGGAATAACACAATAACGGCGGAGAATAATGCCTGTTTACGGGAACAGAGAAAGTTCAGAGACAGGTGGCCGGATTATCCGCGGAGAGGATCCCAGATTTGCTGAAAACGTTTGGAATTACTGGCGGTATAAATAACGGTATGGGAAATATTCCGGTGTCCCAGATAATCCTGAATCAGACGGGTATCACGGCCGAGATCCGCAAGGGAATAGCCGCAGGCATGGCGCAGCATATGCGGATGTGGTGCCACGGATATATTGGCAGCCCTGCCGTACTGTTTTAATAAGGTATGAACCTGCTGACGGGAAATAGCCCCGCTTTTCTGCGATAAAAATACCCATTCCAAATCCCGGTTACGCCAGGTATTTCTTATATTCAGCCACGACACCAGCGCATTATATTCAATATCAATAAGCGGTTGTGTGGTGGAAAGCCCGCCTTTCAGACGCCGGACATAAATAAGGCGGCTGTCCAGATCAATATCAGAAAGTGACAGATGACATAATTCACTGACGCGGAAACCGTGCAGATAGCACATTAAAATCATGCAGTAATTCCGTTCGGCATACCGGCTTTTCCGGGCTTCTTTCAGGATGGCGTCAACTTCATAACGGGTCAGAAACTTACGTTTGTCCATGATTTATTCCTGTTTATTGTCCGATAAGTTCATAAAAACCAGAGATATCACTATAGCAAGTAATAAAAATGAATAAAGACAACGGACAGGAAAGAAAGTACTACAAAGTGTTTACGTATTGACAATATATTCATAAAAACCAATCAGCAATTGGCTTTTTTTAATCTGAGACAGATCAATTTAAGGCCATTGTACAGAGGTAAATATTCTTAATTTTAAAAAAGACAAAATACATCAAATTGTTTGTAATTATCACTAAAGGTTTTCCCTTAGTCAAATATTGATGTGTCAGCCAAATTAGCAACACATAACTCATTAATTTTTAAAAGGTTAATATTTTCTTCTGCCGGGCAGAGGCTGCCTGCTTCACCGCTGTCATTATTTTTGACAGTGCTTAAAAACAGAGAGGGGTAGAAACGCGATATTAACCTGTTTTGCGTGATAAAAAAGAACAGCTTTCTTAATTTTTATTCGATAACAGCCATTCATTCTTAACGGGACATTTTGATGTATTTTGTCCCGTTTTTTCATATATCCGGATAACGGAACAGACATATTCATCAAATAACGATAACGCCGCGCGGTTTCATATTTCCGCGTGTGACCGCGTTATTTTTAATATCAAAAAAGCAGAACGTAATATAGGAAATAACATGACTTTGAATAAATTAGCATTAGTGCTGGGCTTTGGTATGTCTGTGGTTGCAGGTGCGGCATCTGCTGCTGATCAGGGACACGGTACTGTTAAATTCACCGGTTCAATTATTGACGCGCCTTGCTCTATTACGCCTGATACCGAAAACCAGACTGTTCCGTTAGGCCAGATCTCCACTGCCGCACTGAAAGACGGCGGCCGCAGTAATTCCCGTGATTTTAAAATCGCATTAGAGAATTGCACCACAGAAACCTACAAAACGGTACAGACCACTTTCACCGGTTCTGAGGCGGCTGATATTCTGGCCGGTTCCCTGGGTATTGAGGGGATTGCCAAAAACGCGGCGGTTGTTATTACTGATGCGGGCGGCAAACAGATCAAATTAGGCACACCAAGCGCGGCGCAGGCTCTGCGTGACGGTAATAACGACCTGAACTTCGCAGCGTATTTACAGGGTTCTGCTGCTGAAGCCGCTGTTCCGGGTGACTTCACCGCTATCGCAACATTCGCACTGACTTATCAGTAATTAATGCCGGTACGGCTCAGGGATGAACCGTGCCGCTTTTCAGTTGCGTGCGTTCAGCGGAGGCAGGAAATGGTGAGCAGAATCATCCCTCAGGGAGTGCTGATAACAATAGTGTGTTTTTCCTCTTATACAGCGGCAGGTGAAACGAAACAGGATGCAAAAACCAGTCTGCGTTTCGGTGCGGTACAGATGCAGGGCACGATCCTCGAGCCGGTCTGCACTATTTCCACCGCCAGCCGTGAGCAGGCCGTGGCGCTGACCGATGTTTCTGTTCCGCAGTTGCGTGATGAAGGGCAGGGACCCGCAGACTACTTCTGGATCAGGCTGGCGGAATGCACCGTGCAGCCGGTGAAAGGCGGTGCGGCGGATAATCTCCGTTTCCGGGTCACGTTTGAGGGGGCTGAACAGGACGGACGTTTTCAGCTGACCGGCTCCGGCAAAGGGGCTTCCTTATCGATTTCAGACCGCAACGGGAATGAGGCGGTTCCCGGCAAACCCTTACCGCCCGCAGATATTGATCTCAATAATATGGCGCTGCGATATCAGGCGCGTCTCGTGAAAAACAGTGATGAACTTCAGTCCGGTTATTACCGGGCAACAGTGGGTTTCAAGCTGGAATATTATTAAACCGAGCTGACTGGATCCATTATGGTAATTCCGCTGAGTACCGTCTCCCGCCGGAGACTGACAGTGCTGATTTCATTAATTCTGACCGGTATCCCGCAGGCAGCTTATCCGGATAATCAGGATGTTGAATTTAATACTGATATTCTTGATGTAAACGATAAACAGAATATTGATCTGTCCGATTTTTCCCGTGCCGGCTATATCATGCCCGGCACCTACGACTTTTTTTATCCGGGTAAATAACAGTGAGTTACCTGACAGTTATCCGGTCTCTTATATTGTGCCGCCGGATGATCCGAAAGGCAGTGCCGCCTGTTTATCCCCGGAGCTGATAGCGCAGGCCGGACTGAAACCGGAATGGGCAGAGCGCCTGCGCTGGTGGAATAACGGCAAATGTCTGGATACGGCGTCACTGCCGGGTATGTCGGTGTCACCGAAACTGGCGGACAGCGAGCTTATCCTGACACTGCCGCAGGCTTATCTGGAATACACCGCCGCTAACTGGGATCCGCCTTCCCGCTGGGATGAGGGAATTTCCGGCGTGCTGTTTGATTACAACGTGAATGCCGGTATTAATGACCCGGCACACGGCAAACAGACACAGCAGGTCACCGGGAACGGGACCGCCGGGGCAAACCTCGGGGTCTGGCGTGTCCGTGCCGACTGGCAGGCGAATCTCCGTCACACCACCGGTTCCGGGGATCGCTCCGAACATAACTGGACATGGAGTCAGACCTATCTCTACCGGGCGATTGCCTCATTACAGGCAAAACTGACGATGGGGGAAACCTTCTCGCGCTCGGATATTTTCGACAACTTCCGCTATATCGGGGTCAATCTGGCCACTGATGACAATATGCTGCCGCCGAATCTGCGCGGCTATGCACCGGAAGTGACCGGCGTGGCGAAAACCAATGCCAAAATTACCGTCAGCCAGCAGGGGCGGGTGATTTATGAAACTCTGGTCGCGCCGGGGCCGTTCCGTATTCAGGATATTAATGATGCGGTCAGCGGCAAACTGGATGTCCGGGTGGAGGAGCAGGATGGCTCTGTACAGTCATTTCAGATGGATACCGCCAGCATTCCTTACCTGACCCGTCCGGGCCGGGTGCAGTACAAACTCGCCGCCGGGCAGCCGTCCGAAATCGGCCGTCACGGGAAAGGCCCTGTCTTTGGTATGGGGGAATTCTCATGGGGGATCAGTAACGGCTGGTCATTATACGGCGGCTCCCTCGTTGCCGGGGACTATAACGCCGTTTCTCTTGGTGTTGGTCGTGATTTGATGGCCTTCGGGGCCATCTCTTTTGATGCCACCCAGTCTTTTGCCCGTCTGCCGCAGGAAGACAAACAGTATCGCGGCGGCTCATACCGCCTGAGTTATTCCAAACGGTTTGAGGAGCTGGACAGCCAGGTCACGTTCGCCGGATACCGTTTCTCCGAGCGCGACTTTATGAGCATGAATCAGTATCTGGATCGCCGCTACAGCGATAACCGCGCGGATAACAATAAAGAGCTGTACACCATCATGTTCAGCAAGCAGTTCCCGGATATCGGGCTGAGCACCTATCTGAACTACAGCCACCAGACTTACTGGAACCGGCCGGATAACGACAACTATAACCTGTCGCTGGCGAAGTATATGGATATCGGCAGTTATAAGAACATCAATATCAGCTTATCCGCTTACCGCAATAAATATCAGGATAAGAATGATGACGGGGTATATCTCAATATCAGCATGCCGCTGGGGGATCGCGCCACGGTCAGCTACAACAGCATGATCAACCGTCATGGTAATTCTCATAACGTCAGTTATTACGACCGTCCGGATGATAACAACAGTTACCGCCTCGGTACTGGTCTGAGCAGCAACGGCAAAGCCTCCGTTGACGGCTATTACATGCACTATGCTGACAGCGCGCTGGTCACCGCCAGTGCCGGACATATTGACGGGGAATATACCTCCGCATCGCTCTCGCTTCAGGGCGGGGTGACAATGACACCGCAGGGCGGGGCATTCCACCGCATCAATATGCCGGGCAGCGCCCGTCTGCTGGTGGATACCGGCGGTGTGGCGGATGTGCCGGTCAGAAGTACCGGGGCACTCAGCTATACCAACCGCTTCGGGAAAGCCGTTCTGCCGGATATGAATAATTACTTCCGCAACAGTGCCGCCATCGATATCAACAAACTACCGGAAAATGCGGAAGCACGTCGTTCTGTTCAGCAACTGACGCTGACAGAAGGCGCCATCGGCTACCGTCAGTTTGATGTGCTGTCAGGACAAAAAGCCATGGCCGCTATCCGTCTGGCAGATGGCAGCGAGCCGCCGTTCGGCGCGGTGGTGACTTCGGCGGATAACCGCGAACTGGGGATCGTCAATGACGGCGGGCAGGTGTATCTCAGTGGCATTAACAGCGGGGATATTCTGACGCTGCGGCGCGGCAGTGAGGCTGCGTGCCGGATGACGGTGCCGGAGCTTGCGCCGGGACACGCGCTGTACACCCTGTTGCTGACCTGCGGCGCAGAGCCGCAATCCGTCCCGGAAAAACCGCAGCCGGTTGCGCTGCCGTCTTCCCCGCCGCCGGCTGACCGCCCGCAGCAGGGGAAATGGCTGAATATCACAGGCCGGGCAGACCCGGCACCTTCCACACGTAACGAAATGAGTGATTCATTATGATGTCAGTTAAACAAACCCGTCTCTCTGTTCTGGCCGTTGCCGCTGTATTGCTGGCCTCAGCACAGTCGCACGCGGCTATCGCGCTGGACAGAACCCGTGTCATTTTCAACGGGGCAGAGAAATCTGTCAGCCTGAATGTCAGCAATCTGAATAAAGAGCTGCCGTACCTGGCGCAGGGATGGATTGAGGATCAGAACGGAGAAAAAATTTCGTCACCGCTGGTGGTTTTGCCGCCGGTGCAGCGTATTGAGCCGGGTGATAAAAGTCAGGTAAAAATTCAGGCATTACCGGCGATCGCCGCACTGCCGCAGGACAGGGAAAGTGTCTTCTATTTCAATCTGCGGGAAATTCCGCCGCGCAGCAACCGGCAGAATGTCCTGCAAATCGCCCTGCAGACCCGCATCAAACTGTTTTACCGCCCGGAAGCTATCTATGCCTCACAAACGGATCTGACTAATCCGTGGCAGGAAAAAATCACCCTGACGCGCCGTGGTGATCACTATGAAGTCCATAACCCGACTGCGTATTACGTGACGATTGTGGATGCGCTCAGCGGGCTGGGCGGCAAAAGCCTGAACGGGTTCTCCCCGCTGATGGTGGCACCGAAAAGTCAGGGCACACTCGGCCTGAGTGCAGCCGCTCTCGGCAGTGCGCCGGTGCTGAGTTATATCAACGACTACGGCGGCCGCCCGCAGTTGCAGTTCAGTTGCAGCGGCGCAGAGTGCCGTGTGACAAAAACGGCTGCCGGTAACTGAACAGACAGGGGATAAACCATGGATGAGCGGATCAGAAAACAGCGTTTCCTCCGGCGGATACTGGCGGTTGTGCTCTGTATCTCAGCGGGAAGTGCTGCGGCACTGCCGGAGCGGGTGGCCGGTATCCGGGGCGTGCCCGGGATCACCTATGTCACTATCCGCGGCAATGTGATTGCGCCGCCGCCGTGTGTCATCAACAACGGCAATACCATTCTGGTGGATTTCGGGGAGGTGATGAGCACCCGCATTGACGGCCAGCGCTACAAACAGCCGGTTAATTACACGGCGGAGTGCACAAAGATGCCGACCAATGCCATGACGCTGGCTATCACCGGCAATACCGCCGGGTTTGATGCCGGATTATTACAGACTGAAATTGCCGGGCTGGGGGTGCGCATGCTTTATCAGGGACGGCAGCTCAATCCCGGTGAAAAAGTGAAATTTACTTATCCGGTCTTCCCGGCGCTGGAAGCGGTGCCTGTCCGCGATATGACGGCGGTGCTGACCGGCGGGGATTTCTCGGCGGTGGCAACACTGGAACTGGATTATCAGTAAGGAGCCAGACCATGGCAATACATTACCGGCGGTTACTGATGCTGCTGCTGTGTGCCGCAGCGGGCAGCGCAGCCGCCCCGAACATGAAGCTGTTTGGCACGCTGCTGGTGCCGCCTGCCTGCACAATCAGTGATAACGGCGTGATCGATGTGTTTTTCGGTGACAACGTCGGCGTGCATAAAGTGGATGGCGTCAATTACACCCGGGCGGTCAATTACACCCTGGTGTGTGAGGACAATATTAAAGGCTGGGATCTGGGATTGTCGGTTACCGGTCCGGTCAGCGGGTTTGATGATGCGGCCTTACAGACCAATATTCCCGACCTGGCGATTCACCTGACACAAAACGGAAAGCCCTTCACGCTCAACAAACGCATTGCGGTATCACCGGATAACCCGCCGGTGATTCAGGCGGTGCCGGTAAAACGGCCGGGCAGCACACTGCCGGAAGGTGCATTTGATGTGACCGCTACACTGCTGGCGGAATATCAGTAGGAGCAATGCAATGAATGAAACAATAAGGCGCTTTTTTATCAGTACCTGCGGTGTATTTCTGTTATCACTGCCGGGGGCGGATGCCGGGGCGGTTCCTGACAACCTGTATTTTCACGGTACGCTGGTGGATGAACCCTGCACGATACATCCGGGGGATGAAACCGTGGAACTGCCGTTCGGCAATATTCCTGATAAAAACCTGTACGCCTATCAGCGGACACCCTCAAAGGATTTCCGGATCCGGCTCTCGGAGTGTGACACCTCTATCGGCAGGCGGGTGACAGTGATGTTTGCCGGGGATGAGAATCCGTTTATCAGCGGTGCGCTGGCGATAAGTCCGGGCAGTCAGGCGGAAGGCATTGCAGTCGGGCTGGAAAATGCGGACGGCACGGCGCTGGCGGTCAATGAGGTGTCACCGCAGATCACGCTGAATGACGGACTGACGCTGCTGAACTTCCGCGCCTATGTGCAGGGAGAGCCGGATGCGCTGGCAAATAAAACCATTAAACGCGGGCCGTTCAGTGCCATTGCGACATTTCATCTCAATTATGACTGACGGGTAACTGAGGCTCGCTATGAACAGATTTATGAAAATAATTGCGGCGCTCGCGCTGCTCTGGTCCGCTTCGGCGGGGGCATCGATTTTCTCTTATATCACCGAATCCTCGGGGACACCATCGAATGCCATTTACACCTATATTATCGAGCGCTGGGATCCGGAAGATCCTTCGGCTCCCAATCCCTGCTACGGCTGGTCTGTCTGCTGGATCAATATCAACCACAAACACGATGTTGACGGTTCACCGGGCTCTTCCACCAAATCGATTGTCCGTGTGGAAAAGCTGAGAACACTGGCGGAAGTGCGGGATGCGGTTCTGAACAATATCTCGCTGCCGTATAACGGCACAGCGAAGCATGTCGGCCCGGCGCTGAATTCCAATCAGGAATGTGTGGGGCTGTTTTATGAATCTGAATCAGGCGGCTGGTCGAAAAACGGACGTCTGCTGCCCGGTTCACTCTGTGGTATCGCCCCGCCGCCGGTGGGCGCCTGTGAGGTCACCAGCGGCTCTGTGATCCTGGATTACGGGGATATTGATGAAGTCAGTCTGCCGGATGCGGCGCGTAATAAAAGCATCACTGTCACCTGTAATCTGGATATGAATATCCTTGTGATCGCCTCCGGCTCAGACAGCGGCCGTGTCCCGCTGCGGCCGGATAACAGCCTGTACGCGGATCTTTATCTCAACGGCAATCCGGGAGAGCAGGGGGCACCCATTCATGTCCCGGCCGGTGGTGCGACTCAGGTGGATGTGAAATCGGTGCTGAAAGTGAACGGGCGGGTTGCGCCGGGCGCTTTCGAAGGTTCCGGCTCCATCATTCTTGTTATGCCGTAATTTCTTATTTTCTCTCACAGTGCTGCGGAAACCTGCAGCACTGTGAGCCCGGAGTGAGACTGAAATATGATTACAGAAGATACTGATTTAACCGTTAATAAATCTGTCGGCTACCGGATCTTCCGCAAGCGGAAAGAGCTGGGCTGGTCCGGCAGCCGCCTGGCCGATCATCTCGGGATCAGCCAGCAGCAGTTCTCGCGCTATGAGCGCGGATGCAGTCAGATTAATGTCAGCCTGCTGGTCAGGGCGGCAGAAGTGTTACAGACACCGGTCAGCTGGTTTTTCGCTGACTGTCCGGAAGCGCGTTCATACCGGGAGTGCTTCCGGGGAAAAGCGGATATTTATACGGCGGAATCTGTTCCGGAGTATGGATTATCCGCACCCTCCCGGTACAAAAGGAAACCGGATGAAGGAAAACAGACGTAAACACCTGATGCAGTCTGAGGTGGAAAAAATGATGACAGCGGCGGAAAACGGCCGTGATCCGGAGCGGAATACCTGCCTGCTGTGGATGTGTTTTATCCACGGCTTCCGCGTCAGTGAACTGGGACAACTGAGCTTATCGGACATGGATGTTGCTGCCGATAACCTTTATATAAAGCGGCTGAAAAACGGCCTTTCCACCACCCACCCTCTGAGCGGCACAGAAAAAGCCTTACTCACCCGCTGGCTTAACTGCCGCACCCGTTATCCCCGCGCTGCTGAAAATCACTGGTTGTTTTTATCTCATAAAGGCGGACATCTTTCCCGCTCCCGTATTTACCGGATATTAAAAGAGCTGGGGGAAATGGCCGGGCTGCCGGTGGCGGTTCATCCGCATATGCTGCGTCATGCCTGCGGTTATGCACTGGCAGATAAAGGGGCAGACACCAGGCTGATTCAGGATTATCTCGGACACCGCAACATTCAGCATACTGTGCTGTACACCGCAGCAAATTCGGGGCGCTTTCGCGGGCTATGGGACTAGAATAATGTAACATAATAAACCAAAGTGTCGCTATATTATTTGTTGTCTGTTTAATGGGCAATATTTAAATTTAAAATACATCAAAATAAGTTCATAGTTCCGTCAAAACCTCTGTAAGTCTGTTTTTTAATCAAAAATAGTTTATTTTTTAAGTAAAAAATGCCCGTTTTTTATCCTGTGCGGAATTTTCTTAACGATTCGTGCTGGCCGGTTCTGATATAAAATTGCAATATCCCGTCTTTTTTCCGGCCCGTTTCACCTTCCTTTCTTTTTGGTCTCTGCCAAATCAATTTTTGCCATCCGGTAAATTTATACATTTCAGCGTGATACGTAAAACGCAACATTTTGGTTTATTTCGTTGCGTCACGGGGATGAAAAGTAGCCGTCCGGAACGGGCGCTGATGACGAAATAAACCGGATAACCGGGCGGATCATAAATCCGCTGGCGGTGAAACGGTGCAGGCAGTTCCGGAACTGCATCAAAAACGCACAAAAGCAAAACGTTGCTTATATATGCCTTATGTCGGCATTTTTATCTAAAAACGAGCAGATCAGGAATTTTGATATGAGTATGAAAAAAGTGGTTCTCGCACTGGCAGTTTCTTCCGCAATGGCAATGACTGCACAGGCAGCAAATCAGGGCGGCGGCAAAATCAACTTCAATGGTGAAGTGATTGATGCGGCGTGTTCTATCGATGCAAACAGCCTGAAACAGACTGTTGAACTGGGCAGCGTGGCTAAAGTGCAACTGGCGAAGGGCGGTAAATCTACTCCGGTTGATTTCACCATTCAGTTACACAACTGCGATATCACCGACAAAACCACCACAACAGTCACCTTTAAAGGTGTTGCAGGCGGCGCTGCGGCAGACGGTCTGGATAAAGCCTTTGGGGTCAGCGGCCCGGCGACCGGTGCAATGGGTGTGGTCGTGACGGATGCGGGCGGTAAAGTGATCGCTCCGGGGGCAGCATCATCCGCATTTACCTTAAACGAGGGTGATAACACGCTGAACTTTAAGGCGTAT
Source organism: Morganella morganii (assembly GCF_019243775.1). NCBI lineage: Bacteria > Pseudomonadati > Pseudomonadota > Gammaproteobacteria > Enterobacterales > Morganellaceae > Morganella > Morganella morganii. Next base: position 511,199 of record NZ_CP069157.1, read on the forward strand.
ATGCAGGGTGCAACAACGGCTGTCACCGTTGCACCGGGTGCTTTCACCGCAACAGCCGACTTCCTGATGGACTATCAGTAATCGGGGTCAGTGTACTTTACCCGTACCGGATATCCGGTACGGGGATCCGGCGGAGAGCAAGCGTGAAGTCAAACATACTCAGTACCGGACTGCTGGCAGTCTGCCTGACTGCTTATGCGGCAGAGGGTGAACGGCAGACCGGGCAGGTCTGGTTACAGGGATTTGTTCTGGACTCCTCCTGCACTATCAATATGCAGGATAAATATCAACGGATTGAAATACCGCAAGTTGCCGCCACCGCATTATATCAGCGCGGATACAGTCCGGCCTTTGCCTTTGCTGTCCGGCTGGAAAACTGTCTGTTGTCAGCGGATGACAAAAATCTGCGGATAACCTTTACCGGACCTTCGGACAGCAACGGATTGTTTGCAGTCAGCGGGGAGGCAGAAGGTGTCGGGATTCAGCTCAGCCGGGAAGAGGGTTCGGTGATCATACCGGGAAAAGCTGTGGCACTCCCGGATATACCACAGACAAAAAATATCACACTGAACTACCGGTTACGGCTGATTGCTGATCGCAAATCACTGAAAACAGGGGCATACCGGTCGACTGTTAATTTCAACCTGGATTATTTGTGATGAATGCCAATGTATTTGCGCCGGGCTGCGGAGTATCACGTCCGGCGGTGCGGTTAAAACCGCTGACATTTCTGATCCTGCTCTCTCTGTTTTCTGCGGCGGTACAGGCAGAGGACATTACAGAATTCAATACCGAGGTATTGGATCTGAATGAGCGCGGAGATATCGATTTATCACAGTTCTCTCAGGCGGGTTATGTGATGCCGGGAACCTATTCCCTGGCACTTAAGATCAATAACAGCATGCTGGCAGAGCGGCAAATCCGTTTTCTGGCCCCGGATAATGACCCGCAGGGCAGCATGGCCTGTATTACGCCTGATATGAGCGAAGAGCTGGGACTGACCTCATCTGCAAAAGGGGATTTGACCTGGTGGCATAACGGAGAGTGTGCGGATCCGGCATCACTGCCCGGGATGACTCTGCGGGCGGATTTTGCTGCCGGGGCACTGCGTGTCAGTCTGCCGCAGGCCTATCTGGAATATACCGCAGATAACTGGGATCCGCCGTCACGCTGGGATGAGGGAATTGCCGGTTTTATCCTTGATTACAACCTTAATACACAACTGACAAAACAGCGCGAGGCCGGACACAGTGACCGGCAGGACATCAGCGGTAACGGCACCACCGGGCTGAATGCCGGTGCCTGGCGTCTGCGTGCGGACTGGCAGGGGCGCTATTCGCGTACTAATCATGAATCGGATCAACGCTGGGACTGGAACCGGTTTTACGCTTACCGCGCCATTGCACCGCTGCGGGCAAAATTAACACTGGGGGAAAATTATCTCACCTCCGGCATGTTTGACAGTTTCCGCTATACCGGTCTGGCACTGGACACGGATGACATGATGCTGCCGCCGAATCTGCGCGGCTATGCACCGGAAGTGTCCGGGGTGGCGAAAACCAATGCGCGCGTCACCGTGAAACAGCAGGGACGGGTGATTTATGAAACCACGGTTGCCGCCGGGCCGTTTCAGATCCGTGATTTAAGCAATGCGCTGTCCGGCAAACTGGATGTGGAAGTGGCGGAGCAGGATGGTTCAGTACAGACCTTTCAGGTGGATGCGGCGAGTGTACCGTATCTGACCCGTCCGGGACTGGTGCGTTACAAAGTGGCGCTCGGTAAACCCTCGGAATATGACCACCGTGTCAAAGGACCGGAGTTTATCAGCAGTGAGTTTTCATGGGGTATCAGTAACGGCTGGTCTGTTTACGGCGGCGGGTTATTTGCCGGTAAATATAATGCTGTCTCGGCGGGTATCGGCCGTGACCTGCTGATGCTGGGGGCATTATCCGCCGATATCACCCAATCCCGCGCGTCACTGCCGGACGGTGAAACCAAAAAAGGCGGCTCTTACCGGCTGAGTTATTCCAAACGGTTCGATGCCACCAACAGCCAGGTCACCTTTGCCGGATACCGGTTTTCAGAGCGGGATTTTATGACCATGTCGCAATATCTGAATGCCCGTTATCACAATTCAGCGGTAACGGGTAACGGCAAAGAGATGTACACCATGACATTCAGTCAATCGCTCAGCTCGCTGAATACCAATGTGTACCTGAATTTTAACCACCAGACTTACTGGGATCGCCCGGCAAGTGATAACTGGAATGTTTCCACCTCTCATTATTTTGATATCGGGCAGGTGAAAAATATCAGTCTGAATTTATCGGCTTACCGCAACCGCCACGAAAACGGACGCGATGACGGGATGTATGTCGGGCTGTCTGTGCCGTGGGGGGAGAGTGGTAGTTTTGGTTACAGCGGACAATTCAGTAAAGGGCAGAACAGTCACTCGGCGGATTATAGTGACCGGATTAATGAGCGGACAAATTACCGTCTCAGCACAGGAGTGACCGGCGATCACCGGGTCACCGGTAACGGTTATATGAATTATCGCGGCGATAAAGCGGAAGTAACCGCAACTGCCGGATTTTCCGGTGAACGCTACAGTGCGGCCGGGCTGTCTGTACGCGGCGGGTTTACCGCCACCGCCGAAGGTGCGGCACTGCACCACAGTGGTGTGATGGGCGGAACACGGATGCTGGTGGATACCGGCGGAGTAGCTGATGTTCCTGTCCGGGGCGGAGGCGCTGAAACCACAACCAACTATTTCGGTAAAGCGGTGGTCAGTGATGTCAGTAACTATTACCGCAGTAGTGTCAATGTGGATCTGAACCGGCTGGGGGAAAACGCCGAAGCCACCCGTTCTGTCGTGCAGGGCACGATGACGGAAGGTGCTGTCGGTTACCGCCGCTTCGGTATTGTCTCAGGACAGAAAGCGATGGCGGTACTCAGCCTGGCTGACGGAGATGTTCCGCCGTTCGGGGCTGTGGTTCAGAACCACGATCATATACAGACCGGGATGGTCAGTGAAGATGGCATGGTCTGGCTCTCCGGTATCAATCCGGAAGAGACAATGCAGGTGTCATGGGGCGGGGATGTTCAGTGTGAAATCCGTTTCCCGGCGACGATCCCGGACGGAAATCTGCTGTTGCCGTGTGTCTCTGCGTCGAATCCGGTACCTGAAAAGTCAGAAAAATCAGTAAAAACAGAAAAAATATCCCGTTGGCTGACAGATGCTGACGCGGAAAACACCAGAGAGAGTAAGCAATGAAGAATCAATACAACCGTTTTACTTCACGAAGCCTTCCGGTACTGATACTGGCCGGTATCCTGGCTGCGCCGGCAGGACAGGCGGCGATTGCACTGGACAGAACCCGTGTCATTTTAAACGGCAGTGAACGGGCGGAAAGTGTTGAAATTTCTAATCAGAATAAAGAGTTACCGTATCTGGCTCAGGCATGGATTGAAGATGCACAAGGTAACAAAATCAAAGATCCGCTGGTGGCGCTGCCGCCAATCCAGCGGGTGGAAGCCGGTGAAAAAAGCCAGGTAAAAATTCAGCCGACAGCGGCAATGAAGATGCTGGCGCAGGATAAAGAGAGTCTTTATTACTTTAATCTGCGGGAGATCCCGCCGAAAACGGACAAAGCCAACACATTGCAGATTGCCTTGCAGACCCGTATCAAACTGTTTTATCGTCCGGCGGGCTTAGTGGTGGCGCAGAATGCAAAGCCATGGCAGGAGAGTATTACCCTGACACGGCAGGGGGATAAATACACGGTGAATAATCCGACACCGTATTACGTGACGATCTCCTCGGCATCGGCGGCTTATAAAGGAAAAGATATCAGCGGTTTCAATGCATTAATGATTGCGCCAAACAGCAGTGAAGTTCTCGGCGGCAATGCCGCATCACTGGGGAGTGCGCCGGTACTGGGTTACATCAATGATTACGGCGGTCGTCCGAAGATGATTTTTGCCTGTCAGGGCAATACCTGCCGGGTGAGTGAAGTCAAACCGGGCTGATGCGAAACCGCAGACCAGGAGCAGAGAAAGTGAAGAGATTCATTCCGTGTATGGCTGTGCTGTGTTCCGGTCTGCTGATGTGTTCAGCGGTACACGGCGCGGATGTTGAAGTAAAAGGACAGTTGGTGTTTGAACCATGCACCTTATCGCAGGCGAGTGAAAATATCTCTCTGCCGTTCGGCACAATAGTCAAAAACTATTTTTATACCGCAGACCGGACGCCGCCGGAGCCGTTCACCATTGAGCTGGAGGGGTGTGATACCACCATTGGCTCTGACGCCTATGTCACTTTCCGGGGGGCCGAAAGTATCGCACTGCCGGGACTGCTGGTACCTGATAACGGAACATTACCCGGGCTTGCCATCGGTATTGAAACGCCGGAAGGAAAGTTGCTTGCACTGAATAAAACCAGCCCGGCATATACCCTGAGTGACGGCACAACCACGCTGAATTTTCAGGGGTATGTGCAGGCAGAGCCGGATGCTATCCGTGATAAGACGTTGGTGACCGGTGATTTATCAGCGACAGCCACATTTGAAATCACCTATCCGTAAGCCTGCCCGGCGGATCACAGACAGGACAGTATTATGACATTCATAAAACGTGCGCATACCTTACTACTGGGCGGGCTGTTATCAGCCGCAGTAAGTCTGACAGCATTTCCCGCATCGGGTAAAACCGGTGATGAAAACCGGCTGAAAATAAATATTTCGGGCACGGTGGTGGCCACCGGACGGTGTATTTTCAATAATCACTCTTCACAGGATATTGATTTTGGTGATGTGCGTTTTTCTTCGGTGGCGGGCGTGAATAATATTGAAGGCCGCTATCTCAGAAAGCTGGATGTGGCAATGACGTGTGTCGGTGATACCGCCGGTACTACCCGCTTTCGCATGAATACAATAAAAGGATCGGCTATCGCTGATGGCAGTTACGAATCGCTACCGGTGACTGTCGGCGGTGTTCAGGCGGCCAATCCAAACCTGGCTGTCCGTTTATTCGTGAACGGTAAACAGCAAAGTATTAATGAGGATTTTATTGTGGATGTTCAGTGGCTGCCGACGCTGGAAGCGGAACTGGTTCAGCTGCATCCGGATGATAATACCTGGACAAACGGTCAGTCGGTTGAATCTCACGCCACATTAGTGATGAGTTTTGATTAGCCGGGGATGCTATGAATAGAAATAAACTGTTATCAGCGCTCACGTTATTAATGACACTTCCTGCTATGGCAGGTGAAGGGCAGCTTGGTACTGATAAAACCTTTAATTTTTCCGGCACATTGCGCGCCATGACCATTTGCCGGGTGAATAATGACCAGATAATTACCGCCGATTTTAAAAATGTCGGTATCAATAAACTGGAAACAGAAGTCTACAGCCTGCCGCTTGATTACACACTGGATTGCCCCGGTATAAAACCGGCCAATACGCTGCGGATGACTTTTATGACATCCCGCCCGTCGGCATCTGATTCTTCGGCGATCGAAAGTGATGTCAGTGGTTTACTGGTACGGATACTGAAAGACGGGCAGCCGCTGGAATTAAATAAATTCTTCAAAATAGATGATGCTGCGCAGCCGCCAAAACTGGAAGCACAGTTGGTGAAAGTACCGGGCACAGACTTAACACAGTCCCCGTTCCGGGCCACCGGTACGCTGGTGGCGGAATATTGGTAGGAGTGAATGATGAATAAATTAATGATACGCGGGGCGGCACTGTTTTTTCTGCTGATAGTGTCGCAGCATGTATTTGCCAGGGGGTGGATGGGGGCTGCTGCCTGTATTCCGGGGATATGAAATCTTTACTGTTTCGGATACCTGCGACTGGCGTTCTTTTAAAAATGCATATTACGCAAAAGGGCAGCCTATTGAAGCCCGCCCTTCGGAAAATAATAAGGGAGATGATACATCGTTTGTACCGAAGTCTGGTAATTATGAAATGAAAATGTATTGGTGCTCACTGCCGTACAATATGGATACATGTAATAAGGCTAATGGTTCCGTTTTATTATCCGGCGGTGTTGTCAGGCTGGAGAGTTCAAAAAACCTGAGGTCACAACAAGTCGTAACATCAGCAAAAAAAACAATAGCACCCAATAAAGGAGGGTACTGTATTACTCTCTCTGATGTCGACACCGGGTATGAATATAAAGGAAAAATGGGCTATGGCCCTGACGGGCGAGGTAAATTTTGTGCTGATGCACATGAATTGCCTGTCGAACCCCCGAAATGCACCCTGAACGGCGGTACGGATCTGGACGTTCAACTGGGAAAATTAGAACGCAGTGACATTCCGGTAAAATCCGGGACATCATCCGCTATGGTGACAAAGGATATTTCGGTCAATTGCGAGGGCAATGTTGAATATAACGCCAATATGAAACTGGAGTTCACCCCGATCTCCGTCAGCAATGAACAGATAATCAGCACGTCAACCACAGGTCTGGGTGTTGCTGTGTTATATAATGGCAGGACGGTTCAGCCCGGAAAAACGTTTCCGCTCAGTTATCAGCCCGGTATTCATACTCTGACCCTGGGGTTTGAGGCAGTACGTGACCCGGCAATGGCCGTGGCGGATCTGAAAACCGGTGATTTTACGGCGAATGCTGTTTTGGTTTTCACGGAGCAGTAATCACAATTTAATACTGCGGAACCGGGCCACATTACTGGCGGTATATAACACGGTGTGCTGAATATTACGGTGACCGAGATAATCCTGAATTAACCGGGTGTCTGTTCCTCTGTCCGCTAATGCATAACCGCAGGCATGGCGCAGCATATGAGGATGTGCCGCAATATTCAGATCGGCGGACAATCCGCTGTCGCGGATAATCCTGAATATTTGCTGGCGGGATAACCGCCCGCCTTTGCGGGAAAGAAAAAGCCAGGGTTCGGCATAATGTACAGATGCATTCCGTTGTTCCAGCCACTGTATCAGTAATTGATATTCAAGGGACTGTAAGGGCTGATTGGTGCTTAATCCGTTTTTCAGCCGGGTAATATGAATGGTTTTTTCATCTATATTAACATCACTGAGCATTAATCCGGTCAGTTCACTGGCCCGTAATCCGTGACTGAAACAAACGGCAATCAGACATTGATTACGAATATGGTTAATTGAGTCAGGTAATGATGCTATTAAGGAATGAACCTCCTGTTCACTCAGGTGTTTTCGTTCTTTCATGGAATATTCGGTATGGTTATTAAGGTCAGGTTTTATTATTTATCTGACGTTATCACAAAATAAACAGATATCCTATTTCGTATTGTTATGGAATTGATGTTGTTAATGAGTGAAATTGATCAATTATTGCTGATTTATCTGATGGTAATAACATTTTTTGTTATCTGACTTTCATTTTATTGTTGTGTATTGTGTTTTTTATTGCTTTTTTTCTTTGTTTTAACCGGAATTATCTGGCTATTGATAGGTGTTTTTTTTATTTTTACTGGTGAGATAAATTTAAATTTATTCAGGTGGTAAATTTAAATTTATTTGTATTTTCTTCCCGAATGTATTTCCGGGAAATGTTATTTCTGAAGGTAATAAATATGACAGATATTCTATATGATTCCGATATGGCATCGGTAAACCGTGCTGTCGGTGACCGGCTTTTTTGCAGACGAAAAGCGCTGGGTTATTCCGGACAGCAGATTGCTGCCTGTCTGGGGATCAGTCAGCAGCAATTATCCCGTTATGAACGGGGGCAAAGCCGGATTAATGTCGGCCTGCTGGTCAGGGCAGCAGATATTTTAAAGACACCGGTCGGCTGGTTTTTTGCCGGGTGTCAGGACAACGCTTTATATGAAGAAAGTCTCAGTGTTCAGTCTGATATTTATACAGCGGCATCAGTGACATCAAAATCAGAATATCTCAACTGAGAGAAAGCGGCTCCGCCGGTATTGCGGAGCCTCAGATTGTTGGCAAAGTCCGGGAAAAAACAGGCCGGGATTTTGTCAGCAATCTTATATCAGAACATCAGCTCTTTTTCACAAACTCAGATTTCAGTTTCATCTGACCAAAGCCATCGATTTTACAATCAATATTGTGGTCACCTTCCACTAAACGGATCCCTTTGACTTTTGTGCCGATTTTCAGCATGGATGAGCTGCCTTTGACTTTCAGGTCTTTGATGACTGTCACGGCATCGCCGTCCGCCAGTAAATTGCCGTTGGCATCTTTGACGATCAGTTCGTCGCTTTCCGCTGCCGGTTCGGCATCATTCCATTCGTGGGCACATTCAGGGCACACATACATTGCACCGTCTTCATAGGTGTATTCAGAATTACATTTCGGACATGAAGGTAATGACATAATGAGACTCTCAGATTTTCACAATGGGGAGCAGCAAATTGTCACACGATGGGGTGATATTTGCCCGTGGTTATGTGCACTGTCTTCAGTGCGGCCGCCAGTATAGCGGGATCGGCACCTTTTTGCAGCTTTTACCGGATAAAGAGTGTGGTTATCGCCTTTTCCGGCTCCCGGACAATAAACAGGTAAATAACGCAATAACAGCCTCCGGTTTCCTGAAAAATCCGCCAGTGCTGATAATCACCGGAGTTTATCTTTTTTTTCGGAATAAGTACTCAGGGGGAGTACATAATTACGCAGCGGACTCTTATATATTGAAACTGCATTATTTTAATAACCGGTTTCTGACTTCTTTATTTATTTGTCTGTGGCACATCAGGAGTGAAATATGCGTAACGTTGTCCGTTCTTTATTATTGTCTGCGGCGCTCGTGGCCGGGTCGTTAAATACCGCCTTTGCCGATCCGCATTTAAATTTTGCCTGGCCGGTGAATGTGGGGCCGCTGAATCCGCATCAGTACGCGCCGAATCAGATGGCCGGACAAACCATGGTGTATGAGCCGCTGGTCCGTTATATGAATGACGGAACCGTAAAGCCCTGGCTGGCGGAATCATGGACAGTTTCGGATGACGGTAAAACCTATATTTTCACATTACGTGAAGATGTGAAGTTCTCCAACGGCGAAAAATTTGATGCCGCTGCGGCCAAAGCAAACTTTGATGCCATTCTGGCAAACCGCGAGCGTCACGCCTGGCTTGAACTGGCTAATCAGATTACGGCGGTTGAGGATATCGCGCCGAATCAGTTAAAAATCACCCTGAAAGATGCTTATTATCCTATTCTGCAGGAGCTGGCGCTGCCGCGTCCGTTCCGCTTTATTGCACCGTCGCAGTTTAAAGACGGCGGCACCAAAGACGGTATTATTAAACCGATCGGCACCGGCCCGTGGATATTAACGGAATCCCGTCTGAGTGAGAAAGATGAATTTATCCGCAACGAATCGTACTGGGGTAAAAAACCGGTTTATGAATCCGTTACGTTTAAAGTAATTCCTGACCCGAATACCCGTGCCGTGGCATTTGAAGCCGGTGAGGTGGATTTATTATATGGCACGGACGGTATTATTTATCCGGACACCTATCAGCGCTTTAAAAATATGCCGGGCTATACCACCAAACTCTCTGCACCTCTGGAATCACTGGTGCTGGCTATCAATACCAAAACCGGGCCGACCCGTGATTTAGCTGTGCGTAGAGCCATTAACCACGCGGTTGATAAAGATAAAATGATTGAAAAGGTGCTGTATGGCACACAATTAAAAGCTGACACCCTTTTCTCAGAAAATGTGCCGTATGCAGACGCCGGTTTAACACCGTATGCCTATAACGTTGAAGAAGCGAAATCCCTGCTGGAAAACGCCGGCTGGAAAGCGAAAACTGAAAACGGTATCCGTGAGAAAGATGGCGAGCCGCTGGTGGTGGAGCTGAATTTTGTCGGTACCGATGCGGTGGCGAAGTCGATTTCTGAAGTGGTTCAGGCCGATCTGCGCCGCGCCGGGATTGATGTGAAGCTGGTCGGGGAAGAGGAAAGCAGTATCTATTCGCGCCAGAAAGACGGGCGCTTCGGAATGATTTTCAACGGCACATGGGGCGCGCCGTTTGACCCGCATGCGTTTGTCAGTTCCATGCGCATTCCGTCTCATGCCGATTATCAGGCACAACAGGGGCTGGCAGATAAAGCGGAAATCGATGCCAAAATCACACAGGTGCTGACCACCACGGATGAAAAACAGCGCCGTGCGCTGTATCACGACATTCTGACCCGTCTGCACGAAGAAGCGGTTTATCTGCCGCTGACCTACATCACCGCCATTGCGGTGGCAAAACCGGAAATCGGCGATGTGCCGTTCAGCGCGATGTCGAATGAGATCCCGTTTGATCAGCTGACACCGGCTGCGAAGTAACAGGTCCGCGATTATGATGCGATTTATTTTCCGGCGGGTGCTGCTGCTGATCCCGATGCTGCTCGGCACCTCGCTGTTTATCTTTCTGATCCTGCGCCTGGGGCCGTCTGACCCCGCGCTGGATTATCTGCGGCTCTCCAAAATTCCGCCGACCCCGCAGGCGGTGGAAAGCGCCCGTGAGCTTCTCGGTCTCGATAAGCCGATCATGACTCAGTATTTTCACTGGCTGTCTGACGCGCTGCATCTGGATTTTGGTATCTCTTATGCCACACAGAAACCGGTGCTGCCGGATCTGCTCTATTTCCTGCCCGCCACACTGCAACTGGCGGGGCTGGCACTGGCGCTGACTATTATTCTGTCTGTGCCGATGGGGATGCTGGCGGCGCGTTACCGCGAAAAATGGCCGGATCAGCTGGTGCGGGTGATTGCGTTTATCGGGGTTTCCATGCCGAATTTCTGGCTGGGGTTCCTGCTGATCCTGCTCTTTTCGATTCACCTCGGCTGGCTGCCGCCGATGGGTAAAGGGGAAGCAAAACACCTGATCATGCCGGTCATTGCTATCTCGCTGATGTCACTGGCGATTAATGCCCGGTTGCTGCGGGCAAGCATGCTTGAGGTGGCCGGGCAGCGCCATGTCCGTTATGCGCGGCTGCGCGGGTTATCTGAAATGACAGTGGAGCGCTCACATATTCTGCGAAACGCCTGGCTGCCGGTGATCACGGCTATCGGTATGCATATCGGGGAACTGCTCGGCGGCGCGCTGATTATCGAGAGTATTTTCAGCTGGCCGGGTGTGGGGCGCTATGCGGTCTCTGCCATTATGAACCGGGATTATCCGGTGATTCAGTGCTTTACCCTGCTGATGGTGGTGATTTTTGTCCTCTGTAACCTGATTGTGGATATTATTTATGCGATTGCGGATCCCCGCATCCGCCTCTCTGCGGAGGGTATCGAATGAGCGATATGATACTGAAAGCCCCTTCCGCCTGGCGGACACTGAGCCGCAATCTTTTGTTGTGGTTTGCGCTGTTTGTGGTGGCACTGCTGGTACTGGCCATGATTGCCGGGCCGTGGATCTCCCCGCATGATCCGGATCTGGTGGAGTTATCAAACCGCCTTCAGGAACCGGACAGTCAGTACTGGCTTGGTACTGACCATCTCGGGCGTGATATTTTTTCCCGTCTGATTGCCGGGGCGCGGATTTCTCTCGGCACTGTCGCTATCACGCTGGTGATTATTATGACGCTCGGACTGGTGATCGGCGGCATTGCCGGGTTTACCGGCGGACGGACGGATCAAATCATCATGCGGTTTACCGATGTGTTCCTGACATTCCCGACACTGGTACTGGCACTGTTTTTAATCGGCATCCTCGGTACCGGGCTGACAAACGTGATTATCGCGATCGCACTGTCACACTGGGCGTGGTATGCGCGGATTGTCCGCGGGATCATCCTCTCGCTGCGCCACCGGGAATTTCTGCTGGCCGCACGTCTGAGCGGCGCCGGGAATGTGCGGATCTTTCTCCGGCATCTGTTTCCGGCCACCATTTCCCAGCTGATCGTGCTGGCGACTCTGGATATCGGCCACATGATGCTGCATGTCTCCGGGCTGTCATTCCTCGGGCTGGGCGTGGCGGCACCCACCGCAGAGTGGGGCGTGATGATCAGCGATGCCCGTCAGTTTGTCTGGACATCACCGATGCTGATTTTCTGGCCGGGTTTAATTTTATTTTTCAGTGTGATGGCGTTTAACATCCTCGGGGATGCTCTGCGTGATCGTCTGGATCCGACACTGAGGGCCGGGACATGTCATTAAATCATTCTGTATTGGAGGTCAGCCATCTGTCGGCGGGGTATCTGCATAATAATCATGCCCATTTCCTGATTTCTGATCTGTCATTTTCACTGCGGCGCGGCGAAGTGCTGGCGCTGGTCGGCGCGAGCGGCTCCGGCAAATCCATGACCTGCTCTGCGCTGCTGGATGTACTGCCGCCGGGTGTGCAGAAAACACAGGGCACTATTTTGCTGGACGGACAGCCGGTCACCGGACAGGCTCTGCGCGGCAGGGAAGTGGCGTCGATCATGCAGAACCCGCGCAGTGCATTTAACCCGGTGCGGACCATGCATCAGCATATTACCGAAACACTGAAGGCCACCCGGCAGCCGCTGCATGATATTGATAAACGCATCCGCGATGTGCTGGCGGAAGTGGAACTGGGGGACAGTGAGCATATCCTGAAGCTCTATCCGTTTGAGATGAGCGGCGGCATGTTACAGCGGATGATGATCGCGATTGCGATCCTCAGCGACGCGCCGTTTCTGTTTGCTGATGAGCCGACTACCGATCTGGATCTGGTGGTGCAGATGAAAATTCTCGATTTGCTGGATCATATAGTATCTGACCGGCAGACCGGGCTTTTGCTGATCACCCATGATATGGGTGTGGTGGCGCGTCTTGCCGATCAGGTGGCGGTGCTGTCAGACGGGAACATTATTGAAACCGGCCCGGTGGAGGATATTTTTTCCCGGCCGCGCTCACCGGTGACCCGCAATCTTATTTCTGCACATCTTTCATTGTATGATCTGGAGCTTTCCGCATGACATTGATCTCTGTTGAACACCTGAGCAAAAGCTACCAAAGCCATTCACTGATGGGAGCGGGAAAGCCGCGCTGTATTCTCGATGACATTTCCCTGACCCTGAATGAAGGGGAGACCGTTGCCCTGCTCGGACGCAGCGGCTGCGGAAAAAGCACGCTGGCACGTCAGATCTGCGGGCTGGAATATCCGGAAAAAGGGGATGTTTTTTACCGCGGAATGCCGGTGCGCAAACTGGATAAAAAACAGCTGCGGCAGTTCCGTTCGGAGATCCAGATGGTCTTTCAGGATCCGCCGGGGGCGGTTGATCCACGTTTTACCCCGGAGCAGATTATTGCCGAACCACTGAAATTGCTGACCTCACTGGATGAAACACAGCGCAAAGCCCGGACTGCGGAACTGCTGGATATGGTGGAACTGCCGCTGTCAGTACTCGGCAAACTGCCGTCGCAGATCAGCGGCGGACAGTTACAGCGCATCTGCATTGCACGGGCGCTGGCCCCGGATCCGCGTCTGATCATCCTGGATGAAGCGGTATCAAACCTGGATATTCATCTGCAGGCATCTCTGCTGACACTGCTCGGGCAGTTACAGAAAACGCAGGGGATTGCGTATCTGTTTGTCACACATGATCTGCGGCTGGTCAGCCGGTTTGCCGCACGCGTGGTGGTTATGGATGAGGGCAAAATTGCAGAAACATCGCCGCAGGGGTGTATTGAGCAACTGCGCCATCCGGCATCACTGGCACTGAAAAATGCAGTATTGCCGCCATTCCCGTCTTCCCACCGGCGAAAAACGGTATCCGTCTGATAAAAAAAAAAAAAGCGCCGTGATATTAACAGGGCGCTTTTACTCATTATTTACGGTTTATACTTTACCGGAGCAACTGCATTTGGCGGCAGTCTCTTTGTTATGATGAACATCTGTGCCGCAACAGGCATCAATGGCTTTATTGATAATATCCGCCAGCTTATTGACGGTGGAAATAATTGAGGAAAGCTGTTCACACACATCGCGGCAGTCTGCATGTGAATGACCGTTATCCGGAATCACCGGCGGCGTCAGGCTGTCACAGAGAATTTCCTGTAATACCAGCAGGAAGTTCGCGATACCGGTGGTGTAGATATAAGAACGCCCGCCGGTCTGCTCTGCCAGCCGCTGATACTCCTTTGTCACTTTGTCTCTTTCCGCAATCGACGGGAAGCGATCAAGGTTTTCCGGGCGGTCATCCGGGGTTCCCTGATAGGTGTAAACTTTGACGCCGTGAAGCTGCGCGACACCAATAGCCTCACTGTTTTTCGTGACAGCGGCACTGGTCAGTATTCCGCCGCCGCCTTCCATGCCTTCATCACCCAGTACAAAAATGGCGCGCCGGGCGCCGGGACGCCAGTCAAAATATTTACTGGCATCAATAACCGCACGGCATAAATCCTCCTTATTCCCGGCATGATCGCGGCCATCGGCTTCGGTAAATGGTTTTCTGGCCTGTAAGTTTCCCTCGGATGCGCCTTTGCCAATCAGATAATCACTCACTGTCTGATCAAACTTTGTTCCGGCCCAGGTACCCTGAATGCCCAGGAAAGTTGCCCGCAACTGAGACGGACAGCGGGCAGCCGCTTTCTCTATCGCTGCGTCTATTTCACGGCTCAGATCGGCGGACTCATCTGACATTGAGCCGCTGGTATCAATAATCACCACCAAATCCAGTGCGATATCACTGTTACCGCCCATGACCTGTACTACCGGGTCAATACCGGCTGCCGGTGCAGACAGATCCTGTGTGTTGAGATCCTGATTCATTGTTTTTCCTCTGTGTTTATTGCAGGTGTGTTTTCTGTGCAATTTGTTGCGCAGAGGGGCAGTATCTTTTTATTTCTCAGGGATGTATTTCCTAAAAAATAACAGAATCAGTTTATTTAGTGAGGGGGAGTCATGGCCCCGGTGACAGTGGCATGGCCGGGGCAGAAGGTGTGGTTATTTTTACAATAAAAAATCGGGTTTATTAATATTTTTATTTAAAAACAATAAATTATCTATGTCCAATAAAGTATGAACAGTATCTGATGAATCATATTGTTTTCTGAGTTCATTCAGAAAAACGATCAGTGAGATATCCAGTGCTGTGAGTATCCGGAACAGCAGGCTGACCGTCAGATTCCCTTTACCCAGCTCATAGCGGGAAACCTGTTGCTGACTGATTTCAAGTGTAAAGCCTAACTTCTCACCGCTTATTTTTTTTCAGCTTACGAAATCTGTACAGCACCTCCCCGATATTTTTATTGAGTAAATCTGAATCTATGCATTGATATTTCTGCACCATTTATCTCCGTAGATTAAATCTGTCATAACAGGAATGGTTGTTATTCCCGGTAAATAATTACCGGTTGTGTTTTCTTGTCTTATTAACATGTCTGGTGTTTTTTTCAAAAAAAAGGAATTGTGTATCTAATGATTAAAATTAAATAACACATGTTATTTTTTGATGCAAATATAATCTTGGTATGTTTTATTATTTTCATAAATTTACATATTTGGTATGTAGTTTAATCACTTTTATTTGACACAGCGCAAAATATAAAGAATTTCTCATGTTTTACATGAATTTTTTGTTGAATTTTTTTTATTCGATCTTTTCGTGACATTGTCTTACAAGACATGTTAAGCAAATCGTGAGCATAAAATGCGTTATTTTGTCTGTAATAATGGGCGTTTTTCAGTATATTTCGCCATCAGTATAATGTGACAATATTAAATTATCGCTTGTTTTACAGTTGTTTGTATTGTTTTTATCACAGGGGGAGTGTGATGGCAGCGGTATTATTTTATTGTTAAATTTTATGCGGTCACGCGTTAAAAAAACAAACATCTGTAACAAAATTCTGTTTGTTTTAATTTCAATGCATTAAATTTTGTGTAAATTGCGATTAAGTAGTATTTCATGCTATTGTTAATCCAATTATAGATAAATAAAGAATAAACATTCTGTGGATTTTGTTACTAAGTAATGTTTACTTACATCTTTCATATTAATTCATTGAAATATCAGTTAAAAATAATCAAAACAATTTATTAACATCATTATCATAAAAATATCTTATCTATTATCGTGGTTGTAATAACAGATAAACACACGTAATGTGTAACGTAAATATAACCTGAATTATTTCTGATAATAATATTTATCTGCTGACTTTATATATTAATAAAGCCGAATGGATTTTATTTAATTGTTTTTTAACTTTTGTATCCTGCTTTTATTTTTGCGCCGGGAGGCTTTCCCTTATGAAAAAATATAAATCTGTAAAAAGATTCGCATTGCCGGTATCTATTATACTGGGGTCGGGATTATATTCACTTCCCGGTATAGCGGATCCCTGTACATCGGTGACAGACGGCGACGGAAAAAAATACCTGACCTGTACCTCCACTATTTATTATTACAATTCCGGTGAGCACGGCGGAACGGCATTATCCGATTATGCGAGTGTGACTATCAATACTACGCCGGAAGCGTCAATCTCGCCACTCCAGGGCTGGGCGGTTTACGGGAACAGCAGCACCTATAATTTCAATGAGCTGAATATTGAGACCAGCGGCGCCAAATCTGACGGTATCGTGACAAAAAACGGTGCCAGTAAAATCAATATTGATAAATTAACCATTAAAACCACCGGTTCTTCCGCTGATGGTCTGAACGTCGGCAAAGAGAGTAACGGCACGGTGATTACCGTGGGTGACGATGCCTATATTGATGCATTCGGGATGGGGGTGCGTGCTAACTCATCAACTACCGGCACCAACGAGAACCTGATTACCCTCGGGAAAAATGCGGTCATTATTTCGCACGAAGCCGGCAGTAATCTGGAATTTCTGGGACGCGAATTAGGCACCGGATATGCGGTTTACGCCGGGAATACCAACTCCGCAGCAACCGGGGATGCCCGTGTGGTGATCGGCGATAACAGCACCATTGTGGCAAACGGCGGCTCTGCGCATGCGGTTTATGCCAACAAAGGCGGTATTATCGAACTGGGTTCAACGAATATCCGCGCCGAAGGCACGACGGCACACGGTATTTATGCCGAAGCCGGATCGAAAAAGGTCGGTGGTGCAACAGTTACTGCGGGCAGTCAGGTATATCTCGGTGGTGATACCACCATTAATGTGGTCAGTGACGGCCGGAAATTTGCCCTGTATGCCAAAGGGGCGGATTCACAGATATCCTCTTCTGATCGTCTGTCCGGTGACAGCATCCGCAGTGTATTCACCGTTGACGGTGATATGAAAGCAGAGACAAAAGGGATTATTGATCTGCAGATGGCGGATAACAGCCGGTTCACCGGCAGTACCAACTCACTGGAATATAACGCGGCAGGCGCGCCGAATACGACCACAAACGGTACCATTAATCTGGATATTGCCGGTGCCAGCAGTATCTGGAATATGACCGCTGATTCAGTGCTGTCAAACCTGACACTGACCGGTGCGACACTCCGTTATAACTCTCCGGATGATCTGAGCGATCCGGACGCCTTTGTACCGAAAACACTGACCGTGGCTGGTGATTACACCGGTAACGGAGGCCACCTGATTATGAATACGGTGCTGAACGGGGATGATTCACCGACTGATAAACTGCTGATCAAAGGTAATTCTGCCGGAACCACTACCGTCAGTTTTGTGAATATCGGCGGGCAGGGCGGGCTGACCATACTCAACGGCATTGAAGTTATCACGGTTGACGGTATTTCTGACGGTACTTTCACTCAGAACGGGCGGATTGTTGCCGGGGCGTATGATTATTATCTGGGACGCGGTAAAAACGGCAATGAGAATAACTGGTATCTGACATCAGATTACAGCCCGGTGACACCGGAACCAGAGCCGGAACCGGAGCCAAAACCGGAACCGGTAGTCCGCCCGGAAGCCGGGGGATATATCAATAACCTGTATATGGCAAATAACCTGTTTAATGTGCGTCTGCATGATCGTCTCGGTGAAACCCAATATACCGATGTACTGACCGGTGAGCGCAAAGTTACCAGTCTGTGGCTGCGGAATGTGGCCGGACATTCAACCGTGAAAAGCGGCGACGGACAGTTAAAAACCGGGACAAACCGTTATGTGGTACAACTGGGCGGGGATATCGCACAGTGGTCTGATAATGATCTTAACCGCTATCATATCGGGTTAATGGCGGGTTACGGCCGCATCAGCGGCAAGACCACAAACCATGTGACAAAGACCAGAGCCAAATCTGACGCAGATGGTTACAGTGCCGGGATCTACGGTACTTACTACGCGAATGAAGCGGATAAAAGCGGTCTGTATGTTGACAGCTGGGTGCAGTACAACTGGTTTAAAAACCGGATTAACGGAGACGAATTACCGGAAGAAAAATATAATTCTGACGGTATCACGCTTTCCGCCGAAGCCGGATACAGTTTCCTTATAAATGAAACACAGGGCAGTGATGGCAGTACCAACCGCTGGTTTATTCAGCCGAAAGCACAGGTGACCTATATGGGTGTGAAAATGGATACCCATACAGAGCGGGGCGGTACCCGCGTATCGGCGACCGGTGAAGGGAATATTCAGACCCGTCTCGGGGTAAGAGTGTACGGACTGGGACAGGCGTTGCAGGATAAAGACAATGATCGTCACTTCCAGCCGTTTGCTGAAATTAACTGGCTGAATAACAGTAAGATGACGGGCGTATCCATGGACGACGATCACGTTGGTCAGTCCGGCACCCGCAATATCGGTGAAATTAAAGTGGGGATTGAAGGACAACTGACCCGCAATGCGGACATCTGGTTTAACGTGGCGCAGCAGGCCGGCAGTGATCATTACTCGGATACACAGGGTATGTTAGGTCTGAAATACCGCTTTTAACTGTCAGTAACATCCGGCCGGGATAACAGGAATACTGTTATCCCGGCTTTTTTGTGTCCGGCGCTGATAGTGACTTAATCATTACCCCAGCGGTTGAGAAATTCAGCGATATCATCGATACGCTGTTTATCGATACCGGCTTCAGCCGCCATCTTTTTCTGGGCTTCCTCACTGATTTCTTCATTGTTCGTCAGACAGGTGATCAGTAACTGAAAATAGTGCGCCAGTCCGTCATACTCCTGCTCTTCAACCGGCTCTTCCGATTCCAGCGCGTACTCATCAGCGATATCGTAGTATTTATCCGGTACTATATTTTCCATAAATTCCTCCGGGGCTAACGCCGGTGTCAGTGGTTTGTATCACACCATTGTATCCGATCCGGATCCATTTTCGCACCTCACCCGGCGCTCCATCGTTATATAATATGATCTTTCCGGAAACGGATGGCGACCAACACGTATACCGGCTCAGGTTTCTTTTCTTGAAAGTTGTGATTTAAAAAAGGAATAAATGAGAGGAAAGATAAAAAACCGGAAAATTGCGCCTTAAAAATGATATCACTAATACAAATGTAGCTGTATTAACCGACCGGTATGCGGCAAAGCAGCGAAATTAAATCACCTGTTGTGCCGGAAGGGCACAGAGTTGATTGTGGTTGTATCCGGCGGGGACAGAAAACTTGTTTTTACAGAACCCTGAAAAGCAAAAACCCGCCATAAGGCGGGTTCTTTGAATAGTGGTGCCCGGACTCGGAATCGAACCAAGGACACGGGGATTTTCAATCCCCTGCTCTACCGACTGAGCTATCCGGGCAACGGGGCGCATTAAACCGTATTCCGTGGTTTGCGTCAATGCCTTTCTGTCAAAAAACCATAAAAAAAGTGTGAGTGTGCTCTTTTTATGCAGAATGCGGACGCAATTTATGCATGTGGTGAATAAATCAGCTGAGTGCGCCGTTTTTACGGCAACGGGCGATAGTCAGCACATCTTCTGCCAGCCGCCGGGCGGTGGCGATATCATCGGTACTGCGGGATATCAGCAGTTTGCTCAGGCATCCTTCCAGAATCAGTTCCAGCTGACGGGCCACCATATCGCAATCATCAATATCCAGCTCTCTGAGCAGCTCTGTGGTAAATGCAAAGGCACTTTGTTTCTGCTGGCGGGATAACTGATGGATAGGGTGATCCGCATCAGGAAAGGCGCTGCTGGCCGCAATAAACAGACATCCCGGAAAACGGTTTTCGCGGACACGTTCCGCCAGTGCCGTGTAACGGGCAAGCAGTTTATCTTCACAGGACAGCGACTCATCCAGCAGAATGCGGCGCTGCCAGATATCAATCTGATTACCGTGGTAACGCAGGCAGTCGTAGAGCAGGTCATTACGGGTCGGCCAGAAAATCCGCAGGCGTTCGGGATCAATGTCCAGGTTATCGTTGAGGGTGGCTTCAGACATCAGAAGGCCGTGGTTTTCCAGCAGACTCAGTGCCTGATTGAGGACGTCTTCACGTTGCACAGCAGGTTCTCCCTGATAAAGGCATATGATCCAGAATAACGTGAGTGCTGATGAAAGGCGAGAGACGCAGGTAAATAAAATCCGCCCCGGAGGGCGGATTTATCAGTGCAGGGAATTACAGAACGACACTGCCGATCAGGAAGCCGAAGCAGACCGACAGTGCGACACCAATGGTGCCAGGGATAAAGAACGGGTGGTTGAAGACCAGTTTGCCGATACGGGTGGTACCGGTGTCATCCATCTGAACCGCCGCGACCAGGGTCGGGTAGGTCGGCAGGATAAACAGACCGGAAACCGCAGAGAAAGAGGCAATGGCAGTCAGTGGTGTAACACCCAGCGCCAGTGCCATCGGCATCAGCGCTTTGGCGGTGGCGGCCTGTGAATAGAGCAGGGCAGAACAGAAGAAGAAAATAACCGCCAGCAGCCACGGATGCTGCGTGATTAAATCACCGGCAGTCAGTTTGATCCACTCCAGATTTGCCTGAACGAAGGTATCGCCCAGCCACGCCACACCCAGGATACAGATACAGGCGCTCATCCCGGCTTTAAAGGTACTGGAGTTCAGGATGATATCCGTCTCTACCTTGCATATCAGGGTAATAAGTGTCGCGACACTGAGCATGATAATCAGAATGGCGTTGGTGGTGGACATAATCGGTTCAGACAACAGCCCGACACTCTTACTGTTGACAACCGCAAAGACCACAACGGACAGGACACCGAGCAGGAACAGGAGAACAGACAGTTTGGCAGCTGGTTTGATGGCAGCTTTTTCACTGCGGTTCAGTTCCACCACGCCTTCAGCAAGACGTTTCTTAAAGACCGGGTCATTGGCGAGTTTGTCATCAAACAGCCAGGACACAATAAAGGACATCAGGATGATCGCGACAAAGGTGGATGGCAGCAGGATCATCAGCAGATGCAGGTAACTGACGCCCATCGGCTCCATGACCGATGACATATACACCACCGCCGCTGAAATCGGTGATGCGGTGATCCCTATCTGCGCGGCCACAACGGCGGTGGAAAGCGGACGGGAAGGTTTAATCCCCTGTTCTTTGGCAACTTCGGTGATCACCGGCAGGGTTGCCAGTGAAATATTACCGGTTCCGGCAAACAGTGTCAGAAAATAGGTGACGATCGGGGCGAGGATGGTGATATAGCGCGGATTGCGGCGCAGCAGTTTTTCAGTCTGCTGAACCAGATAATCCAGCCCGCCCGCGACCTGCATGGCAGAGATTGCAGCGATAACAGCCATTATAATGGAGATAACGTCGAACGGGATGCTGCCCGGTTTCACGCCGATGGCGGCGAGGGCAAGAACCCCCAGTCCGCCGGCAAAACCGATACCTATCCCTCCGAGGCGCGCCCCGAGATAAATGGCCAGCAGTACGATAATAAATTCGATGGCTAGCATAAGTGCTCCTGTAAAATCCCGTAGAAAAATGTTAAATTTTTGTAGTAGGGTAATAAAAAAGCACGTTACCTTGCGATGACGTGCTTTTGTGTTCTATGTATTTCTTATTATTATATTAGTCATCAAAGCGTTTTGCTTTATAGGCCGGATTCTTTAAGTTCTCAATTGAGAAAATATCATCCAGCTCAGCTTCTGTCAGAAGACCGCGCTCCAGAACCACTTCGCGCACACTCTTGCCGGTTTCCGCACAAATCTTACCGACGATATCCCCGTTATGGTGACCGATGAACGGGTTCAGGTAAGTCACGATACCGATAGAGTTGAACACATACGCTTCACAAATTTCTTTGTTGGCGGTAATACCGGAAACGCATTTCTCACCCAGGTTGCGGCAGGCGTTGCTCAGCAGAGAAATAGATTCAAACATCGCCTGGCCGATAGCCGGTTCCATCACGTTCAGCTGTAACTGACCTGCTTCGGCAGCCATGGTGACGCAGACGTCGTTACCGATGACTTTGAAACACGCCTGGTTTACCACTTCCGGAATCACCGGGTTCACTTTTGCCGGCATGATAGAAGAACCCGCCTGCATTTCCGGCAGATTGATCTCTTTGAGACCCGCACGCGGACCGGAGGAGAGCAGACGCAGGTCATTACAGATTTTGGAGAGCTTCATGGCCAGGCGTTTCAGCGCACTGTGCAGCATCACGTAAGCACCGCAGTCAGACGTTGCTTCGATCAGGTCTTCTGCCGGTACACACGGCAGGCCGGTCACTTCCGCCAGTTTTTCCACCGCCAGTTTCTGATAGCCCGGTGCGGTGTTCAGCCCGGTACCAATCGCGGTGGCGCCGAGGTTAACTTCCAGCACCAGCTGAGCGGTGTGATGCAGGTTTCTGATCTCTTCTTTCATCAGGATGGCAAAGGCGTGGAATTCCTGGCCTAATGTCATCGGAACGGCATCCTGTAACTGGGTACGGCCCATTTTCAGGATATCTTTGAATTCATCGGATTTGGCATCAAAGGTGCCTTTCAGATACTCAACAGATTTAATCAGCTGGGTAATTGAATTGTAGACAGCGATACGGAAGCCGGTCGGGTAAGCGTCGTTGGTGGACTGGGCTTTGTTCAGGTGATCATTCGGGTTGAGGAACTCATATTCCCCTTTTTTATGGCCCATCAGTTCCAGGCCGATATTTGCCAGTACTTCGTTTGTGTTCATATTCAGTGAAGTACCGGCACCACCCTGGAAAACATCCACAGGGAACTGATCCATACATTTACCGTGGATCAGGACTTCATCGCAGGCTTTGATGATGGTATCCGCAATCGCACGCGGAATAGTGTGCAGTTCTTTATTCGCCATGGCAGCGGCTTTTTTCACCATCACCATGCCACGGATAAATTCCGGGACATCATTGATTGTACGGTCGCTGATATAGAAATTTTCGATAGCCCGCAGTGTATGGACACCATAATACACATCGTCCGGTACTTCGCGTTTACCCAGCAGGTCTTCTTCGATACGAAAATTATTTGACATGAGAACCTTCTTTGATTGAATGGTTGTCTTACTTAATAGTAAAGACAGCAATTATATTATTTTGTCCGATATTAATAGAGAGTATCACTTAGTTTATTGCATTCTCAGTGATGATATTCTGTATTTGCGTTGAATCCTTTTAGCCAGATCACTTATTAACTGAAATGTTTGCACTATTATCACTCTTATGTGCGATAAATCACAAATATCATGTGCGATTCCGGCACATGCCGCGCTTGAAAACGTCTGAAATGACCCCATCATTATGAACATCCATGACTAAAAATCGAATTTACAGCGCGTCTCTTAGAAGTAGTTCACAAAGGCTGACAAAGGGGCGGTTTTTTACATCACAGTGCACCACATAAGGAAGACGTTATGCGTTGGTTACCCCTTATCCTCATTTGTCTGCTGATCTATATTGAGGCGGTCATTTTTGTTCACGTGGCATCCGCCATCGGTGTGTTTATGACACTGGTGCTGGTGGTGCTGACATCCTGTCTCGGCGTATCTCTGGTGCGCAATCAGGGAATGCGTAATCTGAGTCTGATTCAGCAGAAAATTCAGGCGGGTGAGAGCCCTGCGGCAGAGATGATCAAAAGCGTCTCTCTGGTGCTGGCCGGTATCCTGCTGGTCCTGCCGGGCTTTTTCACCGATTTCTTAGGGCTGCTGCTGCTGCTGCCGCCGGTACAGAAACTGCTGGTGTCCCGTGTGCTGCCGTTTATCCGCGTGTATCAGCCGCGGACGAACCCGTTCGCCGGTAACGCGGCAAACCGGGGGAATGTGTACGAAGGGGAATTTGAGCGCCGGGGTGACACTCCATCTCAGCGGCTCAACCAGTCACCGGCGTCACACAACGATGATAATCCGCAGGATAAACCCTGATATCTGAACAGTTTGGACAGAGACCGTGAAATTTCGTATTTTTTTCATCTCTGCCCCCTTGAACTTGTCCGGAACTGACCCCATCTGCTCAAACATGGCAATGGTATTAGTATCCGGCCTGAACCTTTAATCCACGTTATTTGATACGGATTTTTTTACAGGAGATCTATCAATGAAAATTCGTCCTTTGCACGACCGTGTTATTGTTAAGCGTAAAGAAGTTGAAGCGAAATCAGCGGGCGGGATCGTCCTGACCGGTACAGCGGCAGGTAAATCGACCCGTGGTGAAGTGCTGGCAGTAGGTAACGGTCGCATCCTGGAAAACGGCGAAATGAAACCACTCGACGTTAAAGTCGGTGATATCGTGATTTTCAATGATGGTTACGGCGTAAAAGCTGAAAAAATTGATAATGAAGAAGTGCTGATTATGTCTGAAAGCGACATCCTGGCGATTGTCGAAGCATAATTACACCGTACTGGTTGTACTCAGATCTTCTTAAACCATAAAAGCATTCGAAGGAATAGAAATAATGGCAGCTAAAGACGTAAAATTCGGTAACGACGCCCGTGTTAAAATGCTCCGTGGTGTCAATGTTCTGGCAGACGCAGTAAAAGTTACTTTAGGTCCGAAAGGCCGTAACGTTGTGTTAGACAAATCATTCGGCGCACCGGTTATCACTAAAGATGGTGTGTCTGTTGCGCGTGAAATCGAGCTGGACGACAAGTTCGAAAACATGGGCGCACAGATGGTGAAAGAAGTTGCCTCCAAAGCGAATGACGCTGCGGGCGACGGTACCACCACTGCAACCGTACTGGCTCAGTCTATCATCACTGAAGGCCTGAAAGCCGTTGCTGCGGGCATGAACCCGATGGATCTGAAACGCGGTATCGATAAAGCCGTTGTTGCAGCCGTTGAAGAACTGAAAAAACTGTCTGCACCATGCTCTGATACCACTGCAATCGCGCAGGTAGGTACTATCTCTGCAAACTCCGATGAAACCGTCGGTAAACTGATTGCGGAAGCGATGGATAAAGTCGGTAAAGAAGGCGTTATCACTGTCGAAGAAGGCACCGGCCTGGAAGACGAACTGGATGTTGTTGAAGGTATGCAGTTCGACCGCGGTTACCTCTCCCCGTATTTCATCAACAAACCGGAAACCGGTTCTGTTGAGTTAGAAAACCCGTACATCCTGCTGGTCGACAAAAAAATCTCCAACATCCGTGAACTGCTGCCGGTTCTGGAAGGCGTTGCCAAAGCAAGCAAACCGCTGATGATTATCGCGGAAGATGTTGAAGGTGAAGCACTGGCAACACTGGTGGTTAACACCATGCGCGGTATCGTGAAAGTGGCTGCGGTGAAAGCACCGGGCTTCGGCGACCGCCGTAAAGCGATGCTGCAGGATATCGCAACCCTGACCAACGGTACTGTTATCTCTGAAGAGATCGGTATGGAGCTGGAAAAAGCAACTCTGGAAGACCTGGGTCAGGCAAAACGTATCGTTATCAACAAAGATACCACCACTATCATTGATGGTGTGGGTGACGAAGAGACTATCGCTGCACGCGTTGGTCAGATCCGTCAGCAGATCGAAGATTCAACCTCAGATTACGACCGTGAAAAACTGCAGGAGCGCGTAGCGAAACTGGCAGGCGGTGTTGCTGTCATCAAAGTCGGTGCGGCAACTGAAGTTGAAATGAAAGAAAAACGTGCCCGTGTTGACGATGCTCTGCACGCAACCCGCGCAGCCGTTGAAGAAGGTGTGGTTGCCGGCGGCGGTACTGCATTAGTCCGCGTTGCGGCTGCTCTGACTGCCCTGACCGGTGATAACGAAGATCAGAACGTGGGTATCCGTGTTGCGCTGCGCGCAATGGAAGCACCTATGCGTCAGATCGTTGAAAACGCAGGTGAAGAACCATCTGTTGTTGTTAACACCGTGAAAGGCGGCAAAGGTAACTACGGTTACAACGCAGCAACCGAAGAATACGGCGACATGATCGCAATGGGTATCCTGGATCCGACTAAAGTAACCCGTTCTGCTCTGCAGTTCGCCGGTTCTATCGCGGGCCTGATGATCACCACTGAAGCGATGATCACTGAACTGCCTAAAGACGACAAAATGGATTTAGGTGCAGCTGGTGGTATGGGCGGCATGGGCGGCATGGGCGGCATGATGTAATCATGTAGTCTGACTGCAATTGTTTGCTGAAAAAGCCTGTAAACTTATAGTTTACGGGCTTTTTTATTAACTTCATTTTTTAGTGCATCCCATAATATCCTGATCTCTTCCCCTTCTTCAACTCAAGTATTTCAATTTTTTCCGGCGTGATAGGGGATGCTTTCGGTGTTTTGCACGCTCACTCATCCCGCAACTGTGTCATTGTGGAAAGCCCGATATTTATGGCTTCAGCCGCATCCGCTACCGTATAATTCTGGTCCACAACTAACTGAGTGGATTCACGTCTGAATTCTACACTGAGATTTTAAAGCACCTATGTTGTTCTGAGGCGAGCATATCACCTCTGTTCAGGTAGCCAAATTTATTAAACCACTACAGGTTAACAGAATATTTGAAATGTAGAGCTCTGTAACCGAACAGAAGGTTATCTACTTTTATATTTGTAATATTGCCATATATAAAACGAAGGGTATTATTTCAGTATGTCATATTGTTAATGTGACATACTGTATGCGTTACAATAGTGGATAAAAAACAATTAATCACGTAGTGAAATCATTTATTATTAAGGGCATATGATGTCTGAAACTCTTCACCGCACAGGCGATACTGCTGGAGCCTATGTTCTCAAGTCTCTCGAGGATATGCGTCGTAAACTATTAGACCTTACTGCACGTAATAGATTGCTCAACTTTCCGATTGATAAAAAGCATTCTTCACTACGTATTATCAACGAATTGCCCGATCAGCTTTATAAAACCTTAATAGGCGATAAAGTGATGCAGTTTGTGCCAGTACCCGATCCTACAAAAGCTCAGCTTCAACAATATGGCTATCTGGGGAAAGATGAAAAGCAGTGTGAAATTAGTCTTAAGGCTGCACCGGATGCGAAAGCTTGGGCTGAAAAATTAGGTTTACGTACTGATTTTGAGCTGTTTACTGAGGCTCAGCCTAATGTGTCTAATTATGAGTATCAGGTGATTAAGAAAGCCAGAAATACTATTGAGCAGTATCTGCAAAATAATAATGGCCTGCTTTCTGGAATTCGTCGTGCTGGAGTCAATGCAGATTTACCAACACAACAGCTTGCTATGTTAATCCAAAAACTTGGTTATAAGGATCTTGGTGAGTTTGAGCGTGACACTAAGGCGGGGATACCACTAAGAACTGCAAGTATTCAGGCATCTTTGACTGATGATGATATCCAAACGCTTCACTTCCCATCAGAACTTGAGGCGCTGCTGCGCTCTATTCATGGTAAAGCGAAAACCTCTATCGAGGAGACTGGAGCTGGCATCCTTTATTTGGCCTTAGGATTTCTTGAATGGTATGAGTCTGATGACTCTAATAAGGAAAGATATGCGCCGTTGTTTGTTATTCCGGTTACTCTTGAAAGAGGAAAGTTGGACTCGGAAGCTGGGCTTTATCGTTATCACCTGAGCTATACTGGTGAAGATATTCTACCCAATCTGTCTCTCAGAGAAAAATTACAGAGTGATTTTGGTATTGCGCTGCCTGTACTTGATGAAAATACGCTTCCGGAAGCTTACTTTCAGCAGGTGCAGGCGATCATTGAGAGAAATAAACCACGCTGGTCGGTTCGTCGTTATGGTGCATTGAGCTTACTCAACTTCAGTAAAATGCTGATGTATATCGACCTGGATCCAGCCCGCTGGCCCGCTGGCGAAAAAAAATATTGCTAATCATGAAGTGATAAAACGCCTTTTCACATCGCAGACGGGAGAAGGTGGGAGTTCAGGTGTTTCAGCTGAATACATGATTGATGAGATAAACCAAATCCACCAGCAATTCCCATTGATTGATGATGCTGATAGTTCTCAGCACAGTGCATTGATTGATGCGGTTATGGGGAAAAGTCTGGTGATTGAAGGGCCTCCAGGTACGGGGAAGTCACAAACAATAACTAACCTAATAGCCGCCGCTATTTTAAACGGTAAAAAAGTCTTGTTTGTCGCTGAGAAGCTTGCCGCTTTGGAAGTCGTTAAAACACGTCTGGATAAAGCGGGTTTGGGAGATTTTTGCTTGGAATTACATAGTAATAAATCTCATAAGCGAAAAGTGTTAGACGAAATTCAAAAGCGTATTAATAACCGGTCATTGGATACTCCCCCCCTTCATATTGAGTCAGAGATTGCTCGTTATGAAGAGTTAAAACGCGAATTAAATGATTATGCTTACGAAATTAATCAGCCATGGGAAAATACAGGCCTTACTATTCATGAAATATTCACTGGTGCGTCTCGTTATCGCCGAATGCTCAATATTGAACCGAAAGATTTACATATCGAGGGGTTATCTGGGAAAAAACTCGACCACTTTGCTCAATTGAGACTTAAGGATCAGATCGATTCATTTGTTAAAGTTGTTCATGAATTTCGCTCCCAACTGGGGGAACAAGCACAGCTTTCTGATCACCCGTGGTACGGGGTTAATAATCTAGAAATTCAGCTGTTTGACAGTAACGGTATTGTTGCTAATTTAGAGAAATGGCAATCTGGGTTGAGTAGATGGCAGCAGAGTATTGGAATTTTCTTCGGAAAATATGAATTATCGAAAGAACAGCTGAATACTCTTACTCTGCAGCAGCAGTTTGTCGATGACTCTTGTCGTCTTCCTGCTTTATCTGAATTACTTAACTTTGATGCATTCAAACAACTAAACGAAGATAATAAGCACCAATTAAGGGAATGGTTACATAATTTTGAAGCAGTCCAATCGATCTATAAAGAGATGGCGAATCATCTTATTGCCGAGAAACTTAAAGCTCTAGAGGTTGCTATAGAGCTCCCTTATTTTTCTGATATTCCAAAAGATTTTGGCGTTTCTGAAAATAGCACGATTGGTGATGTTGCCAGATTTATCCTTTCTTTTGAACATCTAAACTCAGCTTTTGAGCAACATTGGGTTAATCTGTCAGATTTAATTAATTCACTGCCTGCAGTGCTGTCTTCAAAAATGACACCCGATCTACAGGGATTTAAATACATTGTTGAACTTATCGATCTTGTCGTTCAAATTCCTCCGGAGTTACTTAAGCAACGTCACGAATGTTTCGATGATGACGAAATAGACGATATATTAGATAATTTGGCAGGGCATATCACGCCGCTGATTAGTGCTCATGAGACTTTAAAAGTGCACTTTAAACTCGACGCAATACCTCATGAGGAAGAGCTCAAAAGTATTGAGTCAGAGTTGGCACGTTCGGGTATGTTCAGTTGGTTAAGTGGTTCGTGGAGACAGGCTAAACAATCATTGTTGAATTTATCCCAAGGGGTGAATGTTCCTTGGAAGGTGCTCTATAATCATTTGCCCTTATTACGTCAGTATGTGTCTGGGCTGCGTGAGTTAGAACAAGAAAATTTCAGTCGTGATTTAGGAGATAGCTATCAGGGTATTGATACTCCGCTTGATAGTTTGAAGCAGCTAAGAAAATGGTACAAAAGCGTCAGGATGACGTGGGGGGTAGGTTTTGGTCCTAATGTTGCGTTGGGCAGTGCCTTATTGGTTCTTGATAGCCAACTGATAAAAGGTATTCATCAGCTCAAGCATCAGGGTATTGCCGATGATATCAATATCAGCATCAGAAAATTATCCGAACTCCATCAGTTTCTACCTAACATCGATGCTTTGAAAGATGGAAAAATAGTATTGATTGGTGATAGCAACGGGTTAAAAGAAATTAATGGAAGGCTGATTAGTGCATTGGCACCTGTGCAGCAATGGTATAGAAATGATGCTATGTCGTTGCGCGATGTAAAAGAAAAAACTGCTTTGCTATGTAAATTACAGCTGATGCAAAACCAGCTTAAGGAAAAACCATCCCCTGAAGAGCTTTTTGGTGCACAAGAGCAGCTTCATTTTGGTTTTGAAAAGAAAAATGATTATGCACATTCGGTGATAGTAAATACTTTGGCATTTGATGATGCAATAAAGAAGAATATTCAATCTGAAGTGCTACTCAGCATCATCAAACGTCTTGGGGATAAATGCCATCTGGATATCCTTTACGATGACTTGCTCCATCTTAGAGAAATATGGCAAAGCCACCTTGCTCAGAGAGAAAACTTTATAGCGGAGACTCAGCTCGATATCGCACAATGGCAGTTCCGTTGTAACGACAGCTTGGCGGAGCTTATTACACGAAATGATGAAGCAATAGTTAAACCCCGCTGGCTGAACGGTTGGCTCAACTTTAACCGTGTGGCAAAAGAAATACACGATCAGGGACTTCAACTTATTCAAAATGCAGTATTTAACCGCGTATTACCGGTTGAGCAGATAGAAACAGGTTTAATGATGACGATTTACGATCAATTGGCTCGAGAGATTGTGATTGCTCGTCCACATTTGGTACGTATTTCTGGTAATCAGAGGTCTGTTTCTCAACAGACCTTCCGTATGTATGATAAGAAACTGAAGCTATTGCAACGCCAGCGTATAGCATCGATTATTGCCCGTAATCAGGTTCCACAAGGGAATTCAGGCGGGAAAAAATCCGAGTACACTGAGCTCGCGCTGATCAATAATGAACTCGGTAAAAAAATGCGCCATGTCCCAATCCGACAACTTATCAATCGTGCGGGGAGGGCATTAATCCAGCTTAAACCCTGTTTTATGATGGGGCCGATGTCAGTAGCTAATTACCTCCAGCCAGGAGAAATTGACTTCGACTTGGTGGTAATCGATGAAGCTTCTCAGGTCAAACCTGAAGATGCACTGGGTGTCATCGCTCGCGGTAAACAAATCGTCGTAGTCGGTGATCCAAAACAGTTGCCTCCAACTAGTTTCTTCGATCGGGCTGATTCGGATGACGGAGAAGATGAGGATATTGCGGCAGTTAGCCTGACAGATAGTATCCTCGATGCTTCATTGCCTCTATTTCCAATGCGCCGCCTTCGGTGGCATTACCGTTCACAACATGAAAATTTGATTGCTTATTCTAATCGTCATTTCTACGACAGTGATTTGGTGGTCTTCCCCTCACCTAATGCGCAATCGGCAGAATATGGCATTAAATTTTCACATGTGAAAAATGGCCGTTTTATCAATCAGCACAATATAGAAGAAGCGAGAGTTATCGCTTTGGCTGTGGCTCAACATGCGATGGAGTATCCTCAGCAATCATTGGGTATTGTGGCGATGAACTCTAAACAACGCGATCAAATCGAGAGAGCTGTTGATGAGCTATGCCGTGAAAACCCACTGATAGATACTGCAATTGGTAAGCTGAGGGAGCATGCCGACCCTATTTTTATCAAGAACCTTGAGAACGTTCAGGGGGATGAGCGAGATGTCATCTTCATCTCCTTTACTTATGGGCCCGGAGAGGCTGGCGGGCGTGTATTTCAACGTTTTGGTCCTATCAACTCAGATGTTGGTTGGCGTCGTTTAAATGTACTCTTCACTCGTTCTCGTAAGCGCATGCATGTATTTAGCTCAATGCATGCTGATGATATCCAAGTAGCAGAAAGTACAAAGCGCGGGGTTAAAGCTTTACGCGGTTTCCTACACTTTGCTGAAAAAGGCAATATGGATGGTGTAGGAATTTCTACAGGAAAAGCTCCGGACAGTGATTTTGAAATATCGGTGATTGATGCATTGAAAACTGCAGGCTTTGACTGTGATCCACAAGTGGGTGTTGCAGGCTTCTTTATAGATATTGCTGTTCGAGACCCAGGTAAACCTGGCCGTTATTTGATGGGAATTGAATGTGATGGGGCAACTTATCACTCCGCAAGATCAGCACGCGACCGAGACCGTTTGCGACAAGAGGTCTTGGAAGGCTTAGGTTGGACAATTTCTCGCATATGGTCAACGGACTGGTTCAGTAATCCAGATGAAGTTCTTGGGCCTATTATCCGAGAATTGAATCAACTCAAAACAACACATACAGAGGCTCAAATAATTGTTGAAGAGCATTTCTCTGGTGTATTGGTCGATGATAAATACTCTAAAGCTGAGGACGTAGTCGATTATAGTCATGTGTCCGAGCCCTTGCATTCTCGTTTAGAAAGATTTGCCCAGGAAATCATTGCAGCTGAGTTTCCAAATGTCTCCTCAGAGCATCGTTTGTTGAGACAATCGATGATTGAAGCTTTAGTTGAGCACCAGCCTCTTTCTAAGTCTGAGTTTGTTGAGCGTATTCCCAAGTATTTACGAGATGCCACTGAACCTAAAGAGGCCAGAATGTTCCTTGATGCGGTTCTCGAAATTATTGATGGGCATGATGTGGCGGTGGGATTTTAATCAGGGGGTTTTATTTTATTTAAGGATTAACTCATTGTAAATCAAAGGATTGGTTGTTTTTGTTCAACATGATGTAATCATGTAGTCTGACTGCAATTGTTTGCTGAAAAAGCCCGTAACCTGATTGGTTACGGGCTTTTTTTTGTCTGTCCGGTTTGTATTTTATAATATCCCACTGTTTATCATCATTATGAGGTATTATTGAGAGATACCGCTGCTGAAATGGGGGAGTGCCGGATATGCTGGATTTTCTGAAGAATTACGACAACTTAACCGTCAGTGAGAAGAAAGTATTAAAATATCTTACGGAAAATATTGCCGATATTCCCTGGTTAAATATTAATGAATTAGTCGCCAAAACGTTTGTTTCCAAAACGGTGATTATCAATTTATCTCAGAAATTAGGTTTCAGCGGGTTTAAAGAACTTAAATTTCAGATTAACAATCATATCCTCTCACAAAATAAAGCAGAGAAAAAAGCACCTGCATCCTATAAAAAACAGCTCGAGAATAATATTCATAAGACCTTCACACTGATTAATGAAGATCAGATCCGCGATTGTGCAAAAACATTGCGCGGTTCACGGAATATCTTTCTGGTGGCACGGGGAACCAGCAAGGCAGTCGGTTACTATCTGGAGCATTTATTATTTTCGCTGGGACTGCACTGCTTTTTTATTAATGATTATAACCTTTCTGACTCCTTTACCCGCCTTGTCAGCAAAGATGACACTGTGATTTTTATCTCCCTCTCCGGCGGAACCAAAAAGATCATTGAAACCGCAAAAATCGTTCAGCTGAAAGATGCCCATATCATCAGTATGACCGCCTTCCACACGAATGAACTGACCACATACGCAAATAACACACTCTTTTGCTTCTCTGACAGTTATGACACCAAACGGGATGACTCAAAGTCTAGAACAGGGTTTTTTATCCTGGTGGATTTATTAATTAATGAGCTGGAAAGTTTGCTGTAAATAAACTCATTATTTAGCTTAAGTTGAATTGAATGCTTTTTGTTCAATAATTCCTGCTGTTTTTAAAAGAATCGTTTATTCAGAAAATCATTAACAAAACGTCTTAAAAATTATTATCATCCTGATTTTTAAATCATTATCGCCTGAAAATGACCCGGGTCATAATTTAAGACCTGAGATAATATTTAAAACCGTACCATCATTTCATTTCAAAAAGGCAATGCTAGTATTCCGAGTAATGTCAATATTCTTCATCGCAAGGAAACACTATGGCTAAAAGAAAATTCGGAGAGTCGATCCAGCGCTTTGGCCGGACACTGCTCCTGCCAATCGGGGTTCTGGCTCCGATAGGTATGATTCTGGGGATCAGTGGTGCATTAGTGCAGACCTACATGATTGCCCGGTTTCCTTTCCTCGGAAATGAAACGGTTAACGCACTGCTTGTCAGTATCCGCTCTATTGCGGGCGTTATTTTTGACAATATTCCACTGCTCTTTGCCATGGGGGTTGCCTACGGGATGAGCCAGCGTGATAAGGGGATCGCGGTCTTTGCCTCTGTGGTGGGGTATTTGTCGCTGATTATCACCATGAATATCTGGCTGGTACTCACCGGTAAACTGGCGGATCCGGCCATTATGGGGCAGGTGGGGCAAATTAAGGTTCTGGGGATCCAAACCTTAAATATCAGTGCCGCCGGGGGGATCATCACCGGTCTGATTGCCGCCTGGGCAACGGATAAGTTCTATAACCTTGAACTGCCGACTGCCTTCGCTTTCTTCTCCGGTAAAAAATCCGTTTCCATCATCATGGTCGGCCTGATGATTATGGTCGGCGCGACATTACCGTTTATCTGGGAAGTGCTGGTTCAGGGGCTGATGAAGCTCTCTGCTGTCTTTCTGAGTCCTGTCGGTCCGTTCTTTACGGCGGGCGGTGAGCGTCTGTTTATTCCGTTCGGTCTGCACCACGTCTGGAACGTGCTGTTCAGATTTACCGAAGCCGGCGGTACCTATGTGATTGACGGACAAACCTATGTCGGTGTTGTTCCGGCGCTGACTGAAGTGTTATTCAAACAGGGCCCCGGAACTGAATACTGGGCGATGATGCCAAGCCTGACGCGCTTTATGGCGCAGCAGCAAATGCTGGTCACACTGTTCCTGTTCCCGGCAATTGCATTAGCTATCTATAAAACATCGAAGAAAGAGAACCGCGCGGAAGTGAAATCCATGCTGGTGACGATGGTACTGACCGCCATGCTCGGTAACGTCACGGAACCGCTTGAATTTACCTTCGTGTTTATCGCACCGCTGCTGTATTTAATTTATGCCATCATCGTGGGTATTGGTGCGGTATTGCTGTCATTCGCCGGTGTCGCGATTGGTTATATCCGCGGAACCATCTTCGATTTCACGATTTTCGGCCTGCTGTACGAACGTACTAACTGGATATTCCTGGTGCTTATCGGTACCGGTCTGGCGGTGGTGACGTTCTTTATCTTCCGCTGGGCTATCCTCCGGTTTGATATTAAAACGCCGGGCCGTGAAGAATCCAGCAATCTGAAAAACACGTTAATTAAAGAAAAACGTTATGGTGAAATTGCGGAAATTCTTATCGAGGCGTTAGGCGGAAAACAAAATATCCGTAACGTTGATAACTGTATTACCCGTATGCGTATCGATATCGCGGAAGTGAATAAGATTGATAAAGAGTTAATGTCGGAATCAGGATGTACTGCATTCTTCTTTCCATCGGCAAACCACGTCCATGTTGTTTACGGACCGAAGGTTGAATTTGTCCGCAATGCTGTTGATGAAGCAATGAAGAAATAAAAGGATATATGATGAGAGCTTTATATGATTCTAAAAGTAAAACCATCGATGACCGCGGTATAAAAGCGCTGCTGTCAGATGAGGCCAAATACAATACCTGGCTGATGTTTGAATCAGTGTTAGCTCAGGCACAGGCGGAACTGGGGTTTATTCCCCGGTCTGCTGCCGATGAAATTAAAGAAAAGGCGGTTATTGAGAATATCGATTTCGAAGAGATGAGCCGTATCTATCAGAAAATCGGTCATGGCTTCGTACCATTTTTAAAAGTATTAGTGAATGCCTGCTCGGAAGAGAGTGGTAAATATATCCATTACGGTATTACCACCCAGAATATTCAGCAGAGTTCACAGCTGTATATGATGAAGACAGTGCATAATAAATTTATGCTGCTGTTAAGCGAGATCCTGGAAAATTTATCGCGTCTTGCAGAAAAAACCAAACACATGGTGATGCCGGGCAGGACACACGGCCGTCATGCCATTCCTATCACTTACGGCTACAAAGTGGCGGTGTGGATCAGCGATTTTATTGATTGCAGCCAGCGCATGAAAGAGTGTGAAAAACGCGTATTCACTATCATGATGGGCGGTGCGGTCGGGGCATTTAACACCATGCCGGGTATCGGTCTGGAAGTCCAGAAACGAGTTGCTGAACTGACAGGCATGCATGCGATGGAAGTGCCGTCCCGCAACCTGAGCACCCATAAACTGGAGTATATGGCGAACCTGGCGCTGATGGCGAATATCTGCCACAAAATCGGTGAGGAAGTTTACAGCACCACGCTGGAAGAGATCGCGGAAGTTTCCGAAGGCTTTACCAGGGGTACTGTGGGCAGCAGCACTATGCCGCACAAAATTAACCCGAAACTGGCCAAAGGCATTATTGCGAACTCCCAGAAACTGTACTCACTGCCGGGTGTCGGCATGTACTCCGCTGTCAGACCGTATGAGGGTGACAGCAGCTCTTATATGTTATTCGACGGACTGATCGAGGAAGCACTCGAACTGACCACCGAAGTGCTGCTGAGAACAGAAGAGCTCACCAGAACCATCGTACCTCATGAAGAGAGAATGCTGCACAACGTCATGAGAAACAAAGGGCTGGATAACACTGAATACGTGATGATGAAAATGGCGGAGAAGCTGGGCAAGGATAAGGCGCATTCATTATTGTATGAGGAAGCGATTAAAACCGCTGCAGATGGTGAGGATTTCTACACAAACCTGACGAAAAACGACACTATTACCGCTGCCTTCAGCAATGAAGAAATCAAAGCAATGTTAGATCCGCGCGCGTATATTGGTCTGTCCGTCGAAATCGCCGAAAAAGAAGCGAAACGTGGTTCAGATGCCGCTCAGAAAATTAAAAAAGACTATCAGTAAATTACCGGGCTGACACAGGAAAAACCAAACCGGCACTCTGAGGAAACTCAGGTGCCGGTTTTTTTTATGCATAATTTGCGGCTGATTGCGATCAGCGGGTGGTTTTCAGCGATTAGTTTTTGAAGTCGCTGCCACAAAGTGGTTAAATTAGCTGTATAAATTTTTTCCAACCGTGAATGAGGAAAACTATGCGGATTAAAATGTTACCCGGTGCTCTGGCACTGTTATTACTGGCAGGCTGTACGACCACGAACGAACTGAGCTCCGCCGGATCACAGGTCCGCTTTTCCGAAGAGCAGCCACCGGCAGAATGTCAGAAATTAGGTGAGGTTACCGGTGTACAGAGCAACTGGATGACCGGCGTCGGTAACGAAAGCAGCTCCATGCGCGGTGCGGCAAATGACCTGCGTAACAAAGCCGCTGCAATGGGCGGTAACGTGATTTATGGTCTCGGCAGCCCGGCAGAGTCAGCGATTGTGTCCAGCCTGATCCCGGTGGATAGCAAGCTGACGGGTCAGGTATTTAAGTGCCCGTAATTTCGCGTCATCCTTCCGTCCATAGCGGCGTTGGCTGCGCTCAGCGGCCCGGGTCACATACTGATGTATGCTCCCCGTGCCTCTTCACTTGCCGCCTTGCTCTGAACGAAATGATTTAGCGAAATGTTTTGATGGGATAAAGAAAAGCCACCGTCAGCATGAACGGTGGTTTTCTTATTCAGATGCGAAAAGCGCGGGCGGCGGGTAAAGAAAACGGAAAGCATGCGAGCCATGGATGGCGAGCCTGAGCGCACAGGGATGTGTTCACAGCGACTTTCTGTTTTTACCCGCCGCTGGCGCAGACTCCGTAATCACAGTCTTAAAGTGCTAGCAGCGACTTTCTGCTTTTACCGGTTATCAGCATGGCACCGTAATCACGGTTTGTTGTATCTGTATTTACAAAAACGCATGAAAAATCAGCCAATCTTCACTGCCGCAGTCGCAATAAATGTCGGCAGATAATTATCGATAACAAAACGCGGGTTCGGTTGCCAGTCCTCATAAAAATCGGTCAGATGAAAACCGGCTTTCAGTTGTCCGCCGATCAAATCTGTCAGGGAATGGCCAAACACAAAAGCTTCCTGCCGTGCCTGCTTCTCTGCCACCTGCTCCGGTGTTAATGCTGTCAGTTCAGAAAACGGCATTTTATATGCTGGTTTTATAATGCCTTCTTCGCGGTATTTCGCATCACGATCGCCGACAAAGACCACTGAATTAAAGAAACTGGCCAATAGTGTGCCGCCGGTTTTCAGTACGCGGTGGCATTCACGCCATACCGGATTCACATCCGGGATATACAGATTGGAAATCGGATGGAACACGCAGTCAAAAGTGCCATCCGCAAATGCGCTGAGATCCCGCATATCGCCCTGTACCGCCTTAAGTGTCAGCCCGTCGCGCCGGGCAACCTGACGATCGTGCTCAAGCTGTTTATCTGATAAATCAAACACTGTCACATCCGCACCGGCGGCAGCCAGTACCGGGGCCTGCTGACCACCGGCAGAGGCCAGACAGAGAATGCGTTTACCTTTTACATCCCCCAGCCAGTCTTTCGGCAGCGGCTGCGGGGTGAGATGCACATCCCAGTTTCCTTGTTTGGCAGCCGCAATCAGCTCTGCGCTGACCGGTGTTGACCACGCCTGTTGTTGTTCCGCCTGTTTATCCCACGCGGCCTGGTTTGAGGTTAAAAAATCCGTCATAATTTTGTACTCCATAATACATAATGTACGCAATTTAACCTGTCTGAAGTTACCTGTAAAATACTATTTCTTCAGATGACCGTGTTTACGTGGTAATACTCAGCTCTGACGCAGACGGAGATCGATCGGTGTTTTACTCGGCTCACCACCGATTTCCCGGGTCAGACGTGGCACCAGATACCCGGAAATACGCGGCAGAAGATCATGCATGATGCGGCGTGCTTCATCATCACTGATCAGAAAATGTCCCGCACCCTGTACTTTATCCAGCACATGCAGGTAATAAGGCAGAATACCGGCGTCAAACAGCGCATTACTGAGCTGTGCCAGCACCTCTGCATTGTCATTCACATCACGCAGAAGAACGCTCTGATTGAGCAGGGTAACGCGGCTTTCACGCAGCTGATTCATTTTTTCTTTCAATGTATCGTCGATTTCATTCGCGTGATTGATATGTGTGACTAAAATTATCTGTAGCCGTGAATCGCGGAAACGCGCGGTCAGTCCCGGCGTAATGCGTTCAGGGATCACGACAGGCAGACGGCTGTGAATGCGCAGCCGCTGAATATGGGGAATCGCTTCCAGTTGCGTCAGCAGCCAGTCCAGTTCATGGTCTTTTGCCATCAGCGGATCACCGCCGGAGAAAATGATTTCATTGAGTTCAGGATGGTTAGCGATATAATCGAGCGCCTGCTGCCAGTTATGTCTGGTGCCTTTATTGTCCTCATACGGGAAGTGACGGCGGAAACAGTAGCGGCAGTTGACCGCGCACCCGCCTTTCACTAACAGCAATGCCCGGTTGTGATATTTATGCAGTAGTCCCGGAACAACACTATGTTGTTCATCCAGCGGATCGTCAGAGAACCCCGGGGTCAGGTCAAATTCAGCCCTGTGTGTCATGGTCTGAAGTAATAACGGATCGCGCGGATTGCCTTTTTCCATTTTGGCGATAAAAGGACGGGGGACACGCAGAGCAAACAACCGGCGGGCATCAGTACCGGCACGCCAGTTTTCGTCCTGTTCCAGACCTAATATTGCCAGCAGTTCTGTTGGGTTAGTGACAGAATCAGTGAGTTGATGCAGCCAGACTTCTCGGGCGGGTTGTTTTTGGGTTACAATATCGACCATTTTTTTGGCTATGCCATTTATTTAAAATTAGAGGATTTCCATGGCTACTTATAGTACCAACGAATTTCGCCAAGGTCTTAAAATTATGTTAGACGGCGAACCTTGCGTGGTTGTTGAAAGTGAGTTTGTTAAACCGGGTAAAGGTCAGGCATTCGCCCGTGTGCGTCTGCGTAAACTGATCTCCAACAAACTGCTGGAGAAAACCTTCAAATCAACAGACTCTGCGGAAGGCGCTGATGTCATGGATCTGAACCTGACTTACCTGTACAACGACGGTGAGTTCTGGCACTTCATGAACAACGAAACTTTCGAGCAGCTGGCTGCGGATGAGAAAGCTATCGGTGATAACGCCAAATGGCTGATCGACCAGGCTGAATGTATCGTTACCCTGTGGGACGGCCGTCCTATCGCGGTTACCCCGCCAAACTTTGTTGAGCTGGAAATCACGGAAACCGATCCGGGCCTGAAAGGTGATACTGCCGGTACCGGCGGTAAACCAGCGACCCTGAGCACTGGTGCAGTGGTTAAAGTACCTCTGTTCGTGCAGATTGGTGAAGTGATCAAAGTTGACACCCGTTCAGGTGAATACGTTTCCCGCGTGAAATAAGATTACGTGATGAATTACAAAACCGCCGCTGAATCAGCGGCGGTTTTTTTATATTCAGTAATATTCATAACGGTAACGCTGAATGGTTTGTAAGACCGGCTCCGGATTGTCATCCGCAGAATAGCCGTAATAATCGGCGATATAATTTTTTTGCAGCAGACAGTTACCGTGATGATCCCATTGTTCACAACGTTCGGTGAGTACATTCAGCAGTTCGCTGCCGCTGTAAATAGAGATCAAAGTGACTGATGGCCACGGCTGAGCAGTGTAAGTAAAGCGGGTCTCTGAGGAACCGGAGCCACGGGAAACGTGTGACAGGCGGCCTTGTGAATCATAGCGGTAAAAGAGACTTTCTGATTTTTCTCCGTCCGTTTTCACCTCATCCATACTGTGGAGCCGGCTGTTTTCCCAATTGATACGGGCAGTAACGGCATCCTCCTGTTCATCGTCACCGGTATTTTTATTCAGTAAGGTATAGCCGGCAATCTGTCCTTTATCATTTATCGTCCGGGTGATGTCTGTCTGTGAATTAATGTGTTTACCGTGAAATTTGTATTCTGCTGTGCCGGTCAGGTGAAGCGGATTATCCGGATCTGTTTTGTACTGTTCTTTCCGGTAAACATCCGGGCTTATCAGATAGTACATCTGCTGCTCATACTGCGTCACGGCACCGCACGGTGACAATGTAATGGTGGTTTCGCTGCTGCCGTAAGATTTTTGTTTGTTATTGCGTGTGGTAACAACGGATTTGACCGGCCCGTTCAGATACAGGCCGGTGATAATATAGGTATTTTCCCGGTTCAGCTGACGCTGTGCGTCCGTACAACTGCTGTCGTCTGCCATTGCTGCGGACAGCGGCAGGCAGAGCGCCAGCAGGGTAACTGTTTTTCTCATCCTTAAATTCTCTCTCTGTATCAGCGGATGAGGTTACTGTATCACCGATAGCAGAGATTATTTTTATTATTAATCCCGCCGTCGGATGATGTCACACCGGAACAGCCGAGAATGGTATCGAATAATTCATGATGGAAAAATGTCCGCGTCCGGCTGTTTTCTTTCAGGTTATCAAACAGGGACGGGTTATTTTTTATGTAGTTATCTGACATCCAGACAATAAACGGCACACGGAACTGCTCCGGCGGGGCAATATGCCGTGGCGTACCGTGCAGGCGCATCCCGTTATTTTCGCCCAGGGATTCCCCGTGATCGGAGGTATAAAAGACAATCGCATTTTTATCTTTTAATTTTTCGGTCAGATCATGCAGAAAATGATCGGTGTATAAGATCGAATTATCATAAGCATTGATCTCTTCCTGTATGCTGCATTTGGTTCCTTCCTCTGTGCATTCCGGCATATATTTGCGGAATTCAGGCGGATAACGCTTGGAATAAAGATGATGTGAGCCTTTGGTATGTAAAATAATCAGGTTCTGCCCCTGTTTTTTACGGGCGAGCATATCATCAACTTCATCCATCAGTAATTCATCACGGATAGCTTTGCCCGGCGTTCTGTTCTGAGCGGTGATCATCTCACGGATCAGATAATTATCCAGGTCGAGCCGGTTATAGAACCAGACTTCACTTTGCATGGAAAACAGCTCGGAATAAAAGCCGTTCTGTTTCATCACAGAGAAAACATTATTTTCGGTAACTGTCCGCTGTTCGTTATCTTTTACGCCGCCTTCACGCACAAACATGCAGCGCAGCGATAATTTGGTGGAGGTATCACAGGACTGACCTTTAAAGGCGATAACGTTTTTATCGGCAGATAATAATGGCGTTGTTTCCCGTTCATAACCGAGTAATTGCATATGATCCCAGCGGGCGGTTTCGCCTATCACGAAAACCACATATAAATCGTCATTCTGCGGCGCCGGAGTGTAAGTAAATTCATCGGCCGGGTCGAATAAATCAATTTCATTAAAGGTATCGTCATATTTGACCACCGCATACTGTACCAGCGGCACAATCCAGTTGGTCGGTAAATAGGAGTAACTCAGCTCTCCGCCATAACTCGACACATCAATACTGCCGTTCATTTCAATTTTTTTCTGATTGGCATCCGCCAGTTTTAAATAACCGAAAATCAGAACCGGAATAACAATAAATGTAAACAGAGCGAGTGCCCGGCGGCGTGATGCCGTTTGTATGCTTGTTTTTTTTGCCGACCAGATCAGAAATAAAGCCGGAATGGAAAGCAGTGAGAACCAGAGATAAAAATGCCCGCCGACCGCTTCCTGTGACAGTTCAACACTGTCCGTGGCCAGCGTGGAGACTAAAA
The DNA here is from genome assembly GCF_019243775.1 of Morganella morganii. Classification (NCBI taxonomy): domain Bacteria; kingdom Pseudomonadati; phylum Pseudomonadota; class Gammaproteobacteria; order Enterobacterales; family Morganellaceae; genus Morganella; species Morganella morganii. The sequence continues at coordinate 553,742 of NZ_CP069157.1, forward strand.
TACCATAACCGATAATCACGTCATAAAACATCACGTAGTAACTGACAGCGATACTGACCAGAATAATAAAGCTGCTCAAAATCTTAAAACTCAGTAATCCGGTTTGGGCAATGAGCCGGAACAAGAAGAAGCTGAACAGAACATTGGCAAAAATTTCAGCAATCAGATAAAGGGAACCATAGTCTCCGGCCAGTAATAACTGGTTCTGAGCACGGGAAAAATACACGGTGTAGTTGAGAAAAAAGCCCAGAAACAGGGCAAGAACAGCAGAAACAACAAATTCATTTCTTAGTGTGTTTAATAACGGACGTATTGGCATCGGGTACATCACTTCATCGCTAAAGAGAGTTAGAGAAACGATCGGTTACTTGGTTCAATATTTATTCATTAATCATCTGCATCATAACTGATGACAGCAGACCGCATGACATTTTTGTCGTCATTAGTGTCGAACCGACAGTTATCCGCCCCTGAAAATTACGACAATATACTGATAAATATCCATTTTTACACATGGCATGAAAAATGCTTAGCAAGGGTATCAAACTATATGACTCGTCTGATTTTTCTGGAGGGTGGGGCGAATGAATCGCTTTGTTATTGCCGACCCGCATCTTTGTATCGGATGTAATACCTGTATGGCGGCCTGTTCTGAGACGCATAAACAGCAGGGATTACAAACACATCCGAGATTGAATGTGGTGAAAATCGGGGAACTGACCGCGCCGATGCTTTGTCGTCAGTGTGATGATGCTCCGTGTGCCCGTGTGTGTCCGGTGAATGCCATTACACACGAAAATGACATGATCGTGCTGAATGAAAGCCTGTGTATCGGCTGTAAACTGTGCGGTCTGGTCTGTCCGTTCGGGGCTATCACCCCGTCAGGCAGTAAACCTGTCGATATGCCGGATTTCTTTGAGCAGTATGTGCCGAAAGAGATGCTGCTGGATGTGCCGGACAGCCTGCCGACTATGAACCCGTTCCTGGCATGGAATGCCGGTATCCGTAATATCGCGGTGAAATGCGATTTGTGTGATTTCAGTGAAGAAGGACCGGCGTGTGTGAAAGTGTGCCCGACCGATGCCCTCCATCTCGTTGAAGAGAATCAGCTGGAAAACGAAAGTGCGAAACGTCGTACCGCGTCTGTCGATGCGATGCCGCCGGAGTTCGACATTTTCGTCTCAGGACAGGAGAGCAGAAAATGACATCTCTTGAATTACTCTTATGGTCCGTTGCCCTGTATACCGCCGGCGGTTTTATTTCGCTGCTGTTTAAACAGCAGGAAAAAATGGCAGTGTATGTTGCCGGGATCACGGCGATTGCCGGCGGGATCCTCGGTTTATTCAGCGCCGTTCCGGTGCTGATGAGCGGCGAAACACTGACGTTTTTCGCTCAGGGACCTTTCCCGTTCGCCCATTTTGTCGTCCGCCTCGACAGTCTCGCCGCCTTTATGGTGATGGTGATTTCGCTGCTGGTGACCGTCAGTGCTCTGTATTCCCTGAACTATGTGCAGGAATATCTGGGACGCGGCGCGTGGAGCATGGGTTTCTTCCTGAACCTGTTTATCGCCTCCATGGTTGCTCTGGTGGTGATGGATAACGCCTTCTGGTTCATCATTCTGTTTGAAATGATGTCGCTGGCCTCCTGGTTCCTGGTGATCGCGGATCAGGATGACAAATCCATCCGTGCCGGTCTGCTCTACTTCTTTATTGCTCACGCCGGTTCTGTGCTGATCATGATCGCCTTCTTCCTGATGTGGCGCGAAAGCGGCAGTCTGGATTTCGATTCCTTCCGTCAGCTCTCACTGTCTCCGGCGATGGCGTCAGTGGTCTTCCTGCTGGGCTTCTTCGGCTTCGGTGCCAAAGCGGGTATGTTACCGCTGCACAGCTGGCTGCCGCAGGCTCACCCGGCTGCACCGTCTCATGCTTCCGCACTGATGTCCGGTGTGATGGTGAAAATCGGTATCTTCGGGATTATCAAAGTCGGTATCGACCTGCTGGGTGCAACCCAGGGCTGGTGGGGTATCGTGGTACTGGGCTTCGGCGCGGTCTCTTCTGTTCTCGGCGTTATGTATGCGCTGGCAGAGCACGATATCAAACGTCTGCTGGCGTGGCACACCGTGGAAAACATCGGGATTATCCTGATGGGGGTCGGTGTGGCAATGGTTGGTATGGCGAATGATATGCCGGTGCTGGCGACGATTGGTCTGCTCGGCGCGATTTATCACCTGCTCAATCATGCGGTGTTTAAAGGTCTGCTGTTCCTCGGCGCCGGTGCGGTGATTTACCGTATCCACACCCGTGATATGGAAAAAATGGGCGGCCTCGCTAAACTGATGCCGCTGACCGCAACCGCGTTCTTAATCGGTTGTATGGCGATTTCCGCGTTACCGCCGCTCAACGGCTTTGTCAGTGAGTGGTACACCTATCAGTCACTGTTCTCAATGAGCCATGACGGCACATTCATCATGAAAATCAGTGGTCCGATCGCCATTGTGATGCTGGCGATTACCGGTGCGCTGGCGGCGATGTGTTTCGTGAAAGTGTACGGTGTCAGCTTCTGCGGCGGTCCGCGCAGTGAAGCCGCCACTCATGCCCGCGAAGTACCGTGGACAATGACTGCCGCAATGCTGATTCTGGCTGTGGTGTGTGTGCTGCTGGGTGTTGGTGCGAGTGTGATTGCACCGGTGCTGGCGAAAGTGGCGATGACCCTGACCGCAGGCACGGATGTGACAGTGGCACAGGGCGCGATGCTGGTACCGGATTCCGCTGCTCAGGCCATGATTTCACCGGCCATGACATTCCTGTTACTGCTGGCACTGCCGCTGATCCCGTTCATCATCTATCTGGTCTTCAAAGGCAAACAGATGAACTTCCGCCGCAAAGGCGATGCCTGGGCGTGTGGTTATGCCTGGGAACGCGATATGTCCGTATCTGCCGGTGGCTTTACCCAGCCGCTGCGCTCAATGTTTGCACCGCTGTACCGCATGCGCAAACAGCTTGATCCGTCAGCCCGTCTGGCTCACGCCTTAGACGTGACCAAAGCCGGAGCCGGAAAAGTCGAGCCATTCTGGGATGAACGCATTATTTATCCGCTGGTGCGCGGGATTAACCGTTTCGCCAAACGCATTCAGTGCCTTCAGGGCGGGGATTTCAGACTTTACTGTCTGTATGTCGTGGCCGCGCTGGTTGTTCTGCTTGTTGTGATTGCGGCGTAAGGAGAGAAACCATGTCGATTCAGGATACACCTACATTGATGACGGGGCTCTTCGCAGTGGTTCAGGCGATTTTCCTGCTGCTGCTGACGCCGCTGTTTACCGGCATCTCCCGTCAGATCCGCGCAAAAATGCACTCCCGTCAGGGGCCGGGCATTATGCAGGATTACCGTGACATTACCAAATTACTGAAACGCCAGTCCGTGGCACCGCGTGATTCCGGATTTATTTTCCGGGTGATGCCGTATGTGCTGCTCGGCAGCATGCTGCTGCTGGCGATGGCGCTGCCGGTTGTTACCACAACGTCACTGTTCAGCGGGGCAGGCGACCTCATCATCATCTTATATATTTTCGCGCTGTTCCGCTTTTTCTTCTCCCTGTCCGGTCTGGATACCGGCAGCCCGTTCGCCGGTATCGGTGCCAGCCGTGAGCTGACCCTCGGCGTGCTGGTGGAACCGATCCTGTTCCTCGGCCTGCTGGTGGTTGCGCTGATTGCCGGTTCGACCAATATCGGCAGCATCAGTGCCGTGATGAGTCAGGGCTGGGTATCACCGACCGCTACTTTCCTGGCCATGCTGGCCTGTGGTTTTGCGACCTTTATCGAAATGGGCAAAATCCCGTTCGACGTCGCGGAAGCCGAGCAGGAACTGCAGGAAGGGCCGCTGACCGAGTACTCCGGTTCCGGTCTGGCGCTGGTGAAATGGGGGATCGGTCTGAAACAGGTGGTTGTGGCAGTCCTGTTTCTCTCGATTTTCTTCCCGTTCGGCAGTGCATCCGTTCTGACCGCAGGCAGTCTGCTGCTGGCGCTGGGACTGATGCTGGTAAAACTGCTGGTGATTTTCGTTCTGGCATCGCTGGTCGAAAACAGTCTGGCCCGTGGTCGTTTTCTGCTGACGCATCATGTGACCTGGTTAGGATTCGGCGTGGCTGCGCTCGGATTCGTGTTCTATCTCACCGGTCTGTAAGGAGCGATAAAGCATGTTAGAAAATATTGCACTGGCGACCCTGCTGATTCCGTTTGCCGGGGCGTTGCTGGTCAGTGTCCTGCCGACGCGCATGGCCCCGTGGCTGAGTACCTTAGTCGCGCTGCTGGCCTCTCTCGGTACGGCGGCACTGGGCTGGCTGTATCTCGACGGCGGTAAGATCGCCACCACTCTGGAACTGGTTCAGGCCGGTAATATCGCACTGTTCGGCTTTACCGTTGACGGCGTGAGCACTCTGATTGCGTTCGCGGTGGTGTTCCTCGGCTTCCTGATTTGTCTGTACTCCACCGGCTACCTGACTGAAGGTAACCGCGAGCACGCCCACGGGCCGACCCGCCGCTATTATGCTTTCCTGCTGATCTTTATCGGTGCGATGGCGGGCGTGGTACTGTCATCCACGATTCTGGGGCAGTTACTGTTCTTTGAAATCACCGGTGGCTGTTCATGGGCGCTGATTGGTTACTACCAGACAGAAAAAGCCCAGCGTTCCGCAATGAAAGCGCTGCTGATCACACACGTTGGTTCTCTCGGCCTGTTTATGGCGGCGGCAACCCTGTTTATCAGCACCGGCACGTTTGCCCTGAGCGCGATTAACCAGCTGAATGAAGCACAAAGCCTGATCGTCTTCGGCGGGATCCTGTTTGCGGCATGGGGTAAATCAGCCCAGCTGCCGTTACAGGCCTGGCTGCCGGACGCGATGGAAGCGCCGACACCGGTGAGTGCGTATCTGCACGCCGCGTCTATGGTGAAAGTGGGCGTTTACATCTTTGCCCGCAGCATCATGTCCTCTGACCATGTGCCGGAAATCATCGGCTGGGTTGGCGTGGTGATGGCCGTTATCACGCTGGTGTATGGTTTTATGATGTATCTGCCGCAGAAAGATATGAAACGTCTGCTGGCATGGTCAACCATCACCCAGCTGGCGTATATCTTCCTGGCGCTGTCGCTGTCCATCTTCGGATCCAAAGAAGCCTTTGACGGCGGTATCGCGTACATCTTTAACCATGCGTTTGCCAAGAGTTTGTTCTTCCTGGTGGCCGGTGCACTCAGCTACAGCTGCGGGACCCGTATGCTGCCGCGTCTGCGCGGTCTGTCAAAACGCTATCCGCTGCTGGGGGTTGGTTTCTGTGTGGCTGCGCTGGCGATTGCCGGTGTGCCGCCGCTTAACGGCTTCTTCAGTAAATTCCCGATTTTCGCGGCCGGTTTCGCGTTATCTGAACAGTTCTGGATCTTCGCGCCAATCATGGTGCTGGTGCTGATTGAATCCGTTGCCAGCTTTGCCTGGCTGCTCTACTGGTTCGGCAAAGTTGTGCCGGGCGAGCCGAGCGAAGACGTGGCAAACGGAACTCCGGTTCCGGCAGCAATGCAGTGGGTTATCGGCCTGCTGATTGTGATGTCGTTCTGTTCAAGTGTTATCGCCGTCATCTGGCTCGGTTAAGGGAGAGAAAGTATGACTGGTTCCATTATTGTGAACAATCTGGCGGGGCTGATGATGATCACCTCGCTGCTGGTCATCGGGGCGAAGCGCCCGGTGGCTTCCTGCTGGTTCTATGCACTTCAGTCGCTGGTGCTGGTGGCGATTTTCGCCACACTGTCACAGACACTGGATGCACCGCAGCTGGGCATGTGGGCGATCACTGCCTTCGCGACCAAAGTGGTGCTGGTGCCGCTGATTATGGGCTATGCCTTCCGCAAACTGTCTGATCCGACCGCCAACGGCGGCGTGATAAGCCCGGCCTGGCTGATGCTGGCTGCGGCGGTGATTGTGGTGCTGTGCTGGTTTGTGGTTGAACCTGTGAAACTGCCGATGGTGGCGGATCTGAAACCGGCACTGGCGGTTTCCCTGGGGCACTTTATGCTGGGCTTACTCTGCATCGTGACACAGCGCAACATCCTGAAACAGGCATTCGGTTACTGCCTGATGGAAAACGGATCGCACCTGACACTGGCTCTGCTGGCGTATAAAGCGCCGGAGCTGGTGGAAATCGGTATCGCGACGGACGCCATTTTCGCTGTGATTATCATGGCGGTGCTGGCACGTAAAATCTATCGCACGCTCAACACACTGAACGTGGATCAACTGACCGCGCTGAAGGGGTGATGAGATGAGTCAAACCATGTTGTTAACGTTATTAATGGCAACGCCGCTGGTGATTTCACTGCTGGCATTTGCCTGCCGCCTGGCGGGCGGCGGGGCGAAAGGTGTGGTCACTCTGGTACATACCATCGGTATCTCCCTGATGCTCGTCTTCTCGCTGTGGATGGTGTACACCATCAGTGCGGAAGGTGATTTGCTGATGGCGAACCGCTGGATCCACCTGGACAGCCTGGCCGGATTATTCCTGGCGATCCTCGGGATTGTCGGTTTCCTGACCGGTCTGTACTCTATCGGTTACATGAACCACGAAGTGAATGATGGTGAAGTGAGTGTGGCAACACTCTGTAACTATTACGGTTTCTTCCACCTGTTCCTGTTCACCATGCTGCTGGTGATCACCAGTAACAACCTGATCCTGATGTGGGCGGCAGTCGAAGCCACCACACTCAGCTCTGCGTTCCTGGTGGGTATCTACGGACAGCGCTCTTCCCTGGAAGCGGCGTGGAAATACATCATCATCTGTAGTGTGGGTGTGGCATTCGGTCTGTTCGGTACCATCCTCGTGTATGCGAATGCGGCGAGTGTGATGCCGGATCCGGAACTGGCTATCTTCTGGACCGAAGTGCTGAAACATACCGCGCTGCTGGATCCGACCCTGATGCACCTGGCCTTTGTGTTTGTGCTGATTGGTTTCGGTACCAAAACCGGTCTGTTCCCGATGCACGCCTGGCTGCCGGATGCGCACAGTGAAGCGCCGAGCCCGGTCTCCGCGCTGCTGTCTGCGGTTCTGCTGAACTGCGCACTGCTGATTATCATCCGTTATTACATCATTATCACCTCGGCTATCGGCGGGGAATTCACTCAGACACTGCTGCTGGTCTTCGGGCTGCTCTCTGTGGCGGTGGCGGCGTTCTTCATCCTGATCCAGCGTGATATGAAACGTCTGCTGGCGTACTCCAGTGTGGAAAACATGGGGCTGATTGCTGTGGCGCTGGGTATCGGCGGTCCGCTGGGTGTGCTGGCCGCGCTGCTGCATACACTGAACCACAGCCTGGGCAAAACCCTGCTGTTCTGCGGTTCCGGTAACGTGTTACTGAAGTACGGCACCCGTGATATCACGGTGGTTAAAGGGATGCTGCGCACCATGCCGTTTACGGCAGTTGTCTTTGCGGGCGGCGCGCTGGCACTCGGCGGTATGCCGCCGTTTAACGTGTTCCTCAGTGAGTTTATGACTGTGGTTGCGGGTCTGGCAGCGGATCATTTCTGGCTGACACTGCTGCTTTTGATCCTGCTCACTATCGTCCTCGGCGGGTTGGTTAGAATGGTATCGAAAACCCTGTTCGGCGCACAGCCTGACTGCGTGTCACGCGGCGAGGCAGGGATCCTGACGACATTGCCGATGGCCATCCTCATTGTACTGATGCTGGTGATGGGCACACACATTCCGCAGCCGGTCAGCCGTCTGCTCGAAAATGCCGCCACTATTGTCCTGACGGACAGTGCATTACCAGGTACAGAATTAACCACCCCGGACTACCGCTGGCCGTGGGGTGTTGATACAACATCCACATCATCGCAGGAGAAATAAACGTGAGCTATCAGAATTACACAGATACCCTTCAGGGCGTTCGTAAAGGCGCGGGCTATCTGGCACAGGTCCGCGAGAAATTTCCCCATGCGGTGCTGGAAGAGGAGTGGCAGACTGCCAACCAGCTGACCATCACCATCAAAACAGAAATGCTGCCGGAAGTGGTGGAGTTTCTGTACTACGGCTGCGGCGGCTGGCTGCCGGTGCTGTGGGGTAACGATGAGCGTCCGCTGAACGGGCAGTTCGCGGTTTACTATGCACTCTCTATGGAAGAGGGTGAAAAATGCTGGGTGACCGTGAAGGCGTATGTCAGCCCGATCACCCAGGAATTCCCGTCTGTCACACCGCGCGTACCTGCTGCGGTGTGGGGCGAGCGTGAAATCCGCGATATGTACGGGCTGCGCCCGGTGGGTCTGCCCGATGAGCGCCGTCTGGTGCTGCCGGATGACTGGCCGGATGATCTCTATCCGCTGCGCAAAGACACCATGGATTACCGTCAGCGCCCGGCACCGACCACCGATACCGAAACTTACGAGTTTATCAACGACAGCAAAAAAGATGCGCGCGTTGTGCCAATCGGCCCGCTGCACATCACGTCTGATGAACCGGGTCACTTCCGTCTGTTTGTTGACGGGGAGCGGATTGTCGATGCGGATTACCGGATGTTCTACGTCCACCGTGGTATGGAAAAACTGGCGGAAACCCGTATGGGGTATAACGAAGTCACTTTCCTGTCTGACCGCGTGTGCGGCATCTGCGGCTTTACCCACAGCGTGGCGTATACCACTTCTGTGGAAAACGCCCTGGGGATTTATGTGCCGCAGCGTGCGCACACTATCCGCAGCGTGCTGCTGGAAGTGGAGCGTCTGCACAGTCACCTGCTGAACATCGGTCTCGCCAGTCACTTCACCGGCTTTGATACCGGCTTTATGCAATTCTTCCGTGTGCGTGAAAAATCCATGACCATGGCCGAGCTGCTGACCGGTGCCCGTAAAACTTACGGTACCAACCTGATCGGCGGTGTGCGCCGTGACTTCCTCAAAGAGCAGCGGGTGAAAACCATTCAGCTGGTCCGCGAGATGCGTGCGGATGTCACTCAGCTGGTGGATATGCTGCTGAGCACGCCGAACATGGAACAGCGTACCGTCGGTGTCGGCCGTCTGGATCCGCAGGTTGCCCGTGATTACAGTCCGGTCGGCCCGATGATCCGCGCCAGCGGCTTTAAACGTGACGTTCGTTTTGATCATCCGTTTGCCGACTACGGCAACCTGCCGAAAACCCTGTTTACCATGGACGGCTGTGATGTTTACTCCCGTGTGATGGTGCGTGTCAAAGAAGTGCTGGATTCACTGTCCATGATTGAATACGCGCTGGATAACATGCCGGAAGGGCCGATTCTGACCGAAGGCTTTACCTATCAGCCGCACAAATTTGCGCTGGGTTACACCGAAGCACCGCGCGGGGAAGATATCCACTGGAGCATGCTGGGTGATAACCAGAAACTGTTCCGCTGGCGCTGCCGTGCGGCGACTTACGCCAACTGGCCGGTGCTGCGCTACATGCTGCAGGGCAATACCGTTTCCGATGCGCCGCTGATTATCGGCAGCCTTGACCCTTGCTACTCCTGTACTGACCGCGTGACGCTGGTGGATGTGAAAAAACGCAAAGCGAAAACCGTGGCGTACAAAGAGATCGAGCAATACAGCATCGATCGCAAACATTCACCGCTGAAATAAGCCGGAGGGAATACCATGTTTAAACTGTTTAAAACCCTCCGCAATGCGGGGACAGCAACAATCAAATACCCGTTCAAACCACTGGAAGTGGCGCACGGGTTCCGTGGTAAGCCGGAATATGTGCCGGAGCAGTGCATCGCCTGCGGTGCCTGTATTTCAGCCTGTCCGGCAAACGCCCTGACGATGGAAACTGACCTGGAAAGCGGTGAGCGCCGCTGGCAGTTATTCCTCGGCCGCTGCATTTATTGCGCACGCTGCGAGGAAGTCTGCCCGACCAGAGCTATCCATCTGACTGAGGAGTTTGAAACGGCGGTGATGAATAAGGCGGATCTCTATATGAAAGGGACATTCCGCTTACAGCACTGCCGCCAGTGCGGGGAAGCCTTCGCACCGAAAAAATCCGTGGAATATGCCATGGCGCTGATGGTGGCGTCAGGTGTTGAAGAGAGCGGAATTGAAGCATTGCGGCCGATGTATGAAACCTGTCCGTCCTGTAAGCAGAAAAATAATCTGCTGAACAATGACCGTCAGAACTTCCGTCTGCATATTGAGGGAGAAAAATCATGAGTTTGCCTGAAATTCCGGTGAACCATCATGTCAGCGAACCGCTGAAGGTGGATGAGCAGGTGGCGAAACTGAAAAGCACGCTGCTGAAAGATATTAAACGTTCAGCATATGTTTACCGTGTGGACTGCGGCGGCTGTAACGGCTGTGAGATTGAGATTTTCTCCGCGATTACCCCGGTCTTTGATGCGGAACGTTTCGGGATCAAAGTGGTGGCCTCGCCGCGTCACGCGGATATTCTGCTGTTTACCGGTGCGGTAACCCGCGCTATGCGGATGCCGGCACTGCGGGCGTATGAATCCGCACCGGATCCGAAAATCTGTATCTCTTACGGTGCCTGCGGCTGCGGCGGCGGTATCTTCCATGACCTGTACTGTGTCTGGGGCGGCAGTGAGCACATCGTGCCGATTGATGTCTGGATCCCGGGCTGCCCGCCGACACCGGCAGCAACCATCTACGGCTTTGCTGTGGCTCTGGGTCTGCTGAACCAGAAACTGAAAGGCCAGGATCATGTCGAGGAAGACAATGAACGCGTTCAGCTGCTGCTGCCGTCTATTCCGCTGGCAACCCGCGTGATGATTGAGCGTGAGGCACGCCGCCAGGCCGGGTATTATCAGGGGCGCGAAATCAGTGACCGCTTCCTGACACTGCTGGAAAATGCCACACCGGAGCAGGTGAAAGGCACAATGCAGACCTGGATGGATGAAGAGCAGGATCCGCGTCTGCGCGAAATTGTGAACCGTCTGGTGACCGTATTACAACAAGGAGGCATTCATGCCTGAACAGACACCCGATCATGCAGGTACTGACGGAAAAGTGATCTTCTGGTCGCTGAGACAGAAATTTGTCGACAGTGACGATGATGTGCCGGAAGAGGCTCAGCAGGTGATGTATTACTCACTGGCAATCGGCCACCACGTTGGCATGATCGATTGTCTGAATACGGAGCTCATCTGCCCGCTCAGCGGTTATCAGTCCTGGGTGAATGCGCTTCCCGAAGGGGAGGCGCGCCGCAAATTGCAGGGGCTTATCACCTTCGGTGAAATCAATATCGATTCCACGCATACCAATATGCTGGCACTGGCACTGGATCCGCTGACGAAGAATAAAAATCCGGACTTCCGCGAATGGAGTGCCACGCTTATCCGCCTGCTGGGGGAAATTGAGCGTGAACCGGCAATTTACCTGATAGTGAAGCGCCGCCCATGAGTGAAATGACTGCAAAAAATGTGATGCTGGCGGTCGGTAACAGCATGATGGGGGATGATGCAGCAGGACCAATGCTGTTTGATCTGATGGATACGAATCCGGTTGACGGCTGGATCGCTGTTAACGGCGGCAGTGCACCGGAGAATGTGGCGCACCAGGTGCGGGCACTGAAACCGGAACGTCTGCTGATTGTGGATGCGGCGGATATCGGCCTGAATCCCGGAGAGATCCGCATTATTGACCCGGATGATATCGCTGACATGTTTATCATGAGCACGCATAATCTGCCGCTCAACTTTCTTATCGATCAGCTGAAAGAAGATATCCCGGAGGTGATTTTCCTGGGTATTCAGCCGGATCTGGTCGGGTTTTATATGCCGGTCAATGAGAAAGTCACCCGTGCTGTACAGCAGGTTTATGACGCGCTGCCGGGCTGGGAAGGATTGGGCGGATTTACGTTATTTGAAGGTGAGGAAGAAGACGAGTGAGTCAGTTTCTCTGATTATCACAGGAACCGCCGCAGAAATCCGGCGGTTTTTTTTATGGATATGCGGATTTAAGGCCGGTATTTGATATCCGGCCGGTGCATTTTTTCTTATGGTCTGAGTTTTCTTTCTGAGAGTAAAAATACCATGAAAAAAATCGCTGTTATTATCCCGTTTGTCTTACTGCTGTCTGCCTGTGCCACCAAACAATACCCGCAGGCCGCAGCGGTATCCGGTGAGGAATCTGCCTTAATGAACTGTCATGATATTAAAACGGAAATTGCCAAAACCCGCAGCATTCAGCAGGACATTGAGAAAACCGGTGAATTTGACGGTAAAACGATATTAGGGTTTCTGGGGGATTTTGGTATCGGAAACGGGATTGCCAAAGGGGATGCCCGCGAAAAAGTCTCTGCCCGTCTGGGGCAACTGATGCGTTTACAGGAAAATAACTGCCGCTGATGCATAAAAAAATACCGCAAAATTTTGCGGTATTTTTATCTGAGATCCGTTGTGCGGCTCAGCAGCATTTCGGGCCGCCTTTGCTGCCGTAACGGGCATCCTGACGATCGCGGAAAAACTCTTCATAGGTCATCGGTGTCTGATCAGGATGGGTGTTTTTCATGTGTTGTACATAGTTATCGTAATCCGGCACACCAATCATCATTTTGGCGGTCTGACCGAGATAACGTCCTGCTTTTGCGAGAGTATCAAACATAATTATGACCCTGAACCTGTTGCGTACGGAGGAGCGGCAGTTGCCTGCCGCTCCTTATTTCACCAGTATATCAGATTTTAGTGAGCGGATTTGCTGTTTGCCACTAAATCAAGATAATTTTCCGGCATTGGCTCGTACGGTGTTTCGTTGTCCGTCGGTTTGTCGGATTTCAGAGCTTTCAGCGCGGTCTTCAGTGAGAAGACAGCCAGCACCACCACAACAACCATAAAGAACAGTGTCAGACCGGCATCGAGACGGTTGTTAAACACCAGCTGTGACAGCTGCGACGCGCTGTACTGCGACGGGATGTTACCGCTGTCAATCATTGCCTGGAATTTATTCGCTACCGCCAGGAAACCGACACGGGCATCTTCGCTGAACACTTTTTCCCAGCCTGCGGTCATGGTACAGATTAACAGCCATGCCATCGGCACCAGGGCTACCCAGGCGTAAGCCTGGCGTTTCATCTTGAACAGCACCACTGCGCACAGCATCAGTGCCATACCGGCCAGCATCTGGTTGGCGATACCGAACAGCGGCCACAGGGTGTTAATACCACCGAGCGGATCCACCACACCCTGATGCAGGAAGTAACCCCACGCCAGCACACACAGCGCGGTGGCGATCAGGTTGGCAGGCAGGGAATCGGTCCGTTTCAGCGCCGGGGAAATCACACCCAGTAAATCCTGTAACATAAAGCGGGCGGAGCGCGTACCGGCATCCACGGCCGTCAGGATAAACAGGGCTTCAAACAGGATGGCGAAGTGATACCAGAAGGAGACATCCATCAGGCCGCCGAGCGCCCCGTGCAGAATATAGGCCATACCGACGGCGAGTGTCGGTGCGCCCCCCGCGCGGGAGATAATGCTCTGTTCGCCCACTTCATTGGCGATATTGGTTAAGGTTTCCGGGGTTATCTGGAAGCCCCAGCTGCTGACCACACTGGCGGCAGACGCGACCACATCAGTGGTACCGGCCGGTGCCAGCATTGCCATCGGGCTGTTCATGGCGAAGTACACACCCGGGTCGATCACACAGGCGGCAACCAGTGCCATAATCGCCACGAAGGATTCCATCAGCATGCCGCCGTAACCGATAAAGCAGGCCTGGTTTTCGTTAGCCAGCATTTTCGGTGTGGTGCCGGAGGCAATCAGGGCGTGGAAGCCGGAGACCGCACCACAGGCAATAGTGATAAACAGGAACGGGAACAGATCCCCCGCCCAGACCGGGCCGGTGCCGTCGACAAATTTAGTCAGTGCCGGCATTTCCAGCATCGGGCGCATAATCAGGATACCGATCGCCAGACCGACGATTGTCCCGATTTTCAGGAAAGTCGACAGATAATCACGCGGTGCCAGCAGTAACCAGACCGGCAGAACCGCCGCGACAAAGCCGTAACCGACCAGCATCCAGGTCAGCTGCACGCCGTCATAATCAAAATACGGTGCCCAGGTCGGGCTTTCGGCTACCCAGCCGCCGGAGATAATGGCGAACACCAGGAAAATCAGACCGATAACAGAGACCTCCCCGACACGTCCCGGGCGGATGTAGCGTGTGTAAATCCCCATAAAGAAGGCGAGCGGGATGGTAAAGGCAACGGTGTAGGTTCCCCACGGGCTGTGGGTCAGGGCTTTCACCACGATCATGGCGAGAACGGCGAGGATAATCACCATAATCATAAAACAGGCGATCAGCGCGATAACACCGGCGACATTCCCCATCTCCTCTTTGACCAGTTCCCCGAGGGAGCGGCCGTTGCGGCGGGTGGAAACAAACAGCACCATAAAGTCCTGTACTGCCCCGGCTAACACCACACCGGCGAGCAGCCAGAGCATGCCCGGCAGATAACCCATCTGTGCCGCAAGTACCGGGCCGACCAGCGGGCCTGCACCGGCGATAGCGGCAAAGTGGTGGCCGAACAGCACTTTTTTGTCTGTCGGTACATAATCAAGCCCGTCATTATTTTTAAAGGCGGGGGTCATGCGGGTTGCATCGACTTTCAGCACTTTTTCAGCGATATACAGTCCGTAATAGCGGTATGCCACCAGATAAATACAGACGGCGGCAACGACTATCCAGAGCGCGTTGATCTGTTCGCCTCTGTTCAGTGCGATATACCCGAGGGCAAAGGCACCGACAATTGCGAGCAGCACGCCGGCAAGTTGTTTGAACGCTTTCATAGATTTCACCTGTCCGAATGAGTAAAGAGGAGTAGTTTCAGTTTGTTATTATCCAATTGTACGGGAGAGGAATAACACTTATTTGACTTAGTTCCCAGCAGTAACCTGCGGATAAGATGGATTTATTTCATTATTGTTAGGTTAATCACTGTTAGCGGAATGTAGCGTGATTGTGGTTTCAGGGAGATGATAAGTGTGCGGAGTAAACCCTGATATTCAGAGGGGATATTGGCTGAATAGCCCCTCTGAACCGGGCCGGTATTAAACGTGTTTTACTGCGTTGATCATGACATTCGCTTCAGGATGTCCATGACATGGGTAATATCCTGTTCCGGATAGGATGTTGTCACCCTCGTGCTGAAATCAAATGAACGGTGAACGATATCGTCGATATCTACTGAGCCGGAAGATTTTGCAGGAGATGTGTGTTTTTTCTCTTCAGCGATACGGAGTACCTGTGCTCTTGTCTCTTCTCTGATGGCACTGAAATCCAGAGGCATTTCGGTGTATTTATCACATAACAGTGTATTATAAATATTCTCAGTCAGTGCGTAGTATATATCTGACCGGATTTTCCCCGTCATCATTGTTGTGAGTTTATCATGACTGTTAAGTATGTCAGTTTTATATGCGGAGTATTGTTCAATTAATTTTTTTGTTTCATCATTACTTAACGTTTTTTTTATATGGTTGGCCAGTTCTTTTTTTAAATTATCTGACATTTCAGGCATTTTTTTAGTAAAGTCGTGACTTAACTGTTTTTTTATCCCCGGCTCATTAATTTCGTTAGTCAGGATATTATTAAGCTTAAGAACGGACGGAGTGGAGCAGTTAATCCCGGGTTTTTCCAGCTCTTTGTTTCCGAGATGTTTTTCTTTAACAATATCAATTATTTTGTCCAGTTCTTCTGGTGTTGTCACAAGCTTTTTCTCTGCATACATCAGGTCAACTTCCCGTTTGATAATATTTACCGGTATGATACTTTTTTCCTGGGTAAGCCATTTTTTCACACCATCATTAATTTCTTTTTGTCTGTTTTCTGATTTTTCGTGGTTATTTCCGGCGCCGGGAATTGAGAGTTCTGATTTATAAACAAAGGATAATATCTGCCTGCTCAGAGTTGTGGTGTCGACATCAATATTGACGTAGTTTCCTGTAAGTTTGACATTCGTATTTTGCGGTGCGCTTAACCGATCCAGTAGTTTTTTCAGAAAAGGTATTTTTGACATGTCCTTCAGGTTGTTTTCTTCCGGGATTATTCTTTGAGTGCCGGATAGTTTGTTAACTAAATTCATTTTTATGATTTCCTTCCATATGTAAAACCAATGATTTTATTTTTAATTAAAATAATTTCTTTAATAAAAGAAAGATCATGGATTTTTTATAACTCCTGATTATATTCCAATTATGAAATAAATTTTTAATATGAATAATATATGAAAGTAATAGTAATGACGGTTTGTCATGATGAGATCATCATTTCATTAATCAGGAAACAGAGATGCAGGATTTATCCCCGTTTCACCGCACAGCCATGATGCTGCTGCGCCATATCAGGCTTGACGCCCCTCAGCCCGCTGCTGATCAGCATACATTTATGTTAACAATTGACAGCCGGTATTCATTATCTCTGGCCGTCATTGATGAGACAGACTGGTATCTGTCAGCAAATACCGGGGAATTACCACACATTACGCAAAATAATGAATTGCTGCAGAAAGTCCTGAAGCTGAATACGTTAACACAGCTTTCCGGGCAACCGGTGATTTCCCTGAATGAGAAAAATGAGTGGGTGATCTGGAGTCGTCTGTCACTGAATGGTACAGAAGATAGCCATATTATTGAATTATTTGAATATATTTTAAAGTCAGCGGATTACCTGCTGGATCTTCACTAATCACAGAGGGAGTTACTATGGGACCAATACAGGGACATCAGGCGATTCAGACCCTGAACAATGATATTTACGGTTCAGCGGGCAGTAACAGCTCATCATCGTATGTCAGTTCATCCGGGATTAAATCCGTTTTATTAAATGCATGGAATGCCGTTAAATCCGCTGTTTCCGGTATGTTGTCATCATTTGGTCTGCATCTCAGCGGACAGCAGGGCAGTGATAAACCGGGCAGAGAAATTGTGATGGATATGTCTTCACGGCCGGCGCAGCCGTTACCGGTTGATATTCAGTTTGATAATGATATTTATGAGAGCAGTGGCGGGAATGTTTATGATTCGGTTTCATCACCGGGACAGGGTTCACTGAGTTCGTCATTATCGGCATTTGAATCAGAGAATCTGTATGAGGAAATCGGTACCGGTCAGATACACACTCTGCCTGAGATTCCGCCGCCGGTAAATCTTTCGACCCATCCGTCATTATCTGCATCGGAGTCAGAGCATCTGTATGAGGAAATCGGTGCTGGTCAGATACACACTCTGCCTGAGACTCCGCCGCCGGTAAATCTTTCGACCCATCCGTCATTATCTGCATCGGAGTCAGAGCATCTGTATGAGGAAATCGGTGCTGGTCAGATACACACTCTGCCTGAGACTCCGCCGCCGGTGAATCTTTCAACCCATCCGTCATTATCGCGGTTACCCGGCCCTGATGACGATATTTAGGCAGAGCCGCGTGACAGTCTGAAAACAGTCAATGAGGCGCAATCAGAGGCAATATAGCTGATAAGTACATCGATGGATGATAATTATGCTGTTCCGTAGGATGTTATGAGTGCGGGCAGTACACCGGAGAATGATCCGCGGGGAGACAGTGACTATGATACTCCGTGGAAATTGCAGCCGGATCAGCAATTACAGCCAGGATTCGTGAAAGACTGAACACACTGTAACGTCACAGGTCAGTCTGCCCGTAAAACCCGGGCGGACTGACTGTTTATTCTCTTCAGACCGCTTTTCTGCGGGTCAGCAGTGTCACCAGACGTTTGCCGAATACCGTCAGAATCAGGCCCGCCATAATAAAGCCGAGACCGGCGAACTGCATCATGGTGATGGTTTCCCCCAGCAGCAGCGCACTGCTGGCAATCCCGGCAAACGGCACCAGCAAAGCAAACGGCGTGACACGCCAGGTTTCGTAGCGGCCCAGCAGACGGCTCCATAAGGTATATCCCACAAAGGTGGAGAGATAAGCGAGATACATAATCGCACCCACGGTCAGCAGGCTGATATGGGAAATACTGCTGACAATCGCGTCCGCACCTTCCATCCACAGCGACATCAGGATAAACGGAATAATCGGTACCAGCGCACTCCAGGCCACCAGTGACATCCCGTTACAGTCCGGTGTCTCTTTCATAATGATACGGTTGCAGATATTACCGCAGGCCCAGGAGAAGCCCCCGGCCAGGGTCATCATCAGTGCCATCAGCGGAATGTCGGTCAGACTGCCGCTGTCCCCGCCTTTCGCCAGCACGGTTAAACCGGCCACAGCGACAATAATGCCGATTACCTGGCTGATTTTCAGCGACTCTTTCAGAATCAGGCCACCCAGAACAATGGTGAAAAAGACCTGGGACTGCAATACCACAGAGGCGATCCCGGCCGGCATCCCGGCTTTGACCGCACTGAACAGAAAGGCAAACTGGCCGAAGCAGATGGTCAGGCCGTAAATAACCAGGCGGCTCAGGGCGATTTTCGGGCGCGGAATAAAGAAGACGGCAGGCAGGGCCACAAACAGAAAACGCAGTGCCCCGAGAAACAGCGGCGGAATGCCGGTGACACCCACTTTGATCACCACGAAGTTCACCCCCCAGATCACGGCGACCAGCAGGGCGATTAAAATATCATTAATTTTCATATCAGGTTTTTATCTCTCTTTTATTATTTTGATAATACGCGGAGCCACGCGCAGTATCAGACAGGAAGCGCCGTGAAAAATTAAGTCATTGTTAGTGTCATTGTAAAACAGCACCGGGGAACCGATATCAACAGTCAGCGGGAAATTATTCGTAAACTGTTATGAAATACGGGAAAAACCGGCGGTGCGGATGATTGATCACCATCATATTGTACTTCTTTAACACAGTTATAATTCATCATGCAATTGTAAAATTGTTCTGAAGGGACGTGTCTGCGTCAGTGTCGCTGTCTGACACCGAGCAGAACCGTTCGACATTTTTGACGATCCCGTCGGTGCCATCGCCTGTCATGGTTATAACAAAAAAATTAAAACAAAATATATTCAGTAAGTTAAAAGGATTTTATTTCAGCTTTAAAATTGGCATAAACCCTGCATGACTGGTGGTGATAAGGCGGTATTTATCCGCTAAGAGAAGATATAGGAGCAATGTTGATGGAAAAAGTCATCACCGTCTGCCCGTATTGCGCCTCAGGCTGTAAAATTAACCTGAAGGTGGAGAACGGGAAGATCATTGGCGCGGAGGGCGCGAATGGTCACACCAATGAAGGAGAGCTCTGCCTGAAAGGGTATTATGGCTGGGACTTCATTCATGACACCAAGATTTTAACCCCCCGCTTAAAGACCCCCATGATCCGCCGTCAGCGTGGTGGCAAACTGGAACCGGTCTCCTGGGAAGAGGCGATTGAGTTTGCCAGTTCCCGCCTGTTGGCTATCAAAGAGAAGTACGGCCCGAAAGCGATTATGACTACCGGTTCATCCCGTGGTCCGGGTAACGAAGCCAACTTCGTGATGCAAAAATTTGTTCGTGCAGCAGTCGGCAGTAACAATATTGACTGCTGCGCACGTGTCTGACACGGCCCTTCGGTTGCAGGTCTGCAGCGTTCGGTCGGTAACGGCGCAATGAGTAACTCAATCGTCGAGATTGAGGATACCAAATGTATTTTTATCTTCGGTTACAATGCCGCAGATTCACATCCTATCGTCGCCCGTCGTATTGTTAAGGCGAAAGAGAAGGGTGCACAAATTATTGTCTGTGACCCGCGCTATATTGAATCAGCGCGTCTTGCTGACATTCATTTGGCACTGAAAAACGGTTCAAACATTGCTCTTATCAATGCGTTAGCGCATGTGATTATTGCGGAAAACCTGCACGATAAAGCCTTCATTGACGGCCATACCGAGCAGTTTGAGGAATACCGCAAGCTGGTTGAGCCGTACACACCGGAGTCCGTGGAAGCGATCACCGGTCTGAAAGCTGAGGATATCCGCAAAACGGCCCGTATGTATGCGAAAGCTGAAAATGCGGTCATTCTGTGGGGTATGGGTGTGACGCAGTTCTATCAGGGTGTGGAAACTGTCCGCGCACTGACCAGTCTGGCGTTACTGACCGGCAACCTGGGTAAACCGCATGTCGGTGTCGGCCCGGTCCGTGGTCAGAACAACGTTCAGGGTGCCTGTGATATGGGCGCACTGCCGAACACACTGCCGGGCTATCAGTATGTGGAAGACAAAGCCGCACTGGAGAAATTTGCCAAATTCTGGGGCATCGAAAAAATGCCTGCCGAAAACGGTATTCCGCTGAGTGAGGTTCCGCACTTTATCGACGAAGGCGTACTGAAGGCGCACTACGTGATGGGTGAGGATCCGCTTCAGACTGAACCGGATCTGGCCACTATCCGCCGCACCTTCGATAAACTGGAGCTGCTGATTGTCCAGGATATCTTTATGACCAAAACCGCGTCGATTGCTGACGTGATTTTCCCTGCCACCTCCTGGGGGGAACATGAAGGTGTGTATACCGCAGCGGATCGCGGGTTCCAGCGCTTCTATAAAGCGGTTGAGCCGGTCGGCGATGTGAAACCGGACTGGGAAATTATCAGTCTGATGTCCACTGCCATGGGTTATCCGATGCATTACAACAACACCAAAGAGATCTGGGATGAGTTACGTGAACTCTGCCCTATCTACTATGGTGCGACCTACGAGAAAATGGCGGACCTGGCTTATATCCAGTGGCCGTGCCGCGATGTGGCGGACAGCGATCAGGGTACAGAATACCTGTACGACGGCGGTATCTTTGATACTCCGAACGGCAAAGGTCAGTTCTATACCTGTGAATGGCGTGCGCCGATCGACCAGGTCAGTGATGACTACCCGATGGTGCTGGCAACTGTCCGTGAAGTGGGGCACTACTCCTGCCGCTCCATGACCGGTAACTGTAAGGCACTGGCGGCACTGGCGGATGAGCCGGGCTATATTCAGATCAATACCGCAGATGCTGCGGCACTGGGGATTAAAGATCAGGAACTGGTCTGGGTGGCATCCCGTCAGGGTAAAGTTATCACCCGCGCGAATGTCAGTGAACGTCCTAACAAAGGGGCGGTTTACATGACCTATCAGTGGTGGATTGGTGCGTGTAACGAGCTGGTGGCGGAAAACCTCAGCCCGATTACCAAAACACCGGAATATAAATACTGTGCTGTCCGCGTCGAACCGATTGCGGATCAGAAACAGGCTGAGCATTATGTTGTTCAGGAATATACCGGTATTAAGCGCCGTCTGCGTGAAGCAGCGGAAGGGTGTTAATCCGTTCGTCTTAATATGATAAAAAACCGGCGCTCAGAAATGACCGCCGGTTTTTTTATATTTTCATTTTTTGTTTAATTATGATGTCAGTCGTATTCAGTTTCTGAATTTTGATCACATATTATTGCCTGAAAAATAAATGAACATATTACGACAGATATTCTGTTTCTTTTGCGATATGTTTTTATTTGCGAGATATTCTTATTTCAGTGGCTGCAGTTTAAATATCAGCTTAGTGATTATCTTCTTCGAATATATCCTGTACAGAAATACCTAACCGCTGCATACGGGATAATAATGTTGTCCGTTTCAGTCCCAGACGGGTTGCGGCACCCCGGGCACCGGCAACAACGCCGTTGGTGGCCTTCAGGGCAGCAATAATCCGGTCGCGCTCTTCGTCATCATTCTCCGGTGCAGCTGTCTGCATCCGTTTTTCCAGTGAGCTCGGGGTTTCCAGCGCCGTTTTCAGGCGTGAATGCTTTGGGATATTCAGTTCATGTAACTGAATGTTAAGGGTATTCCCGCGCGTCAGGATCACCGCCCGTTCAATCACATTTTCCAGTTCACGCACGTTGCCGGGCCACGGATAGCGGCTCAGCTGCTCCAGGGCATCACGCGGAATGCAGTCGATATTGCGGTTCATCCGGCGGGCAATCTTCTGTGTGAAGTAGGTCGCCAGCAGCGGAATATCCTCCGGACGTTCGCGCAGCGGCGGGATCCAGATAGGGAACACATTCAGCCGGTAGTAGAGATCTTCGCGGAACTCGCGCTCATCGGTCATGGATTTCAGGTTGCGGTTAGTGGCGGCAATCAGCCGCACATCCACCGGAATCACCTTATTACCGCCGATGCGTTCAATTTCCCGCTCCTGTAACACCCGCAGCAGTTTGGGCTGGAGATCCAGCGGCATATCGCCGATTTCATCGAGGAACAGGGTGCTTTTATCCGCCATTTCAAAGCGGCCGATATGAGTGGTGGTCGCGCCGGTGAAGGCGCCTTTGTCATGGCCGAACAGGTCGCTTTCCAGCAGCCCGGACGGGATGGCCGCGCAGTTCATTTTGATCATGCTGCGGTGATGGCGGTCACTCAGACGGTGGATGGCGCGGGCGATCAGCTCCTTCCCGGTGCCGGTTTCGCCGAGGATAAGCACGGTGCTGTCACTGGCGGCAACCAGATCCACCTGCTCCAGAATGTTGCGCATGGCATCACTCTGGAAAATGATTTCACTGAAACTTTCGTTGTTGTGAATCTGTTCGTTCAGCCACAGGTTTTCATGCTTGAGGCTGTCTTTCAGCCGGGTGATCTCTTCATAGGCCGCAGCATTATCCACCGCAATGGCAAACCGGGCGGCTATCTGCTTGAGCAGATTACAGTTATCGTCAGTAAAAATATGATTATTTTCATGAGATAATATCAGAACGCCCAGCGGCTTATGGTTAAATGCCAGCGGCAGCAGCAGGGTTTCTGTCATGCCCTGCGCACAGACATGCTGATACAGCGGATCCTCTGTGGCACTGTCGAGTGTCAGGCGCATCGGCTGGTTACTGTCCAGAACCTGTGCCAGATCAGGATGCAGTTCATCCAGATGATATAATGTCTTTTCTGCGGGTTTGCGGGCCTGGTAATAGCTGGAATAACAAAGATATACAGCAGAACTGTAATTATCACACAATGCAATGCTTATCTGGCTCAGCCCGAAAAACCGGTGGATCTCGCGGGAGACCTCAGCAACCAGGCCGTCCATCTCCAGATGGGAAAGCACTGAGTTGGTGATATCTACCAATATCCGGTACTGGTCACGTTCATGGCGTATGTGTTCGGTCTTGTCAGTGTTGTCCACAACGTCTCCGCTCGTCTTCGTCTTTCACATTCCTGATCAGGACGGATTGCTCTTAAAATTAATTCCCCTCTGCGTAGTTATAGGTATAAATAAGGTGCAGAGAGGTAATAGCCATTATTGTAATGACTCTGTAAGAAAAGAATATCGCTGTCTGATTTAAGTTTGATCCAATCCCCTATTTTTCGGAGGGATGAAAACCTAATATATTATGACACATATTGATGATAGAAATTATCGTCAAAAATGTCGAACTGTGTGACGAATATTCTCATTATGACACACAGCGCGGCAGCATTATTTATTAATACGCTGATTTCACTGAAATTAAAAAAAATGCCAGACTGGCACGATGCATGCTTATTTCCTGATTATTCTAACCAGAGGACGGCTGCACCGGAGTGCCGGATGTGAAGTCGCCGCGTATCATTCAGGAGAGTATGATGAACCGTTTCATCATTGCAGACCCAAAAAAGTGCATTGGCTGTCACACATGTGAAGTCGCTTGTGTTGTTTCGCATCAAGAGCAGGAAACCGGTATTGAAACAGTGGTGAAAGATGAATTCTTTCCCCGTATTCATGTGATGAAAGGGTACACCATCAGTACGGCGGTTGTCTGCCGTCAGTGTGAAGACGCACCGTGTGCCAATGTCTGCCCGAACGGCGCTATCAGCCGTAAAGATGATTTTGTGTATGTCGATCAGACCAAATGTATCGGCTGCAAAACCTGTGTAATTGCCTGTCCTTACGGCACCATGGAAGTGATCAGCCGTCCTGTTGCACAACAGATCACCGCGCTGAACACCATTCCGCAGTATCGCGCGGAAGCCCACAAGTGTGATTTATGCCATACCCGTGCGGGCGGACCTGCCTGTGTGGAAGTGTGCCCGACTCATGCATTAATGGTGGTTGACCGTAATAAAATGGATGAGATTGTCAAAGAACGCCGCCGCCGCGCCGCATTTGAAATGCCGGCCGACCTGATGTCCTGAGGGCAGACGGATGCATGAGGTGACGTTATGCCAGAATGCGCTTGATATTATCGAGCAGCAGGCAAAACAGAGCGGGGCGCAGCGCGTCACCGCTGTCTGGCTTGAACTGAGTGCGTTATCCTGTATCGAAGAAGATGCCCTGCATTTCTGCTTTGATATCGTCTGCCGTGATTCACTGGCGGAAGGGGCTGAACTGCATGTCACCACCGTCCCGGCGCAGGCCTGGTGCCGGGAGTGTCAGAAACCGGTCAGTGTGGCCGGATTTAACACCGGATGTCCGCACTGCGGCAGCCATAACCTGCAGGTGGACAGCAGTGATGCCATGCAGGTCAGACAAATCGAAATTCAGTAGTCCGGTAAGGACTTATCAGTCAATCAGGAGCCGGTTATGTGTTTAGGTATTCCCGGGCAAATCGTTGCCGTGGGTGACTCTGTAACAGACAATGCGCAGGTGGAAGTGTGTGGTGTCAGACGGGATGTGAACATCGCACTGGTTTGTGAAGGTGAGCCATCAGAAATGCTGGGGAAATGGGTGCTGGTTCATGTCGGTTTTGCCATGAGCATTATCGACGAACAGGAAGCCCGCGATACGCTGGATGCATTACTGGCTATGGAAAGTGTCGAAGAGGATGTGTCGTATTTTTTACGTGGTAATGCGTAGCGGTATGCTGTCCGGTTATCCTGCTGAAACACCTGTTCTGACAGGTGTTTAATTCCGCTGTTTTCTGCCGTATCCCTCCGTTCTGTTATTCTTCCGCAAGACTGTTTTTTTATTCAGGACATGGCTTTTCTGCCGGTCTGATAATGCTGTTACCCATCGGATTCTGAATTATCTTAGAGGGTTGGTGCCAGTATTCAGTACCGTATCTGTGCTTTTATGGTTTCTGAAAAAACAGAACAGGGGATACTCATTATCCCGGCTGGCATACTGCGCCGGTGTGCGGCCTGATGAATGATCCGGCCGGATTTATCTGTCATAACGGCCTCTGGCACCTGTTCTGGCAGTGGAACCCGTTTGGCTGCGAACATAAACATGCGTGCCGGGGGCACTGGTCTTTGGCGGATCTGGTCAGCTGGACAGATCCGCCTGTCGCGCCGCAGTCTGGTCAGTGGTGACTGGCAGCACCGCTACTGGCAGCTTAACCGTGCGGAAGTGGCCTGACGGCAGATAAAAAAAGACCGGCGTTTAAGCGCCGGTCTTTTTATGACAGACAATGATTACAGCGTGATGACACCAATCACGGCCATCACACTGAGGATGGTTGCCAGGCCGTAAAAGACCCAGCGTCCCGCAGGAACATGAATTTTCAGGTCATGCATGCAGTGGTGGATACGGTGAAGCGCACACCACAGCGGCAGGATAATCATCAGCAGCAGGAACGCTTTGCCGATAAAGCCCTGGCAGAAGGCCAGGATACGGCTGTAACTGAGCATATCCGGTGCCACAGCAAACGGGACCAGAAAAGCCAGCAGCACAATAACGGCCGGTGAAACAATGGCACTCCACATGCCGCCTGCGCCAAACAATCCCCAGAAAACCGGTTCCTGTGAGCGTTTCGGATTCGGATTAATCATATCAGTTTCCTTCCTTATCACAGTAACGCAACGGCCAGAATGACGGCGTTAACAATGAGGGTCACCACCCAGAGCAGACGGACAATCGGCTCCGGTCCCATTTTTTCGTCTTTGATAACAATATTGACGGCTTTCGGTGCCAGCTGGAACCAGGTCACCGTGTGCAGCAGGGTACCGGCCAGAGTCAGGATATTAACCAGTACCACCACCGGATTCTGCAGGAAGTGGACATACCCTGCCCAGTCCGCCGGGCCGCCCTTAAGACAGTAAACGCCGTACATAACCAGCAGACTGAACCAGAGCTGGACCACTGCGGTGCCTTCCCGCAGCATGTAAAAACGGTAAAAACCGAGTTTATTCCACCATGTCGGTGTCATTTCACGCACATAAGGCTTACGTTTGGTCGTCATTTCTCTCTTCCTTATTGTGGTTTCAGACGGGCAATAATGTAATCTTCCGCACTGGCGGCTTTACCCTGCTGAATAGCGGCTGCCGGGTCCACATGTTTCGGACAGACTTCCGAGCAGTAACCCACGAAGGTACAGGTCCATACGCCGTTATCGCCGTTGATTTGTTTCATCCGCTCTTTTTTGCCGTGATCGCGGCTGTCGGTGTTATAGCGCTGTGCCAGTGTCAGCACACCCGGGCCGAGGAATTCCGGATTCAGACCAAACTGCGGACAGGCCGCGTAGCACAGACCGCAGTTAATGCAGCCGGAGAACTGATGGTATTTTGCCATCTGTCCCGGAGTCTGGTTATTCGGGCCTTCGGACGGTTTGCGGTCATTGCCGATAATATAAGGCTTGATAGCTTCCAGGCTCTCGATAAAGTGCGTCATATCCACAACCAGGTCGCGTTCGATCGGGAAGTTGCCGAGTGCCTCAATGTCCATGCCCTGCGGATATTCGCGCAGGAAGGTTTTACAGGCGAGCTTCGGCACCTTATTGACCATCATGCCGCAGGAGCCGCAGATAGCCATCCGGCAGGACCAGCGGTAGGAGAGATCCGGCGCCAGGTTGTCTTTGATATAGCCCAGCGCATCCAGCAGTGAGGTCTGCTCATCGTAAGGCACCTGATACGTGACAGCATGCGGCTCATTATCCGTTTCCGGGTTATAGCGCATCACTGACATTTTCAGCATTTTCATCTCAGCCATTGACGTTTTCCTTCTCTTTTGCCGCCTGTTCAGCCGCTGCCGCTTCACCACCGTAGACACGTTTTGCCGGGGCGGATTTGGTTATCTTCACATCACTGTATTCCAGATGCGGCGAACCGTCCGGATTGTGGAAGGCGAGGGTGTGTTTCAGGAAATTGACATCGTCGCGCTCAGTACAGCCTTCATCCAGACGCTGGTGCGCACCGCGTGATTCTTTACGGTTAAAGGCGGAGTGCGCCATACATTCCGCGACATCCAGACCAAAGCCCAGCTCAATAGTGTAGAGCAGGTCGGTATTGAAGACAGAAGAGCGGTCAGTGATTTCAACGCGTCTGAAGCGCTCTTTCAGCTCAGCCAGTTTATCGATGGTTTTCTGCATCAGTTCCGGTGTGCGGTAGATACCGCAGCCTTCTTCCATTGCCTCACCCATCTCATCACGCAGTTTTGCCCAGTTTTCAGAGCCTTTCTGGTTCATCAGCGCTTTCAGATTGTTTTCAATGTCAGCGGTGCGGGCATCGATAGCATTACTGTTGGCAGCGTGTGTTTCCTGTGCGTGCTTAGCCGCTTCTTCCCCGGCCAGACGACCGAAGACCACCAGTTCCGCCAGGGAGTTGGAACCGAGGCGGTTAGCGCCGTGCAGACCGACGGAGGAACACTCACCGACAGCAAACAGCCCTTTGATGCGGGTTTCACAGCGCTGGTCGGTTTCGATACCACCCATGGTGTAGTGCGCGGTCGGACGGACAGGGATCGGCTCTTTGACCGGGTCCACGCCGACATACGCTTTCGCCAGCTCGCAGATAAACGGCAGGCGCTCCAGCAGTTTTTTCTCGCCGAGATGACGCAGATCCAGATAAACCACATCACCACGGTTGGTTTTGATAGTCCGGCCTTTGCGCCACTCGTGCCAGAACGCCTGGGAGACTTTATCGCGCGGGCCGAGTTCCATGTATTTGTTTTCCGGATGGCCGAGCGGGGTTTCCGGCCCCATGCCGTAATCCTGCAGATAGCGGTAGCCGTCTTTGTTGACCAGAATACCGCCTTCGCCCCGGCAGCCTTCTGTCATCAGAATACCGGAACCCGGCAGACCGGTCGGGTGATACTGAACGAATTCCATATCCCGCAGCGGCACGCCGTGACGGAAAGCCATTCCCATTCCGTCGCCGGTAACAATCCCGCCGTTGGTGTTATAGCGGTAAACACGACCGGCGCCGCCGGTGGCCATAATCACGGAATTGGCGCGGATCTGAACTTTTGTCCCTTCCATCATGTTGAGTGCCACCAGACCGCGCACATGGCCTTCATCCACAATGATATCGAGGACAAAATGCTCATCAAAACGCTGGATCTGAGGGTATTTCAGAGAGGTCTGGAACAGGGTGTGCAGCATATGAAAGCCGGTTTTATCGGCGGCAAACCAGGTCCGCTCGATTTTCATACCGCCGAAACGGCGCACGTTGACGGAACCGTCTTCTTTGCGGCTCCACGGGCAGCCCCACAGTTCCAGCTGGGTCATTTCTGTCGGACAGTGTTCGACAAAATACTCCACCACATCCTGCTCACATAACCAGTCGCCCCCGGACACCGTATCACTGAAATGATAATCATAGGAATCATGGGATTGTGTCACAGCCGCAGAGCCACCTTCTGCGGCCACGGTGTGACTGCGCATCGGGTAAACTTTTGAGATCAGAGCAATTTTCAGGTTCGGGTTAGCTTCCGCAGCGGCAATCGCCGCCCGCAGCCCTGCACCGCCTGCTCCGATAATTGCGATATCGGCATTAAAGGTTTGCACTGTGCTTCTCCATTGTTCAGGTAAATCGAAAGTTAAAATGTAAAAACGAAATCTGAAACGGGTACTTAAAATTGTTATCAGTAACCGAATCCTTTCAGTTGATAAAAACGCTAATCATTTTCGGTTACTGACTGGTTATAAAATCACATTCTGTTCAAAGTATAGCGAATAGCTGATCGTTTAAATTTGATATAACCAAGGGTTTTAAGCGCTAATTTTGCATTTTTGCGGATGAATAACCGGATATTTCAGGTAATCACCTAAGTAATTACTTGTGTGTAGTTATTTTGTTTTATTCCGGTTACATAAAATATACAGGGTAAACATATAATTAGCGCTAAAAGCATAGCGTATATCAGCGGCGGCACAATAACTAAATATCAGAGGTGTGAATCAGGCAGAAAACAGGCGGAAAATCAGTCGGTTTACGGGTATTTCCTGCGGGAAAATCCGGATGTTGCGTATATGTGATATTCATCACGACTATGGATTATTTCGCTCTTATTTTTGGTGTTTTGTTTTCGTTTTTGCTCATTATCAATCACAAAGGAAGGAAAAACGGCTAAGCTATAACCATAATAAAGGAACATGACTGAGAGGAACCCATGTCTGATTCACCTGTCAATGAAGCGGATGTCATTATCATCGGCGGTGGCGCAACCGGTGCCGGGATGGCGCGGGACTGTGCCCGGCGCGGCCTGCGCACTCTGTTACTGGAGCGGTTTGATATCGCGACCGGCGCGACCGGCCGTAACCACGGCCTGCTGCACAGTGGTGCCCGTTATGCGGTGACGGATCCGGAATCCGCCCGGGAGTGTATTTCGGAAAACCGGATCCTGCGGCGCATTGCCCGCCACTGTGTTGAGGAAACAGACGGCCTGTTTATCACACTGCCGGAAGATGAGATGGCGTACCAGGCCACGTTTATTGAAGCCTGCCGCGCAGCAGGTATTGATACTCAGGTGATGTCCCCGCAGGAGGCACTGCGTTTTGAACCGTCGGTAAACCCGGCGCTGCTGGGTGCGGTTAAAGTGCCGGACGGTACCGTGGATCCGTTCCGTCTGACTGCCGCCAATATGCTGGATGCGCGGGAGCACGGTGCGCAGGTGCTGACTTATCACGAAGTCACGGATGTGCTGCGTCAGGGCGACCGGGTGACCGGCGTGCAGGTTTATGATCATCAGAATCACCGCCGTTATCCGCTGTATGCGCCGGTGGTGGTTAATGCGGCAGGGATCTGGAGTCAGCGTATCGCCGGTTTTGCCGGGGTGAATATCAGCATGCTGCCTGCCAAAGGATCACTGCTGATCCTCGGGCACCGCCTTAACCAGCGTGTTATTAACCGCTGCCGCAGACCGGGGGATGCGGATATTCTGGTGCCGGGAGATACCATTTCCCTGATCGGCACCACTTCTGTTCATATTCCTTATGATGATATTGACAATATGATTGTCACGGCGGACGAGGTCGATACTCTGATCCGTGAAGGCTCACGGCTGGCTCCGGCGATGGCGCAGGCGCGTATTCTGCGGGCGTATGCCGGTGTCCGTCCGCTGGTGGCGGCGGATGACGACCCGACCGGGCGCAGTATCAGCCGGGGGATTGTGCTGCTGGATCATGAAAAACGCGACGGACTGCGCGGCTTCCTCACGATCACCGGCGGCAAGCTGATGACTTACCGGCTGATGGCGGAGTGGGCGACAGACGCGGTGTGCGCGAAGCTGGGTATAACGGCGCACTGTTCCACGGCGGAGGAGCCGCTGCCGGGCTCGGCGCATTCGGCGGAACAGACATTGCGTAAAGTGATCTCCCTTCCTGCCCCGTTACGCGGATCGGCGGTGTACCGTCACGGCGATCGCGCGGCAGAGTTGCCGCACTCCACGCGGCTCGATAAAAGCCTGGTCTGTGAGTGTGAAGCGGTCACTGCCGGTGAGGTGCGCTATGCCACCGAAAGCCTGACGGTGAATAACCTGCTGGATCTGCGCCGCCGCACCCGTGTCGGCATGGGCACCTGCCAGGGCGAGCTGTGTGCCTGCCGTGCGGCGGAGCTGCTGACTCAGCTGAAAGTCACCACTGCTGAAAAATCCGAGACCGAACTGATGCACTTTCTGAATGAACGCTGGAAAGGTGTGCGTCCGGTGGCGTGGGGAAATGCGCTGCGGGAGAGTGAATTTACCGGCTGGGTGTATCAGGGATTGTGCGGGCTGGAAAACAGCGGGACAGAAGAACAGGGAGAGCAGAATGAAATATGATGTGGTTATCGCGGGCGGCGGCCTTGCCGGTCTCTCCTGCGGTGTGAAACTGGCAGAGAGCGGACTGAGCTGCGCCATTATCAGCGCCGGACAGAGCGCGCTGCATTTCTCATCGGCGTCACTGGATCTGCTCTCGGCGCTGCCGGACGGGCAGCCGGTCACGGAGCCGCTTTCGGCACTGGCGGCGCTGGCACATCAGGCGCCTGCTCATCCTTACAGTGTGATAGGGGAAAGCGCGGTGCGCCGCTGCGTGTCACAGGCAATGTCGCTGTTACAGCAGGATACTTTACCGTTACAGGGATCGGCGGAGTGTAATCACTGGCGTCTGACCCCGGCCGGACAATGGCGGATGAGCTGGCTGACACCGGATGTGGTGCCGGTTCTCTCCGAAAAAATGACGGCAGGCTGGCAGCCGGCTGCGGTTATCAGTATTACCGGTTTTCTTGATTTTCAGGCGGAAATGGCTGCCGCCGCACTGACCCGTCAGGGATATCCCGCGCAGGCGTATACCCTGCATCTGCCGTGCCTGGATAAATTACGCAATAACCCGAGTGAGTTTCGCTCTGTCAATATTGCCCGTGTGCTGGATTTACCACAGAACCGGCAGGAGCTGGCTGATGAACTGGCGCAGTGCGGGATCACAGAACAAACCCTGATTTTACCGGCCTGTTTCGGGGAGGAAAACAGTGACGGAATTACCTTTTTACAGCAGCAGCTGAATAAAGCCGTTTATCAGTTGCCGACCCTTCCGCCGTCACTGTTGGGGATCCGTCTGCATCAGGCATTACTGCGCCGTTTCCGCCGTGCGGGCGGATTTGTGATGCCGGGGGACAGTGTCATTTCTGTCCGCCGTGACGGTGAGCGGATCACACAGCTATTTACCCGCAATCACGGTGATATTCCGGTGCAGGCTGAGCAGTTTGTGCTGGCGACCGGCAGTTTCTTCAGTAACGGGCTGGCGAGCGATATTGATCATATTTATGAGCCGCTGCTGAATCTGAATCTGACTGAAACATTGCCGCGCCGGGAATGGACATCGGCAGATCTGTTTGCCCGTCAGCGCTATCTGGAGGCCGGGGTGGCGACAGATGCATATCTGCATCCGGCGGATGCGCACGGCACTATCACTAACCTGTATGCCGCCGGGGCGGTACTGGGCGGGTATAACCCGTTACAGGAGGGATGCGGGGCGGGTGTTTCTCTTGTCACTGCGATGTACGCAGCGGAACAGATTCTGGCGCAGATTGGCGTGGTGGTAACGGAGGCACAGGTATGAGTACGGGACAAACACAGTTCGAGAACTGCATCAAATGTACAGTCTGTACAACTTACTGCCCGGTGGCGAAGGTGAATCCGGATTATCCCGGCCCGAAACAGGCGGGGCCGGACGGCGAGCGGCTGCGCCTGAAAGACGCCATGCTGTATGATGATGCGCTCACCCTCTGCACCAACTGCAAACGCTGCGAAGTGGCGTGCCCGTCAGATGTCCGTATCGGGGATATTATCGCCCGCGCCAAACTGACGTATTCTCCGTCACGGCCTAAGATCCGCGACGCAATTCTGAGCCACACCGATCTGATGGGATCACTCTCCTCGCCGTTTGCGCCGGTGGTTAATACCATCACCGGCCTGAAACCGGTGCGCAAACTGCTGGATACTGCTCTGAAAATTGATCACCGCCGCGAGTTGCCGAAATATTCTTTCGGTACTTTCCGCCGCTGGTACAAAAAACAGCAGGAAAAACAGGCAAAATTCGGCGAACAGGTCGCGTACTTCCACGGTTGTTATGTGAATTATAACCATCCGCAGCTCGGTAAAGATGTGATTAAGGTCTTTAACAGCATGGGG
This sequence comes from Morganella morganii, assembly GCF_019243775.1. NCBI lineage: Bacteria > Pseudomonadati > Pseudomonadota > Gammaproteobacteria > Enterobacterales > Morganellaceae > Morganella > Morganella morganii. Next base: position 586,435 of record NZ_CP069157.1, read on the forward strand.
ATCGGCGTGCAGTTGCTGGAGCGGGAAAAATGCTGTGGTGTGGCGCTGATCGCTAACGGTTTTGCAAAGCAGGCAAAAAAACAGGCGGCGGTGAATGTGGAATCCCTCACCAAAGCCATTGTTGAACAGAAGATGCCGGTGATTGCGACATCCTCCACCTGTGCTTTTACCCTGCGGGATGAATATCCGCATATCCTGGATGTGGATACCGCGCCGCTGCGCGATAACATAGAGCTGGTGACCCGTTATCTTTACCGGCTGATGCAGGACGGGCGCAAGCCGGTGCTGCGCCACACGCCGCTGAAAGTCGGTTATCACACGCCGTGCCATATGGAAAAAATGGGCTGGACGGCCTATTCCCTTGAGCTTATCCGCTCAATTCCGGGGGTGGAACTGATCGTGCTGGATTCACAATGCTGTGGTATCGCCGGAACTTACGGGTTTAAAAAGGAAAACTACGAAACATCTCAGGCGATTGGTTCCCCGCTGTTCCGCCAGATAGAGGAAAGCGGTATTGATCTGGCGATCAGTGACTGTGAAACCTGCAAATGGCAGATTGAGATGTCCACCAGCAAAAAATGCGAACACCCGATATCTCTGCTGGCGCGGGCGCTGGCATAAATAAAGGATGACAGAAACCGGCTGAATATTACGTATAAACCGCATTTTCTATTCACTTTCCTCTTCCGCCCGGTGCTAGCATCGGGCGGATTTTTAAAGAAGATGATAAAGATATTGAGAGGAAAATGAACAACTTCGCATCACATTCAGTCACTAAATATATTATTGCCGTCTCCGTGGTATTCCTGCTTTCCGCCTGCTCAAGCCGCCTGCCGGATCACACCGAACAATCTGATTTTCTGAGTGACTATCAGCGCCTGACTGAAACAGAAACAGCTTCCGGCGAGGTGATTAAATCCTGGCGTGCTGACGATTTCACCGCAGAAAGCCCGAAAACAAAGCTTATCTTTACGCCGGTTGTGTTTAAGCCGCTGAATGAAAATAACAAAATGGGTAAACAGTTTATGACTGTACTGCTCAATTACACCAATCAGCAGATCAAAAGTGAGCTGGCAAAACGGTATCAGCTGACAGAAACTGCCGCACCGGGTGTGCTGCGTTTTGAGGGCGTGGTTACTGCCGTTAAGGTCACCAACAAAGATTTCAAACCCTATGAGGTCTTACCGGTGATGCTGATTGTCGCCGGAACACAGCTGGCAATCGGTAACCGTGATGCGGATACGTCAATGTATTTTGAATGGAAAATCACCGATTCCGTATCAAAAAAACCGTATCTTGAAGCGATCCGCAAAAATAAAGGTGAGCAGATGAGTAATAAGGATCAGACCATCACCTTACAGGAACTGAAAGCAGCGGTTGATACGATCGCCGCAGAGATCCTGCCCGCCGCATAATGAATACCGGCGGCGGATTACAGACAATAACGCCCGGTTATCCCGGGCGTTATTGAACAGAATAATAAGCAGATTAATACAGCCAGTCGCGACCCATGCGGTCAGCAGCCATAATAGCGGCATAGACCTGGTCAGAATCGACTTCAAACGGCATGTTGTAGATGGTTTCGTTGTCCGCGCAGCTCAGCTCGGCAACCGCCATCACTTTCTCTTCCAGCTCGGTACCGATGCTGTCCACACCCAGTTCTTCCAGGGTGATTGGCAGACCGACCTGGGCACAGAATTCCAGTACGGTTTCCAGCTCTTCCGCCGGGGCATTTTCCAGTACTAACTGTACGAGGGTGCCGAATGCCACTTTTTCACCGTGGTACATGTGGTGGCACTCTTCCAGCGCGGTAAAGCCGTTGTGGATAGCGTGTGCTGCCGCAAGACCGGCACTTTCAAAGCCCAGCCCGCTGAGCAGGGTGTTGGCTTCAATGATGTTTTCCACCGCTTTGGTGCTGACTCCGGCTTCCACCGCCAGTTTGGCTTTGATGCCGTCGCTGAGCAGAGTATCAAAGCAGAGATTCGCCAGTGCCAGTGCCGCCAGTGTGGTACTGCCGCCGGCCATAGTGGCTTTTCCGGCTGCACTGCATGCACGCGCCTCAAAGTAAGTGGCCAGAGCATCACCCATTCCGGCAACCAGCAGACGTGCCGGCGCGCGGGCAATGATATTGGTATCCATCACCACCACGTTCGGGTTCTGCGGATAGAACAGGTAGCTGTCGAACGCACCGAGTTCATTATAGATAACGGACAGTGCGCTGGTCGGCGCATCGGTTGATGCGATAGTCGGGGCAATGATCACCGGCAGTTTGGCAAAATGCGCCACGGCCTTGGCGGTATCCAGTGTTTTACCGCCGCCCACACCCAGTACCGCCTGGCATTTGTGGTTTTTCGCCAGTTTGGTCAGACGGTCGATCTCCTCGTGAGTACACTCGCCGCCGAAGGTTTCAAAGACACCGCTGACTTCGTATTCGCTCAGGCTGTCATTCACAATATCGCCCACCAGCTCGCGGACAAATTTATCAGCAATCACCAACGTTTTTTCCGCTAATGGTCTGATGTATTTACCCACATGGTAAAGCGCGTCCGGACCCTGAATGTATTTGGCCGGGGATTGGATCACTTTTAACATACTCAAACTCCTGAATGCATTCGCGTTATGGTGTCAGTGAGGGATATTCCGTCTGAATCAGACTAACAGTTACAGTAACGGATATGTGAGAGCTGACGCACTGTACGGGCCGGGAGCACGGGGGCAGATCGGGAAAATGTGATACAGACGACAGCGCAGAGGCAGGATAGCGCCTCTGCGTGTCAGAAAAATGAACAATCAGTGATGCGCGGGCAGGGAGCCGTCAGCGCGTTGCGCAAAAAAAGAGCGCAGGATCAGATTAAGCAGTACGCCGTAAGCCGGCAGGAAGAACAGCATGCAGATAGTGACTTTGAAACTGTAATCCACCAGGGCGATTTCCACCCAGTTTGCCGCCATAAACGGATCGGTACTGCGCCAGAAGGCGATAAAGAAGAAGGCCAGGGTATCGATCAGGTTACCGACAAACATCGCGGCAGCCGGTGCCACATACCAGCGGCGGTTCTGACGCAGGCGGTTAAAGACATTCACATCCAGAATCTGTCCGAGGGCATAGGCCATAAAGCTGGCGGCGGCAATCCGCGCCACAAACAGGTTGAAGTGTGACAGTGCCTCAAAACCGGCCCATTCCCCCTGAAAGAACAGGGCGGAGACCACATAGGAAATCGCCAGAGCCGGGATCATCACCGAGGTAATAATCCGCCGTGCCAGCGGTGCGCCGTAGATACGGACGGTCAGGTCAGTCGCCAGGAAAATAAACGGAAACGTGAAAGCCCCCCAGGTGGTATGGAAGCCGAAAATGGTGATCGGCAACTGCACCAGGTAGTTACTGGAGGTAATGATCAGAACATGAAAAAGTGATAACCAGATAAGCGCAGTGCGCCGCTGGCGGGTAGATAAATCAAACATATTGTACCTTTTTGGTGGTTGGGGTGAGGGAACCCAATAATCTCAGCGCGCAATAATACGCCGTTTGCGCAACAAAAGCAAAGGACTCTCCCGGAGGGAAAACGGCCCGGAAGATTAAAAACACAGAAGCGGCGCCGGGCTTTTATTTCCGGTATAATTCCCGGATTCGTTACTTAACAGGACAATCATGATGTCTGATACTTTTTCCTGTGCCGATAAAACACTCGACACACTCGGGCTGCGCTGCCCGGAGCCGGTGATGCTGGTGCGTAAAACCATCCGCGGGATGAATACCGGTGAAGTTTTGCTGGTGGTGGCGGATGATCCGGCAACCACGCGGGACATTCCGGGGTTCTGCCGTTTTATGGAGCATGAGCTGGTGGCCCAGGAGGCTGAAACCGCGCCGTACCGCTATCTGATCCGCAAAAAAGAGAGTGCGCTGTAATCCATCTTTCAGGGACTGAACCATGCTTGACCGCTTTGATACCTTTCTGCTGGTGCAGAAACGCTCGTCTCTGACCGGCTGGCGCCGGTTTATCCTTGAATTCTGGTTTTTTGGTCTGAAAGAGGCACGGGCGTGCTTGTTTGCCGCCTTCTTTTTCCTCGCCCTGTTTCTGGTGCCTGCCGCCGGTGTCGCCGGGATCCCCCGTTATGATTTTCTGCTGATCCTGGCGGTCCTGTTTCAGGCTGCTATGGTGTGGAAAAAGCTGGAAACCACGGATGAACTGAAAGCCATCTGTATTTTCCATGTGGTCGGTTTTGTCATGGAGTTGTTTAAAACCTCATCCGCTATCGGTTCGTGGAGTTATCCTGATGAGGCGTATACCAAATTATGGAATGTGCCGTTATTCACCGGGTTTATGTATGCGGCTGTCGGCAGTTATGTGATTCAGGCGTGGCGCTTCCTGAACGTCCGGATTGAAAACTTCCCGCCGTACTGGCTGGCGACCCTGATTGCGCTGGCGATTTATGTGAATTTCTTTGCTCATCACTTCACCGGCGATTACCGCTGGTATCTCACCGCCTTTATTCTCGGGCTGTATGCGCGGACCATGGTTTATTACACGCCGTATGATAAAGAGCGCAAAATGCCGTTGTTACTGAGTTTTGTGCTGATCGGCTTTTTTATCTGGCTGGCGGAAAACTTCGGTACCTTTTTCGGTGTCTGGCAGTATCCGAACCAGATCGGGGCGTGGGCGACCGTGCATGCCGGAAAATGGGCATCCTGGTCGCTGCTGGTGATTGTCACCTTCACGATTGTGGCCTATCTCAAGCACATTAAAGCCACGATCCTGGTGGTGAGATAAAAAAAGGGATGCCGCAGCATCCCTTTTCAGTCAGTAACCCGTGGTTATTTTTTCATGACCCGCAGCAGGCGGACAGCGTTGGCGGTCACCAGTGCGGTCGCACCGGAGTCAGCCAGAACCGCAACCCACAGGCCGGTCAGCCCCATCAGGGTGGTGACCAGGAACACGGCTTTCAGACCCAGAGCGATAGTAATGTTCTCGCGGATAATCTTACGGGTGGCCCGCGACAGCGTGATCACTTCGGCAATGCCGGTCAGGCGGTTGTGAGTCAGTGCGGCATCGGCGGTTTCCAGTGCCACATCGGTCCCGCTGCCCATGGCAACCCCGATACTGGCTGCTTTCATTGCCGGGGCATCATTGATACCGTCGCCGACCATCATGGTGTGATGTTCATTATTCAGCGCCATCACCGCTTTGACTTTATCTTCCGGCATCAGTCCGGCACGGAAATCCATGCCGATGGTACCGGCGATAGCAGCGGCTGCACGCGGGTTATCCCCGGTCAGCATCACGGCGCTGACACCCATCGCTTTCAGCTGGCTGATGGCTTCAATGGCATCACTGCGCAGCGTATCCTGCATGGCGATAAGTCCGGTCAGCCGGTTACCTGCAACCACAGCAACGACCGTTTTCCCTTCATTTTCCAGCCGGGTCACTTCTGCCGCAGCGGCATCGGTCAGCAGGCCGTCTGCCAGTTTACCCGGTGCGCTGACCAGGATGGTCACACCGCTGAGTTCACCTTCAACCCCTTTACCGGCATGGGCTTTACGGTTTTCCGCTTCGGTGATAGTCAGCCCCAGAGCTTCAGTGCGCTCCAGAATCGCTTTGGCTAACGGGTGATGTGATCCGCTTTCCACGGCGGAGGCAAACGTCAGCACATCCGCATCACTGTGACTATTCAGGGCAACAATATCAGTCACCTGCGGTTTACCCTCTGTCAGCGTACCGGTTTTATCCAGCGCGACAGTGGTCACGGTACCCAGCTGCTCCAGTGCGGCACCGCCTTTGATCAGCGCACCACGGCGGGTGGCGGCGGCCAGCGCGGAGGTGATAGCCGCAGGGGTGGAAATTACCAGTGCACACGGACAACCAATCAGCAGCAGTGTCAGACCACGGTAGATCCACGGATACCATTCCTGGCCCATAAACAGCGGCGGAATAACAATCACCAGGGCGGAGAACAGCATAATCATCGGCGTATAGTAGCGGCTGAAACGGTCGATAAAGCGTTCGATTGGCGCACGGCGCTCTTCCGCTTCCTCAATCAGTGTCAGAATACGGTCGATGGCATTCTGACCCTGCTCGGAGACCACTTTCATCTGCACTGCGCGATCCACTGACAGCGAACCGGCAGCCACTTTTTCACCCTGTGCCCGCTCAACCGGGACGGATTCCCCGGTCAGGGCGCTTTCGTCAAAGCTGGCAAACTCACTGAGAAGTTCGGCATCTGTCGGCAGACGGCCGCCAGGTGCGATTTCAATAATGTCGCCGGGACGCAGCTGTGCAACCGGCACGGATACTTTCTGCCCGTCCTTAATCACCACCGCATCTTCCGGCACCAGCGCCATCAGCGCGCTGACTCCCCGCCGTGCACGGCCTGCCGCATAGGATTCCAGCATTTCGCCCAGCAGGAACAGCAGGATAACCATGGCCGCTTCTTCAGTGGCGCCGATAATTATGGCGCCGACTGCCGCGACCGTCATCAGCGTTTCAATCGCAAACGGGGTGCCGGAGCGGATAAGACGCAGCGAGCTTTTGGCGATCGGGAACAGCCCGATCAGCGTTGAGGCGATAAAGGCGTATTTGCCGAACTCCGGGTTCACAAACTCCAGCGCGTAGCTGAGGGCAATCAGCACCGCCAGAATCAGCATCGGCGTTGCCTGTTTCAGCAGGCTCTGCTCTTCTTTTTTCTTCGGTGCGGCACTGCTGCCGTTCAGATCCCAGAGGACAAATCCGGCCTGCTGAACAGCACTGGTCACATCCGCGCGGACATCCCCGGCGGCATCCACCACCAGTTTTTCGGTGGCAAACATCACTTTTGCCTGGGTGACCGCCGCAATTTTCAGAACGGCAGTTTCAATCTTGCGCGCACAGCTCGGGCAGTCCATCCCTTCCACCTGCCAGTTGTAACGCTGGCTGCCGCTTAATTCAGGCAGTGCGGTATCATCCGGGGCGGCGTGATCGTGTGAACAGCAGCTGCCGTGTGCGTGTTCATGACCGGCGTGGTCATGGTCATGTTCAGAATGCGCATGATCGTGCGGGGCATGACCATGCGCACGGGACTCATCGTCGTCGTGTTCCGGATGTTCATGCTCACTGTGATCGTGTGCGGTATGGTCGTGTGACTGATGAGCCTGTGACTCACTTTTTCCGCCGGTGGTGCAGGCAGATTTGCTGCCGCAGCAGTTGCTGGTATGAGTATGCTCATGATGTTCTTTGTTCGGGTGCATAAACACCTCCCTGTTCAACGGTGAGTTGATGTTAATTTTTCTCATTAACAGGAAGTGTACACATTGGAGTCTACTCCAGAGTCAACAACAGGGGCGCATAATTATTGGCAAATTGTGCGCTCCTGTTGTCAGGGGCAGAATTACATCAGCGTGATAGCGCGGACAATCAGGAAATGCCCGAGGAAATAGAAGGTGGAATACACCGCTTTGGCCAGTTTAAAGGTAAACAGGAAGCGGTTAATCAGCCACAGGATCAGGTTCAGCACCAGACAGAATGCCCCGATCATCAGGGAGAAGTTGTAATCGGTACCCAGCCCGAAGAACTGCTCTCCGGCAAGCCAGCCCATCACCAGCGCACTGAGCAGCGCCGTCAGCACCGGTACTTTATGATCGCCGAGTTTGTACCAGAGCAGCGCGAGTACCGCGATGGCAATCACCGGCACGGCAATCATCAGCGGAATATAGAAGGTGAAATTATTGAGCAGGGCGAAGCTCAGGGCATAGAGCAGATAAAACACGGCACTGGTATACAGTGACAGGTCGATTTTATTATCAGCAACCAGGCGGATGGTATCGGAGACAATGGCCACTAACAGCCCGACACACACCAGATACCCGGAGATATCCAGCCCGTAATCCCCGCTCCACGCCCACAGCAGCAACAGCAGCAGGGTGACGGGACGGAAAACCCAGCGCTGCCAGTTTGGTCCCCGGTAGGCGGCGTCGATATAGAGCCAGCCGGAAAAAAGTACAGCAATAAATGGCCAATTCATAGGGTGTCCTTGAGGTATGTTGATGGCGATTAACACCTGAATATTTGATAATATCCCGTATTTACAGAACACGATCAACCAGATTGCAGGAAAACAACCATACTCATGAACAAATTCGGTTTGTTAGGTTTTATTGTCGCCGCTTTGATTATTATCCTGGCGACCCGCCGCTTCTTTGAACAGCGCAAACAAAATGAGATAAACGATCATTCTGCGGTGGTGACATATCAGGTCACGGTGACAGAGAAAAAGGATTATCCGTACCCGAATATGCGTTCCCGTGAGCGGGATGTGGTTTTCCCGGAAACCTTCCGTTATGAGGTGCATTTCACGCCGCTGTCGGGGAAAACCATTGTGGTGTACATCAAAGAGGATGAATATAAAGAGATTACCCTGCATTCACGCGGAACGCTGTCAATGCAGGGGACGCGGTTTATCCGTTATGAGCCGCTGCGTTGATCAGGGTTTATCCTGATCTTTCAGTTCTGCCTGCTGGCGGCGCAGCAGGGCGAGCAGTTCAAACACACCGAATAAAAAGACACGTACTTTACCGGCGGCTGTCAGTTTCTTATCCTGCGGCTGACCGGCATTGAACAGCGACATCAGCAGCCCGTGCATCACCACCATAAAAAAGGTGGCGATATGCATAAAGATATTCAGCGGTTTCGGGAACGGATGCACCAGGCTGAAAATCAGAAAACCCCAGACGGCCAGCATCAGTATGCGGCCAATATTAATCAGGAACATACGGACTCCTGTTCAGTCGTCTGCGTCTGACGCAGATAAAGACGATACGCAACCTGGCCGGCCACCTTCTCCCGGTGGCACACCCAGTTACCCGGAACAACCAGTGTGTCTGATTCCGCCTCGGCTTCAATGTAGATCATTGCTTCCGGGCTGAGCCAGTTATTCTGCTCCAGTAAATCAACGGTTTCCTGAAGCAGCCCTTTACGGAACGGCGGGTCGAGAAACACCACATCAAACGGTGTTCCCGGCTGTGCCAGAAACTGTAGGGCGCTCTGATTAACGACAGTCGCCTGTTCACATTTGAGCAGACGCGCATTGGCGCTGATCTGAGCCGCAACAGCGCGGTTGAGTTCCGTAAATGTCACGGCGGAGGCATAGCGGGAAAGCGCCTCAAAACCGAGTGCGCCGCTGCCTGCAAACGCATCAAGACAGCGTGCGCCGTTAATCACCGGCATCAGCCAGTTAAACAGGGTTTCGCGCACGCGATCAGTGGTCGGGCGCAGGCCGTCATGTGTCAGAACCGGCAGTTTACGTCCGCGCCAGAGACCGGCGATAATGCGGATCTGCCCTTGTGGTGCGGTTTGAGCTTTTTTAACCATAACCTTCGTAACTTATTAATTCTGAAATTATTAATTCAGAAATATGAATAACAGACGGGAAAACAGCGGAATATTATACGCAGGTTTTGTAAAAATTCGTTTAAATTTAATATGAAATTACGGAAAGCCGATGCGCAACCATCCTGTGAAATGATAGACTGCGTCTGATTTGCAACTAATGATGATAAAGACGCCATATCTGCTCAGGATTTTCCGGACATACCGTGCCGGAAGGTGACGGGTGGCAGTATGCAAGGAGTATAGTGGCTGTGGCAAAAGAGAAGAAAAAAGGTTTTTTTTCCTGGCTGGGTTTTGGCCGTAAAGAAGAAGATGAACAGGCGCAGCAGGAACAGGCGGCTCAGGAAGAACAGGCACGTTTAGCCGAAGAGCAGACTCGTCGTGATGCAGAGGCGGCTGAACAGGCGCGTTTAGCCGAAGAACAGGCCCGTCGTGATGAAGAAGCGGCTGAACAGGCGCGTTTAGCCGAAGAACAGGCCCGCCGTGATACAGAAGCGGCTGAACAGGCGCGTTTAGCCGAAGAGCAGGCCCGCCGTGATGCGGAAGCGGCTGAACAGGCGCGTTTAGCCGAAGAGCAGGCCCGCCGTGATGCAGAGGCAGCGGAACAGGCTCGTCAGGCAGAAGAACAGGCCCGTCGTGATGCGGAAGCCGCGAAACAGCAGCGTCTGGCAGAAGAAAGACGTCAGGCGGAAGCCGCGAAGCAACAGCGTATCGCGGAAGAAAAACGGCTGGCCGAAGAACAGGCTACAGAGCAGCAGCGCGCCGAAGAAGAACAGCGCCGTCTGAAAGAGCAGGCACTGCGTGACGCGGAAATTGCGAAACAGCAGCGTATCGCGGAAGAAAAACGGCTGGCCGCAGAGCAGCAGCGTGCGGAAGAAGAACAGCGCCGGGCTGAAGAGCAGGCACTGCGTGATGCGGAAGCGGCAAAACAGCAGCGCATCGCGGAAGATAAACGCCGTGCGGAAGAAGAAGCCGCAGAACAGCAGCGTTTAGCACAAGAGCAGAAACAGCGTGATGCCGAAGCCGCTGAACAGGCGCGTCTGGCCGAAGAACAGCGTCTTGCGCAGGAGGAAGAAGCCCGCCGTCTCGCGGAAGCCGAAGCGGAAGCACAGGACGCGGCACTGGTTGAAAATGAATCTCCGGCACCGGCGGACACGCAGGAAAGACCGGCAAAAGAAGGGTTCTTTGCCCGTCTGAAACGCAGCCTGGTGCGCACCCGTGAGAATATCGGCTCCGGTTTCTTCGGGATCTTCCGTGGCAAAAAGATCGATGACGATCTGTTTGAAGAGCTGGAAGAACAATTGCTGGTGGCCGATGTCGGTGTGGAAACCACCCGCAAGATCATCACCAGTCTGACTCAGCATGCCAGCCGCCGTGATCTGAAAGATGCGGAAGCCTTATTCGTTAAACTGCGCGAAGAGATGGGCGAGATCCTGGCAACAGTCGATAAGCCGCTGGAAATTGAAGATAAAAAACCGTATGTGATCCTGATGGTCGGCGTCAACGGTGTCGGTAAAACCACCACCATCGGTAAAATGGCACGTCAGTATCAGGCTCAGGGTAAATCTGTCATGCTGGCTGCCGGAGATACCTTCCGTGCAGCTGCGGTGGAACAGCTCCAGGTCTGGGGCGAGCGCAACAATATCCCGGTGGTGGCACAGCACACCGGCGCGGATCCGGCCTCGGTGATTTTTGATGCCATTCAGTCCGCCAAAGCCAAAGGGGTGGATGTGCTGATTGCGGACACCGCAGGGCGTCTGCAGAACAAAGCACACCTGATGGAAGAGCTCAAGAAAATCGTGCGGGTGATGAAGAAACTTGATGAAGATGCCCCGCATGAGATTATGCTGACATTAGATGCCAGTACCGGACAGAACGCTGTCAGCCAGGCGCGTCTCTTTAATGAAGCGGTCGGCCTGACCGGGCTGACTCTGACCAAACTTGACGGAACGGCGAAAGGCGGTGTGATCTTTGCCATTGCAGACCAGTTCGGTATTCCTATCCGGTATATCGGGGTGGGTGAAGGTATTGAAGATCTGCGTCCTTTCAAAGCCGGTGATTTTATTGAGGCACTTTTTGCCCGGGAGGATTAATCATCCATGATTCGCTTTGAACACGTCAGTAAAGCCTATTTAGGCGGCCGTCAGGCGCTCCAGGGGGTGGATTTCCATATCCGCCCGGCGGAGATGGTCTTCCTGACCGGCCATTCCGGCGCAGGAAAGAGTACCCTGCTGAAACTGATTTGTGGGATTGAGCGACCCAGTGACGGCACCATTTTATTTGACGGCCACAACATCAGCCGTCTGAAAAACCGTGAAGTGCCTTTCCTGCGCCGCCAAATCGGCATGATTTTTCAGGATCACCATCTGCTGCTGGATCGCACGGTATATGACAATGTGGCGATGCCGCTGATCATTGCCGGTGCCAGCCCGGAAGATATCCGCCGCCGCGTCAGTGCCGCGCTGGATAAAGTCGGTCTGCTGGATAAGGCCCGTAACTTCCCGGTCCAGCTCTCCGGCGGTGAACAGCAGCGCGTGGGCATTGCCCGTGCGGTGGTCAATAAACCGATGGTGCTGCTGGCGGATGAACCGACCGGTAACCTGGACAGTGAGCTGTCAGAAGGCATTTTACGGCTGTTTGAAGAGTTTAACCGTGTGGGTGTCACCGTACTGATGGCAACACACGATATCATGCTGATTGAACGGCGTAATTACCGCGTGCTGACACTGAGTCAGGGACGCATGGCGGGAGGTCATCATGGCTAAACAACCGCGTAAACCCGTAAAAAAAAATGCCGTCCAAAGCCAAAGCGCTGAAAGGCGGCTGGCGGGAACAGTGGCGGCATGCGTGGGTAAACACGCTGGGCGATATGCTGCGCCAGCCGCTGTCAACACTGCTGACAGTGATGGTGATTGCAATCTCCCTGACACTGCCGAGTGTCTTTTATATCGTCTGGAAAAACGTCAGCCATGCGGCGGAACAGTGGTATCCGACCCCGCAACTGACCGTTTATCTGGATAAAGGTCTGGATGAACAGGGCGGTCAGAAACTGGCGGACGAGCTGAAAGCGCTCGACGGCGTGGAGAGCGTTAATTATCTCTCCCGCGACCAGGCGATAACCGAATTCCGCGCCTGGTCCGGATTCAGTACCGCGCTGGATATGCTGGAAGAAAACCCGCTGCCGGCAGTGGCTATCGTCACACCGAAAGTGGATATGCAGAGCAGCGAAACGCTCTCCACCCTGCGTGATCGTGTCACGGCACTGTCCGGGATTGATGAGGTGCGGATGGATGACAGCTGGTTTGCCCGGCTGGCAGCACTGACCGGCCTGGTGGGGCAGATTGCCTCGCTGATTGGCGTGCTGATGGTTGTGGCCCTGTTCCTGGTGATTGGCAACAGCGTGCGGCTCAATATTTTCAGCCGCCGCGAAACCATCAATGTGATGAAACTGATCGGCGCGACAGACGGCTTTATTCTGCGTCCGTTCCTCAACGGCGGCATGCTGCTCGGGGCGTTCGGCGCAATATTGTCACTGGTGTTATCCTCTCTGCTGGTCTGGAAACTGGGTGATGTTGTGACCGATGTGTCCAAAATTTTCGGCACCACATTTGCACTGACCGGGCTGGACTGGGACGAAGCACTGCTGATTGTGCTGGTGTCAGGTATGATTGGCTGGGTTGCCGCCTGGCTGGCAACGGTCCGCCATTTACGGAATTTTATGCCGCAGTAACTGTCTCACTATCCGGCGGGGCATTATCCCGCCGGGTATCCCGCATCACCGGTTTACATTCAACCAAATGACAACGCCGGCACTAAGTGATAGGCGTAACTCTGTCCTGTGTTGTACACTATTCACCATTACCGTCTGCCGACGTCATTTTTATTTGTACTGAGGACTGAATGACTAAAGATACGCAATTCCCTGTTTTAGTTCCGCAAGGGAGCATTGAGGCCTATATCCGGGCAGCTAACCAGTATCCGATGCTGACAGCCGAAGAAGAAAAAGAGCTGGCTGAGCGTCTGTATTATGACGGCGACCTTGAGGCCGCGAAAAAACTGATCATGTCGCATCTGCGGTTTGTTATCCATGTCGCCCGCAGTTATTCAGGTTATGGCCTGCCTCAGGCGGATCTTATCCAGGAAGGCAATATCGGGCTGATGAAAGCGGTGCGCCGTTTTAACCCGGAAATGGGTGTGCGCCTGGTGTCGTTTGCGGTTCACTGGATCAAAGCTGAAATTCATGAGTATGTGCTGCGTAACTGGCGCATCGTTAAAATCGCCACCACCAAAGCACAGCGCAAACTGTTTTTTAATCTGCGCAAATCCAAAAAACGTCTGGGCTGGTTTAACCAGGACGAAGTGGAAATGGTGGCGAAAGAGTTGGGGGTAACCAGCAAAGATGTGCTGGAAATGGAATCCCGTATGGCGGCGCAGGACATGGCATTTGATATGTCCGATGACGACGACGGCGATCACCCTGTGGTGGCACCGGCACTGTTCCTGGAAGATAAATCCTCTGATTTCGCGGATGAAATCGAGGAAGATAACTGGGATAACCACGCCACGGACAAACTCACCCTGGCGATTGATTCACTGGATGAGCGCAGCCGTGACATTATCCGTGCCCGCTGGCTGGATGATGACAGCAAAACCACCCTCCAGGAACTGGCGGATAAATACGGCGTTTCTGCAGAGCGCGTCCGTCAGCTGGAAAAAAATGCCATGAAAAAACTGCGCGAGGCGATTGAGGGCTGATAACAATGCTCCCGTTTCCGCCGCAATCTGTTATGGTAGCCATAGTATTTTCTGATAATCACTGACGGGGATATTATGGCTTTTTCGTCTGAAGACAAGGCAGTTTTACTGGCAGTAAAGGGCGTGGGCACGAAAGTTATCGAGCGCCTCGAGCAGATGGGTTTTTCTGACCTTAATCAGCTTGCCGCCGCAGATGCCCAATCCCTGCTGAGTGCCGGTGCGGCACTCACCGGCTCCACCTGCTGGCGCAACAGTCCGCTGGCCAGAAAAGCCATTGAGTCTGCCATTGCGGCAGCACGCCAGGCACAGAATCCGTCCTGATATGACACCGGTTCAGCTCGATCAGCGCACCGCCCGGCTGATTGTTCAGCGGGCGATGCAAATCCTCAGTTACTCCGTGAATGTGATGAACGCACAGGGAGTGATTATTGCGTCCGGTGACCCGCAGCGGGTCAATCAGCGTCACGAGGGCGCGGTGCTGGCGCTGACAGAAAACCGGATTGTGGAAATTGATGAAGCCACTGCTGCCACGCTGAAAGGCGTGAAACCGGGCATTAATCTGCCGGTGATTTTCCGTGATACCATGGTGGGTGTGGTCGGGATTTCCGGCAAACCGGATGAAGTGCGCAACTACGCCGAATTGGTGCGCATGGCTGCGGAGCTGGTGCTGGAGCAGGCCGATCTGCTGGAAAAATCCCAGTGGGATCGCCGTTACCGCGATGAGCTGGTCAGTCAGCTGATAAGCCCGGAGCAGCAGCCACAGTCAGTAAAATCTATCGCCGCCTATCTCGGGATCTCCCCCGATAAACCCCGCATAGCCCTGATCCTCGCGTTGCCCGCGCCGGATCACGAGCAGTTTCATCGTCTGGTGGATTATATTGATAATCTGAAAATGGATCTGCTGGTCAGTATCCGGGGAATAAATTCTCTGGTGGTGCTGAAACCGGTGGCCTGTGATGCGGATTTTCAGCCGGTCTCCCCTGTACAGAAGCAGTTACAGGCGCTGCGGCGTCAGTTGCCGGATCTGCTGATGTATGTCGGTGGTTTCTTTCACGGACATAATGGTCTGCACCGCTCCTGGCAGAGTGCCTGCGCCGTGCAGCAACTGGGACAGACCCCGGCGTACAGTCGCCAGAAAACCATTTTTTATGATGAAGTTAAATTACCCGCGCTGTTACAGGGATTTCAGGAGAGCTGGCAGGCCGCTGAACTGGCTTCTGCCTGGCAGAAACTGAAAGCGGCGGACAGCCGCCGTGTGTTGTGCCATACCCTGAAGACCTATTTTGATCAGAATTGTGATCTGTCTCAAACCACAAAAACGCTGCATATTCACACAAATACTCTCCGTTACCGCCTTCAGCGTGTTGAATCGATTACTGGCTTGAATATCAGTAAATTAGAATCAATGATTCAGCTTTATTTTGGTATTCTGACCGATCTGTGATTTGTACGTTTGTACAAAATACGCGGTTTCAGCCCGTTCTTTTTTGTCGGAACCTCTCAAGCTTAACCTGATGGCTGCCGCCATAATGCATCCTGTTCTGTCCGAATAATCATAACTACAGCAGGAGTCTGCACATGGTGACTGTTTCAGCTTTGGGCGCAATGGTTGCGCTGGTCGTGGCGATAGGGTTAATACTGAAAAAAGTACCGCCGGTATACGGGATGATGGCGGGGGCGCTGGCCGGAGGATTGGTCGGCGGCGCGGATCTGGTGCAGACGGTGACACTGATGGTGACCGGTGCCCAGGGGATCACTAACGCGGTGCTGCGTATTCTGGCGGCGGGTGTGCTGGCGGGGGTACTGATTGAGTCCGGTGCGGCAAATACTATTGCGGAAACCATTGTCCGCAAAGTGGGTGAGAAGCGGGCGCTGCTGGCGCTGGCGGTAGCCACTCTGTTACTGACAGCCGTCGGTGTGTTTATCGACGTGGCGGTTATTACGGTTTCACCGATTGCACTGGCGATTGCGCACCGCGCGGATCTGTCCAAAATGGCGATTCTGCTGGCGATGATCGGCGGCGGTAAAGCGGGTAACGTGATGTCACCGAACCCGAACACCATTGCGGCGGCAGATAACTTTAACGTGCCGCTGACATCACTGATGGCGGCGGGGATTATCCCGGGTATTTTCGGGCTGATCGTGGCATATTTTCTGGCGAAACGTCTGGTTCACCGTGGTTCAAAAGTGACACAGGAAGAGCTGATTGCGGCTCACCATGACGGCAGATTGCCGGGATTTTGGGCAGCGATGAGTGCACCGCTGGTAGCTATTTTTCTGCTGTCACTGCGTCCGATCGCCGGTATCAGCATTGACCCGCTGATCGCGCTGCCGGTCGGCGGCCTGGCCGGTGCGCTGATTATGGGGCGTATCCGTCAGTCCAACCACTTTATTACCTCCGGGCTGAGCCGGATGGCACCGGTGGCGATTATGCTGCTGGGGACCGGAACCCTGGCGGGGATTATCGCCAACTCCGGCCTGAAAGATGTGTTAATTAACGGCCTGACGGCGTCCGGTCTGCCATCCTATCTGCTGGCACCGATTTCCGGGGCACTGATGTCAATGGCAACCGCGTCCACCACAGCAGGTACGGCGGTGGCGTCTGCGGTATTCAGCTCCACGCTGCTTGATCTGGGTGTGAGTGCGCTGGCCGGGGCGGCGATGATCCACGCCGGTGCGGTGGTGCTCGACCAGATGCCGCACGGCAGCTTCTTCCATGCGACCGGCGGCAGTGTCAATATGCAGGTTCATGAGCGTCTGAAATTACTGCCTTACGAAACCATGGTGGGTCTGGTGATCGCTATTGTCTCCACACTGATTTTCGGTGTCTTCGGGTTTGGCGGGTAAAAGGAATTAAGTATGAAAATAGTGATTGCTCCGGATTCATTTAAAGAGAGTCTGACCGCCCTTCAGGTCGCCGATGCGGTGGAAGCGGGTTTCAGAACCGTTTTCCCGGATGCGCAGTACATCAAGTTGCCGATGGCGGACGGTGGCGAGGGCACAGTGGTCTCCATTATTGAAGCCACACAGGGAACACTGAAAGAAACCGAAGTTACGGCCCCGCTGGGGAATAAAGTGACCGGGTTTTACGGGCTGTCCGGTGACGGTAAAACGGCCATTATTGAGATGGCCGCAGCTTCCGGGTTACATCTGGTACCTCCTGCACAGCGGGATCCGCGTGTGACCACCACCTTCGGCACCGGGGAACTTATCCTGGCAGCACTGGATGACGGTGCGGAGAAAATAATCCTCGGCATCGGCGGCAGTGCCACCAATGACGGTGGTGCCGGGATGATGCAGGCGCTGGGGGTGGTATTCCGCGATGAACAGGGGAATTCACTGCCGTTCGGCGGCAGTGCGCTGGCAAAACTGGCTTCCGCGGATCTATCCGGGCTGGATCCGCGTCTGGCGAAAACAGAGTTTGTGGTGGCCTGTGATGTGAATAATCCGCTGTGCGGGCCGAAAGGAGCATCCGCCACCTTCGGGCCGCAGAAAGGCGCGACACCGGCGATTGTCAGCGAGCTGGATGCGGCGCTGCGTCATTACGGGGAGGTAATTGAATCCCTGACCGGTAAGTCACTGAGTGATGTCGCCGGTGCCGGAGCGGCAGGCGGCATGGGCGTTCCGCTGATGGCATGGCTTGATGCGCGGATGCAGCCGGGAATTGAGATGGTGATCGAAACACTGGATCTGAACTCGGTGGTGAAAGATGCTGACCTGGTGATCACCGGGGAAGGACGGATGGACAGACAGACGATTCAGGGAAAAACCCCGGCGGGTGTGGCGAAAGCTGCAAAAGCACGGGGAATTCCGGTGATTGCGCTGGCAGGCGGGATGAGTGACGACTATGCCGTCGTGCATGAGCACGGTATTGATGCCGTGTTCTCCGTGATCCCGCGGATTTGCTCTCTGGATGAGGCACTGGCACAGGCGGCGGTTAATATTGAAGTGGCCGCCCGCAATATCGCTGCTGTACTGGCGATGAAAATAGGATAAATCAGTAATATTCGTAGCGGGATTCCGGCGTGATCCCGCTGCTCTGAATGGCGGCGGAGCCTTCTAACTGAATGGCTTTGATCATGGTCTGTAATTCGCAGTTTCCGTACGGATCCCATTTATAACAGGTGTAGGCGAAACCAGCCGGTTATTCTGATAGCGGTAGCGGGTTTCTGATTGCCGGGATTGGTTATCCGGTATTGTTTTATAGGATTCTGTCAGGCTGACGATCCGGTTTTTCCGGCACGATCTGCGTGGTTTGCGTAATCGTAATCGGCACCTGACCTTCTTCTATCGCCATTTCCCGGTATTCATAATCATATTGTGTCAGATTGCTGCACGGACCGAAGTGCAGTTTTTCTTTCACCCACAGGATAAGCCCCATCGGGCGGTAAGACGTGATAGTGATTTATTTTACCGGCCCGTAATATTTCGCACCGGTAATAATAAATGTATTTTGCCGGTTAATATCCTGTGCCGCATCATCACAGCGGCCGGGGGTTGCGGCCACAGCGGTCAGCGGCAACGCAAAAGTGAGCAGGAGCATGCCCGTTAGTTTATTCATGTCGCGGACCATTCCATCAGTCATAGTGAACAGAAAACCCGGATCAGGATAGATCAATCAGTAAACTGAATCAGATAACGGGTTAATACTTCGCCGGATGAATCTAATAATAAAGAGAGATAATTGCTATCGGAATAGTGGGGAAAACTATTTTTCCGGCGGTGAATTTCCGCATTAAGTTATCCTTAACGAATCATTAACCAGTTTATAACACTGTTTTTTGCCGAAAAAAACACCCGATTTTAACCGGATATTATCCTGTTAATGATGCAATAATCTCCTTTTCTGATTTGCTTTTCAGAATAAAAATCCTGTTTAATGAACTGAAAATAAAGCATTAATTAATGTAATGCGACTCATTATAACGGAATTCCGAAAATACCGCACATGCTGACCGTCCGGTCACTGCAAAGCTAACCGATGGGGATGTTCTGATGAAAAAAACAATGAAAATGGCAATCATTGCCGGAGCTGTATCCTGTGCATTAAGTGCAGCGGCGTACGCTGAAGATATTAAAGTTGCGGTGGTGGGCGCTATGTCCGGACCGGTCGCACAATACGGTGATATGGAATTTACCGGCGCCCGCCAGGCGGTTGAGGACATCAACGCCAAAGGCGGGATTAACGGCAATAAACTGGTGATCACCGAATACGATGACGCCTGTGACCCGAAACAGGCGGTGGCGGTCGCCAACAAAGTTATCAATGACGGCATGCGCTATGTGATCGGGCACCTCTGCTCCTCCTCCACACAACCTGCGTCAGATATTTATGAGGATGAAGGGATCCTGATGATCACCCCGGCGGCAACCAATGCGGATTTAACCACGCGCGGTTACAACCTGATCATGCGTACCACCGGCCTGGATTCTGACCAGGGCCCGACCGCAGCAAAATATATCCTCGAAAAAGTGAAACCGCAGCGCATTGCCGTGGTGCATGACAAACAGCAGTACGGTGAAGGCCTGGCGCGTTCCGTGAAAGACAATCTGAACAAAGCCGGAGTGAAAGAAGTGCTGTTTGAAGGGGTGACGGCGGGTGATAAAGATTTCTCCGCGCTGGTGGCGCGCCTGAAGAAAGATAATGTCGATTTTGTCTATTTCGGCGGCTACTACCCGGAAATGGGACAGATTTTACGCCAGGCAAAACAGGCGGGGCTGAATATCCGCTTTATGGGACCGGAAGGCGTGGGTAACTCCTCACTCTCCAACATTGCCGGTGACGCATCCGAAGGCATGCTGGTGACGCTGCCGAAACGCTATGACCAGGTTCCTGCCAACAAACCGGTGGTGGATGCCCTGGCGGCGAAGAAACTGGATTCCACCGGGCCGTTCGTCTGGACAACCTATGCGGCATTACAGTCCCTGACTACCGCGATGCAGCGCAGCGGCAGCATGGAACCAGCGGATCTGGCCGCTGATCTGAAAGGCAAACCGGTTGACACCGTAATGGGCGAACTGAGCTGGACACCAAACGGGGATCTGAAAGGTTTCGAGTTCGGCGTATTTGAATGGCACAAAGACGGAACCTCATCACCGCTGAACTGATCCGCAGCGGTGACTGATGCGGGCAGTGTGTTTCAGGGGAGTGCGCTATGTCAGAACAATTATTATATTTTACGCAGCAATTGCTGAACGGATTAACGCTGGGAAGCACCTATGCCCTGATCGCCATCGGTTACACCATGGTGTACGGCATTATCGGTATGATTAACTTTGCCCACGGCGAAGTGTATATGATCGGCAGTTACGTCTCGTTTATTGTGATTGCCGGGCTGATGATGCTGGGGATTGATGTCGGCTGGTTGTTAATTACCGCTGCATTTATTACAGCGATAATTATTGCCAGTGCCTATGGCTGGAGTATCGAACGGGTCGCTTACCGGCCCGTCCGTCACTCAAAACGGCTGATTGCCCTGATTTCGGCGATCGGGATGTCCATTTTTCTGCAAAACTTTGTCAGTCTTTCCCAGGGCTCCCGCGATCTCGCGCTGCCCGGGCTGATTAACGGCCGCTGGACCTTCGGGGAGAGCGGCGGTTTCTCGGCCACGGTTTCTGCCATGCAGATCACTATCTGGGTGGTGACGGTGCTGGCAATGCTGGCGCTGACCCTCTTTATCCGTTACTCACGGATGGGACGCGCCTGCCGTGCCTGTGCGGAAGATCTGAAAATGGCCGGTTTACTCGGGATCAACACCGATCGCGTGATTGCACTGACCTTTGTGATCGGTGCGGCGATGGCGGCGGTGGCCGGGGTGCTGCTGGGGCAGTTTTACGGCGTGATCAACCCGTACATCGGCTTTATGGCCGGGATGAAAGCCTTTACCGCAGCGGTTCTCGGCGGGATCGGCAGTATTCCGGGGGCGATGATCGGCGGGGTGATCCTCGGTGTATCAGAAGCCATGACCTCCGCCTACTTCAGTACGGAATATAAAGATGTGGTTTCATTCGGCTTGCTTATCCTTGTGTTACTGGTGATGCCGACCGGGATCCTCGGGCGTCCGGAGGTTGAAAAGGTATGACAAAATCTCACTGGATCAACGCCATTGTCGCCACCGCAACGCTGTTTGTGCTGGCCTCCGTGATGATGGGGCTGCAATTGTCCCTCGATGGCACCCGTCTGATTGTCCGCAACGCCGATGCTGTCCGCTGGGAGTGGATCGGTACCGGCTGTGTGATTGTCTTTATTTTTCAGCTGGTGCGCCCGTCACTGAAAAAACTGACGGCGCGTCTGCCGAAAAGCAGCTGCTCATTGCCGGGTTTTGACGGTTCCACCAATACGCAGAAAATTATTGCCGGGCTGATTATTCTCGCTGCCATTATCTGGCCGTTTATGGTGTCACGCGGCAGTGTGGATATCGCCACCTTAACCCTTATCTATGTGATGCTCGGCCTCGGGCTGAATGTGGTGGTCGGGCTGTCCGGCCTTCTGGTGCTGGGCTACGCCGGATTCTACGCCATCGGTGCCTACACTTACGGGCTGATGAACCACTATTTCGGCTGGGGGTTCTGGCAGAGTCTGCCGCTGGCCGGTATTGCCGCGGCGCTGTCCGGGCTGCTGCTCGGCTTCCCGGTGCTGCGGTTGCGCGGGGATTATCTGGCGATTGTGACGCTCGGTTTCGGGGAAATTGTCCGTATTCTGCTGCTGAATAATACGGAGTTTACCGGCGGGCCGAACGGCATCAGTCAGATCCCGAAACCGACCCTGTTCGGGCTGGAGTTCAGCCGGACCGCCAAAGAGGGCGGCTGGGATACGTTCCATAATTTCTTCGGCCTGGCGTATGATCCGGGCGATCGTATTATTTTCCTGTATTTGGTCGCATTGCTGCTGGTACTGGCAACACTGTTTATTATCAGCCGGTTACTGAGGATGCCGCTGGGCAGGGCCTGGGAAGCGCTGCGTGAGGATGAAATCGCCTGCCGTTCGCTGGGACTCAGCCCGACACGTATTAAACTGACGGCATTCACCATCAGTGCGGCCTTTGCCGGGGTGGCGGGAACCTTATTTGCCGCCCGTCAGGGCTTTATCAGCCCGGAATCCTTTACCTTTACGGAATCAGCCTTTGTGCTGGCTGTTGTGGTGCTGGGAGGGATGGGCTCACAAACCTCGGTGATTCTGGCCGCCGTTATCCTGGTGGTTTCCCGGGAAATGATGCGCGATCTGAATGCTTACAGCATGCTGTTGCTCGGGGCGCTGATGGTGCTGATGATGGTCTGGCGGCCGCAGGGATTACTGCCGGTGTCGCGCCCGCACCTGAAAGTCAGCACAACGGATGCGGAAAAAACCGGAGGTGCGCAATGACCGATACCTTATTGCAGGTCTCCGGCCTGACCATGCGTTTCGGCGGGTTGCTGGCGGTGAACAATGTGTCGCTGGAACTGAACCGGGGCGAAATCGTCTCTCTGATCGGCCCCAACGGCGCGGGAAAAACCACGATCTTCAACTGTCTGACCGGCTTCTACAAACCGGCGGACGGGCAGATCCTGCTGCGCGGAAAACCGGTGCAGGGATTATCCGGACAGGCGATTGCCCGTCTCGGCATGATCCGCACCTTCCAGCATGTACGTTTATTCCGGGAAATGACGGTGATTGAAAACCTGCTGGTGGCACAGCATCAGCATCATAAAAGCGGATTACTCGCCGGGCTGCTGACGCTGCCTTCATTCCGCCGTGATCAGCGCGAAGCCACGGAACGCGCAGTGATGTGGCTGGACAGAATCGGGCTGACGTCACTGGCAAACCGGCAGGCAGGTAACCTGGCGTATGGTCAGCAGCGGCGGCTGGAAATCGCCCGCTGTATGGTGACCCGGCCGGATATTCTGATGCTGGATGAACCGGCGGCCGGGCTGAACCCGAAAGAAACGGACGATCTGGATGCACTGATCGCGGAACTGCGGGCGGAGCACGGCGTGTCTGTCCTGCTGATCGAACATGATATGAAACTGGTGATGGGAATTTCAGACCGGATCTATGTGGTGAACCAGGGAACGCCGCTGGCAAGCGGCACCCCGGCGGAGATCCGCAACCACCCGGACGTGATCCGCGCGTATTTGGGGGAGGCATACTGATGCTGGAATTTAATAATGTCTCCGCGCAGTACGGCAAAATTCAGGCGCTGCATGAAGTCAGCCTGTCGGTGCGTAAAGGGGAAATAGTCACCCTGATCGGCGCGAACGGTGCGGGGAAAACCACGCTGCTCAGCACGCTGTGCGGGGAGCCGCGGGCGACCACCGGCGAGATCCGCTACCTCGGGGAGAATATCACGGCACTGCCGACGGCGCAGATCATGCGCAAAGACATTGCACTGGTGCCGGAAGGGCGGCGGGTGTTCGGGCGGATGACGGTGGAAGAGAATCTGGCCATGGGCGGATTTTTTGCATCCAAAACGCAGTATCAGGCACGGATTGCTCAGGTATATGAGCTTTTCCCGAGGCTTCAGGAGCGCCGCCATCAGCGGGCGGGTACCATGTCCGGCGGTGAACAGCAGATGCTGGCTATCGGCCGTGCGCTGATGAGCAGCCCTCAGCTGTTACTGCTGGATGAACCGTCCCTCGGGCTGGCGCCGATTATCATCATGCAGATTTTCGATACCATCCGTGAACTGCGTGATGCGGGTATGACTATCTTCCTGGTCGAACAGAATGCCAACCAGGCGCTGAAACTGGCAGACAGAGGTTATGTGCTTGAAAACGGGCGGGTCGTACTGGAGGATACCGGTCAGGCACTGCTGGTGAATGAAGCGGTCAGGAGTGCCTATCTGGGCGGCTGATCGGATGACGGTTTTCCGGAAAAAATCTGACGGAATTTGTCCTCATTTTCTGTCAGATTTCTGACCCACGGGCAGGCTTCCGGCTCACCGTTTTCACAGGAGGCTTTCATCAGTGCCACACCTTTTTCGTAATCCTGCGCCACGCCGTGTCCCCGGAGATACATCATCGCGAGGTAAAACTGAGCGGAGCCGTGTGACTGTGCTGCTGCTCTCTCATAAAAACTCCGGGCAATGGCGCAATCACCGCGTTCACAACCTTTTCCGCGATAATACATCACCCCCGGCTGATAAAGCGCATCCGGCTGATTCTGTGATGCGGCTTTCTCGAACCAGACTCTGGCTTCCTGTAATGCTGTCACGGAGTGATTGCTGAGCAGGATCAGTTTTCCCAGCTCATTCTGGGCATAAGGATTGTTCTGTTCCGCCGCTTTCCGGTACCAGTATTTGGCCTGCACAATATCCTGTTTTGCGCGGAAGGTATCGGCCAGCGTTATCTGAGCAGTAATATTGCCGCTCAGTGCTCTGGCTTCGATCTGCTGTATTGCTGTCTGTTTTGCCTGAAGCGGGGCGGCGGCAAACAGTACGGCAAACAGGAGTCCTGCGGTTATGGCGGTTTTCATTACACATCCTGTTATTGATTTTCCTGCGGATATCACGCCCTGAACATGATCAGTGTAAGGGGCGGATAAGTCCGGGTAAATCAGTCCGGGACTACGTATTTATGGGCGGATGCCCTCTGATGGTGCACTGTAATGGTGCAGGGCGGTATTTTCCGCAACGGAAACCGGCGGATCCGGCGGGCAGCAAAAGAGGAATGATTATTGCAGCAATGATAACTGACTGCCGGGGCTTTCCCGTTTGCAGCGATAAGAGGCACTAATGACTGAATATAATTTTGTAATAAAAACGGATGATTTATCCTCACCACAAACCGGCGCACTGATTGCTCTGCATTTACAGGGGATGGCACAGAATACGCCGCAGGAGCATGTTTACGCGCTCGGTAAAAACGGCCTGCGGGCGGATAACATCCGTGTCTGGAGTGTATGGGCCGGTGACCGTATCGCAGCGGTCGGGGCGCTGAAACAAATTTCCGCCGCACAGGGCGAAATAAAATCAATGCGGGCTCACCCGGATTTTCGCGGCAAAGGAGCGGGTAAACTGCTGTTACTGCATATTATTGCACAGGCAAAACAGAGCGGCATGACGTGCCTGAGCCTGGAGACCGGCTGCCATCCGGATTTTGAACCGGCACTGGCACTGTACCGGCGCTGCGGTTTTCAGGCCGGATCGGCGTTTGGTGATTATCAGACCGGTGAACATAATCAGTTTTTCCATCTGGATCTTTGATAACAGGGCGGGTTTACGGAAACCCGCATTTTTATACTTTTTTTTATACCTTTCCCGCCGAATTTTGCGACATCTTTGCACCCGCTTTTCTAGACTCAATGATGAATACCTCACACATGTAAGGACAAGTTATGAGTCTGGCTCTTATTGCAGGCATCGCCGGTACATTACTGCTGCTGGCATACCTCCTTTATGCCCTGATTAATGCGGAGAAATTCTGATGGCCGCGAATGCCTTTTTACTTATCGCCGGGTTTCTGATTGTTTTGCTGATTGCGGCAAAACTGCTCAGTAACCTGCTGGTCTGCTTTATTGACGGTACACCGCTGCCGGTTCTGCGCCGTGTGGAAGGTGTGCTGTGGCGCTTTGCGGGGATTGGCCGCGACGAGATGCGCTGGCAGGGATATCTGACAGCACTGCTGCTGTTTAATGCGCTGGGACTGATTTTCCTGACGGCGATCCTGATGCTGCAGGCGGATTTACCGCTCAATCCGCGTCACTTCCCGGGGATGTCATGGGATCTGGCGCTGAACACGGCGGTCAGTTTTGTCACTAATACCAACTGGCAGTCTTACAGCGGAGAATCCGCAGTCAGCTATTTCAGTCAGATGGCCGGACTGACAGTACAGAACTTCCTGTCTGCCGCCACCGGTATTGCTGTGGCGTTTGCCCTGATCCGCGCTCTGTGCCGCCGTTCTGTGCAGACACTCGGCAATGCGTGGGCGGATCTGACCCGTATCACGCTGTGGCTGCTGCTGCCGCTCTCCGTGATTATTGCGCTGTTCTTTATTTCGCAGGGCGTGATTCAGAACTTCCATGACTACCAGACCATTATCACCCCGGAAGGCGTGCAGCAGGTGCTGCCGATGGGGCCGGTGGCCTCCCAGGAAGCGATTAAACTGCTCGGTACCAACGGCGGCGGCTTCTTCGGTGCCAACTCAGCGCATCCGTTTGAAAACCCGACCGCACTGACCAACTTTGTGCAGATGCTGGCGATTTTCCTGATCCCGGCGGCACTCTGTTTTGCATTCGGGCGCTGTGCCGGTAACCCGGGCCAGGGCCGTGCACTGCTGGCCGCGATGACCATTGTCTTTGTTGCCGCCGCTGTGGCGGTGATGTGGAGCGAAACTCACGGTAATCCGGCTTTTGCGGGGATGGGGATCGACAGCACCTTCAATATGGAAGGGAAAGAGAGCCGCTTCGGTATCCTTGCCACCGGGCTGTTTGTGGCCGTGACCACCGCCGCCTCCTGTGGTGCGGTAAACAGTATGCATGACTCCCTGACTCCGCTGGGCGGTCTTGTGCCGCTGTGGCTGATGCAGATCGGTGAAGTGATCTTCGGCGGTGTGGGTGCCGGTTTCTACGGAATGATGCTGTTTGTTTTCCTCGCCGTTTTTATCGCCGGACTGATGATTGGTCGCACGCCGGAATACCTCAGCAAAAAAATCGAGGTGCGGGAGATGAAACTGACCGCGCTGGCGATTCTGGTCACCCCGGCGCTGGTTCTCGGCGGCACGGCACTGGCGATGATGACGGAGGCCGGACGCGGCGCGATGCTCAATCCGGGCGCTCACGGCTTCAGTGAAGTGCTGTATGCCCTCTCATCCGCTTCAAATAATAACGGCAGTGCCTTTGCCGGACTGAGTACCAACACTCCGTTCTGGAACCTGCTGCTGGCATTCTGCATGCTCGCGGGCCGCTTCGTGGTGATTGCGCTGGTGATGATGCTGGCAGGCTCGCTGGTCAGCAAAACCATCCGGACCGCCGGGGCAGGCACACTGCCGACAACCGGGCCGCTGTTTACCGGGCTGCTGATCGCCGCAATATTGCTGATCGGCGCACTGACCTTTGTTCCTGCACTGGCACTGGGGCCGGTGGCGGAATTTCTTGATTTACTTAAGTGATTGACGGGAGAACACCATGAGTCGTCAGACACAGCGATTATTTGAACCCGCACTGGTGCGCCGCGCACTGCCGGATGCATTCCGCAAGCTCTCGCCGGTGGTGCAGTGGCAGAACCCGGTGATGTTTATTGTCTGGTGCGGCAGCCTGCTGACCACACTGCTGGCCGCCGGGATGTTCAGCGGATTTATCAGCGGTAACGGCGGATTTACCCTCACCGTCGCCCTGTGGCTGTGGTTTACCGTGCTGTTTGCCAACTTCGCCGAAGCGCTGGCGGAAGGGCGCAGCAAAGCGCAGGCCGACAGCCTGAAAGGAATGAAAAAAACCAGCCGCGCACGGCGTCTGCATGCGGCACAGCGCGACAGCGGTTTTGATATGGTCTCCGCTGATACCCTGCGCAAAGGGGATTTGGTACTGGTGGAAGCAGGGGATCTGATCCCGTGTGACGGTACCGTGCTGGAAGGCGGTGCATCTGTGGATGAGAGCGCCATTACCGGTGAATCCGCGCCGGTGATCCGCGAATCCGGCGGCGATTTTGCTTCTGTTACCGGCGGTACCCGGATTCTGTCCGACTGGCTGATTATTGAGTGCAGTGCCAACCCGGGTGACAGCTTCCTTGACCGCATGATCAGCATGGTCGAAGGTGCGAAACGCAGCAAAACGCCGAATGAGATTGCCCTGACCATCCTGCTGGCCGCACTGAGTATTGTGTTCCTGCTGGCGGTGGCGACACTCTGGCCGTTTACCGCCTATACCGGCCATCCGGTCACTCTGACAGTGATGATTGCCCTGCTGGTCTGTCTGATCCCGACTACCATCAGCGGCCTGCTTTCAGCTATTGGTGTGGCAGGGATGAGCCGTATGCTGGCCGCCAATGTCATCGCCACCAGCGGCCGTGCAGTGGAAGCTGCCGGGGATGTGGACGTGCTGTTGCTGGACAAAACCGGCACCATCACACTGGGTAACCGCCAGGCCTCTGCTTTCCTGGCTGCACCCGGTGTGGATGAAAGAACGCTGGCAGATGCAGCTCAGTTGTCATCACTGGCGGATGAAACCCCGGAAGGACGCAGTATCGTGGTGCTGGCAAAACAGCGTTTCAGCCTGCGGGCGCGTGATCTGGAAAGCCTGAATGCGACTTTTATCCCGTTTACCGCCCAGACCCGCATGAGCGGCATCAATGTGGACGGGCGCACTATCCGTAAAGGTTCTGTCGATGCTATCCGCCGCTATATTGAGGCTAACCACGGTCATTTTCCGGCACAGGTCGACAAACTGGTGGAAGAGGTTGCACGCAGCGGCGGAACCCCGCTGGTAGTGGCCGAAGAGCATCGCGTGCTCGGGGTGATCGCCCTGAAAGATATCGTAAAAGGCGGGATCCGCGAACGCTTTGCACAACTGCGCCAGATGGGGATCAAAACTGTGATGATCACAGGGGATAACCGGCTGACGGCTGCGGCGATTGCTGCCGAGGCCGGTGTGGATGATTTCCTGGCGGAAGCCACCCCGGAAGCCAAACTGGCGCTGATCCGTCAGTATCAGAAAGAAGGGCGGTTGGTGGCAATGACCGGCGACGGCACCAATGATGCGCCGGCACTGGCACAGGCGGATGTCGCGGTGGCGATGAACTCGGGCACCCAGGCGGCGAAAGAGGCGGGGAATATGGTCGATCTGGACTCCAACCCGACCAAGCTGATTGAGGTGGTGCATATCGGTAAACAGATGCTGATGACACGCGGCTCGCTGACCACGTTCAGTATCTCCAATGATATCGCCAAGTATTTTGCCATTATCCCGGCGGCGTTTGCGGTGACCTATCCGCAGCTGGATGCACTCAATATCATGCGTCTGCACTCGCCGGATTCCGCCATGTTAAGTGCGGTTATCTTCAACGCCCTGATTATTGTCTTTCTGATCCCGCTGGCGCTGAAAGGGGTGCCGTACCATGCCCTGAGCGCCGCACAGATGTTACGCCGTAATCTGTGGATCTACGGACTGGGTGGCCTGGTTGTGCCGTTTATCGGTATAAAATTGATAGATATGTTACTGACCCTGACAGGGTTAGTATAAGGATAAACAATGAGTCAGATACGTCCCGCAATCATAATATTTCTGGTTCTGGCACTGGTAACAGGGGTATTTTATCCTCTGCTGACCACCTCGCTCGGGGAGTGGTGGTTTGCCCGCCAGGCCAACGGCTCACTGATTGAAGTGAATAACGAAGTCAAAGGCTCGGCGCTGATCGGCCAGCAGTTCACACAGCCCGGTTATTTTCACGGACGCCCGTCAGAAACAGCAGAGCATCCGTATAACGCCCTGAGTTCCGGCGGCAGCAACCTGAGCACCGGCAACCCGGAACTGTTACAGCGGGTGGCGCAGCGGGCAGAAACATTAAGGGCGGAAAACCCGGATGCTTCCCGCCCGGTGCCGGTTGACCTGGTGACCGCCTCTGCCAGCGGGCTGGATCCGGATATCTCTCCGGATGCCGCTTACTGGCAGGCCGCGCGGGTGGCCAAAGCGCGTAATATGACACAGGCGGAGGTGGAGAAACTGATCCGCGAACATATCACCACTCCGGTGCCTGCGTTTACCGGTGTGCCGGTCGTGAATGTGCTGGCACTGAATCTGGCGCTGGATGCACATGCGGCGGACAAAACCAGCCTGAACTAACGGAAGGACAGCATTATGTATGATGAGCCACTGCGTCCCGATCCTGACCAGTTACTGGCACAGGTCACAGAGCGCCCGCGCGGGAAACTGAAGATTTTCTTCGGTGCCTGTGCGGGTGTCGGGAAAACCTACGCCATGCTGAAAGAGGCGCAGCGGCTGCGTGAGCAGGGCATTGATGTGCTGGCCGGGGTGGTGGAAACCCACGGCCGCAGTGAAACCGCTGCCTTGCTGGAAGGGCTGCGCATCCTGCCGCTGAAAAAGCATAACTACCGGGGGCGGCAGGTGGCGGGGTTTGATCTCGACCGCGCGCTGGCGATCCATCCGGCGGTGATCCTGATGGACGAACTGGCGCACACCAACATCCCCGGCGCCCGCCACCCGAAACGCTGGCAGGATGTGGAAGAGCTGCTCAATGCCGGGATCGATGTCCTCACCACCATCAATGTGCAGCACCTGGAAAGCCTGAACGACATTGTCGGCGGCGTGACCGGTGTTCGTGTGCGCGAAACCGTACCGGACCCGGTGTTTGATGCCGCCGATGAAATCGTACTGGTGGATTTAACGCCGGACGACCTGCTCGACAGACTGCGTGAGGGAAAAGTGTATCTCCCTGCTCAGGCGGAGCGGGCGATCGAGCACTTTTTCCGCAAAGGCAATCTGCTGGCACTGCGTGAACTGGCGCTGCGGCGGACCACTGACCGTGTCGATGAACAAATGCGTGCCTGGCGGGAGCGGAAAGGTCAGGAGAAAGTCTGGCACACCCGGGATGCGATTCTGGTCTGTCTGCGTCCGGACGGCGGCAATGAAAAACTGGTGCGTGCCGCAGCCCGGCTGGCGGCACGGCTCGGCAGTGACTGGCATGCCATTTTTGTCGAAACCCCCGCACGGCATAAGCTGCCGTCACCGCAGCGGCGTACTATCCTCACCACCCTGTCGCTGGCGCAGCAACTGGGAGCCACCACGGCAACGCTGGCGGAGCCGGAAGAGGGCCGCGCGGTGATCCGCTATGCGCGTGAAAATAACCTCGGCAAAATTATGATTGTCCGCCATGAGCGGACATCCTGGTGGCGGCGCGACAAATTACAGGAACAGCTCAGCCGTAGTGCCGCTGATCTGGATGTGGTCATGATCGCCCCGCAGGACCGGCAGCCGGAAAACCGTGAGAAATTCAGCGACAACCGGCCGTTCCTGGATAAACACAAAACCGATTTACAGGGTTGTGTTGTCGCGGCACTGATTTGCGCCGTCACTACCCTTATGGCGCATCACTGGCTGATGGCCTTTGATAACGCCAACCTGGTAATGCTCTATATCCTGGGCGTGGTGGTGGTGGCGCGGTTTTACGGGCGCTGGCCTTCTGTGTTTGCCACCATTATTAACGTTATCAGCTTTGATATCTTTCTTATCAACCCGAAAGGCACGCTGGCCGTTTCGGATATGCAGTATCTGCTCACCTTCGCGGTGATGATGACCGTCGGGCTGGTGATCGGCAGCCTGACTGCCGGTGTCCGCTATCAGGCCAGGGTGGCACGTTACCGCGAGCAGCGCACCTGGCATCTGTATGAAATGTCGAAAGCGCTGGCGGTGGCGCGGGAATCTGATGATATTGCCTCTGTCAGTTGCCACTTTATCAGCCACAGCCTGCATGCCCGCTGCGAAATGCTGCTGCCGGATGAGCAGGGTAACCTGATCCCGGCAGGGGGCGGGGTGGCGGATAACGGCCGTGACGATGCCATCATCCGCTGGAGTTATGACAAAGGCCAGCCCGCCGGGTTCGGCACCGGTACTCTGCCCGGTGTGCCGTATCAGATCCTGCCGGTCTGCACGACAGAGAAAGTGTACGGCGTGGTGATTGTGGAGCCGTATAACCGCCGTCAGCTGCTGATCCCCGAACAGCAGCGGCTGCTGGAAACCCTGATCCTGCTGGCAGCGGGGGCGCTGGAACGCCGCACGCTGACAGAACGCGAGGCGCAGTCGCGGCTGGTCAGTGAACGCGAGCAGGTGCGCAACTCGCTGCTGGCGGCGCTGTCCCATGATCTGCGCACGCCGCTGACTGTACTGTTTGGTCAGGCGGAGATCCTGACGCTGGATCTGACCAGCGAAGGTTCACCGTATGCCGCGCAGGCCAATGAGATCCGCCAGCATATCCTCAGCACCACGCGGCTGGTCAATAACCTGCTGGATATGGCGCGGATCCAGTCCGGCGGCTTTAATCTCAATAAAGAGTGGCTGCCGCTGGAAGAGGTGATCGGCAGTGCCCTGCAAATGCTGAAACCGCGTTTTGATACGGATTCGGTGCAGATTGACCTCAATGACCCGATGCAGCTGATTTGCGCGGACGGCCCGCTGTTTGAACGGGTGTTGATCAATCTGCTGGAAAACGCGATAAAATATGCCGGGCCGCAGGCGCAGATTGGCATCCGCTCGCGGTTGTCGGACAATATGATTGATATTGAAGTGTGGGATAACGGCCCGGGCATCCCGGCCGGACAGGAAGCACAGATATTTGAGAAATTTTCGCGCGGCCAGAAAGAATCCGCCATTCCGGGGATCGGCCTCGGGCTGGCTATCTGCCGGGCGATTGCGGAAGTGCACGGCGGCACTATTTTAGCCGGAAACCGTGACGGGGGTGGCGCAAGCTTCCATATCCGTCTACCCTGTGAAGACCCGCCCGTGATTGATGAAGATGATAACCCGTTGTGACCACTGTACTGATTATTGAAGATGAAAAAGGGATCCGCCGCCTTCTGCGCACTGCGCTGGAAGGGGATTCTGTGCGTGTGTTTGAAGCGGAAGACCTGGCACGCGGGCTGGTGGAAGCGGCGACCCGCAAACCGGATCTGGTGATCCTTGATCTGGGTCTGCCGGACGGTGACGGCATCACCTTTGTGCAGGAGTTCCGTCAGTGGAGTTCTGTGCCGGTGCTGGTGCTTTCCGCCCGTGACAGTGAGCATGACAAAATTGCCGCCCTGGATGCCGGGGCGGATGACTATATGACCAAACCCTTTGGTGTCGGGGAGTTACAGGCGCGGCTGCGGGTGCTGATGCGCCGCTATCCCGGCAGTGAAAAAAATGATCCTGTTTATGAATTCGGGGATATCTGTGTGGATATTGCCGGGCGTCAGGTCAGGAAAGGCGGGGAGGAAGTGCATCTCACACCGATTGAATTCCGCCTGCTGACCATTCTTATCGGCCACAGCGGCAAAGTACTGACTCAGCGGCAACTGCTCAATGAAGTGTGGGGGCCGAACGCCGTCGAACACGCCCACTACCTGCGTATTTACATGGGACATCTGCGCCAGAAACTGGAAACGGATCCGGCCCGTCCTCAGCATTTCATCACCGAAACCGGTATCGGTTACCGGTTTGTATCCATCCCCTGAATACTTCCCCGGCGATTTTTTTACCCCCGTCACTGTTATAGAAAAACTGTTCTGTTTTCCGGCAGTTTTTATTGTTTACATCAAAAAATTGTTATTTTGTGCGCTTTATAGTGAAACCAGGTGATACAGACCCACGGATTTTTAAGTACCTAAAAGGAGTTAGTTATGGATTTTGCTATCCAGCTTGTCGTGGTATTGATCTGTCTGTTTTACGGGGCGCGCAAAGGCGGGATTGCCCTGGGTTTGCTGGGCGGGATAGGCCTGGTGGTGCTGGTTTTTGTCTTCCACTTAAAGCCCGAAAAGCCGCCGGTGGATGTGATGCTGGTGATTATTGCGGTCGTGGCGGCATCGGCTACGCTGCAGGCTTCCGGGGGACTGGATGTGATGCTGCAGATAGCAGAACGTCTGCTGCGGCGTAACCCGAAATATGTCTCGATTGTGGCGCCGTTTGTGACCTGTCTGCTGACTATTCTGTGCGGTACCGGGCACGTCGTCTACACCATCTTACCTATCATTTATGATGTCGCGATTAAAAATAATATCCGCCCGGAAAGGCCGATGGCGGCCAGTACAATAGGCTCCCAGATGGGGATAATCGCCAGCCCGGTGTCGGTTGCGGTGGTCTCCCTGGTCGCCATGCTGGGGGATGTGACCATCAACGGCAAACATCTGAGCTTTGTTGACCTGCTGGCGATCACCATTCCATCCACCCTGATCGGGATACTGTGCATCGGTATCTTCAGCTGGTATCGCGGTAAAGACCTGGATAAGGATCCGGAATTTCAGTCATTTATCGCAAAACCGGAGAACCGGAAATACGTCTACGGCGATACCGCCACCCTGCTCAATAAAAAATTACCGGCCAGTAACTGGCTGGCAATGTGGATCTTTCTGGCCTCTATCGCGGTCGTTGCATCACTGGGGGCATTTTCGTGGCTGCGGCCGGTTTTTGACGGCAAGCCGCTGTCGATGGTTTTGGTGATTCAGATCTTTATGCTGCTGGCAGGGGCATTAATTATTATCTTTACCGATACCAAACCGGCATCTATTTCGAAGAATGAAGTATTCCGCTCGGGGATGATCGCGATTGTGGCGGTTTACGGTATCGCGTGGATGGCGGAAACCATGTTCGGTGCTCACCTTGAGCAGATTGAGGGTGTGCTGGGATCGCTGGTCAAAGAGTATCCGTGGGCTTACGCAGTGGTGCTGCTGCTGGTGTCCAAGTTTGTCAACTCGCAGGCGGCGGCTCTGGCGGCAGTGGTTCCGCTCGCGCTGATGATCGGGGTCAATCCGGCTTATATTGTGGCATCCGCACCGGCCTGTTACGGCTACTATATTCTGCCGACCTACCCGAGTGACCTGGCGGCTATCCAGTTCGACCGCTCAGGTACCACCAAAATCGGGCGCTTTGTGATTAACCACAGCTTTATTGCGCCGGGACTGATCGGTGTCGGGGTTTCCTGTGTGTGCGGCTGGTTCTTTTCCGCCATGTACGGTTTTCTCTGACAGCCATCCGGAACAGTGATAACGGGCAGTCATGCCCGTTATCTGCCCGTTAATCATTAAGATACTGAAGACGGCGTTCCGGCAAGCTGAAAGACACCAACCATCTCATTGAGTGTACCGGCCTGCTCATTCAGGGAGGAGGCTGCGGCAACAGACTGTTCCACCAGGGTGGCATTCTGCTGGGTAGCGGAATCAATCAGCCCGATAGCACTGTTGATCTGAGTGATCCCGTCAGTCTGTTCATGACTGGCGTGGCCTATCTCATGCAGTAAATCAGCCATCTGGCTGACGTTACTGACAATACCGCGCAGTGATTCAGCGGCTTCCTCCACCAGTTGCAGCCCCTCGCGGGTCTGACCGGCAGAGTTTTCAATCAGGGTGCGGATCTCACCGGCTGAATCGGCACTGCGCTGTGCCAGCAGGCGGACTTCACCGGCCACCACCGCAAAACCGCGTCCGTGCTCACCGGCTCTGGCGGCTTCCACAGCGGCATTCAGCGCCAGAATATTGGTCTGGAACGCAATAGAATCAATCAGATTGATAATATCTGACATCCGGGTGGCCGTCGTGTTGATCATACGGATTTTATCCGTCACCTGCTCCATCATTTCGCCGTTGTGTTTCACCACCCCGGCGGTATCCGCCGACAGTGCGGTTGCCTTAAGAGTATTGGCGGCGGTATTTTTCACTGTCGCGGTGATCTGTTCCATTGAGGCGGCAGTTTCCTCCACTGACGCGGCCTGTTCTTCCGTGCGGGCGGCCAGGTTCTGGTTACCGGCAACAATCTGCTCTGCGGTGGCAGACAGGCTGACTGCGCCGTTTTTCACCTCTGTTACGATATCCTGCAAATGAACCTGCATTTCAGCCAGGGCATTAAGCAGCACCCCGGTTTCATCATGATGTGTGACATTGACCTGCTGTGTCAGATCCCCCTGTGCAATGGCGCGGGCAAGCGTGACGGCTTTGTCCAGCGGACGGGTGATACTGACCACAATAATCCGCGCCAGTACGGCACTGATGATGGCACTGATGATAGTCAGAGTGATCAGCAGGAGGCGGTTGGTTTTGAAATTACTTTCCACCTGATTTCCCGCCTCTTTCATATGCGCATCCTGAATGGCGATTAACTGCATCACATTGTCGCGGTAAGCGCGCTGAATACCGGCTGTGGTATTCACCATCTCATTGATTGCAGAGGCTTCATCTCCGTTTTGTGAAAACTGAACCATACGGCGCTGTGAGGTGAGGTACTGCTGGCGGACTGAGCGGATCTCTTTCAGGATGTTCTGAGATGCCTCATCCTTCAGCGTCTCATTAAATTCATCCAGAATCAGGGTGATTTTTTTACTGGTTTCAGAAGCACCGGCGGCCAGCTGACGAATCTGAGGATTTTTATCATCCAGCAGCAGGAGTTGCTGAATGCCGACAAAATCATGAAAATAATCAATCAGTAAGTTTGCTTTTACCGTGATCGGATAATCCTCGTCCAGGATATCGCGGATGCCGTCATTGGCGTTATTCAGGCTGACAACCGACAGTGTGGCGCTGATGACCATCAGCAGAATGGAAAAGCCAAAAGCCACGAAGAGTTTCGTACTGATTTTAATGCTGCGCAGAAGCATCATTCCTCCGGATACTCAGTAAATGACTGGTTATCGGAAACTATAGAGAAAACTTTATCAATTAATTAAATTAATTTATAAGCACATGACAATAACAGCAGAGATAACAACGGGTTGGTTTGGTTATTTTTCTTCGGGAGTGATCTTTCCGGGGGATTATTTCAGTGCTTAAGACCTTTATTTTATACTTTGTTGATGTTTTGTGCTGAGTTTTTATGTCAGTACGGCGCAAAAAATGAGGTAAAAACGCGCGGATTTCTTATTTTTTCCTGTCAGAAATCACGGGGTATTTTGCTGAAAAATAAGAATTATTTTCTTTTTTATCCCGGAAGGGAGAATAAACGTGTTTTTTTCCCGGAAAATGAGATGGATTTTATGCTGCCGATTTACAGGTTGATTTTATAATCAGATTATAATGTACTGTATAGTACATTTTTGATATTAACCAGAGAGGCCTGCATGGAAAAGAATAAAAAAATCATTCGCGGCGGCACAATCATCACAATGGATGATGCCACCGGCGATATTATCAACGGCGCGATACTGATCGAGGGCAACCGGATCAGCGCAATCAGTGCGGATATACAGGCATTTGATCACCACACCGATGCGCAGGTGATTGATGCACAAGGGGCGATTGTCACTCCGGGCATGATCGATGCGCACCGCCATAACTGGATGGCACTGTTCCGTGGTGTTTCGGCGGAAGAGTCGTTACCGGCATTTCTTATCAATACCTTCCATGCATTCGGCGCAATGATGACGGCAGACAATATGTATGCGGCGGTTCTGAACGGTAATATCAGCGCTCTGAATGCCGGTACGACAACGGTTTATGAGGTGAATGACTGTGTTAACTCACCGGAACATGCCGCTAATGCTGTTGCTGCTATGAAGGACAGCGGCATCCGTGGTGTCTACGGTTATGGTATGCAGGTGTATGATTTTAAACCCGCCGGTTTTGCTTCCATGGATGCACGGCGTGATTGTGCCCGTGAGATCTCTGAAACCCTGTTCCGCGACCAGGATCGGCTGACAGCCGGGATGCTGATTTCCGATCCCGGTACGGTGCCGTTTGCTGAATCGGCAAAACAGATCCGTCTGGCGGATGGTCTCGGCCTGAAACACGCCTCACACACCGGGGCGGCCAAAACCTCGGTTCTGCTGCGTGGTTTGCGTGAACTGGACGACCACGGTTTACTGCTGCCGGGACATATCCACGCCCACAGTAACGGGCTGACCGGCGAAGACTGGAAACTGATCGCCAAAAGCGGCGGCCATGTGGCGAGCACGCCGTCCAGCGAGTTACAGATGGGGATGGGGTTCCTGCCTTATCAGCCTTGTGCGGAGTATGGGATCCCGTTTGCACTCGGAACGGATTTCACCGGTGTGACAACAGATGATCTGTTCACTCAGATGAATATGGCACTGCAGATTGAACGTGCACTGGCGAATGAAAAAGTACATCAGCGCGATACTATGCCGTTTGAAATTACCCCGACTGTCCGCGAGGCTCTGCACTGGGCGACCCTCGGCGCAGCACAGGTGCTGGGCATGGAAAACGAGATCGGCTCGCTGGTGGCCGGGAAAAAAGCGGACATCATTATTATCCGCCACAGAGATGGTTTTGTGGCACCGGTGCACGCCGCAGGCAGTGTGGTGCAGATGACACATACCGGTGATATCGATACTGTGCTGGCCGACGGTGTGATCCGCAAACAAAACGGCATGCTGACCGGTTTTGATCTTCCGGAAGTGACCCGGTTATCCCGTAACGCTCTGGCTGAGCTGGAAACACGCATCCGCGACCGGAAAATCCTCAATGCACAGGAAGTGGAAGCGTTCTTCCGTCTGGCTGAGCGGATGGCCTCCTTCCACTTCGCACAGGCTTACAGTGATGAATTTTTTACTCAGGCGATGAATAAGGCCTGATGTGCAGTGCGCTGCGGCGGGCAGCGGTCTCTCTTAGTGATCCCGCCTTTTCGGGGATTCCGGTTTATTGCGGAATCCCCCTTTTTATCTGTTTTACCAGTGAAGGGTCAGTGTGGTGGTTATCTGCCGGTCATTGCCCCAACTGCATGCTGCATCCGTAAAGCAGGCAGATACATAGTGTTTATTGAACAGGTTATTGATATTCAGCGCGATCTCCGCATCTTCAAGAGCCGGGAGGTTATCAAGCCGGTAGCGCAGCATCATATCCGCCACGGTATAGGCGGGAACAGTGAAGCTGTTGGCATCATCCCCCTGTGTTTTGCCGTTATAGCGTACGCCGCCGCCGATAGTCAGGCCGCTGAGCGGCGTGGTGTCAAAGGTATAATCTGTCCACAGAGAGGCGGTATGCGCCGGTACCATCGCGGGGTGATGATTGGTATTCTCCGCCTGCTGACGGAAACGGGTATCGGTATAAGCATAGCCGGCGATCAGGTTCCAGTTGTAGGTCAGCGCCGCTTTGGTTTCCAGCTCAATCCCCCGCGAACGGATTTTTCCGCCCTGCACACTGAAAAACGGATTCAGCGGGTCACGGTGCAGGTTATTGTCTTTGGTCAGCTCATAAACGGCGAGTGTGGCAGACAGCGCGGCATTTTCCGGCAGGTATTTCAGCCCGGCTTCATACTGTTTACCCCGTGACGGATCCAGCGGTTTGCCGCTGACCGTGGCCGCAGTACTTGGCTCAAAGGATTCGCTGTAGCTGAAATACGGAGCGAAACCATAAGGCAGCTGATAGTTCACACCGCCGCGCCAGGTAAACTCGTGGTCAGTCTGGTGATGAGTGGTATCACCGCTGATGTTATCGCGGCCGCGGGATTTGCTGGTGTTTTCGTCATAACGGCCGCCGAGGGTGAATGTCCAGTCCTTCAGAAAGAGCTGATCCTGGGCGTAGATCCCGATTTGGTGGTTTTTATTTATTGCTTTCGAATTTATCCCCGGGATGATTGTCAGATTGCCGTATTGCGGGGATCGCAGATCCAGCGGGGCAGCAACACCGACCTCATTAACCATCCGGTTGCGCAGCTGTGAGTAATCCACACCTGTCATCAGGGTATTGCGCCAGCCGTGGCCGCTGATGTTGTGGATGACATGGGTATCAGTGACCAGGCCGGACAGCCGTTCGTCATTACGTATATGGCTGCGGGCAAGCATTGATGAGAGCTCCTGCTTTGGCACGCCGTAACAGGCCGCCGGATTGCTGCTGCATAATCCGCTGCCGTAAATAGTGCGCCAGTTGGTGCTGATCTGCTGGTAACGCACGCCCTGATGCAGTGACCAGTTATCATTGAATGTATGATCAAACTGCCAGCCGATCAGCCGCTGCTGCCGTTCAAAGCGGTTATAGCCCGGCTCGCCTTCGTTAAAACCGGTCGGCAATTTCCCGGCAGCGCCGCCGTCAACGGTACCTTCACGCGGCAGCCAGCCGTAATAGCCGTTACGCGGCGCATTCATGGCCTGGGCGGTAAGCAGTAAAAAAGTGGTATCATCCGGCTGCCAGAGATAAGAACCCTGTAAAGCATAATACCGTTCCCGCTCCCCCTGTTGCTGTTGGTGCTGGTCATGCAGTGTGCCGGTCAGGCGGTAAGCCTGTGTTTCCTCATCATTCAGGGCATCACTGAGATCAAACCCGGTCTGCCACAGGTGGTGATTCCCCGCCTGTAAGCGGATTTCCCGCAGCGGGTTCATCTGCGGCCGTTTGGAGGTCATGGTGACCACGCCGCCCGGATTGGATTGCCCGTAAAGCACAGAAGCCGGGCCTTTCAGCACATCAATCCGCTGCATAAATTCCGGCAGCATCCTGCTTTCCGCATACATATCCCCCTGAACTTTTAATCCGTCCAGATAGATATTCTGGCTGACATTATGGAAGCCGCGCATCATCACACTGTCGAAAACGGATGAACTGCCGGAGGTGCCGGTCACTACGCCGGGTGTGTATCCCAGTGCCTGTTTCAGTGTGGCAGGATTGCGGGCGGTGATTTCCTCCTCACTGATCACGGAGACCGAGGAAGGGACTTTATTCAGCGGCGTGGCCGTTTTGGTGGCGCTGTCGCTGTGTGTGGCGCGGTATGTGCCGTTATTTTCCAGCGGACTGACGGCAGGC
Organism: Morganella morganii; assembly: GCF_019243775.1. Classification (NCBI taxonomy): domain Bacteria; kingdom Pseudomonadati; phylum Pseudomonadota; class Gammaproteobacteria; order Enterobacterales; family Morganellaceae; genus Morganella; species Morganella morganii. The sequence continues at coordinate 626,895 of NZ_CP069157.1, forward strand.
GGCGCGGCGGTGACCACGATTTCATCTTCAGCGGCGTGGCAGACACCGGCAACCAGTAAAGCCGCCAGCGAAAGCCGGAACAGGGAAGTGCGGTAAAGTGCAGTCATACATCTTATCTCATTGAATGATAATTATTACCGTCACAAAAGGCATGTGTGCGGATGACGGCTGTGATAAATAATGAAAAAGGCTGCCGGAGCAGCCATCAGGGTTAATACAGGTGATTACGCCGCATCATTCTGCGGATGCGGTTTCTTCAGGAAGAAGGCGAAAACCAGTGATAACAGACCGAGCAGCAGGCTCAGCCAGAATACGGCATGGATCCCCGACGCCAGTGCCGCGGTTGCTGTCTGCTGTGTTGCTGCCGCATCACGGTAAAAAGACATCAGAGAGATGGCCGATGCGGTACCGACGGCGCCGGCTACCTGATAAAAGGTATTCCAGACAGCAGAGCCATCAGCATATAACCGGGCGGGTAAAGCACTCATCGCGGTAGTCTGCGCGGGCATAATCACACAGGTGACACCCAGACACAGGAGCATAAAAGCGGCGACAATCTGCCACACTGGTGAGTTCTCCCCGACGGCATACAGAAACAGCGCAGAACTCATCAGCATAAACAGGGAGCCGCAGACCACAAACGGGCGCGAGTCAAACCGGTTATAGAGAAAACCGATAAGTGGTGAGAACAGTACGTTGATAATATTGCCCGGCAGCAGCAGGATCCCGGCCATTGCCGCGCTCAGCATCAGCACATCTTTCAGGAATACCGGAAGAATAATCGCGGCGGAGAGCACACTCATCATGCTCAGGATCATCATGATCAGGCCAATAATAAACAGCGGATTACGGAACACATCCGGGTGGATCATCGGCATCGCCATGTGCGTCTGACGGCGGGCAAATACGGCAAGGCAGAGAACCCCCGCCAGCAGGGAACCCCAGACAGCGGGATCACGCAGGCTGTGTTCCGCCAGGATAGCCAGCCCGTAGATGATGCCGCTGAATCCGGCGGAGGAAAGCAGGAGAGACAAAATATCAATACGCGGTCTGGTGATATCACCAATCGGCGCAATAGACTTCACGGCAAGTAAAATGATGGCGGCATAGACCAGCGCACTGAGCCAGAAAATGGCATGCCAGCTGAACAAGGTGATAATAAAGCCGGAAATTGTCGGCCCCAGCGCCGGTGCCAGGGTAATGGCAATCCCCACCATTCCCATCACCATCCCGCGCTGATAGACCGGGAAAATGAGCAGTGCGGCACTCATCATCACAGGCAATATCACCCCGGTACCGACGGCCTGAATAACCCGCCCCAGAAGCAGTACCGCAAAACCGGGGGCCAGTGCGGCAATCAGACAACCGGCGAGCGACACACACAGCGCCGTGAGGATCAGTACCCTGGTATTAAACCAGCGCACCAGAAACGCCGACACCGGCACAAACACCGCCAGGGTCAGCAGATAGCCGGTCACCAGCCACTGTGCCTGACCGGCGGAGAGAGAGAACTGGCTCATCAGATTGGTGAGCGCCATATTTAATGCGGTTTCCCCGAACAGACCGGTAAATGTCCCGGCCATCAGTACGCTCAGCATCATTTTCGGGTAGCGTACCTGTATTGCTGCCTCTGTAGTCACATTCTTATCCTATTATTTCATCAACCAAGTTGACGAAAAGGAAAGTAACGCACTTTGCGACAATGGTCAACTTAGTTGACGAAGTGTTTTTGGTATACTGCACAAAAAGGAAAGGGGGAGCGCGTGAAAATTGCATTAAACGACCTGGATTTTATTGACCTTATCAGTGAGCGGCACACACTGCTCCGTGAGCGGATTGATGCGCTCTGGAATGTCCGGAGCGAAATTCACATGAGTAATTCGGAGTGGTACATTTTATCGAGGGTGTATGACCAGCCGGTATCCATAGCCGATATTTCCGCGACAGTGACCATCTCCCGTCAGGCGATTCATAAATTCATCCGACAGATGGAAGAGAAGGGATTAATCACCATCTTTGATGTTCAGGGCAGTAAAAAGCTCAAGGGGGTGAAAATGACACCGCACGGGCAGCAATGCTATGACGCTTATGAGGCCATCAAAACCGGATTGTGTGATGAAATTGGTGCTGCTGTCGGACAGGACAATCTCGCGCTGATCGTCCGGTTATTTCAGCAGCCCTGGTTTGATGAGAAACAGTAACGCCTTTTCTGCTGCGCGGAAAAGGCGTTTTCGTTCAGGTATGGTCTGCGGCAGAGAGGCGGGTGAACAGTCAGCGGAGCAGCACATCGGTCAGTGCGGCATCATCCGCCGGGTTCAGCTTTGCGGCTTCTTTCCGGAAATGCTGCCACAACACCCCATTCTGCGCGGAAATTTGCCGGTGCAGTCGCTGTGCTGCTTCCAGCTTGCCGCTGATATCCTGCGGATCCGGAAAACGCGGCAGCGGCTGCCCGTACAGGCACAACAGGTCATCCTGCAGCTGTGAAATTTGTGACGGTACAAAATTCAGTAATTTCCCGCTGTGTATCAATGCCGGGGAATTCTCCGCCTGAACTGCCTGTAATGATTGATGTAATGCCTGCTGCAGTGTGTTCATTTCTCTCTCCTGATATCCGGGCTGCTGTACCGGGGATAGTAGCGGACAGGAAAATCAATGCTTCGCTGCCCGGCGAAATATCTGCGGTTATCATGGAAGAGGAAAAGAAACAGAACACTCCGGTTGTTGCTTTTTAATTGTGCTTATCCCGGGAGAAGGAAAAGGGGGGATTAAAATTTCTCATATAATCATGCATATAAGAAGCTTCCATATAATAATAGATACTGATTATCCATATATAACTCCCTTTATATTCTGAACAGCGGTGCGTACAGAATCCTGTCCGCTGCGCAAGCCGTTACAGTATTATTAAACACAGCGGGGAGAGGAAAAACAATGAGGCAGAATTACTTATGATAAAGGCAACAAAAAAGCCCTTTCAGTTATCCTGAAAAGGCTTTTCGATTCAATGCATTAAACGGTATTACTTAGTTCATGCCGTATTTTTTCAGTTTTTTTACGCAGAGTACCGCGGTTGATACCCATCATCAGGGCAGCGCGGGTCTGGTTACCACGGGTGTATTGCATCACCATGTCCAACAATGGCTGTTCAACTTCAGCCAGTACCAGCTCATACAGTTCATTAACATCCTGACCGTTTAATTGAGCAAAATAGTTCTTCAGTGCTTGCTTAACTGAGTCACGTAACGGCTTTTGAGTTACCTGATCTTGTGAATTTACAGTAGCAACGGTTAGTACGTCAGAATTTACGCGTTGTTCGAACATAGTTCTGTCAGCTCTTTTCTTTATTTACGCAAAAAATTTTCAAAATATGCCTCCAACGCCTCCAGCTGTTCGCCGGCATCCTCAATGGCGTTGAATGTGCGCCGAAACTGAACATCAGGTGCATGTTCCTGCATATACCAGGAAACGTGCTTGCGGGCTATGCGGGCTCCCTTGCTTTGACCGTAAAAGTCGTGCAATTCCCGCACATGCTCACACATTATGCGTTTCACCTCTGCACCGAGCAGGGGCGGCAACAGTTCGCCTGTGTCCAGATAGTGCTGGATTTCCCGGAAGATCCAGGGTCTTCCCTGAGCAGCACGACCAATCATCAGCGCGTCTGCGCCGGTGTAGTCCAGTACTGCTCTGGCTTTAAGCGGGTCAGTAATGTCGCCATTGGCAATAACCGGGATGGCAACAGTCTGCTTAACTGTCCGGATGTTGTCGTATTCGGCTTCACCATTAAACAGACAGGCGCGGGTCCTGCCATGGATCGTAAGAGCCTGAATACCGCAACGCTCGGCCAATTGGGCAATCGTGACACAGTTCCGTTCTTCCGGTGACCAGCCGGTGCGAATTTTCAGTGTGACGGGCACGTCCACCGCATTAACCACCGCTTTCAGAATCTCTTCCACCAGCGCCGGATAACGCAGCAGGGCGGAGCCTGCCAGCTTACGGTTCACTTTTTTTGCCGGACACCCCATATTGATATCGATGACCTGCGCACCACCGGCAACATTAATCTTTGCCGCGGCCGCCATTTCACCGGGATCATTACCGGCTATCTGCACAGAACGGATACCTGGCTCATCACTGTGTACCATGCGTAATCTCGATTTGTCCGTCTTCCAGACCTGAGGGTTGGAAGAGAGCATCTCTGAGACGGCCATACCCGCGCCCATTTCATAGCACAACGACCGGAAAGGCCGATCGGTGATGCCTGCCATAGGGGCCGCGATAAGGCGGTTTTTCAACTGGTATTGTCCGATACGCATAGACGAAGAAGTGTGGCCATACTGTGACTGCAAGGGCGCGTATATTACGCATTTTTTCAAAGATATGAAAGGACAAACTTTGAGCAAATCGACCTTTACGGCGAAATTTTTTTTTATTGCTTTTTTCAGATTTTATTAATTAATGTTTTGTAACAATAAGTTAGCGTAAAATAGCATACAGTGCGGTTTTCTGATTTAATTTTCAGAATAAAATGCGTTTGCGTGAAACTGCTTAAAATATATTCACTGAATCACGCAAATGCACGATTTATATACCAAAAAGTAAGAATATCAGCCGCATTTTGTCGCGGTAATCCGGCACCATTCTTCTTTTTCGGCAATCTCATCAATCTCAAAGACGTCACGGTAAGCATCTGCCACACCTTCCGCCTGAGTGGCGAGCACACCGGATAACCCGAGTAATCCGCCGGCCTGCGGCAGTGCGCCGATCACCGGAGCCAGTTCACGCAGCGGGCCGGCCAGGATATTGGCCACCACAACGTCCGCAGAGAGCGTCTGAGGCTTTTTATCAGAGAGGTAAAGGGTCAGCCTGTCTGAAACGCCGTTGCGCTCTGCGTTGTCCCTGCTGGCCTGAATCGCCTGCGGATCGATATCGATACCGATAGCTTCTTTCGCACCCAGTTTCAGGGCGGCGATCGCCAGGATCCCGGAGCCGCAGCCGAAATCGATCACGGTTTTACCGTTCAGATCCAGCCCGTCGAGCCATTCCAGGCACAGAGAGGTGGTAGGGTGGGTACCGGTGCCGAATGCAAGGCCGGGATCGAGCATCACATTGACCGCATCAGGGTCAGGGATCTCACGCCAGCTCGGGCAGATCCACAGGCGCTGACCGAAACGCATCGGGTGGAAGTTATCCATCCACTCGCGTTCCCAGTCTTTGTCTTCAATCTGTTCGATCTTATGGACAAAGTTTTCGCCGAGCAGCGGGTGCTGCTGTAATTGCGCAACAACGGCTTTCATGTCCGTTTCAGCGTCATACAGGCCGATCACGTCGGTGTCGCCCCACAGGCGGGTTTCCCCCGGCAGCGGTTCAAAAATCGGGGTGTCGTGGCTGTCCTGAAAGGTAACGGAGACCGCACCGGTTTCAGTCAGTTCATCACCGATAACTTCGGCATCAGCACCGGTGGAATTTAATCGTATTTGGATCCAGGGCATAACATACTCTTTATAAAAAGCTCTTTATAAAAAAGCCCCTGTTTGACAGGGGCCTGAGAAAGAAAAGCGACAGAAAATCAGACCTCGTGCAGGCCGAGTTTCTTCTCCAGATAATGGATGTTGGTGCCGCCTTTACAGAAGTTCTCATCATTCATAATCAGCTGGTGCAGCTCGATATTGGTTTTGATACCGTCGATAATCAGTTCCGCCAGCGCATTCTTCATACGGGCGATAGCAATTTCGCGGGTTTCACCATAGGTGATGAGCTTACCGATCATTGAATCATAATACGGCGGTACAGTATAACCGGCGTAAATATGAGACTCCCAGCGGACACCGAAACCACCCGGAGAGTGGAAGCGGGTAATTTTGCCCGGGCTCGGTAAGAAGGTGTGCGGATCTTCGGCATTGATACGGCATTCGATCGCGTGACCTTTTACTTTGATATCTTCCTGTTTCACAGAGAGCGGCAGGCCGGATGCGACACGCAGCTGCTCTTTGATCAGGTCAACACCGGTGATCATTTCAGTAACCGGGTGCTCTACCTGAATACGGGTGTTCATTTCGATGAAATAGAACTCGCCGTTTTCAAACAGGAACTCAAAGGTACCGGCACCACGGTAGCCGATATCGATACAGGCTTTGGCACAGCGTTCGCCGATGCTTTTGCGCAGCGCCGGAGTGATACCCGGTGCAGGGGCTTCTTCCACCACTTTCTGGTGACGGCGCTGCATGGAGCAGTCGCGTTCAGCCAGATAAACAGCATGGCCCTGACCATCCGCCATAACCTGGATTTCAACGTGACGCGGGTTCTCAAGGAATTTTTCCATGTAAACCATGTCGTTGTTGAAAGCCGCTTTGGCTTCGGCTTTGGTCATTGCAATCGCTTCTTCCAGATCTTCATCATTGCGGACAACGCGCATACCGCGTCCGCCGCCGCCGCCGGAGGCTTTGATGATGACCGGGAAACCGATACGTTTGGCAATGGTGTGGTTCAGCGGCATATCGTCGCTGAGCGGGCCGTCAGAGCCCGGCACACACGGAACGCCGGTTTCTTTCATCGCACGGATAGCAGAAACTTTGTCGCCCATCAGGCGGATGGTTTCAGCTTTCGGGCCGATAAACGTGAAGCCGGAGCGTTCAACCTGCTCGGCAAAATCAGCGTTTTCAGATAAGAATCCGTACCCCGGGTGGATGGCCTGTGCGCCGGAAATTTCAGCAGCAGAGATAATGGCCGGGATATTCAGATAACTTTTCGCAGAGGCTGCCGGACCGATACAGATGGTCTCGTCAGCCAGCAGAACGTGTTTTAAATCACGATCCGCAGAAGAGTGAACAGCGACCGCTTTGATCCCGAGCTCTTTACAGGCCCGCAGGATCCGCAGTGCAATTTCACCCCGGTTGGCAATAAGGATTTTTTCCAGCATGATTCGCCCCGTTATTCGATGACGACCAGTGGCTCGTCAAATTCGACAGCATCGCCGTCTTTTAACAGAATTGCTTTAACCACACCGGCTTTGTCAGCTTCGATCTGGTTCATCATTTTCATGGCTTCGACGATGCACAGGGTGTCACCGACATTGACCTGTTTACCGACTTCAATAAAGGCTTTCGCATCCGGGCTTGGTGAACGGTAGAACGTACCCACCATCGGAGAGCGGACCACATGGCCGGCAATCTCTTTTTCCGGCGCCGGATCAGCAAGACCTGCGGATGGTGCAACAGCGGCTGCCAGGGCAGGCTGCTGAACAGGTGCGCTGTATTGCTGTGGTACGGCCATAGCCTGAACCGGTAAAGCGCGGCTGATGCGTACTGACTCTTCGCCTTCAGAAATTTCCAGCTCAGAAATACCGGACTCTTCGACCAGCTCGATCAGTTTTTTTATTTTACGAATATCCATGAGATGATTCCGTACTCTTAGTGTTGAGTTAATTGTGACAGACGGTGAACCGCTGCCTGTAAAGCATAACGGTAGCCTTCCGCACCCAGCCCGCAGATAACGCCGGTGGCGATATCAGAAAGATAAGAGTGGTGACGGAACGGCTCCCGTGCGTGTACATTCGACAGATGGATCTCGATAAACGGGATGCTGACGGCCAGCAGGGCATCACGCAGAGCCACACTGGTGTGAGTGAATGCGGCCGGGTTTATCAGAATAAAATCGGTGTTTCCCCGTGCAGCATGAATTCTGTCGATGAGTTCGTGCTCGGCGTTGGATTGCAGGTGGCTTAGTGTAACGCCACACTGACCGGCATCGCGGGTCAGCGTTGTAACGATATCCGCGAGAGTGAGCGTCCCGTATTTATCGGGTTCCCGCGTGCCCAGCAGGTTAAGATTCGGGCCGTTCAGTAACAATATATGATAACTTTCGGTCATCCTGCTGCCATCTCCTGCAATCTAACGTAAACGCACAAGATAACGCGATGTTAATGTGTTGTCACCTTTTTCTCACCACCGGTAATATTAATTATTACGGAGGAAGGGCGACATTATAAACATTTCATTGCAGTTCGCAGCAAAATACTGGTCTGAACAGACCGGAACCGGCACAAGGCTGACCAGTTAATCATACGTATTATCTGTCTGCATCCTGTATCCGTTTGCTGATAGTAGTCTGCCTGCCGGTCTTTTAACAGGTACGCCCGGAGGTCAGGGTGCTTTTCTGCCGGTGTGCTCACATAACCGGCGTTCCGGAGGCGGATCTTACGTAAGATGAACAGCGCAGGAATAAGCCGTTGTGAATAGTTGTCTGCCGTTGTGGTGCGTTATAGTGCATCCGCACCGGCAGATTGGCAAGTCCCGGAAATATTATGGCGCTGAATACGGACAGAACGGGATATAACGGGTCTGTATCCGGGATACGGATATTTATATTTCAGGTTATTTTGAGATTATTCTGAGTAAAGGGTGCTGCTGATTCATCATAATCCGGTGAATAACCCGGTATTTTTGCCGTCTTATCTGTGATTAAGCAGATGGTTTTAATGCGAAGATAGAGGTAGCGGGCGTCAGGCCGATTGTAAGATTGCGTATATTATATAGAATCCGGTTGAACTTGATGCATAGTTACAGGTCAACTGTTCGGAAGTTTGCAGGAATTAATGAAAAAAGAGGGCAACTGCCGGATTTTTTACATTAATTTTAATCTGCCTGCGCGTATTTCCTCAAATATGTGAAAAAGTCTGCGTTTTTATGCAGCTTTATACTGCGCAGTATATAAAAATTATCTAGAATAGACCGCTCCCTGATGTGATGTGGACACGCTGTTGGCAAGGTGCAATCTGTGGCTTGTCGCAAAGAAACGTGGTTGGTAAAGTAGACGGGTTTTTCCCCGTCCCCGGCTTGCAGGATTATCCTTTTGTATGTTTAAAAAAAATTCGTGGCATGTTTTCCAACGACCTGTCGATTGACCTGGGTACAGCCAATACCCTGATTTATGTCAAAGGACAAGGCATTGTTCTGGATGAACCGTCTGTCGTGGCTATCCGCCAGGATCGTCCGGGTTCAACCAAAAGTGTTGCTGCTGTTGGTCATGAGGCCAAACGCATGCTGGGTCGTACCCCCGGCAATATCGCAGCAATCCGTCCGATGAAAGACGGTGTTATCGCTGACTTTTTTGTGACCGAGAAAATGCTCCAGCATTTTATCAAACAGGTTCACAGTAACAGTTTTATGCGCCCGAGCCCGCGTGTTCTGGTGTGTGTGCCGGTCGGTGCAACCCAGGTTGAACGCCGTGCCATCCGTGAATCCGCGCTCAGCGCCGGTGCACGTGAAGTTTATCTGATTGAAGAGCCGGTTTCGGCGGCTATCGGTGCCGGTTTACCGGTATCAGAAGCGACCGGTTCCATGGTGGTGGATATCGGCGGCGGTACTACCGAAGTGGCGGTTATCTCCCTGAACGGTGTGGTTTATTCCTCCTCTGTCCGCATCGGCGGCGACCGTTTCGACGAAGCTATCATTAACTATGTGCGCCGTAACTATGGTTCACTGATTGGTGAAGCAACCGCAGAACGCATCAAACACGAAATCGGTTCGGCTTACCCGACTGACGAAGTGCTTGAGATTGAAGTCCGCGGCCGTAACCTGGCTGAAGGGGTTCCGCGCGGTTTCACCCTGAACTCCAACGAAATTCTGGAAGCCCTCCAGGAGCCGCTGACCGGTATTGTCAGTGCCGTCATGCTGGCGCTGGAACAGTGCCCGCCGGAGCTGGCATCTGATATCTCCGAACGCGGAATGGTGCTGACCGGTGGCGGCGCTCTGCTGCGTAACCTGGATCGCCTGCTGATGGAAGAAACCGGGATTCCGGTGATCGTCGCGGAAGATCCGCTGACCTGTGTCGCCCGCGGTGGCGGCAAAGCACTTGAGATGATCGACATGCACGGCAGCGATCTTCTCAGTGAAGAATAAGCGGACTCCCGTCCGTTCAATACTGCAGGCCGGGGGAGTCCGCTCCCCCAGCTCGCCGGATACACACTCTGTCTTCCCGGACGGAATTACTGTAGTGCCTGATATCGCATCCTATGAAGCCGATTTTTAGCCGGGGGCCTTCCCTTCAGATTCGCATTGTTGTTGCGGTTATTTTTGCCATCGGACTGATTGTGGTTGATAACCGGATTGATGCTTTTACCAAAATCCGTAACTATCTGGATACGGCGGTCAGCCCGTTCTATTTTTTAGCCAACGGCCCGCGTCAGTTACTGGACGGTATCTCTGATAACTTTGCCACCCGCGAGCAGCTGGAATTTGAAAACCGCGCTCTGCGCCAGGAACTGCTGGTTAAAAGCAGTCAGAATCAACTGCTTGAACAATTTAAGCAGGAAAATGCCCGGCTGCGTGAGCTGCTCGGTTCACCGCTGCGTCAGGATGAGCACATGATGGTCACCCAGGTGATGGCGGGAGCCAACACCCCGTACCGTGACCAGGTGGTGATCGACAAAGGCAGCCGTGACGGCGTGTATGACGGCCAGCCGGTGATCAGTGATAAAGGTGTGGTGGGGCAGGTGATTGCCGTGTCTCAGTTAACCAGCCGTGTTCTGCTGATCTGCGATACCACTCACGCACTGCCGATTCAGGTGCTGCGTAACGACATTCGCGTCATTGCATCCGGCACCGGATGTACTGACGATTTACAGCTTGAACCACTGCCGAACAATATTGATATCCGCGTGGGGGATGTGCTGGTCACCTCCGGCCTCGGCGGCCGTTTCCCGGAAGGTTACCCGGTCGGGATCGTCTCTTCGGTAAAAGTGGATAATCAGCGCGCTTATACCATTATCAGTGCCAAACCGACGGCTGACCTTCAGCGTCTGCGTTATCTGCTCTTATTATGGGGCGGAGACAGCAACCCGCGTGAGCCTTCCGGCCCGTCTGAGGTGTACCGCGCGGCCAACGAACGTATCATGCAGGTTATGCCGCAGGTGATCCCGTCTGTCCAGACGCCGGAAACTGACCCGGCTGCGGCAGCCCCGGACGCACCTGCCGCTCCGGCACCTTCCGCCGGAACGACACCACCGAAACCGGCCGGACCTAAACCCGCACAGCCAAAACCGGCAGACACGCCAGCCACTGCCGCACCGGTCGCTCAGGATCCGGCTGCTGATTCCGCACCGGCCCGGCCGCTGAGGATGAGGCCGCAACAATGAATACCTACCGGGGACAAAACCGGATTATTGTCTGGCTCTCCTTTCTGATAGCACTGGTACTGCAAATCATGCCCTGGCCGGAGCAGATTCAGTTTTACCGTCCGTCGTGGGCGATGCTGTTTCTTATCTACTGGGTGATGGCGCTGCCGCACCGCGTCAGTGTCGGCTCCGCTTTCTTTCTCGGCATGATCATTGACCTGATTGAAGGTTCCACGCTCGGCGTGCATGCCCTGAGCCTGTCTATCGTCACCTATCTGGTCTCATTCAGACATCAGCTGCTGCGCAATATGGCGCTGTGGCAGCAGTCGCTGGTCATTATGGTGCTGTCAGTGCTGATGCAGTTCTTTGTTTTCTGGTCAGAATTTTTATTGTCCGATATTGTGTTTCATCCGGAAGTCTTCTGGAACAGTCTGGTCAATGGTATCTTATGGCCATGGATTTTTTTATTACTGCGTAAGACCCGCCGTCACTTTTCTGTTCATTAATCAGGGAACGGCGGCGTGATACGTTAACAAAACGTCAGGACCCCTGAATGCTGCCGATTTACCTTGCTTCAACCTCTCCCCGCCGCCGGGAACTTATCCGGCTGCTGAATGTTCAGTGTGAAACACTCTCCCCCTGTATCGATGAAATCCGCCGTGACGGTGAACCCGCTGCGGATTACGTGGTACGTCTGGCGCGGGAGAAAGCACAGGCCGGGGTGGCACTGGCAGCAGAAGAGCGGCCGGTTATCGGCTCTGATACCATTGTGGTGCTCGGTGGTGATATCCTGGAGAAGCCCCGCGATGCGGCACATGCCTTTGCCATGCTCAACGCACTGTCCGGCTGCACACATCAGGTGATGACGGCGGTCGCGGTTTCTGATTGTTTCCGGACACTGAGTACATTGATTGTGACAGATGTGACATTCCGCCGGTTATCAGATGACGAAATAAACGAGTATATTCAGACAGGTGAGCCGATGGACAAAGCCGGTGCTTACGGCATCCAGGGCCTGGGCGGGCGCTATGTCCGCAAAATTAACGGTAGCTATCATGCTGTGGTGGGATTACCGTTAGTGGAAACCGAAGAATTAATTAAGCGGTACACGGATACCCTGAACGGGGTTGTACCGGAACATATTGACGGGAAAGAAATACCATGACAGCCGAGCTTTTAGTCAACGTGACCCCGTCTGAAACACGGGTCGCTTATATTACCGGCGGGATCCTTCAGGAAATTCATATTGAGCGCGAGGCTAAACGCGGTATCGTCGGCAATATCTATAAAGGGCGTGTGAGCCGGGTGCTGCCCGGTATGCAGGCGGCCTTTATCGATATTGGCCTGGATAAAGCAGCCTTTCTGCATGCCTCGGATATTATTCCGCATACGGAATGTATTTCCGGGGATGAAAAAGAGAAATTCCGCACCCGCGATATCGGGGAACTGGTCCATCAGGGGCAGGATATTATTGTGCAGGTGGTCAAAGATCCGCTGGGCACCAAAGGTGCGCGTCTGACCACCGATATCACGCTGCCGTCCCGCTACCTGGTGTTTATGCCGGGCGCCTCTCACGTAGGGGTTTCCCAGCGCATTGAGAGCGAAGAAGAGCGCGAGCGCCTGAAAAACATTGTGGCGGGTTATTGTGATGAGGACGGCGGTTTTATTATCCGCACAGCAGCGGAAGGGGTCGGGGAAGAAGAACTGACTTCTGATGCCGCGTTCCTGCGCCGGTTGTGGACCAAAGTTATCCAGCGCAAAAAACGCAATACCACCCGTACCAAAATCTACGGTGAACTGGCGCTGGCACACCGCATTCTGCGGGATTTTGCCGGTGAGTCACTCGACCGCATCCGGATTGACTCCCGCCTGAGCTTTAAAGAGTTACAGGAATTTGTGGATGATTACATCCCGGAAATGACCGCCAAACTGGAACTGTACCAGGGCAGTCAGCCGATTTTTGATCTCTATGATACCGAAAATGAAATCCAGCGGGCGATGGAGCGCAAGGTCGAAATGAAATCAGGCGGATACCTGATTATCGACCAGACGGAGGCGATGACCACCATCGATATCAACACCGGTGCGTTTGTCGGGCACCGCAATCTGGAAGAAACTATTTTCAATACCAATATCGAGGCCACCCAGGCGATTGCGCGGCAGTTACGTCTGCGCAACCTCGGTGGTATCATTATCATTGATTTCATTGATATGACCGATGAGGATCACCGTCGCCGGGTGCTGAGTTCGCTGGAACTGGCGCTGGCCAAAGATCGCGTGAAGACCACTATCAACGGTTTTTCACAGCTCGGACTGGTGGAGATGACCCGCAAACGCACGCGGGAGAGCCTCGAACATGTCCTGTGCGAGAAATGCCCGACCTGTCAGGGGCGCGGCAGTGTCCGCTCGGTGGAAACGGTCTGCTATGAAATTCTGCGCGAGATTGTCCGCGTGCACCATCTGCTGGATGTTGATCGCTTCCTCGTCTATGCCTCACCGGCAGTGACTGAGGCATTGCAGGGGGATGAATCCCATGCCCTGGCAGAGGTGGAGATTTTTGTCGGTAAACAGGTTCAGGTTCGCGCCGAACCGCTCTACAGCCAGGAACATTTTGATGTCGTCATGATGTAATTCATTGGCGGTATACTGCCGGATATAAGCGGATATCCGGTTCCGCCGGCCTTGACAGCTGCAGGAGAAGGAGAGCCAGTGAGGCGACTGCCCGGGATTTTACTGACATGTGTGATTGTGATGGTGATTGCTGCAGCACTGGTGCTCGGCGGTCTGCGCTATCTGTTGCCTCAGATTAATGAATACCGCCCGCAGATCGAACAAAAACTCTCACAAATGACCGGTGCCACGGTCAGAATCGGTGAAATCAGCGGCCGCTGGCAGGGATTCGGCCCGGCGCTGACACTCCGTGACCTGACTGTTACCGCTCCGGACGCGGACATTTCAGCCGAAAAAATCGACCTATCCCTGGATATCTGGCGGACGTTATTCCGTTTTCAGGTCAGTTTCCGTGATCTGACATTCTGGCACATGAAGCTGGATTACAAACAGCCGCTGAGCAGTGACGGCAGCAGTATTGAAACCGATGATGCGATGTCCGGTCTCTGGCTGGAGCGCTTTGATAATTTTGATCTGCGCGACAGTGAAATCCGTTTTCTCACGCCGTCCGGCGATCCTGCCACTTTGCTGGTTTCCCGTCTGTCATGGCTCAATCAGAGCAAACGCCACCGCGCTCAGGGGGAGATCAGTCTCTCCTCGGTGAATAACCCGCGCGGCTGGCTGCAGGTGCGTCTGGATCTGCGGGATGTGAACGGTCTGCTGGATGAGGGAACGGTCTACCTCCAGGCGGATGATATTGATATGACGCCGTGGTTCAGCCGCTGGCTGCGCGACAACACCGGGCTGAACAAGGCCGGTTTCAGCCTGGCCGGCTGGATGACGGTGGAGAAAGGGATGGTCACCCGGGGCCTGGTCAGACTGAACTCCGGCGAGGCGGACTGGCTGGTCGGCAAGGACACGCACACCCTGGAAGTTCAGGATCTTCTGGTGCAGATGCGCCGCCAGGGGGAAGGCTGGCTGTTTAATATCCCGGATCTGCTGAATCTGAAAACTGACGGGCAGCAGTGGCCGGAGGGCAGTCTGTCACTGCTTTATATCCCGCCGTCGGCCAAATACGGCGGCAATCCGCATCTGCGTATCCGCGCCAATGATATTGAGCTGGCGCGTCTGAGCAGCATTGTGCCGACGTTCTCTTTCCTCACCAATGATATTGTCAAAGCCTGGCAGGAGCGCGAGCCGTCAGGTCTTATCCGCGATTTTGCCCTTGATATCACCCCGGCCGCCCCGGAAAACCTCGAACTGGATGTTTCCTGGCAGGATGTCAGCTGGAAAGCACGGGAGGAATTACCGTCGGTATCTCATTTCAGCGGCGTATTGCGCGGCGGGCAGGCACGCGGCATTCTGCGTTTTGCCCTTGATGACAGTGTGCTGGACTACCGCCCGATGTTTACCGCACCGTTGGCGGTATCAGAAAGCCGCGGACAGGTGCAGTGGAATAATACGGACGGCAACTTCAGCCTCTGGAGTGATAATTTAGATCTGCAATCCGGCGCGCTGCGGGCGAACGGCAACTTCCGCTATCAGCATGATAAGGACCGGCCGCCGTCTCTCGGGATCCTCGGCGGCGTGACCCTGACGGATGCCGGGGAAGCCTGGCGCTATTTCCCGGTACCGCTGATGGGGGAATTCCTGAGCGAATACCTGACACAGGCACTGATTGCCGGGAAAGCGGAAAATGCCACGGTGATATTTCAGGGTAACCCGGCAGACTTCCCGTTCCGCAAAAACGAAGGGCAGTTCCAGATTTGGGTACCGCTGCGTGACGCCACCTTTAAATATGATCAGGAATGGCCTGCCCTGATAAACATGGATGCGGATCTGAACTTCCATAACCAGGGTCTGTGGATCAGTGCACAGGAAGCAAAACTGGGCGAGGCCACTGCCCGCAATCTGAAAGCGGATATTCCGGATTTCATGGTTGAGCGCCTCTATATTCAGTCTGATATTGAAGGCAAAGGCGAATCACTGGGTAAATATTTTGATCAGACACCGATGAAAAGCTCTATCGGCAATACCCTGGAGCAGCTGAAAATCGGTGGTGAGGTTAAGGGTGATCTTAAACTGGAAATCCCGCTTAACTTCAATGAGATGGTGCGGGCGACCGGGCATGTTAATCTGAAAAATAATGATATTGATGTGGTGCCGCTCGGCAGCACACTCAAAGGTGTCAGCGGACAATTCCGCTTTGATAACGGCGACCTGGAAAGTGACCGCATCACGGCGCACTGGTTCGGTCAGCCGCTGAATATCCGCTTTACCACCAAAGAAAATCCGTCTGATTTTGCCGTCAATATCGATCTGGACGGTAACTGGCAGATGAAGGGCATCGACGGCATACCGGCGGCCATAAAACAGCACGTAACCGGTTCGTTCCCGTGGACAGGGGTGGTGAACATTGCCCTGCCGCAGAAAGGGGAAATGAGCTACACCGTGGATCTGGAAGGTCAGACCGGCAAACTGACCAGCAGCACCTTACCGGCTGTCCGGCGCTGGGCGGCGGAGAGCGGCACACTGAATGTGCATGCCACCGGGACAGAACACACCCTGAAAGCCGGGGGAACCGTCGGCAAATCGTTCAGCGTCCTGACGGACTGGCGGCTCGGCGATATTCTCACGCTTAATGGTGCGGCAATCGTTCCGGGCACAAAAGTGCCGGAGAAAGTCACGCCGGATGTTATCAGTATTGCCCTGCCGCCGATCAGCGGTGAGGAGTGGGTCGGTGCGCTGGCCGTTGCCGGTCAGAATCACCAGCAGCCTGCCTCACTGAAACTGCCGGGAAATATTGATATTTCCGCCCCGTATGCGGATTTTGCCGGACAGCGCTGGAATCAGGTGAAACTGCGCATTCATCCGCAGGAAAACGGCTGGCTGCTCAGTTCGGATAGTCAGGAGCTGCGCGGGGATATCCGCATTCCGGCTTCCGGACCGTGGCAGGCAAGTATTGATTATCTCTACTATAATCCGGAGTCGATTCAGAATGCGCTGCCGGAATCGCAGCGTAATCAAACCACCAAAACGGATTACCGCGTCGGCAGCTGGCCTGCGGTCACACTGCGCTGTGAAGCCTGCTGGGTAAGCGGCCTGAATATCGGTACGGTGAATGCGAAAGTCTGGCCGGAAAATAATTCATTGGTGCTGGATGCGGCAACCGTCAAAAACAGTGCCAGTGAACTGACACTCAGCGGCCGCTGGGATGCCGGTCCGGAGCCATTGTCGCACTTTAAAGGTCAGTTTAAGGGGCCGGTCTTTGATAATATGGCCGCCTATTTCGGGGTACTGGTGCCTATCACCGGCTCACCGTTCAATGTGGATTTTGACCTGAGCTGGCGGGATGTTCCCTGGTCGCCGGATGTGGCAACCCTGAACGGTATTATCAGCACGTCGCTCGGCAAAGGGGCGATTGAGCGGATGGGCGGCGGTAACGCCGGTAAACTGCTGCGGCTCGTCAGTTTTGATGCATTACTGCGCAAATTACAGCTCGATTTTACGGATACTTTCAGTAATGACTTCGTTTTTGACAGCATACGCGGTAAAGGCGTGATAAAAGATGGTATTTTAAAGACAACCGATACCCGCGTGGACGGATTAATGGCGGATATCAGCTTCAGCGGTTCAGTTTATCTTGTGGAGCGTCGTATTGATATGTCGGTGGTTGTCACACCGGAACTCTCTGCGACGGTCGGGGTGGCGACAGCTTTTGTGGTTAACCCGATAGCCGGAGCGGCAGTCTTTGTGGCCAGTAAGGTACTCGGCCCGCTCTGGAGTAAAATTTCGGTGATACGGTATCACCTGAGCGGCAGTTTAGAAGAGCCGAAGATAGATGAAGTTTTGCGTCAGTTAAAGGAGACCCGGGAATGAAAAACGCAAATGTGGCTTTATTGCAGCTGTGCAGCGGCACAAATATTAAACACAATTTGGCGCAAATCGAACAACAGATCAAACAACTGCCTGATAATATCAAACTGGTGATGACACCGGAAAATGCGCTGATTTTTGCATCAGGCAATACTTATCAGAAGTATGCGGAAGTGCAGGGCGAAGGCCCGCTGCAGTCAGCAGTCGCTGATATGGCGCGTCGTTACGGAGTGTGGATCCTGGTCGGTTCGATGCCGATGATCAGCCGTGAAGACCCGGCACGTATCACCAGCAGCAGTCTGCTGTTTGATGATAAAGGGGAAATCAAAGCCCGTTACGACAAAATTCACATGTTTGACGTGAATATCGATGATGAGCAGGGTTCATACAATGAATCAAAAATCTTCCAGCGCGGCGAGCACATCACCGTGGTGGATACCCCGGTGGGTCGTCTCGGTATGACCATCTGTTATGATCTGCGTTTCCCGGGCCTGTTCCAGGCACTGCGTGAGCAGGGCGCGGAGATTATCTCTGTTCCGGCGGCCTTTACCCGGCTGACCGGTAAATCCCACTGGGAGCCACTGCTGCGCGCCCGTGCGATTGAAAACCAGTGCATTATCCTGGCACCGGCACAGGTCGGTGTACACGGCACCCGCCGCACATGGGGACACACCATGGCTGTTGACGGCTGGGGCAAAGTGATGAAGAAAAATACGGATGCGGTGGCCGCCATCGGCGTGGATATCCGTCCGGACAGCTTAACCTCAATGCGTGAGCAGATCCGCGTGGTGAAACATAACCGTTTCCGCCCGCAGCTGACCTCACTGATTGAGAAAAACACCACAGGTAAAGAGTAAATTATGAGTTTTTCAACTGTCAGCAATCATCTGCTGACCGCCCATGATCTTGATGAACAGGATCTCTTTTCTGTCCTCACACAGTTAGCGGATCGCCATATTGATTATGGCGATCTGTACTTCCAGAGCAGTTTTCATGAAGCCTGGGTGCTGGAAGATAAAATTATCAAAAACGGCTCTTACAATATTGACCAGGGTGTCGGGATCCGCGCCGTCAGCGGCGAGAAAACCGGCTTTGCCTATGCGGATCAGATAAGCCTGACCGCATTACAGCAGAGTGCATCCGCCGCCCGCAGTATTGTCCGTGAGCAGGGTAACGGTAAGGTGCAGAGCCTGCACCGTGTCAATAACACGGCACTCTATGCTGCACTTGATCCGCTGCGCGCAATGCCGCGTGAGGAAAAAATCGCGCTGCTGCACCGCCTTGACCGTGTGGCCCGTGCGGAAGATCCGCGAGTGCAGGAAGTGAATGCCAGCCTGACCGGTGTCTATGAAGAAGTGCTGGTAGCGGCCACTGACGGCACACTGGCGACGGATATCCGTCCGCTGGTGCGCCTGTCTGTCAGTGTGCTGGTGGAAGAGGACGGTAAACGCGAACACGGCGGCAGCGGCGGCGGCGGTCGTTTCGGTTATGAATATTTCCTCGGTACGGAAGACGGTGAGATCCGCGCAGACCATTTTGCCCGCGAAGCGGTGCGCATGGCGCTGGTGAATCTCTCTGCTGTTGCGGCACCGGCCGGGTTAATGCCGGTTGTGCTGGGCGCGGGCTGGCCGGGCGTGTTACTGCATGAAGCGGTCGGTCATGGCCTGGAAGGAGATTTCAACCGCCGTGGTGCTTCGGTATTCAGCGGAAAAATCGGTCAGCAGGTCACATCATCACTCTGTACCATTGTTGATGACGGTACTATCGGTGATCGCCGCGGGTCACTGGCAATTGATGATGAAGGGGTGCCTGGACAGTATAACGTCCTGATCGAGAACGGTATTCTGAAAGGTTATATGCAGGATAAACTCAACGCCCGTCTGATGGGAGTTGACCCGACCGGTAACGGCCGTCGTGAATCCTATGCTCATCTGCCGATGCCGCGCATGACCAACACCTATATGCTGGCCGGCGAAACGTCGCCGGAAGAGATTATCGCCAGTGTGAAAAACGGCCTGTATGCTCCGAATTTCGGCGGCGGTCAGGTGGATATCACCTCCGGTAAGTTTGTGTTCTCGACATCCGAAGCGTATCTCATTGAAAACGGTAAAATTACCAGACCGGTGAAAGGCGCGACACTGATTGGCTCCGGTATTGAAGCCATGCAGCAGGTATCGATGGTCGGTAATGACCTGAAACTGGATAAAGGTGTCGGTGTCTGCGGTAAAGAAGGCCAGAGCGTACCGGTGGGGGTCGGTCAGCCGACGCTGAAACTGGACAGCATTACCGTCGGCGGAACGGCCTGATGATGCAGAAATACGGCACGCTGGTGATTGTTCTGATTGTGGCGGTCTCCGCCTGGCTGGCGGGGTTACCGGGGCAGTTTATCGAAACCCGTCCGTCAGAGCCGGTACCGCAGCATACAGAACAGCCGCAGAGCATTGATGCCCTGACAGCACAGTCACGGGTGGTCAGCTATGTGCAGCAGCACCAGCGTCTGCCGGATTACTATGTGACGAAAAAAGCCGCCCGTGATGCGGGCTGGCAGCCGTCAAAAGGTAATCTCTGTGAGGTGATGCCGGGTAAAGCTATCGGCGGTGACCGTTTCGGCAACCGGGAAAAAGGGCTGCCGGATGCGCCATCACGCCAGTGGTTTGAGGCGGACATAAACTATAACTGCGGCCATCGCGGCAGTGATCGTCTGCTTTATTCCAGTGACGGGCTGATTTATGTCACCACTGATCATTACCGTTCGTTTCAGCAGGCCAATTAACCCATGACACCTGATATCAGCATTGTGCGTTTTGACTTCCGCACCATCCGGACAACAGACGATTTTTATCAGCAATTCAGTGATAAATTTCAGCTGCCGTACTTCGGGTGTAACACGGATGCACTGTGGGATATGCTGACAGGCGGGATTGATCTGCCGGTGATACTGGCGTTTGAACATATTACCGCACGGCAGCGGCGGCTGTTTTCAGCCATTATCGGTACCTGCCGGGATGCGGAAGAAGAGTGGCCGGGGGATATTCAGCTGGTGCTGACCCCCCTGACCATGACGGCGGATTAAGCGCTTTCTGCCAGTTCTTTCAGATACTGGAACAGCTGGCGGTAAGCTTTCGGCGGTTTATTGCCTTCGCGCTCTTTTTTCGCATTACGGATAAGCGCACGCAGCTGCTGGCGATCAAGGTGCGGGAACAGCGCAACGGCTTCTTCCGTCACGGTGTCATCACCGGTGACCAGGCGTTCGCGCAGATCTTCGAGTTTATGCAGCAGGACAACCTGCTGGTTATGGCGGTTTTTCAGTTTGTCGAGTGCCGTGGTAATCGGCTCCGGGTCACGGGCCCGCAGCAGTTTACCGATGAGCTGTAACTGACGGCGCAGACCTTCGCGCTTGATTTTTTGTGCAAGCAGGATGGCTTCGAGCAGTTGTTCATCCAGCGGAATACGTTCCAGCTGGGTTTTGCTCAGTGCAACCAGTTCAGCGCCGAGTTTTTTCAGGACTTCAGCATCGCGTTTAATTTCGCTTTTGCTGACCCAGATTATCTCGTCATCCTCTTCCTCCTGAGGAAGTGCATCGGGTTCTTCAAACCAGTCTTCAGGCTGCTTTGCCATAATAGTATTTCCTGTGGCGAAACACAGAGCGGCGGGTGCCGGATGATCTCTGTGTTTGTGAGTGTTAACATTTGATTATTGCGTATTGTAACCGGGGAAAAGGCCGGATAACACCTATTCAGCTCTCTGATTAGCTGACGGCCCCTTAATTTATTGAATTGGAACCTGATTGATGAATATCACTTCTCAGATTATGGCGCAGCGTACGCGCCTGGAACAAGCGGTTTCGCAGGCACTGAGTATTGCACAGAAAGGGTGTGACAGCGCCGAAGTTGCTGTCAGCAGAACCACCGGGATGAGTGTGAGCACCCGTATGGGTGAGGTGGAGAATGTCGAGTTTAATAGTGACGGCGCACTGGGGATCACGGTATATCATAACCAGCGCAAAGGCAGTGCATCCTCCACAGATTTAAGCGAAGAGGCGATTGCCCGTACCGTACAGGCAGCGATCGACATTGCGAAATATACATCTGAAGATCCGTGTTCGGGCCCGGCAGATCGCGATTTACTGGCTTTCGAGGCTCCGGATTTACAACTGTTTTATCCGTCCGAAGTGAGCGCTGACCAGGCTATCGACTATGCCGCCAATGCGGAAAAAGCCGCACTGAGTGCCGACCCGCGCATCACCAACACAGAAGGCGGCAGCTTTAACAGCCATTACGGCATCCGTGTGTTCGGTAACACGCTGGGTATGCTGCAAAGCTACTGCAGCAGCCGTCACTCCATGTCCGCTTGTGTGATCGCGGAAGAAAACGGCGATATGGAGCGTGATTACGCCTATACCATCGCACGTAAACTGGATGACCTGAAATCCGCACAGTGGGTGGGTGAAGAGTGTGCCCGCCGGACACTGTCCCGCCTCGCACCGCGCAAACTGGCAACACAGAAAGCGCCTGTGATTTTTGCCCCGGAAGTGGCAACCGGTTTGTTCGGGCATCTGGTCGGCGCGATCAGCGGCACCTCCGTGTACCGCAAATCCACCTTCCTGCTCGACAGCCTCGGTAAACAGATCCTGCCGGACTGGCTGACTATCCGCGAACTGCCGCATGTGATCGGCGGACTGGCCTCCACCCCGTTTGACAGCGAAGGGGTCCGGACAGAAGATCGCCTGATTATCGAAAACGGTGTGCTGAACAACTGGCTGATGACCACCTACGCCGCCCGTAAACTGGGGCTGAAGAGCACCGGCCATGCAGGCGGGATCCACAACTGGCACATTGCCGGTCAGGGGCTGGGATTTGACGACATGCTCCGGGAAATGGGCACCGGTCTGGTGGTTACCGAACTGATGGGACAGGGTGTCAGCGGTATTACCGGTGATTACTCCCGCGGCGCATCCGGTTTCTGGGTGGAAAACGGCGAGATTCAGTATCCGGTCAGTGAAATCACCATTGCCGGAAACCTGAAAGACATGTGGGCCAGCATTATCGCCACCGGCGACGATATTGAAACCCGCAGCAACATTCAGTGCGGCTCAGTCTGGCTGCCGGAAATGAGTATTGCGGGGCAGTAAGTGTGTCACTCCCGGAGCCGGAGTGTCCGCCTCCGGGAGTGAAAATGCAGAAAACAGCAGCGATTATCGCGAAAACAGCCAGTAAGTCCCAGTTTCCGGTACAGACAGGAACCGCCGGTTCATTTCATCCAGTGTCTTCTGCGGATCAACATCAGAAAAGAGATCCGGGTGCAGTTCCCGCGCGAAAAACTCCGCTGCCAGCAGATGCCACGGGCTGAGATAAACATGATGCCAGAGTGCGGCGGTCCGTCCTTCCCGGACAGCAGGCAGTGCGGCAATCACCGGATCTTTCTGTAATTGTTCCTGCAGGCTTTGCCGGGCGGTGTCAGGGCGGAGATCCGGCCCCAGTTGTAACTGCCCCCGGTTATCCCTTCCGCCGCTGCCGGTCACCAGATAATATTCCGGATTATCCGACAATACCTGCTCCGGGCTGAGCCGTCCGAAAACACCACTGAACTTCCCTGCTGCAATGTTATCCCCGCCGGAAAAGGCCAGTAAATCGGCCAGATTTCCGGAAGCTGCAGTCGTGCAGCATTCTGCTTTTTTCCCGAGATGTAACTGCAGCAAAACTTTGGGGCGATGCGGATTGTGCATAGCCAGACGGTTGCGGATCACATCCATATGCTGCTGATAAAACGCAATAAAAGCGGCAGTTTTTTCCTGCCGGTTCAGGACTTCGCCCAGTGTTTTCAGTGACGGAACTGTATTCCGCAACGGATCCACCCTGAAATCCAGGTAAATCACCGGAATACCGGCGGCTGCGGTCTGGTGTGCAAACTGCGTTTCATCAGGACGGGTTTTGGCATACACCGGCATAATAATCAGATCCGGTTGCAGGGCGATGATTTTCTCAATATTAAGCTGTGAAAAATTATCGTTCCCGACAATGGTAATATCCCTGATCGCCGGAAATGCAGCCGCATATTTTCCCCATGTCTGCGAATCGAGTCGCTGTAAATCAGCCGGCCACCCGACGACACGCGCCGCCGGATTACCGGTTTCGATCAGTGCCAGGGTATAGAGCATCCTGCTTTCACCGAGTACTATCCGCTGCGGATCATCCGGAACCGTGACTGTCCGCCCGAGACTGTCCGTAACGGTTTTTGCCCCGCACAGCAGCGAAAATGCCATCAGCAGCAGCCCGGAAAAGAGATGTTTCATATCAGAAGTCCACTGAGGCATTCAGGAACAGGGTGCGCGGCTCTCCGGCGATGACACGCAGGTTTCCCGCGCTGGACGCATAGTATTCCCTGTTCAGCAGATTGTTCACATTCAGTTTCAGTTGGGTCTCATGTCCGCTGACAGTCCCGTTCCACGCGGCGAAAGCATCTGTGACGGTATACGCCGGCAGGTAAAAACTGTTTTCCGGATCACCGGCACGTTTGCCGACATAGCGTCCGCCGCCGCCGAAGCGCAGTTCACCCGGTAAGCCCGGTACAGTCAGGGTATGCGTCAGATACAGGCTGCCCATATTGCGCGGGGCATTGACCAGCTGGTTACCGACATTCTGGGGTTTCAGATTATCTTCTTTAATCTGCGTTCTGTTGAGGCTGTAGTTTGCCGCTATCTGCCATCCCGGCGCAAATTCGCCGTTAATTTCCAGTTCCGCACCTTCCGAGCGGGATTTCGGGATATTCCGGTTCAGGCCGTTCATAAAGATGGACATGTCTTTTTCATCAATACGGTAAAGGGCAAAGGTCGTCAGCATCGTTGGTGTTGTCTGCCATTTTGCACCCAGTTCGTATGTCTGACCTTTTTCAGTGGAGGCCACATTGCCGTCATCATCCACCTGTGCGGAAGGGGTGAAGGATTGGCTGTAACTGCTGTAAAGTGCCAGTTCCGGTGTGAGTTTGTAGACGACCCCGGCCTGCGGAACAAATTCAGAACCGCTGTCATTGAGTGTTGTCTGATGGTTTATCCATCCGCTGCTGCCATTTTGCGTATAGCGCTGCAGACGGCCTCCGAGCACGACAATCCACTGGTCATTCAGATGGATACTGTCTTTGGCATAGAGTGAACTGCTGTACACCGTGGCGCGCAGGTTGCTTTTTGCGTCATCGGCGGTTTTATCTGTGGTGACCGGTGATTCGCCGTATACCGGATGGTACATATTGAATTGTTTTGACGGCTTGCCGCGGAAGGACCAGGCTTTGTAGGTTTCGTTCTTTTCGTAATCAGCCCCGAGCGTGATGTCATGCCGCATACCGGCGAGTTCCGGTGTACCGCTGATATCCCAGCCGATATAGGTGGTTTGATGATTAAAGCCACGGTTGGCATCAGCACGGCGGGTAACAATTCCGGTCTCCGGGTTGATAGCCGTCGCGCGGACCTCATTACTGTCGTAGCGGCGCTGCATCCACGCATACTTAATTCCGGTTTCCCAGATGCCGTCAAATTCCTGCCGGTATTCTGCGGTCAGACGTTTATTTTTCCCGTATGCGTGATTAGCGTTGTCATCTATCCGTTCATTATAAGGAATACGGATCGGGCTGCCGCCGATAAAAGCGGTTCCGCGATCGTAAGGCACATCGAATTTATTTTCGGTATAAGCCACATTGAACGAGGCGCTGTCACCGAGCCAGCTCAGGGAAGGCGCCAGCAACGTGTGCTGATCTTCCCCGAAATTGCGCCAGTAATCTTCATGGCGGCGTTCTGCTATCAGCCGGACTGCCACGCCATTGCCGAGAGGGCCGGTCACATCAATCGTACCGGTACCGCCGCCGTTGCTGTTTGTCCGTCCGCTGATGCGTCCCTGCCACTGATACTGTGGTTTTTTGGAGATCAGGTTTATCACGCCGCCCGGATTCAGAATACCGTAAAGCAGGGAAGAAGAGCCTTTCAGAACATCAACACGTTCAGTAGTGGCATCCATCGCCAGCCCCTGGTTGCTGCGTACCCCGTCGATAAACACAGAGCCGTCCGTATTGGAGCCGAAGCCGCGTTTGACAAACCCGTCCTCAATGCCGCCCAGCGTGTTGCCCTGAGTTACACCGCTGACAAACTTCACTGCGTCATCCACTGAAGTGACATTAAAGTCACGGATCAACTGCGGCGTGACAATACTGATGGATTGCGGCGTTTCATTACGCGGGGTCAGTGTTTTCAGAGTGGAATAGACATTATCCCCGCTGTAACTCCCTTCGCGGTCTTGCGGGGCGGCAGTGACAACCAGAGTATCATCGGCGGCAACCGCATGAAAAACAGGAATAAAGATAAAGGGGAATGTCAGCACAAACCGAGAACAGCAATGCGGTCTGCGTAAATGCGCAGCAGATTTCATGTGTGAGTCTCAATATCAGAAGAATAAACAGCCAAAATAAAAACGGAATGATATTGATAATGATTACTATGCGCAATAATTTTTGTGATAATCATCCGTGAAGGGCGAGGCGGAAATAAAAATGCCGCAGCGGAAGAAGCCGCTGCGGCATGATTAACTTGCGTTATTGAATTGTGTTGTACGGATGATATTCAGACTGCCAGCAGCATAAAGCCCCGCCACAGTAATAACAGCTGCTGTTCAAAACCCAGAATGACCGGAAATCCGCCCGGAGCTCCGCTCATACCAAACAAAGATGTCAAAGAATAGGCAGCCATGATCAGTTTCCTTCAGGAAATAAAGAGAGAAACATCATGCAATAAAGGTGTGAAGAAAGGAACCCCTGAGGAAGCTGCGCCCGCAGATTGCCTGAAACGGACGCAGAACCGGCTTAAAGCGGATTAACGGTGTAACTCACCGGCAGCTTCAGGCTGATAGATAATTTCTGATACTTTTACGCGCGTTGCTTCACCGTTCGGCAGTTCCCATGAGATCTCATCACCGACAGAAAGCCCGAGTAACGCAGCTCCCAGTGGTGCCATCACAGACAGCTGTTCAGCACTGTCTTTCAGTGAAGCCGGGTACACCAGGGTACGGATACTCTCTTTCCCGCTCGATAAATCTTCAAAGCGGATGCGGCTGTTCATCGTCACGACCGTGGCTGGCATTTCTGCCGGCGGCAGGATTTCCGCGCGATCCAACTCTTCATTCAGGGCTTCGGCAACCGGACTGTCAGCATAAGCCGGCTGTTCCAGCAGCATATCCAGACGCTCCGCGTCCAGTTCATTAATAATTATATTGGGCTTTTTCATACCACACTCCAAATCATTTCCAATACAAAAGAACACCCCCCACACCAGAAGGAGGGGGGTGCTCATTTGATAATTAATCTGATAGTAGGCTGTTCTCCCCCGAAAGGAAAGAGATCAGGATCACGAACCGCCGGGCTGCGTGAACGAAACAGCGTATCAGTTTTCTTTAAGTAAAATATTTCGGTTAGTATAACTAATCTTCATCAAAACCTGAATCAAAAAGGGAAATAATTGCCTCAATGGCAGAATTTTCATCAGGTCCTGTTGCTTCCACTTCAATAAAACTGCCCTGTTCGGAATCCAGCATCAGCATGGCGAGCACACTGTCTGCCCGGGCTTCTTCATTTTGCTTATTACGGAATACCACCGTTGACCGGAAGGTCTGGATCAGTTCAAACAGTTTCATGGCCGGCCGGGCATGCAGCCCCAGCCGGTTTTTGATTTCAACCTGACAACGGATAGTCATGGATTATTTCCGCTTTTCCAGTGTCCGGTGGCGCGACTGCACGTTTTTCCCGCGTGAGCGGAAGTAATCCGCCAGTTGCTCCGCCACATAGACAGAACGGTGTTTCCCGCCGGTACAGCCGATAGCGACGGTCAGGTAGCTGCGGTTGTTGGTTTCCAGCATCGGCAGCCACAGTTCCAGATAACTGCGGGTCTGGTAAATAAAGTTATGTACTTCCGTATGGCGGTCGAGGAACGCCGCCACCGGTTTATCCAGACCGGTCATCGGACGCAGTTTCGGATCCCAGTGCGGGTTCGGCAGGAAGCGGACATCAAACACATAATCCGCATCAATCGGAATGCCGTGTTTAAACCCGAACGATTCGAATACCATGGTCAGCTCGCGTTCGCGTTTGCCGAGCAGACGGGTTCTCAGCATTTCTGCCAGTTCATGCACTGACATTTCAGAGGTATCGATAATCAGATCCGCACGGGAGCGCAGCGGCTCCAGCAGATCGCTTTCCTCATCAATAGCGCTTTCCAGCGAGAGATTTTTACTGGAAAGGGGATGCAGACGGCGGGTATCACTGTAACGGCGGATCAGCGTATTGCGATCCGCATCCAGGAACAGCAGCTGGGGTGAGAAACTGTCCGGTAATCTGGTCAGGGCTTCCTCAAACACCTCCGGAGACTCCGGCATATTGCGGACGTCAATACTTACTGCGGCAGAGGTATCGCGTGTTGCCA
Source organism: Morganella morganii (assembly GCF_019243775.1). Classification (NCBI taxonomy): domain Bacteria; kingdom Pseudomonadati; phylum Pseudomonadota; class Gammaproteobacteria; order Enterobacterales; family Morganellaceae; genus Morganella; species Morganella morganii. The sequence goes on from NZ_CP069157.1 coordinate 654,944, forward strand.
GGGTAGCGGCAAGCTCCGGCAGAAGAGTGACCGGCAGGTTATCAACGCAGTAGAAACCCATATCTTCCAGCGCCCGCAGGGCAACAGATTTACCCGAACCAGAGCGGCCGCTGACAATCATCAGCACCATGAGGGGACTCCCTATCGTTTCTCTTTCAATGGCAATACGCCATTATCCGTTGTCGTCAGCCGGTTATCATCACTCAGTGATGATACTGTACAGCTCTTCATCGCTTTGCGCCTGACGCAACCGGCGGCAGAGCGCTTTGTCAGCCAGTTTTTTGGCCACTAACGACAGTGTGTGTAAATGCGTCTGACACTGATCAGACGGAACAAATAACGCAAACAGAATGTCCACATTCTGATTATCAATCGCATCAAACGCGATAGGTTGCTCCAGGTGTAAAAATACGCCGCAGGCGGTTTGCGCCTCGCTTTTGTCCAGTTTTCCGTGGGGGATGGCAATCCCGCCACCGATACCGGTTGTCCCGACTTTTTCCCGTGTAAGGAGTGCCTCAAACAGCGTGTTTTCCGGCAGCGCCAGCGCGGTGGCAGCCAGTTCACTGATAATCTCCAGCGCGCGCTTCTTACTGGTACAGTGAATATTATTGCGTGTACAGCTGATACTCAGTACATCGCTCAGGGACAAATTTGCTTCGTTATTCATTTCATTGTTCACTTAGGATCAGAATCCCGGCAACCACCATGGTAACCGGGATCAGAGCACTGCTTTTTCCTGAGAAAATTCAGACTGTTAATTCAGTCATGCACCCGGGTGCAGAAAATTTACCGGTTTCTCAGTTTTTCTTTGTGTTTGGACAACTGACGGCCGAGTTTTTCTGCCATCTCATCAATTGCCGCGTACATATCCTCTTTTTCCGCTGAGGCGTGAAGATCCGCACCGTTTACCTGAGCCGTTGCCTCCGCAATTTTACTCACCTTTTCAATCCGCAGGATCACCTGAACGCTGTTAATTTTATCGAAAAACTGCTCCAGTTTCTTACACTTGGCTGTCACAGTCTCACGTAATGCGTCTGTAATTTCAACGTTGTGGCCGGTAATTTGTAATTCCATAGTGTCTTCCTTCTCAATGTGTATCAAATCAGCTGTTTACGCTGATTTGAGGGCGGGATGGATAACGACTCACGATATTTCGCGACAGTACGTCTGGCGACCTGAATGCCCTGTTCGGCAAGCATATCGGTCAGTTTGCTGTCGCTGAGCGGTTTCGCCGGATTCTCGGCGGCAACCAGTTTTTTCACCAGTGCACGGATGGCTGTGGAGGACGCCTCGCCCCCGCTGTCAGTACTGACGTGGCTGGAGAAAAAGTACTTCAGTTCAAAGATCCCCCGCGGACTGTGCAGAAATTTCTGTGTTGTCACCCGGGAAATGGTTGATTCATGCATCTCAACCCGCAGTGCGATATCTGCCAGCACCATGGGCTTCATATATTCTTCGCCCTGTTCAAAGAACGCCTGCTGCTCTTCCACAATACAGGTCGCGACTCTGAGCAGAGTATCGTTCCGGCTTTCCAGACTTTTAATGAGCCACTTTGCTTCCTGCAAATTGTTGCGGATAAACTGACTGTCACTCTCACTGCGGGCCCGCGAACCCATTGCGGCATAGTGATTATTGACCCGCAGACGGGGAATGCTGTCGGAATTGAGTTCCACTACCCAGCGTTCGCCGTGTTTTTTCACGAGGACGTCAGGAATAACATACTCTGATTCTCCGGTGTTGACTACCAGGCCCGGACGCGGTTCCAGCGACTGGATCAGATCAATAGCGGATTTCAGTGCCTCTTCTTTCAGTTTGGTCACCCGGCCCAGGGTCCGGAAATCCCGGTTCCCCAACAATGCCAGATGCTGATCAGCGATAGCAAGGGCTTCTTTCAGGCTCGGGGTTTCCGGCGGCAGAATTTTCAGCTGCACCATCAGACACTCCCGCAGGTCGCGGGCGCCCACACCCACCGGATCAAAACGCTGGATGCGCTTGAGTACGGCTTCCACATCTTCGGTGGTGACTTCATCGTCACCGATACTCAGGCGGATATCATCGACAGAAACGGTCAGATAGCCGGTTTCATCAATCGCATCGATGATTGAGAAGGCAATTGCGGCATCGGTTTCGGTAAAGGGGGTCAGGCGGGCCTGCCAGATCAGATAATCCTGTAAGGTTTCGGTGGTTTCACCCTGATAGAGCGGCAGTTCATCGTCGCCGTAATCATTGCCGGTGCCGGACGGTGTACCGGCGGTGTAGATTTCTTCCCACTGTGCATCCAGCGGCAGATCATCCGGCATGGCGGTCTGTTCGAGAGCCTCGGCGCTGTCCAGCTCTTTCTGTGGTTCAGATTCAGCCGGCGTGTCAATTTCCTGATGGTTATCATCAAGTTCCAGCAACGGGTTAGATTCCAGCGCCTCGCGGATCTCCTGCTGGAGTTCAAGCGTGGAAAGCTGCAACAAACGGATAGCCTGCTGAAGTTGTGGCGTCATCGCCAGTTGCTGGCTGAGTTTAAGCTGCAGACTCTGCTTCATTACGGACACGGGCTCCTTACGGCATTACAGGCGGAAACCTTCGCCTAAATAAACACGTTTAACCTGCTCATTATTCAGAATGGATTCCGGGCTGCCGTGGGCAATCATATGGCCCTGGCTGACAATATAAGCCCGTTCACAGACATCCAGTGTTTCGCGGACGTTGTGGTCAGTGATCAGGACGCCGAGCCCGTAATCACGGAGGTGCTGAATAATCTTTTTAATATCAATAACAGAAATCGGGTCAACACCGGCAAACGGTTCATCCAGCAGGATGAATTTCGGGTTGGCGGCCAGCGCGCGGGCAATTTCCACACGGCGGCGTTCACCCCCGGACAGTGATTGCCCCAGGTTATCGCGCAGATGGCTGATATGGAACTCTTCCATCAGCTCTTCCGCCCGCTCCCGGCGTTCATCATTGTTCAGATCTTTGCGGATTTCAAGCACCGCCATCAGGTTCTGCCATACCGTCAGACGACGGAAAATAGAGGCTTCCTGAGGCAGATAGCCAATCCCTTTGCGGGCACGTTCATGCAGCGGCAGCAGGGAGATATCTTCATCATCGATGCTTATCGCACCGGCATCACGGGGAACAATACCCACGACCATATAGAAGGTCGTGGTTTTCCCGGCACCGTTCGGGCCGAGCAGCCCGACGATTTCGCCGGAGCTGACTTCAAGCGTCACATCTTCGACGACTTTGCGCCCTTTGTAGGCTTTGGCTAATTTGCTTGCAGTTAATTTTGCCATAAATCGTTACTTACCTTTCTGGCCGGTTGCCGCCGGGCCTTTTTCCTGAAGTTGTGACGGCAGCAGTACGGTAGTCACCTGTTTGCCTTTGTCACTGAATGCCTGCATCTGCTGTGTCGGCACCACGTAGGTAATCTTGTCACCGGTGATATTGCTGTCCAGCTGTTCCAGGTAGGCATTACCGGTCAGCGTGACCAGTTCATTGGCCATTTCGTAACGCAGTTTGCTGCCGCGTCCTTTGATTGGCTTACCGTTATCCTGCATCTGGTAGAAGGTCACCGGATTACCGAATGCTTCGATCACCATTTTATTGGAATCGCCGCCCGGACGGGTGACCACCACTTTGTCAGCGCGGACATCAATTGTTCCCTGTTTTACCACGACATTGTCAGTAAATGTGGTGATATTTTTTTCTAAATCAAGGGCTTGTTTTAATGATGTTACCGTCACCGGCTGCTGTGTATCTTCTTTTAACGCCAAAGCAGGGACACTGACGGCCAGAATTGCTGTTGCAATCAGAGTATTAAGGATGTTTGCTTTCATTTGGGATCTCATAGTAAGTCTGTACATCTTTGATCAGTTCCGCATTACGATTGCGTAAATTACCCCGCATCTGCAATCCGACGGAACGCAGTCCTGTTCCCGTGATGGTGACTTTATCGTCAGAACTCACATCCTGGGTTGTCAGATTGACTTCGGCGTTATCCGTGGTGATCTGCCTGAGCTGTGTATCGGTGGTCAGGCTGTCAACCTGCACATCACCGTATAAATATAACATTCTGTCATTGGTTAATTTGGCCCGCTTTGCACGAATCGTCCAGGTGGCGGTTTTATCAGGGTCGTAGGTGGTCAGCACCGGATTAGTAAACCAGGTTATTTTTTCCTGAGCAAAGTTCTGCACATCATCCGCATTCAGCCGGTACGCCAGCAGCCCTGTCGGCTCGTAAGCCAGGGTTGAGGACGTTTGGGTTTTATACGTCGGCGTACCGTCTTCCACAATCTTACCGTCGGTGTCACCTGAACGGGTGACCGACAGGTTCCAGCCGAGCAGACCGAGGGCGATAAGCGCCAGAATAATGATCAGCCAAAGCTTAAATTTACTCATGAGATCCCTGATAAAGCCATTATAACCAATGAAATTCTCTTCAGACGGACAGGCCTCTGGCCGCATCCAGCTTATTTTGTGCCAGCAGAATCAGATCGCACAATTCGCGGACAGCCCCGCGGCCGCCTGCAATCTGTGTAACATAATCCGCTTTGGGTAACAATAACGGGTGGGCATCCGCCACTGCGGCGGATAAACCGACCTCTGCCATGACCGGCCAGTCAATCAGGTCATCGCCGATATAGGCGACTTCGCCGGGGCGAAGTACCAGTTTATCTAATAGTTCGCGATACGCCAAAAGCTTATCGCTCTGTCCCTGGTAAAGATGTGTAATTCCGAGTGTATTGGCACGATCTTCCAGTAATTTGGCTTTACGACCGGTAATTATCGCCACCTCCACTCCGGAGGTCAGCAGGCAGTGGATACCGTAGCCGTCACGGACATTAAATGCTTTCAGTTCTTCACCGCTGTTGCCCTGATAAATCAGGCCGTCAGACATCACGCCGTCCACATCACAGATAAGAAGCCGTATTTTAGCGGCTTTTTCCATAACTGTTTGCGCTATCGGGCCATAGCAGGTGTCAATAGTGGTAATTTGTGTCATCGTCAGTCCTTACACCACTCCGGCCTGGAGCAGATCATGCATATGCAGTACGCCGAGCAGTTTATCACCTTCTGTGACTAATAAAGAGGTGATATGACGGGACTGCATTAAATTCAGTGCCTCAACCGCCAGGGTATTGGCTTTGATGCGGATCCCGCCCGGGGTCATCACATCGGCAATCTGGCAGTTATTGAGGTCTGTGCCCGCATCGAAAATCCGGCGCAGGTCACCGTCAGTGAAAATGCCCTGAATAATCATGTCATCGTCACAGATAACCGTCATACCCAGTTTTTTACGGGTGATTTCCACCAGTGCTTCGCGCAGTGAGGCGGTTTTCGGCACACGCGGGATATCATCCCCGGTGTTCATCAGGTCGGAAACCAGTAACAGCAGTTTGCGGCCGAGCGCGCCGCCCGGATGTGAGAGGGCAAAATCTTCAGCGGTAAAGCCGCGCGCCTGTAATAAGGCAATCGCCAGCGCGTCACCCATCACCAGTGTGGCGGTGGTGCTGGTGGTCGGCGCAAGGCCGAGCGGGCAGGCTTCCTGCGGGACTTTAATACACAGATGAATATCCGCTGCTTTTCCCATAGTACTGTCCGGGTTGCCGGTCATGCAGATAAACGGGATGTTCTGACGTTTGATAACCGGGATCAGCGCCTGAATTTCTGAGGATTCACCGGAGTTTGAAATTGCGATAACCACATCTTTCTTTGTGACCATCCCCAGGTCGCCGTGTGCGGCTTCACCCGGATGCACAAAGAAGGAAGGGGTACCGGTGCTGGCAAATGTCGCGGCCATTTTGTGGCCGATATGACCGGATTTTCCCATCCCCATGATGATCACTTTGCCTTCACAGCGGAATATCAGTTCACAGGCTTTATCGAAATCATCATTAATATACTGTTCGAGTGACGCGAGACCTTCACGTTCAATCCGGAGGACACGTTTACCTGTTAGTTGAAAATCAGTTCGGGACATCAGTTTTTTCTCACTTTCAGTATCTGTCTGTGTATTAATGGCTGACGCTTATCAGCCGGTAAAAAGGCTTATCAGCCAGGCGGTGAACGCACTGAGCAGAATAATGCCTTTCAGCCGGTTCAGCCGCTGGTTCCGGCCGGCCGCAAAGAAAATAAATAACACACCGGCCGCGATCATCACGGCGAAATCGGTCATAAAACTGTCTGCTGCCATCGGCGCGGTGGCTAATAACGCCGGGATCCCCGCAACGACCGTGGTATTAAACAGTGTCGCGCCGATAAGATTCCCCAGCGCGATATCTTTTTCACCTTTGACCGCCGCCGCAATCGTGGTGCACAGTTCCGGCAGACTGGTACCGACAGCCAGGATAGTCAGTCCGGTGATGCGCCCGCTGATCTCCGCATAGCGGGTGAATGCAGAGGCGTTATCGATCACAATCCGGACCGCCACCGGCATAATCAGCAACCCGGCGACCAGCCACAATAAAGCAACCGGCAAATTATTTTCCTGCGGCAGTTCATGGTTTTGTTCAGTAGTGAAGCCGTCATACTGATCCCGCCGCGCCATTGCGGCAATTTTCACCACCAGCCAGAGACTGGCGAGCCCCGCAAGCACCAGAAACCCGCCCTGAACCCGCGTGATACCGCCGGACCAGATAAACAGCCCGAACAGCGCCATTACGGCCAGCATCAGCGGAAGCTCACGGCGCAGCACCGCCGACTGCACACTCAGCGGGCGGATAAGGGCGGCGAGGCCTGCAATCAGCAGTAAATTGGTAATATTGGATCCGATAATGGTGCCGAGCGCCAGATCCGGCTGCCCTTCAAGCATCGCACCGGCGGAGGTCAGCAGTTCCGGCAGCGACGTACCGGGACCGGCCACCAGAATACCGGTGATAAACGGGGAGATGCCGAGAGAACGGGAGAAAACCGCCGCACCGTACACAATCCGGTCAGAGGCATAAACCAGCAGAATCAACCCGGTCAGTAAAAGGATGCTGGTAAGTAACATGGCTCTCCTCCGGGCTGAAAAACAGTCAGAAATAATGAAGTACGGGAAATTGAGGGTATTGTACGGGCTGAGGCGCAAAAGTAAAACAGACGTTTTGCGCCCGGCGGGGGCGTTAATGTTAAATGCTGATATACTTGTGTATCACGCTGTTTATACCCCGTTACTCAGGGGTGATAAATAATTCAGACAGTAACACCCGCATTTAAAGGCGAAAACTGCCGGATTTTTTTATATTATGATGGGTCAGTCCTGTATGTGTTGCAGAAACACAAAAAACATAACGTTAAGGTTGTGAGGTCATGAACCGACAGACGGAAAATATTATTGAGATCCGGAACATGTGCTTCCGGCGCGGTTCGCGCATGCTGTTTAATGATATCAGCCTGGATGTGCCGCGCGGCAAAGTGACCGCGATTATGGGGCCGTCCGGGATCGGGAAAACCACACTGTTACGCCTGATTGGCGGGCAGTTACGCCCGGACAGCGGCGAGATCTGGTTTGACGGCGACAATATCCCGGCACTTTCCCGCAGCAGACTCTATCAGTCGCGCCGCAAAATGAGCATGCTGTTTCAGTCCGGCGCATTATTCACGGATATGACAGTCTATGACAACGTGGCGTTCCCGCTGCGCGAGCATACCCGTCTGCCGGAATCCCTGATCCGGACAACCGTGATGATGAAACTGGAAGCGGTTGGTTTACGCGGGGCGGCAAACCTGATGCCGTCAGAACTCTCCGGCGGGATGGCACGGCGTGCGGCACTGGCGCGGGCCATTGCTCTGGATCCGGATCTTATCCTGTTTGATGAGCCGTTTGTCGGCCAGGATCCGATTACCATGGGTGTGCTGGTAAAACTGATTGATGAACTCAATCAGTCGCTGGGTGTAACCTGCATCGTGGTCTCTCACGATGTGCCGGAAGTGCTCAGTATTGCGGATAAGGCTTATATCGTCGCGGAGCAGTCCGTTATTGCACAGGGCACCGCAGAAGAGTTGCAGGAGAACACCGAACCGCGTGTGCGCCAGTTCCTGGATGGTATTGCTGACGGACCGGTTCCTTTCCGCTATCCGGCGGGTGATTACCAATCAGATTTATTAGGATAAACGAGACATGTTGACACAGGCACTTGCTGCTTTGGGACGCCGCGCGTTAGCGACATGTGCGTCTTTCGGGCGGTCAGGATACATGCTGTTCCGTGCGCTGTTCGGCAAACCGCAGTTTGCCCGGCAGTGGCCGTTGCTGCGCAAGCAGCTGTACAGCGTCGGTGTGCAGTCCCTGCTGATTATTTCAGTATCCGGGCTGTTTATCGGGATGGTTCTGGCCTTACAGGGATATCTGGTTCTGAAAACCTTCAGTGCGGAAGCCAGCCTTGGCATGATGGTGGCGCTGTCGCTGCTGCGTGAACTGGGGCCGGTGGTGACCGCACTGCTGTTTGCCGGACGCGCCGGTTCTGCGCTGACCGCGGAAATCGGGCTGATGAAAGCCACAGAACAGTTATCCAGCCTGGAAATGATGGCGGTGGATCCGCTGCGCCGTGTGATTGCACCGCGTTTCTGGGCCGGTTTGATCAGTATGCCGTTGTTATCCATGATTTTTGTCGCCGTTGGTATTCTTGGCGGGGTCATGGTCGGGGTGGACTGGAAAGGGATCGATGAAGGTTTCTACTGGGCTTCCATGCAGGCCAATGTGGACTGGCAGAAAGATGTGATGAACTGCATTTACAAGAGTGTGGTTTTCGCCTTCACCGTCACCTGGATTGCCCTGTACAACGGGTATGATGCTATTCCGACGTCTGAAGGGATTAGTCGGGCAACAACACGCACGGTCGTTCATTCATCGCTTGCCGTGTTAGGGTTAGATTTTGTGCTTACGGCACTGATGTTCGGGAATTAAACAATGCAAAGCAAGAAAAATGAAGTTTGGGTCGGGCTTTTCGTCTTAATTGCCATTGCGGCGATTATCTTCCTGGCACTGAAAGTGGCGGATATCCGCTCTGTCGGCAGCGAAAAAACCTACCGCGTGTCTGCCACCTTTGATGATATCGGCGGTCTGCAGGCCCGTTCACCGGTAAAAATCGGCGGTGTGGTGATTGGCCGCGTCAATGACATCCGTCTGGACAAGGACTATAAACCGGAAGTGACGCTGGATATCTACAGTCAGTATGACCAGATTCCGGACACCAGTTCGTTATCTATCCGCACCTCCGGTCTGCTGGGTGAACAGTATCTGGCGCTCAGTAAAGGGTTTGAGAATACAACCGATCCGGATCTGCCGATGACTGAAATGCTGAAAGACGGCAGCCGTATTCAGGACACCAAACCGGCGATGGTGCTGGAAGATTTAATCGGTCAGTTCCTGTATAAGAGCGGCGACGGCGAAGGGGGTAATACCCCGGCACCGGCTGCACAGCACTGATACGAAAAGTAATGTAAAAACGGATATTTTTGCCCGCAGAGGCAGACATCCTGCATAATACTGTTTACCGAAGACACCTTCACGGCGGAAAGTGCCGGTGATTAATCAGGAGTTGATTATGTTTAAGCGTTTACTGATAGCGGCGATGCTGGTGGTGATGGCCCCGTTTGCCGGAGCTGTTGACCAGACAAATCCGTATACACTGATGAACGATGCGGCGGCGAAAACCTTCAGCCGTCTGAAAGCCGAACAGGCGCAAATCCGGCAGAACCCGGACTATCTGCGCACTGTTGTTCAGGAAGAATTACTGCCGTATGTGCAGATCAAATACGCCGGTGCACTGGTGTTAGGCTCTTACTACAAAGATGCGACGCCGGCACAGCGTGATGCTTACTTCAAAGCCTTTGAGGCTTATCTGGCACAGGCATACGGCCAGGCACTGGCAATGTACACTAACCAGACTTATCAGATTGATCCTGCACAACCACTGGGTGATAAAACCATCGTGGCTATCCGTGTGACACTGACAGAGCCGGCAGGGCGTCCGCCAATCCGTCTGGATTTCCAGTGGCGTAAAAATACCAAAACCGGTAACTGGCAGGCTTATGACATGATTGCCGAAGGCGTGAGTATGATCACCACCAAACAGAATGAGTGGGCATCTATTCTGCGTCAGAAAGGGGTTGATGGTCTGACTGCGGAGCTGGAACGCAGCGCGAAAACCCCGATTACCCTGGATCAGAAATAATGACGGCTGCGCTGACGTGGGAAAAACAGGGTGAAACGCTCGCCCTGAACGGGGAACTGGATCGCGATACACTGCTGTCGTTCTGGAATGCACGTCAGCAGCAGATGAGCGCCGTGCAGACGGTGGATGTTTCCGGTCTCAGTCATGTGGATTCTGCCGGGCTGGCCATGCTGGTCCGTCTGCGGGGAGAGCGCCCGGAAGCGCCGTTTGTGTTATCCGGAGTAAGCGCTAACTTGCAGATGCTGATGTCACTCTACGGCGTTGAGTTTGAATTCAGTCAGAACGCGTGAATTTAAAATAATGTAAATAACGGCGCGACAGATACATATTTGCCGTTATTTTCCGTAAGGTAACTGCCTCCGGTTGTGTCACCACAGCCGGAGGCATTTTTAATGGTTTAAGAGCGGGGCATATTCGATTACGATAGTGCCTATAACACACAATCTGATAACCAATTTGAGAAATTATGGATACGAATGAAATCAAACAGGTGCTGATGGATAAGTTAGCACTTACTGACGCAATTGTGACCGGTGACGGCAGCCATTTTCAGGTGATCGCGGTCGGCGATCTTTTTGACGGCATGAGCCGCGTTAAACAGCAGCAGGCCGTGTATGCGCCGCTGATGGAATATATTGCGGATAACCGTATCCACGCGTTGTCTATCAAAGCCTATACCCCGGCTCAGTGGGAACGGGATCGTAAACTGAGCGGGCTGTAACCGCGGCGGCTGACAATGCAGTGACAAGTAACGCGGCAGCAATTAATGATAATGAGAGTGTCTACAGATGGATAAATTTCGGGTAAAAGGTCCTTCCGTTCTTCAGGGCGAAGTGACTATCTCAGGGGCAAAAAATGCAGCATTGCCTATCCTGTTCGCTGCAATTCTGGCGGAAGAACCGGTTGAATTACACAATGTGCCGGAACTGCGGGATATCGACACCTCTGTGAAGCTGTTAACGCGGTTGGGTGCAAAAATTGAGCGCAAAGGAACCACACTGCGTGTGGATGCCTCTGCAATTAATGAATATTGTGCACCTTATGATCTGGTCAAAACCATGCGCGCATCTATCTGGGCGCTGGGGCCGCTGGTGGCCCGTTTTGGTCACGGTCAGGTTTCTCTGCCGGGCGGCTGTGCTATCGGTGCCCGTCCGGTTGATTTGCATATCACCGGTTTAGAGCAGTTAGGGGCGAAAATCACCCTCGATGAAGGGTATGTCAAAGCGGAAGTGGACGGTCGCCTGACCGGTAACACTATCGTGATGGACAAAGTCAGCGTGGGTGCCACCATCACGATTATGTGTGCGGCAGTCCTGGCGAAAGGCAAAACCGTTATCGAAAACGCGGCCCGTGAACCGGAAATTGAAGACACCGCTGCATTCCTGAATGCGCTGGGTGCCAAAATCACCGGCGCAGGGACTGACCACGTAGTGATTGAAGGTGTTGAACGCCTCGGCGGCGGCTCTCACACCGTTGTGCCGGATCGTATCGAAACCGGGACATTCCTGATCGCAGCGGCAGTTTCACGCGGTAAAATTCTGTGCCGTAACGCCAAGCCGGATACACTGGATGCGGTGCTGGCCAAGCTGCGCGAAGCCGGGGCGGAAATCGAAACCGGTGACGACTGGATAAGCCTTGATATGAAAGGGCAGCGTCCTAAAGCGGTCACTTTCCGTACCGCGCCGCATCCGGGCTTCCCGACAGACATGCAGGCGCAGTTCAGTCTGCTGAATCTGGTGGCGGAAGGCTCCGGTATGATCACGGAAACCATCTTTGAAAACCGCTTTATGCACATTCCGGAACTGATCCGTATGGGGGCTCACGCGGAAATCGAGAGTAATTCTGTGCTGTGCCACGGCGTGGAAAAACTGTCCGGTGCTCAGGTGATGGCGACCGACCTGCGTGCATCGGCAAGCCTGGTGCTGGCGGGTTGTATCGCGGAAGGTACCACAATCGTCGATCGTATTTATCATATCGATCGCGGTTATGAGCATATTGAAGAGAAATTACGCGGCCTGGGTGCGGATATCGAACGCATTCATTCAGCGGAGTAATTCTCTGATGTAAGCCATAAACAGAAAAGAGCGGATATCCGCTCTTTTTTTGTGTCTTATTCCTGTCCGCCGGGGGAGGGAGTGAACTCCTCGATGGTCACATCGACAGACCGCATCTGACCATTGCGTAACAGGGTGACCGGCACAACACTGCCCGGGCTCAGTTCCGCCACCTGATCCATCATTTCGAGTGGTGAGGTGCTCGGTTTGTTATTGACGCTGGTGATGATATCCCCGACCTGAATCCCGCCTTTATCCGCCGGGCCGTCACGGGCAACCTGAAAGACCCGCAGACCGGTTATCTGATTGATATCACTGTTGTTAGTCCGGATCGGCGGCAGCTCTTTGGAGGTGATGCCGATATACCCCCGGATCACACGGCCGTCTTTTATCAGTTTATTCATAATGCGCAGGGCAAGCTCTGCGGGGATCGCCAGCCCGATGCTGTCACTCATCCGTGACGGATCATTGCTGTCGTAAGACATGGTATTGATGCCGACTAACTCGCCTTCGGTATTGACGAGTGCGCCGCCGGAGTTACCGGCCATAATCGAGGCATCAGTCTGGAGAAAATTCTGGCGGCGGGTCGGACTCAGCCCGACACGGCCCATTGCACTGATAATGCCCTGGTTAACTGTCTGCCCGACATTAAACGGGTTGCCGATCGCCAGCACCACATCACCCACATGAGACTGACGCTTCGGGTTGATCGGGATCACCGGCAGTTTATCGGTGGTATTGATTTTCAGCACCGCGAGGTCGGTCAGATCATCCGCGCCGATCAGCATGCCTTCATACAGGCGGCCGTAATTACCGTATTGCAGGGCGATCAGGATCTGATCGGCGTTTTTAATGACGTGCTGGTTAGTCAGGATATAACCCTGATCATTCATGATCACACCGGAACCGAGGGAGGTCATTTCGGGACCCTGCTGGGAGAGGCTGCCCATATTACTGCTGTAAACATTGACCACGGCAGGCGCGGCGCGGCGTACCGCTTTGTTGTAGCTGACCGGTTCGTCATTATTAAACAGATGGGTAAACCACTGGGTCACAAATTGCGGGCGAATAGACGGGACACTGACCAGAAGCAGGGCAGCCACGAGAAGTCCCATAAAAACGGAGCGCAATAATTTAAACCACATAGTCCTTAACCGGTGTTGTGAGTACGGGAAGCAGATACTTCCGGCAGAATAGCATAATCCGGGGAAATTATATGTGTGTAATTGCGGTATTTTATGATGTGGTACAAATAAACAGGTGCGGTATCAGACGGTTATTTATCACTGACGGTTATGAGTCTGTCAGCCGCCGGTCACTGACAGTCTCATGTGGTACAGCCGGTTAAACGGGTTTATCCCCCATCACGGTTGCTCTGTGCATAATGCGGTGAAAATCGCCGTAATCAAAACTGGCGAGATGCTGGGTGCAGCGGTTATCCCAGACCGCCACATCGCCGTCCTGCCAGTGCCAGCGGACAAAATATTTCGGCTGTGTGCTGTGTTTAAACAGGAACGTCAGCAATGTATCACTCTCTTCCGGGCTTAATTCACAGATCCGGCTGGTAAAACCTGCGGTCACAAACAAGCCCTTCTTCCCGGTGACCGGATGGGTTCTGACCAGCGGATGACGTCTCGGCGGGAAATCGCGGCGGGCTTTTTCCAGCGCGGCTTTGGCTTCCCCGGTCTGCGCAAAACGGCTGTCCGGAAAAGAGAGGCTGATATCATGTTCCGCCGTCAGGCCGGATAAAAATTCCTGCAACGGCGGTGATAAATCATCATAAGCCCGGGTCAGGCTGGCCCACAGAGTATCGCCGCCGAAAGGGGGAACCTGTACCGCGGATAACACACAGCCCATGGCCGGTTTTTCCAGAAATGTCACATCAGTGTGCCACAGTTCGTTATCCTTCAGATCAAGCAGGTGGCTGTCGAGCACAATCAGTTCCCGCACATTTTTATGTGAAGGAAAAACCGGATGTATATGCAGTTCTCCCAGCGCAGCGGCAAAGTCCCGCTGAGCTTCCGGTTTGATATACTGCTGGCGGAAAAACAGCACCTGATGTTCCAGTAAGGCATCCTGTAATACGGCCAGCGTGGCGGCATCCGGTGTCAGGTTAAGATCAATGCCGCTGACGTGCGCGCCGATAGCGGGTGTTAATTGTCTGATATCCATATTCATTACCTCTCTGTCGGTTAAGATTCTTTGCCGTACCACGGCACTAATGCCTGCTGCAAATGACGCAATGCCAGTTCGATGGCGAGTGCCACCACGGCAATCACTGCGATACCGGTGATGACAATACCGGTGTTAAGAAACTGCGCGGCGGACTGCACCATAAACCCGAGCCCCTGCTGTGCCGCGACCAGCTCTGCCGCCACCAGGGTTGACCAGCCCACGCCGAGACCAATCCGGATCCCGGTCAGCATCTGCGGCAGTGCTGACGGCAGGATCACATATCTCAGTACCTGAAGCCGGTTTGCTCCCAGTGACTGCACGGCGCGGATCCGGTTTCCCGGCGCGGCCATAATGCCCTGCATCGTTGAAATCAGGACCGGAGCGAGAATCGCTAACCAGATCAGCAGGATCTTGGTGGTTTCCCCGATCCCGAACCAGATAACAATCAGCGGCAGGTAGGCGAGCGGGGGAACCGGGCGGTACAGTTCAACCACCGGATCCAGTATTCCGCGTATCCGTGAACTCAGCCCCATCAGTACCCCCAGCGGGATCCCGGTGATAACCGCCAGAAGCAGCGCTTTGAGCATGCGGTCAAGGCTGGCCGCCAGGTGCTGCCACAGCGTGGCATTCATGTAACCGGATTCGGATAACGCCAGAAACTGGTGTCCTATCTGAGCAGGGGCGGGTAAATAGAGCGGATTAACCCACTGAAATGCGGTAATCAGCCACCAGCCGGTAATCAGCACGGATAAACTCACAATGCTGAGTAATAAACGGCTGTGGCGGGGTTGTTTATTTCCGGTTATATCTGCCATTGATGTCACTCCGTGTCCGTTAATTAACCGCGCTGATACGCCATTATTTTGTCTGACAGTGTGTCGCGGTGATGAATAAACGCCGGATCCGATTTAATCTCACGGATACGCCGTCCCTGCGACCATTGTTTATAAAACGGGGGTTCTTCTCCGGATATTATCCGGCCGGGATACGGCGCCATTAATATCAGCTTTGTGGCCATTAACAGTGCCTCTTCAATATCATGAGTAATAATAAAAAAGGCACTCTGCTGTTTTTGCCACAGCGTCAGAATTAAGGATTGCATCTGTTCTCTGTTGGCGGCATCGAGTGCGCCGAAGGGTTCATCCATCAGAATAAAATCAGACTTTACAGCCAGTGCCCGTGCAATACCGACCCGCTGACGCATACCGCCGGAGAGTGACCAGATATTGTCGGTAATAGCATGCAGTAATCCGACTTTTTGCAGGTTTTCTTCGACAATCGCTTTTTCTTCCTGCTTACCGAGCTTTTTAATTTTCAGTCCCAGTGCGACATTTTCATAGACATTCAGCCAGGGCATCAGTGCGTCATTCTGAAATACCACGGCTCTGTCAGAGGCGGGATGCTGAATGTCGTTTCCGTTCCGCGTTATTTTTCCGCCGGAGGGCGTTAAAAACCCGGCAACAATATTCAGCAGCGATGTTTTTCCGCAGCCGGAAGCGCCGAGAATAACGGTAATACCGTTATCCGGAATGGTTAAATTAATACCGGATAAGGTTGTCTGCGGCTGACCGTGATAAACCAGATCAATATTCTCCAGTACGATATCTGCCATTATTATTTCCCCGCCGCTGTGGTGACGGCCTCCGTATTGATATTTCCGGCATAGGAATCTTTAACCGAATCAATACTGCCCTGCTGCTGTAAAAACAGCGCGGTATTGCGGATATCATCCGCCAGGGTGGTCGTCAGGATCTGTTTTTGTTCTTTCAGAACGGGATAATCACTACCCGCCATCACGCCTGGTACATCTTCCGGGCGGGCACCGGTCAGTCGTGCAATTTTGCCTGTGATGTCAGGAAAGTCCGCAATAGTATTTTTGTTCCGCTGATACCACTGAACCTCAATATCAGTAACGGCGGCAAACTGCGCCAGAACATCAGGATGCTGTGCAGCAAATTTGCTGTCCGCGACCCACAGGTCATAGGTTGGTTTACCCCATGCCCGTACGTCGCGGCCGGAAATCAGGATCTGTCCGTTTGCTTTCAGCTGACTTAAGGCCGGTTCCCAGACATAGGCTGCATCAATATCACCTCTCTCCCATGCTGCGGCAATCTCAGCAGGCCGCAGATTAATCAGCTGTACCGATTTTTCATCAACATTCAGGTTCTCCAGTGTCGCAAGCAGGCTGTAATGGGCCGTGGAGGTAAAAGGTACGGCAATTTTCTTACCGGCCAGTCCGCCTGACGGATTACGGTCATTGCGGACAATCAGTGCCTCGGCGGAGTCAGGAATGCCGGAAATATAAAAAACCTCCACCGGCAGTCCGCGGCTGGCGGCAACAGTAAACGGCGCGGAGCCCATATTGGCGATATCCGCCTCACCGGCAGCCAGGGCGGTCAGCACATCCGCGCCGCTGTCGAATTTTTTCCAGATAATCTGTTTACCGGTGGCGGCCTCATAGGCGTGGTTTGCCTGTGCAATTTTGCCGGGATCGATAATCGCCTGATAAGCGATCACCACCGGTTTTTCAGTGGTTGCCTGTGGTGCAGGCGCTTTCTGGCTGTAAATAAATGCGCTTATCACCGCCAGCGCCGCCAGTAAGGACAAAATGACCTTTAATTTATTTTTTTTCTGAGGCTGATATAACGACATTATTTTCTTCCGTTATGAAGTCATGAGTAGTTATCTATTTAGTGTCAGAGAATATATTCCGGGAAAGAATTACTTTTTATATTGAAATGCCTTTTTGTTATACATGAATAATATTCCCGCTGAAGATCATTTTTCAATTAAAAGGAAGGGTGAGAAATTCGTTATTTTTTACGTGTAATTCATTGTTTGTCTAAGTGTGAATTCCGAAAATATACGATTAATGAATAATCGTCATGATATATCAGATTATTTAGTTATGAGTTATGGCTTTATTTTCTTATTCTCAATAAGCCGTAATACGATAACCTGGGAAATAACGGAATAATAACCACAATGAGCAATGCGGGAGTAACAGGACTATGGCAGCACAGATATTACCGGAACAGGTATTTCCGGTTTCTGCGGAGCAGCTTGCGGCTTTGCAGACGGTAACAGCAGATTTTACCTCTCAGCAACTGGCCTGGTTATCCGGTTATTTGTGGGGACGGGGAAGTACGTCTGTGCAGACAGCTATTCTACCGGCATCAAATACAACAGACAGTGACATTATTACCATTATTTCCGCGTCACAAACCGGTAATGCACGTCGCGTATGTGAAGAATTAAAAACGCGTTTTCTCAGTGAAAAATTTGCGGTTAATTTGGTAAACGCCGGAGAATATAAATATAAACAGCTCGCCCGGGAGAAGATTGTCATTATTGTGACATCCACTCAGGGGGACGGTGAACCACCGGAAGAAGCGGTGGCGTTTTATAAATATCTGCATTCATCAAAACGCCCGGATCTCAGCGCAACAGCGTATGCCGTTTTCTCGCTGGGAGATTCGTCATACGAAAAATTCTGTCAGGCGGGTATTGATTTTGATACTCAGCTGGCAAAAGCCGGGGCAACCGCACTTGTGCCGAGAGCGGATGCGGATGTGGATTATCAGCCTGCGGCAGCGGCGTGGACAGACGCACTGACACAGGTGCTGAAAGAGAGAGGTATTGCCGCGGGTAATCCGCCGCCGGTGGTTGTACCGGCGGTCAGTGCCACTGAAAACCGTTACAGCAAAGACACACCGCTGACAGCATCTCTCTCTGTTAATCAGAAAATTACCGGCCGCAATTCCCTGAAAGATGTGCGGCATATTGAAATTTCCGCAGGGGATTCCGGTCTGCATTATCAGCCCGGGGATTCCCTCGGGGTCTGGTTTGAGAATGATCCGGCACTGGCGGATGAAATTATCAGCCTGCTGCATGCAGATGCGGCAACGGAGATCACAGTGTCCGGCAATACCTGCACATTGCGCGAGGCGCTGATCCGGCATCTGGAGCTCACACAGAATAACGGGGTGACGGTCAGCAAATACGCACAGTTATCACAACATGACGCGTTATCTGCACTGATCAGTGATAAGCAGGCCGCGCTGTATTACGCGCAGAAAACACCTGTCGCGGAAATGCTGCGTCAGGCGCCTTCCCGGCCTTCAGCGCAGGCTTTCGCCGGTATTCTCCGGCCGCTGACCCCGAGACTCTATTCCATCTCATCATCACAGGCAGAAGCGGACGATGAAATTCATCTGACCGTCGGCGTGGTGCGTTATGACACAGATGGCCGGGCACGGACCGGCGGGGCTTCCGGGTTTCTCGCCGATCATATACAGGAGGGCGGGGATGTGCGGGTTTTCATTGAGTCTAATGATAATTTCCGACTGCCTGCCGACCCGGATGTGCCGGTCATTATGATCGGTGCGGGCACCGGTATTGCGCCGTTCCGTGCCTTTATGCAGCAACGGGAAAATGACGGTGCCTCCGGTAAAAACTGGCTTTTCTACGGCAATCAGCATTTTACCGAGGATTTTCTGTATCAGACCGAATGGCAGCGCTATGTGCGTGATGGTGTGCTGACCCAGATCTCGCTGGCCTGGTCGCGGGATAAACCGGCGAAAACCTATGTTCAGGACAAACTGCGCGAGCAGGGAGCGGACGTGTGGCGCTGGATTGAGGACGGCGCACATATTTACGTCTGCGGTAATGCGGGCCTGATGGCCAGTGATACCGAAGATGCATTACTGGAGATCATCAGCCGGTACGGTAACCGGGATCATGAATCAGCCGATGAGTTTTTAAGTGAGCTGCGCACAGCGCGCCGGTACCAGAGGGATGTCTATTAATGAGCGATAAATACAACGGGCCTTTAATCGTGGAAGGCAAACTGAGCGACAGCGAAAGAATGAAGCGCGACAGCAACTATCTGCGCGGCACCATCAAAGAGGATCTGAAAAATGGTCTGACCGGCGGATTTGAAGGGGATAACTTCCTGCTGATCCGCTTTCACGGCATGTATCAGCAGGATGACAGGGATATCCGGGCGGAACGCACAGAACAGAAACTGGAGCCGCGTCACGCCATGATGCTGCGCTGCCGTTTGCCGGGAGGTGTGATCACACCGGAACAGTGGCTGAGAATAGACAAATTTGCTGCAGAACAGACGCTGTACGGCAGTATCCGGATCACCAACCGGCAGACCTTTCAGTTCCACGGCATTCTGAAAGGGGATGTCAAACCGGCGCATCAGATGCTGCATGAGGCGGGGCTGGATTCACTGGCAACCGCCAATGATGTGAACCGCAATGTGCTCTGTACCTCGAACCCGGTTCAGTCCGGCCTGCACCGTGAAGCGTATGAGTGGGCGAAAAAAATCTCTGAGCATCTGCTGCCGCGCACCCGCGCTTATGCTGAAATCTGGCTGGATAAAGAAAAAGTGGCGGCAACCGATGAGGAACCGATCTTAGGTGAAACCTATCTGCCGCGTAAATTTAAAACCTCAGTGGTGATCCCGCCGCTGAATGATGTTGATCTGCACGCTAATGATATGAATTTTGTGGCGATTGAGGAAAACGGTAAACTGATTGGTTTTAATGTGCTGGTGGGCGGCGGCCTGGCGATGACTCACGGTGATACCGCGACTTTTCCCCGTCTGGCCAGTGAGTTCGGCTTTATCCCGCTGAAAGATACCCTGGCGGTGGCAGAGGCGATTGTCACCACTCAGCGCGACTGGGGAAACCGGACGGAACGCAAAAATGCCAAAACCAAATACACGCTGGAGCGGGTGGGGGTTGACACATTTAAACAGGAAACCGAACGGCGTGCCGGTATCACGTTTTCCCCGATCCGCCCGTATGAATTTACCCTGCGTGGTGATCAGATCGGCTGGTTAAAAGGGATTGATGACCACTGGCATCTGACGCTGTTTATTGAAAACGGGCGTCTGATTGATTTGCCGGGCAAACCGCTGAAAACCGGCGTGGCGGAAATCGCCAGAATCCACCGGGGAGATTTCCGGTTAACCGCCAATCAAAACCTGATTATTGCCGGTATTCCGGAGGCGGAAAAATCCCGTATCGAATCCCTTGCGCGGGCACACGGCCTTATCAGCGACAATGTCACACCGCTGCGGGAAAACTCAATGGCTTGTGTGTCATTCCCGACCTGTCCGCTGGCAATGGCGGAAGCGGAGCGGTTTCTGCCGGAGTTTGTCACAGAGGTTGAGAAAATTATGTCCTCGCACGGCGTGGGAAATGAAGAGATTGTTCTGCGGGTCACCGGTTGCCCGAACGGCTGCGGAAGAGCCATGCTGTCGGAGGTGGGATTGGTCGGCAAAGCGCCGGATCGCTATAATCTGCATCTCGGCGGTAACCGCACCGGCACCCGTATCCCGCGCATGTACCGCGAAAATATCAGCTCAGCGGTGATTTTATCGGTGCTTGATGAGCTTATCGGACGCTGGTCACAGGAGCGGACGGACGGGGAGGATTTCGGCGATTATCTGATCCGCGCCGGGGTGGTAAAACCGGTTCTGAATTCCGCCGTGGATTTTTATGAGGCAGGTGCTGCCTGAAATAAAAAACCGCGCCGTTTTACGCGGCGCGGTTTCTGTATTCACAGCAAAAATGTATCAGCGGCCGGCATTATTCAGCAGCAGATAAATATTGTCGTCGCCGCGTAAAATATTCAGTGCCAGCACGCTTGGCTTGCCGTCGATAATTTTGCGCAGTTCAACAATGGTCATCACACGCTGGTTGTTGACGCCGATAATCAGGTCTCCCGGCTGAAGGCCGGACATGGCCGCCGGAGAATCTTTCTGTACCGCGTCAATATTCACGCCTTTATTACCCTCTTTATTACTGCCGTTGCTCAGGGTTGCGCCCTGAAGCAGAGTGGTCAGGTTTTCCGCTTTGGTGGTCTGCCCTTCGCTGTCATCCAGGATCACGCTGACTTCCAGCGGTTTGCCTTTGCGCAGCAGACCGATTTTCACTTCTTTACCCGGTGCGGTGGTACCGATTTTGGCTCTCAGTTCCGCAAAGCTGCTGACGCGTTTGCCGTCAACTGAGACCAGCACGTCACCGGACTTAATCCCCGCTTTGGCAGCGGCGGATTTCGGGATCACTTCACTGACAAACGCCCCGCGCTGAGCTTCCACACTCATTGCCTTGGCGATATCTGCGTTCATTTCAGCACCGCGGATGCCGAGGGAGCCGCGTTTGACTTCACCGGTGGCAATCAGCTGTGAGGTCAGGTCTTTGGCCATGTTACTCGGGATAGCAAAGCCGATCCCGATATTACCGCCGCCCGGTGCCAGAATCGCGGTGTTGATACCGATCAGTTCACCGTTGAGATTGACCAGCGCACCGCCGGAGTTACCCCGGTTGATGGAGGCATCGGTCTGGATAAAGTTTTCCAGCCCTTCCACATTCAGACCGCTGCGGCCTAATGCTGATATAATCCCGGAGGTCGCGGTCTGACCCAGACCAAACGGGTTCCCGACAGCAACGGTGAAATCACCGACGCGCAGTTTATCGGAATCCGCCAGGGTGATGGCGGTCAGGTTCGGGGCATTTTTCACCTGTAACAGGGCAATGTCGGTCTGCGGGTCACGGCCGATTAAGGTCGCGTCATATTTGCGGCCGTCATTGAGCTGGATCTGAATTTTATCCGCATTCTGAATAACGTGGTTGTTGGTCAGAATATAGCCTTTCTGTGCATCAATAATGACACCGGAACCCTGTCCCTGGAACGGACGGACACTTTCCTGCTGTGACGGCATATTCGGGCCGAAGAAGAATTTAAACTCTTCCGGCACCTGCTGGCGGGCAACGGCGGTACCGGAAACTTCCACGCTGACCACAGCGGGCAGCACTTTTTCCAGCATCGGTGCCAGGCTCGGCAGAGATTCGCCGGTGGCCATTTTGGCCGGTAAGGCCGCATTTGATACTGCAGGCAGCGTCGCGAGGGATAACCCGAGGCTGATGGCAACAGCACTGAGCAGGTTTTTTTTTTTTTTATTCATCATTCGTTTTGTGTCTCATCAATTAATAAGCTGAATCTGCAGGCATGAGAAGCCGCAGCATACGCAGATACTCCTATGACTCTATGTGTGTGTAAAAGTTCCTCATTCAACGGAAATAAAACAACCTTTACAAGGCTTTACGTGAACTGAAGATTAGTGTGGGGAATGGTTTGGAAGACTGTATTAAGCGGCTGAATTCAGGCGAAAAAAAAACCGCAGTCGCCTGCGGTTTCAATGATTAGCTTTCTTTGTTTTCGACGGGACGGAACAGGCCGGATGAGCCGTCTGAATAATCACGCGGCGGCATTTTTACCGGCGCCTGGTCATTATCGGCCTCAGCTTCCGTCAGGCGGTAGCTGAACGGATTATCCTGTGCGGACAGTTCCGGCATAAGTTCTGATGAACTTTTCGCCATGTGCTGATATAACTGGCGGTAATCTTTCGCCATATTATCCAGCAGTTCTGCACTGCGGGCAAAGTGGCTGACCAGCTCTTTGCGGTACTCTTCCAGTTCGGCCTTGTTTTTTTCCAGGTCCCGTTTCATGGCTTCCTGCTCTCTGAACTTAGAACTGCCCAGACGAACGGCCAGCGCACCAATGATTAAACCAACTGCTAATCCGATGAGTGCATATACCCAAATCATGGCTACTCCTTTAAGTGCATCATGCGCGTTAGAATCTGTTGTCACTATAACCGGATTTGCTGTCCGGGGGGAATAGTGAAGGTAAGGCTTTCCGGCATTATCCCGGATTTCCGGGTATAATACCCGCCGCTACATCATAAAAATCTCAATAAAAACCTCTGATAATATTAAGGGATTACCGTTTATGAGCACAACACCGCGTGAGTTGTATCAGCAGGCACTGAACGGCAGCGGATTTGCGCCGGACGACGTGCAGCGGCGTACCGTTGACCGGCTGACAGAGATGCATCAGGCGCTCCTGATGCGCACACCATGCTCCCCTGAGCCGGAAAAAGGGCTGCGCGGCACCCTGAACCGCTGGCTGAAAAAAGCCCCCGCGCCGGTGAGTTGTCCGCCGGTGCAGGGTATTTATATGTGGGGCGGGGTCGGGCGCGGCAAGACCTGGCTGATGGATCTGTTTTATGACAGCCTGCCCGGGCCGCGTAAGCTGCGGCTGCATTTCCACCGCTTTATGCTGCGGGTGCATGAGGAGCTGACGGCGCTTCAGGGACATGAAAATCCGCTGGAGAACATTGCCGACGGCTTTGCACAGGAAACGGATGTTCTCTGTTTCGATGAATTTTTTGTCTCCGATATCACGGATGCCATGATCCTCGGCACTCTGCTGGAAGCCCTGTTTCAGCGCGGTATCGCGCTGGTGGCGACCTCCAATATCCCGCCGGATGATCTGTACCGTAACGGATTACAGCGCGCCCGGTTTCTGCCGGCCATTGATCAGATCAAAAAATACTGTGATGTGCTGAATGTGGATGCGGGGATTGATTACCGTCTGCGCACGCTGACTCAGGCCCATCTGTGGCTGACCCCGGCGGATGCGGAAACGTCAGCGGCAATGGACAGCATGTTCTCCCGGCTGACCGGCGGACAGAAAGCCGGTCAGGCGGCGCTGACCATCAATCACCGTCAGCTGCCGGTGGTGCGGGAAACGGATGGTGTGCTGGCGGTGACTTTCCGGACACTGTGTGAGGATGCGCGCAGCCAGCTCGACTATATTGCGCTGTCGAAAATCTATCACACCGTGCTTTTGTATGAGGTTCCGGTGCTGACCACGGAAAATGAGAATGCGGCGCGGCGTTTTCTGGCGCTGGTGGATGAGTTTTATGAGCGAAAAGTAAAACTGATTATTCAGGCGCAGAGCGGGATGGATTCTCTCTATCAGGGGCAGTTATTGTCCTTTGAGTTCGCCAGATGCCTCTCCCGGCTGCAGGAAATGCAAAGTGAGGAGTACCTGAAACTGCCGCATCTGGTATAATGCGCCCCCCTGAAAAGGGTTTCGGGGAAATTTTTTTAATTTGGGGTCGATTTTTTGCAGGGACTTCTCTATAATCTTGCGACCCCACGTTACAGCGGTTTTCTTTATTTCCCAAAGAAGACTGCAACTAGCGCCAGATGATTCTGCTCGAAGGGGTAGGTTTACTGGACAAGCGTCGTGTGAGCCTCAGTTTCTGAACATTGGTTCACCAACATGTAACTTATTTATTGGGTAAGCTTTAATGAAAACTTTTACAGCTAAACCAGAAAGCGTACAACGCGACTGGTTCGTTGTTGATGCAACCGGCAAAACTTTAGGCCGCCTTGCAACTGAATTAGCCCGCCGTCTGCGCGGTAAGCACAAAGCGGAATATACTCCTCACGTTGACACCGGTGATTACATCATCGTTCTGAACGCAGAAAAAGTTGCTGTAACCGGCAACAAGCGTACAGACAAAGTGTACTATCGCCACACTGGCTACGTTGGTGGTATTAAGCAAGCGACCTTCGAAGAGATGATCGCACGCCATCCTGAGCGCGTTATTGAAATCGCTGTGAAAGGCATGTTGCCGAAAGGCCCTCTGGGTCGTGCAATGTACCGTAAACTGAAAGTTTACGCAGGTAACGAGCACAATCACGCGGCACAGCAACCGCAAGTTCTGGACATTTAATCGGGATTATAGGCAATGGCTGAAAATCAATACTACGGCACTGGTCGCCGCAAAAGTTCATCCGCTCGTGTCTTTATTAAGCCGGGTAGTGGTAACATCGTCATCAACCAACGCAGCCTCGAAAACTATTTCGGCCGCGAAACAGCACGCATGGTAGTTCGCCAGCCGCTGGAACTGGTTGAAATGTTAGAAAAACTGGACCTGTACATCACTGTTAAAGGTGGTGGTATCTCTGGTCAGGCAGGCGCAATCCGTCACGGTATCACCCGTGCTCTGATGGCGTACGACGAATCTCTGCGTTCTGAGCTGCGTAAAGCAGGCTTCGTAACGCGTGATGCACGTGAAGTTGAACGTAAAAAAGTGGGTCTGCGCAAAGCACGTCGCCGTCCACAGTTCTCCAAACGTTAATCACTGGTTTCGTTGGAATACAAAAAACCCGCCATCGGCGGGTTTTTTTTATAACCGTATAACTGCCGCAAATTATCCCGACATAACCTGTAATTTCATGTTTATTTCATGAATCTGTCCCTGTTAACCCCCATTTTTAGTGTTTTTGAATGATTTTTTGCCCTGACTCACCCTAAGTTGAGCAAAATCTGGTAAACTGGCACAAACATTTTTCTCGCCCCTGAACACACTGCCGCGCGCCCGGATTGGCGCGCTGTGGTTTTCTTTCCCGGATTCAGTGAGAGATTACAGGTAGGAATGGCGTAGTGCGCTGTTCATTCCTTTATTTTGATAAACTTGGAGGTTTTCATGGCTGTCGCTGCCAACAAACGTTCGGTAATGACTCTGTTCTCCGGCCCGACCGATATTTTCAGCCACCAGGTACGGATTGTACTGGCGGAAAAAGGGGTAAGTTTTGAAATTGAGCATGTCGAAGCAGGCAATCTGCCACAAGACCTGATCGATCTGAACCCATACCAGACGGTACCGACACTCGTGGATCGCGAGCTGACCTTATATGATTCACGTATTATCATGGAATACCTTGATGAGCGTTTCCCGCATCCGCCGCTGATGCCTGTTTACCCGGTGATGCGTGCGCAGAGCCGTGTGATGATGCACCGCATCGAGCAGGACTGGTACTCGCTGATGAATAAAATTGAAAAAGGCTCTGCCCAGGAAGCGAACCAGGCCCGCAAACAGTTAACGGAAGAGCTGGTTGCTGTCTCGCCGGTATTCAAAGAATACGCGTATTTCATGAATGAAGAATTCAGCCTGGTGGACTGCTATCTGTCTCCGCTGTTATGGCGTCTGCCGGTACTGGGTATCGACCTGTCCGCACGTCCGTCTTCTGATACCAAACACCTGCAGTTCTACATGCAGCGCGTGTTTGAGCGTGACTCTTTCCTGGCTTCCCTGACGGAAGCTGAGCGTGAGATGCGTTTACAGTCACGGGGTTAACCGCTGATGGATATTCAGGAATTAACACCGCGCCGCCCTTATCTGCTGCGGGCGCACTATGAATGGTTACTGGATAATGAACTGACACCCCATCTGGTGGTGGATGTGAACACCCCCGGTGTGAATGTGCCGATGGAGTATGCTCAGGATGGTCAGATTGTCCTGAATATTGCACCGCGCGCTGTGGGTAATCTGGAAATGACCAACGAGTGGGTCGGTTTTAATGCCCGTTTCGGCGGTGTTCCGCGCCAGGTGGATGTGCCGATGGCTGCCATTATTGCGGTCTACGCCCGTGAAAACGGTGCCGGGATGATGTTTGAGCCGGAAGTGGCTTATGAGGCTGCGGAAGAAGAAGATATTCTGACTCCGGCAGTGGATAACATCACCCTGATCCACGACGAACCGGTAAAACCGGCGGAAGAAAGCACCGACGGGGATGACCCGGAGCCGCCGAAACCACCGCGTGGCCGTCCGAACTTACGTGTCGTGAAGTAACAGACCGATAAATAAAAAAGACCGCGAAAGCGGTCTTTTTTGCATTTAAGGCAGCATGATCAGGTAATTACTCTGCTCATACGTGCAGATAATCGAGAATACTTTCTGCCGCCCGGCGGCCTTCGGCAATGGCGGTAACCACCAGATCCGAGCCGCGTACCACATCCCCGCCGGCAAAAATACCGCTGACGGAGGTTTCAAACGGATAAGTTGCCTGTGCCGGGGCGCTGATCCGGCCCTGCTGATCCCGTGTGACACTGAGAGCGTCCAGCCACGGCATCGCGTGCGGCCGGAAACCGAACGCGATAATGACCGCATCGGCATCAATAACAAAGGCGGAATTATCATCCGTTTCAATCTGACGGCGGCCGCTGCTGTCCGCATCACCCAACCGGGTGGTTAATACGCGGACACCACAGGCGTTACCCGTTGCATCGGTTTCAATGGCGGATGGCTGACAGTTAAAACGGAAATTAACCCCTTCCTCTTTGGCATTTTTCACCTCACGGCGCGAGCCCGGCATGTTCTCCTCATCCCGGCGGTACACACAGGTCACTTCTGCAGCACCCTGACGGATGGCGGTCCGCAGGCAATCCATTGCCGTATCTCCGCCGCCGAGTACCACGACGCGTTTATTCTTCAGGTCAATAAACGGAGCGGAATCATCATCCGGCAACCCCATCACCTGACGGGTATTGCCGATCAGATACGGCAGGGCGCTGTACACCCCGGCGGCATCTTCATTTTTCAGCCCGCCGCCCATCGGCTGATAGGTGCCCGCACCAATAAAGACGGCATCATAATTCTGCTGTAACTCACTGAGCGTGATCTCTTTTCCGATCTCGGTATTCAGCTGAAACTCCACGCCCATCTCTGTGAACAGCTCACGGCGGCGCTGCATAATGGATTTTTCCAGCTTAAACGACGGAATACCGAAGGTGAGAAGCCCGCCGATTTCCGGGTGTTTATCAAACACCACCGGGGTTACGCCGTTGCGGATCAGCACATCGGCACAGGCCAGCCCGGCAGGACCGGCGCCAATCACCGCGACCTTTCTTCCGGTCGGACGGACAGCGGAGAGATCCGGTTTCCAGCCCATCTCAAAGGCTTTATCGGTGATATAACGTTCAATATTGCCGATGGTGACCGCGCCAAACTCGTCATGCAGGGTACAGGCACCTTCGCACAACCGATCCTGCGGACACACCCGGCCGCACACTTCCGGCAGGCTGTTGGTCTGGTGTGACAGCTCTGCGGCCTCAATAATCCGGCCTTCCTCCGCCAGCCGCAGCCAGTTGGGGATATAGTTATGTACCGGGCATTTCCATTCACAGTACGGATTACCACAGCCGAGGCAGCGGGTCGCCTGCTCTTTCACCTGCGGCGGCGAAAACGGCTCATAAATCTCGATAAATTCGGTTTTACGGAGTGCCAGCGGCAGCTTTTGCGGATCCGTACGCTGTAATTCAATAAACTGATAAACATTGCGGCTCATCTTGATTCCCCTTACTGTGCCCGGATCCGTAATTCAGTGTCTGCGTGGCGGGTTACCCCGGCAAGTGCATAAATATCCGCAGATTTCGGCTTGACGAGGATAAACCGCCCGGCCTGCTCTGTCCAATCTCTGAGAAGTGCGTCTGCTCTGGCGGAACCGGTCAGGCGGCGGTGGTCTTCCAGCATGCCGCGCAAATGTTCCTGCAGAACCGGCAGCCCGCTGATATCGCGGGTTTCCGCCATTTCAGGATTGACATGTCCGGCGGCGGTGCCGTCCTCATCATAGAGATAAGCGAATCCGCCGGTCATCCCGGCCGCGAAGTTAATTCCGGTTTTGCCGAGCACACAGACAATCCCGCCGGTCATATATTCACAGCCGTTATCACCGACGCCTTCGACCACCGCCAGTGCGCCGGAGTTACGGACAGCAAAGCGCTCTCCGGCACGGCCTGCGGCATAGAGTTTGCCGCCGGTGGCACCATACAGACAGGTATTTCCGGCAATTGTGGTGTCGTGAGCGGCAAAGGCAGAACCCGGATGCGGATGCAGAACAATCTGCCCGCCCGCCATGCCTTTACCGACATAGTCGTTGGCATCGCCCGTGAGCGTCAGTTCAATCCCGGCGGCATTCCAGACCCCGAAACTCTGCCCGGCGGTGCCGGTAAAATGCAGTTTCAGCGGCGAGGCGGCGATCCCGCTGTTGCCGTACAATTCCGCCACAAAGCCGGAGAGCGCAGCCCCCACCGAGCGGTCGGTATTGCGGATATCATAATAAAAGGCACGGGATTGCTGTGTCTGCACACAGGTCCGGGTATCTTCCAGGATGCGGCGGTTCAGTTCCCCCTTATCAAACGGCGGGTTAGTTTGAGAGCAGAACAGTGCCGCACCTTCATGCGGTACCGGAGAGACCAGTAAATCGGACAAATCCAGTTTCTGCTGCCGGGCAGTGGTGCCTTCAATTCTGACCAGCAAATCAGTACGGCCGATAAGGTCGGTCAGTTTTCTCACACCCAGTTGCGCCATCAGCTCACGGGTTTCCTGTGCAATAAAGCGGAAATAGTTCATTACCCGCTCCGGCAGGCCGTGATAGTGATCGCGGCGCAGCGTTTCATCCTGGGTTGCCACGCCGGTGGCGCAGTTATTCAGGTGGCAGATACGCAGATATTTGCAGCCGAGGGCAACCATCGGGCCGGTGCCGAAACCGAAGCTCTCCGCGCCGAGAATGGCGGCTTTAATGATATCCAGCCCGGTTTTCAGTCCGCCATCTGTCTGTAAGCGGATTTTATGGCGCAGACCGTTGCTCACCAGTGCCTGCTGGGCTTCTGCCAGCCCCAGCTCCCACGGGGTACCCGCGTATTTGACAGAGGTGAGCGGACTGGCGCCGGTGCCGCCGTCATATCCCGAAATGGTGATGAAATCGGCATAGGCTTTGGCCACACCGGTAGCAATGGTGCCGACGCCCGGTTCAGAGACCAGTTTGACGGAAATCAGTGCTTCCGGATTGACCTGTTTGAGATCGAAAATCAGCTGTGCCAGGTCTTCGATAGAGTAAATATCATGGTGCGGCGGCGGGGAAATCAGGGTGACGCCGGGCACCGAATAGCGCAGCGAGGCGATATACGGCGTGACTTTATCTCCCGGCAACTGGCCGCCTTCGCCGGGTTTTGCGCCCTGTGCCACTTTGATCTGGATAACCCGCGCGCTGCGCAGATACCCCGGTGTCACACCAAAGCGGCCGGAGGCCACCTGTTTGATTTTAGAGTTTTTTTCTGTGCCGAACCGCGCCGGGTCTTCTCCGCCTTCGCCTGAATTGGAGCTGCCGCCGAGCCGGTTCATGGCGACAGCCAGTGCCTCATGGGCTTCCGGGCTGAGGGCACCGATAGACATGGCGGCGGTATCAAAGCGGGAAAACAGGGATTCAGCCGATTCAGTTTCATCAATGCTGATGGGGTGCGTGTCCGTGCGCAGTGCCAGCAAATCGCGCAGCATAGCCGCCGGACGACCGTTTACCAGGGCAGCATAATGCTGATAATCCGCATAATGTCCGCTGTGAACCGCTTTTTGCAATGTTGCGATCACATCCGGGTTATAAGCATGATATTCACTGTTATGAATGTATTTCAGCAAACCGCCCGCATCGAGTGGTTTGCGCGGCAGCCAGGCGAGGCGGGACAGATTATGCAGATCCTGCTGAAAATCACTGAAATCCGCGCCGCCGATCCGGTTCGGTACACCCCGGAAGCAGAGCTCTGCCACAGAATCACTCAGGCCGACTGCTTCAAACAGTTTGGCACAGCGGTAGGAGGAGACAGCAGAGATCCCCATTTTGGACATGATTTTATACAGTCCTTTGTTGATACCGTTGCGGTAGTTGAGCAATACCTGTGCCGGTGAGTGCGTGAGGACGTTATCACTGCACAGTTTCAGCAGGGATTCACAGGCAAGATAAGGGTAAATGGCGGTGGCACCGAATCCGAGCAGCACAGCAAAATGATGCGGGTCACGGGCACCGGCGGTTTCGGCGATGATATTGGCGTCACAGCGCAGGCTCTGGCTGACCAGCCGTTGCTGTACCGCGCCTACCGCCATCGATGCCGGGATCGGCAGGGTGTCCGGGGAAATCTGCCGGTCACTCAGTACCACCAGTACAGTACCGGCGCGGACAGCGGCTTCCGCATTATCACACAGGGTGCGGATCGCCTGTTCCAGTGTGGTTTCCCGCGGATCAAAACAGAGTGACAGATGTTCTGCACGGTAATAATCCGGATCACGGCTCAGTAATTGTTCGAAATCCGTGTGCATCAGCACCGGTGAGGCCATACTCAGCCGGTGTGCCTGGCCTTCCGCTTCGCAGAAGACATTCATTTCCCGGCCGATGCTGGTGGCGAGCGACATAACATGGGCTTCCCGCAGCGGATCGACCGGCGGGTTGGTTACCTGGGCAAACTGCTGGCGGAAATAGTCATAAATCAGGCGCGGGCGGGCGGAGAGTACCGCAAACGGGGTATCATCCCCCATTGAGCCTACCGCTTCCTGGCCGTTTTCCCCCAGCACCCGCAGAACCTGCTCCAGCTCTTCCAGGGTGTACCCGAACTGTTTCTGATACACCGCCAGTTGTGCATCACCGAAGGCGCGCTGCGGCGGTGTTTTATTCATCAGATCCTGATACGGCGTGAGCCGCACAACATTTTTCTCCAGCCACGCCTTGTACGGATGACGGGTTTTGAGATCGTTATCGGTCTCGCGGGTATGCAGAATGCGGCCTTCCTGTGTATCAATCACCAGCAGTTCCCCCGGCCCGACCCGGCCTTTTTCCGTGACCTCATCCGGCTGGTAATCCCAGATACCGATCTCAGAGGCGCAGGTGATCAGTTTGTCTGTGGTAATGACATAGCGGGCAGGGCGCAGCCCGTTGCGGTCGAGGTTACAGGCGGCATAGCGCCCGTCAGAGATAACAATCCCGGCCGGGCCGTCCCACGGCTCCATATGCATGGAGTTAAAATCAAAAAAGGCGCGCAGATCATCATCCATATCCGGGTGATTCTGCCAGGCAGGCGGTACCAGCAGCCGCATGGCACGCACCAGATCCATTCCGCCGTTAAGAAACAGTTCCAGCATATTATCCAGTGAGCTGGAATCCGAACCGGTTTCATTAACAAACGGGGCGGCGGTGATGAGATCCGGGATCAGCGGCGTGCGGAATTTGTAAGCACGGGCACGTGCCCATTCGCGGTTACCGGTGATAGTGTTGATTTCGCCGTTATGAGCGAGATAGCGGAAAGGCTGTGCCAGCGGCCAGCGCGGAACAGTATTGGTTGAAAAGCGCTGGTGAAACAGACAGATAGCAGATTCCATTCTTAAATCGGCCAGATCCGGATAAAAACGCGGCAGATCGGCGGCCATGCACAACCCTTTATAAATCGTCACCAGATTGGACAGGCTGCAGACATAAAAATCCGGGTCGCTGATGCGCTTTTCAATCCGGCGGCGCGCCATAAACAGGCGGCGTTCCAGATCCCGTGCCCGCCAGCCTGCGGGAGCATTGATAAAGACCTGCTCAATCTGCGGCATACCGGCGAGGGCGATTTCGCCGAGGATCTCCGGTCTGACCGGCACTTTACGCCAGCCTGCGATAAACAGTGTTTCGTCCGCCAGCTCTTCTTCGATAATATCGCGGCAGGCTTGTGCAATGACCGGATCCTGACTGAGAAACAGCATCCCGACTGCATAATTACGCGCCAGCCGCCATTCATTCTCTGCAGCAATCATCTGAAAGAAGCGATCGGGTTTTTGTAATAACAAACCGCAGCCGTCCCCGGTTTTGCCGTCGGCGAGGATCGCACCGCGGTGCTGCATCCGCGCCAGCCCGCTGATGGCAGTACGCACGACTTTGTGGCTGGGTTGTCCTTCGAGGTGGGCAATCAGGCCGAAACCGCAGTTGTCCTTATCCTGTGACGGGTTATAAAGCATAAGTGGCCCCTTTTGCATGTCTCACATTAGGCCGCATTTCTGCGGCAAAGCTGTTTCCGGGCCTCAGTCAGCCCTGCTGACGACAGATATCTCAGCAAAGGGTATTGTGATGTGTGTTTGTGCCGCGACCGGCAAGCGAATAATTATTATATCGGTGCTGACCACAGGTGATCCGGAACGTCGTTTTTCAACTTACCGGGAAATACGGTGACGGTCAAATATCAGGTAACTGACAGTATGTGAGCATGGTTTTTGCGATAATTTAATGAAAAAAAACTATTTTCAGGATTTTAATCCGCTGTTTCCGCAACCGGAGTACCGATTTTTTGTGTGATGTACATCACTATTTTTTGCGGGTTATTACCGCGCAGCATGGGCATTTTTATTTATAACCTGATTTTATCTGCTCTGTTTCTGCTAATTTGCAGATAAATGTCGTGTTTTTAATTTTATTCAGATAAAAAAACAGTACCGGGTGGTAATCCGGCCATATTATCCGGCTGAGGATGCCTGTAACGCCGGCTGATTTGATTTTTTACTTAATCCGCGCCGGAAACGCTGTGATCCGCCAATTTTACGTTATGATACTAACCCTCATTCAGCGGGTGGAGCAGGTATGAAATTGCTACGCGGTTTAGCACAATATTATGTTGATTTACTGATGAAACTGGGCCTGGTCCGGTTTTCGTTATTGCTGGCATCGGGACTGGTGGTGCTGGCGATGGTGGTGCAGATTGCTGTCACCATGCTGCTTCAGGGGGAAGTACAGAGCATTGACCTGGTGCGCTCTGTCTTCTTCGGCCTGCTGATCACGCCGTGGGCGGTCTATTTTATGTCTGTGGTGGTTGAACAGCTGGAGGAATCCCGCCAGCGCCTGTCCAGACTGGTCAGTAAACTGGAAGTGATGCGCAAGCGGGATCTCGAACTCAATGAACAGCTGAAAGAGAACATTACCCAACTGAATCAGGAGATTACCGAGCGCGAAAAAGTTGAGGATGAACAGGTTGTTCTGCTGGATAAACTGAAGAAAGAGATCAGCCGCCGCGAACAGACCCAGCTCGAATTTGAACAGCAATCTGTCCTGCTGCGCTCCTTCCTTGATGCTTCGCCGGACCTGGTGTATTACCGCAATGAGAAAAATGAGTTTTCCGGCTGTAACCGCGCGATGGAACTGCTTACCGGCCGCAGTGAAAAACTGCTGCGCGGCCTGACCCCGCGCGATATTTATGAACCGGAAATCGCTGATAAGGTGATGGAAACGGATGAAAAAGTGTTCCGTCATAATGTTTCGCTCACCTATGAGCAGTGGCTGGTCTACCCGGACGGACGCAAAGCCTGCTTTGAGCTGCGCAAAGTACCGTTCTATGACAGTGTCGGCAAACGCCACGGCCTGATGGGCTTTGGTCGTGATATCACTGAGCGCAAGCGTTATCAGGAAGCGATTGAAAACGCCAGCCGTGAGAAAACCACCTTTATCTCCACCATCAGTCACGAACTGCGTACGCCACTGAACGGGATTGTCGGGCTGAGCCGCATTCTGCTGGATACGGATCTCAATCCGGAACAGGAAAACTACCTGAAAACCATTCATGTCAGCGCCGTCACCCTCGGCAATATCTTCAATGACGTGATTGAGATGGACAAACTGGAGCGGCGCAATGTCCGCCTCGATACCCAGCCGGTCAATTTCACCGAATTTATTTCTGATCTGGAAAACCTGTCCGGGCTGCTGGTGCAGCCGAAAGGGCTGCAGTTCACTCTCGACCTGATCCAGCCGGTACCGTCTGTGATCATGGCGGATGGCACCCGTCTGCGCCAGATCCTGTGGAATCTTATCGGCAACGGCGTGAAGTTCACCCGCGAAGGCGGTATCACGGTGAAAGTGTGGCGTGAAGCCAATGATATGCTCTGCTTTGAGGTGCGGGATTCCGGTATCGGCATTCCGAAGGATGAGCTGGAAAAAATCTTCGCCATGTATTACCAGGTAACGGACAGCGCGGGCGGACGCCCTGCCACCGGTACCGGTATCGGCCTGGCGGTCTCCCGCCGTCTGGCGCAGGCGATGGGCGGTGATATCACCGTGACCAGTGAGCCGGGCAAAGGCTCCTGCTTCACGCTGTCGGTCTGTGCACCTGCACAGGAGGCTCCGGAGGAGGAGGAAGATGACGGCCTGCTGCTGCCGGCCCTGAATATCCTGCTGGTGGAGGATATCGAGCTGAATGTGGTGGTGGCGCGCTCTGTCCTGGAGAAACTGGGGAACACGGTGGATGTCGCGATGAACGGCCGTGACGCGCTGGCGATGTTCTCACCGGAGGAGTACGACCTTGTGCTGCTGGATATTCAGCTGCCGGATATGAGCGGACTGGATATCGCCCGTGAGCTGCATCAGCGTTATCAGGCGGATGATTTACCGCCGCTGGTGGCACTGACCGCCAATGTGCTGAAGGATAAAAAAGAGTATCTGGACGCCGGTATGGATGACGTGCTGAGCAAACCTCTCGCTGTGGGCGCTCTGACGCAGATGATAGCGAAATTCTGGGGAGACGGTAGTGAGGCACTGCCTGCGGAGGAAAGCGGCTCAGCGGCGTCTGAGGACGTGTATGCGCAGTCACTGGATCTGGAGATGCTGAATCAGTACATCGAACTGGTGGGACCGAAACTGATTGAAGACAGCCTGGATGTGTTTGAAAAAATGATGCCGGGCTATCTGGCGATCCTCAATTCCAACATGGTGGCGAAAGACCGCAAAGGCATTGCGGAAGAGGGACATAAAATCAAAGGCGCCGCCGGGTCAGTCGGGCTTATCCATCTGCGGCAGGTTGCACAGCAGATTCAGTCACCGGAATTACCGGCATGGGACGATAACGTGCAGGAGTGGGTCGATGAACTGAATCACGATTGGGAAAGTCAGGTGGGAATTTTAAGAAACTGGCTGGCAAATCGCAGGTAAAAAATAACCCCAACCGAGGTTGGGGTGCGCGAATACTGCGCCAACACCAGGGAAACTGGTTCACCCGCGACAACTATTTATCGTTATTTAGGCGAGTGATGAAATAGGCTCTTACATCATACAGGCTTCAACATAGCAAAGATAAGTATTTTTGTTACAAGATTCATTAAAAACTGTGATGAAGATTGGTGTTTGCACCTCTAAAGGGTTAAGCATTAATCTACTACAAAAGGAGTCAGATATGAAATCTGTTGGTATCGTTTTAAGCGGATGCGGTGTTTTCGACGGTAGTGAAATCCATGAATCCGTTCTTTCGCTGCTCAGTTTAACCCAATCCGGCGCACAGGTGTATTTTTTTGCACCGGATGAACCTCAACGCACTGTTATCAATCATCTTTCCGGTGAGGAAAAATCAGAAAAGCGCAATATGCTGGAAGAGTCAGCACGGATTTCACGCGGAGAAATCCGTCCGCTGGCCGAAGCGGATGCGTCACAGCTGGATGCACTGATTGTTCCGGGCGGTTTCGGTGCGGCAAAAAATCTGTGCGATTTTGCCGTAAAAGGTGCTGACTGCGAAATAGATAAATATTTTTTACTATTGACGCGTGGGATGTTATCTCAGGGCAAACCGATGGGATTTATGTGTATTGCACCGGTGATGATCCCGAAAATCGTTAATTCATCAGTACAACTTACCATTGGCAATGATTCTGATATTGCGGCGGCGATCGCGGAAATGGGCGGCGTACATGTCAATTGCACGGTGGATAATATCGTCGTAGATGAAACCCATAAAATCGTGACAACCCCAGCCTATATGCTGGCTGAGAATATCGCACAGGCACAGATCGGGATTGATAAACTCGTGAAGAAAGTGCTCGGAATGGCCTGATAAAGAATGAGGAAAATGATGGGGAGGATATTGCGGTTTCTGCGAAAAATAGTTGTTTTTGTTATGTTGTTATGGGTAACAATGATAATTTTGTTCGCGTTCCTCCCTGTCCCTTACTCTATGGTGATGCTGGAAAGGCAGCTTTCGGCATGGTCAACATTCAATTTTTCTTATGTCGCTCACAGTACATGGGCGGGTGAAGACGCTATTTCCCCGCAGATGAAGCTGGCGGTGATTGCGTCTGAGGATCAGAATTTCCCGCACCACCACGGTTTTGACTTTGGTGCTATCTCCGACGCACTGTCAAAAAGCGGTAAGAAAGGCAGGGCGGCACGCGGTGCATCCACACTGAGCCAGCAGACGGTCAAGAACCTGTTTCTGTGGGATGGCCGCAGCTGGGTACGAAAAGGGCTGGAAACGCTGCTGACGCCCGGTATTGAGCTGGTCTGGTCAAAGTCACGGATCCTGACGGTGTATCTCAATATCGCGGAGTTCGGGCCGGGAATTTTCGGTGCCGAAGCGGCGGCGCAGCACTTTTTCGGCAAAAGCGCGAAAAATCTGACGGCGGCTGAGGCTGCATTACTGGCTGCCGTGCTGCCGAATCCCCACCGGTTGCATGCGGATAAACCTTCCGCGTATCTCCGCCAGCGTCAGCAATGGATATTGCATCAGATGCAGTTGCTGGGCGGAACAACGTTCCTGAAGAAAAATAATCTGGCTGATAATTAGCCGCAGTATAATGAATTTATCTTACTGATTTGTTTTTTTACAAAAATGATAAGTAAATATAATAATGACCGTAGCTCAGACTGTTTTGGTATAATATTCTTATTATTTGTTATTTATTGATATATCCTGCATTTTATCTGCATTCAGGCGGATGAGCAGAAAGCAGGCATCCGGCACGGGCATAAAAAAACCTGACATTAAGTCAGGTTTCTTATCGGTTTCCGAAAGCAGACGGAATTAATTCAGCCAGGTAAAGGCGGTGGTGACTTTTTTCGCGCCATCCGTTTCACTGGCTACTTTCGCCGCGGCAGCCCCTTCCTGACGGGTAACCACCCCTAACAGGAAAATCTCACCGTTTTCAGTGATTACCTTGATATTCGCGGATTTTACCGCATCACTGGTCAGCAGCTTAGAACGGACTTTTGTCGTAATCCAGGCGTCTTTGGAGGCAGTCCCCAAATCAATCGGTGTTCCCTGGCGGACTTCGTTATACACCAGTTCGGTACCGTCCACTTTGGCGGCAATCTCTTTTGCCCGCCGAGCCAGAGAGAGATCTTCCGCCTGACCAATCAGCAGGACTTTCCCCTGATAAGCCACCGGAATAATCCGCTGCTGTTTGATATCTTTATCTTTATTGAGCTGGCCGCTGACACGGGCTTCCAGTGTGCCGTCATCGACCTGTGTGCCGACAGAACGGGGGTCTGATGCGGCTTTGGTCGCAACTGCCGCAGATCCGACAAGTGCTGCGCCGATACATCCCTGTAACAGTAACGCGCTGCAGATTAGTGCTGCCACGGGCACAATTCTCATAATATCTCCTTAGTCTTCCTGGTGGGGGAAAAGGGTATTGTCGATTAAATCACATAAACAATTCACCGTCAGCATATGCACTTCCTGTATGCGGACACTGTGCTGTGAGGGTACGCGGATTTCCGCATCACGCGGACCCAGCAGACCAGCCAGCTCCCCGCCGTCGTAGCCGGTCAGGGCCACAATGGTCATATCACGGGTCACCGCAGCTTCAACCGCTTTGATAATATTGCGGCTGTTGCCGTGTGTGGATATCGCCAGCAGCACATCACCGGTCTGGCCGATGGCGCGGACCTGCTTGGCATAAATTTCATCCTGCTGCCGGTTGGCGGCGATTGCGGTCATCACCACATTATCCGTATTCAGTGCCAGTGCGGGCAGGCTCGGGCGTTCGGTTTCAAACCGGTGGATCATACTGGTGGCGAAGCGCGAAGCTGTCGCCGCCGACCCGCCGTTACCGCAGCAGAGGATTTTATTGCCGTTGAGCAGCGACTGAACCATCATCATGGCCGCCCGGGAAATAGCATCCGGCAGGGCTTCTGCGGCTGCAATCTGCGTCTGAATACTTTCAGTAAAACACTGTTTAATTCTGTCTAACACGTATAAGTCCTGCTATCAGCAACGGATAACGACATTAACAAAAGTCGGCGTGACCAAAGGCATTTTTCAGCCAGTCGATATGGTCACCGGTTATGGCGCAAATGTCAAAACGGCAGTCACAGGTCAGCATACTCAGCTGTTGCTGAGATAACCAGCAGGAAGCCGCATAAAGTAAGCGGCGCTGTTTGGTTTTTGTGACACTGGCAGCCGCTCCGCCATAGTGTGCATTGCGGCGGTAGCGGACCTCGGTAAACACCCAGGTGCCGCTGTCCCGCATAATTAAATCAATTTCGCCCCGGCGGAAACGGACATTCTGCGCAACAAATGTCAGTCCCTGCTGTTCCAGCCAGCGCCGGGCAAATTGTTCATGACGACGGCCTGTCAGCCATGCAAGCATAAATACGTTCCCTGTATATCAGCAATATAAAGGTGACATCCTGTCACCTGTAAAATTCAGACAAAGACTAGTTTGCGGCACCCAGCGGGGCAAGATTACCCTGCTTAAACTCCAGCCACGGCAGGTGACGGTAAACGGTGCAGTTATCAGTGACAGTGATGTCTCCGCTGGCGCCATTCATGCGCAGAGTATGACGCTGCATATCACCGAACTGATTCGCCAGACGCCATGCATCCATGCCCATCGCATAGAGGCGGACACGGGTATAGTCGTTGCCGAATTTCCCGGCTGCCTGACTCAGTAACTGCGGATTACCGCCCGCAATCAGCGGGATATCTGTCAGTTTCAGCCCTTCCATTTCAAACTGAAAATCTTTGCCGGTTCCGGCTTTATTGCTGCGGGAGCTGGCATAAAACGCCGGGCGTCCGCGCGCACTGGTGGCAAATTCCAGCGCCGGTTTGATGTAAATCAGCTGATCAGAGGTGGCGATAATATAGACAGAGTCCACACCGCCGCTGACAGGCTGCGGCTGTACCACGGTACCGTCCGGCTGCGCTGCCGCTGATGAGGATGGCTGCACCGGCACGCCGGTCAGTGAAAGTGAACTGCCCGGATTGCCGGAGAAGGTCTGATGCAGTACCAAGCCACCACCATTTTTCTGCCACTCATCGGCAAAGCTTTGTGCGATCCGGCGGCCGAAGCTGTTATCCGGTGTCAGTACCAGAGGAGCAGTTTTATTATCCTGACGGATAAACTGTGCGGCGTTGCGGGCTTCATCTTCCGGTGAAAGTGAGAAGTAGCAGACATTCGGACGGGCGATTGGTGTATCTAATTCATTGAGCGCCAGAATGTTCAGCGGGGTGTTTGCGGTTGCCAGTGTGGCCACATCCCCTTTGAGCAGCGGCCCGACAATCAGGTCCATGCCGTCAGCCTGTGCCTGCGCCAGCAGAGTTGCCAGCGGTTTGCTGTCGGTATCATAGATTTTCACGTCAGTGACAGTGCGGGACTCGCCGCTGTACGGCAGTGCCTGCGGGGCAGATACCGGACTTGCGGCGGTTGCGCCGTCTGCGGTGCTGTCATTTGACGGTGCACCGTTTGCTTCATCCGGTGCGGTGATATCTTTATCCGGATCTGCCGGGCTGAGGGTGGTCTGTGCCGGAACGGCGCTGACCGGCTGTGCGGCCGGAACATCAGCAACCCGGTAACCGGTACTGTATACCGCGCCGTTTTGTGCATCAGTAAAGCCCTGACGGATAGCATCACCCATCAGTTTCGCCTGGCCGCTCAGCGGCAGGAACAGGGCAACGCGGGCATTTTTACCGGTCTGGCCGTAGGTGCTGCTCAGGGTCTGGATAAGGTCCTGCGGCAGGGATTTGGCGGCCGGGTTATCCGGGTAACGGATTTGCCAGTCACCCAGTGCGGCGGAAAGCGCTTTCAGATCCTGCTGGTTGTTCTGATACAGAATAAGCAGATCAACCCAGCCCTGTAAGACGCTTTCATCAGCGTTAACCTGAATGTTATTGCGCTCTTCGGGGGTAAAACGTGTTAGCATCAGCCAGGTTTCATCAATATTCTGCTGATGTGCATCCGGATCAGTGAGCAGCGGCTCCTGAGCGATATAAGCACGGATTGCGTCAACGGACGGCTTTCCGGCGGCTGCATCAATAATCTTCTGATATTGCTGAACCTGTGTTTCCGGCTGGCCTTTGCCGGCTGTGCCCGCATGCCGGTTCTCAAGTGTACAGCCTGAGAGAACCAGCGTGGAAAAGAGTGCGGTACAAAGTAATTGCCTGCGGTAACGCGATAAAGTTAAGGAAAACATACTGTACCCGGTTATAGTTTTCTGAAAGCTCAATTCTAATGTGATCATCTGGACGAAACAATGAATCAACCTAATCAAGCCGTGGTTGCGGCAGCGACACTTTATGTTGTGCCGACACCGATCGGTAATCTGAATGACATCACAGCACGTGCTCTTGAGGTGCTCACGAATGTCGATCTGATTGCAGCGGAAGATACCCGGCATACCGGCTTATTACTTTCGCACTTCGGTATTAATAACCGGTTGTTTGCGCTGCATGATCATAATGAACAGTATAAAGCAGATCAATTAATTACCAAATTACAGTCCGGGATCAGTATCGCATTAGTGTCCGATGCAGGTACACCTTTAATTAACGATCCCGGTTACCATCTGGTCCGCCGCGCCCGTGATGCGGGGCTTACTGTGATCCCGCTGCCCGGTGCCTGTGCGGCTGTCACCGCGCTGAGTGCTGCCGGTCTGCCTTCTGACCGTTTTTGTTACGAAGGATTTCTGCCGGCCAAAACCAAGAGCCGTCAGGACACACTGCGGGCACTGGCCGATGAACCGCGCACGCTGATTTTTTATGAATCCACTCACCGTATTCTGGACACACTGGCCGATATGGTCACCGTCTGGGGGGAAGACCGTTATGTGGTGCTGGCGCGGGAGCTGACCAAAACCTGGGAATCCATTCAGGGAAAACCGGTCGGGGAACTGCTGGCCTGGATTAAGGAAGACGAAAACCGCCGCAAAGGGGAGATGGTGCTGATTGCGGAAGGTGCTAAGCCGGTGCAGGATGAGGAATTCAGCCCGGAAATTCTGCGTGCGCTGGCGATTGTGCAGAAAGAACTGCCGCCGAAAAAAGCGGCTGCGGTGGTGGCGGAACTGTACGGCGTGAAGAAAAATGCTCTTTACCGTTACACCCTGGACGGGGATTCTGCCGCAGAGTGATGCCTTTTCCGCCATCCGCTCTTCCGGAGCGGAGTTATTCTGTACATCAGCGGGAAAGCTGCTTATAATCCGCAGCGGAGTCAGCCAGGCAATCGCTGCTTTATCGTAGTCCCTCCGGGAGACGGGTAAAGGGGAGGAAAGTCCGGGCTCCACAGGGCAGGGTGCCAGATAACGTCTGGGAGGCGCGAGCCTACGACCAGTGCAACAGAGAGCAAACCGCCGATGGCCCGTAAGGGCACAGGTAAGGGTGAAAGGGTGCGGTAAGAGCGCACCGCGCGGCTGGTAACAGTCCGTGGCACGGTAAACTCCACCCGGAGCAAGGCCAAATAGGGGTTCATATGGTGCGGCCCGCACTGAACCCGGGTAGGCTGCTTGAGCCAGTGCGTGAGTGCTGGCCCAGAGGAATGATTGTCCACGACAGAACCCGGCTTAACGGCTGACTCCTCACTATCACAACCCCGCGTCTGACGCGGGGTTGTTTCATTTCAGGCCGTGTGTCAGGCCAGAATATCAATAAGCAGTGCCCGGCAGGGCGTTTTCGCCTGAAAGGTCACTTCCCGGCTGTCCTGAATAAACGCGCCGTCACCGCATTCAATTATCCCCTGTTTCTGCCCGTCATCCGCCGTCACTGTACCGTGAACCGACTGATAGAATGCCCGTTTACCGTACAACGGCAGTGTCAGGGATTCACCGGCAGGAAGCAGGATATGGGAAATCCGCACCCCCTGCTGTAAATCAAGACTGCCGTCTTCACCATCCGGCGAGGCAATCAGCTGTACCGGCTGCTGTGTCAGCATCAGTTTTTGTGAACTGCCGCGCAGGCTGCCGCGTGCAGCTTTCAGCCAGATCTGAATCCGGGTCAGCGGTGATTTCTCACAGGGATTGGTTTCAGTGTAACTGACATCCCTGCGCGGTGAGAAAAACAGACACTCATCCTGTCTGCTCTCCAGATACAGTCCGTCATTATCACGAATATCGTGCTTCCCTCTGAGGATCAGGTTTACAATATCCACATCGGGATAGGATTTGGGCTGGAAACCGGCACCGGGAGCCAGTACCTCCTGATTCAGTGCTTTCAGCGGGCCGTACCCCATAAATCCGGGGTCAAAATA
Organism: Morganella morganii; assembly: GCF_019243775.1. NCBI lineage: Bacteria > Pseudomonadati > Pseudomonadota > Gammaproteobacteria > Enterobacterales > Morganellaceae > Morganella > Morganella morganii. The sequence goes on from NZ_CP069157.1 coordinate 698,038, forward strand.
GTGCCCGAAAGAGAAAGCATATTTCGCCTGTAACCAGCCATAGTCGGCGGACCCGGCCTGTCCGGCGGTTCTGTGTATAATCATAATGGTCTGCCTGTTATTCTACATGGTGAAATAATAAAGGGCTGGACGCTGAATTGTTAGCCAGTTAATCTGGTGGCGACATTCAAAATTTCTGACTGAGATAATGATGAGTAAAGACAAAGCGTTAACGCTGGAATCATTGCGCGTGATGGATGCCATCGACCGCCGGGGAAGTTTTGCGGCGGCGGCGGAAGAACTGGGGCGTGTACCGTCCGCCCTGAGCTATACCATGCAGAAACTGGAAGAAGAGCTGGATGTTGTTCTGTTTGACCGCTCGGGTCACCGGACAAAATTCACTAATGTCGGGCGGATGCTGCTGGAGCGCGGCCGCCTGCTGCTGGAAGCGGCGGATAAACTGACCAGTGATGCGGAAGCACTGGCAAGAGGCTGGGAGCCGCACCTGACCATCGTCTGTGAGGCGCTGATCCCGACGGCCTCGCTGTTCCCGCTGGTGGACAAACTGGCACAGAAATCCACCACTCAGCTGACTCTGGCCACCGAAGTGCTTGCCGGTGCCTGGGAGCGGCTGGAAACCGGGCGTGCCGATATCGTGATTGCGCCGGATATGCATTTCCGCACTTCTTCTGAAATCAACTCCCGCCCGCTCTATTCTGTGGTGAATGTGTATGTGGCGGCACCGGATCACCCGATCCACAAAGAGCCGGAGCCGTTATCCGATACCACCCGGGTGAAATACCGGGGAATTGCCGTGGCGGATACTGCCCGCGAACGTCCGGTACTGACGGTGTTACTGCTGGACAAACAACAGCGCCTGACGGTCAGTTCTATTGATGATAAACGTCGTGCCCTGCTTGCCGGACTGGGTGTGGCGAGCATGCCGTACCCGCTGGTGGAAAAAGATATTCAGGAAGGCCGCCTGAAAGTGATCGGCTCCGAATACAGCCATGAAACCAATGTGATTATGGCGTGGCGCCGCGACAGCATGGGTGAGGCCAAAGCCTGGTGTCTGCGGGAAATTCCGAAATTATTCAGCGGAAAATAAACCGGCACTATCACCGGTCATTATCAGATACCTGCCCGGCTATCCGCGGCAGGTATTTTTTTGTGTGCCGGAGGGCGGTTGCGGTATCTGCCGGGAAATGCGTTAATCAATAATAGGAACAACAGCGATTGACCGGTGATATGTATCCGTTAGCATTCAGTGAATATTCACCGGCAATAAAAGGTATGTCATCAGTGTATTTGCAGGAGGCAGCGTGGATCTGAAACGGTTTATGTCAGATGTCAGTTTCGCATTTGAACACGATCTTATCGAAAAAGTGATTTACATTAATCTGGAATCCCGGCCGGATCGCAAAGACGACATTCTGGAAGCACTGAAAAATATTGAAATCCCTTATCAGAAAATTATCCGCTTTGATGCGGTTGAGAAAAAACCGGGATTTCTGGGATATGCGCTTTCTCATGCCGCTGTGATGAAAATGATCGCTGAAAATGACTGGGGACCGGTGCTGGTTGTTGAGGATGACTGCAATTTTTATTGCGATGATGAACATATTCTGCAGGCTAATCTCTTTTTATCCGCGCTTCAGAAAAGAGAGTGGGATGTTGCATTATTAGGCGGAAATTATTACAACGTTTATGAGCATGAAGCGGATATTTGTTCTCTCAGCCTTAAATATGCATATTGTGCCAATGCCTATATTGTGAACCGGGGTTATGCGGAAAAAATGATGCATATTTTTGATAAATCTGTTCAGAAACATCCGCCGGAGCGGATGTTTCACAATAGTATTATTTATTATATTGCTGTGTGGCTTTGCCTGAATGCAATTACCATTTCTTTTTCAGTAAATAATCGATACTGAATTTACCCGGTCCGGTAACAGCCAGCAGTAAATAACCGCCTGCAATGGTAAAGTTTTTCATAAACATTAACTGGTTGGCACCTTCCGCAAAATTACTGTGGAACAGCAGGGCGGTCAGCACAGTAAAACCAAAGGTGAAAATCGCGGTTGTGCGGGTTAAGAAACCAAACAGGATGGCCAGGCCGCCGCCCAGTTCAAGCAGAATGGTTAACGGCAGCAATGCCCCCGGAACACCCATTGCCTGCATATATTGCTGAGTTCCTGCATAAGCATCCCCTAATTTGCCGTATCCGGCCACAATAAATAAGACAGGCATCATGATACGTGCGACTAAAATAGCGTAGTTGTTCATTGTTAGATCCTTATTAGCTCAACAATACTGAATAGTAAATATGACGATTGAGTCACATATTCTTTTGTTTAAATGGCACGATATGCCAATCCGTTTCGTTGGGATAATAGTAAGTGCGAATGAGAAGGATTGTTAGCAAGAATTCTTAATAAACAACATCAAAAATTTTGAATCCGGGGGGCGGGATACGTCAGTTCTGCCTGTTACGGGGGAAACTGCTCTGAAGTGTGCGGAAAACACCCCACAGTCCCAGGGCGCGTTGTCCCCAGCGGATAAGTTTTTTCGGATGGCGGACAGCAAAGACGGAAAACAGGCTGACACCGGCGACAACCAGCGGACGCAGTTGTGACAATGTTTGCCAGGTGCGGTCAAATGATTCGGTTTTTTTCAGCCACTGATCCGTGGCCTGTGACAAATCGCTGCGCTGGGCAGCGATAGTGTCAATCAGTGCCTGCTTTTTGCGGGCGCGTTCAGCACGCAGATGCTTATTCATGATCCTGCTCCTGCTTTTTTCTTTCCAGCAGTTGCCTGTCGATCGCCAGCTGTTCGCGGGTTGCGCCCAGCAGGGATGAACGGCGGGCTTTGCGGACGGCCCACAGGGCGAAAATCAGTGCCCCGCCGAGCAGAACAGATGTCATGATAATCACCGCGGTCAGGCGGTACACAGGATCAACGGCCCACATAACCAGAATCATCAGGCTCATCAGACCGAATGCTGTCAGCAGCAGAGCGGCACCGGCCAGCAGAATCAGCTGGATCAGGTTGGATTTCTCTTCCTCCAGCTCAGTGGCGACAAGCCTGAGCCGGGTTTCTGCCATGCTGATAACGATGGCGGCGATACGTGTCAGTGTATCAAGGAGCCCTTTGCCGGGCCCCTGCGGACGCTCCTGATCGGTCATAATTCAGCGGCGGGCCAGTAAAACACCTAACACCACACCGACAGCGGCACCGATACCGACTCCGGTCCACGGATTTTCGCGGACATAATTATCGGCTTTGCCTGCGATCTCTTTTGTCTGCTGCACAACCTGCTCTTTCCCTTCCGCGAGGCGGGTACGGGAATTTTCCAGCGCGGCCTGTGCTTTTTTCTTCAGTGAATCCACTTCTTCTTTGGACTTACTTTCTGCCGTATTCAGCACAGATTCCAGGGTGTCAGCCAATGATTTCAGTTCAGCGCGTAACTCTTCATTTGTATGATGTGACATAGGAACTCCTCGTGGTGGTTATAGCGTAACAGATTCAAAGTAACCGCTTTTTATCTGCAATTAAAGGTAAATTATAGTTTATTTTCCGGTATTGTTCTGCACACTGCGGGTGATGGCGGGGTAATTCAGAGGAAATGACGCTGAAACGGCGGACAGAGAGATAATGTTTCCCGGCCGGGTGCTGTAATTGCACCGGCCGGAAAAATAGTCTGGTAATTTATTGTGCGTGAGTGTCGTCAGACGTTTTTGTCCGCTTGCGTTTCCACACCACCCACAGGCTGGCGAGTAAACCAAAGACCAGCAGCACCACCGGGATCAGCATCAGAATATTCATCAGATGATGCTCATATTTTCGGAAAATCGGGCTGATACCGAGGCAGTAACCGAGAGACGTTAAAATACCGACCCACAGGAAGCCGCTCAGCCAGTTGAAGAACTGAAAACGGCGTGAATTCAGACCGGCGATCCCCGCCAGCATCGGCAGCAGGGTACGGACAAACGCCAGAAAACGGCCGACTAACAGCGCCGCAAGGCCGTGACGGTGGAATAAACTGTGTGCCCGCTGATGGTAATGCGGCGGCAGATGAGACAGCCAGCCTTTCACTATTTTGGTATTACTGAGCCAGCGCCCCTGTAAATAGCCCACCCAGCAGCCGAGACTGGCACCGGCGGTGAGGACAATCAGGGTTGTCGGGAAATCGAGAGTATCTTTGGCGATCAGTACCCCGACAAGAATCAGCAGGCTGTCGCCGGGTAAAAACGCAGCGGGAAGCAGGCCGTTTTCCAGGAAGAGAATGGCAAACAGCATAATGTAAATCGCCCACAGCAGGGACGGGTTTGACAGGGTTTCATAGTCCTGATGCCAGAGGGCGAAAAAAAGTTGCTGCATTGTTTCCATCAATTATTCCCGGATCTGAAGTAAGCTTATTTCATGTTATGGGGCATTTCTGCGGATATGACCGGAACCCCTGATATATACACTGGTAAATCCGGCCACTTTAGCAAATTAGGGGTAGCGGAGACAGTGAATTTTTCCCGCAGCCCCGAAACAATATTAAGATTAAATTCAGCCTTTTGCAGATTATATTTTACGGGAAATCAATAAGTTCTGTAATGAAATGTCAATTACCGGTCAAACCTGCTGTAAATGAAGGATTTTTCTTAAATAATGTTATGTTGAACATCTGTTTTATTTTCCGGCTGCGGCAGTTGCAGGCGTTCACAGACGGCCTGCGCCACATTATCCAGTAACTGATAACGGCGGCGGTATTCGGCACGTTTTTTACTGGCTATTTCATCAATGGGTTTACGCGGCAGGGTCAGCGGTATTACATATTCGTGCTGCGGATTGGCGGTGCCACCGACAGATTCCCAGAACGAATTATAATCGGCCACCCATTGTGTCAGTTTTTTATGGCGGTAACGGCGGCTGCGGTAAATATGGGTCTCATTACTGGTGGCAATAATCTGCTGACACTGAAACAGTGAGGCGATAAGGCAGATAACTTCCGTCAGAATGCGTTTAGGGAATACACCGTGACAGTTTTTAGTCGCCGCCCGGATAGCATTGTGAGCCTGCTCACTGACGCCGCCCTGGAGCGCGCCGATAAACAGTGACCGTTTTTCATTCAGGTTCAGCAGGGTGAATGCACTGCGGGCCAGGATCTCACCGGCATCATCCCGCATTTCCAGCGTCAGCTCGCCCTCTTTGTTAAATGCATCCTGCACATCCAGCCAGAGGTGACAGAGGCTCTCTTTTCCTTCAACCGGGCAGAGATAAAACTGCTCATTGCTGTAGATACGGCTGAATACAGCCGGTGGCAGAACGGCTTTGGTGATCCGGTAATGGTCGCAGATAGCCGCCGATTTGTTTTTCCGGTGAAAATTAATGCTCAGATACGGGCGCTGTAATTTGGTCGGCAGCAGCGGCTGCTTTTTCAGAATAGCATCACAGCAGGCAGTGTTTGTCAGGCCGGACAGGTATTTCATGGTGGACAGCGGCATAAACAGGCTGCGGGCCGCGAATTTTAAGCGGTTACGGGCGGAGTCCCAGTGCATACCGGGACAGCATTCTTTGGTGAGTAGTTGTTTGAACAGCAGGAGGCCGGACATAGTAGTGCCTTTAATGAATGAAATTATTACACAGTGAAACAATTCACCCATTTTAACGGCAGAATAAAGATAAAAATTAAAAAAAAGCTTATCGCCGGGCAGCAGTCTTAACGGAATTTAAGGATTCCGTGGAAATCCGGCTGTTACAAAAATACAACAATTGGTTGTATTATCACCGGTAAATACGATGAAAATTGAATTATGATTTAAAATCATACTGTTATTCGTGTATTTGCTGCCACTGACGGAAAACGGGCTGCCGGGATTCATTAGTAATATTCAGGGGATTTTTATTATCCGCCGGTATTTTATCTTGCCGGAGGGAATAACCACTGCAAAAAACGGAAAAACCGGCAAAATAACCGTGGTTTTTCAGCAGAAGAGAAATAACAACAGAGAAAAATAGTAATGAAAACTAAACAATATTAATGAACCGCCTTCTTGTTTCTGTTAATAATTTGTAATTTGCTTCGTTTTGCGGGATATAAAACTGTATTTTAACTTAATTTATGAATTTAAAAACTGAATTATGTTTATTTTACAGAGTAAAAAATTGTGATCATGTTGGCATTTATGAAAAATTATTAGTCATCATAAAATGCATTGAATGTATATATGTTATTGATATTTATAATTTTATTATTAATTTCGTAACGTGATTTATAGTTCTGAGATCATTTAAAATGCAATGAATTTGGCGCAAAGTAATGACATTACCTCAGCGTAATTTACTATTTTGGAGCTCATTGTGAATCAGTCAGAACTTATCACGCTCGCCTCTGCGAATGCGTTAAATAAAGATTTCGAAGTTAAATACCAAAACGTCATCAGTGATTTCTTCAGCCGGGATCCCGGCAAATGGCCGATTTTTAATCACCCGCAAATTCAGGCAATTACTCAGTTCCGCCAGACCACCGACGCGGATGTGCAGCAGATCAACCGCTATCCGCAGGGTAAGGATCTTTTTGCACAACTGGCCGGTGAGTCACATGTCCGTCAGAACGTGATCCGTCCGGGAGAAGGGCAGGATGATTTACTGGTGTTTGCGTCCGCGCTGTGCAAAAACTGGGAAAACCCGCTGGCCGTGGAAAACGTTATCGCCATGCCGTCAGACCCGGCAGTTTACGGCTCTATGCTGGGCTTGCTGGGTAACCCGAACATGGTGTACTGCGAATACTCCGGTGTGGCGGATAACATGGAAAAAACCGTTATCCGTAAAGTGGCCAATCTGATTGGCTATGATGCGGACAAAGCATCCGGTCTGTTCACCCAGGGCGGAACCATGTGCAATCTGTACGGCTATCTCTTCGGGATCCGTAAATCGCTGAAACAGTCAAAACATCTCGGGATGTCCGTTGATCAGGATTTCCGGATCATCAACTCACAGGGCGGTCACTACTCCAATATGACTAACCTGTCCCTGTTAGGTGTGGATATCACAAATAAAACAATCCGTATCCGGGTGGCGTCAGATAACACCATTGACCTGGCGGATCTGGAGCAGCAAATCCGTGCCTGCTATACCGTCCACTGTAAGATCCCGGTGATCCTGCTGACCGCGGGAACAACCGATACCTTTGGTGTCGATGAAATCAAACAGGTTTATGATCTGCGCAACCGCCTGTGTGAAGAGTTCGAAATTACAGAAAAACCGCATATTCACGTGGATGCGGCGGTCGGCTGGCCGATTATTTTCTTTATTGATTATGATTTTAACACCAACCCGCTGGCGATTAACGATGCCACCCTGGCTGGTCTGCGTCACAATGTTGAGAAATTTAAACAGCTGAAATATGCAGATTCCATCACTATCGACTTCCACAAATGGGGTTATGTGCCGTATACCTCGAGTCTGGTGATGGTGCGTGACGGTGATGATTTCAAAGCACTGGAAAATGACCCGGAAAACTTCACCTATTTTGAGCATGCGCTGGAAGGACAGACTCACCTGCAATCCACCATTGAATGCAGCCGCAGCGGTGTCGGTGTGTTCGGGGCTTATGCCGGATTGCATTATCTGGGGGTTGAGGGTTATCAGACCATCATTGCGCACTGTCTGCAAAATGCGAACTACATGCGCAACCAACTGCTATCCATGGGCAATGCCTGTGTGATGGTGCCGGAAAACCAGGGGCCGAGTGTCGGTTTCCGTCTCTATTCACCGAAACTGGTGAATGATCCGCAGGCAATGTTTGCACACGAACTGACCTGTGCCGGAGATAAAACGGCCTATGACATGATGGTGCGCAACAGCCGCTGGCATCGTGAGCTGTTCCTGAAACGCGGTAAAGCAGGACTGTTTACCAACTGGGTGGATTCTATCGCCTGCTCGGCCTATGCGGAGCATAACCGGTTCGCGTATATTCCGGGGGAAAAGGCGGTCTTTATGAACCCGGTGACGCAGCGTCATCACATCGATGCGTTTGCAAAAATGCTTAAAACCATGAGTGCAGAATAAAAAAGGGTGTTTTTTTCTTTTCTGTTTGTGGTATAAGAGAAAAAGAGCGTCACGGCAGTGTCATATAACGGCACTGCCTGTGAAGCAAAAATTAATGATTTTCAGAGAAGAGTAAACCGATGAACCGCATGATGAACCGTCAGCTAAGCCTAAACCTACTACTCAGTTAGGTGGCTTCGTTTATCTGTTTTTCTTCATAAGCCACCAGTAAGGTGGCTTTTTTGTGCGTGTAAACCTGCTGGTGGAACTGTTTTTTTCGGGAGAGTTCCTATGATGTCAGGTTTTACCGCAAGGATTATTATCAGCGCAGTTTCACGATCGGTCTGTTGTTCTGCCGCCGCTTCTGTCTCTCAGATAACACAGCAGGAGGCCGTATGAGTCAGCAATGGACATCCCGTTTTGGTCATATCTTAGCCGCTGCCGGGTCTGCCATCGGCATCGGCGCCATCTGGAAATTTTCGTATGTAGCCGCCAATAACGGCGGTGGCGCCTTCCTGGTTGTTTTCCTCTTATTCAGCTTTGTTATCGGTCTCGCGGTATTACTGGCTGAAAATATCCTCGGCAGCAGCACCCGCAGTGAAGCCGTCAACGCCTTTAAAAAAATGATGGGACGCCACTGGGCGTGGATCGGGGTTATCGGCGTATTCAGCTCCTGGTGTATTTACAGCTTCTACAGCGTGGTCGGTGGCTGGACTATCGGTTACACCGTGATGGCTGCCGCCGGAGAGCTGAACATTACTGACAGCAGCCAGCTGACCGGCATTTTCACCCGCTTTATCAGTAACCCGTGGTGGCCGGTGATTGCCCACCTGGTGTTTGCGGGGATGACCTGCTTTGTGGTACTGGCCGGGGTGCAGCGTGGGCTGGAAAAATCCGTGAAAGTAATGATGCCGTTACTGTTTATTATTATGATCGTGCTGATTATCGTCGGGATAAGCTTACCGGGCTCATCCGCCGGACTGAAATTATTCCTGTATCCTGATTTCAGCAAACTGACCGGCAAAGGCGTGCTGGATGCGCTGGGGCTGGCTTTCTTCTCCCTCTCTATCGGTCTGGGGATCCACATTACATACAGCGCGTATTTGTCTGATAACAAAAGCATTGCCAACTCCAGTATGTGGGTGGTGATCCTCTCGTGCATGGTGTGTGTGCTGGCCGGACTGATGATTTTCCCTGCATTAGCGGCGGCCGGTCTGGAAGCGAATGCCGGTCCGGGTCTGACCTTTATGACCATGCCGGTGTACTTTGCCCATCTGCCGGGCGGATCTGTGCTGGCAGTGACGTTCTTTGTCCTGTTGCTGATGGCGGCGCTGACATCTGCTATCTCACTGCTGGAGCACATTGTGGCGTATGTTCAGATGCGTTTTCAGTGGACACGCCGCAGAGCGGGCCTGGTGGTGACGGCATCGATTATGTTGATGGGGATCCCGGTGTCATTATCTTTTGGGCCGTTAAGTGATGTGACGCTCGGCGGGAAAACGATTTTTGATATCCTCGATTACCTGACATCCAATATTCTGATGCCGCTGTTCGGTATTGCTGTCTGCCTGATTTTCGGCTGGTCACGTAAAGCGAATGCGCTGATTCCGGAAAATATTACCGGACTGAAACGTCAGAGTTTATTACTGGTCTGGCGTTATGTGGGACCGATCTGTATCGGTGTGATTCTGGTACACGGTCTGATCAGTTAGTAACAGATAGAAAAACGGCCCGGGATCCGGGCCGTTGTGTTTTACTGACTATCAGAACCGGTAATTCCCCCCGGGAAGCCGCTGAATGAGCGGGCGGCATCGGTTTTGATGCTCATCTCATTAAAAAAGACAGAAAGGATTAAAATGAAATGATTGTTTCAGGTGATCATCACTATTAAAACGAATAATAAACAGAATATAAATTGTCCGCCTACGTATAAATAGCTGACTGTTTTACAAGGATAATCGTCTTATTATGCATTTTCAGGTGTTATTCACTATTTTTACTCTTTTTGTGGTGATAATAGCTGATTAATTAGATTTGATTTATCCCGGAAGAAAAATAAGATATTTAATATTAATTGATTTAAATCAAAACAAATAACTCTCCATATTATGGAAATTGATTTTTTTAGTGATAAATAACTGCGTGACTTTATTGAAAATAGCATTTATTTGAGCTTAACCGATTAAATAACACCGGATGAGAATGTATTTCATTTTTATTTTAAATGGCTGTGGTTATGTGAAATTCATTATTCACCCTGATTCAGTTAATTCTGAAAACACGCAGGGTTGTATCTGAATAACGGGTGAGAAGCAGATGGTAAATGCTGCCTGTTTTCCTGTCGGTAGTGAAAAATTCCGCCATTCTCATTGCGGGTAGCCGGTGCGCTATATATTAAATTGATATAAATTAATAAAACCGATAAATAGATTAAATGTTAAAAATAGAAAAAATTCTCATTATCTGTAAAATAATATTTCAGATTTTATTTTTTTGTTTATTGATTATGTTCCGTGTCTCAGTAATTTAATAATAACCGGATTATATTAATATTAAATTAACACAACGGAATATAGAGAATGATCGAAGATAATACCTTTATTACTTCTGATATCACTTCTGAGGGTATTGACCGGCGAAGCTTTCTGAAACTCTGTGCGGCCTTAGCGGCCACCATGGGTCTCAGTGCAAATGCATCTGCCGAAATCGCGGCGTCCGTCAGCCGTAAGGATTGCCCCCCCGTCATCTGGATATCTGCACAGGAGTGTACCGGTTGCACTGAGTCCCTGCTCCGGGCGACGCACCCGACCATCGAAAATCTCATCCTTGATATGATTTCGCTGGAGTACCACGAGGTACTCTCGGCGGCATTCGGTCATCAGGCGGAAGCCAACAAGCACAATGCGATTGAGAAATACAAAGGCAAATATGTGCTGGTGGTGGACGGCTCTGTACCGCTGAAGGATGACGGCATTTACTGCATGATTGCCGGCGAGCCGATTGCCGACCATATCCGCCGGGCGGCGGAGGGCGCTGCCGCGATTATTGCCATCGGCTCCTGTGCCGCCTGGGGCGGCGTGGCTGCCGCCGGTGATAACCCGACCGGCGCGGCATCACTGGAAGCGGTTCTGCCCGGTAAAACCGTGATTAATATTCCGGGCTGCCCGCCTAACCCGCATAACTTCCTGGCAACGGTTGCTCATATCATCACTTACGGCAAAGCCCCGGGGCTGGATGATAAAAACCGGCCGCTGTTTGCTTACGGTCGTCTGATCCACGAACACTGCGAGCGCCGCGCTCACTTTGACGCCGGACGTTTTGCCAAAGCATTCGGCGACCACGGTCACCGTGAAGGCTGGTGCCTCTATCACCTCGGCTGCAAAGGGCCGGAAACGTACGGCAACTGCTCCACATTGCAGTTCTGTGATGTCGGCGGTGTGTGGCCGGTGGCTATCGGGCATCCCTGCTATGGCTGTAACGAGGCCGGCGTGGGCTTCCACAAAGGGATCCACCAGCTCGCCGGGGTACAGAACCAGACACCGCGTTCTGAAAAACCGGATGTGGAGCTGAAAGAGGGCGGTTCGGTATCGGGCGGCGCTATCGGGCTGCTCGGCGGCGTGGTCGGGCTGGTGGCCGGTGTCAGTGTGATGGCTGTCCGTGAGCTGGGCCGCCAGCAGAAGAAAAACCGGTCCGGCGATCCGCGGGGAGAGTAACTGTGAACAGGCGTGACTTTATTAAAGTGGCTTCCGGCGGGGCATTACTGTTAGGTAATACATCCGTGAGCCACGCGGCGGCGGAGAACCGCCCGCCGATCCCCGGTGCGCTCGGCATGCTGTATGACTCCACTCTGTGTGTCGGCTGTCAGGCGTGTGTGACCAAATGTCAGGATATCAATTTCCCCGGCCGTAACCCGGAAGGGGCGCAGACGTGGTCCAACAATGACAAGTTGTCGCCGTACACCAACAACATTATCCAGGTGTGGATGAGCGGTACCGGCGAACACAAAGACCAGGAAAAGGACGGTTATGCCTACATCAAGAAGCAATGTATGCACTGTGTGGATCCGAACTGTGTCTCAGTCTGCCCGGTCGGTGCGCTGAAAAAGCATCCGGTTACCGGCATTGTGCATTATGACAAAGACATCTGTACCGGCTGCCGCTACTGCATGGTCGGCTGCCCGTATGATATACCGAAATACGATTACGACAACCCGTTCGGTATGATCCACAAGTGCGAACTCTGTAACCAGAAGGGTGTTGAACTGCTCGATAAAGGCGGTTTACCCGGCTGTGTGGAAGTGTGTCCGACCGGGGCGATTATCTTCGGCACCCGCGAAGATCTGATGAGCGAGGCGAAAAACCGTCTCGGGCTGACAGCCGGAGAGGAATATGCCTATCCGCGCCAGACACTGAAAACCGGCGATAACTACAAACATCCCGTGTCTTCCTATTATCCGCATCTGTACGGCGAAAAAGAGGGTGGCGGAACTCAGGTGATGGTACTGACCGGCGTGCCGTATAAAAATCTGCAACTGCCGGAACTGGCAGAGCTCTCTACCGGAGCCCGTTCTGAAAACATCCAGCACACCCTGTACAAAGGGATGATCCTGCCGCTGGCGGTACTGGCCGGGCTCACTGTGCTGGTGCGCCGCAACAGCAAAAATGACACTCACGACGGAGGTGATGATCATGAGTCATGATCCCAAACCCCTCGGCGGCAAATTATTCAGTAAGCCGATCATCATTTTCGGGCCGCTTGTTATCCTCTGTGTTCTGCTTATCGTCAAACGTCTGGTCTTCGGGCTGGGGTCAGTCTCTGATCTGAACGGCGGCTATCCGTGGGGGATCTGGATTGCGTTTGACCTGCTGATCGGCACCGGTTTTGCCTGCGGCGGCTGGGCGCTGGCGTGGGCGGTGTATGTGTTCAACAAAGGGGAATATCACCCGCTGGTGCGTCCGGCGCTGCTGGCGAGCCTGCTGGGATATTCACTGGGCGGATTGTCTATCACCATTGACCTCGGCCGTTACTGGAATATGCCGAACTTCTTTATTCCGGGTATTTTCAACGTCAACTCCGTCCTGCTGGAAACCGCGGTCTGTATGACGATTTATATCGGCGTGATGGCACTGGAACTGGCACCGGCATTCTGTGAGCGTATGGGCTGGAAAGTCTCCCTTAAGCGGTTGAACAAAATCATGTTCTTTGTGATAGCGCTCGGCGCACTGTTACCGGCTATGCACCAATCTTCGATGGGCTCCCTGATGATTGCGGCGGGCTATAAAGTGCATCCGTTGTGGCAGAGTTATGAAATGCTGCCGCTGTTCTCTCTGCTCACCGCCTTTATTATGGGATTCTCCATTGTGGTATTTGAAGGCTCCCTGGTACAGAGCGGCCTGAAAGGCAACGGCCCCGATGAAAAACGCCTGTTCGGCAAGCTGGCACTGACCGTCAGTGTGCTGATGGCACTGTTTCTGGTGCTGCGCTTCGGGGAGCTGATCTACCGCGGCAAGCTCGGACTGGCTTTCGCGGGGGATTATTACTCTGCACTGTTCTGGTGCGAGATTGTGCTGATGGCGATTGCACTGGCGGTCTTCAGTATCCCGGCGTTCCGCCGTGACTCCCGGTTGCTCTACATTGGCGCACTGAGCATGATGCTCGGCTGTGCGGCATGGCGTCTCGCCTATTCATTGCTGGCGTTTGATCCCGGCAATGGCTATCACTACTTCCCGACGACGGAAGAACTGTTAATTTCCATTGGTTTCGTGGCTGTTGAGATCTGCGCTTACCTTTTCCTGATCCGCCTGTTACCGATACTCCCTGCAGTCAATAAAACCGCAGCTCACCCTTATCATGAGGCAAGCAAGTCATGAGCCAGAGAATTACGATTGATCCGGTTACCCGTATCGAAGGACATTTACGCATTGACTGTGAAATCGGCGATGGTGTGGTCACCAAAGCCTGGGCGTCAGGCACCATGTGGCGCGGAATGGAAAAAATTGTCAAAGGGAAAGATCCGCGTGATGCGTGGATGATCCTCCAGCGTATCTGCGGCGTCTGTACCACCACACACGCGCTGGCATCAGTACGTGCCGTGGAAAATGCCCTGAACCTGGATGTGCCGGTAAATGCGCAGTATATCCGCAATATCATTCTGGCGGCGCACACCACCCATGACCATATCGTCCACTTTTATCAGCTCTCCGCGCTGGACTGGGTGGATATCACCTCCGCGCTGAAAGCGGATCCGGCAAAAGCCTCTGCCATGCTGAACGGCGTTTCTGACTGGCCGCTCAACAGTACGCAGGAATTCGTCAGAGTGCAGGATAAAATCAAAGCACTGGTGGAGAGCGGGCAACTGGGGATTTTTGCCAACGGCTACTGGGGACACCCGGCGATGCAGTTGCCGCCGGAAGTGAACCTGATTGCGGTTGCGCACTATTTACAGGCGCTGGAATGCCAGCGCGATGCCAACCGCATTGTGGCACTGTTGGGCGGCAAAACGCCGCACATTCAGAACCTGGCTGTCGGCGGCGTGGCAAACCCGATTAACCTCGATGGTATCGGCGTGCTGAACCTGGAACGTCTGATGTATATCAAATCATTTATCGACAAGCTGAATGATTTCGTTGAGCAGGTTTATAAAATTGATACTGCGGTCATTGCTGCATTTTACCCGCAGTGGTTTGAAACCGGGCAGGGCGCGGTGAACTACCTGAGCACCCCGGAATTCCCGACCGACGGCAAAAACGGCAGTTTCCTGTTCCCGGGCGGCTACATTGAAAACGCTGATTTAGCGACCTTTCGCCCGATCGATTCCCAGACGGATGCTTTCCTGCTGGAAGGGATTCAGGAAAGTTCGCCGCACTCCTGGTATCAGGATGAAGCGCCGCAGAAACCGTGGGAAGGCACAACCGAGCCGAAATACACCGGCTGGGATCCGGACGGCAAATACTCGTGGGTGAAATCGCCGACCCTGTACGGCAAAACCGTGGAAGTCGGCCCGCTGGCCAATATGTTCTGTAAACTGGCGGCAAAACACCCCGGCACAGCCGAAAAACTGAATGAAATTATCGCGGTTTACCAGACCCTGACCGGCAACACCCCGGAGGTGAAACAGCTGCATTCCACACTCGGGCGGATTATCGGCCGTACGGTGCACTGCTGTGAATTACAGGCGGTGTTGCAGAACCAGTATGCCGCGCTGATCGCCAATATCGGTACCGGGGATCATATCACTTATGTGAAACCGGAATTCCCGGCCACCGGCGTGATAAAAGGCGTGGGTTTCCTGGAAGCACCACGCGGCATGTTATCGCACTGGGTGGTGATCAAAGACGGCGTGATTGAGAACTATCAGGCGGTGGTACCGTCCACCTGGAACTGCGGGCCGCGCAATCACGATAATGTGGCGGGGCCGTATGAGCAGTCGCTGGTCGGGCTGAAAATTGCTGATCCGGAAAAACCTCTGGAAGTGGTGCGCACTATCCACTCATTCGACCCGTGTATGGCATGTGCGGTTCATATTGTTGATGTTGATGGCCGTGAAACGGTATCAGTGAAGGTGCTGTAATGCGGATTCTGGTATTAGGTGTCGGCAATATTCTGCTGACTGACGAAGCTATCGGTGTGCATATCGCGGAAGCACTGGCGGAGCGCTATATCCTGCCGGATTATGTGGAAGTGATGGACGGCGGCACGGCGGGGATGGAACTGCTCGACAGCATGGCCGGGCGGGATCATTTGATTATCACTGACGCTATTGTGACGGCGAAAAGCGCCCCGGGCACCATCCGCATTCTGCGGGATGAGGAGGTTCCGGCACTGTTCACTAATAAAATCTCCCCGCATCAGCTGGGGTTATCCGATGTCTTGTCCGCGCTGCGGTTTACCGGGGAATTCCCCGCCAAACTGACGCTGGTGGGCGTGGTTCCGGCCTCGCTGGAGCCGGATATCGGTCTGACCCCGCAACTGCAGGCTGCCGTTGAACCGGCACTGCAGCAGGTGCTGGCTGTACTGCGTGAATCAGGTGTTGAGGCGGTGAAGAAGGAGACGGCAGATGTCTGAGGATATTCAGGGCTTTATGCACAGCCCGGCAGAACAGATCCGCAACGCGTTTGAAAAAGTAGCGGCGGATACTATGCACGATCTCACCTTCCTGCACCCGTCAATGCCGGTTTATGTCACGGAACTGACGCTGTTTGAAGGGCAGTGGACGGGTTGTGTGATCACGCCGTGGATGTTCAGTGCCGTGATTTTTCCGGGGCCGGAGCAGCTCTGGCCACAGCGTAAAGTCAGTGAAAAAATCGGTCTGCGGTTGCCGTACGGCATCATGACATTCACTGTCGGTGAGCTGGAGGGCGTATCTCAGTATCTGGCGTGTTCGCTGCTGTCGCCGCTTCCGCATACACTGTCACCGCAGGAAGGGATGCGGCTGGCGGATGACAGTGCGCGTATGCTGCTTTCACTGCCGGTCACGGACCCGGATGCTCCGGCGATGGCCGGGCGCAGGGCGCTGTTTACCGGAAAACCGGTACCCCGGCATGCATGAGTTATCCCTGTGCATGAGTGCGGCGGACATTATCCGCGAACAGGCTGAACAGCACGGCATTGCGCGGGTAATGGATGTCTGGCTGGAAGTCGGCGCACTGGCGGATGTTGAGGAGAGTGCACTGCATTTCTGTTTTGATATCGCCTGCCGTGATACCGTGGCGCAGGGCTGCACACTGCATATTGATGTTATCCCGGCACAGGCATGGTGCTGGGATTGCAGCCGCGAGGCCGAAATCATGCAGCATGCCGGATGCTGTCCGCACTGCGGCAGTGAACGGCTGCGCATCAGTGAAGGTGATGATTTGCGGGTAAAAAGCCTGGAAGGTGAGTGAGTTTTACGCCGCCGCCGTATTCAGCAGCCAGCGGGCGAATTGCTGCATGGCCGGGGTTTCCGTACGGGACTGTAACCGCGTCAGCCAGTAGCCGCCGAGGGTGATTTCTGCGGCAAACGGCTGTACCAGTGCGCCTGACTGTAACAGGCGGCTGAACATACATACCGGTGCGATCGCTACCCCGGCACCCAGTTGTGCCGCTTCGGCCATGGCCAGTGAGGTGTCAAACACCATGACCGGCTGTGACGGGGAAGGCGGTGTGCCACCCGAACAATCCAGCCAGCGGCTCCATTCATCCCGGCGGAATGAGCGCAGCAGCGTGAAGCGGTGAACATCATCCGGCTGCTGTAACTGCTCTGCAATGGCCGGTGAGCACAGCGGGGCGTGTGGTGCACTGAAAATCAGTTCCGCATCCGATTCATGCCATGCGCCGTTACCGAAACGGATCGTATAATCATGCCCTTCCGCCGCCGGATCCACATGATTGTTATGGGTGGAGATATGCAGATCAATATGCGGATGGCTGTCATAAAATCCGGCCAGACGCGGCAGCAGCCAGCCTGCGGCAAATGTTCCCACCGCACCGACTTTCACCCGCTCACGGAACTGCCCGTGAGAAAAACACTCCAGAGTATCCGCAATCCGGTCAAACGCCTCATTGAGCACCGGCAGTAATCCCTCACCTTCATGGGTCAGCACCAGTCCGCGTGAGACGCGGGTAAACAGCACACAGCCGAGTTGTTCTTCCAGAGCCCTGACCTGCTGGCTGACGGCGGCATGGGTGACATTCAGCTCAATCGCCGCACGGGTAAAACTGAGATGACGGGCGGCGGCCTCAAAGGCGCGCAGCGGGTTAAGGGGGAGATAACGTCTGACCATAATCCACCTGTAAGTTTTTCTTTAGGCTCTTGTTATAATTAACCGTTTGTTCTGTCCGGTGAATCTGACGATACTTGCCGCCGTCACTCACACACGGAAGGTTAATTCTGATGAAAAAATCGTTATCTGCAACACTGATTTCCGCTCTGCTGGCGTTTTCCGCCCCGGGGTTTTCTGCCGCTGATAATGTCGCGGCGGTGGTGGACAGCGCCATTAAACCGCTGATGGCACAGCAGGATATTCCCGGGATGGCGGTTGCCGTCTCCGTAAAGGGTAAGCCCTATTATTTCAATTATGGTTTTGCCGATATTCAGGCAAAACAGCCGGTCACTGAAAATACACTATTTGAGCTCGGATCTGTAAGTAAAACTTTCACAGGTGTGCTGGGTGCAGTTTCTGTGGCGAAAAAAGAGATGGCGCTGAATGATCTGGCGGCAAAATACCAGCCGGAGCTGGCTCTGCCGCAGTGGAAGGGGATCACATTGCTGGATCTGGCTACCTATACCGCAGGCGGACTGCCGTTACAGGTGCCGGATGCGGTAAAAAGCCGTGCGGATCTGCTGAATTTCTATCAGCAGTGGCAGCCGTCCCGGAAACCGGGCGATATGCGTCTGTATGCAAACAGCAGTATCGGCCTGTTTGGTGCTCTGACCGCAAACGCGGCGGGGATGCCGTATGAGCAGTTGCTGACTGCACGGATCCTGGCACCGCTGGGGTTATCTCACACCTTTATTACTGTGCCGGAAAGTGCGCAAAGCCAGTATGCGTACGGTTATAAAAACAAAAAACCGGTCCGCGTGTCGCCGGGACAGCTTGATGCGGAATCTTACGGCGTGAAATCCGCCTCAAAAGATATGCTGCGCTGGGCGGAAATGAATATGGAGCCGTCACGGGCCGGTAATGCGGATCTGGAAATGGCAATGTATCTTGCACAGACCCGCTACTATAAAACCGCCGCGATTAACCAGGGGCTGGGCTGGGAAATGTATGACTGGCCGCAGCAGAAAGATATGATCATTAACGGCGTGACCAACGAGGTCGCATTGCAGCCGCACCCGGTAACAGACAACCAGGTTCAGCCGTATAACCGTGCTTCCTGGGTGCATAAAACGGGGGCAACAACTGGTTTCGGCGCCTATGTGGCCTTTATTCCGGAAAAACAGGTGGCGATTGTGATTCTGGCGAATAAAAACTACCCGAATACCGAAAGAGTCAAAGCCGCACAGGCTATTTTGAGTGCACTGGAATAATTTTTTCCCTGAACAGGCCCCTGCGGATACGCCGGGGCCGTAATTTAAGATTATTCCTTATACAATAATTTGCTTTATGGGCTGTTTTATGGAGGATGAGAGTATCGGGCACTGACAGCTTCCGGCTGAACCGGATTTCACTGTGTGCTGCGGCAAACTGATGTCAGTCTCAACACACAGAGGAAAATGTTGTCATGGACGTTCTGCGTTTTATCCTCCGCTTACCTTTTATTTTGCTGCGTCTGGCGGCTCGCAGTCTTGTTTATCTCTTTACTCTGCTGGGTTTTCTGCTGCGCCCGTTCACCGGACGGATCCGCTGGGCGGTGCCGGGCTGGGTGACCTTTGCCGGTAATCAGCTTGCCCGGCTGGAGCGGGGTGTAAACCGCTATCCGAAAACCATATCTGCCTTATTATTGCTGACTGCTGCGGTGGCAGCGGGCAGTTATTACACCTGGCACTGGTATCAGAACAAACCGAAGCCGGTGGATGTTGCGCCGCTGGTGGTGCAGGATATTTCCGCGTCTGTGCAGCGCCCTTCGGCGGTTAATTATAACCGTGACGATAATTCAGCGCAGATTGTGGTGGTGACATTCTCCCGCTCTGCCGCACCGGTGACACTGATCGGCAAACCGGTCACGGCCGGTATTACCCTGACCCCCGCAATGGAAGGTGAGTGGCAGTGGCGTAATGACCGTAAGCTGGTATTCACGGCGAAAAAAACCTTCCCGATGGGGAAAACCTACACCGTCGATATGGATGCCAAAACACTGCTGGCTCCGCAGGTGGCGTTAACAGAGAAACAAAAAACCTTTACCACCCCTGAGTTTTATTATCGCGGCGGCCGGGCGGAGTTCTATCAGGATCCACAGGATCCGATGAAAAAACACGCCATTATCGGCCTGACCTTCAATGCCCCGGCAGATGTCAAAAATCTGGAATCGCGTCTGTCCATGACCCGTGACGGCAAGCCGGTGCCGTATACCGTCACTTATGATGATAAAAAACTCAAAGCCTGGATCCACTCCGGGCAGCTGGCACTCAATGATACAGACAGCGAAGTGTTGCTGACAGTCAGAGCCGGTGTCGGGGCGGCCGTTCCGGCCAATACCACGGACAAAGATGAAACCTTCCGCGTGATCGTGCCGAACCGCTACAGTCTGGATGTGACGGGCATCGATAGTCAGCTGGTGGAATCAGATGACGGAAAAGATCGCCGCGCCCTGATTGTGTCATTCTCTGACCCGGTGAATGAAAAACAGATCACAAAAGCGGTTCGTGCCCGTCTGCTGCCGGAAAAACACCCTGATTATAATTCTGAGGGGATTTACGACGACTGGAAATCAGACGATATCAGCGAAAAAGTCATCACATTATCAGAGCCGGTCACGCTGACCCCGGATGACAGCGAGCAGGAGAATCAGGCAGCATTCAGCTTCAGTTATAACGCCCCGGCCAACCGCTGGCTGCTGGTGGAGATCACCGGCGGTATGAGTTCGGCGGGCGGTTATTATCTGAAAACATCACGCTATCTGCCGGTACGCATCCCGGATTACCCGAAAACACTGCGTTTTATGTCTGACGGGGCACTGCTGTCGATGAAAGGTGAAAAACAGATCACCGTCGCGGCACGTAACTTCCCGGGCCTGCAGCTGGATGTGAAACGGGTGATCCCGGGCCAGTTACAGCACATCGTCTCCTTTAAGGATAAAAACTTTACCTCAACGGATTTTAACCGCCTGAGTGATGAATACTTTACGGAGCACTTTACTTACCAGACGGCGCTGTCTGCCGCCAACCCCGGCGATATTCAGTACAAAGGTATCGACCTGAGCAAATACCTCTCAGCTGACCCATCCGCAAAACGCGGCATATTCCTGCTGAGCCTGCGGGCGTGGGATCCGGCTAAACCGGCGGAAGCCCCGAAAGCGGAAAGCTATGACGAAGGGGATGAGGATTACGAAGAGGATGCGGTTCTCGACTCGCGCTTTGTGGTGGTCACTGATATGGGGATCATCGCGAAATCCTCCCCCGACGGCTCGCGGGATGTGTTCGTGCAGTCCGTGTATACCGGTGAGCCGGTCAGTGGCGCGAAAGTTTCTGTAGTGGCCAAAAACGGCACCACACTGCTGAGCCGGACAACCGGCAGTGACGGTCACGCCGCATTCCCGCCGCTGCATGATTTCCGCAATGAGCAGATGGCGGTAATGTTCCTGGCGGAAAAAGAGGGGGATGTCTCCTTCCTGCCGGTCAATGCCTGGTATGACCGCCAGCCGGATTTCTCGCGCTTTGATATTTACGGCGACGAAACCCCGGAAGATCCGCGCACCCTCAGCAGCTATCTCTTCTCAGATCGCGGTATTTACCGGCCGGGGGAAACCTTTCATGCAGGTCTTATCACCCGCACCTATGACTGGAAAACTCCGCTGACCGGTATTCCGCTACGGGCGGAGATCCGCGACCCGCGTGATACTCTGATGCATTCACAGCAGATTATTCTGGATGCCACCGGTTTCAGCGAACTGAGCTACACCACATCGGAAAACTCTCCGACCGGCGACTGGAATATCTATCTCTATCTGGAAGGTAAAGATGAGAATGACCTGCGTCTGCTCGGTACCACCACCGTGGTGGTGAAAGAGTTTGAGCCGGACAGCATGAAAGTGGCACTGAAACTGACGCCGGATCGTCAGCAGGGCTGGGTGAAACCGGAGGAATTACAGGCGGCGGTTGATGTGCAGAACCTGTTCGGCACCCCGGCGCAGAACCGCCGTATCGCGACAAAAATGACTATGCGGCCGGTTTATCCGTCATTCACGCAGTATCCGGATTACCGTTTCTATGAAAACAGCCGCAGTACGGATAACTTTGAAACCCAGCTGGAAGAGCGTACCACCGATGAAAACGGTGCCGCCCCGCTGGCGTTAGGGCTGGAAAATTACGCGGAAGCGACCTATCAGTTACAGCTGTTCACCGAAGCGTTTGAGCCGGGCAGCGGCCGTTCAGTCACGGCAGCAGCGCGGGTACTGGTCTCCCCGCATGATTCTCTGGTGGGTATCAAAGCGGACGGCGACACGGATTACATCAGTAAGGATGCAGTGCGGATGCTGAATCTGATTGCGGTGGATCCGTCACTGACCCGCATCGAAAAAACCAATCTGAAACTGGTGCTTCTGGAACAGAAATACATTTCTGTACTGATGCGCCAGCCGTCCGGGGTCTTCAAATATCAGTCCAGACTGAAAGAAACCCGGATTGATGAGCAACCGCTGACTATCAGCAGCGCCGGCACTGATATCACACTGAATACCTCGAAACCCGGTCACTTTATCTTACAGGCGGAAGATGCGGACGGTAATGTGCTGAACAGAACCGACTACACCGTCGCCGGTAACGCGAACATCACCCGCTCGCTGGATCGCAATGCGGAACTGCAGCTGACGCTGAATAAAGAGGAATATAAACCGGGTGAAGAGATTGAAATTGCCGTCAGCGCGCCGTACACCGGCAGCGGTATTATCACCATTGAGCGCGACAAAGTGTATCAGTGGGTATGGTTCCGTGCAGACACCACTAACTCAGTGCAGAAAATCCGCGTACCGGCAGAACTGACCGGCAACGGCTATGTTAACGTGCAGTTTGTCCGTGATATTAACTCCGATGAAATCTTTATGAGCCCGCTGAGCTTCGGCGTGCAGCCGTTCCGCGTCAGCCATGAGGCGTTTAATGCGGGGATCACGCTGGCATCGCCGGACGTCATGAAACCGGGTGAAAACCTGGCGGTTCATGTGAAAACCACCTCGCCGCAGAATGTGGTGGTCTTTGCCATTGATGAGGGCATATTGCAGGTGGCGCGTTACCGCCTGAAAGATCCGCTCGACTATTTCTTCCGCAAACGGGCGCTGGAAGTGAAAAGCACTCAGATCCTCGACCTGATCCTGCCGGAATTCAGCAAAATGATGGCGCTGACCGCAGCACCGGGCGGGGATGCCGGAGAGGGAATCGATCTGCATCTTAACCCGTTCAAACGTAAGCGGGATGAACCGGTAGCGTACTGGTCGGGGATCACCGCCGTTGATGGCGACGCGGTCTTTAATTATCAGGTGCCGGATTATTTCAACGGTAAGATCCGCGTGATGGCAGTATCGGTTTCACCTGACCGCATCGGCCACACACAGAGCAGCACCACGGTACGGGATGATTTTGTGCTGACGCCGAATATTCCGGCCATGGTCTCCCCGGGGGATGAATTTGATGTCTCCCTCGGTATCGCCAATAACCTGACCGGCCTGAACGGTGAAGCGGTGCCGCTGGATGTCACCGTCAGCGCCGATCCGGCACTGGAAATCACCGGCAGCAGCCATGAGCAGATCACGCCCGGTGAGAAGAAAGAAACGGTATTGTCGTTCCGCCTGAAAGCCAATGCGCTGCCGGGCACGGCGGATATTACCTTCCGCGTCACTTCCGGGGATAAATCGGCGGTCCGCACACAGAATCTGTCGGTCCGCCCGGCCTCGGCTTACCGCACCCGTTCGTCTCTCGGACGGATGGACGGTAAACAGCAGCGGGTGACGGCGCTGCGGCAGATGTTTGATAACTATGCCAAGCGGGATGCGCGGGTCTCATACTCGCCGATGGTGATGAGTGAGGCGCTGTCGCAGTATCTGGATAATTATCCGTATAACTGTTCGGAGCAGATCACCAGCCGCGCCATTCCGCTGCTGTTCAGTCAGCGTAATCCGGAAATCAGCACACTGCAGTCACAGACGGAAATCCGCAAACAGCTGCAACAGACCATGACCACACTGCTGACGCGGCAGAACGGTCAGGGTGGTATCGGCGAATGGCAGGCGATGCCGGAAACCGATCCGTTTGTCACACTGTATGTGGTGCAGTTCCTGCTGGAAGCACAGGATGCGGGCTATCCGGTGCAGGAATCGCTGCTCGGCTCCGCCAATATTTACCTGAAGAAAGTGGCGGCGAACCCGATGCTCAATACGCAGGATGATCTGCGGATGCGCGCCTTTGCTGTCTACCTGCTGACCCGTCAGGGCGAGGTGACCACCGGACTGCTGGCTGAAGTACAGACACAGATGCAGAGCAGTTATCCGGACTCCTGGCAGGATGACCCGGGCGCGCTGTATCTCGCGGCATCCTACAAAATGCTGAAGATGGATAAACAGGCGGATATGATGCTGGCGCCGACCTGGAAAGCCCTGAACTCGGCTTACAGCAAAGCATGGTGGACACGGAGCTACCTCGATCCGCTGGTGCAGGACAGCACACGGCTCTACCTGATTGTCCGTCACTTCCCGGAAAAAGTGTCTGCTATCCCGCCGCAACTGCTGGAAAACATGGTGCTGCGCTTTAAAGATGAGCGTTACACCACCTATTCAGCGGCCATGAGTATTCTGGCAATGGAATACTACAGCCGTCATATGCAGCAGAGCGGGGCACAAGCCGGTGAACTCACTATCAGCGTTCTGAAAGGCACAGAAGCGCCTGAAGTGATTTCGGTGATGAAAAATGCCTCTGCGACCGGAAAATTCAGCGACGGTGTCAGTGAAATCCGCTTTGATAATCCGTCGGATAACCCGGCCTGGTATGTGGTGACAGAATCCGGTTTTGATCGCACACCGCCGCAGGCTGCGGTGGCGAAAGGGCTGGAAATCAGCCGTGATTACCTGAATGAAAAAGGTGAGGTGATAACCAGTGCGGCACAGGGCGAAAAAGTCTATGTCCGTCTGCATATCCGCGCCAATGCCAGACAGGGGCTGAATAATATTGTGGTGGCGGATCTGCTGCCGGGCGGGTTTGAGGTGGTGCGTCAGGATCCGGAAGCGGCGGACAGCCTGCAACTGTCACAGCTCCCGTTCAGCACCGGCCGCCGCTGGGTACCGGACTTCAGTGATGCCCGCGAGGACAGAGTGCTTATCTACGGCAGTGCCGCGGCGGATAGTCAGGAGTTTATCTATCAGATAAAACCGGTGAATACAGGGCGATTTATCATTCCGCCGGCGTTCGGCGAAGCCATGTATGACCGGGAGATTCAGGCGCAGTCTGCGGCAGCCGGGGTATTTACGGTTCTGCCGCCTGCCGCAGATAAACCCTGAATGCACGGGCGGTATCGGTCAGAATGAGCGGCATCCGGCGTGTAATACAGAATCTGGCGGCAGTAATTATCCTGCTGGCGCTGTTTCTGACCGGATTCCGCCTCTGGCCGCATCCGCCGCTGTCAGAAGGTGTGCCTCTGTCGGTTGCCTATTATGACCGCAACGGCACACTGCTGCGCCTGACGCTGGCAAACGATGACCGCTACCGGCTGTGGACACCGCTGGAAGAAATGTCCCCGCTGCTGACAGAGGGAACGCTGCGTTATGAGGATCGCTGGTTTTATCTCCACCCCGGCTTTAACCCATACAGTCTCACGCGCGGTTTTTTTGTCAGTTATATCAGCGGGGAGCGGCTTCAGGGCGGCTCAACCATCACCATGCAGCTGGCACGGATGCGCTGGCATCTCAACACCCGCACCCTGCGGGGGAAAACCGAACAGATCCTGCGGGCTGTGCAGCTGGAACTGAGCTATTCCAAACACGACATTCTGGAAGCCTATCTTAACTATGCCCCCTATGGCCGGAATATTGAGAGCGCCGGGGCAGCCTCACTGGTCTATTTCAATAAAAAACCGGCGGATTTAACGCTGCCGGAAGCCCTGACGCTGGCGGTACTGCCGCAGTCGCCGGGATATCGTGTCACACCCGGAGGTGCGGATATCAGCCAGCCGCTGATGCAGGCACGCAACCGGCTCTGGCAGCACTGGCGGCAAGAGCATCCGGACAATGAAAACATGGCGGCACTGTTTGAACTGCCGCTGATGCTGCGTCAGCCGGAACAGATGCCTTACATCGCCCCGCATCTGATTGAGCAGATAGCCCGGCAGAACCGGTTCAGTGCTGAAAAACCGCAGACGGTGGTTACCACGCTGGATGTTAATCTTCAGCGCATTGCCGAAAAACAGGTGGCTGCTTTTATCGCCCGCCGTCAGCAGGCGGGGCTGCATAATGCGGCGGTGCTCCTCGTCGATACCCGTGATATGGGCGTGCGGGCGCTGGTGGGATCGGCGGATTATTACAACACGGAGATCCACGGCCAGGTGAACGGCACCAACGCCAAACGCTCTCCCGGCTCGGCACTGAAACCCTTTATTTACGCTCTCGGGCTGGAGCAGGGCGTACTGCATCCGCTGACCATTCTTAAAGATGTGCCGTCCACTTTCGGCAGCTACGCGCCGGAGAACTTTGATCTGCGCTTTATGGGGCCGCTGCCGGCAACACAGGCACTGAACTACAGCCGTAATATTCCGGCGGTGGATATCGCGGCAAAACTCAGCAAACCGAATCTCTATCAGTTTCTCCGTCTGGCCGGGCTCTCCGGGATGGCGGGAGAAAAACACTATGGGCTGTCGCTGGTCCTGGGCGGCGGTGAAGTGACCGCGCAGGAGCTGGCAAAACTCTATGCGATCCTCGCAAACCGGGGCGTTCTGCGCCCGCTGCGGATGACCGAATCCGAACAGCCCGCTGCGCCGGTCCGTCTGCTGAGTGAGGAAGCGGCATTTATCACCCTGGATATGCTGGGGCAGCACCGTCGTCCCGGTAACACCCTCGCGCAAAAACCGATGACACTGCCGGTGTACTGGAAAACCGGCACGTCCTGGGGATTCCGTGATGCCTGGAGCAGCGGTATCACCGGACCGTATGTGCTGGTGGTCTGGCTCGGGAACTTTGACGGCACCGGAAACAGTGCGCTGATTGGCGCGGAAGCTGCCGCACCGCTGTTTTTCAATATTATCGACAACATTATGGCGGAGTATCCGGCACTGCGGGAACCGGACTTTCCGCTGCCGGAGAACCTCCGTCAGGTGGAGGTTTGTCTGGCCAGCGGCAACCTGCCGACGCAGTGGTGTCAGCGGCGGGGCAAAACCTGGTTTATCCCGGGCAAATCTCCCATTGCGGTTGATTCCATCTACCGCCCGGTGGCGACGGATAAAATCACCGGCGATGTGGTCTGCCCGCCTTATGATCCTGCACAGGTGAATATTGATATCTATGAATACTGGCCGTCTGACCTGGCACGGGTATTTGCCCTGGCCGGTCTGCCGAAGAAAACCCCGCCGTCTGTCGCACACTGCAAAGGCGGCAACAGCCTGATCGGCGGTACTCCGCCACAAATTACCTCTCCGCTGCGCAACACCACTTACACACTGCGACGGACAGCAAAACAGCCATCCTCCCTGTTTTTTACCGCCACCGCCGATAATGACAGCAGTGTGATTTACTGGTTTGCCGGTGATGCATACCTCGGTAACAGCACCAGCCGCCGCCCGCTGGAATGGAAACCGGAAGCCGCCGGACGCTACCGTATCCGCGCCGTGGATGACCACGGCCGCGCAGATTCACGGATTATTCAGGTGGATATTCTGGGGGTGAGGGACAGGTAAATTGTAAACACCCTCCGGAACAAATCACATTCCGGGAGGGTGCTGATAATAAAACCGCTTATTTATTTTTTATCGCTGATACGGGAAAAATCCCACTCTTTTAAAGCTTCTGCGGCATCTTTATTGCCGTATTTTGCCGACAATATCAGGTTATCCCGTGCTTTGCGCAGATCATCATCGCTGCCGGTACCGGCCATTTTGTGATAGTACATCCACGCGACTTTATATTTCGCCATTTCATGATGATTGCCCTGTTCAAGAGAGGTCATTTCATAATAGCGGGCAGCCTGCGGATAATCTTTTTCCAGCCCGGCCTGACCGAAATAGAGCATATCCCCGGCGAGGTGTGCGGTATTGCTGTCACCCAGTTTTGCTCCCGCATCAAAATACGCGAGGGCTTTTTTACCGTCGACCGGGATCCCGCGCTCATTCGGTTTGCGGTAGAGATTACCCAGCACGTTGTAAGCACGGGCGTACCCGTTTTTACCGGCCAGCTCATAGTAATAGATCATTTTTTCCGTATCTTCCGGAACGCGTTCGCCACGGGCATAGTTTACCCCCAGCGAGAATGCCGCCGGGCCGTCACCGCTTTCTGCTTTTTGCCGCTTCGCTTCAATTTCCTGTTCATAACGACCGTATTGCTCATACACCTGCTTTTTCTTAATACGCTGCAGCACGGTTTCGCGTTCTGCATCCGTCAGTGTGGCGATAAGGTCGTCCCCCTCCCGGGAGCTGACACCGGCAAGTGAGCCGTAGTAATAGGCTTCTGATGCATTCTTCTTCGCTATCTGCGCGTCATACATACCTTTCAGGGCATGTGTGTTGTTATACGTCAGTGAGCGGGTATACCACGCGATAGCTTTGTCAGGATCCGGTGCCCGGCGACAGAAGCCTTCAAGCCACGCATCACCCATCGCTTTGGTCCGGTCTTCCGGCGGCATAAGCATATGGTTATCGGTATTTTCCGGATAGTCCGATTTTTTCAGCCACTCCGTCAGATACTGCTCCGCTTTAGCGGGATCGGCATCGTCACGGCGGCAATATTCCGGCGACATATAGTATTCGTAGAGTGTTTCTGTGGCAGAAATATCGCCGTTATCATGGCCTTTTTGCAGATAAGACAGTGCTTTATCCATGTCATTATTCTGCTGGTAATAATAGAACAGGGCGATTTGTGCATCGGTCCGTTTATCTGCCTCTGATTCCAGCAGTGTGAGATATTTTTTGTTGTCTGCCTTATACAGATAGCTGCCGTTGTCATCTCTGAGAGTGCCGCGATACAGCTGAGTCAGTGCTTCAAACGCGGCTTTTGACACCTCTTCATCACTGTTTTTCAGACCGTTTTCCACCCGGGTGATAATACCGGTCCACTCCGGTGAATCCTGTGTAATGCGGTTCTCTCTGAGCTGCATGATGGCCAGCATGGTATCGGAGCAATTGTCACCTTTCTCCGCGCCACGGCGTAATACCGCCATTTTACCGTTATTGGTTTCAGTCGCTCCGGCCAGAGCGCAGAATGCAGGCAGATAACCGCTTTCCGCGCTTTTTTCAAACCAGTAACGGGTGGTATCATAATAGCCGCTGCTCTTATAGTGTTCCCCGGCGGCGTTCATGGCGCTGCTGTCTCCGGCCAGTGCCGGTTTTATCGTGCTCTCATAGAATGCGATATTTTCTGATACATCACGCGGCCCTTTGTAGGCACGTATCAGGACAATGGCTTTATCCCAGTCCGGTGTGATAATCCGTCGCTGTGTCTCTTTATCGTACTCTCCCTTTTCATAGGTATCTGCCAGCAGGATTGTGGCATAGTTATGACCGGCATCTGCTGCCTTTTGCAGGTATGGCAGGGCTTGCAGCAGATCTTTTTGTGTGCCGCGCCCGAGAAAATAAGCATAACCGGTTTCATAAGCAGCATTTGGGCTTTCATCCGCCAGTTTTACATTTATTTCAAACTGATCCATTGCTTTCAGCTAGTGAGCACCGTAATCACCGGCTTTGCTGAAATAATAACGGGCTTTCTGACGATCTGCGCTGACAAGATTGCTGCCCTGCAGGTACTGTGTACCCAGATCACGCAGATAGCTGTTATTGCCGGTTCCCGGGAGTTTGTCATACAGCGACAGAAGCAATTTTTTATCTTCCGGACTGAGCGTGTCTGCGTTTTTGTAGTCATCAATCAGTGTGGTGACAGCATTTTCGTTACCGCCTTCGGCTGCCATTTTCAGGTAATACCGTGATTTTTCCGGATCCTGAATCAGGCCGTGGTTGCCGTTCCTCCAGGCATAAGATAATTCATAGGCGGCTTCAGCATCCCCTTTCTGTACGCGGGCATTCAGGTCTGCCAGGGTGTCACGGCTCTTTTTGACTTTGCTCAGGCGTGATTCTGTGAAACGGTAATCGCGATCAGGAATTTTTTCGTACCAGGCGACGGAGGTATTCAGGTCAGCTTTTACACCGTATTTACCTTCATAATAGATCTCGCCCAATTCATACATACAGGCCCATCCTCCGGCATCGGCACACTGTGTCAGCCGGGGCACAATATCGCGTTCTGTCAGTCCGGTTACCTGCAGAAACGCCTGATTCAGGTTACTTTGTGTGCCGGAGCGGGTCGCGCTCTTCAGACGATTCACAATGTATTCACCGGCGTCCGTGTTGCCCAGCGCTGCCGCTTTCATCATCAGTTCAATATCCGGACGCAGGATCTCATCGGTCATGTCCGGTTTATCTTCCGCATCTTCCAGTTTCAGCTTCGCATAGTAATACGTGACAACCGGATCCTGACCCAGCAGCGGTTCAATCAGTTTCTGCGCTTCAGCGTTATTATCCCGCAGGGCAAGCAGGACCCAGAATTGCCTGGCTAGGAGATTGTTTTTACCTTCGGAGAATACAATCTGCGTGACATCATGCCATTCTTTTTCCGTCAGCAGGGAGCGGGCATATCCGCTTTTCATTATTTCCAGCGCCAGCTTTAAAGCCTGTTCATTATTGCCGGTATTGAGAGAAATAAGCGATTTTGCCAGGTGAACATCGGCACTGGGGGTATATTCGCCGGCTTTCAGATACAGTTCCATAGCCTGTTTACGGTTTTTTACCGGATCTTCCTGCAACAGATAATCGGCATAAAAATACGCCTGGCGGTAGTTATCATTTTCTTCGATATCTTTTTTCAGGAACGCGATAATCTCTTTTTCATCAATCTCACCGCCGGTATCAAAGGAAAAATAGAGATCGGTTAAACGCCGGTAAGCCTTATCCTGAAAATAGGGATCTCTCAGCAGCGATTTATAGATCCCGACCGCTTTTTTCATATCCTGCTCAACACCGATACCTCTGGCATATTTATAGGCCAGTTGATCCTGTGAATCCGGCAGGGGAGATAATTCAGCCGATTTTTTATTCAGTTCAAAGGCGCGAACCGGATCATAAATATTCCCTTCCTGGTCACCGTAACGTGCGGAAGCCAGCATCAGCGCCTCCGGGTCATCCGGATATTTTTCCAGTAGTTTGGCTAAATAGGCAGATACCTGTGCGTTGGTGTCGTTATCCGGAAACTGATAGCTGTCGGCAATATCCTCAATAATGTTGATTAATGCATCGTGATGTCCGGTATTCGCGGCCTGTTTCAGGTATTTCGCCGCCCGCTCCCGGTCATAACCGAAGGCATCATCAAAACGGATATTACGGTGGATTTGATAGAGCAGATAAAGGGCATCGGGATATCCGGCATCAGCTGCGGCTGTCAGATATTCAGGGTTTGTTTTGGTATCAAGATACCAGGTATAAAGGGCTTTCGGATCTTTTTGATTAATCAGCGGCTGTAAATAGCGGAGGGCTTTTTCTTTATCTGCGATAACACCCGTTCCCTGCATATAAGTGTCATAGAGGGCATAACGGGCATACTGATTGCCGTTCTCTGCCATTTTTTCCAGTTTTGCCAGCCGGGCGGTTATTTCATCTGCCGTTTCTGAGCCGAAAAGGGATAATGCTTTCGGCATCAAATCATCTTCATTGAGTGAGCTGATTTGTGAAAATGCCATATAGCGGTATTTTTTTGCCTGTCCCGGATCGGCTTCTATTCCGTGACCGCCTTTTTCATATATTCCGGAAAGCAGCATAGCAGGCAGGGTAAATTGCTCGCTGAGTAACGGTGTCAGAATATCAACCGCTTTTTTATAATCTTTATCATATTCATACGCGATATAACCCAGCGCGAATTTTGCAAAAAACGATCCCTGATCTGCGGCCGCAGTCATATATTTCCGCGCCTGTTCTGCATCTGACGGAATATTGCCGTATTTATCGAGGAGATAAATAGTGCCCAGTAATTCCTGAGCCTCACGGACACCGGCCTGTGCCGCAGCCTTCAGGGAGGTAATACCGTACTGATCCTGTGCGGTATCTTGTGTTATACCGTGATAGCGGTAATAACCGAGGTTGTATAAGGCACTTTTATTACCGGCGTTTGCGGCCCGTTCCAGCCACTGATAACCCAGCAACGCATTGGCCGGTACATCATAGCCGTTGAGATACATTACAGACAATGCATAGGCTGCCTGCGGATTATGTTCCGCCTCTGCGGAAAAATAACGGAATGCCCCGTCAGTATCCCCGGATAAATACAGCTCATAGCCTTTATCTGCCGGGGTGCTGCCGGACGTCACTGAATACGTCAGCCAGGCCCCGCCGGACAGTGCAATAGCAATAAGCAGAGCAAGCCCCAGTTTACGTTGCTTTGTCATATCAGTCCTTATACGGATTAATCTTAAATAAACAGTAAGACAGAAAATAAAAATTTCACTTAGTGTAACGGAATGGAGAGGTAATTCAATGTTATCCGGCCAACAGAAAAATAAATGAAAACAGCCTGTTATTATCGGAGAATATCCGGTGTAATCGGTTTTTTGATGCGGAAAAATCGTTATCTGAATAACAAACGGGAGATGATACAAAGAAGCGAAGTTTGGGCGGAAAATTAACCTGACAAAGAAGATTTAATATATTGCATTCGTTTCCGAGAGATATTCAGAATAACAATATCCCTGAGATTTATGAATATCATTAGTAAGGTTTGCAGGGATATTTGCATTACCTGCCTGATATTGGCACACAAATCAAAAAATTGGTGGATCACTTTTGCGACACTCAGCACCTGATGTAAAAAAGCCACCCTGTGAAGAGTGGCTTAATACACTGATAAATCAGTAAAAATTTGGTGGCCCCTACTGGACTTGAACCAGTGACCAAGCGATTATGAGTCGCGTGCTCTAACCAACTGAGCTAAGGGGCCGAAGTGGGTGAGATTATACTGCCAGTTGTCTGCGGGGTCTAGCGTTTCTTGTCTATCTGACTGTTTTATGAGCGGAATATTGCCTGTCAAAAATGATTTCTGAATATCAATTGTGTAAGTGAATTACTTCTTGTCCGGCAATGAATAAGCATAAAAAAAGGCGCCGTTAAACGGCGCCTGATAATGCTCTGATCCTGAAGCGGATTATTCGTCCAGGAAGCTGCGTAACACTTCAGAACGGCTCGGGTGGCGCAGTTTGCGCAGTGCCTTCGCTTCAATCTGACGGATACGTTCGCGGGTAACGTCAAACTGTTTACCCACTTCTTCCAGCGTGTGGTCAGTATTCATATCAATACCGAAACGCATACGCAGAACTTTCGCTTCACGCGGGGTCAGGCCGGCCAGCACTTCGTGAGTTGCGGAACGCAGGCTCTCTGAGGTGGCTGAATCCAGCGGCAGTTCGAGGGTGGTATCCTCGATGAAATCCCCTAAGTGCGAATCTTCATCATCACCAATCGGTGTTTCCATTGAGATTGGCTCTTTGGCGATTTTCAGCACTTTGCGGATTTTATCTTCCGGCATCAGCATCCGCTCTGCCAGTTCTTCCGGTGACGGCTCACGGCCCATCTCCTGAAGCATCTGACGGGAGATACGGTTGAGTTTGTTGATAGTCTCAATCATATGCACCGGGATACGGATAGTACGCGCCTGGTCCGCGATAGAGCGGGTAATCGCCTGACGGATCCACCAGGTGGCATAGGTTGAGAACTTATAACCACGACGGTATTCAAATTTATCAACCGCTTTCATCAGACCGATGTTACCTTCCTGAATCAGATCCAGGAACTGCAGGCCACGGTTGGTGTATTTTTTCGCGATAGAGATAACCAGACGTAAGTTCGCCTCAACCATCTCTTTTTTCGCACGGCGGGCTTTCGCTTCACCGATAGACATGCGGCGGTTAATATCTTTGACCTGTTCAATGGTCAGGCCGGTTTCTTCTTCAATCTGACGCAGACGTTGCAGGCTGCGTTCAAC
Source organism: Morganella morganii (assembly GCF_019243775.1). Classification (NCBI taxonomy): domain Bacteria; kingdom Pseudomonadati; phylum Pseudomonadota; class Gammaproteobacteria; order Enterobacterales; family Morganellaceae; genus Morganella; species Morganella morganii. Next base: position 731,890 of record NZ_CP069157.1, read on the forward strand.
TTCTTCCGCGACATCCTGCAGTTTTTCAGACCACGGTTTGTTCATCGCGACAGCAGCAGTAAACCAGGAATCACTGGTTTCATTGCCGGTGAACAGGGTGATGAAGTTTTTCTTCGGCATTTTGCTCTGCTCAACGCAGAGTTTCATGATGTAGCGTTCCTGCTGACGGACACGATCCATCATTTCACGCATGTTGTTGACCAGATGGTCAAACTGCTTCGGAACTAAACGGAACTCTTTGAAAACTTCAGAGAGCTGCTGGATTTCCGCATTGGTGTTCGGGTGGTCGCGGCCGTGAATTTTAATCTGCTGACGCGCTTTTTCATGCTGCACACGCAGCGCTTCGAATTTCTGACGAGCCAGTTCAGGATCGATGCTGTTATCGTCATCGCTGTCACTGTCATCCTCTTCTTCTTCGTCTTCGTCGTCGTCATCTTTGTTTAATTCTTCGGCCGGCAGCTCAGAACCGATGTTGGTTGCGGTTGGTGCCAGATCTTCTTCCGCGTTCGGGTCAACAAAGCCGGTAATCAGGTCAGAAAGACGGACTTCGCCTGCTTCAACGCGGTCGTACTGATCGAGTAAATACGTGATTGCCTCAGGATATTCAGCAACGGAACACTGAACCTGATTGATGCCATCTTCGATGCGCTTGGCAATGTCAATTTCGCCTTCGCGGGTCAACAGTTCTACCGTCCCCATTTCACGCATATACATACGTACAGGGTCAGTGGTCCGGCCAATTTCCGATTCTACACTTGAGAGGACTTGTGCTGCAGCTTCGGCTGCATCATCATCGGTGTCTGTTGAATTCTCTGCCAGCATCAGATCATCAGCATCAGGTGCTTCTTCCATTACCTGAATGCCCATGTCATTGATCATCTGGATAATATCTTCGATCTGATCAGAATCGACGATATCTTCAGGCAGATGATCATTGACTTCAGCATAGGTCAGATAGCCTTGCTCCTTACCACGGGTGACAAGAAGTTTCAGCTGTGACTGCGGGTTTTGCTCCATAAGACGGTATCCACACTTCTGAGTATTTAGGTTTGTGTTGGTCGGCAAAACAACTTAGCCAGCAACAATAACAATCAAGGATTTCTTTTCTTCGGCCATGAACCTTGGTGACATGGCATGCAGGGCTGTTCCTGCTGTCTGCGGCACTTAAGCCGTTATATTCATCATAGTTTAATAATAATACTTATTGCCGGACCCGCACGAGAAGACTCACTTCATTGCGCTCTTCAGGGGTCAGACCTTCTGTCCGCTCTTTGGCGATCAGGAAGTTAAATCTGTCATTGAGAGCAGATACCACCAGATGATTTAAGGCATCTTTGAAGGTTTTTTCTGCTATCTCATCTATCTCTATATCGTTCCATCCGGCCAGTTTTTCAAGCTGTGGCGCTAATTTATTATCACGGTAGTGTTCCAGTAACTGACCGGTGGTCAGCCCGGGCTGTGATAAACAGGTATCAATCAGCTCCCTGAATAATGAAAAACCGGCAATACGGCTGGTATCAATGGATTCCAGCGGCGGCACTAATTGTGCAAACTGCGGATTCTGCACCAGCAGGGCAATCAGGATCCGCATGGTAGTCGGTTTCAGTTTCGGAGCCTGATAACCGGGACTGTTTTCACTCTGGCGGACCGCCTGTTTGAGCTGCGTGATATCCGGTAATCCGAGTAAATTGCCCAGATCCTGCAATAAAAACGCCTGTTGGGCTTCACCCGGCACGCGGCTTATCAGCGGCATGGCGAGGGCATTCAGCTTGCTGCGCCCCTCCGGGGTGCTCATATCCACCTGGCGCAGCAGGGTATCGAACAGAAACTGAGACAGACTGTGTGCCTCATTCTGCCGCTGCTCGAAGGCTTCACGGCCTTCGCGGCGCACCAGTGAATCCGGATCGTCGCCGTCCGGTAAAAACATAAAACGAAGCTGCCGCCCGTCATTAAGATGGGGAAGAGCAGTTTCGAGTGCCCGCCAGGCGGCTTCACGTCCGGCGCGGTCTCCGTCATAACAACAAATTATGGTATCAGATGTCCGATAGAGCAACTGTATGTGCTCTGCCGTTGTCGATGTCCCGAGTGAGGCCACCGCATAATCAATACCGAACTGTGCCAGGGCAACCACATCCATATAGCCTTCCACCACAAGGATGCGGGACAGTTCGCGGTTATTCTGCTGCGCTTCATACAGCCCGAATAACTGGCGGCCCTTATGAAAAATATCGGTTTCCGGTGAATTCAGGTATTTCGGCAGTGCGTCATCAAGAACACGTCCGCCGAAGGCAATTACCCGGCCGCGCCGGTCGCGGATAGGAAACATCACACGTTCCCGGAAACGGTCATAGCAGCGGCCGTTATCATTGACCACTAACATGCCGGCATCCAGCAACTGCTGACGATCATCCTCACTGCGGGCAAAGCGTTTGAGAACGTTGTCCCATCCGGCGGGGGCATAGCCGATTGCAAACCGGCTGATAATTTCCTGACTCAGACCCCGGCGGTTCAGATACTCACGGGCATGACCGGCGTTATCGGCCTGTAATGCATGGCGGTAAAAGCTGTCCAGTTTTTCCATCAGCTGATACAGGTTCTGGCGCTGATGTTTTTCTATCTGGCTGCTGCCGCTTCCGGTTTCATAAGGAACATCCAGCCCGTGCATTGCTGCTAATTCTTCGATCGCCTCGACAAACTCGAGCCGGTCATAATTAATTAAAAAATCAATAGCATTGCCGTGGGCACCACAGCCGAAGCAGTGGTAAAACTGTTTATCGCTGCTGACTGTAAAAGAGGGAGTTTTTTCGTTGTGGAAAGGACAACACGCCTGGTGATTTTTACCGTGTTTTTTCAGCGGCACCCTGACATCGATAAGATCGATGATATCGGTTCTCGCTAATAAGTCGTTGATAAATGTGCGTGGAATGCGCCCGGCCATAACCCCTTTTTCGCCTGTCTGATAACGATAATAAGCCGCGCTTCCTTCCGGAAACACGGCCATTAACTGCAACTACTGCGGTCTGACTAAGTTGCGGCGCGGCCGCAGCGATTAGTACAGACGAGTGCGACGTGCGTTTTCGCGAGCCAGTTTCTTAGCGTGACGCTTAACAGCAGATGCTTTAGCGCGTTTACGTACAGTCGTTGGTTTTTCATAAAACTCACGACGACGTACTTCAGCTAATACGCCTGCTTTTTCGCAGGAACGTTTGAAACGACGCAGTGCAACGTCAAATGGCTCGTTTTCACGTACTTTAATTACCGGCATGTGCCTCTCACCTCAATAAATAGGTCTGTACTGGCGTTATGCCAGTTGTCTTTAAAATGGTGCGGAATTTTACTTCAATGTGACCCACGTTGTAAAGTGCTGTGGATAATCAGACAGAGAAATACCCCGGATATGGTCAGGTGTTACCGCCAAGACCGGATCCGCACACCCGACAGGGGTTTTACAGAGGGTGCAGATTATAGCGGATACGCGGCGATTTGTCAGCAACAGAAATCCGTTATGCAGGGGAAAAGTATGTGGATAACTGTGTTCATCCTGTGAATAAGCGGTTTTTGCTGAATAAAAATACGGCAGAAAAGCCCCGTATTTCACCTTAATACCTGTCAGCACGCCATTATGGTGATACACTGCACTCTTTGCGGAGACGGATTTGCTTCCTGCTGTCCGCCGCCAGTCCCGTCAGTTTTTGTTCCAGCGAGTTAAGTCCCATGCGAGTGTTAGGCATTGAAACGTCCTGCGATGAAACCGGAATCGCAATTTATGATGATGAAGCCGGTTTGCTGGCTAATCAGTTATACAGCCAGATCAAAGTCCACGCAGATTACGGCGGCGTGGTGCCGGAACTGGCATCCCGTGACCATATCCGGAAAACGGTGCCGCTGATTCAGGCTGCGCTGAAAGAAGCCGGTCTGACGGCACAGGATATTGATGCGGTGGCCTATACCGCAGGACCGGGGCTGGTCGGGGCGCTGATGGTCGGGGCAACAGTCGGCCGTGCGCTGGCGTTTTCCTGGGATGTCCCGGCGGTGCCGGTTCACCATATGGAAGGCCATCTGCTGGCACCGATGCTGGAAGAACATCAGCCGGAGTTTCCGTTTGTCGCGCTGCTGGTATCCGGCGGTCATACGCAGTTAATCAGTGTGACCGGTATCGGTGAATACACGCTGCTGGGTGAATCTATCGATGATGCAGCCGGTGAAGCCTTTGATAAAACAGCCAAATTACTGGGACTGGATTATCCGGGCGGGCCTGCACTGTCACGCATGGCAGCACAGGGCACGCCGGGACGTTTTACCTTCCCGCGTCCGATGACCGACCGGCCGGGGCTGGATTTCAGCTTCTCCGGGCTGAAAACCTTTGCCGCTAATACCATTCATCAGAATGATGATTCAGACCAGACAAAGGCGGATATCGCCCGTGCTTTTGAAGATGCGGTGGTCGATACGCTGGTGATCAAATGCAAACGCGCGCTGGAGCAGACCGGCTTTAAACGGCTGGTGATGGCTGGCGGCGTGAGTGCAAACCGCACACTGCGCGAATGCATGGCGCAGACACTGCAAAAACTGGGCGGAGAAGCGTTCTATGCCCGCCCTGAACTGTGTACGGATAACGGTGCGATGATCGCGCTGGCCGGGATGATCCGCTTCAAAGGCGGTATGCGCAGTGAATTAGGCGTGACTGTCCGTCCGCGGTGGCCGCTGGCTGAGTTACCGCCGCTGGACAAATAATTTCCGGACACAAAAAAGGCGCTTCAGCGCCTTTTTTAATCCTCTTTTTCCTGCTCTTTCGCTTCCTGGATTATCTCTTTATCCGTTTTGGCCCGCTTTTTCTTCAGCTTCTGCCAGATACGGCTTTCCTGTCCGCGCCACAACCGCTGAATATTGTCATGATGGCGGATAAGCACCAGGCAGGAGAGCATGGCAACCGGGAAGGTAAACTCCGGTTTGAACCACCAGACATAAAACGGTGCTACCAGCGCACTGACAATCGCGCCTAATGATGAGTAACCACTCAGCAGCACGGTCAGCAGCCAGGTTCCGGCGACCAGTCCGGTCAGATCCCAGCCGATGGCGGCAATCGAACCAAATGCCGTTGCCACGCCTTTTCCGCCTTTAAAGTGGAAAAATACCGGATAAATATGGCCTAAACAGGCGGCAATGGCGATAATGCCGAGGTAAAAATACGGTATTTGCAGGAGGTAAGCGAGCCAGACCGGCAGCATACCCTTGAGTACGTCGCAGATAAGGACACCGGCAGCCGCCAGTTTGCCGCCGATGCGCAGCACGTTGGTCGCCCCCGGGTTTCCGGAGCCGTGATGCCGCGGATCCGGCAGTCCCGCAAGACGGCAGATCAGGATCGCACTGGAAATTGATCCCAGCAGATAAGCGAAGATGATCATACCAAGCGCGATTCCACTCATGCTTCTCTCCTGACAGACGGTAAATTACAGTTATTGGCCTCCATGGATAATACGCATATTTCATGGGAAGTGATATCCGATGAGCATAAAAAAAACGAGGTAAATGCGGATGGATGTTGTTTTTATTAAGAAACTTGTTGTTTTTACAACGATTGGTGCTTACGACTGGGAAAAGGATATTACGCAGAAATTAGTGCTCGATATCGAAATGCACTGGGATAACAAACGCGCATCTGAGAGTGACGATGTGGAACATTGTCTCGATTATGCCAGCGTCAGCACTGCAATTCTGGATTATGTGCAGACAAGACAGTTCGCTCTGGTGGAACGTGTGGCGGAAGAAGTGGCGTCATTATTACTGACTGAGTTCGGCACCCCTTGGGTTCGTATCCGCGTGGCCAAACCGGGTGCGGTGGCACAGGCGGAAGAAGTGGGTGTCATTATTGAACGAAGTGCGGCCTGATGTTGTCATAATGCCGTCAGCGGAACTGTCATAAAAGCGCTGAGGGTGTCATGAAATTGTCACACTTGCGTCATATGCTGTTCTCCGTATCCGGCATTCCCGCGTCCGGGAGTGCCTTATTTTATCTGCCATACAGGGCGTTATATGGGCGATATCACAAGTTTACTGCATGCATTGATTCTCGGGGTTGTTGAAGGATTAACCGAATTTCTGCCGGTGTCATCAACCGGTCATATGATTATTGTTGCTGAGCTTATCGGCTTTACCGGCGATAAAGCAAAAACGTTTGAAGTGGTTATCCAGCTCGGTTCCATCCTGGCGGTGGTTTTCCTGTTCTGGCGGCGGATGTTTGCCCTTATCGGTATTCACTTCGGCCGGGTTCCCCATGAAGGACAGACTCAGGGAAAACTGAATTTACTCCACATTATTATTGCTATGTTACCGGCGGTGGTTCTCGGTTTACTGCTGCGGGATCAGATTAAGTCTCTGTTTAATCCGGTGAATGTGATGTACGCGCTGGTTGCGGGCGGTATCCTGCTGATTGTGGCTGAAGTCTTTAAGCCGAAGAAGGTGCAGGCTACTGGTCTTGATGATATCAGCTACCGTCAGGCGTTTGCCATCGGCTGTTTCCAGTGCCTGGCTCTGTGGCCGGGATTCTCCCGTTCGGGTGCCACCATCTCCGGCGGTATGCTGATGGGGATCAACCGTTACACTGCATCAGAGTTTTCCTTTATTCTGGCCGTACCGATGATGATGGGCGCGACAGCACTGGATTTATACAAGAGCTGGCATTTCCTGAGCAACTCGGATATTCCGATGTTTGCGGTCGGTTTCCTGGCTGCGTTTATTGTGGCGCTGATTGCCATGAAAACCTTCCTGTCACTGATTAAACGTATCTCCTTTATCCCGTTTGCTATCTACCGCTTTATTGTGGCTGCTGCCGTTTACGTGGTGTTTGTCCACTGAGTTTCGCGTAAACACATCACTCTTTGCGCAGGGAAAATCCATCTGACCTGCGCAAAGTCAAAGCGGGCACTCCGCAGATTTGCTACTAATATAATTAATAACGGATACATAAAAGCTGGTAATGGTTTACCGGCTTTTATGTGTAATATTTTATTTATGTTGACTGCCCGACACAGCGTGATCAGATGCTCCGCACCTGTCACGAGTCTGACCACAATGCCGCGCCGGAGCCAATAAATCGAGCAGGAGTCAGGATTATGTGCAGCACATGCGGTTGCAGCGAAGGAAACGTGCAGATTGAAGGTCACAGCCACGACCACCACGGCCATGATCACCATCATCATGAACATGACAACCATTCCCGCCCCGTCATCATTCATCACCACCACTATCATCATAACGGCGATGTGAATCACTATTATTATGACGGCCGTGAAGCCGGTGAAGAGCATGCTCACGGATACAGTCATGAGCACAGCCACGGACATGAACACACTCATGATCACGGGCACGGCCACAGCCATTCTCATGAGCACGAACATGCTCACGACCATCATCATTCACATGAACACGACCACGGTCATGACCATGCAGCGGCTTTTGCGCCGGTAATTGATAAAGACAATATGCATTACGGGATGGGCGAAGCGGGCACACACGCGCCGGGCCTGACCCAGAAACGGATGGTGCAGATTGAGATGGGGGTGCTGGATAAAAACAACCAAATCGCCGTCCATAACCGCGAACATTTACAGGAGCAGGGCATTCTGGCGCTGAACCTGGTATCCAGTCCCGGCTCCGGCAAAACCACATTACTGACCCGCACACTCAATTACCTGAAAGACAAAGTTCCATGTGCTGTGATTGAAGGCGACCAGCAAACCACCAATGATGCTGAGCGGATCCGCGCAACCGGCGTACCGGCGATTCAGGTCAATACCGGCAAAGGGTGTCACCTGGATGCGCAGATGGTGCATGACGCCATGCATCACCTCGGACTGAAAGATAACAGCCTGTTATTTATCGAAAATGTCGGTAACCTGGTCTGCCCTGCCGGTTTTGATCTGGGTGAGCAGCATAAAGTGGCAATTCTGTCAGTAACAGAAGGTGAAGATAAACCACTGAAATACCCGCATATGTTTGCTGCCGCAGACCTGATGCTGATTAACAAAATCGACCTGCTGCCGTATGTGAATGTCAATATTGAAGCCTGTGTGAATGCGGCACGCCGTGTGAATCCGGATATCGATGTCATTGTTCTGTCTGCCACTACCGGTGAAGGAATGGATGAATGGGTTGCCTGGTTACAGGAGCGCCTGAGCAAGGTGAATCAGCAGCGCGGTGCGGCGGAATAAGGGATTTCTATGCGTTTTGTTGATGAGTTCCGTGATCCGGCACTGGCAGAAAAACTGCTGGCGCAGATCCGGGAAGAGATGGCTTCGTGGCCGCATCCGCTGAAACAGCCTTTGCAGATTATGGAGGTGTGCGGCGGTCATACTCACGCCATCTTTAAGTTCGGGCTGGATAAACTGCTGCCCGATTCCGTGGAATTTGTTCACGGGCCGGGCTGCCCGGTCTGTGTGCTGCCGATGGGGCGTATTGATGCCTGTCTGGAAATCGCGGCCCGCCCGGGGGTGATTTTCTGCACTTTCGGGGATGCCATGCGTGTTCCCGGTCGCGGCGGTTCGCTGCTGGATGCCCGCCGTCACGGCAGCGACATCCGCATTGTCTATTCCCCGCTGGATGCACTGACTATTGCCCGCGATAATCCGGATAAAGAGGTCGTCTTCTTCGCCCTTGGTTTTGAAACCACCATGCCGGGTACGGCGGCCACGTTACAGCTGGCGAAAAAAAGCGGACTGATAAATTTCACCGTTTTTTGTCAGCACATCACCATTATCCCGACGCTGCGCACACTGCTGGAGCAGAAAGATGTGTTTATCGACGGCTTTATCGCGCCGGGGCACGTCAGTATGGTGATTGGCTGCACGCCGTATCAGCCGCTGTGTGATGAATTCGCCAAACCGTTTGTGGTGACCGGCTTTGAGCCGCTGGATCTGCTGACAGCTATTCTGATGGTTATCCGCCAGCTGAAAAAGCAGGCACAGGACAAACACGCGCCGATGGCGGTGGAAAATCAGTACAGCCGCATTGTGCCGGAGCAGGGAAATCTGCTGGCACAGAAAGCACTGGCGGAAGTCTTTGAACTGAAAGCCAGCAGTGAGTGGCGCGGACTGGGTAATATCGCGGACTCCGGTATTCAGCTGACACCGGCTTACTATGAATTTGATGCTGAACGCCGCTTCCGGCCGCAGCCGCAGTCTGTTGCCGATAACCCGCAGGCGCGATGCGGGGATGTATTAACAGGCCGCTGCAAACCGGCGGACTGTCCGCTGTTCAGCAACGCATGCACACCGGAAACGGCACTCGGCGCACTGATGGTCTCCTCTGAAGGGGCTTGCGCAGCTTATTATCAGTATCGGCGCGGAGAATAACATGAAACCTATTACTGAAATCACCCTGGCCCAGGGCAACGGCGGACAGGGGATGCAGCAACTGATTGACTCCCTGTTTTTGCAGGCATTTTCCAATCCGTATCTGAATGAAAAAGAAGATCAGGCACGAATACCGCTGGCGGAATTACAGGCCGCCGGTGATCGTCTGGCGTTCAGCACCGACAGCTATGTCATTGATCCGATTATTTTTCCCGGCGGCAATATCGGCAAACTGGCCGTGTGCGGCACAGCGAATGATCTGTCTGTCGGTGGCGCAATCCCGCGCTACCTCTCCTGTGGATTTATCCTTGAGGAGGGGTTGTCGTTTGACATTCTCTCTCAGCTGGTCAGCAGTATGGCGGAAGCCGCAAAAGCCAACGGTATTCAGATTGTGACCGGTGACACCAAAGTGGTGCCGCGCGGTGCGGCAGACAAAGTGTTTATCAATACCGCCGGTATCGGTGTGATCCCGCATCAGTTGAACTGGGCAGCAGCACAATGCCGTCCGGGGGATAAAATTATTGTCAGCGGCACACTGGGTGATCATGGTGCGGCGATCCTCAATCTGCGCGAGAACCTCGGGCTGGATGCTGATCTGCGCAGCGACTGTGCGGTTCTGGAGCCGATGCTTGCACCTTTGCGGGCGATTGACGGCATCAGAGCTGTCCGTGATGCCACCCGTGGCGGCGTCACCGCTATCCTGCATGAGTTTGCCGATGCTTCACAGTGCGGTATGAATATCGAAGAACAGAAACTGCCGCTGAAAACTGCAGTACGTGGTGTGTGCGAGCTGTTGGGGCTGGAGGCACTCAATTTTGCCAATGAAGGTAAAGTGGTGATTGTCACAGCCCCGGAAGCCGAAGCCGCCGTGCTGGCAGCCCTCCGTAACAGCCCTCTGGGTCAGGACGCCTGTACCATCGGGCAGGTAACAGAAGCAAAACAGGTGAAAGTGCAGGGGATTTTCGGCGCGACCAGGCTGTTGGATCTTCCGTATAACGAGCCGCTGCCCCGCATCTGCTGATCTGCGAATCTGCGTCATCCTCCGGCCTGTGGCTGTGTTGGCTTCGTTCGGCTACCCCGGTCACATACTGGTGTATGCTCCCGGGGATATCCTCACTTCGCCGCCTTGCCACAAACCGGATGATTTAGCAGATTGATTTTTCTGTTTTCTGTTTTTAACAGAGTTGAAGTACATGAGGGGTTAACCGGCAAAAAAAGGAAAGCGTCAAGCGCCAGGGATGGCGCGATCCGAGCGAACAAGGATGTGTCAGCGTCTTTCCGCTTTGCCGGTTATCCCGCTGCCCGAATCTGAAAGAAGATGGTTTGATGTTTTATTCTTTTCGGCACACAGTGAGTATTCAGAAGACCTGACCGGTAAAAAAAAGAAAGCATAAAGCGCCGAGGACATGCCAGTATTTTTAAAAATATTAATAAGCGAATTATCTTATACAGGAGTATGATTCTCCGGTGGATCACATATAAAGATCCTACTGGTACACACGTACTCCGACATCGATTCCCGACGCTGTCGGGATTTTTTTTGGTAAAAAAATGAACTGGTCTACATTTAAATCAACGTATCTTGTCAGGTTCTGGCAGCCGTTGCCCGCAGTGATCGCCGCCGGCATCTTATCCGCATACTACTTCGGATTAACAGGCACATTCTGGGCGGTCACCGGAGAGTTTACGCGCTGGGGCGGACACATTCTGCAACTGTTCGGTGCTCATCCGGAAAACTGGGGGTATTTTAAGGTGATCGGTTTGCAGGGCTCGCCCCTGGATCGTATCGACGGCATGATGATTATCGGTATGTTTGCCGGTTGTATCGCCGCTGCCTTATGGGCTAACAACGTCAAAATCCGCCTTCCGCAACACAAAATCCGTATCTGGCAGGCCGTTATCGGCGGCATTATCGCCGGTTTCGGGGCACGTCTTGCAATGGGGTGTAACCTGGCAGCCTTCTTTACCGGTATCCCGCAATTCTCCCTCCATGCCTGGTTCTTTGCACTGGCAACCGCCGCAGGCTCTTACTTCGGCGCAAAATTTACGCTGCTGCCGATGTTCCGCATTCCGGTCAAACTGCAAAAAGTCAGCAAAGCCTCACCGCTGACACAGGATTTGCAGCGGGCGAAACGCCGTTTTCGTCTTGGTATGCTGATCTTCCTGCTGTGTGTCACCTGGTCTCTGTTCACGCTGTTTAAATCCCCGAAACTCGGCATGGCAATGCTGTTTGGCATCGGGTTTGGTCTGCTGATTGAACGGGCGCAAATCTGTTTTACCTCCGCGTTCCGTGATGTCTGGATCACCGGGCGTACCCAGATGGCGAAAGCGATTATCCTCGGTATGGCGGTCAGTGCCATCGGCATCTACAGCTATGTGCAACTGGGCGCAGAGCCGAAAATCTTCTGGGCAGGCCCTAACGCCGTGATCGGCGGACTGCTGTTCGGCTTCGGTATTGTGCTGGCAGGGGGTTGTGAAACCGGCTGGATGTACCGTGCCGTGGAAGGTCAGGTGCATTTCTGGTGGGTCGGTCTGGGCAATATTATCGGCGCGACGATCCTGGCTTATTACTGGGATTCCGTGGCACCGTGGCTGGCGACTGACTACGACAAAGTCAACCTGCTGGATACCTTCGGCCCGGCTGGTGGTCTGCTGGTTACTTACGGATTACTCGCCTTTGCCTTTATCCTGTTACTGATGTGGGAGAAACGTTTCTTCCGCCGGAAAAACCAGGCTGACACTGTCGCCGCTGCCGCACATTAAGGAGCACACCATGAATACCGAAAATACTGCAATTGTGCCGGATTACCGGCTGGATATGGTCGGTGAGCCGTGCCCGTATCCGGCAGTGGCGACTCTTGAAGCCATGCCGTCACTGAAACCCGGAGAGATCCTGGAAGTGGTGAGTGACTGCCCGCAATCCATCAACAATATCCCGCTGGATGCCAAAAACCACGGCTACACCGTGTTATCCATCCAGCAGGACGGGCCGACGATCCGCTATCTGATACAGAAATAATGCAGTTCCGGGCGCCGGTTATCTGCCGGTGCCCGTCAGCGTTTCAGTAATGCCACCGCAGCACGGATCCGCGCCTGTACCGGGTAACCCGGTGCCGGTGGTGCCAGTTTCAGGGCAATCTGGCGCAGCGGCTCTGCCATTACCATCGATAACAGCAAATCACTGGTTTGTGCTGCATCCGGCAGCGGCAGAAACGCCTGATGCCGGGACAGCCATTCCGCCAGCAGTGCACGTCCGCGCTCAATACCGCAGGCCTGATAGCGGGTCAGCAATAACTCCCGGCCGGGAAATTCACTGCTCAGCAGACAAAATAATCCCGCCGCCTCAGCACTGAGCACCTTGTGGCTCATGATGGTCAGGTTGTTTTCAAGCAGCTGATAAAATTCATCTTTAGTCTTTGCATCCTGCATAAACAGCGGCACAAAGGAATCCGTCCAGCCGCGCACTATCTGCTCCGCCAGATCTTCACGGTTATCAGCGAACCGGTACAGCGTCTTTTTGGAGACACCCGCCTGTTTTGCCACCGCATCCATCGTCATCGAGGAATATCCCTGTGATAACAAAAGGCTAAGTGATGCCTCCCGGATTTTTGCAATCAGTTCTTCTTCCGGAACAACCGGACGGCCACGTCCGCGGGATTCTGTGGCTGGTTCATTATTAGCCATACGTGCGATCCTCAATTGACAAATGCCCGTTACGGGACAATATTAATTAGGAAACGAATTGCGTTTCCTAATTATGGAGTATACGTCATGTCAGCGAAAAAACAAAATTTACCCCGGGCACCGGATGATATTAACCAGTTATTATCTCCTGAACCACTGTGGATGGAAATGGGCCTGGAACGCAGCGAAGAAGGGCTGCTGACGGTGTCTGTCAGAACCGACCTGCACGGTTGTAAAGGGCGGATGCTGGAGTGGTGGTTCACGTTTTTTGAAACCACGCAGCATATCCGCTGGTGGCACCCGCATGATCATGTGGCACATCACGGCTGGGATTCCGTCTGGAAAAAAGGGGAAAATTATATCGGGGCGACAATCCGCGCGGTTGAGTCTCTCGGGTCGATCCCGCCGGTCGGCGCGACACTGAAATTCAACGATGCACAGGATTTCTTTGATGCGGATAAACTGGCCGCCGCGCGGCAGACTCATCAGATTTCCGGTGCTGTTTGCGCCCATATCGGGTTCGGGGATGATGTGAAAACCGATACGCTGGGTTACCCGATCGACGGAAAAATGCTGCATATAACTTATGATACAGAGTTCGGATGTGTGCTGCGCAGCCGGTTTTTACTCGGAGCGTCACTGGCGGATCCGCTGACGGAACTGCCGGATGAGATTGGTTTCGGGCTGATGAAGCACTGCTATAACGAGTTTACTTACTTGTCCCGTTTTCTGCCGTCGCTCTATTACGGCGAGCACGGTAATGATGAAAAAGCCCCGCTGCCGTGGGCATAACAGCGGATATCAGCGGGAGCCTGTTACCGGGCTTCCCGCAGATCTTATTTTCAGTGTTCCGCTTCACCGCCGAGGGCGGCAATGGTATTGCTGATCAGCGCACTCAGTTCGCCGGTCATCAGGACAAAATCAGCATCAAACCGCTGAGCAAAATCCTCGCGGTCGATATCTTCATTTTTGTCTTTTAAATCATCACTGTATTTCAGGCGTTTAAAGGAACCGTCATCAGACATCAGGAACTGAATCCGCTCTTCCCAGTCCAGTGCCAGTTTGGTGACACATTTTCCGGCTTCAATGCAGGTGGCGATTTCGTCTGATACCAGATCCTGTTTCTTACAGCGGATCACGCCGCCGTCTTCCAGAATGGCTTTCAGTTCAGCTTCATCCATCAGGGCAAAACCGGTTGGTAAATCACCGGAGCGCACCCATTCGGTCAGCGTCAGTTCAATCGGGTCTTTGGTGGTCAGCGGGATCACCGGCAGAGAGCCGAGTGTTTTACGCAGCAGGGCAAGGTTATCTTCCGCCCGTTTGGCACTGGCCGCATCGACGATAATCAGGCCGCGTTCCGCATCAATCCAGATGGCGGTCTGGCTGAAACGGCTGAAGGCACGCGGCAGCAGAGCATGAACCACTTCATCTTTCAGGGAATCTTTTTCCGTTTTCTTCAGTTTGCGATGCTGCTCATGTTCCAGCTTTTCAATTTTCGCCTGCAATTCCTGTTTAATTACCGGCGATGGCAGCATTTTTTCTTCTTTTTTAGCACAGATAAGGATCTGTTTACCGGCAGCGTGAGTCAGTGCATCACCCCGGGAGCCCATCGGCGAAACCCAGCCGGTTTTCATCATATCCTGACTGCCGCACGGCGTGAATGCCATGTGTTCCAGCTGTTTTTCCAGCTCATCGGCAGACAGCGGAAACGGCGAGCTAAGGCGGTAAACGAGTATATTTTTAAACCACATCGGACAGTCCTGTTTTATGATGCGCGGTCATTGCGCGGTGAGAATTGCATCCCGCTATGATAACGGATCTTGCCGCGTTGCTCTAATGCCTTCGCGCGGAAACTTGATTGTCAGGCCGCTGCCCTGCATTATCAGAGGTATGAAAGACAGAGCGTAAATCCACAGCAGAAGGGGACAGTATGCGGATCGGTATTGATTTGGGCGGCACCAAAATTGAAGTGATCGCACTCAGTAATGAGGGGCAGGAATTATTCCGTAAACGAACGGATACGCCGCGTTTTGACTATCAGCAAACATTACAGGCGATTGCCGGGCTGGTTCACGATGCAGAAACCGCCACCGGAGAGACCGGCACTGTCGGAGTAGGGATCCCGGGAACACTGTCGCCGGTCACCGGACGGGTAAAAAATGCTAATTCGGTCTGGCTGAACGGTCAGCCGTTTGATGCGGATCTCAGTGCATTACTGCAACGGGAAGTGCGGGTGGCAAATGATGCAAACTGCCTGGCGGTCTCCGAAGCGGTTGATGGTGCAGGCGCAGGGTTTCCGGTCGTTTTCGCGGTGATTATCGGTACCGGCTGCGGTGCGGGGATTGCCCTGAACGGACAGGTTCACAGCGGTGGTAACGGTGTGGCCGGGGAGTGGGGACATAACCCGCTGCCGTGGCAGGATGAAGCCGACCGGCTGTTTAAAGGAATGGAGGATTGCTATTGCGGCAAACAGGGTTGTACCGAACTGTTTATCTCCGGCACCGGTTTTATGGCTGATTATACCGCGCTGACCGGTGAGGTCTGCAAAGGTGCGGAGATCATCCGTCGTTTGTCACAGGGCGACTTACCGGCTGAACAGGTGATGGTGAATTATGAGCAGCGGCTGGCAAAAGCGCTCGGCCAGGTCGTGAATATGCTGGACCCGGATGTGATTGTGCTGGGCGGCGGGATGAGTAACGTCGATCGCCTGTATCAGACGGTACCGGCGCTGATGCGCTCCCGTGTTTTCGGTGGTGAGTGCGATACGCCGATCCGCAAAGCGGTGCACGGTGACTCCAGTGGTGTCCGTGGTGCGGCGTGGCTGTGGCCGAAAGCCTGATAAAAAAAAGCCCGCACAAGGCGGGCAAGGCATATTTTAACACGATAACAGAAGGTAATAACGGCGCTTTATGACAGGTAAAGCGCCTGATGCGTCCGGGAACAGCTGCGCTTAATACGCGGCTGAGTCCGGAAGATTAGTTGAAGATTCTGAAGCGGCTTTCATCATCCATAAAGGCTTTTTCGCCGGCTTCCTGTTCAATGGAACCGAACACTAACTGTGCGCGCAGTTTCCAGTCAGCCGGGATATTCCAGGCTTTGCTGACCTGCTCATCAATCACCGGGTTGTAGTGCTGCAGGGAGGCACCGATATTCTCTTCGGACAGTGCAGTCCAGACAGCAAACTGTGCGATACCGCTGGCCTGTTCAGACCAGATCGGGAAGTTATCCGCATACAGTGCGAATTGTTCCTGTAAGCCTTTGACAACGGACTGGTCTTCAAAGAACAGCACAGTACCGGCACCGGACAGGAAGGCATTATCAATTTTACCTTCGGTCGCAGCAAACGCGTCTGCCGGGACAATGGCGCGCAGTGCGTCTTTCACGATATTCCACAGTTTTTTGTGGTTCTCACCAAACAGCACCACGACGCGGGATGATTGTGAGTTAAACGCAGTCGGGCTGTGTTTCACAGCTTCTTTGATGAGCGCGGCGATACGATCCTGAGAAACAGGCAGATTATTACCAAGGCTGTAAATTGTTCTGCGTTTTTTAATTAACTCGATAAATGAATTAGACATGTTACTCTCCGTTAAATTTTTTGTCGGAAAAACCGGTTTCCGCGCTCTCTTCAGTTCATGATGAACAGCATATAAGCAATGAATCAAAAAACATACCGAAAATATTTAACCTTATGTTTCAAAAAATTCGGCCGACAGAAAAATTTCCAATAAATATCATTGAATTAATCATTGTGTGCTGACAGCGTGAAAATATCACGCCGTTGTAACACGATATTCCGGCGATAATTTACTGATCCCGAGTCCGTTCATTTTTCTGACAGAGATCTGCACTGCAATACGTTCTTTCATAGCTTCAATATGGCTGATAACGCCGATGGTTTTCCCGGTGGCATTCAGGTTATCGAGCGCATCCAGCGCGATATCGAGAGTTTCCTGATCCAGCGTGCCGAAGCCTTCATCGAGGAACAGGGATTCAATCTGTGTCTTATGACTGACAAGATCAGATAAGGCCAGTGCGAGCGCCAGACTGACCAGGAACGTTTCCCCGCCGGAGAGGGTTTTGGTATCACGCTGAGTGTCTGCCTGCCAGGTATCGGTGATTTGCAGCTCCAGGCTGTCTGCCGTTTTGCGCTGCAACACATAGCGGCCATGCAGTTTCTCCAGCCGCCGGTTCGCCAGGTGGATCAGATAATCCAGCGTCAGTCCCTGAGCAAAGCGGCTGAATTTGGCACCATCGGCAGAGCCTATCAGCATGTTGAGGCGGCTGCGGTCGGTGACGTCCTGCTGATGCCGGGTGATTTTATCCAGTAAATCGCGCTGCTGTACCCGCAGATTGTCATCCGCCGTCAGCCGCCCGCGCAATTCCCCCTGACGGCTGCTCAGTTCCCGCAGTTGCTGTGCGGCGGCGGTATGTGATTCTGTCAGCTGTTGCCGGGACTGTTCGCGGAACGGCTCCGGTTGGGCGGACAGGTGCTGCTCCAGCGCGGTTCTGGCATCCCCGAGACTGGTGGCGGCTTTCAGTTGTGCCTGGTTAAGCGCTGTTTCCAGCGCCTGTAACTGTTGGTGTTCCTCTTCACTGAGCAGGGCGGCGAGGAAATCAGCCTCACCGGCAAACGGGCTTTCTGCCAGTTGCTGCTGAAAAACCTGCTGATTGTGGTGGTGCTGCTCCTGTGCATCCAGAATCTGCTGTTGCAGCCGCTTTTCTTCCCCCCGGAGCCCTGCGAGGTTTTGTTGCAGGCTGTCGCGCTGCTGTATCAGGGTTTTCAGGCGGTTTTCCGTTTCCTGCTGCTGATAAAGCAGTTTCTGTAATTCCGTGCTGATATTTTTATCACCGAACAGTGCCTGCCGTTGTTCCGTGACGGCGTTGTGCTGTTGTTGCAGTGCAGCCAGTGCGGTGGACTGTTCTGCCAGTTGTGTGGTCAGTTTTGCCTGCTGAGCCTCCAGATTTTGCTGCTGTGCGGTCAGTTCCGCGAGTTGCTGTGCACTTTGCTGTATCTGCTGTTCATTTGCGGCGAACTGATCACTTTCCTGCTGACGCTGCGCCAGCCACTCAGCGGTTTCTGCCGGTGAGGGAATGGTGTAACCAAAGGCGGTCACTGTTTGTGTCAGTGAGGTTTCCAGCGTCTGTTGCTGCTGATAAAGCTGCGTCAGACGGGCGGCCCGTTCCGTCTGCTGCTGTGACAGAAACTGCTGTTCCTGAGTATTGCGCTGTAATGCCTGTGACAGCCGTTCACATTCAGCCTCTTCCGCCTGTAACCGGTTTTGCAGTGTTAATACCTGAGTTTCCAGGGCATGGCGGGCTTCCTGAGCCTGCTGTTGCTGCTGATACAGCCCGTCATAATGCTGAGTGATGTCATTCAGCGATGCCGGGGAATCTGTCAGGGAGTCAAATTCGCCCTCAAGACAGATTTTCTGCCACTGTGCGGTATGGGCCGCGAGGATCTCTCCGGTTTCCTGCAGTGTACTGCTCAGTTTTTCGTGTTGTGTGCGGGTAAACGCTAGCTGAGATTGCTTCGCTGCCAGTGTTTTCTCGGCCTCTCTGGCAGTGTGTGTCAGTGCTTCCAGGCGCTGTGCGGTTTCATCCGGTACTACCTGCTGATAGTCTGTGACCGACGGATGATCGGTACTACCGCACAAAGGACAGGGCTCTCCGGCCTGTAAACGCTGACGCTCCGACTCCAGCCGGACAATGGTTTGCTCCAGCTGATAACGGGCTGTCAGGTCACGCAGATGTGTCTGCTGGTCGGTCAGAACCGGTTCCTGATGTGCAATCCAGTCTGTCAGCGTTTTAATTTCTTCCTGAGAGGCATGCTGTTGTTGCAGAAGATTTTCCCTGTTACGGGTCAGCAGGGTGATTTCCGGTGCCAGAGATGCCAGCTTTTGCAGTAATCCGAGCTTTTCACCGGTCTGTTGCAGTTGTGTGGTTAACTGCGGATCCGGTTTAGTCTGCCGTGCCTGCTGTAATGTGGTCTGTAAGGCGGTCAGTTCTGTTTTCAGCGGCAGAACAGACTGATTGCGGACAGCCAGTTTATCTGTCATTTCTGTGTGTGCTGCGGTCAGTGACTGTTGCTGAACCTCCCCCGCCTGCTGCTGTTCTGTCAGTGCGGAAATCTGAGTCCGGTATTCCTGCCGGGTGTGCAGCTCATGCCGCCACTGAGCAATTGCTGACGGAAGTTGTGCTTTCTGCACATTTTCCTGTCTGAATTGTGTGCTGCGCGCATAACTGTCACGGGTTTGCGCCAGTTGTTGCTGAAGTTGTGCTGACTGGTTTTGCAGTGCCTGTTGTTCCTGCAACTGTGCCTGATATTGCTGTTTCAGTGCATCAGACTGGCTGTTGAGCAACTGCAGCCGGTTATCCAGCGGCCTGATTTCGTTCTCTGCCAGTGTTTCCAGTTGCTGATACTGCTGTTTCAGCCCGGTGAGTAACTGTTGCTGCTCCTCACACTGACTGCTCAGCGGCTGCAGCGAACGGGTGGTGCTCTCTGTTGTTTGTGTGAGCTCCTGCATACGGGTGGTCAGCTGTGCACTTAAAGCAGCACTGTTCTGCACCGCCTCTCTGGCCGGGCGCAGTTTTTCCGCAGGTTTGGCGCGGGCAAGCCGGTCAAGCTGCGGCCGGGCATCCTGTATCTGCTGCATAACAGTGGCATGCTGCTGTTGCCGCTGTTCTGTTTCTGTATTCAGTGTGTCGCGGTGCTGCCACCATTGCAGTGCGGTCTGTAACTGTGTCTGGCGGATAAGCTGAGCCTGCTCGTCTGTCTGCAGTGTGGTCAGTTCAGCCTGGCACACGAGCCGTTCATCATCTGTCATCAGCCGGATAGCGCCGGTCTGCGCTTCCAGCAGAGACAACGCCTGTTGTGCGGCTTTGTAGTCTTCATAAACCTGACGGGAAATCAGCCGGTAAATTTCCGTGCCGGTGAGTTCTTCCAGCAAATCTGCCCGTTCATTATCATCGGCATTCAGAAAGGCAGCAAAATTCCCCTGTGATAACAGCACAGAACGGGTAAAACGGGCAAAATCCAGGCCGGTGATCTCAATAATGCTCTCCCTGACCTGAGTCAGTTTGTCAGAGAGGATTTTTCCGGTGGCGCACTCAGCCAGTTCGGCTTTCGGCGGCTGAAGATTACCGTCGGCTTTATCTCTGGCGCGCCGCTGGCTCCAAAACGCGCGGTATGCTTTTCCTTTGACGGAAAATTCCACTTCGGCCAGACATTCCGCTGTATGGCGGGTCATCACATCATTCTGGGATGCGGATGTTTTTACGCGCGGAGTTTCATGGTAGAGCGCGAGACAGATGGCATCGAGTAACGTGGTTTTTCCGGCGCCGGTCGGGCCGGTGATGGCAAACAGTCCGTTTCCGGCAAAGGGTTCTGCCGTAAAATCAATTTTCCATTCGCCCTGCAGTGAATTGATATTTTTAAACCGTAATGTCAGGATCTTCATTCACTTTTTCCTTTCCGGCTGTCTGTACGGGTATTGTTTTTTCTGCTGATACCGGTACTGGTTTCACTGCTGTCACTCTCTGTCCGGTCACGAATCTGCTCACAAACGCGGCGGAAAAGGGTGGTGAGACGCGGAATATCCTCTTCTTCGGTATCACTGAGTGCCAGACGCCGGGCAAAAACATCGTCCGGAGTCAGCTCATTCAGGGTTTCACGCAGGGCTTCGCTGTTGTCTGCGGTTATCTGCCTGCGCTCACGCCGCAGCAGGATCACTTCTGCGGCCAGCGGCTCTGTCAGTGCCTGAATGCGTTTCTGAATATCCGGCAGGTAATCCCGCCCGGCGATTTCGATGTCCAGCCAGACCGGCTGTGTATGTTCATCACGGGGCGAAAACTGTTCAAGCGCCTGACTGATGGCATCCAGATCGCCTTTCAGGCAGACCATCGGCTGAAAACAGGGAACCGGCACCGTATCAATCGCCGTAATGCTGTTGTTATCCAGTGTGAGCAGAAAAACACTTTTTTCCTGGCCGGATTCATCAAAACTGAGCGGGACGGGGGAACCGCTGTAACGGATGGTGCCGCTGTCACCGATGGACTGTGCGCGGTGAATATGCCCGAGGGCAATGTAGTCCGCAGGCGGAAACGCACCGGCCGGGAAGGCATCCAGTGTGCCGATATAAATATCACGGACAGATTCCGATGTTTTGGCACCCACGGTTGTCAGGTGACCTGTCATAATGATCGGAACTTCCGCGCCCAGTTCACTCCGTTTTGCCACCGCTCTGTCATAAAGAGACTGATAATGTGTCTGTATGGCGGTCAGCAGCGCCAGTTGTTTCTCTGCTTCGGATTGTCCGGCCTGACTTTCCAGAATATCGCGCGGCCGCAGAAACGGCACAGCACAGACAATCGCGCCGGGCTTATTCTGCTTATTATAAAGCACGATCAGATCCCGCGCCGGATCCGGCCGGGCAATCACATCCGCATTCAGGCAGGCCATCAGTTCGCGGGATTCATTCAGTGTGGCAACGGCATCATGATTACCGGCAAGCACAATCAGATGACAGCCGGTCTGTTGCAGTTGTGCAACAAAACGGTTATACAACTCACGGGCGTAACTCGGCGGGGAGGCGGTATCAAACACATCTCCGGCGACAATCAGGGCATCTGCCTGCTGTTCTTTTATCAGGTTTATCAGCCAGTCTGAAAACTGCAGATGTTCCTGTAACCGGTTTTTAGTGTAAAAATATTGTCCGAGATGCCAGTCTGATGTGTGAATGATTTTCATATATACGGTTATTCCTGCCGGGCGAACTGAATGCGCATTGCGTTAGGCGGTTTACTGAAAACAGAGTATAACGGAAATCAGGCGGTAAAAATAAATATTGGATGAATATCCAGTATATTACGATCTGACACGCATTTTGTGTGTAGTATGTCAGTTTAATGACATTATCTTTGCGGTGCAGGCTGAGGTATCGGCTGATATTCATAAATCTGTCACAAAAGTGACGCATAATCGCGGCACTGTCTGATGAAATGAAATTAACGGTAAACAGGGAACGCCATGGCAAGACGAATTTTAGTCGTTGAAGATGAAGCACCTATCCGTGAAATGGTCTGTTTTGTACTGGAGCAGAATGGCTATCAGCCTATCGAGGCCGATGATTATGATGCGGCCATTGCCCGGCTGGTGGAGCCTTTCCCTGATCTTGTCCTGCTGGACTGGATGATCCCGGGCGGTTCCGGTATTCAGGTTATCAAACATATGAAACGGGACAGTCAGCTGCGGGAAATTCCGGTGATGATGCTGACGGCGCGCGGTGAAGAGGAAGACCGTGTCAAAGGTCTGGAAACCGGCGCGGATGATTATCTGACCAAACCCTTCTCACCGAAAGAGTTAGTGGCCCGTGTTAAAGCGATTCTGCGGCGCATCTCCCCGATGGTGGCAGATGATCTTATCGCCATGAACGGCCTGACACTCGACCCGGCATCCCACCGCGTAACCAGTAATGAGAATCCGCTGGAAATGGGGCCGACCGAATTCAAACTGCTGCACTTCTTTATGACTCATCCGGAGCGGGTTTACAGCCGTGAACAGCTGCTCAACTATGTCTGGGGCGAGAACGTCTATGTTGAGGACCGTACGGTGGATGTGCATATCCGCCGCCTGCGCAAAGCGCTGGAAGCGGACGGACACGATAAAATGATACAGACAGTCCGGGGAACGGGTTACCGCTTCTCTGTCCGTTACTGATAATAATGTTAAACCGCAAGAGGATCGCGCGTGCTTGAGCGTCTTTCGTGGAAAAAAATTGTACTGGAATTACTGGTTTTCTGCCTGCCGGCACTCTTTTTGTCACTTTTTTTCGGCTATACCGGCTGGTTTCTTGCCGGTGCCCTGTTTGCCGCTGCTGTCTGGCACAGCTATAACTTACTGAAACTGTCTGACTGGCTGTGGCTGGACCGCAGTATGCTGCCGCCGCCGGGCCGCAGCAGCTGGGAGCCGATTTTTTACGGTATCTACCAGCTTCAGCAGCGTAACCGCAAGCGCCGCCGCGAACTCGCCACCCTGATCAAACGCTTTCGCAGCGGGGCAGAATCCCTGCCGGATGCGGTGGTGATGATGACAGAAGACGGCAATATTTTCTGGTGTAACAAACATGCCCAGCACCTTCTTGGTTTTCGCTGGCCGGATGATAACGGGCAGCATATCTTTAACCTTCTGCGTTACCCGGATTTCAGCCGTTATCTGACCGCAGGCGATTATACCCTGCCGCTGACGCTGGAACTGAATAACGGCAGCATGATGGAATTGCGCATCATGCCGTATTCAGAAGGGCAATTACTGATGGTTGCCCGCGATGTGACGGAAAAGCGCCGTCTTGAAAACTCGCGGCGTGATTTCTTTGCCAATGTCAGTCATGAACTGCGCACGCCGCTGACGGTTTTGCAGGGCTATCTGGAAATGCTCGCGGATCAGGATTTTGATAATCCGATGAATAAAAAAGCGATTCTGACCATGCAGGAGCAGACCCGCCGTATGGACGGCATGGTTAAACAGCTTTTGCAGCTCTCAAAAATTGAAGTGGCTGTTAAAAGCGGGCTGGATCAGGTCGTGGATGTGCCGGGGATGCTGATAATGCTTCAGCAGGAAGCCGTGACGCTCAGCCGGGGCAACCATGACATCCGCTTTGCGGTGGATGACAAACTGAAGATTTTCGGGGATGAGGAAGAACTGCGCAGCGCCATGTCGAACCTGGTGTATAACGCAGTGAATCACACGCCGGAAAACACCCTGATTGAGGTCAGCTGGGCGCTGCGTAACGGTAACGCGGTGTTCAGTGTGAAAGATAACGGTCCGGGCATTCCGGCGGAACATCTGTCCCGCCTGACGGAGCGTTTTTACCGTGTGGATAAATCCCGCTCGCGGCAGACCGGCGGCTCCGGTCTGGGGCTGGCGATAGTGAAACACGCTTTACAGCATCACCACACCCATCTGGATATTACCAGCAAACCCGGGCAGGGAACGGAGTTCAGTTTTACCATTCCTGCGCGGCTTATCGCTAAATCTTCTCATTAAAGCGGCTTTTGCCGCTTTCTTTATTTAATCGCTGCTAATTTCAGCAGATTTAAAATGCCTGATTAAAATATAAACAAATCATATAGTGTTTATTGAAGCTTACATAACAGCAATCGCTGCTTTGGAAATAGACTTCGGTATATAGTTCTGGTTTTTGCTTTGACTATTGCCTTTCTGCGCTATAAAAGTTTTACTTGTAGTGAGTTATTGGCAAATATCACTGTTTTTTAAATATAATCACTATAGTTATTAACTTAATATGAATAACGTAGTGCTAACAGATTGTTAAAACAGCAGGAGATAGCGTCGGTGACAGATCAGGGAGTTGGATTTTTATTTCCGATATTTTTATTGAATATTTCACATTAAATTAACAGTAACAGACAAAAATAATATGGCGCATCGTTTAACTTCACGAGATATTTTAGCCTTAGGTTTTATGACCTTCGCGCTGTTTGTCGGGGCGGGAAATATTATATTTCCCCCAATGGTCGGCCTTCAGGCCGGCGAAATGGTCTGGACGGCGGCAGCCGGGTTCCTGATCACCGGCGTTGGTTTACCGGTTCTGACCGTGATCGCACTGGCAAAAGTCGGCGGCGGTATTGAGGCACTCAGTACACCAGTCGGTAAATACGCCGGGCTGCTGCTGGCTGTTGTGGCCTATCTGTCCGTCGGGCCGCTGTTTGCCACGCCGCGTACAGCCACCGTTTCTTATAAAATCGGGATTGCGCCGCTGGTTGGCGGGGAATCTGATATTTCTCTGCTGATTTACAGCGTGATCTACTTTGCCTGTGTGATCGGTATTTCCCTGTATCCGGGGAAATTGCTGGACAGCGTCGGCCATGTGCTGGCACCGGTTAAAATGCTGGCTCTGGCTATCCTCGGGGTGGCTGCGGTAATGTGGCCGGCCGGTGATGCTATTATGGCAACGCCGGAGTATAAAGAAATGGCATTCTCCAACGGGTTTATTAATGGTTATCTGACCATGGATACCCTTGGTGCAATGGTCTTCGGGATTGTCATTGTTAATGCCGCCCGTTCGCGCGGAGTGGAAAACTCCTCACTGCTGACCCGCTATACCATGTGGGCCGGGCTGATTGCCGGTGTGCTGCTGACACTGGTTTATCTGGCACTGTTCAAATTAGGGGAAAACAGCGGGTCGATTATCCCGAACCCTGCCGATGGTGCGGAAATTCTGCATGAGTATGTCCAGTATACTTTCGGTAACTACGGCAGCTTCTTCCTGGCGGTACTGATTTTTGTGGCCTGTATGGTAACGGCGATCGGCCTGACCTGCGCCTGTGCGGAATTCTTCAGCCGTTATCTGCCGATTTCTTACCGTACTCTGGTGTGGATCCTCGGTGCGTTCTCCATGGTGATCTCCAACCTGGGGCTGAGCAAGTTGATTGCATTCTCCATTCCGGTGCTGGTATCCATTTATCCGCCGTGTATTGTGCTGATCCTGCTGAGTTTCACACTGCGTTTCTGGAAAAAACCGGGACGGGTGGTTGCGCCGGCAATGCTGGTCAGCCTGATCCTCGGGACGATGGGTGCTCTGAAAGCCACTAAAATGTTCGGCCCTTATATGCCGTCATGGATTGAGTCGCTGCCGTTCTTTAAATATGACCTGGCGTGGCTTGCGCCGTCACTGGCGGTGCTGGTGGTTTCCATTGTGGTTGATCGCCTGATGGGCGCTGAGCCGGAAGTGAATCACAAACACGCCTGATAGTCCGGATTATAAAAATACCCTGTCATGTGCGGGTATTTTTTTTGCCCGTTATTCAGGCACAAAAAAACCAGCCCGCAGGCTGGTTTTTGTATCTCTTAACTGCCGGAACTTACAGTTTGCCGGAGTTCTTTTTCAGGAAGTCAGCAACGCCTTTCGGAGATGCATTCATACCTTCCTGACCTTTTTCCCACTGTGCAGGGCACACATCACCGTGCTCTTCGTGGAATTGCAGTGCGTCAACCATACGCAGCATTTCGTCTACGTTACGGCCCAGCGGCAGGTCGTTGACGACCTGATGACGGACAACACCGTTTTTGTCCACCAGGAAAGAACCGCGCAGAGCAACACCGGCTTCCGGAAACTCAACACCGTAAGCCCGCATGATGTCATGTTTGATATCCGCAATCATCGGATACTGAACCGGACCGATACCGCCATCGTCGATAGCAGTATTACGCCATGCGTTATGAACAAACTCTGAGTCCATAGACACACCAATCACTTCCACACCGCGTTTTTTGAATTCTTCATAGCGGTGATCGAATGCGATCAGCTCAGAAGGGCAGACGAAAGTGAAGTCCATCGGCCAGAAGAAGATAACAGCCGGACGGCCGTTCAGGTGTTTTTTCAGATTGAAGTTATCAACAATTTCACCGTTACCCATAACGGCTGCAGCTGTAAAATCGGGGGCTTGACGGGTTACCAGAACCATAATTTACTCCTGTAAGATTATATAGAGTATGGCAATAAACAACAGACAGAATAAAGAATCCGGGGATGGTATTAAAGATCATAATACCGATTAATATAATAGGTTTTACCTATCAATAGTTCATTATTCTATCTGCTACCCGAATAAGATAGAGTTATTTGAGTAAAGTTCAAGTGCTAATTGTGTGAATGAACGTAAAAACCGTTACTGACCTGTAAACGGCTTTGTCACACTGTCCATCATCTGCGGATAGAAGCGGAAGAATATCTTTTCAAGAGACTGATAATTATCGGTAAAATCCTGATTTGTCTCCCTGAGCGCGGCAAGTTTCGGACGTCGTTTTGCCATCCCCGCCAACACCTGTCCGATATAGGGGATCTCCTGATAACGGATTAACCAGCGCTGCGGCCACATAAACTCATTCAGCTCCTGAAATTTCACCGGCGTGAACGCCAGTTGCGGTTCAATCACTGCGCGGACGTGTTGTGTGAAATCGGTCAGCGACGTTTTCGGTTCAAACTGAGACCAGTGCAGGGAAAGAAAATGATCCCAGACCACATCCAGCGTGATCGGCGCGTAGCGGCGGTATTCCGGGCGGAACAGCTGACGGGCTTCCCGCACCAGCGGGTGTGAATCGGTCAGGGTATCAATACGCCGGTGCAGCCGGATCCCCGCCGCGACCGGTGCGCTGTACTGTTCTTCCGGTGTGCCGCGGACAAAATCGGCCATCAGATTGCCGAGAAAACTGCTGTTTGCCAGTGAGGCAAGGTGGAGATGTGCGAGAAAATTCATAATACCGCAGCCTTTTATTCCGCCGTCGGCGGGTTATTTCTTGCGCCCTGCTTACCGGGGCACTAGACTATTGCGCCTGTTTTTCTTTTTGAGATGAAACCGAGAATCTCATGCGTGTTGCCGATTTTACTTTTGAACTGCCGGACGAACTGATTGCCCGCTACCCGCAGGCGGAGCGGAGCAAGTGTCGTCTGTTATCGCTTGATGGTATCAGTGGTGAACTGAACCACGGTATCTTCACCGAAGTGCTGAATAAACTCAATCCCGGTGATCTGCTGGTATTTAATGATACCCGCGTGATCCCCGCCAGAATGTTCGGCCGCAAAGCCTCCGGCGGAAAGATTGAAGTGCTGGTGGAGCGGATGCTGGATGAGCACCGTGTACTGGCGCATGTCCGCGCATCGAAAGCACCGAAAGAGGGTGCGGAGCTGCTGCTGGGCGAAGATGAGAGCGTGAAAGCCACCATGGTGGCGCGTCACGATGCGCTGTTTGAAATCCGTTTTGATGATGAGCGCGATGTGCTGACCATTCTGAATCAGATTGGTCATATGCCGCTACCGCCTTATATTGACCGCCCTGATGAAGAGTCGGATCGCGAGTTATACCAGACCGTGTATAATGACCGCCCCGGCGCGGTGGCCGCACCGACTGCCGGGCTGCACTTTGATGAGCCGCTGCTGGCGGCACTGCGCGAAAAAGGCGTGGAAATGGCCTTTGTCACCCTGCATGTCGGGGCGGGTACTTTCCAGCCGGTGCGTGTGGATAACATCGAAGATCACATCATGCACTCCGAATATGCGGAAGTGCCGCAGAATGTGGTTGATGCCGTGCTGGCGTGTAAAGCGCGGGGTAATAAAGTGATTGCGGTCGGCACAACATCCGTGCGCTCCCTGGAAAGTGCGGCGAAAGCGGCACAGGATGCACTGATAGCGCCATTCTTTGATGATACCCAAATCTTTATTTATCCGGGATATGAGTATCAGGTGGTGGATGCGCTGATCACCAATTTCCATCTGCCGGAATCCACGCTGATTATGCTGGTTTCCGCCTTTGCCGGTTATCAGCACACCATGCAGGCGTATGAAGCGGCGGTGCGTGAACGTTACCGTTTCTTCAGCTACGGGGATGCGATGTTTATTACCCGCAACCCGCAGGCGAAATTTGAAAAAGTTGGTCACGACGACTGATATACTACAGAATTATTGATCCGGCAGATTTCAGCGACTGCTGACTGACTGCCGCTAATTAAACATCATCAGACTGTTTTTCTGATGCCGGAGGTTTTGTGAAATATGAACTGCAGACGACAGACGGCCGTGCGCGCCGTGGTCGCTTAATTTTTGATCGTGGCGTTGTTGAAACCCCTGCATTTATGCCGGTGGGGACTTATGGCACAGTGAAAGGGATGACACCGGAAGAAGTGAAAGAGACCGGTGCGCAAATCTTATTAGGCAACACGTTCCATCTGTGGCTGCGTCCCGGCCAGGAAATTATGAAACTGCACGGCGATCTGCATGACTTTATGCAGTGGAAAGGCCCGATTCTGACTGACTCCGGCGGTTTCCAGGTGTTCAGCCTGGGCGCAATGCGCAAAATCAAAGAAGAAGGTGTCCATTTCCGTAACCCGATCAACGGTGAAAAAATCTTCTTAAGTCCTGAAAAATCGATGGAAATTCAGTACGATCTCGGGTCTGATATCGTGATGATTTTTGACGAGTGCACACCGTATCCGGCGGACTGGGACTACGCGAAGAAATCCATGGAAATGTCTCTGCGCTGGGCTAAACGCAGCCGTGACCGTTTCGATGAGCTGGGTAACCCGAATGCGCTGTTCGGTATCATCCAGGGCAGTGTTTACGAAGATTTACGCGATGTGTCTGTGAAAGGACTGGTGGAAATCGGATTTGATGGGTACGCTGTGGGCGGTCTGGCTGTCGGCGAGCCGAAAGAAGAT
The DNA here is from genome assembly GCF_019243775.1 of Morganella morganii. Classification (NCBI taxonomy): domain Bacteria; kingdom Pseudomonadati; phylum Pseudomonadota; class Gammaproteobacteria; order Enterobacterales; family Morganellaceae; genus Morganella; species Morganella morganii. Next base: position 761,155 of record NZ_CP069157.1, read on the forward strand.
ATGCACCGGATTCTCGAGCATGTCTGTCCGCAGATCCCGGAAGATAAACCGCGCTATTTAATGGGCGTGGGTAAACCGGAAGATCTGGTGGAAGGTGTGCGCCGCGGTATTGATATGTTCGACTGCGTGATGCCGACCCGTAATGCCCGTAACGGTCATCTGTTTGTGACGGACGGCGTGGTAAAAATCCGTAATGCGAAGTATAAATCAGATACATCGCCGCTGGATGCGGAATGTGACTGCTATACCTGCCGCAATTATACGCGTGCTTACCTGCATCATTTGGATCGCTGTAATGAAATCCTTGGCGCGCGCTTAAATACCATTCATAATCTGCGCTACTATCAGCGTCTGATGGCGGGTATCCGGCAGGCAATTGAAGAAGGCCGTCTGGAAGCATTTGCCGCTGAATTTTATCAGCGGATCGGGAAACCCGTTCCGCCGTTAAGTGAGTGATTTCCCCGAAACGGGATCACCCGGTGGTGTATAACATAGGCGATACACCACCGGCAGGTTTATCTGCCTGATAATTATGTGAATAACAAGAGGATAGTTTGATGAGTTTTTTCATTTCTGACGCAGTAGCATCAACCGGTGCAGCCGCTTCTCAGGGCAGCCCGATGTCTCTGATTGTTATGCTGGTCGTTTTCGTGCTGATTTTCTACTTCATGATCCTGCGCCCGCAACAGAAACGTGCTAAATCACACAAGCAATTAATGGACTCCATCACCAAAGGTGATGAAGTGTTAACTACCGGTGGTCTGATCGGTCGTGTGGCTAAAGTGTCTGACACCGGCTACATCGTTCTGGAACTGAACGAAACAACTGAAGTAACCATCAAACGTGATTTCGTCGCAGCAGTTTTACCGAAAGGTACACTGAAGGCGCTGTAATCTTCCTGTAGTATGATTTTCCCGAAGGGACTGCCGTGTTAAACCGTTATCCTTTGTGGAAGTATCTGATGCTGATCGCTGCGATCCTCATCGGTTTGCTTTATGCGCTTCCAAACCTGTATGGAGAGGATCCGGCTGTTCAAATCACTGGCGCGCGGGGAACCGCCGCCAATGAACAGACCCTGGATCAGGTCCGGACCATTTTAGAAAAAGATCAGATCGCGAGTAAGTCGGTCGCACTGGAAAACGGTGTGATACTTGCCCGTTTCTCAAATCCTGATATCCAGTTACGTGCCCGTGAAGAGCTGGTGAAAGGCTTAGGTGAGCAATATGTTGTTGCCCTGAACCTTGCCCCGGCGACACCGAAATGGCTGACCGCCGTGGGTGGCGAGCCGATGAAACTGGGTCTCGACCTGCGTGGTGGTGTTCACTTCCTGATGGAAGTGGATATGGAAACCGCGCTGGGTAAACTGCAGGAGCAGAACCTCGACGGTATCCGCTCGCTGCTGCGTGAAAACAGCATTCCGTTTGCGTCTGTCCGCAAATCAGCGGATTACGGCGTGGAAGTCCGCTTCCGTGATGATGCATCACGTTCCGAAGCCAGCTCGCTGTTATCTAAACGCCTGCGCGATTTAGTCTTCAAAGACGGTACAGATAACACGCTGACCGCCGTAATGAGCGACCAGCGCTTAAGTGAAGCGCGCAGCTATGCTGTCATGCAGAACATCACTATCCTGCGTAACCGTGTTAACCAGCTCGGTGTTGCCGAGCCGCTGGTACAGCGTCAGGGTGCGGACCGCATCGTGGTGGAATTACCGGGTATTCAGGACACCGCACGGGCGAAAGAAATCCTCGGGGCAACTGCCACCCTGGAATTCCGTCTGGTCAACGGTGCTGTTGACCCTGCCGCTATCGAAGCAGGCCGTATCCCGGGTGACACTGAAGTGAAATACACCCGTGACGGACGCAAAGTCGCCCTGTACAAGCGTGTGATTCTGACCGGTGACCACATTACTGACTCCACTTCACAGAGTGATGAGTACGGTCAGCCGCAGGTCAGCATCTCGCTCGACAGCGCCGGTGGTAACACCATGTCCGATTTCACCAAGGATAACCTGTATAAGCCGATGGCGACCCTGTTTGTCGAATATAAAGACAGCGGGCGTAAAGATGCCGCAGGCCGCTCAATCCTTGAGAAAAACGAAGAAGTTATCAACATTGCCAATATTCAGTCCCGTTTAGGATCAAACTTCCGTATCACCGGGATTGATAATGCCAATGAAGCACGTCAGTTATCACTGCTGCTGCGTGCCGGTGCCCTGATTGCACCAATCCAGATTGTGGAAGAGCGGACCATCGGGCCGACTCTGGGTCTGCAGAATATCGAGCAGGGCCTGGAAGCGTGTCTGTGGGGGCTGATGGCCTCAATTCTGTTCATGGTGATCTACTACCGTAAATTCGGTCTGATCGCGAGCAGCGCGTTACTGGCGAACCTTATCCTGATTGTCGGGGTGATGTCGCTGTTACCGGGCGCTACGCTGACCATGCCGGGGATTGCGGGGATCGTGCTGACCCTTGCGGTTGCGGTTGATGCGAACGTTCTGATAAACGAACGTATCAAAGAGGAACTGCGCAACGGGCGTTCTGTCCAGCAGGCAATCCATGAAGGGTACAAAGGCGCCTTCTCAAGTATTATCGACGCAAACTTAACCACACTGATTACTGCTGTCATTCTTTACGCGGTCGGTACCGGTTCGATTAAAGGGTTTGCGATTACGACAGCCATTGGTGTGGCAACCTCCATGTTTACAGCGATTATCGGTACACGTGCCATCGTGAACCTGCTGTATGGCGGTAAACGTATTAATAAGCTGTCTATTTAAGGAGCACGTTGTGGCACAGGATTATACTGTTGAACAATTAAACCACGGCCGCAGAGTCTATGACTTTATGCGCTGGGACAACGTGGCATTTACCATCTCGGCACTGCTGCTGATTGCCTCTGTGGCAATCATCGGCGTGAAAGGGTTTAACTGGGGTCTGGACTTTACCGGCGGTACCGTCATTGAAGTTAACTTCAGCCAGCCGGCAGATCTGGATAAAATCCGTGATACCGTTGCGCAGGCAGGGTTTAAAGATCCGCTGATCCAGAACTTCGGCAGCAGCCGTGACATCATGGTACGTCTGCCGCCGGCAGAAGGTACTGCGGGTCAGGAACTGGGTAAAACCGTTATCAATGTGATCAATAAAAACATTGATGAGAGTGCGGTGGTCAAACGTATCGAGTTCGTCGGCCCGAGTGTGGGTGCGGAACTGGCTCAGACCGGCGCAATGGCGCTGATCGCGGCATTAATCTGTATCCTGATCTATGTGGCGATGCGGTTTGAATGGCGTCTGGCGTTAGGTGCGGTTATCGCGCTGGCGCACGACGTTATCATCACCCTCGGCGTACTGTCGCTGTTCCATATTGAGATTGACCTGACCATTGTGGCATCCCTGATGTCGGTTATCGGTTACTCACTGAACGACAGCATCGTGGTATCTGACCGTATCCGTGAGAACTTCCGCAAAATCCGCCGTGGTACCTCGTATGAGATCATGAACGTTTCCCTGACTCAGACGTTAAGCCGTACCATTATGACATCGGCAACCACCCTGTTAGTGGTTCTGATGCTCTATATCTTCGGTGGTGCAATGCTGAAAGGCTTCTCGCTGGTCATGCTGATTGGTGTGTCTATCGGTACGATTTCCTCAATCTACGTGGCGTCTGCGCTGGCCCTGAAACTGGGTATGAAGCGTGAGCACCTGATTGTGCAGAAAGTGGAAAAAGAAGGCGCGGACCAGGAATCTATCCTGCCGTAATTTCTGCCGCGAAAAAACATAAAACACCCTGCATGTGCATGCATGCAGGGTGTTTTTTATGTATAAACAGGGTAAACTACCGCAACAGTTCATTGACCCGCAGGATAATTTATGCATTGCCCGTTTTGCTCCGCCGTTGATACCAAAGTCATCGACTCACGCCTGGTGGGTGATGGTTCTCAGGTCCGCCGCCGCCGTCAGTGCCTGGAATGCCACGAACGTTTTACCACGTTTGAGGTCGCCGAGCTGGTGATGCCGCGTGTGGTCAAAAGTGATGACAGCCGAGAACCGTTTGACGAAGAAAAACTGCGCCGCGGTATGCAGAAGGCGCTGGAAAAACGCCCCGTCAGCTCTGACGATATCGAAACCTCCCTCAGTCACATCAAATCGCAGTTACGGGCTACCGGCGAACGGGAAGTCTCTGCTAAGTTTGTCGGCGAACTGGTGATGAGCGAGCTGAAAAAGCTGGATAAAGTCGCGTATATCCGCTTTGCGTCGGTTTACCGCAGTTTTGAGGATATCCGTGAATTCGGCGAGGAAATTGCCCGCCTGCAGGACTGAACATGATGCATTCTGATGAATTTTATATGGCCCGCGCCCTTGAACTGGCGGCGCTGGGTCGTTTTACCACAGCGCCGAACCCGAATGTCGGCTGTGTGATTGTCCGTGACGGCGAAATCGTTGGTGAAGGTTACCATCAGCGTGCCGGTGAACCGCATGCGGAAGTGCATGCGCTGCGTATGGCCGGTGATAAAGCACGCGGTGCCACCGCGTATGTCACACTGGAGCCGTGCAGTCATCACGGCCGTACACCGCCGTGTGCCGAAGCGCTGATAAATGCCGGCGTCAGCCGGGTGGTGGCCGCTATGCAGGATCCGAATCCGCAGGTGGCCGGGCGCGGTCTGTTTAAACTGCGCGAAGCGGGTATTGAAGTCAGTCACGGCGTACTGATGCAGGAAGCGGAAGCCCTGAATAAGGGCTTCTTTAAGCGGATGCGTACCGGTTTCCCGTATATTCAGCTGAAAATGGCTGCGTCGATCGACGGCAAAACCGCATTAGCCAACGGCGAAAGCCAGTGGATCACCTCAAAAGCCGCGCGGCAGGATGTGCAGCAGTTCCGTGCACAGGCCGGGGCGATTTTATCCACCAGTGCCACGGTTCTGGCAGATGATCCGGGCCTGACTGTCCGCCATGCGGATTTCCCGGCATCGCTGCAGCAGAGCTATCCGGAGACGGATATCCGTCAGCCGGTGCGGATTATCACAGACAGCCGTCAGCGGGTGACCGCTCAGCACCGCGTCACACAATTGCCGGGCAGTTGCTGGCTGGCGCGGACCGCTTCTCAGCCGGATAACTGGCAGGGCAACGTTGAGGAAATGATCCTGCCGGAGAACGGCTGTGGTGTTGATTTGGTTCTGCTGATGATGCAGCTCGGCAAACGCAATATTAATCATATCTGGACAGAGTGCGGCTCACATATGGCGGGCGCACTGCTGAAAGCCGGACTGGCGGATGAAATCGTGCTTTATCTGGCACCGAAGATTCTGGGCAGTGATGCGCAGGATCTCTTTACACTGCCGCCGCTTGCGCATCTGCGTGATGCGCCGCAGTTGCGGATCGACGACTGCACGATGGTCGGGCCGGATCTCCGCCTGCGGCTGACCCCGGTTTATTAACCTCTGAATTTACGCCGGAATTTAATTTTTATTCCGGAGTTTGAAAAACACAGGCGCGGCGACGGAAAGAATGTGATAAAATCCGCGCCCCGCAGTATGAAACTCGTAAGAAGGAAAGGCTATGAACGTCATTAAAGGTGTTGTCAGTGCGCCGGGTGCGCGTATCGCCATCGCAATTGCCCGCTTTAACAACTTCATCAACGACAGCCTGTTAGACGGTGCGGTTGATGCGCTTGAGCGTATTGGCCAGGTCTCCTCTGAGAACATTACAACGGTCTGGGTGCCGGGTGCTTATGAACTGCCTCTGGCAGTGAAAACACTGGCTGATACCGGAAAATATGACGCTATTATTGCACTGGGTACTGTTATCCGCGGCGGCACCGCACATTTTGAATATGTGTCCGGTGAATGCAGCTCCGGGTTATCTGCCGTTGCGATGAACAGCTCGATTCCGGTTACTTTCGGGGTGCTGACCACCGAAAATATTGAACAGGCCATTGAACGTGCGGGAACCAAAGCCGGTAACAAAGGGGCGGAAGCCGCGATGACCGCGCTGGAAATGATTAATGTAATTAAAGCCATCAAAGGCTGAATCCGGATTTTAGTAAGGGGATATGTGTGAAACCTGCAGCTCGTCGTCGTGCTCGTGAATGTGCCGTTCAGGCGCTTTATTCGTGGCAGTTATCCGGCAATAATATTGCGGATGTTGAATCAGAATTTCTGTCAGAGCAGGATGTCAAAGACGTTGATGTCGCCTATTTTCGTGAGCTGTTCTTCGGTGCGGCAACGAATGCGGTGCGCCTTGATGCACTGATGGCTCCGTACCTCTCCCGCCAGCTGGAGGAGTTAGGTCAGGTGGAAAAAGCGGTTCTGCGTCTGGCGATGTATGAATTAAGCTACCGTGAGGATGTCCCTTACAAAGTGGTTATCAACGAAGCGATTGAACTGGCAAAAGTGTTCGGCGCGGAAGAGAGCCACAAATTTGTCAATGGCGTGCTTGATAAAGCCGCGCCAAATGCCCGCAGAAAGTAATCATCTGATACTTTTATGCACGGACATAAATGACATGATATAAAAGAGGCCGGTTTAACCGGCCTTTTGTCTTTATCTGATTGCGGAATTTCTGATTATGGCTTGTGGTGAATTTGATCTCATCCGGCGTTTTTTTGACCGGCAGCACTATTACCGCCGGGACGTTGAACTGGGTATCGGGGATGATTGCGCTCTGATGACCGTAGCGGAAAAACAGCAGGTTGCTGTCAGCACGGATACCCTGGTGTCCGGTATTCATTTTCTGCCTTCCGTTTCTGCCCGTGATCTGGCGTGGAAATCCCTTGCTGTGAATTTAAGTGATCTGGCCGCTATCGGCGCGGATCCGGCCTGGGTTTCCCTGGCGCTGACACTGCCGTCCATTGATGAAGCGTGGCTGGGTGAGTTCAGCGACAGCTTCTTTGAGCAACTGAATTATTACGGTATGCAGTTAATCGGCGGCGATACCACACGCGGCCCGATGAGCCTGACATTGACGGTTCATGGTCTGGTCCCGGCCGGGCGGGCGATGAAACGCGCCGGTGCCCGTAACGGCGACTGGATCTATGTCACCGGCACACTGGGTGACAGTGCCGCCGGACTGGCGATTTTACTGGGTGAGCTGCAGCCCGAAGACCCGGCACACAAAGAATATCTGCTGAAACGCCATCTGCGTCCGCAGCCGCGTATCCTGCAGGGACAGGCGCTGCGCGATCTCGCATCCTCTGCGATAGATATCTCTGACGGGCTGATTTCCGATCTCGGCCATATCCTGAAAGCCAGCCGCTGCGGTGCCAGGATTGAACTGGATAACTTACCGATGTCTGAGGCACTGAAAGCCTGTTCATCACCGGAGCAGGCTCTCGCCCGTGCACTGGCGGGCGGTGAGGATTATGAACTGTGCTTTACCGTTCCGGAAATCAATCGTGGCGCACTGGAAATGGCACTGGCACACACCGGCGCACCTTTCTGCTGTATCGGGCAGATGAAACCGGAGAGTGACGGCATCCGCTATTTCAGTAAAGGTGAGGAAGTAAAACCGGCCCTGAGCGGGTTTGACCACTTTGCGGTGAAAGCGGCTGCGGAGTAAGCGGCAAAGACATTATTGATGACATAAAAAACCCTGCATCAGCAGGGTTTTTTGTGTCCGGAAGGATAATCAGGCTTTTGCCAGATACGCTTCGATCGACTTCTGAATATGCTCTGCATCCAGGCCCATATCGCTGCGGATCTCTTCCTGGTCGCCCTGCGGCACATAGCTGTCCGGCAGGCCGATATTGAGCACGGGCACCGGCTTGCGCTGCGCCATCAGGAATTCATTCACACTGCTGCCAGCACCGCCCATAACGGCGTTTTCCTCGACAGTCACCAGTGTGTCATGGCTCGCTGCCATCTCCAGGATCAGGGCTTCATCCAGCGGTTTGACAAAACGCATATCCACCACGGTGGCATTCAGGTTTTCTGCCGCTTTCAGGACTTCTTCCAGCAGGGTACCGAAGACCAGAATTGCGGTTTTCTCCCCTTCACGGCGCACAACACCTTTACCGATCTCAATCTGAGTCAGTGGCTGGAGTGTGGCACCACAGCCGCCGCCGCGCGGATAACGCACCGCAACCGGGCCTTTGCCGTAGTGATAACCGGTGTGCAGCATCTGGCGGCACTCGTTTTCATCACTCGGGGTCATGATCACCATGTTCGGCAGGATGCGCAGGAAGGAGAGATCAAACGCGCCCTGGTGTGTCGGACCGTCGTTGCCGACAATCCCGGCGCGGTCGATAGCAAACAGGACCGGCAGTTTCTGGATCGCGACATCGTGGATCACCTGATCGTAGGCGCGCTGCAGGAAGCTGGAGTAAATCGCAACAACCGGCTTGTAACCACCGATAGCCAGTCCGGCGGCAAAGGTGACGGAGTGCTGTTCAGCAATCGCGACATCAAAATACTGATCCGGGAAGGATTTGGAGAAGCGTACCATACCGGAACCTTCGCGCATGGCAGGGGTGATCGCCATCAGTTTCGGGTCGTGCTCTGCTTCTTCACACAGCCAGTCACCGAAGATTTTTGAGAAGGTCGGTTTGGACGATTTACTTTTCGGCAGTGTGCCGGTTGACGGATCAAACTGCGGTACGGCGTGCCAGCTGATCGGATCTTTTTCAGCCGGTTCATAACCGCGCCCTTTTTTCGTCATAATATGCAGGAACTGAGGACCTTTCAGGTCACGCATATTTTTCAGGGTCTGGATCAGTGCCAGTACATCGTGTCCGTCTACCGGCCCGATGTAATTGAAGCCCAGCTCTTCAAAGAAGGTGCTCGGCACCACCATGCCTTTGATGTGTTCTTCGGTTTTCTTCAGCAGATCCTTGATAGGAGGCAGGCCGGAGAACACTTTCTTTCCGCCTTCACGCAGTGTGGTGTAGAGCTTGCCGGAAAGCAGCTGCGCCAGGTGGTTGTTGAGGGCACCGACGTTTTCGGAGATGGACATCTCGTTGTCGTTGAGGATCACCAGCATGTCGGATTTGATATCCCCGCCGTGGTTCATTGCCTCAAAGGCCATACCGGCGGTGATCGCGCCGTCGCCGATCACACAGACGGTTTTGCGGTTGCGTCCCTCACGGGCAGCGGCAACCGCCATCCCGACACCGGCACTGATGGAGGTGGAGGAGTGACCAACACTCAGAACATCATATTCACTCTCTTCACGCCACGGGAAAGCATGCAGCCCGTTTTTATGGCGGATGGTGTCAATGCGGTCACGGCGCCCGGTCAGGATCTTGTGCGGATAGGCCTGGTGGCCGACATCCCAGATCAGGTTATCAAACGGAGTCTGATAGACATAATGGAGTGCCACGGTCAGTTCAATCGTGCCGAGACCGGAGGCAAAATGCCCGCTGGAACGGCTGACGCTGTTTAACAGATATTGCCGCAGTTCATCGCAGAGTTTCGGTAAACTCTCTTTCGGTAACAGACGCAAATCATCAGGCGTCTCAACGAGTGCCAAAGTCGGATATTTAGCGATATCAATACTCATGTAATGCTCACTAATTCTTATTAAAGTTTCTGAAAATACCGGAACGTGCCGGACGGATTAGCTGTTACGTTCAATCACAAAATTAGCAAGTTCACGCAGGGTTGCTGTGTTGTAATGATGTTCTTCAAGCTGTGAAAGCGCAGCCAGTGATTCCTGATAAAGCGCCTGTGCTTTATCCTGAGCCGCTTTCAGCCCGAGCAGTGACGGATATGTGCTCTTCCCGTGAGCGGCGTCGCTGCCCTGGCTTTTTCCGATCACATCCGTATGACCGATAACATCCAGAATGTCATCCTGAACCTGAAACGCCAGGCCGATAGCCTGTGCGTAAGTGTCGAGAGCCGGTAATACGGCATAGCCTGCTTCACCGGCACTCATCGCGCCCATACGGACGGAAGCACGGATTAAAGCACCGGTCTTATGGTTATGTATTTGTTCCAGCGCATGAATACCGATGTTTTTTCCTTCCGCTGCCAGATCAAGTGCCTGGCCGCCGCACATTCCGCCAAGACCGGCGGCATCCGCCAGTTCGGCGATCATCGCCAGACGGTCCTGCGGGCGGACATCCGGCATCGGCCGGGCGGCGAGAATTGCAAATGCCTGGGTTTGCAGGGCATCCCCCGCCAGAATAGCATTCGCTTCACCAAAGGCGACGTGGCAGGTTGGTTTGCCGCGGCGCAGTGTGTCGTCATCCATGGCCGGTAAATCGTCATGGATCAGGGAATAGGCGTGAATGCACTCAATGGCTGCTGCCGGGGCATCCAGGTTTTCAGCCGTCACACCAAACATTTCACCGGTGGCGTACACCAGGAACGGGCGCAGACGTTTTCCGCCGAGCAGGGCGCCGTAATGCATGGCTTTACCCATGTCGGTGGCGGCGAACGGCAGTGTGGTCAGGATCTCATCAAGAACGTGATCAACACGCTCTCTGGCCTGTGTCAGTTGGTTGCGGAATGTTTCGGGAGTTTGTTCTGGCATGGTCATTCTCGTTCACACAGGAACCGCCGGATCCGGGCGGTCAGTCGTTTTCAGGTGTAAAATCGCTCAGCGGGGCGTTTTCATCATCATTCAGCAGGATCTGAACCCGCTGTTCGGCTGCCATCAGGGTTTTCTGGCTGGTGCGGGTCAGTGCGATACCGCGTTCAAACTCGGCCAGGGCTTCTTCCAGCGGCAGGTTACCCGCTTCCAGACGGGTGACGATCCCTTCAAGGGCATCGAGTGATGCTTCAAAGCTCAGTGCATCGGTTTTCGTTGCGGATGTTTTTTTGGTCATGGTCTGTTTTTCAGTGATGTTGCATTTATGTCGCAAATAATTCCTAGTTTACACTTTTCAGTGAAAATTGTGCCTTTCATTTACGATTTTTACGGGGCAGATCGAGATATGGTGATATACTGCCGCCTTTCAATTTCATCAACGGGGATTGCCGCTGCCTGACACCGGCTGCTCCGTCCTTTGCAAATCAAGCCGATAGCCAGTAAACCGTTATGAAGTTTATCATTAAATTATTTCCTGAAATTACCATCAAAAGCCAGAGTGTCCGCCTGCGCTTTATTAAAATTCTGACCAGTAACATCCGTAATGTGCTTAAAGATCTGGCCGAAGATGTGGCGGTTGTCCGTCACTGGGACTATCTTGAAGTCCGCGTGAAGAAAGAAGAGCTTGGCGAAGGTGTGGCTGACCGCCTGACCCGTATTCCCGGTATCCACCATATTTTACAGGTGGAAGAGCGCGCATTTACCGATCTGCATAATATTTATGAGCAGACCTTCGAAATGTATGCCGCATCACTGGAAAACAAAACCTTTTGTGTCCGCGCCAAGCGCCGTGGTAAGCACCCGTTCAGTTCCATTGAGCTGGAGCGCTATGTCGGTGGCGGCCTGAACCAGCATATTCCGTCCGCGAAGGTAAAACTGACGCATCCGGATGTGACGGTGAATCTGGAAGTGGAAGATGACAAACTGATCCTCGTGGTACGCCGTCTGGAAGGGATCGGTGGTTTCCCGATCGGGACTCAGGAAGATGTGTTATCTCTGATCTCCGGCGGGTTCGATTCCGGTGTCTCCAGCTATATGCTGATGCGCCGCGGCTGCCGTGTTCACTACTGCTTCTTTAATTTAGGCGGTGCGGCACATGAAATCGGTGTGAAACAGGTGGCGCATTACCTGTGGAACCGCTTCGGCAGCTCGCACAAAGTCCGCTTTGTGGCAGTGAACTTTGAGCCGGTGGTGGCAGAAATTCTGGAAAAAGTGGATGACGGCCAGATGGGCGTGGTGCTCAAGCGGATGATGGTCCGTGCGGCATCCCGTGTCGCGGAACGCTATGGCGTGCAGGCGATTGTGACCGGCGAGGCGCTGGGACAGGTTTCCAGCCAGACGCTGACTAACCTGCGCATGATCGACAACGCGACAGACACCCTGGTGCTGCGTCCGCTGATCTCACACGACAAAGAAACCATTATCAATCTTGCCCGTCAGATCGGTACTGAAGATTTTGCCCGTACCATGCCGGAATTCTGCGGCGTGATCTCGAAAAACCCGACTGTGAAAGCGGTGAAAGAGAAAATCGAAGCCGAAGAAGAGAAATTCGACTTTGCGATTCTGGATGATGTGGTGCTCAACGCGCAGAACATGGATATCCGTGTGATCGCGCAGCAGAGTGAGCAGCAGGTTACTGAAGTGGAGATGGTATCAGAACTGTCTGCCACCGATGTGGTGCTGGATATCCGCTCGCCGGATGAACAGGAAGCGCATCCGCTGAAAATTGAGGGAACGGAAGTGCGCACACTGCCGTTCTACAAGCTCAGCACTCAGTTCGGTGATTTACCGGCGGAGACCACTTATCTGCTCTACTGCGATCGCGGGGTGATGAGCCGTCTGCAGGCGCTGTATCTGGCAGAGCAGGGCTATACCAATGTGAAGGTGTATCGTCCCTGAGTCGCAGCTGTCATTTATTTCTGAACCCCGCCTCTGTGGAGGCGGGGTTTTTTATTGTCTTTTTTCAGAGTTTAAGGGATACCGTTGTGCCGGTTCCGGCACTATGCTGTCCGGCAGCAACCTATATTACTGACGGGGTTTCAGAATGAAAAACAGTGCGCTTCAGGCACCGGCAAGCCGTTTTGTCTATGTTATTGTTATTGTGGTGGCGCTCCTTCAGGGGCTTACACTGAATGCAACATCCGATTACCTTATCCGCAGTTCGTGGCAGGTGCCGGGGTCGCTGGTCTGGCTGCCGATGCTGCTGGCGCTGTTTGTGCCGTCGGTATTCAGTTATCTGATTAACCGTTTTTCTTCGGCGGCACTCTGGGCAGGGCTGCTGCTGACTGCCGTTCTCTGTGTCTGGATGAATTTCTGGTATCTGAGTGAGGCAACGGCGGGCCACACCCGTGAGCTCTCTTCACTCATTCCTCTGATGGTACTGCTGTTCTGGCTGATTCTGCCGTGGTTTCAGTTGCGGCAGTTGTCCGGCTCGTGGAACCCGGATTATGTGCTGCTGACAGAGCAGTATGTCAGAAATACCGTGCTGGGTGCGCTGGCGGGGCTTATCGGCCTGCTGGTGATGGGAATGCTGTTTCTGGCGGTTTACCTGTTCCGGATTGTGAATCTGGAATTTCTCAGTGACTGGCTGAATGATTCTCTGTATTTCTGGATGAGTTTCTGCCTCGGGTTCAATATCAGCCTTGTGTTTATCCGGACGGTATTCACGTTCAGCACCGGAAAAATCGCCGGTTATGTGGCGCGGGTACTGTTACCGCTGCTGACTGTTATCGGTGTGATTGCGGCAGGCGGATTGCTGTTATCCGTGGTGACCGGCGTCCGTGTCAGCGGGCTGGGTTCATTCACCATGATCTGGTTTGTTTCGCTGAATATCCTGCTGCTGAATCTGGTTTACGGTAATGAATGTGTGCCACGTTTCCGCTCATGGCTCAACGGACTGGTACTGGCCGGTGTGCTGTTGCTGAACGTTTTTTCGCTGTTATCGGTTTACGGCATTCTGGTGCGTGTTAATCAGTACAGCTGGAGTATCGACCGGTTATACGGATTTTGTATCGCCCTGTTCCTGGCGGTGGTCGTGCTGGCGTACAGCGCGGCACTGTTATGGAAACGCAGCGGATGGGCCGGATTGCTCGGGCCGGTCAACAAAGCCGGATTACTGATACTGATGGCGATTATCCTGGTGATCAGCAGTCCGCTGGCGGATTTTAAACAGATCACGGCAAACAGTATTCTGGCGGGTATTGAAAAGGGCAGAATCAAAGTCACCTCTGATATCCGCTATACCCTGGAAGACCTGGGTAAACGGGGAGAGGCGGTACTCGCGATGCTGAATGAAAATCCGGAATACAGTAAAGCACTGACATACTCCTCTTATGATCAGGATAACCGCCGGACACTGCGGGAGGTAATGCTCACAGTAGCGGGCAGCCCGGCGCTGCCGGAATCCTGGTGGGAAGGAAAATATGATGTGACACGCGCCTGGTTCTGTACTGAATCCTCCGCAGGCGGGGAGTGTCTCGGCTTTATGGCGGATGCGGATGGCGACGGACAGGATGATGCGCTGGTCTGTGTCAGCGGTTATTCTGATTTATCGTTCTATTGTCAGATCTGGCAGCAAGCCACGGAAGTCACAGACGGTCAGCCGGATAAACAGGTCTGGGAAGAGCGTGATTACCAGGATATTCAGTATGCCTCTGAAGAAGAGAAGCAGGCGGCCTGGGCAGCGCTGAAAGCGGGACATTATTCACTGAAACCCAAAGTCTGGATGATGGTGGTTCCGGAGCCTGAAAAGGGTGCAGAACCGGAACAGGCTCCTGAGGTAATACAGGAGCCCGCAACACCGGCTCCGCTTGTTATTCAGCCCTGATCAGCCAGCGTGCGGTAAGGGGTATCCTGATAATCCCATATCCCCGGCGGCAGTACTAATTCTGCCGCCACTTTTGCTGCGGTTTCCTGTCCGCAAAGACGCTCTGTCAGACGCAGGGCAAAATCGATGGCGGTGGCCGGGCCCTGGCTGGTAAGCAGGTTAACGCGCTCATCAAAATAGACCCGCTGATTGACCCACTGTTTTGCCGGTATTTTATCTTCCAGCGCCGGATAGCCGGTCATATTGCCGAGCGGAAACAGGTTGTGGGTCACCAGAATGACAGACGGCGCTGCGCAGATAGCGGCAACAATGTGCCCGTCACAATGCATACGGCGGATTTTTTCAATCACCAGCGGGCTGTCACGCAGATTCTCCGCGCCTTTCAGGCCACCCGGCAGCACAATGGCATCAAACGGGGTGTCCGCTACCCGCACCAGCGGCACATCGGCCATAATGCGGATCCCGCGTGAGCCGGTGATCAGGCAACTGCCGTCATCATTGGCACTGGCGAGTGTGACCGTTACACCGGCACGCACCAGCAAATCAGCGGTGGTGACGGTTTCGGTTTCTTCGCAGCCGTCAGCGAGACAAATGAGAACTGAAGGGGGCATTTTGTTCCTCTTTTTGTTTGACGAGGCTGTAAACGTGAATATGTTCCGGCAGCAGGATCCCGTGATAACGGGCACGTTGCAGCAGATAGCCGGTGATGTAATCAATTTCGGTATAACGGCCGTAAAGAATATCCCGGCGCATGGATGAGCTGTGATCCGCGGTTTTTTCAATCACATGAAGAATATATTCATAGATATTATCACCGTCAGTGTGGATCCCTTCGCGCAGCATCACTTCAGCAGCTTCATCACACAGTACGCGGATTTGCGGCAGGTGCGCCAACAGTCCGCCGTTTTTGCAGTCATAGATAACGGTGAGCGGAGAAATAACGCAGTTCACGGCGAGTTTTTGCCAGCTGGCCGCATCGATTTCATCATGCCAGGCCACATCCGGCAGTGCATCATGCAGAATATCCGCCAGATGGCCGTAATGACGGGCGCGTTCATTCACAGGGCCAATATGGGTCAGTCCCCGGCGGCTGTGATGCAGCAGGCCGTTTTCTTCATATGCGCCGTGGGAGGTGATGCCGGTCAGCAGCGGATTCGGGCAGGGGGATAACTCACGCGCCACGCCCATGCCATTGTGCAGCAGTAACACCGGGCAGGATTCCGGTATCTGCGGCAGCAACTGATTGACCGCTTCGGAGGTTTGCCAGGCTTTCAGGCAAACCAGTAATAATTCGGTTTGTGCGAGGAATTCCGGATCGTTTGTGGTAAATTGCCCGTAAAACGGCTCCCCGTTCAGAGAGTCAATATTCACATTCAGGTAGGGCTGGGGAATACGCATCCATCCCTGCACCTCATGATTGCCTGACAGTGCAGCGAGCCAGAGTTTCCCGATTGCGCCGCAACCCAGTACTGTTATTTTCATAAGGACTCCGGACAGCGAAAAAGATGTGAGCAATATCACTGAATAGTACCACTTTTTGGCCGTTTGCACCTTAGTAAATATAGCGGGAAATATAGTGCTTTTGTTGGTCTGATAAACCCGGTATTATGCCGGTCAGTTGAATATAGGGAGGTCTTCCGATGCCATCATTTGATATTGTTTCTGAAGTTGAATTACATGAAGTGCGCAATGCCGTGGAAAACGCACAGCGTGAAGTGACCAGTCGCTGGGATTTCCGCAACATTACCGCCACGATTGAGCTCAATGAGAAAAATAACAGTGTTAAAATGACCAGTGAATCTGATTTCCAGGTCAATCAGCTGGTTGATATTATGCGGGAAAAACTGGCGAAACGCGGAATTGACGGTGCGTCTCTGACTGTACCGGATGAGATTGTTCACAGCGGTAAGCTGTACAGTGTTGAGGCAACCCTGTTACAGGGGATCGATGCTGCACTGGCGAAAAAGATCGTCAAGCTGATCAAAGACAGCAAACTGAAAGTGCAGGCGCAAATCCAGGGAGAAGAAGTCCGGGTGACCGGCAAATCCCGTGATGATTTACAGTCTGTAATGGCACTGGTACGCGAAGGAAAACTGGGGCAGCCTTTCCAGTTCAAAAACTTCCGCGACTGAGTGTTATCCGGCAACCTGCATCAGTACGGTTGCCGGTTCCTGTCAGCCCTGTAAAACGGCCTCAAGTTGTTTGCGGTTTGACAGTCTGGTATCTGTTTTCACATACACCGCCCGTTCCTGCGCAATAATCACTACATCACTCACACCCGGCTGTTCGCGTAATTTCACAGCAATATCCGGATTATTTACGTCATTTTCCGGTAACTCCAGACGCAGACTGCTGACATACGGCGGCTGACGCAGTGTCAGACTAACAGCCAGCCAGATGAGTGTCAGTATCAGACCACCGCCGAAAACCGTTACCGCACCATTGATGCCGTAGAGCAGGCCGCCGAGGCTGCCGCCCAGTGCCACGCCGATAAACTGGCTGGTGGAGTAAATCCCCATCGCCGTCCCTTTGTAGCCCGCCGGCGCTTCTTTGCTGATCAGTGACGGCAGAATCGCTTCCATCACATTGAAGGCGATAAAGAAAATCTGTAATCCGCCGTAAAGCAGCCACAGGTTTTTGTCTGCCAGCAGAAACACGATTTCTGCCAGCGCCATCATGATTACGCAACTGACAAAAACCTGCTTCATTTTGCGGTACTTTTCCGCATAAATAATAAACGGCAGAACAGACACAAAGGCGATCAGCATCGTGTACAGATACGCCTTCCAGTGAGATTCCCGCGCCAGCCCGGCATCACTCATTACCAGAGGAAGCGCGACAAAGGTGGCCATCAGCAGGGTGTGCAGGGCGAGGATCCCGAAATTCAGCCGGGCGAGCTGCTTATCCATCAGCACCTGCTTAATCGCGCCTTTTACCACGGCGGTTTCTCTGTTCTGACGGTGCTCTTTGTTGTCCGGCACCACATACAGGGTGACGAGGATCCCGAGGAAGGCGAGCAGGGCAATACCCCAGAACAGGCCGGACAGACCGATGATATCCGCCAGTACCGGGCCGAGTACCAGAGCAACTGCAAAGGTGATCCCGATACTGATGCCGATAAACGCCATCGCTTTGGTGCGGTTTTGTTCGCGGGTGGTATCGGACAGTAATGCCATGACGGCAGCAGATATCGCTCCTGCGCCCTGGAGCGCCCGTCCGGCAATCACACCGTAGATAGAGTGGCTGAGTGCGGCAACAATACTGCCCGCCATAAAAATAATCAGCCCGCCGACAATCAGCGGCTTGCGGCCGATTTTGTCAGAAAGCAGGCCGAAGGGGATCTGGAAGATGGCCTGGGTCAGGCCGTAGACACCAATGGCAAAGCCTATCAGGGTGCTGGTGGCGTCTTTAAAATCGAGTCCGAACGTGGTGATAACAGGCAATACCATGAACATGCCGAGCATGCGCAGAGAAAATACCGAGCCTAAACCCCAGGTCGCGCGACGCTCAAGCGGGGTCATTTTATTATCGTTCATGGGATAACCTCAAAAAGACAGACACCACATTCTAATGAGATTTGTGGTTTTTACTAAACACAAAATGGCAGGGGAGCCCTGCCATTTTGTTATTACAGAAAGTGTGTGTTAACGACTGTAGGCCAGCAGAACATCACCGGAGACGCTGGGGTCAACAGACATCATCACACTGAGTGACGTGATAGCGACAATGGAGAACACGAACAACTTACGCGCCCAGACACGATCATTGGTTGTCTTATAGCCCGATAACGCCATGCCCAGCCACCAGACACTGACCGCTGCGGCGACAATCAGGTACTTATATCCCGCATACCCGCTGATGGCGAGCATCAGTGTGGCAAACATAAAGGCGATGATGTACAGGATAATGTGGTTTTTCGCCACAGAAATACCTTTAATCACCGGCAGTACAGGGATATTGGCCGCCTGGTAATCTTTGAAACGGAAGATGGCAATCGCATAGGAGTGCGGCATCTGCCATAAACTGAAGATTAACAGCAGGATCAGTGCGCCGGTATCAAACTGGTTTGTCACCGCGCAGTAGCCGATAACCGGCGGTGCGGCACCGGACAGACTGCCGACCAGTGTGCCGTAGACCGATTTGCGTTTCATGTACAGGCTGTAAACCCCGACATAAACCACAAAGCCGACAACAGCAATCAGCATTGCCACCGCATTGGCTGCCACTAACAGCAGCACCATGCCGGCAATACCCAGCACAGAGGCATAAACCAGACTGATTTTCGGGTCAATAAGCCCTCTTACCAGAGGGCGGTTTTTCGTGCGTTCCATGACGGAGTCGATGTCGCGGTCGATGTAATTGTTAAAAACACAACCGGAGGCCACGACCAGCGAGACACCGAGCAATGTCGCAATGAACAGGGGGTAATCAATGTCACCTTTGGAGGCGAGCAGGAATCCCCCGACCACAGAAATTAAATTTCCGAAAATAATTCCCGGTTTGGTCACTTGCAGGTATTGCTTCATCATATCGGCAACTCTTAATCAACCATCATATTGATGTTCAGGTTGTACATAATCCACAGTGAACCCACGACCACGATACCGATAATGAGGAGCGTGAACAGGAACGCAATCAGGTTCCAGCGCTCTTCAGACGCGGTATTCATGTGCAGGAAGCACACCAGGTGAACAAGAATCTGAACAACAGCAGTAATCACAACAGTCGCCAGCAGAACAGATGTTGAGGCGGTTCCCTCAATCACCATATAAAACGGGATGACTGTCAGAATGACCGACAATATAAAGCCGATCAGATAGGTTTTCACACTACCGTGGCTTGCCCCGGTACCGGCTGTATTTGAATGACTCATTACAGTGCCCCCAACAGATAAACAACGGTGAACACACAAATCCAGACCACGTCCAGGAAGTGCCAGAACAGGCTTAAGCAGTTCAGGCGGGTTTTATTCACTTCGGTCAGGCCGCGGCGGCTGGTCTGGATGATCATGATGATGATCCAGATAAGACCGGCTGTGACGTGAAGACCGTGTGTTGCCACCAGGGTGAAGAAACCGGACAGGAAGCCGCTGTGGTCAGGGCCGTAACCTTCGCTGATTAATTCATGGAATTCATAGATTTCCATCGCTACGAAGCCGAGGCCGAACAGGAAAGTCA
Source organism: Morganella morganii (assembly GCF_019243775.1). Lineage (NCBI taxonomy): Bacteria > Pseudomonadati > Pseudomonadota > Gammaproteobacteria > Enterobacterales > Morganellaceae > Morganella > Morganella morganii. Next base: position 780,678 of record NZ_CP069157.1, read on the forward strand.
CAAATAACCACAGATTAACCTGACCCACCTGATTGCGGTTCATTGCCAGCATGGCAAAGCCGTAGGTGATACTGCTGAATAACAGCAGGAAGGTTTCCACCAGTACAAACTGTAAGTTAAAGATCTCTTTGCCGGTCGGGCCGCCGGCGGTGCCGTCTTTCAGCACCACATAAATGGCGAACAGACTCGCAAACAGAATCAGGTCACTCATCAGGTAGACCCAGAATCCGAAGACCTTGGTCGCACCTGCATCGTGATGCCCATGATTATCATGGGCGTTATTATGTTGAGTCAGGGTATTAGTTGACATTATCCACACCTGCCTTGCTCAGTTGTTCGTAGTGGGCGTTTTCGATTTTTTCGACTTCAGCCACAGGAACATAGTAATCCACATCTTCGTCGAAGCTTTTTGCAATCCAGGTGACGATCATGCCGGCGAAACCGACAATCGCGAGCCACCAGATATGCCAGATCATGGCGAAACCAAAGATCAGGCTGAAACCGGCGATAATCACACCTGCTGCCGTGTTTTTCGGCATATGAATTTCTTCATATTTTGCAGGACGTTTATGCGCGGTGCCTTTTTCTTTCATATCCCACCATTCATCACGGGACTGAACATCCGGTACTTCAGCAAAGTTATAGAACGGAGGTGGTGAAGAGGTTGCCCACTCCAGCGTGCGGCCGCCCCACGGATCCCCGGTAAGGTCGCGGTTCTGGTCACGGTCACGGATACTGACGTAGAACTGAATAACCTGGCACAGAATACCGACACCGATAATCGCCACGCCGACGGCTGCGATTAACAGCATGGTGTGGAAGGTCGGGTCAATGTTCTGGCTGATACGGCGGGTCATTCCCATGAAGCCCAGCACGTAAACCGGCATAAAGGCAACAAAGAAACCGATGAACCAGCACCAGAATGCGCGGACACCCCATTTTTCGTTCAGGGTGAAACCGAAGGCTTTCGGGAACCAGTAAGCGGTACCGGCGAAGCAACCGAAGACCACACCGCCGATGATGACGTTATGGAAGTGTGCAATCAGGAACAGGCTGTTATGCAGGACAAAGTTTGCCCCCGGCACGGCCAGCAGAACCCCGGTCATACCACCGACGGAGAAGGTGATAATAAAGCCGACCGTCCAGAGCATCGGGGTTTTGAATTCGATACGACCCTGATACATGGTAAACAGCCAGTTGAATATCTTCACCCCGGTCGGAATGGAGATGATCATCGTGGCGATACCGAAGAAGGCGTTGACGTTCGCACCGGAGCCCATGGTAAAGAAGTGGTGCAGCCAGACGATAAAGGACAGTACGGTAATCGCGATAGTTGCCCATACCAGTGAGGTATAGCCGAACAGGCGCTTTTTCGAGAATGTCGCAGTGACTTCAGAGAAGACCCCGAAGACCGGCAGAACCAGGATATACACTTCCGGGTGGCCCCATGCCCACACCAGGTTGATGTACATCATCATGTTGCCGCCCATATCATTGGTGAAGAAATGGGTGCCCAGGTAGCGGTCTAATGTCAGGCCGGTTAAGGTGACAGTCAGAATCGGGAACGCGGCGATAATCAGGATATTGGTACAGAATGCCGCCCAGGTGAAGACCGGCATTTTCATCATCGACATGCCCGGCGCGCGCATACGCAGTACGGTGGCGAAGAAGTTCACCCCGGTCAGCAATGTACCGATACCGGATATCTGGAGACTCCACAGCCAGTAATCGACCCCGACGCCCGGGTTATATTCCAGTCCCGACAGCGGCGGATAGGCCAGCCAGCCGGTCTGTGCAAATTCCCCGATACCCAGAGAGATATTCACCAGCATCACGCCGACTACAAAGAACCAGAAGCTCAGGGAGTTCAGGAACGGGAAGGCGACGTCACGGGCGCCGATCTGTAACGGCACAACCAGGTTCATCAGGCCGACAACAAACGGTGTCGCGACGAAGAAGATCATAATAACGCCGTGGGCGGTAAAGATCTGGTCGTAGTGTTCAGGCGGCAGGAATCCGGCTTCACCGGCAGACGAAAGGGCCTGCTGGGCGCGCATCATTATGGCGTCAGCAAAACCACGGATAAGCATCACCATTGAAACGATGATGTACATAATACCGATTTTTTTATGGTCAACGGTGGTCAACCATTCAGTCCATAACCACGTCCATTTGCGGAAGTAGGTGATAAGACCGACAAGTGCAGCACCACCCAGAATGATACCCAGTACCGTAATTACAACGATAGGCTCATGCAGGGGGATGGCATCCAGTGTTAATTTTCCGAACATGCTTTACCCCTCATTCCCGGCATGAGCTGCAGGCATATGGCTGCTGTGTTCATCTGCGCTCATGTTCATCATTGAATGGCTTTCGCCTTCGTGTGTCTTCCCGGCACCGTGGCCGCTGTGACCAAATTTGTTAATGGTGTCCACAAACAGGTTTGGTTTGACAGCGGAGAAATAGACAACCGGGTTGTTCACACTCGGTTTTGCCAGTGCGTCAAACGCTTCGGTGGTGGTCAGGGTGTCCGGTGAGGCTTTCACCTTCGCAACCCATTCATCGAAGGCTTCGCGTGTCGGGGTGGCAGTGGCGGTAAATTTCATGTCAGAGAAACCGTGGCCGCTGTAGCTGGCAGAAATGCCTTTGTACACGCCCGGTTCTTCCGCAATCAGATGCAGTTTGGTCTGCATACCTGCCATCGCATAAATCTGGCCGCCTAACTGCGGGATGAAAAACGAGTTCATCACAGAATCAGAGGTGATTTTGAAATTGACAGGAACACCGACAGGGAATGCGATCTCATTGACAGTGGCAATGCCTTGATCCGGATAGATAAATAACCATTTCCAGTCCATTGAGATAACCTGGATGGTGACAGGCTCCTGGTCACTGACCAGCGGCTTGTACGGATCCAGCTCATGGGTGGTTTTCCATGTAATGGTACCCAGGATCAGAATGATAATGATCGGAACAGTCCAGACGACCAGCTCGATTTTATTGGAATGCGCCCAGTCAGGACGGTAAGTTGCTTTTCTGGTTTCCCGGTAACGCAGGGCAAAAACGATTGCCATGATAATGACCGGAATAACCACAATGAGCATCAGACCAATGGCGGTTAAAATCAGTGTTTTTTGCTCAGCACCGATAGTGCCTTTCGGGTTCATCAGTGCCATATCGCATCCGCCCAGCAAAAGTGCAGATGCGAGCAGCGAGATTACCCCAATACTCTTTTTGTAGTTCATAAGTCTCATCCAACGACCCCAAAAACAAAGGTACTCAAGTACTCTTGTCGTTTCATCAGTCCGCACATATTACGGCAAGGTAAGATCAGTGTAAATATATGTAATAAGATTGGTTGGTTTGTTGCCTCTTTATGTTAAAAGGATCACAAGTGAGCCAATTTTTGTGAAATCGTGAAATAAAAATCACAATTTTAACAATCAGGAGACAAATTTATATTTAAGCTTAGATTAGGGAAGGAAATACCGAAAGGATGAAACACTGATTATTACACTTTATATGACGTAATGGTGAAATTTTTTTGTTCAGAAACAGTTTCCTGGTAAAAAATACGGGGGGATTTTGCCCCCCGCAGCGGAAAAATGTGATCTAGAAGTTATATTTTATGCTGTAAACCACAGCCTGCTGGTAAAAGTCCTCACCCAGTTTGTTATCCGCATAGCGGTACTGAATGCCGGTTGTCACTGACGGAACCGGTGTCCACCATAAGGCCAGCGCGCCGTTGACGCCGTCACGCCCGCCGTTGCCGTAACGATCGTTGCGGTTAAGCTCGATTTCGTTCCAGTTGGTGACGCTGAATTTTTCATTCCACAGGTTAAAGTCATAACCGGCAACCCAGCCGAGAACATAACCGTTGTTACCGCTGTAAAACGTTTGATCAACATAGTGCAGGGCAGCAAACGGTTTAAACCATAACCCGTTGAATTCAGTGTTATAACCGATACCGTACAGGGTGTTCACTTCATGGAAGTTACCGCCGTTACCCGGCAGAGAGTAGGTACCGTAAACATGACCGTAGGCGTTGAAACCGGTATCACCGAGGTAGATACGCGCCGTGGTTTTGAAGGTGTAACGCTGGTTATCACCGGCATCGGAATCGTTTTTACTGTTAAACGCGTTCTCGAGGTCGAAGAAACCATAGAGCTCACCCCAGCTGAAACCGGCACCGCCCTCAAGCTCCAGATACGCAAAGTCATCCTTATGCGTGCTGTTGCCGCTCTTGTGAGTGGTATGCGGAGTCCAGTCCAGATAGTTCATGCTGACGTTAGCAAATCCCCACTGATATTCAGCCTGCGCAGAAAACGCGGCGGTTGCAGCGATCAGGGCTGCAATAGTCGTTTTTTTCATAATTTATTAGCTGTTTATTTGGTCGTTAAAGAGTACAGAAGTCAGAAGTAACAGCGCGAATATAGGGTGAAGGCACAAAAAGGAAAATGGGTGATGTGACGTATTTGTGGTTTTGAATGTAATTTTAAGAAATAAATTACAAAAATTGTGACTTACATCTAAAATTAAACATAAAAAAAGCCGGTAAAAACCGGCTTTATAAACTTTTGATTGAATTTTTTCTGATATTCGTAACAGCCTGTCAGGCCAGTTTATCGCGGCGGAGTGCACAATAATCGAGCAGCCCGCCGAGGAACAACCCGGCAATACCGATATTCAGGCCGTAAATAAACAGGTCGCCTTTCAGCGTGTCCGGAATAAAGCCCGGAGTCAGTTCAAATACCCCGGTCAGCAGCAGGATCAGGCTGGCTGCGAACAGTACTGCGGTGATACCGAGCAGTGACATCGCCGTCCGGTAGCCGTTGCGGAAGTGCTGCCTCGGCAGAAACTGCTCCGTTTTCTGGGTGTATAGCAGCGTTTTGCGGCACAACATCAGCAGCAGCAATCCCGGAATTGCGGCAAACACGGTGAACAGATAGAACCAGCTCCAGCCGTAGGCCTCCACCATCCAGCCGGCAAACGGGCCGGTATAGACGCGGCCGACAGCAGACAGTGCTGACAGCAGGGCAAACTGTGTGGCGGAGAAGGACCGGTTACAGAGTGTCATCAGCAGGGCGACAAAGGCGGCTGTGCCCATCCCGCCGCAGATATTCTCGATAAATACCACGCCGCCCATCATATAGATATTTTGTGGTGTGACAGATAACACCCAGTAGCCGAGGTTGGAAAATCCCTGCAGGATCCCGAAGAACATCAGGGATTTAAACAGGCTCCAGCGCTGCATCAGATAACCGCCGTACAGGGCCCCGACAATCGTGGCGGCCAGCCCCAGGGTTTTATTGATAAGTCCCACTTCGTCCGGACCGAACCCGGCTCCGCGGATCAGAAACGGCGTGCTCAGTGTCAGGGCGAAGGCATCCCCCATCTTATAAAGGACAATCAGCAGTAACAGCAGCCAGGTGTTGTTACGGGAAAAAAACTCCGCCAGCGGCTCCCGGACAGCCTCACGCAGTGTGCGCGGCGGCGGGGCATCGGTTTCCGGCTCTTTTGCGCGCAGTGTGGCGAACACACCAATCAGCATCATCGCCGCCATCAGCAGGTACATATTCTGCCAGCCGGTATAACGGTGGGCGATAAACAGCGCCAGCCCGCCGGAGAGCAGCATGGCCAGCCGGTAACCTAAGGTTGATATCGCAGCCCCGGTACCGCGATCTTTCGCGGACAGCAAATCCGTTTTATAGGCATCAAAAATGATGTCCTGTGAGGCGGAGCAGAAAGCGACAATCGCGGCGGCAGCAGCCAGCCACCAGAGGTGTTCCGTCGGTTTCAGCATCCCCATACCGGCGATACTGACAACCAGCAGGAGCTGGGTGGCGATCATCCAGCCGCGGCGGCGTCCGAGGAACGGCAGCTGGTAGCGATCCATAAACGGTGCCCACAGGAATTTAAACACATAGGCCTGGCTGACAAGGGTGAAAAACCCGATGGTCCTGATATCCACGTTTTCGACGGTGATCCAGGCCTGGAGTGTGCCGCTGGTCAGTGCCAGCGGTAATCCGGATGCGAAACCGAGCAGTAAAAGAATACGGGCATTACGCTCGCTGTAAGTCGCCCAAATACTCCGGAGCATGATTATCCTCACACGCCGCAGACTGCGGCGCATTGACAGTGACTGAAAACTGCGGGCCGCCCGGCGTTATCCGGCAGCAGGCGGCACGGCAGATTAGTAGCGGGTGTTCTGCTTAATGAACTGGCTGATTTGGGTATCCTGAGCCATGTCCGCGACGATATCGCTGAGTGCGCGGTTAAAGGCGTCAGTGATTTTTTCATTGCTGGCGCTTAACGGGCCCTGCACATTATAGCTGGTGCGGAAAGTCCGGCTCTTTGTGCTGTTATTCTGCGCGGTGGCGAGAATGGTAATATCAATATTGACGGTGATATTATGGCGCAGGCTGCCTTCCTGTACATCCGCCTTAAAGGTATTGATGGAAATCTGCACATTGGCATTTGCCGGTGAGCCAATCATAAAACCGCGCGCTGTCATCTGTTTTTCCAGGGTTTCCTGCATCAGGAAACGCAGGTCACGGGATGGGCGCAGCTGTGCCAGCTGGCCGTTACGGCTGAATTCGGCCAGAGTCTGTGACGGGCGTTTATCCACACCGGTAATCGAGATAGTGGCGGCACCGAGCGTCGGATCCGCAGACGGTAATTTCATCACCGGTTCAATGGACAGGGTGTTGGACGGCGCCTGACACCCGGCCAGTAAGAGCATTGCGAACAGCGGGAGGAGGTATTTTTTCAACATAATATGAATCCGTTACAAGTTGTTGAAGTCAGTCACAGCACCGGATAAACGCCGGGGTGTGAGTGTTCGGCTTAACGCATGATGATAATCGGCTTTATCCGCGAATGGTATGGATTTTGATAAAAAACTCACTACACTGAGCTTTCTCTGAAAGCCAGTATTGACCGGAAGGATAGTTATGTCGGCATCATTTCATGCTGTAATGCAGCAGCGTATTGAAGAAAAACTGAATCACGCGCTTGCGCCTCATTATATCAGTGTGGTGAATGAGAGCAGCCAGCACAATGTTCCGGCGGGATCGGAAACCCATTTTAAGGTGGTGGTGGTCAGTGAGACCTTTGCGGGCATGCGCCCGGTGGCACGTCACCGTCATATGTACACGCTGCTGGCTGATGAGCTGGCTGGCGGGGTTCACGCTCTGGCGCTGCATACTTATACCCCGGATGAGTGGAATCACAGTCAGGGCGGGGTGAATCCGTCCCCGCGTTGTCATGGTGGCGGAAAGTAAGCCGCTGTTTGAGTGAAAAAGCAGCGCACAGCACAAAATTTAACAGAAAAAGGGTGAAATTCAGACTCTTTTGTCTGCACTTCTCGACGCGGCCTGTCAGCATCGCTATAATGTCGCGTCTGAAATTCCGTATGGTTTCGGGACGCTTCTGAATATAAGGGAACTCGGTTTTTAAATGCGACCGCCCCGGTTCATTATCGTTTCACACAGGCATCGGGCCGGTGTGAGATATGGAGTTGACCGAGCAATAGACTTTTTTGAGGTAATAAGATGCAAGTTTCTGTTGAAACGACTGAAGGCCTTGGGCGTCGTGTATTAATCACCGTTCCTGCAGCCGATATTGACAAAGAAGTAACTAAACAATTAGCTGAAATCGCCAAGAAAGCACGTATCGACGGTTTCCGTAAAGGTAAAGTGCCGCACAACATCATCAAACAGCGTTACGGCGATGTGGCGGTTCAGGATGCACTGAGCGACCTGATGTCACGTAACTTTGTCAGCGCTATCATCGAAAACAAAATCAACCCTGTCGGCGCGCCTGACTACAAAGTTGATGAGCCGTATAAAGAAGGTCAGGATTTCACTTACACTGTTGAGTTCGAAGTCTTCCCTGAAATTGAGCTGAAAGGTCTGGAAACAATCGAAGTTGAAAAACCGGTTGTTGAAGTTAAAGACGAAGACATCGACGGCATGGTTGAGACTCTGCGCAAACAGCAGGCTGAGTGGAAAGTGACTGAAGGCGCAGCTAAAGCTGACGATCGCATCACTATCGACTTCACCGGTTCTGTTGACGGCGAAGAGTTCGAAGGCGGCAAATCTTCTGATTTCGTCCTGGTCATGGGCCAGAATCGTATGATCCCGGGCTTCGAAGACGGTATCGTGGGTCACAAAGCCGGTGAAGAATTCGACATCGAAGTGACATTCCCGGAAGATTACCACGCTGAAAACCTGAAAGGGAAAGCAGCGAAATTCGCTATCAGCCTGAAAAAAGTGGAAGAGCGCGAACTGCCGGAAATGACTGAAGAGTTCATCAAACGTTTCGGTATCGGCGACGGTTCCCTGGAAGGTCTGAAAGCGGAAATCCGCAAAAATATGGAACGCGAACTGAAAAACGCAGTACGCAACCGTATCAAAACCCAGGTTATCGACGGTCTGCTGAAAGCAAACGAAATCGATGTACCGAAAGCAGCTGTTGACAGCGAAATCGAAGAACTGCGCCGTCAGGCGGCACAGCGTTTCGGTGGCTCTGAAAAACAGGCGATGGAACTGCCTCGCGAACTGTTTGAAGGTCAGGCTAAGCGCCGTGTAATGGTTGGTCTGCTGTTAGGCGAAGTGATTTCTTCTAACGAACTGAAAGCCGAAGACGATCGCGTTAATGCGCTGATCGACGAAATGGCATCAGCGTACGAAGATCCGGCTGAAGTTGTGGAATACTACAACAAAAACAAACAGATGATGGATGGTATCCGTAATCTGGCACTGGAAGAGCAGGCTGTTGAAACTGTTCTGGCGAAAGCAAAAGTGACAGATAAAGAAACCGGCTTCACTGATCTGATGAACCAGGTTCAGGCAGCAGGTTAATCCTCTCTCTTTGTGAACGGCCGAAGGCTGTTTATCTGATATAAAACCGCAGGCAATGTGTATTGTCTGCGGTTTTTTCGTCATTTCTGACAATATTCCTTGAAAACTGCGGTGGTTATCCCCCATATTTGCCATACAGGGTATCTGCCGGACAGTATATGCTGCTTATGTGACCGGATCGCGTATAGCGCATGGTCATCGCACCGGATCTCAAGTAAAATAACCGGTATCCGCCAGGCACCAATAAAATTCAATCAGGAGATGGACATGTCATATCACGACAATCAGGATACTTTCGCACCCAACATGGCGCTGGTGCCGATGGTTATCGAGCAGACTTCACGCGGTGAACGCTCCTACGATATCTATTCCCGTTTATTAAAAGACCGTATTATCTTTTTAACCGGCCAGGTTGAAGATCATATGGCAAACCTGATCGTGGCACAGTTACTCTTCCTGGAAGCTGAGAACCCGGAAAAAGACATCAGTCTTTATATCAACTCGCCGGGCGGCGTGATCACCGCAGGGATGTCCATTTATGACACCATGCAGTTCATCAAACCGCAGGTCAGCACCATCTGTGTGGGCCAGGCCTGCTCAATGGGTTCTTTCTTACTGGCGGCAGGTGCGCCGGGCAAACGTTACTGTCTGCCGAACTCCCGGGTGATGATTCACCAGCCGCTGGGCGGCTATCAGGGACAAGCCACTGATATTGAAATTCATGCTCAGGAAATTCTGAAAGTGAAAGCGCGCATGAATGATTTATTAGCTCACCATACCGGTAAATCCGTTGAGGAAATTCAGCGTGATACCGAGCGTGACCGCTTCCTGTCCGCGAAAGAAGCGCAGGAATACGGTCTGGTTGACCATATTTACACACACCGGTAAGTAACACAGGCACTGCCCGTATCCTGCCGGGCGGCAGGGTACTGCGGTGCTGTGACATTTTTTGCGGCTCACAGGCGGTGAGCTGTACTGATTAAGTGAGGTTTACTGATGACAGACAAACGCAAAGACGGTTCAGGAAAGCTGCTGTACTGCTCTTTCTGCGGAAAAAGTCAGCATGAGGTTAAGAAACTGATTGCCGGCCCGTCAGTGTATATCTGTGATGAATGCGTTGATTTATGCAACGATATTATCCGTGAAGAAATTAAAGATCTGATCCCGGCCCGTGGCAGTGAGCGCAGTGAACTGCCGACGCCTCATGAAATTCGTCAGCACCTCGATGACTATGTCATTGGTCAGGAACTGGCTAAAAAAGTGCTGGCAGTCGCGGTATACAACCACTACAAACGTCTGCGCAACGGCGATAAAACCGCTGACGGTGTGGAACTGGGTAAAAGTAACATTCTGCTGATCGGCCCGACCGGCAGCGGTAAAACCCTGCTGGCTGAAACTCTGGCCCGCTACCTGGATGTGCCGTTCACCATGGCGGATGCCACCACACTGACCGAAGCCGGTTATGTGGGGGAGGATGTCGAAAACATCATTCAGAAGCTTTTACAGAAATGCGACTATGATGTGGAGAAAGCACAGCGCGGTATCGTCTATATTGATGAAATCGATAAAATCTCCCGTAAATCAGATAACCCGTCGATTACCCGTGATGTTTCCGGTGAAGGCGTTCAGCAGGCTCTGCTGAAACTGGTTGAAGGGACTATCGCTGCTGTTCCGCCGCAGGGCGGGCGCAAACATCCGCAGCAGGAGTTTTTACAGGTTGATACCTCGAAAATTCTGTTTATCTGCGGCGGGGCGTTTGCCGGTCTGGATAAAGTGGTCGGTCAGCGTCTGAACACCCGTTCCGGTATCGGTTTCGGTGCGGAAGTGCGCGGCGAGAAAGACAAAGCGACAGAAGGCGAATTACTGGCTCAGGTTGAACCGGAAGATCTGATCAAATTTGGTCTGATCCCGGAATTTATCGGCCGTCTGCCTGTCGTGGCAACGCTCGGTGAACTGAGTGAGGATGCGCTGATTCAGATCCTTCAGGAACCGAAAAACGCGCTGACAAAACAGTATCAGGCGCTGTTCAGCATTGAAGATGTTGAACTTGAGTTCCGCCGTGAAGCACTGATTGCCATTGCGAAAAAAGCCATGAACCGTAAAACCGGTGCCCGTGGTCTGCGTTCCATCGTTGAGGCTGCGTTGCTCAACACGATGTATGATTTACCGTCGATGGAAAATGTCGAAAAAGTGGTTATCGATGAAAACGTGATAACCAACCAGACCGAACCGATGCTGATTTACCGCAAACCGGAAGCTCAGGTTTCCGGCGAGTAACGGAAAGTTAGCGCAGTTGTTATCAATATTAACTAAATGAGGGAATTTTCCCTCATTTTGCTTTTCTTACTAAATAAAGTGTTGAATGTGAGAAATGCATCCCCATATATTGATTATTCTATGGAGTGGAACCCGTGATAACGCGTTTCACGACGTTCCCAACAAGGCGTAAGCTAAACGAAGAGAGTGCTCTATGAATCCTGAGCGTGCTGAACGCATTGAAATCCCGGTACTGCCTTTGCGCGATGTGGTGGTCTACCCCCACATGGTTATTCCTTTATTTGTCGGGCGCGAAAAATCTATCCACTGTCTGGAAACAGCGATGGATATGGATAAAAAAGTGCTGCTGGTAGCACAAAAAGAAGCGTCAACGGATGAGCCGGGCGTCAATGATTTATTTTCCGTCGGGACAGTCGCGTCTGTATTACAGATGCTGAAACTGCCGGACGGCACCGTCAAAGTGCTGGTCGAAGGCCTGCAACGTGCGCATATCAAAACATTAAGTGACAACGGCGATTTCTTCTCTGCCCAGGCAGAGCTGATGGAATCCCCTGTCGTGGACGAGCGCGAGCAGGAAGTATTGCTGCGCACGGCGATCAACCAGTTTGAAGGCTATATCAAGCTGAATAAAAAGATCCCGCCGGAAGTCCTGACATCTCTGCACAGTATCGACGATGTCGCCAAACTGGCTGACACTATCGCTTCCCATATGACACTGAAATTACAGGACAAACAGTCTGTTCTGGAAATGTCAGATGTGGTTGAGCGTCTCGAATATCTGATGGCGATGATGGAATCGGAAATCGATCTGTTACAGGTTGAGAAACGCATCCGTAACCGCGTCAAAAAGCAGATGGAAAAAAGCCAGCGCGAGTACTATCTCAATGAGCAGATGAAAGCTATCCAGAAAGAACTGGGTGAGATGGACGACGCGCCGGATGAAGCAGAAGCGCTGAAACGCAAAATCGAAGAAGCGCAGATGCCGAAAGAGGCAAAAGAGAAAGCCGAAGCGGAATTACAGAAACTGAAAATGATGTCGCCGATGTCAGCGGAAGCGACGGTTGTCCGCAGCTATATTGACTGGATGATTCAGGTTCCGTGGGTCAAGCGCAGTAAAGTGAAAAAAGATCTGCTTAAAGCGCAGGAAATCCTCGACAGTGACCATTACGGCCTGGAGCGGGTGAAAGAGCGCATCCTTGAATATCTGGCGGTACAAAGCCGTATCAGCAAAATCAAGGGGCCTATCCTGTGCCTCGTCGGACCGCCGGGGGTGGGTAAAACCTCTCTGGGGCAGTCCATTGCCCGTGCAACCGGCCGTAAATATGTCCGTATGGCGCTGGGCGGCGTGCGTGATGAAGCGGAAATCCGCGGTCACCGCCGTACCTACATTGGTTCTATGCCGGGTAAACTTATCCAGAAAATGGCAAAAGTTGGCGTGAAAAACCCGCTGTTCCTGCTGGATGAAATCGATAAAATGTCATCGGATATGCGCGGCGATCCGGCTTCCGCACTGCTTGAGGTGCTGGATCCGGAACAGAATATAGCGTTTAACGATCACTACCTGGAAGTGGATTACGATCTGTCCGACGTCATGTTTGTCGCGACATCCAACTCCATGAATATTCCGGCACCGCTGCTGGATCGTATGGAAGTGATCCGTCTGTCCGGTTATACGGAAGATGAGAAACTCAACATTGCCAAGCGCCACCTGCTGCCGAAGCAGATTGAGCGCAACGCACTGAAGAAAACCGAGCTGCATATTGATGACAGCGCGATCCTCGGCATTATCCGTTATTACACCCGTGAAGCGGGCGTGCGCGGACTGGAGCGTGAAATCTCCAAACTGTGCCGTAAAGCGGTGAAACAGCTGCTGATGGATAAGACACTGAAACACATCGAGATTAATCAGGACAACCTGAAAGATTACCTGGGTGTGCAGAAAGTGGATTACGGCCGTGCTGATACTGAAAACCGTGTGGGCCAGGTTACCGGTCTGGCGTGGACAGAAGTCGGCGGTGACCTGCTGACCATCGAAACCGCAGCGGTTCCGGGTAAAGGGAAACTCTCCTACACCGGTTCACTGGGTGAAGTGATGCAGGAATCTATCCAGGCAGCGTTAACCGTGGTGCGTGCCCGGGCGGATAAATTAGGGATCAATAATGATTTCTATGAAAAACGCGACATTCACGTCCACGTACCGGAAGGTGCAACACCAAAAGACGGCCCGAGTGCCGGTACCGCAATGTGTACCGCACTGGTTTCCGCACTGACCGGTAACCCGGTACGTGCGGATGTGGCGATGACCGGGGAAATTACCCTGCGTGGTCTGGTGCTGCCAATCGGCGGTCTGAAAGAAAAACTGCTGGCAGCACACCGCGGCGGCATTAAGACTGTTCTGATTCCGGACGAAAACCGCCGTGATCTGGAAGAAATTCCGGATAACGTAAAAGCGGATCTGGATATTCATCCGGTTAAAACAATAGATGAAGTTCTTTCACTTGCCTTAGTGAATCCTGCTTTTGGTATGGAAGTGGTAAGTAAAAAGGCGTAGGAAATAGTGACCTGCGTCAAGAAGTTCAGATAAATAAAGGGCTGACAGGTACTTTAGGACTTGTCAGCCTTTTTTTGTCCCGCTAATTTAGCGAACATTCTTACGAAACATGCGAAGTCTGCAATCTTGCCAAGAGCGAAAAGGCTTGATATAACGGCTGTGGCTGTCAGGAACATACTTCGTAAATCCGGGCCGAAAATTCTGAAAGGGGATGATAATAGTGAATAAGTCACAATTGGTCGATAAAATTGCTGCAGACGCTAATATTTCTAAAGCTGCGGCTGGTCGCGCGTTAGATGCAATTATTGGTTCAGTAACCGATTCTCTGAAGGGCGGGGATGACGTGGCTCTGGTTGGTTTCGGTACTTTCACTGTTCGTGAGCGTGCAGCACGTACAGGCCGTAACCCGCAGACCGGAAAAGAGATCAAAATCGCCGCTGCGAAAGTCCCGGCTTTCCGTGCAGGTAAAGGTCTTAAAGACGCAGTAAACGGCTGAGTTTTTCCTCAGGCACCGGGATATTTATCTGTCCCGGGCACAAAAACCGTATAAAGCTAAACAGGAAGCGCATCAGAATGATGCGCTTTTTTTTGTTTTAGGGCATAATTTCCCCTGACCTGATTTTTCTTTTACCAAAGCGGAGTTTGGATTTCTTATGATGGAAAACCTGCGCACAGCGGCGAACAACCCTGTGATTAAAATTGTCTTCGCCATCATTATCCTGTCATTTATTCTGACAGGTGTGGGTGGTTACCTCGTCAGCGGTTCTAACTATGCTGCCAAAGTGAACGATACTGAAATATCGGTCCAGCAGTTAGAGCGCGCCTTCCAGGAAGAGCGTAACCGCCAGCAGGCTCAGCTGGGTGATCTGTTCTCGCAGTTAGTCAGCACCGAAGAGGGCGTTAAACAAATCCGTTCTCAGGCGCTGAACCAGATGATTGACACCATTCTGCTGGAACAGTATGCACGGAAATTAGGTATCACCGTCAGTGATGACCAGATTATCAGCGCAATTCGTCAGGAGCCTGATTTTCAGGTTAACGGTCAGTTCAGCCAGCAGGCGTATGAGACATTCCTGTCCCGTAACGGTATCACCGGTGACAACTACGCAACTTATCTGCGCAAGCAGATGATTCAGGCACAGCTGGTTCAGCCGTTTGTGCGTGACTCATTTGTGCTTGATTCCGAAGTGACCAATGCCGCAGCTGTTTTACTCCAGTCACGTACCATCCGTACCGCGACACTGGATCTGGCTTCTGCTCAGGCAAAACAGACCACAACCGATGAAGAGCTGCAGGCTTATTACGCGAAGAATAAAAACAGCTTCATTGCGCCGCAGTCCTTAAAAATCAGTTTTGTTGAGCTGGATGCCGCGAATATCCAGGACAACACATCAGTCACTGAAGAACAGATTCAGGACTACTACGACAAAAATATCCCGCGTTTTACTGTGCCGGCAAAAGGCGAGTACAGTCAGATCACCCTGGCGACGGAAGATGATGCCAAAGCGGTACTGAATGAACTGAAAAACGGGGCGGATTTCAAAACCCTGGCTAAAGAAAAATCCACTGATAAACTGACTGCCCGTAACGGCGGCGTGATCGGCTGGATGGAAGATGCTGCGCTGATCCCTGAAATTAAAGGTGCCGGGCTGACAACCGCCGGTCAGATTTCAGAGGTTCTGAAAGTGGATAACGGCTACGCGATTTTCCGTCTGGATGTGTACGAGCCGGAAACCGTCAGACCGCTGGCGGATGTGAAAGAAGAAGCCACCCGTCTGGCCAAAGGCGAAGCGGCAAGCAAAGCCTTCTTTGACCTCCAGCAGAAAGCCAGTGAAGCTGCTGCGAACGATAACGAATCCCTGATGGGTGTTGAGCAGGCAACCGGCGTTAAAGCTGTACAGACTGACTGGTTTGCCCTGAACAGTCTGCCGGATGCGGTTAACTATCCGGAAGTGTTAAAAGCATTAACGGAAAACAAACTGTTTGATGAGAAAGGACCTTCCGGTGCTAACTCTGACATCATCACCGTTTCCGGTGACCGTGCCTTTGTGATCCGTGTTGATGAATATCGTCCGGAAGCAGTGGAATCCTTTGAAAAAGTGAAGTCAGACATTGACGCGCTGGTGAAGCGCAGCAAAGCGGAAGCCGCGCTGAATGCGGAAGCGGATAAACTGCTGACGGCACTGAAAGAAGGTAAAGGCGACGCCGCGTTAACAGAAGCCGGTGTGAAATTCGGTGCAGAGCAGACTGTTCAGCGCCTGAATCCGTCAGACCCGGTTATCAATGCTGCCTTTACCCAGCCGCATCCTGCGGACGGTAAACCGACCTACAGCCGCACCATTGACGGCAAGGGTAACATTGTTCTGGTACAGCTGGATAAAGTCACAGCCGGTACGGCAACAGATCAGGAAAAAACTGAGCTGCGTACAGTGCTGCGTCAGCAAATGGCGTCCACTGAGCTGGAATCATTACTGCTGAACCTGCGTGCTAACGCAGATATTGATGTGAGAAATATGAACTAAAATTTTTCGATCTGTACCGAAAAATAAAATGTCGTTTTACATCATCTGAAAGGCTGCGTTCGCAGCCTTTCGCATTTCTGTTCTGAAAATCCCCCGGCAGAAAAAAATTTTTGCGACACTCCGTTTCGTGCTAAACACAAAAGGAGAAATAGCATGAAAACAAAATGGACATCTGCATTATTATTAACATCAGCACTGTTAACCGGCGGTTTTTTCAGTACTTCCGCACTGGCTCAGGCTGCACCACCGGCAGACAGTGCGCAGGTTCAGCAGTCTGTTGCACAGGAAACAAACCGCATCAGCATTAATACCGCGACTGCGGAAGAACTGGCCCGGGAACTCAGTGGTGTCGGGCCG
The DNA here is from genome assembly GCF_019243775.1 of Morganella morganii. NCBI lineage: Bacteria > Pseudomonadati > Pseudomonadota > Gammaproteobacteria > Enterobacterales > Morganellaceae > Morganella > Morganella morganii. The sequence continues at coordinate 797,249 of NZ_CP069157.1, forward strand.
AAAAAAGCACAGCGGATTGTGGAGTACCGCACGGAAAACGGACCATTTACTTCTGCGGAACAACTGAAGGATGTATATGGTATTGGTGAGCGTATTTTTACGATGAACAGCGATAAGATAGAGTTGTAATATCAGCAGAGGCTGATTTCCCTTCCCCGGGCTGACGGGGAAGGGAATACCGGAAACAGAGTAAAGGGAGAGATATTATGAGCACCACAATTAAAGTGATTGGCTACCATATTGATGCCTTCGGACATGTTAACAATGCGCGTTATCTGGAGTTTCTGGAGGCCGCCCGCTGGGACTGGCTGGAAAGCTACGATGCTTACCGCTGGTTCAAACAGATGGATATCGCCGTGGTGGTGGTGAATATCAATATTAACTACCGGCTGCCGGTGTATGTGGGAGAGCGGCTGGTGATAGACAGCTATTTACAGCACGCGGGGCAGAAAAGCGGTGTTCTCAAACAGATAATTACCCGTCAGGAAGATAAGCAGGTTGTGGCGGATGCGGAAGTGACCTTTGTCTTTGTAAATATGAAAACCGGTAAAGCGATCCCGATTGAAGGGGAGATCCGCGATAAATTTGAGTTGCTGACGGCACCGAAAGAGGACTGATCACCGTCAGAGCAGAAGAGCGCCCGGCGGGTTGCCGGGCGTAACAGGCACTTAATGCAGGCCGGTAATTTTTTTCATGGCGGCCATAACAGCACTGCGATCAGCAAGATAGCTGTCCAGTCCGTTGCGGCGCAGATGGCAGGCGGCGCATTCCCCGCAGCCATCCCCCTGAATGCCGTTATAGCAGGTCAGTGTTTCTGTGCGGACGGTATCCAGTTGTCCGTAATAATCAGCCAGCGCCCAGGTTTGTGCTTTATCCAGCCACATCAGCGGGGTTTCAAAGCGGATATCACGGGCAAGACCGGCGTTGACGGCTTTGTTCAGTGCTTTGACAAACTCGTCCCGGCAATCCGGATAACCGGAAAAATCGGTTTCACAGACACCGGTGATAATCGCTTCTGCATTGACCTGATAAGCATAAATCGCCGTCAGGGTGAGAAACAGGATATTACGGCCCGGGACAAAGGTATTCGGAATATCACTTTGTTCACTTTCACTGAACCCGGGCACCGGGATGTTATCACGGGTCAGGCTGCTGACCGCCAGTTCATTCAGCAGAGAGACATCCAGCACCTTATGTGCCGCTGCACCCAGTTTCAGGCTGAGTTTACGGGCAACGTCTATTTCCTGACTGTGGCGCTGTCCGTAATCAAACGTCACACAATGCACTTCATCATAGTTGCGTAGTGCCTGAATCAGGCAGGTTGTGGAGTCCTGCCCGCCACTGAATACGACCACAGCACGTTTCATCGGTAAACCTCATTATAAAAAGATAAGGTTTATGGTAACGGCTGCATCACCATTTGGGTAGTGTTGCCTGTGCGTCAGTCAGATCGCCGATGTTGTCTGCCACCCACTGCGGGTTGTAATAGGTGTCCGGATAGCGTTCGCCGCTGTCGCAAATCAGTGTCACAATTGAGCCGGTCTGTTGCTGTTCATGCATCTGTTTCGCCAGTTGCAGTGCGCCCCAGACGTTGGTACCGGTGGAGGCACCGGTGCGGCGGCCGAGCAGTTTTTCCAGCCAGTAAAGGGTGGCGATACTGCACTGGTCACTGACTTTGATCACATCATCAATCACGCCCGGGATAAAAGACGGTTCTGCGCGCGGACGGCCGATGCCTTCAATCTTACTGCCGGTATCGCAGCGCAGATGCGAGCATTTCTGATGGTAGCAGTCATAAAAAACAGAGTTTTCAGGATCGACGACAACCAGTTTTGTGTCATGTCCCTGATAGCGGATAAACCGGCCGAGCGTGGCAGAAGTACCGCCGGTACCTGCGCTCATCACAATGTAACGCGGTACCGGATGGGCTTCCCGTGACATCTGACGGTAAATACTTTCGGCAATATTGTTGTTGCCGCGCCAGTCAGTGGCACGCTCGGCATAGGTGAACTGATCCATATAGTGGCCGCCGGTTTCGCGGGCCAGGTGCTCGGATTCTGCATAAATCTGCGCACTGCTGTCCACAAAGTGGCACTGTCCGCCGTAGAACTCAATCTGTTCAATTTTGCGGCGTGCGGTGCAGCGCGGCATCACGGCGATAAACGGCAGGCCGAGCAGACGGGCGAAGTACGCTTCAGAGACAGCGGTGCTGCCGGAGGACGCTTCAATCACCGGTGTGCCTTCGCGGATCCAGCCGTTACACAGGCCGTACAGGAAAAGCGAACGCGCCAGGCGGTGTTTCAGGCTGCCGGTCGGGTGAGTGCTTTCATCTTTGAGATATAATGAAACCCCCGGGTAAACGGGTAATTCCAGCGGGATCAGGTGGGTGTCAGCACTGCGCTGATAATCGGCCTGAATGGCATTAATGGCGGATGTGGTCCATTGGGTTGTCATGTAGTATCTCCTCACGGTCTGTTGATGCATCTTAGCAATTCTGTGAGAGAAAAGGCTTTTTCTATTTTCTGTATCATGCATGATATGGAGAAATTTATTCTCTCTGGTGGTGATATGTTAGATAAAACAGACCGTAAATTGTTACAACTTTTGCAGGAAGATGCTGCATTATCACTGAACACCCTGTCCGAAGCGGTGAACCTGACATCCACTCCCTGCTGGAAACGGCTGAAACGGCTGGAAGATGAAGGGTATATCCGCAAACGTGTGGCGCTGCTGGACCCGGAGAAGCTCGGGCTGGGACTGACGGTGATCGTCATGATCAAGACACAGCACCACAGCAGTGAGTGGTATACTCAGTTTGTGGAATTTGTTCAGCAGATGCCTGATGTGGTGGAGTTTTACCGGATGGCCGGGGAATTTGACTACATGCTGCAGGTCGAGGTGGTGGACATGAAATGCTTCGATCATTTTTACAAAAAACTGGTTAACGGTGTGCCCGGTTTAATTGATGTGACTTCCAATTTTGCGATGGAGCGCATAAAGTACACCACCGCATTGCCGATTCCGGAGAAATGCAAAGCGGACTGATTATTAACCTGAGATGTTATACGGGATCCTGTGAGATTATTTGCCCAATTAAAATGGTATTTCCTCAGTGAATGGCGGCGCTATACCGGTGCGGTCACTTTTCTGATCATTATCGCGGTGTTACAGATCCTGCCGCCGCGCTTTGTCGGCATCATTGTTGACGGCGTGACCAAAGAGACGATGACCACCACCACGCTGTGGGGCTGGGTCGGCGTGATGCTGCTTATCGCACTGGTGATTTATATTCTGCGCTATATCTGGCGGGTCTGGTTATTCGGTGCCTCCTACAAGCTGGCGGTGCGTCTGCGTCAGGATTTTTATCAGCAGTTCAGCCGCCAGTCTCCGGCCTTTTATCACCGTTACCGGACCGGTGACCTGATCGCCCGCAGTACCAATGATGTGGACAAAGTGGTGTTTGCCGCCGGAGAGGGGGTGCTGACGCTGGTGGATTCTTTTGTCATGGGACTGGTGGTCCTGCTGACGATGAGTATTGAGATCAGCTGGCAGCTGACACTGCTTTCCCTGCTGCCGATGCCGCTGATGGCTCTGGCTATCAAACGTTACGGGCAGCAGCTGCATCAGCGCTTTAAAACAGCGCAGGGTGCATTTTCCTCCCTGAATAACCACGCGCAGGAAAGCCTCAGCAGTATCCGGATGATTAAAGCTTTTGGCCTGGAAGATCATCAGTCTTCCCGGTTTGAATCCGTTGCGGCGGAAGCCGGACGCAAAAATATGCATGTGGCACAGATAGATGCCCGTTTCGACCCGACCATTATAATGGCTATCGGGATGTCAAACCTGCTCGCGGTTGCCGGCGGCAGCTGGATGGTGATGCAGGGCACACTGACGCTCGGCGGGCTGACCAGCTTTATTATGTATCTCGGGCTGATGATCTGGCCGATGCTGGCATTAGCCTGGATGTTTAACATTGTGGAGCGCGGCAGCGCGGCCTACAGCCGGATCCAATCTCTTCTTGAAACCCCGCCGGTACTGGCGGATGGTACAGAATCCCCGCAACCGGGACGCGGCGAGCTGTCCGTTGCCGTGAATGAATTCTGCTATCCGGAAAGCCGCCGGGCGGTTCTGCATGATATCCGTTTTACCCTCAGACCGGGCCAGCTGCTCGGGTTGTGCGGTCCGACCGGCTGCGGTAAATCCACGCTGCTGGCACTAATCCAGCGTCATTATGATGTGACAGCGGGAACCATCTGTTTTCAGGGCAGACCGCTGCCGGAACTGACCTTCGCCGGCTGGCATGCCCGGCTGGCGGTGGTGAATCAGACGCCGTTTCTGTTCTCCGATACTATCGCCAATAATATTGCGCTGGGGCGGCCCGGGGCGACACAGGAAGAAATTGAACACGCGGCCCGGCTGGCCAGTGTTCATGATGATATTGAACGATTGCCGCTCGGTTATGAAACTCAGGCCGGTGAGCGGGGCGTGATGCTGTCCGGCGGGCAGAAACAGCGGATCTCCATTGCCCGTGCTTTGCTGATGGATGCGGAGATCCTGATCCTCGATGATGCACTTTCCGCAGTGGACGGGCAGACGGAATACCGGATCCTGCAAAATCTGCGGCGCTGGGGGGAGGGCCGTACGGTGATTATCAGTGCGCACCGGCTCTCGGCGCTGACTGAAGCCGACAATATTCTGGTGCTGCAACAGGGCGGTATCAGTGCACAGGGGCGTCATCAGGAGCTGATTAATCAGAACGGATGGTATCGCGAAATGTATCATTATCAGCAGTTAGAGGCCGCGCTCGATGAGTGAACAGACCCGCCCGGAAGCGGCAAAAAACCTGTGGCCGTCGCTGAAACGTCTGCTCGGCTATGGCCGTAACTACCGCCGTCCGATGGCCGTTGCCATTGTGATGCTGTGGCTGACAGCCATTGCTGAAGTCGCCGCACCGGTTCTGGTGAGCTATTTTATCGACAATATGGTGGCGAAAAATCAGATTGTCCTGTCAGTGACATTATTGCTGGTGGCCGGGTTTGTCGCCTTACAGATTGCCGCATCGCTGCTGCACTATTTTCAGCTGATTTATTTCAATCAGGCCGCTGTCGGCGTGGTCCAGACACTGCGCGCCGATGTGATGGATGCCGCACTGCGCCAGCCGCTGAGTGCATTTGACACCCAGCCGGTCGGGCAGCTGATCTCCCGTGTCACCAATGATACGGAGATGATCAAAGACCTGTTTGTCAACGTGCTGCCGACACTGTTCCGCAGCGTGGCGCTGATTGTGGTGATGCTGATCGCCATGTACTCCCTGGAGTGGCGGATGGCGCTGGTGGCAACCGCGATGTTCCCGGCGGTGATGCTGGTGATGTGGATCTATCAGCGGCTGAGCACGCCGATTGTGCGCCGGGTGCGCAGTTATCTGGCCGATATTAACGATGGTTTCCATGAAATTATCAGCGGCATGACAGTGATTCAGCAGTTCCGCCAGCAGGCGCGTTTCGGGGAAAGGATGTTTGCCGCCAACCGCCGTCATTATGAGGTCAGAATGGCGGCACTGCGGCTGGACGGCATTTTGCTGCGTCCGCTGCTGAGCCTGTTTTCGGCGGCGATCCTCTGTGGTCTGATGTTATTGTTCGGGGTTGAGGGCACCGGCGTTATCGGCGTCGGGGTGTTATATGCGTTTATCACCTACCTCGGGCGGCTGAATGAACCGCTTATCACGCTGACATCCCAGCAGTCTGTTTTACAGCAGGCGGTGATTTCCGGTGAGCGTGTTTTTGAGCTGATGGACAGCCCGCAGCAGAAATACGGGGCAGATGATCAGCCGCTGACCGGCGGCAGTATCCGTGTATCACACCTGACATTTGCCTATCAACCCGGAAAACCGGTGCTGCGTGATATCAGTATCGATGTGGTGGAGCACAGTTTTGTCGCCTTTGTCGGGCATACCGGCAGCGGGAAAAGCACACTGGCAAACCTGCTGATGGGCTACTATCCGTGGCAGGCCGGGGAAATCAGCCTCGGCGGGCGTCCGCTGGAACAATTCTCACATAAAGCACTGCGGCAGGGCATCGCGATGGTGCAGCAGGATCCGGTCATTATGGCCGCCTCTTTCCGCGACAATATCACCCTCGGACGGGATATTGATGATGTGCGCATTCACCGGGTGCTGGAGATGGTTCAGCTGAGTGAGCATGTCTCACAGCTTGAATACGGGCTGGATACCGAACTGGGTGAGCAGGGTAACACCTTGTCTGACGGGCAGAAACAGTTGCTGGCCATGGCACGGGTGCTGGTGCAGACCCCGAAAATCCTGATCCTGGATGAGGCAACCGCCAATATCGATTCCGGTACTGAGCAGGCTATCCAGAAAGCCTTACAGCTGATCCGCCGTGAAACCACACTGGTGGTGATTGCACACCGACTGTCCACGATTGTCGATGCGGACACCATTTATGTGCTCAACCGCGGCGAAATGGCGGAATCCGGCTCTCACCGGGCGTTACTGGCAGAGAAGGGCCGCTATTACCAGATGTATCAGCTGCAGCAGGTCGGGGAATCACTCAACGCCCCGGAAGAGAACTATACCCCTGCACTATAATTGTGAGATCGTTCACATAAACAGGTGCATGATGCTGTAAAAAAGTGCAATCTCCGCCTCACAGGAAAAGGTGTCTGATGAATCAGACACCTTTTTTATTTCCATCTTTTTGTTATTAATAGATTTAATTTCCATTCTGCTTATTGGCATCACTTTTGCAACTTGCCCTCAGGACACCAGCAACCTGAAGCGGAGAATGCGATGAAAATGATAATGGCCATCATCAAGCCTTTTAAACTTAATGACGTCAGAGATGCGCTGAACGAAGAGGGTATTCAGGGATTAACTGTACTGGAAGTACGGGGTGCGGGCAGACAGAAGGGGCACACTGAGCTGTACCGGGGGGAGGAGTACAGCACGGATTTTCTGCCGAAGACGCAGCTTACGATTGTTGTGCCTGATGATTCTCTTGATCGCATTATTGAGGCAATTTGCCGCTCGGCATATACCGGCAGTATCGGTGACGGGAAAATATTTGTTTCAGACATTACTCAGGCGGTGCGGATCCGTACCGGTGAACAAAATGATGAAGCTATTTAAACCGCGCGGAGATGCTCAGATGATGAAACGAAAAATGGTCTTGCCTGTTGTGATGTCCGCGGTGCTGCCGCTTCCGGCATTCAGTGCAACGGAAGGAATGGAGCGTGCGGATAATGGTTTTATGCTGATTTGTGCCGCACTGGTGTATTTTATGACACTTCCCGGTATCGCGCTGTTTTACGGCGGACTGGTACGACGTGAGAATGTGTTATCAGTCATGACACAGGTGATTGTCAGCTTCGCGCTGGTGCTGCTGTTATGGGTTTTTTATGGCTACAGCATGGCATTTTCTGACGGAAATGGGGTGATTGGCGGTCTGTCTCATGCATTTCTCAGCGGGATCACGCCTGTCAGTAACAGCGGCAGTATCAGCCAGCTGACACATGTTATTTTCCAGGGCTCTTTTGCGGCAATTACTGTTGCACTTATCACCGGTGCGCTGGCAGAACGGATCAAATTCACGGCCTTTCTGTTGTTCACCGTTATCTGGTTCTCTCTGGCTTATGTACCGATGGCGCATATGGTTTGGGGCGGCGGCTGGCTGGCGGAAGATGGTGCACTGGATTTTGCCGGGGGAACCGTTGTGCATATTAACGCGGCGGTTGCCGGGTTAGTTGGTGCTTACATATTGGGACCGCGCCTGTTACCGGGGAAAACCGCGACCAAACCGCACAGTCTGCCGATGGTCTTTACCGGCACGGCGATCCTTTATATCGGCTGGTTCGGGTTTAATGCCGGATCGGCCGGAAAACCGGATGGTATTGCAGCACTGGCTTTTCTGAATACCGTGATTGCGGTGGCGGCGGGCGTGCTGGCGTGGGTGATTGCAGAGTGGTGCATGCGGGGTAAGCCCTCACTTCTCGGTGCGTGTTCCGGCTGTATCGGCGGTCTGGTCGGGATCACCCCGGCGGCCGGGACGGTGGGCGTCGCGGGGGCGATAGTTATCGGCCTTATCAGCGGTATTGCCGGTTATTGGGGCGTCACTGCACTGAAGCGCCGCCTGAAAGCGGATGATGTCTGCGATGTCTTCGGGATCCACGGCGTCTGCGGTATTGCGGGCTGTCTGCTGACCGGCGTGTTTACTGCGTCCGCTCTCGGCGGTACCGGTTATGCAGAAGGTGTCACTATGCTGCATCAGGTATGGATTCAGGCGGAAAGCATCCTGGTTACTGTGCTCTGGAGCGGAGTGATTACTTACATCGCATTCAAATGCGCGGCACTGACAACCGGTGTACGCTGCACAGAAGAAGATGAGATCAGCGGGCTGGATATCAGTACGCATGGTGAACAGGCCTATAACCGCTCATAGCTGAAAAAAAGTAAGCCCCCGCTCACCGATGTACAGCGGGGGCTTTTTTACCGCAGGCGCTTAAATATCCCGCAAGCGCAGAACGCCTTCCTGTACAGTAGATGCAACCAGCACGCCGGTCTGATTATAGAAGTGACCACGGACAAACCCGCGTCCGCCGGACGCTGTCGGGCTTTCCACGGCATACAGCAGCCATTCATCCAGCCGGAACGGGCGGTGATACCACATGGAATGATCAATCGTGGCAATCTGAATTTCCGGCTGCATAAAGCCGTAGCCGTGTGGCTGGAGGGCAGTCGGCAGGAAATTGTAGTCAGAAGCATAACTGAGCAGATACTGATGCAGCGCCTGATCATCCGGTATGGTGCCGTTGGTTTTCAGCCAGGTATAACGCACCGGCGGATTCTCCGGGTTCTGAAACGGGCTGTAAAAACGCACCGGCCGCCATTCAATAGCCTGCTCACGCAGGAACAGTGCCTGCATTTTCGGTGGCAGATTCGCGGCGATCTTGCGGGCAATATCAGTTTCAGAGGCGAGTTCGTCAGGGCCCGGAACTTCCGGCATGGCATTCTGATGCTCAAAACTGCTCTCTTCCCCCTGGAAAGAGGCGGTCATATAGAAAATCGGTTTTCCGTTCTGAATCGCGCTGATACGGCGGGCACTGAAACTTTTGCCGTCACGCAGATTTTCCACATCATAAATAATCGGTTTATGGCTGTCGCCGGGGCGCAGAAAATAGCTGTGGAATGAATGAACGCGGCGATCAGCCGGAACAGTCTGTCCCGCTGCATACAGTGCCTGTCCGGCAACTTGTCCGCCAAAGACCTGCGGCAGGCCGAGATCTTCACTTTGCCCCCGGAATAACCCGTCTTCGAGTTTTTCGAGTGCCATCAGGTTTATCAGATTTTCTAATGCCAGGCTCATGGTTACCCTTATTAAGTATTTTCAGCAGGAACCGGTCATTCTAATCGCTGTCAGTGCAATTGAAAAATGATAAACCGCCGTTATGTGTGGTTCCTGACCGGCAGAGGTATGTCGTTGTGTCAGTAGTGTGTAAAAATACAGCGGTCAGCACCAGTTGCCTTGCTATTTCAGTGCTGATCCCGGATAATGGCACAGCCTCATTATTGAGGGTTCCTATGGGGGCTTTGTTGGTTCTCCCGCAACATGAACTTGTTAACTCGGTCAGGTCCGGAAGGAAGCAGCCATAGCAGGGGAATTGTGTGCCGGGATGTCGCTGGCAAGGCCCCCACCCATTTCTGTTGTACCCGTCTCTGTGATTATCCCGTTATTGATACTGTTTGCCTCTGTTTGCACAGCGAGTTTCTTCCGTTATTCATCCGGCGCATATTATTCATGTATTCATAATTTAACATTATCCCTGTCCGCACAAACTCCGGCATTCAGCGGGCAACATCAGATATAAGGATATAGCAATATAGGTAAAATTTGTTTTATGTTCTTAGTGTAAAAGAGAGAGTTTCACATAAAATCGCATGTTCAGGTAAAAATCTTATTTTTGATTTAACCCATTATAGTGGTAAACAGTGAAAATGAAATTTTCGCTATACATTGAGTTTAATAAATGGGTATCGTCATTTAATAATCTGGTGAGTGAAACAAACATAAAATATATGCTTTTGTTATAAATTATATCTGTATCGTAATATACGTAAAGAATAGCGGGATAAATAGCGGGCATGATCGGAAGCCAAAGTCAGTCAGCTGTGCCTTTGGCCCGGGATCACTAAAAATAAGACTATTGCCTGAAAGAGAGGCGGTTACAGCAGTTTGAATTAACGGACAAATTTCCAGACAGATGCCGGGATTTTGTCATACAGTTTATTCATGGTTAATTCGGCCAGACGATGATCGGCTGCTGAATAAAAAACCTCCAGCTCATCATCAGTCAGTTCATATTTGTTCTTCTCAATGACACGTTCCAGTGTTTCAATAGAAGTGCACTTACGTAAGCGCATGAGATAGTCCAGTTTAGTCATCATATGTTATCTTCTTGCTGAGTTGTTAGTACGCAATATACTGATATATAAATCTGTATTCCGTTAGTGGACGAGATGCCCCTCGCTGGTCAGCATGCTGCTTACCAGTGATGCCATCTTCTTCCATTCCTCAACGTCATTAAACGAAACTTCCATCTGACCAAACAGCGCGTAAGTTTCATCGATGTATTCATCGACAAATGAGATGAGATCCTTATTTTGTGTATGTTTTATCTTAAAACTCCAGGCCACGTCAGCAATGTAACCTAATAATTCGTTAAGTTTTAAGTTTGAATCTGAGGCTAAATCATTAACCCAATAATTATTGCTTCTGATGAGGGTTTGTGTGCCTTCACGGCAAAGTTCATCACACAGATACTTCAGTACCGCAATATCGTAATTTCGTGGAGAATACTCGTCCATAATCACCTCCTGAATGTAACCGGGAATGATAAGGCGCTGAAAAACGTTAAATTATAATTAACACATGAGTAAGTTATTACGTTATCGACGTCGGTGTATTATATATATCATCAGCCTTTAGTTATAAATAAAGGTAATGTAAAGTTCCGTTCAGCACAAGCGGATAACCAGACGCTGATTACGTGTTAATCTGTTTCAGTCAGTGAACGTGATGTTCCGGAAAAAGATGTGAATAAAAAGGTGTGAGTTAACCCTGTTAGTAATATAACACTATTTCCGCTCTTGTCACTAGCCAAAATACAAAAAAAGTAAATTTAAATGCAGAATAAATGCGCTGATACACAGGTTATAATTACTCATCTGCTTAAATTTACTGAATTTTTATGGGAAAGGGCAGGTGATGAATCATAACGTGTTATGACAAAACCTTACATTTGCAAAATGTTATAATTTACATTCATCTATTGTTTATTTAAGTTTTTCTTACTCAAATTTAAAAATATTCATCATGTCAAAAAAATAAAAAAGGTCACTAATGTGACCTTTTTATGTTTAAGCAGGATTAAAATCCGTCAGGACTATCGCTCTTTTGCGTTACCGCATGAGCATGCTCAATGTCCTCATTCTTCTTACTGAAGCGGCGGCGGATAACCACATAGAAGACCGGTACGAAGAAGATAGCCAGTGAGGTTGCGGCGATCATACCACCGAACACACCTGTACCTACGGCGTTCTGTGCACCGGAACCGGCACCGTTACTCAGGACTAACGGAATAACCCCGAGCATAAAGGCCAGTGATGTCATCAGGATAGGACGCAGACGCATCTTAACGGCTTCCAGTGTTGCTTCAATCAGCCCTTTACCTTCTTTCTCCATCAGGTCTTTGGCGAATTCCACAATCAGGATGGCGTTCTTCGCCGACAGACCGATGGTTGTCAGCAGGCCGACCTTGAAGTACACGTCGTTTTCCAGCCCGCGTGCATGGGTCAGCAACAGCGCGCCGATAACCCCGAGCGGAACGACCAGCATAACAGAGAACGGAACCGACCAGCTTTCATATAACGCTGCCAGACAAAGGAAGACGATAATGAGTGAGATGGTATACAGTGCAGGCGCCTGGTTACCGGACATTTTTTCCTGATAAGACATACCTGTCCACTCAACGCCGAAGCCCGGCGGCAATTCTTTTGCCAGGTCTTCCATCAGGTTCATCGCATCACCACTACTTTTACCCGGTGCGGCACTCCCCTGAATCTGCATAGCCGGTAAACCGTTGTAACGCTCCAGACGTGGTGAACCAAATGACCACGGATCTTTCTTCGTATCAACAAAGGCGGAGAACGGAACCATCTGACCGTTGTTATTGCGGACATACTGTTCAGAAATATTCTGAGGAAGCATACGGAATTGTGCATCACTCTGAATATAGACTTTTTTGACACGTCCGCGATCGATAAAGTCGTTGACGTATGTTCCGCCGAACATGGTGCTCATTGTCGCATTGATAGTGCTGATGTCCACACCTAATGCTTCAGCTTTCTGCTGATCAACATAGAGATGATACTGAGATGTATCTTCCATCCCGTTCGGACGAACCTGAACCAGCATATCCGGATGTTTGCCTGCAAGTCCCAGTAACTGGTTACGGGCCTGAGTCAGAGCTTCATGTCCGTGGTTTGCATTGTCCATCAGTTCAAGGTCAAAGCCGCTGGATGTGCCGAGCTCAACAATTGCCGGAATGTTGAACGCATAAATAATTGCGCCTGAATTCTGACTGAATTTCGCGTTGGCACGGCCGACAATAGCTTCCACTTTATCTTCTTTCGCTTTACGTTCATCCCAGTTTTTCAGGACAACGAAAGCCAGACCCATGTTCTGTCCCTGACCGGCGAAACCGAAGCCGTTAACGGTAAAGGCAGATTCCACCACATTCTTCTCAGTATTAATGAAGTAATCACTGACTTCATTAAGGACAACCTGAGTCTGTTCCTGTGTGGAGCCCGGAGGTAACTGAACCATGGCAAGGAATACCCCCTGGTCTTCTTCCGGTAAGAAGGAAGACGGCAGACGGACAAACATCACAATCATGGCTGCAACCAGCACAACATACAGCAGCAGATAACGACCGGTACCGCGCAGCATGCGACCCACGCTGTCAGTATAGTGGTGAGTCTGTTTCTCAAAGATCCGGTTGAACCAGCCGAAGAATCCGGTCTGAGCACCGTGGCTGCCCTGTTTGATAGGCTTCAGCATGGTGGAACACAGGGCCGGTGTCAGAATTAATGCCACTAATACTGACAGGATCATGGCTGATACGATAGTTACAGAGAACTGACGGTAAATTGCCCCGGTTGAACCCCCGAAGAAGGCCATCGGAATAAATACCGCAGAAAGCACCATGGCGATACCCATCAGGGCACCCTGAATCTGCCCCATCGATACTTTTGTGGCTTCTTTCGGCGGCAGGCCGGTTTCCTGCATAACACGTTCAACGTTTTCCACCACCACGATGGCGTCATCCACCAGCAGGCCGATGGCCAGCACCATCGCGAACATCGTCAGGGTATTTATCGAATACCCGAAGGCGGCAAGAACGGCGAATGTACCTAATAACACGACCGGAACAGCGATAGTCGGGATCAATGTTGCACGGAAATTCTGCAGGAACAGATACATCACCACAAACACCAGCATGATTGCTTCGACCAGTGTTTTCACCACTTCGAAAATGGAGATTTTAACGAATGGTGTTGTATCGTATGGATAAACAACCTGCATTCCGTCCGGGAAATACGGTTGCATTTCAGCCAGTTTTTCACGAACTGCGTTTGCTGTATCCAGGGCGTTGGCCCCTGTGGCAAGTTTAACCCCGATACCGGCAGATGGTTTACCGTTATAACGCGCGATAATCCCGTAGTTCTCTGCACCGAGTTCCACATAAGCAACGTCTTTCAGACGGACAACAGAACCGTCAGTATTCACGCGCAGCATGATTTCCTGGAACTGCTCAGGAGTATTCAGCCGGGTCTGTGCAATGATCGATGCGTTCAGACGCTGATCTTTAACAGAGGGCGTTCCCCCGAGCTGACCGGCAGCAACCTGGTTGTTCTGAATTTTAATCGAATTGATAACATCGACAGTGGTCAGGTTGTACTTCACCAGTTTATCGGGATCGAGCCAGATACGCATGGCGTACTGGGTACCGAAGAGCTGGGTTTCCCCCACACCGGTTACACGGCTGAGCGGGTCTTTCACGTTTGAACCGACATAGTCCGCAATATCATCCTGCGTCATGTCTTTATCATCGGAAATAAACGCGGCAACCAACAGGAAGGAGCTGGTTGATTTCTGAACCGTAACCCCCTGTTGCTGCACTTCCTGCGGCAGTAACGGCATAGCCAGCTGCAGTTTGTTCTGTACCTGAACCTGGGCAATATCCGGATCGGCGTCAGCTTCAAAGGTCAGCGAGATACTCATGTTACCTGCTGAGTCACTGGTTGAAGACATGTACACCATTTTGTCGATACCGTTCATGTTCTGTTCGATAACCTGGGTTACCGTATTCTGAACCGTCTCGGCATCCGCACCCGGATAGGTTGCGGAAATCGAAATCGCCGGCGGGGCAACAGTCGGATACTGTGCCACCGGCAGTTTCATGATCGCCAACAGACCTGCAAGCATGGTAATAATGGCGATTACCCATGCAAATATCGGTCTTTCAATAAAAAACTTTGGCATGAATCACTGACTCCTTATTGGGACTTCCTGGCAGATTCAGTTTCTTTCGGCGCAGCTGTTGCCGGCTGTGCATTTAAATCCACCTCTGTTGCCTTAACGACAGCACCCTGCTTGATTTTCTGGAAGCCTTCGACAACAACACGTTCGCCGTTATTCACACCGGCGGTAACCAGCCATTTGTTACCATATGCCTGGCCGACAGTGACCGGACGGACTTCGATTTCGTTTTTGGCGTTAACCACGTTAACCACTGCGCCGCCTTTTGCAGTACGGATAACCCCTTGCTGCGGAACCAGGATAGCGTCAGGACGCACACCTTCATCCACACGGGCGCGGACAAACATGCCCGGCAGCAGGGATTCCTGCGGGTTAGGGAATACAGCACGCATGGTGATGGAGCCGGTGGTTTCGTCGACAGTCACATCGGAGAATTCCAGATAACCTTTATGGGTATAATCTTTGTTTTCAGCTGTCACCAGGCTGACCGCAACTTTGCCCTGTTCTTTATCCACGGCACCGCTGGCGATTTCGTGTTTCAGACGCAGATAATCATCGCTGGACTGGGTCACATCCACATAGATAGGGTCAATCTGCTGAACCAGTGTCAGCGGCTGGCTCTGACCTGTTGCCACTAATGCACCTTCAGTCACGTTTGATTTACCGGACAGACCGGAAATCGGTGAGGTGACTTTGGTGTAGTTCAGGTTGATTTGTGCTGTCTGAACAGCTGCCTGTGCAGCCCGGACCGCAGCCTGAGCCTGTGCATGTGTGGAGACAGCCTCATCATAATCCTGGCGGCTGATATAGTTTGTTCCCAGCAACGGTTTATAGCGGTTCACTGTCAGGCGGGCCAGTTCGGCATTCGCTCTGGCTTTTGCCAGTTCAGCCTGCGCGCTGTTCAGCGTGGCCTGAAAAGGAGCCGGATCAATTTGATAGAGCGATTCGCCTTCTTTGACGTCACTTCCTTCTTTGTAGTTGCGTTTTAAAATAATGCCGCCGACCTGAGGGCGCACTTCCGCGATGCGGTAAGCAGAAGTTCGTCCCGGCAGTTCCGTGCTCACTGTCAGTGGTGCAGCTTTCAGTGTGACGACTTTAACATCCGGCGGTGGCATTTCGCCCCCTTGCTTCTGCTCTTCACCACATCCGGACAGCAGAAAGCTCCCGGACAGAACGAGCATCGCCAGAGGTAGAACGCCTCTGTTTTTTCGCATAGTAAACCTCTATAAAATGTCGATTTTTAACCGGTAAATATGGTTGATTAACTAATAAATCAGCGTGCTATAATACAAACATACACGAATGTATGTAAATTAACTTCAGATGACACAGGCCTTACATGGCACGAAAAACTAAACAACAGGCCGGAGAAACCCGCCGGCAGATTATTGATGCCGCGTTAACCGCCTTCAGTGAGCAGGGCGTGTCTGCGACGTCATTAGTGGATATTGCAAAGCAAGCAGGTGTGACCCGTGGTGCGATCTATTGGCACTTCAAAAATAAAGTTGATCTGTTTACTGAAGTCTGTTCGATAACCGATACGAAAATTGGCTTTATTGAACAAGAGTATCGGGCAAAATACCCGGATAATCCACTTTTAGTGTTTAAGAAAATATTAATTTACATTCTGACGTCTGTGGCTTCTGATCCCAAAATGCGGGCTATTCTGAGCATTTCATTTCATAAATGTGAATTTACCGGTGAAATGAGCGAATTAATTACCATCAGACAAAATTTATATGCTGCGGAATACTCAAGAATAGAGTCGTTCCTGATTGAAAGCGTTACACTGGGGCTGCTGCCGTCAACCCTCGATCTGCGCCGTGCGGCTATCATGCTGCGCGGAATGATAACCGGGCTGTTAGAAAACTGGCTCTTTTCCAGCGAGAGTTTTAATATCAGCGGGCAGGCTGAATATTTGGTTGACGGTTATCTGGATATGTTAATGCTCAGTAAAAATATGCAGCTACCGCCGGCAGACGCCTGATTTACATTTTATAACATTAACCTTAAGGATATCATGTATGAAGCCTGTATTAATTATTGCCAATGGCGCTGCGTATGGCAGTGAATCTTTATTTAACGCACTGCGTCTGGCAATTGCGATTAAAGAGCAGGACAGTCAGGTGCCGATGAATGTTTTTCTGATGTCAGATGCGGTGGTCGCCGGGTTACGCGGTCAGCAGCCGAAAGAGGGTTATAACCTGAAACAGATGCTGGAGATCCTGGTGGCACAGAAAACAGACATCAGGCTGTGTAAAACCTGTACCGATGCCCGCGGTATCACTGAGCTTCCGCTGGTGGACGGCGTGCAGGTCGGGACACTGGCCGAGCTGGCGCAGTGGTCACTTGATGCAGAAAAAATCATTACCTTTTAATCAGATAACCTGAAACAGACAGCCGGGGAAGGGCAGATACAGGTGGATATTATTATGAAGCGAATCAGCCGTGTCCCGGCTTCCGGTCTGCTGAGGCCGATTTTCCTCCGTCTTTTTACCTGTTTCATATTTCTGCTGCCGGTGCTGGTTCAGAACAGCGCGGTGGCGGCCGTACAGGATATTCCTGACCGCAACACCATTCAGACCGAACTCAATGCCCTGAATAACCGCAAAGAACAGACTGCCGCTGATAAGCTGTCAGTGCAGGATCTGGAGCGGGCGCTGGTGTTTTATGACAATCTCGATGCCCTGAAAGAAAAATCACAGGCACTGAAAAAACGGGTGGATGAAGCCCCGAAACTGTCAGATCAGGTCACACAAAAATTAACGCAGATAAAATCATTAACTGATGAAGGACTGGCGGAATACCGGGCCTCCATTGAAAATCTGCCGCTCTCGCAACTGGAGCTGAAACTTAACAGCACCCTTGAGGCGTTGCAGACCGCACAGAATAACCTCTCTTCTTATAATAGTGATCTGATTGCTCTCCAGACTCAGCCTGAGCGCGCACAGAATATTATGTACGGTAATGTGCAGCGTCTGCAGCAGATCCGCGTCCTGCTGAATGATTCGATGGCGGCCCAGAAAGTGCTGCGGCCGACGGAAATTGAAGCCCTTCAGGTGGAGCAGTATTACTTACAGCAGCAGATTGATTATCAGAAACGGGCATTACAGTCGAACACCCAGTTACAGAATCTGCTGCAGGTGCAGCGTGACTATGTGGTGGAGCGCATCAAACAGCTGGAAAGTAATATTGATGTAATTCAGGAAACGGTCAGCGGCAAGCGGCTGGATTATTCGGAAGAGGCGGCCAAAGAGGCGCAGAGTTCGGATGATACCCAGCGCAATATGCAGGATGATCCGCTGGTGCAGCGTGAAATCGCGCTCAACCATGATTTAAGTGAAAAGCTGGTCGCCGCCACCCGCGATAATAACCAGCTGGTGCAGCGCACCATTAAGGTACGCAGTATTCTGGATCGCGCACTGCAATCCGAGCGCAACCTCAAAGAGCAGATTACCGTGCTGCGCGGCAGCCTGCTGCTCTCCCGTATCCTGTTTAAAGAGCAGATCTACCTGCCGCCGGATTTGCTGATTAAAGATTTGCCGGACCGGATTGCGGACATGCGTCTGGCGCAGTTTGAAATCAACCAGCAGCGCGACAAGCTTTATCAGCCGGACAACTTTGTCAGCACCATGATTGACGAGTACGCCAAAACCCATGATATGCCGGCGACCGCAGCAGAGCTGCGGGCTCAGAAACATGCGCTGATGCAGGTGGTGTCTGTCCGTCAGGATTTATTGGATCAGCTGAATACCCAGATGGGTAACCAGATTTCCCAGGCGATTAACCTGCAGCTGGATCAGACTCAACTGGTCACCGTGGTGGCCTCACTGGAGAAAACCCTCGCGCAGCAGATTTTCTGGGTCAACAGTAACAAACCGGTCAACCTGGCCTGGTTCCAGTCCTTCCCGGGCGCGGCCAAACAGGAACTGACGTCACTGGATCTGAACTGGTCGCTGCAAAGCCTGATCAACGGTTTTGTCGATTCCCTCTTTATTACTATTCCGCTGCTGATTATTGCGCTGCTGCTGCGTTTCGGCACCAAGAATATTGATACCAAACTTGCTGAAATTAATGCTGATGTCGGGCGGCTGAAAAAAGACCGCCAGATCTACACACCAATGGCGCTGGGACTGATGCTGATCAAAACCCTGCCGTCCTCACTGTTTGTGATTGCCTTCGGCTATTTCTGCCTGAAAACCGGCAGTGCGGATTCCGCACTGATGTGGACTATCTCCCGCCAGCTGGCTCTCTTCTGGGTGCTGTTCGAGTGGAGTTACCGGATTATGAAACCGGAGGGAATTGCAGTCACACACTTCGGGATCGATCCTGAAATCTGCCGTACCGGCCGCCGCAGACTGGTGCGCCTGGCGCTGCCGCTGCTGCCGATTATGCTGTGGGCGGCTTACGGGATGGAATACCCGCTGCGCCTGGTGGATGATGTGATTGGTCAGCTGGTGGTGCCGGTGGCACTGGTGTTTGTCTTTGCATTCACATTGCCGTTCTGCATTGAAATCTGGCGCGAGAAGGGCTCTCATCTGGTGCGGGCGTTCCTGCTGACTTTACTGACATTCTCCCCGCTGGTACTGGTGGTGCTGGTCGGGCTGGGGTATTACTACACGGCACTGCGCCTGAGCAGCCGCTGGATAGACAGTCTCTATCTGCTGCTGCTGTGGTATATCGTCTATCATACCAGTCTGCGCGGCCTGGCACTGGCGGCACGGCGTCTGACCTATCAGCGTGCGCTGGCCCGCCGGCAGAAACAGCAGGTTCAGCATAAAGAGCAGCATGAGGGGGATGATGTCCCGGATGTGATTGTGGAAGAGCCGCCGATGTCGATGGAGCTGATTAACCAGCAGTCACTGCGTCTGACCTCGATGGTTCTGTTTATTGTCTTTGCAGCGGCGTTCTACGGCATATGGTCTGATTTTATTACCATTTTCTCCTTCTTTGACAGTATCACGCTGTGGCATTACAACGTCGATACCGCGCTGGGGAATGTGGTGGAGGCAATCACGCTCGGGGATCTGATCCTGTCTGTCCTGATTGTGGTGGTGTCCTGGATAATGATGCGCAACCTGCCCGGTCTGCTTGAAGTCCTTGTACTCTCGCGGCTCTCGCTGCGCCAGGGCACCTCGTACGCTATCACCACCATTCTGACTTATCTGATTGTCGGGATCGGGACGATTGCCGCGTTCGGCACCCTCGGGGTGTCGTGGGGTAAATTACAGTGGCTGGCAGCAGCCTTAACCTTCGGTCTCAGCTTCGGGTTACAGGAAATCTTTGCTAACTTTGTTTCGGGTATCATTATTTTGTTCGAACGCCCGATCCGTATCGGCGATACCGTCACTATCGGTACTTTCTCCGGTACGGTTAACAAGATCCGCATCCGTGCGACCACGGTGATTGATTTTGACCGCAAAGAAGTCATTATCCCGAACAAAGCCTTTATGACCGAGCGCCTGACCAACTGGTCACTCTCTGATACGGTAACGCGGATTGTGATTAATGTCGGTGTGGCTTACGGCTCGGATCTGGCGAAGGTGAAAGAGGTCTTGCTGAAAGCGGCTACGGATAACCCGAAAGTAATGACCGACCCGGCGCCGGGTGTGTATTTCACCGAGTTTGGTGCCAGCAGCCTCGATCACCAGCTGCGTTTCTATGTGCGCACTATCGGCGACCGCAGTGCCACCACGGATGAAGTGAACCGCGCGATTGACCGGATGGCGCGCGAAAACGATATTAATATCGCCTTCAATCAGCTGGAAGTGTATCTCCACGATCAGAACAGCGGCAAAGAAGTACAGGTGCAGGGAAAAGAGAAGGATGACGGCGCTCAGCCGGCCTGATCGTTCTCTGTATCGCGCAGTTTGTTTTCATAATCGCGGCGGACAATCTGTAACGCCGCGAGCACGGTTGCGGCCGGGATGCGGTTCTCTTCCAGCAGACAGATAAGATCGACCGCCAGTTTTACCTCATCGGGGGCATTTTCAAGACTCATGGGGTATCCGGTATCTGATTAAAATTCGGTGCCGTCGTGGCGTTCAATCTGCCGCTCTATGCGCTGTAAAGCCTGACGGCAGCGGACAAGGCGTCCGGCCAGAGCCGCCAGCTCTTTCTGGATTTTTTGCTGTTCGGCAAAGGTCTGTGCGCGGCCGAGTGCCAGTTCGCGGTCATCGGTCATCTGAGCCAGGCGGCGCTCATAATCCTGATGCTGCGCCAGACGCTGATACAGATCCACCTGGCTGTCCCGTTTCACATAGCTCTGTTCTTTCTGGCGCAGCGCCTGAGTGGCGGCCTCGCGGTTCAGTGCCGCAATCTGGGCGACAATTTTTTCCGCCAGAAAACGTACCTGTTCAGCCCGGTTTTCATCCGCACACTGCGCCAGCTGGTCAGTATGGTGCAGTAATTCATCCATGCACAGGCGCAGGGTTTTATTACGGGCGGCGAACAGGGTATCATCGAAGCGGCGCTGGCTCAGTTCCCGGTCTGCTATCGGGGCAATCTGCTCTTCCAGCGCGCTGATTTTCTGCCGCAGCGCCTGTAACAATTGTCTGGTGTTCATTATCCGCCTCAGTGAAATGTGCCCGGGATCGTTGTTGAGGATCTGTTGAGGATCTATAGTTGCAGAAGCATTTTTTAGTCTGTTTGATATAAAACAACAAATAATCGGCAAAGTCACGGGATACGGTTGCAATTTTCCCCTGATTTGCATAGATTCTGAGGTTTCGTGTTATCTCTATGGCACCCATTATGAGCGCAACTGCTGAACAACTGCAATTTATTAAAGAAAGTATCCGGACTATCCCTGACTATCCTAAGGAAGGGGTACTGTTTCGCGACATCACCACATTACTGGCCAATCCGGAAGCCTATCGTCTGACGATTGATATGCTGGTGGAGCATTTCGCAGACAAAGGGATCACCAAAGTCGTGGGCACTGAAGCCCGTGGATTCTTATTCGGCGCACCGGTTGCGTTACGTCTGGGTGTCGGCTTTGTGCCGGTCCGCAAAAAAGGGAAATTACCGTGTGGTACCCTCAGCGAGACCTATGATCTGGAATACGGCACTGATACCCTGGAGATGCATAAAGACAGCATCAGCAGTGGTGACAACGTGCTGGTTGTCGATGACCTGCTGGCCACCGGCGGTACCGTCAATGCGACTATCCGTCTGATCCGTCGTCTGGGCGGTGAAGTGCATGAAGCAGCCTTTATTATCGGCCTGCCTGATCTCGGCGGCGCGGAACGCCTTGAAGCGGAAGGTGTGCACAGCTTCTGCCTGCTGGAATATGCCGGCGGCTGAGTCTCTCCCCGTATTAAACGCAAACTCAGCCTCGCCCATTGTGGTGAGGCTGTGGTAGCATGATGGAAAATCATGTTCACTCTCTGCGGAATCCATGAGCTATCAAGTCCTTGCCCGTAAGTGGCGACCACAAACATTTTCACAGGTTATCGGTCAGCAGCATGTTCTGACAGCGCTCGCAAACGGGCTGGAACATCAGCGGCTGCATCATGCCTATCTCTTTTCCGGTACCCGCGGGGTCGGAAAAACCACCCTGGCACGCCTGTTTGCCAAAGGTCTTAACTGTGAACAGGGCATCACGGCCACGCCGTGCGGTAAATGCCAGAACTGCCTGGAAATTGAGCAGGGGCGGTTTGTTGATCTGATTGAGATCGATGCCGCATCGCGCACCAAGGTGGAAGATACCCGTGAACTGCTGGATAACGTCCAGTACGCCCCGTCGCGCGGGCGTTTCAAAGTCTATCTTATCGACGAAGTTCACATGCTCTCCCGTCACAGCTTTAATGCGCTGCTGAAAACCCTGGAAGAGCCGCCGGAGCACGTCAAATTCCTGCTGGCAACCACCGATCCGCAAAAACTGCCGGTGACGATTTTATCCCGCTGCTTACAGTTCCATCTCAAAGCGCTGGATGTGGATCAGATCAGTCAGCAGCTCGATACCATTCTGACCGCAGAACAGATTGAAAACGATGCCCGTGCACGGCTGTTACTGGCCCGTGCCGCAGACGGCAGTATGCGTGACGCGCTGAGTCTGGCGGACCAGGCGATTGCCCTGGGGGCCGGAAAAGTGACCACCGACGTGGTAACGCAGATGCTCGGCACTCTGGACGACGAACAGCCGCTGACTATCCTGGAAGCCCTGGTGAAAGGGGATGGCGTTCAGGTGATGAACGGCGTGAATGATGCCGCATCACGGGGCGCGGACTGGGATAACCTGCTGACAGAAATGCTGGCCGCGCTGCATAAAATCGCCATGCTGCAACTGCTGCCGGTACAGGATAACAGTGCCGGGGTGACAGAAGAACGTCTGCGCATCCTGGCCCGGGCCATTGCCCCGGCGGATCTGCAACTCTATTATCAGACACTGCTGGTCGGCCGCAAAGAGCTGCCGTATGCCCCTGACAGACGCATGGGTGCCGAAATGGCGCTGCTGCGCGCACTGGCATTTCATCCGCGTAATGTGATTGATGAAGTGATCACCGCGCCGTCCGTGGCACCGGTTTCCCTGCCGTCACAACCGCAGACAGCGGCACCGGACGCACCGGCGCGCAGCATACCGCCGGCGATACCGCAGGAAACGGAAAACAACCCGACCGCCCAGTTGCTGAAAGCCCGTGACGCACTGAACCGGCAGGAGATCCCGCCGTCAAAAAAGTCTGAGCCGGTTACCTTAACTGAAAAGGGTAAACCGGCGAACTCAGCACTGGAGCGACTCGCTGCCGTGACTGAAAACCGCCGGGGCCGTGCTGTGTCTGCACCACAGCCGAAAGCATCCGGTAAACCGCAGCCGTATCAGTGGCGTCCGCAGAAACAGGATGAACCGGAAGAGAAACTCCCGGTTGCGCGGCCGAAAGATATCAAAAAAGCCCTTGAGCACGAAAAAACGCCGGAAGTGGCTGAAAAACTGGCTGTTGCTGCCCGGGAACGGGATCCGTGGGCGGCGGATATTGATAAAATGCAGCTGCCGAAACTGGTGCAGCAACTGGCGCTGAACGCGGTGAAAGAGCAGACCGGGGAAGACAGTATCTGTCTGCATCTGCGCACCTCACAGCGCCACCTGAATTCAAAATCAGCACACAGCGTGCTGAGTGATGCACTGAGTGAACTTTATGGTAAAGTTATCAGTCTCACAATTTGTGAAGACGATGATGTCAGCATGAAAACGCCGCTGGAATGGCGGCAGGCTATCTATGAAGAGATGCTGGCGCAGGCGCGTCAGTCCATTGTGACGGATAAAACCATTCAGACTCTGCTGACCTTTTTTGATGCGGAACTGGATGAAGAGAGTATCCGGCCTGTTTAACCACCTTGCGTTAGAATACGCAATTTAGTCAAAGAGAGAAAACTATGTTCGGTAAAGGCGGTTTGGGCAATCTCATGAAACAAGCCCAGCAAATGCAGGATAAAATGCAGCAGATGCAGGAAGAGATTGCAAATACGGAAGTCACCGGTGAATCCGGTGCAGGCCTGGTTAAAGTGACTATCAACGGCGCACATAACTGCCGCCGCGTGGAAATCGATCCAAGCCTGATGGAAGACGACAAAGAGATGCTCGAAGATCTGATTGCTGCCGCATTCAATGATGCCGCGCGTCGTATCGACGAAACCCAGAAAGAAAAAATGGCGTCAGTCTCCAGCGGAATGCAGCTGCCGCCGGGCTTTAAGATGCCGTTCTGATGCAAACCAGTCCGCTTCTTGAAGCACTGATGGACGCCCTGCGCTGCCTGCCGGGCGTCGGGCCGAAATCGGCACAGCGTATGGCGTTTCAGCTGTTACAGCGCGACCGCAGCGGCGGGATGCGTCTGGCACAGGCACTGACCCGTGCCATGTCGGAAATCGGCCACTGCCGGGACTGCCGGACCTTTACCGAGCAGGAACAGTGCACTATCTGCGCCAACCCGCGCCGTCAGCAGACCGGTCTTATCTGTGTGGTTGAAAGCCCGGCGGATATCCACGCGATTGAGCAGACAGGGCAGTTCTCCGGCCGCTACTTTGTGCTGATGGGACACCTGTCACCGCTGGACGGCATCGGTCCGATGGATATCGGGCTGGATAAACTGGAGGAGCGGCTGTCTCAGGAAACCATCACTGAGGTGATCCTGGCTACCAATCCGACAGTGGAAGGGGAAGCCACTGCCAACTATATTGCGGAAATGTGCGCGCAGTATGATGTTTCCGCCAGCCGTATCGCCCACGGCGTACCGGTCGGCGGTGAGCTGGAAATGGTGGATGGCACGACCTTGTCCCACTCCATCGCCGGACGTCAGAAAATCCGTTACAACAGCGATTACTGACGGCGGTTTCTGCCTGTTACCCGGACAGACGGCCTGTGCCGTCTGTCACTTTTCCTCAGAATTGTCACAAAAAATTCCCCGTTTGCCTTGAAAACCCAAAGACCGGCCCCACCTGATTTTTATCCTGTTTTTTTTCGTTGATAAGTCAGTCTGAGGTTATTCATGAGTCTGCAAGAACAAGAAACCCGTGGTTTTCAGTCAGAAGTAAAACAACTTCTGCAGTTAATGATCCACTCACTTTATTCCAACAAAGAAATTTTCCTGCGCGAGCTTATCTCCAACGCTTCTGATGCGGCCGATAAGCTGCGTTTCCGTGCCTTATCCGACAGTTCACTGTATGAAAATGACGGTGATCTGCATGTCCGGCTGTCCGCTGATAAAGAAAAGCGCACTCTGACCATCAGTGATAACGGTATCGGGATGACCCGCGATGAGGTCATCGACAACCTGGGTACCATTGCCAAATCCGGCACCAAAGCTTTCCTGGAATCACTCGGCTCTGACGCGGCCAAAGACAGCCAGCTGATCGGCCAGTTCGGGGTGGGCTTCTACTCCGCTTTTATTGTGGCGGACAAAGTCACTGTGATCACCCGTGCGGCGGGTGTGCCGTCTGATCAGGCGGTGTTCTGGGAATCTGAAGGGGAAGGGGATTACTCCATCGCCAAAACCCATAAAGATTCACGCGGTACCGAAATCACCCTGCATTTCCGTGAAGGGGAAAATGAGTTCCTCGATGACTGGCGTCTGCGCTCGGTTATCGGCAAATATTCCGACCATATTGCGCTGCCGGTGGAAATCGAAAGCAAAAATGAAGAAGACGGCACCGTTATCTGGGAGAAAATCAACAAAGCTCAGGCACTGTGGACGCGCAATAAAAACGACATCAGTGATGAAGAATATAATGAGTTTTACAAGCATCTCTCCCATGACTTTGCGGATCCGCTGACATGGGCGCATAACCGCGTGGAAGGGAAGCAGGAGTACACCAGTCTGCTCTATATCCCGTCCGTGGCTCCGTTTGACCTTTGGCACCGCGACCAGCGCCGTGGCCTGAGCCTGTATGTCCAGCGCGTGTTTATCATGGATGACGCGGAACAGTTTATGCCGAACTATCTGCGCTTTGTGCGCGGCCTGATAGATTCCAATGATCTGCCGCTCAACGTTTCCCGTGAGATTTTACAGGACAGCGCCGTCACCCGCAGCCTGCGCAGCGCCCTGACCAAACGTGTTCTGCAGATGCTGGAAAAACTGGCCAATAATGACGCGGAAAAATACCAGACATTCTGGCAGCAGTTCGGCCTGGTTCTGAAAGAAGGTCCGGGCGAGGACAGCTCCAATGCGGAACTGATCGCCAAACTGCTGCGTTTTGCCAGCACGAAGGAAGACACCTCCGCGCAGACCGTTTCCCTGGCGGATTATGTATCCCGCATGGCGGAAGGTCAGGAGAAAATTTACTACATCACCGCAGACAGCTATGCGGCTGCGAAAAACAGCCCGCACCTGGAACTGTTCCGTAAGAAAGGCATTGAAGTGCTGCTGCTCTCCGATCGTATCGATGAGTGGATGATGAATTACCTCAATGAATTTGAGGGTAAAACCTTCCAGTCTGTCAGCAAAGCGGATGAATCGCTGGAAAAACTGGCGGATGAAGATCCGGCAGCGAAAGAAGAAGCGGATAAAGAGCTGGCTCCGTTTGTTGAGCGTGTGAAAACACTGCTCGGCGACCGTGTGAAAGAGGTGAAACTGACCCATCGTCTGACCTCCACCCCGGCGATTGTCACCACCGACGCCGATGATATGAGCACTCAGATGGCGAAACTGTTTGCCGCCGCCGGCCAGCAGGCACCGGAAGTGAAATATAACTTTGAGCTGAACCCGGAGCATCCGCTGGTGAAACTGGCCGCAGAACAGCAGGACGAAAGCCGCTTTGCCGACTGGATCAATCTGCTGCTCGACCAGGCACTGTTTGTTGAACGCGGAACCCTGGAAGATCCGAACGAATTTGTTTCCCGGATGAATAGTCTGTTATTAGGCTAAAAACAGGCGTTCCCGCGCCGGGTGAGCACAATCGCGCATAACCCGCTTAAAAACCACATGATTTCATGACGATCATGTGGTTTTTTTATTGAAATGAGGAAAAACGAACGTCAGAGTTTCCCCGCTTTTCTTGAGTCCATACCCTGACAAATGGTATGGTAGCTTGTTTTTATCCGAATTATAAAAAAGCAACCAGCAAGGGGTTTACGCAATGCGTATTATTCTGCTCGGCGCTCCGGGCGCCGGTAAAGGGACTCAGGCTCAGTTTATCATGGAAAAATACGGGATCCCTCAGATCTCGACGGGTGACATGCTGCGTGCAGCAGTGAAATCCGGCAGTGAATTGGGTCTCCAGGCAAAAGAACTGATGGACAACGGCAAATTAGTGACTGACGCATTAGTTATCGCACTGGTTAAAGAGCGCATCAAACAGGATGACTGCCGTAATGGTTTCCTGCTGGACGGGTTCCCGCGTACCATTCCGCAGGCAGATGCAATGAAAGAAGCCGGTATCACCGTTGATTTCGTTCTGGAATTTGATGTTCCGGATGAAATTATCGTTGACCGTATTATCGGCCGCCGCGTACATGCGGGCTCAGGCCGTGTGTATCATGTAAAATACAATCCGCCGAAGACAGAAAATAAAGACGACGTGACCGGTGAAGAACTGACCATCCGTAAAGATGATCAGGAAGAGACCGTCCGTAAGCGTCTGGTGGAATACCATCAGCTGACTGCACCACTGATCCAGTACTATCAGAAAGAAGCTCAGATGAGTGACGTGAAATACAATCGTATTGACGGCACCCGTCCGGTAAGCGAAGTCAGTCAGGAATTAGCCCGTATTCTGGGTTAATCCGGCACTTATTTCTGTCAGGCAGCCAAACGGCTGCCTTTTTTTATCCTGCGCCGCCGGTGAACCAGCAGCCAACGAACCTGCGGACAAAAGGATGAAGAACATGAAGAACATGGCAGAAAAGAATAAGAATCATTATATACAATGCATTACCCTGACAATCATTCTCAGTTGCTGACAGGATTTTCTGATGACAAATCAACACAAACGCGGCGTTTTACTGGTTAACTTAGGTACTCCGGATGCACCGGAAACCCCGGCGGTAAAACGCTATCTGAAGCAGTTCCTGAGTGATCCGCGTGTGGTGGATGTCTCTCCGCTGCTCTGGCAGTGTATTCTGCGCGGTATTGTGCTGCCGTTCCGCTCGCCGCGTGTGGCGAAGCTTTATCAGTCTGTCTGGATGGAAGAGGGTTCCCCGCTGCTGGTATACAGCCGCCGTCAGCAGGCGGCACTGGCGGCACAGATGCCGGGCACACCGGTGGAGCTGGGAATGAGCTATGGTTCACCATCACTGGAATCCGCCGTTGATGCCCTTCTGGCACAGGGGGTGACACATCTGGATGTCCTGCCGCTGTACCCGCAGTATTCCTGCTCAACCACCGCTGCGGTGTTTGACGGGCTGGCGGATATCTTTAAACGCCGCCGGACATTCCCGTCACTGCATTTTATCCGCAGTTACGCGACACACCCGCTCTATATTGAGGCACTGGCGCAGTCAGCGGAGGCCGCATTTGCGGAGCACGGGGTGCCTGACCGGCTGATTTTATCCTATCACGGTATTCCTGTCCGTTATGCGAAAGAGGGTGATGTTTACCCGGCAGAATGTGAGGCCACGACGACATTGCTGCGGGAAAGGCTCAATTTTCCGGCTGAACATATCATGCACACTTATCAGTCCCGTTTTGGCCGTGAGCCGTGGCTTACGCCTTATACTGATGAAACAATGAAGTTATTACCCTCAAAAGGCGTGAAATCTGTTCAGGTGATGTGCCCGGGATTTTCGGCTGACTGCCTGGAAACGTTAGAGGAAATTAAGGAACAGAATAAAGCATTATTTTTGTCTTCCGGCGGGGCGGAATATCATTACATTCAGTCCCTTAATGACGCTGATATTCATATAAAGCTGTTGCAAGAGTTGGTTGGCTAGTTTTTTCGCATTCCAATCTGGAATAGTCCGAAATATACCACTGTTATGCGTAGAATTTTAAGAAATTAATGTTAACATTAATCATGTAACAATTAATTAGCTGAAAATGACAGATATTATTGTTCATTTTAAGTGAAATTCAGTACTTCATCGCAGACAGGACAGGTGCTACGGACATGGTGAATGAGAAGGGTTCAGTGAACCTGAATAATGACGAGATCGATATTATTGATCTGCTGAAACTGTTATACCGCCATAAGGTTTTTATCGTCATTGTGACCGTATTATTCGCTGCCGCCGGGTTCGGTGTCTCCAAAATACTGCCGCAGAAATGGACCAGTACCGCCGAAGTGACGGCAACAGAGCTTCGTGACATGCCGGAGCTGGATAAAGTCAGCCAGCAGATGAATGCACTCAATGTGACTGCGGTATCTGATCTGCCGGCTGCATTTAATGTGTTCGGTACTGTCTGGCAGTCGCCGTCAGTACAGGAATCATTCCGCCTCTCACAGGGCGATACTGCTGTTTCCGGCTCTTTTGGTTTTCAGAAAACGGACGGCGATATACTGAAACCGGCTACTGCCAAAGTGACCTTCACTGCGGCAGATCCGCAAACAGCACAGCAAATGTTGTCGGATTACCTCGATTACACCGCACAATACAGTCAGAATGTGATGCAGACGCAGTTACAGGAAAACCTGGCCGCTGCGCTGAGTGCCGGTCAGAGTCAGTATAATGTGGCGCTGGTGAGAGCGGAACATCAGCGGGAGCAAACGCTGGCTTACCTGGCTGCAGCTGAACGGGTTGCACCGGCGGCGGCATCTGTTCCGCCTCAGAATCCGGAAGCTGACCCGGTTGCCTCTTACAGTGCCATGGGGCGTCCGGCAGTGATGCAGATGAGAGACTCCCTGAAAGCTCTGGATTTACCGGCTGTGGATGCGGAACTTCTGGACAGAGCCTATGCGCTGAAAACCATCAAAAGTATCGCGCCTTTCTCACTGAACATTGTTCCGTTCACCGTGACCGAGTCCCCGGATCTGCCGGTGGTGAAAGACGGCCCCGGCACTAAAATGTATCTCATCGCATCCGCCTTTTTAGGGTTTATTCTGTCAGTGATGGCGGTTTTCGCATGGAATATGTTTGTTAACAGAAAAAAATCAGCATAATTTCCGGTTGAGCGGACATTGAGGGTTCTGTCCGCTCACATTCTTCCCCGCGTTATGATAAAATACGCCATCTTTTTTTCCGGCCATGAACCTTTATGAAATTCCCCGGCAGACGCAAATCCAAACACTATTTCCCGGTCAGCCTGCGTGACCCGTTATTACAGCCTGTCCAGCTGATGAAAGATGATGAAAATACCCGCGCGTATATCGTTGGTATTGATCAGACGCTGGTGGATATCGAAGCCAACGTGGATGATGATTTTATCCGCCGTTATCAGCTCAGCCGCGGGCATTCGCTGGTGATTGAGGATGATGTGGCTGAAGAGCTGTACCGTGAGCTGATTGAGCGTTCGCTGATCACCCATGAATTTGCCGGTGGTACTATCGGTAATACCCTTCACAATTATTCTGTTCTGGCGGACGACCGTTCTGTGCTGCTGGGCACCATGTGCAATAATATTCAGATTGGCAGCTATGCCTATTATTATCTGTGCAACACCTCCAGCCGTATGGATCTCAACTATTTACAGGGTGTCGACGGACCGATTGGCCGCTGTTTTACCCTGATCAGTGAAAACGGTGAGCGGACATTTGCCATCAGCCCCGGGCTGATGAATCAGCTGCGTCCGGAAAGCATTCCGGAAGCGATAATTGCTGAAGCCTCCGCGCTGGTGCTGACGGCTTATCTGGTGCGCTGCAAACCGGGCGAACCGATGCCGGATGCCACCATGAAAGCTATCGAATATGCCCGGAAACATGATGTTCCGGTGGTTCTGACTCTGGGTACCAAACATGTGATTGCGGAAGATCCGCAGTGGTGGCGTGATTTCCTTGCGGAAAATGTCTCTGTGCTGGCGATGAATGAAGAAGAAGCGCTGGCACTGACCGGCGTTGCCGACCCGCTGCTGGCGTCAGATAAAGCCCTGGACTGGGTGGATCTGGTGCTGTGTACCGCAGGTCCTGCCGGGTTATATATGGCAGGTTATTCAGAAAAAGAATTTATGCGCGAAACCACCCACCCGCTGTTACCGGGCGCGCTGGCGGAGTTTAACCGTTATGAATTCAGCCGCGCAATGCGTCAGAAAGATTGTCAGGATGCGGCGCGGGTCTATTCCCATATCGAACCTTATATGGGTGGCCCGGATAAGATAATGAATACCAACGGTGCCGGCGACGGGGCATTATCCGCATTGCTGCATGATATTACGGCCAACAGCTATCACCGGATGAATATCCCGAACTCCAGTAAGCATCAGCGCCGTTATCTGACATACTCTTCACTCGCGCAGGTCTGCAAATATGCCAACCGTGTCAGCTATCAGGTGCTGATTCAGCACTCACCGCGTCTGACCAAAGGGTTACCGGACCGGGAAGACAGCCTGGAAGAGTCATACTGGGAACGCTGATAAAATAACTGAAAAAAATGCCGGAATTATCCGGCGTTTTTTTATCAGAAATAACAATATAAATGTCAGACAGAATTAATATTTATATGTTATCGAACATAATTATAAGGTGTGATATTAAAATTAACTTAAATGGAAAATAATTCATCTTATAATGATGTCCAGCGTGATGTAAAAATAATCTGAATCCCGTAAATAAAAGATCATAATATCTGTTATGATCATGTATTCTGATAAATCCATATCATCCGGATGAGTGTCTTTTTCTCCAGAGGAGGTGTGATGCCTGACGCCGGCCAGTATTTTATTGTAGTATTACTGAGTTTTGTAAATGTCATCTGTTTCAGGGGGGTAATACTAAAACAAAAAATAGAGTCATTATATCCATATTTATATCAATATTATTTGTCACTGTATTTCCTCTTTTAAAATTGAGTATATTAAAAGAAATGTATTTCAATTTTTCATTTTTTACAGATATTAATTATGCTATCGCGATCATTACAGGAGGTGTTATTAATCTGATCTCACTATGGGTATCAGACTCTGTAAAAAGGATTAAATAATATGAAATTATTAATTAAGCATCAATAAAAAGCCCGGATAAACCGGGCTTGTATTTCTGTTGATTAAAACAAATTATGCCGACGGATGCGGATTCTGGTTCTCCGGAGCAGCATCTGCTTCAGGTTTGCGCAGCATGTCATGCAGTGAGCGGCCTTCCGTCTCGGTTTCTGCCGCCGGATTGATATTGACCGGGCAGCCGAACTCATGATCCGTCTGGTTTTCAACCAGCAGTGTGCTCATCGCACGGGCAATTTCAAACTCACCAATCACCACACGGTTTGCGCCACGCTCCATAATATAAGTGCGCTCGTCATCATAATGCGCGCGGACAATAATCGTCATATGTGCGTTCATGGCACGGGCTTTGGCGACAATCTCACCGGCCTCATAGCCGTTCGGAATGGTCAGCAGCAGCGCACTGGCGCAATCGGCACGGGCAAGCTCCAGCACATCCTGTGCCACCGCATTCCCCATCACGGAAGGGAAGCCGCGTTCCGCAAGCTCTTCAAAGCGGGCGCGGGTATCTTCCACCACCACAACCGGATACCCTTTATTATGCAGTTTATCCGCCAGCATCGCACCGACGCGGCCATAACCGACAATAATAGTATGTCCGCAGATATTGACCGGCACCTGAGTGATTTCTTCCAGCGTTTCCTCTTCCTGCTGCTCTTCCGGCGTTTCGGTTTTTTCCAGATAGCGGTCCAGCAGCGTGAACAGCACCGGGTTGAGCATGATAGAGACAATAGCACCGGCCAGGATCAGGTCATTGGCCTGGCGGTTGAGGACTTCCAGCGTGACTCCCATTCCCGCGAGGATAAAGGCGAATTCCCCGATTTGCGCGAGACTGACGGCGACTGTCAGGGCTGTCCGCCGGTTATGGCCGAACATCCTCACCAGCAGCAGGGCGGCGGCGGATTTACCGATGATAATAATCGCCAGCACACCGAGCACACCCAGCGGATGGTTAATCAGCACCATCGGGTCAAACAGCATTCCGACAGAGACAAAGAACAGTACCGCGAAGGCATCACGCAGCGGCAGGGTATCCTGTGCGGCACGATGGCTGAGTTCTGACTCATTGAGCACCATACCGGCAAAGAACGCGCCGAGGGCAAACGAAGCATCAAACAGCGCGACAGCGGCATAAGCAATACCCAGCGCCAGCACCAGTACTGCCAGGGTAAACAGCTCGCGGGAGCCGGTAGCGGCTGTTCTGGCGAGTAACCACGGGATCACGCGGCGCCCGATAAAAATCATAATCAGGATGAATGCCACGACCTTACCGATAGTGATGCTCAGGCTTATCAGCAGATCTGATGTGCTGGCACTGGCCTCCGGGTTATTAATGATAGAGGCGGCAGCCGGTAACAGCACCAGGGTTAACACCATGGCGAGGTCTTCAACAATCAGCCAGCCGATGGCTATCTGACCGCGCTGGCTCTCTATCAGCTGCCGCTCTTCCAGGGCGCGCAGCAGCACCACGGTACTCGCGGTGGATAAGCTCAGACCAAATACGATCCCGGCAAATAATCCCCAGCCGAACAGACTGGAAAGGCCGAGACCTAAAATAGTTGCGACGGCTATCTGACAAATAGCACCCGGAATGGCGATGTTTTTAACCGCCAGCAGATCTTTCAGTGAAAAATGGAGCCCGACCCCGAACATCAGCAGAATAACCCCGATTTCCGCCAGTTCCGGTGCCAGTGATGTATCGGCAACGAATCCCGGGGTAAAAGGGCCTGCTAACACACCCGCCGCCAGATAACCCACTAACGGGGAAATCTTTAACCGCTGCGCTAACATACCGAGTAAATAAGCGAGAACGAGACCGCCAACAATAGTTGTGATAAGAGGCGTTGAATGCACTTTTTTCATTCTCCTTTTGATTAGTGGTGTGAACGGATGTGGGTTAGCTATAAATATAATACATGTTTTCGTGACATAAATCGCGTTAAAAATATAACTAATTATGTAAAAAACAGGACTTAACAGCAGATACCATTCAGCTTTGATTATTTTCAGCGTATTCTGCTCTTTGTGATCCCCGTGCGCACCATCATTGATTTACTTTAATCTTCAATATTATTGTTAATTAACAGATTATTAAGTGTCTTTAGTCTGTTTTTGCTATCGATGCAGATGTATTTATAAAAATCAGCTGAAAAATACAGGTTTAATTGCAGTTTTGACGCCGGTAACAGCGTGGTAATATCTCAGCGGTATAAAATAACCACACTGATACGCGGTGGATGAACAGGCATTTATTCTCTGTTGTATATTGATATTTAACGATTTTCTAAGGATGCGTTATCGTATTTGTGCGGATCCGCTAAATGACAAAACATTGAGTCAGATCGCACTTTCTTGCCGTGTTTATCATAACCGGTGTAAAAATTTGTGAATTTTCATCATACTTTCAGCAGAACGCCGGAGAGAGTTGTTTCTGTGCCGGTATCATCATTCAGACACACAGGGAATGACCATGACATTTACACTGAAAACCACAGCCTGTGCGCTGGCGGTATCCGCAATGCTTTTTCCGGCGCTGGCGAATGCCTGGGAAAAAGATAAAACCTACGACATCACTATTTTGCACACCAATGACCACCACGGCCATTTCTGGCAGAACGATCACGGCGAATACGGCTTATCCGCCCAGAAGACCCTGGTGGACGGTATCCGTAAGGAAGTGGAAGAGAAGGGCGGCTCACTGCTGCTGCTCTCCGGCGGGGATATCAATACCGGCGTGCCGGAATCCGATTTACAGAATGCCGAGCCGGATTTCAAAGGGATGAATCTGGTCGGTTATGATGCGATGGCGCTGGGCAACCACGAGTTTGATAATCCGCTGGAAACGCTGCGTACTCAGGAAAAATGGGCCACATTCCCGTTCCTGTCCGCCAATATCTATAAGAAAAGCACCGGTGAACGCCTGTTTAAGCCGTATGCCATGTTTGATAAGCAGGGGGTAAAAATTGCGGTAATCGGCCTGACAACGGATGACACAGCGAAAATCGGTAATCCGGGGAACTTCCCGGACACTGAATTCCGTGTCCCGGCTGAAGAAGCCAAAAAAGTGGTTGAAGCCCTGCGCGAAACGGAAAAACCGGACATCATTATCGCTGCCACCCACATGGGGCACTACGATGACAGCAATCACGGCTCCAACGCCCCCGGGGATGTGGAAATGGCACGCAGCCTGCCGGCCGGTTATCTGGATATGATTGTCGGCGGTCACTCGCAGGATCCTGTCTGTATGCAGCCGGAAAACAAGAATTACAAAATTGCAGATTACGTACCGGGCACCCCGTGTGCACCGGACAACCAGAACGGTACCTGGATTGTACAGGCACATGAATGGGGTAAATATGTCGGACGTGCGGACTTTCAGTTCCGCAACGGCGAATTCACGCTGAAACACTATCAGCTTATCCCGGTGAATCTGAAGAAAAAAGTCACCAAAGAGGATGGCACATCAGAGCGGGTGTATTACACCAGTGAAATCACCGAAAGCCCGGACATGCTTAAACTGCTGACACCGTACCAGGAAAAAGGCAATGAGCAGCTGAATATCAAAGTCGGCTCGGTTGACAGCAAACTGGAAGGTGATCGCAGCAAAGTCCGTTTTGAACAGACCAGTATGGGGCATCTTCTGCTGGCCGCACAGAAAGAGCGCGCAAATGCCGATTTCGCTATTATGAGCGGCGGTGGTGTGCGTGACTCCATCGAACCGGGCGATATTACCTATAAAAATGTGCTGAAAGTGCAGCCGTTTGCCAACGAACTGGTGTATGTCGATTTCAAAGGCAGCGAAGTGCTGCCGTATCTGACCGCCGTGGCAAATATGAAAACGGATTCAGGTGCTTACGCACAGTTTTACAATGTCGGTCTGACACTGAATAAAGACGGCTCTGTGAGTGATGTGACGATTGACGGCAAACCGCTGGATCCGGCAAAAACCTACCGCATGGCGACACTGAATTTCAATGCGATCGGCGGGGATGGTTATCCGAAAATTGATTCTCACCCGGGCTATGTCAATACCGGCTTTGTCGATGCGGAAGTACTGAAAGGGTATATTGAAGCTTATTCACCGCTGAAAGCGGCAGATTATGAGCCGAAGGGCGAAATTATTTATAAAAACAAATAATTGATTATGACTGTCATAAAAAACCGGGGGTGAACTCCGGTTTTTTATTCGTGAGAGTTATGAAATAAGTTAATTATTATATTTTATGTATACAATTAATTGTTTTTTAATGAATTGTTTTTATTGTGAAAATTTAAAATAAAGCGTGTTTTGCTACGATTGGCTCTTCCTGATTTGTTCATTATTTTTAGAATAAGTGCCTGTCCGTGACGAAGATCTCAGAACCGGACAGATATCCCTCCTCTCAAAAGGACACTATTAATGAACAAAACAGAAAACACCTTACATAAAAAAACACCGTCGGTGACGGTACTGGGCAACCGGGGGCAGGCGGTACGCGATATTGTGTATCACCGCCATCCGGATACCCCGGATAAAACTGATGAACGCATTACCCGCCATCAGTTTGATGCGCGCGGTTTTTTGCAGCAGAGTGCTGATCCGCGTATGCAGGCGTCCGGGCTGAGCAATTTCCGCTATATCACCTCACTCTCCGGACAGGTGCTGCGTACGGAAAGCGCGGATGCGGGAACATCACTGGCATTGAATGATGCGGCAGGGCGACCGGTGATCAGCATCAGTCAGATCCGCACGGATAACGGGCAGGATGACCGCAGCCGGGCCGTGACACAGACTTTCCGGTATGAAGGTGCGGATTCAGCCGGGCGCCCGCTGAGTATCACGGAACAGACTGCCGGGCAGAAAGCTCAGGTGACTGAATGTTTTGTGTATGCAGGCAACAGTGAGGCGGAGAAAGCAAAAAACCTCGCGGGGGTCTGTACACACCATTATGATCCGGCCGGACTGATGCAGACGGAGAGTATTGCGCTGACCAAAGTGCCGCTGTCAGTGACCCGTCAGTTGCTGAAAGATGCGGATAATCCGGTTAACTGGCCGGAAAGCAATCCGGAGAGTTTGCTGTCAGCCGAAAAATACACCACACAGACCACGGCAGATGCGACCGGTGCGGTGCTGAACACCACGGATGCGGCGGGTCATCAGCAGAAAGTGACTTATGATATCGCCGGATTACTGAGCACCAGCCGGGTGACAGTGAAAGGCGGCGCGGAAAAAATCATTATCAAATCTGTGACGTATTCCGCTGCCGGGCAGAAACTTCGTGAGGAGCACGGTAACGGCGTAGTGACCACTTACACTTATGAACCGCAAACCCAGCGCCTGATTGCCGTCAAAACCGAACATCCGGCACGGAAAAATGTATTTCAGGATCTGCGCTATGAATATGATCCGGTCGGTAATGTGCTGTGTGTGACGAATGACGCCGAGGAGACGCGCTTCTGGCATAATCAGAAAGTGGTGCCGGAAAATAAATACACCTATGACACGCTGTATCAGCTGGTCAGTGCCACCGGGCGCGAGATGGCTAATGCCGGGCAGCAAAGCGGTTCCCTCCCTGATATTTCCCCGTTTGATAAAGCCAGTTACACCAATTACACCCGCAACTATATCTATGATCGTGCCGGGAATATGACACAGATCCGCCATACAGCACCTGCGACCAATAATAACTACACCACGGATATCACGGTCAGTCAGCGCAGCAACCGCGCGGTACTGAAAACCCTGGCGGACACGCCGGAGAAAGCGGAGGCCCTGTTCACCCCGGGCGGACAGCAGACACAGTTACAGCCGGGACAAACCCTGTCCTGGACAACACGCGGCGAGCTGCAACAGGTCACGCCGGTGGTGCGTAACGGTGCTGCCGGTGATCGCGAAAGCTACCGTTATGATGCGGGCAGTCAGCGTATCCTGAAAACTGCCGTACAGAAAACCGGTAACAGCACACAGACACAGCAGGTGATCTATCTGCCGGGGCTGGAGCTGCGAAGCGGAAAAGAAAATTATCAGGTGATCTGCGCCGGTGTTGCCGGGCGGGCACAGGTACGGCTGCTGCATTGGCCGGATGGTAAAAAAGATCATCAGCGGTTCAGTTACGACAATCTGATCGGCAGCAGCGGCCTGGAAACGGACGGCGACGGTAAACTGCTGAGTCAGGAAGAATATTATCCGTTCGGCGGCACAGCGGTGCTGGTGGCCGGTGCGGACAGCGGCATTGACTACAAAACCCACCGTTATTCCGGCAAAGAGCGGGATGCGACCGGGCTGTATTACTACGGTCACCGCTATTATCAGCCGTGGGCAGGGCGCTGGTTGAGCTCAGATCCGGCGGGAACCGTTGACGGACTGAATCTGTATTCAATGGTGGGGAATAATCCGGTGTCGTTTTTTGATACGAACGGATTAAGCCGGACGCAGCAAATAAATGATTATGCAGAATTTATGGGGGCGGCAAAAGCGGCAATTCATAAAATTCACACCTATATTGATGCTCTGGCGAATCCATCCCGTATGGCCGCTGCTGAGCTACGTTCTGTAGCGAGAAAAGCAACGACGTACGGACTTAAAACAGCCGGCGGTATTGGCGGGGTTGCAGCAGGTGTTGCAATTGCGGCTTCTGTTACTGTTGCTCTTCCTGTCGTGGCGCCGGTTGTTATCGGTACTGCAACTGTGGGGGGGGATCATAGGGGGGGATAGCCGCCGGAGTTGCCAGTGAAAAAGCATTTGATCTGGGGGTCAATGCTATTTTTGACAAAAATAAATTCCAGCCGACCCGGGTTCAGACCAGGAAAATGCAGGAATCACTGGCACAGGCCGGTGGAAATTTCTTTGCCAATCAGGTTAAAGGCCAGCTTGATTTAAGAGAACAAATAAAAACACACGGGTCAGCAAAAGCAGCTTCAGCACTGGAAGAGGTTCTGGATCTGGGCGTTAAGCTTCCTGTAAAAGCACTTTTGGATACAGGATTGGAGCTCAATGATTTCAGAGGAATAACGATAGCAAAAAGGGATAAAATCACAGGTGTTCTGGATGCAGTCTCTTCCGGACTGTCATCTGATAACCACAATGAAATTATGGGACTGTTTGATGATAAAGGGACTGACAGTGTCAGAAAATATGGTACGCTGAACACAGGGCGGATTTTCCGTATGAGTTATACAAAAGATAAACTTTCTGATATGCGGACTGAGTTACTGACCAGAGTCAGTGATGTCAGGAGAATGCTGAATAATCCGGATATTTATAAAGGAAAAGCAGCAAAAGCTCAGGTTTCCGGGGAAGCATTGTTTTTCCATCAGAAAACAATAACCCGCAGAGCATCAATTTGATTAATAAAATATGAATTAACAAACTACGCTGTAATATTTGTAATTATTTTTGAGTAATTGTAATAATCAGAAAGCACTCCGGCTGGAGTGCTTTCTGAATAATAAAATAATGTAAATTTATCTTATTATCCGGCGTTATGATTTTTAATATGTTGATTATAATTATTTATTTTTACTGTCAGTTCCCCGCCATCAGTTTGATATCCGAGAGTTTTTTCAGCATAACACCGGCCCTTGCTATTACTTAGTTACCGTGGGTATTGAATCTAATTTATTATTTAATGCGTGCATTAATATCTTTGCTTTACTATTTAAGGTTAATTTATTGAGTGTTATGGAATTTATTTGTTGAATTATTATCGATGGTTTTTTTCTTGATATTTTTTTTGTTATTTTTTTTTATTTTTCCTAAAATAAACAACTATCCGCCGGGGCAATATCAGATTTGTGCGGATATTTATTCCCTTAATAAGGACACTATTAATGAGCAAAACAGAAAACACGTTACATAAAAAAACACCGTCGGTGACGGTACTGAGCAACCGGGGGCAGGTCGTACGCGATATTGTGTATCACCGCCATCCGGATACCCCGGAGAAAACCGATGAGCGCATTACCTACCATCAGTTTGATAAACGAGGATTTTTAGAGAAGAGTGCTGATCCGCGTATGCAGGCATCCGGGCTGAGCAATTTCCGCTATGTCACCTCACTCTCCGGACAGGTGCTGTGTACGGAAAGCGCGGATGCAGGAATATCGCTGACACTGAATGATGCGGCAGGGCGACTGATGATCAGCATCAGTCAGATCTGCACGGATAAGGGGCAGGATAACTGCAGCAAGGCCGTGACTCAGACTTTCCGGTATGAAGGTGCGGATTCAGCCGGGCGTCTGCTGAGTATCACTGAACAGACCGCCGGGCAGAACGCTCAGGTAACTGAACGTTTTATGTATGCAGGCAACAGTGAGGCGGAGAAAGCAAAAAACCTCGCGGGTATCTGTACACACCATTATGATCCGGCCGGGCTGATGCAGACGGACAGCATTGCGCTGACCGGCGTGCCGTTATCCATAACCCGTCAGTTGCTGAAAGATGCGGATAAGCCGGTTAGCTGGCCGGAAAGCAATCCGCAAACATTATTATCTGCTGAAAAATACACCACACAAACCATTGCAGATGCGACCGGTGCGGTGCTGAACACCACGGATGCGGCGGGTCATCAGCAAAAAGTGACTTATGATATCGCCGGATTACTGCGCACCAGCCGGGTGACGGTGAAAGGCGGGACGGAAAAAATCATTATCAAATCTGTGACGTATTCCGCTGCCGGGCAGAAGCTGTGTGAGGAGCACGGTAACGGTGTAGTGACCACTTACACTTATGAACCGCAAACCCAGCGCCTGATTGCTGTCAAAACCGAACATCCGGCACGGAAAAAAATATTTCAGGATCTGCGTTATGAATACGATCCGGTCGGCAATGTGCTGTGTGTGACCAATAGCGCCGAGGAGACGCGATTCTGGCATAATCAGAAAGTGGTGCCGGAAAACCGATACACCTATGACACACTGTATCAGCTGGTCAGCGCCACCGGGCGCGAGATGGCCAGTGCCGGACAGCAAAGCAGTTCCCTCCCTGATATTTCCCCGTTTGATAAAGCCAGTTACACCAATTACACCCGCAACTATATCTATGATCGTGCCGGGAATATGACACAAATCCGTCATTCAGCACCGAAGACCGGCAATAACCACACCACGGATATCACCGTCAGCCAGCGCAGCAACCGCGCGGTACTGAAAACCCTGGCGGACACGCCGGAGAAAGCGGAGGCCCTGTTCACCCCGGGCGGACAACAGACACAGTTACAGCCGGGACAAACTCTGTCATGGACTGCGCGCGGCGAGCTGCAACAGGTTACGCCGGTGGTGCGTAACGGTGCCGCCGGTGACTGTGAAAGCTACCGTTATGATGCGGGCAGCCAGCGTATTCTGAAAACCACCGTGCAGAAAACCGGTAACAGCTCACTGACACAGCAGGTCATCTATCTGCCGGGGCTGGAGCTGTACCGCGGAAAAGAAAACTATCAGGTGATCTGCGCCGGTGTTGCCGGGCGGGCACAGGTACGGCTGCTGCACTGGCAGGACGGCAAAAAAGATCACCAGCGGTTCAGTTATGACAATCTGATCGGCAGCAGCGGCCTGGAAACGGACGGCGACGGTAACCTGCTGAGTCAGGAGGAATATTATCCGTTCGGCGGCACAGCTGTGCTGGTGGCCGGTACGGACAGCGGCATTGACTACAAAACCCACCGTTATTCCGGTAAAGAGCGGGATGCGACCGGGCTGTATTACTACGGCTACCGCTATTATCAGCCGTGGGCAGGGCGCTGGCTGAGTTCAGATCCTGCGGGAACCGTTGACGGACTGAATCTGTATTCAATGGTGAGGAATAATCCGGTGTCATTTTCTGATGAACAGGGGCTTGTTGCTTATCCGCGCACACAAATTCCCGGAACATCTCTTTATCAACCGGGTATCAGTACAGGCAGTGACAGGGAAATTCGGGGCGCTAAGTTGATACCTCCGGCAGCGAACACGGTTACTGAATTATTTAAAGGAGAACCCGTCAGGCTGGATGATGTATTAGCTGACAGTACATTACAGCAAACACCTCTGCTTACTGACCTGATTAACCCGGCGAAGGTAAAAATGGACAGTTCGACGCGAAGTTCTCTTTCTGCCGTTAAAGGCGGAATAATGGAATTTAATGCTGTTCATATACCGGCCGGAAATAACGGTATCAATGCATTACGGATTATTGATACCGAAACATCGGCTTTCCAGAGGGGGAAAGGAACAACATTAGCATATTGGGTTCCGCAAGGAGGATATGCGGATATTCCTGCCCATCCTGAAAATGGTCAGCCTCAGTTGGTATTCACGCCGGGGTTCAGCGGGTGTTCGTTTGTTGCTGATAAACTGGATGATATGACTATCAGGGTACGACATGTTCAGGGAGGTAAAGAAGATGCCGAGTATAACAGATTACATGCGTCTGAGCATGGGCATGGAATGATTGGAGCAATGGAATATCGCGACTACGGATATCATGAAAACTACAGCGGAACAGTTCTGGAAAATATCCAGGGATCAGCATTTATGAAATATGAAGGAGACTCATGGCAAATTAAATACCAGCGCCTGAAAAATGCACCGGGTATTGTTTCTATGGGTGAAAAAACATCCGGAATAGTAAGAAAACAACAGGGGCTTAAGCTCGAAATCCGCCATAGCAGGGAACGCA
Source organism: Morganella morganii (assembly GCF_019243775.1). Taxonomy (NCBI): domain Bacteria; kingdom Pseudomonadati; phylum Pseudomonadota; class Gammaproteobacteria; order Enterobacterales; family Morganellaceae; genus Morganella; species Morganella morganii. The sequence goes on from NZ_CP069157.1 coordinate 840,007, forward strand.
GTGTTGTTGGTACTGGTTCTGTTCCTTTAATGCATTGATGAAAGATTGTTGTAATAATAAGCTAAAAAGCACTTCCCCCGGGAAGTGCTTTTTTCTGTGTATCAGTCCCGTTTCGCCACCGGGGCAAATTTCCCGTCCAGCACTTTTGCCAGATCCTGCGGTGCCAGTTCGATATCCAGGCCGCGTTTGCCGCCGGAAACAAAAATAGTGGCAAATTCCTGTGCGCCCTCATCAATCAGGGTCGGCAGACGTTTTTTCTGTCCCAGCGGGCTGATCCCGCCCACCAGATAGCCGGTGACTTTCTGTGCATTCACCGGGTCAGCCATTTCCGCTTTCTTCACACCAAGGGCTTTGGCTACCGCTTTTAAATCAAGCTGTTCTGATACCGGGGTGACTGCCACGGCGAGATGTTTATTATCACCGTTAAGCGCCACCAGCAGGGTTTTGTATACCTGACGGGCATCGAGATTGAGTTTGCGGACCGCTTCATCACCGAAATTATGATCATTCGGATCATGTTCATACGGATGGAGGGTGAATGAAATCCGGTTTTTTTCCAGAAGTTTTACAGCCGGTGTCATAGGTCTTTCCTTGCAGATAATTCAGACGGCAGTGTCACAAGGCCTGCCAGTTTAACACAAAATGGACGGCAGATTATGGTCGCCGTAAAGATGCAGTGCGCCGACCGCTACCACATAATTGCCGGGCGGCAGCTGTATCAGCCTGGTTTTCCAGGCGTCGTTGCGGCTTATCATCAGATGCTGATACGTCTGCTCGCTGAAGGTGGCGGGCAGCGGCTGCGCGAGTTTTTCCGGCCGGTAATCCAGCCACCAGCCGAGCATAATCTGAAGTGCGCGGGCATTGTCATGCCAGTAGGCCAGGGTATCTTCCAGCAGGCTCAGCCCTTCGTCCGGGAAATCCAGCAGCATCTGTAACTGTGCCTGTGTGCCTTCCAGCTCAAAAACGGGGATATTCTGTCCGTGAGCGGCATTGAGCATCTGATAATCAATGCCGTAATGCGGACGCAGCCCCAGGCTTTGTGCCTGGGCGGACTGCAGGATCAGCGCCACCTGCCAGGCGGGCAGGGTATCCAGCGTCTGTACCGGCTGACGCTGTTCCTCACAATAGCGGCGGTAGTCATCTCTCAGGTGCTCCGGTAAGCGCTCACTTACCGGCAGACGGGGGAATTCAGGGTCCTGTCCCGGGAACGGCGGTGCCGGACGGGTGATATCCGCTTCCACAATCAGGCCATCAGCACGATTGATTCTTTCCAGCAGCGGGCCGGGCAGCGGGTACATGGCTTCCGATCCCATATGAATACTGCCTACCAGATGCAGTGAGATATCCCCGGGCAATGTGAGTTCAACCGAAGGCCAGGTGCAGCCACCCTGCGGATCAGGCGGGATAAGGTAATCTTTCAGCCGGCGGAACAGTGTTTTCATGACGACTCCTGTCGTGAAACGATACCTTAGTTGACTGCAAGCGCGGGCTTTTTTCAACCCTGATAAGTAATATCCGGTTAATTAACAGGAAAAAAATAAGGGAGCGAATTATTCGCTCCCTTATCAGGTCAGAGATTAATCTTTCGGTTTAAAACGTAACAACCGGTTGGCGTTACTGACCACGGTAATGGATGACAGCGCCATGGCTGCCCCTGCCACTACCGGATTCAGCAGAGTGCCGGTGAACGGGAACAGCACCCCGGCGGCGATCGGGATCCCGAGGGTGTTATAAATAAAGGCACCCAGCAGGTTCTGTTTCATATTACGCAGTGTCCCTTTCGAGATAGCCACCGCATCGGCCACGCCGTGCAGGCTGTGGCGCATCAGAGTGATTGCTGCCGTTTCGATGGCAATATCACTGCCGCCGCCCATCGCGATCCCCACATCTGCCCGTGCCAGCGCAGGTGCGTCATTGATACCGTCACCGACCATGGCGACACGGCGTCCGGCCTGCTGTAATTTTTCAATGGCAGCGGCTTTGCCGTCCGGCAGTACACCGGCGATTACTTCATCAATCCCGGCTTCTTTGGCGATAGCCCGGGCGGTTACTTCGTTGTCCCCGGTCAGCATCACCAGACGGTAACCCTGTTTGTGCAGACGCGCCAGCGCACTGACACTGTCCTCACGCAGCGGATCACGGATGGAAAGAATCGCCGCGATGTTGCCGTCAACCGCCAGCATCACCGGAGTCACGCCTTTACCGGCCTGGGATTGCACCAGTGCATCCGCCTCACCGGCAGTGCTGATATTCTGTGCCTGCATCAGTGCATGGTTACCCAGCAGCAGTGTCCGGCCTTCAGACTCCCCGCTGATCCCCATACCCGCCAGGGTACGGAACTGAGTAACAGACGGCAGTGTCAGCTCTTTCGCACGTTCAGTGATAGCGCGGGCCAGCGGGTGATTAGAACCGCTTTCCAGCGCCGCCGCGAGACACAGGACATCATCGTCACTGAAACCATTAAAGGTATGGATCTCCGTTACCTGCGGCATGCCTTCGGTCAGGGTTCCGGTTTTGTCGAAAACAATGGTGTCGAGGGTGCTTGCCTGCTGTAAAGCATCGGCATCCCGTACCAGCACACCAAACTCAGCGGCACGTCCGACCCCGGAAATAATTGACATCGGCGTTGCCAGCCCCAGCGCACACGGACAGGCGATAATCAGTACCGTGGTAATAATGACCAGTGCATAGGTTATCTGCGGCGCAGGACCGAAGAAGTACCAGACAGCACCGGCGATCAGGGCGATAACCACCACAACCGGTACAAAAACGGCTGAGATTTTATCTGCCAGTTGACCGATTTCCGGTTTACTGCTCTGAGCCTGACGCACCAGTTTAATGATGCGTGCCAGTGTGGTTTTGCTGCCGACAGCGGCGGCACGAAACAGTACGGTGCCGTCCTGCACGGTGGTTCCGGCAGAAACGGTATCACCGGTGGTTTTCTGCTGCGGGATTGGCTCCCCGGTCAGCATCGCCTCATCCATCCACACTTTGCCTTCCGTGATCTCACCATCGACCGGCACGCGGTCACCGGTGGTCAGGCGCAGGATCATCCCCGGCTGCACATCTGCCAGCGGTACATCCTTTTCCCCTTCCGGTGTCACCACACGGGCGGTCGGCGGAGTCAGATCCAGCAGGCGCTCCAGTGCTTTTGACGAACGCTGGCGGGCACGCTGCTCCAGCATATGCCCCAGGTTTATCAGACCGATAATCATGGCGCTGGCCTCGTAATAGAGGTGACGCGCCTGCGGCGGGAATACATCCGGCCAGAGGTTTACAGTGATGGAATAGAGCCATGCGGCACCGGTGCCGAGAGCCACCAGGGTATCCATCGTTGCACTGCCGTTTTTCAGGGATTGCCAGGCGCTGCGGTAGAAATGCCCGCCCGCCAGAATCATCACCGCCAGGGTGACGATCCCGATAGTCAGCCAGATCCCGTTGTTCGCCGGGGTCAGCATCATATTGTCGCCGATCATCCCCCAGATCATCACCGGGATACCGACCGCCAGTGCCAGAGCAGCCTGCCAGCGGAACCGCTTCATATTGGCGACAGCCACTTCCTGCTGGCGCTCACGGCGTTTGGCGTCATCCTGAATCAGCTCCGCGCCGTAACCGGCTTTCTCCACAGCGGCGATCAGCGCCTCTGCAGAGGCGTGCCCGGTGACCAGTGCACTGCGTTCCGCGAGGTTAACGCGGGCATTTTCCACGCCGTCCACACTGAGCAGCGCTTTGTGTACTTTGCTGACACAGCTTGCACAGGTCATGCCGTCGAGCAGGAAGGAGAGACTGTCGTCATCCTCTTCAATCACCGGCATGGCAGGGGTATTGTCAGGGGTGGCCGGAATGTCGCAGTGCTCCGCTGCCGCAGCCTCAGTCTGAGACGGCGTCAGCGGTTCAGATTTTGGGGAGGCGTTTTCTCCTGCCACCGCCGCCTGAAAACCGGCGGCTTCCACTGCGCTGATTAAGGTCTGCGCATCGGCGCTGCCGTACACTTTTGCCTCTTTGGTATCAACGACCGCAGCCGCAACACCGTCAACCGCTTCTAATGCACTTTGCGTTTTCGCTGCACATTTCATACAATTCAGCCCGGAAAGCTGTAAAATTGTACCGGGTTTGTCTGCAATCTGAGCTTCGTAACCCGCTTCTTCGATAGTACTGATGAGGGATTGCGCATCCGCATCGCCGGTCACTTTGGCGAAATCAAGGGTGACCACCGCAGATTCAACATCCGGGCGGGCGTCGAGAGCTTTTTTCACACTGCCGGTGCAATGTCCGCAGGACAGCCCCTGTAACGCAAGAATAGTGGTATTAGCCATACTTTTTTTCCTTACATGTTTCGCATCATCACGCCGCATATCAGCACACGGCGCAAGAGAAAAAATTCTGTTCGGGGGAACGGGAATTTTGATTTACGATGATGGTAAACCTTCCCTCAAGGGTAAGGTCAAGGAGAAGTTATGAATATCAGCGATATTGCACAAAAAACGGGTTTAACACCAAAAGCAATCCGTTTTTACGAAGATAAATCTTTGATCACGCCACCGGAACGGGGTGAGAACGGATACCGGTATTTCAGTGAACGGCATGTGGATGAACTGACTCTGCTGCGCCAGGCAAAAGAGGTCGGGTTCACGCTGGATGAGTGCCGCGAGCTGTTATCGCTGTTCCGTAATCCGAACCGCCACGCGGCGGATGTGAAATCGGCGACACTGGGCAAAGTGAAGCAGATTGAGAAAACCATTACGGAGCTCACGGCTATCCGTGACCGCCTGCTGGCACTGGCTGATTCCTGTCCCGGGGATGACAGCGCAGAGTGTCCGATCATCGATCATCTCTCCGGATGCCGCCACAGCAAACCTGCCTGCCATAAATAATCCGTCTGTTTTGTGCGTCTGCCCGCCGGGCAGACGCCGTCTTACATCCTGTCAGTTAAGTTTTTCTTATTTCTGCCGATAACAGATAAAAGCACGGCTCTTTTTCATCCGGCGTTATACCGGAGAAAACCGGCATTTCTGTCCGCTGCGGCGGTAACCGGCGTAAAGGATAAGTAAGACGAATTGACCAAACTGCTGACATTATTACGCCGCATATTATTATCAGGGCTGTTTTTTTGCCCGACATTATATGCCGCACCTTTCCCTGCTGCTGCGGAAAATCCGGGCGCTGATGCCTCGCGCCGGGCGATGCAGGATGCCGGACAGCAGGTCAGTGATCTGCTGGAACAGCAGACTTACCGGCAACTGAGCAAGCCGCAGACAACGATCACCCCCACAGAGCCGTTACTGCGTGCGGCAGAGAATGAACACTGTCTGCCGGTCAGCGGCGTGTATCTCTCCGGTATCACACTGTTATCTCAGGACGACCTACGCTCACTTTCGCCATTGCCCGCAGACTGTATCCGCAGCCGTGACATTAATGTGCTGGTGGCGGAACTGATGGAGCGGTATCTGGATAAAGGCTATATCACCGCCCGGATCCGCTTTCTGCCGGTCAACGATTATCACGAGCTGGGGATCGGCGTGACGGAAGGAACCGTGGAGCGAATCGACAGCACGGATCGCGGTGTTAATACCGCTCTGCTGTTTCCCGCTCTGACCGGCAAACCGCTGAAAATCACCGAACTGGAGCAGGGGCTGGATCAGGCAAACCGCCTGAAATCCAACCATGTCACTATGGATATTCTACCCGGCAGCGCACCGGGAGGATCGGTGATCCGGCTGGTTAATCAGCGCGGCACTCCGGCCGGGTTTTCTATCAGTGCAGATAATTACGGGCAGAAAAGTACCGGACGCAATGTTATCCGCGCCGCAGTCACCGCAGACAGCCCGGCAGGATTATCTGATTTTGTCAGCCTGAGCGGCTCTGCCACAACCGATAATCCGGCGGCGCGTTACAGCCGCTCTGGCATGCTGTTTTACTCCGTACCTTACGGCGCACTGACGATCAGCACTTACGGCAGTCTTTCCCGTTACCGCATCACTCAGGCGCTGCGCTATAACCACGTCATTCTTAGCGGGGACAGCGCTCAGGCCGCACTGCGGGCGGATTATGTCATCTTCCGTAACCGCTCACGGATTGATTCCCTGATGGCGCAGATGACTTACAAACGCAGCCGCAACTACCTCAATGACACACTGATTGGCGTCAGCAGCCCGTCCCTGAGTATCGCCGAAGCCGGTTACACCGGGCTGATTCTGGTACCGGGCGGTGTTATCAGCACCTCTTTATCAGCGGAGAAGGGCACCACACTGTTCGGGGCAGCTACCCGGAACACCATGCCGGGCTCGGATCCGCAATACACCAAAGGCAAATTCTCACTCAGTTATATTCAGCAGTTTTCGCTGTCGGAAGACGCGTATCTGTTCAGCAGTCATCTGGCCGGTCAGTACACACAGGATCACCTCCCCGGGGGGGAGTGGCTGACACTGTCGGATAACAGTGCGATCAGAGGGTTTCACGACGGCTCGTTATCGGCGGATAAGGGATGGTACTGGCAAAACACCCTTTCCCGCCGTTTTGTCCGGCAGGGGATCACGGTAACACCCCGCGCCGGTGCGGACTACGGACGGGTTATGGCTCAGACCGGGCAGGCGGGATGGCAGTCTGCCGCGGGTATCGCCGCAGGGGTTAATGTCAGTTACGGCGACGCACAGCTGGATGCGCAAATCAGCCGCGCCCGGACCTCTGTGGCGGCACTGCCCGCACAGGACACCCTGTTTTCCCTGCGCCTGGGATATCAGTTCTGATCTGCTCCGTCAGTCGTTGGATGGTAAGGAAATACAATGAAAAAAGAACGCTTTAAACTCTCTTCGTCAGGTAAGGTGGCCGCGTGGATAGCACTGGCCTTTGTCACGCTGAACAGCGCAGCTGCAGGGATTGTGGCGGACGGCGGCCCGGACGGCCCCGGGGTTTCTCAGGTAAACGGAACGGATATTGTTAATATTACAGCACCGAACAGTAACGGGCTGTCTCATAACCAGTATCTTGATTTTAATGTGGATAACCGGGGCGCGGTCTTTAATAACGCCCTGACCGCCGGGCAGTCGCAACTGGCGGGTATGCTGGAGGCCAACAAAAACCTGAACGGGCAGGCCGCCGGGGTGATCCTCAATGAAGTGGTCAGCCGTAACCCCTCTCTGCTGCTGGGCCAGCAGGAAGTGTTCGGCATGGCGGCGGATCTGATCCTCGCCAACCCGAACGGGATCAGCTGTCAGGGCTGTGGTTTTATCAACACCAATAATGCCGGGCTGATCGTGGGTAATCCGCTGATTGAGAACGGAATGATCAGTGCATACAGTACGCTGGATAACACCAGTTCACTGACGATCGGAAATAACGGGATCACGACCGGTAAAGTGCTGGATCTGGTTGCGCCTGCGATTAATGCCGACGGGGAGATCCGCGCGGCGGCACTGAATGTGATCACCGGGAACAATACCGTTTCCGCTGATATGCAGACTATTTCCGCCGGGAAAAACGCGGTTCCGCTGGACAGCTATTATCTGGGCGGCATGCGCGTCGGTAAAATCCGTCTGGTGAATACCGCACAGGGCAGCGGTGTGAAACTGGCCGGTAATATTGATGCTGTGAATGGTTTCGATGCTCAGTCTCAGGGCGCTCTGACACTCACCGGCGCACAGGTCACCGGCGGGGATATCCGCCTGAGCGGTGATACGCTGCGTACCGAAGGACAGCTGCGCAACGAACATCAGCGGACAGAAGACAAACGCAGCGGGCAATCCGTCACCGGCGAAACCAGGCAGGGGCGCTACACCCGCACCTCACTGGACGGCAAAAACATCACACTGGTGGCACAGCAGGAAGCCCGGCTGACCGGCACTGATCTGCACGGGCTGGAGATCGCCGTTCATGCCGGCTCCATCACGCTCGACAGCGACCAGGTTGCACAGTCAGACACCCGTACCACAAATCAGTGGAAGATGTCGTGGGAAAATAATGAAACCCGCAAAGATGAAAGCATCCGGCAGGAAACCAGCAACCTCCGTGCTGACGGTGATATCCGTCTGGCAGCCAAAACCGGTGATATTACCCTGAAAGGGGCAACACTGGCGGCCGGATCGCATCTCAGTGCGGATGCCAAAGGGGATATCCGGCTGGAGAGCGTGACTGACTCCCGCACTCAGACGGTGTCCGGCAATAAACGCAATGAGACGGCAAAACTGCTCAGCGGCACACACGGCGATGTCACGTCAAAAGAGCAACTGGTGAAAACGGAACTGACCGCAGGCGGCAATCTGGGACTGAATGCCGGTCATGACATCCGGGCTCAGGCGGTACAGGTACACGCCGGACAGGATCTGATCATCAACACCGGTAATAATCTCACCATCGGTACGCAAACGACGACACAGCATCAGGGGCATACGGAGAATATCACCTCCTGGGGCGGTATCGGCGGCGGCTCCCGTGAAAACCGGGCCACCACGGAAGAGACGGCGCACGGCTCTGACGTTACCGCAGGCGGTAAGCTCTGGCTTTCCGGCGGTAACGGCGTCACTGTTACCGGCAGCAAGGTAAAAGGCACACAGGACAGTCTGGTGCAGACCGGACAGGGCGCGCTGGTGATTGAAAACGGCATCAGTCGGACGGCGAAACACATTGATAACCGTGATGGCGGCGCGTTTAACATCACCCGCAGTACCCTCCGTGAAAACAGTGAAGATACCCGCGTTGAGCGCAGCGAGCTGAAATCAGAAGCTGACCTGCGGCTGGCCGGGAAAAATGATATCACCATCGCCGGAAGCCTGATTGAAAGTGCGGGCACACTGAAAATTGATACCCTTGGTGATATCAATGTCCGTGCGGCACAGGCACAAAAACAGTCTGACAAAACAGAAACCACACTCAAAATCAGCGGCTATGCCAAAGAGGATGAGGACAAACAGTACCGCGCCGGTCTGGATATCAACCATACCCGCGACACGCAAAAGCAGGATTCTGTCACGCAGCAGGGCAGTGAACTCAAAGGCGGCAGTGTCTCTGTCACCGCCGGAAATGATCTCACCCTTACCGGCTCTTCTCTGACCACCACGCAGGGGGATGCGGCGCTTTCCGCTGAAAATATCACCCTGAACGCAGCGGATAACCGTGAAACCCGGACACAGCAGAAAGGGGAATCACACGGCGGTATTTATCTGACCGGCGGCATGGATAAACTCGGCGGCGGTCTGAGCGGCGGTCATACTGAAACCGGTAAGACACAGGAGCAGCATCAGGCGGTCACCTCCGGCACACAGGTACAGGGTAACCTCACCCTGACCGCCGGTAAAACGCTCTCGCAGGAAGGCGCATCACACACGGTGGGCGGCGCTTATACGGAAACTGCGCAAAACTCGGCGCACCGGGCGGCTCACAACAGTGATCGCACCACGGAAACCCGTAAAGGCGGCGAAGGCAGCCTTGGTGTTTCGCTGGATTACAGCAAAGTCTCCCGTCCGCTGGCCAAAGCCGGTGAAAATATTTCGGAAGGCAATATTGCCGGGGTGGCGGACAGCACCGCTGCCACCGGACTGCCGGATATCGGCGTTGACCTGAGCGGTAAAGGGGAAAACCGGCAGACCATCAGTGAAAACACACAGGCAAAAACCACCTCTGTTAATGCAGGATCGGTTGCCGTGAACACCACGGATCGTGTTCTTGATGAAGGAACACAGTACCGGGCGGATAACGGCGGTATTGCGATCAGCACCGGCGATTATCAGTCTGCGGCGGCAGCGGATACACATCATCAGTCGGAATCTGTGACTGAGGGCAAAGGAAGTCTGCGTGTGGCAACATCCACCGGACAGGATGTTGCGATCAGCGCGGAAGGCAGCGGCGGTCATCGTCTGGCAACTGAGAGCAGCAGTAAAGCGGTGACCGGTTCGCTGTCGGCGAAAGGGGATATCTCTGTGCAGGCGGGGCGTGATGCGGCATTGCAGGGCGATACACTGCGCAGTGAGGAAGGGCTCGTTTCTGTCCGTGCCGGTGATAATCTGACGCTGGATCAGGCGGGTGATACCCACAGCAAAACCGTCAGCGGCTATGATGCCGGGGCGAAGGTAAATGTGGAATCGCTCAACCTGAAAAATGCCGGTGGCGGTCTCAGCGGCGGACGTGAGGTGTACAACGAAAGCGGCACAACGGCGAAAACCGGCGTGATTGAGGGCAAAACCGGCGTGGTATTACAGGCCGGAAACGACCTGACCGCTAACGGTACTAATGTCAGCAGTGGCGGGGATGTGACGGTGAAAGGCGGACACAACACCCTGCTTGACAGCGCGGAGAGCACGAATACCATCTCCGGCCATCAGTGGCACGGTGGTGTTCAGGCTAATGGCGGTAAAACAGAGATCGGCAGCAAACCCGGCGGCGGTGCGGATTTCAGTATCAGCAAACAATCTGAAAACGTGACTGACCAGCGCGGCGGCAGCCTGCGCAGCGGCGGTACTGTTTCTGTTTCTGCGGACGGTATGCGGGATGATGCGCTGCATCTGAAAGGTACGCAGATTGATGCACAAAATACCGCGCTGACCGCCCGTGACGGCGGTATTGTGATTGAATCGGCACAGAAAACCACGGACAAAGCCAACTGGAATGCGGGCGGAAACCTGAATATCGGCACCTCGCGCAGTACAGAAAATCCGGAAACCGGTTCGCGGCATAATATCAGTGCCGGTCTGAAGGGCGGGATCGATAATCAGCAGACGGTAACGCAGAAAAATGCCCTTGCTGACAGCGGAAATCTCACGCTGAACAGCCGCAATGATACGCAGATCCGGGGTGGAAAACTGACGGCGGATACCATCAGCGGGCGTGTCGGCGGTGATTTGATCGTGGAAAGCCGGACTAACACCGAATCTGTTCTGAAAGTTGACGCGGATCTGTCGGCGGCACATACCAATGATGAGGGCAGCAGTACCACCTCAAAACTGGCCAATGCCGGTACACCGAAGTTTGCAGATGACATCAAAGCGGGTCTGGAAAACGGACTGGATAAAGCGGCAGATTCTGTACGGGAAAATGCCGGAGCCGGTGCTGGTACGGTGGCGGACAAGGTGAAATCCGGCCTGACATCCCCGTCCGGGATGAACGGCAATGTTAAAGCGTCCTTCGAAACCCGTTCCGCAGAACAGGTGGGACAGCAATCCGGTCTGACCGCCCGTGAACAGGGCAAACTGCGTACCGGCGGCAGCACTATCCTGACCGGCGCGGTGCTGGACGGTCTGCCGGATGGCGGGAACACCGAAATGCGCTCTGTGGCGGTCAAAGAGACCGGCACCCGCATTCACGGCGAACTCCCGCTCAATGCCGGACAGGCTGTCAGCGCGGTTAAGGACGGAATTGTAAACGGAAAATCCCCGGTCGGTATTTCTGTCACTAATGATCACAGCAGTGTGAACAGTAAAGTGAAGTAATTATTAGTTTATTCAGTAAGATAAAACGGCTCCCTGCGGAGCCGTTTTTTAATATGACAATCCGGCGTGGTTTAAAAATTGTTTATATAACTGTGGTTATGATCAGGGTTATCAGTTCGGCTGTACTTAATCTGATTGTGGAACGACTACGGTATGACTACACTATCGTCTGTTTATTCACCTGCTTTGAGGGCTGGTTATCTCTAAAGTGGAATATGTCAGAGCAAAAATTGATCCGAAGCTGAAAGCAGAAGCGATTGAAACGCTTGAATCGATGGGCTTAACAGTGAGTGACGCGATAAGAATGTTGATGATTCAGATTGTTGAACAGAAAGCGATGCCATTTTGTGTGAAAAGTACACAATATCGTCATGCTGCACGTATCCGGGCCGCAATAGAAGAGTTGGAGTGCGGGAAAGGCAAAAAATTTGACAGTATTTCAGATTTAATGGCGGATCTGCAGGATGGCAAGGACGATTGAACGTTCATCTCAGTTTAAAAAAGATTATAAACGGGAAGTTAAGGGTATTTACCGTATGATGTTAAATGACAGTCTACAGAACATCCTGAATATATTGGTAAATGATCTCCCTATACCTGAAAAATACGCTGATCATCCGCTTAAAGGAAATTGGCGTACATTTCGTGATTGCCACCTCTATCCTGATTTGATTTTGATTTATAAAAAATAAGGTGATCGCTGTCTGAAATTGGCTCGCCTCGGATCTCACAGTAAAATTTTTTAATTTTTACCTCAGGCAAAATAGATTACCTCTGTTTCTCTTTTTTGTTTCCGATCAATTCCCCGCTGAAAAAATAATCCGTAATTTTAACCAAAACACTTATCCGTGATTAAATCGCAAATTAGTGAAATGCACCATATTTTGCGAATAATTCAGTGATTGACTTTGCATTATGCGATCTGCGTAAAAGAAAATTCAGTGGGTAATGGATAGCGTAAGCGCAATTTATAACTCAATGGAAGGTGTTCTCTATGAAACGTAGTGTTTTATCTCTTGCTGTGGGTGCTGCACTGGTGATTTCTGATGCAACGGCGTGTACCACTATTTTTGTCGGTGAAAATGCGTCTTCAGATGGTGCGCAATATATTGCCCGCAATGAAGATATGAATCCGGCAAACCCGAAAGTTTTGCAGGTGAATCAGGAAAAAGTAAATAAAGACACTGAGTTTAAAACCAACTTAAATAAATTCACCTATACCCTTCCGGAAAAGGCAATGCGTTATACCACTATCCCGGAATGGAATGATAAAGGTCAGTTCCGTTTCAGTTCCAACGGCTTTAATGACGCCGGTGTCGGGATCAGTGCCACAGAAACTATTTTCGCCAATGAAGCTTCATTAAAAATTGACCCGTATGTTGAAGATACCGGGATTATTGAAGATGCTATTCCGGATGTGGTATTACCGTATGTCTCTTCCGCAAAAGAAGGGGTGATGCGGTTAGGGAAAATCATTGAGGAAAAAGGGGCCGGTGAAGGTTTCGGCGTGGCCTTTATTGATAAAGACGGGATCTGGTATCTGGAAACCGGCAGCGGCCACCAGTGGATGGCAGCAAAAATCCCGGCCAATACCTATTATGTCACTGCAAACCAGGGCCGCCTGGAAAAATTTGATATGAATGACAAAGAAAATTACCTGTCATCCCCGACACTGATTTCCTTTGCCGAGAAAAATGGCTTATATGATCCGAAAAAAGACGGTGAGTTTAATTTCAAAAAAGCCTATACCAAAGATGACGCAAAAAGTGACGGTTATTACAACTATCCGCGAGTGTTAGTGCTGCAGAAAATGTATAACCCGGAAATTAAAACTGACTTTAAAGATGTGAAATCCAATGATTTCCCTGTCTTCTTAAAACCGGCGAAAAAACTGGGGCTGGAAGATATTAAAGCCGGACTGCGCAACCATTATGAAAATGTCGGTACATCTCCGTATGCAACCACCTATCCGGATACCACTAAACGACCAATCTCGGTATTCAGAACCCAGCACTCCCATATTTTACAGGTACGCAAAGATTTACCGAAAGAAATCGGGAATGTCCGTTATATTGCCTTCGGTATGCCGACATTATCCGTTTATGTCCCGGTATATTACGGCCCGGACAGCTACGTGGAAGCTTATACCATCGGTTCACCGCAGGCGGATAACGCCTCCGCACACTGGAAATTCCGTAAATTACAGACACTGGCGATGATCGACTTTAATAAATATTCGAAAATTGTGCAGGCGGAATACAGCAAACAGGAAGCTGAGTTTGCCAAAGAACAACAGGCAATGGAAAAAGAGTATCTGAGTATTTATAAAACAGACCCGGCGAAAGCCAAACAGCTGTTACAGGACTTCCAGAATAAAGTCATGCAGGATGCATTAAATACCACGGATAAACTGACCAATATTATTATGCAGGATTTGACCAATTCCGTGAACGAACGCTACCGCTTTAAAGGCGCGTGATGCGGGAGTACATAAAAAACGGCCTCTGTTACCAGAGGCCGTTTTGAGATGGTCTTTCCGGTCAGTTACCGGCTGACAGCCCGGACCGTCAGTGTAATGCCGTCAACGGCAATCACTTCCACTTCCGTACCGGCAGGCAGTGCCGACTGGCTGTAGACACGCCAGCTGCCGTCTGCCAGACGGATGCGGCTGTAACCGTCTTCCGTCTCTGCCAGCAGTGCGGCACGCAGGCCGATCAGCTTATGATTGACCTGATTCGGCGAACTGCTGTCATTACGCTGGCGGCGGCGCTGAAAATTACGCCACAACACCGCACAGATCACCGTCATCACCGCGAAGATAATACCCTGCCACTCGAGACTGAGCCCCGGCATAATCCACACCAGAAGCGCGACAACCAGTGCCGCCACGCCACTCCAGAGCAGATAACCGCCGGTACCGAGCATCTCCAGAATCAGCAGGATGCCGCCGAAACAGAGCCAGAACCAGACCGCCTGTGATGCGATCATCTCAATCATGCGGATTTACCCTGACCTTTAGTGTCTTTTGACACATTGAACATTTCAGCCACACCGCCGATAGCGCCCATCAGGTTGCTTGCTTCCAGCGGCATCATAATGACTTTGCTGTTTTCCGCCGCACCGATTTTGGTCAGTGCATCGGTATATTTCTGTGCCACGAAGTAGTTAATAGCCTGCATATTACCGTCAGCGATAGCATCAGATACCATCTGTGTGGCGCGGGCTTCCGCCTCTGCCGCACGTTCACGGGCTTCCGCTTCCAGGAAGGCGGACTGACGCAGACCTTCTGCTTTCAGGATCTGAGACTGTTTTTCACCTTCTGCTTTCAGAATCGCGGCCTGACGTATACCTTCCGCTTCAAGAATGTCCGCACGTTTGGTACGCTCCGCTTTCATCTGCGCGTTCATCGCGGAGATCAGTTCTTTCGGCGGACGCACGTCACGGATTTCGATACGGGTGATTTTAATCCCCCACGGGTTGGTAGCCTCATCCACAATGTGCAGCAGGCGGGAGTTGATGGAGTCACGCTGGGATAAAATTTCATCCAGCTCCATCGAACCCAGCACGGTACGGATGTTGGTCATGGTCAGGTTGATGATAGCCAGGTCCAGGTTGCTGACCTCATATGCGGCACGCACCGGATCCACCACCTGAATAAAGCAGACGGCATCGATGGTGACGTTGGCGTTATCGCGGGAGATAACTTCCTGTGACGGAATATCGAGAACCTGTTCCATCATATTGATTTTACGGCCGACACGGTCAATAAACGGCACAATAATATGCAGACCCGGTTGCAGGGTTTTGGTGTAACGGCCAAAACGCTCAACTGTCCACTGATAGCCCTGTGACACGGTTTTAACACCGGTTGCCACAATAATAATTGCGATGAGAATAATAATCGGGACAAAACCCAGTGAGAACAAATCCATGAGCCAAAATCCTTATCAGTAATGAGTGGGTTAAATAATTCAGTAAAGCAATTAATTAGTACAGTAACGAGTATAGCTTACGACGATAAGATGCGGCAGTACTGTCTGCGGTTCCCATTGCCGCCATAATATCCATCATGGTTTTGCGCACCTGACCTTCCGCAGCCGCCAGATCCTTCTTCAGGAAGCTGAATAACAGGGCCAGTGCTTCATCATTGCGGTGCACTTCATGCAGTTTCAGTGCCAGCTGTACCGCGAGCTCTGCATTCTCCGGATCCGCCGCAAAGGTATTTTGCAGTTCCTGGATTTCCGGGGTGTCTGCGGCCTGCTTTTGTAACTCAATTTGAGATAAGAGACCATGATAGCGCGTATCCTGATCCTGAATCGGGACGGACTTCAATACTTTTTCAGCTTCTTCTGACAGCTTCACTTCCATCAGTGTCTGTGCCAGCAGCAGGGTGATTTCGCTGTTATTACTCTCAGCCTGGTGTGCTTCACGCAGCAGCGGCAGAGCAGCCTGAAAATCGCCGGCTTCAATCAGTTCAATGGCCTGACCGGTTTTGATTTCAGATTCGGACGGCAGGAATTTGGCCAGGAAATTACGGACAGTCTCTTCATTCTGCGGCCCCTCAAAACCGTCGACCGGCTGCCCCTGATGGAACAGATAGGTGGTCGGCACCGCACGCAGGCCGAACTGTGAGGCGATCATCTGCTCGGTATCGCAGTTCACTCTGGCGAGGATCATCATCCCGGCATAGTCAGCCGCCACTTTTTCCAGAATGGCGCCCAGTTCCTGACACTGCGGGGACTGTGCGGAATGGAAGAAAAAGACCACCGGCACCTGCATTGAAGATTCAATAACCTGGCGTAAATTGGTTTCGTTAACGTCTGTGATATGTGCGTTTGATAACATATTCATTCTCTTAATAAATTGGCGGACTTTCTATTAACATCTGGGCGCAGCGCGGCATTTCAAGCGGCGGCGGATTTTTTGTTCAGTATTTTATCCATCAGCCACAGCGGCAGCAGGCGTCTGAGCCACATCACTATTACGGTAAGACCCGTAACAGGATAGCGTATTTTCGGGTGCGGGTGCTCCAGGGCGTGGATGACTTTTTTCACCACATCCTCCGGTTTACCGGTAAACAGGCTGGCAATTCCCGGATTTTTTACCGGTTTATCCTGCATCGTTTGTGTGACATTTTCGGTAAAGCGGGTAGTGATCGGCCCCGGTTCAATCAGGCTGACGCGGATCCCGCTGCCGGACAGTTCCATCCGCAGGGCATCAGACCAGGCTTCCAGCGCGTATTTACTGGCGGCATAGGCACCGCGCCCGGGCGTGGAAATCAGCCCCATTACCGAGCTGGTCTGGATGATCCGGCCTTCACCGGCCTGTTTCATAGCGGGCAGCAGCAGGGTGGTCAACTGGTGTGTGCCGAACAGATTGGCGGAAAACTGTTTTTCCAGATCTTCACGGCTGACGGTGTCCAGCGGGCCGTACAGACCAAAACCGGCATTATTGAACAGGCCGTACAGGCGGTTATCTGTCAGTGCCAGCACCTGCTCTGCGGCACGGGCAACACTCTGCGGGCAGTCCAGATCCAGCTCCACCGGCTCAAACCCGAGGCGCGCCATTTCAGCCAGATCTGCCGGTTTGCGGCAGGCGGCCAGCACACGGTAGCCCCGCTGTTTCAGTGTGTTAGCCGCGCATAGCCCGATACCGCTGGAGCTGCCGGTGATCAAAACTGCTTTTTGCATTTCTTTACCTGCTTAACTGCTTATAAATTATGGATAAATCATTTAGGATAGTCTGACACCCGTTACTGTAAGTAAGGCAGCAGTGTTTTATCCATCCAGTCAGTCACATAAGGCTGTGCTGCCGCGTTCGGGTGTATGCCGTCATCCTGAATCCACTGCGGATTGGTGACGACCGCTTCCATATAAAACGGGATCAGCGGAACGGCATTTTCCTGTGCCAGCGCCGGATAGAGCGCCGAGAACCGCTCGGTATAGCGTTTGCCGTAATTCGGCGGAATGCGGATCTGCATCAGCAGCGGTTTCGCCCCGGCGGCCTTCACTGCATCAATCGCAGCCTGAAGGTCAGTGCGGGTTTGTGTCAGCGGCAGACCGCGCAGGCCGTCGTTGGCACCCAGTTCAATCAGTACCCATTGCGGCCGGTGCTGCTCCAGCAGTGCGGGCAGACGGGCAAGTCCCTGAGCCGCCGTATTTCCGCTGATACTGCCGTTTATCAGTGTGATACCGTTACCGGCCTGTTGCCAGCGTTGTCCCAGCTGTGCCGCCCACGCCTCTCCGGCCGGAAGGCGGTAACCGGCACTCAGGCTGTCCCCCAGTATCAGTAATGTTCCGGCGGCATACAAATTCCCGCTGAACAGCAGCAGAAAAAGGAAACAGAGATGGCAGCGGAGCCTATTCTTGAAATTGATCATCTTATTAAGCGCGTCGGTCAGGGTGAAAATGAGATCACTATATTGCAGGGTGCCGGGTTGGTTGTCGAGCCTGAAGAAACAATCGCGCTGGTGGGGGAATCCGGATCCGGAAAATCAACCCTGCTCGGCATTATCGCCGGTCTGGATGACGCGACCTCCGGTGAGGTGAAACTGCTCGGGCAGTCACTGCCGCAGCTGGATGAGGAAGCGCGGGCAAAACTGCGGGCGCGGGATGTCGGTTTTGTGTTTCAGTCCTTTATGCTGATCCCGACCCTTAATGCCCTGGAGAATGTCCAGCTGCCTGCGCTGCTGCGCGGTGAGTCCGAATCCGTCAGCCGGGAGAATGCAGAGCAGCTGCTGATCCAGCTAGGGCTGGAAAAACGCCTGAAACATATGCCTGCCCAGCTTTCCGGCGGGGAACAACAGCGCGTGGCCATCGCCCGTGCATTCTCGACCCGGCCGAAAATTCTGTTTGCCGATGAGCCGACCGGCAACCTCGACCGCCGCACCGGCGACAAAATTGCCGATTTGCTGTTTTCGCTCAATCGCGACTACGGCACCACCCTGATTCTGGTCACGCATGATCTGACCCTCGCTGCCCGCTGTCAGCGGCGGCTGAAACTGTCGGACGGTAAGCTGGAGGAACTGGCATGATCTGGCGCTGGTTCTGGCGGGAGTGGCGTACGCCGTCTCTGCTGGTGGTCTGGCTGTCACTGACCCTGGCGGTGGCCTGTGTGCTGGCACTGGGACGTGCCGGTGATCGTATTAATCAAAGTGTGAACTATCAGAGCCGTGACTATCTGGCCGGTGATCTGGTACTGCGCGGCTCGCATCCCGCGGATGAAACCTGGCTGAAAAAGGCACAGGAAAGCGGCCTGGCGCTCAGTCAGCAGATGAGTTTCAACACCATGGTATTTGCCAATGACGTGCCGCAGCTGGTGTATGTCAAAGCGGCGGATGACGCTTATCCGCTGTACGGCGAGCTGGAAACCGACCCGCCCGGCCTGAAACCGGCCCGGGGAGAGATTTTGATCGCGCCGCGTCTGGCAGAGCTGCTCTCGGTAAAACCGGGACAGATGCTGGAAGTGGGGGATACCGATCTGAAAATCGCCGGTTTCCTTATTCAGGAGCCTGACAGCGGTTTTAACCCGTTTCAGATGGCGCCCCGTGTGCTGATCAATTTACAGGATGTGGAAGCCACCGGTGCCGTACAGCCGGGCAGCCGCCTGACCTACCGCGATATGTTTGCCGGTGCGCCGGATGCGGTGGCGGTGTTTAAACAGCAGTATGAAGATGCGCTGCGGATTGACCAGCGCTGGGTCACCCTGAAACAGGAAGGCGGGGCGCTGGCGAAGTCGATCGATCGCGCTCAGCAGTTCCTGGTGCTCTCTGCGCTGCTGACATTGTTGCTGGCGATCGCCGCAGTGGCGGTTGCTATGTCGCATTACTGCCGCAGCCGTCACACCCTGATTGCCGTACTGAAAACACTCGGCGCCGGGCGGCGCGAGCTGCGTTACTGGGTGGTCGGCCAGTGGGCGGTGCTGATGGCGGCAGCAATGGTTGCCGGATCTCTGCTGGGACTGATTTTTGATGCAATCCTGATGAGCCTGCTGGCACCTCTGCTGCCGAAGGCGCTGCCGGATCCGGGATTATGGCCGTGGGCGTGGGCACTGCTGACACTGCTTGCCATCACGTTGCTGGTGGGCGCACGGCCTTACCGCCAGCTGATGCTGACACAGCCGACCCGCGTACTGCGTGATGATGTGGTGGCGCCGGTCTGGCCGCTGCGCTGGTATCTGCCGCTGGCGGTGCTGATTGTGGCAGGCGGGCTGGCGGTGCTGACCAATGCCTCGTTTCTGCTCTGGGCGGTGCTGGCCGGGGTGGTATTGATCGCCGCACTGCTGGCGGTGGCCGGTTACGGCGGATTATGGCTGCTGGCAAAAATCCCGTTCCGTGCGCTGAGTCTGCGCCTGGCTGTCCGCCGTCTGCTGCACCAGCCCGGCCAGACACTGGTACAGACCGGGGCGTTCGCGCTCTCCTTTATGCTGCTGGGATTGCTGGTGATGATCCGCGGTGATCTGATCGGGCGCTGGCAGCAGCAACTGCCGCCGGACACGCCGAACTATTTTCTCGTGAATATGACGGAAGAACAAATAACGCCGGTCAATCAGTTGCTGGCGTCACACAACGTGACACCGTCGGAATATTACCCGGTGGTGCTGGCGCGGCTGTCCGGCATTAACGGCGAAACTGCGCTGGCATGGGCGGATGCGCGTGATCCGGGCAACAACACGGTCCGCCGCGAACTGAGCCTCACCTGGCTGGAATCGCTGCCGCCGCTCAATGAACTGGTGGACGGCACCTGGCCGCCGAAACCCGGGGAAGTCTCCATTGAGATGGAAGTGGTCAAAGAACTCGGGCTGAAAGTCGGGGATACCCTGACCTTTACCGGTGATACCCGGCCGTTTACCGTGACTGTCAGCAGTGTGCGGCAGGTGGACTGGGAAAGTATGCGGCCTAATTTCTTCTTCATCTTTAATCACGCCTCGCTGGAAAACCAGAGCGCCATGTGGCTGACCAGCTTTCACTATGACGGTAATGACGGGTTAATCACCCAGATGAACCGCAAGTATCCGTCCATCAGTATTTTTGATACCGGCTCGATGCTGAAACAGATCCAGACCATTCTCGCGCAGGTCAGCCGTGCGCTGGAAGCGATGGTGGTACTGGTGCTGATTTGCGGCGTGCTGTTATTACTGGCACAGATCCAGGTGGGGATGAACCAGCGCCGGACCGAGCTGGTGGTATACCGCACGCTCGGGGCCGGTAAACGCCTGTTGCGGCGCACGCTGTGGAGTGAGTTTGCCTTGCTGGGCGCGATGGCCGGAGTGGTCGCGGCGCTCGGAGCGGAGACAGCCCTGTGGCTGTTGCAGACCCGCGTGTTTGATTTTCCGTGGCAGCCGCAGTGGCCGCTGTGGGTCGGGCTGCCGCTGGCCGGTGGTTTTCTGCTGTCACTCTGCGGCAGTGTGCTGGGGATCCGCCTGCTCGGGGATTCTCAGCAATACCGCCGCCTGCAGAGTTAGTCCGGCGACGATGTGTATGCTCTGACCGGTTTGTGTTGTGGTGGCCGCATAAAGAATGTGGCCGCCAGAATCACAATCACCGGCAGGGCAATCAGCAGAAACGCAGGGGTAAAGCTGCCGCTGTAATCCTTGACGGCACCGGCAAAGAATGGTGCCAGACAGGCAAAGGTGGAAATCAGGTTCACCACAGAGAACAGCTCCAGATACGGACCACGGCCGAAATAGTTTGCCAGCAGCACGCTGGAGGCCAGGAATGTCATGCCGTAACCAATCCCCACCAGTACGGTAAACAGGATCAGCAGCGGCCAGCTGGTCGCGATACTCAGTGTCAGCACACCGAATGTGATAGTGGCGAGGCTGATAATCAGCAGTTTTTTCGGCTCCAGCCACTCTCCGATAGCGCCGCCCGCCAGACGGGAAAAGGCGTTAATAAAGGCCATAGTACTGAGCAGTGTGGCGGCAACGGTTTCACTGAACCCCTTATCCATAATATGCGGCACGGCAAAGCTGTTTACGGTGAATCCGCACCATAAAAACGCGGTATAAGAGGCGGCGATGACATAAAACTGCCAGGTTCTCAGCGCCTGACGGGCGCTCCAGCGCGCCTGACTGCGGTAGATACGGGAACTCTGTTTTTTCTGCTGCCACATCACGGCACGGGCGTGAGTGATCTCACGGCGGCCTTCCCGCATCACCAGCAGGGTGATCAGAGTGACAACGGCCAGCGTCAGGGCGGAGATCAGCCAGTGGATCCGCCAGGAGCCGAACACATGCGCGGCGAGAAAATAGATCCACGGCCCGACCACACCGCCCAGCCCGCCAAGAGTAAAGTAAAAACCAAACGCCAGCGACTGACGGCTGAACAGCCGCGAAATTACATAAGTGCCGGGAACAGTAGCCATAAAGGTAAAACCAATCCCGAGAAAGGCGGTGCCGATAAAATAGCGCTGAATTGACTGTGTGGTGTACAGGCTGTAAAACCCGGCCAGAAACAGCAGCAGCCCGGCCAGCAGCGTCAGGCGAACATTGGTTTTACGGATGAGAAGACTTGGCAGAAAGCTGGATAGCCCGCAGGTCAGCCCGAGCAGGGTGAATCCGAAACCGGCGTCTGTCCAGCTCCAGTTCAGCTCTCTGAGCATGCCGGGTAAGACCACGCCTAATGAGGTAAAGGTGGTGGCAGTGGTGAGGAAATAAACCAGCCCCAGCAGGGTGAGTATAGTCCATTGATAAACAGGACCTAAGCGGCGATCTGACGAAAACATCCCGGCTCCGGATACGGCGTAAAAAGCAAAATGCCCGGCTGAACACCGGGCATCAGAATGGGGCTATTGTCGCCGGAAACCGTGCCGACTACCAGCTTAATATTGTTTTTGCCCAGTCCGCAGAGGATTGATATTCCGGCGGTAAATCCTGTGCCAGCCCGCTGAGTGCCGAGATAAGCTGTGCCGGATCCGGATGAGTCAGGTTAATGTGACCGACCTTACGCGCCGGGCGCACTTCTTTGTCATACCAGTGCAGATGCGCCAGCGGTTGTGCCAGCCACTGTGTATTCAGCTCTGTGCCGATAATATTCACCATGACCGCCGGGGCGGTGACAACCGGCTGCGGCAGCGGCAGATCCAGAATCGCCCGCAGATGCAGCTCAAACTGGCTGACGGACGCACCGTTTTGTGTCCAGTGGCCGCTGTTATGCACTCGCGGTGCCAGTTCGTTGATCAGCAGGCCGTCTTCTGTGACAAAACACTCCATAGCCATCACACCGGTATAATCCAGCTCAGTGAGGATAGCCCCCAGCATCTGCTCAGCCTGTGTCTGAAGCGGGTTTTGTGTCTGCGGGAAGGCCACGCTCATACGCAGAATGCCCTCTTCGTGATGGTTTCGGGTCAGCGGGTAAAACACACATTGCCCGGCGCGGTTACGGGCACCGACCAGCGACACTTCGCCGGAAAACAGAATGCCTTTCTCGGCAATACATTCGCCGTAAATCTCCGGCGGCAGAGTAGCTTCATCACCGGGACGCACCCGCCACTGACCGCGTCCGTCATAACCGCCGGTGCGGCGCTTGACGATGACAAAGTCCCCGAGACGGGCAAAAATGTCCGGCCATTCATCCGGAGAGGAGAGCGGCTGCCAAGGTGAGGTGGCGAGATGCAGGTCATCCATCAGCTGTTTCTGCGGCAGGCGGTCTGCCAGGCGCGGAAAAATATCGCGGTTGATAAAGGCAGGGTGCTGCTCCAGCACCTGTGTCAGCGCGGTCTGCGGCCACTGCTCGATTTCAGCGGTGATCACGCTGTGCTGATAAGGGACGGCTTCCGGCTCGGCATCTAACCCGACCGGATAAACCGAAATCCCCAGCGGCTCACCGGCCTGGCGCAGCATCCGGCCCAGCTGGCCGTTTCCCAGAACACACACCGGTTTCATCAGTTGGCCTCCCGCGGATCCGGGTGGCTGAGGACATCATCGGTCTGCGCATTGCGCCAGTCTGTCAGGCGGATAAGCAGCGCCTCATCATGCAGGGCGAGGATCTGTGCGGCGAGCAGGGCGGCATTGGCGGCACCGGCTTTGCCGATAGCCAGCGTACCGACCGGAATGCCTTTCGGCATCTGCACAATGGAATAGAGACTGTCGACACCGCTGAGCGCGGCACTCTGCACCGGCACACCCAGCACCGGTACGAGGGTTTTCGCCGCCAGCATCCCCGGCAGATGCGCGGCACCACCGGCACCGGCAATGATCACATCAAACCCGTTCTGTTTTGCGGTTTCAGCAAAGGAAAACAGTTTGTCCGGCGTGCGGTGCGCGGAAACCACTTCTGTGTGATAAGGCACCTGAAGCATATCGAGGATCGCTGCGGCGTGTTCCATGGTGCTCCAGTCACTTTTGGATCCCATAACAATAGCCACTTTGGCTGCCGGTGAGTGTTGTTGCGAAGAGGCGGCGTTCATGTTTTCGGTGCTCCTGTACATCCCGCGTCACGAAAATTGACAGACGTCCGGCCGTTGGCCGGTTAAGAAGACGGGCATAATATCACGGTAAATCACGAAGGAAAACGTTTGCGTCACGGATTTTTCACAAATACGGGGAGATAACGGCTCAGAACGGAAAGAAGATCAGTGAAATGCTGTCCGGGGTGATTTTAAAGGCAGAACCCTGTGAGTGCCACGCGCCGAGGACACCGCGAAAGTGCGTTTCGCCGTCAGCGGAGACATCATGCACCGCAGGACGGTGAGTGTGGCCGTGGATCATCCAGCGGGTCCGGTACTGACGGAATGCCTTCATCACCTCGTTCTGATTCACATCCATAATCGCTTCGCTTTTGCGCTGATTGGCAGACTGACTGCCCGCGCGCATTTTCTTCGCGATTTTCAGGCGCAGCGACAATGGCAGCCACAGAAACAGGCGCTGGATCCACGGAGTGTGAACACGCTGGCGATAATGCTGGTAGTCCGTATCATCCGTGCAGAGGGTATCGCCGTGCAGGATCAGGATCTGATGCCCTTCGGCTTCAATCACCTGTGTATCCGGCAGCAGGGTCATGCCGCACTGACGGGCATAGCGCTCACCCAGCAGGAAATCACGGTTGCCGCAGATAAAGAAGATCTTCACGCCGCTGTCACTGAGGGATTTCAGTGCATCAGCCACGGTTTTATGCAGCGGGTTCGGGTCATCATCACCAATCCAGTAATCAAAAAAATCACCGAGGATATAGAGCTGTGATGCGTGAACAGCCTGTTCCCGCAGGAAACGAAGAAAGCCGGCGGTGATCGCCGGCTCCTGCTCATTTAAATGCAAATCTGCAATAATAAGCGTGGTCATACTTACTCAGAAACAGTCACGCTTTCGATGATCACATCTTCGCGCGGCACATCCTGGTGCATACCGCTGTTGCCGGTTTTGACCGCTTTGATTTTGTCCACAACATCCATACCTTCAACCACTTCAGCAAACACGCAGTAGCCCCAGCCACTTGGTGTTTCTGAACGGAAGTTCAGGTAGTCGTTGTCAACCACGTTAATGAAAAACTGTGCAGTGGCGGAATGCGGATCGTTGGTACGGGCCATCGCCAGGGTGCCGCGGTTGTTTTTCAGACCGTTGTTGGCTTCGTTTTTGATCATACCGAGAGTCGGTTTCTGCTTCATGCCCGGTTCAAAACCGCCGCCCTGGACCATGAAATCATTGATAACACGATGGAAAATGGTGTTATTGTAGAAACCGTCTTCACAATATTTCAGGAAGTTTGCGACCGTTTCCGGTGCTTTATCCGCGAACGTCTTAATGACGATATCACCATGATTTGTATGAAAAGTTACCATAATAATTTCCTGCTGCTTATATTATAAAGGCAATAATCTGCCGTTTTTATCTCCGGGGTGTGTTATATCATACTCACTAATCTGCGTCAGTATTTGTTATAATCACCGGGTTTTACAGGGTCTTTCTTGCATTTGCAGGGTATTCGCGTTTCAATAACCTGACCTGTCTCAGATTATGATCCCCGCAGACAGATATAAAAAATAAAGTATTTATTATCAATTAATTAACAGAAGTCACCATCAACACGTACAGACTTTTAATGGAATAGTCCTATGCTGAAAATTTATAACACCTTATCAAGACAAAAAGAGGAATTTAAGCCCATTAACCCCGGTAAAATCGGGATGTACGTGTGTGGTATCACTGTTTACGACCTGTGTCATATCGGACACGGGCGGACATTTGTCGCGTTTGACACCATCGTGCGCTATCTGCGTCACGCCGGGTATGATGTGAACTATATCCGCAACATCACGGATGTGGACGACAAAATTATCAAACGGGCGAATGAAAATAACGAAACCTGTGATCAGCTGGTGGATCGCATGGTGGCGGAGATGCACCGCGATTTCGATGCCATGAACCTGATGCGCCCGGATTCAGAGCCGCGCGCCACACATCACATCAAAGAGATTATTGAGATCACGCAGTTACTGCTCGATCGCGGTCATGCCTATGTGGCGGACAACGGGGATGTGATGTTTGATATCAGCAGTGACCCGGAATACGGCCTGCTGTCACGCCAGGATCTGGAGCAGCTTCAGGCCGGTGCCCGTGTCGAGGTGGCGGATGTGAAACGCAACCCGATGGATTTCGTGCTGTGGAAAATGTCCAAACCGGGTGAGCCGTCATGGGAATCCCCGTGGGGCGCAGGCCGTCCTGGCTGGCATATCGAATGTTCCGCGATGAACAGCAAACAGCTGGGCACACATTTTGATATTCACGGCGGCGGTTCTGACCTGATGTTCCCGCACCATGAAAACGAAATAGCGCAGTCCACCTGTGCCCACGACGGCCCGTATGTCAATTACTGGATGCACTCCGGTATGGTGATGGTTGATAAAGAGAAGATGTCAAAATCCCTCAATAACTTCTTCACCATCCGTGATGTGCTGGGCTATTACGACCCGGAAACGGTGCGTTACTTCCTGCTGTCCGCACATTACCGCAGCCAGCTCAACTACACAGAAGAGAACCTGAAACAGGCGCGTACTGCTCTGGAGCGTTTCTATACCGCACTGCGCGGCACAGATAAAGATGCGGCGGTCGTGGTGAATGAGGAATTCGCAAATCGTTTCCGCGATGCGATGGATGATGATTTTAACACGCCGGAAGCTTACTCTGTGCTGTTTGATATGGCGCGTGAACTGAACCGTCTGAAACAGGAAGATATGACTGCAGCAAACGGCCTGGCAGCACAACTGCGCCAGCTGGCCGGTGTGCTGGGGCTGCTGACTCAGGATCCGGAGCAGTTCCTGCAAAGCGGTGCGCAGAGCGAAAGTGATGAAGATGCAGCGAAAATCGAAGCACTGATCAAACAGCGCAATGATGCCCGCGCCTCAAAAGAGTGGGCGCTGGCCGATGCGGCCCGTGATGCTTTAACCGACATGGGTATTGTGCTGGAAGATGGCCCGCAGGGTACCACCTGGCGCCGTAAGTAATCGTTATTACATTCTGACTGAAAAGCCCGGCATTATTCACTGCCGGGTTTTTTTATATTATTTTATTTTTACCGGGCAGGCATAACCGCCGGTTATCCGCTATTCTGTTACAGCACCTGCTTTATTGTGTGATGTCTTTGTCGTACTTTTATATTAAAAATAAAGGAAGCATCTGATGAGTAAAAATATGTTAGCTATGCTGGTGGCATCTGTCTGTGCATTCGGCGCAATGACGGCATCTGCCGCCGGACTGTCAGATAATATGAAAACGCTGAACGCGAATCTGCAGATTGTTGAAAAAACAGATGACGCGGCAGCGCTGAAAACTGCACTGACCGACATGCGTGCTGCGGCACAGAGTGCCAGAGAAGAATTACCGGCCAAACTGAAAGGTAAAGCGGCGGACAGCGCAGAAGTGAAGGATTACCATCACGGTTATGATGTTCTGACCGGACAAATTGATGAAGCACTGAAGCTGACGGAAGAAGGTAAAATTCCGGAAGCAAAAGCCATGGCTGAACAATTTAAAGCCACCCGTGGTGAATACCACAAGAAATACCGTTAACAACTGATATAAATACCATTTTCCGTATTAAAAACGCCCGGTCATGATTGCCGGGCGTTTTGTTATTCAGCGGCTGATAATCAGTCCCGTTTGCGCGGCATCATGCGCAGCAGGGTATTATCTTTCCAGAAGTAGTGATGAGCCAGTGCGGCGGCGGCATGCAGGCCGATAATAAAATAACCGGTATTGGCAACGATCTCATGAATATTCTGTATGCTGTACGCGAGATCTTCATCCGGCGCGGCGGAGACCGGCATCGGGATACCGAATAATGACCAGTCATAACCGTTCAGATATTTAATACTGAAACCGAGTACCGGTAACAAAATAAATATCACAAAGATTATCAGGTGCACCAGATGGGATAAGCCGGTTATCATCGGTGACGGTCTGGGAATAATAGCCGGTGCGCGGTGCTTTATTCTGACGGCCAGCCGGACAATCATCAGTATACCGACAGCGATACCGCAACTGTAATGCAGCCCGGCCAAAATACTTCTCAGTGGTTCGTCAGCATTGTCCCGTAACAGGGCGCTGATATAAACGACAATCACAAGCAGGAAAATAAACCAGTGCAGGGCAATCTGCACAGGCTGAAATTTTTGTGTTTTCATTTTTTGCGGCTCTTATTATACGGATAAAAAAACCAGAGGCAGTGCTCTGGTTTATTCGCAGATTACGATTATTCAGCCACCTTTACCTGCTCACCGGCAAATTCCACCACTTTACCGGCGGTGATTTTGCAGCGCTTGCGGGTTTCCGTTTCACCGTCAACAGTCACCTGACCATCAGCGATAAATTGTTTGGCGGCGGCACCGCTGTCGGCCCAGCCCTGAATTTTGAGCAGGTCGCACAGCTCAACATGCGGATGGCCGTCAAGATTAAAAATATCCATTGTTACTCGTCCTTATCGTGAAATTCTTCGCAGGCCTGTAATGTATTCTGAATCAGTGTGGCGACCGTCATCGGCCCGACACCGCCCGGCACCGGGGTTATCCACTCCGCACGTTCAGCGGCTTCGGCAAAATTCACATCGCCGACCACTTTGCCGTTTTCCAGACGGTTAATGCCCACATCAATCACAATTGCGCCGGGTTTGATCCACTCACCCGGAATAAAATTCGGTTTCCCGACCGCCACAATCAGCAAATCCGCGTGTTCAACATGGTGACGCAGATTGGTGGTAAAGCGGTGAGTGACAGTTGTGGTGCAACCGGCCAGCAGCAGCTCCAGGCTCATCGGGCGGCCGACAATATTGGATGCGCCGATAATCACGGCATTCAGACCAAATGTATTGATATTGCAGCGCTCAAGCAGTGTCACAATACCGCGCGGTGTGCACGGGCGCAGATTCGGCGCACGCTGACACAGGCGGCCGATATTATAAGGATGAAAACCGTCGACGTCTTTATCAGGATGAATGCGTTCAATCACTTTGACATTATCAATGCCGGCAGGCAGCGGAAGCTGAACGAGGATCCCGTCGATAGTATTATCATTATTCAGTTCATCAATGAGATGGAGGAGTTCAGCTTCGCTGGTGGTATCGGGGAGGTCATAAGAGCGTGAAATAAATCCGACTTCTTCACATGAACGGCGTTTGCTGGCGACATAAATCTGCGACGCGGGGTTCTCACCGACCAGGATAACGGCAAGACCGGGAGCCCGTTTTCCGCTGGCAATCCGTTGCTGAACTTTTGCGGCAACTTCGGCACGTATGGTCGACGCAATCGTTTTCCCGTCTATAATTTTTGCTGACATCGTGTAAAAATCCATAAAACAGATAAAAGATGGGCACTATTCTGTCAGAACATTTTCCGTCTGTCAGTTATGTTTTATTAAGGTGTCAGAAAGTAACTGCCGAAGATAACTGATTTTCTGATTGACTCGCTGCGTCGCAGCCGTATAATCCACGGTGCATCAAGCAGTTAACCCGCTGTTTTTTTCCTCAGCGCGCCCTTAGCTCAGCTGGATAGAGCAACGGCCTTCTAAGCCGTAGGTCACAGGTTCGAATCCTGTAGGGCGTACCATTCCGAAGTCAATGGACATCAACCGATGTCTTTTTTTATGTCTGAAATTCAGTTAATTAGCTGATTTTAACTTTTCTTCGTTCAACTGACATCCACCTATATCAACCTAAATCAAGTAATATTTGTTGGCATATGCGTTGGTACATACAGGTTCAATGAATTCTTTTACCAACACAAACTCATGGGAGTTCCTATACGGCACTAACAGATGTGAAGGTAAGAACGGCAAAGCCTGCCGATAAAGGATACAAACTAACTGACGGTGAAGGAATGCACCTTTATGTGCATGCTAATGGTTCTAAATACTGGCGGTTACAATAATAGTTTATGGGAAACATATTCGATTTGACGCATGTGTTTTTTAGAGGTAATTTAAAAAAAAGATTACAGAGGTACACATGGAACCATTACAACTGTTTAAAATTTTAGGTGACCAAACCAGACTGGATATCGTGCTATTGCTAAAAGCATCCGGGGAGTTATGTGTCTGTGATATCTATACGGCCTTGAATTTATCGCAACCAAAGACATCCCGGCATCTGGCAATGCTAAGAGAATCAGGTCTTTTGCTCGATTCAAAACATGGCAAATGGGTTCATTATCGTTTATCTCCTGCATTACTACCGTGGGTGAAAAGTATCATTGATGTCACTTACGCCACAGAGAAAAATAGAGTTGCAGATTTGCTTAAGAGCTTGGAGACAAAAGAACCTGCGGGTAGCTGTTCTGTATAAAAATTTTTAAGCTAACATATTTGGAAAAACATATGTAAGGTTGAGCGATGAAAAAACTAGAAGTATTTGATCCCGCATTATGCTGTAGCACCGGTGTTTGCGGAACCGAAGTCGATCAAGCATTGGTAGACTTCGCAACAGATGTGGATTGGTTAAAAAAACAAGGAGCAAGTATAAGGCGTTTTAATTTAGCGCAAGAGCCTATGGAGTTCGTTAACAACACAAAAGCAAAAACATTTTTGGAAACCGCAGGTGCCGGGTCACTTCCGCTATTGATTCTTGACGGTGAGATTGTGCTGACTGGTCGATACCCAAAACGACATGAGCTAGCCAGATGGTTTGGTATTCGACCGAATATTGAAAAAGCTGAAATTGTTAAATCGTGTTGTGGTAATGGTAAAACGTGTTGTTAACAGGAGCAATAAAATGAAATTTTTAGATAACACACCTAATTATTTATTTTTTACTGGAAAAGGTGGTGTGGGTAAAACCTCTGTTTCCTGTGCGACAGCAATTAAGTTGGCTGAAAAAGGGAAAAAAGTTTTACTGGTGAGCACTGATCCAGCTTCTAACGTTGGGCAAGTATTCTCTCAATCGATAGGCAACAATATTAAGCCAATAACATTGGTTCCAAATCTATTTGCTATTGAAATAGATCCTCAAGCCGCAGCCGAAGAATATCGAAACAAAATTATTAATCCAATCAAAGAAAGTTTACCTGAAGCGGTAATTCAAAGTATTACGGAACAGCTATCAGGTGCCTGTACCACAGAGATTGCAGCTTTCGATGAATTTACCGGGTTGTTAACCAATACCGAAATTACAGAGCAATTTGACCATATCATTTTTGATACCGCACCAACGGGGCATACCATCCGTTTATTACAACTCCCGAGTGCATGGAGTGATTTTATTAGTAACAATCCTGATGGCGCGTCATGTTTAGGGCCAATGTCTGGTCTTGATAAACAACGTGAGCAGTACAGCATGGCGGTGGAAGCGTTGAGTGATAAATCACTGACAAGGCTGGTCTTGGTTGCACGACCTCAGTCTGCCGCATTGAGGGAAGTCGCGAGAACCTATAGCGAGTTGTCATCTCTGGGTATCAAAAATCAGCAATTGGTTGTCAATGGTGTTTTCCCTGAAACGGCGGTGACTGAAAATGATAAGTTATCCCATGCGCTCTACTCTCGTGAACAAGCGGCATCAGAGTCTATGCCGGAAGCACTACGCTCGTTACCTGTCGATATTCTTTATTTACAAAATATCAATATGGTGGGTGTCGATGCACTGAAGCAGTTGTTATCTGATGACATGCCACAAATTCCAACTATTACCCCTACAAAACAACCTATTTCTTTACCTACCTTGTCAGAACTGGTTGGTGAAATATCTCAGCAACAGCATGGGCTGATTATGTTAATGGGCAAAGGTGGTGTAGGGAAAACAACGATTGCGGCATCAATCGCAGTTAAATTGGCAGAAAAAGGGCTTGATGTACATCTGACCACATCTGATCCGGCCGCGCATATTGAATCAACCCTCGATGGTGTTTTACCCAATCTTCAGGTTAGCCGAATTGACCCTGTCGCTGAAACTGAGCGTTATCGTAATTATGTCTTAGAAACCAAAGGGAAAGATTTAGATGAAGAGGGGCGTGCATTACTTGAGGAAGATTTACGCTCTCCATGCACAGAAGAAATCGCGGTATTTCAGGCTTTCTCTCGCATCATTAGAGACGCGGGTAAACGTTTTGTCGTCATGGATACTGCACCGACCGGGCATACATTATTACTTCTGGATGCAACAGGGGCATACCATAAAGAAATTGTTAAAAAAATGGGCGAAAAAGGCCACTATTTAACGCCGATGATGCAATTACAAGATCCTGAACGCACTAAAGTTATTATTACGACACTCGCTGAAACTACGCCTGTGCTTGAGGCGGAGAACTTACAAAATGATTTAATTCGGGCAGATATACATCCGTGGGCGTGGGTGATCAATAACAGTCTGTCTATCACGGAAACAATATCACCATTGTTACTTTCAAGAGCAGAACAGGAAGTCGCTCAGATTGAAAAGGTGACATCAACATTGGCAAAACGTGTTGCTATTGTTCCTTTGCTTGAAACAGAGCCTGTGGGGATATCTGCATTAAGTCAGCTCGCAGAATAAGTTTTATTTTCTAAAAATAAAAGGTGCGGAAAAGTACCTTTTAAATGAGGTTGTTATGTTTATTGCCGCATTCATTTTTATTTTAACGATCACCTTTGTTATTTGGCAACCCAAAGGACTGGGTATTGGCTGGAGTGCTACAGCAGGGGCTGTATTGGCACTGATCTTTGGTGTGATCAGTTTCCAGGACATCCCGATTGTCTGGAACATTGTTTGGAATGCCACGGCGACATTTGTTGCCGTAATTATCATTAGTCTACTTTTAGATGAAAGTGGTTTCTTTGAATGGGCTGCATTACATGTTGCCAAGTGGGGCGGGGGTAAAGGAAAACTGTTATTCAGTTATATTGTGTTACTTGGAGCAACGGTTGCAGCCTTATTTGCCAATGATGGCGCAGCATTGATATTAACGCCCATTGTGATTGCGATGTTATTGGCACTTGGTTTCAACAAAGGCACGACATTAGCATTTGTCATGGCTGCCGGGTTTATTGCAGATACGGCGAGCTTGCCGCTGATCGTTTCGAACCTCGTGAATATCGTTTCTGCAGACTTCTTTAATATTGGATTTACTGAATATGCATCGATTATGGTGCCAGTGGATATTGCAGCAATTATTGCAACATTAGCGATGCTGCATTGGTTTTTCCGCAAAGATATTCCTAAACAATATGATGTTACCAAACTGAGTGAACCGACTTTAGCCATTAAGGATATGACAACGTTTAAAACAGGTTGGCTGGTATTGGTACTGCTGCTTATTGGTTTCTTTGTCTTAGAACCATTAGGTATTCCAATCAGTGCAATTGCGGCTATTGGCGCTTTAATTCTTTGGGTAATTGCAGCCAGAGGCCATACGATTAATACCAAAAAAGTATTACGCGGAGCACCGTGGCAAATCGTCATTTTCTCTTTAGGTATGTACTTGGTTGTTTATGGTTTAAGAAATGCAGGGTTAACCGATTATCTTTCTGAAATGCTCAATTACCTTGCAGACAAAGGGTTATGGGTTGCAACAATTGGTACGGGATTTATAACTGCATTTTTATCCTCAATAATGAATAATATGCCAACGGTATTAATTGGTGCCCTGTCCATTGAAGGAAGTGAAGCATCAGGGTTAATTCAGCAAGCAATGGTTTATGCTAACGTGATTGGTGCCGATTTGGGTCCGAAAATCACACCAATAGGTAGTTTGGCTACATTGCTGTGGCTGCATGTTTTATCGCAAAAAAACATGACCATTACATGGGGATATTATTTCAAAACCGGGATTATCATGACTATCCCTGTGCTCATTGTCACACTCGTTGCTTTAGTACTTCGACTTTCACTGTTAAATTAAAGGTAACTTCATGAATGAGATCACTATCTATCATAACCCCAATTGTGGCACTTCGCGTAACACCCTTGCAATGATCCGCAATAGTGGCGTTGAGCCAACGATTATTTATTACCTGGAAACACCTCCGGCTAAGGATGTGTTAGTGCAACTTATTGCAGATATGAAAATTACAGCGAGGGAGCTATTACGAAAAAATGTTGAGCCGTATAAGCAATTAAATTTAGAAAATAACCTTTATTCCGATGAGCAATTGATCGATTTTATGTTGCACTACCCGATACTGATTAATAGGCCGATTGTCGTCACTCCGCTGGGCGTAAAGTTGTGTAGGCCTTCAGAGGTAGTGTTAGATATATTGCCTAATCAGCAACAAAGTGAATTTATCAAGGAAGATGGTCAGATAGTGATTGGTAGTCACGATGTAAAAATGTAAATTTTCCCTTTCTTTGCCCGCGATATCCGTTACAGCAATGATTTTGTCACAGAAGGCAGTGCTGACGGCAAAGTCGATTTTACCTTTATCTGCGAATAAACCGGTGCCGGAAATTCCCCGGATAAAAAAGCATGGTATTTACCAGACAACCGGTCTATATTATTCCGCATGACAGAGGTAAAGACGCAATGACATCAGTAATCACAAAACCGAAACGGGGACGGCCGCCGAAAAATCATGATGCGGGTGCGGATGTAAAAAAAAATGCTGATCCGCAGTGGCATGGAGATGTTTACCGAAAAAGGGTATATGACATCGGATATCAACGGGATCCTGAAAAAGGTCGGTGTACCGAAGGGCTCTTTTTATTATTACTTTGACAGTAAAGAGCAGTTTGGTCTGGAAATCATGCGTAATTACGACAGCTATTTTTCCCGTCTGCTGGATAAATGTTTGTCTGATATCACGCTGCCGCCACCGGAAAGGTTACGGGCATTTTATCTGACCGCCAAAGCCGGGATGGAAAAATACCACTGGCAGCGCGGGTGTCTGGTGGGGAATCTCGGTCAGGAAGTGACCAGCCTGCCGGCGGGGTATTGTGAAATACTCGATGAGATTATTACCGGCTGGCAGAAGAAAGTGGAAATCTGCCTTCTTGAAGCACAGAAACAGCAGCTTATTTCCGCTAAAACAGATTGCAGGCAAATGGCGGCTTTTTTCTGGACGGGCTGGGAAGGGGCGGTAATGCGTGCCAAACTGACCCGCAACAGTGAACCGCTGGATCTGTTTATCACTGTTTTTATGACGCAGATACTGGCTGAGAAAGCCTGAGAGATTGTTGCAGAATAATTTATTAAATATCGCCGTTGTTAACACGTCGGTGAGTATTTAATAAATTTTTTTACAATTAACCAGACAACTGGTCTATATTCATAAAAGGATAACACCATGTTTAACTGCATTCTGATTGAAAATACTGACGGCTATACCGCAAAGCTGGCTCAGCTCGATGAATCACAACTGCCGGATCACAATGTGACTGTGCAGATTGACTACTCCACGCTGAACTATAAAGATGGCCTGGCGATTACCGGCAAAAGCCCGGTTGTGCGCAGTTTCCCGATGGTTCCGGGGATTGATTTTGCCGGTACCGTGACCGAAAGCAGCTCTGAACACTATAAAGTTGGCGACAAAGTACTGCTCAACGGCTGGAGTGTCGGTGAAAAATACTGGGGCGGACTGTCTCAGGTGGCAAAAGTGAAAGACAGCTGGCTGACACCGTTACCGGCCGGGATGAGTACAAAGCAGGCGATGATGATCGGTACCGCCGGTTACACGGCAATGCTGGCGGTTCAGGCGCTGCTGAAACAGGGGATCACCAAAGAATCAGGCAAAGTACTGGTGACCGGTGCCAGCGGCGGCGTGGGCAGCTTCGCGGTTTCTCTGCTGTCAAAATTAGGTTTTGAGGTTATTGCTTCCACCGGCCGTACGGCTGATACCGCGTATCTGATCGATACCCTGGGCGCATCTGAAATCATGGATCGCAACGAGTTATCCGTACCGGGCAAACCGCTGACCAAAGAGCGCTGGGCGGCAGCGATTGACAGTGTGGGCAGCCACACGCTGGCCGGTGTCTGTGCCGGTACTCAGTATGGTGGCGTTGTGGCGGCCTGCGGCCTGGCACAGGGCATGGATTTTAACGGGACTGTTGCACCGTTTATCCTCAGAGGCGTGAGCCTGATCGGTATCGACAGTGTGATGCGCCCGCAGGCAGATCGTGTGGCGGCATGGAAACAGCTGGCAGAACTGACTGATCCGGCACAGCTGGAAACCATCAGCCGTGTGATCCCGTTAAATGAAGCGATTCCGGCGGCACACAGCTTACTGAACGGTGAAATCCGCGGCCGTGTCGTTGTTGATGTGAATAATTAATATTGTCTGACCCGCAGTATCCGTAAAAGAACATCCGGCAGAACCCTTCCGCCGGGTGTCCGGTTTACAAAGTCAGCACTATTAAGTGCTCTTACATACTACTCATAATCACTTATCAGCGATAGATGTATTATCGCTGCCATGAATATACCATAACTGCTGTTCCCGGAATATTGTCCCGGATTGTCCTCTTCCATCAATAAACGTGCTGTTAACGTTATATTTCCCTGTTTTTATACCGGAAGCAGTATTAATGACATGTATTTCCCCTTCTGAAGGCATAATCATCACGGCCGTATCCGGGGCATCCGGTATCACAGATTATTATCATTATTCGTCTGACGGGCTGCATTTGCTCATTTCTGTATTTTATGAATAATAGCGATGTAAAAAGATATGACTAATACATAAAGCAGTATTTATAAAAACGACATTAACTAAGAATTATCTTATAGGGATGAGACATGCAAATGATGCAGGCAGTAAATCCGGTCAAACTGAAGTCAGTTATAAAATTGATTATTGTTGCCGTTATTCTCCTCGTCGCGGGAGTGGTTACTTTTAATTCGTATACTATTGTGCAGGATGGTTCGGTAAAAGTCGGAACCTTTTTAGGTAAGGTCAACCCGGTCGCTTATGATGCCGGGCTGCATTTTCCGATTAACCCGTTTATGACATTTGATACTTATTCAACAAAAGATATCCGCGTATCACTGAAAGAGTTACGTGTACCCTCACAGGACAAACTGAAATCCATCGTGGATATTACGGTAATGCTCCAGTTCGATGGCGCTAAAGCCCCCATTCTCCGTATTAACGGCGGTACAGAAAGTGAAGCACTGGATAAATATGTCCGCCAGAAACTGATTTCCACGATTCTGGAATTCGGGAAAGATGTTGCCAACGCACAGGATCTGTATACCGCAGATACCCAGCGGAAATTACAGGAATCTATCCGTGATGCCATTCAGGGTTATGCTTCACCTTACGGCTATACGATCAAAGAGATTATGATCCAGGATATTACGCTGCCGGAAGTGGTTCAGGAGCAGGTTGTGAATACCAAGATGCGTCAGGAGCAGATAAACCAGGCAAAAGCGGAAGCAGAGAAAGAGCGTGAACTGGCTCAGAAAAAAGTGGTTATCGCACAGGCAGAGCGTGAGTCCGCAGAACAGCAGGCACTTGCCCGTGAGCGTAATGCCCAGGCCAGCTCTTATGCAATGCGTCAGGAAGCCGATGCACGTTTATATGCCGCTCAGAAAGAATCAGAAGCGAACGCCGTGTTACAGCAGACAATCACCCGCGAAATGATTAACTGGAAGCAGCTTGAAATAGAACAAATTAAAGCAGAGAAATACAAAGGTGAAGTGCCTAATATTGTTGTTGGTGCAGACTATGACGGAAAAATGATCATGGATATGCGCTCACAACAATAAAAAATAACTGCCCGTTACCGAAAACCCGTCATATGACGGGTTTTTTATTTATATGGAATTTTTGATGCTTAAATAAGGTATTGGTTTATCTTTATATCAGATAAAAACCTGCCGGGCGATGGTCAGAAAGGAACGGTAACAGCGTTACGATTTCAGTCTCCGGCAAAGCACTGCTGATGTCAGAGCAACACCCGCAGCATGATGATATCAGTACTCTGCTGGCATTATTTTCATCTGAAACTCCGGCAACCTGTGCGGAAAGTGAAATCAACCATGCTTTCTTATGCGTTACAGGCGGAATGCATGGCTGCACTGGTGGCGGATTTCAGATATCGGAGTAATAAATATTGGTTTATCTCTTCATTAAAATAATCAGTAGGATATCGGATGAATAATAGATAATTCTAAAATAATAATTTTATTTGTTATTTTAAAGATTATTTTATTATTCAGATAAAATAACTGATTATTAAAAGGATTGATAATGAAAGAATTAAGTCATGCTGAAATTGAACTGGTTTCCGGTGCCGGATGTGTTCAGGACACTATCACCGACCTCGGAAAAAAACTCGGTGACTGGGGTTTTGAACTGCTCGGGCCTTATCTGACGGCAGACCTGCCGGTGTTCGGTAAAGTCAGCCTCAAAGACGCATACCCGGGGCTGGGCAGGGAAGTCGGCGGAAAAGTGGGTTCGGCTGTCGGCGGTTTTATTGAGGATAAATTAGGCGGCATTGTAGATCTCGGTGGTATTTGTAAATAATACGCTGATAAAGTAATAGTATAAATGGTGATCCTCTGCGGAATATACCACAGAGGATCCTTGATATATAAATAGTTATCATCGGAATCGCCGGTGTTTTTCCCGGCTGACGACAGAGCAGGAATGTTATTTTGATTCATAATAAAACCTGAATATTTTACGATAATATAGTATAATTTCTTAAGAAAATATATACTTGAAAAGTGATGTGAAATTGCAGTTTTTCCTGTTGAGCTGATAAATAATAATTATTTTCTGTCAGTATATTAACTATATTATTTTCCGCTGTAACAACGATTGATTTTTATTACATCCTTCCCTCTGTTCATTATCAGCAGTCAATTCATCTAAAATAAGTACCGTGATGACTATGTTCAGACGAAGTCATAAATAATGAAAGGGAAATCTAAATATGAAAGAGTTAAGTATTCTGGAAATTGAAGCAGTTTCTGGTGCCGGTTAATTAATACTATAACCCGCATTATTGACTGTTCCGCAGTCAATATCATATTTTGAGGGAATTCATTATTTTATGAATTCCCGTTTTTTTATCTTTTCCCTGATACTGACGGCCTTTTATTCACCGGATAACCGCAGGCAGGGTTTATTGTGTTCCGCAAAGCCGCATTCGATAACCGAAAAATGAAATGGCGGGGTAAGGCCTTATTATTACCCGGTATTCCGCTGTGGCTGATTATAGTATGCAGTTTTCTGTTTTTAATGGTTTTTCTGACCTTTATCTTGTCCGGCAGCTATACGCGGCGGGTCAGTGTGACCGGAGAAATCACCACCAATCCCCGGGCTGTTACTGTATATGCAGGTGTGCAGGGATTTATTACCGGGCAATATGTGAATGAAGGG
Organism: Morganella morganii; assembly: GCF_019243775.1. Classification (NCBI taxonomy): domain Bacteria; kingdom Pseudomonadati; phylum Pseudomonadota; class Gammaproteobacteria; order Enterobacterales; family Morganellaceae; genus Morganella; species Morganella morganii. The sequence continues at coordinate 879,135 of NZ_CP069157.1, forward strand.
CAGATTATCCGCAAAGGGGATCCGGTTTACCGTATTGATACCAGCAGAGCCACAGCCAGCGGTGTGGTCAGTGAAAATCAGCGCCGTGAAATTGAAAATCAGTTACAGCATATCCGTGATATGACCGCCCGTCTCAGAGATAACAAACAGACCACTCTGGCCTTGCTCGAAAAACAAAAGTCCCTTTATGCACAGGCACAGTTGCGATCTGCCGGGATTATTGAACGGGCACAGGAAGGGATCCGCATTATGAAGCAGAATATGGATAATTATCATCATTACCGGGAAAGCGGGCTGATAAATAAAGATCAGTGGCTGAATCAGGCTGCGCTTTATTATTCTCAGCAAAACAGTCTGCTGGGATTAAGCGGACAGAATGAACAGAATATTCTGCAGGTTACGTCTCTGGAAAGCCAGATCCTGACTCAGGCGGCAGAATTTGATAACCGGATTTATCAGCTGGAATTACAACAGTCTGAGCTGATGAAAGAGCAGGTGAATAATGACGCGGGTGGTGAGATTATCGTTCGTGCCCTGACAGACGGCCGTGTGGATTCCCTTGGCGTGACCGTCGGTCAGATGGTCAATCCCGGTGATACCCTGCTGCAGATCCTGCCGGAAAATATCCGTCAGTACTGGCTGGCGCTCTGGGTGCCCAATGACGCACTGCCTTATCTGAATGTCGGTGACGCGGTGAATATCCGTTATGAAGCTTTCCCGGCAGAAAAATTCGGCCAGTTTGCCGCCACCATTCAGGTGATTTCCAAAACCCCTGCCTCTGCACAGGAAATGATGACCTATGCCGGGGCGCCGAAAGTCAGTCAGATGCCGCAGTCCATCCCCTATTACAAAGTGATTGTACGTCCGGAAAAACAGATGATCGCCTATGACGGCCGCGAACTCAGCCTGCAAAACGGCATGAAAGCCAATACCACCCTGTTTCTGGAAAAACGCAAAATCTATCAGTGGATGGTATCGCCATTCTATGACATGAAACAGAGCGCCTCCGGGCCAACAGGAGCAGACACACCATGACAGAACGGACGCTGTTATCTGACCGGGAGGCTGTATGCGCCGTTTATCCCTGAAAAACCTGCTGGAAAAACTCGATCTCAGTCTGCGTCAGCGCATTCCGGTGATCCACCAGACCGAGTCCTCTGAGTGCGGCCTCGCCAGCCTGGCCATGATTTCCGCCCATTACGGCAAAAGTATCGATCTGATTTCCCTGCGCCAGCAGTTCAATCTCTCCGCGCGGGGCGCGACCCTGGCCGGACTGACCGGCATGGCCGCCGAACTGGGCATGACCACCCGCGCGCTGTCACTGGATATGGACGACCTGCCGAACCTGCGCCTGCCGTGCATTTTACACTGGGATTTCAATCACTTTCTGGTACTGGTGAAAATCAGCGGCAACAAATTTATCCTGCATGACCCGGCCTATGGCCGCCGGGTGGTCGGTATTGAGGAAATGTCGCGCAATTTTACCGGCGTGGCGCTGGAAGCCTGGCCCGGCAGCACCTTCACCAGGCAGGAGGTGGTGAAAAAACTCAGCCTGCGCAAGCTGATCGGCAATATTCACGGGCTGAAAAAAGCGCTGCTGAAAATCTTCGCGTTCTCCGTGGTGATTGAGGCTATCGGCCTGATTATGCCGGTCGGCACACAGCTGGTGATGGACCATGCTATTCCTGCCGGAGATCAGGGGTTACTGTCCCTGATTTGTGTCGGGTTACTGTTCTTTATTCTGCTGAAAGCAGCGGTCAGTATGTGCCGCGCCTGGGCCAGTGTGATTATGGAAACGCTGATCAACGTCCAGTGGCAGTCCGGATTATTCACCCATCTGCTGCGGCTGCCGCTCAGCTATTTTGAGCGGCGCAAACTCGGGGATATTCAGTCCCGTTTCGGCTCGCTGGATATTCTGCGTACCACCTTTACCACCAGCGTGGTCGGGGCGATCATGGACGGTATCATGCTGATCGGCGTGTTTATCATGATGATCCTCTACGGCGGCCATCTCACCTGGATTGTGCTCGGGTTTACCGCCGTATATATCGGGCTGCGGCTGGCGACCTACCGTTATTACCGCCAGCTGTCAGAGGAATCGCTGATCAAAGAGGCGCGCGCCGGGTCGTACTTTATGGAATCCCTCTACGGCATCACCACGGTGAAAACCCAGGGAATGAGTGACCGCCGGGGTAATCACTGGCTGAATCTGAAAGTCGATTCCATCAACACCGGCATCCGCCTGACCAAAATGAACCTGATGTTCGGCGGGGTGAATACCTTTATCATGGCCTGTGACCAGATTGCCATTCTGTGGATTGGTGCGGGTCTGGTGATCGACAACGCCATGACCCTCGGGATGTTTGTCGCGTTCAGCGCCTACCGCGAGCAGTTTTCCGACCGCGCTGCCTCCATCATTGAGTTCCTGCTGCAGCTGCGCATCATGAGCCTGCACAATGAGCGTATTTCCGATATCGCCCTCAACGAACAGGAAAATAAAAAGCCGGATGTGCCGTACGAGCCGCAGATGCAGGCCGCCGGGCTGGAGACCCGCAACCTGGCGTACAGTTACGACAGCCAGTCCGTACCGATCTTCCGCGATAATAATCTGTCGGTTGCCCCCGGTGAAAGTGTGGCGATAACAGGGCCGTCCGGCTCGGGAAAAACCACGCTGATGAAAGTGCTGTGCGGCCTGTTTGAGCCATCGGATGGCAAGGTATTCATTGATAACATTGAGATCCGCCAGCTCGGCGTCAATAACTACCACAAAATGATCGCCTGCGTGATGCAGGACGACAAACTGTTTTCCGGCTCGATCCGCGAAAATATCTGCGGTTTCACCGAAAATCGCGACGAACAGCTGATGATTGCCTGTGCGCAGGCCAGTTATATTCATGACGTGATTATATCGATGCCGATGGGCTATGAAACACTGATAGGAGAGCTGGGCGAAGGACTGTCCGGCGGGCAGAAACAGCGGATCTTTATTGCCCGCGCCCTGTACCGCAAGCCCCGCATTCTGTTTATGGACGAGGCCACCAGCGCACTGGATAAAGAGAGTGAATCTTACGTCAATCAGGCGATCCGCCAACTGCCGATCACGCGGATTATTATTGCGCACCGCGAGTCGACGATTGAGTCAGCGGACCGCATTATTTTTCTCGGCGGGAAAAACAATAAATAAAGCCACGAAAATATAACCGGAAATAATAACCTCAGGATATGTATTTTATATTACCGTTAATATTACAACTCTTGTGGCATTTTCTGAATTTTATGCAGAATATCCGGAATCTGTTGTATTTATCTGGTCAAACCGCTGAACCGGGCCAACGAAGCCCTGCGTGAGCGCTGATCCTGTCAGTCAGCCCCGCATATCACAGTGTGATATGCGGGGCTTTCTCTTTATTTGTCATGTGAATGCTTAACAGTATACTGATACCTTAAGGCAGCCGTCCGCTTGCTGACGGTACTCTCTCACTGACAAGGCAGGTGACACCATGACAGACAGACAAGAGGTCTTACCCCAGCGTATCAGCGCGCGGATTAAAGATGTCGGCGGCGTGCCGGTATCCCGTGCATTACCGGTAAAAGAGCGCCGTCAGATAGGCGCCTGGTGTTTTCTGGATCATGCCGGTCCGGCAGTTTTCAAAGGGGATGACGGCATGAAAGTCGGGCCGCATCCGCACATCGGCTTACAGACGTTCACCTGGATGCTGGAAGGTGAGGTGCTGCACCGGGACAGCCTCGGATCAGAGCAGATTATCCGCCCGGGACAGGTGAATCTGATGACAGCCGGACGCGGTATCACACATACCGAAGATTCCGCCGGCAGAAATGCCCGTCTGCATGCCGCCCAGCTCTGGATTGCCTTACCTCCGGCGGATAGCACCATCGCGCCGCGCTTTGACCACTATCCTGATTTACCTGTCTGGCATCATGACCAGGTGAGTTTCACATTACTGACCGGCGAATATGGTGATCACCGTTCGCCGGTTCTGCATTTTTCCCCGCTGATCGGCATGGATTTGCTGGCACAGCAGGCAACACAAACCACACTCGATACCCGGCCGGACTTTGAATACGGCCTCTTTGTGCTGGAGGGCCAGCTGACATACCGCGGTGAAGTTTATACCGCCAATGAGCTGGTGTATGTCGGTGAAGGGTTGTCCTCTGTCACACTGACACTGATGAAGGGCTCGCGGTTGCTGTTGCTGGGCGGTACACCGGTGCAGGAACGGATAATGATGTGGTGGAATTTTGTCGGCTACGACGTACAGACACTACAGCAGGCTGTCAGTGACTGGAACAATGGCGATATCCGGTTCGGTACTGTTGAAAATGACCCCCGCGAGCCGCTGCCCGCACCATCGTATCCCGCATCCCGCCTGTAACAGGCAATAGCTGATACACTCTGAATGCAATAATTCTTATTAATGATAGTTGAAATGATTGGCATTCAGAGTGCAGTATTATCCCGTATTTCACGCTAGAATAAACCAGTTAATGGTCGTTATGTTGCTGAACTGAACATAACTTTTCTGTTGTTCCATAACTGAGGTGAACTATGAAAGCAGCTGTTGTCGCAAAAAATAAGACCGTAGAAATCAAAGAGAAAACATTACGCCCTCTGAAATATGGAGAAGCCCTGCTGAAAATGGAATGCTGCGGCGTGTGTCACACTGACCTGCATGTAAAAAATGCTGATTTTGGTGATGTCTCCGGTGTGATCCTCGGGCATGAAGGTATTGGTGTGGTGACGGAAATCGCGGAAGGGGTCACCTCACTGAAAGTCGGCGATCGTGCCAGTGTTGCATGGTTTTTCCGTGGCTGCGGCCATTGTGAATACTGTAACAGCGGCAAAGAAACTTTCTGCCGTGAAGTTAAAAATGCCGGTTATACCGTGGACGGCGGTATGGCGGAAGAGTGCATTGTGACTGCGGATTATGCGGTAAAAGTGCCGGATGGTCTGGATTCAGCCGCGGCGAGCAGTATTACCTGCGCCGGCGTCACCACTTATAAAGCAATTAAAGTTTCCGGCATCAAACCGGGTCAGTGGCTGGCGATTTACGGTCTCGGTGGATTAGGCAACCTGGCGCTGCAATATGCCAAAAACGTCTTTAATGCCAAAGTGATCGCTATTGATGTCAATGATAAACAACTGGCACTGGCAAAAGAGATGGGCGCCGATCTGATCCTGAATCCGAAAACCGATAATGTCGATGAAATCATTCAGAAAGACCTCGGCGGCGCGCATGCAGCGGTCGTTACCGCAGTAGCCAAATCCGCATTTAACTCGGCGGTCGGCAGTGTCCGTGCCGCAGGGCGTGTTGTGGCGGTCGGTCTGCCGGTGGAAACCATGGATCTGAGTATTCCGCGTCTGGTACTGGACGGTATCGAGGTTGTCGGTTCGCTGGTGGGAACCCGCGAAGATCTGAAAGAAGCATTCCGTTTTGGTGCCGAAGGCAAAGTGGTACCAAAAGTGGCGATGCGCCCGCTTGAAGACATTAATGCCATCTTTGAAGAGATGGAGCAGGGCAAATTTACCGGCCGTATGGTCATTGATTTTAAAAACAAAAAATAATCGATCCGGTTATTTGCTGCAATATCCTTTAGCCGCCCGCCTGCGGGCGGTTAATGAGATGACCCCCCCCCCCCCTGTGAGCGGTATGCTGACAGGGTGTTTTTCTTTCAGGAGAGGCCATCATGCAAAGCGTTGTTGCACAAAAAATTCACGCGAACCAAACTGATTGAATTTTTAACGGGATGTTCATCAGTGACGATTGTGACGGAAGCCTGTGCCGAAGCTATATATGAGACAGCATCCCGTCCGTCTGTGAGATTTGTAAAACCGCGAACGGAATCCCGGCAGGTTATGCAGGCTTTGCATCCTGGCTCAGTTACTGCTCCGATAGCATGATCATTACCAATATTTAATGGTTCAGATATGGGCGAATGGGCGCTGCTGCACTGGATGGAAAAAGCTCAATATAAATATCAACGGATTAAATTATAAAGAAAAGCCGGTTAATAAAATACTGAAAAACTTTAAGTGCCCGGCGGATATTTAAACAATAGATATTTATAAGTAAGAGTATTCAGTTTCTTATTTAATTGTGAGGTTTTTCTGTTAATTATCAGAGCGATTTTCTTATATTGATAAATGGCTGCTTATTATGAAAATAAAGACAATTTTTTCAGGGTTGGAAAATGGTTCGGGAAGAAATAAAATTAAAGGTAATCAAGTAATTCAGCGTATTAGCCGCCAGTGAAGCCAATTAAATATCAATCAATCGCTTAACAATAGAGTGATTACAAAGCAAATCCCATGGTACTTTGTTGTCCCGGTATCAGAAAAGAAAGACGCGTTTTATCTCGGTGCTTTCAGTTTTCTCTGTGATGATAAATGCGTGGTTCTGTACATAAAGGTTGCGGATAAATGGATAATCAGACACCTGAGTATGGTATCAAATATTATTTTCTGGTGTTCCCGGATAACGATATTACTCTCCGCTGCGGGAATCAGTTCTCCTGAAACCCCGGTTTCAGTTTAATAACAACGGGTATGAACAGTATCAGTGGCCGGGAGACTATGATGAACCGGCTGTCGGTGAGTTTCTGGCGCGTGTCCGCAATGAGGAGCAGGGGGGCCGGGCTCCCGGGCTCCCGGGCTGCCGGTTCCGGTGAAATATACGGTGATACACGGCTATCAATGTGATAACCGGGATTATTAAATTGAGAAGGCAATCGATTGTCATGCCGTGAGTCCTGAAAAATTACATTTCACAGGGGTAATAAAAATGCGGCGGGTATCTCGTTTTTAATGGCAAAATGCGTCAAAAAACCGGAATCCGGTCACGAAACACAGCATTTATGCTGATAAAAAATCGCGCTGGTCTGAATTTTGCTCAATCGTTTAAATGATGAACAGATACCCGGGCCGGGTTCGTCATCATAGTGAGACACCCTGACGCCAGGGGTCATTTTCCGAGATCTTCGAATCGAAGCCGGGGAGTCCCGGTTGTAAGGGAGTCTGTTTCATGAGCAATCATAGTGTGGATCAAGCACAGGAACCGGTTAAGCCCGTTATTGACGAAGTTGAAGAAATATTACCTGCGGGAAAACTGATGATGCTGGGATTACAGCACGTACTGGTGATGTATGCCGGTGCAGTAGCGGTACCGCTGGTTATCGGTGACCGGCTGGGGCTGAGCAAGGAAGTGGTGACACTGCTTATCAGTTCGGATCTGTTTTGCTGTGGTATCGTGACACTGTTGCAGTGTATTGGTATCGGGAAATTTGCCGGTATCCGTCTGCCGGTGATTATGTCTGTGACGTTCGCGGCGGTGACGCCGATGCTGGCTATCGGTGCCAACCCGGATATCGGCCTGATGGGGATTTTCGGCGCCACCATTGCGGCGGGGGTACTGACAACGCTGATAGTCCCGCTGATGGGAAAACTGATGCCGCTTTTCCCCAATATGGTCACCGGTATTGTGATCACCTCTATCGGGCTGAGTATCATGCAGGTGGGGATCGACTGGGCTGCCGGGGGTAAAGGTAACCCGGAATATGGTCATCCGCTCTACCTCGGTATCTCATTTGCGGTTCTGCTGTCTATCCTGTTTATCACCAAATTCTGTAAGGGTTTTCTCTGTAATATCTCGGTATTACTGGGGATTATCTTTGGTTTTGTGTTGTCGCTGATGTGCAATGAGGTCAGTTTCGACGGCTATGCGGATGCGCCCTGGTTCAAACTGGTTACCCCGATGGCGCTGGGAACACCAACGTTTGAGCCGATTTCCATTATCACCCTCAGTGTGGTGCTGCTGATTGTCTTTATTGAATCGATGGGGATGTTCCTGGCGCTCGGGGAAATCGTCGGCCGTCCGGTCGGAAAAGATGACATTGTGCGCGGACTGCGGGTGGACGGGATCGGGACAGTTATCGGTGGTCTGTTCAATAGTTTCCCGCATACCTCATTTTCCCAGAACGTCGGGCTGGTGGGCGTGACAAAAGTCCACAGCCGCTGGGTGTGTGTAGTCTCCGGATTTATCCTGATCATCTTTGGTCTGCTGCCGAAAATGGCGGTGGTGATTGCCTCTATTCCGCAGTTTGTGCTCGGCGGGGCGGGGCTGGTGATGTTCGGCATGGTACTGGCGACAGGGATCCGCATTCTGTCCCGTGTTGATTACAGTGGCAATAATTACAATCTCTATATTGTGGCGATAAGCCTGGGGGTCGGGCTGACACCGACACTCTCCGGTAATTTCTTTGCCAAACTGCCGATGTTCTTACAGCCGCTGCTGCACAGCGGGATCCTGCTGGCCACTGTCAGTGCGGTGATCCTGAACCTGTTCTTTAATGGTTATCATCCGAAAAAAGAAAGCCCGGCAACGTGATCTGACTCACTAAGCATAACCCGGAGTGGTGATTGACACCGATGCAGAAAAGCATCGGTGTTTTTTTATGGACGGGCGTATACTGGATTATCAGTAAGCACAATTATTGGCAATCTAAATCATATCAGTAAGGCCGTACTATGAGTGGAATCATCACGGAGCATGAACCTTTCGGCACATTACTGGGCTATGCGCCCGGCGGTGTGGCTATCTATTCCTCTGACTACGATACCATCACGGAAGCAGAGAAAGAGGATGATATTTCCTTCCGCAGTTATATCGGAAATGAATATATGGGATACAAATGGCAGTGTGTGGAATTTGCCCGCCGCTTCCTGTATCTCAATTACGGTGTGGTGTTTACCGATGTCGGTATGGCGTACGAGATTTTTTCCCTGCGTTTTCTGCGTCATGTGGTGGATGACAGTATTCTGCCGCTGCGTGCGTTTAAAAACGGCTGCCAGCAGGCGCCGGTAGCGGGGGCATTGCTTATCTGGCAGGAAGGGGGCGAATTTAAACGCACCGGTCATGTGGCGGTGATAACCCAGGTGTGTGCGGATAAAGTCCGGATTGTGGAGCAGAACGTCATCCACCATAAACTGCCGCGCGGTCAGCAGTGGACCCGCGAGCTGCCGATGCATGTCAAAGACGGTTATTACACCCTGTCAGATACTTTCACGGATACACAGATCCTCGGCTGGATGATCCAGACAATTGATGATGAGTATGCCTGGACCGAACCGGCGGTTAACCCCGCGCTGATGACACTGCACGCCGCCCGTCTGGATGAGAAAGCCGATTTCACCGGTAAATGGCTGGATGAATCGGATCCGATGGAAAAAGCCTATGTCAAAGCCAATCACGGCCACAATCTGAATGCGGATCCGCATGAATATTTCACCATTTCAGAGACTGCCGAAAATGCACTGATGCAGGCAACCAACGAAGTCCATCTGATGTACCTGCACGCCACGGAGAAAGTGCTGAAAGATGACAATCTGCTTAAATTATTCAATATCCCGGAAATCCTCTGGCCGAGACTGCGGCTCTCCTGGCAGAACCGGCGTCACGATATGGTGACCGGCAGACTGGATTTCTGCATGGATGAGCGCGGTCTGAAAGTGTATGAATACAATGCGGATTCTGCCTCCTGTCATGCAGAAACCGGGGTGATTATTAATAAATGGGCGAAACAGGGCGGGCTGACCGAAGGCTGGGATCCGGGGGAACGCCTGTCAGAAATGCTGGCGGATATCTGGAAACACACCTCGGCCAAGCCGTTTATCCATATTATGCAGGATAAAGACAGCGAGGAAGATTATCACGCCCTCAATATGGCGCGGGCCATCACGGCGGCAGGGTACGGATACCGGGTCATTCACGGGCTGGATGAACTGAGCTGGAACGAAAGCGGACAGGTCATCGACGGTGAAGGGCGCGTGCTTAAATGTGTCTGGAAAACCTGGGCGTGGGAAACGGCGCTGGAACAACTGCGTCAGGAAAGTGAAAGCGACCGGACATACTCCGCACTGCCTATCCGTACCGGCCATCCGCGTCATGGAGATGATGTGCGGCTGATTGATGTGCTGCTGCGCCCGGAAATCCGTGTATTTGAGCCACTGTGGACGGTGATCCCGGGCAACAAAGCGATTCTGCCGATCCTGTGGTCGCTGTTCCCGCATCATCCTTATCTGCTGGATACAGAATTTGAACTCAGTGACGAACTGCGCCGGACCGGTTATGCGGTTAAACCGATCGCCGGACGCTGCGGCAGCAATATCGGGCTGGTGGATCACCGCGACGAAGTGCTGGATGAAACCTGCGGCCGTTTCGGTGAGCAGGAAAACGTCTATCAGCAGCTCTGGTGTTTACCGAAAGTGGCAGGCCGTTATATCCAGATGTGCGCCTTTACTGTCGGCGGCCACTACGGCGGTGTCTGTCTGCGTTCGGATCCGTCTCTGGTTATCAAAAAAGAGAGTGATATTGAGCCGCTGCGGGTTCTGGAGGATAAGGACTTTCTGGCGGAGAATTGATTTCTTACAGTGATACCTTTCCCGGGCAGCTCCCGTATTCACCGGTGGCTGCCCGTTTTTATATCCTTTTGATCTGATTTATGTTTCCTTTCTTTCCGCGATAACACGCCTTTCCCGTATAAAAATCAGGGTTAAAAAACAGTGGTCAACCACGATAAAAATCATTATTGTTATATTATAACATAACAAAGTGAGGCGACCATGAAACCCGATATTCATCCGGATTACCGGACAGTCATCTTCCACGACACCGCAGCAGACGTGTATTTCAAAGTCGGATCCACTATCAGAACGGAAAGAACCATTGAGTTTGAAGGGCAGACTTATCCTTATGTCACCCTGGATGTCTCATCTCATTCTCATCCGTTCTATACCGGCAAACAGAAAACACACTCTCAGGAAGGGAATGTGGCCCGTTTTGCCAAGCGCTTCGGGCGTTTTGTACATTAAAAGAAGAGGAAAAACCGATGCAGGTATTAAGTTCACTGAAAAGTGCGAAACAGCGTCATCCGGACTGTAAAATTGTCCGTCGTCGCGGTCGTATCTATGTGATTTGTAAGTCCAACCCGCGTTTTAAAGCCGTACAGGGGTGATTATGACAGCTAAATCAGTTCTCCCGTTACTGTTACTGGCGGGATTATTCAGCGGTGCGGCGGTGGCACACGGACACCATCACGACAAACCGCAGACAGAAGCACAGCGCAAGGCCGCAGAAGGGATTTTTGCTGATAAGGATGTCAAAGACCGGCAACTGAGCGACTGGGATGGCGTCTGGCAGTCTGTTGAGCCTTACCTGGCCAGCGGCGAGCTGGACCCGGTGATGCAGGCGAAAGCCGCGAAGAACGGCGATAAAACGGCAGAAGAGTATCGCGCTTATTATACAAAGGGATATAAAACCGATGTGGATATGATTGGTATTGAAAATAATATCATCGAATTCCATCGCGGGGATAAGGTGGATCAGTGTGAGTATCAGTATGCCGGTTACCGGATCCTGAATTACACCTCCGGCAAGAAAGGGGCACGTTATCTGTTTGAGTGCAAAGATAAAAACAGTCATGCGCCGAAATATATCCAGTTCAGCGACCATATCATTGCACCGGAAAAAGCGGGTCATTTCCACCTGTATATGGGCAATGAGTCCCAGGAGGCACTCCTGACTCAGCTGGACAACTGGCCGACCTATTATCCTTATACAATGAGCGGAAAAGATATCGTTCACGAAATGCTGCATCACTGACAGCAAAGCTGCGCAGCAATATAAAACCGGCAGCCCGGAAACAATCTCTGTTTCCGGGCTGTTTTGTTATTTCATTAACAGATGAATATAAAACTTGATTAATCGTGTCAGTTAAAAATAAAATAAGAATAAGCGATTCAGCAAGCCAGATTAAACAGATTTTCCGCAATAAACATCAGGTCTTTTTTGTTTTTATTTCAGGCTTATTTATTTGATATCAGTCACAGTATTTATGTAACGATAAAGGGCGCATTTCAGCGTTGTTATTCTAAGGTCATGAAAACAAACAGATGTTTGCTTATATAACAACCCGCACATAACAGATTGATAGATATGAAAATTATTTTTAATTAAATCCTCTTTTTTTGATGGTTATTATTTTGTGTTTTTTATTTTATTTTTGAAGATATAAAAAACATGATCTCCCTCCGGTTTTTCTGCTGAAAACGCACTCTCCTCATTTTACGATCATCCCTTAAATTCCGGCGAAATCTTTATTTCAGCGCTTTACTTTGTAGCGGACAAAAAATAAAACAAGCACATGTTTAATAACCAACAAGTGTCCGCTTATGACCAGTCGAGAAAAACAAATCCTTCAGATCCTCCGGCGTGACCCGCTCATTCCGCAGCAGGAACTGGCCGGTGTATTAGGTATCAGCCGCTCTGCGGTGGCCGGACATATCATGAATCTGATGAATAAAGGCTACATCAAGGGTAAAGGATACATCCTCTCCGAGCACCGCTATGTGGTGACTGTCGGTTCAGCCAATATGGATGTTTGTGGTTATTCTGACCTGAATCTGGTGTATGAAGATTCTAATCCCGGTCACATTAAATGTTCACCCGGCGGGGTCGGGCGCAATATCGCCCAGAATATTGCCCTGCTGGGCTGTGAGTCTCATTTTATCTCCGTTATCGGTGATGATTTCTACGGTAACACCCTGTATGAGCAGGCAAAACTGGCCGGTGTGAATGTCAGTAATCTGCACCGCCTGCACGGGGAAACCACCTCCACCTACCTGTCACTGCTGGATCCGCAGGGTGAAATGATCACCGCGATCAATGACATGCGCATCCTGGAAAAACTGACCCCGGCGTTACTGGCAACCTCCCGCGACCTGATCCGGCACGCCGGTGTGCTGGTGGCGGACTGCAATCTGTCAGAAGGCGCGCTGGAGTGGCTGTTTACCAATGCGGGCAATGTACCGGTCTTTGTCGATACCGTTTCCGCGTTCAAAGCAAACAAAATCAAGCCGTGGCTCAGTCATATCCACACCCTGAAACCGAACCGCTTTGAGGCGGAAATTCTCACCGGTATCAAAGTGGAAAACAAACAGGATGTGGTGCGTGCCGCCAATGCCCTGCATGAGCAGGGGGTACAGCGCATTGCCCTGAGTATGGGCGGCGAAGGTGTTTATTACAGCGAGGCGGGCGGTGAAAACGGCTGGTCGAAGCCGTTCAGTGTCCACATTGTCAATGTGACCGGTGCCGGTGACGCCATGATGGCAGGCCTTGCCCGCTGCTGGCTCGAAGGCGAGCCGCTGTCACAGAGTATCCGTTTTTCCCAGGGCTGCTCCGCCCTGACGCTCGCCAGCGAGCTGACAAATAATCCCGGTCTGTCAAAAGACAGTGTTCACAAACTAATGGAATCACAAGCATGAAAACTCAACAACTGAACGCAGAATATCTGGATATTTCCCCTGAGGTTGCACAGGCGCTCGCGGAGAAAAAGCCGGTTGTGGCACTGGAATCCACCATTATTTCTCACGGCATGCCGTATCCGGACAACGTGAAAATGGCACTGGAAGTTGAACAGCGTATCCGTGACAACGGTGCGATCCCGGCAACGATTGCGGTCATTAACGGCCGCATGAAAGCGGGTCTGTCTCATGATGAGATTGAGATGCTCGGCAAAGAAGGCCACAAGGTGATGAAAGTGAGCCGCCGCGACCTGCCGTTTGTTATTGCTCAGGGCATCCACGGTGCGACGACCGTTGCCTCCACCATGATTATCGCGGAAATGGCCGGGATTGCTGTTTTTGCCACCGGCGGGATCGGCGGTGTGCACCGTGGTGCGGAACACACCTTTGATATCTCAGCGGATTTACAGGAACTGGCGCAAACCAATGTGGCGGTTGTCTGTGCGGGTGCCAAATCTATCCTGGATCTGGGGCTGACCACAGAATATCTGGAAACCTACGGCGTACCGGTTGTCGGCTATCAGACGGATAAATTACCGGCATTCTTCTGCCGTGAAAGCGAATTTCCGGTCACCATCCGCATGGAAACCCCGGAAACCGTGGCAAAAGCACTGCACGCCAAGTGGGCGACCGGCCTGAACGGCGGCATGGTAATTGCCAACCCGATCCCGCATGAGTTTGCAATGCCGGAAGAAACCATCAACAGTGCGATCGCACAGGCAGTACGCGAAGCGGATGAGCAGGGCATTAACGGCAAAGCAAGCACACCGTTCCTGCTGGCCCGTGTGGCGGAACTGACCGGCGGTAACAGTGTTAATTCCAATATTGAGCTGGTGTTCAATAACGCGAAACTGGCTGCCCGTATCGCTTCCGCTTATCAGCAACTGTAAGCGGCTGACCGGTTACCGGTCATAACAACGAATGAAATACCAGACCCGGTAAGGTGCTGATCTCACAATCAGCCTTTACCGGGCATTGCAGCATACAACTGATGAGTATAATAACTACGGGGCCGGATTATGGATTTATTACGGAGTTTGGCGGGGATCGGCGTTTTATTACTGATAGCATTTCTTTTTTCGGTGAATAAACGGAAAATCAGTCTGCGCACTGTCGGCGCGGCACTGCTGTTACAGGTGGCACTCGGTGCCATCATGCTGTATATCCCGGCGGGGAAATGGTTTATTCAGACCATCGCGTCGGGTGTGAACAACGTTATTGCCTACAGTGACGCGGGCAGTTCCTTTATTTTCGGCAGCCTGGTCGGTCCGAAAATGGACGTGTTATTTGACGGAGCCGGGTTTATCTTCGCATTCCGCGTTTTACCGGCCATTATCTTTATCACTTCTCTGATCGCGATTTTGTATTACCTCGGCATTATGCGCTGGGTGATCAACGTTCTGGCGTATGTCTTCCAGAAGACCATGAAAATCAGCAAGATCGAGTCCTTTGCTGCGGTGACCACCATTTTCCTCGGTCAGAATGAGTTACCGGCGGTACTGAAACCCTTTGTCAGCCGGATGAATAACAATGAATTATTCACCGTGATTTGCAGCGGCATGGCCTCCATTGCCGGGTCAATGCTGGTGGGTTACGCCGGACTGGGTGTGCCGATTGAATATCTGCTGGCGGCGTCTCTGATGGCGATTCCGGGCGGGATCCTGTTTGCGCGGATGTTAAGTCCGGCGACACAGGAATCCACCGTGGAATTCACCGAAATCTCCTTTAGTGAAAAACGACCAGCCAGTATTATTGAGGCGGCGGCAGGCGGTGCGATGCTCGGGCTGAAGATTGCCGTCGGCGTGGCAACGGTGGTGCTGGCGTTTGTGGCACTGATTGCCCTGATTAACGGACTGATTGGCGGCCTCGGCGGCGTTATGGGTTTTGAGGGCGTCAGCCTGCAAAGCCTGTTCGGCTATATTTTCTCACCACTGGCGTATCTTATGGGCGTGAGCAGTGAGCACATTGCGCTGGCAGGCAGCCTGATCGGCGAAAAACTGGCGATCAACGAGTTCGTGGCCTATGTGGATTTCTCTCCGCATTTACACGACGGCACACTGGATGCCAAAACGATTGCAGTGATCTCCTTTGCCTTATGCGGTTTTGCCAACTTCGGCTCGATTGCGGTAGTGGTCGGGGCGTTCAGTGCGGTTGCGCCGGAGCGGGCATCTGATATCGCCCGTGTCGGGATCCGCGCACTGCTGGCGGCGACATTATCCAACCTGATGAGTGCCACCATTGCCGGATTGTTTATCGGCCTGGCCGTGGCACCGGGTGTCTGACCGGTTCAGATGAATGTCCGGTATTTACAGACGCTTCCTTATAAAGGAAGCGTCTGTTACCAGCTGATACGATTCAATTTTTTTTATTCCGCTTAAGACCGCGTCAGGTCAAAAAAACAAATCCCGCTCCCCGTTAAAGTAAAAAAAAATCCGGTAGCCCTGTTGCGCGTGTGTTATTGCCTTCCTGCATCCGCAGAATTTGACCCGCCCCGCAAAATGACCATAAAACCGACAAAGAAGGGCCGAATGTGCCCGGTTATTGCATGGTTACCAATACCGAAAACCCGGAAAGCGATAGGTGAACATGAACAAATGTATAGTTGCGGACAGCCAGAAATGCATCGGGTGTCACGCCTGCGAAATTGCCTGCGTTGTCGCGCATAATGATCACCACTGGCCACATGACAGCCGTGATTACGCCCCCCCGTATCCGTGTCATGTTCAAAGAGAGTGACAGCCTCGCTGTCACCTGCCGCCAGTGCGAAGACTCCCCCTGTGCCGCTGCCTGCCCGGTGGATGCCCTGTATGTGGCGGACAATATAGTCAAACTGGATCAGGAAAAATGTATCGGCTGTAAAAGCTGTGTGCTGGTCTGCCCGTTCGGGGCGATGGAAATGGTGATGACGTTCGATCACTCGCACGAACTGGCGCAGAAATGCGATTTATGTGATACCACCGGCGGGTCGCCCGCGTGTGTGGCTAACTGCCCGACCAGCGCACTCAGCATCCTGGATGAACACAAACTGGTGATCCTGCGCAATGACCGCCTGATGCGGGCAGCCACCGGTGCATACAACCAGGCGCGTCAGTCGGAAATCCGTTTTGAGATCCTCAAACGTCCGCCGCGTGAAGGAACAAAGAAACAGAGTGCGGCCCTGCGTAAAAATCATTTCGGCGAAATCTATATCGGGCTGAATGAACAGTGTGCCGGTTATGAAAGTGAGCGCTGCCTGTACTGCTCACAAAAGGCGATGTGTAACCTGTCATGCCCGCTGCATAACGCTATTCCGGATTTCGTCCGTCTGGTGCGCGAAGGCAAAATTATTGAGGCGGCGGAGCTGAGTAACTCCACCAGCTCGCTGCCGGAAATCTGCGGCCGTGTCTGCCCGCAGGACAGATTGTGTGAAAGCCGCTGTACGCTGCGTAACCACGGCGGCGCGGTCACTGTCGGGAACATCGAACGCTATATCACAGATACCGCCTTTGAGATGGGCTGGCGTCCGTCTGTGGCGGAGGATGTGGTTCCGCGTCCGGAACGTGTCGCGATTATCGGTGCCGGACCGGCCGGGCTGGGCTGTGCGGATGTGCTGACCCGTGCCGGGGTGAAAGCTGAGGTGTTTGAGCGCCATCCGGAAATCGGCGGACTGCTGACCTTCGGGATCCCGCCGTTCAAGCTGGACAAACAGCTGATGGCACAGCGGCGGCAGATTTTCACGGATATGGGGATCACCTTCCATCTGAACTGTGAAGTCGGCAAAGATATCCCGTTCAGCCGCCTGATGAGCGAGTATGATGCAGTACTGCTGGGTGTCGGCACCTACGGCATGATGAAAGCCGGGCTGGAACATGAGGATTCCCCGGGCGTGGTGCAGGCACTGCCGTTCCTGATCGCCAGTACCCGCGAAGTGATGGGCCTGCCGGTGGCGGATGAATATCCGTGGATTGATGTGGAAGGGAAAAAAGTGGTGGTGCTCGGCGGCGGTGATACTGCGATGGACTGTGTCCGTACTGCTGTCCGCCGTGGTGCTGAGAGTGTTATCTGCGCCTACCGCCGTGACGAGGCCAGTATGCCGGGCTCGAAGAAAGAGGTGATCAACGCCCGCGAAGAGGGTGTGGAATTCCTCTATAACGTGCAGCCGCAGTTTATTGACCGCACTGAGCAGGGAGCCGTCAGCGGTATCGGGCTTATCCGCACACAACTCGGTGAACCGGGGTCGGATGGCCGCCGTCGTCCGAAACCGGTGGAAGGGTCTGAATTTATCCTTGATGCGGATGTGCTGATTATGGCGTTCGGCTTCCAGTCTCATCCGATGCCGTGGCTCAGCGGTCATAATGTCCAGCTGGATAAATGGGGACAGATTAAAACCGGCGGTAATGGCCGTATGAGTAACCAGACCACCAACCCGAAAATCTTTGCTTCCGGTGATGCGGTGCACGGCGCGGATCTGGTGGTCACCGCTATGGCTGCCGGTCGTCAGGCCGCCCGCGAGATGCTGAGCATGTTCGATGAACAGGCACAGTCACCGCAGGCGATGGTCAGTAACGCATAACAGAGAGCAGTAAAAAAAACCGCGATAATGATTATCGCGGTTTTTTACGGGCAGAAACCAGAAGGGTCAGATAACGCGTTTGTTCTCCGCGCTTATGGCCATATCCGGCAGGTCACGCTCTGCATCCGGGATATCCAGCATGGCTTCCAGCTCGTCAGCCAGCATATCCGGCTCTTCCTCATTAGCCGCACCACGCGGTTGTCCGACAGGGATCAGCAGATTCAGGATAATCGCTGTCAGACCGCCGACACAAATCGGGTTCTCGGCAAGAATATATAAAGACGGCGGCAGGATGCTGAAGATCTGCGGGTCATAAGAAACACCCAGCCCGAGACCCAGGGATGTTGCCACAATCAGGGTTTCGCGGCGGCGCAGGCCGTTGGAGATAATAATGCGCAGCCCGGCAATGGCAATCATGGAGAACATCAGTGTCATTGCCCCGCCCAGTACCGGTGCCGGAATAGTGGTAAAGAACCAGCCGATACTCGGGAACAGACCGAGGAACACCAGGATCACAGCAATAAAGCGCCCGATATAACTGGAGGCCACACCGGTCATCTGGATCACACCGTTGTTCTGGGCAAAGGTGGTCAGCGGCAGCGAGCCGAGAGCTGACGCGATAACGGACACCACACCATCCGCCATTACACCGCCTTTCAGCCGGTTCTGGTACACCTCACCTTTAATCGGCTGATTGGACACCATGGCTGTCGCTGTCAGGTTGCCCACCGCTTCCAGCACGCTGAGGATATAAATAATAGCGACCACCAGGAAGTGGGTGAAATTAAATGAGAAGCCGAATTTAAACGGCACCGGTACCGTAATAAACGCAGTGTTCTGATAGGTGCTGAAATCCACCAGTCCGAGGAACAGTGAGGCGATATAGCCCGCCACCAGGGCAATGGCGATCCCGCCCATCCGCAGCAGCGGGCTCTTGCAGCAGTTAAAGCCGATCACCACCAGCAGGACCAGTAATCCCACACCGATATTTTCATAGTTGCCGTATGTGCCGGCTGATTTGGCGGAGAAACCGCCGCCGAAGTCGATAATCCCGACCTTGATAAGGCTCAGGCCGATCATCAGCACCACCACGCCGCTGACAGTCGGGGTGATTATCCGGCGCAGATAAGGCAGCACAAAAGAGGAACCGACAACCAGGAAAGCACCGGCGAAAGAGACGCCGAGCAGAGAGGACAAAATCAGTTCTTCGTGGATCCCGTCACTGCGCATGGCGGTGCCGATGGCAATCATGGCAGTCACAAATGAGAAGTTGACGGACTGAATGGATAACAGGCCGGAGCCCATCGGCCCGTAGCGGTTAACCTGTATCCAGGTGCCGATGCCGGAGGCAATCATAACCATAGAAACCAGATAAGCTGTGGTATCGGCGGATAAATCCAGGGCTTTGCCCACAATCAGGGCAGGCATCACCATCGGAACAAACAGGGCCAATAAATGGGTTACCGCACCAAGAAGGGCCTGGAAAAACGGGGGCTTGTCGTCCAGCTGATAGATTAGATCAGAGGTTGGATGATTGAGATCTGACATCCTTCTCTCCTTTATAATAAATGGAATGAGAGGTCATACGTCGGCCTCAGCGGATCGTTTGGTACAGGGAATAAAGCAATAACTGAACCAGCGGCGCGACAAAGAAATAAAAATGTGAGAGATCTCTTAAATCATCTGCGATTTGTGAAACGTGTCACCGGGGATTTGCGAAAGGCTTTCCGTACCGGTCAGCCGGGCGGGAGAAAAGCAGAGTGAACAGGGTTTGTACAGTATGAGAATGATATCATCTCATTTTGATAATGAAACGGCAGTGATAATGGTATCCCTCCGGAACCTTATGCCGGAAGGAGATGCAGATACCCTGCAGAGTGACTATCGCGTTAATTAAATTTTATTTAAATAAGATATTTCCATTTTTTGTTAATGGAATTATATTAGAAATTAGTTTATTAAATTATGAATGCTAATTAAGAATGTGCAATTATCTTAAATAAACCGGCAAAGGTAAAAGTGAATTACGTTATTTTGCTGATATTCATTATGTAAATTAATGTTTTCATGTTGTTTTTTTTGTTATGTCATCAGCATGTTATTGTTCAGGGTAAATAATTCCGGTATAGTCAGGTTATAAATATGATTTTTATAATCAATGTGTTGTATGTATTTTGATGAAATTGCGGATTATTCATGAGATGAGTATTATCCTAAAAATACGGCAGTATCATATAAAATAATTTGGCCTTAAATTTTATCAAAATAATCATATGACATGCTCGTCCGGATTTTTTGTCTGTTTGTATCAATAACGCGGTGTTTTATTGTGTGTTTGCATAGTTCATCATTTTTTTATGTCATAAACAAAAGAAGAAATACTAATAAAAGGAATGAAGGTGAAAAATCAAGCTATTTACGCATAAAGCTAATCCATTTCTTATTGACGATATATTTTATGATGATAATTTTTAACTTCAATAGGGACTGAGTTATGTTTATTTTCTTTCTGGTAAATATATTCCTTGTTTTAAACTGAGCATTTTCTTATTGGTCTTTGTGTTTTTTAAATGTAAATTGAAATTGTGTTTACGTTATTATTCTCAGTTTTAATTAAGTATCGGGATGTTGTTTTATAACTCACGCCCGGCGTGAACTGTAAATTAATCTTCAGATATCTCACTGAAAATATTAAAAAATGCAGTTATTACAGATGTTTCTTATAACCGGAGTGTTATAAGTTAATATGCCCGCAAGGATGCGAATATAATCTGACTGACTCGTTATTATCTTAAAAAAATAAAGGAATTATTTTTTAATGATTTAGCGGGATAACGGATATATCCCGCGGGGACATAAACGGATGTTACCGGACAAAGTTGCCCGGTGTAAACGGACTTACCACACGGATGTATTATCAGGGAGCCTGTGTTTTATCATCACAGGTAATAAAAGGATTTACCCCGGGAAGGGAACGGTAAAAGGA
This sequence comes from Morganella morganii, assembly GCF_019243775.1. Classification (NCBI taxonomy): domain Bacteria; kingdom Pseudomonadati; phylum Pseudomonadota; class Gammaproteobacteria; order Enterobacterales; family Morganellaceae; genus Morganella; species Morganella morganii. The sequence goes on from NZ_CP069157.1 coordinate 900,048, forward strand.
ATTTACCGTTACAAGGAAGTAAGAGCGGACAGGTGTCATGCCCCGATGCTCTGATGAAAACGGACTTTCACTGCAGTGCGCATGACAAATCAGAGCAGTTAAGTGTTGTCAGTACAAGGTAAAACATCGGTAATTATGGCGATCCTGTTGACGGAATACAGCAAGGTCGCCAATTTTTTTCTGTTACCGGGCGTTTTTCAGACGATTTACCGCTTCCGCCAGCAGTGCACGCGGCGTACCGAAGTTAATCCGCAGATACTGTTCACCATCCGCCACATAATGACTGCCGTCCTCAACCACCACGCCGGTCTGCCGGGCATAATCCAGAGTCAGTTCCGTCGCTGTGCGTCCGGTGGCGCTGATATTCACCCAGGCGAGGTAAGAGGATTCCGGCTGCATCATCTGCCAGTCCGGGAAATGCTCCGCAACGGCCTGTGTCAGATAATCCGCATTGCCTCTCAGGTAGCGGTTCAGCTCATCCAGCCAGTCAGTGCTGTTGTTGTAAGCCTCAATAATGCCCCATACCCCGAACAGATTAGGTGAGGTAATGGAATTTTTCTCCAGCTGACGGCGGAACTGTGCCCGCAGTGCCGGGTCGGGAATGATGCTGTAAGAGGTTTTCAGCCCGCCGAGGTTAAAGGCTTTGTTCGGTGAGGTCAGGAGGATCAGATTCTCCGGCGCTGCACATCCCGGGCGCAGACAGCCGGTGAAGCTGCCGTACAGCACATGTTCCGCATGCACTTCATCAATCACCAGCAGCACACCGTATTGCAGACACAAATCCGAGACCTGTTTTATTTCCGCCGCCGTCCAGATACGGCCGGACGGATTGTGCGGCGAGCAGAACAGCCAGACTTTCGGCCGGTGTTCGCGCATCTGCGCCTCAATATGGTCAAAATCAAGGTGATAGCGGTTATCCCGCGCCACCAGCGGATTGGTCAGCACAGTAACATTTTGCCGGGTCACGGCATGGGCGAACGGATCATACACCGGTGTATTCATCATCACACAGTCGCCCGGCTGACAGAATGCCTGCACCAGATAGTGCAGGGTGGAAACCGTACCGTAACTGAGTGTCACCCACTCCCGCAGAACCGTGACCTGATGGCGCTCTGCCTGGAAGCGGACCACCGCATCGTAAAATTCATCAAAGCACCAGGTGTAGCCGAAGGTACCGTGCTGTGCCACCTGCGTGAACCGCTCAATCACCGCCGGCGGGGATTTGAAATCCATATCCGCTATCCACAGCGGAATGAAATCCTGCGGGACCTCCCCGAAGCGGGAACAGACATACTGATGATCCCATTTCCGGCAGCGGTCACTTTTGCGCTCAATTATTTCATCAAAATCGTACATGCTCAGTTCCTGTTAAATTAAAGCTTCAATGCCGGATTTCACACTCTGCACCTGCGGGCCGATAATTACCTGCACACTGTGGGCATCCAGTACCACCACAGAGAGGGCACCGGCTTCTTTCAGGGTTTTCTGATCCACCTTGTCCATATCTTTCACCACCAGACGCAGACGGGTGATACAGTTATCCAGCGAATCAATATTCTCTTTGCCGCCGAGTGCGGTGAGGATCAGGTTGTGATCGTATTTGGCTTTGCCGCGTGCTTTTGTATTGGCTTTCACCGCCTGTTCGGCACCGTCAGCGGCATCTTCACGGCCCGGCGTTTTGACATCATGCTTCAGAATGTACCAGCGGAAGACAAAGAAGTAGATAGCGAACCAGATAATCCCGACCGGGAACACCAGATACCATTTGGTGGCCGTTCCCTGCATGATGCCGAAGATCAGCAGATCGAGAATCCCGCCATCGGTGTTCCCGATTGTCACGCCGAGCAGTGCCATCACCAGCAGGGCAAGGCCGGACATAATAATGTGGAAGATATAGAGCACCGGTGCGATAAACAGGAACAGGAACTCAATCGGCTCGGAAATCCCGGTCACGACGGAAACCAGTACCCCGGACAGTAATAACCCTTTGATCACCGGACGGTTCTCCGGTTTTGCGGTGCGGTAGATAGCATAAGCGACCGCAGGCAGACCAAAGATAAAGGTCGGCATAAAACCCTGTGACAGGAACGCGGTGACATGCGGGCTGAACGGCAGACCGGCTTTCAGTTCGGCATAGAAAATATTCAGTGCCCCGGCGACTTCATAACCGTCAACAAATTCCGTGCCCCCGGCCGGGGTAAAGCGCACCATCGCCAGCAGAATATGATGCAGCCCGAACGGCTTGAGCAGCAGCACGCCGACACCGTACAGGAACGGGCCGAAAACATCTGTGCTCTGAATAATATGGCCGATCCCGGCAATGCCCATAGCGACATATTTCCACAGGAACGGGATCGCGAGGCCAACCAGTGACAGTGTCAGCGCGGTGATAATCGGCACAAAACGGATGCCGCCGAAAAACGCGAAAGCATCATGCAGAACGGTATCCTGGAACCGCTCATGCAGGAAATAGGTGATAACACCGACCACAATCCCGCCCAGCACGCCCATTTCGAGGGTCTGGATCCCCAGTACCACCGACTGCCCGACCTGCTTCATCATCGCCGGGTCGGCAAGCTGGTGGGTGACGGTCAGGTAATAGTTGATGCTCATGTTCATCAGCATATAGCCGACAAACCCGGCAAAGGCGCCGACCGCTTTGTTACGGTTCGCCAGTCCGAACGGAATAGCCATGGCAAACATCACCGGCAGATAGGTAAAGGCAAAGCCGCCGACCATCGCCATAAAGCCGAAGGTCAGCTGAACAAATTCATTACCGAGAAACGGAAAACTGCTGATAGCGGAAGGACTGGTGACCGAACTGCCTATCCCGAGTAATAACCCCATGAATGCCAGTAACGAGACGGGAAACATAAAGGTTTTCCCGAGACTTTGAAAAAATTCCCAGAGTTTGGATTTAAACGACTTTTCCTGCGACATCGTAGAGTACTCCTCAGCTTCTTTATAATTTATTGGTTAAGGGGTGTTACGGGACAGTATTTTTTATTGTTGTTTTTTTTATTATTTTTTTCGCAGATGAAAAAGGCGGCACTGCGGGGGAACACAGTACCGCCTGACGGGTTACAGAAGCTGACCTTCCGCACCACAGACCCTGATTTTATCGCGGACCACCGCTTTCATGGCATCCATACCGACCCGCATGTAATAGCGCGGATCATTGCCGTCCGGATTCTCCGCAAACCAGGCGCGGACCGCTCCGGCAAAGGCGATTTTCAGCTCGGTGGCGACATTGACTTTGCACACCCCCAGCTCAATGGTGCGGCGGACATCCGCATCCGGCACATCACTCGCGCCGTGCAGCACCAGCGGGATATCCGTAATACTGCGGATTTTTTCCAGCCGGGCAAAATCAATTTTCGGACGGCTGGTATACAGGCCGTGAGCGGTACCGATAGCCACTGCCAGGCTGTCGATGCCGGTCAGTTGTGCAAAACGGCGCGCTTCATCCGGGGAGGTCAGAAAGGCACTTTCCGCATCCACATCCATATCATCCTCAACGCCGCCGAGACGGCCGAGTTCCGCTTCCACACTGCAATCCTGACTGTGGCAGAAATCCACCACGGATTTGACCAGCGCGACATTCTCCTCAAACGGAAAATGACTGCCGTCGATCATGGCACTGCGCACACCCTGACCGACTTTGGTGCGGATATCGTCAAGAGTTTCGTGGTGGTCAAGATGCAGCGCGACCGGCATGGAAAACGAGCGGGAATAGGCGTCACACAGTGCATAAATTTCCGGGAAGCTGATGTGTTTAAAGGTGCCCGGCGTGCCCGCCAGAATCACCGGTGCGCGCAGTTCCGCACAGGCTTCCAGAATGGCCTGAATAGTTTCGGCGTTATGGATATTAAACGCAGGAACCGCGTAGCCGTTGGCCTGTGCATGTGTGAGCAGATATTTGGTTGAGATGATCCCCATGATTACGCTCCTGTGTTCTGGTTATTGAAGGGGTGAATAATCACGCCCTGAACAACGCGGTTAACGGTGCCGCTGGCAGACGGGGTATCCGGTGTGATCCCGGTTCTGACAGACTGACTGAGGGCAAATAACTGTGCATACGGCAGGAAACAGAACAGCAGTTCTGTATCACTGAGGGCATCACCGGCAGGCAGATAGCAGTGTGTCCCGGCGCTGATGGCGTCATCCGGCAGATCGGCTATTGCGACCACCTGTTTGGCGATCCGGTCACGGCGCAGTTCGGCCAGCAAATCCAAATCATACTGACGGGTGTAAGGCTGGTTTGAGATGTACACAACCACCAGAGTGTCGCCGTCGACCAGAGATTTCGGGCCGTGGCGGAAGCCGGTCGGCGTGTCATAAAAGGCGGCGATTTGCCCGGCGGTCAGTTCCAGCAGTTTGAGAGCGGATTCCCGCGCCAGTCCCTGGAAGCTGCCGCTGCCGAGGTAAACCACGCGTTTAAACGAATCATTACCCGGCAGGATTTGTCCGCAGTTTCCGTGAGCGGCGAGAATATCCCGTGCCCGCTGCGCCACAACGGCAAAACGGTCTGTGCTGAACGTCTGCGGGGCGAGGACGGCGAGACAGCTGCACATCATTGAAGTGATGCTGCTGGTCATGGCAAAGGCTTTGTCATTGGTCTGCGGCGGCATCAGCAGAGCAAAACCGTTATCACTTCCCTGTACGCGCTGATACAGATGCCCCTCTTTATTACAGGTGATCACCAGATGAGAGCAGCGGGCAACACACTGATTAGCGAGGTCAAACGCGGCAACACTTTCCGGGCTGTTACCGGAACGGGCAAAGGAGACCAGCAGCACCGGCTGTTGCTCAGGCAGATAATCCGCCGGATTGGTGACGATATCGGTTGTCGGGATCGCCGTGACGCTTTTGCCGGTCAGGCGGCGCAGTACGGGAGAAATCATCTCGCCGATAAAGGCGGAGGTTCCGGCACCGGTCAGAATGATGCACAGGTTGTCCTGAGCCAGCAGCGGTGCCAGAAAAGCATCCAGCTGTGCGCGTTGTGAGTCGATTGAGTGTAATGCACTCATCCAGCAATCAGGTTGCTGGAGGATCTCCGTTTCCGTCCAGGTGGAATAGCGGGGTGTGGCGGCAGAAAGAGGGTCGTGCATAGCTTCATCCTTTACATGACGTTCAGCCGAAAGTGAAATGAATCAAAAGATCACCCGATCCGTCATTACCTTTCAGTTGGTTTCGTTTTGAGGTTTTATTTCAATTTACAGGAAGGAAAACGAAGGATCAATGCAGTAATGAAAAGAAAACGAAAAGTGTGATTTGCGCCACAAGTGAAATGATTAAGCTATTGTTTATTAGTAAGTTATGTAAAAGCACCCGGTGGATAAACATAAGGAAAAGAAAGGCGCGGAGAGATCCGCACCTCAGAATGAAAGGAAATCAGCGTACCGGTTGTCCGTGGATCCAGGTTTGTGTTACCCGCCAGTCACTGTTCAGGTTATTGAAATGCGCCCGTTTTCCCGCCGAGATACTGCCGTGTGTCGCGGTGATCCCCAGCAGTTGTGCCGGTTGCAGGGACGCCATGCGGATGGCGGTTTCCGGCAGCGTGCCGGTATCATTAATCATCCGGCTGACCGCGTCATCCAGTGCCAGGGTGCTGCCCGCCAGGCCGCCGGAGGCCGTCCGGACAATGCCTGCTTTCATCGTGACATCATGGCCGCAGATATCATAAATGCCGTCCGGCTGCCCGGCCGCCCGCATGGCATCGGTGATCAGCACCGTGCGGTGTGCGGCGCACTGACAGACAATCCGCATCACTGCCGGGTGGACATGATGCCCGTCAGCGATAAGTTCCAGCCAGGCGCGCGGGTCGGATAGTCCTGCTCCTGCCATGCCCGGCTCGCGATGATGCAGGCCGGTCATGCCGTTGAAACAGTGAACCAGCCCGTCAGCTCCGGCATCGAGAGCCGCCAGAGTCTGCTCATAGGTGGCGGCACTGTGGCCGAGCATTACATTCAGCCCGCGCCGTTTCAGATGACGGATGGCATTCAGCGCCTCCGGCTTTTCCGGTGCCAGTGCGACTACTTTCAGTGTGCCTGCCGCATCGGTAATCAGCGTGTCCAGCTCACTGATCTGTAATTCACGGAACAGCTCCGGCGAGTGCGCACCTTTGTTCTGCGGGGTGAAATACGGCCCTTCCAGATAACTGCCGAGCACTTCCGCCACCGGCTCTGTGGTGGTTTGCTGCTGACAGTAGCGGGCGATCCGCCCGAGGGTGCTGCGCAGATCCGGCAGCGGGGCGGTCACCGTGGTGGCGAGCCACGCGGCGACGCCCTGTTGTGCTTTGAAAGCGGCAATGGTTTTCAGCGCCTGCGGGTTATCATCCATCACATCCATACCCTGTCCGCCGTGGACATGGGTATCAATGTAAGCCGGGCAGAGCTGCTCTGCATCAAACTGTGTTTCTTTTGCCGCCAGCGGCGTGATAGCGGTAATGATGCCGTCTGATACCGTCACCGCCTGATTTTCCCGCCAGCCGTATTCTGTCAGCACACGGCGGGCGCGGATTTGCTGAATCATATGCCTTCGTCCTCAGTTTCACAGCAGCGTTCGCGTTGTAACTCGTCTGTCAGGCTGGTTAATCCGCGGTGACCACAGGCCAGTGCTTCGCGGCGGAACTCAGCCGGAGAGAGAGAATCCCGCTCCAGCGCCATTTCCAGCAGTAACTGCAGATTAGTGCCGGTGATCACTTCGCGGTCTTCCCGGCCCTGTGACAGGGTGGCCGCCACGCGGAACGGCGTACCGCCGAGAATATCGGTCAGGAAAATCACACTGTCACAGTGTGACATCAGCGCCAGTGTGGCTTCCAGTTCCTGTGTCAGGCGGGCGGTGGTGGATTCCGCCGGAAAATCAACCGCCGCGAAATCCTCCTGTTCCCCGATAATCTGTAACATGGCTTTTTCCAGTCCGGAGGCAAAGCCCCCGTGACCACATAAAATAATTCCCGGCATCAGTGACTCCTTTTATCACAGGAAATGGGCGAATTTACCGATAATACCCAGCGCCACGGTCAGTACAATCAGGCGCAGCGGGCTCCAGCCACGGCGTACCAGCCAGAACATTGACAGGGTGTATACCAGCGGCAGGAAAGCAGGCATCAGCTTATCAATCACATCACTCTGCAATTTCACCACCGCATCACCGGCGGTAATCTCCAGTGTGGTTGAGAGCCGCACATAAGTGGCCACCAGCGCGCCGATCACGGTCATCCCGACAATCGAAGCCGCATGGCCGACTTTTTTGGTATTGGCTTTGATAAGCGGGATGGCGGCAACCCCCATCCGGTAAGCATAGTGCGCCAGGCCGAAACGCAGCCCGAAGTGCACAACGTTAAACATCACCAGGAACACCACAGCACCGAGAATCGAGCCCTGTAATGCGAGACTGGCACCGATACCGCCGCAGATAGGCAGCAGGGTCAGCCAGAACATGGCGTCGCCGATCCCGCCCAGCGGCGCACCCACCGCAATTTTGGTGCTCTGGATGCTGTTTACATCCTGTTTGGAGCGTTCCATTGCCAGGATGATGCCGATAACAAAGGTCACCAGGAAAGGGTGGGTATTGAAGAATCCCATATGGCCTTTCATGGAGCGTGCCAGATCACGCGGATTGGTGTGGATTTTTTTCAGTGCGGGCAGTAAACCGTACAGCCAGCCCGCCGCCTGCATCCGCTCATAGTTAAAGGAGGCCTGTAACAGCAGGGAGCGCCACGCGACCCGGTTGATATCTTTGCGGGTCAGTTCCGCGCCGGTGCTCTGATCTTCATACACGTTCTGGTTACAGTCTGCCGGCAGTAAGGTTTCCGCTTCTGCGGCAGATGAATGATTTTTTTCAGATGCCATCTTCAAATTCCTCGTGTGACGGTTGTGCCGGTTCGCTTTCTGCCGGTTTGCGGACGAAATCGATCATTGCCATCGCCAGTGCGGCGGCAGCGATTGCCAGAACCGGCAGCTGAAGCCAGGCCGCGCCGACAAATCCCAGAATAAAATAAGGAATGTAGGCATTTTTCATCATGATTTTCAGCAGAACGGCAAACCCGATGGCAGGCATAATGCCGCCCGCGACACCCAGTCCGTCAATTAAGCGGGCAGGGAGTACATCAATCAGGGTTTTGGCGTGATCCGCCCCGAAATAGATCGGCAGGAAGGCACAGAGAAAATAGAACGTACCGAGCGCCAGCAGGGCAAGGTAGTTGATGCGCTCAATCCCCCGGGTATCGGCATTGGCAGCCATTTTGTCACAGCGCGACATCACACCGGACATGACCGAGAACAGGAAGGTGATCCCCATCTGCACTGCCACGGCAAACGGCACTGCAACACCGACCGCCACTTCCGGTTTGACCCCGGTGGAGATAGCAAAGGCAGTCCCGACAATGGTACCGATAATCACGTTCGGCGGTTGGGCACCGGCCAGCGGCGCGAGTCCCATCCAGACCAGCTCCAGTGTCCCGCCGGTCAGGATCCCGGTATTGAGATCACCGAGGATCAGACCAACCACCGGCCCCAGCACCACCGGACGGTGAATGTGGGTGAGCCCGTTAAACAGATCCAATCCGGCAATAAAGGCTACCAGCCCGAGAGCGATAGCTTGTAACAGACTGATTTCCATACATGTATCCTCAGAGCAGTTTAAACAGATCCTGCGCCGGTTCTGTCGGTACGCCCTGGATATAACAGGCGACACCGGCCTCGTTAAGCCCGCGGAATGCGGCGATATCCGCCTCATCCACAGACACGGTTTTGGCAATCTGACGCTTGCCTTCGGTATAGTGAATATTGCCGACGTTAATGCGTTCCACCGGAACACCGCCTTTCACCAAGGTCAGAAAATCTGCCGGCGTTTTGCAGACCAGCAGAATTTTCTGGCGGTCAGCAGCTTTATGAATATTGTCGATCACCTTCTGCAGCGGCCAGAAACGCACGGCAATCCCTTCCGTCAGCACCATTTCCATCAGGTTTTGCTGCAGCGGATCTTCTGCCACCTCATCATTGGCGACCAGCACCAGGTTGGCACCGGCAAATCCCACCCACTGGACACCAACCTGTCCGTGGATTAACCGTTCATCAATACGACTTAACACAATATTTGGCATGGCTGTTTCTCGCTCTTATCGGCAGGCATGGTTTTACAGGCATCGTGATAGTGACGCAGCACAGTCTGAATGTGTGCGATGATTAACTCTTCCGGTGCGGCGGAGATCGTTCCGGCACGTACCAGCGGATACTGTAACGGCAGATACTGGCTGATCAGCGGCAGCGGGATCGCCGTTTCTGTCAGGTTTTCCAGCAGACGGGTCACTGCCGCGCTGATGGTCTCATCCGGCCAGTAATAGCGGATGCGATCGGAATAGCTGTAGCTGCGGGCAAGACGGCGGGTCTGCTCATCACCGGTGTAATAACTCTGCCAGTAGCCCGGTTGTTTCAGCATGACATCTTCCAGCACCTGACGCAGCCCGGAACGTACTGCCGGAGCAACCAGCTCATCCTCTATACCGGCGAGGGCATACAGTGCTTCACGCAGGGCGAAGGTCAGACCGGGACCGACTTTCAGAATCGCAAAGTGATCGTCAACTAATTGACTGAGTGCATGCGGGGTCTGGTAATCCGTGGAGTGCGCCTCGTACACCAGATGGTCATGATGTGTGACCATCTCACTCAGGGCGCGGGCTTTTTCCGAGCGGTAATCAATAACATTATTATGATCAAATTCCACCCCCGGCTGTACCACCAGCCCGGTAATGCGCGGCCAGATATCCGTGAGCTGATGCCGCGCAAATGCGTCCTGATGTGCGGCGATAGTGGCGGATGCAGCCTGCGGCGTGGTAACCGCCAGCTCATTCAGCTCTTCGTGAGCCCCGCCCGGCACCGGCACTTCCGTACCAATCACATACACCAGGTCGCGGACGCCGAAATGTTTCTCACAGGTTTCCTCGGCAATTACCGCCAGGCGTGCGGCGCGCTGTGCGACGATTTCATCCGTCAGTGGAACCGGATCACCGGCACAGGACATACTGCAGTCGAGGTGAATCTTTTTGAACCCGGCAGCAACATAAGTGCGGATCAGCTCATCGGCTTTTGTCATGGCGTCTTCAGCCGGCTCATTCTGCCAGCGGTTCGGCCCGAGGTGGTCGCCGCCGAGGATCAGATTTTCACGGGGAAAGTGATGTTCATCAGCCAGCTTCCACATAAAATCACGGAAGTCAGCCGGTGTCATGCCGGTATAACCGCCGAACTGATCCACCTGATTGGAAGTTGCTTCAACCAGTAACGGCGTTTGTTGTTCACGGGCAAAACATACCGCTGCTTTCAGAACATACGGATGGGCGGAACAGACAGCATAAATCCCTGTTTTCTCACCCCGTTTGTGACGGGCAACGATATCAGTTAAAAGTTTCACTTTCCTCTCCTTACAGCCGGATGTGGTTTGTTTTTGTTTCGATGTCTGAATAACATACTGCTATACAGGAAAAAGAAAACAAAATGAAAGGTTGTGAAATCCAGATCTTCATCACAAAAGAAATATAATGAAAGGATTAATTCCTGAGTCATCTGGTGTTCACCCTTTTTATGGGCTTGCATTCCGGACAAAGAAAAGCGTTAATATGCCAAACGAAATGAAACGAAAGATTTTTCAAATGAATGTTAAGGATAAAATCATGAACAGTCCGGATGCCGGGACGGATAACCGGGTGATGGGAACGAGCGGGCGGCGTGAGCATATCATCCAGCTTTTGCGCACCCACGGCAGTGTTCAGGTGAATGAGCTGTCGCAGCAGTTTCACGTTTCCACAGTGACTATCCGCAATGACCTCGCTTTCCTCGAAAAACAGGGGATCGCGGTGCGTGCCTATGGCGGCGCACTGATTTGTGAGGGGGTTTCACCGGTCAGTGAGCCGTCGCTGGAGGATAAAAGTACCCGCCACACCACTATCAAACGCAATATTGCGGCGGTGGCCGCCGAGCTTATCCGGCCGGGGCTGCGTGTGATTCTGGACTCCGGTACCACGACGTATGAGATTGCCCGTCAGCTGCGCCACCATCAGGATACGATCGTGATGACCAACGGCATGAATGTGGCGAATGCCCTTCTGGAAGCACCGGGAGTGGAGCTGCTGATGACCGGCGGCCAGCTGCGGCGTCAGTCGCTCTCTTTTTACGGCGATCAGGCGGAGCAGTCATTGCAGAATTATCACTTTGATATGCTGTTTCTCGGGGTGGATGCGATTGATCTGGAGCGCGGTATCAGCACGCATAATGAAGATGAGGCACGGCTCAACCGGCGGATGTGTGAAGTGGCCGGACACATTGTGGTGGTGACGGATTCCAGTAAATTTAACAGTTCCAGTCTGCACAAAATAATCGATACCCAGCGTATTGATACCATTATTACTGATGACGGTATTCCGGAAGCGAGCCTGACAGGGTTACGCCGGATCGGCACAGAAGTGATTCTGGTGAAGGGATAAGAAAAAACAGTGGTGTATCTGTTCACATACTTTCTGTGTTGTTGTGAATGAATACCCGCGACTCATTTGTGAGTGGCGGGTATTCGCCTTCATTTCATCACTGATGGTAATTAATTACCAGTTATCCCGGTAAGCAAATGCCACCTGATAATCGTATTTACCCAGATCAATTTTATGTTTAAGGTGATTCTGAAGATAAGGCACCCACGCGGAAATAACATCAAACCAACCGTTATTAATGATATTTTCTGTCGGGTTGACTGTCTGAGTAATCACAGTGTCGTCATCCCCTAAATCTACTGAATATTCCTTATCAATAAAGTCTTCCGTTTTTTTATCAAACCATTGTAAATGTACTTTCAATCCCATGATGTTATCTCCTTATAAATATTTTTTGATATTACGTTCCGGATCAGCGGGTTTCAGTTGTTTGCCCGTTTTCGGGTCAAATGCTCCAAGATGCTGGCCGTCACTGGCTCTATACCCCTCCAGCTCACCGTGCTGATAGTCCCACTCGTAGATTTTACGGCCTTTATCCCCAACCCAGCGTGCGCGTTTACCTGCACCACCTTGTTTAGGCGTTTTCTTTTTACCTGGTTTTAATTCCCCCAACCCTTTAATTTCTTCAACATCTGGTTCAGGGTGGTAACTATGACCTTTATCCTTAACACCCTGACGTTTTTTTTTCTTCTTCCGCTTTTTTAGCCTCAACATAAGGCTTTACCTGCCACTCCTTCCGCGTCACCGAAATATAAACCGGCTGATAATCATCGCCGAAAACAATAAACGCATGATGGGTTTTTCCGCTGTCCGGCTGAGGAAGATAATGCTCTGCGGCCGGAAGTTCCACACTTTTTGAGGGGGGAACCTGCTTACCTGATGGTGACACCATTCTTATCCGCAGCGGCTTCATACCCGGGACAACCTCTGCGGTATACACATTCGGTTTCTTCGTTTTTTGTGCCGTGATGACCGGAATATCCGTATTTTCCGCCATTGTGAGTGCAACCGTGTGCTCCTGCTTAACGGCATCCACCACACCCTGTGCCACAACCATTGCGGGAACCGTTTTTTGTCCCCTGATGTCTGCCGGTTTTACCGTGGTGACCAGTTCAGACGGCAGCGTGACAACCATATCCGCCTGCCTCATATCGACAAGTTTCGCACGGTTTAAATCAATAAGGGGTCCGGCACCCTGATATAATTCAGCGTTCCCCATTTTAGTCGGCCACAATAATGCGGCAATACCGGTTATCCGCCCCGCCAGGGGTAATGTATCTCTCAGTCCTGCCAGCAGAGCACTGAAATCGAAAGACTGAATCCAGGATGCAATGGTTGCGGCCAGAGTGCCGTTAACCGGAAAAATTAATGCACTCCGGCCGACTGCTGCGGCACTGCTGAGATAGACCATCCGCTCCGGTTCCCTGCGTGCTTCATCGAGATATTCTTTCAGGATGGACGGGCGGTTGCGACCGGGATACTGGAATACGTTAAAATTATCAATAGACGGCCACTCTTCACTCTCACAAGGGGTGCTGTATACAGTAACTTTAATATGGGGCGTACCGTCTGAAGGGTCATGCTTATCTGACATTAAAAGCTCCTTTTTTATTTAAAAATCCGTTTAATTCGCTATGTCTGTAACCTGTAAAATCTACTGCAAGCCTCACTACTAATAGTATCAAAGTAATTTCGGGGGTAACTTATTTTATATAGTTATCATGTGATTAAATTTTGTTTTATGTTTTTTGCAGATAGGGCTGAATGCCAACAAAGCATTATGTGAGAAAAACGGGTTTTAATATCCGGATGCCGCGGGGGCTGCATCCGGATCACCGGAGAGTTAAAACGAGTACAGTGTTGCTACTGATTCACCGAGTTTTTTTGCCAGATCGGATGCGGCATAGCGCTCCGTAATGATTTCAATATAGGCGGCGCGGTCACCGGTTTCCGCTTCCCGGATTGCCTCATCCAGCTCCGTGCAGGTGGTGACGCGGCGGCAATACCAGTTATCGCATCCCAGCGCCTGTGGCAGTTGTGCGTAACGCCACTGCGGCAGGTCGTTATAAACGGCTTCCGGGTCTTTGCACAGCAGGCGCTCAATGAGATAGCCGTCATTATTCAGCACGAAAATAAGTGGTTTCAGACCAAAACGGCCAAACTGGCTGATTTCCTGGGCAGTCAGCTGGTGTGAGCCTTCCCCGGTGATCAGAATCAATCTGTGATCAGGCGCCGCGATGGCGGCTCCAACGGCCGCAGGTGTTGCCCAGCCGATTGATCCCCATAACGTCTGGTTATGGAATTGCGCTCCTTCCGGCAGCAGTGCAAAGCCAAGCCCCATTGAAACCGTACCGGTTTCAGCGATGATAATGTCGTTTTTTCTGAACAATTGCTCAAAACGGGGATACAGATACGGCGGGGTAATATTACCGGAAGCGTCAGCCACCGGTTTACCCAGCCCGGTTGCTGCCGGAATATGACATTCCCGGTGCGGAAGTCCGGCGGCCAGGGCAGGCAGCAGATCCCGCATATACACATTCTGCCAGATTTTTGCGCCGACCCGGACATGATCCGCCATAATGCTGATCAGCTTTTCCGGTGCGATATCAGCAGTAAAACTGCCGGTGTTAAAGTCTGTCATCACCGCTCCGATACCCAGCACACAGTCACTGTTTTCAACAAATTCCCTGACCTGCGGATTCATCAGATGACCGTTATACATCCCGGCGTAATGCGGGTCGGATTCACTGATGATGGCTTTATCCATAAACATGGTGGCGTATGGCAGCCCGGTCTGACGGATAAGCGCCTGTACGTCATCAATCAGTCCGGAACGTGCGGCCAGCATGCCCGGCAGGATACAGGCGGACGGGCTGTCCGCCAGTTTTGCCCTGATCGCGGCAACCGCTTCAGTGAGCGCGGTTTTGTCACTGACCGGTTGTGCCGGTGCGGTAAGGTGTTCCGGTATCTGAACCGGCTGTGTGGCGTAATCAAACGGGAAACCCATATAGACCGGACGGCGCTCGCGCAGAGCGGCAGCAATCAGGCGTTCTGTCTCCGCCACACAGTTCTCCGGGGTCATTATGGCGTGGGCACAGGAAAGGCGCTGCCCCAGTTCACAGAACAGGCTGAAATTGCCATCGCCCAGGGTGTGATGCACCAGGCGGCCACTCTTTTGTACACCACTGGCAGGCATGCCGACCAGATGAAAAACCGGCAGGTTTTCCGCATACGAACCGGCAATACCGTTGATCGCGCTTAATTCACCCACGCCGAACGTGGTGGAAAGCGCCGCGGCGCCCTTGATACGCGCGTAGCCATCTGCGGCATAGGCGGCGTTCAGTTCGTTACAGTTACCAATCCAGCGTTGTGTGTTACCGTCGCAGACCGCATCTTCAATGGGGAACGCAAAATCTCCCGCGACACCGAAAACATCGGTGATGCCCAAATCTGCCAGACGGCTTAAAACATGCTCAATTACGCTTTTTGTCATTGTTATCTTCTCCGATCACACCGTTTATTCAGAACGAACCACGTGTTATGGCGATCATTTCTAGTGGTTCTGCGGTATAAATGGAAATGGTATATAATCATCAGCGTGATAACTTTTTGTTATAGGACAGCAGAAACATGGATATACGTGCACTCCGCTACTTTACAGAGGTGGTTCAGTACAACGGATTCAGCCGGGCGGCAGAGGCGTTGTTTGTCACGCAACCCGCCATCAGCCGCAGTATTCAGAAGCTGGAGCACGAACTGGGATTTCCGTTACTGGTCCGTGATACCGACGGGGTGACGCTGACCGATGAAGGGGCGATTCTGTATGAGCACGCGCGACGGATTCTGGTGCAGTTTCAGTGTATGAACAAAGCATTACAGGATAAATCCGGCCCGCTGACCGGCACACTGAATGTGGGATTACCGCCGGTTATCGCCTCGACCTGGTTTGCCGGGATCATCATGGCGTTTACGTCCCGCCATCCGCAGGTGGAACTGAAGATTTTCGAACTGGGCACGAAACAGATGGCCGAAGCGATGACCGACGGTACGGTGGAAACCGCTGCGGTGATGCTGCCGTTTGATGAGCAGCTATTTGAGCTGCACCGTTTCGCCACCGACCGGCTGATGCTGCTGGTGAATCATCAGCACCCGCTGGCGGCAAAAAAACAGGTGAGCTTTGCGGAGATTATCCGTGAGCCGTTTGTGTTTTTCTCCGAAGCATTCCGGATAAACGACCTGGTGCGCAGCGCGTGCGGGATTTACAGCACGGAACCGGTGGTAGCAGGACGGAGCAATCACCTTGATCTGATCCTTGCGATGGTCAGGGCGGGGGTGGGGATCACGCTGCTGCCGGACAGCATGTGGCGTGAACGCACGGCTGATGGTCTGGTACTGCTGCCGGTGACCGACCCGGTGCTCTCCTACGATCTGGCACTGGCCGGTGTGCGCGGCGGGTATCAGAGCCGCAGCTGCCGTGCGTGGAATGCACTGGCGATGGAAATACTCGGTATTCCGTATGTAACCGGTGCCGGCCATTTACTGTAAATACAGTATATAAACCACAAATAACAGCAGCATAATGAAAATCAGTGCCGGGCCGGTGAAGTGTAATCTGACCGGGCGCGGCTCCTCTTCCGGGGTCAGCGGGCGCGGTGGTGCTTTTCTGCGGGGATAGGGTGGCGGGGGAGACGGTTCTGCGGAATAGATATCAGACAGTTCGAGGTGATATTTTTTCATAAATATCCGCGCTTTTGAAAAGGCGTTCGCGGCTTCATTCTCATTACCGGCATTTTCGGCAAGAGACATCAGCTTTCTGACTTTTTCAACCACCTTTTCTCTGTCATCCATTATTTCACATCGCACATTTATCCGGCAGATAAGCCTATCATACGGTGAATTAATCAGAGGGGAAGGATGAATACGGCGTTGCGGGATATTCAGCGGTTCATGCCGCTTTCCGGACATGACTTTTTTGAATTGTGTATAAAACGGCCTGACCAGGGGAAATTGCGGATAAAAAAAACGCCGCCTTCATAAGAAGACGGCGGAGTGTATTTATTTACGGGCATCCAGTAACTGCTGCGCGTTTTCTTTGGTGACCTGAGTCCACGGAATCGCGTAACGTTTGTCTTTACCGTCATTCCATTTCAGCTGGTCAGCATACTGAACCCAGATTTTGGACTGTGGCTCATATTTGTCACCTTTGACTGCTTTCATCGCCAGATCGATAGAGCCCTGCATCTGTGCATTTGCGTCCTGGAGGATGGAGACCATTTCGCCTTCCTGAACAGAGCGGATAGCATCAGACACGCCGTCAACGCCGGCAATGGAGAAATCATTCACATTCAGACCGGCAGATTTGATTGCTTCGATCGCACCCAGTGCCATTTCGTCGTTCTGTGCAATAACACCACCGATTTTACCACGGTGTTTCTGTAACCAGTTTTCCATCAGCGGCATCGCTTCCGCGCGTGACCAGTTAGCCGTTTTGCGCTCCAGTACTTTCACTTTACCCGGACCACATTCTGCGATCGCTTTGTCATTACCTTCGCCGCGCTGAATTTCACCGCTGCCGCCTTTCGGCCCTTCGATAATAACCACGTTACCTTCACAGTTCATTTTTTCCAGAACCGCTTTGGCTTCCATATAACCGCCGAGGACGTCATCAGACACCACTTCTGCGGTCATTTTGTCGGTGTTCAGACGGGCGTTGGTGACGATAACCGGGATTTTGGCGTCATTTGCCATAGTGACCACGTCGATATTCGCTTCATAATCCATCGGGTTGATGATGATAGCGTCGGCTTTGGTCTGGATTGCGGTTTCCGCCTGGTTGTTCTGAACCATCGGATCATAACGGCCATCATAAACTGTGATGATCGCTTCACCGTTTTTCACAGCCGGATGCTCTTTTGCGGATTTTTCCATTAACTGGACAAATTCAGCTTTCATGCCGTACATCAGAACGGCAATTTTCACCGGATTGTCCTGTGCCGCAAATGCCTGTCCGCCCATCATCAGGGCTGTCAGTGCAGCGATTTTGGTCAGTTTTTTCATGGTCATTCCTTCATTGTGTAGGGTAGTTTTGCTTTTGTTTTTTGCTGTTTTCGTCTTTTTTACGCTTCATCCTTCAGCCTGTGGCAGACTGAAAGAATCCGCGTGGTGCTGCCATCAGTCACGGCGTTGCTTACGTGACGGATCCAAAAGTACGGCGATCACAATTAATGCGCCTTTGATAATCTGCTGGTAATACGACTGCACGCCCAGCAGGTCGAGACCGTTATTCATCACACCGATAATTAACACGCCGAACAGGGTGCCGACTAACGTCCCCACACCACCGGCCATACTGGTACCGCCGATAACCACCGCAGCGATTGCATCCAGCTCGTAGGCGCTGCCTGCACTGGTCTGTGCTGACCCGGTACGGGCAGTCAGAATCAGCCCGGCAATACCGGCTAACGCGCCACACAGGGTATAAACCAGCACTTTAATTTTAATCACGCTGATACCGGAGGTTCTGGCGCTTTTCGGGTTGCCGCCGACGGCATACACATAACGGCCGAAGGTGGTTTTATTGAGTAAAATCCAGGCCAGAATAAAGATAACCGCCAGGATCACCACCGGTACCGGGATATCCAGGATATAGCCGTTACCCAGCCAGCGGAAATCACTGTTGAGCTGGGAAACCGGGTTACCGTCAGTGGTCAGCAGAGTCAGACCGCGTGCCGCAGACAACATCCCCATGGTGACGATAAACGGCTGAAGGTTGAATTTCGCCAGGATAGTCCCGTTGAGCAGACCACAAATGATACCGATGCCGAGTGCGATAATCATCGGGATCATCACGGCATTCGCGGTATCACCGATAGCCAGGCCGGTGTTGCTGGTGGCAAACCGCGCCGCCACAATCCCGCTCAGTGCCAGCACCGAACCGACAGAGAGGTCAACACCGGCGGTGATGATGACGAAGGTCATCCCGATGGCGAGAATACCGTTGATGGAAATCTGACGCAGGATAATCAGCATGTTGTCCTGACTCAGAAAATAGTTATTGGTCCATTCGCCGCGGGCGACCTGAACTTCACCGACAACCGCCACAATCAGACACAGCACAAAGAACGCCAGAATGATGCCGTATTTGTGCATGTTTTTCTTGTTACGGGCGATAAATGAGACCCCTGGTGCGGGTGCAGTATTTGTTGTAGTCATGGTCACTTCTCTTTATTCATGCATACGTTGGCGGGTGAGATCACACCGCAAGTTTCATTAAATCAGTCTGGGTGGCAGTGGCGGCGGTCAGCTCTCCGGCGATCCGTCCGTCACGGAAAACAATAATCCTGTCACTCATCCCGATAATCTCCGACAGCTCAGAAGAGACCATCACAATGCCTTTGCCCTGTAAGGCGAACTCAGACATAAACTTATAAATTTCTTTCTTGGCACCGACATCCACGCCGCGTGTCGGCTCATCGAGCAGCATCACATCCGGCTCGATCAGCGCCCAGCGTCCCAGAACCACTTTCTGCTGGTTACCGCCGCTGAGGTTCCCGACCAGCTGATCCGCATCCGGGGTTTTGACATTGAACAGTGTGATCATGTCGTCTGCACGGGCACGCTCTTTGCGGTCATGAATAAAGCCGCCGGTACTGATGGCACCAAATGAGGCGATATTGATATTTTCATTGATGGAGCGGCCCAGCATCAGTCCGGTATCTTTGCGGTCTTCAGTGACATAGGCGATCCCGGCATTAATGGAATCTTTCGGTGTGTGTTTGTCGAGGAAGCGGTCACCAATTTTTATGGTGCCTTTATCGGCGTGTTCGATGCCGAAAATCAGGTCGAGGAACTCAGAACGGCCGGAGCCGACCAGCCCGTAAATTCCCAGGATTTCGCCTTTTTTCAGCGTCAGGCTGATGTCCTGCACCTGGTCATCGCGGGACAGTTCCCGGACTTCCATAATGGTTTCATCTGTCGGCTCGTTAAATTTGGCGAACTCATCTTTGATCTCACGGCCGATAATCAGCTCAATCAGCTTCTCGCGGGTAATATCCGCCAGCGGGCC
Source organism: Morganella morganii (assembly GCF_019243775.1). Classification (NCBI taxonomy): domain Bacteria; kingdom Pseudomonadati; phylum Pseudomonadota; class Gammaproteobacteria; order Enterobacterales; family Morganellaceae; genus Morganella; species Morganella morganii. The sequence continues at coordinate 919,595 of NZ_CP069157.1, forward strand.
GTCGGTGATAAAGGTACCGTCACGGAAAATGGTGAAGGTATCGGCTATCTGAAAAATCTCGGACAGGCGGTGTGAGACATAAATAATGCCTTTACCTTTTTCCGTCAGGCGGGTGATGACATCGAAAATCTTCTGCGCATCCTCCTCGCCGATGGCGGAGGTCGGCTCATCCATAATGATGATATCCGCATCCGCGTGGGAGAGGGCTTTGGCGATTTCGACCAGTTGCTGTTCCGCCACACTCAGGTTGCGCATTTTTTCTGACGGGGAGATATCAAAATGCAGGTCGGTCAGCAGTTCAGCGGTCTGCCGGTTGAGCTGTTTAAAATCGACAAACCCGAACCGGCGCGGCTCCCGCCCCAGCCAGATATTTTCCGCCACGGTCAGATCAGGAATGGAACTCAGCTCCTGCTGAACAATGGCGATACCGGCGTGCAGGGCTTCGATCGGCTGATGAAACTCACAGCGTTTGCCTTTGACATAGATTTCCCCCGCATCCGGGCGGATAAAGCCCATCAGGATGCTCAGGAACGTGGATTTACCGGCGCCATTCCCGCCGCACAGGGCGTGAATGGAACCTCTTTTCAGTGAAAACTGCGCGTTCTTCAGTGCAACAACCTGACCAAAGGCTTTGCGCACCCCTTCAACCCGCAGTAATTCCTCATTGTCAGCGACAGTGGCTGTCATACGGTGACCTCCGGGTATTCTGATGTCAGTAAAGCAAGGTAGTTCTGATACAGGGACTCATAAACCGCCACATTCGCCGGATCCGGCTGTGTGCGGCTGCTGTCATCCAGTTGCACAAAGCGGTCGCAGAGAGCGGCCAGCTGTGCTTCCGGTGCGCTGTCTGCGCTGAGGGTGTCACACCAGATTGCCTGAACCGCTGCACCCAGCGCTGCCGCTTCCTGGTTGGTGACGCACACCACCGGTGCCGCCATGATATCCGCGACAATCTGACGCCATTTCACGCTGCGGGCACCGCCGCCGGTCAGACGGATCTCACTGGTGGTAATTCCCTGCTGACGGAACAGATCGATACCGAAGCGCAGCCCGTAAGTGGCACTTTCCACCACGGCCAGGCTCAGGTTCTGCGGAGTCAGGTTGCTGCCGTCCATATTGTGAAGGCTGGCGCGGGCTTCGGGTAACTGAGGTACGCGCTCACCATTAAAGAACGGCAGCATAATAAGACCGCCTGCACCGGGTTTACTGCTGTTCAGTGCATCATTAAAGGCCTGAATATCCATGCCTAATAAGGACTGAACCGTAGTGGTGGCGGAGGTGACATTCATGGTGCAAATCAGTGGCAGCCAGCCGTTGCTGGAGGAGCAGAACCCGGCGATCATCGCGGAATCCGCCACAACAGGTTGTTCGGCAAAGGTAAACAGCGTACCGGAGGTGCCGAGGCTCATCGTAGTGATGCCCGGACGGATATTTCCGGTGCCGATGGCGGCCATCATGTTATCGCCGCCGCCGGATGCCACGCGGGTTTCCGGGGAAATACCGAGCTTCGCCGCGATCTCCGGACGAACCGTGCCGATGATTTGCTCTGCGCGCACCAGCGGCGGCAGCGCCTGCCATAAGCGGCCTTCCGGATCGATAAGATCAGCGGCGGCCTGATCCCACTCACGGGTACGGATATTGAGCAGCCCGGTCCCGGAGGCGTCTCCGTACTCGGCACAGGCCTGTCCGGTGAGCCAGAAATTCAGGTAATCGTGCGGCAGCAGTACATAACGCAGCTGTTTCCACAGTTCCGGGTGCTGCTGTTTAAAGCGGATAATTTTTGACACGGTATAGCCGGTCTGCGGCAACACACCCAGGCGGTCAAGCGCGGCCTGTTCACCGCCCAGTGCATCAATAAACCACTGATTTTCCGCACTGGTCGAGGTATCACACCACAGTTTGGCAGGTGCAAGTACCGTACCGTCATGACTGACAGGTACAAAACCGTGCTGCTGGCCGGAAACGGCAAGGGCGCGGATATCCCGCCCGTCAATTCCGGCGTTTTTAATCGCCTGAGCAAACGCGGTTTCCAGCGCATCAGTCCACCAGACGGCTTCCTGTTCACGGCTCCCGTCTGATTCGCTGATCATCGGGTGAGGGGCTGAGCCCTCACCCAGAATACGCGCGGTCCGGTTATCGGCAATAATGACCTTGGTGCTTTGTGTTCCGCAGTCAATACCGGCATAGAGCGTCATGGTTTACTCCATTTCCAGCACAATTTTCACATCAGTCGCACGGCCTTCGGCAGCACGCTCATAGGCTTCGACACTGTCTTTGAACTTGTAGGTTGCGGACAGCAGCGGAGCCACATTCAGTTTGCCGGAGCTCAGCAGACGGATGGTGCGCGGATACATATTGGCGTAGCGGAAAATAGTTTTGAAGGTCACTTCTTTCGCCTGTGCCGCCACGATATCCAGCGGTGCCGGGTCGATAGGCATGCCGACGAGAACTGCGGTGCCGCCCGGGGCGATATGATCAGAGATGGAGGCAATAACCGGTTTCGCGCCGCTGCACTCAAACAGGACGTTCACGCCTTCGCCGCCGGTCAGCTCACGGACTTTATCCGCCAGTGCCTGCTGGTCTTTGCTGTTTACTGCGTGCAGACCCTGATATTTCTCAGCCACCTTCAGTTTTTCATCAAACACATCACAGATGATGACATCTGAACAGCCGCCGGCCAGTGCGCACAGCGCGGTAATGATACCGATAGTCCCGGCACCGATAACCAGACCGATATCGCCCGGTTTGATCCCGGCTTTGGTCGCGGACTGCATACCGATTGCCAGCGGCTCAACCATTGCGCCCTGGGCAAAGGAAACGTTATCAGGCAGTTTAAAGGTGAAGGCGGCAGGGTGGATCACGCTTTCACGCAGGCAGCCGTCGATTGGCGGGGTCGCCCAGAAACGGACGGCAGGATCAAGGTTATAGATACCGGCACGGGATTGCGGGGACTGCAGATCCGGAATACCCGGTTCCATGCACACGCGATCGCCGACTTTCAGGTGTTTCACATTTTTACCGGCTGCAGTGATCACACCGGACGCTTCGTGACCCAGCACCATCGGTGCCTCAACCACAAACGGCCCGATACGGCCATGCTGATAATAGTGAACGTCGCTGCCGCAGATACCGACAGTGTGGATTTTAATCTCAACATCGTCGTCGCCAAGTACTTCATTGCTCTGCCAATCCTGAATGGCGATTTTCCCTGCTTTCTCTAATACTAATGCCTTCATGATCATTTCCTTTCATTAAAATGATATCGATATCATTACTATGATGCGGATAATAGAGCAATATTTATTATAATTATGTGATGATGGTTAAACTTTTATTAAATAAAGTCTGATCTACTCATGTAGTATTCGGCAAAGGGTCTTCCGGGTCACATCTTTGCTATCTGTGACAAGGCTATAATGATAACGATATCATTCAGGAGAGAGGCAGATGAATAAACAGCCGTATATCGCGGAATCACTGGCGGTTCTGGAACAGGCACATATCATTCTGACAGAAGCGGAACAGCAGCATATTGAAATTGCTCACTTTAATCTGCCGGATTATCCCCGCTCGGGCCTGCAACTGCTCACGTACTGCAACAGCCCGCTGTACTGCGCCAAAGAGCTGGTTCTCTTTGCTGACCAGACCTGTCCGGAGCACCGTCATCCGCCGTACAAAGACCGGCCGGGTAAGCAGGAAACCTTCCGCTGTCGCTGGGGTGAGGTGTATCTGTTTGTGGATGATCCTGCGCTGACACTGAATCAGGATGCTCAGGGCAATCCGGTCTGCCGTCCGCCGCAGGGGGATGAGGAATGGTACACCTGTGACCGCTTTATTCTGCTGCGGCCGGGAGAGCAGTACACCATCATGCCGGATACCCGCCACTGGTTTAAAGCCGGGCCGCAGGGCGCGGTGGTGTCGGAGTTCTCCACAGAAAACACCGATGAATACGACATTTTTACCGATCCGCGGATAAAAAGACTCGAGTGTTAAAAAGTTGTTAGTGTCGGTTTAAGTAATAAAAAGCGTGTTTTTCACGTGACTGAATCGATTTAGATGATATTATAATGGTATAAAATGATACGTTGCTGCTAAGGAGAGAAAATTGGCGGAACCCCGGACACAGAAAGTCACACTGGAAAATGTGGCCGCTATTGCGAATGTCAGTAAGATCACCGCATCCCGCGCATTTTCGCAGCCGGATAAGGTTCACCCGGAAACTCTCAGGCGTATTCTCGATGCCGCAGATAAAATCGGTTATGTGGTGAATGCGGCGGCACGCAGCCTGCGCGCGAAATCCTTCCGTACCATCGGTATTGTCAGCCCGGACATGAGCAACCCGTTTTTCGGCGGGCTGGCCAAGCGCATCACCCTGGAAGCCTATAACGCCGGGTATGACACGCTGATGTTTGACTCCTATGAATCCCGTGAAAATGAAGCGCGTATCATTGATAAGCTGATTGGTTACAACGTGGATGCCATCATTCTGTCCGTTGTCTCCGCCGAAAGGGTGTATCGCCCGGCGTATATGAAACAGCTGGAACTGCTCAATATTCCGGTGATCCTGGTTGACCGTGAGCTGGATGCCAAGGCATGCAGCGGCGTTTACATCGATAATCTCGACTGCGGATTGCAGGCAGGGCGCTATCTGCTGTCACAAAAAGCGGATAACGTGGTGATTGTCTCCGGCCCGGAAGATTCCAATGTGGCCCAGGATCGCGTAACCGGCATGGTGGCCGGTCTGCACGGCCAGGTCAGCAGCGTTAATGTGCTGCATGCGGACTTCCTGATGGATGAAGCCTTTAAAGTCACCGATCATTACCTGAAATACCATCCCGCGCCGGATTATTTTGTCGGCTGCAATAACCAGATCTCACTCGGGATTATCAAAGCTTGTATCCGCCACAACCTGATCCCGCAAAAAGATGTCTCGCTGTTCAGCATCGATGAAGTCTCTCATGCCGATATCTACGGATTCAACTTCCCGTGCATTTCTCATGATCTTCAGGAAATTGCCTGGCAGGCCATCAATATGGCAGTGCGGCGGGCGACCGATCGCAGCGCCCCGGCGAGCAAGGTGGTTGTGCGCGGTCTCCTCAAATCCTGAATCCGCGTCATCCTTCCGCCTGTGGCTGTGTTGGCTTCGTTCGTCCCCCCCCGGTCACATACTGGTGTATGCTCCCGGGGAATCCTTCCCTTGCCGCATGCCACAGACGAAATGATTTAGCGAATCTGCGTCATCCTCCACTCTGTGGCTGTGTTGGCCGCACTCAGAATTCCGGGTCACATACTGGTGTATGCTCCCCGGAATTCTTCCTTTGCCGGTTATCCCGCCGCCCTGGTTTGAAAGAAGATGGTTTTATTCTTTCCGGCGGCGGCTGCACTTTGCCGGCACTCAATGTTGGCAGCAATACCCCGCCTCTATGCCATCGCACTGATGGTTTTGCGGAAGCGCAGCAAAGCCGCACCAAAAAACGCGCCGCCGATAATGATCAGATAAATAAACTGCGGCCAGACGATCAGGAAATCCGCGCCCCGGTAGAGAATAGCCTGTGCCAGGCTGACAAAGTGTGTCGTCGGCATGGTCTGCATAATATCCTGCACAAACTGCGGCATACTTTCCCGCGAGGTCATCCCGCCTGATAACATATTCAGCGGCAGCAGCACCATAATCATCAGCAGCCCGAACTGCGGCATCGAACGGGCGAGCGTCCCCATAAAAATTCCGATGGAGGTGGTGGCAAACAGACTCAGCGCCACCCCGCACATAAACAGCGTAATTGAACCCTCTATCGGCACCTGCAGCAGAAAGCGGACAATCAGCAGCAGCGAGCCGAGTGAGGCAAGCAATACCACCAATCCCATCGACCAGACTTTGGACATCATGATTTCAAACGGCGTCACCGGCATCACCAGCAGATGCTCAATTGTGCCGTGTTCCCGCTCGCGGATCAGTGCCGCCCCGGTCAGGACAATCGACAGCATCGTGATATTGTTGATAATCGCCATTACCGATCCGAACCACATCTGATTCAGGTTCGGGTTAAAACGGGCGCGGATATCCAGATCCACCGGCAGCACCGTGTTTTGCCGGTTTTTAGCCAGAAAAGTATTCACCTCCCCGGTAACAATATTCTGAATATAACTGTTGCCGAGAAACGCCTGGCTCATGCGGGTGGCATCAACGTTCAACTGAATGGCGGGACGGCGTCCGGCCAGCACATCACGCTGAAAATTCGGCGGAATATCCATGGTAAACGTGTAGGTGCCGCTGTCCATCAGGCCGTCCATCTGACTGATATCAATATCTGCCGGGGCCAGAAAATAGGGCTCGTAAAAGCTGTTGATAATGCGCTCGCTGAGCTGAGAGCGATCCTGGTCCGCAATGGCAATCGGTGCCAGATGCAGCGAACCGGAGGTCACCGTCGCCGAGGAATAGATTGATACCGTGAATGCAAACACGATCAGTGCCAGCATTGCTTTATCCCGCATCAGGCTGCGCAGCTCTTTCATGCCGAGATAGATAATATTCTTCAGTGTCCGCATGTTATCCCTCCTGCTTTTTCAGGAAAAAGATGCTGCACCCGAGAACAACCGGAATAGTTATCAACAGCGGAATAAAGGCCTGATACAGATCGATAAGCCCCAGCCCCTTGGAGAAGGTTCCCCGGGTAATGGTCAGGAAATGAGCGGTCGGGTAGATGTGCCCTATCCAGTAACCCATACCTTCCAGTGATGAAACCGGGTCAATCATTCCGGAAAATTGGGTGGCCGGGATCAGGGTAATAATCGCGGTCCCGAAAATTGCGGCAATCTGGCTCTTCATAAAGCAGGAGATCAGCAGCCCCATGCTGGTGGCAATGGTGATATAGCAGAATGCGGCGAGTGTCACCGTCAGCAGACTGCCCTTGAACGGCACTCCGAATACCCAGACGGAGAGGGCGCAGAGCAGGAAAAAGTTAAACATCCCCAGCACGATATAAGGCACCTGTTTGCCGATTAAAAACTCTGTTTTGGTCACCGGCGTGACATAGAGATTGATAATCGACCCCAGCTCTTTCTCCCGCACCACACTAAGGGCGCTGAGCATTGCCGGTATCATCATCAGCAGCAGCGGGATCACCGCCGGAACGATAGCAGGCAGACTTTTCACATCCGGGTTATAACGGTAACGGGTTTCGATATCGATGGCAGAGCGCAGCGGGTTTGCCACCGGCTGTTTTGATGCCATGCGGGTCAGCCAGTTGAGATGCATAGCCTGCACATAACCGCGCACCGTTTCAGCCCGGTTCGGCATGGCGCCGTCCACCCAGACACCCAGTTTCACATCATGGCCTTTGGCGATATCACGGGCAAAATCCGGCGGAATTTCAATCGCCACCGCGATTTCCCCGGCGCGCATCCGGCGCTCCATATCGTCATAATTTTGCAGCGGCGGCTGTTCGATAAAGTAGCGCGAACCGGAGAGATCCTGCACATAGTTCTGGCTGGTGGTGGTCTGGTCGCGGTCGAGCACGGCAAAACGCAGATTTTCCACATCCATACTGATGCCGTAGCCCATAATAAACATCAGGATCACTGTACCGAGCAGCGCCAGTGTCAGCCGCACCGGGTCGCGGCGCAGTTCCAGCCCCTCACGCAGACTATAACTGAACAGACGGCGCAGACTGAAACGGCGCTTCAGTGCCGTGGCCGCCGCTTCGCCGCTGTCGGCGGGTAATTCCGGCGCTTCCGGCGGCGGGGCATCATCCTCAATTCCCGAGGCTTTTTTCAGATAATCAATAAAGACGGCTTCGAGGGTATCAAATTCACTGCCGGCAACCAGGTTTTCCGGCGAGTCCGTCACCAGTACTTTCCCGGCGTGCATCAGCGACATACGGTCACAGCGGGCGGCCTCATTCATAAAGTGGGTGGATATAAAAATCGTCACACCGTCTTTGCGTGATAAATCCACCATCAGATCCCAGAACATATCGCGGGCAATCGGGTCAACGCCGGATGTCGGTTCATCGAGGATCAGCATTTCCGGACGGTGAATCACCGCCACGGCCAGCGATAAACGCTGGCGTATCCCGAGCGGTAACCCCTCCGGCATGGCATCGGCGACATCCGTCAGTTTAAAGCGCGTCATCATTTCATTTACGCGGTCATCAATTTCGTTTTCCGGCACATGGAACAGTTTGGCGTGCAGTACCAGGTTTTGTAAAACCGTCAGCTCACTGTAGAGGGAAAATGCCTGCGACATATAACCGACACGCATCCTGGTATTCAAATCTTTCGGATCGACCTCCTGACCAAACAGCCACGCTTTACCCTCTGTGGCCTGCAACAGCCCGGTGAGCATTTTCATGGTGGTGGATTTACCGCAGCCGTTGGAGCCGAGGAAACCAAAGATCTCTCCTTTCGGGATGCGGAAACTGACGTGGTCAACGGCGGTGAAACTGCCGAAGCGCATGGTCAGATCCTGTGCCTCGATAGCAATCTCTTCATTGTCCTGCTCCTTGCGCGGCGGGATCACCACCGCTTTGTGATCTTTGCGTTTTTCTTCCGGCAGCAGAGCGATAAAGGCGGCTTCCAGCTCATCAGTCTGTGTCTGCGCTTTCAGTTCACGGGCGTGTCCTGTCGCCAGGATTTTGCCGTCGTCCATTGCGACCAGGTGATCAAATCGTTCCGCCTCTTCCATATAGGCTGTCGCCACCAGCACACTCATATTTTGCTGGCGTTCGCGGATGCGGTCGATAAGCTCCCAGAACTGGGCGCGGGAGAGGGGGTCAACACCGGTGGTCGGTTCGTCGAGGATCAGCAGTTCCGGGTCATGGATCAAGGCACAGCACAGTCCGAGCTTCTGTTTCATCCCGCCGGAGAGTTTTCCCGCAGGGCGGTCGCGGAACGGGGCGAGCCCGGTGCTGGCGAGGAGATCGTCAATCCGCAGACGACGTTCTTTCTCAGACTGGCCGAACAGCCGCCCGAAAAAATCCACGTTTTCAAACACCGACAGGGTGTGATACAGGTTTTTCCCCAATCCCTGCGGCATATAGGCAATACGCGGACATACCGCGCGGCGGTGCTCTTCTTCGCGGATATCACCGCCCAGCACAATCACATTACCCTGCTGCACTTTACGGGCACCGGCAATCAGGGAAATCAGGGTGGATTTCCCGACACCGTCCGGCCCGATCAGCCCCACCATCTGCCGGGCGGGGATGTTCAGCGTGATATCATCAAGGGCGCACACATCACCGTAATGATGCGTAACCTGTTCCAGGGTGACGATTGCGGTGTCGGAATGCTGTTTTGATGATGTCATTGAGGTAATTTCACCTCCAGGTCAGCCGGCCAGTCCTGCTTCGGGTCAAGCCGGATATAAGCGCGTCCCGGCAGACCGGTTTTCACATATTCCAGATGTTTTTCCAGCAGTTCGGGGGCGATACGCGCACGAACACGGAACATCAGTTTCTGGCGCTCATTATCTGTTTCCACAGTTTTAGGGGTAAACTGCGCGACACTGGCGACATACGAGGTTTTCGCCGGGATCACCAGGTCCGGAGCGGCATCAAGAACAATATGCACATCACTGCCGATGCCCGCCTGTCCGGCCTGTTCGGTCGGCAGGAAGAACGTCATATAGACATCGCTGAGATCGACCATATTCACCACACGGCCACCGGCACCGAGCACTTCACCCGGTTCGGCAACGCGATACTGAACACGGCCGTTGCGCGGCGCTTTCAGCTGGCTGTCATCCAGATCCGCTTCAATCCGGTGTTGTGTCGCCAGAGCGGCATCCACTTTGGTCTGTGCCTGGATAATACCGGACTGTGCGGCATCAATCGCCGCAGAAGCCGCTGCCACCTGAGCTTTCGCCGCTTCCACAGCAGCACGGGCACCCTGCACAACAGCAAGGTCATCATCCACCTGCTGAACAGATACCGCGTTGGTTCTCACCAGTGCCTGTGAACGCGTCAGACGCTTCTGCGCGGCAGTCAGTTCTGCGGTACGCTGGCGTACCATCGCCTCTGCGGCAGCTTTCTCACTTTTCCGCTGAGCCAGTGCCGAGCGCGAGGAAATCACATTACTGTCCGCCTGGCGGTACTGCGCCTGAGCCTCGCTCAGCTGCGCCTCGAGAGTCCGGGTATCCATCTGCGCCAGCACATCCCCGGCGCGGACAAAATCCCCTTCTCTGACATTGATGGTGCTGATGCGTCCGGCGGTTTTGGTTGAGATATCAATTTCCGTTGCCTCGATCCGTCCGTTGCTCTGAGCGAAGCCCGCAGGCAGCCCCGGGCTTTGCAGCATGCGGAACAGGTAGCCGCCGCCGGCAAGGACAATGATCAGGATGAGATAAAAAATCCACGTTTTACGTTTTGATTTTTGCATAGATACCGTGATTACCCTTCTTATGGAAAATAATGAGATAAGCACAACAGCAGCATTTCAATATCAGGCTCGCAAATAATGATGCTTTTAATTTTCAGAACGATGACATTAAATGCTGACAAAGAAAGCATAACCGGATCAGCAGGATAAAGCTGCCGTATATATCACATTCACTGTAAACGGCAGAATACAGCGCCGGGGGATTACACGAATTGCACTGGTTTTTTATCTGACACAGGGATTTTTTACGCCGGAGGCTATCAGTCAGGGGAGTTTGTTTGCTAAAATTTGTCTCTTTCCTTTCCGATAATGACTAATATCTGCGGGATGCAGCCGGAAATATCCTGCTGCATCCTGCTCTTTTGAGTAAATGAGCTTATGTCGCAAAATACCAACACAGTGCCGAAAGTCGGTTTCGTTTCTTTAGGCTGCCCGAAAAACCTGGTGGATTCCGAGCGGATTCTGACTGAACTGCGCACGGACGGCTATCAGGTTGTGCCAAGCTATGATGATGCCGATGTGGTGATCGTCAATACCTGCGGTTTCATTGACAGTGCTGTGCAGGAATCCCTGGAAGCAATCGGCGAGGCACTGGCGGAAAACGGTAAAGTGATCGTGACCGGGTGTCTGGGTGCGAAAGAAGACCAGATCCGTGAAGTGCACCCGAAGGTGCTGGAAATCACCGGTCCGCACAGTTATGAGCAGGTGCTGGCGAATGTCCGTAAATATGTGCCGAAACCGGCGCATGATCCGTTCACCAGCCTGGTACCGGAGCAGGGTGTGAAACTGACGCCGCGCCATTACGCGTATCTGAAAATTTCTGAAGGCTGTAATCACCGCTGCACATTCTGCATTATTCCGTCCATGCGCGGCGATCTGGACAGCCGTCCTGTCGGTGAGGTGCTGAGTGAAGCGCAGCGCCTGGTTGAAGCCGGTGTGAAAGAACTGCTGGTGATCTCCCAGGATACCTCTGCCTATGGCGCTGATATCAAACACCGCACCGGTTTCCGCGATGGTCTGCCGGTGAAAACCAGCATGATCGGTCTGTGTGAGCAGTTATCCCAGCTCGGTGTGTGGGTGCGTCTGCATTACGTTTATCCGTATCCGCATGTGGATGATGTGATCCCGCTGATGGCAGAAGGCAAAATCCTGCCGTATCTGGATATCCCGTTACAGCACGCCAGCCCGCGTATTCTGAAACTGATGAAACGCCCGGGTGCCGTTGAGCGCACACTGGAGCGTATCAAACGCTGGCGTGAAATCTGCCCGGAACTGACACTGCGTTCCACCTTTATTGTCGGCTTCCCGGGTGAAACCGAAGAAGACTTTCAGATGCTGCTGGACTTCCTGACTGAAGCCCGTCTGGATCGCGTCGGCTGCTTTAAATACAGTCCGGTGGAAGGGGCACATGCCAACGAATTACCGGATCAGGTGCCGGAAGAGATCAAAGAAGAGCGCTATCACCGCTTTATGCAGTTACAGCAGCAGATCTCCGCAGAGCGTCTGGCTGAAAAAATCGGCCGCACACTGCCGGTGATCATTGATGAAGTTGATGAAGAAGAGGGCGCTGTCGGCCGCAGTATGGCGGATGCGCCGGAAATCGACGGTATGGTATATCTCAACGGTGAATTTGATGTGCAGCCGGGGGATATTGTGATGGTGAATATTGAACATGCCGATGAGTATGATCTCTGGGGCAGCGTGGTGCGCGAAGCATGACAAACAGTGACAACCGCCTGACCGGACGCCTGATGTTCGGTAATGACCCGGTTCTGCAGGCCGCATGGCTCTATTATCAGTCCGGTCTCAGTCAGACGGAGGTGGCTGATGCGATGGGGATTTCCCGCGTGACCGTGGTGAAATACCTGCAGACGGCCCGGGAAAACGGTGTGGTGCATATCAGCCTGGATATGGCGCGTTACAGCCGCATCGATATGGCGTTGTCACTGAAAAAAAAGTTCAATCTGACCAATGTGCTGGTGGTACCGGACAGCCCGGTTACGGAGGCGGCGGCAGATTCCGCCCGCTGCCGGGAAAACATGGCACAGGCGGCCGGGGTGTATCTCAGTCAGGTGATTGAGGACGGGGATGTGCTCGGCGTGGCCTGGGGACGGACAATTCACCATATGGCGAAGTGTCTGACACCAAAAGTCATCCGCAATATGACGGTATTACAGATGCTCGGTTCCGTGCCGTCGCAGCCGGATTTCACCACGGTGGAATCGTCCTCGCTGATTGCCGGAAAGTTCGGCGGTGAGTGTGCGTATCTGCATGTTCCCGCGATTGTCAGCTCTGCGGAGCTGGCAGATGCACTGCGCCGTGAGCCTATCATTCAGGCAAACTTTGCTCAGCTGGATCGCTGCACCAAAGCACTGTTTGTGGCCGGAAATGTCACGGAAGAGAATCCGTTGATCCGTGCCGGCGTGATTACGGCGGAGGAAATGACCGATTTCCGCCGCAAAGGGGCTGTCGGGGTTATTTGCGGACGTTTTTATGATCAGGCGGGTGAGCCGCTGGATACCCATACGGATGCCCGCATCCTCGGTATCAGGCTGCCGCAGTTGCGGAATATCGCACGGCGGATTTTTATTGCCACCGGTGAACAAAATATCGCCGCCACCCGCGGGGCACTGTATGGCGGATATGTTTCTGATTTGATTGTTGATCCGCTGATCGCAGCACATTTGCTGTCAGATAAATAAGTGCAAAAACCGCCGGAAGGCGGTTTTTTTACATCAGAGCATCAATATCGCCGGTTACTGTTTTTCCGCTGCTGCTTTTTCTTCCGGTGTGCGGGTATCTCCCTTACCGTTGTTCAGCAACTGAATAGCACAGTCCATATATTTATCCGCACCGGCCTGAATCAGCTCGTGGTTAAATGCAACTGCGGGTGCACTGTCCTGCAATGCGGTCACATTGATATCACCGTTAAACTGCTTGTTTAAATCGACTTCGCCTTCAATCGAGACATAGTAAGCAATGCCGTCCGGCAGATAGCGTCCGCACTCTTCAATGCTTTTTTCGCTGAATTGCGGGGATTTTTTTGTGGCGGCACATCCGGACAGGAGAAGAACGGCAGAAGCAAACGCAGCGTAACAAATGACTTTTTTCATAAAAACCTTAAATAACAGATACATTAAGATTTTAATTATATTGCAAATGATTATCATTTAAAATAATTAATTACGTAAGGTGACAAAAAACGACGCATTGCGCCGTTTTCTGCCGCCGGTAATTACTATTTTCCGGTTTTCAGTCCGTAGGTTTTGAATTTCCCCAGCACCCGCTGCATCTCCTCCGCACTCAGTACCGGTACATCCGGCGTGATGGCGCGGACTTTCAGATACAGCGCGGAGAGCACTTCAACCTCATGCGCCAGCCACAGCGCTTTTTCCAGGTTGACTTCCATCGCCAGCATGCCGTGATGCTGCATAATCAGAGCCTTACTGGTTTTAATCCCTTCCGCAATAATATCAGCCAGTTCGTGTGTGCCGAAGGTGGCATACGGCACACAGGGGATATGGTCGGTTCCGGTCACGGCGACCATATAATGGATGGCCGGAATGGATTCATTGAGAATGGATACCGCCGCTGTATTCAGAGCGTGATTATGGACCACCGCATTCAGCTCAGGACGCGCCTGATAGCAGCTCAGGTGAAAGTGCCATTCGCTCGACGGGATTTTATCCGCCTCTGCCTGGCCGGTACTGTCCATATACACAATGCTGTCCGGGGTCAGTTTTTCATAAGGCACGCCGCTCGGGGTGATCAGCATGCCGTCCTGCCAGCGGGCGCTGACATTACCGGACGTCCCCTGGTTGAGCCCGCTTGCGTTCATCTTCAGACAGGTATCGATAATCTGTTGTGCCAGTTCAGTACGGGTCATGATCACACCTCATACTCAGACGGCCACATCTCCGGGAACATGCCTTTCAGCCCGGCCGGGGAGGCATCACAAATGCCGCGTTCGGTGATAAGCCCGGTGACATACTCCGCCGGAGTGACATCAAAGGCATAGTTACCGCAACGGGTGCCCGCAGGTGCAGTATTCACCCAGCTGCGGGTACCTTCCGGTGTGATGCCGAAAACATGTGACTGTTCCTCACCGGCACGCTGTTCAATCGGGATCTCTTTTACCCCGTCCCACACGGTAAAATCGAGGGTCGGTGACGGCAGCGCTACATAGAACGGCACATTGTTCGCTTTGGCCGCCAGTGCTTTCAGGTAAGTGCCGATTTTATTGCAGACATCCCCGCGAGCAGTGGTGCGGTCAGTGCCGACAATACACATATCCACTTCGCCGTGCTGCATCAGGTGCCCCCCAGCGTTATCTGCAATCAGGGTATGCGGCACACCGTGCGAGCCCAGCTCAAAGGCAGTCAGTCCGCCCTGGTTGCGCGGACGGGTTTCATCCACCCAGACGTGAATATTAATGCCTTCATCATAAGCCTGATAAATCGGTGACAGCGCGGTGCCCCAGTCAACGGTAGCCAGCCAGCCGGCATTACAATGGGTCAGGATATTCACCGGCTCACCCGGTTTTTTGCGGGCGGCGATGTCGCGGATAATTGTCAGGCCGTGTTCGCCGATGCGGTGACAAATTTCCGCATCTTCATCAGCGATTTCAGCGGCAATACGGTATGCGGCGTCACCGCGCTCAGCCGCAGGAAGTGGTGTCAGGGCACCGCAGATTCTGTCCAGCGCCCATTTCAGGTTGATCGCGGTCGGACGGGTGGCAACCAGCACGTCATAAGCGTTTTTCAGGGCGGCATCACTGCTGTCACGGTGCATCGCCAGCGCCACGCCGTAAGCAGCCACAGCACCAATCAGCGGTGCGCCGCGTACCCACATATCTTTGATGGACGTTGCGGCTTCCTCCATCGTCGTCAGTGTGATGATACTGACTTCAAAAGGCAGTTTTGTCTGATCAAAAATACAGACATCAATACCATTATCTGCGGGCCAGACGGAACGGTAATGTTTTCCGTTAATTTTCATTATATAACCTCGTGTGCAGGTGACGCTTAACAATAAGAAAGAAAGGCTTCGACATCGGTAAAGCTGTGATAATGGCGCGCGTTGACAATCAGCTCCCGCGCCAGTTTCAGGGCTTTGCGCTCAAGTACCGCGCGTTTGTCCGCATCAGCAATGGTTTTGAAATCAGCAACTCCGGCAAACCCGAGCAGGCGGCGGTTGATTTCCAGCCCGGCATTGACCAGCGTGTCCTGAAACAGTTCTTCGAAGAAGCTGTCCTGAGCGGCTTTCAGGAATTTGTCATCAAACAGGCCGTCCTGGTACAGCTCACGCGGCCAGGCATCGCCCTGTGATTTTTCGGCCCACAGGCGGCGGAATTCAGTCTCAAACGTATTCCAGGTCTGGCTTATCTGCGATAACAGCCATTGCTGATAGCGCACGGTCTCTTCCTCTGTCTTCCGGTGTCCGGGCTGAGAAAACCAGGCCATATATAAGTTACCGGCATAGTTGCCGGTATCAAACGCCATCGGCCCCATAAAACTGAATTCAGGATCAATAACCTGAACAGAGTCAGTGCCAATCATGACGGATCCAGAGTGCAAATCTCCGTGCAGCAGCGCCTGTGACTGTGTCATAAATTTGTACTTATAGCGCATCGCGACCTGCACCATTTCTCTGTCCAGCATCACGGCATTTGCATCGCGGTCAAGCTGCGGAGAGGTGTGATTATTGCGCGGCGCCGGGAAGTAAGGTTCGGTAAAAATCAGATCTTCGGTGATTTTGCATAATTCATGGTTAGCGGAGAACTGTGCGGTCAGGGCTTTTTTCTCCTGTGCCGCCATGCCGATATCCGAGGTATGGAACAGAGTTTGCGCCATAAACAGGCCGATTTTCTCCGCCAGCTGAGGGACATATTCTCCTGCAATCAGTGCTTTACGCAGAATGATATGGTCAGCGAGGTATTCCATGGCAAACAGCGCCATGGCTTCGTCATAGAAATAGACATCCGGCACACTGTCAGGCGCGAAGCGCTTTTCCTGTGATAACGCATGGTATTCGAAATAATTACGCTGCAAAGAGAGTTTCCAGGATTCACCGGCCGCACGGACATACGGCAGTGATTGCTTGACCACCAGAGTCCGCTCACTGCCTCTGACAATAAACACCAGATTGAGATTACCGTCACCGACTTCCTCTGTCTGCCAGGATTCCGGCGTGCCGCCTGGTAAAATGTCATCCGGTAAATGTGCGGACAGGTAAGCGGGAAGGGTGCCACAGGTTAGCGGGGTATATCCGGCAGGGGTTTTTTGCGTCATAAGATAACCTCAGAAACAGAGATAAATGGCTACATATGTAAATTATAACTATACATATGTATTTTTTCTGTGATGCAACTAACACATAGCCGGAAATAGCCTTTCTTAAGCAGGTGATAAGGAAGTAATATAAATATTTCTTAAGTATTTTCACGCAATTATTTTTATGAAATACCGGGGTATATTATTAACCGATATTCAGTGAACGGTATTTTTCAGAAATACGTTTAATCTTATTAAGATTCTATTTTGATATTAATTGTGATCGGGTAGGTATTATTACATTAAACAGACGTATTGATATTGCAAAGAATACACCTATAAGGTTAAATCCCGATTACTAAGACTGAAGATGCCGGTTATTCATGACTGTTGATTTTTATTTTTTAAATTTCATGTTGTTATGAGGTTATTGAGCCGCTGATAAGTAAGCGGATGGCAGACTCTGAAAAACAGAATTTTTTGTTATCACGTTGTCAATATAAGTGAATGAGAATCTTATGGAGACAGGAATCTATATATCCCTGTGTCGGAACACGGATTAAAGAAAAGCGAAAATACTTAGGATTAAGTATCGTCCGGTTAGCGGAAGACATGGGAATAACGCAGCAGCAATTTAACCGTTATGAACGGGGAATAAGCCGGATTAGTATACATTATCTGATGTATCTGGCAGAAATGTTCCATGTTCCGGTGGATTACTTTTTCGATCAGGAATAGTTTATCCCCGCTAAGTAGTGACACCGTACCACCTGTATGTGAGAATAGCCGGCAATTAACATCGCACTGGTTGCTAATTGCCGGTCGGTCATTTGTGGTAATAGGGTCACAGGTATAATGTCACGCGAATTCTTCCGAAAAGTTGCGGATAAGCAACATATAAAACTTACTTACATCACTCATTTCTATTGTAATCAGCAAGATATTTCTGAAGTTATCAATTTGCTTCGTGAATATGAAAGCATGCCAGCATCCGTGCTGGACTATGTTCAGTTTGTCATTGTTGATGACTGCTCCCCGCTTGAGTATGAAATTCCTGAATTTGATTTAAATCTGACATGGCTGCGGATCACAACCGATATTCCGTGGAACCAGGGTGGTTCCCGTAATCTGGGGGTGACCTATGCGGCGTCAGACAAAATTCTGATGACCGACCTGGATCATGTCCTGCCGGTTTCGACGTTTACTTATCTGATTAATGCGGCAAACCCGGGCCGGACATTCTATAAACTCTACCGCCGGGGTGAGCAGGGGAATCTCCGTAAAGGGCATTCCAATCTGTTCTTTATGTCCCGCGCCCGCTTCTTCCGTTTTTACGGTTATGATGAAGAGTTTTGCGGCCATTACGGCGCGGAAGATTACCGTTTTGTGAAACTGCAGAAATATCACGGCTCCCGTCAGCGCTACCTGCCGAAATCGGTGTATGCCACAGAGCGGATTGTGGATCGTGATAAGTCTTATCATACGCTGGACAGAAGTCTGGAATACAACACGCCGGTTGATAAACGCAAGCATGAGGAAGTCTGCACGTATGGTGCGGAATCCGGTCATTCCCGGCTGTTCCTGGATTTTGAATGGAAAATTCTGCGGTCGGTCTGCCGTACATCGCCGGTAGTCCGGGAGAAAAATCCGGGCTGGAAAGCCCGCTGGTGGCTGCGCTGGTTATTTGCGCCGCTGGCAAAATAAAGCAGCATAAAAAAAGCGCCCATCGGGCGCTTCTTTGTATCTGTCTGATTTATCAGAATGCTTTGCTGTTTTTAGCAATAATAGCAGCAGCACGGGTCAGATAAGAAAAGAAAGTTTTGATGCTTTTCATAATAAACTCCTGCTTTTGAGTAAGTGATTAAGCCTGTTTGGCTTTGATGGCGCTACTATACCATTTTTGTGATGAATGTCAAATTTTATATAAACTTTATTTTAAGATATTAAAATTGTCTTTAACTACGGCAGGACTCACAATAACCGGTGATCTGCAGATCAAAAAAAAGCGCCCATCGGGCGCTTTTTTTGTATCTGTCTGATTTTAATCAGAATGCTTTGCTGTATTTTGCAATGATAGCAGCAGCACGGGTCAGATTGGAAAAGAAAGTTTTGATGCTTTTCATAATGAACTCCTGCTTTTGAATTAGGTTGGTAAGCTGTTTTGCTTCGATGGATGTATCATAGCATTTATGTGATGTTCGTCAACTTTTTTATCAAAAATATTTTTAAATATTAAAATTATTTTTTGGTAATATCCGCCGGATTGCGGATTTTCCTGCATTCTGGTTATAACTCAGTCCGATTCAGTCTTACAAAATCCCGCTATATAAGATTTTTCCGGTTTAATATTTTATATCGATATAAAAATGACAGTTAAATTAATAAGTTATTGACTTAATTTGATTAACTTAAACAAAATATTTGTCCGATATGGCCGGAAAATTCACGTAAAGTATCCCGCTGTTACTGAAATGTTATCCGTATGGAACAGCAAAGGGTATTTATCAATGCAATGGAAAAATAGTGCGCAACGGTACGGGCACCTCTCCGTTCTGCTTCACTGGGGCGTGGCAATCACCGTTTACGGGATGTTTGCACTGGGGCTGTGGATGGTTTCGCTGGGTTACTATGATGTCTGGTATCACCGCGCACCGGAGATCCATAAGAGTATCGGGATCCTGCTGTTTATTGTGCTGGCTGTCCGCATGATCTGGCGCTGGCTTTCCCCGCCGCCGCCGGCATTATCCACTTACAGCCGGTTTACCCGCATCAGTGCCGCACTGGCGCACTGGCTGCTGTACGGTATTTTGTTTGCCATTCTGATCACCGGCTATTTTATCTCAACGGCAAATGGTCAGGCGATATCGGTTTTCGGCTGGTTTGATGTACCGGCCACAGTGACAGACGGCGCAGAGCAGGCGGATACCGCCGGTACGGTTCACCTGTACCTTGCCTGGTCGGTTGTTGTGTTATCGGCGCTGCACGCGCTGGCGGCACTGAAACATCATTTCTTTGATAAAGACGCCACATTAAAACGCATGCTGGGCATGAAACCCTGAACGGGCTGCCCGTAATTTTATTATGACGGAGTGAATATGATGCTGAAGAAAGCACTGGTTGGTTTAAGCGCAGGTATGATGCTGCTGGGTTCCGGTGCGGCAATGGCCGACACCTATAAGATAGATAAAGAAGGGCAGCACGCCTTTGTGCAGTTCCGTATTCAGCACCTGGGTTACAGCTGGCTGTACGGGACATTTAAGGATTTTGACGGCACATTTACCTTTGATAAGGCCGACCCGGCAAAGGATAACGTGGATGTGACCATCAAAACCGGCAGCCTGGATACCAACCATGCTGAGCGTGACAAACATCTGCGCGGCGGGGATTTTCTGAATACAGAGAAAAATCCGGAAGCAAAATTTGTTTCAACCAAAGTAGAAAAGAAAGGCGACGACTTTATTATCACCGGTGATCTGACGCTGAACGGCGTGACCAATCCGGTTACTCTGGATGCAAAACTGACCGGTGAAGGCAAAGATCCGTGGGGTGGTTACCGCGCCGGTTTTGAGGCAACGGGGAAAGTCTCACTGAAAAGCTTTAATATTAAAGCCGATCTGGGACCGAAGTCTCAGGATGCTGAACTGATTATTTCCGTTGAAGGCGTAAAAATCTGATTATTTTTACAATCTGAACAATTATCGGGGCCTGCAATAGCAGGCCTTATTAATTTGTGTCACTATCACTTTCAGTGATAACTCAGCGTATCAGAGGAAAGTGCGTGAATAAAAAACTCAGCTTATTATTGGTTCTTATTGTTGCCGTGGTCTTTGCCGGTGCCGGTTATTATATGGGTAAGCGGGATAATGTTTTTTCTGTCACCGCCGTCAGTAAAGACGGAGCGGCAACACAAAAATCACTTGAAGCAGAGATGATGTCGGAATCGATGCAGTTTGTTGAAGTGGTAGGCAAAATTTCCCCGGAAAAATATAAAGGCCTGAAGAGTAATATCAGGAACTATGACACCATGACCCGCGAGCAGAAAGTGGCATGGATGAATGATATCGCCGGGATGACGGCAGTGTTATTAATTGACCGGATCCCGTATGCCTCTGATGATGCCCTGAATGCCTTCGCCGGGGCGGTAAAAGAGCAGGCGGAAGGTTATCTGGTAAAAGATCCGTCCGGACAGCAGTGCTTTAATAACTTTTTCCCGGCACTGAATAAATTCCCGCAGAATAAAGCGCAGTTTACCTATAATGAAGCCGATATCCGGATGCTGAAAACCGTGAATCTGATCCTGACATCATCACTGGAAGACCGGAATACCGGTAATGTCCCGGCGCAGGAAGCTTATAAGGTATTAGGGGATGTTTATCAGAAACTGTCAGAAAAATACGGTGATAAAGTGATGTTGCTGAGTGACCTGAATAAAGGCGCGGAAGACCCGGTCACCACCTGTCTGATTGTCGGCGATTTTTATGACTTATTCACGAAAGAACCGAATAAAGCGGCTACCGCTGAGGCGCTGCGTCTGATTTTGTCTCAGTAAATATCTCCGGGTACCGGATAATAACCGCAGCGTTTATGACTCTGCGGTTTTTTTATGTCCGGCGGACAGAAACGGAAATGTGCAAATCGTGCTGTTTTCTGTATCCGGATAAAAAACAAACACATTTCAGTAAAACACGATACTTTGTTTAAGAATCGGGAAAGGTAAACAGAAAATACTCTGATACCCGAAAATGAACCGGGCAGACGAATAATCAGGGGATTTTTACCGTAATCGCTTTTTATGTGTTCTGTCTCTGTCACTGAGAGTGCAGAAATAAGTATCAAAATATGCAGCGGATATTACTTAAATATCTGATTATTTCCCTATATTCATTTGCTGTTCATCATAATCCGATAAATAAGTTACATATTTTATTGTGTTCAGCAGATGTTTTGTTTCTGTTTATATTGTTTTCGGTTTTCCCCTGTAATATTTCACTTACCGTTACTTTTATAGTGATTCAGGCTATTCTGTGCGCAATATTTTTGGCTTAACTTTATTACCGGGGTATTTTGATGGACAACACATCAGCGCAGTCTTCTGCTGCCCAGCCTTCTGACAAAAAAACATCGTCATCCAATCCCGCCAGACGAAAAATCTGGCTTGCGGGAACGTCACTCCTCTTTATTGTGCTGCTCGCCGGCTATCTTATTTACTGGTTCATGGTGCTGCGTTATCAGGAATATACCGATGACGCCTACGTGGTGGGCCTTCAGGTGCCGATCGTCGCACAAACCACCGGTAATGTGACACAGGTGAATTTTGAGAATACCGATCTGGTGCATGCCGGGGATGTGCTGGTAGTGCTGGATAAAACTAATGCTGAACTGGCTTACGCGCAGGCCCGTCATGATCTCGCGGCCACGGTGCGGCAGACTCAGGAACTCTATTTTAACCGCGACCAGCTCGGTGCGGTTATCGCCCAGAAACAAGTGATGCTGAATCAGGCACAGAATGACTATGCCCGCCGCAGTGTGTTAGGACAGCGGGGGACTATCTCCAAAGAAGATTTACAGCACTCACGGGAAGCGGTTGAAGAGGCGCAGGCATCCCTGAATGCGTCTGTGCAGCAACTGAATGCCACCAAAGCCCTGCTGAAAACCACGGCGCTGGCGGATCAGCCTGCGGTGCTGCAGGCGGCGGATAAAGTCCGTGATGCCTGGATTAACTTACAGCGCACGGAAATCCGCAGTCCGTTTACCGGGTATGTCTCCCGCCGCAACGTGCAGGTCGGGGCTCAGGTCAGCCCGAATGCCTCACTGATGGCGATTGTACCGGTCGAACCGGTCTGGATTGATGCCAACTTTAAGGAAACGCAGCTCAGTAGTGTGCGTATCGGGCAGCCGGTCACCATTACCAGTGATTTTTACGGCGATAAAGTGACCTTTAACGGCACGGTAGCCGGGCTGGATATGGGTACCGGCAGTGCCTTCTCTCTGCTGCCTGCGCAGAATGCCACCGGGAACTGGATCAAAGTGGTGCAGCGTCTGCCGGTCCGGGTAGAGCTGGATCCGCAGCAGGTTGCCAGATATCCGCTGCGTATCGGGTTATCGATGAACGTGACTATCGAAACCAAAAATACCGATGGCCCGGTTCTGGCCAATGTCCAGCGTGATACCCCGGCCTTTAAGAGTGATGTGCTGATCCCGGATCTGGCACCGGTCAATGCGGTGATTGCACAAATCATTACCGATAACGCCAGTTAATCAGCGCGGGGCTTTATTGTGGCTAATCAACCATTAACAGGCATGAAACTGGTCTGGGCGACCATCGCGCTGTCGATGGCCACCTTTATGCAGGTGCTGGACTCCACTATTGCCAACGTGGCGATCCCGACCATTTCCGGCGATCTCGGTGCTTCTGTCTCTCAGGGCACCTGGGTTATTACCTCATTCGGGGTATCCAACGCGATTTCCATCGCGATTACCGGGTTTCTGGCCAAGCGTTTCGGGGAAGTACGGGTGTTTATCTGGTCCACCGGGCTGTTTACCCTGACGTCACTGCTGTGCGGGTTATCAGAAAGCCTGGAAATGCTGATTTTCTTCCGCGTGTTACAGGGCGGGGTGGCCGGGCCGATTATCCCGCTCTCACAAAGCCTGCTGCTGAAAAGTTACCCGCCCGCCAAACAGAATACCGCGCTGGCACTCTGGTCGATGACCATCATTCTGGCGCCGGTGTTCGGGCCGATTATGGGCGGCTATATCAGTGATAACTTCCACTGGGGCTGGATTTTCTTTATCAACGTACCTATCGGTATTGCGGTGGTACTGGTCAGCCTGATGCTGCTGCGCGGTATGGAATCGAAGGTGACAAAGGTTCCGCTCAATGTGATTGGCTTGTCGCTGCTGGTGGTCGGGATCGGCTGTCTGCAAATCCTGCTGGATAAAGGGAAAGATCTCGGCTGGCTGGAGTCAGATGAAATTGTCGCACTGGCCATTATTGCAGCCGTTGCGCTGGTCTTCCTGGTGATCTGGGAACTGACGGATAAAAACCCGATTGTCGAGTTGTCGCTGTTTAAGTCGCGTAACTTTACCATCGGCACACTGTCGGTCAGTCTGGCGTATATGGTCTATTTCGGCGCAATTGTACTGCTGCCGCAGCTGCTCCAGGAGGTGTACGGCTATACGGCTGAATGGGCAGGGCTGGCGCTGGCGCCTATCGGGCTGGTGCCGATACTGATTTCCGCGTTTGTCGGTAAAATCTCCAATGTGGTGGATTTGCGCTGGATTGTAACCTTTAGTTTCGTGGTGTATTCCGTCTGTTTCTACTGGCGCGCCTATACTTTCGAGCCACAGATGGGGTTCTATGCCTCGGTCTGGCCGCAGCTGGTGCAGGGTTTTGCAGTGGCCTGTTTCTTTATGCCGCTCACCACCATCACGCTTTCCGGTCTGCCGCCGGAGAAACTGGCCTCGGCCTCCGCGCTGGCCAATTTCTTCCGGACACTGGCGGGATCTATCGGTACATCGATCACCACCACGCTGTGGAGCCGTCGCGAATCGTTACATCATTCTCAGCTTACGGAATCCATCACCGCGTATAATCCGGAATCGGTACAGATGTATCAGGAGATGGCGCAGCACGGGTTATCAGAAGCGCAGACCTCCGCCTATCTGGCGAAGGAAATTACCGCCCAGGGGCTGATTATCAGTGCCAATGAGATTTTCTGGCTCTCCGGCGGCGTCTTCATCGGATTGATTGTTCTTATCTGGTTTGCCCGGCCGCCGTTTGCCACAAAATCCTGATAAGGACTACAGTAATAAGGAAGCGTAACCGGTAAGCTGCCGGTTGCCGGACGCAATGAAAAGGGGTTTTTCATGACATTTAAGCGAATTATACTTGCCGGTGCGGTCGCGTCGGCCACATTACTGGCTGTCCAGATTGCTTCCGCCTGCACCCGGCTGGTGTATCTCGGGGATGATGCGCAGGTGATCACTGCCCGGTCAATGGACTGGAAAAGTGATGTCGGTACCAATTTATGGATCTTCCCGCAGGGGATGGAACGCGATGGTGCCGCCGGGCCGAATTCCGTGAAATGGGTGTCAAAATACGGCAGCGTGGTGGCTTCCGGCTATGATGTTTCCACCACCGACGGCATTAATGAAAAGGGATTGTCCGCAAACCTGCTGTGGCTGGTCGAATCCGTGTATCCGACACCGGAAAGCAACAAACCAACCCTGAGTATCTCTGCCTGGGCACAGTATGTGCTGGATAACTACGCGACCGTTGAAGAAGCGGTTACCGCGCTGGAAAAAGAGCCGTTCGCAGTGATCACCGATAAAGTCCCGGGTGAAGAGCGCCTGGCGACACTGCACCTTTCATTATCCGACGCTTCCGGTGACAGCGCCATTATTGAATATATTGATGGTAAGCAGGTAATTCATCACAGCCGTAAATATCAGGTAATGACCAACTCTCCGGTATTCAGCGAGCAACTGGCGCTGGACAGCTACTGGCAGCAAATCAACGGCACCGTGATGCTGCCGGGCACCAACCGTTCCGCTGACCGTTTTGCGCGCGGGTCTTTCTATATTAATGCGATTCCGAAAGCGACCACGCCGAATAAAGCGGTGGCGTCTGTATTCAGTGTGATCCGCAATGTGTCTGTGCCGTTCGGGCTGAATACCGAAGAAGAGCCGAATATCTCTTCCACCCGCTGGCGTACGGTGGTGGATCACAAACGTCAGATTTATTTCTTTGAATCGGCGCTGACACCCAATATCTTCTGGGTTGACCTGAAGAAAGTGGATTTCAGCAAAGAAAACGGCAAAGTGAAGAAACTGGATTTGGGTCCTGAACAGCAAAACATTTATTCCGGTGATGTGGCAAAGGATTTCACCGATGCTAAACCGTTTGTCTTTCAGGGGATAAACGAAGTTATCGCCCGTCAGAAATAAAAGTCATTTACGCCTCACCGGAAAGGATATAAGATGTATTTAAAATGCATCTTTAAGGTGAGGCGTAAAATGGAAAACTTAGTCTGCTATAAAACCCTGCCGGTCTGGCAAAAAACCACTATCCCGATGGCCTTTACGGATCGCCATAATACGGCGGAAGGTACATGGGCGCAGCTGACGGTTCTGGCGGGGGAGATGGATTTTGTCGTTTTCGGTGAAAATGGCGAAGAGACCCGCTACCACTTTGATACCGCGCATCAGCCGCCGCGTCTTGACCCGCAGGTGTGGCACAAAATTGAATCCGTCAGTGATGATATTTCCTGTCAGCTTGCCTTCTGGTGTCAGCCTGAAGATGAATTCTATAAAATCCACGGACTGACCCGTCCGCACTCCGAAGTCCGTGAACTGGTGACAATGACAAAACCGGGTAAAACACTCGATTTAGGCTCCGGACGCGGGCGCAACAGCTTTTTCCTGGCGCAGCTCGGTTATGACGTGACGGCCATGGATATCAATCCGCAGCACATTCAGGCGATTGAGGATGTGAAAGCCACTACGGGGATCAGCAATATCCGCACGCAGATGTATGACATCAACCAGCATGCGTTGCAGGATGATTACGATATCATTATTTCCACTGTGGTGCTGATGTTCCTGAAAAGAGAGAATATTGCCGCGATCATCGCCGATATGCAGGCGCATACCCGCCCGGACGGGTATAACCTGATTGTCTGCCCGGTGGAAACAGAGAATATGCCGTATGATGAACTGCCGTTTGACTGCTTCCTGAAACCGGGCGAGTTATCCGGTTATTATGCGGACTGG
The DNA here is from genome assembly GCF_019243775.1 of Morganella morganii. NCBI lineage: Bacteria > Pseudomonadati > Pseudomonadota > Gammaproteobacteria > Enterobacterales > Morganellaceae > Morganella > Morganella morganii. Next base: position 946,015 of record NZ_CP069157.1, read on the forward strand.
GAGATCCTGAAATACAACGAAAACCCGGGACATCTGCACCGCACTGATGCGGCAGGCAACCGGATCCGATTAAATTTTGCCACCCTGATTGCCCGCAAAAAAGCCTGATTAATATTACCCCCGCGGCGCGTCACCGGTTTTTTCCGGCGGCGTGCCGTTCTGCATCAGGATCCGCTCCAGCAGTACCGAATACAGCGGACGTCCGCCCAGATACTGCGCCAGCAGTGTTGCCCCCAGACATGTGATAATCATCGGCAGGATCAGCTGATAGTTATCGGTCATCTCCAGTACCAGCACAATACCGGTCAGCGGCGCACGGACGGTGGCGGCAAAGAGCGCCCCCATCCCCGCAATGGCGAAGGTCGCCGGTTCAATCTGATACTGCGGAAACAGCAGCATGGCGGCATAGCCGAAGAAACTGCCGAATAGTGTGCCGAGTGCGAGTGTCGGCGCGAAGATCCCGCCCGGCGCACCGGAACTGAAGCAGATAACCGTGGTGAGCACACGGAACAGGAAGATCATCAGAATACCGGTCAGGGAGTAGTGCAGTGCGGCGACATCCGGGATCACCGCGAATCCGCCGCCGGTTACCTGCGGCCAGTACAGCCCGGCAATACCGCATAGTCCGCCAATCAGACCGCCGGTAGCAACAAAACGGGATGTTTTATCCTGATAAAAACGGCGGAATTGTGTCTGCATGGTGAGCAGAAAGCGGTTAAACATCACACCAATCACACCGAAAACCATTCCCAGCACCAGATAGAGCCAGAGAGTATTCAGCGGGGCGGCATGGTATTTGCCGATATCCAGAATCGGCGCGCCGCTGTTAAAGGTCTGAAAAACAATGCTCGACATGATCACGCCGATAAAAACGGCTTTGATGGAAATCAGGCTGTAACGGAACTGCGGACGCATTTCCTCAATGATAAACAGGATCCCTGCGAGCGGTGCGTTAAAGGCGGCGGTCAGACCGGCGGCGGCACCGGTGGCCAGCAATGTGTGGCGGGATTCCTGGTTTTTCACCCCGGCCAGCGCACTGACCAGCCCGCTGATATTTGCCCCTAACTGCACGGTCGGGCCTTCACGCCCCAGCACCATACCGGAGCCGAGAGTACCCAGCCCGCCGATAAATTTTACCGGCAGCACCCGCCACCAGCGTACCGGGCGGACATCCTGCAATGCCCCTTCAATTTCCGGGATCCCCGACCCGCCGGATTCAGGCGAAAAACGCCGCACCAGCCAGTAACCTGACATGGCCAGCAGGGCGGAAACAATAAACATCAGCGGGATAAGTATTTCTTTATTATCTGTCAGTGAAGACAGAGAGCTGACCCGGTATTCACCAACCCAATTGACCCCGCGTTCAAACAGCACACCGGTAAAACCGGCGAGTGCGCCGACGGCAGCCGCCAGCAGCAGGACAGTAACAGGGGCGAGATTGCGTTCTTTAAGGCGTTTGAGCACACGATAACGGCGTTTAAGCGTGGCTGTCGTATGCGGTAAAGCATCTGACATGGCTGAACATGATCCATTCTAAATAAAAATTAATCACTATTTTAATTCAATTTGTGACAAGTGACACCCTTCACAGATTCAAAAATCCAACGCAAATCCGGACATTTTTTGTTCGCATTCCCGGCATTTTTCCGCTTTATTAATAAATGATAAATAAATGTTATTTATATGTAATGCGTAAAATAAAAAAGTAACAGGGCCGGTCAGGAGGGGTGAATGGATTTGATAACAGAGTGGCTGGGCGCGCTGAACGGCGTGGTATGGGGTGTGCCGATGCTGGTGGGAATACTGGGTGTCGGCTTATATATGCAGATTCGGCTGGGTTTTTTGCCGATTCGTAAACTGGGAACCGGGTTCAGATTATTATTTCAGCGCAATGAATCACGCGGGGAAGGGCAGATCTCCCCGTTTAACGCGCTGATGACGGCATTATCCGCCACTATCGGCACCGGCAATATTGCCGGTGTGGCAACAGCAGTGGTGATGGGCGGGCCGGGGGCGCTGTTCTGGATGTGGATGACGGCACTGGTGGGTATGGCGACAAAATACTCAGAAGCCGTGCTGGCGGTTCGTTATCGTGAAGTGGATAAATACGGGCAGTATGTCGGCGGCCCGATGTATTACATCAAAAACGGCCTCGGCCCGAAATGGGTCTGGCTGGGAACACTGTTTGCGGTATTCGGTGCCTGTGCCGGGTTCGGTATCGGGAACACGGTTCAGGCCAACTCGGTGGCGGATGTGCTGGAGAGTAACTTCGGCATCAATAAATGGGTGACCAGCGTGGCGCTGGTGCTGCTGGTCGGTGCGGTACTGATTGGCGGGATCCGCCGTATCTCAGACGTGGCCGGTAAACTGGTACCGTTTATGACCGTCGGCTACTTTGGTGCCGGTCTTGTGGTGCTCGCGCTGAATATCAGTGAAATTCCGGCGGCGTTTTCCCTCATTATTACTTCTGCCTTTACACCGGTGGCGGCACAGGGCGGGTTTGCCGGGGCGACCGTCTGGGCGGCTATCCGTTTCGGGGTGGCGCGCGGCGTATTCTCCAACGAGGCGGGTCTGGGCAGTGCGCCGATAGCGCATGCTGCCGCGAAAACCCAGAACCCGATCCGTCAGGGGCTGATCGCCATGCTCGGTACCTTTATTGACACCATTATTGTCTGCTCGGTAACCGGCCTGACCATTGTCATTATGGGCGGCTGGCTGACAGCGGAAACCGGTGCCACACTGACCGCTTCCTCTTTCAAAGCGGCGATTCCGGGCGGAAACTATATTGTGGCGATTGCACTGACGATTTTTGCCTTCACTACAATCCTCGGCTGGAGTTTTTACGGTGAGAAGTGCGTCCAGTATCTGTTCGGCGTGAAGGCGATTAAGGTTTTCCGTGTGCTGTGGCTGATAGCACTACCAATTGGCGCCACACAGTCTCTGGAGTTTGTCTGGCTGCTGGCGGATACCCTGAATGCCATGATGGCGATCCCGAACCTGATAGCACTGATCTTATTAAGCCCGGTGGTATACCGTCTGACGCGTGACCACATCCGGGATGTTAATGCGGACAGTATTGATATGGCGAATGAGTTATATCAGAAGAAATAACGGTGGGAATTGTAAATAACGGGCAGGAAACTGCCCGTTATTTTTCTGATGCAGCAACTGATGTGATGATCAGGGTTGCAGCCAGAACAGGCCGCTGCCGTCCAGAGCGGTAAAGGTTTTATGCAGCATCAGGCTGTCTGCCTGCGGATCGAGCTCAGGAAACAGTGCCGGATGCAGCATTTTGGCAATAGCTTCCACCGCAATAATATTGAATGGAGTGTCATAGTATTGCTGATACAGTGCCAGTACCTGTTTCTGCTGATACGCCGTGAGATACTGCAGTTTCGGCCGTGCCATCAGTTTTTCCAGTGCCGGTACAGCCCGCTCCTCAGAGCCGGTATAGCCGAGCGGTACTGAAGCACTGCCTTTGCGGGTATTTTCCCAGTCGGCGACGGTCATCAGATAAAACTGCGGGTCAGCGGCAATAATCTGTTCTTCACTCACCTCACCGCCCATACCGTTTTTAAACCAGTCTGCACCGAGGTTATGACCTCCCGCAGCGGCAACAAACTCCCCGAAGTTACCGTTACCAAAGGTTTTACAACAGCTGTTTTCCCCGGCAAGACCCGCCGCTCGTTCAATAAAGACTGTGGGCTTTTTGTCTTCCGGAATATTTGCAACCCGCGAGCGGATAAGATCCAGCCGCTCGCGGTAAAAATCATTAAATGCTGCCGCCTGTTTTTCCTGCCCGAAGACCTGCCCCAAAAGCGTCATGCTTGGCATGGTGTTTTGCAGCGGATACTGACGGAAATCGATAAATATCACCGGAATACCGCTTTTCTCCAGCAAATCCAGGGTGCCGCTTTCGGTCAGTTTACTTTGCAGTCCGGTATCGAAAATCACCAAATCCGGCTGATAAGTCAGCGCTTTTTCGACACTGAAATCCGATGTGTAAGGGTTCGGAAATACCGGAATATCTTTCAGCTGCGGAAATTGTTTTTCATAAGCCATGCGCAGATCCGGTGCTTTTTTGGTCAGTGCATCATCCCATGCCGCAATACCTTTCAGCGGTTCAGACGGATGCAGAATATTCAGCGCAACCAGTACCCGGCTGTCTGCCAGCATGATACGGGATACCGGGGCATTGACGGTGACTGTCCGCCCGGCAATATCCGTCACCGTTATCAGTTCCGCTGTTGCATTGAGCGGAAACAGTGCCGCGAGTGCGGCACAAAGGGTGATGATAAGGGCCGGAAAACGTCCGGCAGCGTGGAATATGCGTTTCATTATATGAATGACCTTTAAAACTTCACGGAAGCCTGTGCAAAGAAGGTGCGCGGCTGCCCGGCGTAAATGCCGTAGTTATTATCTGTTGAACGGGTAAAGCTGGCCTGATCAAACAGGTTTTTCACCCCGGCGGCAAGTGTCAGATCTGACCATTGCGGGCCGAAATGATACTCCGCACGCGCATCCCACATCATATAGCCCGGAATAATGCCGTAACGTCCGTCTGCACTGCCTTCGGTAATGTAATTTTTCCCGGTTCCCGGTGACTGCTGTTTTGACTGCGCATAGGTGTTGAGATTCCACACCCAGTTTCCGGTTTCATAGCGGGCACCGGCAGTAAAGAGCTGGCGGGAGTAGAACGGCAGATCTTTATCCGCAAAATTACCGCGTTTGCTCACTGCTTTTGTGTAGGTATAAGTGCTGTAGATACTGACGCCGTCGAGCCATTTCGCGGTTTCACTCAGGTCATAATTCAGTGCCAGTTCTACCCCCTGATGGGTGGTCGCACCGAGGTTGGTCCAGCCGGTCGAGTTTTCAATGTATTGCAGCTGATCATTGAAATCGATATAGAACAGGGTCATTTCCGCAGACAGCAGACCATCATCAAACCGTGTACCGGCTTCATAGTTATGGGCTTTTTCCGCACTCAGGCCGTTTGCCGGATCATTACCCGCGCCGCCGGTATTGAGCTGGAAATATTGCAGGCTGCCGAATGAGCTGCCGGCGTTGGCGAACAGTTTCCACTGATCATCAATATGATAAATCACCGACAGTGCCGGTAACGGTTCGCTGTAGCTCTTGCTGCGGAACTGGTTACGGAAACCGTCATCGAGATGAATTTTTATATTTTCATAACGCAGGCCGGGAATAACCGTCCAGTTACCAACATTAATGGTGTCATCGATATAGATGGCATGGGCCTCTGTACCGCCGGAGGTGTGCTGATAGTAGCTGTCGGTCTGAGGGCGTGAGCTTTGAGAACCGGTCGGATACCAGCCGGAGCGGTAGGCTTTTTCATCCGCCGTTTCATTCAGATAGCGGTAACCCAGGGTGATTTCGTGGGACTGGTTATCAAAGCGGAACAGCTGTGAATAGCTCGGTTCAATGGCGTAAGCTGTGTAGTGACGCGGATAGGAAACAAGGCGGCTCTTACCGGCACTCGCATTTGTTCCCTCACTTTCAATATAACTGCCCCGGTAACTTTTGCTGAACCAGGTCAGTAATTCAAACTGTTTATCATCTTCCTGGTGGCGGTATTTAAAGGACATATCCTGACGGTTGCCTTCAAAACGGTCAAACGGACGGACAGACTGGTAAGGATCGGCTTTGTACTGTGCCTCTGTCAGGCCGCCCGGCATCCCGGATTGCGCATGGTAATAGTGAAAGTTTGCCAGCAACTCATCAGTGTCACTGAAGGCATAGCGGGTTTTCAGGATGATGTCATCAATATCGGTATTGTCATTATTCTTGCGGTAGCCCTGGCCGTGCAGACCGGAGTAGAGCAGCAGCGCACCTGCAGAACCGTCTTCTTTTGAGCCACCGACAGAGGCATCGGTCAGGGTTTTCAGCCCGCCGGTGCGTGCACCCTGTGTTTTGACGGACGCGGAACCGCTGAAGGTTTCCGGGATCGGTTTAGTGACAAAGTTAATCACGCCGCCGACGTTTTGCGGCCCGTAGCGGACAGAGGTGGCACCGCGCATCACATCAATGCTGCTGATTGAGCCTAACGAGAGTGGTGACATCGATAACTGCGGCTGCCCGTAGGGGGCAGCGGCCAGCGGAATACCGTCGAACAGAATGGTGGAACGCGGGGAAAGCCGTGCCGGAAGCCCGCGGATACCGACATTGAGTGAAACGTCACTGCCGCCGGTGCCGTTACTGTCCCGCACCTGAACACCCGGAATACCACGCAGGGCGTCCGCTATGGTTTCTGCCCCTGACTCATCGATTTGTTTTTTGGTTTTGATGGTCCGTGCGCCGCCGTGGTTCAGCAGCGTATCGCTGTTATCAGTGTTATCCAGCCAGTTGCCGACAACCACAACCGGGTCTTCGGTATCTGCGGTGGCGGCGATACTGCCACCGCTGATAACAGCGAGCGCCAGTGCCAGCGGCGTGAGGCGGGCAGGGCGGCAGGATGCGTTACAGGAATCAGTCATCACTCAGTTTTCCGTGAGAATTTAAGAAGACAAATGATAATAATAACTATTACCTGTGCGCAATAATTTTTTAACGGAAAGTTACTAATATGCTGATTTTTTGGTTCGAAATTCGGGGGTTAAATGATAGTCGTGAGAATTATTTTTGGTGTGAATGTGATCTTGCTGTTTTAGCGGGGAAAGGGCGGTTTTATGGATTAATCCGCCTGTTTTATTCTTTCGTTCCACATCTGGATGCAAGTGCATTTATCCATCTTCTGGTCAGTTGCCTTACCGGTTTATATCACGCCACCTTACCCCAAAATACCGGATAATTCCTTACTCCATATTGCATCTGTAAATAATGTAAATGTTAATCATTCGCGATAGTGATGTGTCGTGCCGGTTAATTTTTGCTTTAGATCAAGCAAAGGAATGATAGTCAGGAAAACCCCTTTTCACCGGTCTGAAATGGCGTATTCTTATGTTGCATATAAAATACAACTTATAAGGAAGCAAGAGCATGTACTGTGTGCAATGTGAACAAACGATGCGTACACCGGTGGGTAATGGCTGTGCCTATGCCCAGGGCATGTGCGGTAAAACCGCAGAAACATCTGACTTACAGGATCTGCTGGTGGCAGTACTGGAAAGTCTTTCAGCGTGGGCGGTTGCTGCGCGTGAATCAGGTATCATCGATCACGACACAGACAGCTTTGCGCCGCGTGCATTTTTCTCCACATTAACTAACGTTAACTTCGATTCTGAGCGCATCATCGGTTATGCGCAGGAAGCGGTTGTGATGCGTGACAGCCTGATGAAACGCTGCCTGGCGAAAAACCCGGCACTGGTTCTGAATCACCCGTTAGCAAACCTGCAACTGAAGGGCACGGATATTGCGTCACTGGTGAAACAGGCGGATGAATTTGCCCTGAATAAAGATAAGCAGGCTATCGGTGATGATATCCACGGTCTGCGTATGCTCTGCCTGTACGGCCTGAAAGGGGCGGCGGCATATATGGAGCACGCCCATGTGCTGGGCAAATACAGTGATGAGATTTACGGCCAGTACCATGAAATCATGGCGTGGCTCGGTACTGATCCGTCTGATATGGGTGAGCTGCTCAACCAGTCCATGGCGATTGGTATGATGAACTTTAAAATCATGGAAATGCTGGATGCCGGTGAAACCGAAGCTTACGGTCACCCGACGCCGTCTTCCGTGAACGTCCGTCCGGTGGCAGGTAAAGCGATTCTGATCTCCGGTCATGACCTCAAAGATCTGCATATGCTGCTGCAACAGACAGAAGGCACCGGTGTGAACATTTACACTCACGGTGAAATGCTGCCTGCACACGGCTATCCGGAACTGAAAAAATACAAACATCTGGTCGGTAACTACGGCAGTGGCTGGCAGAACCAGCAGACTGAGTTTGCCAAATTCCCGGGCCCGATTCTGATGACCTCCAACTGTATTCTGGATCCGAATCCGGGCAGTTATACCGACCGTATCTGGACCCGCAGTATCGTCGGCTGGCCGGGCGCGAAACACCTGACCGGTGATGATTTCAGCGATATTATTGCGCAGGCTCAGGCGATGGACGGCTTCCCGTACAGCGAAATCGAGCACCTGATCACCGTCGGTTTCGGCCGTGAAACGCTGCTCAATGCCGCCGATACAGTGATTGACCTGGTGGCGACCGGCAAACTGCGTCATGTGTTCCTCGTCGGCGGATGCGACGGCAGCCGCGGTGAACGCAGCTACTACACCGATTTCGCCCGTCAGGTTCCTCAGGACTGCCTGATTATGACTCTGGCCTGCGGTAAATACCGTTTCAACAAACTGGATTTCGGTACCCTGGAAGGATTACCGCGCCTGCTTGATGTCGGTCAGTGCAACGATGCGTACTCCGCGATTATGCTGGCGGTGAAACTGGCTGAGAAACTGGGCTGCGGCGTCAATGATCTGCCGCTGACACTGGTGCTCTCCTGGTTTGAACAGAAAGCGATTGTGATTCTGCTGACCCTGCTGGCGCTGGGTGTGAAGGATATCTTCACCGGCCCGACTGCTCCGGCATTCCTGACTGACAATCTGCTGAATGTACTGAATGAAAAATTCGGTATGCGTCCGATTACCACTGTTGAAAATGATTTACACGCTGTGTTAGGCGCGTAATTGCTGTAACTGTTAGCACCGGAGAGGGCGGTCACGCCTTCTCCGGCACGGAGTCAGGAGAGCCCGATGACAATGCCGACGTCTTTATGTCCGAACCGCATGCAGGTCCATTCTGTCAGGCAGGAAACCCCGGATGTGTGGACTATCAATCTGATTAACCACGATTTTTATCAGTATCACGCAGGGCAGTATGCGCTGGTGAGTATCCGCAACAGTGATGAGACACTGCGTGCTTATACCTTATCCTCCACACCGGGACTGAGCCCGTTCCTGAGCCTGACGGTGCGCCGTCTGGATGACGGACAGGGTTCCGGCTGGCTGACCGGCGAGGTGAAACCGGGTGATTACCTGTGGCTGTCTGATGCACAGGGTGAATTTACCTGTGATGCCCGCCCGGCAGAGCGCTATCTGATGCTGGCCGCCGGTTGCGGCGTGACACCGGTGATGTCGATGACCCGCTGGATCCTGCACCGTCAGCCGGAAAGTCAGGTGACGGTGATTTTCAACGTGCGTGATAAACAGCAGGTGATTTTTGCTCAGGAATGGCAGCAGTTGCTGACTGCATTCCCGGCCCGTCTGCGCCTGATCCTGATGGTGGAAAACAGTGATGAGACGGATGAATTGTTATCCGGCCGCCTGTCAGAAGAAAAACTGAAGGCGCTGATCCCGGATATCGCACGGCACACGGTGATGACCTGTGGTCCGGCGCCGTATATGAAGAATGTGCAGACATTCTGTCAGGCGCTGAATGTGGATCCGGGCAGCTTCTTTATGGAGCGTTTCGGGCCGGAGCCGGAAGCGGAAGCCGGAGAGCAGATGGTCACCATGACCATTCAGTCCCCGCTGCGTCAGGTAAAAGTACCTGTCGGTATGACCCTGCTGGCAGCGATGGAAGCTAACAGTGTACCGGTGATGGCGGCCTGCCGTGCCGGTGTCTGCGGCAGCTGTAAAACCCGCGTCCGCAGCGGTGAATACACCACCACCAGCACCATGACGCTGACCCCGGAAGAGATTGAACAGGGTTATGTTCTGGCGTGCAGCTGTCAGATTCAGGGCAATGTTGAATTAGCCTGATTGAGAATCATTCTGTATAATTGCAAAAAAGCGCCGTTTTCAGCGGCGCTTTTTCTGTTTCCGGCGGATAAACGCCGGGTTTCCGCTATGCTGTAAATGTGATCATAATAAAAAAGGATTTTCAGCAATGAATAAGACAGAGTTTGTAGCCCGCGCCCTGACTGACGTTCTCGGTGAACATATCGGTGATGAATCCCTGGTTGAACAGTATTTTTCCCGTGATTATGTTCAGGTGGTGAATGGTCAGACAATTGAATTCCCCGCATTTCTTGCCCATCTTAATGCCCTGAAAATGGCAACCCGCAGTATTACCATTGAGATTAAATCCATCGCTGAAGGCGGGTCCTGTGTGCACACTCAGCATATCGCGAAAGCTGAAAAAGTCAGTGGCGAGCACGCCGCCTTTGAGGTTTTCGCCTGTTTCCGTCTGGCAGACGGTAAAATTGTCCGCTGTGAGGAAGTGACACGGCAGCTGACCGGTGATGAGAGCGATAATGATCTGGGTTCCCGGACCTGATTTGTAACCTCAATGGTTTCTAAACGAAATAGTAATAGTCCTCGCCATATAATTTCTGAGAGTTATAATTCGCGCCGCATTTAAGGTGCAGTATCTCGTTAGGCGAGGCTCCTATACAAACAAAGGTTGCTGATCTGACGACGTCGAGAGACGCCCAAGATTAGGACAGGTTATATCGAACAGAAGGTATAACCCGAAGTAACTTCCCGCAGTCTGCGGGATACGTTGTATAGTGCTAAAACCGAGACGTGAGATAGCCTACGCATTCTCTCATCTGGTTTCGCCCCTATTGGAGTGCTGTTTGAAGTCCATAACAGACATTAGGGTCACACATCATGAAGTTAACCAACTACGAAAAAGCGGACGCGCTGGTCATTTCCGCGCCATCCGTTAATCCGCCACACCATACCGATCGTCCGCAGCGTAATGATGAAGACGCAGTCAGTGCTTACATGAGTCAGGCGTATATCCGCGTGACCGTGTCAGACACGATTGCTGCCGTCAAACGCACCCTGCGTGAGGAACTGGAAGGTGAGCAGATCCCCACTTATTTATATGTACTGGATGAGGATAATTACCTGAATGGTATCCTGCCGGTCAAAGCCCTGCTGACCGCAGCGGAAGATATGTTTGTCGCCGATGTGATGCGCCAGACGTATTTTTCGGTGTCACCGGAGCAGTCCCGGCACGACGTGTATGAGCTTATCAACAACAGCGGGATTGATACTGTGCCGGTGGTGCAGTTCGGCAAGCTGGCCGGTATTCTGCGTCCGCAGGATATCGCGGAGCTGATTGAGGATGAAAACACCCAGGATGCGGCATTACAGGGCGGCTCCCAGCCGCTGGATGAGCCTTATCTGAGCACCAGTCCGTTCACGCTGTGGCGTAAGCGCGCAGTCTGGCTGCTGATGCTGTTTGTGGCGGAAGCCTATACCGGTACGGTGCTCAAGGCATTCGAGGAGCAGCTGGAAGCCGCTATCTCGCTGGCTTTCTTTATCCCGCTGCTGATCGGCACCGGCGGTAACAGCGGTACTCAGATCACCTCAACCCTCGTCCGTGCCATGGCACTCGGGGAAGTGAGCCTGCGCAATATCGGTGCGGTGCTGCGCAAAGAGCTGTCCACGTCACTGCTGGTCGCCTTTACCATGGGATGTGCGGGGATGATCCGTGCCTGGTTCCTGGGGGTCGGGCCGGAAGTGATGATGGTGGTCAGCCTGACACTGGTGTGTATCACGGTCTGGAGTGCGGTGGTGTCTTCTATTATCCCGATGGTGCTCAAGCGTCTGAAAGTGGATCCGGCAGTGGTTTCCGCTCCGTTTATTGCCACACTGATTGACGGCACCGGGCTGATTATCTACTTCGAGATGGCCAAACTGATTATGACTGATCTGGTGTAAGGTCGCACGGGGATGATATTGCAGCTGCACTGTTATCCCACACCAGCGTACTTTTACAGTGACGGCACAGGTACTGACTTTCCCCGCGCAACACTTTGTTATGGCGGCGGACAGTCAGTTCATGTGCCGTTTTGCATTGGCAGCGGTAAGTGAATGTCCGGGCGCGGACAGACGTCACATCAAAGCGGTGTGTACGGACGGCCGGAACACCCAGCACCTCTGTCATCATCCACTGCCATTCCCGCCCGTGAGGCGCCACGCGTCCGAAACGGCGGTAAACCAGCAGATGCGCCAGCTCGTGAGGAACCACATCCTGTATAAATCCGGGGCCGTTTTCCGTCAGTAACACCGGATTGAGGCGGATTTCCCATGTTTGCAGGCAGGCGCTGCCGGCGGTGGTGCCGCGCTGACGGTAGTTCAGCTCAGGCTCCGGATAATCCGTCTTCAGCACCCGGCAGGCGCGGGCCAGATAATCACGCAGGGTCTGCATGCAGGCCTGCTGTAATGCGGTGGGGACTCGGGTCGGTTTCATAGCCGGAAGCTTAGCGATACTGACGTAAAGCTGCAACCGTTATCAGCATGTTGTATATGTTGCAAAATAATATTATATTTAATTATATAATGTAGTAAGGAATAAATTCATGACACCAACACTGCTTACCGATATGCAGGAAGCCGCCACCGGCGTTGCTGCCCTGCTGAAAACACTGGGGAATCCGGATCGTCTGCTGCTGCTCTGTCAGCTGAGTCAGGGGGAATGCAATGTCAGCGAACTGGAGGAGCGGACCGGCATCAATCAGCCGACGCTGTCACAGCAACTGACGGTTCTGCGCAATGAAGGACTGGTGCACACCCGGCGTGAGGGAAAACGTATCTATTATTCCGTGGCAGATGAAAAAGTCCTGATATTGCTCACCACGCTGTATCAGCTTTATTGTCCTGAAAAACAAGGAAAATAATATGATTATTGATAGCGCGGCTTTTACGCCGGTCAGTGCGGCACTGGGCGGACTGATGATCGGCATTGCGGTTGCTGTACTGTTACTGTTTAACGGGCGGATTGCCGGGATCAGCGGGATCTTCGCCAATATGTTCACAAAGCAGAGCGGCTGGCGGATAGCGTTTATTGCCGGGCTGGCAGGGGCACCGTGGGTTTACAGGTTGTTTGCCGGTCAGCCGGATGTGGTGATCGCTGCGGATTATCCGCTGCTGATTGCGGCCGGTCTGCTGGTCGGTTTCGGCACGCGGCTGGGTAACGGCTGTACCAGCGGACACGGTATCTGCGGTATGGCGCGGTTATCAAAACGATCATTTGCTGCCGTGGCGGTGTTTATGGTCAGTGCTTTTCTGACTGTCTGGCTGATGAAATAAGGATACGCTATGCCTGTTATCACTGCATTAATCAGCGGGATTTTGTTCGGCCTCGGTTTGCTGGTGGCCGGGATGGGTAATCCGCAGAAAATTCTGGCGTTTCTGGATATTACCGGCAACTGGGATCCTTCACTGTTGATCACCATGGCGGTAGCGATGGCGGTCAGTATGGTTGCCTTTACGGTGGCTAAAAAACGTAAAAAGACCGTATGCGGCACGCCGCTTGAGTTACCGGCGAACAGTAAAATTGATAAACGGCTGCTGACCGGCGCACTGCTGTTTGGTATCGGCTGGGGGCTGGCGGGGATCTGCCCGGGACCGGGGATTGTTTTATCCGGGATGCTTAGTATCAAAGGGCTGGTATTTACTGCGTCAATGATTGCCGGGATGGTGATTTTTGCACTGTATTCATCACGGCAGTGCAGTAAATCATAATGTATTTACGGATTCAGAACATAAAAAAACCGGCTGAAAAGCCGGTTTTTTGTGCCTGTTAATATAACAGGGAATTATTTCAGACCAGCGGCTTCGCGCAGCTGCTCTGCTTTGTCGGTTTTTTCCCACGGGAACTGAGGACGCCCGAAGTGACCGTATGCTGCGGTTTCCTGATAAATCGGGTGCAGCAGATCCAGCATCTGAATCAGACCGTACGGACGCAGGTCGAAGAACTCGCGCACCAGCAGCGTAAGTTGCTGGTTGGAAACTTTACCGGTACCGAAGGTTTCTACCATAATGGACGTCGGCTCTGCCACGCCAATTGCGTAGGAGACCTGGATTTCACAGCGGTCAGCAAGACCGGCAGCGACAATATTTTTTGCCACATAACGGGCCGCATAGGCTGCGGAACGGTCAACTTTTGACGGATCCTTACCGGAGAATGCGCCGCCGCCGTGACGTGCCATGCCGCCGTAGGTATCGACGATGATTTTACGGCCGGTCAGACCGCAGTCACCCATTGGTCCGCCGATAACAAAACGGCCGGTCGGGTTGATGAAATATTTGGTGGTCGGATCCAGCCACTCAACCGGCAGAACCGGTTTGATGATCTCTTCCATCACCGCTTCATGCAGATCTTTCTGTGAGATATCTTCAGAGTGCTGGGTTGACAGCACAACCGCATCAATCCCGGCGATTTTGTTGTCATCGTAACGGAAGGTGATCTGGCTTTTCGCATCCGGACGCAGCCACGGCAGCGTACCGCTTTTACGTACCTGAGCCTGACGCTCGACCAGACGGTGAGCATAGGTGATTGGTGCCGGCATCAGCACGTCAGTTTCGTTTGAGGCATAACCAAACATCAGACCCTGGTCACCGGCACCCTGCTCAAGCGGGTCAGCGCGGTCAACGCCCTGGTTGATGTCGGCAGATTGTTTGCCGATAGCACTGATTACCGCACAGGAATCAGCATCGAAGCCCATGGATGAGCTGGTATAGCCAATCTCACGGACAGTACGGCGCGTGATTTCCTCAATATCAACCCATGCCCTGGTGGTGATTTCACCGCCGACCAGAACCATACCGGTTTTGACATAGGTTTCGCAGGCAACACGCGCTTTGGGATCTTGTTCTAAAATCGCATCAAGGACTGCATCCGAAATTTGGTCGGCAATTTTATCCGGGTGTCCTTCAGATACGGACTCAGAAGTGAAAAGATGTGTAGTCATTATTTTTCTCTACCTTAAGTGAAGTGAACTTTCGGTACATTGATGGATGTATTAACTTCTAGACGGCTATTCTAATGTATAATCGGCAGTGGTTCCAGAAATTTTATAGTGCCTCCGGTTTTTCCGCTGGTTTTTTTCACTTTTCAGAATGTGTTACGTGACTGTTTTTATTTTTTACACTTATCCGTCATTTTGATTTTGCATTTTTGTGTCATAACCGGTATAAACTGCGGCCAGTAGCTGTGAATTTTTCTTCAGTTATAAACGGCAGAAACTCAGGTTTTCTGTATGATTCAGGCGGGGGTTACGGTGTGTAATCCTGTGTGGGGGTAAATGGGTTAATGAACCATTATCTGCTGCTTGTTGACGTTCAACAGCCACGTGCTTTACAGCATGTGTCCGCGTCTTTTTCTGTTCTCTCTTCCTCTCTGACTGACACGTGCTCTGCACGGTGTTTTCCGTATCCGTTACACTCAAACAGACCGGATAACGCAAGCAGGCGGGTCACTCTGCGGTAAGCCCGTAAATCTGTGTCCGGTTTTTGCCGGATGATGTAATCCATTTTGAATTTTTACTTGTCAACAGGACAGATTTATCCCACGGTGAAGGGGGATAGGCGTATGTCAGCCATACAGGTAAGTTTCACTCCAGAATCAGGAGATGACTAATGAATGATAATATCGCGCTGAAGATGCAGCAGACCTATAACATCGCATACTGGGGCGGCAGCTATTACGGTGTGAATGACCTCGGTCATGTCACCGTCTGCCCGAATCCGGAGATGCCGCAGGCCGCCGTTGATCTGGCTGAGCTGGTTAACCGTGTGCAGAAAGAGCGGGAGCACATCCGTCTGCCTGCATTATTCTGCTTTCCGCAGATTTTGCAGCATCGTCTGCGTTCGATTAATGCCGCGTTCCGCCGTGCCCGCGAATCCTATGGTTACAAAGGTGATTATTTTCTGGTTTACCCGATTAAGGTCAACCAGCAGCGGCGCGTGATTGAAACCCTGGTCAATGCCGGGGAGCCGCTGGGACTGGAAGCCGGTTCCAAAGCAGAGCTGATGGCGGTACTGGCGCACGCCGGTATGACCCGCAGTGTGATCGTCTGCAACGGCTATAAAGACCGCGAGTATATCCGTCTTGCCCTGATGGGCGAGAAACTCGGTCACAAAGTGTATCTTGTGATTGAAAAAATGTCTGAAATCGCCGTGGTGCTTGAGGAAGCGAAAAATCTGGATGTGGTACCACGCCTGGGCGTGCGGGCGCGTCTGGCGTCTCAGGGATCCGGTAAATGGCAGGCCAGCGGCGGCGAGAAATCCAAGTTCGGTCTGGCGGCCACCCAGGTACTGCAGCTGATTGATATGCTGCGTCAGGCAGACAGCCTGGAGAGCCTGCAGCTGCTGCATTTCCACCTCGGTTCGCAGATGGCGAATATCCGCGATATCGCCACCGGTGTCCGTGAATCAGCCCGTTTCTATGTCGAACTGCATCAGCTGGGTGTCAATATTCAGTGCTTTGATGTCGGCGGCGGCCTCGGGGTGGATTATGAAGGTACCCGTTCGCAGTCTGACTGCTCTGTGAACTACGGGCTGAATGAGTATGCCAATAATGTGATCTGGGCTATCGGCGATGCCTGTGAAGAGCACGGCCTGCCGCACCCGACAGTTATTACCGAATCCGGCCGCGCCCTGACGGCGCACCATACCGTACTGGTATCCAATGTGATCGGTGTGGAGCGCAACGAGTTCTCCCCGGTGGCGGCGCCTGCCGAAGACGCACCGCGTCCGGTTGCCAGCCTGTGGGAAACCTGGGAAGAGATGCAGAGCAAGGGCAATACCCGCTCTCTGCGCGAATGGCTGCACGACAGCCAGCTCGACCTGCATGATATTCACACCCAGTACGCGCAGGGCATGCTGTCCCTGACTGAACGCGCCTGGGCAGAAGGGCTGTATCTGAATATCTGCCGCCGTATCCAGCAGGATCTCGATCCGGGTAACCGCGCACACCGTCCGATTATCGATGAACTGCAGGAACGCATGGCGGATAAATTCTATGTGAATTTCTCGCTGTTCCAGTCACTGCCGGATGCGTGGGGGATTGATCAGCTGTTCCCGGTACTGCCGATTGAAGGGCTGGATAAGCCGCTGGATCGCCGCGCGGTGCTGCTGGATATCACCTGTGACTCCGACGGTATTATCGACCACTATGTGGATGGTGACGGGGTGGCGACCACCATGCCGATGCCATCTTATGACCCGGAAAATCCGCCGATGATGGGCTTTTTCATGATTGGTGCTTACCAGGAAATCCTCGGCAATATGCATAACCTGTTCGGCGATACCGCTGCACTGGATGTGTATGTCGGCGAAAACGGTCAGGTGCGCTATCTGGAAAGTGAAGAGGGCGATTCCGTGGCGGATATGCTTCAGTATGTGAAGCTGGATCCGAAAATTCTGCTCGAACGCTTCCGTGATCAGGTGAAAATCTCTGATCTGGATGAAGAGGAGCAAAAGGCCTTTACCGAAGAGTTCGAGAGCGGCCTGTACGGTTATACCTATTTAGAAGATGAATAATACCCGGCGGGATAATACGTCCGGCTTTGTGTCAGTAAGACATTAATAAAGGAATCATTATGATTAACAGCACATTAGGTAATCAGACCGATAACTCACTGGTCTCTAATGCGTTTGGTTTTCTCCGCCTGCCGCTGAATTTCCAGCCGTACACCAGTGACGCTGACTGGGTGATCACCGGTGTTCCGTTTGATATGGCGACCTCCGGCCGTGCCGGTTCCCGTCACGGACCGGCAGCCATCCGTCAGATTTCAACCAATCTGGCCTGGGAAGGTAACCGCTGGCCGTGGACATTCGATATGCGCGAGCGCCTGAATGTGGTGGATTGCGGTGATCTGGTGTTCGCGTTCGGTGATGCACAGGACATGAGTGATAAGTTACAGGCGCACACAGAAAAAGTGCTGGCGTCCGGTAAAAAATGTCTCTCTTTCGGGGGCGATCACTTTGTGACTCTGCCGCTGCTGCGCGCGCATGCCAAACATTTCGGTAAGATGGCGCTGGTGCATTTCGATGCCCATACCGACACTTACGGCAACGGCAGCAAGTTTGACCACGGCACCATGTTCTATCACGCCCCGAATGAGGGACTGATTGACCCGGCGCATTCCGTGCAGATTGGTATCCGTACCGAGCATGAAACAGATAACGGTTTCACCGTGATCGATGCGGCGCAGGTCAATGACCGCACCGTGGATGATGTGATTGCTCAGGTGAAAGCGATTGTCGGTGATATGCCGGTTTATCTGACCTTCGATATCGACTGTCTGGACCCGGCATTTGCCCCGGGCACCGGCACACCGGTTATCGGCGGGCTGACAACAGATCGTGCGCTGAAACTGCTGCGCGGCCTTCAGCCGCTCAATATCGTCGGCATGGATCTGGTGGAAGTGGCACCGGCGTATGATCAGTCCGATATCACGGCACTGGCCGGCGCAACTATCGCACTGGAAATGCTCTATCTCCAGGCCGCGAAAAAAGGCTGAAACCGGTTTCACCACCGTTAAAACAAAAGACCCGCACTGCGGGTCTTTTTGCATTTCAGTGAAATTATTTTTTCTTCGCGTATTTCAGTGAATCCAGCGCGACGGCAAAAATAATGATGCTGCCCTTGATAATATACTGCCAGTACGGGTTGATGCCGATATAGGTCAGGCCGTAGTTTATCAGGGTAAAAATCAGCACCCCGGTCACCACACCCAGCACAGTCCCGACCCCGCCGGAGAAGGACACGCCGCCCACCACACAGGCCGCGATGGCATCCAGCTCATACATAAAGCCGAGGTTGTTGGTTGCACTGCCGATACGTCCGGCTTCCAGCAACCCGCCGAAGGCATAGAACACGCCGGATAAGGCGTAAATCATAATCAGGTTCAGGCCGACATTCACGCCGGACACTTTAGCCGCTTCCGGGTTACCGCCGATGGCAAAAATGTTTTTGCCGAAGCGGGTTTTATTCCACAGGATCCAGACAAAAAAGACGGCTATCGCGGCATAGAACGTAATATATGACAGCTTAAAATCACCGAAACGGATAAATCCCTGGGCAAATTCAGAGAATTTCGGATCAAACCCCGCTACCGGTGAAGCACCGACAGAGTCGTAATACAGGGAGTTGATACCGTAGACGATGATCATGGTACCGAGTGTGGTAATAAACGGCGTGACATTGAGATAGGCAATAATCAGGCCGTTAACCAGACCGATAACTGCTCCGACCGCACACACCAGCAGGATCACCATCGGAATAGACCAGGTTTCCATCTGCGGGAAAACTTTGTTCACGTTTTCCATGGATTGCAGCAATGTCGCCGCAATCACCGCCGCCAGCCCGACCTGGCGCCCGGCGGATAAATCCGTACCCTGGGTGACAATCAGCCCCGCGACACCCAGCGCGATAATAATCCGCACCGAGGATTGGGTGAGGATATTACTCAGGTTCATCAGGCTGAGGAATGTCGGATCCTGAATGATAATAATCGCCAGTAAGACCAGCAGAACCACATAAATCCCCCCGTCCTTCAGATAGGACAGGAAGCTTTTTTTATTTAATGCTGCGCTCATTGTTAATATCCTTAAAGGTGAAGGGAGGCGAGACGTAAAATCTCACTCTGCGAAGTGTCACGGGTGTTGACGATACCGGCGACCTCACCGTTGCTCATCACCAGAATCCGGTCTGTGATCCCCAGCAGTTCCGGCATTTCGGAGGAAACGATAATGATCCCTTTTCCTTTTTTGGCCAGTTCAGTAATCAGCTGATAAATCTCAAATTTTGCCCCGACATCAATACCCCGCGTCGGTTCATCCAGCATTAACACTTCCGGTTGTGTCAGCAGCCAGCGGCCGATAATTACCTTCTGCTGATTTCCGCCGGACAGCGAGCCTATCTGGGTGTGATGGCCGGGGGTTTTCACCCGCATGGCATCAATCACCCACTGGGTATCACTTTTCATTTTGCTGTTATCCAGCAGACCCAGTTTATTTTTATATTTGCCCATGTTTGAAATCAGCGAGTTAAAGCTGATATTTAACCAGGCATAGATTCCCGTGGCGCGGCGCTCTTCGGTGACCAGTGCGAAACCGTGATTAATGGCTTCATTCGCACTGTTGTTCTTAATGGTTTTCCCCCTCAGCGTGATGGTGCCGGAGGATTTCTCGCGGATCCCGAACAGGGTTTCGAGAATATCCGTCCGCTTGGCACCGACCAGACCGGCGATACCGAGGATTTCCCCCTGATGCAGATCGAAACTGATATCGCGGATAGACGGCTGGCGCAGAGACGTCAGGTTTCTGACTTCCAGCATGACATCTCCCGGCGTGCTCTGTTTTTCCGGGAAACGCTGGCTGAGTGTGCGCCCGACCATGGCGGCAATAATATTATCCATCGTCAGCCCTTCGAGGGGCTGTGTGGAGATCCACTGGCCGTCACGCAGAATGGTTATCTCATCACAGAGACGGAAAATTTCTTCCATTTTGTGGGAGATATAGACGATGCCGCAGCCGCGATCTTTCAGCTTGCGGATAATGGTAAACAGATGATTGACTTCTTTTTCGGTCAGGGAGGAGGTCGGCTCATCCATGATCACAATTTTTGCGTTATAGGAAAACGCCTTGGCGATTTCGATCATCTGCATTTGCGAGACGGACAGATTGCGGACTTTTTCCCGCGGATCGATATCGATATCCAGCTCATCAAAGATGGCCTGGGTGTCTTTCAGCATCTTGTTCTGATCGACAAAAAACCCTTTGGCGGGATACCGTCCCAGCCACATGTTGTCCATCACCGAGCGCTGAAGCACCAGGTTCAGCTCCTGATGCACCATGGACACGCCGTGTTCCAGTGCCTCTTTTGAGCCTTTAAAATCGATTTCCTGTCCCTGAAACAGGATGCTGCCGCTGTCTTTTTTATAAATCCCGAAAAGGCATTTTAATAATGTGGATTTACCGGCACCGTTTTCGCCCATCAGGGCATGAACGGAGTGCGGTCGTACCCGTAAATTGACATTATCGAGTGCCTTAACGCCGGGAAATGATTTATTGATATGCATCATTTCCAGCAGATATTCGCCTGAGCTGTCGGCCATACATACACCTGGCTAATGTTATCGTTCCGGACACGCCCGCAGCACGGATGCTGCGGGCGGAAAGAATCACCGCTTATTTTATAAACTGTGACAGGTTCTCTTTATCCACGCCGACATACGGCACACGGATAACATTGTTTTCAATCTTGTAGCTGGTGCCTTCCGCTGCCGGTTTGCCTTCCGCCAGGTTTTTGGTGATAGCCATGGTGGCTTTCGCCTGGTTTTCCGCGTCATTCAGCACCGTACCGGCCATTGCCCCGGATTTCACCATTGAGAGGGCTTCCGGCAGCGCATCCACACCAAAGACCGGGATATTGGTTTTGTTGTGTGCTTTCAGGGCTTCAACCGCGCCCATTGCCATCGCGTCATTGTTGGCAATGACCACTTCGATTTTGTCTGCATTCGGGCCGGAGAGCCATGCATCCATTTTATCTTTGGCCTGTGCGGTATCCCACATCGCGGTATCGAGCTGAAGCTGCTCTGTCGGGATACCTTTCTCATTCAGGGTTTTGACTGAATAGGTGGTGCGGGCTTCCGCATCCGGGTGACCCGGCTCACCTTTGATCAGCACATACTGAATTTTGCCGTCTTTGTTCAGATCCCACGCCGGGTTGGCTGCCCAGTGTTTGGCAATCAGCTCACCCTGGATAACCCCGGATTCTTTGGAGTCGGTACCGACAAACCAGGCTTTGTCGTAGCTGTCGAGGGCTTTGCGGGAAGGCTCTTTGTTGAAGAACACCACCGGAATATCATTGGATTTTGCTTTGTCGATGATCACCGGGGCGGCGGCAGGGTCAACCAGGTTGATCGCCAGTGCTTTAACGCCCTTGGCCAGTAACACATCAATCTGATCATTCTGTTTGGACTGGTCGTTTTGTGAATCATTCATCAGAAGGGTGATTTCCGGTGAATTTTTTGCATCTTTTTCAAGGGCTTTACGAACGATAGACATAAAGTTGTCATCGTATTTGTAGATGGTCACACCAATACGGGTATCAGCCTGTGCCTGTGCCGCAGCACCAAACAGCATGGCGGCGGCAACGCCTGCCAGGACAAAATGCTTCTTCATTCTCTGCCTCCGGGTCGGGGGATAGGGTACAGTTTTTATTTATGACGCCACCTGTTATTCAGAGGAAAGGCAGGGGCGGTGTTTATCATTCTTCCGGCAAATGATAATAATAATTTATAAATAAAACGGCATGCCGGTAAGAAGATGGCAGAACCTGGGACATGACGATAACGTCAGGAAACGCCCGGATCATAAAATGAGAGTTGTTATCCGTCTGTGAATAGACTCACAGATTGAAAACGTTTACATGGAGAAAGATCACCGGTAGGCAGAAGAGTGACGGATAACCAGGGTTGGCATAAACACATGCGGCTCCGGCGGCGGCAAAGTGCCGGCGGCACCCGCTAAGGCAAGTTCTGTCGCCAGCATGGCCATGGAGACCACCGGGTAGCGTACTGTGGTCAGCTTCGGAGTGGTGAAACGGGCGGCGGGAATATCATCAAAGCCGATCAGGGAAAACTGCTGCGGCACGCGGATACCGTTTTCATTCAGCACCGACATAGCGCCGGCCGCCATGGCATCGTTATAGGCAAACACAGCGGAGAGTGCCTGATTACGGCTCAGCAGCTCTATCATGGCGGCCTCACCGCCGTCAGAATCCGGCGAACCGGCGGCATACCAGGCTGCACCAGTTGTCAGTCCGGCGGCTTTCATGGCACGGGTATAACCCTGATAACGCAGGGTATTATCTTCTATCTCATGGGTGGAGCCGAGATAACCAATGCGCTGATGCCCCTGAGAGATCAGCAGACGGGTCGCCATTTCCCCGCCGGACAGGTTATCCAGCCCGACACAGCGGTGCTCAAAACCGGGAATAACGCGGTTAATAACGGTCATGCCGGGCACCTGACGGAGAAAATCACTCAGTTCCGCATCACTGAGCGCTTTGGAATGCACCACCAGTGCGTTGCAGCGCTGGCGGATCAGAACCTCTATCGCATGGCGCTCCTGTTCGGCCTGATGGTAGCCGTTGCCGATCAGCACATGCTTGCTGTGCTGCTGGGCGACTGTGTCCACCGCTTTGACCAGCGCGCCGAAAAACGGGTCGGCCACATCCATCACCACCACGCCGAGAATATCACTGCTCTGGCTGGCCAGTGCCTGTGCATTGGCGTTTGGCCGGTAATCCAGCTCAGTCACGGCGTTCATCACCAGTTCCCGGGTCTCTGAGCGGGTGGCCGCCGTATTGTTCAGCACACGGGATACCGTGGCAACGGAGACACCGGCGCGTTTTGCAACATCACGGATAGTTACGGGGTGTATAGATGTCATCAGAAATTACAGGTCAGAGGTAATGAAACATGTTGCCATCTTAACCCGGAGTGCGTGATGACCGTGTGATTCATCTCACAGCAAAAGAAAGCGTTTACATTGATTTTTTCGGATTATCCGCCTGTAACGGGAAGCTGAATCCCTTCACCAGAGTCTGTAACAGCGTTTTGGGTTACATTCACTGAAATTATTAATATATAAATGATACTGATTGTTTTGTTTCCGGCGGGTGGGTTATGCAGGACAGGGAATGTTACGGAATGAGACTCCGATGAATTTTGTTACAGCGATGTGTTGTCACATGGCAGGACAGTTGCTCATTATGTGCTTACCGGCTTGCAACCCTGGTAAAAACGCGTATGTTTTTAAATGAGTATTAATATCATAACGAAATACCTCACTCATAAGGAGCACATCATGGCACTAACGGGTAAAGTGGTTCTGGTTACCGGCGCTGCACAGGGGATTGGTCGTGGTATTGCACTGCGCTTAGCCAAAGAAGGGGCGGATATCGCGCTGGTGGATCTGAAAGAAGAAGGGCTGGCGAAAGTCAAAAAAGAAGTGGAAGCCCTGGGCCGCAAAGCGGCGGTATTCACCGCAGATATCAGTCAGCGCGATCAGGTTTTTGCGGTTGTTGATAAAGCAGAACAAGCATTGGGCGGTTTTGATGTTATCGTCAATAACGCCGGTATTGCACAGGTTAAAGCCATTGAAGATGTGCTGCCGGAGGATATGGATCGTATTTTCCGCATTAACGTCGATGGCACGATGTGGGGAATTCAGGCCGCTGCGGCCAAATTCAAAGCACGCGGACAGAAAGGGAAAATCATTAACGCCTCATCCATTGCCGGGCATGATGGTTTTGCCTTACTCGGCGTCTATTCCGCCACTAAATTTGCGGTCCGTGCACTGACACAGGCGGCGGCCAAAGAATTTGCCAGCAGCGGGATCACCGTGAATGCTTACTGTCCGGGGATTGTCGGCACGGATATGTGGGTGGAAATTGATGAACGTTTCTCTGAAATCACCGGTGCGCCAAAAGGGGAAACCTACAAAAAATATGTCGATGGTATCGCGCTGGGCCGCGCTCAGACTCCGGATGACGTGGCGGCACTGGTTGCCTTCCTGGCAAGCGACGACTCGGATTACATCACCGGCCAGGCGATTCTGACCGACGGCGGGATTGTTTACCGCTAAATTACTGCGTTGATATTCACAGACATCCGCCGCATGCTGAATGCGGCGGATTTTTTTTTGTATACTGATCCGCAGGATAACGCTGCGGGTGACAGGCATGAAATACGATCTGAATGACCTCTATTATTTTGTGAAAGTGGTGGAATACGGCGGATTTTCCCCGGCGGGCGAGGCGCTGGGTATTCCGAAATCCAGGCTCAGTCGCCGTATCGCTGATCTGGAACAGAAACTGAATATTTCACTGATCTACCGCTCCACCCGGCAGTTTCATGTTACTGAGATCGGACAAACCTTCTACCAGCAATGCAAAAATGTGATTGATGAGGCGGAGATCGCCGAAGAGATTATCTGCTCGGTACAGGGACATCCGCGCGGCAGCGTGAAGTTTTCCTGTCCGGTCGCGCTGTTACAGGCCTATCTTCAGGATCTGCTGACAGATTTTATGGTGAAATACCCCGATATTGATGTGCAGATCCTGGCAGTTAACCGTCCGGTGGATGTGATCAGCGAAGGGTTTGATCTCGCACTGCGGGTGCGCTCCCTCCCGCTGGATGATTCCGGGCTGACCATGAAAGTGCTGGGCTATTCGCGGCGTATCCTGGTTGCTTCACCGCTGTTATTTACCGGAAAAGCGGCACCTCAGCATCCGGACGAACTGACAGAATTCCCGATCCTCGCCAACAGCGAACAAAAACAAAACTACACGCTGACACTGACCGGCGAAGACGGCAGCAGCATCACCAAACACCTCACAGCACGCCTCGCCACCACTGATGTCATGACACTGCACCGCGCGGCATGCAAAGGGCTGGGCATTGCCCGTCTGCCGGAAGGTGTGGTTCTCAATGATTTGACTGCCGGACGGCTTGTCCGTGTTCTGCCGGGCTGGCAGTTCCCGCAGGATGTGATCCACGCGGTTTTCCCGTCCCGCAAAGGGCTGTTACCCGCCGTGCAGGCACTGCTGAATTATCTGGCGGAACGTGTGCCGCAGACGGCGGCGTTTTCGGGGACGGGGGAATAGTGAGGCAAATAATCATTCTATTCGCCTCAGTTAGTGAGTAGAATAGCGATGTTATTCTACTCATCGGAGGCAGTATGTGGATATGGGAGCATCATAGCTGGCCCGGATTTACGTATGATTTACCGCAGTTATTGCCGCTGCTGCGGGAGGCTGCTTTTCTTCAGGGTGATTTATACGGCAGTAATAAAGCGCTTGAGCTTGCTGAAGATAAGACACTGGATACGATTCTGGCAAATATTATCTACTCAAGTGATATTGAGGGGGAAAAACCGGATGCCCGTTCTGTCAGATCATCACTGGCTAATCACCTTGGTATTTCTGAGGAGGTCTCTTATCCGGCGGACAAACGTACGGAAGGTCTGGTGGAGTCAGCGCTGGATGCAATCAATAATCCCGGTGAACCGCTTTCTGCGGCTCGCCTTCTGAAATGGCATACCTGGTTATTCCCCGAAAATGACACCCTTTTTAACCGGACAACCGGCGGGTGTTTCCGTTCCGGGGCTGTTCAGGTGGTATCCGGCAGGCTGGATAAACCGGTCATTCATTTTGAGGCCCCTCCGGCGGAACGGGTGGAGTCAGAAATAAACGCATTTATCGCCTGGTTTAATGAAAGCAGAGATAACGCCGGTATTGACCCCGTTTTACGGGCAGGCATTGCCCATTTGTGGTTTCTGACTATTCATCCTTTTGAAGACGGGAATGGCCGGATTGGGCGTCTTATTATGGATCTGGCACTGGCTCAGGCAGAAAACAGCACTGTGCGGTTGTATGCAATGTCACAGACCATCAATGAGCACCGCAAAGAATATTATAATGTGCTGGAGCAGACACAACGGCAGGGAACGGACATTACGCCGTGGCTGGAGTGGTTTGTGAAAATGCTGGTTGTGTCTGTCGGCGCAACGCTGGCGCAAATCAGGCGGACACTGGAAAAAAACAGATACTGGCACCGGTTTGATCAGAACCGGCTGAAACCTGGGCAGGCTAAAGTACTGAACCGGATGCTGGACGGTGATTTTGCTGACGGTATTAATAACCGGCAGTATATGTCAGTAGCAAAAGTCAGCCGCGCCAGTGCAACACGGCATCTGGCTGACTTGGTTGAGTCCGGTTATCTGACGGAAAGTGAAAGTGGCGGGCGCAGCAGCCGCTATTGTCTGAATAAGGGATAATAAGAGAATGAGGCAAATAACCACGCTATTCGCCTCATTTTGTGAGGCAAATAGCGGTCGTATTTGCCTCATCGGTCTTACTCAGCGGGGATATGTCCGAAACGGCCGCTGTTGAAATCCTCAATGGCTTCGCGGATTTCCTGCTCGCTGTTCATCACAAACGGGCCGTAACCGACAACCGGCTCATCAATCGGCTCGCCGCTGAGGAACAGGACAACCGCATCTTCGGTGGCTTCCAGCAGAATTGTGCTGTCAGTGCCGTCCAGGATCATCAGCTCGCCGGTGTGCAGTGGTGCGCGGCTGTCGACATAAATACTGCCGTGCAGAACGATCAGTCCGGCGTTGCGGCTGGCTTTTGCCGCCAGTCCGGTGACTTTTCCGGCTTTCAGGCGCAGATCCCACACATCCATTTCCGTGAAGGTCCGGGCCGGACCGCGTGCTCCGGCATATTCTCCGGCGATCACCCGTAATGTCCCGGCGTCATTCGGCAGTGCCACTGCCGGAATGGCGTTATTTTCCAGTAACTGATAACCCGGTGCGGCGGATTTTGCGGAAGCAGGCAGATTCACCCACAACTGCACCATATCCAGCGTGCCGTCTTCCCGCATAAAGCGGTCAGAATGGTATTCCTGATGCAGAATACCGGATGCCGCAGTCATCCACTGCACATCCCCTTTACCGATCACACCGCCCTGACCGGTGGAATCGTGGTGAGCCACCTCGCCGTCATAGACGATGGTCACGGTTTCAAAGCCGCGGTGCGGGTGCTCACCAACTCCCCGGTTGGCGCCTTCTGATGGCGGGAAATCCGCAGGACCGGCACGGTCGAGCAGAATAAACGGGTTCAGATGTTTGCCGTGATTGCTGTAGGAAAACATCTGGCTGACCGGAAATCCGTCGCCGACCCAATGGCCTTTCGGTGCGCGGTAGGTGCCGATAATGTTTCTCATGATGTCTCTCCTGATAATTATGTATAAACAGATAATAAGGGCGCGAACTATCAGGGAGTAGTCATGAAAACGGGTTTCACTGTTGCAGAAACAGAACAGTCAGCCCCGGGTTATCCGGTGTGTAATGATTCCCGGCACCACTGAGCCAGCCGGGCGATCGCATCCTCCACGTCCTTATCACAGCCGAACCCGGCGTTGAGCCGGAAGCAGCGGTCGTAGCGGCTGTCGGTGGCAAAGATATGTCCCGGCGCGATGCCGATCCCCTCCGCGCGGGCATTGAGAAACAGTTCCCGCACATTCAGGCTGCCTTCCGGCATGGTGACCCACAGAACATAGCCGCCTTCCGGTTCGGTCACGGTGGTACCCGGCGGAAATTTCCGCAGCACAACCCGGCGGATGTTTTGTACCTGTGCCGCCAGTTCACGGCGCAGGCGGCGCAGATGAGCATCATAGCCGCCGTTACTCAGCAGTTCGCTGATGGCCGCCTGCGGCAGGACCTGAGAGCCCATCGAGGAGGTGTATTTGAGGGAGGTGATTTTGCGCATGTAATGCTGACTGTGAACCCAGCCGATACGCACGCCGGGTGCGATGGTTTTGGAAAATCCGCTGCACAGAATGACATTGTGACTGAATGCCCGCATCGGGAACGGGCGCTGCCCGCCGAATGCGGCATCACCGAAAGTATCATCCTCAATAATGATCACACCGTTTTCATCCGCCTGACGGGTTATCTCCGCTTTGACTTCATCCGGAATCGTTTTGCCCAGCGGATTATTGACGTTGGCGAGTGTCACAAAAGCTTTTACCGCTTTGCGGCGGAACAGGGCGGTGAGTTTATCGCAATCGACATAACCGTTTTCACAGGCATCCACTTCGGTCAGCCGCAGATTGAGATTACGCAGCATCTGCAGCAGTACAAAGTAACAGGGGGATTCCACTGCCACCGCATCCCCGGGGCTGAGCGTGGCGCGCAGTGCCAGTGATAAGGCTTCAATACAGCCGTTGGTGATAAGCAGGGTTTCCGGTGTGATATGGCAACCGTAACTGACTGCGCGGCGGGCGATTTCCTCTTTCAGCGGTGCATAGCCGGTGCCTTTGACCGAATCCCCCAGCAGGAACGGCTTGCTGTAACTGAGCTGACGCATGATAAGACTCAGTTTTCTGACCGGATAGAGTTCCCGCCGCCCGTTAGCCAGATCGAGCCGGACACGGCACTCTTCGCCGACCATCGACATATGCAGTTCCGTCTGTTCATCCAGCGGGGCAAAATCGGCGGTGTGTGTCTCTGTACTGCGGTTTTCCGCAGCGGCAGGCTGAACCGGGGCGACAAAAAAGCCGGATTTCGGCCGCGCCACGGCAACATGCTCATCTTCCAGCGTGCGCAGCACTTTCAGGGCGGTGGTCAGGCTGACATTGTACTGTGCGGCCAGAACACGGACGGACGGCAGACGGCTGTCCGGCGGTAAAACGCCCTCGCGGACAGCCTGTTTTATCTGATCGGCCATCTGCCGGTAGCGCGGAAGCTGTACCATCTGTTCTGCCTCATTCTTACGGGTTCTGTGTGTTTCTGTAAGAGTACGTTGAGAGTAAATTATGACGCAAGGGTTTCTCCGGCTGACTGTGAGGTTTATATGACAACATTTGACAAAATTACCCGTTTACTGGATTCACGGGCGGTTTCCTTTGAGGTGATCGAACATCCGGCGGAAGGCCGTTCTGATGCGATAAGTAAAATCAGGGGAAATAAACTGAGCCAGGCGGCGAAAGCGATGGTGTTACAGGTTACCGGCAGCACACCGGACATCCGCTATGTGCTGGCGATTGTGCCGGGCGACTGCAAAGTCAATTTTAAAAATGCCGCGAAACTGGCGGGCGGGAAGAAAGCCTCATTTGCCGCACCGGAAACAGCACAGGCGCTGACCGGCTGCCCGATGGGTGCGGTCCCGCCGTTCAGCTTTAATGACGAACTGACGCTCTATGTTGATAAGCGTCTGACCGGTGCCGGACGGGTATTTTTTAATGCCGGTGAACTGGTGAGATCGGTGTCTCTGGCAGCGGATGACTATTTCAGTGTGATCGGTCATGATCGCATTGCGGATATTGCGGTACCTCCCGCCGCAGAATAACAATGATAACGGAGAATAACGATGGAATATTGTGTTGCTGAACTGACGGATATGGATCAGGTAAAAGCCTTATTAAAACGTTATCATCTGACCACCATCAGTGATGAAGACAAGCCGGACGGTTTTGTCACCACACAGATGAGTGATGAACAGATGACGGATCTGATTGAAAACGAGCAGGGATTATTTGTCGCCAAACAGGACGGAAAGGTGGTGGCGTTTGTGATGGCGGCATCCTGGCAGTACTGGTCACCGTGGCCGCTGTTTGCCCATATGATTGATAAACTGGGTGATTATGAGTTTGCCGGTCAGACGCTGACCACAGAGAACTCGTATCAGTACGGCCCGGTCTGTATTGATGCATCACTGCGCGGGCAGGGCGTGCTGGAAGGACTGTTTGCTTTTGCACTGGAAAAAATGTCGCAGCGGTTTGATATCCTGGTGACCTTTATCAACAAGGTGAACCCGCGCTCTTATGCCGCGCACACCCGTAAGCTCGGGCTGACGGTGCTGGATGAGTTCGGATTCAATAATAACCATTATTACTGGCTGGTCTGCGAAACCCGCTGAATAATCCGGAAAAATAAGAAACCCGCCGCAGCCGCTGAATAATCAGAGCTGCGGCGGGCTTTTCAGAAATGATTATACTAATTCTTTCACGTCGAAGTTAACTTCACCGCTTAAATCAGCATCATAATCAACGCCATCGAGACCAAAGCCGAATAAACGGAGGAACTCCGCTTTATAGCCCTGATAGTCGGTTAAATCGTTGATATTATCATCTGTCAGCTGCTGCCAGATTTCACGGCAGGTGTTCTGCACATCATCGCGTAATTCCCAGTCATCCAGGCGCAGACGCTGTTTTTCATCGGTTTCCGGCGCAGAACCGTTAAACAGTTTAGTAGCAAATAAGCGCTGAGTCTGTTCAATACAACCTTCGTGAATGCCTTTCTCTTTCATGATCTTAAACACGATAGAGATATATAACGGCATAACAGGAATAGCGGAAGAGGCCTGAGTCACGACAGATTTCAGAACGGCAACATACGCCGCGCCGCCTTTGGCCTGCAGTTTCTGATTAATCGCTGCTGCTGCGCGATCCAAATCTTCTTTTGCTTTGCCCAGCGTACCGTGCCAGTAAATCGGCCATGTTAAATCGGTACCGATATAGGAGTAGGCAACAGACTGTGCATTATCCGCCAGAACACCGGCTTCCTCTAATGCATTCATCCACAGTTCCCAGTCCTGGCCGCCCATGACTTTAACGGTGTCTGCGATTTCCTGCTCATTGGCCGGTTCAACAACGGCTTCGATCAGCACGTCTTTGTTGGTATCGAGCGCGACAGATTTGTACGGTTCGCCGATAGGTTTCAGGGCGGAACGGACAATTTCACCGGTTTCCGGCATTTTGCGGACCGGAGATGCCAGAGAATAAACAACCAGATCGATCTGATCCAGATCCTGTTTAATTAAATCAATAACGTTCTGACGGCATTCATCAGAGAAGGCATCACCGTTAATGCTTTTTGCATACAGGCCTTCTTCTTTGGCGGCTTTATCAAAAGCGGCTGCGTTGTACCAGCCGGCAGAACCGGTTTTGTTTTCACTGCCCGGCTTTTCAAAAAATACACCGATAGTCGCTGCACCGCTGCCGAAAGCGGCATTGATACGGGAAGCCAGACCGTAACCGGTGGATGCACCAATCACCAGAACCTTTTTAGGCCCGTTTTTCAGTTCGCCGCAGGATTTCACACGGGCGATTTGCTCACGAACATGGGCTTCACAGCCCGCCGGGTGAGCGGTAGTGCAGATAAAACCACGAATTTTAGGTTTGATAATCATAGTTATTTTTTCTTGGTAGCCAACAATCAGGGGGTAATATACCTGATCTTCTCAGTTTACTTAAGACAATGCAGCGATAAACCCGCAGAGCAGACCAGTTAATTCCCGCTTTGTTATCCGGAATGCGGTGTATTTTATTATTGTGACGGACTGATCCATTTTCTGCCGGATAGCCTCCGGTATTTCCGCTATGATAGCCGTCATCATAACGGACAACCCGTCAGCGGAGTTACTGTGGCATTTGACATTTTCCGGAATATCCTGCATTACGGCTGCCATTTTCTGGTGCCGGTTCTGTTTGCCCGGCTGTTCTGGCGGCAGCACTGGAAAGCGGCGGCGATGATTATGATTGCCACTATGGTGATGGATGCGGATCACCTGCTGGCAGATCCTGTCTTTGACCCGGACAGATGCAGTGTCGGTTTTCATCCGCTGCATACTGTGTGGGCGGCGATTGTGTATCTTATTCTGCTGCTGATCCCGTCATGGAAAGTACGGGCGGTGGCGGTCGGCTGCCTGTTCCATCTGTTTACCGACGGGATGGATTGTTACATGGGTAGTCTGAAGTAGGGCACGGAATATGCGGCGGTGCAGGCATTAAAAAACCCGCCGGGGGCGGGTTTTTGTGCGGCTGAGATCATCAGAACGGATTTTTCAGTGCAGGGACCGGGACTTCCGCTCCCGGTAAACTGACTGCCGGGGCTTTGATATCAAGCGTTGGCGCGGAGGTTCCCGGAGCGGAGATGCCCACTTCCGGGGCCGTGATTGACGGTGCGTCAACATCCACAGACGGCATGGCGGATTCCGCCGCTGACGTGACCTCTTTCTTCACGGATGACATCCGGCTGTTTTCAGCCTGCGGGCGTGCCGGAGGCACTTTCCCGTTACGATCAGAGGAAACCGGTGTGCTTTGTTGTCCCTGCGGGGCGGTTTGTCCGCTCTGTCCCCCGGCGACCGGTTGTGCATCCGGCCTGCGCATCTGACCGTTATCCGGCCTGAACTGTTCCGCACCGGTCTCTTTATTCACCATTGTGCCGTCAGACGGTGCACCGGAAACCATCCCCGGGTCACTGTGCGGCTGCCGTTGCGCGACACTTTCGCGGCTCAGCAGGTACGGCTTACAGTGCCTTAATCTATTAGTGTTATCCGAAGCGTGACAGGGATAGAAATAAAAAGCCCGGCGAAGGTGCGCCGGGCAGGAATATGAACATAAAATGTTTATTCGGATAAACTGTCTTTCATTACTTTTTGGAAAGTTTCCCATCCGCAATAGCCGTTTTTATCAACCGGACAGTTTTTCAGTTCCAGTGTGACTTTTTGCGGCGGAGTTTTTAAAGAAAGATAACTGTTATTCCGCAGCTGATCAGATGACTGGTAAATATAATCAATCTTCACATAGGATTTATTATCCGCTTTATTTGTCCAGCGCTGGAACACTAATTTGCCGCCGATTGGCGTATGTTCATACTGTTCCGGCAACTGATACGGTTTAAATTCCAGGGCGGAGAGCAGGGAGGCGATATTGGAATCATGCCCGGCCAGGAAGGTAAATTTCGCTTCACTGCCCGGCGCAGCGGCGGCAAAGTGCTGATTAATATAGT
Organism: Morganella morganii; assembly: GCF_019243775.1. Taxonomy (NCBI): domain Bacteria; kingdom Pseudomonadati; phylum Pseudomonadota; class Gammaproteobacteria; order Enterobacterales; family Morganellaceae; genus Morganella; species Morganella morganii. The sequence continues at coordinate 979,090 of NZ_CP069157.1, forward strand.
TCAGCAGCGGATGTGCCACGTTTTTCGCGATAATACGCGGGGTGAAAAGAGATTCCTGATAGCCGTTTTTCAGGGTATTCAGCGCAGTCCACTGCTCCGGCGTGGTGACTTCGCCCCAGGCGACCTGGTCTGCCGGGAAACCTTCATAATATTGCAGGTCGATGGCATCCACCGCAGAGTTTGCCATTTTCAGCGGGCCTTTCACGCCCGGCTCTTTGCCGGCTTCAATAATAAAGCTGTTTTTGCCGTCGGCCAGTGAACAGAGTTTGTTGGTTTTGCACTGTTCTGAGTCTTTGATATTCAGCACCTTATTCAGTGCCTGATAACCCGGTGTCAGATCCAGCCCTTTATAATGACTCTCCATTGCAGCGAGGGCAGTCTGTTTAAACTCTGCGCTGTCATTGGTGATGATCGGGTTAAACACCGGATCCATGGTGCCGATTTCCGGCTGGTGGTTCACGGTGACGGTACAGCCCGGGAAAGCACCGGCGGTAAAGAACTGCGCGGTGGCAATCGTGCGCTGAAGGCTGTTGGCGTAGACATTCAGCTCTTTTTCACCGGTCGGGCACAGGGTGTCCGGCAGCAGTTTGTTCTCATCCAGCCACTCGCGGAAATAGTGGCCCATATAGACTTCCAGTGCGCCGCCTTTGGTGGTCAGATAACCGCTCTGCGCATCCCACGCAGGCCAGGTTTTATCGGTGATTTCGGTCAGAATACCGGTATTCACAATCGGCGTGCGCAGGTTGTGGCGGCTCATCACCAGAACCTGTTCCAGTGTCATATCAGCGGAGGAGGTATCAGCAAAAGCGGGCAGGGCGGGAGTCAGTAATGCGGCTGCAAGTGAAAGCGTCAGTAAGGTTTTTTTCATCCGGAACACTCCTGTTGTCATTATTTTCGAACCGATATTAATGACTGAAGCGATTCATATTTACCGGGAGCAAACTCCCAAAACAGTGATCAGCACCGGAAATAGCGCTTAAGTAAAGGTGCGGTGAAATTTTTCTTCAGATAAAAGCCTCTGGGCAGTGTTTGTATCGTTTGCCCGTGCGGACCGATAGCTTCTGTGAGTGCCCGGCTGTTGGCTGCTTTCGGGCGGATCTGCATTACCTGACCATGACGGGCGGTGATCTGCTCCACTTTCCCCAGCACAATCATATCCATCAGCTCTTCCCAGTCCGCGCGCAGCAGGCGTTCCTCCTCCTCCGACGGCGACCACAGCAGCGGTGAACCGACACGGCGCTCTGCCAGCGGGATATGACGCGCACCTTCCACCGGCACCCACAGCACGCGGGAGAGCTTATGACGCACATGACAATCCGCCCAGGTAACGCCGCTGTTGCCGGTCAGCGGGGCGACACAGACAAAGGTGGTTTCCAGCGGCACGCCGGATTCATCCACCGGAATGGTTTTCAGCTCCACCCCGAGGTGAGCAAAATCCTGCTCTGCCTTGCTGCCTGCATCCGCGCCCAGCCAGTATTCCAGCAGCATGCCGACCCAGCCTTTATCGCGACGCAGATCCGGCGGCACCGGTATACCGGCACAGCCTGCCAGCTCACCGAAAGTGGCACCGGCAAGGGATTGGGCGCGGCTGAGCAGCTCTGATTCACTGGCCGGGGGTAACGGCGGCTGAAAAAGTTGTGTCATGTTATATGCTTAAAAGTTGAACAGTGTTATCAGGTAAAATAATACATAGGCATGAATGAAAAATAAATATTATCTAATTTATTGATATATAGCTATTAATTTTCGCCACCGCAACAAGTACAGAAGGTTGTGCACCAGCATCCTCAGACAATAAACAGGATCTTACACTGAGTTATCCACAGCTTTATGGGATAAGTGAAAAACAGCCTCACTACTGGTTTGATTTACAGGCTTGACTTCCGCCTGTTTTCGCGTTTCAGCAGGGGTTTTGCTCAAGGATAAGTCACAATCTGTGGATAACACCGGGTGTGGTTATTTTTTGTGCTGTGTAAGTCTGTGAAAAAAAATGCCGGTGTTTTTTTCAGATGATTCTCTGTTTTTATTTCCGTACTGATATGATTTAACAGGGTTTATTTAAAGATTGTGATTTTATCAACAGGGGGCAGTTAAAAACTATACCCCCATTACCCTTGCGTTTTTCACAACTATATCCACAGAAAACGTGAATAAAAGCCGGTTTTTTATCAGAGGGTGTTTATAACTTTGCCTTTTTCTGTGAATTAACTTTCCGGGGGGATAAACCAGGCGGATTTAAAATCAAACCAGCCGAAGGTATTCATTTTGACGCCCCGCATACTGCGCTGCCCCTGTAATTCAAGCCAGTGATGGAACAGCGGGAACAGCATCTGCCTGTCAATGACCTGCTCACACCATGCCGCCAGAGACAGGGAACGCTGCCGCCATTGCTTCAGCGGCGCACGCAGATCATCGCCCAGACAGCGGCGCAGCAGCGGCAGCTCGTACAGGGTGGCGAAAACCGAAAAATCCAGCGGCTTATAAAAGTTGGCGGTCGCCAGCCAGAAATCACTGTCACAATCGCCGTTAAACCAGGTGTCGTAATCAGTGATATTAATCGTCAGTTTTACACCCTGTTCTGCCAGTAACTGCTGCAATAATTTGCCGATAGCATGGTATTCGTGATGATCCTGATAATAGGTCAGTGTCAGCTCTGTCAGGTCAGCCGGTTTTTCACAGGGCGGGATAAGTTTGCTGTGATGCCAGCGCAGCAGCAGCCCGTAAGCCGGCCACCAGTGGCGCTGATACAGGGGTTCACAGTGATAGAGCAGATTGACGGGGGTCATCAGGCTGTTGAGCCAGCGGCGGATATCTTCCCGCTCTCCTTTTGCTGAACGCGTGTCGTGCAGCAGGAAATAGCATCCTTCCTCCATCCGGCTGTCGAGAGAATCCCGCTCCGGCCCGTCCGCACCGATATGCAGGGTGGTGCAGACCATTTTTTCTTCCAGCTCCGGCACCACCAGTACAGAAACTTCGTCGAGCAGGGCACGGAAGCCGTAATAGTGGTCAAAGGCACGGATTGTCAGTTTGCGGTCATTGTTACAGATCACCTGATACGGGCCGGTGCCGACAGGGTGGCGGGCAAAATCCGGCAGTTCCTGCCATTCATGGGGCAGAATGGCGGCGTGCGGGCTGCCGGTCAGTACCGGGAACCAGCTGTCGGTCTCATTCAGTGTGATATCGATAATGTAAGGCATATCGGAACGGACAGTGCGGATATGGCTGAACAGCCGATGTGTGTCACGCAGGCGCTCAAAAGAGGAAATGATATCCACCATCTGCAACTCACGGCCGTGATGGAAAAATATCGCCGGGCGCAGCCAGAAACGCCACTGTTTGTCGCCGGTCTGCTGCCAGTGATGCGCCAGCGCCGGGACAGCTTCCCCGTTTTCCTCATTTATTGCCGTCAGTCCGTTAAAAATCTGGCTCAGCAGATGGACTTCCGAGCGGCGTAGCGGCGAGCCGGGCAGTAAATTATAAAAAGGTCGGTAATAGACAATGCGCAGCAGACTTTTTCCCTGCCGGAAGCTGCGCTCCAGCTGGGATAACACCATCTGGCGCATCGCGTCCTTATCATTGACCATCGCCACCAGTTTTTCGATATTGTCCTGTTCGATCAGCTGTTCGGCACGGGCGTGCTGGAGGTCCCGTCCGCTTTGCAGAAAACAGAGACGTGAGCGCTTACCCCGTCCGGTTTCTGCCTGCCAGCTGAGCCAGCCCGCTGTCTGCATACTGCTGAGCAGAGAGCGGACATGACGGCGGGAACAATGCAGGATATCGGCGATCTCCTGAAGCGTGGTATCGGTCTCCTGTCCCTGATGATGCTGCCACAGGCGGATAAACTGGTGCTGGAGGCGTGGTGTGCTCATAAAAGAGGAACTCCGGTCGGTTTTCTGTCCATTTTTATTTCCGTATATTACGTCCATACTCAATGTCATTAAAGCAGCTCATGACGTCAGTGTGATACCTGACTCACTCCCGATTCTTGAGTAATGGTGACTTTTACCGCCAGCCGAAAGGCTGGTTTTTTTCTGTCCGGTGATCCGGAAAAAGAGGCGGGGAAAACGGGGAAAAAAGCTGCCATCACAAAAGGGGGTGATGGCAGGGGTTCAATGGTGGAAATGGATCCGGTTATCAGTTCATAAATGCAGGCAGTTTTTCCTCAAAACGGGAAATCATGTCGTCATGCTGTAAGGTGAGGCCGATACTGTCGAGGCCGTTCATCATGCAGTGACGACGGAAGGTATCAACACTGAACGGATATTCCAGCTCACCGGCGATCACTTTCTGGTTCTCCAGATCAACAATAATCTGTGCACCTTCTGTTTTTTGTACCCAGTCAAAGAGCGCATCAATCGCGTCTTCGGGTAATTTCACCGGCAATAATTGGTTGTTGAATGAGTTACCGTAAAAAATATCCGCAAAGCTGGGCGCAATCACCACTCTGAAGCCGTAATCTGTTAAGGCCCACGGCGCGTGCTCACGGGAGGAGCCGCAGCCGAAGTTTTCACGGGCCAGCAGAATGGATGCACCCTGATAACGCGGGGCATTGAGGACAAAATCCGGGTTCGGCACCTGTCCGTCATCATCGAGAAAACGCCAGTCATTGAATAAATGCTGCCCGAAGCCGGTGCGGGTCACTTTCTGCAAAAACTGTTTCGGGATAATGGCATCGGTATCCACGTTGGCGGCATCCAGCGGTGCGGCAATGCCCTGATGTACAATAAATTTTTCCATGGTTTTCTCCCTCAGCGCATCTCAATGGTACGGATATCGGCGAAACTGCCGGTGACGGCGGCCGCAGCGGCCATGGCCGGGCTGACCAGATGCGTGCGTCCGCCGCGCCCCTGGCGGCCTTCAAAGTTGCGGTTGCTGGTGGAGGCACAGCGCTCCCCCGGTGCCAGACGGTCATTGTTCATCGCCAGACACATCGAGCAGCCCGGTAAACGCCATTCAAACCCGGCATCGGTGAAGATTTTATCCAGACCTTCCGCTTCCGCCTGGGATTTCACCGGCCCGGAGCCCGGAACCACTATCGCCTGCACACCCGGTGCGACTTTGCGCCCTTTGGCGACGGCAGCAGCCGCGCGTAAATCCTCAATCCGTGAGTTGGTGCAGGAGCCGATAAACACCTTGTCGATTTTCACATCGGTTAATTTTTTGCCCGGTGTTAAATCCATATACGCCAGCGCTTTTTCTGCCGAGGCTCTTTCCACCGGGTCGGTAAAGCTCTCCGGTGCGGGAATGGCCCGGCTGATATCAATCACCTGACCGGGATTGGTGCCCCAGGTGACCTGCGGGGCGATATCGGCAGCATTGATAATAATTTCCGCGTCATATTTCGCATCCGGATCACTTTTCAGGGTCTGCCAGTAAGCCACAGCTGCATCCCAGTCCGTGCCCTGCGGGGAGAACTGGCGGCCTTTCAGGTAATCAAAGGTGGTCTGATCCGGCGCAATCATTCCGCCTTTGGCACCCATTTCTATCGCCATATTACAAACCGTCATCCGGCCTTCCATGGAGAGCGCTTCAATGGCGTCGCCGCAGAATTCCGCGATATAACCGGTGCCGCCCGCGCTGCCGGTGTGACCGATAATCGCCAGTACAATATCCTTGGCGGTGATACCGGGGGCAACTTTGCCGCGCACTTCAATTTTCAGGGTTTTGGCCCGTGCCTGTTTCAGTGTCTGGGTAGCTAACACATGTTCCACCTCGGAGGTGCCGATACCGAAGGCCAGCGAGCCGAATGCGCCGTGGGTGGCGGTGTGGGAGTCACCACAGACAATGGTCATGCCAGGCAGGGTGATGCCCTGTTCCGGCCCCATCACATGCACAATACCCTGAAACGGATGGTTCAGATCATAGAGACGGACACCAAAGGCCTCACAGTTTTTGATCAGCTCCTGCATCTGGTTACGGGCCATTTCACCACAGGCATTGATATCTTTGGTCTGCGTGGAAACGTTGTGATCCATGGTGGCGAAGGTTTTTTCCGGGCGGCGCACCGGGCGGTTTTTTGCCCGTAATCCGTCAAACGCCTGCGGAGAGGTCACCTCATGCACCAGGTGGCGGTCGATATACAGGATCGGTGTTTCGTTTGCTTCTTCACGAACCACATGGGCATCATATAATTTCTGATATAAAGTTTTTCCTGTGCTCATCTTAAGCCCCTTCTGTAATCAAACGCGCGATAATGTCGCCCATTTCGTCTGTGGTCACACTCTTGCCGTTTCCGGCCACATCCCGGGTGCGGTATCCGGCATTCAGTGCCTGATTGACCGCATTTTCGATGCTGTCCGCCGCTGCATCCTGCCCGCAGCTGAAGCGCAGCATCATGGCAGCGGATAAAATCTGGGCCACCGGGTTGGCAATATTCTGCCCGGCGATATCCGGTGCAGAGCCGCCTGCCGGTTCATACAGACCGAATTTTTTCTCATTCAGGCTGGCGGACGGCAGCATGCCCATGGAGCCGGTGATCATGGCGCACTCGTCGGAGATAATGTCGCCGAACAGGTTGGAGCAGAGGATCACATCAAACTGCGACGGATCTTTGACCATCTGCATGGCGGCGTTGTCTATATACATGTGCGACAGCGCGACATCCGGATACTCTTTGGCGATTTCTGTTACCACTTCGCGCCATAATACGGAACTTTGCAGTACGTTGGCCTTATCAATCGATGTTACCTGGCCACGGCGTTTTTGGGCGGAGGCAAAGGCGATACGGGCAATACGCTCGATTTCAAAGCGGTGATACACCTCGGTATCATAAGCACGCTCATATTTACCTTCGCCTTCACGGCCTTTAGGCTGCCCGAAATAGATCCCGCCGGTCAGTTCGCGGACACACAGGATATCGAATCCGCGTGCGGCGATATCACTGCGCAGCGGGCAGAACGCTTCCAGCGCAGGATAGAGCCGTGCCGGGCGCAGGTTACTGAATAATTTGAAATGTGCCCGCAGCGGGAGCAGAGCGCCGCGCTCCGGCTGGGAGTCCGGCGGCAGTTTTTCCCATTTCGGGCCGCCGACAGAGCCGAACAGTACCGCATCGGCCTGTTCGCAGCCTTTCAGTGTGGCCGGCGGCAGCGGGTGGCCATGGTTGTCGATGGCAATGCCGCCGACATCATATTCACTGGTGGTGATGGGCAGGTTAAAGCGGGTGCGCACCGCATCCAGCACTTTAATCGCCTGCGCCATAATTTCAGGGCCGATTCCGTCGCCCGGTAAAACTGCAATATGAAATTGTTCCGACATAATTACACCGCTTCCTTTGTCTCTGTATTGTTGTTATGAGTATCGTTGTGCATGTTGTTATCTGACTGTATACGCCGTTTTTCTTCTTTTACCTGTCCGGCGCGCCAGATGCTGTTGATGGCGTGGATCATGGCCTGGGCGGAGGATTCAACAATATCGGTCGCCAGCCCCATACCGTGGAATTTACGGCCTTCATACTCCACCACGATATTCACCTGACCCAGTGCATCCGTTCCCTGACCTTTGGCAGTCAGCTGATAGGCGGTGAGGGTCAGCGGGTAACCCGCGATACGGCGGATGGCTTCATAAGCCGCATCCACCGGGCCGTTCCCCTGGGCGGATTCCGAGATAATGTCATCCCCGGCCTGCATTCTGACCATCGCGGAGGCTTTGACACCGGTACCTGACTGGGTGTTGAGGAACGCCAGCGAGAAATGTTCCGGCTCCTGGTGCTGCTGCTTCATAAACACCAGCGCTTCCAGGTCGTAATCGAAAACCTGACCTTTCTTGTCCGCCAGTTGCAGGAAGTCGGCGTATAATTCATCCAGGTTATAGTCACCTTCCTGATAACCCATTTCCGCCATCCGGTGTTTCACCGCCGCGCGGCCGGAACGGGAGGTCAGGTTGATTAAGTTATCTTTCAGGCCGATGCTGTCCGGCGTCATGATTTCGTAGGTTTCGCGGTTTTTAATCACGCCGTCCTGGTGAATACCGGAGGAGTGGGAGAAGGCATTGCTGCCGACCACGGCCTTGTTCGGCGGTACCGGGGTGTTGCATAACTGGCTGACCAGCTGGCTGGTGCGGTAAATCTCTTTGTGATTGATCCCGGTGCGCACGCCCAGCATTTTTTCCCGCACTTTAATCGCCATAATCACTTCTTCCAGCGCACAGTTCCCGGCGCGTTCGCCTAACCCGTTGATCGTACCTTCAATCTGGCGGGCACCGGCCTGTACGGCGGTGATGGAGTTGGCAACGGACATGCCCAAATCATCATGGCAGTGGACAGAAATGATGGTTTTGTCGATATTCGGCACGCGGTTGAACAATTCACTGATAATGCCGCCGAACTGGTACGGTGTGGTGTAACCGACGGTGTCCGGAATATTGACCGTGGTGGCTCCTGCGTTAATCGCGGCTTCCACAATACGGCATAAATCATCGATATCGGTGCGCCCGGCATCTTCGCAGGAAAACTCAACGTCATCGGTAAAGCGGCGGGCATGTTTAATCGAGCCGACCGCCATATCGATGATGTCAGCAAAGGTCTTGCGCAGTTTGGTTTTGACGTGAATACCGGAGGTGGCGAGCACCATATGCAACCGGAAGGCTTCCGCGACTTTCAGGGATTCCGCTGCGGCATCAATATCGCCGATCACACAGCGGGATAATGCCGCGATACGGCTGTTTTTGATTTCGCGGGCGATAGTCTGCACTGACTGAAAATCACCGGGAGAGGAGACAGGGAAACCGGCCTCAATAATATCAACCCCCATGCGTTCGAGCTGGAAAGCAATCTGTAACTTCTCTTTGACACTGAGACTGGCCTGTAATGCCTGCTCCCCGTCACGCAGTGTGGTATCAAAAATGATGACGTTATCGCTCATGTTGTGATCCTCTCGGTTATTTCTTGTTCTGTTTTCCGGTTTGCAGGTATAAAAAAACCCGCGACATTGCGCGGGTTTTTCAGGTCTCAGGGAGAAAGTTATGAGGAACTTCCGGCCACGAACCCGCCACGCGCAGTTAAGGCGATAATTAGCAGGCTGTTTAGGCGGAAAGTGAAAGACATAGTAATAACCTTCTCAGTAAATTCAGTGGCACGGAGCACAGGGCTTATCCGTGGCGATGTATTATTGATACTGAATATAAAATGCCCTGTCAACTCACGAGGTTCGCCGGAGATTCCGGTCAAAGGATAAAAAAAGCACAAAAAGCAGATAAACTGACTAATTTATAAAAATTAATCAGCGTTTTCATCTATAAGCCAGCTAAATAATTGGGCTAATATTTTTGCAGATTTTTTTACGGAGAATCAGAATCAGTTGAGTAGGCGGGTAACAGGGGGGCCGGCGGTCAGGCAGCCACCGGTAACCGGTGAGATATTCATTGAACAGTTTATTCTTTCCGTTATGTCAGTAAAAAAAAATCGGATTTTTTATGCTGACAGAAGACAATTTTATTATGAATAAACACAATCTTTGTTTTATTATCTCACTGCATGGAAACTAAATGAATAAAGCGGTATTGATTTATTACTGGCATGAATAATTTACTGGCTTTAAATATTTAAATAGTATGCATTGTGATGATGATGCGCACCCGCGTATTCAGAACCATACAAGGAAGAGACTCAATTATTAATTGGATAATCAATTGAGATAATAGATTTCAATTTTGTATTGATCTGCCGTTTCATCATGGCGGCAGGTGGCTTATTGAAGTCATTATAATCATTTATTGGAGTTTAAGATGACTGAATACACCTCAGTGGCAGATGTAAAAAAAGAATCCGGTGAAACACAGCTGCGTAATGTGGATCTTAATCTGCTGACTGTTTTTGATGCGGTTATGCAGATGCAGAATGTGACCCGGGCTGCTGAACTTTTAGGTATGTCGCAACCGGCTGTCAGCAATGCGGTGTCAAGACTTAAAGTTATGTTTAATGATGAATTATTTGTCCGTTTCGGACGGGGAATTCAGCCGACAGCGCGCGCCAAACAGCTGTTCGGGCCGGTCAGGCAGGCATTGCAGCTGGTGCATAATGAGCTGCCGGGTGCCGGTTTTGAACCGGGCAGCAGCGAGCGGACATTTAATCTGGCCATCTCCAGTCCGCTGGATATCCGCCTGACAGACAAAATAATCGAACAGGTTAAACTTCACAGTGAAAATATCGATGTTAATATTCAGTCTTATATGAATTCACATATCGAGAATAACCTGAAATACCAGGAAACCGATTTTGCTGTCAGTTATAATCGTTTCGATAAACCGGATTACAGTCATCACTTATTATTTAATGATCAGTTATCACTGGTCGCCGCCCGTAACCATCCGCGTATACAATATACAGTAACAGAGAAACAAATATTTACCGAGCAGCATGCTGTCGTGTCACTGGATTTAATTGATTCATTCAGTTCACCGTATTATGAAAATAATGAATTACTCCGGGCTATTGTTTATCAGGGAACCAATTTAGTCAGTGTACTGAATATTGTCTCTAAAACAGAGCTGGTGGCGATTGCACCGAAATGGCTGATTCAGCTCTATTCTCATGTGCTGCCGATTCAGGAAGTGCAGCTGCCGTGGGATAAAGTCAGCCGTCCGGCGTTTCTGATCTGGCACGAGGCGTGTACCCGCGATAAAGGGCATCAGTGGATGAAGGCACTGCTGTCGCAGTTCACACATCATATGTAATCGGTCATTTAATTTATTTCCCGCCCCGTCAGGCAAATGTACCTGCCGGGGCTTTTTTGTGATCCCGTCATTGCAAAGATAACTAAATTTGCTTTTGTTCCCGGAGACAACAGGCTACACTTGCGGAAAAATTTAAGCGTACAACTGTAAGCTGAAAAATTATTACATAACGTGAAACCGTACAGTCTGACGGCTCAGTAAAGGAAACGCGTGTGACAACAACAAATTTGCATCACTATCATTTAGTGACGCGGCTGCAACAGCAAAAACAGCGCCGGGGTGACAAAATCGCACTGCGACAGTGGTGTGAACAAGGTCAGCATATCGATTTTACCTGGCAGCAGGCCGGGGCGTTCAGTGAAAACCTGGCGGAAGCCCTGCTGGCAGAAGGGGTTGAAGTGCAGGAAAATGTCGCCATTTTCTCGCATAACAGCGCTCTGTGGACATTAACCGACCTGGCGATTCTTCAGTGCCGTGCCATTGTGGTGCCGCTCTATGCCACCAGCAGTGATGACCAGGCGGCCTATATTCTTAATGATGCGCAGGTGCGCATTCTGTTTGTGGACGGTCAGAAGCAGGCGGAAATTGCCCTGTCACTGCTCTCTCTCTGCCCGTCGCTGCAAAAAATCATCATAATGAACCCGGAAAACACGGCAATCCCGTCGCATCCTGCGGTCTGCACACTGCGTCAGTTTATGAACGGCCACGATGGCAGTTACGCCGCAGAGCTGCGTCAGCGCATCGCTGATTGTTCCCTTGATGATCTTTTCACCCTGATTTACACCTCCGGGACCACCGGCGAGCCGAAAGGCGTGATGCTGGATTACCGCAACATGGCCGCCCAGCTTTATCTGCATGATGAGCGGCTGACACTGACCGAAGATGATGTCTCACTCTGCTTCCTGCCGCTGACGCACGTTTTTGAGCGCGCCTGGAGTTTCTATGTGATGCACACCGGCGCACTGAATGTCTATCTCAGTGATACCAACCTGGTGCGCAAAGCGATGGTATCGGTGAAACCGACCGTGATGTGTGCGGTGCCGCGTTTCTATGAAAAAGTATTCAGCGGTATTTACGAAAAAGTGGCACAGGCGCCGTGGTATAAACGGGCGTTATTCCACTGGGCGGTACGGACCGGTAAAAAGACTCTCGATGCACAACAGCGCGGTGAAAAACAGTCATGGCTGGCCGCGCGGTGTGATCAGTTCGCACAGAAAAAAGTGCTCGGTAAACTGCGTGATGTGCTCGGCGGCAATGTCCGTTTCTTACCGGCGGCGGGGGCGCGGCTGGATGATGAAATTATCCGCTTTTTCCTCGCCATCGGCATTAACATCAAATACGGCTACGGCATGACAGAAACCTGTGCCACGGTATCCTGCTGGGAAAACAGCGGTTATCAGCTCGGCTCTATCGGTGTGCCGCTGCCGGATGTGGAAGTGCGTATCGGTGAGGAAAATGAGATTCAGGTACGCGGGCCGGTGGTGATGCGCGGCTATTACAATAAGCCGGAGGAGACCCGTCAGGCCTTTACGGCTGATGGCTGGCTGCGGACCGGTGACGCCGGTGCGCTGGATGAGCAGGGCAATTTGTTTATCACCGAACGCCTGAAAGATCTGATGAAAACCTCGAACGGCAAATATATTGCGCCGCAGATGCTGGAAGGCACGCTGGGTCAGGATCGCTTTATCGAACATATCGCGGTGGTGGCGGATGCACGTAAGTTTGTCTCCGCACTGATTGTGCCGTGCTTTGATACTCTGGAAGAGCACGCCCGGGCACTGAATCTGAAATACCATGACCGGATGGAACTGCTGAAAAACAGCCAGATTGTGGCGCTGTTTGAAAGCCGTCTGAAAGAGTTGCAGAAAAATATCGCAGCCTTTCATCAGGTTAAGCGTTTTACACTGCTGCCGCAGAATTTCTCCATGGAGCTCGGCGAACTGACACCGACCCTGAAACTGCGCCGTAAAGTGATAGCCCAGCGCTATCAACGCGAAATTGAGTCCATGTACACGGACTGATTGCTGTCCCTGACGGCACTGCCTGTTTCCTGTGCAGTGCCGTTTTTATATCCCGCCGGTTTTTCCCCCGCTCTCAGTGAACTCTGCTTTGTGATTTGCCGCCGCAGGTATGATCGTCTGCGGATCCTGTCATTTCCTTTATTCCTGTGGTTTTCCGCTTTTTGCGTCCCGAAAAACGCATTTGCCAGCACTGTCATTTTATCGTTATGTTAATCCTCAGATAACTAAAAACAGACAAACACATCACTTGCAGTTACAACCCGCAATCACGGGCAGGAGAGCATTTATGGAGAGGTTGACAGGGGCAGAAATGATCGTGCGCTCCTTAATTGATGAGGGCGTGTCACACGTATTCGGCTATCCGGGCGGTGCTGTTCTGGATATTTATGATGCACTGCATACGGTGGGTGGTGTCGGGCACATTCTGGTGCGTCACGAGCAGGCCGCCGTGCATATGGCGGACGGCTATGCCCGCGCGACCGGTAAAACCGGCGTGGTGCTGGTCACTTCCGGTCCGGGTGCGACTAACGCCATTACCGGTATCGCCACCGCGTATATGGATTCGGTGCCGCTGGTGGTGCTGTCCGGCCAGGTGGCGAGCGCGCTGATCGGCAACGATGCCTTCCAGGAAGTGGATATGGTGGGCATTTCCCGCCCGGTCGTGAAACACAGTTACCTGGTCCATGATGTCGCGGATATTCCGGCCACCATCAAAAAAGCATTCTATCTGGCACAGAGCGGCCGTCCGGGACCTGTGGTCATCGATTTTCCGAAAGATATTGTCCAGCAGCAGCATGAGTACAGCTACCCGTCACGGGTCAGCCTGCGCTCCTATAACCCGACCGGAGCCGGTCATAAAGGGCAGATCAAACGCGCGCTTATCACACTGATGCAGGCGAAACGCCCGGTAATGTATATCGGCGGCGGTGCTGTCAGTGCCGGATGCAGTCCGGAGATTTTCACCCTTGCGGATAAACTGCGTCTGCCGGTGGCGCTCTCCCTGATGGGGCTGGGCGCGTTTCCGGGCACTCATCCGCAGTGTGTCGGCATGCTGGGTATGCACGGGACATATGAAGCAAACAATACCATGCATCACAGTGATGTGATTTTTGCCGTCGGTGTCCGTTTCGATGACCGGACCACCAATAACCAGGCGAAGTACTGCCCGCAGGCAACCATCATTCATATCGATGTCGATCCGGCGTCTATCTCCAAAACCGTGGCAGCGGATATTCCGATCGTCGGTGATGCGAAACTGTGTCTCGCGCAGATGCTGTTACAGCTTGAATCTCTGACCGATGAACAGGATCCGGATGCACTGTGCGACTGGTGGCGGCGCATTGATCAGTGGAAAGCGAAACAGTGTCTGGCCATTGATGAGAGCGGTGAGAAAATCAAGCCGCAGACTGTGATCCGCACCCTGTGGGAACTGACGGAAGGGAAGGCGTATGTTACCTCCGATGTCGGTCAGCATCAGATGTTTGCCGCACTCTATTATCCGTTTGATGAACCGCGCCGCTGGATCAATTCCGGCGGGCTGGGCACGATGGGCTTCGGGTTACCGGCGGCACTGGGTGTCCGGCTGGCGAAACCGGATGATATGGTGGTGTGTGTCACCGGGGACGGTAGTATCCAGATGAATATTCAGGAACTTTCCACGGCATTACAGTTCGGGCTGCCGGTACTGGTGCTTAATCTTAACAACCGCTTTCTCGGTATGGTGAAGCAGTGGCAGGATATGGTTTATCACGGCCGTCACTCACACTCCTATATGGAATCGCTGCCTGATTTTGTCCGCCTGGCAGAGGCTTACGGGCATGTCGGTATCAGTATCAGTGATAAAGCCACGCTGCGTGAACAGCTTGCGGAGGCACTGCGCATTGTCCGCGAAGAGAAACGACTGGTGTTCGCCGATGTGATGGTGGATGAGAAAGAGCATGTTTATCCGATGCAGATCCGCAATGGCGGAATGGATGAAATGTGGTTAAGCAAAACGGAGAGGACCTGATCATGCGCCGGATTCTGTCAATTTTATTAGAAAACGAAACAGGGGCGCTGTCCCGTGTGGCAGGGCTTTTTTCCCAGCGCGGGTATAATATCGAAAGTATCACCGCCGCCCCGACCGATGACCCGTCACTGTTCCGTCTGACCATCCAGACCAAAGGCGATGCGCGGGTGCTGGAGCAGATTGAAAAGCAGCTCAATAAGCTGGTGGATGTGTTCCGTGTCACAGAACTGACCTCTGCCACTCACATTGAGCGTGAGGTGATGCTGGTGAAATTACAGGCCAGCGGCTACGGGCGGGATGAGGTCAAACGCAGTACGGATATCTTCCGCGGACAGATTGTCGATGTGACCGCGACGCTTTATACCGTGCAACTGACCGGCACCAGTGAAAAGCTGGATGCCTTCCTGGATGCGGTGCGCGGCTTCGCGGAAATTGTGGAAATTGCCCGCTCCGGCATCGTCGGGATGTCGCGCGGCGATAAAATAATGCGGTGAAATATTCGCGGTGAAAGGGTAAACTGATCACTCTTCTTATTTGGCCCGTTGTTCGGGCCGTTTCCTGATTTGTAAGGGGTTAACGTGAAACTGGATGAAATCGCCCGCCTTGCCGGTGTGTCGCGCACGACGGCCAGTTATGTCATCAACGGAAAAGCAAAACAATATCGTGTGAGTGACAAAACTGTCGAAAAAGTGATGGCGGTGGTTCGTGAACATAATTACCATCCGAATGCGGTGGCTGCCGGTCTGCGTGCAGGCCGTACCCGCTCTATCGGACTGGTGATCCCGGATTTGGAGAACACCAGCTACACCCGCATCGCAAATTATCTGGAGCGCCAGGCGCGCAGCCGTGGTTATCAGTTGCTGATTGCCTGCTCTGAAGACCAGCCTGACAACGAAATCCGTTGTGTGGAACACCTGTTACAGCGTCAGGTGGATGCGATTATCGTTTCCACCGCACTGCCGCCGGAGCATCCGTTCTATCAGCGCTGGGCAAACCGCTCCCTGCCGATTGTCGCGCTTGACCGCGCACTGGAAAATGAGCACTTTATCAGTGTGGTCGGGGATGACTTTGAGGACGCCAAAATGCTGGCATCCGAATTGCGTCAGTTCCCGGCAGAATCGGTGGTATATCTCGGCGCGTTACCGGAACTTTCCGTCAGTTTCCTGCGTGAACAGGGATTCCGTGAAGCCTGGGAAGGGGATGCACGTAACGTGAATTTCCTCTATGCCGACAGCTATGAGCGTGATGCCGCCGCCAAAGCGTTTGATACCTGGCTGGAAAGCAATCCGATGCCGGATGCGCTGTTTACCACCTCATTTGCCCTGTTACAGGGGGTGATGGATGCCACGCTGGCCCGCAGCGGCCGTCTGCCGGGGCAACTGGTGATCGCGACCTTCGGTGATCATGAACTGCTTGATTTTCTTGAGTGTCCGGTACTGTCCGTGGCGCAGCGTCACCGTGATATTGCGGAGCGTGTGCTGGAGCTGGTACTGGCAAGTCTGGATGAAAAACAGAAACCGGCTGCGGGTATCACCCGGATCCGTCGTGATCTGTGCCGTCGCGGAAGTCTGAGCCGCCGGTAATATTCAGGCAGTAAAATCATTATTTTTACCGATACCTGTACGGAAACGTATAGGTATTTTTGTTTAGTTTGTCCGGAAACAGATGAAAAACCCTTTTTGAGAGGAATCCTAAGAATTTTTTTTCAATTCTGCTGATTGACAGAAATTGACAATTTTCACACTACACCTTTCATTCCCCGGAAATTCACTTACTCCAATTAAGGGTATATGCCGCAGAATATCATTAGCCCGGTTTTGTGACAGTTATGCTATTGATAAACTGAATATTAAATTTTCAAATATCAAATAATCACGCTGTGTAACAGAAAGTAACAGCACAGATGACCGGAACAAAAATCCCGGGGTCTTTGCGGTGATGGTGAATTTTTATCCTGAAAGTGAGGGACACCTCGCAAAAATGCATCTTTCTTTCGCCAGATTCGGTATAATTTGCCCCGGTTAGCCGAGTGCGTATTATGTGAATTTTTTTCTGATTTGAATCAGTGTGTTACCTCACTTCTGTTCCCTGAAGCAAAAAATCCCATATTTTCTCACCCCTTTATTCCCCGACAGCGGAAACGAAACCTTGTCAGCTCTGGCTTGACAAGCTTTTCCTACCATTCGTAAACTCTGTTGGTGGGGAATTGTGGGTGAAAGTGGTAATTCAGGGCAAAACTGAGCGGAGAAACGAATGTTTCGCGGGGCAACACTGGTTAATCTTGACAGCAAAGGGCGCATAACCGTACCGGCACGGTACCGGTCGCTGCTTGCTGAAAAGTCGGAAGGTCAGATGGTCTGCACTATCGATCTCCACCAGCCGTGCCTGCTGCTTTACACCTTACCGGAGTGGGAACTGATCGAACTGAAACTGGCACAATTGTCCACCATGGATCCCACAGAGCGCCGTGTTCAGCGCCTGTTGCTGGGCCATGCCACGGAATGCCAGATGGACAGTGCGGGACGTCTTTTGTTAGCCGGTACACTGCGCACACATGCGCGGTTAACCAAAGAAGTCATGCTGGTCGGGCAGTTCAACAAGTTTGAGCTGTGGGATGAGCAGACGTGGTATCAGCAGGTACAGGATGATATTGCTGCCGGGCAGACGGCATCCGGACCTTTATCCGCCCGGTTACAGGATTTATCACTTTAAATGGCAGAGAGTCAGTTTCAGCATACCAGTGTTTTACTGGATGAAGCCGTTAACGGATTACAGATCCGCGAAGACGGCATTTATATCGATGGCACATTCGGCCGCGGCGGGCACTCCCGCCTGATTTTATCAAAACTCGGTCCGCAGGGGCGTCTGATCGCCATTGACCGGGATCCGCAGGCGATTGCCGCTGCGGCACAGATTGACGACCCGCGTTTTTCCATTATTCACGGCCCGTTTTCCGGTATCGCCGGTTATGTGAATGATCTGGAACTGGGCGGACAGATTAATGGCGTTTTGCTGGATCTGGGTGTGTCCTCCCCGCAGCTGGACGACGCGGAACGCGGATTCTCCTTTATGCGTGACGGGCCGCTGGATATGCGGATGGATCCGACCCGCGGGATCTCCGCTGCACAGTGGCTGACTGAAGCCAAAGAAGAAGATATTGCGTGGGTGCTGAAAAATTTCGGCGAAGAGCGTTTTTCGAAACGGATTGCCCGCGCGATTGTTGAACGCAATAAAACCGAAGAGCCGCTGACGCGGACAAAACAGCTGGCGGATTTAATTGCCGCTGTGTCTCCGGTGAAAGAAAAGCACAAGCATCCGGCGACCCGCAGCTTCCAGGCTATCCGCATTTATGTCAACAGCGAGCTGGATGAGATCCGCCAGGCGCTGACCGGCGCACTGGGCATTCTGGCTCAGGGCGGCCGGTTATCGGTTATCAGCTTCCACTCGCTGGAAGACCGGATTGTGAAGCAGTTTATGCGTGATGAAAGCCGCGGACCACAGGTGCCGCACGGATTACCGCTGACGGAAGAACAACTGAAAGCGCACGGCACACCGGCACTGAAACTGGCCGGAAAAATGAAACCGTCAGAGCAGGAAATCAGTGTTAACCCGCGTGCCCGCAGTTCGGTACTGCGCTTTGCGGAGAAAGCATGACCACAGAACGGCACAATTTAGCCCGCGTTATTTGTCGTGACCTGCTGCGCCACGGATTTATCCCTGCGATTTTATTTATCGCAGTGATCGTCAGCGCGATTTTTGTGGTCATCACGGCACATAAAACACGTCTGCTGACCGCAGAGCGGGAACATCTTGTGCTGGAGCGTAACTCGCTGGATATCGAATGGCGTAACCTGATTCTGGAAGAGAACGCCCTGGGGGATCACAGCCGTGTTGAGCGCCTGTCCGTTGAGCGTCTCAGTATGCAGCATGTGGATCCGGCAAACGAAAAAATTGTCGTAACAAAATGACGAAGGCATGAAAAGCAGAAAAGCAGCAGGCAAAACGCAGGGCGGTGCCCGTATCAAACGTCCGGAAGAAAAAGCCAGTTTTATCAGCTGGCGTTTTGCGTTGTTATGCGGCGGTATCGGGCTTGCCCTGGCCGCCCTGCTGATCCGGGTCGCGTATTTACAGATTATCAACCCGGACATGCTGGTCAAAGAGGGCGATATGCGCTCGCTGCGCGTCCAGGAGATCCCGACCGCACGCGGTATGATCAGCGACCGTATGGGGCGTCCGCTGGCGGTCAGTGTGCCGGTAAACGCCGTCTGGGCTGATCCGAAAGAGTTAGCCGACAAAGGCGGGGTAGGGGATGACACCCGCTGGCGCGCACTGTCCGAAGCGCTGAATATCCCGCTCGAACAGGTGAAAAGCAAAGTCACGGCGAATCCGAAAGGCCGCTTTGTCTATCTGGCGCGTCAGGTGAACCCGACCATCGGCGATTATGTGAAAAAACTGAATCTGCCGGGGATTTATTTACAGGCGGAATCAAAACGGTATTACCCGTCCGGCTCTGTGACTGCTCACATTATTGGTGTCACCAATATTGATGATGAAGGGATTGAAGGGGTCGAGAAAAGCTTTGACCGCTGGCTGACCGGGGTTCCGGGGCAGCGGACAGTCCGTAAAGATCGCGGCGGTCGTGTTATTGAAGATACTATCGCCCGCGAAAGTCAGGCCGGACACAACCTGACACTCAGTATTGATGAGCGTTTACAGGCGCTGGTATACCGCGAAATCAGCAGTGCGGTGGCACTGAACAAAGCGGAATCCGGCACGGCGATTCTGGTGGATGTGAACACCGGGGAAATTCTGGCGATGGCGAACAGCCCGTCCTATAACCCGAACAACCTCCAGGGCACGCCGAAAGATGCTATGCGTAACCGCGCTATCACCGATATTTTTGAACCGGGCTCGACGGTAAAACCGTTGGTGGTGATGACAGCACTGCACAACAACATCATCAAACCGAACAGCGTGGTGAATACTTATCCGTACCGGATCAGTGGTCATGAAATCAAAGACGTGGCGCGTTATGCCGAACTGACCATCACCGGTATTTTACAGAAGTCGAGTAACGTAGGTGTCTCAAGACTTGCGTTAGCGATGCCCGCTCAGGAACTCGTGGACGTCTATTCGCGTTTCGGGCTGGGAAAACCGACCAATCTGGGGCTGGTCGGAGAAAGCAGTGGCATATACCCAAGTAAAAAAACACGGTGGTCTGAGCTTGAAAGGGCCACCTTTTCTTTCGGTTACGGGCTGATGGTAACACCGTTACAGTTAGCACGGGCCTATGCAACAATCGGCAGTTTCGGGATTTACCGCCCGCTGTCCATCACAAAAGTGGATCCGCCGGTGCCGGGCACCCGCGTCTTCCCTGAGCCGGTGATGAAAACCGTGGTTCAGATGATGGAAAGCGTTGCGTTACCGGGCGGCGGCGGAACGCGCGCTGCGATCAAAGGGTACCGCGTGGCCATTAAAACCGGGACCGCGAAAAAAGTGGGCGATGACGGCAAATACGTGAACCGTTATATCGCTTACACCGCCGGGGTTGCACCGGCAAGCCGTCCGCGTTTTGCACTGGTTGTGATTATCAACGACCCGCAGGGCGGCAAGTATTACGGGGGTGCGATCTCTGCACCGGTATTCGGTGCCATCATGGGCGGTGTTCTGCGGACAATGAACGTGGAACCCGATGCGCTGACACCGGAAGAACAAACTAATGAAGTGGTTATTAATAAACCAAAAGAGGGTACAAGTGGCAGATCGTAATTTGCGCGATTTACTCGCGCCGCTCGGTGTTGATGCACCGGCTAAGGCGTTACGTGATATGACCCTGGACAGCCGCAAAGCGGCTGCCGGTGATCTGTTTCTGGCGGTTAAAGGCCACCAGTCCGACGGACGTCACTACATTCCTCAGGCCATTGCCCAAGGTGTGGCTGCTGTGGTCGCGGAAGCGGATGGTGCGGCGGAAGACGGCAGTGTGCAGGTTCTGCATGGTGTACCGGTGGTGTATCTCAGCCACCTGAATGAAAAATTATCCCGCCTGGCCGGTGAGTTTTATCACCACCCGGCGGAACGCCTGAAACTGATCGGCGTGACCGGCACTAACGGTAAAACCACCACCACCCAGCTGCTGGCGCAGTGGACTCAGGCGATGGGCGAAACCAGTGCCGTGATGGGAACGGTGGGTAACGGGCTGCTCGGGCATGTGATCCCGACTGAAAACACCACCGGTTCAGCTGTTGATATCCAGCTCGAGCTGGACAAACTGGCGAAAAAAGGTGCCACAGTGGCGGCGATGGAAGTCTCCTCTCACGGACTGGTACAGAGCCGTGTGGCGGCACTGCCGTTCCGGGCTGCGGTCTTTACTAACTTAAGCCGTGATCACCTCGATTACCACGGTGATATGGCCAACTACGAAGCCGCCAAATGGCTGCTGTTCTCAACCCATCACAGCGAACAAAAAATTATTAATGCGGATGATGAGACAGGGCTGAAATGGCTGGCAAAACTACCGGAAGCGGTCGCGGTCACGATGGATGATAATCTGCCGGCCGGCTGGCAGGGGCGTTTCCTGAAAGCGGTTTCTGTGGATTACCACGACAGCGGTGCGCACATCACCTTTACCTCAAGCTGGGGCAATGGTGAGCTGGACAGCCCGCTGATGGGCGCCTTTAATGTCAGTAACCTGCTGGTGGCTGCGGCAACCCTGCTGGCACTGGGTTATGACCTGAATACACTGCTGCGCGCTGCAACCGCGTTAACACCGGTCTGCGGCCGGATGGAAGTCTTCACGGCGGATAACCGCCCGACGGTTGTTGTCGATTACGCTCACACCCCGGATGCGCTGGAAAAAGCACTGAGTGCGGCGCGTCTGCATACCAAAGGTAAACTGTGGTGTGTCTTCGGCTGCGGTGGTGATCGCGACAAAGGCAAACGTCCGCTGATGGGCGCAATTGCCGAGCAGGAATCCGATGTGGTGGTGATCACCGACGATAACCCGCGCAGCGAAGAGCCGCAGGCGATTATCAATGACATTATGGCCGGGCTGGTTGATACCTCCCGTGCACTGCCGATCCCGGGCCGTGCGGAAGCCGTCACCTTTGCGGTGATGCAGGCAAAACCGGATGACGTGGTGCTGGTGGCCGGAAAAGGGCATGAGGATTATCAGCTGGTCGGCAACCGCCGTCTGGACTACTCCGACCGCCTGACCGTCGCCCGCCTGCTGGGAGTAATGGCATGATCCCGTTCTCCCTCGCTGATATCGCACAACTGACCGCCGGGGAGCTTATCCTCAGCGGCCACGCGGCATCAGAACGGATTGAGAGTGTCACCACGGACAGCCGTACTATCGGTGAACGTGCGCTGTTTATCGCCCTGGCCGGTGAACGTTTTGATGCTCATGATTTTATTGCGGATGTGGCAGCGAAAGGTGTTGCCGCCGTCCTGGTGAACCGCCGGATGGACGTGAACTGTCCGCAGATTATTGTTAAAGATACCCGCCTTGCGCTGGGGGCGGTGGCGAAAGGCAACCGTGACCGCAGTCAGGCGAAAGTGGTGGCGCTGACCGGTTCGTCCGGCAAAACGTCTGTCAAAGAGATGACGGCGGCGATTTTACAGCAGGCAGGCGAAACCCTGTTTACCGCCGGTAACTTTAATAATGATATCGGCGTACCGCTGACATTGCTGCGCCTGACAGAAAAACATCAGTTTGCGGTGATTGAGCTGGGTGCCAACCACACCGGCGAAATCGCCTATACCGCTGCCATGACACACCCGCAGACCGCACTGGTGAATAACCTGTTTGCCGCCCATATCGGCGAGTTCGGTTCCGCAGAAGCCATCGCGCAGGCAAAAGGGGAAATTTTCACCGGACTGACTGACGAAGGCACCGCTGTCATTAATCTGGAAAGCAATGATGTCACTCACTGGCAGGCACATCTGACCCCGCGTCAGACCCGCTGGAGTTTCTCCGTTGATCCGCACCCGCAGGCCGATTTTTACGCGGCAGATGTGGTGATGAACCCGCTGACCACTGACTTTACCCTGCACACACCGGCAGGCAGCACCGCTGTCACCCTGCCGCTGCCGGGCCGTCACAATATTGCCAATGCTCTCGCGGCGGCGGCACTGGCACTGTCTGCCGGGGCAACACTGGCGGATATCCGCAGTGGTCTGGCACAAACCAGCGCCGTACCGGGACGGTTATACCCGGTTGAACTGGCACCGGGCAAGCTGATGATTGACGACACTTACAATGCTAATGACGGCTCAATGATTGCGGCAATCCGTGTGCTGGCACAATTACCGGGTTACCGCGTGCTGGTTGCAGGGGATATCGGCGAGCAGGGCGGTTACGCCGAAGAGAGTCACCGCAGAGTCGGGCAGGCTGCCCGTGATGCCGGGCTGGATGCGGTGTTCACCGCAGGTCAGTTCAGTCATTTTATCAGTGATGAGTGTCAGGGACACCATTTCGCTGACAAAACAACCCTCATTGCTGCGCTGGCACCTCTGGTGGCACAGCATTCATCAATTTCAATTTTAGTTAAAGGTTCACGCAGCTCCGCAATGGAAGAAGTTGTGCACGCCTTGCAGGAGAATGTCCCATGCTGATTTGGCTGGCTGAGTATCTGGTGCAGTTTCATACCGCGTTTAACGTCTTCTCTTACCTGACGTTCCGCGCCATCGTCGGCCTGCTGACCTCGCTGATTATCGCATTATGGATGGGGCCGCATGTGATTGCGTATCTCCAGAGAATGCAGATTGGCCAGGTTGTCCGCAGTGAAGGGCCGGAATCGCACTTCAGCAAGCGCGGTACCCCGACCATGGGCGGCATGATGATCCTGTTCTCCATCGCCATTTCTGTTCTGCTGTGGGCGCGTCTGGACAACCCGTATGTCTGGTGTGTGCTGCTGGTGCTGATCGGCTACGGTATTGTCGGCTTTATCGATGACTACCGCAAAGTGGTGCGCAAAGATACCAAAGGGCTGATTGCCCGCTGGAAATATTTCTGGCAGTCCGTGCTGGCGCTGACTGTGGCGTTCAGTATGTATGCCATCGGTAAAGATACCCCGGCAACCCAGCTGGTGGTGCCGTTCTTTAAAGATGTGATGCCGCAGCTGGGTGTGCTGTATATCCTGCTGGCGTATTTCGTGATTGTCGGCACCAGTAACGCGGTGAACCTGACTGACGGCCTCGATGGTCTCGCGATTATGCCGACCGTCTTTGTGGCTGCCGGGTTTGCGCTGGTGGCGTGGGCGACCGGTAACGTGAATTTCGCGCATTATCTGCATATCCCGTATCTGCCGCATGCCGGGGAACTGGTGATTGTCTGCACCGCGATTGTCGGGGCAGGGCTGGGCTTCCTGTGGTTTAACACCTATCCGGCACAGGTCTTTATGGGTGATGTCGGTTCATTGGCACTCGGCGGCGCGCTGGGTACCATTGCTGTTCTGCTGCGTCAGGAATTCCTGCTGCTGATTATGGGCGGTGTATTCGTGGTGGAAACTCTGTCGGTGATTTTACAGGTCGGATCCTTCAAATTACGCGGTCAGCGTATTTTCCGGATGGCACCTATTCATCACCATTATGAATTAAAAGGCTGGCCTGAGCCGCGGGTGATTGTCCGCTTCTGGATTATCTCCCTGATGTTAGTGCTGATCGGTCTGGCGACACTCAAGGTACGTTAATCATGACGAATTATCAGGGGAAAGACATTGTGATTGTCGGGCTCGGTTTAACCGGGCTTTCCTGTGTGGACTTTTTTCTGTCACGCGGCGTTACGCCGAAGGTGATGGATACCCGCATCTCCCCGCCCGGCATCGATAAGCTGCCGGACAGCGTTCAGTGTCACTGCGGTGGTCTTGAAGCGCAGTGGCTGCTGGATGCAGACCTGATTATCGCAAGCCCGGGAGTGGCGGTCAGTACCCCGCAACTGCAGGCAGCGGCGCAGGCCGGTGCGGAAATTATCGGCGATATTGAATTATTTGCCCGCGAAGTGACTGTCCCGGTTGTGGCGATCACCGGCTCAAACGGCAAAAGCACCGTGACCTCCCTGGTGGGGGAAATGGGGCGCTGCGCCGGTCTGCGTACCGGTGTCGGCGGTAATATCGGTCTGCCGGCGCTGGAACTGCTGAAAGACGATTACGAGCTCTGTGTGCTTGAGTTATCCAGTTTTCAGCTGGAAACCACATTCAGCCTGAAACCGGCGGCGGCCACTGTTCTGAATGTCACGGAAGATCATATGGATCGCTACCCGCAGGGGCTGGAGCAGTACCGTGCGGCAAAACTACGTGTCTATCACGACGCTGCCGTCTGCGTGTATAACGCGGAAGATGCACTGACACAGCCCGGCTGTGATTGTGACCGCGCAGAATATGTCAGCTTCGGTGTTGAAACCGGGGATTACTGGCTGGATACCGATGAGCAGGCACTCTGCTTCTGCGGTGAAAAAATTATTAACTGCAGTGAGATGATCCTGCACGGCCAGCATAACTACTGTAATGCCCTGGCAGCTCTGGCGCTGGCAGATGCGGTTAATATCCCGCGTGAAGGCGCACTGAAAGCTCTGCGCACATACAGCGGTCTGCCGCACCGTTTTCAGTTGGTGCATGAATCTGCCGGGATCCGCTGGATTGATGATTCCAAAGCCACCAACGTCGGCAGTACTGAAGCGGCGCTGAACGGCCTGCAGGTGGACGGCTGTCTGCATCTGCTGCTCGGCGGTGACGGTAAATCAGCGGATTTCTCTCCGCTGCTGCCGTACCTGAGCGGCGAAAAAATCCGTCTTTACTGCTTCGGGCGTGACGGCGAACAACTGGCGCAGCTGCGTCCGGATGTCTCTCTGCTGACAGATACCATGGAGCAGGCAATGCGGGCACTGGCGCCGTCACTGGCCGCCGGGGATATGGTGCTGTTATCACCGGCCTGTGCGAGCCTGGATCAGTTCCGTAATTTTGAAGAGCGCGGGCGTGAATTTGCCCGTTTGGCACGGGAGTTAGCGGCATGAGATTCCCCGGATCACAGCGTTTTAAAAACTGGATGATCGGCGAGCGTAACGGCGAGTTCAGTACGGTCGTGATGTATGACCGGACACTGCTGTGGTTTGCACTGGGACTGGCCGCGATTGGCTTTGTGATGGTGACTTCCGCCTCTATGCCTGTCGGGCAGCGTCTGGCGGATGATCCTTTCTATTTTGCCAAGCGTGACGGCGGCTTCTTAATTTTTGCTTTTATTATCGCTGCGGTGATTATGCGGTTCCCGCTGGAAATGTGGCAGCGCTACAGCACATTACTGCTGATTGGTACGATCGGCGGGCTGATTGTGGTACTCGGCGTGGGCAGCTCGGTTAACGGGGCATCACGCTGGATAGCTATCGGGCCGATGCGTATTCAGCCTGCGGAAGTATCGAAACTGGCACTGTTTGTTTATCTCGCGAGCTATCTGGTGCGCAAGGTGGATGAAGTCAGAAATAACTTCTGGGGATTCTGCAAGCCGATGGGCGTGATGTTTGTGCTGGCGGTGTTACTGCTGTTACAGCCGGACCTCGGTACCGTGGTGGTACTGTTTGTCACCACACTGGCGCTGCTTTTCCTCGCCGGTGCCAAAATGTGGCAGTTTATCGCGATTATCGGCGGCGGTGTCGCGGCAGTGGTGCTGCTGATTATTGCCGAACCTTACCGTATGCGGCGTGTAACCTCCTTCCTTGACCCGTGGGAAGATCCGTTCGGCAGCGGTTACCAGTTAACACAGTCACTGATGGCTTTCGGGCGCGGTGATTATCTCGGTCAGGGGCTGGGCAACTCCATTCAGAAAATGGAATACCTGCCGGAAGCGCATACCGACTTTATTTTTGCCATCCTCGGTGAGGAACTGGGGTATTTCGGTGTGATCCTGGTGCTGCTGATGGTCTTTTTTGTCGCATTCCGCGCCATGGTTATCGGCCGCCGCGCACTGATGATCGACCAGCGTTTTGCCGGTTTTCTGGCCTGTGCCATCGGCATCTGGTTCAGCTTCCAGGCCCTGGTTAACGTCGGTGCAGCCTCCGGCATGCTGCCGACCAAAGGGCTGACGCTGCCGCTGATCAGTTACGGCGGCTCGAGTTTAGTGATTATGACCACAGCCATTGCCTTGCTGCTGCGGATTGATTTTGAAACACGCCTGGCAAAAGCCCAGGCATTCTCAAGGAGAGCGCGATGAGTAATAAAGCCCCCCCGTCTGATGGTGATGGCCGGTGGTAGTGGCGGACATGTCTTTCCGGGGCTTGCGGTTGCGCACTATTTACAGAGTCAGGGCTGGGAAATCCGCTGGCTGGGTACCCGTGATCGGATGGAAGCTCAGCTCGTGCCGAAACACGGCATTGATATCGATTTTATTGAGATTACCGGTCTGCGCGGCAAAGGCGTGAAAGCGCTGCTCACCGCGCCGTTCCGTATCGCGAAAGCGGTAAAACAGGCGAAAAAAATTATGTGTGACTACCAGCCTGATGCCGTGCTCGGCATGGGCGGGTTTGTTTCCGGTCCCGGTGGTGTGGCCGCCTGGCGCTGTGGTATTCCGGTGATCCTGCATGAGCAGAACGGTGTGGCCGGGCTGACCAACGGCTGGCTGTCGAAAATCGCCACCACAGTATTACAGGGATTCCCGGGAGCGTTCCCGCAGGCTCCGGTGGTCGGTAACCCGGTGCGGGAGGATATCCTCAGTCTGCCGTCCCCGGCAGAACGCTTTGCCGGACGTGAAGGGCCGGTCCGCATTCTGGTGATCGGCGGCAGTCAGGGCGCCCGTATCCTGAACCAGACCCTGCCGGAAGTGGCCGGGATTATGGGGGATGCAGTCTGTATCCGCCACCAGGCCGGCAAAGGCAGTGCGGAAAGCACACAAGCGCTGTATAACGCGCAGAATGCGTCAGACAGTGTGACAGTCACAGAATTTATTGATGACATGGTTGAAGCTTATACCTGGGCGGATGTGGTTATCTGCCGCTCCGGGGCGCTGACCGTCAGTGAGATCGCGGTGGTCGGGCTGGGTGCGATTTTTGTGCCGTTCCTGCATAAAGACCGCCAGCAATACTGGAATGCGCTGCCGCTGGAACAGGCGGGTGCTGCGGTTATCATGGAACAGCCGTCCTTTAATGCACAGGCGGTGGCAGAGCAGTTACGCGAGTGGGACAGACCACGCCTGCTGACCATGGCGGAAAAAGCACGGAGTGTCGCAATTACCGATGCCACCAAACGGGTGGCGGATGCAATTATCGCGGCAGCGAAAAAACACTAACGAATTGATATAGCGAAGAAATAACGTGAATACACAGCAATTGGCGAAATTACGATCCTTCATTCCGGAAATGAAACGTGTCCGGCACATTCACTTTGTCGGTATCGGCGGTGCCGGTATGGGCGGGATAGCGGAAGTGCTGGCGAACGAAGGTTATGAGATCAGCGGGTCTGATCTGGCGCCGAATGCGGTAACAAAACAGCTGACTAACCTGGGCGCGACGATTTATTTCAATCACCGTCCGGAAAACGTGGCAGACGCCAGTGTGGTGGTGGTATCCACCGCCATTTCAGCGGATAACCCGGAAATCGTTGCGGCGCGTGAAGCCCGTATTCCGGTGATCCGCCGCGCGGAAATGCTCGCGGAACTGATGCGCTTCCGTCACGGTGTGGCGATTGCCGGTACTCACGGCAAAACCACCACCACGGCGATGATTTCCGGTATTTACGGCCGCGGCGGCCTGGATCCGACCTTCGTCAACGGCGGGCTGGTTAAAGCTGCCGGTGTGCATGCGCGTCTCGGCTCAAGCCGTTACCTGATTGCGGAAGCGGATGAAAGCGATGCTTCTTTCCTGCATTTACAGCCGATGGTGGCCGTGGTCACCAATATCGAGCCGGATCACATGGATACTTATCACGGTGATTTTGAAACCCTGAAAGACACCTTTGTGAATTTCCTGCACAACCTGCCGTTCTACGGCCTGGCTGTGGTGTGTATGGATGATGCGGTTATCCGCGAAATCGTACCGCGTATCGGCCGTTATGTGATTACCTACGGTTTTCATGAGGATGCGGATGTCCGTATCACAGATTTTGAACAGCGCGGCTCACAGTGCTTCTTCACCGTTCACCGGGAGAATCTGCCGGATCTGACTGTGGAACTGAATGCACCGGGCCGTCACAACGTCCTGAATGCCACCGCGGCGATTGCGGTCGCGACAGAAGAAGGCATTCCGGATGAAGATATCCTGGCCTCTCTGCGTGAATTCCAGGGTACCGGGCGCCGTTTTGATTTCCTCGGCAACTTCCCGCTGGAGCACGTCAACCAGAAAGAGGGCAGTGTGATGCTGGTGGACGATTACGGCCATCACCCGACCGAAGTGGATGCGACTATCAAAGCGGCAAGAGCAGGCTGGCCGGATAAGCGGATTGTGATGGTGTTTCAGCCGCACCGCTACACCCGTACCCGTGACCTGTATGATGATTTTGCCAACACGCTGGATCAGGTCGATATCCTGCTGATGCTGGATGTGTATGCCGCCGGTGAGCCGGTCATTCCGGGGGCGGACAGCCGCTCGCTGTGCCGCACAATCCGCCAGCGCGGTAAGCTGGATCCGATTCTGGTCACCGAACCGGGCAAAATTGCAGCGGTTCTGGCACAGGTTCTTGAAGATAATGATTTAATACTGGTTCAAGGCGCCGGAAATATCGGTAAAATAGCGCGTACATTGGCTGACACAAAATTACGACCGGTTTTGAGTGAGGATAATTAAGAATGACTGAAAAAGTCGCGGTACTGATGGGCGGTACATCCGCAGAACGTGAAGTCTCCCTGGCTTCAGGTGCGGCGGTGCTCGCCGGTTTAAAAGAAGCCGGTATTAATGCATTCGGTGTGGATACCAAAGAGTATCCGGTTACCCGTCTGAAGGAAGACGGTTTTACCAAAGTCTTTATCGCGCTGCACGGCCGCGGCGGGGAAGACGGCACACTGCAGGGTTGCCTGGAGCAGATGGGACTGCCGTACACCGGAAGTGGTGTCATGGCCTCCGCACTCTCTATGGACAAGCTGCGCACCAAACAGCTGTGGGCGGGCGCAGGTCTGCCGATTGCGCCGTATTTCGCCATCAGTGCAGCCCGTTTCGCGCAGATCAGCGATGAAGAATTACAGCAGGGTGTGGCACCGCTGGGTTATCCGGTGATTGTCAAACCAAGCCTGGAAGGTTCAAGTGTCGGTATGTCCAAAGTGGATAATGCGCAGGCGCTGCGTCCGGCACTGGAAGAAGCGTTTAAACACGACAAAGACGTGCTGGTGGAAAAATGGCTGAGCGGCCCGGAATTCACCGTGGGCTTCCTCGGTGAGCAGATGCTGCCGTCTATCCGTATTCAGCCGGCGGCGGTGTTCTACGACTACGAAGCCAAATATATTTCTGACGACACACAATATTTCTGCCCGGGCCTCGAAGGGGCACGCGAGACAGAAATCCGTGAGCTGGCAAAAGCTGCTTACAAAGCCGTGGGCTGTGAAGGCTGGGGCCGTGTGGATGTGATGCTCGACAGTGACGGGCAGTTCTACCTGCTGGAAGTGAACACTTCCCCTGGTATGACCAACCACAGTCTGGTGCCGCAGGCGGCGCGTCAGGCAGGCATGAGCTTCTCCGCTTTTGTGGCGGACGTTCTGGCACTGGCGGACTGATATGTCACAGGCTGCACTGAATATGCGTGAACCGGATCCGGATTCGGATTATGACGGTTCACGTCCCAGTAACGGCACATACCTTGCCGGACTGCTGTTTTTCCTGATGGTGCTGGGAACGCTGGTCTGGGGGGGGCTGATGGTGCTGAACTGGATGAAAGATGCAGACCGCCTGCCGATGTCAAAACTGGTATTAACCGGTGAGCGCCATTACACGACAAACGATAATGTGCGCAAAGCGGTGTTATCCCTCGGGACGCCCGGCACGTTTATGAAACTGGATGTCAATGAAGTACAGCAGCAGCTGGAACGGATCCCGTGGTTACGTCAGGTCACTGTGCGCAAGCAGTGGCCGGACGAATTAAAAATTCATCTGGTCGAGTATGTGCCGTATGCACGCTGGAATGACTCACAGATGGTTGATGACGCCGGGCGGGTTTTCAGCCTGCCGGCGGAACTGACAGAAAAAGATTCTTTCCCGATGCTCTACGGGGCACAGGGCAGTGAACAGGATGTACTGAGCGGGTATCGTGAAATGGCGCAGCAGCTCAGCGGGACAGGGCTGAAAATCAAATCAGCTTCAATGTCACCGCGTCATGCCTGGCAGCTTGTGCTGGATAATGATGTCCGGGTTGAACTCGGACGGCTGGATACCAAAGGCCGGTTACAGCGTTTTATCGAACTGTATCCGACCCTGACGCAGGAACAGGACAAACGGGTTGATTATGTCGATCTCCGCTATGACAGCGGTGCTGCGGTCGGCTGGGCGCCATTGCAGATCGATCCTTTCGCAAACGGACATTAAGACATAACAGGTAAAGAAGGCGGGCAGAATAACAATGATCAAAGCAACGGATAGAAAATTAGTCGTCGGCCTCGAAATAGGCACCGCCAAAGTATCTGCGCTTGTTGGTGAAATTCTGCCGGACGGTGTGGTGAACATTATCGGTGCGGGTAACTGCCCGTCACGCGGAATGGACAAAGGCGGCGTCAATGATCTGGAGTCGGTGGTAAAATGCGTTCAGCGTGCCATCGACCAGGCGGAACTGATGGCGGACTGCCAGATATCATCAGTCTATCTGGCGTTATCCGGCAAACACATCAGCTGCCAGAATGAAATCGGTATGGTGCCGATTTCAGAAGAAGAAGTGACCCAGGAAGATGTGGAAAATGTGGTGCATACGGCGAAATCTGTCCGTGTCCGCGACGAGCACCGTGTTCTGCATGTGATCCCGCAGGAATATGCCATCGATTACCAGGAAGGCATTAAAAATCCGGTGGGATTATCCGGTGTGCGGATGCAGGCGAAAGTGCATCTGATCACCTGTCATAACGACATGGCAAAGAATATTGTCAAAGCCGTTGAGCGTTGCGGACTGAAAGTTGACCAGCTGATTTTTGCCGGTCTGGCATCAAGCTTCGCGGTACTGACGGAAGATGAGCGTGAGCTGGGTGTCTGTGTCGTGGATATCGGCGGCGGCACCATGGATATGGCGATTTACACCGGCGGCGCACTGCGTCACACCCGTGTTATCCCGTATGCAGGGAATGTGGTGACCGGCGATATCGCGTACGCCTTCGGCACGCCGCCGAATGATGCGGAAGCCATTAAAGTCCGTCACGGCTGCGCGCTGGGGTCTCTGGTCAGCAAAGACGAAACCCTGGAAGTACCGAGTGTCGGCGGGCGTCCGCCGCGCAGTTTACAGCGCCAGACATTAGCCGAAGTGATTGAGCCGCGTTAC
Organism: Morganella morganii; assembly: GCF_019243775.1. Taxonomy (NCBI): domain Bacteria; kingdom Pseudomonadati; phylum Pseudomonadota; class Gammaproteobacteria; order Enterobacterales; family Morganellaceae; genus Morganella; species Morganella morganii. The sequence continues at coordinate 1,011,210 of NZ_CP069157.1, forward strand.
ACCGAATTACTCAATCTGGTTAATGACGAAATTTTGAAAGTGCAGGAACAATTACGTCAGCAGGGTGTCAAACACCATTTGGCCGCTGGTATCGTGCTGACAGGTGGTGCGGCTCAGATTAACGGACTGGTTGAGTGCGCCCAGCGTGTTTTCCATACACAGGTTCGTATCGGACAACCGCTTAATATAACCGGCTTAACGGATTATGCGCAGGAACCGTATTACTCTACAGCGGTAGGGTTGCTGCATTACGGAAAAGAATCTCACCTGGTCGGCGATACCGAGACAGAAAAACGTGCCTCGGTGGGCAGTTGGTTTAAAAAATTAACTGGCTGGCTCAGAAAAGAATTTTAATTTGTATTAAGGCTGGCGATAATAGCCGCCATATAAGAAAGGCACAAAACGGAGAGAGATTATGTTTGAACCGATGGAATTGACCAACGACGCGGTGATTAAAGTCATCGGCGTCGGCGGGGGCGGCGGTAACGCTGTTGAGCATATGGTCCGTGAACGCATCGAAGGCGTTGAGTTCTTCGCTGTGAATACGGACGCTCAGGCGCTTCGTAAAACCGCCGTCGGCCAGACTATCCAGATTGGTAACGGAATCACCAAAGGCCTGGGTGCGGGTGCAAACCCGGAAGTGGGCCGTAACGCGGCGGAAGAAGATCGCGAAGCGCTGCGCAATGCACTCGACGGTGCGGACATGGTCTTTATCGCAGCCGGTATGGGCGGCGGTACAGGAACCGGTGCGGCACCTGTTGTTGCTGAAGTTGCCAAAGAGCTGGGCATCCTGACTGTTGCTGTGGTGACCAAGCCGTTCAACTTTGAAGGCAAAAAGCGCATGGCATTCGCCGAGCAGGGGATTACTGAGTTATCCAAGCATGTTGACTCACTGATCACCATCCCGAATGACAAACTGCTGAAAGTATTAGGCCGCGGGATCTCACTGCTGGATGCCTTCGGTGCCGCCAACGACGTGTTACGCGGCGCGGTCCAGGGTATCGCAGAACTGATCACCCGTCCGGGCCTGATGAACGTTGACTTTGCGGACGTCCGTACTGTGATGTCAGAAATGGGTTACGCGATGATGGGCTCCGGCGTGGCGCGCGGTGAAGACCGTGCGGAAGAAGCTGCCGAAATGGCGATTTCCAGCCCGCTGCTGGAAGATATCGACCTGTCAGGTGCGCGTGGTGTGCTGGTTAACATCACCGCGGGCTTTGACCTGCGTCTGGATGAGTTCGAAACTGTGGGTAACACTATCCGTGCATTTGCATCGGATAACGCGACTGTGGTTATCGGTACTTCCTTAGACCCTGAAATGAACGATGAACTGCGTGTGACTGTGGTCGCGACCGGTATCGGCATGGACAAACGTCCTGAAATCACGCTGGTAACCAATAAAGCGGTGCAGACCAACAACATGGAACATCGTTATGCACAAATGCAAAACAGCATGACCAGCATGGATGAGAGCAAATCAGTGGCACAGGTTGTCAACGATTCTTCAGCCCAGAGCAATAAAGAACCGGATTATTTAGATATCCCGGCTTTCTTACGCAAACAGGCTGATTAAACCGAAAAGATTTGCATCTCCGCTTTTTGTGCTAAACTATCTCCCTTGTCATTAGTTTATAATGACAGGGAGACAGTTAATCAAACGAGACAGAAACGATGATCAAACAAAGAACATTAAAGCGTATTGTTCAGGCTACGGGTGTAGGTTTACACACCGGCAAAAAAGTTACGCTGACAATGCGTCCGGCACCGGCCAATACCGGGATCATCTATCGCCGTACTGATCTTAATCCGCCTGTCGATTTTCCGGCAGATGCGAAATCCGTGCGTGATACGATGTTATGTACTTGTCTGGTAAATGAAGACAACGTACGTATTTCCACGGTTGAGCATTTGAACGCAGCACTGGCCGGACTCGGCATTGATAACCTGGTTATCGAAGTCGATGCCGCTGAAATCCCGATTATGGATGGCAGCGCAAGCCCGTTCGTATTCCTGTTACTGGATGCCGGTATTGAAGAACTGAGCAGTGCGAAGAAATTCCTGCGTCTGAAAGAGACCGTCCGTGTTGAAGATGGTGATAAGTGGGCTGAACTCTCTCCGTTTAACGGTTTCAGCTTAGATTTCACTATCGATTTCAACCATCCGGCGATCGATTCCAGCACTCAGCGCTACGCGATGAACTTCTCTGCGGAAAACTTTGTCCGGGATATCAGCCGTGCACGTACCTTCGGGTTCATGCGGGATATTGAATATCTCCAGTCCAAAGGCTTATGTTTAGGCGGAAGTTTTGACTGTGCCATCGTGGTGGATGATTACCGCGTACTGAATGAAGATGGCCTGCGTTTTGAAGACGAATTTGTCCGTCACAAAATGCTGGATGCTATCGGTGACCTGTTTATGTGCGGCCACAATATCATTGGTGCCTTTACCGCATTCAAATCCGGTCACGCACTGAATAACAAGTTACTTCAGGCTGTTCTGGCTAAAGAGAGCGCCTGGGAACTCGTGACATTCGAGAACGAAGCACAGATGCCGGTTGCATTCCGTGCACCGTCAACCGTACTGGCGTAATCAGGTCATGGCGCCACAGCTCGTTGCTCTGACCCTGACACTCCTGTCACTGACGTTATTTACCAAATAACCGTCTGCTTAATCTGCTGCACTGGTACTCTCTCCGGCCAGTGCAGCCAATTTCTCCAGCTTCTTCCTCAGTTTTTCCGGACTTCTCTGCGCCAGCGCTTTCAGTGAATTGGCACTCTCCGCACTTAATCTCCGTCCCGGCTCCGCTGTTTTTTGCCCTCTGCTATCTGAATTGCTGCTTTTATCACCACCCGGTAACCCTGTTGCTGATGATTTCATCAATGACGGATTGATTTTGATGTCGATGGCCGATAATGATGGTAAAATCTCCCGGCGCAGTGCAGAACGCAGTGCGGGAAGTTCGTAACGCAGCCGGGTCATCTGTGCCGCATTAGAGACTTCCAGAATTAACAGTTGTTTGCGATAATTAGCCACGCGGCAGTGTGGTTTAAGCATCGCAGGCAGCAGCGCCAGAACGGCGCGGTTGAGTTTAAGTAACACGACAGCACGCTGCTGAATACTTTTAAGGGTATTATTATCCTTAGTCCCGCTTTCCAGCAGGCTTTCAAGGGAAACTGGCTGACTGTCGCGCATCACATATACTCCGGATCTCGTGAGGGAAACACTATTTTAAATCTTTGGCGGCAATTTGGCAGGCGTTATTTCTGGTGCCATCTCTTTATCGGGATTGTGGCGACCGGTTTTGGCCTGCCTGCGGTACTGAACAGTGGTGATGTTACCACAGCCGGTACCGGGACAACACAAAACCGCCAGAGTCAGGCATTATCCGCCTTTGACAGCCTGTTCCTGCAAAGCAGCCAGCCGGCGAGAACCTCACAGAACGTTAATTACTGGCAGCAGCATGCTGTCCGTAATGTTATCCGCCAGATTTCCTTTGCATTTTCCTGTCCGGAAGATGCCTCAAAAGATAATACCCCGGCAGAAGACCGGCATGATGCCTCCGCACAAAATATGCTGGCGGCACTGTATGCCATTCTGACCGACTCCCCGGCTCTGCCTGTTTATCATCCGGCAGTTCTGCCGCAGCGTATTGCTGTAGTTAACCCGTCTCCGTCTTTTTCGGTTCAGTGGATTGCCCGCACCGGCGGCATCCGTGCCGGTCCCGTACAATCAGCGTAGTTCCTCAAAAAAATTATTAACACATTGATTATTAACAAGGCCTGATTGTGCCTGAACAGAGACGTTTATTATGCTGGTAAAATTACTGACCAAAATCTTCGGCAGCCGGAATGACCGTACTTTACGCCGCCTGCGCAAATCCGTGGAAGCTATCAACCGGATGGAACCTGAGTTCGAAAAACTCAGTGATGATGAATTAAAAGCCAAAACACAGGAATTCCGTGATCGCCTGGCCAAAGGTGAATCCGAGCAGGATATCTTACCGGAAGCGTTCGCCACGGTACGTGAAGCCAGTAAACGTGTATTTGGTATGCGTCACTTTGATGTCCAGCTGATCGGCGGCATGGTGCTGAACGAACGCTGCATCGCTGAGATGCGTACAGGTGAAGGTAAAACGCTGACCGCAACACTGCCTGCTTACCTCAACGCCCTGTCCGGCAAAGGGGTTCACGTGGTGACAGTGAACGACTACCTCGCCCAGCGTGACGCCGAAAACAACCGTCCGCTGTTTGAATTCCTCGGTATGACCGTCGGTATCAACCTGCCGGGCATGCCTGCACCGGCCAAACGCGAAGCGTACGCTGCGGATATCACTTACGGTACCAACAACGAATACGGTTTTGACTATCTGCGTGACAACATGGCGTTCAGCCCGGAAGAGCGTGTACAGCGCAAACTGCACTACGCGCTGGTGGATGAGGTTGACTCCATCTTAATCGATGAAGCCCGTACCCCGCTGATTATCTCCGGTCCGGCAGAAGACAGCTCTGAGCTGTACATGAAAGTGGATAAACTGATCCCGCGTCTGGTCCGCCAGGAAAAAGAAGATTCCGACACTTTCAAAGGTGAAGGTCACTTCTCTGTGGATGAGAAAACCCGCCAGGTCACACTGACCGAGCGTGGTCTGGTGCTGGTGGAAGAGCTGCTGTCTGAAGCGGGTCTGATGAATGAAGGTGAATCCCTGTACTCACCATCCAATATCATGCTGATGCACCACGTTATGGCGGGTCTGCGTGCGCACTCCCTGTTTGTCCGTGATGTCGACTATATTGTCAGCGAAGGTGAGGTTATCATCGTCGATGAGCACACCGGCCGTACCATGCAGGGCCGCCGCTGGTCTGATGGTCTGCATCAGGCAGTGGAAGCCAAAGAAGGTGTGGAAATCCAGAATGAAAACCAGACACTGGCTTCCATCACTTTCCAGAACTACTTCCGTTTATACACCAAACTGGCCGGGATGACCGGTACAGCGGATACGGAAGCGTTTGAATTCAGTTCAATTTATAAACTCGATACCATTGTTATCCCGACTAACCGTCCGATGATCCGTAAAGATTTACCGGATCTGGTTTATATGACAGAAGCTGATAAATTCAATGCCATCATTGAAGATATCCGCGAGCGTACCGCAGCCGGACAACCGGTCCTGGTGGGTACTATCTCTATCGAGAAATCAGAGCTTATCTCCAACGCACTGAAAAAAGCCAAAATTGAACACAGCGTGCTGAACGCCAAATTCCACGCCATGGAAGCGGATATCGTTGAACAGGCGGGTCGTTCCGGTCACGTGACTATCGCCACCAACATGGCGGGTCGTGGTACGGATATCGTGCTGGGCGGCAGCTTACAGGCGGATCTGGCGGCGCTGGACGAGCCGACAGAAGAGAATATCGCTGCGGCGAAAGCTGCATGGCAGGAGCGTCACGATGCCGTTCTGGCGGCAGGCGGTCTGCATATCATCGGTACTGAGCGTCATGAATCCCGCCGTATCGATAACCAGTTACGCGGTCGTTCAGGTCGTCAGGGTGATGCCGGTTCTTCCCGCTTCTACCTGTCTATGGAAGATGCGCTGATGCGTATTTTCGCCTCTGACCGTGTTACCGGCATGATGCGCAAACTGGGTATGAAAGAAGGTGAGGCGATTGAGCATCCGTGGGTAACCAAAGCGATTGCCAACGCACAGCGTAAAGTGGAAAGCCGTAACTTTGATATCCGTAAACAGCTGCTGGAATACGATGATGTGGCAAACGACCAGCGCCGTGCTATCTATACCCAGCGTAATGATCTGCTGGATAACGGGGATATCAGCGAAACTATCGACAGCATCCGTGGTGACGTATTCACAACAGTTATCGATGCACACATTCCGCCGCAGTCTCTGGAAGAAATGTGGGATATCCAGGGGCTGGAGAAACGTCTGGAACAGGATTTCGACTTACATCTGCCAATCAAAGAGTGGCTGGATAAAGAGCCTGAACTGCACGAAGAAACCCTGCGTGAGCGCATCCTTGACAAAGCGGTAGAAGTTTACAAAGCCAAAGAAGAGATTGTCGGCGCTGAAATGATGCGTCACTTCGAGAAAGGCGTGATGCTGCAAACCCTGGATACCCTGTGGAAAGAACACCTGGCAGCAATGGATTACCTGCGTCAGGGGATCCATCTGCGCGGTTATGCACAGAAAGATCCGAAGCAGGAATACAAGCGTGAATCTTTCTCCATGTTTGCTAACATGCTGGAAGGTCTGAAATATGAAGTAGTCAGCACCATTTCCAAAGTTCAGGTCCGCATGCCGGAAGAAGTGGAAGCACTGGAGCAGCGTCGTCGTGAGGAAGCTGAACGTCTGGCACAGCGTCAGCAGCTCAGTCATGAAAATGACAATGCTGCGCTGATGACCAAAACTGAAGCGGAAATGGCATCGGGTGTCCGCAAAGTCGGCCGTAACGATCCATGCCCTTGCGGTTCCGGTAAGAAATACAAGCAGTGCCACGGTGCACTGAAATAATCAGTCCTGACAGACGATTAGCATAATAAAGTAAAAAGGCGGGGGAACCCGCCTTTCTTCTGTAAATAAAACGGACAGAACATGATGGAAAAAAAACACTTACGTATTGCCGCCGGCGTTATCCGTAATGCAGAAGGTGAGATATTTATTGCTCAGCGTCCGCTGAAATCTCATATGGGCGGTTACTGGGAGTTTCCCGGCGGTAAGCTGGAAGCCGGAGAGTCACCGGAGCAGGCGCTGGTGCGGGAGCTGGAAGAAGAGCTGGGTATTGTTGCGGTTCCCGGTGAACTGTTGCAGACGGCAGAACATGAATTTCCGGATCGCCTGATCACCATTTATTTCTTCCTGGTGGAAGAGTGGCAGAATGCGCCATATGGCCGCGAAGGTCAGCCATCCCGCTGGGTAAAACAAACAGCACTGATTGCTGAGGAGTTCCCGCCGGTTAACCGGGGAATTGTGGCATTGCTGACAGAATAAGATTCAGAGGTACGGCGGCGGCTGTTTTAATTCAGCCGCTGCCGGATTAATCAGTACGGTGAACTGTCTTCCGGTTCACTCCAGGCTTCACTGTCAGAAAGGTCACTCTGACTGGCAATCCGTTTTTCTTCCGCAGCCCACTCCCCGAGATCAATCAACTGACAACGTTTACTGCAAAACGGGCGGTACGGACTTTCCGGTCCCCAGACAACTTCTTTTTTGCAATTCGGGCAGTTAACGATAATAGCTTCTGACATAACATCCTCCCTGTCAGCAACAGGCAATTTCAAACGGTAAAGTAGCCGGTATTATACCGTGTTCGCTGTCGGTATGCAGGAAGCGTATGGCAAAACGTGTTTTATGGCCGGAGACCTGCGGGTAAATCAGGAAATCAACCGGCAGACGCAGACGCAGTAAATCCGCTCCTTCCGCATTATCCTGATAAAAACCGTTATGGCTTTCAGCCGCAACAAATGGTGCGGACTGACGCAGCAGGGTCAGCAGGCTGCCGAGTGCATTTTGCAGCGGCTGCAAACCTTCAATCCAGGCGGCCTGTGTGGTATCACGGACACTCTGCGGCAGATTCAGCCACAGATGAAGGTAGGGCAGATCAAACCCGCAGCATCCGCCCGGGATACTCAGCCGCTGACGGACAATACCGATTATTTTATCTTCTTTCAGGTGCTGGGCGATGCGGGGCGCTTTGCTCAGTTCAGCGGCTTTTTGTTTCAGTTCGTCAGAAAACCCCCGGATCAGTGCCTGGTCAGCATTGGGGGCTTCTGCCCACATGGCCAGTTTTTTTTGCTGCTTTTCCAGCTCTTTTAAAATTTCCGAACGGACTTCACCGCGATCAATCACTTCAATAAATTCCGCGACGGCCCGGAAGAATGCCAGGCTGGACGGCAGAGAGTCCAGCGGGGAGAGCGTACTCATTTGCTGAAGTGATGTTTCAATGCGCAGCCATGAACGGGTTCGTTCGTTTAAAGGGTGTTCAAAAATAACAGACTGACGGATTTCGCTCATGGGTGTTCCTGTTTTGGCTGACGGGCCAATGCTGTATAAAGTTCGTGCAGTGCAAGGACGCGGGGCATCAGCGGCTCATCGTTATCATGATTTGTCAGGATATCATCGGCAACGGCCAGACGTTGTTCACGGGATGCCTGCGCCCGCAGAATATTTTCGGCATGCTCAGCGGAAACGCCGTCACGGCGCATTGTCCGGGCGACTTGTTCGTGCGGATGAACATCCACAACCAGCACGCGATCCGCAAGGGAAGCAAGGTTATTTTCAACCAGAAGAGGAACCACCCAAAGGGCATAAGGGGCAGTGATATTGTTCAGCTGGCGCCGGGTTTCCTGATGGATAAGCGGATGCAGTAACTGATTGAGCCAGGTTTTTTCCGCGGGGTCTGCAAAGATCTCCCGGCGCAGTGCTGCTCTGTCCAGTGTGCCGTCTGCAGCCAGAATCCGGGTACCGAAGTGATCGGCAATAGCCTGTAATGCGGGCGTTCCCGGTTCAACCACCTGACGGGCAATAATATCCGCATCTGTCACAGGGACCCCGAGACGGGCAAACATATCCGCAACGGTACTTTTTCCGCTGCCGATACCTCCGGTTAACGCAACAATATAAGCCATTGTATTTCTGTCCTGATTGAAACAACGGGTAAATTGTACCTGATGAAATTAATTTCGCCTATGGCAAATAAGCGATGAATACAGAGATATTTCACAGGTTTGAATTTTTTTAATCTGTTTCTTTAAATTATGAATAGTTTTATCAGACTAAAACTTCACCGAGCCGGAATAAAGGTAAATACATTGCAATTAATAAAACAGCAACAAGAATTGCCAGCAGGATAAACAGTACCGGCTGGAGTATTTTAAAAAATGTCTGAATTTGGTTTAAGGCGAGAGATTTAAACCAGTCTGCGGTATAGAGAAAAAAGTGTCCGAATTGCCCGGTGGCTTCACCGGTGGCAATCAGCTCATGGCACAGAGATGGGAATAACCCGGATTGTTTAATTGATTCACTGAATGTTTTCCCGTGAAGCAAGTCCTCCCGTATCACAGTTAATGCCTCTTTATATAACGGATGTGTTGTTGTCATAATAAGTGTATTAATACCCGAAATAAGTGTAATGCCTGATTGTTGTGTTATTGCCAGTATCCGGAAAATATGAGAGACACAGCTGAAGATAATAATGTTTCCGATAAACGGAATACGCAGAATACAGGTTGATTCTGTTTTTTTTATATCCGGATGTCTTCGCCGAAATACATGATAAATAAATATAATTGCAGTCATTATACCCATTGCCGGGATTGTGTAACCGGTAATAACACCAGAAACCCGGATCAGCCATTGCGTCAGAGCCGGAAGTTCCGCACCGAATGAGGTATATATTTTTGCAAATTCAGGAATAACAAACAGAAACATTAATGTGATCATCAAAAAGCAGACAACTAACAATGCAACGGGATAGCGGATTGATTTAATTAATGCAGCCCGGTGATCCCGGTTACTCTGAATATGCTGTGCAATCGTGTGAAGGCACTCCGGCAATTTTCCTGTCTCCTCCCCGACAGTGGCCATCTGACAATAAAAGGAATCAAATAAACCGGGGTACTGCATTATTCCCTGAGTAAATGTTTTTCCCTGCTGAAGTTGTCTGATAAGAGCACGGACTACTTCTTTCCAGAGCGGGTGACTGCATTCACCTGCCAGTAGTGTGAGCGCTTTCAGTAACGGTAATCCCGACGTCAGTAATGTTGCCAGCTGCCGGGTAAAGTGCAGCAGATACTGTTTTTCTTTTTGTGAGCAGACCAGCCGTTTGCGGCAAAACAGTGATACAGGTGTGATGCTCTGCGAAATCAGCTGACTGACAGCATTATTCTCTGAAGGTGAGATAAGCGTTCCGGTCACCACCTTGTCAGCGGGTGTCAGACCGGACCAGTCATACAGCCGGTAAATTTGCATGGCATCACTCCTGTTGGTCAGCGGATGTTAAATATCCTGCATATGGTAAATCTCATTGAGTGTGGTTACCCCTGATTCCGCCAGCGCGATACCGGCATCAAACAGTGAACCGGGTAATTCACCGGCAGAAGAAGACATTGTGTGTTGCGGAGTGAGAAATGCAAAGCAGGCGGTACGCCCGTAATAGCCTGAAAAGCAGTGATCACAACCGTTTGCCTGCCACGGGGTGAGTTGATGTGTTTTTCCGCTGCTCAGTATCACGGTTTCTGTTTTCTGTTTCTGCGTTTTACAGCGCGGACACAACAGGCGGACCAGACGCTGTGCAATGATCAGTTTGATGCAGGTTTTCATGAAATATTCATCAATACCCAGTTGCCTCAGTCGTGAATATGTATCCTCCGCAGAGTTTGTATGCAGAGTGGACAGCACCAGGTGACCGGTATGAGCTGCTTTGATTGCCATCTCGGCGGTGGGTTTATCCCGGATTTCCCCCACCATAATGACATCCGGATCCTGACGCAGCAGGGCCCGCAGGATGGCGGCGAAGCCCAGCTCAATTTTGGGGTTTATCTGCGTCTGGGTGATCCCCCGCAGCGGGATTTCCACCGGATCCTCAACACTGCAGATATTCCGGTTATTCTGATTCAGGTACTGCAGGCAGCCGTAGAGTGTGGCAGTTTTTCCGCTGCCGGTGGGACCGGTGAGCAAAATAATACCGGTGGCACTGCCCAGACCTGTATGCAGCGTTTCCAGTTGCCGGGCCGTCAGCCCGGATTTTTCCAGCGCCAGATTCTGCGTGGTGCTCAGCAGGCGCAGTACGACTTTTTCACCATAAATTGTCGGCAGTGTGGCAACACGGACAGCATAGCGGGTGTTATTTTCCAGCCACTCAAACTGCCCGTCCTGGGGTAACCGTTTTTCGGCAATATCGAGGCCGGAAATGATTTTGATGCGGATAATTATCTCACTACTGATTTCCGGTGGCGGTGAATTCAGCGTATGCAGTTGCCCGTCGATTCTGGCACGGATCCGGTAACCCTGTTGTGCCGGTTCAATGTGAATATCGGAGGCCCGTTTGGCAATGGCTCCGGCAATCAGCTGGTTAACAAACCGGACAGCGGCGGATTGCTGTTCTGCCGGCCAGGTATCTGTCTCCGGCGCCCGGCGGGGATCCTGCGCCGGAGGCGGGGCAGGCGGCGGCAGTGGTGAACCGGTACCTGTACAGTTATTGCCGGTATCCGCAGAGACCGGCGTGTTTGTCTCCGGGGTTACGCCGGGGAAAAGGACCGGCTCCGGCAGCGGGGTATTGCGGCGGCAGTAGGCCAGTTTTTCACTGTGCCACAATTCAATGTCCACCCGCTTACCGGCCAGAAACCGGATAGCAGACACAATATCTCTGCGCGGCTGCTGTGCGGCAGCAACTCTGACGGCATCGGGGTTATAGTCAATCAGCATCAGTTCATTGCGCTCACAAAGTGCATGAACTTCAGCCAGTAAGAGTTGTTCTTCCCCGCCGGTACGGGTGACAGGGGCGGGTGCAGCTGTTTGCATAATGAATTCCTTTTCATGTCAGTAGTTACTTGATGACGTCAAGACAGATTTTTTTCAGTGCGTCTTCTTCGCTGTTACAGTCGGTTGTCCAGACCGTGATACCGTTAAGCGGATTTCTTACCGGGGTAGTGCTGACCGTCAGCGCAGCCAGTGAACTGTTTCCCTGTACCGTCACAACACCGTTTTCCGCTTTGACGGATTTGATGTAGCGCCCCGGAGTATCAGCCGGAATGGTGCCCGACCCGCTGTTGCATCCTGCAAAAGAGGGATTATCAAAACTGCACAGTTCCACGCTGGTTTTAAACGCGGTAACCGTGCGCAGCACGTCAATCAGTGCTGCCTTCCGGATATAGTTCTGATAGCCGGGAACCGCGATGGCACTGAGAACGGCCACAATGGCAACCACCACCATCACCTCGATTAATGTGAATCCGCGCTGGTTCATACAGATGCTCCTTTTTGTGTCTGTGAAAGAGGTACTTATTTAGCGTGATGCACTTTATTCAATGACGGGTCGGCAAAAAAGAGAGGTCTCCGGATTTCTCGGTACAGATGGAAAACTGCGGTGTAACATTTGAGAAATGCAGATTTTTTTTTCGGTCTGACACGCAAAAATCTGTCGTGAAAAATCAGTACTCCCCGGAAAGGGGGGAAGACACGTATACTGTGCGGCACAAAATGATATTTATTATGTGATTGAATAACGGTTTTTTGCTCAGGAGAACGAATGGATATTCAGGATGGTTGGCTGACCACAGCGCGCCGGGTGATTTCACCGCATCACGATACCCGGCCGGAACAGGTGACTCCCCGTTTACTGGTGATCCACAATATCAGTCTGCCGCCGGGACAGTTCGGTGGTCCGTATATTGACCAGCTTTTTCAGGGCACGCTGGACCCGGATGCACATCCGTTTTTTGCTGAAATACAGGCGCTGCGGGTTTCCGCACATTGCCTGATCCGCCGGACCGGGGAAATTGTGCAGTATGTGCCTTTTGATGCACGGGCCTGGCATGCGGGGGTTTCCTGTTATCAGGGTACAGAAAAGTGTAATGATTTTTCCGTCGGTATTGAGCTGGAAGGCACGGATACCCGACCTTTTACGGATGAACAGTACCGCGCACTGACTGCGGTGACACAGGTGCTTCTGGCACACTATCCGCAAATAAAAGGGCATATCACCGGACACAGTGATATTGCGCCGGGGCGCAAAACGGATCCCGGTCCCTGTTTCGACTGGAACCGATACAGGAATTCACTGAATCCGGCAGACGTTCCGGCTGAATAATCAGTAAAATTTCGCAGATATGACTGACGTGAAATTTTCCTGTTTACCGGTTCCCTGCTAGAATTAGCATTCCGGTAACCTGTTACTGATTAAATGCGTCTGGTGAGTATCGTTACAGCGGAAACAATCTGGCCGGGCTCTGTGAAGCGGAAAATCATCAATAAGATGCGGTGAAAATGCACAAAAAGTGATTATTTATCCGTCGATCTGGTCACTGTAACGGTTCAGTTTGCGTATTTATCTGAATTTTAAACGTTAAATTCTGTAACATTCACGATGCAGCATTTAAACGTATCAGTTATCAATTTATGCTAAAATTTAAAAAAAAATTGTTAAAACTTGCTGGTTTTTATGATTTAGCTCAAGGTCTTTATAGACAGTTGGTGAATACTTTGTTACTTTAAGACCCTGTAAAAGAAATTGGTATTACCAATTGACTACAAAACCCATGAAGCAATATTTATCCATGTTGATGGTTCTGATGCAAATATGGCTTACAGCAAAATCCGCCAACCAAAATTAGCCGACGTGATCGAGCAGCGGCTGGAACACTTAATCCTCGACGGCACTCTGAGCCCGGGGGAGAAGCTGCCGCCTGAACGCGAGCTGGCCAAACAGTTCGACGTCTCACGTCCCTCACTGCGCGAAGCAATTCAAAAACTTGAAGCGAAAGGCTTTCTGCTGCGCAGACAAGGTGGCGGCACATTTGTACAGAGCAATCTCTGGCAAAGCTTCAGTGACCCGCTGGCCCAGCTGCTGGAAGGGCATCCCGAATCTCAGTTTGATCTGCTGGAAACCCGTCATGCCCTCGAGGGTATTGCTGCCTATTATGCCGCACTGCGGGGAACCGAAGCGGATTTTGTCCGTATCACCAACAGCCATCAGGCGATTGCCGATGCCCGCGACGCCGGGGATGTGGAAGCCGAATCTCAGGCTGTCCTGCAATATCAGCTGATTGTCACAGAAGCCGCACATAATGTGGTGCTGTTACATCTGCTGCGCTGTATGGTGCCGATGCTGGAAAAAAATATCCGGCAGAACTTTGAATTCTTATATACCCGGAAAGAGATGCTGGCGATGGTCAGCGAGCACCGGGAACAGGTATTCCGGGCCATTATGAGCCGGTCGCCGGAGGTTGCGCGGGAAGCATCCCACCGCCATCTGGCATTCCTGGAAGACGTATTGCTGGATATGAGCCGTGAACACACCCGCCGGGAACGTTCACTGCGCCGTCTCCAGCAGTATACAGAATAAATCAGTAATGGTTTTGGGGCTTACAGATCCCTGAATGCTGCGTCTGTAAGCTGACCTATGCATCAGCGGCAATATATAGCCGGGCCTATCTTCACGTCGCCCGCCACCGTTAAGACGGGATACGTGAAGATAGGCTCCGAATATCATTAGAAACAGATAAACTATAAGGAATACACCATGTCAGACATTTTGAACAATGACGTGGATCCGATCGAAACCCGCGACTGGCTACAGGCGATCGAATCGGTCATCCGTGAAGAAGGTGTTGAGCGTGCACAGTTCCTGATTGATCAGGTTCTGAATACTGCCCGTCAGGGTGGTGTGAGTGTTGCAGCAGGTGCTGCGGCCCGTAACTACATCAACACCATTCCTGTTGAGGATGAACCTGCCTACCCGGGCAACCTGGAGCTGGAACGTCGTATCCGTTCTGCTATCCGCTGGAACGCTGTCATGATGGTCCTGCGCGCATCCAAGAAAGATCTGGATCTGGGCGGTCACATGGCATCTTACCAGTCTGCGGCTACCATGTATGAAGTGTGCTTCAACCACTTCTTCCGTGCGCAGAACGAAAAAGACGGCGGTGATGTTATTTATTTCCAGGGCCACTTAAGCCCGGGCTACTACGCACGCGCATTCATGGAAGGTCGTCTGACCGAAGAGCAGCTGAACAATTTCCGTCAGGAAATCGGCGGCAAAGGTCTGCCTTCTTATCCGCACCCTAAACTGATGCCTAACTTCTGGCAGTTCCCGACCGTTTCTATGGGTCTGGGGCCGCTGGCGGCTATCTATCAGGCTAAGTTCCTGAAATATCTGGAACACCGTGGTCTGAAAGACACTTCCGAGCAAACCGTTTATGCCTTCCTGGGTGATGGTGAGATGGATGAGCCGGAATCTAAAGGTGCAATCAATATCGCTGTCCGCGAAAGCCTGGACAACCTGATCTTCGTTATCAACTGTAACCTGCAGCGTCTTGACGGCCCTGTAAACGGTAACGGTAAAATCGTTAACGAAATGGAAGGTATGTTCGCAGGTGCCGGCTGGCAGGTAATCAAAGTCATGTGGGGCGGCCGCTGGGATGAACTGCTGAAGAAAGATACCAGCGGTAAACTGATCCAACTGATGAACGAAACCGTTGACGGCGACTATCAGACATTCAAATCCAAAGACGGTGCTTACGTCCGTGAACACTTCTTCAACCGCTATCCGGAAACTGCTGCATTAGTCAAAGACTGGACTGATGAGCAGATCTTCGCACTGAACCGCGGTGGTCACGATCCGAAGAAAATGTTCGCTGCACTGAAAAAAGCGCATGACACCAAAGGTAAACCAACTCTGATCCTGGCCCAGACCGTTAAAGGTTATGGTATGGGTGATACCGCTGAAGGTAAAAACATCGCTCACCAGGTTAAGAAAATGAACATGGAAGGCGTGCGCCATCTCCGTGATCGTTTCAATATCGATGTGGCTGATGATCAGCTGGAAAAACTGCCGTTCATCAAGTTTGACGAAAACTCTGAAGAGCAGAAATACATGATGGAACGCCGTGCGGCACTGCATGGTCCGGTTCCTTCACGCCGTTCTCATTTCGATGAGAAACTGGATATTCCTGCACTGAGCGATTTCAGCCAGTTACTGGAAGAGCAGAGCAAAGAAATCTCCACCACTATCGCGTTTGTGCGTGCACTGAACGTGATGCTGAAAAACAAATCCATCAAAGAACGCATCGTGCCAATCATTGCTGACGAAGCACGTACATTCGGTATGGAAGGTCTGTTCCGTCAGATCGGTATCTACAACTCCAAAGGTCAGCTGTATACCCCGCAGGACCGTGAGCAGGTTGCTTACTACCGTGAAGATGTGAAAGGTCAGATCCTGCAGGAAGGTATCAACGAACTGGGTGCAGGTGCATCCTGGCTGGCAGCTGCGACTTCTTACAGCACCAACAACCTGCCGATGATTCCGTTCTACATCTACTACTCAATGTTCGGTTTCCAGCGTATCGGTGACCTGATGTGGATGGCAGGCGATCAGCAGGCACGCGGCTTCCTGATCGGCGGTACCTCAGGCCGTACCACCCTGAACGGTGAAGGTCTGCAGCACGAAGACGGCCACAGCCACATTCAGTCTCTGACTATCCCTAACTGCCTGTCTTATGACCCGTCATTCGCGTACGAAGTTGCGGTCATCATGCAGGATGGTCTGGAGCGTATGTATGGTGAAGCTCAGGAAAACATTTACTACTACATCACCACGCTGAACGAAAACTACCACATGCCTGCAATGCCGGAAGGTGTTGAGGAAGGTATCCGTAAAGGTATCTACAAGCTCGAAACCCTGACCGGTGATAAAGGCAAGGTACAGTTACTGGGTTCAGGTGCGATTCTGCGTCATGTGCGTGAAGCAGGTCAGATTCTGTCTTCTGAGTACGGTATCAGCTCTGATATCTACAGCGTAACCTCGTTCACCGAACTGGCCCGTGAAGGTCAGGATTGTGACCGCTGGAACATGCTGCATCCGTCAGAAACCCCGCGCGTGCCTTACATCACTCAGGTGATGAACGATGCACCTGCTGTGGCGTCCACTGACTGGATGAAACTGTTCGCAGAACAGGTTCGCGGTTATGTTCCTGCTGACCAGTACCGTGTACTGGGTACTGACGGTTACGGCCGTTCAGACAGCCGTGATAACCTGCGTCATCATTTCGAAATCGATGCCGGTTACGTTGTTGTTGCTGCTCTGGGTGAGCTGGCTAAACGTGGTGAAGTTGACGTGAAAGTGGTTGAAGAAGCCATTAAGAAATTCAGCATCAACCCTGAAAAAGTTAACCCGCGTGTGGCATAAGAGGTAAAAATTAATGTCTATTGAAATCCATGTGCCCGATATCGGTTCAGATGAAGTTGATGTAACAGAAATTCTGGTCAGTGTCGGCGATAAAGTAGAAGCAGAACAATCACTCATCACCGTTGAAGGTGACAAGGCGTCGATGGAAGTTCCGTCTCCGCAGGCAGGGGTTGTTAAAGAAATTAAAGTGGCTGTGGGCGACAAAGTCAGCACCGGCTCTTTCATCATGGTATTTGAAGCAGAGGCCGCAGCAGCGGCTCCTGCTCCGGCAGCTCAGGCTGCCGCACCGGCTGCTCCGGCGGCGGCTGCCGCATCCGCACTGAAAGAAGTTCATGTGCCGGATATCGGCGGTGACGAAGTTGACGTGACTGAAATCATGGTCAGCGTCGGCGATACCGTGACTGAAGAACAGTCTCTGATCACCGTTGAAGGCGACAAAGCGTCAATGGAAGTTCCGTCTCCGATGGCGGGCGTGGTTAAAGAGATCAAAGTTGCTGTCGGCGATAAAGTCAGCACCGGTTCCCTGATCATGGTCTTTGAAGTTGCGGGCGCAGCACCGGCGGCACAGCCTGCCGCAGCCGCTCCGGCTCCTGCAGCAGCGGCACCTGCCGTGGCAGCAGACAAAGAAATCCATGTACCGGATATCGGCGGTGATGAAGTTGACGTGACTGAAATCATGGTCAGCGTCGGCGATACCGTGACTGAAGAACAGTCTCTGATCACCGTTGAAGGCGACAAAGCCTCAATGGAAGTCCCGTCTCCGATGGCCGGTAAAGTTAAAGAAATCAAAGTAGCCGTTGGCGATAAAGTCAAAACCGGCTCTCTGATCATGGTATTCGAAGTAGCGGGTGCAGCACCTGCTCCGGCAGCACAGCCAGCCGCCGCCGCACCTGCGGCCGCAGCACCGGCGTCTGCACCGGCAGCGAAAGCCGCTCCGGCAGCAGCTCCGGCTGCGGGTAATGACTTCGTTGAGAACGATGCTTACGTTCACGCAAGCCCGGTTATCCGCCGTCTGGCCCGTGAATTCGGTGTGAACCTGGCGAAAGTCAAAGGCACAGGCCGTAAAGGCCGTATCCTGCGCGAAGACGTTCAGGCTTATGTGAAAGATGCGGTGAAACGCGCTGAAGCGGCTCCGGCTGCAGCTGGCGGCGGTTTACCAGGCATGCTGCCATGGCCGAAAGTGGACTTCAGCAAGTTCGGTGAAGTGGAAGAAGTTGAACTGAGCCGTATTCAGAAACTGTCCGGCGCTAACCTGAGCCGTAACTGGGTGATGATCCCGCACGTTACGCTGATGGACGAAGCAGACATCACTGATGTTGAAGAATTCCGCAAACAGCAGAACAAAGAAGCTGAGAAGAAACAGCTGGGCGTGAAAATCACTCCGCTGGTCTTTGTGATGAAAGCCGCTGCCAAAGCGCTGGTCGAAATGCCGCGTTTCAACAGCTCTATCACCGAAGATGCACAGCGTCTGATTCTGAAAAAATATGTCAATATCGGTATCGCGGTAGACACCCCGAACGGCCTGGTTGTTCCTGTCATTAAAGACGTGAACAAAAAAGGTATTCTGGAACTGTCTTACGAACTGGCTGAAATCTCCAAAAAAGCCCGTAACGGTAAGCTGACTTCTTCTGATATGCAGGGCGGATGTTTCACCATCTCCAGCCTGGGCGGTATCGGGACAACCGGTTTCGCACCGATTGTTAACGCACCGGAAGTGGCTATCATGGGTCTGTCACGTTCATCCATGAAACCGGTATGGGACGGCAAACAGTTTGTTCCGCGTCTCATTCTGCCAATGTCACTCTCCTTCGACCACCGTGTGATCGATGGTGCTGACGGCGCCCGCTTCATCACGCTGATTAATCAGTACATGAGCGATTTACGCCGCCTGGCGATGTAAGCAATTACACTGAGACCGGTGCAGAGCCGGTCTCAGTGGCGCAGGCTGAAACGTGCTCATCCCGGATAACGGGAGTCAGGTCACAGAACTGCGCCTTTCCAGGTTGTTAACAATTTTGTAAACTGCTCTCAGTGTGTACGTCCCGGTGGAATATATGTCGTCTGACCCGCCGGACAAACAATTAAGAGGTCACGATGAGTACTGAAATTAAAGCCCAGGTCGTTGTACTTGGTGCGGGCCCTGCAGGGTATTCAGCGGCTTTCCGCTGTGCTGACTTAGGTCTGGAAACTGTCCTGATTGAACGCTATTCAACCTTAGGTGGTGTCTGCCTGAACGTAGGTTGTATCCCGTCTAAAGCATTACTGCATGTTGCTAAAGTGATCGAAGAAGCGAAAGCGCTGGCTTCTCACGGCATCGTGTTCGGCGAACCGCAGACCGATATCGATAAAGTCCGTCTGTGGAAAGAGAAAGTTATTTCTCAGTTAACCGGCGGTCTGGCCGGTATGGCGAAAGGCCGTAAAGTGACTGTTGTGAATGGTCTCGGCCAGTTCACCGGCGCAAATACTATCGAAGTCAACGGTGAGAAGGGTAAAACCACCATCACGTTTGACAACGCGATTATTGCTGCGGGCTCACGCCCGATCCAGCTGCCGTTTATCCCGCACGAAGATCCGCGTGTCTGGGATTCAACTGATGCACTGCAGCTGAAAACCGTCCCGGGCCGTCTGCTGGTCATGGGTGGTGGTATCATCGGTCTGGAAATGGGTACCGTATACCACGCGCTGGGTTCACAGATTGATGTTGTTGAAATGTTTGACCAGGTCATTCCTGCGGCAGACAAAGATATCGTTAAACTGTTCACCAAACGTATCAGCTCCAAGTTTAACCTGATGCTGGAAACCAAAGTGACTGCCGTTGAAGCCAAAGAAGATGGTATCTATGTCACAATGGAAGGCAAGAAAGGCCCTGCAGAACCACAGCGTTACGACGCGGTTCTGGTGGCTATCGGCCGTACCCCTAACGGTAAACTGCTGGCGGCTGATAAAGCCGGTGTTGAAGTTGACGATCGCGGTTTCATTCACGTTGACAAACAAATGCGCACCAACGTGCCGCACATCTTTGCTATCGGCGATATCGTCGGTCAGCCGATGCTGGCGCACAAAGGTGTTCACGAAGGTCACGTGGCAGCCGAAGTTATCTCCGGTCTGAAACACTACTTCGATCCGAAAGTGATCCCATCTATTGCCTATACCGAACCGGAAGTGGCATGGGTTGGTCTGACCGAGAAAGAAGCGAAAGAGAAGGGCATCAGCTACGAAACAGCAACCTTCCCGTGGGCAGCTTCCGGCCGTGCAATCGCGTCTGACTGCGCTGAAGGTATGACCAAACTGATTTTCGACAAAGAATCTCACCGTGTTATCGGTGGTGCGATTGTCGGTACTAACGGCGGCGAGCTGTTAGGTGAAATCGGCCTGGCTATCGAAATGGGTTGTGATGCGGAAGATCTGGCACTGACCATCCACGCTCACCCGACGCTGTACGAATCAATCGGTATGGCGGCTGAGATTTACGAAGGCAGCATCACTGACCTTCCGAATCCGAAAGCGAAAAAGAAAAAGTAATCAGTAGACCCGGTAACCACGTTGTTACCCGGCTGAAGATAAAAATCCGGCTGCCTCTGGCGCCGGATTTTTTTTATTCCCCGCTGTCAGCACCCGCCTGTGTATTCATAGACAAACCGGTATTATTCAGATATTAATAATTTCAGCGTGCTGACCGACGTTCCCGGTGCAGCAGAACTACGCAAACGACCGTTTTTTGCATTTCCGGCGTAATCAATAATCGTGCAGATTCCTGTTTAAAACGGCATAACACTGGTGAAACGGGTAAGCAGCAAGTTTAATTCACTAATGTTATTCAGCTCACAAATTGTTTATGTTGCTTTAATGTGAATGAATTAACAATGTGTTTAAATTTTGATATGCTGAAACCCCGTTGCCGGGCACTCATAAAAAACACAAAGCAAGGAGTACGTCGTGCTGGAAAATTACCGCAGGCACGTTGCCGAACGTGCAGCACAAGGGATCGCCCCTAAGCCATTGGAAGCCGCTCAGGTTGCTGAGTTAGTCGAATTACTGAAATCTCCGCCGGCAGGCGAAGAAGCGTTTCTTGTTGATCTGATTACCAACCGTGTACCGCCGGGTGTTGATGAAGCCGCGTATGTGAAAGCCGGTTTTCTGGCCGCTCTGGCAAAGGGTGAAGCACATTCACCGCTGATCTCCGCTGAAAAAGCCGTTGAATTACTCGGAACCATGCAGGGTGGTTATAATATTCACGCCCTGATTGAATCCCTCGATAACGAAAAACTGGCCCCTGTGGCCGCCAAAGCGCTCTCTCATACTTTACTGATGTTTGATAATTTCTATGATGTGGAAGAAAAGGCGAAAGCCGGTAATTCCTATGCACAGAAAATTATTCAGTCCTGGGCTGATGCAGACTGGTTCCTGGAGCGTCCGCAGCTGGCAGAAAAACTGACCGTCACCGTCTTTAAAGTCTCCGGTGAAACCAATACCGATGATCTGTCACCGGCACCGGATGCCTGGTCGCGTCCGGATATCCCGCTGCATGCTCTCGCGATGCTGAAAAACCCGCGTGACGGTATTGATCCGGATGAACCGGGTAATATCGGTCCGGTTAATCAGATCGATCTGCTCAGCAAAAAAGGGTTCCCGCTGGCCTATGTCGGTGATGTGGTCGGTACCGGCTCTTCCCGTAAATCCGCGACCAACTCCGTGCTGTGGTTTATGGGGGATGATATCCCGTATGTGCCGAACAAACGCGGCGGCGGTATCGTGCTGGGCGGCAAAATTGCCCCGATTTTCTTCAACACGATGGAAGATGCGGGTGCTCTGCCGGTGGAAGTGGATGTCAGCAACCTGAATATGGGGGATGTGATCGACGTTTACCCGTATAAAGGTGAGATCCGCAATCATGACACCAATGAACTGCTGGCGACATTTGAACTGAAAACCGATGTGCTGCTGGATGAGGTCCGCGCCGGTGGCCGTATCCCGCTGATTATCGGCCGTGGCCTGACCGCCAAAGCCCGCGAGTCTCTCGGTCTGCCGCATACGGATATTTTCCGTCAGGCGAAACCGGTTGAGAAAAGCAGCCGCGGTTTCTCGCTGGCTCAGAAGATGGTCGGCCGTGCCTGCGGCGTGGCAGGTGTTCGTCCGGGCGAGTACTGCGAGCCTAAGATGACCTCTGTCGGCTCTCAGGACACCACCGGGCCGATGACCCGTGATGAACTGAAAGACCTGGCGTGTCTTGGTTTCTCAGCGGATCTGGTGATGCAGTCTTTCTGTCACACAGCCGCTTATCCTAAACCGGTGGATGTAAATACTCACCACACTCTGCCTGATTTCATTATGAACCGTGGCGGTGTGTCGCTGCGTCCGGGGGACGGTATCATCCACTCCTGGCTGAACCGTATGCTGCTGCCGGATACCGTGGGTACCGGTGGTGACTCACACACCCGTTTCCCTATCGGGATTTCCTTCCCGGCCGGTTCCGGTCTGGTTGCTTTTGCAGCAGCGACCGGCGTGATGCCGCTGGATATGCCGGAATCTGTGCTGGTGCGCTTTAAAGGAAAAATGCAGCCGGGGATCACACTGCGTGATCTGGTGCATGCCATCCCGTATTACGCTATTCAGCAGGGCCTGCTGACGGTGGAGAAAAAAGGGAAGAAAAACATTTTTTCCGGTCGTATCCTGGAAATTGAAGGTCTGCCGACACTGAAAGTGGAACAGGCGTTTGAGCTGGCGGATGCCTCTGCCGAGCGTTCTGCGGCGGGTTGTACCATCAAATTGGATAAAGCGCCGATCACAGAATACCTCAATTCCAACATCGTTCTGCTGAAGTGGATGATTGCGGAAGGTTACGGCGATCGCCGTACCATTGAGCGCCGTATTCAGAGCATGGAAAAATGGCTGGCGGATCCGCAGTTGCTGGAAGGTGATGCGGATGCGGATTACGCAGCGGTGATCGAAATCGACCTCAATGACATCAAAGAGCCGATTCTCTGCGCGCCGAATGATCCGGATGATGCTCGTCTGCTGTCTGACGTGGCAGGCAGTAAAATTGATGAGGTCTTTATCGGCTCCTGCATGACCAACATCGGGCACTTCCGCGCGGCGGGTAAACTGCTCGACAGTCATAAAGGCCAGCTGCCGACCCGCCTGTGGGTGGCACCGCCGACCAAGATGGATGCCGCTCAGCTGACAGAAGAGGGCTATTACAGCATCTTCGGTAAGAGCGGTGCCCGTGTTGAGATCCCGGGCTGTTCACTGTGCATGGGGAACCAGGCGCGTGTGGCGGATAACTCAACGGTTGTTTCCACCTCCACCCGTAACTTCCCGAACCGTCTGGGTACCGGTGCCGATGTGTACCTGGCCTCTGCGGAACTGGCGGCGGTGGCTTCCCTGCTGGGGCGTTTACCGACACCGGCGGAGTATCAGACCTTTATGGATAAAGTGGATGAGACGGCGGAAGATACCTACCGTTACCTCAACTTTGACCAACTGAATGAGTATACCAAAGTCGCGGATGGCGTGATTTTCCAGACTCAGGTGTGATAGTCAGCATCTGAATCAGTCCGCAGTTTTATTACCGGCGGGAGACAGCAACCACTGTCTCCCGTTTTTTATACCTGTTATCCGGTTAATTACGGTATCAATGTACCTGGAAACGGGATAACCCGCTAAAATAAGAGCAGGTGTTGCATACGTGACAGCGGTAAAGCATTAACAAGAGGTATACAGCGATGGATTATGAATTTTCCCTCGGGATCGACGGGAACGTGATAGTTAAGCTGTCAATGGATCACGAAGCGATCGGTCACTGGCTGAATGAAGAAGTGAAAGGGGATCTCTCGGTGATTGATGAGATAACCGTGGCATTTGACAGTATTAAAGGGCGGGAACAACAGTGGCAGCGAGTGGGGCATGAATACACTTTGCTGATGGATGATGAGGAAATCATGATTAACGCGAATCAGATTACCTTTGAAACAGATGAGCCGGACGAAGGCATGAGTTATTACGATAATGAAAGTATTGCATTCTGCGGCACAGCTGACTTTATGATTTTACTGGAAAACTATCGTAAATTTATTGTGACCGGCGGGCAGGGCTGAGAATTTTTATTCTGAAATTTTCATTTGTTACGGTAATATAAACCAGAGGTTCTTTACCCGGGGCGATAATCGGTCGGTTATTGCAACAATGTTGTTTTTCTTTATTTCCGGTAACTTATGAGGTGGATGAATGAATGAACAAATCCTGACGGACGGCCTGAATCAGGCAACCGGATGGCTGGCAAATAATCAGGCATTGCTGCTGGATTATGCAGTGAATATTGTGGCTGCCGTACTGACCCTGATTATTGGTCTGTTTGTGGCAAAAATGGCTGCTAAAGCGGTTTCCCGCCTGCTGGCAATGCGCGGCGTGGATGTCACTGTCTCTGATTTTCTGTCCGCGATGGTTCGCTATGCGGTTATTGCCTTCACACTGATTGCGGTGCTGGGACGTCTCGGCGTACAAACCGCATCTGTGATCGCGGTGCTCGGTGCGGCAGGTCTGGCCGTTGGTCTGGCATTGCAGGGGTCACTCTCTAACCTCGCGGCTGGCGTGTTGCTGGTGGTTTTCCGTCCTATCCGTGCCGGAGAATATGTGGTTATCGGTGCGTCAGAAGGGACGGTTCAGAATGTGCAGATTTTTTCCACCACACTGCGCAGCGCAGATGACAAAATCATTGTGATCCCGAACGGTAAAGTGATTGCGGGTGATATTATTAACGTGACCCGTGAACCGGATCGCCGCCGTGACATTATTGTCGGTGTGGCCTACAACGCGGATATTGATCAGGTCAAAGAGATTCTGACAGAGATCGTCGCGGCTGACCCGCGTGTCCAGAAAGAGAAAGGCATCGTGGTGCGTCTCAATGAAATGGCGCCGTCTTCTCTGAATTTCGTTGTCCGCTACTGGACAAAAAACGGCGATTTCATGGATGTATACTGGGATCTGCTGGAAAACTTCAAGCGCGCACTCGATAAGCATAATATCGGCATTCCGTTCCCGCAGCTTGATGTGCATATGCATCAGAATAGTCAGCAAACACAGGCATAACAGGTGTATATTATCAGCGGTGCCCCTTTCGGGTGCCGCTTTTTTTTGCCGTACTGTGAGAGATTATGATGAGCGAGCATTTACTTCATTTTATTCCTGAGACACTGAGTTATATCCCGGATGCTGAGCAGCAACAGGCTGCGGAGCAGTATCTGAGTGAGTGGATGGCGGCTGACGATATTATGCATCAGGCGGATCCGGACGTTATGTTCTGGTCCGGCAGTGAAAATTTCCGTTATCCGCTTTGCCCTGTCTGCCGTAAGCCGGTTTCCGGTGTCTGGTGGGGCGCACAGATGAATGCGATTTTTGCGGTCACCGGACAGGCGCGTATCTCGGCGGCACTGACACCACGTAATACCCCCTGCTGCGGGGCGCCGGTCGTTATTCCGGATATGGATTACGATGAAACCGGTGGTCTTGCGTGTTACGGGCTGACCGTCCGTTATAACAACAGTTTTATTGTCTGCATGGATAACGGGCGTGATGAAATTATCCGCCGTGTGAGTGAATGTCTCGGTACACCGGTGCGTCTGGTCTGGGAGTGGATCTGACAGCATTTTTCCGTGTGTTATTAGCCGCAGTAATGGTCCATTAATGGTATTAATTTCACTAATACTGAAATCCCGGTAATATTCATTCCATCCGGCGTGGATTGAATAATTATCGGGATTTTTTGCATGTTATCGACTTATTTTCAGGGGTTATTACTTGGCGCAGCAATGATACTGCCGCTCGGGCCGCAAAACGTATTTGTATTACAGCAGGGGAGCCGTAAACAGTACCATCTGATGAGTGCATTTTTATGCACGCTGAGTGATGTTTTACTGATCACGGCCGGGGTCTTCGGCGGCAGTGCGCTGCTGAGCCAGTCAGTGTGGCTGATGGCATTGGTTACCTGGGGCGGCGTGGCGTTTTTGCTGTGGTACGGCTGGGGGGCACTGCGG
The DNA here is from genome assembly GCF_019243775.1 of Morganella morganii. Lineage (NCBI taxonomy): Bacteria > Pseudomonadati > Pseudomonadota > Gammaproteobacteria > Enterobacterales > Morganellaceae > Morganella > Morganella morganii. Next base: position 1,037,149 of record NZ_CP069157.1, read on the forward strand.
GCAGTTTTTACCGCTGATACCGCGCTGACCATGCAGGAACAGGTGGTCCGCAGTCGCTGGCGGGTGATTATGACGCTGGTGGCTGTTACCTGGCTGAATCCGCATGTTTATCTGGACACCTTTGTGGTGCTGGGCAGCATCGGCGGGCAACTCGGTTCTGATATGCGGATCTGGTTCACCGCCGGGGCAGTCTGTGCATCAATATTGTGGTTCTTCGGCCTGGCGCTGCTGGCGGCATGGTTCTCTCCGGTGCTGCAAAAACCGGTTTCACAGCGGATTATCAATCTGTTTGTCGGTTCGGTGATGTGGTATATCGCGATACAATTAGCTTTAAAAGGATTGAATATTTCTTATTAATCCGAAATATTGTTTCGTCAGAGTGTGGTAGTGTTACTAATTCCGGCATAACATTCTGTTATGTGACCGGTTTAAAACAGAAGGAGGATATGTGAAACTGAAATCTCTTGCTCTTGCCGCTATGGTTGCCCTGGGTGGTTACGCGGCAGCTGCTCAGGCAGCGGAAACGCCGGCAGGCCCGCATATTTCAACCTCCGGCAGCGCCGTGATCCAGGCTGAGCCTGATATGGCGACACTGTCCATCAATGTGACAGTAAAGGAAAAAGATGCGTCAGCCGCCAAAGCACAGGCAGATAAACGTGTGGCGCAATATTTTGATTTCCTGAAAGCACAGGGAATTGAAAAGAAAGACATTAATGCGGCCAATATCAGTACCAGTCCGGATTATGTCTATGACAAAGAGAAAGAAGAGTCCGTTATCCGTGGTTATAACGCCTCACGCTCTGTGACAGTGAAAGTGCATGACCTGAACAAACTGAACACACTGCTCGACGGTGCGCTGAAAAGCGGGCTGAATGATATCAGTGCCGTTGAGTTCGGGGTGAATAATCCGGAGAAATACCGTGAAGAAGTACGCCAGAAAGCGATTTCTGATGCGATTTCACAAGCCAAATCGGTCGCAAAAGGCTTTGGTACTGAGCTGGGTGCGGTTTACAGCATCGGTTACAACGCACCACAGCCGGTTCCGGTAATGGCGCGTAATAAAATGATGCTGGCCGCCGGCGCACCGGCAGCAGTCTCTGCGGATGAAACCTATGAACAGCAGACTATCGATTTCCGCGACCAGGTGGATGTCGTGTTTGAACTGAAACGTTAAGCCGTTTCAGGCTGCTCCTGCCGTAAGGTCTGACGCCCGTGTTTCAGCAGGGCGTCAGTCACCCGGCGCATGGTGGCACTTTCCGGTGCAAACCGGTGCCAGTACAGCATCCGGCGCTGAAACAGCCCCGGTGTCAGATCCAGTAACTCTCCCCGCTCCAGTTCATCCGCAATCTGCAAATGCGGGATCATACAACAGGCTGAGCTCTGTTTTGCCAGCTGCACAAAGGCTTCTGAGGAATTGAGTACGTGGCTCGGCACACTGCCGGGGGCGAGGTCAAAATTGGTCTGCAAAAAGGCCATGTGCATGTCATCGAGATAATCAAACGCCACAGCCGGGGCTTTCAGCAGGGCACTGCGGCTGACACCGTCAGGAAAATAACGGGCGGCAAATTCCGGTGAGGCGACAAAGAGGTAATCCAGCGCGCCAAGTTGATCCGCCAGACATCCGGGCAGCGGACGCGGCTGAATACTGACCGCACCGACCACTTCCCCGCGCCGCAGGCGTTCATGAGTCCGCGATTCATCTTCCACCTGAATATTCAGACGGATAGACAGGTCAGCCAGAACATGACGCAGTGCCGGGAGCAGCCAGGTCGCGAGGCTGTCGGCGTTGACCGCCAGAGAGATCAGCGGCGGCTCAATATTCCCGGCATCATCCCCCAGCCATTCCGCTTCGAGTAATTCCACCTGATGCAGCAGGCCGAGCAGCTTCTGGCCTTCTTCAGTCGGACGCGGCGGCACGGTACGCACCAGCAGCGGCTGCCCGAACAGATTTTCCAGCTGTTTGATGCGCTGCGAAACGGCAGACTGGGTAATACAGAGTTTCTGTGCAGCCCGCTCAAAACCACGTTCACGGATAACAGCGTCCAGCGCCTGCAGGGCACGATAATCCGGTCGTCTCATGGCGGTTTTCTCCTCTTTTTTATAAGTCATTCACAATATGCCACAATTCGCATTCCGGGGGAGAAATAATTGCTATAATTATTGCGGGCTATGCCGGTGGCATAGGATGACGACGAAAAGGCAATAACATGACTCAGGATGAATTAAAAAAAGCGGTTGGCTGGGCAGCATTAGAATTCGTGAAGCCGGGCACCATTGTCGGTGTGGGCACCGGGTCCACCGCATCTCACTTTATTGATGCACTGGCAACCATGAAAGGCCAGATTGACGGCGCGGTATCCAGCTCTGTGGTCTCAACCGAAAAACTGAAAAGCTACGGCATTCCTGTGCTGGACTGCAATGATGTGGACAGTCTGGATGTGTATGTCGACGGCGCGGATGAAATTGACCACCATATGAATATGATCAAAGGCGGTGGCGCAGCACTGACCCGCGAGAAAATCGTGGCAGCTATCGCGAAGAAATTCATTTGTATCGTGGATGAAAGCAAGCGTGTTGATATTCTCGGTAAATTCCCGCTGCCGGTGGAAGTGATCCCGATGGCGCGTTCTTATGTGGCGCGCGAGCTGGTCAAACTCGGTGGTCAGCCGGAATACCGTCAGAATGTGGTAACAGATAACGGTAACGTAATTCTGGATGTCTACAACCTGGAAATCCTGAATCCGGTTGAGCTGGAAAATAAAATCAACGGTATCGCCGGTGTGGTGACCGTTGGTTTATTTGCTAACCGTGGTGCCGACGTGGTGCTGATGGGTACTCAGGATGGCGTAAAAACCATTAAATAAATCAGTACTATATCTGTCATATTCAGATGCTGAATAAGGAACCGGAAACGGTTCCTTTTTTTATTTTTTTAAAATCATAAATTTCGGTGATATATATCACAATTTTGTCTTTGATATGGCCAAAATATCAGCTCTCAGCGGCATTTTTTCATTTTCTCCTGTAAACCTGCCTTTTCCCTGTGACTTGTTCTGTGACTTGTACAGGAGCGTGTATTGCGGAGACGTTATTTTTTGTTATTTTGATGTGAGGACAGGACATTTCGGGAACTTAACAAAAGGCAGGGTCATGGTAAAAGTATCACTGGAAAAAGATAAAATTAAATTTCTGCTATTGGAAGGCGTACACCAGAGTGCGGTAGACAGTCTGAAAGCAGCGGGTTATTCAAATATTGAATATCATAAAGGCGCATTATCCACGGAAGAATTAAAAGAAGCGATCCGTGATGCACGCTTTATCGGTATCCGATCCCGTACCCAACTGACGGAAGAGATTTTTACCTGTGCGGAAAAACTGGTCGCCGTCGGTTGTTTCTGTATCGGGACTAACCAGGTTGATCTTGATGCAGCGGCAAAACGCGGTATTCCGGTCTTTAACGCACCATTCTCAAACACCCGTTCCGTGGCTGAGATGGTGCTGGGCCAGTTATTACTGCTGCTGCGCCGTATTCCGGAGGCGAATGCCAAAGCGCATCGCGGTATCTGGGATAAACAGGCGAAAGGCTGCTACGAGGCGCGCGGTAAAAAGCTGGGGATTATCGGTTACGGCCATATCGGGACACAGCTGGGGATCCTGGCGGAATCCATCGGGATGGATGTCTATTTTTACGATATCGAAAACAAACTGCCGCTCGGCAATGCCACTCAGGTGCGCCATCTGTCTGAGCTGCTGAATATGAGTGATGTGGTCAGCCTGCATGTGCCGGAAACGGAATCCACCAAAAATATGATTGGTAAACATGAGTTTGAGCTGATGAAACCGGGGGCAATTTTTATTAACGCCTCACGCGGCACAGTAGTGGATATCCCGGCTCTGAGTCAGGCACTGGCATCAAAACACCTGTCCGGCGCGGCAGTGGATGTGTTCCCGTCTGAACCGGCGGCCAACAATGACCCGGCAGATCCGTTTATTTCAGAGCTGATTGGGTTTGATAATGTCATTCTCACCCCGCATATCGGCGGCTCCACTCAGGAAGCACAGGAAAATATCGGGTTTGAGGTCGGCGGTAAGCTGGCGAAATATTCCGATAACGGCTCGACGCTCTCTGCGGTCAACTTCCCGGAAGTGTCACTGCCGGTGCATGGCCAGAATGCCAACCGTCTGCTGCATATCCACGAAAACCGCCCGGGACTGCTGACCAGCATCAACCAGGTCTTTACTGATCGCGGTATTAATATCGCGGCGCAGTATCTGCGGACGGCGGGTGATCTGGGTTATGTGGTTATCGACATTGTGGCGAATAACAAAGATGAAGCTGACGACGTTCTGCTGCAGTTGAAAGCGCTGCCGGGAACTGTCAGAGCACGTCTGTTGTTCTGAGAGCGGTGATTGCTCTGCGGATAACGGGCAAAAACGAAAAGTCGCGGTAAACACATCCGTGTGCGCTCAGGCGCGTCATCCATGACGCGCATGCTTTTCGTTTCATTTGCCCGTTAACCGCTGTCGCTGTCAGCAGCAGATGGATTATTTATCTGATTGTTTATACTGATTTATTTATGTTCCGGCCACAGCCAGCGACGTGATGGCGTGATCACTTCCGGCAGCGGGACATCCCACTGTGCGGCAGGAAGTTCATCAACCTGCTGACAATCATGTGCCAGCCCCACCGGGTAAAACCCTTTCTTCTGCCAGCCTGTCAGTGTGCGGTCATAAAAACCGCCGCCCATCCCGAGACGCTCTCCTTTTTCATCAAACGCGACCAGCGGAATAAACATAATATCCAGTTCCTGCGGCGGTAATACCTGTGTGACATCCAATGCCGGTTCTGAAATTGAAAATTTGTTTTTAATCAGCGGGGTATCAGGGCGATAAGCAAGGAATAACAGATGATGGCGGCTGAACGGGTGAAGAACAGGTAAAAATACCTGTTTTCCCTGTGACCACAGCCACTCTGTCAGCGGACGGGTATCAATCTCACCATCAAAAGAGAGAAACAGGGCAATATTATTGGCGCGGTGTATATCAGGGTGATGAATGATTTGCTGAACAAGGTCTTGTGCGGCAGTGTTTTGCTGCTGAGGTGTCAGCGCACGGCGCTTATTGCGGATTAACTGACGCAGATGATGCCGCGCTTGTAACAACGGGTCATGAGTCATAGTGAAATCAGCGAAATATCAGGAGATAAAGAAGAGAGAGGTCTCCAAGATGCCGTCGCAGGCTGTAACCCTTGAACCCTTGGTTCAAGGTGAACGCGGTGTTGCTTCCATTAGGCTGCCTGAACGAATCAGGTATGCTCACCGGTGACAAATCACCACATTCTGTCTGTATCAATATCGGCTCAGGGGACTGACCCGCAGACAAACATCTCAGAGAATTTTGTGAACTTCATGTAACGTTGTTCTTAAACTCATTGTATGAAATCGGGCAGATATTGCAACCTAATTTCTAAATTTTTTTTGTCTAGTGACTGATTTCTAAACAATTTTATTCAATAGGTGTTACCTGGCGCTCAGTGATTCGGGTTTGGTCATGCAGCGCCTGCTCGATAGTCTGCTGTAACAGTTTTATCTTCTGTTCCATGTTATAGGCATAATCGCGCGTTTTCAATTTTTCTTGTGCCAGTTCGTGACAGATGTTTAACGCGACGATAAAAACGAGCTGTTCTGTGTTGGACACCCGGCTGCGTTCTTTCAGGTCCTGTAACCGTTGTTCAAGCTCCGCAGCAGAAGCGAGCAGAGCTTCTCTTTGTTCCGGTGGACAATTAACGCGCATGGAACGCCCGAATATCTGGATATCAACGGGTTGTGCAGACATGAAATCTTCCTTTGGTTCTGCAACAGGATATTATCCTGTGTGACGTGAATTGTGTACGTTATAGCAGCAGGCCGCAGCCCTTATCTGGTACAGCGGCGCCTCTTGATGGTAGCATATCATGAACTGAAACCCGACTGGTGAGCAAAATAATGACCCCGGATAAAACACTGCCCGATTTTAAAACACTTGATGAACTTTTGCGTCAGCAGGCCGTCGCCATGACCGCGTCAGAGATGCACGGCCTGATCACGGGTCTGCTCTGCGGCGGTAACACAGATGACAGCTGGCTGGCACTGATCCACGACCTGACCAACGAAGGCATGGCGTTTTCACAGGTTCTGGCACAGCCGCTGCGTGCTCTCTTTAATACCACATTTGAACTGCTTGATGATACCGAATGTCAGTTTAATTTACTGCTGCCGGATGATGAAGCGGGTGTGTTTGCCCGGGCTGATGAGCTGGCCGGCTGGGTCAATCACTTCTTATTAGGTCTGGGTGTGGCGGATCCGAAATTCAGTGATCGCAAGGAAGTAAAAGAAATTGTGACTGATCTGCGGGAAATCGGCATGCTGGGCTATGATGAGGCAGAAGATGCCGAAGAGTTGGATGACGCGCTGGAAGAAGTGATCGAGTATGTCCGCGTTGCGGTACAGCTGTGCTATATCTCGCTGGCGAAGCCGCGCAGCGCACAAAAGGCTGATGCGCCGGAACAGAAACCGACATTACACTGATATATCTGAATCTGTCCGCAGCAGATAATCTGCGGCACACTGAACCATCAGATTCCTGAATCATCACACAGTACAAGGAAAGAGGGTATGAATAAACAAGAATTTATCTCACGCCGTCAGGCATTGCTGGAAAAAATGGCACCGGCCAGCGCGGCGGTTTTCTTTTCGGCACCTCCGGCACAGCGCAATGCGGACAGTGAGTATCCCTACCGCCAGCACAGTGATTTTCTCTACCTGACCGGTTTCAGTGAGCCGGAAGCCGTACTGGTACTGATTAAAAGTGATGAAACCCATAACCACAGTGTTCTGTTTAACCGGGTTCGTGATCTGACGGCGGAAATCTGGTTCGGCCGCCGTCTCGGCCAGGATGCTGCGCCGGAAAAACTGGGTATTGACCGCGCACTGCCGTTTGATGAAATCAACGAGCAGCTCTGCCAGTTGCTTAACGGCCTCGACACCCTCTATTTCGCTCAGGGCGAAATGGCGTATGCTGATACCATTGTCTTTAATGCCCTCGATACACTGCGCCGCGGCAGCCGCCGTAACCTTTCCGCGCCGGGCACGATTATTGACTGGCGGCCGATTGTCCACGAAATGCGTCTGTTTAAATCCCCGGCGGAGCTGGACATCATGCGCCGTGCCGGGAAAGTCAGTGCACTGGCACACACCCGCGCGATGGAAAAATGCCGTCCGGGTATGTACGAATACCAGTTACAGGGCGAAATTGAACACGAATTTGTCAGTAACGGCGCGCGTTTCCCGTCCTATAACACCATTGTCGGCAGCGGTGAGAACGGCTGCATTCTGCACTACACCGAAAACGAATGCCGGATGAAAGACGGCGATTTGGTGCTGATCGACGCCGGATGTGAAATTGAGGGTTATGCCGGGGATATCACCCGTACCTTCCCGGTGAACGGCAAATTCAGCAAAGAGCAGCGCGAAATCTATGATCTGGTGCTGGAAACCCTGGATGTCTCCCTCGAACTCTACCGCCCCGGTACTTCTATTGCAGAGGTGACAGAGCGCGTGGTGGAAATCATGACGGAAGGGCTGGTAAAACTCGGCTTACTGACCGGGGATGTGCCGCATTTGATCGAGACCAAAGCATACCGCGCATTTTTCATGCATAGTCTCAGCCACTGGTTAGGACTGGATGTACATGATGTCGGCCATTACGGCACAGAACGTGACCGCATCCTGGAACCGGGTATGGTGCTGACCATCGAACCGGGGCTGTATATTGCGCCGGATGCGGATGTGCCGGAAGCATATCGCGGCATTGGTGTCCGTATCGAGGATGATATTGTCATCACAGCGGACGGCAACGAAAACCTGACCGCATCAGTGGTCAAAAACGCAGATGATATTGAGGCGCTGATGGCGCAGGCAAAACAGGCTGAATAATTAATGAGTGTGATAATCACCGGGGGCGGAATGACCGGCGCAACACTGGCGCTGGCACTTTCCCGCCTCAGTCACGGCAGGCTTCCCGTTGCACTGGCGGAAGCCAGATTACCGGATGACCATCATCCGGGGTTTGATGCGCGGGCGATTGCCCTGGCATACGGTACCTGTCAGCGGCTGGAGAAAATCGGGCTGTGGTCCGCCCTGAAAGCGCATGCGGCGCCGATTACCCGGGTGCATGTGTCTGATCAGGGGCATACCGGCTGTGTGAATATTACCGCCGGTGATTATGATATTGATGCGCTCGGACAGGTGATTGAGCTGTATGATGCCGGGCAAACCCTGTTTGCCGAACTGGCAAAAGCCGAAAATGTCACGTTGTATTGTCCGGACAGCGTAAAAAGCATTACCCGTACAATGGATTCGGTCAGTGTTCAGCTGGACAGCGGCAAAACACTGAACGGTCAGGTTCTGATCGCGGCGGACGGCAGTCACTCTGCGGTCGCGCAACAATGCGGTATGCAGTGGAGCGACACCCCGTATGAGCAGGTGGCGGTGATTGCCAATGTGATGACAGAATTGGATCCGCAGGGGCGGGCGTTTGAGCGTTTCACCCCGCAGGGGCCGCTGGCCATGCTGCCGATGACAGAAGGGCGCAGTTCGCTGGTCTGGTGTCACCGTGCAGAGCATGCGGAAGCCGTGCGTGAATGGGATGATGAGACTTTCTGCCGCGAATTGCAGAAAGCCTTTGGCTGGCAACTGGGCAAAATTGTCACTGCCGGTGCCCGTCACTGTTATCCGCTGACTCTGAGTGCCGCGCACTCTCAGATTTCCCACCGCCTGGCGCTGGTGGGTAACGCCTCGCAGACACTCCATCCGATCGCCGGCCAGGGTTTTAACCTGGGAATGCGTGACGTGATGGCACTGGCGGAGGTTATCAGTCAGGCGTTTTTATCACAGGAAGATATTGGTCAGTACCGTGTGCTGATGCAATATCATGCCGCCCGTGAGGCTGACCGGCAGGCGACAATGACCCTGACCGACAGCCTGGTGCGCCTTTTCTCCAACAGTTGCTTCCCGCTGGCCGCCGGACGGAATGCCGGTCTGATGGCAATGGAAATGCTGCCGTTTCTGCGCAACCGGCTGGCAAAACAGACTCTCGGCTGGGTCGCGCAGCCGCTTAACACCGCCACGGAAAGAGGATAAACAATGCAGTCATATGATGTGGTAATTGCCGGTGGCGGCATGGTCGGGCTGGCACTGGCCTGTGGTCTGCACGGCTGCGGGCTGCGTATCGCCGTGATTGAAAAGCAGGCGCCGGATACCCGTTTTGATCCGCAGGCGCCGTTTGCTGTCCGGGTCTCCGCCATCAACAGTGCCAGTGAGCGCTTACTGGGGCGACTGGGTGTCTGGCAGGATATTCTGGCAAAACGCGCGGCACCGTATCAGGGCATGGAAGTGTGGGATAACGACAGCTTTGGCCGTATTGCGTTCAGCGCGGCGGAAGCCCATTGTGAACACCTTGGTCATATCATTGAGAACGATGTGATCCGCAACGCGCTCTGGGAGCGGGTGCAAAAGCTGTCTGATGTAACACTGCTCACCGGTACGCAAATCCGTCAGGTGGTGTGGGGCGAAAACGATGCCTTTATCACCCTGGAAAATGACGACATGCTCACGACCCGCTTAGTGGCCGGGGCAGACGGTGCAAATTCCTGGCTGCGTCAGCATGCGGATATCCCGGTTTCGTTTTGGGATTATGAGCATCACGCGCTGGTCGCCACCATCCGCACAGAACTGCCGCATGAGAATGTGGCGCGTCAGGTTTTCCACGGCGACGGCATTCTGGCATTTCTGCCGCTGCCGGATGCACATCACTGCTCAATTGTCTGGTCTCTGCCCGGACTGACAGCACAGCACTGTCTGGATCTGGATGATGCTGCGTTTAACCATAAACTGGCAGCGGCGTTTGATCTGCGCCTCGGGCTGTGTGAAGTGGTCAGTGAGCGGCGGGCAATCCCGCTGACCGGACGTTATGCCCGTCAGTTCGCCGCGCCGCGTCTGGCGCTGCTGGGCGATGCGGCTCACACCATTCATCCGCTGGCCGGACAGGGTGTTAACCTCGGTTTTATGGATGTGGCAGAGCTGATTGGCGAAATCCGCCGTCTGACGGCTGAAGGCAAAGATATCGGTAACTATTTCTGGCTGCGCCGTTTTGAGCGCCGCCGCAAGCAGAGTGCCGCAATGATGCTGGCCGGAATGCAGGGTTTCCGTGAACTGTTCGACGGCAGCAATCCGGTGAAAAAACTGGTCCGTGATGTCGGTCTGGTGCTGGCAGACACACTGCCGGGCGTGAAACCGGCGCTGCTGCGCCATGCCCGCGGACTGAGTGATATGCCGGACTGGCTGCGTGAACCGAAGCCGGCATCAGCTGAAAAAATCTAATTTAAGGGCTTTTTTCACATTAGTTTTATTCATAATGCACTAAAAATTAACCGGTCGATCCGGCCGGTGTTTTAGTGCATTCCCGCCGCTTAATTCAAAACTATCACCTGTTAATGCTTTTTTGCGCCTCAGGGCTCAGAATGGCAGATGAAAAATCTGCATACTGACGGCTCGTATTTTTCCGTCCGCGTACACGGTCACAATTTTTTCTTATGGTTACGTTTGTGATTCGGTGATAACGTCAGGAAAAGGGTATCGTTTGCGCGGTACACGCTGCGCACTATGTCTGACTGAAAGGGGATAGAATGGCACAACACACACCACTGTCCGGTGAGCACGTTGCCTGCGGGGCAAAAATGGTGGATTTCCACGGCTGGATGATGCCGCTGCACTACGGCTCCCAGATCGAAGAGCACCACAATGTCCGCAATGACGCCGGTATGTTCGATGTTTCCCATATGACAATCGTGGACTTTCATGGTCCGCAATGTCAGCAGTTCCTCCGTTATCTTCTCGCCAACGATGTGGCAAAACTCACCGAAAAAGGCAAAGCACTGTATACCGGGATGCTCAATGCGTCCGGCGGTGTGATCGATGATCTTATCGTCTATTACTTTGCGGATGATTTTTACCGGCTGGTGGTGAACTCCGCCACCCGTGAAAAAGATCTGGCGTGGATTGACGAACATCGCAAAAACTTTGCGGCTGAGATGACAGTCCGTGATGATTTGGCGATGATTGCTGTTCAGGGGCCGCATGCCAAAGAAAAAGTTGCGACACTGCTGAGTGCGGAACAAAAAGCCGCCGTCGCCGGGATGAAACCGTTTTACGGCGTGCAGAGCGGCGATTATTTCATTGCCACTACCGGGTACACCGGCGAGGAAGGTTATGAAATCGCGCTGCCCGCAGAGCAGGCTGCTGACCTGTGGAAAAAACTGCTGGCCGCCGGGGTGAAACCTGCCGGGTTAGGAGCGCGGGATACCTTACGCCTCGAAGCTGGCATGAATCTTTACAGCCAGGAGATGGACGAAACCGTCAATCCGCTGGCGGCGAATATGGGCTGGACTATTGCCTGGCAGCCGGAAGACCGGAAATTTATCGGCCGTGAGGCACTGGAAAAATTCCGCCGTGACGGCACTGAAAAACAGGTCGGTCTGGTGATGCGCGAAAAAGGCGTACTGCGGGCCGGAATGGAAGTCCGCTTTACTGATGAGCTCGGCAAATTACAGACCGGCGTTATCACCAGCGGAACTTTCTCCCCGTCACTGGGATTCAGTATCGCGCTGGCCCGCGTCCCGCAGGGGATCGGCAATACCGCTATTGTACAGGTGCGCAACCGTGAAGTGCCTGTTGAGGTCGTGAAACCGGGATTTGTCCGTAACGGCAAAGCACTGGTCTGAACATCCGTATTTTATTGTTAAATTTTGAGAAACCCGATAACAGGAGCCGTTGGCGATGAGTAATATACCTGAGAATCTGAAATATACAGAAGATCACGAGTGGGTTCGCCATGAGAGTGGTGATGAGTATGTGGCAGGGATCACTGACTACGCGCAGGAACTGCTGGGCGATGTGGTTTTTGTTGAATTACCGGAAGTGGGTGATGAAATCACGTTTGGTGAGGCATTCGGTACCGTTGAGTCGGTAAAAGCGGCATCTGACCTGTATGCGCCGGTGACCGGCACCGTTATCGCCGTGAACGAAGCACTGGAAGACAGCCCGGAACTGGTAAACAGCGAGCCGTATGAAGGCGGCTGGATGATCCGTATTAAAATCACGGATCCGGATGAGTTTGCCGGTCTGATGGACGCAGCCAAATACGCAGAACTGCAGGCTGAAGAAGAAGACTGACGGATTGCGGAACCCTGTTTGTAAGTAAACAGGGTTTTTTTTCGGGTTTTTATTGAATCAGACAATGTCAGGAACCGGAGAACAATGACTCAAACTTTAACGCAGCTTGAAAACCGGGGTGAATTTGTCCGCCGTCATATCGGCGCATCCCCTGAACAACAGCAGCATATGCTGAAAACGGTCGGTGCGGCATCACTTGAAGATCTCACCCGCCATATTGTCCCTGATGATATTCAGCTGGATATCCCGCCTGCCGTGGGCGAAGGGGCAACCGAACAGGATGCGCTGGCAGAACTGAAAATCATTGCCGGGCTGAATCAGCAATTTACCTCTTACATCGGCCAGGGCTATGCACCGACCATTCTGCCGCCGGTAATTTTACGCAATCTGCTGGAAAATCCGGGCTGGTATACCGCGTACACGCCGTATCAGCCGGAAATCTCCCAGGGCCGCCTGGAAGCACTGCTGAATTTCCAGCAGGTGACTATCGACCTGACCGGTCTGGAGCTGGCATCTGCCTCACTGCTTGATGAAGCGACCGCTGCGGCGGAAGCGATGGCGATGGCAAAACGCGTCAGCAAAAAGAAAAATGCCAACCGCTTTTTCATTGCGGATGACGTGCATCCGCAAACCCTGGATGTGATCCGCACCCGCGCTGAATATTTCGGTTTTGAACTGATAATCGATAGTGCGGAAAAAGCCCTTGATTACGATGATGTGTTCGGTGTGCTGTTGCAGCAGACCGGCACCGGCGGACAGATCCATGATTACCGTGAATTACTGGCACAGTTACATCAGCGTCAGGTGATCACCAGTGTGGCAGCCGATATTATGGCGCTGGTCCTGCTGGAAGCGCCGGGCAAACAGGGCGCGGATATCGTCTTCGGCTCAGCCCAGCGTTTTGGTGTGCCGATGGGCTACGGCGGCCCTCATGCTGCCTTCTTTGCCTGCCGTGATGCTTACAAACGTGCGATGCCGGGCCGTCTTATCGGGGTATCCATTGATGCCGCCGGTAACCGTGCTCTGCGTCTGGCGCTGCAAACCCGCGAACAGCATATCCGCCGTGAAAAAGCGAACTCCAATATCTGTACCTCTCAGGTTCTGCTGGCAAATATCGCCGGGATGTATGCGGTCTACCACGGGCCGGAAGGTTTGAAACGGATTGCCGGCCGCATTCACCGCCTGACCGATATTCTGGCGAAAGCGCTGACAGATGCAGGTCTGCGTCTGCGTAACACCACCTGGTTTGATACCCTGACGATTGAAGTGCAGGACAAAGCTGCCGTTCTGGCCCGTGCCAAAGCGGCGCGTATCAACCTGCGTACCGATCTGCCGGGTGCCGTTGCGGTCACCCTGAGCGAAACCACGCAGCGTGAATGTCTGGAAAATCTGTACGCGGTACTGACCGGACAGGAAGCACAGTGGGATATTGATGCACTCGATGCACAGGTTGCCGCTTCTTCTGAATCCATTCCTGCCGCGCTGCGCCGCGAAGGGGAGATTCTGAAGCATCCGAACTTCCGCCGCTATCACAGCGAAACGGATATGATGCGCTATCTGCACAGTCTGGCCCGCAAAGACCTGGCGCTGGATCAGGCGATGATCCCGCTCGGCTCCTGTACCATGAAACTGAATGCGGCTGCGGAGATGATCCCGATAACCTGGCCGGAATTCGGTAATATGCATCCGTTCTGCCCGCCGGAGCAGGCTCAGGGCTATCATGTGATGATAGAACAGCTCTCCCGCTGGCTGGTGTTGCTGACCGGTTATGACGCCATGTGTATGCAGCCGAACTCCGGCGCACAGGGGGAATATGCCGGGCTGGTGACTATCCGCCGCTATCAGGAAAGCAAAGGTGAAGGGCACCGCACTATCTGTCTGATCCCGCAGTCTGCTCACGGCACTAACCCGGCCTCAGCCAATATGGCGGGGATGGAAGTCGTGGTGGTGGCCTGTGATGAAGACGGTAACATTGATCTGGCGGATTTACGGGCGAAAGCAGAACAGCACAGTGAAAATCTGTCCTGTGTGATGATCACTTATCCGTCCACCCACGGGGTGTATGAAGAGGGTGTGCGCGAAGTCTGTGATATCATTCATGAATTCGGTGGCCAGGTGTATCTGGACGGCGCGAACATGAACGCACAGGTCGGCGTGACCACGCCGGGCTTTATCGGCGCGGATGTTTCTCACCTTAACCTGCACAAGACCTTCAGTATTCCGCACGGCGGCGGCGGCCCGGGTATGGGGCCGATTGGTGTGAAAAAACACCTCGCACCGTTTGTGCCGGGGCACACCATTGTCACCTCTGAGCTGCTGACCTCTCAGGGCGCGGTATCCGCCGCACCGTTCGGCAGTGCTTCCATTCTGCCGATCAGCTGGATGTATATCCGCATGATGGGTGCGCAGGGGCTGCGTCAGGCCAGTCAGGTGGCGATCCTCAATGCCAACTATATCGCAGCACGGCTGAAATCCGCTTACGATGTGCTTTATACCGGCCGTAACGGCTATGTGGCGCATGAATGTATTCTGGATATCCGTCCGCTGAAAGCGAAGTTTGGTATTACGGAGATGGATATTGCCAAGCGTCTGATTGACTACGGTTTCCATGCACCGACTATGTCTTTTCCGGTCGGCGGCACACTGATGGTTGAGCCGACAGAGTCCGAAAGCCAGACGGAGCTGGATCGCTTTATTGATGCGATGCTGGGTATCCGTGCGGAAATGGAGCGGGTCGGCAGTGGTGAGTGGACAGCGGAAGATAACCCTCTGGTGAATGCCCCGCATATCCAGACTGAACTGGCAGCGGAGTGGTCACACCCGTACAGCCGTGAAGTGGCGGTATTCCCGACTCAATCCACCCGTGACAACAAATACTGGCCGACGGTTAAACGGCTGGATGATGTCTACGGTGACCGTCACCTTCAGTGCTCCTGTGCACCGATGAGTGATTACGAGTAAACGGTAAACGATAAAGAAAAGGCCGGTTGTGGTAACACAACCGGCCTTTTTTATCAGTGCAGCCAGCCTTTCTGCTTCGCGGTATCCAGTTCGGCGCGTAACCACGCCCAGAATGCCGGATGCACATCCGCAATAAATTTCGTGCGGTCAATTACCTGTTCCAGTGAAATATTGTTTTCCACCCAGCTCTGACCATTGTTGTGCAGATTCATCAGCACCGGCATCACGCGGTCGATCATATTGGCGATACGGGCTTCGCAGGTCTCTGCGGCGTCATACTCATTCCACAGCGCCTGAAACTCATCCGCCTGCGGCTGCGGCAGCAGGCCGAAAATCCGTTTTGCGGCAGCCACTTCTTTTTCCGCAATCGCTTCGCGGGCGGCCAGATCAAAGACCAGCACGTCCCCGGCGTCAATTTCCACCACATCATGCAGCAGTGCCATTTTCAGGATCCGCAGCATATCCGCATCCTCAACATACGGCGCAAAAGCCATTGCTGTCATGGCAAAATGCCAGCTGTGTTCAGCGGAGTTTTCCTGACGTTCATTGTTCAGCAGGCGGGTTTTGCGGTAAACGCTTTTGAGCTTATCCAGCTCCATAACAAAGGTGATTAACTGAGAAAAAGGAATGACTTCCTGTGCGGGAACAGCTGATGACATAACAACCTCAATACGGATTTATACGGAATACCCCCGGGCGCAGAGACAGGGTATCTCTGCGCCCGGGTATGACGGGAAATCAGGCTTCTTCAGTAAAGGAGTACGGCAGCGGGAAAAGGCTCAGGCGGCTTTCTTCATCTTCACGGATACGGAAGACAGCATCTTCCTCCGTATCATTATTCATCACAATCTGCACCAGAACGCGGTCATCGCTCAGGCGGACAGCCGCGAGAATGGTACCGGTGCGGCGCCAGTTTTCACCCAGCTGACGCTCAGCATCATCACCGGCGACCGGCACATGGCGGCTGTGACCAATCAGTGTGAACATGGCGCGTTTGTTGGCACCGCGGAATTTGGCGCGGGCGACCATTTCCTGGCCGGTATAACAGCCTTTCTTAAAGCAGATACCCCGGGGAAGGGATTGCAGATTTGTTGCCTGCGGCAGAAATTCACCGACGGTTGCCGCATCAATTACGGCGTAACCAGCTTCAATATCCAGTGCGGTCCACTGAGTGTCAGACGCGTCCGGCAGAGACAGGGCATCAGATAAAGCACCGGCCTGTTCAGCGGTTTGGATCAGAATAAAACGCCCCTGCGGCAGCGGCAGATACAGCAGCGTGGTGTCATCGCTGCTGACAACCTGAGTGTCCGCATCCGGAACTGTGCTGAAATGTGCCTGTAAGACTTCTGCCGCACCGTGACCGGCGATCCCGGTCAGGACAGCACTATCATCAGCGGCAATCGTCACTTTGGAAAATACCGCGTATTTTTTCAGTTCCGCGAGCTGGGTATCCAGCGCACTGCGGCGGATAAGGTAGGCGTAACCGTCTTTATAATGAAACAGACGCAGATCACTCCACATCTTCCCTTTGGCATCACAATGGGCACACAGCACATGCTGATCATCAGCCATAGCGTCGATATCAGCGGTGACCTGTCCCTGAAGATACTTCTGACTATCCGGGCCGGTGATGGTCACCAGCGCCAGATCGCTGAGGGAAATGCGTGTCAGGGGGAGAGAATCACTCAGTTGCGGGAGTAATGTATTTGTTTCTGTGTTCATGATGTTTTACCTGTCCGGAGAGCTGTGCAATGTATGGTAAAAGAGATAACAGACATTGCAAGAGAATATTATTGACCCTTTGTGTGATGCGGTACGTGCGGAGTGACAATGAAACCGGCAGTTGCGGATTTCATTTATTTTTCCGCCTGAGACGCATTTTTCTCCGGCATGTGCGGCAGACGATTTTCTTTATTGTCAGGGCTTGGTAGGCTACGCTGGTATCATCAGTTATGTTTACCGGTCTGATAAACCGCTTCTTATAAAAAGGATATACCGGTGTTAGATATTGAAAATAAAGCCCGCATCCACTGGGCCTGCCGTCGCGGCATGCGGGAGCTGGATATTGCGATTATGCCGTTTTTTCAGCATGAATATGACACGCTGACCGATGCTCAGAAACAGGATTTTGTGCAGTTGCTGAACTGCCCGGACCCGGATCTGTTTAACTGGCTGATGAATAAAGGCCGTCCGGATGATGAGGCGCTGTATCAGATAATCCGGCTGATTCAGGAACGTAATCAGGCACGGATGGCAGCACAGAACGCAGCGTATTATCCGGACTGAGCGGCAGAAAAAGTCATAACCGGTCACAGTTATTTCATAGGAAACCGGGAAGGAATGCCGTATATTTTCCGGCTGACGGACGCGGGATAACCGGGTTCTCAGCCGGACAGCGGGTGCTGTCATTATGTCAGGATACAGAGGGGGCAGACCGGTGGTTTTATGGAAATCAGTATTACGTGTCTCATTTAATACTCAGGTCTTCTCAACACTGATTTACGGTGTGCTGGCGCTGAGTGTATTATTTGCGCCCTGGCCCGGCAGAACCTCATTTATCTGGCTGCCGCTGACATTGCTGCTGATCGCAGGCTGGGGGCGGACACAGTATAAAATCAGCAAACGCGCCGGTCCCGCCAGTCTGCAGAATCAAAACCGGATTTTATGGCGTAAAAGCGAGTGGGAAATCACTAAACCGCCATATATTACCCGGCTGGGTATCCGTCTGCATCTGCGCTCACTGACCTCCGGGCGGCAGAAATACCTGTGGATAGCCTCTGACAGTGTCCCGAAAGAGGCATGGAGCAGCCTTAATCAGCTGCTTTTACAGTACCCGGATATCTGATCGGCCTACAGCAGTTCCTGAACTTCCTCAAGTACCTGCATACACCATGTGGCGATGCGCTCTTCGCTTTCGTCATACTGATTGACATCATCAAGTGCCAGGCCGACAAAGTGTTTGCCGTCCGGGGTCAGGGCTTTCGGGCTGGTGAAGGTATAACCGTCCACCGGCCAGTAACCGGCAAATTTTACCCCGGATGATTGCAGCTGCTGATGCAGATAGCCCAGTGCGTCCAGGAACCAGTCGCTGTAATCCACCTGATCACCCATGCCGTACATAGCGACAATTTTTCCCGATAAATCAAGCTGCGGCAGTTGCTCCCACACCGCCAGCCAGTCTTCCTGGATTTCACCGAAATCCCAGGTCGGAATGCCGAGGATCAGCACCGGGTAGCTTTCCATCAGTTGCAGATCTGTCTCTTTCACATCATGGAGTTCAACGAGATCATCACCTAAAATATCACGGATTTTTTCAGCTGCCATTTCGGTATAGCAGGTGCTGGAACCATAAAAAAGACCAATTTTCATCTGTTTATTCTGCTGTGTATCGGGTAAAAAATGAAAGCCCGCCGCCTCTGTGCGCTGCTTTCATCACAGGATTACGGTATTGTAACAGAAGATAAGTTAATTCTGACACGGGAATTCAAACGGGAGGTCAGCGGTGAAGGACGCCGTACAACACAGCGAAAGTGATGCACTGACAGAGCAGTTTCTTGATACTATCTGGCTGGAACAGAATTTATCGGAAAACACTCTGGCATCCTATCGCCTGGATTTACAGGCACTGGCGGACTGGCTGGCGCCGCAGGATCTGGACTGGTTATCGCTGACCACCCTTGATTTGCAGGCTTTTCTGGCCGGCCGGCTGGATCGCGGTTACAAAGCTACCAGTTCGGCGCGGATGCTCAGCTCGCTGCGCCGGTTTTTCCAGTATTGCTACCGTGAAAAACTGCGGACGGATGACCCGACTATTCAGCTGGCGGCACCCAAACTGCCCGCCCGGCTGCCGAAAGATTTGAGCGAAAGCCAGGTGGATGACCTGCTTGCGGCTCCGGATGTTACCGATCCGCTTGAACTGCGCGATAAAGCCATGCTGGAAGTGCTTTATGCCTGCGGACTGCGCGTGACAGAGCTGGTGTCACTGTCGCTGCCGGATGTCAGTCTGCGCCAGGGCGTGATCCGTGTGATCGGTAAAGGTAATAAAGAGCGTCTGGTGCCGATGGGGGAAGAAGCGGTGTACTGGCTGGAGGTTTATCTGGCACAGGCCAGACCGTCACTGCTGAACGGACAGGCTACGGACGTGCTGTTCCCGAGCAAACTCGGGCGGCAGATGACGCGGCAGACATTCTGGCACCGCATCAAACACTATGCGGTCGTAGCCGGGATTGCGACTGAAAAACTCTCGCCCCATGTGCTGCGCCATGCCTTTGCCACGCATCTGCTCAATCACGGGGCGGATCTGCGGGTGGTGCAGATGCTGCTGGGGCACAGTGATTTATCCACCACACAAATTTATACCCATGTCGCGACGGAGCGGTTACGCACGCTGCACCAGCAGCACCATCCGCGCGGCTGATAAGGAAACAGTATGCTGAAAATTGTATCATCCGCACTGGCGCTTCTGCTTGTGTTCAGTCACGGCGCGGTTGCCGGGGAAAGCGAAATCAAAGCGGCACTGGGCAAAATGGATATGACCGCCACCATGATCCGCCCGTCACCGGTGCCGGGTGTCTCGGCGGTAGCCACCCCGCAGGGTGTTTTTTATATCAGCGATGACGGCCGTTATCTGCTGCAGGGGCCGATGTTTGATATGAGCGGCAAAACCCCGAAAAATATCACCAATAATGTGCTGCTGGATGAGCTGAACAGCCTGGAAAATGAGATGATCATTTATAAATCTCAGCGCGGCAGCCACGTTATTACTGTCTTTACGGATATCACCTGTCCGTACTGCCTGAAGTTACATAATGAAAATAAGGCGCTGAATGATAAAGGCATTACGGTCCGTTATCTGGCGTTTCCGCGCAAAGGGCCGGATTCAGCTGTCGGCCGGGAAATGCAGTCAGTCTGGTGTAACGGGTTCAAAACCAAAGCGCTGGATAACGTGTTCCGTAATGAACCTATCCCGCAGATAGACAGCTGTAACATTGATATCAGTAAACACTATAATCTCGGCCTGAAATTCGGCATCACCGGCACTCCGGCGATTGTCCTTGAGGACGGAACGCTGATTGCCGGTTACCTGTCAGCGGATAAAATTGCTGAATTAGTAAATAAATAATTAATAGTATAATCAGGTTGTTATGATAAAAACAGAACTCCGCCGCCGTGATGCGGGGGATTATACAGCACTGCTTTCTCCCGATCGCCCCGAACTGTTATGCCGTCTGTATGCTGCCAGAGGAATTACCTCTGCCGAGCAACTGGAGCGCGGTGCACGCGGGCTGCTTAATTACGGTCAGCTTAATGGCATTGACCAGGCCGTTGTACTGCTGAAAGAAGCACTGCACCAGAATCAGCGGATTGTGATTGTCGGCGATTTTGATGCTGACGGCGCGACCAGTACGGCATTGTCGGTCCGTGCACTGCGCCGGATGGGATTCCGGCAGGTGGATTTTCTTGTCCCCAACCGTTTTGAGGACGGCTACGGGCTCAGCGCACAGGTGACAGAGCAGGCCCGCCGCAAAGGGGCGGAGCTGATTATGACAGTGGATAACGGTATTTCCTCTCATGACGGCGTGGCCGCTGCTCATGCTGCCGGGATCCGCGTGATTGTGACTGACCACCATCTGCCGGGAGAGATTCTGCCGCCGGCGGAAGCGATTATTAACCCGAACCTGGCAGACTGCGGATTTCTCTCCAAATCCCTCGCCGGTGTCGGCGTAACCTTTTATCTGATGTCCGCGCTGCGGGCATCACTGCGGGCGGACGACTGGTTCGCACAACAGAATATTGCCGAGCCGAACCTGGCTGAACTGCTTGACCTGGTCGCACTGGGCACAGTGGCAGATGTGGTGCCGCTTGATCAGAACAACCGTATCCTTGTGCATCAGGGGCTGAACCGCATCCGTGCCGGACGCTGCTGTGCCGGGATCACCGCGCTGCTGGAGATCTCCAAACGGCAGGCTCCCGCACTGGTGGCGAGTGACCTGGGTTTTGCGCTCGGGCCGCGTCTGAATGCGGCGGGCAGACTGGATGATATGTCAGTCGGTGTTGAACTGCTGCTGACGGATGATATGGCGAAAGCACGCATGCTGGCACATGAACTGGACGGCCTGAATCAGACCCGGCGCGAAATCGAGCAGGGGATGCAGCAGGAAGCCCTGACATTGTTCAGCAAAATTGAGCACAGCACTACGGAAATGCCGTCAGGAATAGCTCTGTATCACCCTGAGTGGCATCAGGGCGTGGTCGGTATTCTCGCCTCGCGTATCAAAGAACGTTATCACCGTCCGGTGATTGCCTTTGCGCCGTGCGGTGATGGTCTGCTGAAAGGCTCCGGGCGCTCGGTAAGCGGCCTGCATCTGCGGGATGTGCTCGAGCGGCTTGATACGCTCAATCCGGGAATGATGGCCGCATTCGGCGGCCATGCGATGGCGGCCGGGCTTTCTCTGCCGGAATCGTATTTCCCTGATTTTCAGCATAAATTTGCCGCGCTGGTGGATGATATGATTGACCCCGGCTTGCTGCACGGGGTTATCTGGAGCGACGGCGTGCTGTCACCGCAGGATATGACACTGGAAACCGCTGGTTTGCTGCGTGAAGGCGGGCCGTGGGGGCAGGGGTTCCCGGAGCCGTTGTTTGACGGCACATTCCGGCTGCTGCAACAGCGCATCGTCGGCGAAAAACATCTGAAAGTGATGATTGAACCGGAAGGCGGCGGTCCGCTGCTCGACGGAATCGCCTTTAATGTGGATGTAAATTACTGGCCGGACAACAGTGTGCAGCGGGTTCGTCTCGCGTATAAACTGGATGTGAATGAGTTCCGCGGACAGCGCAGTGTGCAGTTACTGATAGAACATATCTGGCCGGATTAATTTTAGTCCGAAAGGGGTTTGCGGTGCTGTCATGATGAGCGGATTTTCGCTACAATGTGCAGTTCTCACATTATTACCTGACAATCAACAAAAGATAAAAAGACATGTTTGAAATTAACCCGGTAAAAAATCAGATCCAGGATTTGACTGAGCGTACTTCGGTGCTTCGGGGGTATCTTTGACTACGATGCCAAGAAAGAGCGCTTAGAAGAAGTTAACGCCGAGCTGGAACAGCCTGACGTCTGGAACGAACCTGAACGTGCCCAGGCACTCGGTAAGGAACGCGCCTCTCTGGAAGCCATCGTGGAAACCATTGATGACCTTGACCAGGGGCTTGAGGATGTCAGCGGTCTGCTGGAACTCGCCGTCGAAGCGGATGACGAAGAGACCTTTAACGAAGCTGTTGAAGAGCTGAAGGGACTGGAAGACAAACTCGGTCAGCTGGAATTCCGCCGGATGTTCTCCGGTGAATATGACAGCGCTGACTGCTACCTTGATCTCCAGGCCGGTTCCGGTGGTACAGAAGCTCAGGACTGGGCAAGCATGCTGCTGCGTATGTATCTGCGCTGGGCAGAAAGCCGCGGCTTTAAAACCGAAATTATTGAAGAATCTGACGGCGACGTGGCCGGTCTGAAATCGGCAACGGTTAAGATCATGGGCGAATACGCCTACGGCTGGCTGCGCACCGAAACCGGCGTTCACCGCCTGGTGCGCAAGAGCCCGTTTGACTCCGGCGGCCGCCGCCATACCTCGTTCAGTTCCGCGTTTATCTATCCGGAAGTGGACGATGACATTGATATTGAAATCAATCCGGCGGATATCCGTATTGACGTTTACCGCGCCTCCGGTGCCGGTGGTCAGCACGTGAACAAAACGGAATCTGCGGTGCGTCTTACCCATATTCCGACCGGTATCGTCACACAATGTCAGAATGACCGCTCGCAGCATAAGAATAAAGATCAGGCTTTCCGTCAGATGAAAGCAAAACTTTATGAATATGAAATGCAGAAGAAAAACGCCGATAAACAAGAAATGGAAGATAACAAATCCGACATCGGCTGGGGCAGTCAGATCCGTTCTTATGTACTTGATGATTCCCGTATTAAAGATCTCCGTACCGGTGTGGAAACCCGCAATACGCAGGCTGTATTAGACGGCGATCTGGATAAATTTATTGAGGCCAGCTTAAAAGCGGGTTTATAAGGATTAAAAATGTCACAAGATCAACACAGTGCTGAGCAGGCACCTGATTTAAATAACGAATTAAAAACACGCCGTGAAAAACTGGCACAGTTGCGTGAGAAAGAAGCCGTTGCATTCCCGAATGATTTCCGCCGTGACGCGGTATCCGGTGAGCTGCATGAAAAATATGGTGAAAAAAGCGCGGAAGAGCTGGAAGCCCTGAATATCGAAGTGGCGATTGCCGGCCGTATGATGACCCGCCGTATCATGGGTAAAGCCTCTTTTGCCACCTTACAGGACACTGCGGGCCGTATTCAGATTTACGTTTCCCGTGATGATCTGGCTGAAGGCGTGTACAACGAATCCTTTAAAAAATGGGATCTGGGCGATATCCTCGCGGCGCGCGGTAAGTTATTTAAAACCAAAACCGGCGAACTGACTGTCCACTGCACTGAAGTCCGTCTGCTGACCAAAGCACTGCGTCCGTTACCGGATAAATTCCACGGTCTGAGTGACCAGGAAACCCGCTACCGCCAGCGTTATCTGGATCTGATCGCCAACGATGAATCCCGTCATACCTTTGCGGTGCGTTCACGTATTCTGGCTGAAATCCGTAAGTTTATGGTGAACAAAGGGTTTATGGAAGTGGAAACTCCGATGATGCAGGTGATTCCGGGCGGGGCAAGTGCGCGTCCGTTTGTTACCCATCATAATGCGCTGGATATCGATATGTATTTGCGTATTGCGCCGGAGCTGTATCTGAAGCGTCTGGTGGTCGGTGGTTTTGAGCGCGTGTTTGAAATCAACCGTAACTTCCGTAACGAAGGGGTTTCCCCGCGTCACAACCCGGAATTCACCATGATGGAACTTTATATGGCATATGCCGATTATAAAGACCTGATTGTACTGACCGAAGAGCTGTTCCGCACCATCGCTCAGGATGTGCTGGGTAACCCGGTCGTGAAATACGGTGACCAGGAATTCGATTTCGGTAAACCGTTTGCCAAACTCACCATGAAAGAAGCAATCTGCAAATATCGTCCGGAAACCAACATGGCTGATCTGGATGATATGGATAAAGCAGTTGCTATCGCGAAATCCCTGAACATCAAAATTGAAAAATCATGGGGTCTGGGCCGCGTACAGTGTGAAATCTTCGAGGAAGTGGCAGAAAGCCATCTGATCCAGCCGACATTCATCATTGAATATCCGGCAGAAGTCTCTCCGCTGGCGCGTCGTAATGACGACAATCCGTTTATTACTGACCGCTTTGAATTCTTTATCGGCGGCCGCGAAATCGGTAACGGTTTCTCCGAGCTGAACGATGCGGAAGATCAGGCAGAACGTTTTGCCGAGCAGGTCCGCCAGAAAGACGCTGGTGATGACGAAGCGATGTTCTATGACGAAGACTATGTTGTCGCGCTGGAGCACGGTCTGCCGCCGACAGCGGGTCTGGGTATCGGGATCGACCGCATGGTCATGCTGTTTACTGACAGCCATACCATCCGTGACGTTATCCTGTTCCCTGCGATGCGTCCGGGCAAATAATTGCTGCAGTAAATGAACACGGAGCCTCACAAATTTGTGGGGCTTTTTTTTCACTATCCTCTTGATAAACAAGATGACCGGCGTATAATCTCACACATCCTGACGCGGGCGTAGTTCAATGGCAGAACGAGAGCTTCCCAAGCTCTATACGAGGGTTCGATTCCCTTCGCCCGCTCCAATTTTCTTCGTTAACTTCCTGTGTTATCAAATATTCCGGCAACTGAATCTCTCCGGTGCATCTCATCCCGTATGTCTGAAACTCTGATTCAGCCACACATGTGTCTGTGTCAGCATAATGGCGCTTGTCATTGCGCTCCGGCTTCGTACTGTTTTATATATTTACCGGCCCGGAGAAATATTGTGACTGAAATGAATAATTATTCAAAAATAATACTTTATTAATTTTACGAGTTTCCCGGTCATAAAATAGTATTTTTTATAACTTACTGTTATTGCACCTTAATTTAAAATTAAACTATTAGTGCGATTTGATTAAATATATATGTCGTGATTATATTTTATTATCTTATAAATAATGATTATAGACCAGGTCACTATATTATCAGAGGATTAGTTATTATCTATAATATAGACGTAGTAACTATATTAAATATGTATTTGTTTTTTTAATTTGCGCCAATAATATACACAACACAGTATTAACAAAATGTATTTTTATACTAACTGATATTGGTTAAATATATTTTTAGGATTATTATTTTGATGTATATCACGGTATAGTATTTATACTTGGTTATATTAATAATTGTTCGTCAGATAGTCTTAATTTTAAACAGGTGCAAAAATGGAAAACAATAACCGATTTTGGCCGCATATAAGACGTGTTACACACCTTATGATGTTCTCACATCGTTCGTGTTTTGATTTTAATCGTTTTAATGCACAAAGGTAGTCCCTCTACTGACATCCATGACGTTGTCTGCATATTGCCATCGTATGGATCGTCGACCTCTTTCTCATTATATCCCGCATTTATGTGTGGATATGCTGAATTCTGATTGATAATTCATACTCTGGTTTTCATGCATATCAATATGCAGGTAAACAGCTTTCGTCATTCCCGGTTGCGGTAAAAAAAAGCCCTTGCTGAGATAGTGAAAACTGTCAGTCCTGAATATTGTTTTGGCATACGTAATGGCATAAAGAGAAATGTGATTTTTTAACTCAATAGTATATTGAGGGAACAAGCTCGCATTTATGAAAATAAATAACTGAAATATTTTTTCTGAATATTTCAGCGGGAATTTTTTGCCAAAAATAAAAGGTATGAAAATGAAAAGTTATAAAATCGCTGTCAGCTATGATATGTCTGACTATATTTCAACACACCGGGAATGTGTGGATATCCTGAATACAGATTTTACGGATGTTGCTGTCATCGTTATTTCACTTGATGATATCCGCGACGGAAAGCTGGATTTTATTGAGCAGCACAGTTTTGAACAGCCGGTTTTTGCTGTAATCAGTGATCACGAAGTCATTCCGGCAGATGTCATTACACGGTTAACCGGCGTGATTGATTTAAATAAAAAGAACGGTGAATTATACAGTAAGCAACTGGAAACAGCGGCGCTGAAATATGAAGAAAGTCTGTTACCGCCATTTTTCGGCAGTATGAAAAAATATGTTGAGCAGGGCAATTCAGCTTTTGATTGTCCCGGACATCAGGGCGGGGAGTTTTTCCGCCGTCACCCGCTGGGTAACCAGTTTGCTGAATATTTCGGCGAAAATTTATTCCGTTCTGATTTATGTAATGCGGATGTCTCCATGGGGGATCTGCTGATTCATGAAGGGGCTCCGTGCGCGGCACAACAGCATGCGGCGAAAGTTTTTAACGCGGATAAAACCTATTTCGTCCTTAATGGTACGTCGTCTTCAAATAAAGTGGTGCTTAATGCCTTATTGGCGCCGGGTGACCTGGTATTATTCGATCGTAACAACCACAAATCAAATCATCACGGCGCATTAATACAGGCGGGGGCAATACCGGTTTATCTGGAAGCTGCGCGCAACCCGTTCGGATTTATCGGCGGGATTGATGCTCATTGTTTTGAAGAGGATTATCTTCGCAGCTTAATTAAAGAAGTCGCACCTGAACGAACCGGCGAAAAACGTCCGTTCCGTCTGGCGGTTATTCAACTGGGTACGTATGACGGAACAATTTATAACGCACGCCAGGTTGTCGATAAAATCGGTCATTTATGTGACTACATTTTATTTGATTCTGCCTGGGTTGGTTATGAACAGTTTATTCCGATGATGAAGGATTGTTCTCCGCTTTTGCTGGAGCTGAATGAAAATGATCCCGGAATTCTGGTCACACAATCTGTTCATAAACAACAGGCCGGTTTCTCTCAGACATCTCAGATCCATAAAAAAGACAGTCATATTAAAGGCCAGAGCCGTTATGTGAATCATAAGCGTCTGAATAATGCCTTTATGATGCATGCCTCCACCAGCCCGTTCTATCCGCTGTTTGCCGCGCTGGATGTGAACGCCAAAATGCATGAAGGGAAATCAGGTAAGCGTTTATGGATGGATTGCGTGAAAACCGGGATTGAAACCCGTAAGTTGCTGCTGAAATCCTGTAAACATATCCGCCCGTTCATTCCGGAAACTATTGATGGCCGTTCATGGGGCGATTTTGAGACTGATGTGATTGCCAATGATCTCCGGTTCTTCAATTTTGTGCCGGGTGAGCGCTGGCATGCCTTTGAGGGATATGAAGAAAATCAGTATTTTGTTGACCCGTGCAAATTACTGCTGACAACGCCGGGTATTGATGCCAAAACCGGTAATTATGAAGCGTTCGGTGTGCCGGCAACGATTCTGGCTAACTATCTGCGTGAAAATAATATCATTCCTGAAAAATGCGATCTCAACTCCATTCTGTTCCTGCTGACACCTGCTGAAAGCATGGCAAAAATGCAGCATCTGGTGGCTCAGATTGCCCGTTTTGAGCAATTACTGGAACAGGATGCTCCGCTGAAAGAGGTACTGCCGTCTGTATATCATGCGCATGAAGCCCGTTATCAGGGGTATACCATCCGTCAGTTATGTCAGGAAATGCATGATATGTATGTGAAGTTTAATGTGAAACAACTCCAGAAAGAGATGTTCCGCAAATCACACTTCCCGCAGGTCAGCATGTTACCGCAGGCAGCGAATATTGCGTTTGTACGCGGCAACGCGGAATTGGTTGCGGTGGATCAGATTGAAGGCCGTATTGCGGCTGAAGGTGCTCTGCCTTATCCGCCGGGGGTTCTGTGTGTGGTTCCGGGGGAAATCTGGGGCGGCTCCGTGCAGCAATATTTTCTGGCGCTCGAGGAGGGGATTAACCTCTTCCCGGGATTCTCACCGGAATTACAGGGTGTGTATATCCGCTGTGATGAAGATGGCCGTCAGCGGGCATACGGCTATGTAATTAAACACTGAGTTCGTTAATTCGTGCATGGCGGAGCGCGGATGAGCGTGCTCCGTCAGCCGGGGAGAAATATGATGAGTGCTTCAAAGAATAAAATGAGCGTATTACAGCTCACTATATTAACCGCAGTGAATATGATGGGATCCGGCATCATTATGCTGCCGACAAAACTGGCGGAAGTGGGGACGGTTTCTATTCTGTCATGGCTTGTGACCGCCGTCGGTTCTATGGCTCTGGCTTATGCATTTGCCAAGTGCGGTATGTACAGCCGCCGCAGCGGCGGGATGGGAGGTTACGCGGAATACGCATTCGGTAAATCCGGTAACTTTATGGCGAATTATACCTATGGTGTTTCTCTGCTGATTGCAAACGTTGCGATCGCGATTTCAGCCGTCGGTTATGGGGCTGAACTGATGGATGCGGCGATGACGCCGCTGGGTATCTGTATTGCCACAATTGTTGTGTTGTGGATTTGTACGGTGGCAAACTTCGGCGGTGCACGGATCACCGGACGGATCAGCAGTGTGACTGTCTGGGGGGTCATTATTCCGGTTGTTGGTATTTCGGTTATCGGCTGGTGGTGGTTCAGTCCTGAACTGTATGTTAATTCCTGGAACCCGCATAATTTTCCGCTTTTTGAGGCGGTCGGTTCCTCTATTGCGATGACATTATGGGCATTTTTAGGAATGGAGTCAGCCTGTGCTAACAGTGAGGCGGTTGATAATCCTGAGAAAAATGTGCCGATAGCAGTATTGGGCGGAACATTAGGCGCAGCGGTTATTTATATCGTATCAACAAACGTCATTGCCGGTATTGTACCGAATATGGATCTGGCAAACTCTACTGCACCGTTTGGCCTGGCATTCTCACAAATGTTTACGCCGGGTGTGGGTAAGGTTGTTATGGCGCTGATGATTATGTCCTGCTGCGGTTCATTATTAGGCTGGCAGTTCACCATTGCGCAGGTATTTAAATCATCATCCGATTCCGGTTATTTCCCGAAAATCTTTTCTGCTGTTACCAAAGCGGATGCCCCGGTAAAAGGTATGCTGGTTATTGTTATTATTCAGTCTGCACTGTCGCTGATGACCATCAGTCCGTCACTGAATAAACAGTTCAATGTGCTGGTTAACCTGGCGGTTGTTACTAATATTATCCCTTATATCCTTTCCATGGCTGCCATGATTATTCTGCAGAAAGTCGCCAATGTGGATCCTAAGAAAGCACGGACAGGCAATGTGATTGCATTTATCGGTGCTGTTTATAGTTTCTATGCGCTGTATTCATCCGGTGAAGATGCTGTGATGTGGGGGGCGCTTGCCACCTTCCTCGGCTGGACACTGTATGGTTTTGTTTCCCCGCGGTTTGAAATGAAACAAAACCAGGACGTAATGATGAAATAACGAACACTCTCCGGTGGGTTCCTCCCGTGCAGTAACGGCGGGAGGATTTTTTCCTGCAGCGAAACAGCCGGAATGTATACGAACAGCAATCTGTATATTCCGCATAACAGAGATAAAACGTAATGACAGCAATAATGACAAAGCCGAAACGGGGACGACCGCCGAAAAACCATGATGCAGGTACCGATGTAAAAGAAATATTGATCCGCAGCGGTACGGAGGTGTTTACCGAAACAGGATATATGACGTCAGATATCAGCAGAATATTAACAAAAGCCGGTATTCCGAAGGGATCTTTTTATTATTACTTTGGCAGTAAAGAAAATTTCGGTGTGAAAGTGATACGTCATTATGACCGCTGTTTTTCTCATCTGCTGGATAAATGTCTGTCTGATACCACATTGCCGCCACCGGAAAGATTATTGACATTTTGCAGGATTGCCAAATCCGGAATGGAAAAATATCACTGGCAGCGCGGGTGTCTGATCGGCAATCTCGGGCAGGAAGTTATCAGTCTGCCGGCCGGGTATTGTGAATTACTCAATGACATTATTACCGGCTGGCAAAAGAAAGTGGAGAATTGTCTTCTGGAAGCACAGGCGCAAAATTTTATTTCCGGAAATACTGACTGCAGGCAGATGGCGGCTTTTTTCTGGGCGGGCTGGGAAGGGGCGGTCATGCGTGCCAAACTGACCCGTAACGGTGAACCGCTGGATCTGTTTATTACAATTTTTATGAAGCAGATACTGGTATAACAGCCGGAAAGATGATAATTCCGGGCTGAAAAATGGTTTTCTCTGATAGCAGACGGCAATGCTTTCGGATACTATTTCCATCCTATGAAAGCCCGCAAACGCCTTGTTTTTATCATTATGTCCGGCATTATGCTGGTCTCCGTCCTGTTTATATCCGGGATCATTCTGGCCATGGATAAAACACCGTATTACGATATTGACCGGAACGGGAAATCATTCGGGCACTCCGTTTTTACATTGTATGACGGCCGGGTGTATGCCGCTGTTCCGTCTGACGGGTATTTTTTAATCCCCGGTGCGGACCCGGACAGTTTCAGATTATTGCCTGACAATAACAACCACAATGGCCGGCAATTTGCAGCCGATAAATATCACGCCTGGTGCGGTAATCTTCCCGTCGCGGATTTTAATCCTCAGACGGCGGTTACTATCGGGAATGGCTATTTTACGGATGGTAAAAATACGGTTTTCTGTGCCCCTTATACGCGGATAAATAATGAACTGACCGGCCTGCAAAAGCTGTATCAGCAATGGCGTTACGGCTGGGGACTGAGTGATAAGCCTCTGACTTACTATTATCCGCAGCAACAGTTGCCACCGTCTGCCACACCTTACCGGATATCAGCGGATTCCGGGCTTGTCAGTAACGGAGAACAGGTTTTCTTTGACGGTAAATTAATGCCGGCGGCAAACCCGGAGACATTGCGTCCTGTGGCTGTCCGGCAGAATGATAAATCAGTGCGTGAGAGCAGGGTGTTTTATCACGACGGGGAACATGTTTATTATCAGCGCCATTTATTACCGCTGAAAGATACAGAATCACTGTATGGTTTTTACCTCGGTAATTTATTTCAGGAAGCCTATTTATTTGATCCGCAAACCGGTCAGGCGGCCATGAATAATGTCATGTTCCCGCCGGAATATGCGCCTTACCGCGTGATCAGTTACTATGGTCAGCATGTAAATCAGGGATTGTTTTTATCCCGGAATGGCGTTTACTTTTATGACCGGAAAAAAGAAAAAATCCGCCGCGCCGGTGATAATCCGCCATTGCAGGATAGTTGCCGGGAAATATCACCGCTGATTTTCACCTGCGGCAATGAAACCCGGTATTTGCAGGGTTCAGAATCATGGGGCGGCCGGAAATCACCGGGTCTTATTTCCCGCAGTACGATACTTTATCGTCTCGGTGATAATACAACGGATAACTGGGAAAAAATCGGCGATATTACTTCTCACCATTACGGGGAGGTCTGGCAGAAAGGCGGACAATATTATTATTTTGACCGGCTGGGCGCATCACAGCTTATGCGCGGACCGATCTATTTAATTCCGGATAATATGACGGTACGCGCGCTGCTGAGTGATGACCTCCGGGTTGATGACCTCCGGAAAATGGCGCATGACGGGCGTTTGCAGGATATTTCTGGTACAGAAATGCTGAAGGCCACTACCCGTTATAAAGAGAGTATGTTCAGTTTCCTGAATTTTTCTGATGATGACTGAGTAACCGCAATTATTTTTCTTATTGAGAATAAATTGCATTTGACAAACACATTCAGATTCATAGAATAGCGCCATCAAAGGTCAATTCTCTGACCCGTAAGCGTTTACGTTAATCAACGCATGTAACTTTGTGCATTACAACAGTTATGTGTTGTTGTGTCGTCACTATACGGAGTCGTCTATGTCTTTTCAGGACAAAAACTATATTTTAGGTTTTCCGAAGCTGCCTCAGCGCGCGTTAATCTTCCTGGTGCCTTTTTTCTTATCGCTGGTTATGAGTGGTATTGTTTCGTTTATCAGTACCGTCAAAGCGCTGGGATTCTCCTGGCTGCTGGTTTCTCCGTGGCTGACGTCATGGGGTATATCCTGGGCCATTGCATTCCCGACCGTCTTATTTGTTCTGCCGTTCGCCCGTAAATTATCGTTATTACTGGTCAGAAGTTCATAATTACGGGATCTGAATCCCTAACCATTGCCGGAATTGTTTTTTTCCTTTTCCGGTAATTGTCACTTCACGGTAGCCCGGTGTGCGGGTCAGCCAGCCCTGTTGCTCACAGTGAGTGAAGAGGGCGGCGCCCAGATAGCCACCGAGGTGAAACCGGCGTTCACTCCAGTCCAGACAGCCGCAGCAGAAAACCCGTTTTACCGTGTGAGCGGCAGGCAGCCCGAGTGTGGTCAGTGCAGATTCTCCCGCCGTTGTCAGCATAGTACCGTCAGCGGTTATCCACCCTTTTTCCTGCATCGCATCATACACAGCCACCGCCGTTTCCCCGGCCAGATGGTCATAACAGGTTCTGGCCTGCCGTAAATGCGGCGGGGCGGAGGATTTGCGGATGGCGGCTGTTACCGGAATACCGGTGAGATTCATCATTTTTTCGATGATTTCGGCCACGTTTAATCCGGCCAGCTGATAATAGCGGTGACGCCCCTGCGGAATACAGATGATCAGCTTTCCGGCGACCAGTTTTGCCAGATGGGCGCTGGCGGTGGAGGCACTGATATCCGCGGCAATGCTCAGTTCAGTTGCTGTCCAGGCTCTGCCGTCCATCAGGGCGCAGAGCATGCGGATACGGGACGGATCAGCCAGTGCCGCAGCCACACCGGCAAGCGCGGTTTCTAACTCAGGTGCGTGTTCTTCTGACATATCAGCTCCGCCGGTTATTCCTGCCCGAAGTCATATTCACGGGTGATCTCAGCAATACGGATGCGGTAAAAAGAGAAAATATCCGCTTTACCTTCTTCCTGAGCCTGCCGGTGCTGCAGGTTTTGTTTCCATTTCAGCAGAGAAGCCTCGTCTTCCCATAATGAGAGCGACAATAATTTACCGGGTGTGCTCAGGCTGGCAAAACGTTCAATGGAGATAAAGCCCTCTGCGTCACTGAGCAGCGGGCGTAATCCGGCAGCGATATCCAGATAGCGGGATTGTTTGTTTTCCGGCATAGTTACTTCAAAAATTACAGCAAACATGGGATTCTCCTTATGCAGTCCGGCTAATCATATCGGAAGCACAGAGAAAACACTTCGCTGAGTAACGAAATAAGAAAAATTACTTCCGGTAGCGGACAGCGATAGCCAGCAGGATTAAGATGACACCGGTTATCTGCATCAGCAGATGTGACGGCATGCCGTGCTGTATGATATCGATAATAAAGCCGGATAATACCTGGCCGCAGATAGCCAGAATGGTGGTCAGTGTGGCGCCGAGCAGCGGCAGAATATAACTGTTTATCACCACGAAACAGGCACCGATAATACCGCCGGTGAATGTAATCAGCGGAATACTGTTCAGTGTGACGGGGAACTGCGGCAGGTAAAACAGTACAACCACACTCAGAAAGATAAAACCGGCAATATGATTAACCAGCGAGGCATAAAACGCATTGCTGCTCTGAGATAATCTGCCGTTAATACTGCGACTGAAAATAATACAAATGCCATTTGCCAGCGCGATAGTAATATAAAACAGTAACATCATTATTTTCCTGCAATGATCAAAATACAGCCGCTGAATAACAGCAGCAGTGTCAGCCCGTCGCGGCTTGTCACTTTGCGCCGTGTCAGTCCCATCAGACCAAAATGGTCGATAATCAGCCCGGTCACTATCTGCCCCGCAAGCATCAGTACAATCGAGCCGGAGAGTGACAGCGGGCTGTTAACGGTGATCGCCGCCAGCAGTACGGTAAACGCACCGGGTATCCCGCCGAGATAGCACCACAGCGGCATTTTTGTACCGGCGTGGCGTGGCGGCAGGTGCTTTTTCACTGTCAGCCAGATAATCAGGGCAACAATGGCACCGATGCCGTGTGTCAGCCAGGAGGCGTGCAGCGGAGAAGTAAAGGTGGATAAATAGCTGTTGCTCATAATCATCAGGGTGAGTAATACCCCGGAAAGTAAGGCTATCAGCGGTAACAGGATCTCTTTTTTCATCGTTATTTTCACTTTATTGCGGACGGAGAGAGTATAGAGATTGCCGGGGCCCGGAATAAACGCTATAAACGGAAAAACAGAGTTTCCTGTGAGTTGACAATAAAGGAGCTGAGATGGATTTTTCACTTTTACCGGTGTTTATTGCGATCACCGAGCAGGGAAGCCTGACAAAAGCAGCAGAATATCTGCATATGACCAAATCGGCGGTCAGTAAAAAACTGGCGGCGCTGGAGACTCAAACCGGCATCCGGCTGGTCACCCGTTCCACGCGCCATTTACAACTGACTGAAGCCGGACAGCTTTATTACACCTATCTGAAAAAAGCCCATCAGGCGGTGCTGGACGGGCAGGATGCGTTGTCACATTACAGCCGTGAGGTTGACGGCACACTGAAAATCAGTGCGCCGGCGGTGTTCGGCAGTCTGCATCTGGCTAAATTAATACCTGAATTTTTACAGCGCTGGCCGTCATTACAGGCGGAAATGGTATTTGATGACAAACTGACGGATTTGGTCGGGGAAGGGTTTGATCTGGCTGTCAGGATCGGTGAATTACAGGATTCCTCTCTGATTGCCCGCGTGTTATCTCCCTGCCGCAGCGTGTTGTGTGCGTCTCCCGCCTATCTGGTACAACATGGTACACCTCAGAATCTGACTGACCTGAAATCTCATAATTGCCTGTTTTACAGCTATTTTCAGGCCGGTCAGTCATGGACATTTCTGCACCGGGGAGACGTGGTGCGTTTTACCCCGCAGGGCACTCTGCGTGCCAACAACAGTCTGGCGCTGCATCAGGCTGTTTTACAGGGAACGGGGATCTGCCAGCTGCCGCAGTTTATCGCGGCACCGGATATCCGCGCCGGGCGGCTGATCCCGCTGCTGCCGGAATACCTGCTGCCACGGCATCACATCTATGCGGTTTATCCGGATCGTGAATATCTGCCGAAAAAAGTCTCCGCATTTTTACATTTTTTGCAGGATACGCTGGGTACGGAAGGGCGCTATCAGAAAGAATATGAACAGGATTTATCCTTTTTTAAGGCAGCGGAATAAAAACCGGATACATTGGGTAAGGCAATCAGCCTGCTGTTTATATCATTTATTTTAATTTCACTGAGAGGGGTTATATGTCTCTGCAATTGTGGATCGCCAATAAAAATTACTCTTCCTGGTCGCTGAGACCCTGGTTTTTACTGAAAGCCCTGAATATTCCGTTTGATGAACAGTTGGCCACCTTTGTACCGGGCGGCAGCAGTTATGAGAAATTTCTCCGCTTTTCCCCGTCCGGGCTGGTGCCGTGCCTGGTGACAGCGGATACCACGGTCTGGGATTCTCTGGCAATCTGTGAATATATTGCGGAGGATTATCCGCATGTCTGGCCGCAGGAAAAAACCGCCCGTGCCTGGGCGCGCTCTGCCGCGGCAGAAATGCATTCCGGGTTTACCACGCTGCGCCGTGAGTGCCCGCTGAACTGCTCGGAAAGCCGCCCGGCCGCAGAGATGACACCGGAATTACAGAAAGAGTGTCAGCGTCTGGATAAGATCTGGTGTGAGGGATTAACCCGGTTCGGTGGCCCGTGGCTGGCAGGGGAAAATATCAGTGCGGCGGATGCTTTTTATGTGCCGGTGGCCCTGCGGGCACGGACTTATCAGCTGCCGTTTTCAGCGGCGGCACAGACATGGATTGACCGGATCCTGGCGCATCCTGCCATCATTGAGTGGTGTGAGGCGGCAGCGAAAGAAGCGAAAATCGACCACGACTGAATCAGGAAGGGCGGGGATATCCGCCCTGATTATTACTTAACGGCGCTGTCCATCAGGATAAAACGCGGTTCGGCACGCTGATATTTATTAATGGCGGGTACCAGGCGGCGGAAGTGCTCACTGGCACAATGGGCATCCAGCGCGGCCTGATCCGGCCAGGTTTCGATAAAAACAAAATGCCCCGGGTCTTTCTGATCGACAAACAGATCATAACTGATACACAGCGGCTCACGGCGGGTGGCGGCAACCAGTTCTTCATACATCGGCATCAGGATCTCAACGGCATCCGGCTGCATAAAATCTTCAGCAATCACTTTTAACATTGTGTTCCCCTTGTCCGGTGCGGACAACAACATGAAATATCTGCAAATGACTTCCCCGGCAAGCCGTGTAAATTCTGACTGATAACCAGAGCATAAATCACAACAACTACCGGTATAACATTGAGGGGGCAGAATGTCATTATCATTAACTGAAGCCGTGAATCTGTTGAAATCCAAAAAATGGATTGACCTGACACACGCATTTAATGCGGACTCACCGCACTTTTTTATGTTTGAACCGGCGGAGTTTAAAACGCTGTTTGATTACCGTGACGGCTTTTTTGCCCAGCAGTTTACGTTTCCCGGCCAGTACGGCACCCATATTGATGCGCCGTGCCATTTTGTACAGGGGCGGCGCTTTGTGCATGATCTGGAACTGAAAGAGCTGGTGTTGCCGCTGGTGGTGATTGATCAGTCCGCCAGAGCACAGAAAGATGCAGATTTTGCGCTATCCGCAGACGATGTACTGGCTTTTGAACAGATTCACGGACGTATTGAAAGCGGCAGTTTCGTGGCATTGCGCACGGACTGGAGCAAACGCTGGCCGTCACAGGCACTGATGGATAATAAAGATGCGGAAGGCAACAACCATATTCCGGGCTGGGGAATGGACGCACTGGAATTTCTGTTTCGTGAGCGCGGGATCAGCGCCGTGGGGCATGAAACCTTTGATACCGATTCGGCGCAGGATTTCCGCAAAATAGTGCACTCCGGGCGGAATATTTTGTATTGGATCAGGATGCGTATCAGATAGAGCTGCTGACCAATCTCGATAAAGTCCCGGCCAAAGGTGCGGTGATTTTTAATATCGTGGCAAAGCCGGACAATGCAGGCGGGTTCCCGGTCCGGTCATTTGCCATTTTGCCGGATTAATGCGGCGTATCAGCGGAGATTAAACTGAGAGAAAGTCAGTTGGTTATTCACATAGAGCAACTGATTGATTTCGGTGGCAATCAGTGATTTCAGGTCACTGTCAGATAATGACGCCGGCAGTGACTGCCACAGCCGGGACAAAATAAATTCCTGCTGTTCGCCGTATTCATCATAGTGGGACAGGATTTGTAAGAGTGAGTCTCTGGTGATTTGTCCGGTATGTTTTGTTTTTTTTCAGATCACAAATCACCGGAGCCAGTAAACTTACACAGATATCCCGGTATTCCTGACTTTCGGCAGGGAATGTCTTCAGTGTCTGCCATAACAACCGGCGTTCATCGGTAAACACAGGTGTGACAGCAGTCGTTTCAGTGTGACGGTACATAAATATCAATCCTCTTGAGGTTGTCAGGCAAATGCCGTTCGTGTGTTATTTCCCGTCGTAGTCACTATTTTATTTTTATCTGTTATTGCTATATGCAGTCAGATAAAAGGGATATTGCTATCCCTTTATCCGGTATATTTGCCGGTGCTGTCAGCACCAGTGTATTTTATCTGTCGTCAGACAGATATTGCGGCTGTTCAGCCACTGATACAGCCGGTCATCATCATTGTTGTTTTTCAGCTGCAAAATCAGCTGTACGGCAGTACGGAAATAGTCCGGAATGCGGTTGTCCTGCAAGGACTTATGATGATAAATAACATCACGGAACAGATTAACAAAATGACGCAGCGTGAACGAAATTTCTCCCCGGAGAGTGTGAATATTATGCTCTGTCCGGGAAAGATCCTGTGCGGACTCCGCGAAACTGTTTTTGATATCTGACAGCTCTGACTGCTCCGTCTGCGGATAATATGCACTGTACAGCGCATGCAGGGCAGCCAGCTGACGGTTTATTATTCTGCGTTGATTATATTCTTCTTCCAGATCCCACAGCTCACGGTGTGTGTCTTTTATCCAGTATTCATACGTTTCGTTTAATAATCCGTCAATCCAGTAACGGGACGCAGATAATATAATTGTGTCAGACAAACAGGCATCCCAGTTATCAGGGTAAGTCTGTATTGTCTGTCTGATCATGGTCAGGTCATGATACTGAAAAGGAATATTCCATTTCTTTCTGCGGCGGAACCAATCTGTTGTTTTTAAGTTGTCTGCCTGCTGACGTGTAAGATATTCAGATAATAAATCATTTTCTTTACAGGCGTCTTCTGAGTTATATATTCGATCATCTGACAGATAAAGATGATACATCGTTTTATTAAGCATGAATCCCTCTGGCGAATAAAAGTGAAGCAAAGGAACGCAGCTTAACAGACCCGTTTTTTTCCGGTATTATTTTTGTTTTCTGTTTTTATCACAATTCGTCAGTTTATATGATTACCCCGGGCTTTGCTGGGCGTAAATCCGAAACGCTTACGGTAGCTCTGGGTAAAATACGACTGACTTGAGAACCCTGCTTCCATTGAGACATCAACGATACTCATCTGGGTATTAAGCAGAAGCTGATGAGAAAATAATAACCGCCGTTCGCTTATCCATGCCCGCGGAGATGTACCGTATACCGAGCCGAACAGCTCTTTGAATGTTGTCAGGCCCATACCAAATTCTCTGGAAAATTCATTTAACTTCCAGTCTTTCAGATAGTGCTTTTCCATGAAGCTCTGCAAACGTTCTGCCTGGCGGTTACTCAGCTGACGCAATACCGACATCAGACGTGTGCCTTCTTCACTCAGGGCGATAATTAATAATAATTCCTCCAGCTTCAGCTTTATCAGCGGTGATGGCGCATTATTACAATAAGCATCATAAAACCCGCTGATACTGTTTTTCAGCATAGCGGACTGCGGAAAATAAATGAGTCCGGATGTCGGATCAGTAACACGGTGAAGGTGGCTGAAAGTATCAGAAAAACGGTGAAGAAAATCCCGCAGAAAATGGTTGTTCAGCGGAACCCATAATAAGTTAATTTCGCCGGAAATATGCTGGTATGCATAGCTTCCCTGATTGGAGAAAATAACTTCATTGTCATTAAGTGTGTATGAGTTTATGCAATCCTGCCATTTCATTTTTCCGGACATCAGAAGGTAAAGACCTTTTTCCTGTTGTTCGGTAATATTGAAAATATCGGGCTCAACAATAACAGATTGTATCTCTTTATTATTGTCAGATGTCAAAGTACGTGAGTTCATGGGCATCTCAGAGTGAACAATATGGCTTAATTTTCGGAAATTAAATAACAGGGACAGTGCCAAACCATCCGGTATAAATAATTATATAACTAATATCGGGCTTTTCTACTTGATAATTAGTTTTTATGACATTAACGGCTTTATTTATTGGTTTGGGTGCTATTTTATTTACATGATGAATAACTTCACTGAATAACAAGTAATGTCATTATGAATTATGTTTCTAAAATGATGCTGTTTTGTTGTTATTATGTTTTTTGCGGGTGGGGTGTATATACAGTTCATTATCATTGAATCTGTTTTATTGATGGATATATTGAGCGGATATTAATTAATACTGTTGTTACCGGCGAAGGGCAGAGTATTACTCTGCAAAAATGTAATGATTGTTTCTGTTATGATTATTGATGTTATCACTTTTAATTTTATGTTTTTATTATGCTGCATATAGCTGATTAAAATTTTTCTGGTGAATATATAATTTATATATTATTTGTATCGCGGATTATTTCCGGCGGGTAACGCCACCGGACATGACAGATGATACGCCGTTTCGTGATGACTGTCCCTTGCACCACTCACCGTTTTTAATCATTATATAAAAAAATATATAACGAGTGAGGTTACTATGTCGTCCCGTCGTCTGATGCTCTCCGCATTACTGTTCTGTTGTTCCGTACCGGCCGCGGTGGCCGCTGAGTTACATATGTATGCCGGCGCCGGTCTGCGCCCGCCGGTTGAAAAGGTGATCAGCCAGTTTGAAAGAGAGACCGGTAATACGGTAACGGTGGAATATGGCGGTTCCGGACAGATCCTGACCCGGTTTGAACTGACAAAGCAGGGTGATCTGTTTTTCCCGGGATCAGCGGATTACGTGGAAAAGCTGCGGAAAGAAAAACAGGTGACAGACAGTTATCCGATCGTCCGGCATATTCCGGTGATTGCAGTACGCAAAGATAAAGCAGACGGAATTAACAGTATTGCAGATCTTGCCGCAAGTAATCTGCGTATCGGCATGGGGGACCCGAAAGCCATTGCGCTGGGCCGCAGCGGTGAAGTTTTACTGGATGCCAGCGGTTACGGTGATGCACTGCGGGAAAAAGTCATTGTCCGGGCGGCAACGATTAAACACCTGTCGATGTATCTGCTTAACGGTGAGGTGGATGCTGCGGTTATCGGCCGCGCCGATGCCATGAAAAACCACGATAAACTGATTATTCTGCCGTCACCGGAAGGCAGCCCGGAAGAGGTGGCTACGCTGGCGGTACTCAGCACCAGTGCATCCCCGGCAGAAG
The DNA here is from genome assembly GCF_019243775.1 of Morganella morganii. Taxonomy (NCBI): domain Bacteria; kingdom Pseudomonadati; phylum Pseudomonadota; class Gammaproteobacteria; order Enterobacterales; family Morganellaceae; genus Morganella; species Morganella morganii. The sequence continues at coordinate 1,077,969 of NZ_CP069157.1, forward strand.
CAAAACAACTGGCGGAGTATTTTTCCTCTCCGGAAGGGATCAAAGCCTTCACCGATTATGGTTTTCTGCCGGTCAGACCGGCTGATGCACACTGATTCCGGTATTACCGATGTATCCGGTGATGAAATGGGCGCTGGTGCCCCTGTTACTGTTGTTGTGTCTGATTACCGGGTCTCTGCTGGCGTTACTGTTTCAGGTAACGCCGGCGTTGCTGACTAAGCTGATTACTGACCCTGAATTTCATTTTGCGGTGCTGATGTCGCTGGCAACCTCACTGACATCGCTGGTACTGGCATTTCTGATTGCCGTACCGGCCGCCTGGGTGATGGTGCGGGGGGATTTCCCCGGCAAGCGGGTGGCGGATGCGCTGTTTGATATCCCGCTGGTCACGCCGCCGCTGGTGATTGGTATCGGGTTGTTACTGCTGCTGGGCAGTCAGGGCCCGCTGGCCGGAATTTTCCCGCAGTTGGGGCGCTGGCTGTTTTCCCCGGTGGGTGTGATTATTGCCCAGACCTATGTCGCGTCAGCGGTTCTGTACCGTTCGGCGCAGGGGGCGTTTGCCTCGGTGGATCCGGCATATGTCCGCACGGCAATGAATCTCGGGCTGACCCCCGGAAAAACCCTGCTGCTGGCGGAAATTCCGTTGTGTCTGCAGGGATTGCTGAGCGGCGGGATCCTCGCCTACTCCCGGGCGCTGGGGGAGTTCGGTGCCACACTGATGCTGGCCGGTGCCACCCGCTTTAAAACCGAAACTCTGCCAATGGCAATTTATCTTAATATTGCCAGCGGTGATTTTTCACTCGCGCTCGGCTGCGCGCTGATCCTGATGGCACTGGCGATTGTTTTGCTGGTCGCATTGCACCGGCTGAAAAGGCAACCTTCACATGCTGCACGTTGAACATCTGAGTGCGGGGATCCTGCAGGATCTCTCGCTGACACTGCCGCGCGCACAATGTACCGCGATCTGCGGCCCTTCCGGCAGCGGAAAAACCACATTACTGAACTGCATTGCCGGTTATCTGCCTTATCAGGGCTCCATCCGGCTCGGGGATGTTCCCCTGGATCCGCTGCCGGTCTGGAAACGCCCCTGCCGTTATCTTAATCAGCGGCTGTGGCTGTTTCCGTGGCTGACGGTTCTGGGCAATTTACGGCTGGCACAGTATGCCGCCGGGTTAAAGCGGGACAAATCACAGGCTCTGGCACTGCTGGATAAAATGCAGGTGGCACATCTGGCGGCGCGTTTTCCGCATCAGATTTCCGGCGGGGAACAGCAGCGGGTGGCACTGGCCCGCGCACTGATCTCACCGCCGGCACTGCTGTTGCTGGACGAACCGTTTTCCGGGCTGGATTGGGCGACCCGCAGGCAGTTATGGCCGCAGATTAATCTGCTGAAAGAAGAAGGGATCACCACGATTCTGGTCACGCATGAACCTGAAGAGGCAGAGGCGCTGGCACAATACCGCTTAGCGGCAGAAGGCGGAAAAATCCGGGGGACTAAAGGGGCCTGAGAGGGATAAAATCCTGTCGTAATTGTGATATTTTTATTCTGCCCTCTTCAGTTAAGGTAGACCCCTGAGAGGGCGGTGACGGATTGTAATGAAGGGATGCTGTCACAGGGTACACGGAGTGTATCCGGCTATAGTCACCGCTTTCTCTATTTCCCTGATTACATACTGATACTGGTCTTAATCCGCCCTTTACCGGCGCGGCGGCTGCGTACAATATGCAAAAGTATCTTCCGTAACGTAAAAATACCATCACAAAGGTCTGCCATGCTTAATATTATGCTGACATCCCTTTGGTTTTTATGGGGATTGTTACTGTATGCAGTGATAGCCGGGCACGCATCGTGGCCTGTTTATTTAACAGGTATCGCCGCCGTTATCTGTGCTATTACGATTCTCCCGGAAAGGAAAAGGAAAAACGTCATGTTCGGTAAGAAAAAACAAGCAGATACCCCTGAAACGGAGCCGGTTGCGGCACCGTTGCAAAAAACCAGAGAAGAAAGAGAAGAAGAAGAACGAAAAGCGGCTGAACTCAGTGCTCAGGCAAATGAAATTACCCAGCTGCTGTCAGCACGCGGTGAAGAGAAACAGCGCCCGCTGGCGTCTCTTGAATCCCGCCAGCCGACGGTGATCAGCAAAGAAACCCGTCTGACCGGTGATGTTGAAATCAGCGGTAATCTGCAAATCTGGGGTAAAATTAAGGGACAAATCAAAGCCCGTTCCGGCTCGGTCAGCATTATGCAGTCCGGTGTGGTGGAAGGGGATATTTTTGCCGAAACCCTGCTGATTGACGGCGTGCTGACCGGCACCTGTACCGTCGAACAGCTGGAAATTCTTGAGCACGGTGAGCTTAACGGCGTCTGCCGCGCCTCTAATTTCTCTATCCGCAAAGGCGGTACCTTTATCGGCCAGTCAGAGCCGTATGCCCCTGCCGGTAAAGCGGCTGCCGCAGCACAGGCACCGCAGTCCCGCCCGGAAAATAATAAGCCGGCAGCAGTGACTGAGCTGAAGCAGTCTGAAAAATCAGACGCAGCGGCGGAAAAATCACAGGAATCCGCGCCGAAATCGTCGTCACAGAACGGTAACGGAAAAAACAAAGAGCCGCAGAAAGTCCCGTCTGTCTTTAAGCGCGTGTAACCGCGCCGCCCTCACGTAAATCCGTTATACTCCTCCGGTATATTTTATGACTGAATGAACCGGAGGATTATATGCTTACTCTTGGTACCCCGCGTCTGCACCTGCGTCCCTGGACACCGGATGATTATGCACCGTTCCGTGCACTGAATGCGGATCCGGACGTTATGCGCTTTTTTCCGGCCTGCCTGAGTGCGGCAGAAAGTGATGCGATGGCGGATGAAATTACCCGTCGTTTTGAACGGCAGAAAGCATTCGGGCTATGGGTGGCGGAAGAAAAAAGCAGCGGGGAATTTACCGGGTTTGTTGGTCTTAATATCCCGTCCGCGCCGTTTGATTTCAGTCCGTGTACTGAAATCGGCTGGCGTCTGGCGAAACGCTTTCACGGTAAAGGTTATGCAACCGAAGCGGCAAACGCGGTGCTGCACCATGCCTTTATGACGCTGAATATGCCGGAGATTGTCGCGTTTACCGCGAAGGTAAATCTGCCTTCTGAACGGGTGATGGTGAAAACGGGAATGCGGTATCAGCGGGAGTTTCTGCATCCGTCACTGGAACAGGGGCATCCGTTACAGACGCATGTGCTGTATAAGATCACACAGGCGGAATACCGCGCGCGTCAGTCCTGATTATTGCGGGGCGTGCGGCGGCGCTGCGGCAGAGGCGGTACCGGCTTTTTGTCATCAATAAGGTGACGGACAGCCAGGATCGGATGATGCCACAGCATACGCGGCCCGGCCCAGCGCATAATCACTTTCATCTCTTCCCGCGGTTTTGGCTGATAACAGTGCACCGGGCACTGTTTGCAGGCTGGTTTGTCTTCACCGTAACGGCATTTTTCCAGCCGTTTCACTGCATACGCCAGCAGATCGCGGTAATGTTCCGGAGTATCTGCCGGTGCCGGATGGCGCTGTTCATACAGTTCCACCATACGGGTAACGGTTTTTATTTCCCGTAAAATACGTTTGCCGGCCATCAGAAACTCCTCTTTCATGCTGTAAAGCCCATAAATTTAAATACTGTGCTTAAAATTCGCTTTCTTTTTATTTAAAAATAAAATACTGTATATGCATACAGTTTACGGAGAGCAACATCATGCGTATTGAAATTCTGTTAGATAAACGAAATGCAGTGCCTGCGCATCTTATTCAGTCCCTTGAAGTCCAGTTAAAACGCCGGATCCTGCCGTTATATCCGGATATGCAGTTCCGTATTGCGCAAAGCAGTCAGACCACGATTAATATTTCCGGCGTGAAATCCCCCGACGATAAACAGTCGCTGATGGATACCATTCAGACCATCTGGGAAGATGACAGCTGGATGGATGATGACAACGCGCAATCATGATTTTCTTCCTGTTACAGGAAACGCTATCTCTCGGTTTTTGTGCCTTCAGGGGAGATAGCGGCCTTTTTTTCGCTGTTCAGTGATTACAGATTTTCTCAGCCGATGTGCTGAATCCCTCTTCAGTACCGATAAACTTCCCGCGTGCAGCCAGAAAACTGACCAGCGCTTTTGCATCCATATTCTCTGCCGAGCAGGTATGGAAGCGGGTATCTTCGCCGAACGTGGCGTGAATATCGGCGATAAGTGATTCTGTGGTGTAATTCTTCCCGCTTTCAATAATCATATTCATGACCTCGTGGCCATGGACAGAGGCTTTCTCAGACATAATAACTCCGGTCGGATAGTAAAGATGTAATTATTATACATCTTTTGATGTGCAATAGATTGCGTCAGGTCAGATTATGGTGCGAAAGGGAAGGAGACATAAGATAACGCCCGCGAAAGGGCGTTATCTGACAGGGGAGAAACTTACTGACACTCCGTTAAAATGCGCTGCATCTCATCTTTTACGTGCAGTTTTTCTTTTTTCAGCCGGACGACATTGTCGTTATAGCCTGCGCCGTTCGGGCCTTCAAGCTCGGCAATTTCATTATTTAACTGATGATGTTTCAGATACAGTGCGGCAAAACGAGGATTTGAATCTTTAAGCTGTGCTATAAGGGCTTGCTGATCAAGTGGCATAGAACCTCCTGTTTGACGGGGAATACAGCTTTTCCAGTATAACAAATGTACGCCGGAATGCATGGGGCGTATCGTTATATCCGTGATCAAAATGGCATAAATACATCGTGATTTATTGATGGTGATGATGGCATCCGGCAGAGTTATTGGTTTAACACACTGGCAGTGGTGATTTATCTGAGATTATCTGCCATTTTGTAAGAATATTCTGTGTTTTACTCTGGCGGTGAACTAAAGATTATTATAATGTTCTTAATAGTCAGCATGAAGATTATGAGACGATTTCATAATCAAATGTACTTATAAAACAAGGTAATTATTTGATGAAAAAATTGATCCTTCCTGTTATGGCCATGTTCGCTGCCGCAGGCGCTTATGCTGAAGAAGCAAAAACCACTGATATGGAGCCGCTGAAGATTGTGAAAACTGACAACGGCATGAGTGAGTTGAAACACTTCCCGCAGGCTGCGTCAGATCAGGTTCGCCATGTGATTGCCGTAGAGCCGAAAGCCGATGAAGGGCAGTACAAAATTGAGCTGGTGATCGGTAAAAAACAGATGGTGGACTGTAACCACCAGTGGTTCGGCGGTACGCTGACACAGAAAACCGTTGATGGTTTCGGCTATGACTATTATGAGACCGGCGACTTAACCGGGCCGATGTCCACCATGATGGGCTGCCTCAATAATGAAAAACGCGAAGCGTTTGTCAGCGCTAACCTGGGTGACGAAGCATTCGTCCGTTACAACAGCCGCCTGCCGGTTGTGGTGTACGCCCCGAAAGATGTGGAAGTAAAATACCGTATCTGGAGCACGGATAATCAGCTGCTGGATGCACCGGCCAAATAATCCGTTAATATCTGATACATAAAACACGGCGCCTGCCGTGTTTTTTGTTTTTTATTCGGTTCTGTCATCATTTCGTCGTACACTTAAACCCATACTGTTTACGGGCGTAATTGTCGTCTATCACTGAGGCTATTGATTATGGAATTTCAGCCATCCCGCCAGATAGCAACTGTGCTGCAATGGGTTCTGAATATTGCACTGCTGATTTTAGGTGTGCTGCTGATTGTATTTATGGGAAAGGAAACACTGACGCTGATTAATCTGCTGTTTTCCGCGCAGGAGAAAACAACCTATCTGTTATTAGACAGTATCGTGACCTATTTCCTCTATTTTGAATTTATTGCCTTAATTGTGAAATATTTTTCGTCGGGCTACCATTTCCCTCTGCGCTATTTTATCTATATCGGCATTACGGCGATGGTGCGTTTAATTATTGTCGATCATTCAGATGCCAATGCGACATTCCTGCATACCCTGTCAATACTGGCGCTGACCGTGGCATTATATCTGGCAAATACCGATAAGCTTAAACGCAGCTGAAATAACATGCCCCGCTGTGACGCGGGGCAGAATAAACAGACTGACGGGATCAGCGGATAACCATCACCGAGGTTTTGGCGTGACGGACAATCGTTGCGGCGGTAGAGCCGAGCAGGAATGTTGCCGCACCCGGGCGGTGAGAGCCCATCAGGATCAGGTCGGCGTTAATATCTTTGGCATAAGAGAGAATTTCGTTTTTGGCTGATCCGATAGCCGCGTGCAGGGTGTACTGACTTTCCGGCACAGCAATTCCTTTAATAATTTCTTTCAGTGCGGCAAGCGCCAGCTCAATGCGCTCTCCGGATTCCCGCATACTGACCGGCATTGAGGCGTATTCCACCCCGAAGAACATTTCCACGTTAGGGATAACGGTAAAGAAGTGGATCTTCGGATTATCAATTTTCGCCAGTGCTTCCACATGGGGCAGCATTTTGTCTGTCAGGTCATCTTCAAGAATATCAATCGGAACCAGAATCGTGTTGTACATACAGCCTCCTGTTAACTGAAATCAGTAACAGTATGACAAAAAATGACAGCGTGTGCTGTGATCATGGCGGCAGCTTATTTAATTTGTGAAATGAAAATAACTATCGTTTATTTTTATTATTAACAATAATAAAAAGGAGGGAATGAATTAAAGAGAATAATGATAACGTCATCAGTGACGGGGAATGAAAGAAGCCGTTTTAAAAGCGATAAGAATAATGATTCTCAGTTATAAAAATCAAATAAAATCATAAAATTGGAGACGTGAAAAAAATATTGTGGCATACTGCGGGCGCTGAATTAATATTCTGATTTAACCTTATTAATTGTAATTCTTTATTTCCTGTTCAGAAAGAACGGCATTAATCCGTTTGCTGAACTATAATGATCACGATCCACAGCATGTATTTGCTTTGTATTAACCACAAAAATAATGTGGAATTAAATTATGTCCAATATACCTGCACAGGCGGATGAAACCGCAGAAAACAGCGCGAATATCAGCCGTGAGATAAAATTCGCGGCCGCGAAAAAAAGTACCTGGGTCAGCGTCTGGGTGAATACCCTGTTGTCTGCATGGCAGATAGTGGCGGGTATTTTCTCGCACTCACAGGGGCTGATTGCTGACGGGGTTCATACTCTGTCTGACCTTATCGCTGATTTTGTGGTGCTGATTGCCAACCGCGGCAGCCGTAAAGCGCCGGATGAAGAACACCCTTACGGCCATTTCCGCTATGAGAATGTGGCATCACTGGTTCTGGGCGTGCTGCTGCTGGTCGTCAGCGGCGGGATGCTGTGGACCGCCGGTTCACGGATTATGTCGCCGGAAACGATTCCCGAAGTGCACTCGCTGGCGTTGTATGTCGCGCTGCTGGCACTGCTGGCGAAAGAGGGCCTGTTCCGCTATATGCTGCATGTGGCGCGCAAAGTGAAATCCAATATGCTGGAAGCCAATGCCTGGCATGCCCGTTCGGATGCGGCATCATCGCTGGTGGTGGCCATCGGTATTACCGGCAGTCTGATGGGGTATAAAATTCTGGACCCGATCGCAGCGCTGGTGGTCGGGCTGTTTATTCTGCGCATGGGGGTGAAATTTACCCTGCAGTCTCTCCAGGATTTAATGGATCGCGGTGCGGATGAAGAAACCATCGCCAAAATCACGCAGTCTGTGATGGATACCCCGGGGGTGGAAGGGGTTCATGATCTGAAAACCCGTAAGTCCGGCGATTATCTGCTGGTGGATGTCCATATTGAAATTGATGAAAACCTGACGGTTAAAGAAGGGCATGATATCGCTATTGCAGCGGAAATGAATATCCGCCGTGACCCGCAGGTGCTGAGTGTGATGACGCATATTGATCCCGCCCAGTCCGTCCGGGCCGGGCTGACAACCTGATTATTATCTTCTGACAGAATTACCGTGGCGGGGATGAACCTGCCACGGTGATTCTGTTATTAGTTGCACCTGTAGCCGGTTTAATTAGAATAGCGTACATAATTACATTAATGGGCAGAACACTGCAGGTATGATGAAATTCCGGGGATGGGAAAAATGCAGCTTCAGTGACTATGAAGCCTGCTGTGAAAAGTTTGGTTATAATGCGGAAACCTCACCGCACTATATTAAGTTCGCCATGGAGCAGGGCGTTGAACCGGATTTCTACGCTTACACAAAAAAAGGCGTTATTGAAGGTGCTGTCTGCACAGATAACGGCTGGCTGGCAAACGACAATAATAACCCCGCAAACCGCCTGAAGTGGATGTATTTCCCCCGCTACTCCATCCTGCTGCCTTTTAATAAAAATATTAAATGTTTTCTGCCGTTTAAAACCAAATCCCTGAGTACAGAATGCCGTCAGTTTTATAACAGCTCATTTTCGCTGTTTTCCCGGCGTCATGTGGCCGTTTCAAAAGATCTGTCTGCTTTTTCTTCCAAAACCAGAGTCACCCGGAAAAAAGAGATCCGTAAATTTATGGCTGATGGCGGGACATTTGAAAATGTCAGCACGGCCGGACCGGATTTTTTATTTGAAACCTACTTCCGGTTATATGCCGACCGGCGGGGGCATGAGGTGGAGAACGATCCGGTTATCCGCGCACTTTTTCATCATTGCTATAATAACTTTTTCGGGGAAATTGCGTTTTTGGACGGTAAAGCAGTGGGTATTCAGTTATTGCTTTCCACACCGTCAAAGCGGGGAACATTTATTGATTTTCTGAACATCGGCTACGATATGAATTTACGCAAATATTCTATCGGCACGATGCTGATGTGGCGCAATCTCTGCCTGACAGCAGAATTGCCCGCACCGGTGACCTATTCTTACGGCATGATGTCCGGGGAGTATAAAGCCCGCTGGTGTGACCCGGTCAGTATTGGTCGTTCCATTACCTTCTGACGGAAAATACAGACGGCTTTACATACCCGTCTGTGTTTTTATAAAGAACTGCGGGAAAGGCGGACAAACCGGCCCTGTTTATCCCGGTGCAGAGAATAGAGCGCTTTTTTATCCCGCGCGGATAACCAGATTTCATCCTGTCCCTGATCCTGCGTCCGGTAAAGATAATAACCGGCATTATTCAGGTAATTTTTCAGTGGTGCACAATCCCGTGCATCATGAAAAACAACACTGCTCATTTCAGAAACCGACCCTTCTGTCGGGATATACTCAAACTGATAATTCTCTGAGATCCGCGGCGCATTCCGTATTCCGGAATAGTGTGCTACAGATAGAACTATATCAGCGATGAATACTATCGTATTTATCTGATAATTATGGAAATTAACATTTATCCGGGAAGGGCGGAAATAGCAGAGACAGCAGATTATCCGTCAGAGATAACCTGCTGTGTACAGACGGGATAATTACTGTTGCTGAGCCTGCGGATTGACGCAATTCTGACTGACATCCCCTTTCAGGGCACGCAGTACATTATCCGCAGCACAGGCAGCCATCGCATAGCGGGTTTCATGGGTGGCGGAGCCGATATGCGGCATCAGTACTACATTATCCAGTGACAGCAGCGGTGAATCCGGCGGCAGCGGCTCCTGTTCAAAAACATCCAGCCCGGCGGCGAGGATCGTTTTATCTTTCAGCGCCTGTGCCAGTGCGGCTTCGTCGATCACGGCACCGCGCCCGATATTGACCAGAATGGCACTGCGTTTCATTTTTTCAAACTGTTCGCGGCCGAATAAATGGCGGGTTTCCGCCGTCAGCGGCAGGGTGATACAGACAAAATCTGACTCTGCCAACAGGGCATTCAGTGAACGGTATTCCGCCTGATACGCTTTTTCGGTTTTTTCATGGCGGGAGCGGGCATTGTAGAGCACTTTCATGCCGAATCCGCAGTGCGCCCGGCGCGCCAGTGCATCACCGATGCGGCCCATGCCGGCAATTCCCATCGTTTTATGGTGGACGTCACAGCCGTACCAGTCCGGCGTGATACTTTCTGTCCACTCGCCGCGTTTCACCCGCTCTGAGCTGATGATCATTTTCCGTGCAGTCGCCAGCACCAGTGCCATCGTGGCATCGGCAACGGTTTCGGTCAGGACATCCGGGGTATGCATCAGCACCACATTCCGTGCACTGAGGGCAGAGACATCAAAATTGTCATAACCGACGGTGATGGTGGAAGCCACCCGCAGTTTCGGGGCCATCGCCAGGAAACGGGCATCAATTTTCCCGCCGGAGCCGAGGATAGCATCCGCTCCGGCCAGCAGCGGTTTTACTGACGGGTCAATGTCCGGATCAATTTCCGCCACGCGGTGAACATCGCACTCAGCGGACAAACGGGTGAGGATATCGTCAGGAATATCGCGGTAAACAAGAACGGATGGTTTCATCATGACCTCTCTGAGTGAAAAACTCACAAAATAATCTCTCTTTGATAGTATGATCATTATCACTATATTAAAAATAAATCTGACACTGCATCCAAAAGGCGTTACCCCATGATAAAAATGCAAAAAAGCCACTGGCTGTCCGGCTTTCAGTGGTATTTCTTTATTTTCTGCAATACGGTACTGATCCCGCCGACACTGCAATCTGCGTTTCATCTTTCTGACGCCGCCACACTGACTATCACACAATACAGTTTTATCGCCACCGCGCTCGGCAGCCTGGTGCAGGTGTTTACCGGCCACCAGCGTGCGATTATGGAAGGGCCGACCGGCCTGTGGTGGGCTACCATTCTGGGGATCGCTGTGGCGGAAGCCTCTTTCGGGACTTCTGCGGGTGTGACCGGCGCAAACCTTGCTATCGGGATTGCCTGTGCGGGACTTATCACGTTGGTGATTGGCTTTACCGGCGCAGGAGCCCGTATCGCCCGGATTTTTAACCCGGCGGTGATGGCAGTGTTTATGTTTATGATAGGCGCGCAGCTGGTCTCCATTTTCCTGAAAGGGATGCTGGGACTGCCGTTCGGTATCATGCCGCCGGATGCCACCGTGAATTACCCGGTCTTTTTCCTGGCGCTGGTAACGCTGATCCTGGTGCTGGGCGTGATTGTGTATGCCCCGGTATCCGTGGCCAAATATGCGCTGCTGATTGGCGTGTTGCTGGGCTGGGGAGCTTATGTGCTGCTGTTTTCCCCGCCGGGACGAGATGTGGCATCCGCATCATGGGAATTTCTGCCGCTCGGCAGCACTGACGGGTTTGAATTCCGCTGGGGCGTGATTATCACCTGTATCCTGACCGGGCTTCTGAATATCAGTAATACCTTCGGTGCCATCCGTTCGACGGATGTGTTTTACATGGATAAACTGCAGGAGAATAATGTCCTGTTCCGGCGCAGCTTTATTGTCACCGGCTCGGTGACACTGCTGACCGCGCCGCTGGCAGTGGTGCCGTTTGCACCGTTTGTCTCCTCGGTGGGATTAATCACCCAGACCAATGACAGCAGCCGGACATCCCTGGTGGTCGGCAGTGTGCTGTTTCTGCTGATGGGGCTGATCCCGCCGGTGACACTTTTCTTCAGCGGATTGCCGCTCGCCATCGGCAGTGCCGTGATGCTGGCAACTTACCTGCCGCTGATGTTCTCCTCGCTGGCTTTCGTGGATAAAATTTCCCTGAATGCACGTAATATTTACCGGCTGGCGCTCCCGCTGTTTGTCGGCATTTTCCTGATCAATCCGCCTGCCGTCTTTATCAGCGACCTGCCGGTGCTGCTGCGCCCGATGCTGGGGAACGGCATGCTGGTGGCAATTTTGCTGGCGGTGTTGTCAGAAAGCCTGGTGCGCTGGGATAAGGTAAAGTAGGGCAATACTGCGGCATTTTTCCGGATGCGCGGGAAACTGTGATAGACTTTGTGTCTGTTCCGGCTCCGGAAAATGCACTGACAAAAGGATATTTATGACGCACAAACTCTGGCTGGCAACCGCACTGCTCCCGATTTTGCTCAGCGGTTGTGCCGCGCCTCTGCCACCGGCGCAGACGCAGGAAAACTGCCCGGATTTCACCGGTGTTTATCAGCTGCCGCTGCAGGGGGAATCACAGAGTATTGCCCTGACATTGCTGGATAAATCCACTAATCAGTATGGTGTGGGCGTGAAGGACAAAAACGGCGTTGATCATTTCACCTCGCGTCCGTATCAGGGCGATATGGTGCGGATGGATAAAAAAGAGATGAACGGCCAACTGGCATGCAGTGTGATGATTGACCAGGTGGGGCTGATTAAGCAGGTTGAAAAAGGTGGCCCGATGCCGGGCTTCCCGGGGATTGCCCGCAACGATGATATTAAAATGGCCACCGGCTATGCGTTGTTTATTTTCAGCCCGCAGGGAATCGATTTTATTAATCTGATCAAAACTTCCGACACAGTACCGATGGAGTTGCAGCCGCCGCGTTACTGAGCTGGTTTTAATGTAAAAGGGGGGTAACCGGCAGAGAAATGAAAAGCATGCGAGCCATGGATGGCGAGCCTGAGCGTACAGGGACCGTATTTACAGCGACTTTTCATTTTTGCCGGTTACCACCGGAGTCACCGGACTATCAGAAATAATATACCCCGGTCTGTCAGGGGATTCTCTGAGCACAATAAAAAAGCCACCGTCCGGTGGCTTTTCAGTATCTGCAGGATAATCAGATATTATCGACGGATTCTTCGCCGCGGGCCAGTGCGGTTTGCGCGGTCGGGGCATCGGCGATTTTCCGCTCTTCTGCGGTCAGGGTTTTTTCATAGCGGCTGTATTTCCACCAGGCGTAGCCCAGGAAAATCAGGATCCCGCTGACGTTATAGAACAGAATGGTCGCAATGTTGGCACCGGTCGGGAAAGTGGAGGCCAGGAAGCCGATAGTGAAAATCACAATCAGCAGGGAGACCACCGCAATCCCCGTGGTGCGTGAACCCATGCGGAAGTCACGCGGGATATGATCCAGTTTGCGGCGCAGATTCAGGTACGCCAGCATGATAAACAGCGGCGGCAGCATTGATGCAGCGGCAGTCATGTTGATGACGGTGTTCATCAGATCCTGAACGGTATCGGAACCGAGGGTCGGGATAAACATCAGCGGGATCACAATCAGGAACTGGATCCAGGCGGCACGTGCCGGTACGCCGTGTTTGTTCAGTTCGACTGTTTTGGCACCAAAGACACCTTTCGGGATCTCCGCGAAGAAGATTTTAACCGGTGCCGCGGTCCACATCAGCAGGGAGCCGAACATGGCGGTGAAAGAGACCACGCCGACAAAGCGGTTCATCAGGATCTCCGGCAGACCGAAATAGGTGGATAACCCTTCAAAGACCTGGACAGAGCCGCCGGTAAACTTCAGTGCTTCACGCGGTACAAACACGTTGATCACCACGGAGGAGACGGAATAGAGCAGGCCGATGAATAATCCAGCAATAATAATCACCTTCACGAATGCTTTACTGCCGCCTTTGACGTCATTCACATACACGGCAACTGATTCCGCACCTCCGGCCGCCATAAAGATCCACGCGGTGATCCCGAGGAATGCCCAGTTAAAGTTCGGCGTCATGGCTTCCACAGTGATCGGATCCGCAGGCTGAATTCCCCCCACCAGCGCAACGCCGGCCAGCGCGATATACGAGAAGGTCAGCAGCAGCATCATCGAGGAAGTGACAGAGGTCATCGGTCCCAGCAGTTTTGCCCCGTTGGTGGAAACATAGGTGGAGAAGGCAAACAGCACGGTACTGAGCAGCGCAGTGGTGACCGGCGTGAAGATATATTCATAGCCGAGGAAAGCGTAAGAAGCATAGGCGATAACACGCGGCAGCAGCGAGGTGAAGAAAAACAGGTTCACAAACCAGTAGGTATAAGCAGCGAGGAAAGCCCAGCGGCCGCCGAGGGCACTGCGCACCCAGGCGTAAACACCGGCTTCGGAGTTTTTATTCAGGGAGACGAACTCCGCGATAATCAGACAGAACGGAATAAAATAGAAAATCGTGGCGATAAAGAACATCGGTGCGGAAGCCAGTCCGAGCTCGATATTATTATTAATGACGTTGTTAAAACTGTATACAGCGGCAAAGGTCATGGACAGCAGTCCGAACTTGCCGATGGTATTACGCGCGGATGTGGACATAGCGTTCTCCGTGGGTCTATTTATTCAGGAAATAACCGTCTTCAATGGTCACGGTAAGCACCACTTTGCGGACATCGCCTGAGCAGGTGAACCGGTATGCCTCGTGATTTTCACACACCAGCACATTGCCGGCTTTACAGAGCAGGGTTTCCCCTTTGCCGCGCAGGGTTTCGCGGTCAGTTTCATCACTGTAAGCATTCACCGGGGTCAGGGCGGATTTGTCGGCATACTCCACGTTTTCCTCCCCCTCCAGCCAGTAATGCACCTGAAAATAGCGGCGTTTACCGAGGAAATCCGGCTGCGGCGCTGCTTTAGTCTGAAGGCGGTATATCAGTGAATCACCGACAGAATAGGTCACATCAGGATGAATAGACGGGAGGTTATTGATGGCCTCAATACAACGCTGCCATTTTTTCCTGACGGAAAAAACGCTGAAAATCCGTTAAATCAGTAAACAGGATCATGCCCGGCCTCTTGAGTGTGTTTCGCCTGAAAAATGGAGTGTTGCCAGTGTTTCCGCACGGCAGTCGCCTTCGGTAAACGGCAGCAGTGTGAATCCGAAACGGAACGGCCGGAAATAGACACGGTAACTGTCGAGGACTTCACTGCCCCAGGAGTTAGAGCCCAGCCCGGTCAGGGCGTGATCAAGGTTCAGAGTGATATGGCCGTCCGGCTGCCATTCATGCTGATGCTGGGCACGGTGGAGTTCTTCCCCGCGGCACGGCCAGCAGCTGAAATTGATTGGCTGATCAGGACGCACAAACAGGCCGCTGCCGTGATTGTCCGTCAGTGCCAGCCAGCGGGTGTCCTGATGGTTGCCGTTGTTCTGCGGGAACGGGTAATTAACGAACAGGTCACTGACCGGTGACTGATAACGGCCGATAAGATTGGCTTTGCAGCTGTCCGCGTAGTTCTCGCCCGGCCCGCGTCCGTAGTACTCCGCGTGGTCAAAACGGGCATCGATCCCCATATCCATGCCGATGCACGGGATCACATGCGGATAATCGCCGTACGGCTCACCACTGAGGGTCACCGCAACATGGCCGTCCGGCGCAATGGTGTAGCGGTAAGTACAGCGCATGCCGAAATCAAACACCGGCGGGGCAACCACGGAGTTCACCGTGACAATCACATGGCCGTTTTCCTGTGCTGTTTCCATGCCACGGAAATGTTCCTGCATGATTTGCAGGTGTGCCGGATGCCATAAACCTTCATATTCCTGTTTATGGTTATCAATCATCGGTTTAAAGAAACGCATCCGTGGTGCGGCGGCGAGCAGGGATTGCCCGCGGTTTTCCCAGCGGATTAATTTACCGTCGGTTTTTGAGAAGGTGAGGGTGAAATCACAGCCGTGAATATGCATTTCCAGCCGCTCGTCACAGACTGCCAGCGGCGTGGCATCATGTCGGATAAACGGCAGCACCGGCGCAGATGCCGCCGCCAGCGGGAACTGATAAACCGCGATTTCATGTCCGGCAGCACTGTAGCAGGTGGCATTCAGACGGGTGACGATGATATTGACAAACATTTCGCGGCCATCGGCAGCCGGTAAGTTCAGGGCAACGCGGGCGCTTTCGCGGGGAGCGAGTTCAGGCAGCGATAAAATTTCACTGTGAATAATGTCGCCGTCAGCACTATATTCCGCACGGATCTGACACTCTGCCAGCGTACTGAACCAGAAGCGGTTTTCAATGGTGATTTCGCCGTTGTTCGCATCAAAATCACGTACTTTCACCGGTGCGATAACTTGCTTGTACTCTTTCAGTCCGGCGGACGGGGTTTGATCCGGGAAAATCAGGCCATCCATGCAGAAGTTATAGTTGTTCGGGTAATCGCCGTAGTCACCGCCATATTTATAGAACGGACGACCCTGTTCATCCTGTGCCAGAATGCCGTGGTCACACCATTCCCAGACAAAATGTCCCTGAATGGCGTCATGACGGTCAAACACAGCCTGATATTCACTCAGTCCGCCCGGCCCGTTGCCCATGGCGTGGGCATATTCACAGATAATGCGCGGTTTCGGGTGCGGATATTCACCGAATTCATTCATCATCTGCACACGGGAATACATGGTGCTGATGATATCCACCACATCGGCATCACGGTCTTCTTCATAGTGGATCAGGCGGGTGTCATCAATGGCTTTTGCGGCATCATACATAGCACGGATATTACAGCCGTAACCGGATTCATTACCGAGCGACCACATAATCACGGACGGATGATTTTTCTGTGCATGCACCTGGCGGCGGATGCGGTCGACATACACCGGCTCCCAGGACGGATCATCGGTGATCTGACTGAGATTACCGACGTTGGCAAAACCGTGGGTTTCCACATCGGTTTCCGCCATCACAAACAGGCCGTAAATATCGCACAGCTCGTAAAAGCGCGGATCGTTCGGGTAGTGCGCGGTACGGACAGCATTGATATTGTGCTGCTTCATCAGCCGCAGATCCTGCTCCATCCGGCGGATGCCGACAGCACGGCCTTTGTGTTCATCATTATCGTGGCGGTTGACGCCGTGTAATTTCACATAATGATTATTGATATAAAACAGGCCGTTGCGGACTTTAATATCGCGGAATCCCACCCGCTGCGGGATCACACTGAGCAGATTGCCGTTGCTGTCCGACAGGCGGACCAGCAGGTGATACAGATACGGATCTTCCGCACTCCAGCAGCGCGGGGAAGCGATATCTGCGGTGAATGTGATGGTATGATCGTCAGCAGTCAGCGCTTTTTTCTGCGAAAAACAGACGGTGCTGCCATCATATAAAACGGCCTCAATCTGCATCCCTTCTGCAGAACCGGCAATTTCCGCAGAGGCGGTCAGCCGGGCGCTGCGGTAATCCGGCGCAAAATCGGTGCGGACAGTCAGATCACGGACATGTACCGGCGGTTGTGCAATCAGATACACATCGCGGAAAATCCCCGCCATCCACCACATATCCTGGTCTTCAATATAGGTACTGTCCGCCCACTGCATGACGCGGACAGATAACAGGTTTTCCCCGGCGCTGACAAATTCGGTGATATCAAATTCAGCGGTCAGGTGGCTGCCTTTGCTGAACCCGGCATAGTGGCCGTTCACATAGACTTCAAAATAGGTTTCAACGCCGTCAAATTTAATAATGACCTGTTGTTGTGACCAGTTTTCATCCAGCGTAAACGTGCGCTGATAGGCACCGGTCGGGTTATCTGACGGAACAAACGGCACATCAATCGGGAACGGCCAGCCCTCATCGGTATACTGGAGCTGTCCGTGGCCTTCCATCTGCCACATATTCGGGACAGTGATGGATGACCATTCTGTCATTGGCGTGTGATAAAACGCCTCCGGCACACGCAGCGGATGATCAAAATAGCGGAACTGCCATTGCCCGCTGAGCAGTTTAAAGCCCTGACTCAGCTCACGCTGATAAGTGCGTGCGGCGGTGTCGTTATCATAGGCAAAGAAATAGGCACGCGGCGGCAGGCGGTTTTCATGCAGCAGGGTGTAGTTTTCCCAGTTATTCACAGAAGCTCCTTCTTTATAGTCAGCAATCACTGCGGGCTATCGGATGAGATCAATCATTAACGGGATATTAGTAAAAATTTTACTAAAAACTATAGAGTAAAACTAAGATGTTTAACCTGATCACATAATCCGTACAACAGCGGCACAATCTTGTGAGCTGAAACGCTAAATTGTGTAAAAGGCAGTCATCTTTGCAGAAGGTAAATTTTACTGAAAGAAAAACGGCTGCCTTTCCGGCAGCCGTCAGAATCTTACGGAGGGGGTATTACTTCGTGGTGCCGCGCAGAATAAGGCGGGAGGCGGCAAAGACCTGAAGCGGCTCCTGCCGCTCATCACGCAGACGTTCAAACAGCAGATTCACGCCCTGGCTGCCCATCACCTCAGAGTGGATGCGGACGGTCGACAGTGACGGAATGGTAAACTTGGCGGTCGGGATATCATTGACACTGATAAGAGCGATATCCTCCGGGATAGCGATATGCTGTTCATGCAGGGCGCGCAGCACGCCGATAGCAATGGAGTCAGAAGCGACAAACAGGGCCTTCGGGTAGCTCTCTCCGGCCAGCATCTGTTTTGCCAGAGCATAACCGGACGCGCTGGAGAAATCCCCGCGATAGATATCTTCCCCGCGCACCACACCGCGCAGTGAGCCGTATTCAGTAAACGCGACTTCGCGGATATCCGCCGCCGCCGGGGAATCCTGCCCGCCGATAAAACCTATCCGGTCATAACCTTGTGCAATAAAGAAATCAGTTACGGATTGCGCAATGTACGCGAGGTCAATATCCACCGCGTCATAATCACTCTGGCGATCGCTGAAATCGACAAAGCAGACGGCAGAGCAGAGTGCCTGTACTTCTGTCAGTACCGCGCGGGCACCGTGTCCGATCAGCAGCACGCCGTCCGGGCGGGAGACCGTCTCCGGCAGATTGTTTTCATAAGCGTGCGTCAGCTCAATACCCAGCCGTTCGCTCTGTAACTCAATGCCGTGGCGGATGGAGAGATAATAAGGATCATTAATTTCCGCTGTTTTCGGATAGCTGTAAACCGCCAGGAAATGCAGCCGCTGTGCCTGACGTTTGCCCGTGGTGTGACGGCGCTGCGCGGAAACGGTGTATTCCAGTTTCTCGGCGATTTCCAGGATACGCAGCTTGGTTTCTTCTTTCACACTGAGTGTCGGGTCGTCATTCAGCACCCGCGACACGGTCGCGAGTGAGACACCGGCTTGCCGGGCGATATCTTTTAGCGTGGCCATTTTTTTGTTCTTTCTCCTCCGGCCGGGAACTGCGGCAGGGCAACAGGCGTAATTCAGGCAGTGACAGCTACTTATAGTAACACAGAAACTTTTAGTAAAAACCATTCAGTGCATCAGTGTAAACGTTTACACAAATCAGATCAGTATCACAGACTCAAAAACTATTCATGGTTAGAATCTTCCCCGTCCTCACGTTATACTTTGGTTTTCTCTGAATACATTACAAAGCCTGAGAGGTATATGTGGAAATTCTTGTCACCGGCGGTATGGGCTATATCGGCAGCCATACCTGCGTACAGCTGATGAATGCAGGCATGACACCGGTTATTGTGGATAATCTGTGTAATGCCAATGCCAAAGTTCTGGCGCGGATCACTGCAATTACCGGAAAAGAACCTGTTTTTTATCAGGGGGATATCCGTGATGAAGCCTTTCTTGACAGCGTATTTGCCAAACACCGTATTGATGCGGTGATTCACTTTGCGGGCCTGAAAGCCGTGGGTGAATCCGTGGAAAAACCGGTTGAATATTATGATAACAATATCAACGGCACGCTGGTTCTGCTGCGCAGCATGAAGCGGGCGCAGGTGAAACGGATTATTTTCAGCTCTTCCGCCACTGTTTACGGCGATCCGGCCAGTGTGCCGATCACCGAAGAATCCGCTATCGGTAACACCACAAACCCTTACGGCACCAGTAAATACATGGTTGAGCGCATTCTGAATGATGTGCTGATCGCAGATAATGACTGGTCTGTATCACTGCTGCGTTATTTCAACCCGGTCGGGGCGCATCCGACAGGCACGATGGGTGAGGATCCTAAAGGTATCCCGAATAACCTGACGCCATATATCACTCAGGTTGCTATCGGCCGCCGTGAAAAAGTCAGTATCTATGGAAACGATTACCCTACACCTGACGGTACCGGGGTGCGTGATTACATCCATGTGATGGATCTGGCGGACGGCCATGTTGCGGCACTGAAAACCGTGGCACAGTCCTCCGGGCTGCATATCTATAACCTGGGCACCGGCAAAGGCACCAGTGTGCTGGAAATGATTGCGGCGTTCAGTAAAGCGGCCGGTAAACCGATCCCGTATGCTGTCTGTGACCGCCGTCCGGGGGATATCGCTGAGTGCTGGTCCAGCCCGGATAAAGCGGCCCGTGATATGCAGTGGCGTGCCGTCCGCACTGTTGATGATATGGCGCAGGATGCCTGGCGCTGGCAGCAGCAGAACCCGGAAGGTTACGCAGACTGACGAAATACGAAAACCGGTAACGCCTGAGGACAATCATCGCTAACCCGTTTCATCGTCAGAGAGAATTGTGTCTATGATGACTTTTGATCCGTCTGATTGCCCTCACCGCCGCTATAACCCGTTAACGGGACAGTGGATTTTAGTCTCTCCTCACCGGGCAAAACGCCCGTGGCAGGGGAGAGATGAAGTCGCTGATGTGGCGGATTTACCGGCTTATGACCCTGACTGTTTTTTGTGTCCGGGAAATACCCGGGTAAGCGGCGATATTAATCCTGCTTACACCGGCACTTATGTTTTTCAGAATGATTTCTCCGCGCTGAGACCGCAGCCCTGCACACAGCCGGAAAACACCAGTCCGTTATTTCAGACTCAGGCCGTCAGCGGGCTGAGCCGCGTGCTCTGTTTTTCTCCCGACCACAGCAAAACTCTGCCGGAACTGCCGGTGGCACAAATCCGTGCCGTCATTGATACCTGGCAGGCGCAGGCACAGGAACTCGGGGAAAAATACCTCTGGGTGCAGCTGTTTGAGAATAAAGGGGAACTGATGGGCTGCTCACAGCCGCATCCGCACGGTCAGATCTGGGCCGGTGATTTTCTGCCTGATGCCCTGAGCCGCAAAGACGGACTGCTGCGCGACTATTCCCGGCAGCACGGCAGTAACCTGCTGCTGGATTACGCGCAGGCGGAGCTGAAAGACGGCAGCCGTATTGTGACGGAAACGGAGCACTGGCTGGCAGTGGTGCCGTACTGGGCGGCGTGGCCGTTTGAAACCATGCTGCTGCCGAAACACCGCGTGATCACCCGGATGGAAGCCATGACAGATGCGGAGCGGGATGACCTCGCACTGGCACTGAAAAAACTCACCAGCCGCTACGATAACCTGTTCCGCTGTGCCTTCCCGTACTCGATGGGCTGGCATTTTGCGCCGTATTTTCAGCAGGGCGAACCGCTGGATCACTGGCAGTTACATGCACTCTATTATCCGCCGCTGCTGCGTTCCGCGACAGTGCGCAAATTTATGGTCGGCTATGAAATGCTGGCGGAAAGCCAGCGTGACCTGACACCGGAGCAGGCTGCAGAGCGGCTGCGTGTAGTCAGCGACCACCATTTTAAAACCCCTTTATAATCTGAGGTTTCCGATGAAAACAGTTATCAGCAAGGCACTACATGCCTTTGAACAGTGCTTCGGCGCATCCCCTGACATGCTGATCCGGGCACCGGGCCGCGTGAATCTGATTGGCGAACACACAGATTATAACGACGGTTTTGTTCTGCCGTGTGCCATTGATTTCGGCACCGTGGCAGCCGCCTCGCGGCGTGATGATCAGAAGGTCTGCGTGGTGGCTGCGGATTATGATAATGATCGCGATGAGTTTGATCTCTCACAGCCGATCGAATACCGCGATAATAAATTGTGGGCAAATTATATCCGCGGCGTGATCAAATACCTGGCGGAGCGCGGTTTTGTGTTCGGCGGGATGAATATTGCTGTCAGCGGCAATGTGCCGCAGGGCGCGGGTCTGAGCAGTTCCGCCTCGCTGGAGGTGGTGATCGGCCAGACTGTCAAAGCCCTGTATGATTTACCCGTCAGCCGTGAAGTCATTGCCCTGAACGGGCAGCAGGCGGAGAACCAGTTTGTCGGCTGTAACTGCGGCATTATGGATCAGCTGATTTCAGCCTGTGGTGAAGACGGGCACGCATTGCTGATCGACTGCCGCAGCCTGGAAACCCGCGCGGTTGCCATGCCGGAAAACAGTGTGGTGATGATTATTAACTCCAACAAAAAACGCGGCCTGGTGGACAGCGAATACAACACCCGGCGGCGTCAGTGTGAGGCGGCAGCGGAGTTCTTCGGCGTTCCGGCGCTGCGGGATGTGACTATGGAGCTGTTCACCGCCCGGGCTCATGAGCTGGATGCGGTGACCGCGAAACGGGCCCGTCATGTGATCAGCGAAAATATCCGCACCCTGGCAGCGGCGGAAGCTCTGAAAGACGGGGATTTACCGCGTCTCAGTCAGCTGATGGCGGAGTCCCATCACTCTATGCGTGATGACTTTGAAATCACGGTCCCTGAAATTGATGCTCTGGTCACGATTATCGGTGATGTTATCGGCGCGGAAGGCGGTGTCCGCATGACCGGCGGCGGCTTCGGCGGTTGTGTGGTCGCGCTGGTGAAGCCGGAACATGTCGCTCCGGTTACAGACGCGATTAACGCACACTATACGGCGATCTCCGGTCTGACTGCGGATATTTATGTCTGCCGTGCCAGTGACGGCGCCGGTGTGATCCGCTGACCGGAGGGGATATGACACATATGCAGCAGCGCCCTTATGAACGGGCGCTGGCAACCGAACCGGCCGCAGACGGCAGACCGGCGGAGGTAGTGGTTCTGACCAACCACAACGGCATGCGCATCAGTATTGCCGATACCGGCGCGACCTGGCTCAGCTGTGAGTTGCCGCTGGCAGACGGAATGCGGGATGTGGTGTGCGGTGTGGCGGACAGCGCCGGATTTGCCCGTCAGACCGCCTATTTCGGCGCGACGGTCGGGCGCTTTGCCAACCGGATTGCGGGCGGTGGTTTCACCCTGAACGGGCAGTTTTATCCGCTCGCCTGTAATGAAGGCACCACCTGTCTGCATGGCGGAACGGATAACTTCAGCCACCGGCGCTGGCAGATC
Organism: Morganella morganii; assembly: GCF_019243775.1. Taxonomy (NCBI): domain Bacteria; kingdom Pseudomonadati; phylum Pseudomonadota; class Gammaproteobacteria; order Enterobacterales; family Morganellaceae; genus Morganella; species Morganella morganii. Next base: position 1,100,775 of record NZ_CP069157.1, read on the forward strand.
CGCCGTCGTTCAGCGGATTCCGTAACATTTTCCCTGCAGTCGCCGGATGGTGACCAGGGTTTTCCGGGCAATCTCAGTGCAGAAGTCACTTATCAGCTGACGCCGGAAAACGAAGTCCGCCTGACTTACCGGACACAAACAGACAAAGCCTGTCCGGTCAGTCTGACCAATCATGCCTATTTCAACCTTGCCGGTGAAAACAGCGGCGTGAAGGTGACAGAAGGGGAAATGCAGATCCGGGCGGACAAACGTCTGGGGCTGAATGCAGATAACTTACCTGACGGGACGCTCTGCCCGGTAGCCGGCACTGTGTTTGATTTGCGCACCCGCAGGCCGCTGTCTCAGGGTTTTATGTCTGAGGCGGCACAGCAGCTGACAAAAGGCTTTGATCACGCCTTTGTGCCGGACCCGGCATTGTGTGACGGTAAACAGATTATCGCGGCGTACTGGTCACCGGCGGGGGATGTGTGTCTGGAAGTGGCAACCACCATGCCCTGCATACAGCTTTATACCGGCAATTATCTCGGCGGTCAGCCGGGAAAACACGGCGATTATCAGGATTATGCCGGGCTGGCGCTGGAAACCCAGTATTTCCCGGACGGGCCGAATCACCCGCACTGGCCGGATGCGGTCAAAGGCATTTCAGCAGCGGGGGAACAGCGGGAGAGTGTAACAGTATACCGGTTTGTGTTTTAGACAGTGGCTCACAACGGTGAGCCACTCAGGCCGTTGACAAACTTTGCTTTATCAGACAATACGGACACCGGCAGGCATTACACGTTCCGGGGTCAGCAGGACGCTTTCTGAGCCGTCATCGGTTTCGGCGCACAGCAGCATACATTCAGAGGTTTCGCCGCGCATTTTGGCTTTCTGCAGATTGCACAGCACCACGACCTGCTTATGCAGTAACTCTTCCTCTGTATAATACGGCACGAGACTGGTGACGGTCTGAAGCGAGCGGTCACCGACATTTATCTGAACAATATAGAGTTTATCGGCATTTTCGTGACGTTTAACATCCGTGATCCGGCCGGTGCGGATCTCCAGTTTAGCGAAATCAGGGTAAGCGACAGTTTCCATAGTAAAATCCGGTAAAATTTTAGTAAAAGATAATAAAAATTAGCAGAGTTACACCGGATGGCAAGTACCGGGATCACAAAACAATAACGGAGCGGTAAATGGCAACCATTAAAGATGTTGCGAAACTGGCGGGGGTATCAGTGGCAACGGTCTCGCGGGTTATCAATCAGTCACCGAAAGCCGGTGCGGAATCCATCCGTGCGGTTCAGGCGGCCATGAAGGAGCTGGCTTACCGCCCGAATGCGGCGGCGCGGGCGCTGGTCAGCCAGAGCAGTGATATTGTCGGCGTGCTGGTGGGGGATGTGTCCGATCCGTTTTTCGGTTCATTGGTCAAAGCCGCAGATGAGGTGGCGCATCAGCACGGAAAACATCTTTTAATCGGCAATGGCTACCACCGGCAGGAGGATGAGCGGCGCGGTATCGAATTACTGATGAACAGCCGTTGTGATGCCTGTGTGATCCATGCCAAAGCACTGAGTGATGAAGAACTGCGCGGCTATGCAGCGGAAATGCCGTCGATGGTGTTTATCAACCGTATGATCCCGGGGCTGGAAAACCGCTGTGTCGCTCTGGATAACAGACGCGGAACCCAGCTTGCCACACAATATTTGCTGAAACAGGGGCACCGCCATATTGCCTGCTTATCGTCATCACACACGATTGAGGACAGTGCGCAACGGCTGGCGGGCTACAGAGATGCTCTGACAGAGGCCGGTTGTGAGCTGCCGGAAGCCTATATTGCCGTTGGTGAACCGGTGGCAGAAGGCGGAGAGGCGGCAATGAGCGCTGTTTTGTCCCTTTCACTGCCGGTGACGGCGGTCGTGGCATACAACGATTTTATGGCGGCGGGGGCGCTGTCGGTGATTGAAGCGAACGGGCTGCGCGCGCCGGAAGATATTTCTGTTATCGGCTTTGATGACAGCATGATCGCACGATATATCCAACCTCGTCTGACCACAATACGTTATCCTGTTGACATGATGGCTCAGACAGCAACACAGCTGGCACTGGCGCTGGCGTCCTCGCAGGCGCTGCCGTTTTGTCCGCCGTGTTACACACCGACTCTGGTTCTCCGCCACTCGGTGATGAGCAGATTTTCCTGACGAGAATGTGTTAATTTTATTTATTAGTTATCCCTCACTATTTACTTTGGTACTTTGTTAGAAGGCTGCAAATTCACCTGAATTTGCAGCATTTTTTTTATCCTGCGATTTTCATTCCCGCCGTTTACTCTCCAGCTGTACTTTCCGGTTTAACGATGTCACAGCAATTTATTATCATCATGATAATAATTTTCATTTGCGATCATATTCTCAATGGCATATATCAATGATAGGATTAATCATTCTCATTTAATACTTCAAATAAAAAATATCAATCCAGTCAGGGAATAATATGAACGCCTCATTCAAACGCTCACTGCTTGCTGTTGCTGTTATGTCAGCGGCCACCGCCGCTTATGCTGAAAATAAAGATGACACCATCGTGGTTACCGCTTCCGGTTTTGCGCAGGAAATGCGCGATGCACCGGCGAGTATCACCGTTATCACCAAGGAGCAGTTACAAAATAAACCGGCTGCCAACCTGATTGACATGGTGAAAGATGTGGAAGGTGTCAGTGTGATCGGCGGTAGCCTGAAGCCGGATATCAGCATCCGTGGTCTGTCCGGGGATTACACCCTGATTATGGTGGATGGTCGTCGTCAGAACAGCCGTGAATCCCGCCCGAACGGCAGCGGCGGTTACGAAGCCGGGTTTATCCCGCCGGTGGAAGCCATTGAACGCATTGAAGTGATCCGCGGACCGATGTCCTCCCTGTATGGTTCCGATGCGATGGGTGGTGTGATTAACATCATCACTAAAGCAGTGGCAGACGAATGGCACGGCTCAATGGGTATGGGCGGTATCATTCAGGAAAGTAAAGATTACGGTAACTCCGCAAATACGGATTTCTATGTCTCCGGGCCGCTGATTAAAGACAAGCTGGGGTTACAGGTTTACGGCGGGCTGAACTATCGCCGCGAAGATAAACTCCTGGAAGGTACACCGCGCAAAGACGACAAAAATATCACCGCTAAACTGGCCTTTACGCCGGTTGAAGGGCAGAAATTCCTTGCGGAAGTCGGCCGCAGCACACAGGAACACACATCTACCCCGGGGAAATCGATTGATGAGACAACTACCCGTGGCGGTATCGTTCAGAAGAACAACAAATCCGAAGTACACAACAATCGTAACCACTGGGCGCTGACCTGGAAAGGTGACTGGGACGAAATTAACAGTGAAGTGAGTGTGTATCAGGAAAATACCATCCGTAAAACCAATACCGGCAAATGGAATAAAGTCAGTGAAGACTGGGTCATGGCATATGAAGCCCGCCAGCCGGAAGTCACCAATACTGTGGTTGACGGAAAGGTCACTGCATTCCTGCCGTCTAACGTCCTGACTGTCGGCGGACAATATCAGTATGCCAAACTGAAAGATGATTCCGTGATTAAAAACAAACAGACCGTCACTGAAAAAATGACTGCTGAGCAGAAAGCGCTGTTTGTGGAAGATGAATTCAGTGTAACCGACGACCTGACGCTGACCGGCGGTCTGCGTATGGACGACCACGAATTCTACGGTAAACACTGGAACCCGCGTGCCTATGCCGTCTATAAGCTGACAGATGAAATCACCATCAAAGGTGGCGTGGCGAAAGCCTTCCGTGCCCCGACACTGCGAGAGTTAAGCCCGAATTTCGGAACGTCCACACAAGGCGGTGCGGCTATCATGTACGGTAACCGTGACCTGAAACCGGAAACCAGCGTTACCGAAGAACTGGGTATTGCTTATGACCACGAATCCGGTTTCTCTGCCAGTGCAACCCTGTTTAACACCGAATTCAAAAACAAGCTGACCAGCTACCAGGTCGCCGGTCAAACCGATCCGCTGACCGGCCTGAATATGTTTATCTACGACAACGTGGGTAAAGCGAATATCCGTGGTGTGGAAATGGCTTCCCGTATTCCGGTGGCAGAAAAATGGAATCTGAACCTGAACTACACCTTCACCGATTCAGAACGTAAGAGTGACGACGAAAAACTCAACGGTAAATCCCTGAAAGGACAACCGCTGGAAATGACACCGCGTCATATGGCGAATGCCAGACTTGACTGGCAGTACCGCCCGGATATGAACTTCTACACTCAGGCAAACTACACCGGCAAACAGGTCTGGGCAGCACAGCGTAACGGGGCCAAACAGCCGCGTGAACGCAGCGGGATCACCACCCTCGACCTCGGGATGACATACCAGGTCATGCCAAATGCGCTGCTGAACTTCGCAGTACTGAACATCGCCAACGAGAAAGGGGATGATATCGAGACTAACGGGAACTGGCAGATCGATGAAGGGCGCCGGTATTGGGCTAATCTGAAACTGAATTTCTGATTACGCGTCATCCTTCGCCCTGTGGCGGCGTTGGCTTCGTTCGGCTCCCCCGGTCACATACTGATGTATGCTCCCGGGGATATCCTCACTTTGCCGCCTTGCCACAGAGCGAATGATTTAGCGTAACGCGTCTCTTTGTTTTGTGGCGGCGTTGGCTGCTCTCAGGAAACCAGGTCAATATTCTGTTTACACAATACGTTATGTAGACGGCAGATGCTGCGCAGAAAAACGAAAAGCGTAGAGCGCCAGGGATGGCGCGATCCGAGCGAACAAGGATGTGACAGCGTCTTTTCGTTCTGCGTGGTATCAGCCGGATCACCGTGGCAGAATCAGGCCCCCGGAATCCTTCCCTTGCCGCCTTGCCACAGAACGGATGATTCAGCAGATTTCGCGAACAAGGATGTGTCAGCGTCTTTCCGCTTTGCCGGTTATCCCGCTGCCCGGGTTTGAAAGAAAATGGTTTTATTTTTTCCGGGGATGGCGCGAACCGAATCTGCGTCATCCTCCGTCCCGTGGCAGAATTGGTTTTTTAAGTAAGTCTTTCCCGGAGTCAGGATGTGGAAAAAAATAATGGTGATTTGTTGCATGATGGCTGTATCTCCCCTGATGGCGCGGCCTTCACAAGAGATTACGCCGCTCACTGAAGCGGCAGAGCAACAGTTCACAGTAACGCATCATGAGATGCAGCAGGGTGATCGTCACTACTGCCTCTTTATCGCGCAGCCGAAACAGCCGCAGACGGCGTACACTGTGCTCTATATGCTCGATGGTAACGGACAGTTTCCGATGATGATTAACCGGCTCAGCGCCGGTAAAACCCGGCCGCTGCCGCTGGTGGTGGGGATCGGTTATCCCTCAGATCAGGCTTACCCGAAAACCCGCACCTTTGATTACACACCGCCCGCAACCGGTGAACAGTTTGCTGCAGGCGGCGGTGAACTTCCTTTCCGGCAGTTTATCCGCGAACAGGTTATTCCGTGGGTGAGCAGTCACTATTCTGTTAACGACCACCGCTACTTCTTTGGCCACAGCCTCGGCGGATTGTTTGTGCTGAGAACGGCCACGGATGAACCCGGTTTATTTACCGATTACATCAGTGCCAGCCCGTCCCTCTGGTGGGGCAATGGCACTTATATGACAGCAGAACGTTTTGATCGCCTCCCGGCGGATATCCGGCTGACCATCACTCAGGGCGGACTGGAAGAAAAACCCGATCTGAGCAAAATGAGCGAAGAACAAAAACACAATCTGTCCGTCCGTTACAGTGACATTACCGCACGGGAAGTGTGTGAGCAGTTACAACTGCGCGGCAAACAGTGTCAGTTCCTGAGCTTCCCCGGAAAGTCCCACGGCAGTGTTATCCCCGATGCACTGGAGACGGTGATTTCCTTATTACCGGCGGATAAGGAAAAATAAGTTATTTTTTTGTTAATCTGCATGTGAAAATACCGAAAATAACAGGGGAAACCCCATATTCCTCTGTTATTTCCTTCCATAACAAAAACTACTCGCAGCCATTAGTTTTTTTGATTTCATTTTTCCCTCGCAAGGGGCTATATTCCGCTCCGTTTCAGACATAAATTCACAATCCACTGCTTCTATCAATGACCCGTCATCAACCATTTTGGCGATGAAACAGCCTGAGAAAAAAAAGCAGCGTCATGTTTTTTTGATTTTTTTGTTTTAGGTGGAGAAAAGCAGTGAGTCACAGCATCCGCACGCCGCGTCCTGACAGTGTGTTAATCCCTGTCGCCGGTCTGACGTTATTTGCGATTGCATCCGGTTATCTGATGAGCCTGATCCCGTTATCGCTGGGTCATTTTGCCATCGGTACCGATTACGCAGGCTGGTTAGCCAGTGCTTACTATATTGGTTTATTGCTCGGTTCGATGCTGATTGAGCCGGTGATTGCCCGTATCGGTCACCGCCGTTCCTTTATTCTCTTTGTGCTGGCGCTGGCGGCAACCGTGGCGGTTCTGCCGTTTTATACCGATCTCAGCGCGTGGCTGGCTTCCCGGATGCTGGCCGGGGTGGCGGTTGCCGGTATTTTTGTGGTGATTGAATCCTGGCTGCTGATTGGCGATAACCCGGCTGTCCGCGCCAAACGCCTGAGCTTCTACATGACTGCACTGTACGGCGGCACCACACTTGGCCAGCTGGCGATCGGCGTGTTCGGAACCGCAGGTGTCGTGCCGTTTGCGGTGGTGATGGTTCTGCTGTTTGCTGCTGTACTGCCGCCGCTGTTCTCAAAAGCACAGCCGGTGTGTCACGGCGGGCATAAAAGCTTATCCCTTAAACAGATCCTGCGTCTGAGCAAACCGGCGATGGTCGGCTGTATGACTTCCGGTATTGTGATGGGCACCATTTACGGGCTGATGCCGCTGGCATTGCAGGAAAAACATTACAACACCGGACAGGTCGGCGGCCTGATGGCGGCCATTATCCTCGGCGGGATGATTATCCAGCCGGTGATCAGTAAATTATCTTCCCGCATGAGCAAAGTATTATTACTGGCGATGGTCTCACTCGCCGGGGTATTTGCGATGGGAATGATTTATCTCTCTGGTCACTATCTGGTGATGGTGGTGGCGCTGACACTGCTGGGGATGTCTTCCTTTGCCCTGTATCCGGTGGCAATCACACTGGCGTGTGACACACTCACCGCGAATGTGATTGTGGCGGCAACACAGGTGATGCTGTTCTGCTACAGCGTGGGGTCGGCAGCGGGCCCGCTGGTGGCCGGACAGTTTATGAAACAGCCGGACGGTATTATGAGTTTCTTCTTTATTGTGCTGCTCTCCACCGCGATTTATATGCTGCTTTCTGCGGTACGCCGCAAATCGCGGATTCTGGCAAGCTGATACCGCCGGAACGAAAAATGCCCTCACTGAGGGCATTTTTGTATATCGCTATTTATTCTGCGGTTTTTGGTTTATGGACAATATCCGCATAATGACTTTTATCATCAGGTTTCGGGTAGACGCGGTAAATATATTCATCCGGCGCCACTTTGATATTTTCGACCACCCGGGTAAACAGCACTTCCCCTTTATCATTTTTACCGGTCAGCGTCCGGGTTTTACCGTCCGCGCTGAAGGACCAGTCGCCCTGTAATTTCAGCTTTCCTTCCGGGGTGTACATCTTAACGGAACCGTCTTTCTCATAGTTGGCCAGACCAAAGAAGCCCGCCACACTTTCATCGGTGGCCGGAATGGCTTTACCGTCCTGATCCAGTGCCTCTGTCGTGACCCAGGTTTTGCCAATCAGATAATCAGCGGTATTTGCGGTTTTCTGTGCCGTGGCTGTCAGGGGTTTTACCTGAACATCCGCTGTGGCCGCCAGTGCTGAAAAGGAATACGCCGCTGCGATGATACCGGCAATCATTGTTGTTTTTTTCATGTCAGTTCCTCAGGTTGTTCTGTTTGCTGTCTTTTTTAGTGATAACAATTCCCTATATCAATAATAAGGGGATTAATCTTATTGGCTCATTTTTTATGTAAGGAAGTATAAAGCTGATTAAATTTTATCGTCATTTCTGACACATCTTTCTTCGTGCAAAAAGGTTGAAATGTGGAGAAAAAATGAAGAACTGTGCAGAAATTATGATGAATTGTGCAGGGATTATGGTTTCATAGTCAGAAAGGGTAAAACGGATTGTCTTACACACCGGTATCGGCAATGATGACATCAACAGCAAAACAGTGCTTCAGAAAATTAATTAAGAAGGAATGTTAATATGAAAAAAATCATTGCAGGTGTTATCGGTCTGAGTTTATTAGGTGCGGGTATGACCGCGTTCGCAGCACCAGCTCCGGTTAATCAGCCGCAGCAGAATGGTCAGTATATGAATGGCTACGGCAACTGCGACGGTAACGGCGGTCGTCATATGATGCGCGGCAACCATGACGGGCGCGGCTATCATAATAACCGCGGATACCATAATGGTGGTTACAACCGTGCACCGGTCTTTCAGTCAGCACTGACCACTGCCACCCCGGGTGAAGCCCTGAAAAAAATGAGCGCTGATGCCCCGGCAGTCAGTAAAGACGGCAAACAGTATTTTGTCCGCGCCAGCGTCCGTGATATGAACGGCAACACGCTGTATCAGTCTTCATTATCCACCGCAACGCCGAAAGAAGCACTGACGAAAATGGCGGGTGATGCACCAGCTGCCGCATCCGGCCAGCAGTATTATGTCCGCGCAGGCATTATGGAAATTCTGCCGGTTAACAACACCGCACAGTAATCGCTGTCATGAACAAACAAAAATGCCCTCTGATGAGGGCGTTTTTGCTTTACGGATAAAAGTCTGAGCGGTCAGAGTGTCAGTGCAGTTTCCAGAGCCAGCTCAATCATATTGTGCATCGCGTTCTGGCGCTGATCGATGGTCAGTTTACCGCCGTTTTTAATATGATCAGAAGTGGTGAGGATCGCCAGTGCCCGTGCGCCCAGCTCCGCCGCGACGGTGTACAGCCCGGCGACTTCCATATCCACCCCGAGAATGCCGTATTGCTCCATCACGGCAAACAGTTCCGGGCGGGTGGTGTAAAACAGATCCGCAGTAAACACGTTACCGGTCTTGACCGGTAACTGCAGACGCTCAGCGGTTTTCACCGCAGATGCCAGCAAGTGCCAGTCCGCCAGTGCCGCCAGGTCGTTACCGTAAAAACGGTCACGGTTCACTTTGGAATCGGTACTTGCGCCCATGGCGATCACCACATCCATCAGTGACACATCATCCCGCACTGCGCCGCAGGTGCCGATACGGATGAGGTTTTTCACACCAAAATCCTGAATCAACTCATACGCATACATTGAAATTGAGGGGATACCCATGCCGTGAGCCATCACCGAAATCCGTTTGCCTTTGTATTCTCCGGTATAACCCAGCATATTGCGGACGCTGTTTACTTCCCGCGCCTGCGATAAATAATGTTCAGCAATAAACTTGGCGCGCAGGGGATCTCCGGGCATAATGATGGTTTCCGCGAAATCGTTTGCGCTTGCCTGAATTGCAACTGCCATAAAAGCACTCTCCTCTCAATCAAACCGTGTGAAGGGTCGGTATTTGTTGGTCAGCATGTTAACACGGTTTGGTTTTTATGCCGCCGCTGCCGGCGGATTTTTCACTCAGGGTTTTTACCGGATTACACATATGAATACAGCAATCGGCATTCTCGGGATCGTGGTACTGCTGGGAATAGGTTATTTACTGTCTGAAAACCGCCGCGCTATTAATCTGCGCACGGTGGTACTGGCTTTTACCATTGAACTGGCGCTGGGCGGATTAATTCTCTATTCCCCGGCCGGACAGCACGTTTTATTTGTGATGGCAGAGGCAGTCACCACAGTAATCAACTTCAATAATGCCGGAACATCCTTTATTTTCGGCGGTCTGGTCTCTGACAAAATGTTTGAGATTTTCGGCAGCGGCGGGTTTGTTATCGCGCTGCGGGTATTGCCGATTATTGTCTTTTTCTCCGCCTTGTCAGCGGTACTTTATTATCTGGGGATTATGCAGATCCTCGTGCGCTGGGTCGGCGGGGCGTTACAGCGTCTGCTGAAAACCAGCCGTGCGGAATCGATGAACTCAGCGGCCAATATTTTTCTTGGTGTGACAGAAGCGCCTTTGCTGGTTAAACCGTATCTCGGCAGCATGACCCGCTCTGAACTGTTTGCTGTACTGTGCGGCGGGCTGGCATCTATCGCCGGTACTATGCTGGTGAGCTATGCTTCGCTGGGCGTAAAAATGGAATACCTGCTGGCCGCTTCCTTTATGGCGGCACCAGGCGGGTTACTGTTTGCTAAACTGATGATCCCGGAAACACAGCAGACGGCCGATGAATCCGGCGCCAAACCGGTGCAGGAAAACCGCCCGGCGAATATTATTGACGCGGCGGCGGAAGGGGCGATTAACGGCCTGAATATGGCGCTGGCGGTCGGCGCAATGCTGCTGGCGTTTGTCAGCCTGGTGGCGCTGTTAAACGGATTGCTCGGCGGTGTCGGCGGCTGGTTCGGTCTGCCGGATCTGAGCATGGAGCTGATCCTGGGCTATCTGCTGTCACCGCTGGCGTGGCTGATGGGTATTCCGTGGAATGAAGCGCTGACATCCGGTGCCATTATCGGGCAGAAAATTGTTATCAACGAATTTTTTGCCTATGCCAACCTGGCGGAATATCTGAAGGGCAATGAAGTCGTGGCTGCCACCGGTCTGCCGATGACTGAGCGGACACAAATCATCCTCTCGTTCGCTCTGTGCGGGTTTGCCAACTTCGGTACCGTGGCAATTGCTATCGGCGGTATCGGCAGTCTGATCCCGAACCGGCGCAAAGAAATTGCCACCCTCGGGATGAAAGCACTGGTCGCAGGGGTATTATCCAACCTGATGGCGGCCACAATTGCGGGGCTGTTTATCGGCGGATAAACAATCTGTGATCTGCTCTTCCGAAGCAACCTGAATGTCAGGTTCATGATAACGGGCAGGCGAACGAAAAGCATGCGAGCCATGGATGGCGAGCCTGAGCGTACAGGGAGGTATTTACAGCGGCTTTTCGTTTTGCCCGTTATCATCAGAACCGGAAGGGCGGCGCCGGGCTTAACACCGCACCGTCCTGTCCGGCAGAGGATTACTTATAATCCCCCTGCAGATAACGGTAAAAAGAGGGATTCACCCATACTTTTTCACTCGTTACCTGCATCCCGCTTTTCGCTTTGCGGATATTTTCCGCCTGTTTTTCCGCGTTTTCCGGCAGTGCCATCAAATCAGCCTGATAATGACCGCTGGTCACACGGGTTTCGGCTACCACATCATAACCGTCCACAGGGACATAACTGCGGTAAAACGGCTGCCACCAGGCGGCGCGGATCAGCCCTTTCTGGTCAGCAGTATTTTTCTTGGCGTACTGGTCAATCAGGCTCTGAAAGCGGTTACGCTCTTCAGCTGACGGAAATTCCAGGTCGAGATTATATTCACTGGCGATCGCCACTTTTTTGCCGCTTTTCAGCGTGGTAACCGGATAATCCGCCTCACCCCATTCGTCCAGATAAAGAAACGCAGATGATTTCGGCGTCAGCTGCACTTTCGGATCAAACCCTTCGCGGCGCAGCAGATAAATCAGCTGGGCGGCGTGATCGATATCATTATGGCCGTAGCGGATCATCCGTGTTTTATCAAAGCCGGATTCTTCGCGGGTATCCACCAGGTTATAGCCGCTGGTATAGCCTTTATCAATAAAGTTATTCAGGGTTTTCAGCGTCTTCGTGTCATTCGGGAACACTGCGGTTTTCCAGGCGGTATGCAGGCGCGGCACAATATTTTTATCCGACACATTGCCGAGATAGCGGGTGTGCTCCTGCTGTTGTGCATCAACAAAGGCCTGAAGCTTATCACTCTCTGCTGCCGGATTTTTCAGGTCATCCGCCGTCAGGGCACCGATGGTGATCATCAGCGCATCGAACCGGTTTGCTTCCGGCTGCTGTGTCAGTGCGGAAATCTGTGCCGGGCTGTAGGTCTCCGCCAGTTCGGTCAGAGAGAGCTTTTCGGCGGCCTGCTGTGAGGTCAGCGCCAGAGCAGGGTGTAAACCACTGAAAAAGAATGCAGATAACAACGTACCGATAAATAACGATTTTTGCATGTTTTATCCTGTAAATGCAGCGAACAAACGATTGCATCACCATATCACAGAGTTGCAATCTGAGTGATAAAGTGTCGTGATTTTTTTACACCGGACAGAGATGAAAAAATGCGCGTCAACCCTTGCAGGACGGAGCGGGATGAGTAAGATACGCGGTACGTGATAGTCATCACGGTTTTGGAGAGATTATGAAAGCGCTTTACCGTAAGTTTATAAAAAAAATCGATCAGTTTTCCGCTCTTATCCCGATGCGTTTTTTCTGATCCGGCGTTCCCGTCTCTCCCTGCGCGTCATATGAACAGTGCGCTGCACCTGAATAAGCAACCGCAGAGCTTCCCGGCGGGTAAACAGCGGATGTTGCCAGTGTAACAGGGTGAAATACATGATTTGCCTCCCGGCAGATCAGAGAGAACCGCTGCACAAGCGGCCGGAGCATGATTTGCCTCCGGCCGTCTGTAACCGCTTATTTAAATGCCGGCAGCCAGCCGAACACATCCAGAATGACCGTCAGATACACAATCGCACCGCAGACAATCACCAGATTCAGTACCGCGCTGTTACACGGCGAACGGTAAATGGTATCGCTGTCGCTGTAGCGTTTGCGGGAGGCTTTTACCAGGAACGGCGGTAAAATCACACTCCAGATAGTAAAGGCCAGACCGGCATAACCGATGGCATAAACGAATCCGTTCGGGAAGAAGAAACACACCACCGCCGGTGGCAGATACGTCACTACTGCTGTTTTGAAACGACCGGCGCTGTCATTTTTAAAGTTCAGCAGGTCGGCAATATAGTCAAACAGGCCGAGTGTTGCTGCCAGCAGGGAACTGGCCACCGCAAAGTTACCGAAGAATGTCAGGATAAGATCCATGGTTTTCCCTGACATCACCCCGCCGATAGCCTCAACGAACACATCAATGTTCCCGCCTTTGGCAATAATCGGGGAGAAGTTGGCGCGGCTGATATTGCCCATCGTGACACCCAGCCAGAAGATATACAGCAGTACCGCAAATATTGTCCCGATAATAATTGAACGGGTAATAAAGCGGAATTTGGTTTTGCCGTACAACTTCACCAGGCTCGGCACGTTACCGTGGAAACCAAACGAAATAATACAGAACGGCAGTGTCATCAGAACATAAGGCAGATATTTCGTTCCGGGTATTGCCACTGATGCGGAATCCAGCAGATTGGCAATTTCCACGTGTGCAACCAGTCCGGAGAAGGTGGCAAAGAACGCGATAAACTTACCGAAAATTAAAATGGTGGTAATACGTCCGACCCATAATGAGCTGTACCAGACAATCGCAGCCACCAGACAGGCGACAATCACGACCGCGGCTTTTATCGGCAGGGCGACACCGGTATATTTTAATATCGTCTGAGTCAGAACAGCGGATGACCCGGATATATAGGCATACGTCAGAATATAGAGTACAAACCCGAAGGCAATACCCACGACAATATTCCATTTTTTGCCCAGTAACTCGGTGGTGAAGGTATTAAAGCTGGCGCCCGGTTCAAAATGCAGGTTAACTTCAACTAACATCAGACCGGTCAGTAACATCATAATTGCAACTAAAATCAAAATAACGGTGGCACCGGAAAACCAGACACCGGCCATCGCAATCGGCAAAGAAAACATACCGCCGCCAACGACTGTTGCTATAACAAGCATGGTTCCGCTGGTCAGTCCGGGTGATTTATTTGTATCGGCACTATGAATACTCATAATAAAAGTTTCCTATTAATGATAAATATCACCAACAGCATTCATATTTATCGATTTTATTTGTTCTTTATTGTTATAGGGATGCAGAGACAAAAAGGCCCCATTAAAATAATGAGGCCTCTGTCATCAGATAATTACACGTAATCAAAGCGTGCAGTGAAGAAGCGTAACTGCTTCGGCTCGTATACGAACTTCAGCCCTTTAATGTCTTCTTTGTGTTTGAACAGTTTGATAATACCGTCAGCAACCAGATCCATGTGTGCATAGGTGTATACACGACGAGGAATAGTCAGACGAACGGTTTCCAGCTTCGGACGGTGATGGTCGCCGGTTTCTTTGTTACGGCCTGCGGAGATAATACCGCGCTCCATAGAACGTACACCGGTTTCCATGTAGATGCTGGCTGCCAGGCTCTGTGCCGGGAACTCATCCTGGGTCAGATGCGGGCAGAAACGGCGTGCATCGAGGAATACTGCGTGGCCGCCGACCGGCTCAACAATCGGTACACCGGCTGCTTTCAGTTTTTCGCCCAGGTAACGAACCTGCTTGACGCGGTGCTCGATATATTCGAACTGCATCGCTTCGCGTAAACCGATAGCCATCGCTTCCATATCACGACCGGCCAGACCACCGTAAGAAGGCATCCCTTCATAAACCACAACCAGTTCACGTGCAGCAGAGAACATGTCGTCGTCGTTCATACACAGGAAACCACCGATGTTCACCAGACAGTCTTTTTTACCACTCATGGTACAACCGTCAGCGTAGCTGAACATTTCGTGAACGATGTCTTTAATGGAGACATCTTCGAAGCCTTCTTCCTGCTCTTTGATGAAGTAGGCGTTTTCCACACAGCGGGTCGCATCGTAGAACACTTTGATGCCGTGCTTGTCACATAACTGGCGGACTTCACGCATGTTTGCCATAGAGACCGGCTGACCACCTGCCAGGTTTACGGTTACCGCCAGACAGATATAAGCGATATTTTCCGCGCCTTTCTCAGCAATCAGTTTTTCCAGTTTTTTAATGTCGATGTTGCCTTTGAATTTCACATCCAGGCCCGCATCGTGAGCTTCATCGCGGACGATATCGATGAATGTCGCACCATTTTTTTCCTGGTGATAACGGGTGGTGGTGAAGTACATGTTACCTGCAACATACTGGCCCGGTTTGATAGCTAATGAAGAGAGTAAGTTCTCTGCGCCGCGACCCTGGTGAGTAGGAACGATGTGTTTAAAGCCGAATAATTCCTGAACAGTTCTTTCCAGATGGAAGAAGTTTTCGCTGCCCGCGTATGCTTCGTCACCCATCATCATGCCGGCCCATTGTTTATCGGACATGGCGTTGGTGCCGCTATCGGTCAGTAAATCGACATAAACGTCTTTGGAATTCAACAAGAAAGTGTTGTACCCGGCCTCTTTCATTCTTTTGATACGCTCTTCGCGAGGGATCATGGATACGGTTTCAACACTTTTAATACGATACGGTTCTGCTGGATACATCATGGTAAAATCTCCAATTATTTATAATAATAACTCGATAATTTACACAGGCATTTATCTGTTTATAAGTATCATGCCTTGTGAATGATATAACATTTGTAAATCCGGTAGTGTTCTTGTCTTAATTCAAATTCAGTTTTTTTATTTCTGTTATTTCTTTCTCTGCCATCCTTCTCGTTTGGCGTGAAATCATCATGCGTGAAAAAAAATGAAAAGGGAATGGGGGGGGGCTGAAATAAACAAAATCCGTATTAATCACAGGTGTAAACCGGGTGATCTGTATCACTTAAACTGAAATAATTCATTATATTCAATGAATTGTATTTGTTAATGTCTTGTTGTGTATTTATGTTAAATATACATTTACCTCATCGTTAAAATCCGGGAGTAATATGAATAATTCAATGCTGTCGGGCAGTTATGCTGCAATGAAAAGCCATTTTATTCTGTGGGATTTTATATAGGTTAAGAAAAAGTAAATAAGGGTTAAACGTACAAATTTAAATCTATCTTTACAGGAAGAATAAAAAAACGGATGAGAAGTCTTGTTCTTTTTTAACAAAAACTATGCATCAGATGCACTGGTACGGTAATTTAAGTTAAAATATCTTATAAGTAACAATTGTTATAATCATCTTTGTTTTTATTGATCGTACGGAAAAACGTTATGATTTATTGAATCCTTCAACTGAAACCTGGGATAAAAATAAAAATGTGACACAGTCAGGATAAATTTGATGATAAAGATCACATTGATAATGTTACGTTACATGAATGAAAAGTAAGCGACAGCAGGGAATAACAAAGATATTTAATTAAAGCAGTGAATTGTTATGCATTCCGGTATGTGGTTGTTTAGTGATCATATTCACGGTTTCGCATTTACAGTCATGTTAGTAAAGCAAAACGCTGTACTTAAATGTTTACATTATCAGCGGGTGAATAGTAACAGGATGTGTGTGATATACATATTTCCCCGGGTCTTGTTATTGAAATTTAACGCTATTATTTTATATTTATTTAGCATTTAAATCCATAATTCATATTAATATCAGTTAATAATTAGAGTCATGTTCTTGTTGTCAGGTTATTCATCTTTGATGGTATCCGGAGTGATTTACAGAGACAGACACGATTTCATGAAGAATCAGCAACCGCCCGCTGAAAACGGAAAATAACGAATTTGTGCTTCAGATCACGCAAGGAAGGTATGAATAAAGAAGAAAAATCAGGCAAAGCGGCAGAGATTTCCGGTTTTCAGCTTGAAAACCCTGCCGGGCAGGAGTGTAATAATGCCGTGCCGGATTAGCTCAGTTGGCAGAGCAGTTCATTCGTAATGAAAAGGTCACCAGTTCGAATCCGGTATCCGGCACCATTACTTATCAAAGAGTTAGCGATTATCTCCCGATGCCAGTTTTTCACCTTGGGACGTATTTGGGACGTAACTGTCAAAAATGGCATCTATTTGCTTCGCATGTTCGGTAAGATGATTTGGTGCCAGATGGGCATATCTGCGCACCATTTCTATCGACTCCCACCCACCCATTTCCTGTAACACTGAAAGCGGAACGCCAGACTGGATCAGCCAGCTTGCCCAGGTGTGTCTCAGGTCGTGGAAGCGGAAATCGTCAATACCGGCTCTTTTTAATGCTGCTCTCCATGCTGTATTAGAATCCGGCCTCATCTTTCTTACTGCCGCAACCGGTGTTCCGTCATTCCTGTATGACTGCTCAGTGTGGACAAATACCCATTTGTGATGGCGACCAATCTGGCTGCGCAAAACCCTGCATGCGGTATCGTTCAGGGCTACACCGATCGCTTTACCTGATTTACTGTCTTCAGGGTAAATCCATGCCACTTTCCGCTGCATGTCTATCTGCTGCCACTCAAGGTTAAGTATGTTCGAACGACGCAGGCCGGTTGACAGAGCGAACCTGACGACTGACTTTAATGGCTCAGGACATTCATCAATCAGTCTTTTCGCCTCGACAGGCTCAAGCCACCGGACTCTCCGATCACGAATAGATGGGATTTTTATCACAGGTGACTTTTCTATCCACTTCCATTCTCTTTCCGCCGCTCTGAGTAGCGCCTTAATGAAAGAAAGGTATCGCGCTTTTGTGGCCGTAGTGACAGGCTTCGCTGTAAACAGCGGCACCTCCTTTCCCTTCCTTTTTGCTGTGTCAGCTTTCCTTCTCCAGCAGTTTTCAGCATGCTTGTTTGTCATCTTACTGATGATCTTGTAAATGGCATTCTCGGTTATATCCTTCAGCCGGACACCCTCGAAGTACTCAAGCCAGAAAGTGATAAAGTTCTTATCATCCTCTATCGATTTTTTATCTGCTTTTTCCTCAAGCCACCGCAGGCAGGCTTCCTCATACGTATAGTCCGGGAAGTCCCCTACCTGCTCAATTCGCCATTGTTCGGCCTTTAATTTGTCGTGCAGCTCCTGGGCTTGCTTCCGGTCGGACGTACCAAGCGACTTTTTAATTCTCTTGCCGCCAGGTGTCGCGAAGTCGCAATACCAAGAGTTACCACGTTTGAAGATTGACATTTGTGATCTCCTTTCACATCAATCTCGCTCTCGGCGATAGTGTTGATCGGATTGCTCAGTGCCGCAAGGCAGGCTGATTCTGTAAACAGATAGGGGGACTTCTTTTTGAACGGGTCTTTCCGCTGATACGAAATGCGTCCGGCGCGGCACCATGACGTAAGCGTATCAGGGCTTACGCCGATAAATTTAGCGGCCTCGTCGCGTGTCATCGTGACTTTATCCATCCTTCATCTCCTTCTGTAACGTACGCACGTAATACCCGAGCACTCTCTTTGCCGGAAAGCGCAGGTGATTAAGTGGTTTAAATTTCGGTGTGTATTTGTCGAGTATTGCGGTGTGTTGTTCGTCTGATGTGTACTGCATTAATTCCTTCAGGCATTCCCTTGCTATTCGTCTGCGTCCGTTCTCTGCTTCCTGTGGTGTCATTGGTCACCTCAGATTTGTGCTTCCAGTAACCGGTTGCCGATATCCATCAGGTCATCACGGTTAACTGTGGTAATTATCCGGCGGGGCTGGGTGAACGGTCGCCAGATTAAAAGCATCGAACCTTTGTTGTTTCCGTTCACCGGTTTGTTTGTGCCGGCGTTAATAAACGATATCCGGCCACCGGTAATAAACCTGACCTCATCAACGGTATCCAGTGCCGATTTAAACCATCCCACGGATGTATCTGCCGGAACCAGCATCACGACCGGCTGCAGTTGCTTCCCGCACTGTTCGGCAGATTTGCGTACCCACGGCTGTATGTCGCTATACGGCGGGTTGCACCATATAGAACCGTAGCTTTGCCAGTCGGAGTTTAATGCGTTGTCTTTTTCGGTGAGATAATGAGAGCAGAGGGTATTATTTTTATCGGCGGCGGCATCAAGGTAAAAACCGAATTCAGCGTCCAGTGCTGAGAATAACGGTAGGGGAGTTTGTCATAAATCACGCAATTCCTTTGGTGTTGTGCTCCAGCCGTAATCAGCTTTCATTCTCAGCATCCTTCATCATCAGGAATACTTCCATAGCGGCGCGGTATGGATTGGATTTCAATCCCGACGCAATACTGCCTGTTACGTCTTGAGCAACCCACCATGCTGATTCACCATCATCTGACTTGTCTGATATTAATGATATCAAACTCCTAATAACAATCGGCATTGCGTCCGCCGGGTTGTTGCATGGGTCGAATTTACCAATGACGTACTTATTTGCGAGGTTAAATTCACCGCCATATTCTCGGTATAAATCTACATCAATCAGCTCAACGATTTCATCGGTACTATTTAATCTGAAATCGTGCGTTAAATAACGCTTAGCTACAGCCTTATTAATCTCAAAGTCTGATTTGTCACGATATTTGTTCATTGATTGCCTCGCATTCTCCGATGCTGATAGAAAAATAGTAATCGAAATTGATATTTAAATGCTCTCCATCTCCGCCGATGCGGATTAGCTCCGATCCCGCAACATCAAACCCTGAGTCATAATGATTGTTAACCTCAGCAATCACTGGGAAACTAATATTCTCCAGCCCAGCATAACCACCATCATTCAATAATTTAACCTTCATCTCACCACCTCCGCGCACACTAATTCAACATTCCGCACAGCCTTTAGCTGCACTGCGCGGCTCTCACACTCTTCGAGCGTATAAATATCATCGGTAACAGGCACAGCAGATCCGTGCATTACCAGTAGTAATACAAATCCGATTGTCATGGTTAGCTCTTAATTTTTGGTATAAAAAACCCTGCTAGTGCAGGGTGATTGTGGGTTAAAGAAATTCGGCAGGTATGGGCCTTGGCTTGTATTCATCTATAGCTGCACCAGCTTCATCTGTGTCAAAATTGCTATTGGCAACTATTGCGTAAGTACTACCTTTATAAAATACAGGAATAACATCTAATGAATACCCTATATTCTGTGGTGATTTATTATTTGATGATATTACTTTCTTGAAAATTGGTATTTTTTTTCATGTATTTTTCTTTTGTTAATATATCACCATGCATGTCACCGCCGAAAACTAAATAATCAACTGACATATGCCCTCCTTTATGTTGAATTTAAACCATATCATCAATTTCATAAAGGTACAGTGCTGATCATTTGATTTTGTGAAACTCGATAACCCACACCCACGGATTTTCAATCCAGTTATGAGCGCCATAGATGTTAATCCACTCCTGCATAAAGGAATGCCTTGGTGACTTTTTATCAAAACCCTCGGCAATAGCATCTGCAGTTGATATGTCATGAATGCTGTGAATGTGTACTGATATCACTTTCAGCATTCCCTTTTCGCAACCATCCCTATCAGCGAAAGGAATCGTGCCGCCTGTTAATTTGTATGGAAATGTTTTACTCACAACTGAAACCTCAGTGCCTGCTGATGGCTGCGGCTCAATCAGTCGCCGCGTCTGCGTCTTCCTTCCAGCAATAACAGCGGCCAACATTTCGTCGCTGAATTTGATTCTGTCTTTCATATTCATTCCTCTGTTATCAGCATGTAAGCCCTTATGAACTCTTCCGCGACCGGCGCGACGATGGCATTTCCGTAGGCGCGGAGTTTTCCCACCCGTCCGGCAGCATCATCAGTTCTCTCGCCAAAGTCAGGTGGCAGCATTCGAGAGTTTTTATCTGCTCCCGTGACGGCCTGCCATCCATCCCAAACATGTGCAGCCATAACTGGCGGTACAGCGTGTCGTTCCGCATCTTCCCGTCCTTCCGGAAGAATGACTGACTCACATCCCCGCATTCCTTCCATTCCCTGGTTGTTGGCGTTGCCCACCCAATACAATCGCTGTCTGATATGCGGCGCACCGAAGCCCGCAGCGCATAAATCAACCGCGCCGACGGCGTAGTTCGTTGCTTCCAAGTCAGTCTGAACAAGGTCGAGCCATCCGAGTCCGTCTTTGCTTGCAACCTGTTCACCAAAGATAACGCCAGGTTTGCACTCGCTGATGAGGTGGAAGAATGCTGGCCAAAGGTGCCGCTCGTCAGCAAATCCATTTCCTTTGCCTGCCGCGCTGAAAGGCTGGCACGGGCAACTTCCTGTCCAGACTGGTTTATCATCCGGCCATCCTGCGCGGCGCAGGGCGAGTGACCACACCCCGACACCGGCGAAGAAGTGGCATTGCGTGAATCCGCGTAAGTCATCTGGTGTGACATCTTCAATACTCCTTTCGTCCACTACACCCGGAGCTATATGACCGGCAGCAATGAGATTCCGTAACCACTGAGCAGCGAACGGATCGATTTCGTTATAGTAAGCAGTCATTGTTATTTCCTCAGCATCCCTGCATTGCGCTTCATCCTGAAACGGTGGGGTTATTAAAGCTGAAATCCTTTCCACTGATTACCGTACTCAATGCCGAGTGTGCTTAATGCGGCATCCATTGCCTCAATAAACTCTGGTATCTGTTGGTCGAATTCCTGCATCATTTTTTCGTCACGCTCTACCGGTATGTGGACAATTTCCTTTCCTCCCGGCATGCGCGGATCGTAGTTTGCGAAGTGCCAGACATCCTTTCTGGTGATCCACATTGAATACTGAACTTGAGCGGTGTATTCCTTTTTCATGGCCTTAATTCCGTTTAAAGCCAGGTCGATAAAGACTTCCGTTGTCTTGGGGCATTTAAGCTCAAGGCCAGCGCCGTCACTGCAAATGCCGTCCGGAGAGCAGGCCGTTCGCAGTGATTCATCCCTGAAAATTATCGGGTCTTCCGTGACCGTCAGGCCGCTGTAAAACTCAAATGTCATCCGTGCTTCGAGTTCGTAATCCTTTCCCCATTCCAGCGAACTGGCGCTAACATCCTTGCTTACGCCGGTGCATACTTCACCGATAAGCGTATTGAAATACGTCTTTTTGGTGTCGCTCCATGTCGTCCCTGAACGTGGTTTTGTGAGCACTTTCCAGACCTCTGAGGCGGTAATCACCCCAAGGCGCAGTGACATCCATTCTTCGCTTCCCTGCGATATTTTTGATAAATCGATGCCGGTTTTGCTGAGAATGATGTCGTTACTGATCATTATTCGCCTGCCTTTTTCCTGAGCATGTCGATGATGGTGTTAGCCTCAAATACGGTGAGTTGTTCTGGGTGGGAGATAGGGCGGTTGAATTTTTTGCTGATGAATGCGAGGAATGTATCGCTCCATTCGCCATCAACTTTAATCATCAGATCAGCGATATCCTGCAGCTGGTTTTCTCCTGCAGGTGTAACGTCACGCTCTTGTGATTGCTCGCCTTTAAAATCGATACCTTCGCCGGATTCCGTGTTCACATAATCGATGGCATGATCAAGTCGATCGCGGCGAGGCCAGTATTTTGCTGCCTGCTTCACGACTGTTTTCAGTATCATCTGCTCTTCGTCAGTTACCCACGGACAGGATTTTTGTTTTGATTTCCACGCCTTCCAGGCTGATGAGCGGTCGCGGATTGCGTAGATATCAGCAATCGGCATTGTGTGCGTCAGGTAATCGCCATCATCTGTTTTCACTACGACATACGCCCCGACAATATCGCCGCGCTCTTCTGCCGGTGCGAAAGCGTTGTATTCATGCCGTGGGGCGGTGTCGATGGATGTGAGCTGGAAGTTATCGTTTTTGCGGACAATGCTGGACTGGCACCACTTTATTGCGCCTGATTGCTGCGCAATGTGCATCAACCCCATGTAGCTGATATCGAGACAAACCTTTCTGTCTCTCGGAACAAGATAAGCCAGTTTTTGTGCCGGATTCAGGCTGATGCCGATGGCGGCAATATTCATTATTGCACTGCGAACTGACACCAGATTGTTTATTGCTGTGGTTGCCAGGTAATCGTTATTGGCAAATATTTGCATAGCGAACTCAGATTCCCTTTTGAATGCTATGCTCGGCTCACTGCAAACCTGCTCAAAGTCCGTTTTTAGCGGGTTTATTGTTTCGTACACTTTTTGTATTGCGGTACTCATTGCTCACTTCTCCAGATGAGGTACGCATTCCGAATCCCTTCGATTAATGCATCCAGTGATTTGCCGTTTTTGATGAAGATAGGATCCATTATCTTTTCCATTTCCGGCGATAAGATATGCTCAGGGAGTCCATCCATGAACTCGTCAGCATCCATACACAGAGCATCGTTTACGGCATCCTGCCATGCTGCATGCTCCAGCCGCCGCTCTTCCTGAGCATCCTGTGCTGCGTATGCGTTCATGCTGCCTCCCCGTATCGTTCCCTGAGTATCTTTTCCAGAGTTTCCTTCTCCGGATTAAGCAGCAAGATAAGCGTTTCAACGTCCATTGTTTCCACACTCGAATTACGGTCAAAATAAATGACGGCGCGCTGATTTCCGCATCCTGCCTGCTCAGTGCTTGTCGCCAGGTGTTTTGATTCGATAGTTATCTTGTGCATTCCTGTCTCCCGTAACTTTCTCTGAGTAATTCCATTGCTAACCACCAGATGTCATCGCATTTCTGGCGTATAGCTACCCGCGCCTGTGCTTGCGCCAGACGGAAAACGTTCTGATTGATAGTCATGTGATTACCTGCTGATATCCCGAGGTGGGATAGGGTGGGTTACTTGGTTGGTGCCTCTGGCATAGGTTGCCAGTGAGTTATTCCATGGCTTAGATAAAGCTTGGTGTATTTTTGGTTTCCGTTTTCGTCGCGGCCATTGGTTATGTCACCAAAAAAATCTTCAACATGAACCATATCCATGCCGCCATGCCCTTGCCAGTACGCCAGTACAGAATCATCTCTGATTTCAGGTAGGCGTTCATTAACGCTAATCCAACCGTTGTTATCGGCCATAATTAACTCCGTTTATTTATAGGGTGGGTTACTTCTGTGTGAAAGAGAGCAGGGCGGCTATTCTCGGCCAAGTGCTTTTTTGATGATGCTATTTAATTCAGATTGATGTTTATCTGACAGGTAATAAGCACCTTTAATTTCCAACAGGAATCCTAGCATTCCCGGCGCTGCCGCTATTAAATTAGCGTTCGCCTTCGCGGCAATTGTTCCAATATCCTTACTGGCACCTTCGTCGCTAAAGTGCTCAAATCCTTTTTCATGCCATCTGCACAAGACGGCTAACCGGCTACAGGTAGCGATAATAAATTGGTCACTATCCATTATTGAGCCGCCACTATCAGTGATAGTCCACGGCCCAGGCGTACCCTTAAATTTCATGTTATTTCTCCCTTGCTCTGAGCATTACGTCTGCCATCTCATATGAGTTCTCAGTCCACCTGCTCATCATATCTTCCATCATTTCCGGAGGTATTTGAGATACCCATGCCTGCATTGCTTTGGCTGCAAAATAATCCCGCAGCGTTGCATCATTAACTGTAAATGATTGCACGCCTGGTTCATCATCAAAGCGATAGAGCAGGTCATAATCACCTTTATCGTCAAATGATGTGTACCGATAACCCCACCGATGACCCGCATATTCAAACGTACTGTTACCGTGTGAACCGTCTGGAAAGCGCGCCTTGAGGTAATCACCATGCTCCGGTGAGTTTTTATAAACTTTAATCGTATGTTCCATACTTCCTCCTATGCACTTCCCTGTGCTACGTGATGTCCGAATAGTTATCCCCACTGCGGGGTGTTAGTCAGTATTGGTGTGCCGCCGGTCACGCTCTGGCTGTGATATCGCCGTTCGGCATAATCAGCTTGCGGTTCATTCTCAGCTGCTTGCGTGGTGCTTCCGGTGCATCTTTCAGCCTGATAATCAGCTCTGCAAACACATCTGTTTCGTCTGCCTGCCGGCCGAAAACTGAATCAAAAATCTCCTCCACTGAGCGGCTTTTAGGCTTCGCTGCATACTCCTCACGCTTTCTGTCCCAGAACGCCATTTGCTTTGCTAACCGGCGGTTCTTCGCGTTGTCTTTCTTTGGAATAACAGTAATTGTTGCCATATTGCCTCCTGAGTAATTTTTGGTGATTGGTGGCGGGATACCTCACACGCTGGCTACATGGCCTCAAATATCCAACCGCCTGCGCATTCACCAATCCCAAAAACCACTCAGTGGTGATCTGACACTTATTCAGATCAGGTTCCCGATTGTAAAAGAGCTAAGTCCGTTTATCTTTGGCTCCGTGCCGTTGATGTTTGTAATATACAAGAATTCTTGTTCTCTTGTAAACAGGTAAACTTGTATTAAATTGTATTTTTGGGGCGGTTATTTTGTATTTGCTTGTTTTTTATGGCGTATTATTTTTTGTAATTTTTGTTTTAGTGAGGTTTGTCACAAGGATTTGTAGGGGGTTTTTGATGGCAGGCATAAAAAAGCCCTCAGGAGAGGGCTCTATAGGGTGGGGTCTTAGCGGTTAACTTTGTTTTTTACGGATGAAATTCTCATCATTTTTAACGTATTCAAATGAATCAAGTACGATCCCTGTTATGCGTAAGATGTCTTCTGGGCATCCAAGAGAAATCCGTCCATTGGTTAATTCTAATCCGGCTCTTGCTATTTCATTGGCAAGGATGTCAGTGACTTCTATTGGTACTTGGATAAAGGCATTGGTTTTATCGTAATATCTGACGATCCATCTGTTTGTTTTGCCTTGATACAATATCCCGAAATATGATTCGGTATCCTTGTATTGGATGTCTTCGCAACCAGTTATCGATTTGATTTTTTCGAAAAGTTCTAACTCGTTTTTTGTTGTGATAATGTTTGGGTTATCAGGATCGATAATATTTTCAAATTCTTTATCCTGTTTAGCCTCTGCTGGATCCGCCAACTCTGCTGGCTCGTCGGTAGATAGACCCTTACCAGACAGGCCAGACACCACCATTGCGCTAACAGAGCGTTCCACTGCTTGTTTAACTAATGGGGTAATGGAATCAATAAATCGCTGGTTTAGCTGCCTTTCTACATTAGACCTGCTCGCAACATATCTTACGAACTCACTGTCCACATCTCTTAAACTTGAGCTGATTGTTTTTGTAAAGGCAGACAAATAAACACTTTCTTCAGCTAAAGTTCTCAATGCTTCTGGCTTGAATTTATCATGTCTAAATCGGAACAATTGGCCAGCATCAGAATCACTTACCTCGTCCATTCTGATTCTCAGGAATGGAGTAGGGTCCATAACATTTTTTTGCTTTAGGTCAGTAAAGAAGCGCCATTCAAGCCCATTTGTAATTGCGGATATGGTAACTTCAGGTGTTGAATTGAAATAGCGAGATAACTGAGGACAATGGTTATCCAATTTCTCGAAGTATCCCTTTGCCTCTATAAACATCACCGGAACATCTTGGCAGAAAAGGGCATAATCAACCCTCTCGTTCGCTTTTGCACCAGGGAAGTCGGCACCATACTCTGCTTTTACTTTCTGTGGATCATACGGGCTAAACCCAAGAATATCCAAAAATGGCAGAATAAGAGCTTGTTTTGTCGTCTCTTCAGTAGAGCAATGCTGACCAACCTGTTTCACATGCTCAACATGATTTTTCAGTCTTGCCTTAAAGTTATCCATTACTTACCTCAATAATCAAGTACGGAATACCAAAACATTCTGCCAACTATCTGGACTTCATTTTCATCGGCTTCTTCATCTTCGTATTCATCACGGTTATAACTGCGAATAATAAGTTTGTTCCCTGGTCTGCGATAAAGCATTTTCAAGCGTTTCAATCCGTCCTGATCTATTGCGTAAACTTTTCCGTCAATTATTTTTTTATTAGAGATATCAATAGCTACAGCTGCCTTATCTGGTATAACAGGCTCCATGCTATCGCCTTTAGCTGGGAAACAGACAATAGTTGACCCATCAGACGGCGCACCAATTCTTCTGAGCGTGGATTTTGAAAACCTTAATTTGTAGCCGTTATAATCAACATTAATAAAACTGCCATTGCCGCATGCCAACTCAATGTCTTTTAAAAATGGCACTTCAACCTCGTCATCTTCAAGTGGCGTTCCGCTGTCCCATGTAGCAACAGTTCCCCACTCAGATTGTGGAGGAATAGAATCCTCCTGATTTCCTGTAACCAACCAATCAACTGAGCAATTTAATGCCGCAGCTAATTCCGGCAAAAACCGTGGTCTCTTGGTTTTACCGCTTTCTAATTGTTCTATTGACTGCTGTGTAGTTCCTGCTCGCTCGGCTAACTCAGCCTGTGTTAATCCGAGAGCAGTTCTCTTGTTTTTGACTCGTTCTGAGATCGACATAAAAACCTCTTCAAATATCTTATCGATAGTCACAAGAAAACCTGTAATTGACAAACAAACTAATTTGTTTTTAAATACAAGAAACTTTGTCAAGGAGGCACGATGAGTACACTATCGGAAAGGGTTAAAACTCGTCGCGTGGCGCTTAATCTTACCCAGTCAGAATTAGCTGAGATGGTTGGATTAAAACAGCAATCAATTCAACAAATTGAATCAGGATTCATCAAGAGACCACGATTTATTGTTGAAATTGCTACTGCACTGAAATGCGACCCAAGTTGGCTGATCTGCGGCGCAGATGCAGCATAAAAATAAACACACCGCTCTTTACACAATTTAGCCCGTTCCGGATATGTGCTGGAACATTTTTCAACACAGCAACACCTCACAGGAAGTGAGCGAATAACTGTATCTCAATAAGGACATTATGAATTATGGAAAATGCAAATTACAGCAAGAAAGTAATGGAAACCGAAGCAGAAATCATGAACCGGATTTTGTACATGGGGAAGAGCAATTTTGCTCGCAAAGCTGGCTGGCATGAATCGAAAGTGAGTCGGTTAAACGTCAAGGATATCGCAGTAGTCTTTTCCATTTTGGATAAAGCATTCAGCAATAGTTTTATTCAGGAAGTGGCAAAGCAAGCAGTGGCAAGCGTGATGGAAAAAGAAAACGCCCCGGCTGTTGGAGCAGCAGAGGCGCATTAACTGAACATACATACAGGAGTAATTATGGCAACGCTATCGCAATATTACAAGCATAAAGACAAAAACGGCACCGGCACCACCGTTAAGAAAGCATTTATGGTTCCGTATGACGAGCTGTATCTGGAGCCGGGCGATAACATCCGCCCTCTTAATGAAGAGCACGCTCGGAAAATGTGCGAATTATGGAAATCAGGAGCTGACCTCCCGGCATTATCCGTCCAGGTGACAGAGAAAGGGGTGAAGATCATTGATGGTCAGCATCGCTATATCGGTGCCGGATACGCTATTGCTGACGGTATTAGCATCCCCAGGATTGAATGTAAGGATTTCATTGGTACCGAGTTAGAACGCCTCGCTCATCAGGCTGGCACCAGTGAGGGTCTGGCTATTACCCCTGTTCAACGCGCAAAGCAATACAACAGAGCAAGGAATGCCGGATACACAATTCAGGAAATTGCTGATGAATTCCACAGATCAACTTCTGATGTTGAAACCCATCTGCAACTACTGTCATCCGGTGATGAACTGATAAAGCTGGTTGAGGCTGGTGAAATAGCAGCGACAACAGCAGTTGCACTATCTCGCGAACATGGCCCGAAAGCTGATTCCGTTGCCACAGGGCTGATGAGCAAAGCCAAAGCAGCCGGTAAGAAGAAACTGACCCGTAGTGCGGCGTTGCCGCAGTTCAGCGCAGTGAAGGCCAGAAAGTTTATTCAGGCTGTTGCTGATGCAGGGTTAGAGCTGGACGGCGAGGCGGGGTTGCTTATGGAAGAGTACCAGGCATTTTTATCTGAAACCGGACAGGAGGTCGGATCATGAATACCGCATTAAACAACGTGTACCGGTTCCCCGGCAGAGCGCCGGAGGAGCGGCCTGTAACGCCGGAGCAATCCGGCAAGGGGTTTGCATTGATACACAGACAATTCATGGACAGCAGGCTATACAGGGACTCTCAGGCAGTCCATCTGTGGCTGCATCTGATACTGAAAGCAAATCACACTGACGAGGAGGTTAACACTGATATCGGTATGATGATTGTCCGGCGCGGCCAGATGATCACCGGCAGACCGACACTGGTATCCGAGACGTTCATTCCGGACAACAAAGTAAAGAGTTTACTCCGCACTTTTGAGTCGAAAGGGATGATTAATATTGAGTCGAAAGGCCGTAAATTCAGCCTGATTTCGATAGTGAAATATGACGATTTTCAGTCCCAAAATTGTCCAACGAATGTCCAACGGATGTCCAACGAAAACACCAGTAAAAACGTACCTCTCAGCGATGTTTGTCCAACAGATGTCCAACGATTGTCCATAAACAATAATAATATATTAAATACTAACGTATTTAATGATCGTCCGAGAATTTCAAAATCTTCTCCACGCAAAGCAAAACCAGAGGCCGCAGTCAGCTCACCGAAAGGTGACAAGTGGGGAACTGCTGACGACCTGAAAGCGGCGCAGTGGATATTCCAGCTCATCACCAGAATCAGCCCGTCTGCCAAAACACCAAACTGGTCTGGCTGGGCTAACGATGTCCGCCTGATGCGAGAGCAGGACAGCAGGACGCATTCTGATATCTGCCAGATGTTCAAATTCGCGAACCAGGACAGTTTCTGGAAGAGCAACATCCTGAGCCCTGCAAAGCTTCGCGAGAAATGGACTCAACTGGAAGCCAAGCGGAACACGCAGGGGCAGGGTAAGTCATCCGGCAGGCCGCATCTTGATTTCGATAACACCGATTGGGCGGAGGGGCTGAAAGTATGAAATCACTCACCACAGCCATTCAGCAGCGTGACGCTGGCGCACTGCGGTCAATGGCAGGAGCTGCACCAAAACCACAACAGAAAGTTCCGCAGGAAGCCATTCAGGTATTCAACGAGCTGTTCCGGCAGCTGAAAGCAACATTCCCAGCCGCAATGGCAAACTTCCAGACACAGGATGACCTGAACGAATTTCGTCGTCAGTGGGTTCTGGCCTTTGCCGAAAACGGAATCCGGACGGTGGATCAGATCAACGCCGGTATGCGGATTGCCAGGCAGCAGGAGAAGCCGTTTCTCCCGTCACCCGGTCAGTTCGTTCAGTGGTGTAAGCAGGCAGACTGCGTAGCCGTTGGACTTCCGGATGCGGACGGGCTTTACGACATGATCATGAAGTTCAGTGCTAACCGCAGCATGTACCGAACGGCAGAGGATTATCCGTGGCAAAACAACGCCTGTTACTGGATGGTCACGAAGTTACATGCACTGAGTCGTGCATCTGGACTGACCGAGTCAGAGCTGAAAAAACGCTGTTCTCAGGAACTGGCGGTGATGGCATCCAGAATCCGATCCGGCGAAGAAATTCCGGCACCACGTGTGCAAATCCCTAAGCTGCATATCCCGGTACCGAAGGAAAAAGCACTGGCGCATATTGCAGAATTAAAGGCCAAGTTCGGATTCCGGACGCGGACGGCATAACCCAAGACAGAAGGACTTTTGATTATGAATTTGGAATTCAAGAAAATTAACCCTCGAATCGGGGCCGCCTATTACATTGTTAAGTGGGGTGATATTCAGATCGGAACCATCACTCGCGATATGTGCGGCAAAGGCATGGTAATTAATAATAACTTACCAGGATTTAAGACAATTAAAAATAAATTCATCGACATAGAATCTGCATTTGATTATTACGTTGGACTGGTCACTCTGTTTGCTAAAAAGGTCGGGGTGCAGGAAGCCGTCAACGAGCTAAAGGAATCCTGATTATGGAACCAACGGATTTTGAAAAGTGGTGTGCGGGTGAGATGGGGCACACAGTCGAATTCATCATGAGCCAGCGAATAAAAAAGATATTTGGGAAAATATCGTATATTCGCAGTGATATTACAGTCAGGTATCGCGCATGGAATGCCGGAGTTCACAGCAGACTTCCGTACCAGACACAACCACCGGAGGAGTGATGAAAGCAATATCAATCAGACAGCCGTGGGCATGGCTGATAGTCAACGGGCATAAAGACATTGAAAACCGCAGCTGGCGCACGAAGTATCGCGGTCAGGTTCTTGTTCATGCGTCTCAGGGCGTAAATCGGAGTGACTATGACGCTGCGTATGCTTTGGCTTGCCGCCTTGGAATTAAGCTTCCACACCGTTCAGAGTTTGAAACCGGCGGAATTGTCGGAGTATCGACCATCACCGACTGCGTGGAACAAAGTGAATCGCCGTGGTTCTTTGGTGAAAAAGGTTTCGTCCTGGCAGATAGCCGACCGTTGCCGTTTGTGCAGATGAAAGGGCGGTTAAGCTTTTTCGAAACAGGAATAGAGCCGGAGGAATAGGGGGTAATGTGGAAAACTTCTGCCTGCATGAATCCAACAAAAAACTGTTTTACGAGCAACTAAAATCACTACTGAGCACCCACCCGAAGTTAAGTATCACCGCAAAACCCTACCGCCCGAAACGAAGCCTTTCACAAAATGCACTCAGCCATGTCTGGTACAAAGAAATCAGCGAGTACCTGATTCGTGCCGGCCGGCCGTTTTGCACTGAAGCATGGGTGAAAGAAAGCCTGAAGGCGACATATCTCGGATTTGAAACCACTGAGTACACCGATGTTATCACCGGCGAAAAAACGCAGCGTGAGACGCTCAGGCGCACTTCAAAACTTGATAAAGGGGATATGCATTACTTTCTTCAGCAAATCGAATCATGGGCTGCACAGTTCGGTTTAATACTGACTACGCCTGAGGATTCGGAGTACATGAAACTCAAAAGGGAGCAGGACGAATGACAAGGCAATACCTTCACACCAATGAGCAGAAGCAGGATATGTGCCTGAAAATAATCCGGTCACTTCGTCATCTTGACACCTTCACGGTCAAGATGGTTTCGCAAGCCACCGGTCTTGGCAGCATGATAGACGCTAAATTTGTCCGGCTGTTGCAGGATATCGGCAGTGTCCACGCCGTGCGCAGGAAAGGCAGTCAGGTTTATTACGCTTTTGACGACCGCGCGGCATCCAAAGTCAGGACTCATTTCAGCAGCCTAGCCGGAAAACCTACCCCGGTAGCTAAAGCAAGGATGACGGTAATCAAGGAGAAAGCATCGCGTCCAAAATCCAGAAGCCGTCCGTTTGAGCCTGGGTTCGGGTGGTCGTTCATCAATGAAATTGACGCAATGCTGCGGGAGGTTCGCCGTGGAATGCCAACTGTGCAGTAAAGAGCTGGCCGACGATGAAACATGGCTGTGCGACCAATGCGCCAACGAATGTCCGCATCTTGAAGTAGTCGAGAAGATAAAAGGAGATGGTGATGATCAAACGCATCCTGGGATATCTGAGTAATCCGTTCACTCTGAGTTGGGTGATATTTGTTATTGCACTCGGCATCTATAAATACTGGTGGTGATTATGGCGAATTTACGAAAAGAAGCGCGCGGCAGAGAGTGCCAGATCCGAATTCCGGGAGTGTGTAACGGAAATTCTGAAACGGTGGTGCTGGCTCATTATCGGATGCCGGGATTGTGCGGTACCGGAATTAAGTCACCGGACATTTTTGGCGCATGGGCGTGCAGTGCATGTCATGACGAAATCGACCGGCGTACGCGCCTCACAGACGCTGAGTATGCAAAACAGTGTCATCTTGAGGGCGTTATCCGGACGCAGGCGCAGCTGCTGGCAGAGGGGAAAATATCGGCATGAACCAATATCACCTTAAGTTGCCGTACCCGCCATCGCTAAACACGTACTGGCGACATGCCAGAGGTCGGCACTACATCGCAGAGAAAGGAACCAGATACCGGCAGCACATCACAGAGTTAATCAGACAGCAAAACCTCGATATCAGCACCACATCCCGCATCAGAATCAGCATCACAGCAAATCCCCCGGACAAACGACAGAGAGACCTCGATAACCTGCCAAAGGCTGTTTTCGATTCGCTAACTCACGCCGGTTTCTGGAAGGACGACAGCCAGATTGATGATATGCGGATCAGGCGTGGTGAAAGGGTAAGCGGTGGGTCACTGGATGTCATGATATGGGAGATAGGGGATGAAACCTGAAATCACATCGATACCGGAAATGCTGATGACCAAATCCAAGATGAAAGGCAACCAGGGGGAAGGGCAATGAGAGACGAACCTTTTTACCTGTTGGCGCACGTTGCCAATAAAAATGACCTGCGGCGGGTGTGGTGTGGTGCCCGTAAAAATATCTCTGACGGCAAGCGGGTGTGGGTTCGTTACATGCTCATGACGTGGGGTAATGCATACGGTGGCAATGACTACGGCTCAAGCGAGTGCAGTGTTATTGGTCGCCTGATGATCCGCACTGAGTGGAGTGACACTGAGGGTGAAAGAATCATCAAGGTGGTGAAAGACCTGCATAAAATGGGTTATCGCGGAGATGAGTTGTTCAAAAAGTCTCACGAAATACTTAATCCGAAGAAAACAATAAACGACATCATTGCTCTCGCCAAAGAATCAGATGATGCCGCTTTTGTTGAAAAGGTAATGACCGACAGGTTTAAAAAAGATAACCCAATCCGTCATGTGGCTATTAAACGGTATTGTGAGCGCAAATACCCGCAAAAGATGGCGCGTGAGCTTACTTTCATGACAGGAATCAGCATCCAGCAGGGAACCAGGCGCATCGAATGGGCAGAGAGACTACTGGAAGAGGAGATGTTTTACGCAATGGAGCGCGAGTTAAAACGAGAGGAGTGTCCGATTTCATAAATATATATTAAAAATGTTGCAAATCGAGAAATTTCAGTGTATAGTTTGTGATATGCTCCGGCAGTTAAAGGCAAGAGCAGGTAACAGGGTAAAAGAGGCGGCTCCTGTTACCGATCCCGCCTAGTTCGTCACTTCGCCGCAGGGCTGGGACTCGAACCGCATCGGCTGAGAGGTCGAAAGAATGCAGAGCGAGGAAGTAAGTAAACGGCGCACACCGGCGGGAAACTGGCCTTGTGTCGAAGCATGCATAACAGCCCTCTTCGGAGGGCTTTTTCATATCTGCAACTTGTAAGAGTTACTTACAGGTTCAACTCTCCGGAATTTCCGGATAGTTCACATGTTCGGTTATTCCGAACAACTGATACTAAAGGTCGCCCTGTGCGGCCTTTTTTCATATACGCCCCAGTAGCCCAACGGTAGAGCGCTCGGCTCATAACCGATGGGTTGTCGGTTCGAATCCGGCCTCGGGGCACCAATACTCCGCCACAGAATCCTGAACAAACAAACGTAATCAGCGCAGAGATACTGTGCGCGGCACCCTATTAACTAAATCCTCCGGAAGGGGGGTGAGCTATGCGTATGACAGAAAAATACTCAAGCCCCTTTGCTTATGCGTGGGGATTCATTGCTGCCACTTTCGGTGTGATGTCCCTGGATCAGTGGGCGGTACTTATCGGCATTATCTGCACTGTCGGGACGTTTGCCGTTAATTGGTATTACAAGCGTAAAGAGTTCCTGCGTAAAACGGGTGGGGAATCATGAATAACCGATTATTTAAACAAGTCATGGCCGCCTGTTCTGCCGGTGTTATTGCTGGGGCGCTGGTGCTGATCCCCGCGTATGAGGGGGTTGAGTACAAACCTTACCGTGATGTGGCCGGGGTGCTCACTGTATGTTACGGCCATACCGGCAGTGATATTCAGCCCGGCAAGCTGTACACGGACGCTGAATGTAAGGCGCTGCTGCACGACGATCTGACGAAAGTCCGGCGCGCGGTTGACCCGATGATCAAAGTGCCGATTGATGACAATACCCGGGCGGCCATCTATTCATTTGTCTACAACGTCGGCCCCGGCGCGTTCTCGCGCTCCACTATGCTGCGCAAGCTCAATGCCGGTGATATCTCCGGGGCGTGTGACGAAATGAAACGCTGGACATTTGCTGGTGGTAAGCAGTGGCAGGGTTTGATTAACCGGCGCGAAACGGAGAAAGCGGTATGCCACGGAACCCTTTAGTGCTGATCATCATTGCTATCATCCTGCTGACGGCCTGCCTGCTGGCTGGCTGTTATCTGTATTCACTCGATACTCACTGTAAGCCACTGCCGGGTAACCCGCTGGACGGTGTGATCCATTATGAGTGTGAGAACCCACGGGGGCTGCTGTGAAACTTGGTGAGTGGGCGGTAGTGGCGGTGATTGCCATGATGATTGCTGTCGGTTTTGTCTGGCAGGCAACCCGCATCGATAAGCTGAAAAGTGAGCGCGATTCACTATCTGAAAAACTGTCAGCCCAGCAGGTGATTAATACCACCACATTAACCGCAGTCGCTACCTTTCACCGTATCTCTGGAGAAACCATAGATGCCAAGCGGAAAAACACACTGGACGCACAGACTGCCAAGAAAGACGTCAAAGTTATTCTTGTGGGTAATGACTGTGCTTCCGCTGATGCTCCTGGTGCTCTCATTGACCGGATGCGGCAGTACAAAAACTGAGTATGTATCAGCACCTCACGTTCCAATCCCTGCAATCCTGATAGCTGACTGCCCGATGCCGGATATTCCCGACAAAATGACGTGGGGCGATATCGCGGAATACAACATCGAACTTATGTCAGTAATTAAAGCATGCAATCTGGATAAGCAGGCAATACGGGAGATTGAACAACAAAGGCAGGTGATGAAATGAATATTACCTGGGATGCGGATGCCACTAAAAAAATCTATTTTCCAATGTTAATTGGTTCTGGTATTCAACACATATATCCAGATATTAGCTGGTTTGTAATTCCAATAGTGGCAATCCTATTCAGCATAAATATCGAAAAATAACACCCCTACAAGAAAACAACGCCTCGCTAAATAGCGGGGCTTTTTTACGAATAAACCCGACAAGGTTAGATAGCTCTTCTCTGATAGGAGGTGATCACTATCTTGACATGCCGGAACAGACGGAAGTGACCAAAATAACGTAGTGATGCGTGATGATGGTTGCGATATGTATCACCATATTTATGGGGTGATTGCTGTAAAATAATCTCAAAATAAACAGGAGATTATTTATGTCTGGGAACACAAAAGTAGATTATAGAGTTATATTAACATTTGATGTTGATGTTAAAGGTGAGACAGGTATTTATAAGGAAGTATCCGACCTACTTGCTAAAGGTGGACTAACTCAGCAATTTAATAAAAATGACCTACCTTCAAATACATATACAGGCGACAGACGGGCTGATGTTACATATGAAGGTGCATCTCTGACTATAGATGATGTGAAGAATAGAGGTGATAAGTTAAATAATCATTACTGGAAGGTTGTTAATGATTTTTTTGATTCTAAAAAATTAAAGCATTCAATTTTCGTTTCAACATCCTACTTAAAAACAACATCAACAAAGCATGAGTAGTAACACGAACGAAAACCTTACACCGCATTAACCCGCTACGGCGGGTTTTTTATTACCTACGAGCCGCCGATCTCCTCTGCCACATTAGCCACGACCTGTGCCACTCCTCACAGCGAGCGCGTGGGTAAACAGAATAATCGGTAACACCGGGATAAAGACACCCTCATATGCGGCGACACCTGCCGTGGTGGAAGAAATGGTGAACATCAATCAACTGAGGCAAACATGACTGAAAAATACGAAGTCACAGCAACCAAAAAGGACGGCACGACATATCACGGATTGATGACAACGAAAGAGCCACGCATTACTAACGGACTGATTGGTATTGCCGGTCTGGACGGTTCATGGACATATATCGCACCGGATGAAATCAGCGACATCAGATACATTCCGGTGGTTGAGGAAAAGAGTAAGGAATAGGAATGGCTAAAAGACCAGACTGGGAGGCCATCGAGTCGGCTTACAGGGCTGGCGTGATGTCACTCCGTGAAATTGCCTCACAACACGACATATCCGAGGGGGCGATAAGAAAGAGGGCAAAGCGTGATGATTGGTCGCGTGACCTGAATGCGAAGATAAAAGCCAGGTCTGATGACATGGTACGCAAACAGGAGGTACGCAGGCAGGTACGCACAGAAACAACATTATCAGAACGCGTACTTATCGAAGCCACCGCAGAGGTAATAACCAATGTTCGCATGGAGCATCGTGGCGATATCCGGCGGGCGCGTGAATTGGCTAACGTGCTGTTTGATGAACTGAGCGCAGAGTGTGCCGATGTGGCTGCACTGGAGAAACTCGGCGAGCTGATGATTGAGCCAGATGATAATGGGCGAGATAAGCTGAACGAGATTTATCATGCTGTTATCTCTCTGCCTGAGCGCGTGAAGTCAGCCAAAGCGCTGAGCGAAACACTGAAGAACCTTATCGGTCTTGAGCGTCAGGCATATGGCCTTGATGACATGCAGCCGAATAAAACAGCCAGCCAGCTATCCGACCTGATGGACGAACTATCGAGCAAATAACATGAAGCCAGAGCATTTAGCGTTACTGCGTAATAAGCAATGGCGTCTGAATAATCTGTACTGGATCACCGATAAAGAAGGTCGCCCGGTTCGCTTTAAAATGACGCCTGAGCAAACTGAATATTTCGAAGGCATCCACAACCGCAATATCATCCTGAAAGCCCGTCAACTTGGATTCACGACTGAGGTCTGTATCATCCAGCTTGACGCGGCCATATTTGAATCGGCCAAGTGCGCACTGATAGCCCACACTCTTCCGGACGCAAAACGCCTGTTCCGGGAGAAGATAAAATACGCCTACGAGCGCCTGCCGGACGAAATCAAAGCGGCAAATCCTGCAAGTAATGACTCCGCCGGTGAACTGGTGTTCAGCAAAGGCGGCTCAGTGACTGTGTCCGTGTCGTTTCGTGGCGGTACGCTGCGTTACCTGCACGTATCGGAGTTCGGGAAGATATGCGCCAAGCAACCAGAGAAAGCCCGTGAGATTGTCACAGGGGCGTTTGAGGCGGTGTCGACTGAGTGCTTTACGACGATTGAGAGCACAGCAGAAGGGCGGGCCGGTTATTTCTTCGATTACTGCCAGTTGGCAGAAAAAGCACTAATGCAGGGTAAATCATTATCTCCGCTGGACTGGAAGTTTTTCTTCTTCTCCTGGTGGAAGAATCCGCAGTACTCAATCGATCCTGTTGAACAATTACCACAACGCCTGACTGACTATTTCGATGAGCTGTCAGGCAAGCACGGAATCACACTCACCGACCGGCAGAAAGCATGGTACTACGCCAAAGAAAAAACACTCGGCGACGATATGAAACGGGAATACCCGTCGATACCGTCAGAGGCATTTCAGCAGTCTGTGGATGGTGCGTATTACGCTAAGCAATTCCGCTGGCTGTACGAGAATAAACGCATTGGTGAAATCCCTGATAATTCACATCTGCCGGTGCATACGTACTGGGATATCGGCGTTGGTGACTCAACGTCAATTTGGTTTGTGCGTGAAGTCGGTGAAGAGTTCCACATTATTGATCACTACTCAAACAGCGGTGAAGGTCTGAGGCACTACATGAAGGTGCTGAAAGACAAAGGCTATGACTATGCCAGCCATAACGGGCCGCATGATATCGATAACCGCGAGTTTGGTTCTGATGCGAAATCACGCCGGGAACTGGCGCGGGAAGGGTACGAAATTGACGGGCAAACCTACTCCATCCGCTTTGAGGTGGTACCGAAGCTATCCGTTGATGAGGGTATTGAAGCAGTGCGCGAAATCCTGCCGCTCTGTGTATTCGACGAGAACAAATGCGGCGAAGGCATCACTCACCTTGAGGCGTACCGGAAAGAGTGGGATGACAAACGCGGGTGCTGGAAAGATAAACCACTTCACGACTACACATCACACGACGCTGACGGATTCCGTTATTTCGCGGTCAGTCGCCGCAATAAAAAATCTCACTCCGGCATGCTGGTTCGTAAACGTTAATGAGGGCAACAATGGAAGCAAACAGAGACAGGCTGTCATTGGCGGTGAATAACGCTATCAGCGCGGTAGCAAGATCCAGAATGGCATACGCAACTGGCGGCATCGGAACCGGAAACACAAAGCGCCCACGCATCTGGCGTGAGTTCGGCTATCCGGAAGTGCTGACGTTTAATGATTTTTACAACGCCTATGACCGTAACGCTTTGGGCGGTGCAGCGGTGGACCGGTATATCTCCGGCTGCTGGATTGATGTTCCTGAAATATTTGAAGGTGACGAAGAAGCAGACCAGGACGGTTCTACTGACTGGGATAACAAGCTGAACAAGCTGCTTAAATCACACTGGGAGCAGATCAAAGAGGCCGACAAACGCAATCTGGTTGGCCGGTATTCAGGTCTGATTATTCAGTTGCGCGATGGTCGCAAATGGGATGAACCGGTAGACAGAGCCGTGGTTTCCCGCCTTAAAGATAAAGCCATTATTCGCATGATCCCCGCGTGGGAAGAGCAGCTTGATGTGAGGCGATGGAATGAAGACCAGCTCAGTGAAGATTACGGCTATCCTGCTCTGTACTCATTTACAGAATTGCATGTCGGTAAGGAATCAGATGGCTCTCCAGGGCGGATTATTGATATTCACCCTGATCGCGTAATCATCCTTGCTGAAGGGGCGGCAGACGGAAAATTAACATCCGGTACCCCGTTACTGAGGAAAGGCTACAACAAACTCATTGATGCTGAAAAGGTATCGGGCGGCAGCGCTGAAGGATTCCTGAAAAACGCCAGTCGTCAGCTCAACTATGCGTTCAGCAAAGAAACCGACTTCCAGCGCCTGGCGGAGGCATTAGGCACCAATATGGATGGCCTGGCCGATGCACTTGATGATCAGGTTCGCAGGCTGAACGAGAGCATTGACGCATCAGTGATGATGCAGGAAGGAACGGCAAGTGTGCTTTCCGTTGCACCGGCTGATCCTGAACCAACATGGCGTACCGCACTGGCTGAATTCGCTGCCTCAATCAATATGCCGGTTAAGGTGCTTATAGGTCAGATTACCGGTGAGCGGGCATCAACAGAGGACATGAAGGATTGGGCTAAAACGTGCATGTCACGGCGCACAGGATTTCTGAAATCAGTGATTGAGTCCGTGGTATCACGATTCTGGGCGCTCGGCATTATCGAGCCAAGAGAGGAAATCACCGTCAGTTGGTCTGATTTACTGGCACCGAGTAAGGCTGAGAAAATCGACTCGATGAACAAAGCTGCCGATGTCGCTGTTAAAACACAGCAGGCATTCGGTCATTCGGTATTCCAGGAGAACGAAATCAGGGCGCTGGGGGAATATCCGACTCTGATCGAGTTTGAGAATACTGACCCACCGGAAACCGGCCCCAAAGGAGACCCGTTAACTGATGATAAAGAACCAGAGAACAGGGTCGCCGATAATACCGAGAAATAAGGCCGACCCAACACAGTCAGGAAAGCCTGTCAGAAAGATGTTCCGCGATATTGAAAACCGGTATCACGGACTGAAAAAAGCACTCCGCCAACTGTTCGATCTGTCATTCAGTGGCAGAGAACGAAATCAGAACTCACTCTACAGCTATATCCTCGCTAAAAGCTCACAGAACGAACCTGACTCGCTTATCAGGGTTAACGCTGGTGTTTATTCGTATGACCTCGCTGAGCGGCCTGATGAGTACGCGCGGTTCCTTGAGCGACTGCAATCTATTCTGGATGAGTATCTGCTTGATGGCGGGAGTGAAAACCTGTGGGCGTTCAGCCATATCGCAGCGGAGTATGACCGCGGCACACTGAATGCGTATACCAACCTGTCGTTACAGTCAGAAGTGTATGCAACACAGACCACGCTCACTTACCTGATGTCGCAACCTGCATACCAGAACCAGATAGCCGCCACGTTTATCTCAACGTTCAGCGACTGGAAAGGTATTTCTGATGCCGCGCGCGCCGACCTGTCGAACATCATAGGCACATCGATAGCCAGGGGTGTCAATCCGAGAGAAACAGCGAGAATCGTGAGTCAGCGGCTGGATGTCTCAATGAGCAACGCAAAGCGCATAGCTCAGACGGAACAGGTAGGCGCGTTACGCCGTGCAAACTGGAACGAAACCACATGGGCGAGTGAGCGGCTCGGGCTGCGTACTGGCCTGTTGTGGTTATCTGCACTGAAACCAACGACACGCAGTTGGCATGCGGCACGACACGGCAAAGTGTTCACTGTCGAGGAAGTTGAGTCGTTCTACGCTGACGGCGGCAACCGGTTTAACTGCTACTGCGCGACACAACCGGTATTACTGAATGACGACGGGACGATTTACAACAAAGGCATTATTGACCGGCTGACAGCAGAGCGGAAAGCCTGGTCAACAGACGAAGATTCATAACCAAAGAGGCCACCACATGAAGCTTTCGGGTATTCATGTTAAATCGCTGGCTATCAATTCCTCCAATATCTCAACTGAAACCATCGACGGTGACGAGCATATCGTCATTCGCGGCGTTGTGCCGGTTGTTGATGACGTTGTGATGAACGGGGGGCTATATCCGGCCAGCGAAATTAACAAAAGCTTTCAGTCGATGGAGGGGAAACAGTGCCCGTATGGACACCCTAAAATCGGCACAGATTACGTATCGGCTGACACGCCGAGAGCGGTAAACCAGTTTCACATCGGCGCATGGGCTGAAAATGTCCGCAAAGATGGTGAAAGAGTCGTCATGGACGTGAAGGTCAACCGTCGGTTTGCTGATGCCACTGAGAAAGGCAAAGAGTTCCTTGCCCGTGTGGATGACATCATTGCCGGTAACAGCACAGACCCGATCCACGTATCAACCGGATTACTGTTACAGCGCGAGCAGAACAAAGGCAAGTCGAAGGGCAAACCGTACACATGGGTAGCCAGGAACATGCACTTTGATCATATCGCCATTCTTCCGGCGAGTGAGCCCGGCGCGGCCACTCCTGATGATGGTGTCGGGATGTTCGTTAATGCTGACGGGCAGAAATGCGATATCGAAAATGCCAGCCTGGTTGATGCGGCGAACTGCACGAAGGCGGATATTTTCAGTCAGGTGAAATTCTTCTTCACCAACGGTTCAAATTTCTCTTTCGAGGATATCCATAAAGCACTGCGAGATGCCCTGAGAGAGCAATCATCAGGTGACGACTGGCCTTATCCGGAAACAGTCTGGCCTGACAAATTCATCTACTACAAATCCGGAAAAACCTACCAGCAAAAGTATCTCATTGACGACAACGGCGAAGCTGATCTTGTCGGTGAGCCCATTGAAGTTGTGCGCAAGCCAACAGAGTACGAAGTAAAAACCAATAAGGAAAACGACCCGATGAAACAACTCATCACAAACGCGCTGAAGGCAAAAGGCATCGACACAGACGGTAAATCCGATGCTGAGCTGATGGATGCGTACAACCAGATGATCGCCAATGAATCAAAAGGCGAAGAAACGCCGGAAGAGAAAGCGGCGCGTGAGAAAAAAGAGCAGGAAGAAAAGGACAAAAAGGATAAGGCCACTAACAGCGATATGCAGGCCATGATCACCGCTGCGGTAAACGCTGCCGTCGCCCCGCTTAAGGAGCAGTTAAACGCAAGCGCGGACAAAGAAAAATCAGCCATGCGCGAGGCAGTTAAAGCCAAATTCGGCTTCACAGAAACAGCCGTGAATGCTCTGGACGGTGACCCGCTGAAAGAGCTGTATGCGCAGTGCGCTCCGGTTCATGGGCTGAATGGCTCGTTCCATTCTCAGCATAACTCTTCCACCTCAGTATCAGAAATGCCGGAGTAAAACGAAATGGCGAACAAAACAAAACGTGTGATTCATGCTGGCGGTATCTTTCCTAACCCGCTGTTAAATCGTGAAGGCGAGGTGTTAGCAGACATCAAGCCCGGCACGGTAGGCTTTTTCGATGGCGGCAAGTTCAAAGCCTCAGTAGATGGTAAAGAGTCGGCGATCCTGTACGTGGCAAACATGGATTATCTGCGCTGCAAAGGCGTTGATGATGATCTGAAAGCCGGTGATTTGGTTGTGGCAATCCAGCCATTGCAGGGATTATTCCTGAACGTCCGCGCCGCTGCCGGTACGTACAAAAAAGGCCAGCCGGTGATTGTTGCCAACGGCCAGATCACAGCGGCCACCGCTGCGGAAGGTGAAGTTGTATTCGCCTATGTCGAAGAAGATTCAGCACTGACCGCTAAGGCG
This sequence comes from Morganella morganii, assembly GCF_019243775.1. Taxonomy (NCBI): domain Bacteria; kingdom Pseudomonadati; phylum Pseudomonadota; class Gammaproteobacteria; order Enterobacterales; family Morganellaceae; genus Morganella; species Morganella morganii. Next base: position 1,143,663 of record NZ_CP069157.1, read on the forward strand.
GGTGAGCTGGTTCGCGTTGTGTTCAAGTAAGGAGAACCGAATGTTTTATTTTTCAACCAAAAAAGCGACCGAAACCGGTAACCTCGAAGCAAACACGGCGCAGTTTGGCGAATTACAGATTGCCCGCGATGCATCTGCACAGGCAGTTGCCGAGTTCATTATCCGTGCCAATTCACGCGGTAACGGTGCAATCAAAGTTGACGCCGCTAACGCAGTTGATGACATCCGCCGCCTGTATAAAGCATATGACCAGACTGTTCTGTCCGAGTTTCAACCGAACACCGAGTTCACCCTGCTGAATGACCTGATGGGACTTTCCCGCTCAGTGCGTCTGGAAGAATCCGTGTATGAATACGCCCGTAAAGGCAGTGGCGGTGTGGCTCATACGTCAATGTCCGGCCAGATCGGTGCGTTGCTGGATGCCGGCGCTTTCACCTTTGACGGTACTATGGTGCCGATTCACGATACCGGCTTTAAGTTCGGCTTCCGTGACCCGATCTTTGCAAAAGGTTCCGCGCTGGCCTCTTTGTCCGATGCACAGTCTGATTCTGTTGATACTGTCCGCCGCAAATACGTTGACTTTATCTGGAACGGGTTCCGTGATTCCGAAGGTAATTTCATCAAGTTTGATGGCAAATCATGGAAGGGCTTCCGTGCTGATGAGCGCGTAGCCCAGGTGACACTGACGGTTAACTTTGCCGCTGAGCAGGACGGCAAAAAAATCCGCGCAGAAATTATCAAGCTGCGTGACGTGCTGAAACTGCAAAACCTGCAATACGGTGAGCAAACCTGGTATGTGTCAGGTGAAATCCTGTCAAATTGGGAAAGCGTGTATTTCGACGTTAACCAGACCCGCACCATCCTGGACGAAGTGAAGAAAATCACCGGCATCAAAGACATCAAAGAAGATTGCGAGCTGAAAGGCAATGAAATGCTGATCGTTCCGCTGGGTGCCGGTGTTATCGCTCCGATTGTCGGTCAGGCGTTTGGTACTGTTGCTGACCCGCGCCAGTTCTATAACTCTGATTTCGTATGGCGCACATGGGGCGCTGCCGGTCTGATGGTTAAGCAGGACATCAGCGGCCACTTCTCGGTTGTTCACGCGAAAGGTAATTAAGGGGGATTTATGGCACTGGTAAAAGTAGTTTCAAATAACTTCTTCGCCGGTGCCGGTTTCCAGCATGTGGAAGCCGGTAGCCAACTGACAATGTCAGATGAAAGCGCGAAAGAATGGGGAAAGGCCGGTCTGGTTGAAATTATCGCATCTGGTGATATTGAAGTAGCATCGCCTGGTAACGACGATTCTGAACAGCCTGAACAGCCTGAACAGCCTGAACAGCCTGAACAGCCTGAACAGCCTGAACAGCCTGAACAGCCTGAACAGCCAAAGGCAAAACCTAACGGTAAAAAATAATGCAGATAACTCTTGATGACGTAAAGCCGATGATTGCGGAACTCGGGTTTGCATTGCCTGATTCTGTGCTGTCGCTGTTACTGAGTCAGGTTAATGCAAAGTCCGGATGCCTCGAAGCCAACTACGACGAAACCACGCAGAAATTGTTGCTGATTTACACCGTTGTGCGGTTGGCATCACTGTCTGGCGCACGAAAGATATCATCACAGAGCGCTCCTAACGGGGCGTCTCGTTCTTTCGCGTACGATTCTGCCGGTACTGATTATCTGCTGAACCAGATCCGTGCATGGGACAGTGCCGGGTGTCTTTCTGATTTGCCGTTGTCGAGTAAAACGGTCGGATTCTTTGGTGTGGTCGGGGGGTATCGATGAGTTCAGTTGCAAATTGGGCATATACCTCATGGGCCACACTGTGGCGGCTTGCCGGGAAGGACAGATACGGTAAGCCCGAGTTTTCTGAACCGGTTCATTTTCTGTGTGGTTACGGCAGTGAGTTGAAAGCCGGAAAGATTGATATCGGCTCTGAAATCACTATCAAGCTGGTGTTCTGGACTGAGTACGCTGATGCGAAAAAAGGTGACTTTATTGCTATCGGCAAGCACTCAGGCGATCCGGTTTCTGCCGGTGCTGACGAAATCAAATTCATCAAACGTGATGAGGATGTATTCGAGCACATAGCGGATGATTACACCCTGATAACGGCGGTGTGATATGGCGGCAAAAATCAGAGGTATCGCAGAGGTCAGTGCCAATATCAATGCACTGGTCGGCAATATCACAGGGCGCAAAGTTACACGCGCAATACAGGCAGCAATGCTGATTGGTGGCGCTCAGGCCACGTTGTTCACGCCTATCGACACATCAACGCTTATCAACTCTCAGTTCCGTGAAATCACAGTTAACGGCACCCGCGTTACCGGTCGTGTCGGGTATTCTGCCAACTACGCGGTATTTGTTCATGACCCGAAAGTTAAGCAGACATTCCGGCGCGCCACTGCGCGAAAAGAGTTCCTTACGCTGGGGTTTGAAGAGAGTCGCGATGAGATTGAAGCGGCCATGCATCAGGAGATGCGCATATGATACACGAAGCATTTGAGCGTTATCTTAGCCGCGTCGGCCTGCTGGATGATTTCACTGTTCAGTACCTGACATGGACGGAAGAGCCTGAGTCACGCACACAACAATATGCCGTCATTCAGCCTGACGGCGGCAGCGGCAGATTTGCTGACCTTGGCGCTGACGACAATGTAATGCTGATTCTGGTATCTGCACAGAACGATCCGGAGCCGGTGTTAACCAGGGCGAAAGACATTCTCAGTTTCGTATCTGAGTTTCCGGACGATTGCGAACTCAACTCAGTTTACAACCTTGGCGGCATGCCGAAGCCGGTACCGACAGAAGAAGGCCGGTTCATCATGCAATTAGCTTTCCGCTGTACATCATAAACAAACACACTTCAAACAGGTCGCTTATGCGGCCTTTTTTATTTGCAAATAAAGAGGTTACAACATGGCACAATGCCCTGATGATAAAGGCCTGGTGATGGGTAATGCGGGAATTCTCCGTATCGCGCCCGGTTGCCCCGGCACGGTTCCTGAACAGTCAGCGTTTCTGCGTCTCGGCGCACTGACCAGTAAAGGGCTGGATTATGGTACTGAAACGGTTACTTCCAAAGCAGACGACACAAAAGGGTTGACTGAGGCTATCGTGACCGGTCTGGATTTAACCATTAAGTTTGATGGTGAGCTGAAGCGCAAAGGTGCTGATGGCTCCACGTCTGCTTTTGATATCGCCAAAGAAATCCTTGCTGAAGTCAAGGCCAGCCGCCAGCCGTCATATTGGGTGCAGCTCGACATGAAAGGCGACGGTAGTGATGTGATTCAAGGGTACATGAACTTCACATCATGGTCGATGGAGTTCCCGACCAAAGAAATCTCCACGTATTCCGGTGAGCTGAAAGTAGCAGACGCTGACAGCTTTGAGTGGTTACAGGAAGAAATCGTGGTGCAGAGCGTCACTGCCAACCCTGCGACACTGACTGTGAAAGCCGGTGAAACTGCAACATTCACGGTTGGATTTAATCCGGTTGACGCGACAAACAAAAATTACGAGGTGGTCAGCGATAAGCCTAATTTTGCTACCGTCAGTAAATTGTTGAATGTTGTCACCGTCACCGGTGTTGCCGCCGGCGCCGCGAATATCACTGTCACATCGGAAGATGGCGGTAAGACGGCGAAATGTGTCGTTACAGTCACTGCGGCCTAAATATTACAAAGGGTATCTCCGGGTGCCCTTGATAATGTTCAGGAGGATATATGACACCGCGTTTAGAATACGGCGAGATGGTGATATCCACTGCCGAAAATGATTACCTGTTTCGCCCGTCACTGGATGCCATGACGCGAATCGGTGAGCCTAAAGAGATTGTGAGTGCGTTTACGCGATTAAATGGCTCAGAGGTACAACAAATTATAGCGTCTGCCGTAGACGCTTACGGAGTTGTTCCTGAATGGCTGATTGCACTGTTAAATAAACCGGTTTATGGGCGCAGCATTTTATCGACAGCAATGGACGTGATGCAGGCATGTTGTAACGATGACTGTTCTGAGGTTATCGGTGAATGGCGGGTTGGCAAATCCGGCATGGTGTACCGGCGCGGCGCTATGCATTATCGCGATATCATCCTGCTGGCGCGCGAGCTAATGACCCACGGCATTATCGGCAAGGCCAAGGTGCGCAAACTCCAGCGCAACGAAGGTAAAGACGAATACTCCGACGAGTTCCGCGCCGTCGATTACATCAGTGCCGCCCGTGTGCATTTCAACATCACCCGCAGCGAAGCGGAACAACTCACAATGACTGAGTTCGTGATGATGCTGAAGGCGAAATATCCCGATGAGAAAGGTTTCACGAAAGATGAGTATGAGGCTATCACCAAAGCCGATGATGCACGCAACGATGACCTGATTAAGGGCAAGCGTCGGCTGGTGAGCAGGAAGAGGGCAACTTGATCACAGTGGTGCAGCTAGGCTTTCGGGCTTATGTCGCACCAGTCTTTTTGCTGGGATATTTGTGCGTGTATACTCAATTGAAACACTGGAAATGGGGGCGTAATGAATATCTCAGTTACATCACAAAATGTACACAAGCATAAGAAAAACATCAGGAGAGATGACCTCGATGGACTTACTTGTTTTATGCAAATGGCTGATAGTGTTCGCATCACTGCATCTTTAGATCATCAACCAATAGTGACAGGGGTTCTTGGTGAGCCTGACAGCAAAGAACACCATCAACTTACATCATACTGGCGATGGGAAAATGTCAGCGCTGTAAGGTTGGTTGATGTGCTGTACGCAATTGCTACATTTAATAATTGAAATATTATAAAAATAAAAATAAAAATAAAAATAAAAATAAAAAACGTTGAGTATTGTTTTTGATGTGTAAAAAATCTGATTGTTTTATTTTTTAAAATTAAAAATAATATTCTATTTGGTATTGAAGAAATAAAACAACTTAGATAAATATTTGGTCATGATGGCACATATGTATTATTGTGATATTGTCTTGATAATGTATTAATTATTGAGGTGTATTGATGTGAATAAGATATTTATTATGTGTATTCCCATACTGTCTGTATCAATGCTTTCTGGCTGTGCTCAAAAAACAATTAGCCCTGAGATAATAGCTAAAGCCAAAGAGCCGGTTTATTGTGAAGGAAAGTCACAATGTGATACATACTGGGCAAGAACAAAAGCATGGATCGCTATGAATTCCGCTTGGAAAATACAAAATTCAGATGAAATTGTTATCTCAACATATAACCCTGCTGAATACAGCACAGCTGTCAGTTATCAAGCGGTGAAAAATCATGTCGGCGGTGAAAAATATGAAATCGTCATACAAACAGGGTGTGCCAATATGTTTGGCTGTGTTCCTGATGAAAACGTCCAAGTGGCAACTCTAAAAGATTACATCAAAGCAAATTAGCGATTATTAATTTATATAATAAACCCTGCCAACTGGCGGGGTTTTTCATTTTAAGGAGCCGGTAAATGGCAAACGTCGGTGAAATCGTATATCAGGTGCAGATGGATGTTGCTCAGTTGCTGACATCACAACGTCAACTGGATCAGCGGCTGCGGAATATGGAGGGCGGATTTAACCGCACAACGACCGCCGTCAATGGCACTGAGCGATCAATGTCCTCACTGTCGCGGGTTGCTGCGTCACTGACTGCGTATTTATCTGCTTCTGCTGTTGCCAGCTACGCCGAAGCCTGGACGGTTCTCAACAACAAACTATCGAACTCTGTCCGTGCCAGTGAATCGTTAGTTGAAGTGACTGAGCGTGTATTCAATATCTCTCAGGACACCCGGTCAAGCCTTGACGCCACAGCGACATTGTACGCCCGACTTGAGCGCGGAACACGACAGTACAACACATCAGCGGAAGATCTGGCGAAACTTACAACCATTATTAACCAGGGCTTCATTGTTTCCGGTGCCACCGCTCAGGAAGCTGAAAATGCCATCATTCAGTTGTCGCAGGGGATTGCGTCCGGCGTGCTGCGCGGCGAGGAATTTAACTCAGTTTCCGAGCAGGGAAGTCGGTTGATGGTCGCTCTCGCTGATTCGATGGGTGTCAGCATCGGGCAGTTACGCGCAATGGCCGCAGAAGGAAAGCTGACCACTGACGTGGTAGTTAACGGACTTTTGTCGCAGGGCGCAGCCATTGGCGATGAGTTTTCGAAAACCACTCAGACCATGTCTCAGGCATTACAGGAGGCTGGTAATAACATCACTAAGTTTTTCGGTAACTCATCGACTGTTCAGTCGTTCATCGGCGGTTTTAATGACTCAGTGGTGGTGGTAAGTGAAAACCTTGATTCTCTGACAAATATTCTGGTTATTGCTGCCGGGGTTATTGGCTCAAGGTACGCCGGTGCACTGGCGCTGGCTGGTGCTGCGCAAGTTAAAAAAAGCTCGTGACACAATGGCTGGTGCAGCCGCATCAAGACAGGCGGCAGTGGCTGAACGTGATGCGGCAGCTGTGCTTGTGAGAAAAACAGTGGCAGACAGAGACGCGGCAATGTCAGCGCTAAATCTTGCCAGGGCAGAATATCAGGTCGCCAGAGGGTCGGCGGCAGAGGCTACAGCGCTGGCTAACGTTACAAGATTGAAAACAGCGTACAGCAATGCAGCCATCATTGCTGCGCAGGCGAACAATACACTGAGTGCATCTCAGGCCAGGGTGGCCGCTACTGGTTTGACAATGGCTAATGCACTGAAATCCATGAACTGGTTGCTTGCGCCGATAGGTGGGCCGGCAGGTGCCGCCATGTTGGCCGGTGCTGCGGTTTATTACTTTTTCCAGAAAACGGAAGAGGCCAGGCAGGAGGCATCAAAGTTTGCTGATGAGCTTGAGGGACTGACGGAAAAAATGCAGGGCATGAACCGCGTTCAGCTTGAGGGAATGATAGCGAAAGCCACTCAGCATATGTCTACTCAAAAAGATGAAATTAAAGAGCTTGGCAGCGAAATAGACAGCCTGAATGAGAGGTACAAAAAGGCAGGGGAAAGGAACTACAGCCTTGCCGGGGCGGAAAGTGACAGAGCCAAAATACTCAATGAAATAAAGATAAAGCAAGCTGAATTAGATACAAAAACAACTGAGTATTCGCGCACATTAAACTCAACAGGACTGATGCAGGCTAAACTCAACGGTGAGTTACTGCAAGGCGCTGATCTTCTCAAGGCTCAATCAGGCTCTGTGTTGCCGAATGCCAGTGCAGCACTTAAAGCGTACGGGTTAAATCTTGAAGACGCCACAAGGGCAAAGCAGAGATTTAACGCAACATCATTGACTGTTGAGCGCAGTCAGGATGGCGATAAGTTACTGGAAAATCTTCGCAAGCAAAATGAGCTCCTGGCAATAACAGATGATCGTCAGAGGGCTATCGCCACCGCAAAGCAGAAAGCTGAAGAAGCAGGAGTCAAGGCTGACTCGACTCAAATGCAGCAAATAGAGAATGAAGCAGCCAGAAGTTATGATCTTGCTGATGCCAAAAAGGAAACAGTTCGCACATCGAAAGCAGCAGCCAGCGCAGCAGCAAAAGAAGCTACAGAAGCCGAAAAGCTCAAACAGAAGATAACTGACCTGGCTAATGCGACGAAGGTTGCAGAGTTGGAAACTAAAGGGCTTTCCCGTGAGGCAGCAATCCTTGAGGCAGTGCAGAAGCTTGGGTCAAAGGCTAATGCAGCACAGATAGCCGAAATAACTGAACTTGCCGGTAAGGAATACGACCTCACTCAGAAGATAAAAGACCGGAAAGATACCTTTGAGCAGAATCCTAGGGTGAAAGCCGATCAGGATATGAAACTGGCTCAGGAGCAACTTGAGCGACAACTGAAAGGTAAGTTGGTTACCGAAGAGCAATATCAGCAACGCAGGGCGGCGATATACGCTGAGTATTCGCGCAAAATATCAGAAGAAACATCAAATGGTCAGGTGAATATTGTCGCTGAGAATCGGGCAAAAATTGACCCAATTCAGGCACTGGCTAACGAAAATGCTCAGAAGTTGGCACTGATGGAATCGTACTATCAGGCAGAACAGGCATTGTTGAAGAAGTCGCAGCAGGACGGGCAAATCAGCCATGACCAGTATATAGCCGCAAAACAAGCTACCGATGCACAGTATATGGCGCTGAAAACCGCACAGGATAAACAGTATCAGGAGCAGCAAATTGCAGCACAGTGGCAACTGCTGAGTCAGCAAAGCATCGGCTATGACATGCTCACATCCGCAGTTGATTCTCTCTCCGGGAATGCGTCCAACGCTATCACCGGGCTGATCACACAGACCATGAGCTGGAGTGACGCTGCGCGGTCGCTGGGTAACACCATGCTTAACAGCGTGGTCAACTCCATCGTACAGGTTGGCGTGGAGATGGCTAAAAACTTCATCCTCGGCCAGACATTGGGTGTTGCCACTCAGGCGGCAAATGCATCAGCAGCTGTTGCTGGCGGCGCAGCGGCATTAGCTGCATGGACTCCGGCGGCTATTGCGGCATCTATCGCAACAATGGGGGCAGCATCCGCGAGTGGTCTTGGTGCGTATACTGCGGCACAGGCGACCGGAGCGGCAACCAGTATCGGAATGAAAGCACTCACGATTGCCGGCGCGCGTAAAGATGGTGGTCCGGTATCTGCCGGTGAAATGTACCGGGTTGGTGAGGGCGGCAAGCCTGAGATATTCAAAGCGTCAAACGGTAACCAGTACATGATCCCCGGCGATAACGGTAAGGTAATCAGTAACCGTGATATCGGCGGCGGACAGATTCCGGTGACGGTGAATATCAATGACTATTCATCCGGCGGCAGCAGGATTGATGCTCAGGCTAGACAGGACAGTAACGGCATGACCATAGATGTGTTTATCGCGGACATGGACAACAAGGGACCGATGCACAGCGCCATCACACGAAACACAACAGCATCTGCGAGGGTGAGATGATTATCGACTATCCTGACTGGCTTCCTCTGGCACAGAAGTCAGACAAAAACATGACCATCGACACCGGTTACATGACAGATCAGCCACAGGTCGGCGCACCGATATTCCAAAAACTGACCGATGACCTGAAAACGGTATGGAATGTCACCTGGATATTCACGCTGGCGCAGGAGCGGGCGTTTGCTCAGTGGCTGCGCCATCCCGATTATCTGGATAACTGTAACCGGTGGTTCCGGATGAAAATAGACATCGGCGGCAGCGGATTACAGGAGCAGGAATTACATTTCTTGCCATATCCTGTGCAGACCAGCGTTAACGGCGCGTCAGTCACATGGACCGGTCAGGTTATCTGTAAAAATCTTCATAACGATGATGATGAATTCGGTGATGTGATTATTGAGTTCCCGCCGCCGTTCGGCAGCTGGCTGGATGTCATTGTCACTGAAACACTGCCACGGTGTAAGGAGGGATAATGCCGACATTGCGTGAGTTCCGCGCACAACGACCAAACCGCATCCTGTACGAAACACTCCAACTATCACACCCATCGTTCGGCGACATTTACCTGATCACTCACCAGATTTTCCCGAAGGCACTCGGCGGTATTGAATACCTGCCGTGTAACTTTGAGATGTCTGAGAGTCAGCAAAGTAAAACGCCGATCATCGACGCAAGCGTAAAATTCAGCCGTGTAGCGCATGAGTTTAAGCAGAAGCTGAAAGCATGGCGGTCGTATTCACGGATGGTGCCGGTCGAGGTGACTTACCGGCTGTTTGATGAAGCGGACAAAGGTACGGCAATCGTGCGCTGGAAGCTGTTTGCAAAGGATGTATCACTGGACGCGGAAGCGGTATCAATGACACTTTCGATGACCAATCCGCTGAACAAGAATGTCGGACGCATTTATGAGCCGCAGGAGTGGCCGGGTCTGGAGGCAGTATGACGACAGATGAATTTACAGACAGGATGAGCGGGGTGCCGTGGGTTAATCGGGCATGTTCGTTTACTGCGTGTGACTGCTGGGGGCTGGTGACGCTCTATTACCGGCATGTTATCGGTGCTGAAATTCACCACGACAGCGGTTATGAATCTGACAGCGATTTTATGACCTGTTATCAAAATGAGGTGGATTTCTGGAAGCGGGAAGAGCACCCGGTAAGCGGCGGGATATTTGTGGCTTACAACGGGTCCGTGCCGGTTCATGTCGGCGTTGTGCTCGGCGGGATGGTTCTGCACAGCCGCGGCGATAACGGGCATGTCCGCCTGGACAGATTACTGACCATTCAGCGGATATACAGCAAAGTGGAGTTTATGACTTATGCCGGTAATTGAAATTCAGCGCCTGCCGGGAGCACCGAAAGAGAGAGTCGAAGTAAAATCCGGCTCTCTTTTTTTTGACTGGCTGAAAGAACAGAGCATCAGTAGTGACGTTGTGATCATGGTCAATGGTGTGCAGCTGGCTGACAGCGACAACCTTGATTTTGTTGTCACTGAATTGCATCACATTCAGGTATTTGACCAGCCGAAAGGTGGCGCAATTGGAAGCCTGTTGAGCCCGATATTCAAACTGGTGTCGAAGGTGTTCTCTTTTCTGGCCCCGAAAACGCCGTCATTCACATCCGCAGACGCGAACGTTAAAGACAGCCCGAATAACCGGCTCACAGGGCAAACTAACGTTGCCAGGACATACCAGGCGCGCCCGGAAATTCACGGTCAGGTGAGGGCATACCCGGATCTGATTCAGCAATCACTGTTTGAGTACATCGATAACAAGAAAAAAGTCACGGAGTGGATGAACTTCGGTATCGGGAAATTTGATATCGAAAACGTGAAATACTCAGAATCAGAATTAACCGCGCTGGACGGTGCCAGCTATCAGATATTTCAGCCAGGTGAGAATATCCCTGAGATATTTGAGGGGTTTGAGTTTCACGATGTTGACGGTCAGGAAGTGCCGGGGCCGAATGAAAGTGATGAAATACCGCAGTATCAGGCAACGGCGAATGAGGTCATTTCCGGTGAGATAAAGGGCGGCGAGGCGATGATTAAAATCAGCCGTCAGAGTGAGTTCGATTACTTCTATGACATTATCAAACCGCGCTCAGTATCAATGACCGTAAATGTATCGTATGGCACACCAACCGGTAACGTGACAAAAGACATCAAAGTCGATGCTTATCTGTCTGAGGCGAAAAAAACAGATGACGGGTCAATCGTATTGCCTAAAAAGTATTACGAGTTCTTTTTCACCAGCCTTTCCGGTGGTGACCTGGCGACGCTGCCGCCAAATGCTGTCGTCAATACCACGAAATTTATTCTGTATGACAATCAGTTTTTGACTGTCGGTCCGTTCTTTTCACCGATGGATGGTGGTCAGTTGTGGGTCCACATAAACGCCCAGCTCGGCGAGGGTGATTATGCCAATGCCAGGATGGAGTTCTGGAAAGTGGATGATAACAACGAGGAAATTTCCGGCACCAGGGAATCATATAATCGTGGATTTCCGGCAGCACCAAAGACAAAAAACTATTACAAAACGGAAAAATTCACACCACAAGGTGGGTACGGTCGATATGCATTCCAGTTAACCAGACTGGAAAACAGTAATGACCATAGCATCCTGAAACTGGAGAAGGCCCACATCATCCGCCGCAGGCTCAATGAGAAGCATCAGGACGATACTCTTGTCCGTGTGACCGTAAGGGCGACAGAGAACCCGACAAGCTCACGTGAGCGCAAATATAACGCCCTGGTGACGCGGCATGTGATTAGCTATGACATGGTCAACCGCAAAGTGGATTACACAGAGCGGCCTTCACGCTCATTTGCGGATGCAGTGGCACATACGTGGCTGGTTACCGGAAAGCAGCCTGAGAACACTATCGACCTGCACGGATTGTACGAGATTTACGCCGGACTGCCTGATAAACGCCTCGGGTACTTTGATTACACATTTGATGATGAGGATGTATCACTCGGTCAGCGTGTCGAGACGATCTGCAACGTGGCGCGGGTGACGGCATTCTTTGATAACGGCGTACTGACATTTTCCCGTGAGGAAGAGCGGAAATATCCGGCGGCGGTGTTTAACCGGTCAAATATCACCGGCAATAACTTCCGCATCTCATACGATATGTCTCTGCCGGGCGGGAATGACGGTGTTGAGGTTGAATACGTTAATCCTCGTACCAACAAAAAAACCTATCTGAAGTACCGCATCGAAAACGGAGCAGTGGTGAAGGGGGCAGCAAAAAGCCCGAATAAAATCACCCTGCACGGATGCAGGAACGAATATCAGGCCATTGACCGTGCGCAGTTGGAAATGGACAGACTGATCAGCCAGCGGACAAGCATCAGCCTGCAAACACTGGCAGACGGTGACTATGTTTATCCCGGCGATATGGTACTGGTGGCAGACAGCTACGACAGTAATCAGCAGGGCGGACACATCACCGGCAGAAACGGCAATGTGTTCAGCACCAGTGAGCGTATTGAGTTTTCCGGTGACATGGTGGTGAGCATCACTGATCACCTCGGAAACTCATCCGGTGAATATCCGGCGCAGGCACGGACCGATACGGATAAAGGTTTTATTGCCGACATCCCTGATATTCAACTCAATATCTATGACGGTCATAATGTTCAGTCACCGTCACGATACATCATATCAACCGTCACTGAAATGGACGCTATGCGCTGGGTAGTCTCTGACAAGAAACCAGACGCAGACGGCACGTTCTCCATCACCGCAAGCGAGTATTTCGCACCGAAAGCAGACTATAACGTCTGACATAACACTCAAACCAACAAGCCAGCCTCAGTGCTGGCTTTTTTATTGGAAGAAAAGGCACATGGCTACTATCCCTACTCAAAATGCAGTACCGAGTGAAGCACCGCGCGACCTGAAATTTAACTCAGGCAAAATTGACGAGTTCGTGACATCGCTGGAACACGAATATAAAGACCGGTTTGGCCGCTGCCATATGACTATCGAAGGCATGAAATGGATGTTCGACCAGCTTGTTTTGCGATTCAAAGTCGATATGAATCAGGCAATAATTTCAGCTGGTTACATCACCGTTGATAGTTTTCAGCAGGGTGCGCAACTGCCAAACAATGAGATCACCCAGCGTAATCAGATTCTGCGTGATGAAACCACCGGTGAATATTATCGCTGGGATGGTGATTTGCCTAAGGTTGTTACGGCTGGCTCAACTCCCGAATCAACAGGTGGTATCGGTAAAGGGGGGTGGATTGATATCGGCGGAGCTAACCTGAGAACTGATTTGAAAGCGGATAACGGGTTCACCTTTGTTGGTGGCCTGACAGAAAACTACCTTCGCGTCTTCGATAATGTCGCTGAAATGGTAGCGGAGACATCACTGCCACTTGGGGCTACGGTAAAAACTCGCGGATATTACTCTCCGGGGGATGGTGGTGAAGGAATTTACACAATCACAAATAATCAGCCAGACACGCTGGTAAACGTCATTCTGGATAACGGACTGACAGCAACACTGGATGTTACAAGCGGAGTTGATATCCTCTCTGTTGGCGCTCAGGCGAATGCTGATATCGGCGCTATTCTGGTTGGCCTTCAGGAAATTGTGGCAGTAAACACCATCCTGATCCCTAAAATGTCATTTGATTGCAACAGTCAGGTTAAGGTTAAAAAGAACTTCCGTTTTTCTCCAGGCGCACAATTTATTAACAGGTCTCTGCGTGATGACTGGTTTGTATTTGAAGAAAATAGCATTGAGTTCAGTACAGTTGGATATGGAAATAAAGCTAGGATTGCAGTTGATAACAATTTATTAGCTTGGAATCATGCGGTTGCTTTAGTTAAGGGTAATAAGGCAATAAGAAATCTTACTATTTCAAATGTTAATTTGGTTGGTAATTATGCAGATCATTCAGGGACAGCCCTAGAGTTAAGAGCTGATTTAAGTAATGACGGAGGAAGGGAAACAGATCCATCAAATCCGTATAAATGGAATAGTATTTCATGGGGGGTATTTAACAATCTGTCTCTCGAGTATTGCAATATAGGGTTGTCAGTTAAGGCATTTCAACCACAGCCATCTGATGTAGGCAGCGTATCTCTAAGCGACGGAGGGTCATGGATAACATCATGCCAATTCAGAAATTTGAAAATTGCCAGCGCTAGGCGCGGGGTGGAAATTATATGTGTGCCACTTGCGGCGGGGGCATACCCATATAACACGCAGATCGCTGAGATACAAATTGACTTTGTCCAACAGTGGATGAATGACTCAAAAGAGGCGGTGTATATAGATGGCGCTGGACAAAATAAAATTGAATTCTTTGCTTGGGACTACGATGGGTACACAACCAAACCAAGTGATGCCGTAATAGTCAAAGGTTCTGACGGTAGAGATAATTTCATTTCAGGAAATATGGCTCTAAAACACGTATTATTTTCATCTCCTGAGAACTCGTATCAGTTACTTTACAAATCAAAAGAGCAAAATCCAATACTTCATCGTAGAATTTGCGCGATAAGGCATACCGGAGGCGGAAATTATGAAATTGAAAAATCATATAGAATACCTTTCGGAATTAATGGTGTAGAAAAAGACCCAAATGATTCGTATTCCTTGATTGTTAATTACGATAGAGGGTTTGGCGGGTTTCAAATACCTTATATTATCTGTCAAGACACAAACAACACGAACGGGTATTCAATACAGCCATTTTATAATTTATCTCAATCATCAACTGGTAAGGCTAATTTTTATATAAGGAAACCAGGCGGGGGCGAAGTGTCGCCGCTAAGTGAAGTTCCAACTGGTGCTATTTTTATCATAGAGATCATTTGCGTATGATTTTTAGCCCATCACATCATAGTGATGGGCTTATTTTTTACTTACAATTCCTATCGAAATCTAAAACAAAAAAGTTACCATTTTTAGGCACTAAAATAGTATAGTATATGTTTTTACTGACTACATTAAATGAGCATTTTTCTTTATTTGAAATGTTCATTTCATCTTCACTAGGGTATAGTGCTGGAAGACTATATAAAGTTATTAATTGCCTATATCCCCAGCTCCACTCATTATGCATTGGTGTTTGAACTAACTTAAATATTATTGGGTTTTCCTTTCCTGAGAAGTTCAACTCATTGGAGTTTGGCATTTTTCCAGAGATAACCATGTTTTTACCAACGAGGTCATTATCAACCAAGTCTCTTGATAAATTGGCAGAAATAATGTCAAGAATCCTCATCTGAGAGCCAAATGAATTGCAGTAAGTAGACATTAGCGTTAGGGAATATATAAATGGCATTAAAAATGCTATGAGCTTTATTTTTTGTGATATGAAATCAGATTTCATTAAAAAAACAGCTATGGCTAACATCGATGCGCCAAACCCAATAAACACGCGTGGAGCATAACCAAAAGGGTCTGTTTTCCGCATAGCAAAAAATGAAAAACCCTGAATCATTATAATGAATACTGGCAATGATATAATAATTACGGTGATTATTGGAGCATATGTTCTAATATTACTTTCTTTTATTAATTTAGCAACAAGTGTAAGTATTGATATAAACGAAAGCAATAATAGTAAAGAGTACGCGACCATGAATCTATCACTGAAAACAACATTCATGTTATCTAAGAATATAGATAGCTTTTCTTTAAATGCGGAGAACCTATCAGGTGATGAGTATATTGTCTGTCTTACTGGGTAGTCTAAAATTTTACTACCTATTTTCCATGAAAATAATGCTAGGCAAACAGAGATTACTTGATGTGTAGTTACTTTATATAATGAAACCTTTTTTGTTTGAAACAGTGAGTTGCTAATGAATAGTGATATTGAAAGCGTTATGAATATCCCTAAACTTGGTTCATATAAAAACATCACTGCCGATAATATGATGGCTGATAGCAGTAGAGATTTTATATTACATATTGATGTTAAATATATTGCGTACACACATAAAAATATACTTATAGACATAGATAAAGAATCGAATTTATAAGATAGATTCTCTATATAAAACGGACTTGTCATAAGTAACGAACAAAATAGTACAGAAACTATGTTCCTCTTTATGGAAAATATTCTTGTCAAATAAACTGATGATAATGAAAAGAATAATAGAGATATAATCAATGGGTATGGAGATATGTTTATCACCAACCCACCGAATGTTAATGCTGAATATATGATATTTGTTAAATATCGAGCATCATGATCCCATCCGTGCCCATCTATTGCCCTTCCAAGATCATCCAGATAATAAATATCTGATATAATCAATGGGAATGTATAAATAAAAAAAACAAGCAGACAAGAAAGATAGAAATTTTTTTTCACTTAGTTCTTTATCTGTGTATGAAAGAATATTCATCTTACTTCCTTTTCAACAAATATTTAGGACGCTTTTTACTTTCAGTATAAATTCGGCCAATATACTCACCAAGCACACCTATCCCGATTAACTGGATACCACCCAGGAACAAAATAGACACAAGCAGTGACGGATATCCTGGCACTGGGTTGCCCCATATGAGCTTATCGATGATCATCCATCCACCGTACACAAATGACAGCGCGGCAACAAACAGGCCGATGTATGTCCACATGCGGAGCGGGAAAGTGGAGAAGCTGGTGATGCCTTCAAGTGCGAGATTCCACAGCTTCCAGCCATTAAATTTCGATTCACCTGCTGAGCGTTCGGCGCGGGTGTATTCCACAATATCAACGTTACCGCCGACCCATGACAGAACACCTTTCATGAACAGGTTACGCTCTGGCAGCAGCTTGATGTTTTCTACTGTCTCACGCGACATCAGCCGGAAATCACCAACGTTTTCTTCGATTTTCGGGGTACTGATTTTATTGTGAAGCTTATAGAACCACTCAGCTGTTTTTCGTTTTAACCATCCATCGGTTGAGCGGTCTGTGCGTTTTGCCAGAACAACGTCAGCACCTTCCTGCCATTTCTCAATGAGAACAGGGATGACATCGATAGGGTCTTGCAGGTCAACATCTATGGGGATAACAGCATCGCCCGTAGCGTGGTCGAGGCCAGCAAACAGAGCGGGTTCTTTGCCAAAGTTACGCGTGAAGCTCAGTGGCTTAACCAGGTTGTCTGCAATAGCCAGTGCATTGATGATACCTTCTGTTGAATCCTTGCTACCGTCATTGATGAAGATGATTTCGACTTCATGCTTTTTTAGTTCTTCATTTTCACGGACAGTTTTGTAGAAGATAGGTATTGCTTCTTCTTCATTAAATACCGGGACGACTAATGATATTTTCATTATTCCATGCCTTTAAAAACAAATAATTTTGAGTAAAGAAATCCGAGCACCAGGCTGATGGCTGAAAACGCCACCAAGGTGATAATAGGTGCGGCATTGACTTTATCCGCGATGAAGCCGGTCAGGTAACTAAGCACACCCATGAACCCCACAAAGGCTACATAGCGGCCACCAGTAGCCTTTTTCTTGAAAGTGAACTTTGCGTTGGCAAAAAACGAGAAGGTGACAGCGACAATGAACGCGATCAGGTTAGCTGTCGCCTGTGTTGTGCTGGCTAAGTAGACCAGTGCAGCAAAGACAACCCAGTGAAGCAGGGTGTTGATAACGCCGACTGAAAAGTATCTGGCAAACAGTTGAATCATCACATTTGATCTATAACGAAAATTGATGCGTGAGTTTACCATTCCTGTAAAGATAGGTCAGCATGAACGTGGAATAATCACTCCTTCTCATACTCGAACCCACGCGGAAGCCTTTTCCCGATCTCCCTGTAGTGCTCCAGCCTCTCTCTGAAGTACGGGCGTAAATGCTCGGGCTGCTGGTTTTCTGTTTCGTACAGATCATACGGCAGTCCAACCCTTTCTTTGTACGCGATACCGGATGCGGCTAAATCGGCATTAATTTTGTCTTTTTCGTCTTGGGGCAGGTTGGCTATGTTGTGCATGTTGGTTTCGGAGTGGTGGGTGATGATGGGAGTATAGCAGGGGAAGGGATATTGGGACGAGTTTGGGACGCGGAACATTTTGCATGCTTGCGTATCAGCAGGTAACTTTATGCATCTTGGTACGTGAGAGCGAGAAAAGATGCGGTGTAACGTGTTGTATTTTAATAAATCTTCGGTTTCGTAATGAAAAGGTCACCAGTTCGAATCCGGTATCCGGCACCATTACTTATCAAAGAGTTAGCGATTATACCCGAAGCCCCGCTGAAACAGCGGGGCTTTCTGATATCAGGGCCGGATAACCGTCAGCGGGACAGACTGTGCAACCAGCCGGTGTCCTTTATTATTAAGATGAAGGTGATCCCCTGAATCATAGTCCGTACTGAGCTGCTGAGGACTGACCGGGTCGCGTACCAGCCGGTCGCTGTCAATAACAGCATCAAACTCGCCGCTTGTGCGCATCCAGTGGTTTATATCCTGCCGTACAGCCTCTTTTTCCGGTGAATAAAAACCGGTCATACCATACTCACCGGTTCCGCGTAGTGGTACCAGGGTGACGACGGTCATACGGATATTTTTTCCCCGCGCCATGGTCAGCAATTGCCGGAATCCCGTAATCACATCCGCTGCCGAAGGCACAGAACCCGCCGGGTCCAAATCGGTTCCCGCCAGGCCGATATCATTTAATCCGACCTGCACGATACAGGCGGTAACACCGGGTTGCATCAGCACATCACGCTCAAACCGCGATAATGTACTGATGCCGATGCCGTCTTTCAGCAGGCGCGAACCTGATTGTCCGGCATTCACCACGGCAATGTTTTCGTCAATAAAACGTTCTGCCAGATAATCAGTCCAGCGGCCATAGGTGTCCATGTCCACGCCGTTGCCGTCAACCATTGAATCGCCGATCACCACGAGTGTGCGGGCTTCTGATTCCGGCTGAATCAGCACGCTTTCAAGTAAAAGACGGGAACTGACAGCCTCGCCGTTTCCGGCCTCTTCCTGTCGCGTCCGGTTACCCGGTTCCAGTAAAGAGAAACGACGGGCATCCCAGTGGAAGGTATTAAGTGGTACCGGCTCCGGCAGGAAGGTCCTCAGCGTGAGCTCCGATAATGACGGAACATGCAGTGCAATTTCATCACTGCACAGGATATCACCGGCAGGGATCACCGCACCCTGCTGTCCGCCAAAGGTGACCGGTATTGCACGGTACTGGCCGGGAACGGAGAGATAACTTTCACCTGTCACCAGTGGCTGTGTGCCGTAGCGGTTGGAAAACACCAGCTGCAGTTTCTGCCCGCCTGTGCTGATACGCAATGACTGCCGGAGTGTCTGATTGCCGGTGATGGCCGGCATATCCGGCGGAAACGGAAATGCTTCACCGGATGCGGGCTGGGAGGCGGAAAGCCATGTGCAGATCGGGCGGACGGAAGAGGACATCAGAGATTCTCCTGCAGACAGAAACAGATTCAGTGTGTGGCCGGTGAGGCGGTCATGAGATCAAACATGTGCATGGCAATCTCTGTCATGGCCAGCAGGCGGTCACGGCTGACACCATCCCGAGCCTGGACAGAAATTCCGTGCAGCAGTGTTGCCACATAGTCCCCGAGTGCCTGTGTATCCGTATGTTCCGGTAAATCACCGGACTCAGCCCCCCGGCGCAGACGCTGTATGATCCCGCTTGTCCGTTCCCGGCGGTGGTCTGCCAGCCAGTGCATAATGGCTTCATTATCAGCAGAATAATTGGTCAGTGACAGCACCACCATACAGCCGTGCGGCCGGTCATCCCGGGTGTAGGTATCAACGGCACCGGTAAGCAGCTTTTTGATAGCACTGCGGGTATCCGGCTCTTTCAGCGCCGCATCCGCAAATGCACCTTCTTCCGCCAGATAAAGGGCTATCGCCTCCCGGAACAGATTTTCTTTCGACCCGAAGGCCGCATAGATCCGGGCGGATGCAATACCCAGCGCCGCAACCAGATCAGACATGGATGTTCCTTCATAACCGCGCTGCCAGAACACCTGTTCAGCCTTGCGTAATGCAACTTCGCGATCAAATTCCCGTGGTCTGCCGGCCATCATATTTTCTCCGTATAGTTTATCTGAGGCAAATGCTACCAGTTCTTTATCGTTTAACAAAGAATTATTTTTTAGTGATTGACAAAGATTTGGATATCTCGTTAACCTATTAATTGTCGATCGACAAATAATTGAATTTCGTTGCAGGCAACATCCGTTTTGACGGGCTGCTGCGGAGACTTTTTAACTTATGACTTATACGGAACAGGTATGAATACATTATTCGGTAAGGTATTACTGGCAGCGGTAATGACTTTCGCAATCCACAATAATGTGCTTGCGGAGAATACACCGAAACCGCCGGTAACAGCACAGGTGAATGAGGCGGATTTTCAGCATCACTATACGGATGTGGCGGGGCAGCGGATACATTATGTGACGGCGGGAAAAGGCGAACCGGTGTTGCTGATCCCCGGCTGGCCGCAGACCTGGTACACATGGCGTTATGTGATGACAGGGCTGGCAGCACAGGGATATATGGCGATAGCGGTGGATCCGCCGGGAACCGGTTTTTCTGCCCGGCCGGACAGTGGCTATGATACCGGTGCGGTGGCCACAACGTTACATACCATGATGAATCAGCTGGGTTATAAAACCTATTCGGTAGTTGGTCATGATATCGGGATGTGGGTCGGTTATGCGCTGGCCGGTGACTATCCGGCAGATATTAAAAAAATCGTCCTGACCGAGGCTGTTATTCCGGGTCTGGCACCGGCTCCGGGTATTTTTGTTGATCCGGAGGAGAATATTTTCCTCTGGCACTTTATGTTTAATCAGGTTCAGGATTTACCGGAAACGCTGGCCGCCGGTAAAGAGCGGGAGTATCTGAATTTTATTTTTGACCACTGGGCATACTGCCGTGACCGCGTTGCCGCACAGACGTATATCGATGCCTATTCTTCTCCGGGCGGACTGCGTGCCGGGTTTGCCTATTACCGGGCTATTCCGCAGACCATCGCGCAGAATAAGCGGCGGGCAGAGAAAAAACTGACTATGCCGGTTCTGGCCATCGGTGCTGATCACGCGACCCGTGATGCCCCGCAGCTGACAATGCAGGGAAGAGCGGTGAATTTGCAGGGCGCGATACTCAGTGAATGCGGTCATTTTGTGACGGAAGAGTGTCCTGAACAACTGATGGATGTAGTACTGCCGTTTTTACGCCAATAAAAACACCGGGATCTGATACGGGCCTCCTTTACGGAGGCTTTATTTTTTGCTGGTACTTTTATTCAGGATTGATATTGTTTGTTGCCGGAAAACAGCCGGATTAAATGATAAGTCAAATATGGCGGGATAACGTCATCATTAAATCAGCGGATATACTGAACAATGAAAAAAATAACGATAATTTCTGCATTGGTTGCAGCGTCACTATTACTGGGTGCCTGTGATAAAACAAAAGCAGCGGATAACGGACAAGGTGAGCGTTATGCAGCTCCTTTCGGTCTGACCTGGGGAATGACGGAAGAGGCGTTGGTACCACGGCTCGGTAGTCAGTCTGAAACGGATAACAGTGAATATGTCTGCCCGCTGACTAAAGTGACGTCTAAAACATTTTCCGGCGGATTAAATGAAGCGGGGGAGTACGAATTCCGCTTCTTACCACAGTACGGACAGCCGGATTTCAGCGGGCTGGTCGGTATTGGTTATTTTTATTCCACAGATGATGAAGCGGCATATCAGACACTGCTGAAAGAATTACAGCACAATCTTGAAGCGGAATATGGGAAACCCTCAATACTGGAAAGCAAAAAAGCAGACGAAGAACATTTTATTTATAAATCCGAAGAAAATGAAATCAGTTTATTTGTCATGATGCGTAACGCCCGTTTTTATATTTCACTGGATTACAGTTATTTTCCCAAAGAACATCAGGTCTCCCTGAAAAATAATATACAAAAAATAAAAGAGACCTGCATTAAGCAGCGGGGGGAGTAAGATATCAATAAGTACAGAAAACCACCGCTCATCCGGTGGTTTTCTGTTTGCGGAATAAAACAGATTAGTGACAGTTTTCTCAGAATAGCGTGTTCCGGTGGCATATATTGGTCATCAGGGAAAATAGTTACCGGGATGGAATGCCGGATGAATAAACGAATTTTCAGAGAATTGTTTCAACCGGACAGATCTTCTGTTCTCACGGGCTGATCCTATTTTATTGCCAATATCTGACTAAAAAATAATTGTCTGCCTGAATGGTCCCCCTGTACCGGAGAGATGAATGTCCGTTTATTTTGTGATTTCTGTACTGATTATTTTTCTGATTATCCTGCTGATTATATTAATTATTACCAACAAAATTGTGATCAGCCGGAAGAAAATAGTTTATCTGTCACTGATTGCGCTGTTTTTTGTATTTTTTATTAAAAGTGCGGTGGTGGAAAAAAATGAACAGATAAAAACTCAGGTTCTTGAGATGGTACCGACACTAAAAGCCATCAATCAGGTTGATCCCGTTATGTCCGGGGCCTTTTTTGCCGATTTCAGAAATGCGGGTAAGGGTTCGAAAAAACGGGAAGAGTACTATATGCGCCTGCAGCAGTGGGCCACCGAAAATATTAAAAAACTGCTTTATCTCGCGGGGGATGACGCGGTGATTAATTACGGGAAAATGCGGCTGGAATTTTTGCAGAAAGCACTGGCGCAGGATACCTCCGGTGACTTCTGCTTTCGTGTACTGCATCCGGAAGTATCAGGCCCGCCGGATATGAAAAAGGCTTCCGCCGGGTACCGTGACTTTATTATCGGTAACAGAGCGTTACTGGATCTGGTGAATTCAGCCGGTGAAGGGGCTCCGGTTGCACATTATTCTGCGGATGAAATTCAGTCATTATTTTCGGCACAAATACAGGGGTCGGTGGATAAATACGGCGATAGTTTCCTGACGGATGATCCGTATGTACTGGCGGAAGACAAGCTGCAAACCTGTCAGATGGAAATTGATTTAATGGTGGATGTGCTGAGAGCACCGCCCCGTGAATCCGCAGAACTGATCCGCTATGTGTTTGCGGATGACTGGCCGGAATAAATAAAGCCGGGCTTAATACAGATTAAGCCCGTATCGGGTATTATTACTGAATACCAGACAGCTTACGGAGGACGGAATGTTACCCATTGAGACAACCAGACTGCCTTCTGATTATTAATATTTTTCACTATTAATCAGAAGGAATAACCATGAATTTTACCCGGATTGACCTGAATACCTGGAATCGCAGGGAACATTTTGCCCTTTATCGTCAGCAGATTAAATGCGGATTCAGCCTGACCACCAAACTCGATATTACCGCTTCGCGTACCGCACTGACGGAAACCGGTTATAAGTTTTATCCGCTGATGATTTACCTGATCTCCCGGGCTGTTAATCAGTTTCCGGAGTTCCGGATGGCAATGAAAGACAATGAACTGATTTACTGGGATCAGTCAGACCCGGTTTTTACTGTCTTTCATAAAGAAACCGAAACATTCTCCGTACTGTCCTGCCGTTATTTTCCGGATCTCAGCGAGTTTATGGCAGGTTATAATGCGGTAACAGCAGAACATCAGCATGATACCGGATTGTTTCCGCAGGGAAATTTACCGGAGAATCACCTGAATATATCATCATTACCCTGGGTAAGTTTTGACGGATTTAATCTGAATATCACCGGAAATGATGATTACTTTGCCCCGGTTTTTACGATGGCAAAGTTTCAGCAGGAAGGTGACCGCGTACTATTACCTGTTTCTGTACAGGTTCATCATGCAGTCTGTGATGGTTTTCATGCAGCAAGGTTTATTAATACACTTCAGATGATGTGTGACAACATACTGAAATAAGTTAATTAATTCTGTATTTAAGCCACCGTATCCGGCAGGAATGGTGGTTTTTTTTATATTTTAACCGTAATCTGTAATTTCATTTCAGAATGGTTCAGGATCACTGTACGATAATGCCCCCGCAGTTTGGTAATACCCTTAATAAAAAAGGAAACAGCAAAGACTAACAGCAATAATAATAAAATAAGCAGTAACAATAATATTAATAACACCAGATATAATAATAATAGTATTTAAGACACAAGAAAGACTGCTGCGACAGTCATTTGGAACAACACCAAAATGCCGTAAAGGTAGTAGTAACAACACCAGTGAAAACATCACGACAGCATAGCGATATGCCTGAGTGTGTTTAATTAAACAATAAATAAACCGCCATATATAACAGAAGATAGTATTCTGAATGGCATGCTTTTCTGTTCAGTATAAACATATCATCCCGGTTGGTATAAGGATGATATATAATAAGTTAAGCTGAACACGTATTTATTTTGGTTTTATTTTACAAATAAAGTAAGACGATCCGTTAAGTCAAAGCGGGGTATATTTATTATACCCCGCTTTTTTATTTGTCCGCCGGACGCGGGTAATGGATCAGATTATGCAGTGTCACAATGGTCTTACCGGGATTGGCGTAAGCGTGCGGGATATCCGCATAAAAGCGCAGGGATTCCCCGGCAGAAACGGTATGCCACTCATCCCCCAGCCGCAGTTGTAATGCACCTTCCAGCATAATGACATGTTCGATAACCCCGGGTTCATGAGGGCCGGATTCACTGAGCGCCCCCGGCAGCAGGTCAATCTTCAGTAAATCCGTTTTCAGTTCATCATCAAACGGGATCAGCGGTGTGACACGCATCCCGGAGCGGGTCTGTTCAAAGACCGGCAGTGTTGCAAACGAATGAAGCCCCGCCTGCACCTGCGGCTGTGCGCCTTCCAGAAAAACAGAGAAAGCGACATTGAAGCCGGTGGCGATTTTCCACAGCGTGGATACCGTCGGGCTGGATTGGCCGCGTTCAATCTGGCCGAGCATGGCTTTGCTGACGCCGGTCAGTTGTGCTGCCTGGCTGAGGCTCAGCCCGCGTTCGGCACGCAGTTGTTTAAAGGTCTCTGCAACAGCGGGTGTGATATCGTGCATAAATTGTCATTATTCCGGGTAAATGTCATTGTCCGTTATAGCATCCGGTGATAGAGTCCGATCGTCTGCTATAACATCCGATGGTGTGTTCCTATGAGTAAGTTAACATTTTTTCGTGCCTTTTCTCCAGCAATGATGATGACAGGCCTGGTTGCGGTGCTGGTCGGCTATGCCAGTTCAGTGGCGATTATTCTGCAGGCGCTGGATGTGGCGGGGCTTGATACCGCACAAACCGGCGGCTGGCTGATGATGCTGGGGATCGGGATGGGGGTGACAACGATCGGGTTGTCGCTCTGGTATAAAATGCCGGTGCTGACCGCCTGGTCTACGCCGGGGATCGCGCTGCTGGTAACCAGTTTGTCCGGCGTGACCATCAATGAAGCCGTCGGCGTGTTTATTTTTGCCTCCGGACTGATGTTTCTGTGTGGCGTGACCGGTATTTTTGCCCGGCTGATGAATTATATCCCGCGCGCACTGGCCTCGGCGATGCTGGCCGGTATTCTGCTGCGTTTCGGGCTGACGGCGTTCGGTGCGCTGAATACCAGCTTTGTGCTGTGTGCCGCGATGATAGCCGCGTATGTGGTGATGCGGCGGATTTTCCCGCTGTACGCTATTATTGCTGCCCTGATCACCGGTATCACCGTGACCGGACTGAGCGGCGATCTGCATTTTGTCCGGGCCGGCAATGTGTTTGCGCTGCCGGAATTTGTGATGCCGTCATTTACCCTGACGTCCCTGATCAGTGTCGGCATTCCGTTTTTTATTGTGTCGCTGGCCTCGCAGAATGCGCCGGGGATTGCGATTTTACAGGCTAACGGTTATCCGCCGCACACCTCTGTGCTGCTGAGCTGCTCGTCGCTGGCGGCTATCCTGCTGGCACCGTGGGGCGGGTTCAGTATCTGCATTGCGGCGATCACCGCCGCGATTTGCATGGCACCGGATGTGCACCCGGATCCGGCGCGGCGTTATACCGCAGCTGTCTGGGCGGGGATATTTTATCTGCTGGCGGGGATTTTCGGCGGCGCGGTTTTTATGCTGTTCAATGCCTTTCCGGCGGTTCTGATACAGATCCTGGCTGGGCTTGCTCTGCTGACCACGCTGATGAACAGCCTGCATCAGTCGCTGGCAGATGAAAAAGGGCGGGATGCGGCGATTATCTGTTTTCTGCTGACGGCATCGGGTATTACGCTGCTGGGTATCAGCTCAGCTTTCTGGGGATTGCTGGCGGGCATTGTGGTGCATCAGATTATGGCAATACGCAGGGGCTGAGTGTCAGGCTCCGGAATGTCTTAACATTCCGATAAGGTATATAACGGCTTATATTATAGAGTGGGGATAATAAATCCCGCCGATGCTTATACCATTCCGGAGACACCATGAGTTTACAGAATTACCGCGCGACAGAGCGCCATTTCTGGCGCAGTATCGCGCAGGATGTCATCACCGTAAGTGATCGTGCAGAATGCTATCTGACACCGCTGCCGGTGCCTGTCTTTAACTATATCTATCTGCAGGCCGGTGCGGATAGTAATGAGTTCTCACTGGCACAGCAACCTTTCATGCCACATCACAAACCTCATTGCCTGGTGGCAGAGAAATCCGCGGCAGAAACACTGCACCCGCAGATTATGGCGGCGGGTTATGAGGCGGACGGTGAAACCAGTGCTATGCATCTGTCTGTTGATGAGTGGCTGCCGTCCTCTGTTCTTCCGGCCGGATGTGAGATCCGTGAGGTAAATGAGCAGCTTTCGTTGTGGGCGGAGCCGCTGGAAGCCGCTTTTCCGGCGGGAGAGAATGACGGGGAAGATGCTCCGGATTTTAGTATCGTCAGTGACTATATCAGCTATCATCAGCGGGCAATGGCAAACGGTGCTGAGCTGTATCATGCTGTTCTGTTGTGTCAGGGGAAACCGGTCAGCTGCATCACGCTGTCGTTGTCAGAATACGGCGCGCGGATTGATGATCTCGGAACTGTTCCTGCATATCAGGGCAACGGCTATGCCACACTGTTGCTGGATTATGCACTGATACTGTGCCGGAAGCGGTGTATCGGGGATTGTTATCTGGAAGCGTCGTCCGAAGGGTTGAGTCTGTATCAGAAGCTCGGTTTCCGCACATTGTTTAATTATCTGTTTTATGTGAAGGGATGAAGAATGCGTAAGGCTGCCGTCTGTGCACTGCTGGGTTGTCTGCTGATGGCGCCTGCAATGGCATCAGAAACACAAAATACCGGGGAAGAGACTGTCCGGACAGAAAACCTTGCCCGTCAGGATGGCAGTGCTGTTCATTACTACCTGCTGCACCGGCAGGCGGAACCCACCCGCAAATTGCTGGTGCTGATTCAGGGCTCTGATTGTAACAGTGCTAAAAACAACCGTTTTATGGTGGATACTTTCGGTGGCGCGTTCCCGGACCATGACATTCTGCTGGTGGAGAAATACGGTATTACCGATGCGCTGCCTTTTAATGACCGCGATGGTGAGCGGGCAGACTGCCCGGCGGAAACCATGTTCAATGATTCTCTGTCGGTGCGGGTCAGCGACTATGCTGCGGTGCTCGACCGTCTGAAAGGGGAGTATGACACCGTGCTGCTGCTGGGCGGCAGTGAAGGGGCGACTGTTGCTGAACACACTGCGCTGGCATCACCGGCGGTTGACGCAGTGGTGGCTGTTAATGGCGGAGGGCGCTTTTTCCTGGATGATGTCACGGACAGCTTCCGCAATAGTCCTCAGCCACTTGAGGAGTCTCAGTTAGCCGGTTTTCTGGCATTTACTGATGCGGTAAAACGCAATGAGGTGGAGAACGATATGCTGGTCAGCCAGCACGGGATGCGCTGGTGGCGCGAATTTCTGGCGGCGGATGCGCAGCAGGTACTGAACGGGCAGACAAAACCGGTGCTGGTTATTCAGACGTTGAATGATACCAATGTCAGTGTCACATCGTTTAAGCAGATGCAGAAAGCGGTGGAGAACCCGGTGGTGACATTCAGAACCTTTGATAATCTGGATCACTATTTTAAAGATACAGACGGAAACCGGCATACCGCGCAGATCCTCGCGGTTATCCGTGACTGGTACACCCGGCAGTGATTCTTTGCTGATTGCAGGAAAATAAAGAAACAAACGCCCGTTAAAACGGGCGTTCAGTCAGGCGCTGCCGCGTATCAGCGGACAACCAGAACCGAGGTATGGGCGTAGCGTACAACCGCTGCGGCGTTGGAGCCGAGCAGATAGGTGGACATATCCGGGCGGCGTGAGCTGATGACAATCAGGTCGCTTTCCAGAGTATCCGCCAGTTTCAGAATCTGATCTTTCGGTGAGCCGGAAACCACATGCAGTTCAAACTGCTCTGCAGGCAGATTAAAATCACTGACCATCTTCGCCAGTTGTTCTTTGGCGCTGTCCAGAATTTCATCTTTTTCCGGCAGAGTTGCGGCATAGGCAATACCGAAAGAGGCAAAGTGAGAGAATGACGGGATCACCGCTATAAAGTGAATTTTGGCATTTTCAAATTTGGCTAATGTCTGAATCGTCGGGATCACCTCGCGGGTCAGCCCGGTTTCGGAAATATCGATTGGAACTATAATCGTTTTATACATACATACCTCGCAATCTGAAAGCCGGCAAATAAGTTAGTAGTAATAGTAACCTGCGTAATGAGCACTATACGTGAAAACGATCAAAATTCACAAATAAACCCCTTAACGGAGCTTAATTGTGTGATGTGGTGACTAACTGAAAATAAAACGGTCGGATTTATCATCCAGAACCTGTTTCAGCAGTGCACTCAGTGTACCGGCAGGGCAGTCCGGATAAGGCTGCCATTTGTTGTTATCCACATAAAAAAGCTGCCAGTTATCATCAGCTTCTGACCAGGTCAGTCTGGCAATTTGTTTTTCAATGGTTTGCGGGGTGCCGCACGGGCAGACGAGTTGTTTCTGATAAATCAGTATGTTGTTATTGTCCGTACGGTACTGAACATCGAACTCATCGGGGATATGACCATTCGGATACAGGCGCTCAGTGAACAGGCGCATGTTCTGCTTTATTTGCTGTGTCTGAACTGAATTAAATTCCATAGCATTACCATTTTGTGACGAACGAAAATGAAAACTTCCCGTTTATCCCGCCTGTGGTTCCGGCGGATCCGGCCGTATCAGGCAGTGCGTAATCTGCGTAAATTGCGGACCGTCACGGGAGATCATGTTAGCGCATTTCACTGAGGTGAGAAATACTTTTCCGGTAATTTCCGGACAACAGGCAGGGGATAATACAACAGAATTAATCAATCAAAGGAAAACGGACGAAAAAAACGGCTTCCGCAGAAACCGTTTTTCAGTGTACAGACTGTGATGCAGAAGCCGTTATTTTTTGATTTTGATGACAACGGTTTCGCCGACAGTGACCGGACCGGTCATTTTGGTCATCTCTTTGATTTCATCCATATTGGAGATAACCACCGGAGTCAGGGTGGATTTGGCTTTCTCTTCGAGAAGCGCCAGATCGAATTCAAGTACCAGGTCGCCTTTTTGTACGCGCTGGCCTTCTTCCGCAATACGTTTGAAGCCTTCACCTTTCAGTTCAACAGTGTCGATCCCGAAGTGAACAAACAGTTCAATCCCGCTGTCCGATTCAATGGAGAACGCGTGATTAGTTTCAAAAATTTTACCGATTGTACCGTCAACAGGGGCAACGATTTTATTCCCTGCCGGTTTGATAGCAATGCCATCGCCGACAATTTTTTCAGCGAAAACAACGTCAGGCACATCTTCGATATTCACAATCTCACCGGACAGCGGCGCCACGATGTCAATCGTGCCGCTGTCTTTTTTATCATCCGAAACCAGCGACTTCAGTTTGTCAAACAGACCCATGAATACTCTCCTAAATGTTGATACGGGACCGGGCGTGAATTTGGCTTTCTCAGCACAGGGTTTTTTCTTTGGTGAAGGTTTCCACCAGTGCCATCAGTTCTGTTGCCGTCGGCTGAGCGAGTGCCTGTTCAGCCAGTGCTTTCGCATCTTCATAATGCGTATTGCGGATCAGTTTCTTGATACGCGGGATAGCAATAGAACTCATACTAAATTCATCTAAACCCATGCCCAGCAACAATAAAGTTGCACGTTCATCACCCGCCAGCTCACCACACATTCCGGTCCATTTCCCTTCCGCGTGGGA
The DNA here is from genome assembly GCF_019243775.1 of Morganella morganii. Taxonomy (NCBI): domain Bacteria; kingdom Pseudomonadati; phylum Pseudomonadota; class Gammaproteobacteria; order Enterobacterales; family Morganellaceae; genus Morganella; species Morganella morganii. Next base: position 1,173,776 of record NZ_CP069157.1, read on the forward strand.
AGCGTCAATGACTTGTTTGATAAGGTTCAGCACCGCAGGAGACATCGGGTTGTAGAGATGGGAAATCAGCTCATTTCCGCGATCCACAGCCAGAGTATACTGCGTCAGGTCGTTGGTTCCAATACTGAAAAAATCGACTTCTTTTGCAATGTGACGTGCATTAACTGCTGCCGCCGGGGTTTCCACCATGATACCAACTTCAATAGTTTCATCAAAAGGTTTCTGTTCATCCCGCAACTGCTGTTTCATTTCGTCCACTATCTTATTGAGTTCGCGGACTTCTTCGACGGAAATCACCATCGGGAACATGATACGCAGCTTTCCGAAAACTGAGGCACGTAAAATCGCGCGCAGCTGGGTGTCGAGAATTTCACGGCGATCCAGACAGATACGGATGGCACGCCAGCCGAGGAACGGGTTTTCCTCTTTCGGCAGATTCATATAAGGCAGGTCTTTGTCACCGCCGATGTCCATGGTGCGGACAATAATGGCTTCATCCGGCATTGCCTGAGCGACTTCTTTATAAGCGCGGAACTGTTCTTCTTCCGTCGGCAGCGAGTCGCGATCCATAAACAGGAATTCGGTGCGGTATAAACCGACACCTTCCGCGCCGTTGCGTTCGGCACCCGGCATATCGCGCACGGTACCGATGTTGGCACAGACTTCCACCTGGTGACCATCGAGGGTGACAGCAGGCAGATCTTTGAGTTTTGCCAGTTCGGCTTTTTCCGCCAGATAGTCATCGCGCACTTCTTTCATGCGCTCAATGTCTTCTTCTGACGGATTGAGATAAATGGTGTTGTTGACCGCATCCAGGATCAGGTAATCATCACTTTTGATATTTTCAGTGGCATTCCCGGTACCGACCACGGCAGGGATTTCCAGAGAGCGGGCCATGATGGAAGTGTGGGAGGTCCGGCCGCCGATATCGGTGATAAAACCCAGCACTTTTTTCAGGTTCAGCTGTGCGGTTTCGGACGGTGTCAGGTCTTTGGAAACCAGAATCACTTCCTCAGCGATGGCGCTGAGGTCGATAATCGGCATGCCGAGAATATTTTTCAGCAGACGGTTACCGATGTCGCGGACATCGGCCGCGCGTTCTTTCAGATACTCATCATCCAGACCTTCCAGGGCGGTGGCCTGTTCTTCAATCACCTGGTGTACCGCGTAATCGGCGGTTTTTTTGCTTTTGATGATGTCAGTGATTTCATTTTCAAGCTCCTCGTCTTCGAGCAGCATGATATGACCTTCAAAAATTTCGGCTTTTTCCGCACCGAGATTTTTTTCAGCGGTTTCTTTGATGGCATTCAGCTGTGCGGACGCTTTGGCGCGGCCTTCAGTGAAACGCCGGATTTCAGCATCAATCTGCTCAGCAGAAATCGACTTCTGGCTGATAATGATAGGTTCTTCTTTGAGTAACAACGCTTTACCAAAAGCGATACCCGGTGAAACAGAGATTCCTGAAACCATAATAATACCTTTGAGTTTACTGGGGGACGTACAGCAGCGGGCTGCGTGAGCGTACCCGGAAACGGACTATCCCCGGCATGAGACGGTGGCCGGGGATCCTGACAGGTGAGGGCGGAAGGAGATTACTCCAGTTCACCCATCAGTTTGACGAGGTGCTCTACTGCTTTCTGCTCATCTTCACCTTCTGCGGCGATAGTCACCACGGTGCCCTGTGTCAGACCCAGAGTCTGTAACTTGAACAGACTTTTGGCGCTGGCGCTTTTGCCGCCGGAAGTCAGGGTGATGTCAGAAGCGAAAGTTTTGGCTTCTTTGACAAACTGAGCCGCAGGACGGGTGTGCAGACCGTTAGGTGCAGTAATGGTGACTTCTTGCTGATACATAGCGTTACCTCATGTTTGGAATTTTTTATCGGCGGTTAATATTAAGACATATAACAGTAATCATAGCCGGAGCAAGTAAAATAGCACAACCCGAAGATTCGACATACGTATTTGGTGTCATTATTTTGAGCTGTGAAATAATTACTTTTTTAATACTAAACAACCGCACAAAAATCATCCCGCAGAGTGTCAAACTTTGATCCGTTGCACAAAAAAAGCACCCTTTGCGGGTGCTTTCGAGGTCAGGCAGGGCGGGGACTGAATCCGTTCAGTTGATCAGTTTTCACTGATATCGGCGAACAGCGCAGTACTCAGATAACGTTCACCGGAAGACGGCAGGATCACCACGATATTTTTGCCCTTGAATTTATCTTCTTTCGCGAGACGTTCCGCAGCAATTACCGCCGCACCGGATGAAATACCGGCGAGAATACCTTCGCGCTCCATCAGTTTACGGGCGGTGGCGAAAGCATCTTCGTTGCTGACCAGCTCGACGCGGTCAATCAGGCTCAGATCCAGGTTACCCGGGATAAAACCGGCACCGATACCCTGAATTTTGTGCGGGCCCGGTTTGATCTCTTCCCCGGCCAGTGCCTGGGTGATGACAGGGGAGCCTTCCGGCTCGACGGCCACGATAGTGACGTCTTTTTTCCCTTTGATGTTTTTCAGGTAACGGGCGATACCGGTGATGGTGCCGCCGGTACCGACACCGGCAACCACAACATCCACATTGCCGTCAGTGTCTTCCCAGATTTCCGGACCGGTGGTTTTTTCATGGATCGCCGGGTTGGCCGGGTTGCTGAACTGCTGTAACACAATATAGCGGGACGGATCAGACGCGCTGATTTCATCGGCTTTTTCAATCGCGCCTTTCATGCCTTTCGCGCCTTCGGTCAGTACCAGGTTGGCACCCAGGGCTTTCAGCAGTTTGCGGCGTTCGATACTCATGGTATCCGGCATGGTCAGGGTGAGTTTGTAACCACGGGCGGCAGCAACATACGCCAGTGCAATCCCGGTGTTACCGCTGGTCGGCTCGACCAGTTCCACACCCGGTTTCAGGATACCGCGCTTTTCCGCGTCCCAGATCATATTGGCGCCGATACGGCACTTGACGCTGAAACTCGGGTTACGGGATTCGACTTTCGCCAGGATATTGCCGTGACCGAAATGTTTGAGGCGCACCAGCGGTGTGTGACCAATGGTTAGCGAATTATCTTCATATATCTTACTCATCGGTTTTCCTTATAGGGTTATTCATAATCAGACTAAATATAAAACCACATTACCCGCTGACCGGCGGAAAGGAAATACATAATCGGCATATCCTTATAACCGGACAGACGATCAATAGCGAAAAAGTATAAGGAGCAAGAAAACGGCAGGGCAGTGTGATAACCGCCCTGCACGGAAGGGGGTTGCGGATCAGTCGCGGACAAACTGTGCGCGGTAGCGATCCACCCACAGCGCGGTGGCACCGCAGACCGCCGCAGGCATAATAAACAGGTTCACAAACGGGATCATGGTCAGCACACTGACCAGCGAACCGAACTGGAGATTGGTCATATTATCGCGGCGCAGTGTGCTTTTCATTTCCGGAAAACTGACCTTGTGGTTATCAAACGGGAAATCCCCGTACTGCACGGACATCATCCAGGCACCGAAAATAAACCAGAGTACCGGCGCGAGTGTCTGCCCGATCCCCGGAATGAAAAACAGGATCAGCAGAATAACGGCACGCGGGATGTAATAAAGCAGTTTGACCATCTCACGTTTCAGAATACGCGGGATATCATTTATCAGATCTGCCCAGCCCTGATCCGGTGCGGGACGCCCGGTGAGCTCCGCTTCCAGTTTCTCCGACAGCCAGCCGTTAAACGGCGAGGCGATGATATTGGCGATCGTGCTGAAAAAATAGCTGAAAATCAGCAGCACAGAAATCACCGCCACCGGCCAGATAAGATAATCCAGCCACTGCAGCCAGCCCGGTACTTTATCCATCAGCCAGGCTATCCACCCGCCGAACTGACTGAACAACCACCAGAGTGCACCGCCCATAACCACGATATTGGCCAGCAACGGCAGAATCACGAAGGCCCGGAGACCCGGACGCATCATCAGCCGCCATCCCTGTGCAACATATGCAAAGCCGCTGAGCGGCCTGACAGGATTTGTCATACTTCCTATTCACTCCTATGATTGGAAAACGTTATACTATCAGACTGAACTATTGATTTGTCCGGCCACAAATGAAATGTCAGGATGAAAAATCAGTCAAAAAGAGCAATTAAATGATCTTTATTGCAAGAAATTCGTGCAGGGACTTGAACTTAACATCATTGACAAATACTCTTGTAATCAAACGATAGTATTTTGCCATGGTGGCCTTTAATTTAAACAACAGAGATAGCACTGATGCAAGATTTGCGTCTGATATTAATCGTTGTGGGTGCGGTAGCAATCATCGCATTGTTACTTCACGGACTGTGGACGAGCCGTAAAGAGCGTTCTTCCCTGTTTCGCGCGCGCCCCATGAAGCGTCGTAAATACGAGTCGCAGGATGAAGCCGCTGATGATATGTCAGAGGCACACGGCTCCCGTCACTCTGCTGTATTACCGGAGGATCCGGCTCCGCAGGTCTCTCCGTATTCAGAAGCGCAGAATGAGCAGGATCCGTTATTATCTGCCGGCAGAATGTATCCGTCATCAGAGCCGGAAGAACCGCCTGTGATGCCGAAAGCCCAGAGCCCGCGCCGTCAGCCGGTAAAAGCACCGGAAACAGAGCCGCAAATCGGATTATTTGATGCCCTTGAGCAGGAAGCACAGGCACCGGCAGCTCCGGCTCCGGAGGTCATGACAACAGCCGCGGTGATCACTGCCGCTGAAACTGACATGCCTCACACAGAAGAGCCGGTAACTGAACCGGAACCGGTTCAGGAAGCGCCGCGCAGCAGTGCAGAGAACAATGAGATTGTGCTGGCACTGTTTGTGTCCGCCCATCCGGGACAGATGGTCGCAGGTGATATTCTGCGCACCGCTATCGAGCAGGCCGGGTTCCGTTTCGGGGCGATGAACATCTATCACCGCCATGTCGATCCGGCAGGCAGTGGTCCGGTGTTATTCAGTCTGGCCAATATGGTGAATCCGGGCACGTTTGTACCGGAGCAGATGGAAGAGATCGAAACCCCGGGCGTGGCCATGTTTATGATGGTGCCGTCTTACGGTGACGCAAACCAGAACTTCAAGCTGATGTTACAGGCTGCTCAGCGTATCGCCTCTGATGTCGGCGGCGTGGTTCTGGATGAGGAGCGCAAAATGCTGACACCGCAGAAAATCGAGGTGTACAAGGCGCGCATCCGCAAAGTTCTCGTCGCCAAACAGAACTGAGACACACAAATCGCACAAAAAACCCCCGCAATGACGGGGGTTTTTTTCAGGTATAAACAGATTGCAGATCACTATGATGCCAAAAAAATAACGAAAACGACATTGAACAGCTGCGCGCCACACTGCGCCATCATGAATATTGTTATCACGTGCTGGATAACCCGGAAGTGCCGGATGCGGAATATGATCGCCTGATGCAGCGTCTGAAAGCGCTGGAAGCGGAGCATCCGGAACTTATCACACCGGATTCCCCGACACAGCGGGTCGGGGCATCACCGCTGAGTGCATTTGAACAGGTGCGCCATGAGATTCCGATGCTGTCACTCGATAACGTGTTTGATGAGGAGAGTTATCTTGCCTTTGACAAACGTGTACGTGACCGTCTGAAAGACACGCAGGATCTGACATTCTGCTGTGAGTTAAAACTCGACGGCCTGGCGGTCAGTCTGCTGTATGAAAACGGCAGTCTGGTGCAGGCAGCCACCCGGGGTGACGGTACCACCGGGGAAAACATTACCGCCAATGTGCGGACCATCCGCGCTATTCCGCTGAAACTGCGCGGGGAAAATATCCCGCAGCGTATTGAGATCCGCGGCGAAGTCTTTATGCCGCAGAAAGGCTTTGAGGCGATGAATGAGGAAGCGCGCCGCACCGGAGGCAAAGTGTTTGCTAACCCGCGCAACGCCGCAGCCGGTTCATTGCGCCAGCTGGATCCGGCGGTGACAGCCAAACGCCCGCTGACTTTCTTCTGTTACGGCGTGGGCGTGCTGGAAGGCGGCACACTGCCGGGCAGTCACTATGATCGCCTGCAGCAATTTAAAGCCTGGGGCTTACCGGTCAGTGATCGTGTGATGCGCTGCACCGGCAGTCAGGCGGTGCTGGATTTCTATCACAAGGTGGAAGAGAGCCGTCCGGTGCTGGGTTTTGATATTGACGGCGTGGTGATTAAAGTGGATTCCATTGCACTCCAGGAGGCGCTGGGCTTTGTGTCCCGCGCCCCGCGCTGGGCGACTGCCTTTAAATTCCCGGCCCAGGAACAGATGACCGTTGTCCGTGATGTGGAATTCCAGGTCGGCCGTACCGGTGCGATTACCCCGGTTGCCCGTCTGGAGCCGGTGCTGGTGGCCGGTGTGACGGTCAGTAATGCCACACTGCATAATGCGGATGAAATCAGCCGTCTCGGTCTGAAAATCGGCGATACCGTGGTTATCCGCCGTGCCGGGGATGTGATCCCGCAGGTGGTGGGTGTGGTGGAATCAGAGCGTCCGGCGGATGCGCGGGATATTGAATTTCCGCTCAGTTGCCCGGTGTGCGGGTCAGATATTGAGCGGGTGGAAGGCGAGGCGGTTGCCCGCTGTACCGGCGGTCTGATTTGCGGGGCACAGCGCAAAGAAGCACTCAAACATTTTGTGTCCCGCCGTGCCATGGATGTGGACGGGCTGGGGGATAAAATTATCGACCAGCTGGTGGATGCGGAGTATGTGAAGACCCCGGCGGATCTGTGGCGTCTGACCCCCGGTAAGCTGACCGGGCTGGATCGCATGGGACCGAAATCCGCACAGAAACTGACTGACGCGCTGGCGGCATCAAAACAGACTACATTTGCCCGTTTCCTTTACGCGCTGGGGATCCGCGAAGTCGGCGAAGCCACGGCGGCCAATCTGGCAGAACATTTCGGAACCCTGGATGCCTTACAGCAGGCGGATACAGAAGCACTGAAAGCCGTTCCTGATGTCGGGGAGGTTGTCGCGAAGCATGTGGTCAATTTCTTCCGCGAGCAGCACAACCGCGAGGTTATCACTGATCTGACCGTAGATGTCGGTATCAGCTGGCCGGATGTGGTGGCGGTGGATGCATCGGCACTGGATAACCCGTTTGCCGGTAAGGTGGTTGTGCTGACCGGCTCACTGCAGATCCTGACCCGTGATGAGGCAAAAGATCGCCTGACGGCACTGGGGGCGAAAGTCACCGGCAGTGTCTCGAAGAAAACCGATCTGGTGGTTGCCGGGGAAGCCGCAGGCTCCAAGCTGGCCAAAGCGGAAGAGCTGGGTATTAAAGTGATCAATGAAGATGAGTTTATTGCACTGCTGAACTGACAGACAGGCTGAAAAACGGTCTTCCGCAGAAGACCGTTTCAGTCACATCAGGAGAGATGATGGAGAAAGAAGATTTAGTGGCAGTCGCTAACACTGCTATGCCATTTGGTAAATACAAAGGTTGCCGTTTAATTGACCTTCCCGAGGAATACCTGCTCTGGTTTGCCCGTAAAGACAGTTTCCCGGAAGGGCGCCTGGGGCAGCTGATGCAACTCACCCTTGCGATTAAAACCGAAGGTTTAAGTGGCCTGATAAAACCGCTTAAACGTCCCGCTCACTGATCCCGGGTCAGTGCATCGATGACTTTCCGGCTCAGTATACGAAACTGGCGCTGTTCATCGTCATTCAGACTTGCAAATACTTTTTCTGCATTGCGGGTGCGTCCTGTTGCCGCGCGGGACAGAAACTCTTCACCTTCCGGTGTCAGCTGGGTCACCAGTTCCCGTTTATCGGTCTCCGACTGATACTGGGAAACAAACTGGTGTTTTTTCAGCGCCCGTAATGATTTCGAGACATTCTGGCGCGAAATCCCGAGTTTCTGGCTTAAATCCGACGGGGTTAAATCCCCCTGAAGGCGCAACATTTCCATTACGTCATACTGTGCCCACGTCACCTTTTCAGGTGAGCAGATGGTCCGTTGCGCTACCAATGTGCACTGTAACAATGACAGTGTATTTTCCAGTTCCTTGAATGACATAACACCTCCCTTTTATCCTCCCCCTTAGTTTAGCCGAAAGGCAAAATCAGGAAAAGAAAGTTGATTAATAAAAGTTAATCAACTAAGCTTTTAGTTAACTAAAGTTAATTAAAAGGTGATGGTATGACAGACTTTCAACAGAAGATTATCCTGGTTACCGGAGCCTCAACAGGGGTGGGTGAAGGAATTGCCCGTGAATTACTGAAAAGAGGGGCTAAAGTTGCGATTACCGGGCGAAATCCGGAACATCTGCAAAAGGCAATAAATGAGTGGGATCCTACGGGAGATAGCGTGCTGGCAATTGAAGCAGATGTACGTAAACTGAGCGATTGTAAGCGGATGGTGAGCACAGTGTCAGATAAATTCGGTGCTTTACACGGGTTGGTAAACAATGCAGGGATCACCGGGCCGCATGGTGTGAAGATTGAGGATTATGATTTTGAGGCCTGGCAGGATGTGATGGCTACGGATGTGACCGGCACATTTCTCGGGATGAAATTCGCTATTCCTGCCATTATCAAAAGCGGCGGCGGGGCAGTGGTGAATTTATCAGCCTGTAACGGAGTCACCGGTATTGCGGGGATTGCACCTTATACCGCTGCCAAGCACGCAGTACTCGGGCTGACCCGCGCGGCGGCACTGGAATATGCAGAACAGGGCGTGCGGATTAATGCGGTCGGCCCCGGCTATGTGGCGACACCAAATATTCTGGCGTTACCGCAGGATGTACAGGCAATGATGGCGGAGAGTCACCCGATGAAACGGATGGCAACACGGGAAGAGGTGGCAAAAATGGTCGCGTTTCTGTTATCAGATGACAGTCGTTTTTGTACCGGCGGTTTTTATCCGGTGGATGGCGGGTATACCGCGCAATGACAAGAAAGCAGAAACGAAAAACCCCGGTCAGAGACCAGGGTTTAAATTTGGTGGAGCTAAGGGGGATCGAACCCCTGACCTCTTGCATGCCATGCAAGCGCTCTCCCAGCTGAGCTATAGCCCCGGAAAACCGGATGTCACGGTATTTATCAGTCACCAAAGATTTGGTGGAGCTAAGGGGGATCGAACCCCTGACCTCTTGCATGCCATGCAAGCGCTCTCCCAGCTGAGCTATAGCCCCGATAAAATCGACCGGACGCGCAGCATAATAGGCAAGGTTCCCTGAGCTGTCAACGGCTTAATATGAAATTCGTGTGCGACCGATGAAAAAGCCGTCAATTCAGTAAAATGACAAAAAAATACCCGGCACAGGGCCGGGTATCAGGTCGTTGACAATGATTACTGTGCTTCGCGCTCAGCAATAAAGGCCAGCGCCATATCGATACGCGCCAGAGAGCGGGACTGACCAATCGCATGTACGGTCACATCCAGACCCGGAGACTGACCGGCACCGGTCACAGCAACACGTAACGGCATACCGACTTTACCCATCCCGATTTCCAGTTCATCAGCCGTTGCCTGAATGGCTTCGTGTACGGCTTCCGGTGTCCAGGTGGTCAGTGCGGCCAGTTTGGCTTTAACCACTTCCAGCGGCTGACGGGCAACCGGGCGCAGATGTTTTTTCGCGGCATCGGCATCGAAGCTGTCAAAGTCTTCATAGAAGTAACGGCAGGTTTCCGCCATTTCTTTCAGTGTCTTGCAGCGTTCGCCCAGCAGGCGGACCAGGTCTGCCAGTTCAGGGCCGTTGCGGGTATCAATCCCGGCGTTCTCAATATGCCATTGCAGGTAAACAGCCACTTCTTCCGCAGGCATACTGTTAATGTAGTGGTGGTTGAGCCACTGTAATTTCTCAGTATTGAATGCACTGGCGGATTTGCTGACGGCTTCCAGGGTGAACAGCTCAGTCATTTCTTCAATGCTGAAGATTTCCTGATCGCCGTGAGACCAGCCCAGACGCACCAGGTAGTTCAGCAGTGCCTGCGGCAGATAGCCGTCATCGCGGTACTGCATCACACCCACTGCACCATGGCGTTTGGATAATTTCTTGCCGTCGTCGCCGTTGATCATGGATACGTGGGCATATTCCGGTACCGGCGCACCGAGGGCTTTCAGGATGTTGATCTGGCGCGGTGTGTTGTTGATATGGTCTTCACCACGGATAACATGGGTGATTTCCATATCCCAGTCATCGACAACCACACAGAAGTTATAGGTCGGGGAACCATCAGTACGGCGGATGATTAAGTCATCCAGTTCCTGGTTGCTGAATTCAATCGGCCCGCGGATTTTGTCGTCAAAAATAACAGATCCTTCCTGCGGGTTACGGAAACGCACCACGTGCGGCTCATCCGCAGTATGGTTATGAGCGTGATCGCGGCAGCAACCGTCGTAACGCGGCTTCTCATTATTCGCCATCTGTTTTTCACGCAGGGCTTCCAGACGCTCTTTGGAGCAATAGCAGCGGTAAGCCGTACCGTTTTCAATCATGGTGTCGATCACCTGATTGTAGCGGTCAAAGCGTTTGGTCTGGTAATACGGACCTTCATCCCAGCCGAGATTAAGCCAGTTCATCCCGTCCATAATGGCGTCGATAGCTTCCTGAGTTGAGCGTTCAAGATCAGTATCTTCTATACGCAGGACAAATTCACCGTGGTTGTGACGGCTGTACAGCCAGGAGTACAGAGCGGTACGTGCACCGCCCACATGCAGGTAGCCGGTAGGGCTGGGTGCGAAACGGGTTTTTACTTTACTCATTGGAATGCCTTTCATAACGTCTGCGCCAGACGTAGTGGATGAAGAAATACGATGCGGGATATTTTAGCACTGAGACATAATTCCTCAATGAAAAGGGGGAAAGAAGGCCGAAAAAGTCATTTTTCTCGTGTCAAAAGGAAAAACACATGACAAAACAGGACGTTTTTGCAGCACTGAATCTGACGGCGATCACGATTTATCCGATTTCTGCTTACATACTGCGCGCGGGTGGTGATAATCAGAACAGGGTGACTAAAATTACAACGAACGATCATTTTCTTTCGAAAAAGCGTTGACTCAAACGCGCAGATCCCTATAATGCACCTCCATCACGACGGGCGATTAGCTCAGTTGGTAGAGCATCTCCCTTACAAGGAGGGGGTCACTGGTTCGAGCCCGGTATCGCCCACCATTCTTATTAAGAATGAACGTTGTGATAGTGAAGTAAAGCAGTAAATGTTATGAATGGGCGATTAGCTCAGTTGGTAGAGCATCTCCCTTACAAGGAGGGGGTCACTGGTTCGAGCCCGGTATCGCCCACCATTCATAATAATGATGTAAGTTGCAGTCATCCTGAAGTGGGCGATTAGCTCAGTTGGTAGAGCATCTCCCTTACAAGGAGGGGGTCACTGGTTCGAGCCCGGTATCGCCCACCACTTCACATGATTCTCCCGCATCACTCAGGTATGGGTCGTTAGCTCAGTTGGTAGAGCAGTTGACTTTTAATCAATTGGTCACAGGTTCGAATCCTGTACGACCCACCATTCCTGAAAATCAATCCCAAAGATGGGTCGTTAGCTCAGTTGGTAGAGCAGTTGACTTTTAATCAATTGGTCACAGGTTCGAATCCTGTACGACCCACCATCTTTCTTCTCCCTGCAGTTCTCTTTTTTCTCAGTTATCCTCTTTCTTAATTTCTGTTTATTTCTCTCTGTTCTCTGTCTGATTTTGTGATCTGTCTCATGCTGTCCCATTAAAGTTTTTAACCGATCTGCCGTTATTTCCCTGTATCAGTCACGATTTTTTGTGATCTCTCTTTTTATAACAAACACTGACGTCGTTCCGGCAGCCCGGAGCGGCATATCTGTATTTCTTTCAGCATGGAGCTATATTCCGATGTCGTGGCCTGTTCCTGAATTTCCGGTTAAACGTGATGCACCGGGCGCCAAAATTACGCTGTGGCTGGGGTTGCTGTTCGTCGTTCTGGCCCTTATCTTTTTTCTCGATTTTTATATTTTCAAACTCCCGCTGACGGAAGTACTGATTTTTATCTATCTGCCGTACATTCTGATCTGGATGTGTCTGTTCACTTACGCCATGCACCGTCATGAGCAGGCGCGGATTGCCTGTCAGAGCTGGAATGCTTCCATTAATTTCAAACGTAATGAGTGGGTCAACTGGTGCCAGCGCAGACTGATGGTGACCGGGGTTTCATTGCTGATGCCGAAAAGTGTTAAACAGGTTTATACCTCAGAGCGGAAACAACGGACAGATGAAGAAGATAAACAACTGCTTGCCGGTTATGACCATTCGGTTGAGGCTATTTTTACCGCGCTGGCGAAAGATCTGAATCAGCAGCATGAAGGTTATCAGTCAAAACTGAAAACCGTGTATGTGATCACCCCGAATCAGCTGCAAAATACAGAAATTGAGCGCAATGTAACGAAAATCTGGGGTTGTGCGACTGAATTCATTCAGACACCGGATGATATCGGCCATCTGTTTGATGAGGAAGATAACAGCGCCATGTGGCTGCTGGTCGGACTGAATATCTGGCAGGCGGGTCAGATACCGGCTTATCACGAAATGGCAAGCGCCATTCTGCTGACATCCTGCTACTATTTTGAGCGCAATACATTTCCGTTTAACGGTAGTTTGTCGCGCTTTATGCCGATCAATGAAATGCAGTTAACCGCCGATCTGCCGATGCTGGAAAAAATGAATCTGCTGGATAAAGAGGAAGAGAAATCATTCTGGCTGATGCGGGAAAATGAACTGGCGCAGGATGTGATTTATCAGTACTGCAATAAAGCACAGCGCCGTACTTTCCTGAAAAATAATATTTATATTGCGGATAATCAGGTCAGCGCTGACAGGGAAGCGGTTTTTGTGATGGCAATGATGCTGATAAAAGCGATGGAAACCCTCAGCCCGCAGTGTCTGCTGATGATGGACAGTGATGGTCTCGGGTATGCCACCGTGGTCGGGTGCGAAGTCCGCTGACACAACATTCCGGTGGTGAAGGCACCACCGGAATCACTCACTTTTCCTGACCTGCGCGGATAGCCGCCGCCAGTTCAGCCAGCTTCTTATCATCTGCCCGCTCACAGTCGTGGGATGACAAAAATCCCGGATACTGTGTGTAAAATGCGGGCTGTTTATGCTCGATCGGCCGCCATTCTGTCATATCTGCGGTGCCGTGCATCGGGCTGAGTTTACTGTGGATATGATCCACCCCGTAGCCCTCGAAAAACATGCCGCAGCGCGCGACATCCGGAAATGCCTTTTCCAGAACTTTTGCCACTTTTTTAGTTGCCAGCACCAGGCCGGTCAGAACATCGTCTTCCAGGTCAAATGCATAGCTCGGGTAATGCGCCTTCGGGATCACCACCGTAAAACCGTCGGTATTGGGAAATATCGACAAAAATGCCAGATAATGCTCATCTTCCCAGATCTTATGACAGGGGGCTTTCCCCGCCGCGATATCACAAAAAATACACGCCATTTATCAGACTCTCCCGGTCAGTGAACAGGTCGTATCCAACATACAGGATAGGGCACGGAAATACCATTATGCAGGCGCTAAATCAGCCACTTAGGGAAAACTTTATTATTTTCAGTAAGTTGCTATAATAGGTGAACGTTCACAACAATGAGGAGTTTATTATGCGAACTAACAGAGCTGCGAGACGTTTGTTAGGAATGCCCTATACATACAGTAAAGGGAAATCAAAAATTAACATCTTTATTGCAGCTGCCGCAGATGAAAATGCGGAAAAAATCCCGCAGGCGCTGAAGTCAAAAAGCAGAATCTGTGTCATTCAGGACGATAATAAGAAAACCCGGACTTATCACAAAATCGAGACACATTATCCGGGCTATATGGCATGCTGATACCACTGCACATGTGATAACGGCATGATGCAATAAGAAAAGGGGCTGAGGCCTCTTTTTTAATGTCTGAAACGTGCAATCGCTCGCAACCTGAACAAATTATGTTTATGCTGGCAGCACAATAATTAAAACCATTCAGCATGTGATTACGGCAGGGGAAGATGGACTATCTGTATTACGCAGGGCAGGGGCTCGGTATTGTTGCGTTTATTATCGGCACGACGGTTTTTGTCCAGCGCAATGAGCGGAAACTCAAAATCCGGTTATCAATTTACACCGCCATTATGGCATCCCACTTTTTTCTGCTTGGTGCCTATCCCGCCGGGATCAGTGCCACGCTCAACAGCATCCGGACTTATGTGTCTATCAGCCATCGTCAGCGTTGGGTGCTCTGGTTATTTGTTTCACTGACACTGGTTCTGGCGGTGCCTAATATCCGTACCTGGCAGGAAGTGCTGCCGGTAACGGGCACCCTGATGAGCACCTTTGCGTTTTTTCTGCTGACGGGATTGCGTATGCGGTATGTGATCTGGTGTTCAACAGCCTGCTGGGTGGTGTATAACGCCTGGCTGGGAACGGTCGGCGGCACACTGATTGAATCGACGTTTCTGGTGATCAACGGCTGGGCGATTTTCCGTTTCCGGCGTCTGATAAAACAGGGAATTAATCCGTTCAGTTAAGCGGTTACGGCTGCTCATCCGGGGGGAGCGTGTCTTCCGGATCATCCGGAATTCCGGGGCTGTCGTCATCACCGGAGCCGTTTTCCCGCATCACCTCGTTACACATGAAGTAGAGGTTGGGACGGCGTTTGGCGATATATTTCAGGCGGAGTTCGCACTCATGTCTGGTATAGATATCTTCCGTGACCGGCAGTGCCTCGCAGGCATCGTCGCCGCAGGTACTCACCAGTAGCACAAATCCGATAGTTTCTAACATAAACATCCGCCGGTTTTATTTCAGAGGCGCTATTATGTCGTAAATGATTGCCTGTCGTCCAGTTTTTATACGGCGAAAGGGTCATCACCGGCATCATTATGCCACCGGTATTCAATGTGTTGTGCGATCTCCTCCGCTGCGGCCTCACCGTGGCGATCAGCAATAAATGCCAGCGCCATATCCGTGCCCGCCGATACACCGGAAGAGGTATAAAAACGGCCGTCCGCACACCAGCGTGCTTTTTTCACCCAGTTTACCTGTGCGGACAGAGAGGTCACCCACTGCCAGGCACGTTTATTGGATGTCGCCTGTCGGCCGTCAAGCACACCGGCCGCCGCCAGAAGGGCCGAACCGGTACAGACAGAAAGGCACCATTGTGCATGCTGTGCCGCGGTACGCAACGCCGCGAGCATGCCCTCATCACTGACCAGCCGCCGTGTGCCCTGACCTCCCGGTACCAGCATCAGTGCGGTTTTCTCCGGCTCAAATACCGTTGTTATTATCTGTGCCCCCTGTGAACTGGTGATCACACCACCGCTGAGAGAGCAGTAATTCAGTGTGTAATGCGGGGAACGGCCGAAAATCTCAGCAGGGCCGAACACATCCAGGGTTTCAAAATCATCGAACAGCACAATATCGGCTTGCATCAGTGTGATCTCATTTGCGGAAGGCTGCTTAAGATGTAACGCATCCGTGTAAATTATACAACAGCGGATATTTCCTGCCGGACATTGCCTTTGCGGATGTATTTCGTGGCTGAATCCCGGTGTAAATGTAACCGTTTCATTGAAAAATGTGGCGGCAAGCGATAACTTTTACTTGAACAGTGTAAATGGTAATGATTATTATTGTCAGCACTATTTGTATAATGACAATGAGGAATCAGCATGCGTATCGGGATGAGTGTGGCAGCAGCATTACTGGGCGTGGTATCAACCTCTGCCCTGGCACTGGAATATCCGCTCGGACAACCTGTTATCAAAAACGGTATGGAGATTCAGGGGGTGTATCTGCAGCCGATTACCATGGCAGTGGAAGGCAAACATGAAATGCACCATCTGGCGGCGGATAAGTCAGACATCCACCTGGAAGCAGATATCCACGCCGTTGAGGAAAACCCGAACGGCTTCGCGGAAGGGGACTGGATCCCGTATCTGAAAGTGGATTACAAAGTCACCAAACTGGATGATCCGAAAAAAGCCCAGTCCGGCACCTTTATGGCGATGGTTGCCAGCGACGGCCCGCACTACGGTGAAAACCTGAAACTGGATGGTTACGGTAAATACCGCGTCGAATACCGCATCTCTCCGCCAAGCATGAACGACAACGTGGCTTTCGGTCGCCATATCGATAAAGAAACCGGTGTTGCTCCGTGGTTTGAGCCGTTTGATGTCTCCTGGGACTTCGAGTATGCCGGTACCGGCCGCAAAGGCAGTTACTGAGTTTATTATTTAAGGAAAACAGCAGGCCGGTAACCGCGGTCTGCTGTCCGGACACCGGATGTCGCTATCCCGCTGAGGTCACTCATGAAACTCGTTGTTATGGCACTGTGTTTATCGGTGCTTTCCCTGATATCACTGCCCGCTGCAGCGGCAGAGAAATTCACTGTCGAACTGGAAATGAATAACGGCGAACTGACACCGCCGGTACTGAAGGTACCCGCAAAAACGCCGATCCGCATTAAAATCTCTAATACCGGCACCGAACCGGTCGAATTTGAAAGCACCCAGCTGCGCAAAGAGAAAGTGCTGGCTCCGGGGGCATCTTCCGTGGTGGTGATTGCGCCGCTCAAACCCGGAAAATATACCTTTTTTGATGATTTTCATCTGTCGCATCCGGCCGGTGAGATCATCGCGGAATAAGTGTCAGTTCACAGGAATTAATTATGGGACAGGTTCTTTTTGTCGTCTGGCGTGAAAGCTTTGAAGCTCTGCTGGTGGTCGGCATCATTTATGCGTGGATTAAACAGCATCCGGATGCTGCCGCAGGGCGCCGCTATCTCTGGGGCGGAGTGGCACTCGGTGTTGCGCTGTCACTGTTTCTCGCACTGCTTATCTATGGTGTGTTTAATGTGCTGGATGACAGCGGTCAGACGTACTTTATGATCGGTATGTCGCTGTTCGCGGCGGTATTGATCGTGCAGATGGTGTACTGGATGCAGCAGCACAGCGCATCACTCAAATCCGGTATTGAGCAGGAGATGAATGACAGTGCCCGGCAGCACTCCTGGTGGGGCGCGTTGTTTATTGTGGCGATCGCGATAGCCCGTGAAGGCAGTGAAATCGTGGTGTTCCTCTCCGGTATTGTGATGGGGCTGAATGCAGACACCATGTGGTCATTTACCGGGGAAGTCGTGGCCGGTATCGCGGTAGCGGCACTGACGTTGTGGCTGTTCCTGTTCACTTACCGGAAAATTGCCTGGAAATGGTTTTTCCGCATCACCGGTATTGTGCTGTTGTTCCTTGCCTGTTCGCTGCTGCTTAAGGGAACGGAAGAAATCGTCAACCTGTTGACCGAACATGATATCGAACTGAATGATTTCCTCATCTATCCGCTGTGGGATACCACCAACTGGCTGGATGACACAGGTACCACCGGCAGCTTCCTGGCCAGCCTGTTCGGTTACCGTGCACAGCCTATCGGCCTGAGTGTCATTACTTTTGTGGTGTACTGGCTGGTGATTATTGCGCTGTTCTGCCGCAGAGGAAAAAAACATGCGGATTAACCGGACAGCCGTACTGATTCTGACATCACTGTTGCTCAGCGCTCCCGGCTATGCGGAAAAATACCGTGCAGGTAATCCGGATACCGGCAGTGATGTGGTGATCGCCAAAGGGGATATTCCGTCACCTGAAAAATTCCGCCCGGTCGTGGCGGATTACATGACGATGATGGGGAAACAGACAGCTGCGGCTGAACATCAGCTGCAATTGCTGCAAAAAGCGCTGGCCGTGGGGGATATGGCAGCTGCACGGCAGGCTTATATTCAGGCACATTATGATTATGAGGTTATCCGCGCGGCAGTGGTGGTTTTCGGCCACGCTGACCGGGTGATTAACCCTCATGCCGGCTATTTTCTCAGCCGCGAGCAGGATCCGAAATTCACCGGATTTCACCGCATCGAATATGCGCTGTTTGCTCAAAATGATCCCGCAGCCGCTCAGGCCGCCACAGCCGATCTGCTGCGCAATATTAATGACCTGAAACAGCGGATCGACGTGGAAACCCTCCCTGCGGCAAAGCTGGTGCAGTCTGCGGATGACAGTATTGAACTGATTCTCAGCACTAAACTGAGTGGTGATGAAAACCGCTACAGCCGTTCAGATCTGTCAGATATCGCCGCCAATATTGAAGGGGCCCGGCGCATTGTCAGCGGGCTGGCGCCGTTATTATCCGCAAAAACCAATGAGGCACTCAGAAAGCAGTTTGCGGGACCGGATGCGGTCATGGCCCGTTACCGGGATACCCGGGGGCAGTATGCGGAATATGAGAAACTGACACCGGAAGATAAACAGCAACTCTATGCAGACCTGACGCTGCTGGCAGAATCTCTGGCACAACTGCGCGCTGAACTGAAAATAGACGTGTATTACAAATACCGGAATGAACCATGAAACACGGCAAAGTGAATCTGACTGAGACAGAAGAGTCTGTCAGTCTCAGCAAACGAAATACCCTGAAATGGCTGGGGGCAGGGAGTGTCCTGTTGTCCGGCGGGTTACCGGCTTTTTCTGCCGCCGCAGCACCGGCGGCGTGTGATAACAGCGCGCGGCTGCGGGAAATTCCGTACCTTGGTAAACATCAGGCCGGGGTTATCACACCGGAGCAGAAAGAGGCCATTTTTCTGTCACTGAATCTGACCGTTAAAACGCTGGATGAGGTTGAGGATGTTTTCCGGCGGCTGACCGGCTGTATTGCGGAACTGACCCGCAACCGTCAGGCGGCGGCACCGGGCGATGACAGAATGCCGCCGGCGGAATCCGGGATTCTCGGTACGGCACTGACTGCGGATGCACTGACAGTGACTGTCTCTCTCGGCCACTCTCTGTTTGATGAGCGCTTCGGCTTATCGCCACTGAAACCGCAAAAATTTACCGCCATGACGGCATTCCCGAACGACCGGCTTGATCCGGCCTGGTGCGGCGGGGATATCCTGCTGCAGTTTTGTGCCAACAGCCGTGAAACGGTGATTTATGCACTGCGTGAAGTGTTGCGCCGCCTCTCCGGCCGGGTAGCTCCGTTGTGGAAAATTGACGGTTTTCTGCCGGCCCGGGATATTGAATGCCGCACAACACCGGTTAACCTGTTTGGCTTTAAAGACGGTACCGGCAATGCCGATGCCGGTGATGATGCCCTGATGAACGACCTGGTCTGGATCACCGGCCGGGAACCCGCCTGGGCGGAAAACGGCAGTTATCAGGCGGTACGCCTTATCCGTTTTGAGCTGGAATTCTGGGACCGGACACCGCTGGAAGATCAGGAAAATGATTTTGGCCGTCACAAAGCCAGCGGTGCGCCGATGGGCAAAGAGCATGAGTACGACGACCCGGACTTTAAGCAGGATCCGCACGGTGACCGGGTCTTATTTGATTCCCACATGCGCCGCGCTGAACCGCGTTCCACAGAGCGACACGTGGCCAAACTGCGCCGCCGCAGCTACAGCTACTCGCTGGGGCTGACCCCGTCCGGGCAGCTGGATATGGGGCTGGTATTTATCTCCTTCCAGAAGGATTTGAAAAAAGGCTTTATCGATACACAGAAACGGCTGAACGGTGAACCGCTTGAGCGTTACATCAAACCGTTCGGCGGCGGATACTATCTGGTATTGCCGGGGATTACCTCAGAAAAAAGCTATCTGGGCGAGGCACTGATTGCTGCCGCGAGGGATCAGGGCAGATAAGAGGATACCGGGCGGTATCCTCACCTGTGCTGTTTTATCAGAGCAGTGCTTCCGGGGATTCCGGTAAAATCTGGCCGCCGTCAATAATGATGGTCTGTCCGGTGATGTATTTAGCTTCATCAGAGGCAAGGAACGCCGCAGCATAACCGATATCTTCCGGCTCACCGAGCGTGTGCGTCGGAATAGTGGCACGCATCTGGTCCAGATAGGTTTCACCCTGTGCTTTCAGTCCTTCAGTCAGGATATTGCCCGGCTGGACTGCGTTAATGGTGATCCCGAGACGGGCATATTCCAGCGCGGCACTGCGCATAAAACCAAGCTGTGCGGCTTTGCTTGCACCGTAATGGCTCCAGCCCGGAAAGCCGGTGACCGGACCGGTAATGGAAGAGGTAATCACGATCCGGCCATATTTTTGTTCTTCCATCACACCCAGCGCGGCCTGAACCAGGAAAAACATCCCCTTCACGTTCACCTTCTGCATGGTATCCCAGTCCTGCTCCGTCATGGATTTGATGGTGCATTGCGGGAAAATACCGGTATTTGAGCAGAGGATATCCAGACGACCGTACTTTTCTCTGACCTTACTGATAACAGCGCGGCACTGAGACTGAGAGGTTACATCCAGTGCCATAAAGTCTGTTCCCAGCTCTGCAGCGGTTGCGCTGCCGGTTTTTTCATCAATATCGGCGATAACAATGGTGGCACCGCCCTTTTTCAGCGCGGTGACGATGCCGCGCCCGATCCCTTTGGCGCCGCCGGAAACCACTGCGATTTTACCTGTCAAGTCGAACATATACATTCTCCTGTTTACCGGGGTTAACACTTAAGTCGTAAATCATTACAGCATGGCTGTCCCGGAATGCAATGGCAAAGCCGCCATGATTGAGGAAGTATGAGGATTGTCACACCGGTAAGTATCTGCAGGGTGAGCAGGATGTTGTAACAGATAATTGTGTCAGCGGCGCATAAAACCATTCTTATGACTGAATCGATTTTAGCAAAATAACATTTTCTGCCGTTTTAATGCTGTGCGGCAATGGATTTATCACATGGGCTGATTATTTTCACAGTAAATATTAAATCTGAAAAATCGCAATATTGAAGTTTTAAATGCTTATCTGTCTGTCGTAGTTGGCTTATGTTGACATTAGCGACTATACCCACAGGCAAAAACCGGCTATTTCCGTCCGGGAAGAAATAAAAAGGAAAAAATCGGGTTATAAAAAAAATAGCCAGATATCATTTTTGATTATTAAAAATAGTATTCAGTAAATTAATATTTTTCATTGTTTTATTTTGGTTTAAAGATGTCTGATAAATAAAATTGTCACAAATTAAATATATATTTAATTAATTGCAAGGTTAAAAAAAACACAGATTCAGGCCAAAAAAACAGCCATTTAGCTGTTTCCTAAAGTGAACACTTTTTTGGGCTGTCAGGCAAAAAAACGTTACGATTTATGTCATGGAAATGTAACACTCCGGCTATAAATGGGAATCATTAACATATAAATAAATAATTTGATGATTTTTTATCCGAATTTGGCTTGGGTAAGCACCCGGTGATAATGCGTACAGAACAACTGAACATGTTACGATCTGCCGCAAATCAGGATTGTAATGAGTAAAAAATATTCAAATCGTTAATAAACAAATAGATATAATATTTATAGTGATTTGAATCACATTGCATTTTCAGGATTGTTAAAAAAATCAGGATATTTTGCTGTAAGATGGGGCCTTGGTAAGATTAATTTTTGTCAAAATACATGCCCTTTTTTACGTGGTGGGATCATTTATACGTCTTTTTACGCAGTGATTCTTTAACAATAATGCAGCATTGATAACAAAAGATGGGAAAAAGATTGCGTTGCGCAACCAAATGTTAATCCGATTGCTGTTATTTAACAAATAATCAACATTAAGTTATTTTCATTTAACTTGAAATGAAATATAAAACATTAAAAAAGACAGAAAACCGAAAGAAGTTTGGATTGGATCACACGTTGAGAAAGTTTTTCGGGAATATTTTAAAAATATGATTTGAAATACAGTTGTTTTTAAATTTGTCGGTATAGTTAGACTTAATTTTAATATATATAAAAAGATAGGACGAGGTTTGTCATGATTACATACGATCTGCCGGTAACCATTAAAGATATCATTGATGCACAAAAAACCATCAGAGGACATGTCTATAAAACGGGTATGCCGAAGTCCAATTATTTAAGTGAAAAGTGCAACGGCACAATCCACTTAAAATTTGAGAACATGCAGCGCACAGGTTCATTTAAACTCCGTGGTGCATTTAACAAGTTAAGTTCGCTGACACCAGAAGAAAGAGCACAGGGCATCGTTGCCTGCTCAGCCGGTAACCATGCTCAGGGCGTTTCTTTATCCTGCGCTATGTTAGGTATCAACGGCAAAGTTGTTATGCCTACCGGTGCACCAAAATCCAAAATTGCAGCAACCTCAGATTACTCTGCGGAAGTTGTTCTGCACGGTAATAACTTCAATGACACGATTGCTAAAGCAAGAGAGATCATTGAGCAGGAAGGCCGTATCTTTATCCCGCCATACGATGACGAAAAAGTGATCGCAGGCCAGGGGACTATCGGTCTGGAAATCCTTGAAGATCTGTATGACGTCGATAACGTTATCGTTCCAATCGGCGGCGGCGGTCTGATTGCCGGTGTTGCAGTTGCTCTGAAATCCATCAACCCGACTATTAATGTGATCGGTGTCCAATCTGAAAACGTTCATGGTATGGAAGCATCATATCGTGCTGGTAAAATCACGACCCATCGTGATGCCGGTACTGTGGCAGATGGTTGTGATGTTTCGACTCCGGGCAGTATCACGTATGACATCGTGAAAGAGCTGGTGACAGACATCATTCTGGTAACAGAAGAAGAAATCCGCGAAAGCATGATTGCGTTAATCCAGCGCAACAAAGTAGTGACCGAAGGTGCCGGTGCACTGGCGTCTGCTGCGATTCTTAGCGGGAAACTGAAAAAATATATCGAACACAAGAAGACAGTCAGCATCATTTCCGGCGGGAACATTGACCTGACTCGTATCTCTGAAATTATTGGTACCCACGAAAAATAATATTTGCATAGTCTTTTAAAAGGAAAAGCAACATGAGTACTGACAAAACCCAGATTCCGGCTGAGTATAAAAGCTGGCGTAAATCGGACACGACCTGGACACTCGGTCTGTTCGGTACTGCTATAGGTGCAGGGGTACTATTCTTCCCGATCCGTGCCGGTTACGGTGGCCTGATCCCGATTCTGATCATGCTGGTTCTGGCATATCCGATTGCGTTCTTATGTCACCGTGCATTAGCACGTTTATGTCTGTCAGGCAAAAATCCGTCAGGCGATATCACAGAAACTGTTGAAGAGCACTTTGGTAAAGGCGGTGGTGTTGTTATCACTTTCCTGTACTTCTTCGCAATCTGTCCGCTCCTGTGGATCTACGGCGTAACCATCACCAATACCTTTATGGCATTCTGGGAACAGCAGCTGGGCATGATGCCGCTGAACCGGGGTGTGGTTGCACTGATTCTGCTGTTAGCAATGGCTGTCATTATTTACTTCGGTAAAGATCTGATGGTCCGCGTCATGAGCTACCTGGTATTCCCGTTCATTGCCAGCCTGGTGCTGTTATCTCTGGCTCTGATCCCTTACTGGAACACAGCCGTATTTGAAAGCGTGAACGCAGACAGCTTCCAGCTGTTCGGTCACAGCGGTATCCTGGTAACAGTATGGCTGGGTATTTCCATCATGGTGTTCTCTTTCAACTTCTCACCAATCGTATCTTCTTTCGTGGTATCAAAACGTGAAGAATACGAAGCGGCGTGCGGTAAAGATTTCACCGAGCAAAAAGTGAACAAAATCATCTCCCGCGCAGGTTTACTGATGGTGGGTGTGGTTATGTTCTTCGCATTCAGCTGCCTGTTCGCGCTGTCTCCGGCTAACATGGCTGAAGCGAAAGAGATGAACGTTCCTGTTCTGACTTACCTGGCTTACCACTTCAACAACGTGGGCGGCGCTAACGGTACTCTGGCGACTATCCTGGTCTGGGCTGCACCAATCATTGCACTGGTTGCAATCTTCAAATCCTTCTTCGGTCACTACCTGGGTACTCTGGAAGGTATGAACGGTCTGTTACTGAAATTTGCGTTCGGTGGCGACAAAAACAAAGTCAGCGTTGGTAAACTGAACCTGATCTCTATGGTGTTCATCATGGGTTCTACCTGGTTCATCGCTTACATCAACCCGAACATCCTGGACCTGATTGAAGCAATGGGTGCACCAATCATCGCATCACTGCTGTGCTTACTGCCAATGTATGCTGTTAACCGCGTACCGGCTCTGAGCAAATACAAAGGTCAGGCATCTAACTACTTTGTTACCATCATCGGTCTGCTGACCATCGGTAACATCGTGTTCAAACTGTTCGTATAATTCTGCTGACAGTTAATGACTGAAAACCCGCACTCACCGGAGTGCGGGTTTTTTTTTGCGTTGTAATCGTGACCCCGCATCCGGAATCAAATTCATGTTATGGTAAATAAATCATCCGGATAATAAATGGAATAAACAGGAGTCTGTATGAATGTTATTGATGCCGTGCGTCAGCGCAGAGCAACCAAGAAGTTTGATCCTGATTTTGTGATCCCGCTTAACGAGAAGAAAGCACTACTGTCACTGGCGATGGAAAATGCCCCGAGTGCCTTTAACCTTCAGCACTGGCGGCCGCTGCTGGTGGAGGATCCGGCACAACGCCGCAATATCCGCAAAGTGGGCTGGGATCAGCCGCAGATGACGGACGCCTCCATGCTGGTGATTTTATGCGGTGATGTGGCAGCCTGGAGTTCCCGTCCCCGTGAAATCTGGCGTGATGCCGACCCGCTGGTGCGGGATTTTATGGTCAATGCGGTTGATAACTACTATCGCGGTAAACCGGAAACCCAGCGTGATGAAATTATGCGCAGTGCCGGTATTTTTGCCCAGACGCTGATGCTGCTGGCAAAAGCGCAGGGCTATGACAGTTGTCCGATGGACGGATTTGATTTTAATGCGGTGGCTGAAGTCATTGATCTGCCGGAAAACTATGAAATCTGCCTGATGGTGGCGATTGGTAAATCCGCCGGTGAGCCTTATCCGCGTATCGGTAAACTGCCTTTTGATCAACTGGTCAGCATTGACCGTTTTCATCCTGATATGCCGTAACATTATCTGCCTGTCTCCGGCTGCTGTCTCCCGGCAGCCGTCTCCTTTCATGTCCTCTGTTTCTGTTGAATCATCACTGCAATCAATTTTTAGTCGTGAGATATATTTATAATATTCAGCCTGTTACCGGAAGAATGTCATCTTTATTAAATAACGGTTTAACCAGGCCTTGTATAATTTACGGTAAATTTATTGAAAATTCAGAAAGGAGTTCTGTGTGATTTCAGTATTGGTGGCAAATTCGAATGAATTTTACCGTGCAGGGATTGGTGCCATTATCACGGCAACACCGGGTATGAAAATGGCGGGGGAGGTCAGGGACAGCACCGGTGCAGTGCGCTGGTGCCGTGATAATCATGCGGATGTGGCATTGCTTGATATTGGTTTTCCGGTGATGAGCGGCCTGGAAGCTGCAAAAAAAATCACCCGCTATACCTCAGAAACCAAAGTGATTATCCTGACAGATGAACACAGCCTGATCTCACCGTATAAAGTGATGAACAGCGGTGCGGCGGGGTATTTGTATCAGAGCAGTGACCGTGAGGATTTACTGCACGCCATCCGGATTATCAGCCGGGGCCAGCGCTATGTGGCACCGGATATCGCCCAGCAGACCATTCTTGACACCCGCCTGCATGCACATGACAGCAATCCGCTGGATAAACTGAGTCACCAGGAGCGCCAGGTGATGGTTATGATAGCGCAGGGCATCAAAGTCACACAAATTGCCGACAAAATGTGTCTCAGCAGCAAGACGGTGAACAGTTATAGATATAGAATATTTAATAAGCTGAATATTAATGGTGATATTAAACTCACCCATCTGGCACTGCGCTACGGACTGATCCATATTGACAGCGTGGTGCCGGATGAATGAATAAACACTGAGAGCAGAGAGTTTGTACCCTGTATGGAAAAAGCGGTTGTAACTGAATTCGATGCGAAAGCATTTTTAAAAACTGTGACCAGCCAGCCCGGTGTATACCGGATGTATGATGCTGAAGGCACAGTGATTTATGTCGGGAAAGCCAAAGATTTGAAAAAACGGCTTTCCAGCTACTTCCGTACGCAGGTTTCGGGAAAAAAAACCGAGCAGCTGGTTAAGAATATTGCTCAGATAGATGTCACAGTGACGCACACGGAAACAGAAGCGTTGCTGCTGGAACACACCTATATCAAAAAATATCAGCCGCGTTACAACGTGTTGTTGCGCGATGATAAATCCTATCCGTATATCTATCTGAGCAGCAATGACAAACACCCGCGGCTGGCTGTTCACCGCGGGGCCAAACACGCCAAAGGGGAATACTTCGGGCCGTTCCCGAACGCCTATGCCGTGCGTGAAACGCTGGCGCTGATGCAGAAACTGTTCCCCGTCCGTCAGTGTGAGGACAGCGTCTACCGCAACCGCTCCCGCCCGTGTCTGCAATACCAGATTGGCCGCTGTCTGGGGCCGTGTGTCAAAGGACTGGTAAGTGATGAGGATTATGACAGAGAAGTGAACCTGGTCCGCCTGTTCCTGGAAGGTAAAGATCAGCAGGTGCTGACAGAACTGGTGGAAAAAATGGAGCAGGCCAGTCAGGCTCTGCGCTTTGAAGAAGCTGCCCGTCTGCGCGATCAGATTCAGGCTGTCCGTGCTGTCACTGAAAAACAGTTTGTTACCGGTTCCGGAGATGACCTGGATGTAGTGGGTGTTTATTTTGATGCCGGTCTGGCCTGTATTCATGTCCTGTTTATCCGCAACGGCCGCGTGCAGGGTAGCCGCAGTTACTTCCCGAAAGTCCCGGCAGGTACTGAGCCGGACGAAATCGTACAAACTTTTATCGGCCAGTTTTATCTCCAGGGCAGTGAGAACCGTTCATTACCGGATGATATTCTGCTGGATTTCCCGTTACCGGAAAAAGAGATTATGGAAGAAACCCTGTCTCAG
This sequence comes from Morganella morganii, assembly GCF_019243775.1. Classification (NCBI taxonomy): domain Bacteria; kingdom Pseudomonadati; phylum Pseudomonadota; class Gammaproteobacteria; order Enterobacterales; family Morganellaceae; genus Morganella; species Morganella morganii. The sequence goes on from NZ_CP069157.1 coordinate 1,200,614, forward strand.
TTTGCCGGCCGGCGGATCCTTATCCAGCCGAAACCGCGCGGCGACCGTGCCCGTTATCTGAAGCTGGCACACACCAATGCCGTGACCGCGCTGATGACAAAACGGGCGCAGCAATCCACTATCGCGACACGTATGAAAGCCCTGTCAGAACTGACCGGCATTGAAACCATCAATCGTATGGAATGTTTTGATATCAGCCATACCATGGGAGATCAGACGGTAGCTTCCTGTGTGGTTTTTGACAGCAACGGGCCGGTGAAATCGGAATACCGCCGTTACAATATCACCGGTATCACGCCCGGGGATGACTATGCGGCGATGGATCAGGTGCTGCACCGCCGCTACGGCAAACATATCGGCAATGAAAAAATCCCCGATATTATTTTTATCGACGGCGGTAAAGGCCAGCTCGGTAAAGCGATTGAAGCCTTTGACGGCCTGGACGTGGACTGGGATAAAAACAGACCGAAACTGATCGGCGTGGCAAAGGGCAGTGACCGCAAAGCGGGTCTGGAAACCCTCTTTTTTGCCGCCTCCGGGGAAGGGATGGCGCTGCCGCCGGACTCACCGGCACTGCATGTGATCCAGCATATCCGTGACGAATCCCACAACCATGCGATCACCGGTCACCGGCAACGCAGGGCAAAAGTTAAAAACACCAGTGCGCTGGAATCGATAGAAGGTATCGGGCCGAAACGGCGGCAGATGCTGCTCAAATACATGGGCGGATTACAGCCGCTGCGTAACGCCAGCATCGATGAAATCGCCAAAGTCCCGACTATCTCGTATGCACTGGCGGAAAAAATTTTCCATGCACTTAAGCATTAATAAACAGGGCTTATCTGTGCGGCGGATAAGAGAATTTTTTCAATAACAGCGGTGAGTTATCTGTAACTGTGGTAGTATGATGTTATCCGGTAGGATTGCGCAGAACCTGAAAATCACGCAACAGGCCCCGGAATCAGCGGGGCGGTAATATGTGCCGGCAGATGCGCAAGCGGCTTTTTCATCTGACTTATAAAATAATGGCTCCGTTATGCGATTAAATATCCCTACATGGCTGACTCTGTTTCGCGTTATCCTGATACCGTTCTTTGTCCTCGCCTTCTATTTGCCGTTCAGCTGGGCACCTGTTGTCAGCGCCGCTATTTTTGTCATTGCTGCGATGACAGACTGGTTTGATGGTTTTCTTGCCCGTCGTTTAAAACAAACCACCCGTTTCGGGGCCTTTCTGGATCCTGTCGCTGATAAAGTGATGGTGGCGACCGCTCTGGTGCTGGTAACAGAATACTATGCGGTCTGGTGGATAACGCTGCCTGCTATCACAATGATTGCCCGTGAAATTATTATTTCATCACTGCGTGAATGGATGGCTGAGCTGGGCAAGCGCAACAGCGTTGCGGTTTCCTGGATGGGTAAAGTCAAAACCACGGCACAAATGGTGGCACTGGTGGGGCTTATCTGGCGGCCGAATGACCTGACGGAAATTGCTGCTTTCATCCTTTTCTACATTGCAATGATCCTGACTTTCTGGTCTATGTTCCAATATTTACGCGCTGCATGGGCGGATTTGAGTGAAGCCTGATCGATATGCTGTAAAAAACAGCGAACGATCATTTTTCATGAATTAAGCGGTTGACTCACAGCGTGAAATCAGTAGAATGCAACGCATCCGAACGACACAGCGGTTTGCGAAAACAAATAAGTAAATCAGTAAGTTCAGAGATGCGGGAATAGCTCAGTTGGTAGAGCACGACCTTGCCAAGGTCGGGGTCGCGAGTTCGAGTCTCGTTTCCCGCTCCAGGGCGCGTTGGCAGAGTGGCCATGCAGCGGATTGCAAATCCGTGTACCTCGGTTCGACTCCGGGACGCGCCTCCATATTCAGCCCAGATGGTGAAATCGGTAGACACAAGGGATTTAAAATCCCTCGGCCGCAAGGCTGTGCGGGTTCAAGTCCCGCTCTGGGCACCATACAGAAATTCATTGATTTATCAGTGAGTTAGAGTTAAAAGAGAGCGACCTTTATGGTCGCTTTTTTTGTGACTAAAATCACACTTCGCTACTGTTTCGCTATTAACTTTCGCTATTAACTTTCGCTATTAATCCCCTTGTTTTGTTCTGTTTTTTGGGCCGCCGACGACCGGTACAACCTGAACTTTTCTGTCATATCTGGCTGTCTGAGTAATGCTTTTATGCCCGGATATTGTTTGTTTCTCCTGCAGCGTTCCTTCCAGATCTGATATGCCTTTGGCCTTTAAATCGTGGACAGTAAAATCAAATGAGACATCGGGATAATTTTGAATGGCAGCCTCTCTGGCCATCAGCCAACGGCTGTTAAATCCATCCCTGGTATATTTCCCCCATTCTGTTGATGGACAACATAAAGGCAAGATATTCCAGGTTTGTTTGGCAAGGTTTCAGCCATTTTTATGACTTTAGGCAATCTGTCAGTCCAGCCTTTAATTTGTTTCTTGCGGGAACCCCGGAAACGGAAACCATCTTCGCGGATAAGGGGGGATGTCGTTTTCATTCAGCAGACCGGCATCATTTGCTGTGCAGACCATGCCGATAACGGTAGTGTTGACGGTGCGGATTGGCCGGGAACCGTTATTGTGCTCAATAACGCGTACACCGTGGTAATATTTTTGTGACATAGAAATTCCCTTTATTGAGATTTTCTATGGTGTTATTGGTGTGGTTTTGTGTCGTGTTGCCGGTGTTGCAAAAGGCGGGAATACAACAATCAGTCCTGACATTGCGGGCATAAAAAAGCTCCGGAAGGAGCCTGTTTTCAATAAATGAATCAGATAGGCTTAGTGACAACCTGACCGGACTGTTCGGCTTTTTTCTTAGCCAGCAGGAAACGCTGAAGCATTGCATTCTTCTGCGCTTTGATAGCGGCATAGTCAATCTCAGTGTTTTTCTTAGTTGTCCGTTCGTATAACATAACAAGCCCCTTCTATATGTGCGTCCAGATTTCTGGCTGCGGCATAGCGTCTTATAAGTTTATCGTATACACGACGTAACTCTTCGCGGTATGCCTGGAAAGTTAATATCCGGATATCTTCAGTTTCAGCTATCCGGAGAATGATGTCAACTAATGTACTATAAAGGTAAAGTGCCTCTGACGCGGTAAGATCCGGTGCGCCGGGCGGCTTTTCAAACATGGTGTCACATTCTTTATTATTTTCAGCGTCAATATTATAAAAACTGATAACGCTGATGGTGAGGGTAATTAGTTCATCACCAAATAATTTATAAAGAATATTATTGTCAGACTCATTTTTGCAAAAAACTAACCGGAAGGTTATCCGGCGGGTATCATCACCAGAGAAAACGTAATTAATATCTGTGTATCTGAATACATCAAATCCCTGTAGTTCATCATGTAAAATGTAATGCGAATGACGCGGCATCTTAAACTCGTGTTGTTTGTGTTATGCCGGAAATAATACATTAATATTTATGTTATCGTCACCCGGGATGTGTGTTTTTTGTTAGAAAATAATTTTTATGGGGATGGAATACTTACCTTATTTACTGGTTTATATTATAATTATTTTAAAATCAATTAGTTGCTTGATTTTTGTAATGATTTTTGTAATGTGGGGCTTGATTTACATTTACTCTTGATAACAAATTCCGGACGAAACATATAATTTATTAAATGAACTTTGCGTTTGGCTTGTTCTGCTACGGATGAGGAAAGGGCTGTGATTTATGCAGAGGAGGATGGTTTTGTGGTGCATGAAATCTCGGTTTAATTCATGCATGCGATAGACATATAAAATAAAATCTTAAAATAGATTATATATTTAATTTATTCTGTGGGAATTAATGGATAATCAGGCGAACAAATTTTTAATTTTCATTTATTTTAATGTACATAATTATTATTTTTTATTGTTATTTTTACCAAAAATATTTTTTGTAATGAGGAAAAATGAAACGTAAATTTTGTCATCGGTGTTTTGCTTAAACACAACCCCCTACCCACGGCGATAGTTTGATGATTAAATGATAACCCGGAATTTTCAGACCAGTAATCAAGAGATAAATCATGCAAAATAAATACATTATGACCATTTTGATTAGTACCTTACTGTCAGGCTGCTCTGCGTTTGATAATAATCACGGGACTAATTGGGGAAGTGGTACTTGCCGGAGCCATCCACTGATGAGATTGCAGCGTCAGGGCATCTTAAAATCATGGATGGCAGGACACTGAAATGTCAGTTGCGCCCTTATGTCAGTAATATGGCCTGTCAGGGCATTACGGATAGCACGAACGCAGACGGCATGGTTTGTCAGGATGCATCAGGAAAGGGAATGTTATTTATCTTTGATGATAACGGTGTGCTCAAAGGGCATAAGTCGCTGCAGAATTGAACCGGAATGAAGCACAGAAAATACAGAGGTATCAGTTCTCTCATCAGGTCAAATCCTATTCCATATCGCCAATTCTCTTTGCTAATATCACTATAATACTAAAACCACTGATGACCGGGGACAGACACGGAAAGCTCCGTTAAGGGATGAACATGAAAAAAGTTTATTTTTGATTTTGGGAATTATGCTGATTGGCGGCTGTCAGGCACCGGCAAATAACAGTGCAACAGACGGGATGTCTGAAAAATGGGGAAACTGCCTTATCCGTTATTCTGCCGGGCAGGCACTGACAACCACTGACAGCAAAAAAACAATTACCGATAACGCGTATAAGAATTGTAAGAAAGAAATGAATGAAGCGGTGGATATGCTGGTTGAGGATATCTCAGCGGATAGCGCAACTAAAGCAGCCGCCAGAAAAAAGGCGTTTGAGATGATAGAAGAAGGGTACAGACAAGAGATTGTTCCTGAGCTCTATAATGCTATCGATGAAGTCAGAAAATTATAACAGCACAAAAATTACTGTGCTGTTATGACCCCGGATGTAATATCCGGCACCTGAATTCTGCAGGTGCCGGTGTTTTCTGAAATGCCTCAAGGCAGGTGATTTTCTCAGTCAGATTTTTTCTTTCATCACAGGATAATAAATTAACAGTATTATCAGTGAGCAGAGCGGAATGGTAATAACGCAATGCTGTTTGTAAATCCTCACCGGAAGGGGCGCAGCTGCCCGGGGTATTCTTATTATCCGTCAGCATCATAAGATTTGCATCGGTATAATTTATAATCATCTGAGGTGACGGATAACGAAGCATATTCTCAGAAAAGAATTTGATAGCGGATGTGTAATTTTTATTATGCATGGCATCAAATGCCAGATCGTTAAACTCTGAAAACAACGGGTTATCCAGCGTGATCTTTGCCTGTCTGAGGCTGGAAATTACCAATTTTGCATTTGCTGCATCCGGTGGAGAGCGCAGTACAGCCGGACCGGTATCAGCTGAAGCAGAAAGGGAGATGCTCCACAGAAATAACACCGAAAATAACTGTTTCATTATGCAAAAATAGCCTTTTATTGATTGCCTCTTCTTAAGATTAATCAATTAGTGATCTTATGTAAATATCTGGTCCTAAAGTGAAGTGGTTTTATTATTTTTATGCGGGATATACCGGAAAAGGAGAAATGGCAAAGTAAACAAGTGAAAATGAAAATATCATGTGTCTGACTTTAGTCAGTCATGAGTGCATAAATAATATATAATATTTGATGGTGTTTATATTGAAAAACGGAATAACAATACAAAGCCAGAGGTGTATGATGGATAATTCATCACCGGATAATGTTCAGATCCGGGAGTTTGTGGAACGCTTAAAAACGGTGACAGGGTCGCGTTTTTTTCATTATCTGAATGATAAGCAAGTTAAAACCACGTGTCTGATGTGCGGGCATAATGGCAGGCAGGTTATAGATGAAACAAACTATACGACAGCGCAGGACCGGCTGGATAACAAACCTCCGCGTACGTTCGTCACATTTTATTACCACACTCCGGGGATTCCGGCAGACAGTATAAACCATTATTATTATCGTCTTATCTGTGATAACTGTGGTTTTGTTACTCAGCACAGCGCCAGATATGTCATAAACTGGCTGGATGAAGAAGCACTCCGGGAACAGCATCTGTCGGATGCTGAATGGGTAAATATGCCGGAACCGGCTACTGCAGAACCGGACGAAGAATAACTGCACATATAATACCGGGGGATAACGCCCGGTTTTTTCTTTTCTGTATTCCTTTGACTGCGTTTTTAATCACCATCTTCTTGCTTTGCCATCAAAATATTGTGATTTTTAAGAACTTTACTTTGCCTTAGCGGCAAGGTTCAATGTCATACGCAGAATTACCTGCAGGAAAAGGTGAACGGAGGATATATGGAAGATGGTTTAATGGTTATTGCGGGACTGGCGCTTGTTGCCGCAGCTGCAGGTCTGGTAAAGCCTTCTCTTGTGGGGATGAAGAGCCGTGTTGGCGCGGTATTGGGTTATCTTATTATTTTCATTATTTTTTTAGTACCTGCATTAATACTGATGCCCGACTGACAGAATAATATCTGAATTGTTCAGACATTGTGGAGAGAGCTTTATTAAATGTAAATATGGTAAAGTTATTTCTTATCACATTGACCTTTCCCTTAGGGCAACCTTTATGATTAATTCCATCAACCAAATACGAAAAAGGAATTAATCATGAAAAAAACACTTATTCTCACTGCTCTGTTATCCGGCGTTATGACATTCGGTGCCGTGGCAAATCCGGTATTATTAAGTGGTGATATGCATGCTGTTACCACTCCGGTGCAGAAAGAGCTGGGTGATTCTATGATGCGTATGCATGATGATATGGCAAAAACATTATCTGAGCAAAATGCGGATATTGCATTTGCTGAAGGTATGATTGCACATCATAAAGGAGCTGTTGAAATGGCTCAAATTGAACTGAAGTATGGTTCAGATCCGGAAATGCGTAAGTTAGCTCAGGACATTATTGATGCACAGGGACCGGAAATAAAGCAGATGCAGGATTGGCTTAAAAACAATAAGCCAGTAAAGAAATAAATATTTAATAATTACGGCATATCTTTTCGGATATGCCGTTTTTGTATTATTGCTGTTAATTTTATTTATTAAATTCCATTCAGATCGCAAAAAAAACACACCGGTACGTAAAAATCACAATGCTGGTAGACAATCCCCTTTCAAAGACATATTAAATATCCCGTCAGTTGATGAAGATTCATTCAATGCCGGATTGAATTTTCAATATTATTGTCAAATTAAATTATTTTAAGAAAAGGATATTCTATGTCGGACCCGGAAATTACTGCATTTTTTACAAAATATCAGGAGTCAAAAAAAAATTCCTGAGTTTTCGCGTCTGCAATGGCTGTCTGATGCGGCAGGACGCGCGGAACAACTGTCATTGACGACACATCCGTTTGCTTTTACACATCCCTGTGCCCGCAGGAATCGCTATGGCAAAGCGGGAGCGATACTGGCGGAGGTTAAAAAGAAAAATGATGGCTTTCTGCGATCCGGTAATGTGGTTGTTCCGCAGGATGCTGAGGGTAATGCTGCTGCACTGGAAATATATACGTTTCTGATGCTGAAAATGCAGGATGGAAAAACATTACTGACACATTTGTGTGAGGAAAGTGAAACGGCAAAGAAAATTCTGGGCAGTGAAAATTACCGGGAGCTGCGTGCCGGTTTTTTACAGATATTCTCCGAGGATAAAATACCAGTAACAAACTCTAAGATAAAGCAGGTTTTTTTCCCTGTGCCGGATAAAGAATGCAATGCGGGTTATCATTTACTGTCAGTACTGACTCCGTCGGGGTTATTATTTGAGTTATACCGCCGGCTTGGTAAATCCGGTATATTCCCGGGGCATCTTGTTGTCATTCATATCGGCGGGTCTAAACCACAAAATATTTCTGCACTTAATATGCAGAATAAAGGGAAAGCCTGTTTATTATTATCTGTCCCGCCGGGAGCCGTCACTACCGGAGGTCGTTACAATGTCCATTAATTATCTGCTGCTGAAAAATATTCTTATCCGGAATGCCAATGCGTTATCCGGTGCACTGATAGCCGGTTTTCCGGCAGTTACTGCCTGGCTGGGATTTATTCATGCGCTTGAGCGAAAAGTGAGGAAAAAAGGGTTTCCGTCCGTCAGGTTTAATCACACCGGTATTATCTGTCACCACTGCCATTTACAACTGTATGCCGAACCCGGCGGAGTAATATATTCCGCATTAAACAGGCGTAAACCGCCGGATAAAAAAGGCAGAAACCCATCACTGGTTGAGGAAGTGTATTGTCATCTCAATGTTTCACTGCTTATTTGCGGCGGGAATATACAAGATAAAAATAAGGAATTCCTCACTGTGGTATCTGAAACAATAAAAATGCTGAAAATTGCCGGCGGGGATATTACAGATTCCGGTAAACAAGAGACCGGCTCTTTTCCCGACAGTAAACCGCGATGGTGTGAATTGCGGCAATGTATTGCTTCGGGATATGCATTACTGGAGCGGCGGGATGTCATGGTCAATGCAATGAACAGCGGAATGGATGCAATGGAGGCATTACTGAAATATACCACTGCTCCCGGTTCGGTGCTGATCCCGGTCGTCACCGGATATCAGGGACTTTCCCCGCCGGGAATAGCGAAAAATGCCAGGGCAGAAGGTATACCCCACCGTTTTGCGGAAAGTGTTATTACCTTAGGGGAATTCCGGCCGGTGGATAAATTGCGGGATCCTTCGGATATGTTGTGGCGTTATCACTATTTACCTGACGAGAACCTTTATCTGTGTCAGCAGGGAAAACACGATTAACGGAAAAGAGAAAATGACCGGATTCAGGAATATACCGTCTGTTTTATCATTTTCAAAAAAACTGATCCCCTCTGACGGTATTTTTTCCGGAACATCACAGCATCCGGATTCACGGGTTACTCCGCTGACAATACAGACGAGAACTGTCCGGGGAACATTTGCTTTCCGCCGGAAAAACGGGAGGGGAAATGAAAAAATATCCGGACAGAACATTAATGATCCCAATATTCAGTCTATGGATTACTGCATGCTGGAAGCTGAACAAAATGTAATCATATTTAGCTTCTCACTGAAAATTACCGGTGGGCTGAAATATCCTGCTGCCTGTAATAATGAAATATTCCGTCAGCGCTATCAGGCGGTAATAACGGATTATCTGGAAAGAGAGCATTGCCGTGAGCCTGCGCGGCGATATGCACATAATATTGCCTGCGGACGTTTTTTGTGGCGGAACCTGGTTGGCGCAGAGCATATTGAGGTGGTTGTGGATAATCTCAGCGCGGAAAAAAAAACAGCAGTGGATATTTGATGCACGAAAGTACAGCCTTCGTCATTTTGAGCAGACGGATAATATAGCCGGCGACCTGGGGAGACATATTGCCGCAGCACTGAGTTGCGATGATGGTGCATTATTACTGGCTGTTTCAGCCAGAGTGATAACCGGAAAAGGGCAGGAAATTTATCCTAGTTGTGAATTTGTGATGAATAAAAGAAAAGGGGGGAGCAGCCGGATACTCTGCCATATTGACGGCACTGCGGGAATGCATTCACAAAAAATCGGCAATGCTTTGCGCTCAGTGGATACCTGGTATCCGGCCTTTTCTGATTTAACCGCAGGGGCGGGCGTTATCGCGGCCGATCCCTATGGCGCGGTCACACATCTGGGGGCAGTATTTCGTCCGCCGGGGTCAGGGCAGGATTTTTATACACTCTTTGAAAAATGGGTCAGCGGAAAAAAAACTCGCTGAACATGAAGAAAATTATGTCGTGGCAGTGTTAATTCGCGGCGGTGTTTTCGGTGGTGGAGGGTAAGCGGATGCGATTTTATCAGACAATCACGATTTTGCCGGATGCACTGATATCGGCAGTATTTCTCCGCCAGCAAATCTGGCGGCAGCTTCACCTGATACTGGCAGAGAATAAAACCGGTGAAAACAGCAGTGCTGTTGCTGTCGCATTTCCGGATTACTGCCGCAAGCCGCAGACACCGGGGAACCGTCTGCGGTTGCTGGCCGGGGATTACCCTTCTCTGGCGGAATTGGGGCTCTCTGTACGGTTAGCTGCTTTTTACCCGTATATCCGGTTAAGCGGGATCTTACCTGTGCCGGAAAAAACGTTACCGGTCAGTTACATCCGTGAACATGTAAAAGGGTTACGCCGTTCTCAGACTGCGGGTGCCGGGCGGTTATTTATCCCGGAAACGCTGCCGTTTATCTGGACGAAATCGTTGTCAGGAGGCAGACATCACCGGCTATTTCCTTTTTTTATCCGGAAACTGGATGCAAAATCTGCCGCAGAAGGGCGGTTTACCTGTTACGGACTGAGTCATAAGAGGACTGAAAGCGGGAGGGTGGCGACAGTGCCTCACTTTTGAGGTGATTTACTGCCATAACGGCAGCTCAGAAATAATTATGATAAAAAAATAATGCACTGCCGGAAATGCCCCCGCACATATGCTGGCAGGGGCGGCAGCTGACTATTGCGGAGGAAAACCGGCTGGGGCGGGAGTAGTGCTGGTGCTGTGTGAACCGGGATCAACAGCAAAGTGTATGTCGGAGGAAAACCGTTTTTTCGGTGCCAGCTCCCATACCACCCGCACCGGAAACTCACCGTATTCTGTTGGTGTACCGTGCAGAATACCGGTTCTGTCGTTAAAACTCAGGCCGATATTGCGCTGGAAATAAATACCGGGAATGGTTACTGCCCGGCCATCGTCCAGCGTTGCGGTTACCGGTGAACTGAACGATTCGGATAACCTGGCGCGGCAGATTTTGACACGGATTGCCGGTTGTCCGGAAGGCTGAGTCATTGTTGCCGGAGCCTTACTGTCAGGTGAGGTATCTGGTGTAACCGCTGTTTTTCCGACGGACTCCGGGCTCTTCACCGGCGCTGAAACGGCTTATGCAATGTTTTTTCATGATATTAAACAAAGATTCAGGCATCGCTGATTGTTTCTGAAATGAAGGTCGCTAAGATAGGCATTCCACTTAAGGAAAAGCGGCAGTGCGGGTAAATCTACCGGAGGAGACGGCGGAATGTCGTATCGCGCATTTTTTCAGCCTGTAAAAACCCTGACACAGGCGCAGCGTCAGGAAATGGCCTCACTCTATTTTATGTATTATACCGGCAGCGACGGTACGCAGTTTTTATCAGATCTCGATCATAAACAGGAAGTTCTGTTTCTGATGTCAGGGGATGAAATGGCCGGGTTCAGTACCCTGCAGTTTTATCCGTTCCGCGGACACCGGATTGTCTATTCCGGCGACACAATTGTGCATCCCGCCCACTGGAAGCAGCAGACGCTGCACGGTGCCTGGCTGCGGCGTATTGCGCTTTTGCGCAGTGAATATCCCGGCGAACGGGTGTTCTGGTTCCTGCTGGTGAAGGGCGTGCGCACTTACCGGTATATGAGCACGCTGGCGCAGACCTTTTATCCGCACTGGAACGGTAATGTCAAAGAACCGGAACTGGCACGGCTGGCGGCGGAACTGGCGAAAGATAAATTCGGCTCACTCTATAACCCGGCCCGCGGCGTGGTGGAATGCCCGTCGGCGTTTGGCTATCTGAACCGCACAATGGCAACGGTCACTGACGCGCAGCGCAGCAAACCGGATGTTGCATTTTTCCTGCACAAAAACCCGCACTATGTCTGCGGCCATGAACTGGTCTGCCTGTGTGAAGTCTCTCCTGATAATGTGGCTAAACGTTATCAGTCACTGTTTGAAGAACCCGATGTTGAGTTCTGCTATGGATAATGCCTGGCAGCATTTCCGTGCCGGGATGCCATCTGTTGCGCCGCTGGGCTCTCTGCGCGAAAGACAGTTCCGCTGGTTATCCGCCTGTCTGGCCGCAAATGCGGCGTGTGAATACGGGCAGCGGTATCATTTTTCCGCTGTAAAATCAGTGGCGGACTATCAGCAGAACGTCCCTCTGACAACCTATTCTGACCTCAGCTCCTTTATCACCCGCATGACGGCCGGGGAAGAAAATCTGCTGTGCAGTGCACCGGTCACGGCATTTGAGCTGACCGGCGGCAGTCACAGCGGCGGCAAACTGCTGCCTTATACTTCTGCCGGGTTAACCGATTTCCGTCTTGCTGTCACCGGCTGGCTGCGGGATGTGACCCGCCGTTTTGATCTGACCTCCGGTCATGTTTACTGGGCGCTCAGCCCGGCAGTGACGCGGATGACAAAAACGCCCTGCGGTATTACTGTCGGTGGTGGTGATGCGCTCTATCTGGGGGCGGATAATCTGGCGGCATTCAGTGAATTATCGGCTGTGCCGCTGACACTGGCGCAGGTTGAGGATGCGGCAGACTGGCAGTTGCTGACCCTGATTTATCTGCTGCAATGCCCGGATTTACGTCTGATCTCCGTCTGGAGCCCGGTGTTTTTATTTCCGCTGCTCACGGCTCTTGATACCCGGCAGGCTGAGATTTCTGCACTGCTGCGCGACGGCGGGGAAATTGCCGGACATTCGCTGAGTGCTGACCCGGCGGCGCTGGTACGTTACCGGCGTTATCTGCGGGAACAGAATACCGCGCTGTTATGGCCGCAGCTGGCGCTGATCAGCTGCTGGGATCAGGCTGCGTCCGCCTCACCGGCACAGGCGCTGATGACGCGCTTTCCCGGCGTGACACTTCAGGGCAAAGGGCTGCTCTCCACCGAGGCGGTGATCACCGTTCCGTCTGACTGCGGTGACCCGCAACTGAGTGCAGACAGTAATTTCTATGAATTCCGCCGGGATAACGGGCAGATATATTTGGCGGATGAATTGCTGTCCGGTGAAACATACAGTGTGATTGTCACCACGAATAGCGGGCTGTACCGCTATCAGACCGATGATCTGGTTCTGTGTACCGGCCACACGCCGGAAGGGCTGCCGCAGCTGCGTTTTTGCGGGCGTGAGGGTATATGCAGTGATTTGGTCGGAGAAAAACTGACCGAGTCGTTCGTTTGTGCCGGTTTACCGCCATCGCAGAATTTTGCTGTACTGGCAGCGGATGAGCAGGGCTATGTGCTGCTGCTCAGCGATACCTGCACTGAGACACAGGCACAGGCATATTGTGAGGAAACTGAGCAGTATCTGTGCACCAATCCGCAGTATCACTACGCCCGCCGTATCGGACAGCTTAAACCGCTGACATTCCTCCGCCTGCATCAGCCGGCGGAGCACTATTTTCACCGGCAGCTTCAACGGGGAAAGCGGCTGGGGGAGATTAAAATCCCGGCATTGCTGACCTCGTCTGACTGGCGTGCCATGTTTGAGATCAGGGAGTTTCCGTGATGACACAGACTGTTTATACGCCGCAGCGGCCGCTGGATCTGGTGCTGCTTTCACCGAAAGGGCCGCTGTACCGCAAACGGGGCGGGATTTTCAAACGCTCGCTGCGTTATCAGCCGCTGACGCTGACCACCCTTTCCGCACTGGTGCCGAAATCCCTGCCGGTTAATATCCGCCTGATTGATGAAAGTATTGAGGAACTGCCGGAGGATTTCACGGCAGATCTGGTGGCGATGACGGTGATCACGGGGAATGCGCCGCGCGCCTATGAACTGGCGGCACAGATGCGGGCGAAAAATATCCCCGTCGTGCTCGGCGGGCCGCATGTCACACTGCTGCCGCAGGAGGCGCTGCAGCACGCCGATACGGTCTGCACCGGCTATTCCGAGCAGAGCTGGCCGCAGCTTATCCGTGATTTTATGGCGGGTAATATGCAGCGTGAATACCGTCAGGGCGCGGATTTCACGCTTGATATCCCGGACTTGCCGTTTCCGGAACGCGAACGGTTTGATGCAAAGCATTTTCTCACCCAGGGGGTTTTTGAAGCGACACGCTCCTGTGCTCACAACTGTGAGTTCTGTGTTGCACCGAGTGCCTGGGGGCGTAAGCAGTTTCAGCATCCGGTGGAGTGGGTGGTTGAAGATATCCACCGTTATGTGGCGCGTACCGGTAAACGGAAAGTAATATTTGTTGATCTGAACCTGGTGTCGGATATTGGTTATGCCAAACGGCTGTTTACCGCACTGATCCCGCTGAATATTCAGTGGTTCGGTTTATCCACCGTGCTGATAGCTCATAACCACGAACTGATGGAGCTGATGGCCCGCAGCGGCTGCAAAGGGCTGCTGCTGGGGCTGGAAACGGTCAGTGACGGCAGCCTGAAAGATGCCGGGAAGAAATTTAACGGCTCGGTGGATTATAAAGAATTGATTGGTGACCTGCACCGGCTGGGAATTGCGATTCAGGGATGTTTTGTATTCGGTCTGGATCACGACACCACTGATGTGTTTGACCGTACGGTGGATCTGGCTATCGATGCCGGGATTGATTTACCACGTTTCTCAGTGCTGACACCGTTCCCGGGCACGTCGCTGTTTAAGCGCCTTGAGGAAGAACAGCGGATTTTAACCACGGACTGGTCGCTGTATGACGCGCAACATGTGGTATTCCGCCCGGCGCTGATGAGTGCGCATGAGCTGGAACTGGGTCACGAACGCGCCTGGAAAAAAGTGTACCGTTACCGCAGCATCGCGAAGCGGCTGTGGCAGGCGCGTAACTTTAAACCGCTGGCGCTGACGGCAAACCTGGGTTACCGCTTCTATGCGCATCACCTGCATCAGTATTACACCTGTGACTGGCCGGTTGAACACCGTCCGGCGAAGTCGGGCAGCCACTGATGCGGCTGACATTTATTCATCCGGCGATCGGCCACCGGCGCGGCGAAACCTATCTGCGATCCTGGCAGATGGAGCCTCTGCCGGTCGCGGCACTGAAAGGGCTGACACCGGTGGATATTGAAACACGGTTTTACGACGATCGTCTGGAGCTGATCCCGTTTGATGAACCGGCAGATCTGATCTCAATTTCAGTTGAAACCTATACCGCGAAGCGGGCCTATCAGATAGCCAGTGAGTACAGAAAGCGCGGTGTGCCGGTGCTGATGGGCGGGTTTCACGCCACGCTGATGCCGGAGGAAGTGAAACGCTTTGCGGATGTCATTATCACCGGAGAGGCGGAATCAGTCTGGGAAACCATGATTGATGATTTACGCCACGGCACACTGCAGCGGGAATATCACGGAACACAGACTGATCTGCGCAGTATCCGTGTTGATCGCAGCCTGTTCGCGGGAAAACGTTATCTGCCGATAGGGCTGGTGGAAACCGGGCGCGGCTGCCGTTTCCACTGTGAATTCTGTGCGGTGCAGTCGTTCTATCAGCAGCGTTACCGGCGGCGCGATCCGGATCATGTGCTGAGGGAACTGGCGGGTCTCAAAGGCACAAAAAATCTGTTTTTCTTTGTGGATGATAATTTCGCGGGCAGCCTGCGGGAAAGCCGCGAGTTTCTGCCGGCACTGGCGAAAGCCGGGATCCGCTGGGTGACCCAGATGAGTATTGATGCCGCACATGATGAGGAATTTGTCCGCGCGCTGTCACAGGCTGGTTGCCGGGGCGTGCTGATTGGCTTTGAATCCCTGAATGAAGCCAATCTGCGGCAGATGAAAAAAGGTTTTAACACCATGAAAGGCGGCTACAGTCAGGCACTGGCTAACCTGCGCCGCCATCATATCGCCGTTTACGGCACATTTGTGTTCGGCTATGACCATGATACCCCGGACTCATTCGGCGAGGCGGTGGCTTACGCCCGCGAACAGAGTATGTATATCGCGGCATTCAACCATATGACGCCGTTTCCGGGAACGCCGCTTTATGCGCGGCTGGCGCAGGAAAACCGCCTGCGCTTTGAGCACTGGTGGCTCGATGATCATTACCGTTACAACGAACTGCCGTTCAGTCCGGCACAGCTGTCTCCGGAGGCAGTAACGCAGGGGTGCCTCTCAGCAAGGAAGGCATTTTACAGTTCACGCTCGATTCTTCAGCGCAGCTGGCGTAACCGGGGCGATTTCTTTATGTTTCGTAACTATTTCCCGATTAACTGGCTGCATCACCGTGAAATCAGCTGCCGCAACGGCTATCCGCTCGGTGATGAGAATTGGCAGGGTAAATTAGCAGAGGTTAAATGATAGAGGTTATTGACGCGACAACGGAGCATATCGCGGATTTACTCAGGCTCCTTGAAGATAATGCCATGCAGGGGGACTGGGAGCTGGTGATGACCCGGCGGCCCGGTTATTTTTCTCCGAGGGATGATTTCGGTGAAGTCTATCCGGCACTGGCAAGAGACGGTGATACCCTGGTCGGCATGTGCCAGCTGAGCATACAGAGCGGCTGGGTTAACGGCGAAGAAGCGCGGATGGGTTATCTCGGCAGTCTGCGTATTGTGCCGAAATACCGTAATCACCTGAAAGTGTTACAGGCCGGATTTTCTTATCTGCGCCAGCTGCCGACACCGGATCACTGTTATACCAGTATTGCGGAGAATAATTTACTGGCCCGGCGCCTGCTGGAGCGGGGCGTGGAAGGACTGCCGCTCTACCGTTTTCTGAGCAGCATGAGCACGCTGGCGATCAGCAAAAGCAGAGGCAAAGACAGAGGATTGTGGAAAGTGGTGCCGCCGGAGGATTACACCGATGTCATCCGTTTCTTTGCACAGGAATCCGCTTCCCGTCAGCTGGCACCGGCGCTGAACCTGAAAGCGATGCAGCAAACCGGTATTACGGTGCTCGGCAGTTATCAGAACGGGCAACTGGTGGCCTGCGGTATGCTCTGGGATCAGCGTGCTTTCAAACAGGTTATTGTGGCCGGTTACTCCGGCAGAATGAAAATGCTGCGCCCGCTTTACAACGCTTTTGCCGGAATGACCCGGCGGCCGCAGATGCCGGCGGCGGGGGAAGTGGTTCCGCAGAGTTTCCTGTCATTCCTGGCCTGTACCGATGATACCAAACTGCCTGATCTGATTGAGGAAGCGCTGTTGCACTGCACCACCCCGGTTATGACCGTCGGGCTGCCGCCGGGGCATATCTGCACTAATGATGTGATTAAACGCACCGGGGCATCCGTTTACCGCACCCGGATTTACGGCGTCGATCTGACTGCCGCACCACAGTGGGACGGCCGCATTGTCTGGCCGGAGATAGCGCTGCTGTGAATATCGTGCTGATCTACCCGAACATGGGGGATTACCGCACGAAAGATGCTATGACACCATTGGCGATCGGTATCCTGGCTGCCCTGTCGCCTGGGCACCGGGTCACATTTTATGATGACCGGCTGGATAACATCCCGGAATCACTGCCTGATGCGGATCTGATCGCCATTTCGGTGGAAACGTTCACGGCACAGCGCAGTTATCAGCTGGCTGACCGGTTCCGCCGTCAGGGAAAAACCGTGGTGATGGGCGGCTGCCACGTCACTTTTATGCCGGATGAAGCACTGCAGCATGCGGACAGCGTGCTGCTCGGTGATGCGGAAGGGGCGTGGGAACAGATGCTGGCGGATTGTGAACAGAATGCGCTGAAACCCCGTTACCGGGGCGCGCATGACCGCCCGCTTGCCGGTTACCGTCTTGACCGCACCATTTTTGAGGGTAAACGCTACGCGCCGGTGTCGCTGGTGCAGTTCTCGCGCGGCTGCCGGTTTGCCTGTGATTTTTGCTCTATCCATGCATTTTATCCGGAAGGTGTGCGTACCCGGCCGGTTGATGAGATGCGGGATGAAATTTTATCTCTGCCTGCAAAGCGCTTTCTGATTTTTGTGGATGACAATCTTTTTGCCGGTAAGCGGGCGCTGAATGAGTTGCTGGCGATGCTCACACCGCTGAAACGCCGCTGGGGATGCCAGATAAGTATCGATATCGCCCGTAATGAGGAAATGCTGGATAAACTGGCCGCCGCCGGCTGCTGCTTCGTGCTGATCGGCTTTGAAAGCCTGAATGAAACCACGCTGAGGCGGATGGGAAAATCCCGCAGCCATACGGCGGATGATTATGCTGCCGTACTGGCGGCGCTGTACCGGCGTGGTATCTGTGTCTACGGCACTTTTATTTTCGGCTATGACGAAGACACGCCGGAGACCATCCGCAGCACACTAGCGTTTGCGGAGAGTAACAAACTGGCGATTGCCAATTTTAACCTGCTGATCCCGACCCCCGGCACGGCGTTGTATGCCCGGCTGGAGGCTGAAGGACGGCTGATTTATCCGGCCTGGTGGCTTGACCCAGATTTCCGCTACGGCGAACCGGCTTTCCGGCCGGGCGGAATGAGCACCGCAGAACTGGCTGCCGGATGTTTTTATGCCCGCACCCGCTTTTACCGTTATGCGTCCGTTATCCGGCGTCTGTGCCGTTCCGGCAGCCGGAGCGGCTGGCGCACGCTGCTGGTTGCCTGGCTTTACAATATTGCCTCGCACCGGGATATCGCCCGCAAGCAGGGAAAACGCCCGGGAGAAAAAGAGTGAAACTGATACTGATTAAACCGAATATCGGCCGTCAGGAGCACAGTCTGTATGTGGATGAGGGGCGGATGGAGCCGCTGATGCTCGGTGTTCTCGCAGGTCTGACGCCACCGGATGTGGAAGTGGTGCTGTATGATGATCGGATGGAAGCCATTCCTTATGATGAACCGGCGGATCTGGTCGCTATTACGGTCGAAACGTTTACCGCCCGCCGCGCTTATGAGATTGCGGCGGAATACAGGGCCCGTGATGTGCGGGTGGTGATGGGCGGGATCCACGCCACACTGCTGCCGGAGGAAGTGGCGCAGCATTGTGACAGTATTTTTACCGGTGACGCGGAAACCCGCTGGACAGAGATGATCCGTGATGCGGAGAAAGGCCGCCTGAAGCCGCGCTATGATGCTCCTGCCGGAGTCGGCCAGGTCGATCATAATCTGTGCGGCTGTCTGCCGCGCCGGGATATCTTCCGGGGAAAAGGCTATCTGCCGATCAGCCTGATGCAGTTTACCCGCGGCTGTCGCTTCGCCTGCCGTTTCTGTGCGGTCAGCCGTTATTTCGGGCGGCAGCACTATATCCGCCGGATCGATGAAGTGGTGCGGGAGATAGAAACACAGAAACCGAAATTTATCTTTTTTGTTGATGACAATATCGCGTCTGATCACCGCGAGCTGAGTGAGCTGTGCAGTGCGCTGATCCCGCTGAATGTGCGCTGGATAAGCCAGGCAAGCCTGGATATGACCCGTAACCGCCGTCTGATGTCGCTGTTACAGCAGAGCGGCTGCTGGGGTAATGTGATGGGATTTGAATCCATCAACCCGGACAGTCTGCGTGATGCGCGAAAATCGCCGAATATGCGGACATTTTCACAGTATCGTGAGGAAATTTCGGTATTACGGGACTTCGGATTGCAGACCTGGGCGGCGTTTACCCTGGGGTATGACCACGATACGGCAGAAACCGTGGAAGATACCGTGGCATTCGCCCTGAAAAACCGCTTTGCGTTCGCCGCCTATAACATTCTGATGCCGTACCCGAACACACCGCTGTATCAGCAGCTGGCGCAGGAAAACCGCCTGTTGTTTGACGGCAAATGGTGGTTGCATCCGGAATACCGTTTTAATCAGGCCGCCTTTCAGCCTGCAAATATGAGCCCGGAAACGCTGACAGAATTGTGCCATGCCGCACGCAGCCGTTTTAACAGTGTGCCGTCGATTATCCGCCGTTTTTCTGATTTGCGTCTGACGCTGCAATCCTTATCGCGGATGGCAACTTTCTGGCGTTATACCCTGTTATTCCGCAAAGAGGTGCATAAAAAACACCGGATGCGTTTTGGTTTAAAATAAGGGGGATGAATGAATACCGATCCGGATTCTTTTTCCCGCCGGGTGATCAGTTATCTGCTGTGGTGTATTCCGGTCAGCGTGGTGTTTTTCACGGTTTACCCGCTGATGAATGCATATACGGCCGGGCGCGACAGCCTGTATAGCCTGTGGTTTCCGGCTGAACTTCACATCCCGTTTGTGCCCGGTTTTATCTGGGTGTACTGCTCGTTTTACCTGATTATTCTGATGCCGGTTTTGTTTCTGCCGCGCCGGGAGCACCGGCAACTGGCACTCACCTTTATGGTGATGACATTACTGGGCGGCGTGATCTTTTTTCTGTTTCCGGCACAGCTCGGTTTTGTCCGCCAGGTACCGGAATCGCCGCTGTACCGGACGATGTACACGACACTGTTTGCGCTGGATCATCCGCATAATCTGGTGCCGTCCCTGCATGTGGCCTGGTCGTGCGCGGCGGTGCTGGCCATTATCCGCCATACCGGACGCGGGCTGACACTGTTGTTTCTGTTGTGGCTGGTGCTGATTGTACTGTCTGTGCTGCTGGTTCATCAGCACCATGTGGCGGATGTGGTCACCGGCCTGCTGTTGGCGGTAACGGTTTCATATATGATGAGGAAATAATGATGAAAAGGATAATTATCAGTGCGTTAATGATATTCAGTTTTTCGGTGTATGCACAGCCCGGAGAAGAGGACGGCGCTATCCATGATGAACTGCGGCAGGTGATCGGTACCGTGGAAAATGCTATCAACAGCGGTGATTATGACAAAATGCTGCCGGTGATGAGTGAAAATCTGCGTGCCACGCCCATCACCCAGGAGTTTATCTCCGGCAAAGCAGCAATAAAACCGTATTTTGAATCCTGGTTCGGGCCGGATAAGTTCCTGAAAAAACTGAATATCAGTTTTAATGCTGATGTGGTGACGGAGTTATCCCCGGATAAAACCTGGGGTGTCGCCTACGGTAAAGGGATGGAAAAATATCAGCTGAGTGACGGCCGTACCTACGATTTTCCGACCCGCTGGACAGCGACGGTTGCGCTTGAAGACGGCGCCTGGAAAATCCGCACAATTCATATCGGTACCGATTTCACGGATAACCCGCTGCTGAATGAAACCCGTAATGCCTTACAGGGCATGATGTACGGAGCGGGCGGTCTGGTAATTGGTCTGCTGGCCGGTATTGTGCTGTTCCGCCGTAAAAGTGCGGTAAAACCGGCGACAGAAGTCGGAAAGAAATAATATTTTAATAAATCAGTGGATTATGTAAGTCGTCAGGTAACGGGCAGGCGAACGAAAAGCATGCGCGTCATGGATGACGCGCCTGAGCGTACAGGGAGGTATTTACAGCGACTTTTCGTTTTGCCCGTTATCAGACGTTGCACGGACTGACAGAAATCACTATCCCTTTTATTTTTCCGGCGGAAACAGAAAATCCAGATCCGCTGCTGCGCCCATCTGCGGTGCAGGCCGCACACCATAGCGCCACATGGTGAAATAGACACGCCAGAAGGTCGGACGCGGCTGGTCATCCACCAGTGACGGCAGTTCATACCACGGTGCCTGCGGGTGCTGGTGGTGCGCGAGATGGCAGTGATAATTCAGCGCCAGCCAGCGGGAGACCGGCAGTACTTTCAGGTTCCACGCGCCGTTCATCACATCGCGGCGGCTCCAGGCGTGATCCGCATATTGCAGGGCCGACCAGTGTAGCGCAAAAGCCCACAGGCAGAGCAGATAACCGGCCGCACTTAAATCCAGCGCCCAAAACAGCAGCGCCTGCCAGAGAAATGCACCGAGCAGTTCACTCCAGATGGTCAGCGGCGGCAGTTTTGCCAGTTCCGGCACCTGTGACCCGAACCCCAGCGCCGGGGCGATTTTGGTGACAAACACCCGTGAACGGTACACGCGCGGCGCAATAAACCAGAGAAGATTACCGAGCAGTACGCAAAAATAGTACAACCCGAGCAGATTGCCGCCGTACATCCAGATATTGCGCAGCCAGCGCGGCTGGTTTGGCAGGTAATAATCATACAGCTCTTTATCTGTCCGGTTATTTTTATGGTGATTCAGATGCGCACGGCGCTGCAGGGTAAAAGAAGTCGGAAACGCCCACGCGGCAATAATCCCGATGGCGCGATTACCGGCGGCAGTGCGGGCGGCCACACCATGTACCGCTTCATGCAGAATAGCGAACGGCATATTGTTAATCAGCATAAAACCGATCAGGGCAGGCAGTGCATAATACCAGGCGAGATGGCTCACTCCCCATAAACAGGACGCTGCCGCAGTCATCGAAAAAATCAGCAGAATACTGTTGAGTAAAAGACGCATCAGTCTGTTTTCCTTGTGTTATTCGTCACTATTGCCGGGTTGAACAGCCCGGTTTTTTCATGGCGTAACCGGCGGGCGTACAGCCGGAAGCCGAGATTGGCCGCCAGGCGGATAAAACGGCTGCCCGGACGGTGCAATACCCGGCGCAGAATGGCCGTCAGACGGTATGTTTCCCGCCAGGCTTCGTGCAGTAAGGATTGCAGGGTTTCCGGTGACATATTTTGCGGCTGAAAAACCACATGTTCGTTGTCATACAGGCTCAGGTCCTGTGTGATTAAGCGGCCGTTTTCCGCCATCCGCTGCCACAGCCGTGTACCCGGCAGTGGGGTGAGGACAGAAAAACGTACCAGATCCAGCCCGAGAGACGGGATCTGCCGTATCGTATCGCGGATGCTCTCCGGGGTGTCTTCATCAAACCCGAGCACAAAACAGCCGAGTGCGGCAATCCGGTTATCGCGCAGCCGCCGGATCTGACGGCGGTATTCGCTGACCTGGTTACAATTCTTGCCGGTGGCCGTCATGGTCTGCTGACTGAGGTTTTCCAGCCCGATAAGCAGGCCTTCGCAGCCGCTGTCACACATCGCCCGGAAAACCTCGTCGTCATCCGTCACATTGAGTGTCGCCAGTCCCGACCAGCGGATTTTCAGCGGGATCAGTGCCCGGAACAGTTCCAGACTGTACTGCCGGTCGGCGTACAGATTAGGGTCGAGGAATATCCAGCGCTGTCTGCCGCTCTGTTTTATCTCGTTAATCACATCTGCCGCTGGCCGTGCTGTGCCTTTGCGTCCCCACTGATGCTGCACCGAACAGAATTCACAGGCAAGCGGACAACCACGGTCGGCAATAATAGTGGCGATATTCATGTAGGCGCGGGACGGCAGCAGATCACGGCGCGGCACCGGCATCGGCAGAAAGCCGCGCTCTGGGCGGTGCTGATAACGCGGTTGCGGATGTCCGTCAGCCATATCCTGTAAAAATTGCGGCCAGATGAGTTCACCGGCACCGATGAGGACGGTATCGGCGTGTTGTGCCGCCTCATCCGGCTGCAGTGTGACGTGTGCGCCGCCCATTGCGGTTCTTGCCCCGCGTTCGCGCCAGTAGCGGCACAGCGCATAGGCGCGGGGGGAAGAGGAGGCGGTGGCGGTGATCACCACCAGATCAAAATCCCCGGCAGTGACCGGCGGGGAAACGCCTTCATCACAAAGGGTCAGTTCGGCATTCAGATGCGGGGGAACCAGGGCGGCGAGGGTGATAAGGGTCAGCGGGGCATAGCTGATCGCCACGGAAAACGCGCTTTTCCGGTAGCGGTAAGTCCTGTCAAACGGCAAAATCAGTAATATTCTCACCGGTGCTTCCTGCTCCGCAGCTGACATAAGGACTTTTACAATGGCACAGTACGTCCGGGAACGCACTGTGCCGGATCAAAGATCAGGCCGCAACCACTTCAAGCACAGAGATATAGCATTCAGTCGGGATAAGGCGGTTTATTTTCAGTCCTGCTTCAGCCAGCAGAGCCTCAAACTCCGGAATAGTCCGCTCACTGCCGCCGGGCAGAATCGCCATACAGAGAATACCCATACCATAATGCGCCGCCGGATTGGTTTCCGGATGCACAACGGATTCGATGATCAGCAGTTTACTGTCCGGTTTCATGGCCTTGCAGCAGTTTTTCAGTACAGCGAGGGCGTTGGCATCATCCTGATTAAAAATGACTTTTTTCAGCAGATACATATCCGCCTGCGGCACGGATTTAAAGAAGTCACCGCCGTCCAGCGACCAGCGGGAATCGTCACCCAGCTGAGACAGGTATTTGTCTGATATCACATGCGGGCTGTCGAACAGGGTGGCGGTCAGTGTCGGGTCGCTGCGCAAAATCCGCAGCAGCAGTGAGCCTTCGCCGCCGCCGATATCGGCAATATGGCACGATGACGGGAAGTTATAAGCCCGGGTGACAAAATAGTTTTCCATCTCTGACAGGGCAGACATCCCGGACGGAAAATTATAGCTGTCGTTGCGGTTGGGTTTGGTGGCCTGATATTCGTAGAAGGTTTTACCGAACAGCTTTTTAAAGTTCAGTTCACCGCGAACGGATTCATTAAGCCGCCCAATGGTTGACCAGTAAGTATTGTCGGTCAGTGTCAGAACGGCATCCCGCTGTGAGCAGGGGTGATCACGGCGGAGAAACTCCGCATCAGGAGAGAGCCGGTAACTGTCATCATCCGTACCGGTGAAAATACCGTTCAGTGCCAGCATCCGCAGAATGCGGCGCAGGTTATCCGGATCCGAGCCGGTGCGTTCTGCCAGTGCGGTAACAGAGAGCGGCCGGTCAGCCAGATGGTCGGCAATATTCAGCTCTGCCGCAACCCGCAGACAACCGGGCAGCGCCAGCCCGAGAGTCACATTCAGGATACGGATGACAGATTGCTCTTCCGCCGGACTCATCAAATCCGGTTCAGTATAAGACATAGCGGTAACTCCTTTCTGACATGAATAACAGGGCTGGTCAGAGTGCCTGATGCGGCATACAGCACTCTCTATGTTAAATAAAACTAAACAATAGAGGGAGGATAGCTCAGCAGCAGAAAATTACCGTATCGGAATATGAAGTATTATTAATTAATGATAAGTGAATCAAATATTCACTGATGAATGAGCCTGTTTCTGCTGATCTTCAGGCCGCGCATCATACACAGCCAGGCGCAGGCGGAAACACCAATCAGCAGCAGCCACAGGGTATTTGGCGGGAAATAGGTCAGCACACCGCCGGTCATCAGCGGGTTAAAGGCACCGCCGAGCCAGCCGAGGGATTGAGCGGAAAAGTAGCTGGATTTCATGCCGTCCGGCGCAATGTTGTCGATCAGCATATATTCACCCGGCGCATAAATCAGTTCACCGAGGGTAAAAACAAAGGCGGCAATTCCCCAGAACACAAGGTTGCTGCCTGACATCATAAATCCGGCCAGTCCGGCCATAAAAAAGAGTGTACCGAGTGTCATCAGCTTTTGCAGATTGTCTGTGCTGATCCGGCGGCCGACCATATATTGCAGTGAAACCACTACTGCAGCATTGACCGGCAGTACCACACCAATCACTTTTTCTGCCAGTGTGGTATCTGCCACCGTCAGGACATACTGGGAAATACAGGCGGAAAACGAACCAAACACCAGCGATCCCAGAAAGGCGGATAATGTGAACCAGAGCAGGGCTTTATCATGCAGCATGACAGAAGGCTGCCAGGTGGTACTGTTGCTGCCGGAGGCAGAAGGCGGCACGCTGCGGACAAAACGCTGAATAAAGAATATCGGGAATGAGGCGGTGCAGGCCGCCAGCCAGAACGGCAGATCCGCGCTGTACATCAGCAGGCCGGTACCAATCGGCGGCCCGACAGTCCAGCCCATATTGACGAAGGTATAGTTCAGGGAAAAGACTTTGGTTTTGCGCGCCGGTGGCAGTGTATCGGCGAAATAGGCTTTCAGCACCGTAGCAAAAACGGAGTAGGCGCAGTTAATGAGTGAAAAGAAGACAACGACGAGCGCGATATTATGAGTCAGCGGAATAGCGATAAATCCGGCGATATAAACCAGAATTGCCATCAGCATGTAGCGTTTTTTATCAAATTTATCCGCAATGATGCCGAAGCCGAGGCTGAATAACACGCCGGTTGTCAGTGCGACCGTCAGTGCCACCCCGACCTGATCCACCGCCATGTCATACTGACGGCTGAGATAAATCGCCATAAACGGGATAGTGGCACCCCGTCCGATAGTAATTAAGAATGAGGAAGCGAGCAGTGCAATGGTGGAACGGGTGGCGGCTTGCATGGTGACATTCTCAGTATTTTTATTTTATTTTTTAATATTCACGTAATCAATATCATGCAAATCAGGCGCTGTACAGCGCCTTCCGGTTACGGCAGCACGGCGTGAGCTTCGATTTCAATCAGCCATTCGGGCAGCGATAATCCGCTGACAATAATCCATGATGAGGCGGGGGCATTATCTGCAAATTTTTCTTTCAGCACATCCGCAATTGCCATTTGTTCATCGTGTGAATCCGCACCGGCACGGATATAAATCCGCAGCATAACCACATCAGACAGAGAACCGCCGGCTGCCGCGAGGGCACGGGCAATATTGTTCACCGATTGTGCGGCTTGTTCCCGCATACCGCCTGCGATTGTCACTTCATTATGATCAACGCCGACCTGTCCTGACAGAAATAACTGCCGGGTGCCGGTTGTTTCCACGACCTGACTGAAACCGTATTGCAGGGAATTAAACAGTGAGGGCGGATTAATCCGTTTTATAGTCATAACAGCCTTTTCAGTAGTGAAATAAAAGAAAATATCGTTTTATCATAGATTATTTCAGACGCTGTAAATTAACTGATTATTAACAGCATTCTTTATTTTCAGTCTCTGTTGCAGGAGCTGAATAAAAGGGGGCTCAGTGAGTTTCTGAGATATACAGGGGGAATATTTTTATATCAGAAAAGGATATTCAACACTTACAGGACCGGCGTCGGAGATTTTTACAACACCGGCTTAATTTTTCTTTACTTAATATAAGAATCCAGCACCTTCAGGACAATATCCAGATCACCCTGACGTTTTTCCTCATCTTCCTCATGAACTACGTGTTCAATCAGGTGGCCTTTAATCACTTCCCGCATTAATCCGTTTACCGCGCCCCGGATAGCCGCAATCTGTTGCAGTACGGCGGAGCACTCATGCGGTTCATCGAGCATTTTTTTCAGTGAGTTGACCTGCCCCTGAATTTTACTGGCGCGGTTCTGAAGTTTCTGTCTGTCCCTGATGGTATGTGACATGGCAACCCCGTGAAATAAGGTGAAAAGAAAGTGACGGGCAAAATAGTAGCATCTTCGTGATACAAAGAGGTAGTGTAATTATACTGGGGGGGAGTATACTCAATTCACGCTTTCTTCATTCTGAAAACAGGGATCACACGTCATGACCGATTTTGCCTCTTTACTGCAGCAGGGAAATGCCTGGTTTTTTTATCCCGGCGCGATTGCACTGGGTGCGCTGCACGGCCTGGAGCCGGGTCACTCAAAAACCATGATAGCGGCTTTTATTATTGCGGTGAAAGGGACGGTCAGACAGGCAGTAATGCTGGGACTGGCGGCGACGTTGTCGCATACTCTGATAGTCTGGCTGATTGCCCTCGGGGGGATGTATATCAGTACCCGGTTCACGCCGGAAGCCGTAGAGCCGTGGTTACAAATGGTGTCGGCGGTGATTATTCTGGCAACCGCGTTCTGGATGTTTATGCGGACATACCGCGGTGAAAAAAACTGGCTGACAGAAATGCAGCAGGAAAGCCATACACACAGTGACCATCATCATGAGCATGATCATCATCACAGCCATGAACATGACCACGATCATCATCACCATCACCATCATGCAGAGCATCACCATGATCACCATGACCACCATGATGACGAATATCAGGATGCGCATGCCAGAGCACATGCGCATGAAATCAAAACCCGGTTTACCGGCGGCAAAGCCACCAACAGCCAGGTGTTACTGTTCGGCCTGACCGGCGGGTTAATTCCGTGTCCGGCTGCGATTACTGTTTTGCTTATCTGTCTGCAGCTGAAAGCTTTTACCCTGGGGGCAACCATGGTGCTCAGTTTCAGTATCGGGTTGGCACTGACACTGGTCACAGTCGGTGTGGTAACCGCGGTGGGGTTGCGCCAGGTCAGCCGCCGCTGGCAGGGGCTGGGTGATATTGCCAAAAAAGCACCGTACTTTTCGGCGGCGCTGATAGCGCTGGTCGGGCTTTATATGGGGATCCACGGCTATATGGGGCTGGCAAACTGATACCATTTGCCGGTGTGGTAGTTTGAGGTGAATCAAAAAGAGCTTGCCGGATAACAAAATATATGGCTTAATATTGGCATTGGTTTGGAAGTACAGACCTATTTATGTCAGTCCGATTTTAAGTTGTTCTCCGTCAAGCGTTATCCAAGATACCACTTCATAGCGAATTCCTTCTGATAGTTCCCATAAGTAAAAACGTAATCAAACCGCTTATATGCCTTATGGCAACAAAATCAATTTAAAGGAAATTCATATGTCCGCAACAATTACCGGTACTGTAAAATGGTTTAACGATGATAAAGGTTTTGGCTTTATCACTCCTGCTGACGGCAGCAAAGACGTGTTCGTTCACTTCTCTGCAATCCAGAGCGACAGCTTCAAATCTCTGGCAGAAGGCCAGCAGGTTTCTTTCACCATCGAAAATGGTATGAAAGGCCCGGCTGCAGCTAACGTGGTTGCTCTGTAATCACCGCTGTCAGTAACAGATTTTAAAAACCTCACTCTGGTGAGGTTTTTTTATGCCTGCAGAACAGAATCGTGGCGGAAACCGGCAAACTATGAATATAATTTGCTCGTTATTTAAGGAGTAAGTTATGTCTCAGAATATTTATGATAATCCTGATTTCTTTGCCGGTTATGCCACGCTGCCCCGCTCAGCAGAAGGACTGGACGGCGCGCCGGAGTGGACTGCCATGCAGACATTGCTGCCGTCACTGGCCGGGAAGTCAGTGATCGACCTGGGGTGCGGGTATGGCTGGTTCTGCCGCTGGGCAAAAGAGCAGGGCGCTGCCCGGGTGACCGGTTTTGATCTGTCAGAGAAAATGCTGGCGAAAGCCGCATCGATGACCACGGATCCGGATATTACCTGGCTGCGTGCTGATCTCGAGACACTGCAATTACCGGCGGCACAAAGTGATGTGATTTACAGCTCACTGGCACTGCATTATCTGCGTGATATCCCGGCACTGTTTGCCACGCTGTTTCAGGCGCTGGTCGCGGGCGGCAGTCTGATTTTTTCCGCAGAACACCCGATCTACACAGCTCCCGTCATTCAGAACTGGTGTACGGATAGTGCAGGTAATAAAGCCTGGCCGGTCAATCAGTATCAGCAGGAAGGCGTCAGGATCAGCAACTGGTTTGCCGACGGTGTGGAAAAGCAGCACCGGAAATTATCCACCTGGATAAATGCACTGATTACAGCCGGTTTTGAAATCACCGCCATGAATGAGTGGGGACCGTCAGCGGCACAGATTGCCGCCAACCCGGCACTGGATGAAGAAAAAGAACGGCCGATGATCTTTCTGCTCAGCGCCCGCAAGCCGGAATAGTGGCTGACGGGCGGGTTTGTTCCGCAGTTTACAGCGTGAATTTATGCTTTCTTATCAGCACAAACAGACCGGCAACCGCCGCGAGGATAAGGAACCAGGCAAGGTAAGTATGCAGCGGCAGGGCAAGGATTGCCGCGCTGATAAAATACCCCGCAGAGACAATAACGCTTCCCCATAGTGCTCCGCCGAGAATATTCAGCACAAAAAATTTCAGCGGATTAATACCGGCGGCGCCGATAATAACGGGGCCGATAGTCCTTAATCCGTAAGCGAAACGTATTCCGATAATAATCAGGCTTTCACGGCGGTGAATTATCCGTTGCAGACGGGCTATTTTATCCGCATGTTTATGAATGCGGGGAAGGATCCGGTTTCCGGCAAAATAACCGGTAAAAAACAGAACATTGTCACTGATAATTCCGCCCAGTGCGGCCACCAGCATCACTTTCGGATAGGATAATAACTGATGGTGTGCAGCAATGCCGGACAAAAATGCAGCGGTTTCCCCTTCGATCATGGTACCGAAAAAGGTTGCCCAATAGCCGTATTCTGTAATCCAGTGTGTCAGTAATGTTTCCATCCGCCACTCCGTTTAAAATAAACCGGCGGAGATATTAATACATAATCCCAGTATCGCCATATTAAAAACAAAAGAGACGACGGATTGCATTAATACCGCGCGGCGCATCGGGGAGGATGCGATTTCGACATCGGCAGTCTGTGAGGCGACGGCAATCGTAAATGAGAAATACATAAAATCAGAGTAAGTGGGTTCAGCCGGTCTGTCCGGAAATAATAACCACGGTTTTTCCTGTTGCGGGTTGGTGTAATAAAGGTGCGCATAGTGCATGGTAAATCCGGCCGGTAATAACAGCCAGGAAGACACTAATGTGGATGCGGTCAGAATATATTGGAAAGCTTTATCATTACCTGTCAGATTACCGTGCCCGCCGAGGGCAAAAAAGAGCACCAGTAAACTGACACAACACCCGGCCAGCAGGAAAAACATCACCATGCGGGCGCTTTCATCCTCAATTTTAGTCAGTTTACGGATATCTTTTACTTTCTTATTAATGATCCGCTCAAAAAGAAACAGCAAATACACCCAGGAGAAGGCATTCCAGCTGAGGATCAGGCACATCAGTGCACTCTGTACGGGCAGCAGAGCAAAAAAAGTCACAAACGCGACCATCAGAGAGATAATAAAACGCGGACGCGAGTGAAAGGCGTGCCGGAAAATATGAGTAATGCGAATACCATAGCGCAACATACCAGTATCCTGTTCAGAAAGATGACATTTTATTATACCAAATATCCGGCAGCAGGGGCGGCATCACTTTTTCGGATACGTGCTTTTTATATACTGAATATCCCTGCCATTTAAAGTGTCTTTCCATGAGCATAACATTTCTTATTGTCATGTTTTTTGTCGCCGTGGCCGCCGGATTTATCAACGTGGTGTCAGGCGGTGGTGGTTTTCTGTCGATTACCGCACTGCTGATTTCCGGGTTACCGCCTGCTAACGCACTGGCAACAAATAAGATGCAGGCACTGGGCAGTTCATTAACATCCGGTATTTATTTCTTGCGTCAGGGGCGGATTGATTTAAAGAATAATAAATGGGTATTTATTGCGACATTCTTCGGTGCCGCATCCGGCACGATTTTTGTGCAGTTTATTGATCCGACTTTTCTGAAAAAATTACTGCCGGGATTAATTATCAGTGTCACGCTGTACTTTATTTTTGCACCCGATATCACTAAATCCAAAGAAAAACAGCGTGTTTCTTTTTTCCTGTTTTCATTTATCTGCGGCGGCGGTGTCGGGTTTTATGACGGATTCTTAGGTGCCGGTGCCGGGACATTTTATACCATCAGTTATATGCTGCTGTTAGGATACCGGATAGATAAAGCACAAATTCACTCCAATTTCCTGAACCTGGCCTCCAATACCTCGTCCGTTATCTTTTTTATCGCAGGCGGTAAAATGATGTGGTCGCTGGGATTACTGATGTTTGCCGGACAAGCTATCGGGGCGCGGCTGGGGGCCGGTGTGGTACTGAGCTCCGGGCTGAAAGTCATAAAACCGATGATTATTCTGGTCTCTGCCGGGATCAGCACCAAAATGTTATTTGATATGTATTTTTGACAGGGACAAAATCACCGGAAGAGTACGACACACTTCAGGCGATGATCATTAAAAATGAGAGTCAGCTGCTGCCGCACCGGGTTGATCCTTTCACCGTTCTGACAGAAGTCACCCGGAAAGATAACGTGATTATCCTGAATTATCAGGTTACTGGTCTGCCGCCGGAATTATTCAGAGAAGAAAAATCGGTAAATAAAATGCAGGGCATTCTGACAGGGAAATATTGTCAGGACTCGGCCATCATGCGGTTATGGCAACTGGCGTTCCCGTCGGGGTTACAGCATAACTATTTTTCGGACGGCACCCGGGTGATGCAGATAAATATTAAACCATCAGATTACGGGGCGCAAATTTGTCAGTGTGTTTTCTGTATTTTTGGTTATTTTTACCGGATAGGCTCTTCCCGTGGTGTCTGTCCGGTAAATAAGATGAATTTCACCGTCGCCGGGCTGTCCGGCAATATCTTCAGGGGTTAACTGCCCGCTGTATTTACACTGTCCGATAGCTGTAATATCAATTTTTGCCTGTGCGGCAGACATCGTTATTAAAAGCAAAAGCAGGGAATATCTCAGCAAAATGATCTCCGTCAGCAGGGGGTAACTATATTGCCATAATCTGTTTTTTTATCCGCAGATATCCCGGTAAACCGCATCCGGACCGGATAACAGCGGAATGATTTATTTTACTGTCCAGGCTTCAGAAAATTCCCGCTCAGAAAATAGTTCAGCCAGACCGCTGATTTGCTTAAGCCGTAATACTTCATCCGGCGACATTCCCAGTTCCTCTCCGATTCTTTCATCGCTCCAGCCCAGTCGTGATAAGTCCCGGACAATATCTGACATCGCGGTAACCTGATGCTGTCCGCGGGCCCGGTTATGGCGGATAGTAACGGCCATCTGTTCAGCAACTCCGTGATTTTCCGTATCGAGCAGCGTTACCGGCAGGTATCCGTTAAGTCGTTTTTTCAGTGCATTTTTCCGGCTTAATAAATAACGATGATAGCCATCAACCACCTGCAAGTCTGAGCGGTCGTGCGGAGATGGCAGCACAACAACCGGCTGGGTATAACCGTCTTTGGTCAGAGACGTTTCCAGCAATTTTTTCTCCGAGGGTGACATCACGTTCGGATTATAATCATTTGCGGTCACCTGTGCCCGCTTTACCCACAGCACACAATCGACCGGTTCATCTTTAAACGGACTGCGCTGATGTAAAAAAAGTTTTATCCGGTTGAGTGCCTCAATTGTTTGTTCTTCATTATCCAGTCCGTTCAGATAGTTTTCCAGTAAAGAGAGTACTGTTTTCATATTTATGTTATCCGTCTGCTATATCAGTTGCCAGTCTTTGCGTTTTGCCTGTATGCGCCTGCAATACTTGTCGTAGCAATGAGATTTGGTCGGGCTGAATGCCAGTGAGCGGCACCAGAAATCATTACGTAAAAGGGTTTTGCAGATCCGTCGCCAGGACGGAATATCTTTACTGCCTGTATCACCGGATTGTTCATCCGGGATCCCGTCCGGATAATCCCGCTCTGCATACCAGTGCAGATAGACCGCAATTTTGTTCCGGTAGTGTTCTGCGGTTTTTTCCGGCAGGCTGGCCAGTAAAAAACGGGCGTAGGATTTCCAGGTATGACCGGCAGGCTTGCTGATTTGGCGGGAACCGAAAAAACCGGCTTTATTTCCGGGTCGTGTGTACAACATACCGGCATCCGCACCACTGACCCGCGCACAGGCAAGGCTCCATGTTTCCGGCTCCAGGACATGATACAGCCACAACCCTCTGCGCTGTTCCGGGCCGAAGGGTTCACAGATCCGCATTTTACTGAGACTGACACCGGCCTGATGCATCAGATCATAAATCGTATTGTAAGGAAGTCTGCTGCGGGAAATATAAGTCCAGATATCTTTCACATGCCAGTCATAAATCGGGTAACCCATATAATAGAATCCTTCCGGTGATGCGGTTGTCCACGGGATATCATCGGCATAACGCAGTTTCCGGTTATTACTGATGGCGAGAAACCGGTTTAATGATTCATCGGCGCGGATCCCCAGCAGTATGACAGAGCTGTGATGATCTCCGGTGATCCACTGATTAAATGAGGGAGTAAAATCTTCAAAAATAATCCCCGGATGATAGAAGGGAAAGAAATCAGGGTCAGTAATGGCATCTTCCGGTGGTTGCCGGACCCATTTTTTACCGGGTTCCCAGGCCGTCCAGGCCGGTTCATACTGGGAAATACCACTTTCGGTGGTGACAGGCAGCGCTATCCAGTAAAACCGCTGAGTACAGTCGGCATAGAGTGATTTCATGGCAGCAACATGGCTGATAGTAGCGGAATACTGTACTTCCCAGTCGAGAAACATGACATTGAATTTCCGGTGCCGTCTTCTGGCCTCTGCTGCAACCAGATGAAAAAGAACGGTGGAGTCTTTGCCGCCGGAAAAGGAAAGGGTGATTTGTTCAAAAGTATCAAACAGCCATTCAATCCGCTTTTGTGCTGCATCCAGCACGTTTTCTCCGAGCGGAATTTTACGTTTGCAGGACATCTCGATTACCGGAATATAGTTAGTTAATAATATTAATATCTAATCATATTTTGATGATAACAGTAAATTATGGTGTCAGGCTATTATTTAACCGGAATTTCGGTTGGCAGGTAAGAGGGTGCCTGAAGATTACGCCGGATCTCAGCCAAAGGCGTGGTCTGCGCGGGCATTGTCCTTTATACTGCGCGCTGTAATGACTCAGCAACAGATGATTAAGCAGGTGGTAACGGCGATGAACGGAACAATCACAACATGGTTTGAAGATAAAGGTTTTGGGTTTATCAAAGATGAGAACGGGGATAACCGTTATTTTCATGTGGTTAAGGTCGCCAATCCTGACCTGATTAAGAAAAATGCCGCCGTGACATTTGAGCCCGGCACCAATAATAAAGGGTTGTCAGCCTATGCGGTAAAAGTAGTGCCGGAAAGCAAATATGTTTTTATCGCCGGTGAGCGTATTAAGCTGACGGCCATTAAGTCCTTCGTGGTTTACAGTGAGGAAGAAGCGGCAGATACCGGGATTGATAAAGAGAATGCAGTCCTGTCTGTCGGCGTACTGATGAACAACATCAAACCAAAATCCGCCGGCCCGGCCGAAATGCGCACACTCAGAAAACTGGCGATCACCACACAGCACGGCACCACCCTGATTTTCTCAGAAGATGAGATAGATATCGATGAAACGGTGAAAATGCTTAAGGTGTGATGATTTTCGAATTACAGGCACAAAAAAAACCAACCATAAGAGGTTGGTTTTTTTATAAAAATGCTGGTCGGCATGACAGGATTTGAACCTGCGACCCCCGACACCCCATGACACCGACTTGCTATTGTGTAACTGCATGATATTTATTAAATAATATCGTTTTAACTGTGTTTGCAAACAGTGCTTTATTCTCAATATTTGCGCTATACGAATCATAGGCTTACAGTTCGTTTTACCACCCGTATTTATGCGATTTCACAGTGCGGTACCTCGACCCAATCAACATGGTTTTCTGTATAAATTTTTGTTGATTCAGCGTCACTATGTGCCATCCTGGCTTGTGGATCAAATCCGCGTTGTTTAAACATAAATGCGGCCAGCGCTCTGATCTCATGAAAAGTTGGCCTCTCATCTGGTTCAAGGTGTGCGCCAACCCCAACTTTATCTCTGACTTTTGAGAATCCCCGGCTGACATAATCCGGTGCCACCTGTGTGGGGTGGTTTACATACTGGCTTATTTTGTTTGGTAACCGCTCAGGAACGCGGTGAACAACGTACGGACTGGCAACGTTATCGCGGCTGTTATCAATAATTTCCTTTATAACTTTACCGATCGGTATTGCCACATGAGCAGCTTCCTTGTGTTGTACTTTCTGCCGGTGAATGTACAGCATCCCGTAGATCCCGTTTCTTTCCTCCGGGAACCAGATGCATCCGCAGGTGTTTTCCTTCGGTGCTTTAATGTTATATTTTATGCGCGACACTTCAAGCCGTGCCTGTGTTGTCTGTAGGGCCAGATCCATAGCAGTACGGAGCCATGGTTCAGCAGCCGCTCTGATTTTCAGGAAATCATCATACGACAATCGCCGCCGGCGTTTACTGTCGACACGCTTCATTTTTTTGCGTTCTGCCGGGTTATCCAGCATCAGCGATTCATCCATTGCGTAACTGAAAATCTTCTTCAAAAATCCGACTTTCCGGTTCTGAACGTTTGCTGATGCGTCAGCATGGTATTCAGCGATAAATCCGTTCACATGCTCCAGGGTGATCTCGGCAGACGGGATATCTTTAAAAAAATTCTTTCACACGTTCGGCATCTTTTATCCAGTCAGACTGGGTGCTTTTAGACGGTTGTTCGTCACGAATAATCCGCTCGAACAGCCGATCAAAATGCTCAGCGAGTGGTAGTGATTCCCCATTAACACCACCAGAGTCAGTGATCAGCGAGGTAACGCTGATTGCACGTTCCTGACGCATAATATTGTTGTATTCACGGGCAATGGCTATAGCTTTTGCCTTGTCAGTACCAACACTTTTACGGACACCGTTTACAAGTATGAAGCGGTAACATTTTGCTGACTTATCATAGTAAAGGAAATCCGGCAGGTGCCGGAATTCCCGTTTGCGAGGTCGTGCCATATTATGAAGCCTTAATCAGATCGCTTACGCATGAGGAAACCTCAGACTCAACCCCCCCATCGTTCAGATGAATGAACAAGAATAGTTCCGTCAACAATTCGGCCTTTCAGCGATCCGATTTCTATCCAGCGCCGGACGGTTCTGTTATCGGGTATTGATCCTGTCTCAAATTCTCTTTTTGCCCATGCGCTGGCTTTCATAAGTTTTCCGATAGCCATAGTCTTCTCTCCACACATCGCCGTATACGATTAGAGGTTTTTAAATAAATGCTGGTGGATTGCGACCACGTAATTCACCTGGTGCAATGCATCATCCAGTGCATTGTGTGCTTCACCAACAAACGGGAAATCTTTTTTCGGGTCGATGCCGGCATTGCGGCCAAGCTCGACAATGGTGCGCACATCCCGGTCATTCCAGTACTTCCAGAACGGAGTTATCCCGCAGTTTTCATAAGCTGATCGCAGAATAACGTTATCGAAACTACTTCCGTTACCCCACACCTGAACCTGTTCTCCACAGAACTCAGAGGCAAACGAATGAAGTCGGCCCAGGGCAACAGGCAGATTAATCATTATTGTGCTGTTAGTAATTTCACCCCTGGCATTCTCACTCTGACCCAGCCACCACAGCACGGCATCAGCGTCGATACTTCCGCCCAATCCGGCACTGCTACGCAGATCGACCACCTCATAAAAAAGCGCATCATCGGTTACACCGGAAACCATATCGAACGGTACAGCCGCAATAGCTGCTATAGCGCCATCCGGCTTTTTAGCCATAACTTCAAGGTCAATCATCAGATGTTTGAATTTATCCATTTTCTTCCCCTTTGTAGAATACCATCCAGTGTGTTTTATCGTTCTTCCCGACACGCTGCACAATGGTAGGTTTATATTCGGTCAGCTCAAGAATATGGCTTGCCCATATCTGCGTTTCATTCCACTTAAAAATTAAACTGCCGTGTGGCCGCAACACCCTGAATGCTTCTCTGAAACCGGCAGCAAGATCAGAACGCCATGAGTGCTTATCCAGTGAGCCGTATTTTTTAAACATCCAACTATTTTTACCAACCCGAGTGAGGTGGGGCGGATCAAACAGTACCTGGTAAAATGTTTCATCCGGGAACGGCAGGTTTTTAAAGTCAGCAATGATATCCGGTGTAATTTCCAACAGACGGCCATCACACAGGGTATGTTCTTCATTTCTGATATCACTGAACAACACACGCGGATCTTGCTTATCGTGCATAAACATCCGGCTGCCGCAGCACATATCGAGGATGGGTTTCATGCGGACACCTGCTTAAATAAAATCAGTTTATCGACCGCAGCCTCAGCCAGTTCTTTATTCGCAATACGCTGACAGGCATATTGAATTGCTTCACACGCCCATGCGTAGTGATGTGTCGGTTTGAAATGTGGACTTAAATTTTCCCAATCCCACGGTGACGAGTGACCAGGCCATGAGTCGTCTTCCATGTCTGCCTCTGCTACAGCGCGGTAAAAAACATACTCTGATATTCTTCCACTTGAATAATCAGATATAAGTGACTTTAACCGGCCGATACGTTCCGCAAATTCTCTGTATGATCTTTTAATTGCACTTAATGTATCTTTGTCGTCCTCACCTTCAATGGTATCTGCGAGCCACTCTTCTAATGACCGGCGATAAAATTCAAGAGTTGAAGATAAATCGACCTCTTTGTATGCCGCTGAAACCTCACTACGTCCTGAACCCATCTGTAATTTTTCAGCCCAGTACCCATAATCAATACTGTCGTGATTAAAGAACTGGATCATGTCGCGTATACGGCTAAAGGCCCACGTCCCCATATCACCGGTCATGAATAAATAACCAGGCACTGTCACAATATCGAACCAGTAGCACGAATTACGCGGATTGGAAAAATGATAATGCCGGTGCAGGCCATCTGATTTTATGCATGTCATTTCATGCAATTTTGTGTCGTTTTGAAAGCTCATAATCGTCGCCTTACTCAGCTGTCAGCATTTCAAACCGCGCCATAAACTGGTGATATGCCTGCGGTGGTGTCAGTGGCTGGATGATGATGTCATCATGTGGCGGAGCTGAATCCAGCATCGGCCAGTGGCCGCCGGGGTCTATTT
Organism: Morganella morganii; assembly: GCF_019243775.1. Classification (NCBI taxonomy): domain Bacteria; kingdom Pseudomonadati; phylum Pseudomonadota; class Gammaproteobacteria; order Enterobacterales; family Morganellaceae; genus Morganella; species Morganella morganii. The sequence goes on from NZ_CP069157.1 coordinate 1,238,776, forward strand.
CAAAGTCCCGCTTTTCGGTCGCCAACATGACCAGATCGGCATAGTGAACATCAACGGTCATTATCGGCGGCAGGCCGAACTTCTCACGGATAACCGCTTCAATGCGTTTTTCCACGGCCTTGTAGTCCGGCAGCATGGCTTTCAGCGGTGAGGGGATATCTTTGATATACGCCTCGGCGGCATCGTGCAGCAGGGCTTCCAGAGCGTATTCCGGCGGCACAATCTGGCTGACATATACAGAGTGCTGAGCCACGGAATAGAAACTTTCCAGTTGCCCGGCAAACCGGCATTCATTCGACAGACCACGCGCGATATCTTCGATACAAATCTGAGCCGGAGTGATATTGGTGAAATCAATATGTTTTCCGGTACTGGTTGCTATATATGACATTTATCTCTCCACACAATTTAGGTAATAAAAAGCCGTTACTTTTTATAAGTAATTAATTCCCCGGTGTTGGAATATAAAAATGCCGCCGGTTAAAGCGGCATAAAATAATTATGCTTTGAATTTACCGATATACGTCTGGATTTCAGTTTCTTCGAATTTATCAGCCAGCAGATCACGGAATTCCTGTGCGATTTGCTCTTCCAGTTTTTCCAGCTGAACAATACGCAGTACCAGCACAGGTACATCACCACCGGTCAGAACGCTGTAACGCAGTTTGATAGCACGTTCAGACAGTTCATCGTATGGTGTGCAAGTAAACTGGAATACTGCAGGCATGACGTCACGGCTTTTCGCTTCCACACTTTCCATCACAGAGCGCTTAGCGCCGAAATCACTGTCTTCATGATCTGCGGAGCGGCTTGCTTCGATGGTGATTTTGCGGACGGCATTGATTGCCTGCTTAATATCAATGGCATTACCTTCTGCATCAAATGCCATCAGGTTATCGCGCCAGTCTTCCAGCCATTCTGCCAGCGCTTTCTGACTCAGACGATCACCATTAATATTCAGCAGTGATGCAAAAGGTGATGTCTTTTTCAGTGACACCACGGCTGTATTATCAGCGTGTCCCGGTTCACCGATGGTGCCGATATTGAAGATGGTTTTTGCACTCATCACATCGGCATCAATAAAGCAGCTGACACCTCCCTCAACACCGTGTTGCAGGGAATACTTCACAAAATCAGTGATACTGGTTGTATCCATTGCACCACGGAAGCGGTAGCGGCCTTCCTGTAAGTGCTCCAGGCTTTTAACATTAAAATCACCCGGTAAAACCACAGCAGGGCAGAGAGATTTTTCTACAGTACCCAGACTTAATGCAGCGACAACCATATTCTTAATCTGAGAAATAGCGGCTCCGTCTAAATTAGACATACAAAGGCTCCTGTTTAATTAAAAACATAAAAAGTAAATGGAATGATTTATTTAAAAAATGGAAATTAATTAATGGCTTTTAATTTCCCGTCGATACTGCCGTCAATACCAAATAACTGCCCTTGGTCTTCTGGCAGAATAGTGAGTTTCCCGCCTTTACCGACCCACATCGGTGTTTCGGTTGTATCCTCTTCCGATTTTTTACCGCGCTTGGTCGGGGTAACCATTTTCAGTTTGTGAGATATTTTCACACGGTCTTCATCTGACTGAGTGAATTTAAAAATAACATGTACTTCACCGGTACCGCCGTTCTTATTGGTACCAAAAGCGACTTCATTCAGTGCAGCAGAAAGTTTGTTTTCAAACACACCGGCATCTAACTCGGAAAAAAAGTCCGGTATACTGGTCATGCGGTTATTCTCGCTCATTGCGTTTTTCCTTTCGTTGTCTCTTCACACAAAGATAAGTCCACCAGCAGTCAGGCAAGGTATCTATCCGGCAGGACGATTTACGCCGGTGGACTTATGTTTGTAAAAAAATGGCGGCCGGCTGGTGGACTGCACCGTGTTATGCACGGCCGCTAATGGTATTGCATGGTTATTGTTGTGGGGTCGTTTACTCTTCACACAGTTATTCAGATACGCAGCCGTTACTGCGGTTGTACTGTTAAAGTACAGCGGTCTTCCCATTTGGCAATGTCTTCGTCAAAGCGGTCCAGAGCACGTTAGTGATCGCGGATTGCTCTTTCGCGTTCTGTACGGAGTGATTGCAGTTTGTGAAAGGCCTTGGCTTTTTCGGTGATCCACATGGCAACGTCGTCTACTGACATGTTGTTAGTGGTGATGATTGGTTCTGTTTGCATTAGATTCTCTCCTAATCTTCGTTAGGATTAAATCTAATTCAACTTAGATTTTCAGTCAACACAAAATCTAAAATAATTTTGATTTTGTGTGTGGGCGGGATTAAAGCTCGTATTGAACACCCTTCACAACACCAACAATTTCGCAGTTTCCGTTGATGGGGATATTGTCGTATCGTGGGTTGAGTGGTGATAGGTATTTATTGGGGCCATCAAAAACAAGTTTTTTTACTGTTACTTCACTGGTTCCGTCTAGGCGGGCGACAACAATCTTTCCATGCACTGGCTCTTCACTGGGGTCAACTATAACTTTAACTCCTTCTGGTATGGATGGCATTCCTGCTGGGTTTGTCATGGAATCCCCTCTAACAATTAACGCAAAGCTTCCAGGGGATACCTTCATTGACGTTTCGATATAGTCAATAGCTTCATCATATATTTCTGCAGGGATGCTTTCAGTGAATTTCCCTGCTTGTACGTATGACAAAATAGGTAGTCTTTTCATTGTGGTAACAACTGCATTAGCCTGCTTCGATGGAATACCATAGAGGATATAAGCTTCGGTAGTGTTGAAATACTTTGCCAATCTTATTAAGGCATCTCCATTTGGTAAATTAAGGTCCTTTTCCCAGTAACCTACTGCAACACCGGACACACCGCAGTACTTCCCAAGATCATTTTGAGTTGTCTTGGTTGTTTTCCTGAGCCTTTTTATTCTGCTACCAACAGTATCCATGTTCATCCCAATGTTAGTTTTTAACTAAGTTAGCTTATATTTTGTTGATAAAAATTAAATTGTATTTTAATATCTAAATTAACTTATAAATGGAGGTGGGTATGACCGCAAACGATGTCGAAATTTACTTCGGAAGCGCCAACAAAGTAGCTGATTTTTTTGGGATAACCCGAGAAGCATTTTACCAATGGAAAAAACGTCCGGGAGGGCTAATCCCTAAAAGCAGGGCATTAGAAGCAGCCTGTCGTACTGGCGGAAAACTGAAATTCGACCCCTCTTTTTACAAACAGGGTACCAAAGCTATCTAACCCAGTTAACTACAACCCAATCCAAAAGCGAGTAGGCAATGAAGAATGAATCACTGAAAGAAGTCGTAAAAAAGATGTGCTGCGCCATGCCGGGTGGGCGGGAAGCACTGGCCGGAGCGCTGGGGATGTCACTGACGACATTCAACAACAAACTGTATGAGAAGAACGGCTGCCGGTTTTTCGACAATGACGAACTGGAAGCGATGGAAGATCTGACCAAAACCCGTCACCTGGTCGAATACCACATGGACCGCCACGGCATGACACCAATGCCAGATGTGTCACCAGAAGATATCGACAAAGTTGAATTATTTGATATCCGGATGACCCTTTCAGCCTTACGGGCAGATCTGGAATTACATATCGATAAAAGTCTGAAGGACGGAAAGTTAACCCGGGAGGAAGTCAGGGGTATGTATAAAAAATCAGGAAAGGTATTTGCTTACTTTTTGGGGTTTGTCGGGAGTCTTGACGCTGTATTCGGGGTTCCGGATGAAAAGTGAGACCACCGGTATACGGCCGGTGGCCTCGGTTGCGCTATATCAATTTGTGTGAAGAGATAAACGCATGAGCAGATTAACTCATTTGGCAGGCTTTGCGCAACTCCGTGTTGCTCCTGTAAAGGGTGGTAAAGACCCTGCCGCATTTGTTTATACGGTAAGAGTACCGGAAGGTTTCTCAGAAACAAACTACCAGTTTGTGAAGTGGGCGGTAGGTGATTTTAACCGTCTGGGTAAGACAGCAGGAGCCGCGGCATGAAAGAAACAGCTGACAATCTGGATCGGTATTACACCGACAGCCGCGGGCGGAAAGTTCATGTTGTCCGGTTTGACCGGCAAAACAGCCGGGTGATTTTCATGCGTGACGGCTATGAGCATCCGTGTTTTGAACCTCTGAAAACCTTTCAGGAGCGGTATACACGCGTGGATGAGGTGAAACCATGAGTATGATTTTAACTGCGCGGGCTTTGCAGATAAAAACCGGCAATGCGCTACGCAAACTGGTACTGGTAAAGCTGGCTGATAACGCCAACGACCAGGGCGAGTCGTGGCCGTCCGTGCCGTACATTGCTGAGCAGTGCGAAATGTCAGAGCGCTCAGTACAGAACCACATTAACGCTCTGGTGGAAATGGGGCTGGTTCGTATCGAATCCCGGAAATCGGCCAACGGTCTGAACCAGTCAAACATCTATCATCTGCGTCTGAATACCGCCGTTGTGAGTGGTGAATCTCCTGCACCATATGGTGCAAATCCTGCGGGGGTGAGTGGTGCAAATGGTTCCGGGACTGGTGCAGGAGATTCACCAGGTGGTGCAACTGGTTCCGGTAGTGGTGCAGGAGCTGCACCCAGAATCAGTAATGATCCAATCATAGATCCAGATAATAAAAATATTAATCCTGTTCGCGGAAAAGCGAAAAGCAAAACCGTGATGCCGGAAAACTTCGCCCCGTCACCGGAACACACTGAACGGGCAAAAACTGCCGGATTGGATGTTCAGGATGAGTTTGGCAAATTCAGGGACTACCACGCCAGCAAGGGCACCCAATACGCTGACTGGAACGCTGGGTTTAATTACTGGCTGAGACAGGCTGAAGGATTTAAACGCGCTGCGGACTCAAAGAACATCGACACCACCGAGTGCGATGAAGTCTTCAGAAAAATGTTCTCATCCTCCAACTGGAAGCCAGAAAACCGCGTGCAGGAACTGGTTTACAAGCATAAATCACATATTGGCCGGATGAATGAAATTGCCGGACGCGCAGCATTTCGCGGGTACTGGAAACAGGCCACAGAGCAGGCCGCAAAAGAACGGGAGGCAGCATGAACATGCGCTCAGAAAGCAAAGAGATTTACGGCGTGAGTGTGCTTCCGGTGCTGGCTGTCCTGCATCAAATCCGCCGGTGGTGGGTACTGCATGACCTGAAAGACCACTGGAACAGCCGCCATAAGGTAATCCGCATTTGCCACAGTCGTGGCTGGGATGACCTCATTCGGTTCCAAAATATCGAGCGGCAGTATTTCATGACCCGCGCCACAGCTAAATGCTACCAGCACAAGGGGGTTATCTGATGGATTACCAACTGATTGGCGGCCGCTGTGAACATGCCTTAAAAAACCTTCCGGATAACTCAGTGGATTCAATCGTAACCGATCCCCCGTATGGCATCGGGTTTATGTCGAATAAGTGGGATTATTCGGTGCCGACCGTTGAGCAGTGGGCGGAATGCCTGCGGGTATTAAAGCCGGGCGGACACTTACTGGCATTTGGCGGCAGCCGGACATATCACCGCCTGGTGGTAAACATCGAGGATGCTGGTTTTGAGATACGTGATCAAATTATGTGGATTTACGGCAGTGGCTTCCCGAAATCGAAAAACCTTGATGGTGAGCATAAGGGCAAAGGAACGGCATTAAAACCGGCCCATGAGCCCATTGTCATGGCGCGTAAACCGTTCAGCGGCACGATTCTGGATAATGTCACGGAGTTCGGAACCGGCGCCCTGAATATTGACCTGTGCCGTATACCGACAGAAGAAATGCTGGCTGGTGGTTCGGGCGGTTTACTGTCTGATGTTCGTGATGGTAAAGCACCAGCAGGGAATGAGTGGGCACAGAACAATGAGGGGCGCTGGCCTGCAAATGTGATTCATGACGGCAGCCACGAAGTGATAACTGCATTTCCTGATGCAAAAGGGCAGCAGGGAAAGGCCAAAAATGACTGCTCAGACAATGGCAACAGAGTGTACGGCGAACTTAAAAATGTAGTTTCAAACCCGGAGCCACGCATTGAATCTGCAACATCAGCGGCAAGGTTTTTTTACTGCGCAAAAGTTAGTAAATCAGATCGCGATGCAGGTATGGATCGGTTTGTTGCCGCCTCTGCTTCAGAAATGACCGGTGGCCGCGCAGAGGGCAGCGTTGGAATCAATAATCCGAGAGCCGGTGCCGGACGTACCAGTGGCGCCAAAAACACACATCCGACAGTGAAGCCTGTGGATTTAATGCGCTATCTCTGCCGTCTGGTAACGCCTGCAGGCGGGACTGTACTTGATCCGTTCATGGGGTCCGGTAGCACAGGAAAAGCGGCCATTGCGGAAGGGTTCCGGTTTATCGGGATTGAGATGGATCCTGACCATCTGGTTACAGCAGCGGCCCGCATTGGTCATGCAGTGAAGGAAATGGAGAAAACAGGGGAGGCTGCGTGATGATTCTTTATCTCAGAATCGCAACTGATATCCCGGCGGGTACTGCAATCACGACCCGCTACATCATGGACAAATACAAAGTGTCACGCAGTACAAGCCGGAACGCATTAGCTGTTCTGGCTCATATAGGCGCCGCTGAGGAAATAAGCCGTATCCACACAGAGGGTACTGCTTACTCGCTGTCACCTGACGCGGCAGATAAGGCACAGAGATACAGAAAGCTGGTGATCATCATGCGGGAAAACCCGAATGAGGTCCGGCGCAACAACGGCCCGATCCTGTCCAGTCCGGCAGATATGGCAGAACGGGGGTTTGTATCTGCGCATAACCGGTTGTTTATGGCGCTGGCGGCAAAGCGCCGGGAGATGAAACAGAGCTGCGGGGTGATGGCGTGAGCAAACTGATTAAAAAGACACAGAAACTAAAATCGTGCCCGTTTTGCGGATGTGCTGATATCACGATACACCGCCCCAGCAGCCACGGCCTGACATTGTACGGTGTTGCCTGTGACGTATGTGGGGTGCGGATGAAACGGTTTGATGAAGACGAGGCGATCGCAGCCTGGAACAGGAGACCGTCATGCACAGCGCAATAACTCTGACCCTCCCGTTCCCGCCGAGCATGAACACTTACTGGCGCTCCCCATCGCGGGGAGCCTTAAAAGGCCGGGTGCTGATCAGCGAAAACGGCCGCCGGTTCCGTCTGAATGTTATTGCTGACATCCTGGATCATTTTAACGGCCGGACACCGAAACCGGTCACCGGTGATATCAGCCTGAAGCTGTTGCTGTTCCCGCCATCGAATCACCGCCGGGATCTGGATAACTTCATCAAGGCGATACAGGACGCACTGACACATGCCGGTATCTGGAATGACGACAGCCAGGTAAAGCATCTTGATATTGAATGGGGTGAAAAAGTCGCTGGTGGTAAATCCGTGGTGACGATCAGCCCCTATGTAAAACGCGCAGTATACGGCTGCGCTTAATGAGTGGAGAGATAACGATGAGCAATCTGATTATTGTCGATGGTATTAATGTGCGCCGGGATATGGCCGGCCGCTATTGCCTGAATGATTTGCACCGGGCCGCTGGTGGAGAGGAAAGGCATAAACCACCTTACTGGCTGAGAAATGCACAGACAGAGCAACTTATTGCCGAGTTGCAAATCTGCGACTCGGGTACACAGCCGGTAAATGTGTTGCGTGGTGGCACCGAGCAGGGCACCTATGTGTGCAAAGAACTGGTTTATGCCTATGCGATGTGGATCAGCCCTTCATTCAATCTGAAAGTGATCCGCACGTTTGATGTGGTGGCCGGAACACAGCAGGCGATACAGCTGGCTGATAAGGTTCAGGCCGGAGCTATCCTGCTGGAGTCTATGGCGAAAACACTGAATCTGTCGAATTCGTCAAAGCTTGGCGGGTATCAGAAACTGCAAAAGATGGCCGGTCTTCCTGATCTGGCTCCGTCCTATACGATTGATGCACCGGCGGGCGCAGTGGATGGTTCCAGCAGACCGACAACATCTCTGACTACGCTGCTGAAAAATCACAATGCCGCATTGTCTGCGACCAGAGCATACAAACGTCTTGCTGAGCTGGGGATTGTGGAGCAGAAAGCCCGGCCCGGATCCAGAGGTACACAGCGCCTGTTCTGGTCGATAACGACGCGTGGACTGGCATATGGTAAAAACATGACATCCCCGGCAAATCCGCGGGAAACGCAGCCGCATTTCTTTGAGAGCAAATCAGCGGAACTGTTGGCACTGATGATGACTCCGGCGGTGGCCTGATGAATTACCTGTTAACCGGCTTTGTCCAGAAAGATGCCCGGATACTGATGTTTAATCCGGGTGCGGAGATCGGTAATTTCCGGAACGGCACCCGTTATGTTGTGAGCGTGGCGCCGCAGTGCATGAATGGTATTCCGTCCGGTCGTGTTCCGGCAGATGCGCAGCCGCTGCTGACAGATGAGCGGGTGCTTCGTTTCCTGGATAATCCCGCCGTGATAAAAGCCGCCGGCGGACTATCCGGATCCCGTCACTACGTTAAATCAGTTGGCTACTGCCAGATTAATGATCCGGAAAACCCTTACCACCACCACGAACTGACCATGACCCGCCACAAAGATGGTTTTATCCGGACATGCTGGCACCATGACAACATCTTGCGGGCGGGTGATGTCCACCAGCAGCAGGCAGACGAAATTCTGTTACACAACCAACGGGCGTTTGTGGCACGCAGCATCTTTACCGATCTGCGGCTGCCGGCCGGTCATCTTCTTAATCCTTCCGATTTGTTCACCTGGTCGGTGATGCGCCGCGTCAGTGATCATCTTCCTGCCTTTATCAGCTCATACATCCTGATGCAGAAACCGGAGGAAGAGATAACCGGCACCATGACAGAGCATTCCATTGTCCATCAATCGTGCTCACACAGCCGGATTGTTCAGGAAATCGTAGAGAAGATAAAGCCGGTCGTTGTTCTTAAAGTGGATCCTGAGCCGCCGCAAAGCTTTATGAAAATCCCGAAATATCAGCGCTGGGTGTGCCCGACGTATCTGCAATGGGTGAAAAAACAGCCGTGTTGTGTGTGCGGGCAGCAGGCAGACGACCCGCATCACATCATCGGTCATGGAGCTGGTGGTATGGGGACAAAGGCACACGACTACGAAGTTATCCCGCTGTGCCGTATTCACCATGACGAGTTACACCGCGATCCGACAGCATGGGAAGCAAAGTACGACAGCCAGAATGAGTTTATGGCGAAATGTTTACGCCGGGCATTCGGCCTCGGTGTTTTTGGTTAATGCGCTGTACGGAGCGCGGAGAGATAAACGATGATTGAGCACGATTTGCAGTACCTGCGGGATATGGCGACTATCGCAATGACTGACCACAGCAGCAGAACCAAAGGCCAGCTTGAAGCATTTGAGGGATTTGTATTGGGAAACACAACGCGCTACCCACGTAAAAAGCCCCGTGATATTACCGTGAACGGCAGAAAGGTAAGCCGGGAAACCGAGGCGGTATCCTGCTGGTCAACACACTATTCCGTGTTACCGATGCCACCTATTGACCGGGTGGACTATCAGAACTGTTCCTGGCGGCGGGCAATTATGGAATTGGATGAGGCAGAGCAGTCCTGGCTGCTGTATTGCTATGGTAAAGAATTGAAGTTCTCACACCAGACGGCTATCACCGCCTATGTATGGAGCGAAATGCAGGAACGGATTAAAGGCCGCCGGGTGTCAAAGAAAGTAAAAGAACGACTCAGGGCGCTGGTATGGCTGGCAGTGCAGGATTACACCATGAACAAAGACGGGTATTACTATCAGTCTGAGCTGGCCGAGCTGGTGGGGGTAGCTTCTGATAACTGGTGCAGAAACTACAAAACACACTGGCAGGAACTGTTGCTTATCTGTAAAACCCTGGACTGCGGGGCATTACGGAAAATGAGAAACAACAGGCTGGAAATACGGCGCAAAAATGTAGTTGGAACTTGCAAAAGTCAATAATTTGAGCCATATTTAATGGTAATTTGATATGTTGTCATAATTGTATATAAACCTCGCAATCGCGGGGTTTTTTATTGCCTAGAATAAACATAAGACTTGCTGTTACGTTTGGTCAGAGTTACATGTGTATTTATGCACAATAACTGACCAAAGGTATAAAATACCATGTTAAAACAGAAAGATATGACAACAGCAGCGGCTTGTTTTTTTGAGGTGTTACCGGAGGGGGTTTTCTCCGTCAGCGATGCGGCTGCCTTGTCAGGGCTTTCCCTGCCGCGTTGCCAACTTCTTCTTACTCAGTTCAGCCTTGCCGGTCTTTTGAAAGACTGCGGCAACGGTGAACGGTTCAGACGACTTTAAACTGTGAAATGGGCGGCTGGTGGGTGTTGGTAGCACCTTCCCAGCCATTCACCCGTTATAGCGATCACGGATAAACCAAGGCCCACTGCTTGTGTGCACAAAGCAAAGGGAGCTTAACAAAAAAGGTTACCCGGATCTATGAAAAACACTGTTAATTTAAACAGTATTAATTTAGTCAACGACGACTCACTCAGCTATATCAGAACCCTCCCGGACAATTGCATTGATTTAATCGCCACTGACCCTCCGTATTTTCAGGTAAAAACATGTGCCTGGGATAACCAGTGGCCGGACGTTTCTGCTTATCTTTCCTGGCTGGACGAAATGTTGGCAGAGTTCTGGCGGGTACTGAAACCAAACGGCAGCCTGTACCTGTTTTGTGGTTCACGTCTGGCCTCAGATACAGAAATGCTGTTACGGGAGAGGTTCAGCGTTCTCAGCCATATCATATGGGCGAAACCTTCCGGACCGTGGCGGCGGCAAAACAAAGAAAGCCTGCGTTGTTTTTTCCCGTCTACTGAGCGGATCCTGTTTGCAGAGCATTATCAGGGACCGGTAAAAGGAAAAGGCAGTGAGTACCACCAGCGGCGGGATGAACTGAAGAAAAATGTGTTTACCCCGCTGATTGAGTATTTCCGGCAGGCGCGTGATGCATTGGGTATCACGGCAAAAGAAATTGACCAGGCAACCGGCAAGCAGATGTCTTCACACTGGTTCGGGTACAGTCAGTGGCAGTTACCGAATGAAGCAGATTACCGGAAATTACAGGCACTTTTTCAGCGGACAGCTGCAGAGTGTCAGCGAAATAACCCGTTATACCGTGAACATAATGATCTGGTCAGTGAGCAACATACACTCAGGCGTGAATATCACAAACTGGCAGATCGGTATTCGCTGTTACGTCGTTACTTTACGGTATCAGTTGATGTGCCTTATACCGATGTGTGGACTTTCCCGCCGGTTCAGTATTATCCCGGAAAGCACCCCTGTGAAAAACCGGCCACAATGATGGAGCACATCATAAAAGCCAGCAGCCGTGAAGGTGATTTGGTCGCTGATTTCTTTATGGGGTCCGGAGCGACACTGAAAGCCGCACTGAAGCACAATCGCCGCGTTCTGGGTGTGGAGATGGAAGCGGAGCGGTTTGAGCAGACGAAGACTGAAATAGTATTGCCAGGTCTTGAAAGTTTCACGTGAAAACACTACATCTGTAGTGCGCTGCTATAGTGTGATTAAACGTGGATTAAAGTACCGAAACAGTAGCGCAGGCCTCACTTCGGTGGGGCTTTTTATCTGATTTATCAGAGTGTAGAGTCGTTATTTATAAAACTAGCAAATAAAGTGTAATGTTACTAATATGAGTTCAATTACTATATATCAGCGTTTTTTTTATAATTGATTTCGTATAAGGTGACAAAAATGAATTTTTTACCTACATCTGATTATATGAATAATACTTTTGATAAAAAAATCCCTGTAGGTATTAGTGCTTGCTTATTGGGTAATAGTGTTAGATTTGATGGTGGACATAAGCGCTTTCACTTTGCAGTTGATGAGTTATCAGATTATTTCGAATACCAATCAGCATGCCCTGAGATGGCGATTGGTTTGCCTGCACCCAGACCTGCATTGAGGTTGGTTAAGTCTGAAGAAAAGAACGTTATACTCAAATTCAGTGATGGACGGGAAGGTGATTTAACTCAAAAAATGGTGGATTTCTCTACTGAATATCTGAGCAAAACTATTAATTTATCCGGTTATATTGTTTGTAAAAACTCACCTAGTTGTGGTTTGGAAAGAGTTCGGGTATATGATTCTGTAGGTAATGGCAATAAAAAGTCTGGAATCGGCCTTTTTACTGAGAAATTACTAAAAGCGATGCCGTGGTTGCCGGTTGAGGAAGATGGCAGGTTAAGTGACCCTCATATTCGGGAAAATTTTATTATACGGGTGTTTGCTCTTCATGAACTGAATGAACTAAAGCAAAAATCATTAAATCGTCGCTCATTAATGGATTTTCATGCCCGATACAAACTCCTTTTACTTGCACACTCTCAGCCTCTTTATAGAGAATTAGGCCGTCTCGTTGCTAATAACAAAGAATGGAATTCAATAGAATCATTTTTTATAGAGTATCGAAATAAATTCATGAAACTATTGCAAAATCAAGCAACACGACGCAATCACACTAATGTGCTTATGCATATCCAAGGTTATTTTAAACGCTATTTAACATCAAACCAAAGACAGGCATTAAGTAAATTAATTTTAGAATATCGTCAGGGAATACAGCCTTTATTGGCGCCATTGACATTAATAACGCACTATTTATCTGAGTATCCTGATAACTACCTGAATAAACAAAGGTATTTTAACCCTTACCCTCAATCATTAAGATTGCGTTATGGGTTGTGATATTAAAAATAATACTCTGGTGTTTTGAGAGCGGTTCATATATTCGGCTATTCTTGCTATGAGGCTCTGGTAGCGCAGGGCAGTCCGGCTGAACTAAATCAGCCTCTCTTTTCAGGCACAAAAAAAAGCCGGTTTGGGAATAACCGGCATAAAGAATAAACGACATTATTTTCATATAAATTCAGGTTTTTGTTACCTTTCGATTATAACCTAAAAATACGCATTTATCCGTAATAGGCTTGAAAAACGATTAAACATGCGAATGTGTCTTTTATAGACTTATCTATCAGATATTTATTGTGTGAATTAAAAGTAATACGTATTACAAAGGTCGCTCAGTGCGGCCTTTTTCATATACGCCTCCACAGTATCAATCATCTCGTTATCACTTAACACAAGAGCTGTGTGCGGCTTTTTACCATTAGCAACAATAAGAGCATTGGAATACGACAGGCTCATTACCTAATCCGTATTCGGCCACAGTGCTCTTTTTATTGCTTTCCCGCCGCTGGCGGGATTATCCGAATAATGCCGCAGCCACCTCACTTTAACCGTCTGTAACAATATAAACCGGTTGCGGCATTACCCTATCACTCAACATACGGAACACTCCGCAGGGGGTGGATATGCGCATGCCTGACAAATATTCCAGCCCTACAGCATACGCCTGGGGACTTATAACCTCTGCTTTTGGCGTTTTATCTCTGGACCAGTGGGCTATTGTTGCCGGGATCATCTGTACTGTCGGGACGTTCCTGGTGAACTGGTATTACAAACGGAAAGAATTCCAACTGAAAGCCGGAGAACATCATGAATAACCGATTATTTAAAAAAGTCATGGCCGCTTGTGCCGCCGGGGCGATTGCCGGAGCGCTGGTGCTGATCCCCGCGTATGAGGGTGTTGAGTACAAACCTTACCGTGATGTGGCCGGAGTGCTCACCGTATGTTATGGCCATACCGGCAGTGATATTCAGCCCGGCAAGTTGTACACGGATGCTGAATGTAAGGCGCTGCTGCATGACGACCTGACGAAAGTCCGGCGCGCGATTGACCCGATGATCAAAGTACCGATTGATGACAATACCCGGGCGGCCATCTATTCATTTGCATATAACACCGGAACCGGTGCGTTCTCGCGTTCGACAATGCTGCGGAAACTCAATGCCGGTGATATCGCGGGTGCCTGTGACGAAATGAAACGCTGGACATTTGCCGGTGGTAAGCAGTGGCAGGGTCTGATTAACCGGCGCGAAACGGAGAAAGCGGTATGCCACGGAACCCTTTAACACTGATCATCATTGCTATCATCCTGCTGACTACTGCTCTGTTGGCGGGTTGTTATCTGTATTCACTCCCGAATCACTGTAAGCCGCTGCCGGGTAACCCGCTGGACGGCGTGATCCATTATGAGTGTGAAGCGCTATGAAAAGGGTAATCACTGTATTACTCAACGGCTGGGTGTGGGCTGTCGTGTTCTTTGGTCTGTGGATGTTCAGCATGCTGTCAGCCGAACAAACGGAAGGCCAACACAAGGACAAGGTTATCACTGACCAGCAAAAGGTGATTGATAACGCCTACACCAGTATCGAAATCTTTGATCGCGTGGCCGCGGCGAACGCCAACCGTAATATGCGCGCCGATGCTCAATCACAGGAGAAGCAGATTGAATACCGCACAATCATCCGGAAAGAGGCTACCTGCAATTTGTATATTCCTCAGCCTGTTTCTGACGGGTTGCTCAGCCACGTCTACACCATCCGTGAATCAGCAATGCGTTCCGCTCCCGGCATCACTGACACAACCGGTACTGGCACCACTGCCACTCGCCGCCTGACATATTGCCAGGCGGTTGAATGGATAGAGCCACTACTGACCGCACTGGATAAGGCGAACGGGCAGTTAATGGATATCCGGAAAGCGGATACAGAGCGAAGCGGGAAGCCAAGATAAGCGGGCGATGCGGGAGATTGAGGCGGAGAGGGTGAAGTAAAAAAAAGCCCCCATGACGAGGGGCACATATAAAAGACTCAGGAAATGTTTATTGTGATTTTCGTGTTGAGTATATCCCCGATAATTCCGTAATTTCAATATGCGGAACAAATAAAAAATGCCCTGTAAGAACAGGGCAAGTAAGCAATCGACAAAGAATATTTACTCTAACTACGATGCTCAATATACAGGCAATTTTGCGGGCGAATCAATAGAGCCTCGCTAAATAGCGGAGCATTTTATTACCAGAGGAAAAGCTATGTTTAAACATGAATTAGGTCAGGTTGTGCAGGTCACCATCAGCGGTGAAGAAGGTCATGTGAAAGCCCGTGCTGAATATCATAACGGCCCGAATCAGTATCTCATTCATTATCTGGCAGCGGATGGACGTGGGACTGATGGCTGGTTTGAGGAAGGTGAGCTGTCCCCGGCAGAACAACAATAACCCATCACAAAGCCTGCTCACTGAGTGGGCTTTTTAATTGGTTACGGAGAAATTAGCGTGAACCTTATAACCCATTGTTTATATGTGTGCTTGTGAAAAGGTACTCCCGGAGGGGTACCCTTACCACGGGGCGGCGGCATCGCGGGAAACGGCTCATTTTCGGATTTCCATGCTGTCAGCAGCAGGCCAGTTAATTCATTGATATCGTTGATAAAAAACAACACTGAGGTGACAAGGCTGGTTTTTGTCTGTCACCTGAGTGTTGTTTATCCATTTGATTAACAACAATAAATAAGGAATCCACCTGACAGTGTGAGGTGACAATGTCTAATATCAGCAATCTCGGGGACGCGTATCACTGGAGTGTTGCAAAGATTGCTGAAGCGTTCGGACTGAACCGGGGTACGGTTAAAAAGCGGCTGCTCGATGCAAATGTGGCGATAGCGGGAACAGTACGCGGCAATCCGGTGTATGCCCTCCGCGATGTCGGTCCGGTGATATTCGGTGCTGACACAGAGAAAGATCCGTCCGGTATTCAGGATCCGGACAAAATGTTCCCGAAAGACCGTAAAGACTGGTTCCAGTCTGAAAACGAACGCATCAAACTTGAAACCTCGCTGCGCCAGCTGATACCTGCTGAAGAATCTCACCGTGAGATGGCGACCATCATCAAAGCGATAGCCCAGGTGCTGGACACCTGGCCTGACCGACTGGAGCGTGACCACGGCTGGCAGCCTGAGCAAATCACACAGGCACAGGATGTGGTGGATGAACTCCGCGATCTGCTGGCGATGGAGGTGGAAAACGCAGAGGAAGAAAACGGATGAGTACAGGTTATGCGTCGGCGGCTGAAATGCGCCGGGATGTCTCTGTGCTGCTGCGTCCGCCGCGCCGGATGCCGGTGGCGGAGGCCGTTAAAAAATACATGCGGGTGCCGATGGGCGGCGGCAGTGCGGTGCAGTGGGAAGACACCCTGACGCCGTACATTATTGAGCCTATGAACTGCCTGACATCCCGGAAATATGATGCGGTGATCTTTGTCGGTCCGGCGCGTACCGGTAAAACCGTGGGGCTTATCGACGGCTGGATTGTCTACACGATAGTCTGTGATCCGGCTGATTTTCTGCTGATTCAGATGACGGAAGAAAAAGCCCGTGAGCATTCCAAAAAGCGCCTCGACCGGACATTTCGTGCGAGTCCGGAAGTAGCTAAACGGCTGAGCCCGCGCACCAATGACAATAACGTGCATGACAAAACATTTCGCGCCGGTAACTACCTGAAAATCGGCTGGCCGTCCGTCAATATCATGTCCTCATCGGATTACCGGTTTGTGGCACTGACGGATTATGACCGGTTTCCGGAAGATATCGACGGCGAGGGGGATGCTTTCTCCCTTGCGTCAAAACGTACCACAACATTTATGTCCGCCGGGATGACACTGGTGGAAAGTTCACCCGGCCGGGAAATCACCGATCAGAAATGGACGCCGTCATCACCCCATGAAGCACCGCCGACCACCGGTATTTTATCGCTGTACAATCGCGGCGACAGGCAGCGCTGGTACTGGCCGTGTCCGCACTGCGGGGAATACTTTCAGCCGGTGTTTGATGCGGTGGCCGGTTACCGGGATGACCCGGATCCGGTGACAGCCAGTGAGGCGGCTTATATTGAGTGCCCGCACTGCACCGGACACATTTCCGGCAGCGAAAAGCGGAAGCTGAATAATCGCGGTGTCTGGCTGAAAGACGGCCAGGACATTGACCGGTACGGCAACATTACCGGCGATGCCCGCCGCTCCCGTATCGCGTCATTCTGGATGGAGGGACCGGCTGCCGCCTATCAGACGCTGTCCCAGCTCGTTTATAAATATCTCACCGCCGAACAGGAATATGAGCTCACTCTGAGCGAAGAAACCCTGAAAACGGTGATCAATACGGACTGGGGGCTGCCGTACCGGCCGAAACATACTCAGGATCAGCGCAGGGCAGAAGAACTGCTGGCGCGGGCGGAGGATCTCGGGATCTGCTGTGTGCCGGAAGGTGTCCGCTTTCTGGTGGCAACCGTCGACGTACAGGCCGGGAAAAACCGCCGGTTTGTGGTTCAGGTCACCGGCTACGGTGAAAAAGGTGAACGCTGGATTGTGGACAGGTTTGATATCACCCAATCCCTGCGGACGGACGGCAACGGCGAGTGTGTCCGTATTCATCCCGGTGCCTATCCGGAGGACTGGAAGCTGCTGATAACAGATGTGCTGGATAAAACATATCCGTTGTCCGGACATCCGGCGATCAGAATGCCCGTCATGATGCTGGGGGTGGATACCGGCGGTGAAAGCGGTGTTACTGATAATGCGTATGCTTTCTGGCGGCAGTGCCGCCGTGACGGCATCAGCCGCAAAGTGTTTCTGTTCAAGGGGGGCAGCCGTACCGGCGCAAAACTGATCACCAAATCCTATCCGGATAACACCGGACGCTCTGACCGGCAGGCGAAAGCCGCCGGGGATGTGCCGTTATATCTGCTGCAGACTGACAACCTGAAAGACCGGGTGGCTGCTGCACTGAGCCGTGATATGCCGGGCCCGAACTATGTGCATTTTCCGGACTGGCTGGATGACTCTTTCTATGACGAACTGACCTATGAGGAGCGGCTGACCAGCGGTAAATGGGAAAAGCCCGGGCGGGGCGCAAACGAAGCCTTTGACCTGATGGTGTACGCCCATGCACTGGTGATCATAAAGGGGTACGAGAAAATCAAATGGGATAAACCGCCGCCCTGGGCACGGTTACCCGATATTCCTGTTATTCCGCCTGAAAACACTGACTCCCCCGACAATATCACCCTTATTTCAACAACCGGATCCGCGAAACCGAAGAAACCGAAAAAACGGAAAGCATCGGCGTGGGCCCCTGTTTCATCATCCGGAGGTGGCTGGATATGACCATAGAAGAGATTGACGACATGATCCGGCAGTACGCGGAAGCGGAACGCGCTGTATTGCAGGGCAGAAGCATCACGATGAACGGTCAGAGCATGTCGATGGAAAGCCTGAGCGAAATCCGCAAAGGGCGGGAATACTGGGAGCGCCGCCGCAGCGGTTTGTTATCGTCCCGCTCCGGCAGGCCGGGTTATAAACTGGCGAGGTTTCCGCGATGAAGCTGATCGACAGTGCTATCGGCCTGATTGCGCCGGGCTGGCAGGCGTCCCGGATGCGGTCCCGCCTGCAGATAAAAGCCTATGAGGCCGCGATGCCGACCCGTACCCACCGCGCGCGGCGGGAATCCCGTAACGCGAATCAGCTGGTGAAATCCGGCGGCCGGTCACTGCGCGAGCAGGCCCGGTTTCTGGATGACAACCACGACCTTGTGATCGGTCTGCTGGATAAGCTGGAAGAGCGGGTGATTGGTGCGAAAGGCATTATTGTTGAGCCGCAGCCGCTGCTGCGCGGCGGTGAACTGGCAGATGACCTGGCAAAACAGATCCGTGCGGCCTGGTCGGAATGGTCTGTCAGTCCGGATGTGACCGGTCAGTATACCCGTCCGGTACTTGAACGGCTGATGACGCGTACCTGGCTGCGTGACGGAGAGGTATTCGGTCAGATGGTGTCCGGACGGGCCAAAGGTCTGAGTCGGGAAAACGGGGTGCATTTCTGGATTGAGGCGCTGGAGCCGGACTTTGTGCCGCTGAATCTGGATGTGCCGGGCAGCAATATCTGCCAGGGTGTGAAACTCAATGAGTGGGGGCGGCCTGTCAGTTACAACGTGTATAAAAATATGCCGTCAGCCCTGTACCGGTCGCAGGATCTGAAAACCATCGACGCTGAAAACATGCTGCACCTTAAGTTTACCCGCCGCCTGCATCAGCTGCGCGGGCACAGTCTGTTGTCCGGCATTCTGATCCGCCTGAGTGCTCTGAAAGATTATGAGGACGCGGAACTCACCGCTGCCCGTATCGCCGCATCACTCGGAATGTACATCAAGAAGGGGGATATCTACAGTACTGATAATGAGCAGGAAGAGCGTGAGCTGAATATCGAGCCTGGCATTATCTTCGATGAACTGGCACCCGGTGAGGATATCGGTATGGTCAAATCTGATCGCCCGAACCCAAACCTGCAATCTTTCCGTAATGGTCAGCTGCGTGCGGTGGCCGCCGGCAGCCGCGGCAGTTATTCCAGTATTTCACGTGATTATGACGGCACTTACAGCGCCCAGCGCCAGGAGCTGGTGGAGTCTTTTGAGGGCTACGGCATTTTACAGGATGCGTTTGTGGCCGCAGTGACCCGCCCGATGTACCGCAGCTGGCTGACAATGGCCGTGGCGGAGGGGGTGATTGATGTACCGCCGGATGTTGATCCCGCTTCTTTAATGAATGCGGTTTACAGCGGCCCGGTGATGCCGTGGATTGACCCGCTGAAAGAAGCGAAAGCCTGGCAGGTGCTGCTGCGCGGCGGCGGGGCAACAGAAGGTGAATGGGTCAGAGCCAGAGGCTCCAGCCCGGCTGATACAAAACGCCGCCGTAAAGCGGAAATTGATGAAAACAGAAAGCTGGGGCTGGTGTTTGACACCGATCCGGCGAATGACAAAGGAGCGCCTGACGATGCCAAATCCCGGGACGATGACAAGTAACCCGAAAGCATCCGCACCGGTTAAAAGCTGGTTCCGAATGAAAGCCGCGGCGGATACCCAATCGGCGGACATT
Source organism: Morganella morganii (assembly GCF_019243775.1). Lineage (NCBI taxonomy): Bacteria > Pseudomonadati > Pseudomonadota > Gammaproteobacteria > Enterobacterales > Morganellaceae > Morganella > Morganella morganii. The sequence continues at coordinate 1,258,637 of NZ_CP069157.1, forward strand.
TATATCTATGACGAAATCGGCGGCTGGGGGATCTCGGCAAAGCAATTTTCAAAAGAGCTGCTGGCGCTGGGGGATGTCAGTCAGATTAACCTGCATATTCACTCCCCAGGCGGTGAGGTGTTTGACGGGATCGCCATTTATAACCAGCTGAAAGGCCATGATGCAAAGATCACAGTCTATATCGACGGACTGGCAGCCTCGATGGCCTCTGTTATTGCCATGGTCGGTGACACCGTGATTATGCCGGAAAACGCCATGATGATGATCCACAAACCGTGGGGAATTGCCTGGGGTGATGCGGATGAAATGCGGGATTACGCCGACCTGCTGGATAAGCTGGAAAATGTGCTGATCCCGGCGTATGTCGCCAAAACCGGCAAAACGGCGGAAGAGATTGCCGCCATGTTAGAAGAGGAAACCTGGATGAACGGCGACGAATGTCTGTCACACGGGTTTGCTGATCAACTTACTGACCCGGTACAGGCGATGGCCTGTATCACATCCAAACGTATCGAGGACTTTACTGCTATGCCACAGGCTATTAAAAACCAGGTATCACCGAAAAATACCGCTCAGACCACACCGGTTTCTGTGCCGAATCCGGCACCGGTCACGCAGCCCGCCGCAACCGTGACTCAGACTCAGCCGGTCGCGCATCCGGATAATGCGGATGTACAGAATCAGATCCGCGCTCAGGAACAAACCCGTCTGAACGGTATTAAGGATTTGTTCGCTATGTTCGGCGGCAAACATAATGATCTGATGGTGGATTGCGTGACTGACACGCAGTGCTCACTGGAAGACGCCCGTGCGAAACTGCTGGAAAAACTGGGGGCTGAATCCACACCAAGCAACAAAAATAATGCTCATATCTATGCCGGGAACGGTAATTTCACCGGTGACGGCATCCGTGCATCGGTCATGACCCGTGCCGGGCACGAAGAAGCACAGCCGGATAACCCGTATAACAGCATGACACTGCGTGAACTGGCGCGTATGTCGCTGACGGAGCGCGGTATTGGTATCAGCACCCTGAACCCGATGCAGATGGTCGCTGCGGCATTCACACACAGCACTTCGGATTTCGGCAATATCCTGATGGATGTGGCTTATAAATCCCTGCTGACGGGCTGGGAAGAGGCGGAAGAAACCTATGATAAGTGGACGAAGAAAGGTCAGCTCAGCGACTTTAAAACTGCTCACCGTGTCGGCCTCGGTGGTTTTCCGTCACTGCGTCAGGTGCGCGAAGGGGCAGAATATAAATACGTCACCACAGGTGACAAGGGGCAGACCATTGCGCTGGCAACGTACGGGGAACTGTTCAGTATCACCCGTCAGGCCATCATCAACGATGATATGAATGCGCTGACCGATATCCCGAACAAACTCGGCCGGGCTGCAAAAGCCACCATTGGTGACCTGGTGTATGCCGTACTGACAGAGAACGGGAAACTGAGTGACGGCAAAGCCCTGTTCAGTGCAGATCATAAAAATACGCTGTCCGGCGGCATGGATGTGGAGACCATCAGCAAAGGCCGTACTCTGATGCGCCAGCAGAAAGAGGGTAAACGTACGCTGAATATCCGTCCGGCCTTTATGCTGGTACCGGCAGCTCTGGAAACACATGCGCTTCAGGTTGTCGGCTCCGGCAGTGTGAAAGGGGCGGATGTGAATGCCAATATCATCAACCCGATCCGCAATATTGCGGAAATTATCACGGAGCCGCGTCTGGATGATAACAGTGAAAAAGACTGGTACATGGCCGCTTCTCAGGGCAGTGACACCATCGAAGTTGCCTACCTGAACGGTATCGATACCCCGTATATCGATCAGCAGGAAGGGTTCACCTCAGATGGTGTAACCACGAAAATCCGTATTGATGCCGGTGTGGCACCGCTGGATTATCGCGGAATGATCCAGGTGAAAGGCCAGTAATCCGGCTGAGAATCACATCATGAACGCCCGTAAGGGCTTTTTTTATACCTGAAATCCGGCACCTGCGGGTGCCGCGGAGACGATTATGGCTAAGAATTATCAGCAGCAGGGGATGACCATCGCGATTGTTAACAGCGGAACCAAACCCGTTACCAGCGGTTCACTGGTGCAGGTTGGCTCACTGGCCGCGGTGGCAATTACAGACATTGCCGCCGGTGCAACCGGTGACGGATTTGCCGAAGGGGTTTTCCGGCTGCCTAAAAAAAACGGGCTGGTGCTTAAAGCGGGGGCGGCGGCTTCCGTTAAAGACGGTCAGCTGGTGGATACCGGCGGCGTGGTGATCGGCGTAGCCTGGGAGGATGCGGCTGCCGGTGACGCAGATGCCGCTGTGAAGATTAACGTCTTCCCGCCGGCGGCACAGGGATAACGCTATGACCCCGTTTCAGCAGATGAAGTCCCGGATGGATGCACTGACAGCGGAAAAAATGGGGGAAGTCATTTATCTGAATGATCAGCCTGTCTGTGCTGTTGAGTTTCATTTTCTTCCGGAAATGGGACCGGTCAGCGGTGACGGGGTCAGTTACGTGATTTTCACCCCGGGGGTCACCGCACGCCGGAATGACAGGGTCGTTATCAGCAATGCGGAGTACACCGTAACCCGTGCTCTGCGCTATAACGGCAAGCCCCATATTTTTATCGAGAGTGAATAATATGGATGGTATTCAGCAGGCGATTAATAACCTGAACACAATCAGCGGCACGGCGGTACCGGTCGCCACGGCTCAGGCCGTAAACCGGGTTGCAGTCCGTGCGATAGGGCGCAGTGTCAAAAGGGTATCAGGCGAAACGCAACTGCAGCAGAAGCTGATCCGTCAGCGTGTCCGTCTGCGCAGAGCAAGCAGTAAACAGTCTGTGCCCCGTGCGCGGTTACTTGTGAACAGAGGCAATCTCCCGGCCATTGCACTCGGTACAGCTAAGGTTCAGTTGTCACGCAAACGGCGTGATAAACACGGACGCGGCAGTGTACTGAAAATCGGGCGGTTTAAGTTTGAGGATGCGTTTATTCAGCAACTGGCAAACGGTCGCTGGCATGTTATGCAGCGCACCAGTAACTCACGTTATCCGATTGATGTGGTGAAAATCCCCCTGGTGACCCCGCTGACACAGGCATTTACGGATGAAACAGAATCACTTCTGAAATCCGATATGCCGAAAGAACTCGGGCAGGCACTGAAAAATCAGCTCCGGCTGTATATCAAAGCGAGGCTCCCCTGATGCATAAACATTCCGCTATCCGGCTGACGGTGGCTGATGCCCTGCGGGCACACCTCGGGGAAACTCAGGTATATGACGGTCGCCCGGTATTTCTTGAGGGGTCTGAACTCCCGGTTGTCGCGGTGTATCTCACTGACGCTTCGCCGACGGATGATGTTGTGGATGAAGACCAGTGGCAGGCCGTTCTGCATATTGAGGTTTTCCTGAAAGCGAGTAATCCGGACTCAAAACTGGACGAATGGATGGAAGACAAAATTTATCCCGCCATGCAATCCGTACCGGCACTGGCCGGACTTATCGAAACCATGTCAGCGGCAGGCTACGACTATCAGCGCGATGATGAAATGTGCCTGTGGGGCTCAGCCGATCTGACATATCACCTGACGTATTCAATGTAAGGAAAAATTATGCCTTTACCTCCTAACCCGCTGACTCCTGTCAAAGGCGCCGGAACAACGCTGTGGATTTATACCGGCGAAGACGACCCGACCAAAAATCCGCTGGCAGACGAAGGCTGGACGCGCCTGGCAAAAATCAAAGAGCTTCAGCCCGGGGAAATCAGCGCTGACAGTTACGACGATACCTATCTGGATGATGAGGACGCCGACTGGAAAGCAACCGCTCAGGGTGAAAAGTCAGCCGGTGAAGCCAATATCACACTGGCCTGGAAACCCGGCGAGCAGGGACAGAAAGACCTGGTCAGCTGGTTTGATACCGGTGATGTCCGTTACTACAAAATCCGCTATCCGAACGGCGCGGTTGATCTGTTCAAAGGATGGGTCAGCAGCCTGGGTAAATCGGTACCGGCAAAAGAGGTGATCACCCGCACCATCAAAATCACCAACTCCGGCCGCCCGGCACTGGCGGAAGAAATGAAACCGGCAGCCGGAGAAACCCGCACAGCCCCCAAAGCCACGGAATAATCCGGAGGAGAAACAATGATGAATTTTCTGAAACAGAAAGAATTCACGTACAACGGCGAATCACTGATGCTGAGCGAATTATCGGCCTTACAGCGGGTGGAGTACTTCGATCACCTGGTGACTCAGACTGAAAAAGAAGCGCCGGCAGAGGATGCGCAGAGCCTGAAACGTACTGCTGTCTATGTGCGTATGAATATCGAATCAAATGCGTTTCTGGTAGCCCGTTCTCTGTTCAATGTGGGTAATACAGCGGGTAAACAGGTTGATGAGATCCGCGCTGATATTCTCAGCACCTGGCCGCCGGTCGCGCTGGAGCAGGCGGCAAAACTGGTACTTGAACTCAGTGATATGCAGGTCAAAACCACAGACGGTGAAAGTGCTGAACCGGTCGCAGATCCGGAACCGGCCGAAAAGTAATCGCCCGTGAGCGTCAGTTTATCCTGCGCCTCGCTCATGAATTTAAACGGGCGGACTGGCGCAGGATGCTGGCGGATATGACGGCAACAGAGCTGGGGGACTGGTACACCTATTTCGGGGTAACGCCATTCACTTATCAGCTGATTGATCTGGAGTTCGCCGCACTCAGTAACACCGTGGTGTCGCTGGTGGGCGGCAGCAAAGACCTGTCGCTGAATGATTTTCTGTTACTGAAACACAGCGAAGAAACCGGTGAGACTGACGACTCACTGTTAATGACAGCAGGCGAGGGGATCGCCGGGGGAGTACGTTATGAGCCAGCAGATAGCTGATCTGGTCATTAATCTCAGTGCGGACAGCACCACATTCACTGAGCAGGTTGGACGCGTCGAACGTCAGTTATTGCAGGCTGCAGCCAGTGCGGATGCGTCAGCTGAGCGTATGCGTAAATTTGCCGAAGGGCAGTCAGCAGCGGTTAATCAGGCAGCGAACAGTACACAGGCCACACTGAAAACGCTGGATGAGTCTCAGATATTCAGTGCTGATAAGTTTGTTCAGAAATGGAAAGCCGCGGCGCGTGAAATTGACAGCATGCACCGCCGGATGAATGAACAGATCAATAACAGCAGGCAGAAAGATTCGGCCGGTCGGGATCTGGCGCGGCAGCAGGATGCCATGACCGAAAGTTTCTTCCGTCAGATTGATGCGGTAAAGAAGACCGGCAGCGGGCTTGAACAACTGGCTGTCATTCAGACAAAACTGAACCAGGCGCAGCGTGCCGGTACCATTTCGCAGCAGGATTATCTGACCCTGATCTCATCCGTCACGCAGCGCACAACAGAGTTACGCCGTGCGGATGAAAACCTGACGCAGCAGAAAACCCGGTTTATTCAGCGCCTGAAAGAACAGGTAGCCACACAGAACCTGTCCCGCAAAGAAATGCTGCGTTACCAGGCGGCGCAACTGGGCGTCAGTTCATCAGCGGATATCTATATCAATAAACTCCGTGACAGCAACAAAGAAACGGAGAAGTTTAAGAATAACAGCAAACTACTCAGTAACGGGCTTAACAGTCTTGCCAGTCAGTTCGGGATGTCAGGGTTACTGCGCGGCGGTATATGGGGTGGGATCATATCCGGCATCGTGGGTGCAGGTAAGGCTGCATACGATGCGGAATCAGAGTTTACCAACTTCAATAAACAGCTGATCCTGACCGGTAATTATGCCAATAAAACCGCATCTCAGCTTAATGAAATGGCACGGACACTGTCCGGCGGCGGCATAACCCGCCATAAAATGGCAGAAACATTGTCAGAGGTAGTCGGCACAGGCCTGTTCCGGGATAACGAATTAACCCGCGTATCGAAAGCGGCTGCACAGATGAACTATATCACCGGCCAGTCAGTGGAAACCACGATCAGCCAGTTCAAACGCCTGCAGGACGAGCCGTTACAGGCCTCACTGGAACTGGAAAAGGCCAATCATCACCTGACCGCCGCACAGCTTGAGCAGATCCGCACACTGGAATTACAGGGTGATAAAACCGCCGCTGCCCGCCTGGCGGTGGATGCTTACGCTCAGGCCATTAATGATGGCGCCACGGATATAAGTAATAACCTCGGGTATCTTGAATCTGCGTGGGTTACCTTGCGGGATGCGGCAGGAAAGGCCTGGGACACCATGCTCGGGCTTGGCAGAAAACAGACACTTGATGAAGAAATCCGTGATATTGAAGATTCGCTTAAGCGGATGTCGGACTCTCCATGGTCGGTTAACAGCTCGGTTAACTCAGAGCACCTTAAAAGCAAGCTTTCCTCGCTGAAAGAGCAAAAGTTTAAAGAAGACTTAGATAAAGCTCGTGCGCAGGCCGACAAAAATAATGAACAGATAGAAGTTAACAGGATCAGAATAAGGCAGGAAAATTTTTTAAAAAATGCCACCTGGGAGGAAAAACAAAAAGCTGACCTGGCTAAACTGGAAAAAGACAGATGGGCATTATCGGAAGACGAATATGAAAATGCTAAGCGAATGATCGCTTGGCGAAATAGACCAAGGGATAAACCGCGAGAAAGAAAGGGGAAGGGGTACCAGGTAGGCGAAGGTACCAAAGCCGAAGAGCAGGCCATTAAAGAGCAGGTAGCCCTGGAGTCAAAGCTCCGCGTCCTGAAAGAGCACAAATCAGTCACTGATGTGATCAGCGCTGAGCGTAAAAAACTATGGGAAATGGAAGCGCAGATCGCCATTACCGAAGAGGCCAGGGGTAAGCGGCAGTTAACCAAACAGGAACAGGCACTTCTGGCTAATAAAGCGGCGGTACTGGCTCAACATGAGAAACTGGCTCTGCTGGGTGATGAAGTTGTTGCACAGGAACGCCTGAATAAACTTCAGGATCAGGCAGATAAATACGTTAAGCAGCAGACTGAAAAGCAAAATGCGATCCGTGATGCTATCGGTAAATCCTCGCGTGAGGCACAGCAGGCGCTTGAACGGTCGCAGATTCTATCCGCACATCAGGATAATCCGCGATTGAATGACATGCTTGAGTCTCAGGCGGCAACATATGCAGCGGAAGAGGAAAAACGCGCTAACTGGCTGGCTGGGGCACAGACTGCATGGGGTGATTACCGTGATGCCGCACTGGATTCAAATGCTCAAATCCAGAATGCAACTATGGCTGCACTGAACGGATTCTCAACTGAGCTGACATCCGTTCTGACAACCGGTAAGGCTAATTTCCGTGAGTTCACTACATCGATACTGAAAATGCTGACAGAAATTTTTGTTAAAAAGTCGATTGTCATGGGGATGGATGCAATGGGATTTAACTTCACGGCGAACGCAAACGGCGGCGTTTATAACTCTCCGTCACTGAGCGCATACAGCGGACAAGTGGTTCGTACGCCAACGATGTTTGCTTTTGCGCATGGCGCTGGTGTTATGGGGGAAGCCGGACCAGAAGGAATCTTCCCGTTACGGCGCGGTGTTGACGGAAAATTAGGCGTGGTGGCTAAACTGGCTGGTGGAGGTGGGGAACCTCTTATTCAGAATAATTATTTCACTATCAATAATGACGGCAGCAATGGACAGATGGGCCCGCAGGCAACTCAGCAGATCCTGAAGTTAGTTGAACAAAAAACCAAACAGGTATTAGCATCAGAACGCCGTCCGGGCGGAGCGATGGGGTAACAATGGAAATATTCACCTGGAAAGTAAAACCCGGCATGAACATAGAGAGCGAACCCCGTGTTCGCTCTGTTCGTTTCGGTGATGGCTATGAGCAGCGCCGCCCTGACGGCTTCAATACTAATCTTGAAAAATACAGCGTTACATTATCACCAAAGAATGCTGAGGCTCAGGTTGTCAGGGCTTTTCTGGAAAAACATGCGGGCGTAACCGCGTTTCTCTGGAAACCTCCTCATCAAATGAACGCAATCAAGGTATTATGCCGTAAATGGTCATTTTCAGTGGGGGCGCTTAGAACCGATGTTACCGCTGAATTTGAAGAGGTTTTGGCATAAAACTGATTAACGCGGGGTTCACCATGAAAAAAAACATCGCATTTTTTACATTCCTTCTTGGCTTTTGCTTTTCATCATCAGCGGTAACAAATGGAAAAGAAATAACAGCACCTCTCGGACTGAAGTGGGGGATGACTAAAAATGAGATTATTGAAAAAACTGGCGGCATAAAGGAAATAGGATTCAGAGACGGTATTAAGCAATTTTTGGTAAACAATAAAGATAATAAAGTTGATGGATTAGAGTTGTACAGTATTGGTATTGATAAAAAGTACGGACTCACAAGTGTCGAAATGATGTTTTATATAGATAATGATAGTAACGGTAATAAGGCTGTTGAAAAATATAATGTTTTGAAGGAGGTTTTAGTTTCAAAGTACGGTGAGCAATACTCAGATGAGTATCTGTGGCGTAATTATAATAAAGGCTCGATGTCATTTGCAGCATGTATTGGTAATGAGCAATGTGGAAAATATTTTTCATCATTTGAAGATGATATAGGCGGCAATACTGGGTTGATGCTGACTACCGATTCATCTGGTGAAAACGCGAATGTATTCTTATTATATAAATCTCCTGCAATTAAAAAAAATAAAAGAAGAAGCCAAAGCCAGTTCTGAAAGCGAAGTACAGAAAAAAGCGCAAGCATTATCTGATTCGCTATAGCGCCAACGAAACATATCCATGAATAACCCGCTCCGGCGGGTTTTTTATACCTGAAATTCAGTTTTATCCACCTGTGCACCACATGCACACACGCTTTTAAACATCGAACCGATATTTAGGAATGAGCCTTTGAGGGGATCAGTTATAGCTGATGCTGCTTCGATGGGCTGATCTCCTATGTGGCAAAGGTTCATTACCTAAATAAGGAAAGCATCATGATTAAAATCATACCCATGAAGTATGACGAATCCCTGATCCCGTTTAATGGTGATTGCTGGGTGAATGCAACAGTGGCAGCCCGGTATTTTGGAAAGCTTACGAAAGACTGGCTGAGAGCTACATCGACAAAAGAATACATTTCAGAAGTTGGACAAGAGCTTGATATTGAAGCCTATAATTCTAAAGAGGAGATTTCCCCCCTTTTAGTTCGGGTGGAGAAAGGTCGCTATGGGGGCACCTGGATTCACCCGGAACTGGTCATTGAGTTTGCCCGCTGGTTATCACCAAAGTTCGCCCGTGCCTGTGACCGGCATATAAAAAATATGCTGATGGCGCAGAATATGACACTGACGGAAGATCAGGTTATCGGCCTGCTGACATACAAAGACGCCACTGAGTGGGAAAAGCGTTTTCAGGAGCCCTATTATCGCGCACTGTCAAAAATGGCCGGTGTTCCTTACTTTGGTCATGTCGGCGGGTGCCCGTCACTCTTCGGGATGATCACGGCGAAGTGGGTATACGGCGTTGCATTGCCTGATTATGTATACGAATCGGTAAAAGAAAGTCGGTCTGCGCGTGAGAAAATTCACCAGTACCTCAAGGCAGATGCCTTACGGAAAGTTGAAGAGCAAATGGTGGCGGTGACCAATATCGCCAACAGCTCAGCAGACTATAAGGATTTTGATGCCCGGTGTATGGCCGCATTTGATGTTAAAGGGCAGATGCAGCTGCTTTATCCGGTGACGGGAAATAATTCACAGATTACCCGGTTACAGTAGCGGGAGGCGCAATGCAGAACATCTCTCCGGAAATGCGGATTGCAGTTACTGAGCTGGCTTCCGACCCCGAAATTGAACTGTTTGAAATCGACCTTACTCATATCGGCGGTATCCGGTACCGGTTTTATAACGGCATGAATGGTCAGCGAAAGCCGCTTATCTGGCAAAAACAGGTTTATGATCCCTATCCTGTCAGTGGTGAGGGGTTCACCTACAGCGGAAAAGGCCCGTCAGGACGACCGACGATTACACTGTCCAACCTGTTCGGCCTGATCACCGGTATTGTCAGTCAGCTGGATGGGGCCGGTGGCGGTTATGTGATCCGCCGGGTGGTTAAATCCCGGTTCCTCGATGCAGATAACTTTGAGGGCGGAAATCCGGACGCTGATCCGTCACAGGAAATTATCAGCCGCTGGGTTATTGAACAGGTCACCAGTCTGAATAATAAAACAGCTTCCTTCATGCTGGCCGCACCCAGTGAGACAGACGGCGCAATGCTGCCGTGCCGGGTTATTTTGTCGGACGTGTGTCCGTGGGGGTACCGGTCTGCCGAATGTGGTTACGCGGGTCCGCCGGTCGCTGATGAATGGGGTAAACCAACCAGTGACCCGGCAAAGGACAAATGCGGCAAACGACTGCCGGACTGCAAACTCCGCAACAACCAGTCACGTATCGGGGCATTTGTCTCCACTTCCCGTCTCAGCAAATAGCATTTCAGAGGGTTTCCATGATTAAACACGCCATTCTGGCGCACGCTCAGGCGGATGCGCCCCGGGAATCGTGCGGCCTGATTATCCGTAATGAGCAGGGGGAGCAGTATCTGCCGTGCCGGAATCAGTCTCCGGATCCTGAACACCATTTTACTGTCGGGTTTGACGATTTTATCCGTGCCGGTGAGCAGGGCGAGGTTGTGGCTGTGGTTCACAGTCACCCGGGCGGCCAGCCGTATCTGAGTAGTGCAGACAGGACCATGCAGATAAACAGCGGACTGCCGTGGCTGCTGGTCTGTGACGAAAAAATCCACCGCTATGAACCGGTGCCGCCTCTGCTGGGCCGCCAGTTTGTGCACGGCGTGACCGACTGCTACAGCCTGTTCCGGGATGCGTATCACCTGACAGGCATCAACCTGCCGGATTTTGAACGGCATGATGACTGGTGGCGGCACGGTGAAGAACTCTACCTGGACAATATGGAGAGCAACGGTTTTGTCCGGGTGAAAAAAGATATTCAGCCGGGGGATGTGATCCTGTTCTGTTACGCCAGTTCCCGGGCGAATCACGCCGCCGTTTATCTCGGCGCACAGACCATTCTCCACCACATACCCAATCAACTCAGTAAGCGCGAGGCATATAACCCACGATGGCAACGAATGACTCACTCGATCTGGCGTTACCGCCACTGGCAACCTTCCGGCTTTACGGGGATTTGCAACGATTTGGACGCCGTTTTGATCTGAGTGTCAGAACGGCGGCGGAAGGTATCCATGGGCTTCTGCTCCAGCTCCCGCAGCTACGGCAGCGTATCCGTGACGGCTGGTACCAGATACGGATCGCCGGCAGTGATGTTTCCCCGGATGAAATTCACCGGCGTTTTAATGATCCGCTTCCCCGGAATGCGGTCGTTCACATTGTCCCGCGTATCGAAGGGGCTAAGAACGGAGGTGTGTTTCAGTTTATCGCCGGTGCTGCTGTGCTGGCAATCGGATGGTGGAACCCCGGCGGCTGGGCTATCGGTGGTGCGCTGATGTCGGCCGGTGCGGCCATGATGCTGGGCGGTGTGGCACAGATGCTGACACCGGTAGCGAAACAGTCGGATATGTCACGGGGTGAGGAAGAGAAGGGTAATACCTATTTCAGTAACCTCGAAAATACCGTGGCACAGGGCGTGGCCGTACCTGTGGCCTACGGGCGGATTATGTGCGGGTCGCGGGTGATTTCACAGTCCATTGAGATTATGGATGACAGCGACGGTACTAATATTGATGCCGGTAAACACGGCGGGTAAGTGAGGTAACAGATGGGAAAGGGCGGCGGCGGGCAGCGTACACCGTATGAGGCACCGAATGATTTAAGTTCACGGCAGAAAATATCCCTGATTGACCTGATAAGTGAGGGGCCGATTGAGGGGCCGGAAGAAATTAACAATGTGGTGAATGATTTGTCCTGCGTGTATCTGGATGATACGCCTGTCATTGACGGATCCGGAAACAGTACAGTAAACGGACTGACGGCGCAGTGGCGCGCAGGAACACTGGAACAGCCGGGACTATACGGCTTTACTTCATCAGCTAATGAGGAACCGGTTGGTATCGAGGTAAAATACAATGTCCCGGTCACCCGGACAATCACCTCACCGTATATCGACCGCCTGCGGCTGACGTTCGGGACACAGTCCCTGGTGGAATCCAAAGACAACGGCGACAGGGTGGCGACATCGGTGCAACTGGAAATTCAGATCCAGCGTGGCAGTGTCTGGTCAACGGAAAAAGTGGTCACCATCACCGGCAAGCGCAGCAACTCCCCTTACCTGATGGCGGTCATTCTGGATAACTTACCGCCGTCCCCGTTCAGTGTCCGGATGCGCCGGTTAACTCCGGACAGCACCACGGATAAAATTCAGAACAATACGGTCTGGTCGAGTTATTCAGAGCTTATTGATATTAACCAGACTTACCCCGGCTCCGCGGTCGCCGGACTGACATTTGAAAGTGAGCAGTTCGGTAATAAATTCCCGCGCCGTAACTATCTTATTAAGGGCCGTATTATCCAGGTACCGGCCAACTACAACCCGGATACACGGGTGTATTCCGGTATATGGGACGGCACCTTTAAACCTGCATGGTCGGATAACCCTGCGTGGGTGCTGTGGGATCTGCTGACACATCCGCGCTATGGCATGGGGCAGCGCCTGAAAATAGCCGAAGTGGATAAATTCGCGTTGTATATGATCGGGCAGTACTGCGATCAGGAGGTGGATGACGGTTTCGGCGGTAAAGAGCCGCGTGTCCGCTGTAATGCTTATATTACCGATCTGCGTAAAGCCTATGATGTGATCAGTGAGCTGTGTTCCTCAATGCGGATTATGCCGGTGTGGAACGGTCAGGTTCTGACGTTTGTGCAGGACCGCCCGTCTGATTCTGTATGGCCGTACACTAACGCTAACGTTGCTGACGGGGTGTTTGAATACAGCTTCAGTCCGTCAAAGGCGCGACATAACGTGGTTGAGGTTCGCTTCATTGATCCTGATAACGGCTGGAAAACCAGTGTGGAGCAGGTGTCTGATGATGTCTCTGTGGCACAGAACGGCCGGAATGTACTGCGTGTGGATGCTTTCGGCTGCACCAGTCGCGGGCAGGCTCACCGGCACGGATTGTGGATCCTGACGACAGAAAAACTCGAAACGCAGACGGTTGAATTCAGAATTGGTGCGGAAGGATTACGCCATACGCCCGGTGATATTTTCGAGATAGCGGATAACGACTGGGTGGATATGCAGATCGGCGGCCGCATTCTGTCTGCTGACCCGGAAAAGAAAACGCTGCTGCTTGACCGCAACATAGAAAAACCGGCCAAAGGTGATGCGCATGTTATTGTCACCGATGGTTCCGGCCTGCCGAAAACCATCAAAGTGACCGGCTATCCGGCTACGAATCAGATTACCCTCGATGTGATGCCGGAAGGTATACCACAACATTCTGTCTGGACGCTCTCCCTGCCGTCACTGCGCCGCCGGTTATTCCGGGCGGTGTCACTGGCGGATAACAGTGACGGAACCTTTATTGTTACTGCGGTTCAGCATGCGCCGGAAAAAGAAGCCATTGTGGATAAGGGGGCGGTATTTGAACCGAAGCCGGATACACCTCTTGGTGGTTTTATTCCCCCGGTTGAAAATCTTACTGTGGAAATAAGCAGTGATAATGAGGCATGGCAGGCAGCAGCATCATGGAACTCACCCTATGCCCTGCGCGGTGTTGAGTATCTGCTGAAGCTGACCATCGGCGACCGTGTTGCCGGAACGGCGGTAACGAAAGAATCGTTTTACCGGTTCAGTGGTATGCCGCAGGGTAATTATGTGCTGACAGTCACCCCGCAGAATGACAGAGGGCAGAAAGGGGAACCGGCCAGTACATCATTTTCCGTCAATCCGCCGCTGCCACCGTCTTATATTGAAGTTGAACCCGGCTATTTCAGTCTCGGTATTGTTCCGCGTTCCGGCGGACAGAACAGCCTACGGGCGCAATATGAGTTTTGGTTTTCAGATAAACAGGTAGCCGATATCCGCGATGTTGAATCTGTGGCCGCTTATCTGGGTAACGGCACTATGTGGATTGTGCAGGGACGTAATATGAAAGCAGGTCACCGCTATTATGTGTATGTCCGCAGCATAAACGTGGTCGGAAAATCGATATTTGTTGAGGCCAGTGGTATTCCGGAAAGTAATGCCGATGAAATCCTCGACGCTGTGCAAAAAGAGCTCGAAGACTCAGCCATCATCAAAGACCTGCAGTCGCAGGCTGACGATAATTTTGAGGCCATTATCAACAACGCCAACAACGCTTACGGCCAGTGGGGCTACTGGCAGCGCGAAAACGGCGCGATGAAAGCCGAAATTATCGAAGTCCGCAACTACACGATTACGGAAACAACGGCACTTGCGGAGAAACTGGACGCGGTACAGGTTAAAGCAGAAGACGGACTGGCGCTGGCGCAGAACTCCATCCGCGCGCAGTGGGATATGGCATCCGGTCAGGCATCCGTGGTCCACGATATGAAAGTCCGGATCCGTTATAACGGTGAGGATTATTCCGCCGGTATGGTGATCGGGGCTGAGCTGAAAGGTGGTCAGGTGAACACCCTTATCGGTTTTAACGCTCAGCAGTTTGCGTTTTATAATCCGGTGAAAAAATCGATGGACATGTTCATGTACATGAAGGACGGACAGGTCTTTATGCGTGAGGCGTTCATTAATCAGGCATGGCTCAACAGCGTGGTTGTTACTGACAAAATGCAGTCAGAAAATTATGTGCCGGGTAAAACAGGCTTCCTTATTGATGCCAAAGGCGGGAATGCAGAATTTAACAGTGCGACATTTCGCGGAAACCTCGATATCCGCAGCGCGGCATCAGGTGGCCGGATGGAAATTAATAACGCAAAGATAGATGTTTTTGATGAAAACAATGTGTTGCGGGTCAGGATCGGGAGGTTGTCTTGAGTCGGTACGGTATTTATGTTCAGCCTGAAACCGGGTCAAAGCCTTTTTATCTGGATGATGAGCAGTGTCAGCCACTTGCGAAACTGGGGCAGTTTAAATTTTATTTCCCCTATGAATCTGCAAAATTAAACAGAGTGGAGCCACCCGGCGTGTGGGAATACATCCGTGACCGCAAAGCATGGCGTGCTGTGGTTCCGAGTATGTCAGACTATAACTGTTTTATTGTGGTGAAAAAAGGGGCGCACGCGGCGAGAACAAACGGTATGACAGGAGTAATTCAGTTATGGACAGACAGACTATGGCTGGAAGAACCATACATATACGTTTATGCAGAATGCGGGGACTACTCTGCCTGGGGTGATGACCCTTACGGCAAGTTTTTTGTGTACGATGTATATGGCACCCCAAAACCCAAATCCGCTGCGGGTAAATATGGCATCCAGCTTCGTGGCATGAATGGTGTCACAACGCTGACAGATTTCTCTAAGCTGGGATACTGCGTGTGGGCCGGTACGGTTTACAGCGATGGTAAAAAGGGAAGCGGCGCTAAAATACCCGGATATGACATCAGCAACGAAAGTCGCTATACAATTTATGTCAGGCCAAAATCTCAGGCATGCACGATGCTGAGGCGTGGTAATTCAATCTGGACTGACGTCCCTGCCTATCTGAATGTACTGTTGTTCGATCACAACCCTGATTTATCTGTGTTGCCAAAATACGGGATTCAAATCTGTAACCAGAATGGAAAGACAACCTATACCAGCAAATATTGCCCGCTGATGGGAGGGCAGCTGTTATCTGCAATGTCCGGCTATTCTCAATATAAGAATCCTTATTTTAATCTTGGTAACTATGGCACGTTCGTCTCTTCCATCAAGAATAAATACTACGACCTGGCAGCACTTGGCCTGTATGTCAGCGGTAATTATTACGATGTCCGGTTTCTGGCAACAGTGGACTCCGGCTGGATGGGGGATATGTGGACAAATAACGGTAATGTGCAGGGGATTTACAATACTCACTGTATCGACGGCGATTTATATTTATAACTGACGCATAGCCTCATCAAAATAACCGCTCCGGCGGTTTTTTTTCGTCTGAAATTTAAGGAAACCCCATGATTTACACAGACGGCACCATAGCCATTAAAGCCGGTTCACCGATCGTAACCGGCACCGGTACACAGTGGAAAAAGAATATTCACGGTGTGGCACCCGGCCAGCTCATCAGTATCGAGAACGGCACAGCACCGGTCAGCATGATGATCCGTGCGGTAAACAGTGATACCGAGCTGGTGTTGTCATTCAATGCCCCGGTAACACTCAGCGGCGCGAAATACTCCATCGCTACCACGGTACCGGATACCATTTCGGATGCGGCACGCACTATGTCAGCCAATCAGGGCTATATCGTTTACTTTCTCCAGGCAATGCAGCAGTGGATGACAGACACCGGCCAGGTGGAAATTGAGTTGCCGAACGGGCAGAAGGTGACACTGGAGGATGTAAAAGGGCTGGCTTCGAGGGAATGGGTCGGGGAGATGCTGTATAAACCGAATTCCGCTGTTACCCGCGTACAAAGTCCAAACAAAAGGAACGTTGTTCAGCTGGAAAACGGGGGAACAGTGGGTTTTAAAGACACCGTGACAGACAGATATCGTTTTGCGTTGATTTCGGATGGCTCCACCCGCTGCTTTAGTGACGGAGAATATACCGGACTGGATTTAGTAAAGACCGATGGCCGCTATGTGCGACTGGAAACAAATCCTCATGCGGGTACAGCATCAATGCTTAGCATTGTGTATCGGCAGGCTAACGGCGAAAACCAGCACATTGTGACGATACCATATGACACCGGCGTAGTTGCGACTCGCTCCTGGATTCAGCAGGCAACCGGATGGGGGTCAGTATACGCGGACTATCCTCCGTATATGACAAATTTCACTAACACCAATTTGCCTAATGGTATGTATAGATTTGACCAGAACAGTCAAAATCCCCCTTCTGTCATAGGAGACAGATTTGGAAGCGTTATAACCACCAGGTATTCCGGAGATATTGGACAAAGGATAGTCCTTCCCAACTACGGTGCGACGCACATGGCGATACATCGGTATACTGGTTCTGCATGGGAATCGGTAAGGGTGTTGACATCCAATATGTATATCGTAGACGGCAGTGGATATTATAAAAAATCGTCGCCAATCGTTCAGATTTACCCTGATGGCTATTATGAAACCAACGACGAATCCGAAGGCGCGGAAGTCCGCCGTACCGGCACCGGCCAGTATCACATTACCGGTATCCTGGGTTATAATTCAGATGGCGCATGGGGCGTAAACGGTGGTATTTCGGTACCGAAAGACAATAACGGCCTTGAGCTGGTTTATGTCGATGACCGCGTACAGAAAGACGGCAGTATCATCATCGAAACCTGTCATCGTCAGCATGCGCATTTACCGGAACGTTTCCAGAACTGGCGGCTGAAAGACATCACCTCGGAAGGTGAGCGCGTTTTCTATCAGGACGGCGAACCGTGTGACCTGCCGGAATCCACCCGCCTCGATGTGCGTGTTGAAATGCCGCAGGGCTCAGTGTGGAATGTGAAACAGCGTGAACTGGCCGAACAGATAGAACGTGAGCAGGCAGAACGTGAAGCGCAGGAAGCTGCAGAGCAGGGCGTAGACTCAGATCAATAAAACAAAGCCGCGCTGGTGGACGTCCGGTGTGACTATTTTTCTGTATTACGATTGCTCATTAAAAGCATGATGTCACTGTACTCTGAGGAAAGGTAATCACTCAGTAACTCATTTACAGAGACATTAAGCACATGAGCAATCATTATAACCGTGTTTATGGTCATTGGCGTTTGCCCGGATTCATAACGTGATACCTGTTGCTGTGAGACACCAATCTTTATGGCAAGGTCATTCCCGGACATTCCGGCAGATATTCGCGCGTCTTTAATTTTACAACCTATGTTGATGTCCACGCTGTTTTTTGTATTCGTCATTGTTATAGAGATCAGATAGATAATTTTATTTATTATAATCTCCTTTTCTGAAATGTGTAACGAAATATGAATGCAATAGTGTTATTTATCAAAATATTCTGCATCATCGGAAGCGTCTGCCGTTTCAGGCACCCAACTGCCATCCTCAAAAATCTCCTGCACTATCTCTTTTATTTTTTTATTATCTTTATCATTTTTCCCGCCGGTTACTGACATTGCCGCATTGGTTCCCCACGCAATACGAACGTTCATATCCGGATACTGAGCCCGTAGCTTTCGGTCTATTTCCTTTTCCAACGCCTCAAATGTGCCAGGCGGCATCATCTCTTTTTGGCTTCTGCTGAAAATAACATCAATACGGAGCATGCGATCACCTCTTAATTAACTGGTTATATATACAGTATAAATTAACGGGGCAGAATAATGCTGTCAAGACTGACTTTGATCTTTGGGGCACCGGTGGGGCAAAGAGTTGTCATAAGTGTGCACAAATGTGCGGATGTGTGATTTTTAGAGATCTGATTACTTATTGATTTATATAGAGTGTGCGTAACTGTGCTAGCTGTTTAAAACATGGCTCAACATCGAATAAACGTATTGAGTGAATGCAGGATTTTTGTCGGTGGTTTTACCATAGTTTTACCATTATTTTACCATCGGCATTTTGACAGGCACAAAAAAACCAACCATAACGGGTTGGTTTTCTTATATAAATGCTGGTCGGCATGACAGGATTTGAACCTGCGACCCCCGACACCCCATGACGGTGCGCTACCAGGCTGCGCTACATGCCGAATGTTATCTATACTACTGTTTTGTTTGGTTAAAGCAAGACGCTACTGTATCAGTTGCGCTTTTTTTATCCCGGGCTCAGTGGGTATCGATAAAGCGTTTCTGCTCTGTCAGAACCTGGAGTAATTCCGCCATATCCGGCTTGGCGTTGCGGATCTTCTCATTATTCTCATCAAAGCGCTGGTATTTACCCTGAGCGGTCAGCAGTGATGCGGAATCCGGCTTGATAATGACCAGATTGCTGTTATCGCCGGTGAATATCCGAGGTTTACGCCGCGTGGTAGTGAACAGATCATCACCCTGAGTGTATTCTCCCGGCGGATTGCTGACGTGCAGCAGTCTCTGCATCAGGGTAGCCATAATATCCGGATGTGCGGTCAGTTTGCTGATGGTTTGTGCCGGGGTATCCGGCCAGTGAATAATCAACGGCACGCGTAACTGGTCGCGGTTAAATTTGCCGTCGGTGACCCAGTTATCCTGTAATTTGGTCATGCTGTGACCAGCACCGGCGGTGATGACAATCACTGTTTTATCCCACTCACCGCGCGCACGGATATCCTGAATCAGTGTGCCCAGCGTGTTATCAATATCTGTCATATCCGGGGCGGAATGACCATCCGGTAATGGTGTGCTGAGGTTAATTAGTGCAAACCACGGCTGATCTTTGCGGGTCTGTTTCAGCCAGAGTGACCAGCGATCTGCCACATCCGCAGAGGCGGTAGCTGTTCTGTTATTGTCCTGTCCGTCACGCAGCGGCGGCAGGCTGTAATCCGCCAGCAGGGCATAGCGGAAGAGCGGGGAGGCAAAGTGTTCTGTGGAGAAGAACCCTGACTGATAATTCTGTGCACTCAGCGCCGTCATCAGTGCGGACGGAATGCGTCCGTTGAGAATACCGTCATAATAGGTACCTGAGATGCCGTAATAGAGCCCGAACTGTGCCCGTTCCGGATTAATTTCACTGCTGTAGTGCTGTGTGAATTGCGTGCTTTCCTCTGCAAACCGGTTCAGGTTCGGCATTGCCTTATCAATATCTTCCCGGCTCAGTGAGGTGAGGGTGATAAGCAGCAAATTGTAGCCGCTGCCATTGTCTGCATAGGTCAGTTTGTTGATCGGGTACTCAACACCCTGGGCGGTCGGGTCGCCGTGCAGAAGCAGTTGCTGCTCATAACTGGTGCTGTCGAGCAGGCCGTGACGCTCCAGGAATTTGCGGGCGGTCATCGGGTAAGAGACCGGCAGGTTATAGCGCTGCATCGTCACCGGGCGGTAGAAATTGGCATCCGCCCAGATATACATAATATGAGAGGTAATAAAGGCGGTGATAAATACCACCGCAACAGGTTTACCGAATTTTTGCCGGTTCAGGCTGCGCAGTTTTTGCCAGCTCCAGGTGCCGAACAGCATTTCGATCAGGAAGATAACCGGGATCGCAATAAAGATAAACTGCCAGCGCCGCGCCATTTCCCCCTGTTCAGGGTTCACGACTAAATCCCACACCACCGGATTTAAATGCAGGCGGAACTGTTCATAGATGCCGATATCAAACAGCAGCAGTGTCAGCCCGGCCGTACCGAGGGCAGCGGATAAAAAGCGCAGAAGCCGTTGTGACATCACCACAAAGGTGAGCGGGAACACAATCAGCAGATAGAGGGCGAATGCCAGGAAACTGAAATGTCCCAGCCAGCTGGTGATGGCGTAAATGCGGCCAATCAGCGTGTCCGGCCAGTCAGAAATAAACAGGTAACGGCTGCTGAGTGCAAGACTCAGCAGGATATTAAACAGGGTGAACCAGTGTCCCCAGCTAATCATCTGGGAAACTTTGTCACCGTATTTCGGACGATACGTTACCATAGAATTTCGTCGTCAGCCGGAATGCGGTCAGTGCGCTTTATCTTCACTGACGGAAGATTGCAGGGCGCGGGCGAAGGATTCAGCAATATGAGCGCGTTGTGACGGCGCAACACTGGTATTGATGAGATTGGTCACCATATTTCCTAACACCATAAGAGAAAGGTCGGTCGGTGTCCGGTTTTTTTCCAGCACACTGACCAGCTCAGCCAGTAACTTTTCAACGTGTTCATCACTGTAGCGGGATGATTGCGGCATAAACGTAGATATCCTGATTGTACAAAGCTCTATATCATAACTGATGAGCGGCCGTATTTCTGCTTTTTGCGGAAAATTATTTCAATTATGGATCCGGTTACGCAGGGAATACGCCATTTTCAGTATGCACGCCGCTGATTATCCTGTCTTGTCGCATTCTCCTGTGATTGTGACTTGCGCACAGATTACAACGGTGTTTGAATACGCGCAAACGAGGCCGAAGGAGTAAAAGATGAGTCTGGATATCATTCAGATTGCGTTGCATCAATTGATTAAACGCGATGAACAGACACTGGAAGTAGTGCTGCGGGACACACCACTGGAAAAAACCGCCATTGTTGAGGAAATGATGGCTGAGCTGCACCGGGTCTACAGCGCGAAAAGCAAAGCGTACGGTGTGTTTAATGAAGAGAGTGAGCTGTCAGAGGCGCTGCGTCTGCAGCGGCAGGGCGAGGAAGAGTTTCACGCTTTTACCCGTGCGGCAACCGTCCGCCTGAAGGATGAGCTGGCAAAATACCCGTTTGCCCAGGGCGGCGTGGTGTTATTTGCCCATTACCGCTATCTGGCGGTGGAGTATCTGCTGGTGGCGGTACTCGACAGCTGCCAGAGCATGCTGGTCAACGAGAGCCTGGAGCTTAACAGCACCCATTATCTGGATATTCCGCATGCGGATATTATCGCCCGTATTGACCTGACCGAATGGGAAACCAATCCGGAATCCAGCCGTTACCTGACCTTCCTCAAAGGCCGTGTCGGGCGCAAAGTTTCCGATTTCTTTATGGATTTCCTCGGTGCCGCTGAAGGCTTTAATGCCAAAATCCAGAACAAAGGCCTGTTACAGGCACTGGACGATTACTGCGAGGAGGCACAGGCGGACAAACAGGAGCGCCAGTCTTACCGCAAACAGGTGTTTGATTACTGCACGGAGCAATTACAGAGCGGTGAAGAGATTCAGCTGACAGAGCTGTCTGCGGAACTGCCGCCGCTGGGTGAGCAGAGTTTTGCGCAGTTTACTCAGCAAAAAGAGTACGGACTGGAGGATTCGTTCCCGGCCGATCGCAGCACATTACGTCAGCTGACAAAATTTGCCGGCAGCGGCGGCGGGCTGACCATTAATTTTGATGCGATGTTACTGGGGGAGCGGATTTTCTGGGATGCGGCCACGGATACTCTGACGATTAAAGGGACACCGCCGAATCTGCGGGATCAGTTACAGCGCCGTGGTAATAAAGGATAGTGAGAGCAGAAATAAATAACGCCGCAAAAGCGGCGTTATTTACTCGGCGTCCCGATTAAAGCTCGATAGGTGGCGTAATTAAGCGCGCAGGAAATCGATGTGTGTCAGTTTTGGCTTGAACGGATGACGCTGTACAGCCTGTACTTTCACTTTGGTTTCTTTACCATCGATAACCAGGTTCAGAACTTCGTAAAATTCTGGTTTAGCTTCCTGGTTGATCAGGACGTCGTGGTCCAGTTCGATGGAAACAGGTTCCTGGTTGCCACCATAAACGATAGCAGGGAACTTGTTTGCGCGACGCAGGCGGCGGCTCGCACCCTTACCCTGCTCTTTACGTAATTCAGCATTGATAGTTAACATAACTTTTCTCTTTAACAAGAGTAAAAAAAAATCTTTGCTACAGGCGACCCAGCAGCAAAGTCGGTATTTGGCTTCAGCAGGGTTACCCGTGGTGAAGCGGCGTGCATTTTACCGAAAATGCGGACAAACGGCAAACGAAACCCGGTATAAAACCAAAAAAGCAGCACTCAGGGTTATGCCAGACTGTCAGATTTGCGGAATCGCCCCTGATAATCAAAGATTTTTTCGCGGATTTGCCAGTAGTTCTCTTTTTTGCGTGAGACAACAAAATCCGGGTAACGCAGCAGCACCTGCTGACGGATCACGGATTCTGCATCCTGCCACTGAAAGGGCACACCGGGTGCGCGCAGATGCTGTGCCAGAAACTGTTTTTCAAAGACAAAACGCTGTGCCGGGGTGGTCAGGCGGAAACGTTCGCTGACAGTGGTGCCGTCTTCATCGTAATAGTTTATGGTCAGCCATTCACCGCGGTTATCCTGTCCGGCAGAAAGCGCCATACCGCCGCAGCGCAGCACCAGGGCATCTTTCAGGCGCAGTGCGGCTTTCAGCAAGTCGTCCGGGTCACTGAGGATTTCATCACAGTGGCAGCAGCGCCGTGCGGCAATATCATTTTCCCCGTTACAGGACGGGCAGAGTTTAAAGCGGAAACGGAAATCGCACTGATGACGGGCGGATTCATCATCCGCATCAATAATTCCCTGACAGCGGCGGCCATAGTGCTCGATGATATGCCCGTCGTCGGTACATAATCCCCAGAACAGATTAGCAAAGCCGCACAACGGGCAGAATACCTGCACCGGCTGGCTTTTGCTGTTCGGTTTGTGATTGCCGACTTCCGGCATATAAAGGTCATGCGGGTTTCCGGCGTAATCGAGGATCAGACACTCCGTTTTTCCGGGAGACAGGCGCAGCCCGCGGCCGGCGATTTGCTGGTAGAGGCTGACTGACTCTGTCGGGCGCAGAATGGCAATCACATCCACATGCGGGGCATCAAACCCGGTGGTGAGCACGGAAACGTTGACCAGATAATGCAGCTCCCGCGCCTTGAAATTCCGGATAATCGTTTCCCGCTCCGCTGACGGGGTATCCGCACTGACCAGTGCCGCTTCGCCCGGCGGCAGCAGTGATACAATTTCAGCCGCATGTTCCACAGTGGCGGCAAATATCATGCAGCCCTGACGGGGGCGGCATACTCAATAATCTGGCGGACAATACGCGGTGTGATCCGCTTTTGTTTTTTCACTTCCCGCGCCAGCACCTGCGTGTCAAACATCCCGGCGGCGCTGACCGGTACCTGTGAGAAATCATATTGCAGTACCGGCATATCCAGCCGCTGCGGCGGCACCAGATACTGATGGCTGACCATATAACGCAGCGGCAGTTCATAAATACAATCACGGAAGAAGCATTCATGATCGCCGCGGATCATGCCATGATAGTGATACTGATAGATCCAGCCGCTGCCCAGCCGGTACGGCGTGGCTGTCAGGCCGAGAATGCGCAGGGCCGGGTTATTTTTCTGCAGATGCTGTATCACCTGCTGATACTGACTGTCTTCGCTGAGGCTGATACGATGGCACTCATCAATAATCAGCAGGGAAAATTTGCCGTCAAAGTCCGCCGTATTACGGGCGACAGACTGCACGCTGCCGAAAATGACTTTTTGTGAAGACTCTTTTTGTGATAATCCGGCGGAATAGATACCGGCATCTAACCCGTAAGCCTGATATTTACTGTGATTCTGCTCTACCAGCTCTTTGACATGCGCCAGCACCAGCACACGGCCGTGTGCCAGCCGCGCCAGTTCGGCGATCACCAGGCTTTTTCCTGCCCCGGTGGGCAGAACAATCACCGCAGGTGAGGTGTGTTTGCGGAAATAGAGCAGGGTGGCATCAACAGCCTCCTGCTGATAAGGTCGCAGGGTAAACGTCACAGAAACTCCGGCGGAACAGACAAAATCAGGGCGTCAGCATATCACACTTTGGGCGCGACAATTGACTGCATGACGGCGGATAAACAGCGGAAGCGCCGTCAGAAAGGCGCTGTGATGTTGACGGTTTGTTGTTATAATGATTACTGTGGTTATTATCAAACAAAATTCTTTCATTTTATCTGCTTATCAGCCTGCAGCATGCTGCGGGCACGTCAGGTTTAAGAGACATTCATGCGATTAGATAAATTTCTTGCCCATCAGATGGGTATCAGCCGGAACCTTGTGGCCAGAGAGCTGCGTGCGGGGATGGTGACTGTGGATGGTGCGGTCGTGAAAAACGGCGCACTGAAAGTCAGCGCGGAGAACGAAGTGGCGTATGACGGCAATGTGATGACACACGTCACCGGGCCGCGCTACTTTATGCTGAATAAACCGCAGGGCTATGTCTGCTCAACGGATGACCCGGTTAACCCGACTATTCTTTATTTTATCGATGAGCCGGTTGCCCATAAACTGCATGCCGCCGGACGGCTGGATATTGATACCACCGGGCTTGTGCTGATGACTGACGACGGGCAGTGGTCGCACCGTATCACCTCACCGAAACATCATTGCGAGAAAACCTACCGCGTCACCCTGGCGGAGCCGGTGGCGGACACTACCGCAGCGCTGTTTGAGCAGGGTGTGTTACTTAACGGCGAACAGCACCCGACCAAACCGGCAAAACTCGAGATTATCACCCCGCAGGATGTGCGGCTGACGATTTCCGAAGGGCGCTATCACCAGGTCAAACGTATGTTTGCCGCTGCCGGTAACCATGTGGACGAACTGCACCGCGAGCGTATCGGCGGCATTGTGCTGGATGACAGCCTGGCGCCGGGGGAATACCGCCCGCTGACTGATGAGGAAATTCAGTCGGTTCTCTGAACACCTTTTTTACTGAATCCAATACGGAGTAACAGGCGTGCAAGTGCAACGTTCGGCCCATTTCGGCCTGATTTTTATCCTGGGGCTGTTATCGATGCTGATGCCTCTGGCTATCGATATGTATCTGCCAAGCATGCCGACCATCGCCCGTGACTTTGGTGTCACTGAGGGCGATGTCCAGATGACACTCAACAGTTACCTGATCGGTTTCGCCGCCGGGCAACTGGTATACGGTCCGATGGCGGATGCGCTCGGCCGCAAGCCGGTGATCCTCGGGGGAACACTGATTTTCGCCCTGGCCTCCGCCGGGTGTGCGATGTCTCAGGATATCGGCACCTTTATCGGGATGCGCGGGCTGCACGGCTTTGCAGCGGCTGCGGCAAGTGTGGTGATCAACGCCCTGATGCGCGATATGTTCACCAAAGATGAATTCTCCCGCAGTATGTCGTTTGTGGTGCTGGTAATGACAGTGGCACCGCTGCTGGCACCGATCATGGGCGGTATGATGATGCTCTGGTTCAGCTGGCACGCGATTTTCTGGACCATCATGATTGCCGCGCTGATCGCTGCACTGCTGGTGCTGTTCTTTATCCGCGAAACCCTGCCGAAAGAGCGGCGTCAGCCGTTCCGGCTGCGGATCATGCTCGGCCAGTTTGTCACGCTGTTCCGCCAGAAGCGGGTACTGTGCTATATGGTGGCATCCGGTTTTTCATTTGCCGGGATGTTTTCGTTTTTATCCGCCGGGTCATTCGTTTACATTCAGCTTTACGGGCTGACGGAGCTGGAATTTGGTTACTGCTTCGCGCTGAATATTGTTTTCCTGTTTATTATGACCACCATTAACAGCCGTTATGTCCGCCGTTTCGGCGCACTGAATATGCTGCGCACCGGGCTGGTGGTGCAGTTGCTGGCCGGATGCTGGCTGGTACTGGCCGCATCCGCCGATCTCGGCTTTGTGGCGCTGATGATAGGTGTGGCCTGCTATGTGGGGAATATTGCCATGATCACATCAAATGCCATGGCGGTGATTCTGGATGATTATCCGCATATGGCCGGTACCGCCTCATCACTGGCCGGTGTGCTGCGGTTTGGTATCGGTGCGGGTGTCGGTGCGGTGGTAGCTTCATTTAACATGACAACGGTCTGGCCGATGGTCGGCGTGATGGCGCTCTGTATTCTGATTGCCGCTTCTCTGGTGCTGTACGCACGGCGTTTTGCCTGATTTCCTTTCCCTGTTGCCGGTCCGGGTGTCTCCGGGCCGGTCATTTCCCGAATATCAGTAATAGTCGAATGATTACTCCGGATAACTACTCAGTCGTCATTTGGTTGATCTGAGTCATGAAAAGTTACACTAATGTGAATTCTGTTTCACGGCAGAAAGTAACGTATAATATCGTACGCCTTTCTCTTAATTATATAATTAACTGATATTTCATCGTATTTACGGGTATTCGGGTCATTACAGCGCGGAATTATATCCTTCTTCATTCAATTTAAGCTATATGATATAAAATAAATCAGTTGAGAAAATTAACAAAACAGTATACAAATAGAGGTAATTGGATTGATGATGTTAACATCCGGCGAAAGAGCACAATGTGTTTTATTACCGGATCGGGAGTAAATCACCGGCGTTTCATCATCCGTGAACACAGAATGTTCGTTAATTCCGAAGGATTGGGTCGGAAAATTTATTTCAGATGATTCACCGGCACAGTAAGACAGGATAATAGTGTGAATAGTAATGCGCTTTCAGTTGTTTCCCGCCTGCCACAGCATTACCGGCTTGCCGGTCATGATGACGGCCGCCGGTTAGAGGCGTTACCGGAATCTTTGCAGAGCAGGGAAGACAGCCTGACCGGTTTAAAATTACTGAGTCACGGCCACCATTCAACATACGATGCACTGTGCGCCATCCGGTCGCACCTGGAAGGATTACAGATTGATAGTCTGATCCTGACCTGGGAAGGGGAGCCGTGCCTGTTTTTACACAGTGATGATGAAAGTACCGCACTGTGTGCCCTGAAAACCGCAGGGGCGGCAATTGCGGAGAATATTTCTGCCCGTTACCCGTTCTGACAGGTAACACTGCCGTTCTGTGTGACGGATTCTGATAAAATGCAGACATAAAAAAAGCTTCCTGAAAAGGAAGCTTTTTCTTGTTAAATAATACACTGCAAGGGAGTGAATGTATTATTTAATTAAACGGCGTCCGTCGTAATAACGGTTGTTCCAGTATTTATCCGTCATGTTTGAGACGATAACACCGTTTGAAGTGGATGCATGGACAAATTTGTCATTGCCGACATAAATACCGACATGGCGCTGACGTTTTCCGGTTTTAAATAACACCAAGTCGCCGGCCTGTAATTTAGCGCGTTTTACGCTGGTGCCGACAGACTGCTGCTCTGCGGTTGAACGCGGCAGTTCCATACCGAACTGGTCAAGGAAAGTCTGACGGACAAATGCGGAGCAATCAATACCGGAGCGGGTGGTGCCGCCGAGGCGGTAAGCAACGCCTTTCCAGCTGGCATACTGAGACATCAGTTTGGATTTAACATCAACATTATTAACTAACTGTTCGAATTCATCCTGAGACGCTTGCAAGATAAAGCTGTTTGTACGGGTTTCAGATTGAACTTGACGGGCTGAATTTGGAGATGTACTGCATGCTGACAATGTCGCCGCGATAATCAATGCCGGAACAATCCGGGTGATATATCTCAGAATTGGTTGAGATGTGACCATGTGTGAGTTTTCCCTTGCAGTCCTTATGTGACAAACGTCACTTTAAAAAACAAAACATATCAACACTAATTAAATCTGTGTATGTGCACAATATGTTTATTCTAAAAACGTGCGGAACGGCACGTTTAATATCCATGAACAATTACTGAGGAAAAATTAATCAGTCATCCGTAAAGGCGTAATTATCGGTGAAATTAATCAATTCCTAATAATCGGACGGATTGATACTACATAAAGGTGCCGGAAATGGCGAGGGAAAAAACCTGTTATTTACAAAACCTTAAATTTGTCAGCGAAACAATCAGGATGTGATGTCAAATATGTTTAACTAATGTGAAATTTTCTTTGTAATATCGGATAAACGGGGCATATGGCGTACCAGAAAATTTACACACTGATCACTCAGCGGTGTCAGTAAAATCCAGGGAACCGTGATCAGTGCCAGTGACAGCGAACCGGCCATAATATCGCTGAACCAGTGTGCACCGGCCATTATCCGCGGTAAAGAAAATATAATTGTCAGCAAAACTGCTGCCGCAAAATAACGGAATCCGGCATAACGCCAGACAAAGGCGGCAAAAATGATCAGCATCAGCCCGTGGTCGCCCGGAAAACTGCTTTTTGAGGCATCTTTTGTAAAGATCCCGGTGATATCGCTGACACGGTGAACAGCGTCCAGTTCCAGTGTCGGGCTGAGGCGGTTAAAAGGAATTGCCTGTCCGGCCTGATTAATCAGTACCGCACTTATTACCATCACCACACCTGCCATTACCAGACGGCGTTTACCGTCGCTGTCCTGTTTGCGGAAAGCCGCATAATAGATAAGTCCCATCAGCAGGAGTGCTGCCAGATCAAATGCCCGGTTGTTAATAACCGCAATAAATACAGCCAGTGAATGATTACCGGCGAGCGGGGTATTGAAAAAACGGAAAACAGCATGGTCAGGTAGCGCCCACCAGCCGTGATCAACCGGCAGGTACCAGGAAAGAAACAGCATGATACCGGCGAGGCTGATAAAAAGCGGAAGTGTGATGCGTTGTACTGCCATGACAAAACCTGATGATAATAAAATATTATTACGGAAATAGTTCCGGATAGTCTGACAGAAATACGGATAAGGGTTTATACAGAAAAAGGGAAATAACGCATGTTATTTTTATGTAAAAGTTGTTGGTTTCGTGGTGGCGTCTATAATCATAAGTGAAGAGAGTGATGTAGTTAATAAAGCCGAATGCATATCATAAAATAAGGAATTTCAGATTATAACGCTGAAGGTGTACTAAAAATACGGCTGTTTGTTATAGCGCAGTAAAGATTAGTGACCTATTGTCGATAAGGAATAAGCGAATATTTTTCATCCCGGCGGTAACGGATTGCCTCCGTGAATACTTATCTGAAGAGGTACGTTATGAAAAAGCTACAGTTCTTTATCGCTGCTGCAGGCTTATTAATGAGCAGTTTTGCTCCGGCAACTGAAAGTAAAGGCCAGACAGCATCGGGTGTGATCATTTTTCATGGTGCGATTGTTGAAGGCCCTTGTGCAATGGACTTTCAGACCAATGACATCAGTTCCCGCTGTTACCGCTCCGGGATGAAAAAAGAGCGGCTGAATACCCAGACTATTACCCGTAATACCCGGTCAGTTTCTGATTTGATACCGGCCAATATGGGTGATGCAAAACTTCACTGGATGGATGACAGTAAGCTGATAGCGATGGTTATTGTCAGTTATCTTTAATGCAGACTGAGAATCACAATTAATGCATTCAGAGGAAACCGGAAAAATCGTGTGACGTATCACACCACGATATCTGTTTCCTCTTCTTTTTTTGTGTCCGGCGCGTTATAACAGATACAGCGGTAACGTTAACACGCTGGTCGTCAGTCTGACGAAACAACAGTGAGGTGCCTGTGATGAATCATCTTAAGGCTATTTTCAGTGGTATGTTGTTAAGCTTGTCAGTTATCACACCGGGTGCGGCAGCCGGTGTCAGTGAAGGGACGATTCTGCTGTTCGGCAGTGTGGTGAATGCCGCCTGTGAGGTCAGTGTCCCGGCGGCGGAACAGCCGCAGAACAGTCAGCCGTCATTTGAATATCGCTGCCTGCGCAACGGAGAGCCTGCCAGTGTGCAGGACAGTATCGCTGAAGGTGAACTTGTGCAGGGGCGTCTGCCGCAGTCAATGGGGCGTACGTCTTACTCGGTGCTGAATGAAGAGCGCCGGGAAGCGTATCTGCGGGTGGATTATTTCTGAGGGACGGGGAAAGGACGGCGGGTCAGCCGGTCTCCGCAATGTGCAGAAAACCGGTAACCCGGTAACAGGCAGTTTTTACCGGCTGCGGGAATTAATCCGCGCGGCCCATATAACGGCGTTCCGCGATATGAATGCGGATTTTTTCACCGTTACTCAGGTATTCAGGCACCTGAATCACCAGCCCGGTCGGCATGGTTGCCGGTTTGGTCCGTGCACTGGCGGATGCACCCTTGATGCCCGGGGTGGTTTCAACGATTTCCATATCGACAGTCTGCGGTAACTCCAGCGCCAGCACCTGGCCATCCATTGTCAGTACCTGCATACCCGGCAGACCTTCCTCGGGAATAAACAGCAGTTCTTCTTCGATCTGATCTTTTTTCATCGGATACGGCGTGAAGTCTTCATCATCCATAAAGACATACTCATCACCATCAACATAAGAGAGCTGAACAGCGCGGCGGGTTAAGGTAATGGTCTCAATAATATCATCGCCTTTAAAACGCTCTTCCACTTTCTGACCGGTACGGACATCAGTAAAACGCATTTTATACAGGGTGCTGGCCCCGCGGGCACTTGGCGTCTGGACATCGATATCTTTGACCATCAGCAGCTTGCCGTTATAGCTCACTGCGGTTCCGCGTTTAATTTCATTGGCTTTTGCCATAATTTGTCCCGTTACATAATGAACATCAATAGTAAAGCAGGCCTTAAAGCCTGCCGATTGGCGACAAAATTACTCGCAGTTTTTCCAATGTGCAAGCCCAAATTATCACACCCGCCTGCAGAAATGCAGCGGGTGTGATATCCGGGTGAAATCAGCGGTAAACCGGCAGGAGATCCATCATGGATAAAATATGTGTGACGGCGTTGAGAAGCCCGAACAGAATGATAAAGATGATCATCGCATTGCCGCCCGGCACACGGTAGGCTGCCTGCGGGAAGCGGCGGCGGGTGGCTTTTGCCATCAGCGCCGGGACAATCACCGCCCAGATGGTTGCTGCCAGCCCGGCATAACCGATGGCATACAGGAACCCGTCCGGGTACAGCACTGCCAGAATCGCCGGCGGAACAAAGGTAAACACGGCGGATTTCAGGCGTCCGGTGCCGTTATCCTTAAACTTAAAGAAGTCAGCGATGTAGTCAAACAGTCCCAGCGACACCCCGAGGAAGGAGCTGGCCAGCGCCATATAACTGAAGGCATTGAGTAACTGCACCGTAGTGTCACTGTTGATAGCGGCTTTCATCTGGCTTAACAGCGCGGTGATATTGCCGCCTTCCGCGATAACCTGCTTAAAGTTTTCACGCGGGACGTTACCCTGGGCGGCCAGCTGCCATAAGATATAGATCACCAGTGAAATCAGGGAGCCGATAAGCAGACTGCGCACGACGGATTTCGCGTCATTACGGTAATATTTCACCAGACCCGGCACGTTACCGTGGAAGCCGAATGAGGTCAGCAGGAACGGCAGCGCTACCAGTGCATACGGCAGATAGCGGGCTTCCGGGTCCTGTGTGTTAAATAATACCGCGGTTTTCACTTCCGTGATCATGCCGCCTGCGGACATCACAAATGCAATCACCATCCCGCCGATTAAAATGGTGCACAGACGGTCAACGGCTTTGGTGGAAATCCAGACAATCACGGCCACCACGGCAGCAAAGAAAATCCCGCTCATCGCCGGGGTGATATTGAGTCCGCGTGCTGCCAGGTTCTCCTGTAACATCGAACCACCGGCCGAGATATATGCATAAGTCAGAATATAGAGCACAAAGGCGATGGAGAGCCCGTTAATTACTGACCAGCCGTTACCCAGCAGATCTTTGGTAATGGTGTGAAAGCTGGAGCCTGACGGATAATTGAGGTTTGCCTCGAGGATCATCAGCCCGGAGGTATACATACAAAACCAGGTGTAAATCAGCAGCAGAACGGAGCCGGTAAACCAGACACCCGCTGTCATTACAGGGATGGAAAACATGCCTGCACCGACAGCGGTACCGGCGATAATCATGGCACCGCCCAGGACGGAAGGGCGTTTGGTTTGTGTTATTGCGTCGCTGCTCATTAAATAAATCCTCCGGTTACTCAGCTCCGTGTACTAGCTTGATGATACGGCGGCAAAAAAAGGTTGTAAAGCAGATAAACTGATAAATCCGCGTAATTGTGTGTGATTGAATGATAAATGAGCAATTACCGCCCCGGTAGTCAGGTGCGGCATGTAACGGATTATTTTGTCAGATAAAACTGATTGGTCTGCCACAGATGAATGGCGTTGCGGCTGGCTTCAAAATGCGGTTCGGGCAGATTATCCGGAGAGCACCAGATAATGCCGTCAAATTTATCCGGCTCCCGGATCACCGGCAGCGTATCGCTGTCATAGTGTGCCAGCAGGCAGACTGATACCGTGTGCTTGCCTTCCGCCCGGTATGTTTCCAGGTTATTGCACAGACCGATAACCTTCGGGTCAGTAAGGGTAATGCCGATCTCTTCCTGAATTTCACGGATAGCGCAGGCTTCAAAGGTTTCACCGGGATCAACATGTCCCCCGAAAATGGACCAGTATGGCGCATGTTTGCCGCTGCGTTTACCCAGCAGCACTTCACCTTTGCTGTTGACAATAACCACCCCGGTACCAACGACGACTGACATTATTTTTTCCTTCTTTTTAATCAGATTGCGGGCGCTATGGTACACTTCCGTGCGCCGGAGTGACAGCCTGTCTGTTTTTGACAATATCTTCCTGCAAAATGAATGATTCAGAGCATAGAATATCTGCCTGTCTGTGTTATAACTGAAACGATTCAAAAGCAGCTGTTGTATCATGCTGCATTATATTACTAATGATTATAACCCGTTAGCCAAAAATAACAGAGGGAGCACCCGGCTGATGACCCGTCGAGTAGCCACAATTACCTTAAATCCGGCCTATGACCTTGTGGGAATGTGTCCGTCCCTTGTCCCGGGCGAGGTGAACCGTGTCAGAACGGTTGGGTTACATCCTGCGGGAAAAGGCATTAATGTCGCCAAAGTTCTGCGCGACCTCGGGGTGGATGTAACTGTCAGCGGCTTTCTGGGGAAAGATAATCAGGAAGAATTTCAGCATTTTTTCAGTGAAAACGGGCTGGCAAACCGCTTCCATGTGATCCCGGGGCGCACCCGGATCAACGTGAAACTGACCGAAAACAGCGGCTCGGTGACGGATCTGAATTTCTCCGGTTTCCGTATCACCGAGAGCGAATGGCAGAAGTTTATGGCCGATTCACTGACCTGGCTCGGGCAGTTCGATATGGTGGTGGTCAGCGGCAGCCTGCCGGAAGGTGTGGATCCGGCGTGGTTCACCACCTGGATGAGCCGCCTGCGCCAGCTGTGTCCGTGCATTATTTTTGACAGCAGCCGTGAGGCGCTGGTGGCCGGTCTGAAAGCCACGCCGTGGCTGGTGAAGCCCAACCGTCATGAACTTGAGATCTGGGCGGGTAAACCGCTGCCGGAACTGAAGGATGTGATTAACGCCGCCCATGCCCTGCGGGACAAAGGCATTGCCCATGTGGTGATTTCGCTGGGGCAGGAAGGGGCGCTGTGGGTGAATGCCTCCGGTGCCTGGCGTGCACTGCCGCCGCATTGCGAGGTGGTGAGCACCGTCGGGGCAGGGGATTCAATGGTCGGCGGCCTGGTATACGGCCTGCTGATGAGCCAGAGCAGCGAACACACGCTGCGGATGGCGACAGCGGTGTCTGCACTGGCAGTGAGCCAGCCCGGTGTCGGTGTCCGTGACCGCGCCGAACTGGCGGCAATGATGGCAAAAATTAAACTCAGCCCGGTGGTATAACCCGGGTTATTTTTCCAGCGATTTCAGCCAGGCAATTTCCTGCGCCCAGATATCCGGATTCACGGTTTCCAGTACCATCGGGATGCCGTCGAACCGTTTATCTTTCATAATAAACTCAAACGGCGCATTGCCGATTTTACCCTGACCGAGACTATCGTGACGGTCAACGCGGCTGGCGAACTCACTTTTTGCATCATTCAGGTGCATGCCCTTCAGATACTCAAACCCGACAATGCTTTCAAAATCCGCAAACGTGGCTTTGCAGGTTTCCGGTGTCCGCAGATCATACCCGGCGGCAAACGCGTGGCAGGTATCGATACAGACACCAACGCGGGATTTATCCTCCACGCCCTCAATAATGGCGGCCAGTTGCTCAAAGCGGAACCCGAGGTTGCTTCCCTGTCCGGCGGTATTTTCAATCACGGCAATCACACCGCTGGTTTTATCCAGCGCAATATTAATGGATTCCGCGATCCGCGCCAGACAAGCCTTTTCCTCAATCTTATTGAGGTGGCTGCCGGGATGGAAATTCAGACGGTCGATCCCGAGCTGTTCGCAGCGCTGCAATTCATCAAGAAATGCCTCGCGGGATTTTTCCAGTGCTTCCGTTTCCGGATGGCCGAGGTTAATCAAATAGCTGTCGTGGGGCAGGATCTGCCCGTGGCCGTAGCCGTATTTTTTGCAGTTGGCCTTAAAGGCCGCGATGACGTTTTCCGGCAGGGGGGCAGCTTTCCACTGGCGCTGATTTTTGGTGAACAGGGCAAAGGCTGTGGCGCCCAGTTCATGCGCACGGATAACTGCCTGATCAACACCACCGGCGGCGCTGACGTGTGCTCCGACATATTTCATTGGTTTTTCTCCTTCTTTGTGCCGATTATGGCATAAGGAACCGGAGAATGCAGTGACAGGATATCCCGGCCGCACAACCGGGATATCACAGAAAGAAGGGCAGGATCAACCGGTGATCAGCGGGATAAGCAGGTTAATTGCCGCACCGCCGCCAATCAGCCAGCCGAACAGCACCAGCGCCATCAGCATCGGCTTGATACCGGCCTGGCGGATAGCACTGACGTGAGTGGTCAGGCCGAGTGCCACCATTGCCATCGCCAGCAGAATGGTATCGAGCACAATAATCTGGCGGACAATAATTTCCGGGATCAGATGGAAGGAGTTAAATCCGGCCACCAGAATAAAGAAGACGGCAAACCACGGGATAGTGATTTTGGATTTTTCCTTCGCCGCGCCCCCGGCACTGCTTTTCTGACGGCTCAGATACTGAGACAGGATCAGAAGGAACGGCGCCAGCATCATCACGCGGATCATTTTACTGATCACGGCGCTGTTTTCCGCATCCGGGCTGATGGTGTGACCAATCGCCACCACCTGAGCCACTTCATGCACGGAAGACCCGGCATACACCCCGAAACTCATGTCGGTGAACGGCAGCCAGCCCAGCGCGGCATTGAGATGGAACAGCCACGGGTACAGGAAGATACCGATGGTGCCGAAAATCACCACGGTGGAGACCGCAACCGCCACTTTACTTGCCGGGGCTTTAACCACCGGCTCGGTGGCCATCACCGCTGCCGCACCACAGATACTGCTACCGGCACCAATCAGAATGACGGTTTCTCTGTCCAGCCCGAACCATTTACGGCCGATATACATGGCGATCAGGAAGGTGCTGGTCAGCATCACGGCATCAATAATCACGCCGCTGATCCCGACATCGGCAATCTGCTGAAATGTCAGACGGAAGCCGTACAGGATGATCCCCGCCCGTAAAAAATAGTGTTTGGCAAACCCCACCCCGGCTTCGCACTGTGGCTTGATATGCGGGTAAACGGTATTACCGGCAATAATCCCCAGCAGAATAGCCAGTGTCAGTGCGCCCAGCCCGAGGTTGATAAACCAGGGCATTTCCCCGAGCAGCATAGCGGCGGTGGTCAGAACCCCCGCCAGGACAAAGCCCGGAAGTAGTCTCAGCCACATCGGTTTTGCTGTGCAGCGGGCTTTTTCGGTTTTGATATGACTTTCAGACATAAGTAACTCACAAAAAGGAATAACGATGTGCAAAGCATAGCGGAAAGCGTAATATTTTTAAAATTCATAATAATTCTATAATCAACCTAAAAATCAGGTTAGCGGTAATGGCAATGTTAAATTATAAGTATAATGTTAATATGATGATAATAATCGGGATAAAATAAGGGAGCGCTTTGCCATGCGCATCACACTGAGACAGCTCGAAGTCTTTACAGAAGTTCAGAAGTCCGGTTCGACGACACAAGCTTCCCAGCAGCTGGCGCTTTCACAGTCCGCCGTGAGTGCCTCTCTGACGGATCTGGAAAATCAGCTGAATGTTCAGCTGTTTGACCGGGTCGGTAAACGGCTGGTGACCAATGAACACGGACGGCTGCTGTATCCGAAAGCCATTGCCCTGCTCGAGCAGGCCGGTGAAATTGAACAGCTGTTTAAAACCGATGCGGGGGCATTGCGTTTTGCGGCCAGTACCACCATCGGCAACTATATGCTGCCGGAAATGCTGGGGGCATACCGTGCAGTGCATGAAAATACACCGGTTGAATTATTTATCGCTAATACTGAGGAAGTGATTAAAGCCGTGCTGGAGTTCCGCGCGGATATGGGGCTTATCGAAGGGGTCTGCCATTCCCCGGAACTGATTACCGAGCCGTGGCTGGAAGATGAGCTGGTGATTTTCTGCAGCCCGGATAATCCGCTCAGTCAGAAAAGCAATGTGACTCCTGATGATCTGAAAAATGTGGCCTGGGTTCTGCGTGAACGCGGTTCGGGTACGCGGGAAGTGCTGGATCAGATCCTCTTTAACCGTCTGCCGGGTTTCCGCGTGGAAATGGAGCTGGGGAATTCCGAGGCCGTCAAACACGCGGTACGCTTCGGGCGCGGGGTCAGTTGTCTGTCGCGGCGGGTGATTGCCGAACAGCTGAGTAACGGGCTGTTGTCAGAGGTGAAGATTGCCGGGCTTACCCTCAACCGCACACTTTTCCGGATTTATCACCGTCAGAAACATATCTCCAACGCCCTCAATACCTTCCTGACCTATTGCCGCTGACGCGGCATCTGTTTCTTCTGCCGCCGGTTTCCGGCGGGCAGCTGAGGCAAATTATAAGCCGGGTGCTTATAATTCCGCAGCGATTATGCAGGTATCTTATAATGCCGCATATTTGCTGGGTACAGTCCCGGGATTTCGCTACAATCACGCTCAGTGGATGAAAATAACTACATGAAACAGGATTGTAATGTCTCAGCAAGCAAATCAAATCGCGGGTGAACAACCGCAGACACTGCGCCGTGAATTAAAGGCGCGCCATCTGGCGATGATCGCCATCGGCGGATCTATCGGTACGGGGCTGTTTGTCGCTTCCGGTGCCACTGTTGCCCAGGCCGGTCCCGGCGGGGCGCTGTTAACCTATGCCATTATCGGCCTGATGGTCTATTTCCTGATGACCAGCCTCGGCGAACTCGCGGCCTATATGCCGGTATCGGGTTCATTTGCCACTTACGGCGCCAAATATGTGGATGAAGGCTTCGGTTTCGCACTGGGCTGGAACTACTGGTACAACTGGGCGGTGACTATCGCGGTTGACCTGGTGGCAGCACAGCTGGTGATGACCTACTGGTTCCCGGCAGATCAGATTCCGGGCTGGGTCTGGAGTGCGGCGTTCCTCGCCATCATGTTCCTGCTTAACTTTATCTCTGTAAAAGGATTCGGTGAGGCGGAATACTGGTTCTCCTTAATTAAGGTCAGTACCGTTATCCTGTTTATTGTTGTCGGCGTGATGATGATCACCGGCATTATGAAAGGCGGGGAAGGTGCTGGCTGGCATAACTGGACTGTCGGCGAGGCACCGTTCAAGGGCGGGTTTGCCGCGATGATCGGGGTGGCCATGATTGTCGGCTTCTCCTTCCAGGGAACAGAACTTATCGGTATCGCTGCCGGTGAATCCAAAGATCCGGCCAAAAATATTCCGAAAGCGGTGCGTAAGGTGTTCTGGCGTATCCTGCTGTTCTATGTGCTGGCGATTCTGGTGATCAGCCTGATTATCCCGTACACCGACCCGAATCTGCTGCGTAATGATGAAACCGATATCAGCGTCAGTCCGTTCACCCTGGTCTTTGAACGCGCCGGTCTGCTCTCTGCGGCAGCAGTGATGAACGCGGTTATCCTGACAGCGGTACTGTCTGCGGGTAACTCCGGGATGTATGCCTCCACCCGTATGCTGTACACCCTGGCAAAATCCGGCAAAGCACCGAAACTGTTTGCCAAACTGTCCAAAGGCGGTGTGCCGCGTAACGCGCTGATTGCCACGACGGTGATTGCTGCGCTCTGCTTCCTGACATCGATGTTCGGTAACCAGTCTGTGTATCTGTGGCTGCTGAATGCCTCGGGGATGACCGGCTTTATCGCCTGGCTGGGGATTGCCATCAGCCACTACCGTTTCCGCAGAGGCTATATTAAGCAGGGCTATGACCTGAACGATCTGCCGTACCGCTCCGGTTTCTTCCCGGTCGGCCC
Organism: Morganella morganii; assembly: GCF_019243775.1. Lineage (NCBI taxonomy): Bacteria > Pseudomonadati > Pseudomonadota > Gammaproteobacteria > Enterobacterales > Morganellaceae > Morganella > Morganella morganii. The sequence goes on from NZ_CP069157.1 coordinate 1,297,327, forward strand.
GATCTTCGCCTTTATTCTGTGTCTGACCATCACCCTCGGTCAGAACTACGAAGCCTTCCTGCAGGATCAGATTGACTGGGTGGGTGTGGTCGCGACCTATATCGGTCTGCCGCTGTTCTTCGCCATCTGGTTTGGTTATAAAATTGTTAAGCGTACTAAGTTTGTCCGCTACGGCGAAATGGACTTTCCGGCCAGCCATAAATAAGGCTGTGTGACCCGATTTTGTGACATATCACGTAAATTGATAAAAAACCTGACGATCCTGGTCAGGTTTTTTTTTATGTTTGTCGTTACAGGCTTTGCAGGGGTATTTACGGGTTGAAACTGTGTTTATCCGTTAAGTCAGTCGTTTTATCTGTTAATAATGAATATCACTTACAGATTATCTTTCGATATATCGCTATCACCTGATGATAACGAATATTGTAATGAGGAAGATAATTATTCCGTATTGATAAGGGTTCTTATTTGCTTTATTGTTAACGCCAATTTCTGACAGATAACAGGAGTCGGTAACGTGAAATTAGTATCTGTAGCAAAAGGGCTGACCATGAGCCTGGCAGCAGGGGCTGTTCTGATGAGCAGCGCAGCATGGGCGGAAACAGTGGTTGATGCCGCAGGGCGTACGGTGGAAGTACCGGAAAAAGTGGAGCGCATCCTGTTAGGGGAAGGGCGTATGATCCACGCGGTGGCATTGCTGGAAGGGGACAAACCACTGGCACGTATTGCCGGCTGGCAGGGTGACTTCCGCAAACTCGACCCGCAGTCTTATGCTGTCTACAAAGCTAAATTCCCGGAAATCGACAAGATCCCGCTGATCGGTAACACGACAGAGGACAGCGTCAGTGCAGAAAAAGTATTAACCCTCAATCCGGATGTGGCTATTTTCGGCCTGGCCGGTCACGGACCGGGTAAAAACAGCGAGCTGGTCGGTCAGCTGGAAAAAGCCGGTATCCCGGTTGTCTTTGTGGATTTCCGCAACGAACCGCTGAAAAACACTCTGCCGGGTATGCGTGTGCTGGGTAAAGTGCTGCACCGCGAAGAAAAAGCCAAAGCCTTTGAAGATTTCTATCAGAAGCAGATGAAGTTAGTCACTGACGTGACAGACAAAATCCCGGAAGATAAAAAACCGACCGTGTTTATCGATCTGCGCGCCGGGTCTTTCCCTGACTGCTGCGGTACTGCCGGTAACGGTAACCTCGGTAACTTTATCGATCTGGCGGGCGGTAAAAACATCGCCAAAGACGTTCTGCCGACACCACTGGGTACCATGAACCTGGAGAAAGTGATTGCGGCGGATCCGGATATTTATCTGGTCAGCGGCGCGAAAGCCCCGGGCAGCACCGATGCGGGTGTTCAGCTGGGTGCGCAGGCAACAGAAGCGGATGCCAAAGCCAGCCTGAAAGCCATTACTGAGCGTAAGGGCATTAATACCCTGACCGCAGTGAAAGAAGGGCGTGACTATGCTATCTGGCACAACTATTATAACTCACCTTATAACGTGATTGCCGCGCAGGCCTTTGCCAAGTGGTTCTATCCGGAGCAGTTTAAAGATCTGGATCCGAAGAAAACCATGGATGAAATGTACAGTCAGTTCCTGGCTGTCGAACCAACCGGCACATACTGGGTCAGCGGTAAATAATTTTAAGTAGTCAGCAGGTATTTGAATAATGAGTATTACCACAGAAGCAATGCTACAGACGAAGCCGGAACAGGCAGGCAGTGAATTAAGCTGTGATGTGAAATCACATTACCGGCGTGTACTGCGCAGGCGGCTGATGTGGATGTTTGCGGTGGTTGCGGTAATACTCTGTACCGTGGTGCTCGATTTCACCATGGGGCCGTCCGGGCTGACCCTTGATGCACTCTGGCAGACCCTGGTGTCGCCGGAAAGTGTATCCGCGGGCACCCGTGTGATTGTCTGGGAAATACGTCTGCCGTATGCCCTGATGGCCGTGGTGGTCGGCATGTCTCTCGGTCTTGCCGGGGCAGAGATGCAGACCATCCTCAATAACCCGCTGGCGAGTCCGTTTACCCTCGGCGTCTCCAACGCCGCATCGTTTGGTGCGGCGCTGGCGATAGTCCTCGGAATTGGTATTCCGGGCGTACCGGATCAGTGGTTTGTTTCCGCGAACGCCTTTATTTTTGCCCTGTTTTCCGCGCTGATGCTTGACGGCATCACCCGCTGGACACGAGTGGCAACCTCCGGTGTGGTGTTATTCGGTATCGCAATGGTCTTTACCTTTAACGCACTGGTATCAATGATGCAGTTTATCGCCACGGAAGACACCTTACAGGGGCTGGTTTTCTGGACGATGGGCAGCCTGGCGCGCGCCACCTGGGTGAAACTGGGTGTGATGACGCTGGCCTTTGCCATTCTGCTGCCGATTTCCATGAGTAACTCGTGGAAGCTGACCGCACTGCGCCTCGGCGAAGATCGCGCTGTCAGTTTTGGTATTAACGTGCGCCGTCTGCGTCTCGGTACGTTGCTGCGCATCAGTATTCTGACCGCGCTGGCGGTGGCTTTTGTCGGCCCGATTGCGTTTATCGGCCTGGTCGCGCCGCACATTGCCCGCATGATGTTCGGTGAGGATCACCGTTTCTATCTGCCGGCGAGTGCATTAATCGGGGCGCTGGTATTGTCGATGGCATCCATTGCCTCGAAAAACCTGATTCCGGGCGTGATTATTCCGGTCGGTATTGTGACATCACTGGTAGGTGTGCCGTTCTTCCTGAGCATGATCCTGCGTCATAAAGGGAGCATGTAAGATGGATTTGAATGCAATGTCTGCTCAGAGCGGGTTACAGATTAAACACTTCAATGCCGGTTATCCGAAACGGAAAATCATTGAAGACCTGAATGTTGAGCCTCTGCCGCGCGGTAAAATCACCGTGCTGCTCGGGCCGAACGGCAGCGGGAAATCGACCCTGCTGCGCTCCCTGGCCGGTCTGAACAAGGCGGAGGGGCAGTTACTGCTCGATGGTCATGATCTGACGCGGATGAATTTTGCCGAACGCGCGAAGCAGGTGGTTTATCTGCCGCAGACACTACCTGCCGGGGTGCACCTGCATGTGCTGGAATCCGTGATTGTTGCACAGCGGGCTTCAGGCGGTATTTCTGACCGCGACAGTGAGCAGGAAGTGATGTCTCTGCTGTCACAATTAGGCATTGAACATCTGGCGCTGCATTATCTGGATCAGTTATCCGGCGGTCAGAAACAATTAGTCGGGCTGGCGCAATCATTAATCCGTCAGCCGACACTGTTATTACTGGATGAGCCGTTAAGTGCGCTGGATTTAAATTATCAGTATCACGTAATGGATTTGGTACGCCGTGAAACTCAGCGCCGGAATATTATTACGGTGGTGGTTGTGCATGATATTAATATCGCACTGCGTCACGGTGATCATATATTAATGCTGAAAGACGGGAATTTAATTGCGGAAGGGGATCCGGAAGCGGTTATTACGCCGGACAGCCTGGCAACCGTTTATGGTGTGCGCGGCCGTATTGAGCACTGCTCGCAGTCTGTGCCGCATGTTGTTATTGATGGCCTGGTGCCGCGCGCGGTTGCGGTGCTGGCATAATAAAACCGGTTTATATTACATATTCTTTTTTATTCTCTGCGGAATATATTTCCGCAGAGGGTGATTATCTGCATGCCGCATATGTTTTTATGCGCTGATAATACATTGTTTTCTGTATAATTTATTTTTATAAAAACAAATAACCTTATAAAAGGTAATAATAAAATAATGACGAATGCCTGCAATGGCAGGGTCATTATTATTTAAAAAAAGGGATATAAATCCCTCAGAGCGAATGTCGATTGTCCATAAATATATTATCTCTTGGAGAATCAAAAGAATGGTTATTTTTTCAAAAAGAAAAGTGGCGGTATGTGTTATGGCAGCACTCGCCGCTCAGGTGATGGCTGCTCAGGCTGCAAATAAAGAAGACGTGATTGTGGTTACCACCGCATCCGGCTTCCAGCAGAAAATTGAGGATGCTGCGGCGACTATTTCCGTTGTTTCACGCGAACAACTGGAAGATAAAGCCTACCGCGATGTGACTGATGCCCTGAAAGATGTGCCGGGTGTTGTGGTCACCGGCGGCGGCAGCTCGTCAGATATCAGTATCCGCGGGATGGATCCGAAGTACACCATGATCCTCGTGGACGGGAAACGGGTTGCCAGCCGCGAAACGCGCCCTAATAGTGATAACTCCGGAATTGAACAGGGATGGTTGCCGCCGCTGACTGCGATTGATCGCATTGAAGTGGTGCGCGGACCGATGTCTTCACTGTATGGTTCGGATGCCATGGGCGGGGTTATCAATATTATCACGCGGAAAGCGCAGGGTGAGTGGCATGCGAGCGTCCGGACAGATGCAACCATTACCGAACGCAAAGACAGCGGTAACACCGGGCAGGGCAGCTTCTTTGCCGCCGGTCCGCTGGTGGATAACCTGCTGAGTATGAAAGTGAATGGCCAGTATTCCCATCGCGGTGAAGATAATTTCGCGAACGGCTTTAACCGTCAGATCATGACCAGCGGCGGCGGTACACTGACATTAACGCCGGATGAGCAGAACAGCATCGATTTTGATTTCAAAAAAGATAATCAGCACCGCGATTCCCGTCTCGGGAAAAGTGCCTCTGCGCGCAGCAAAGAGAGCAGCTTCAGCAAGTATGAGATGTCGCAGTATGCGATTACTCATGACGGTAACTATGACTGGGGCAGCATGAACAGCTATGTTCAGCGTAATGAAACCAAAAACCCGGGCCGTAATATGGAGTATTACGACACTATCGCCCGTAACCAGACTGTTATGCCGCTCGGCGACCATATGTTGAGCCTCGGCGGTCAGTACCGTTTCGAAGAGCTGAAAGATCAGGGCAATAAATTAGCCGGCAATAAACTTGACCGCTACAGCTGGGCGCTGTTTGCAGAGGATGACTGGGCGCTGACCAATGATTTCACCCTGACCGGCGGTCTGCGTATGGATAAGGATGAAAACTTCGGTACGCACTGGACGCCGCGTGTTTACGGTGTGTGGCATCTGGATGAGAGCTGGACAGTGAAAGGTGGCGTGTCCACCGGTTACCGTTCACCTGATCTGCGCCAGGCAACGGCTTCATGGGGTCAGGTGACCGGCGGCGGCAGTCTGAACGGTGTTATTTTCGGTAACCCGGATCTGAAACCGGAGAAAAGTGTCACCGAAGAGATCAGTGTGCTGTGGAATAATCAGGATAATCTCAATATGAGCCTGACTGTCTTTAACACTGACTTTAAAGATAAGATCACCGAAATCCGCCGTTGTGGTACAGGAACCGATACTATCTGTACGGAAAAAGATCCGGATAACAAAACCTACGATTTCATCAGTGACCGTATCAACGTCGATAAAGCCAATATGCGCGGTGTGGAAGCGATTATGAACTGGCAGATTGTCGAGTCTGTGGATCTGACAGCGAACTATACCTTCACCGATTCCGAGCAGAAGAGTGGTGCTTTCAAAGGCAAAGCGCTGAATAAGATGCCGAAACATATGGCTAACGCCACGCTGAACTGGGATACCACGCAGGATATCAAAACCTGGAGCCGGATTAACTTCCGCGGCAAAACCTCCGATTATCTGTCCCGCACCAGTATGGCTACAGGAACCGGTTCTTATGCCACGGTGGATGTCGGCGGCAGCTATCAGCTGAATAAAGACCTGAACTTTGTGGCGGGTGTGTATAACGTGCTGGATCGCCGTATCAATAATGAAAACTACGGTGCCACACTTGACGGCCGTCGTTACAATATCGGTCTGAATTATAACTTCTGATGTAACCATCATTCATTATTATGTGCCGAAACACGGCGTCCTTTTCAGGGCGTCGTGTTTTTTTATGGCAGGCAGAGTGACTGGAAAACACACGAACAGCCGGATTTTTTAACGTTTCAGCTATAAATATTCAAAGTTTCATCACAGAAATTCTGCCGGTAAAGCAGTATGTAAAAAAATTACTGGATCAGGGCGAACAAAGCTTGAAATTTATGACTGAGGGGTGCAGAATGCGCCATCCAAAAAAAATAACTGATGCATTTATACGCATCGGTTTTTTTTTTGCACTAAAATATTGTCACCGACAAAAAAAGGGGCCGATAGGCCGGATAACTGTTTACTGAATTACACCGGACGATAAACACCGGTATGAGGATGCGATAAATGGCGCAATTTTTCACTTTTGCACCTGTGCCAATCGGCGCTGGCTGCTGCAACGACGACTACGGAGCACGGCGCTCCTGCTCAGCACTCCAAACCCCTTCTTACTTCACTGCCTACAGGCAGATGCGAAGTCTTCCCGGTAACACGCCATCTGATAGTAGTATCAGTATGATTGTCGGTGTTACGGGGGGGATTCGCTCATGTCGCATAATACTACCCTCGATATTGGCCTGAATCGTACAGCTGCCAATAACCGCGTACAACTCGCAAAAACACTTACCCTCGTTCAGGTTGTCATGATGGGGCTTGCGTACCTGCAGCCGATGACTATCTTTGATACGTTCGGGATTGTGTCCGAAATTACCAGCGGTCATGTTGCGACCTCTTATGCTATCGCACTGACAGCCATTCTTTTTACTGCGCTGAGTTACGGCAAACTGGTTAAACGGTTCCCGTCCGCAGGCTCGGCGTATACTTATGCCCAGAAATCCATGAGTCCACATATCGGCTTTATGGTTGGCTGGTCATCGCTGCTGGACTACCTGTTCATGCCGATGATCAACATTCTGCTGGCAAAAATTTATCTTCAGGCAATCTTCCCTGACTGTCCGCCATGGATTTTCGTCGCGGGTCTGGTTTTCCTGATGACATTATTTAACCTGCGCGGCATCAATGTTGTGGCAAACCTCAATACCGGGATTGTACTGGTACAGGTTGCTGTGATGATTGTGTTTGTCGGTCTGCTGGTCCGTGGTGTGTCTGCGGGTGAAGGGGCGGGTACGCTGCTCTCCTTCCGTCCGTTTGCTTCCATTGATGCGGAACTGATCCCGATGATAAGCGGGGCGACCATACTGTGCTTCTCCTTCTTAGGATTTGACGGTATCAGCTCACTGTCAGAAGAAACACCGAATGCCGGGAAAGTGATCCCGAAAGCGATTTTCCTGACCGCACTGATTGGTGGTCTGATCTTTATCGCGGTGTCTTATTTCCTGCAGCTCTATTTCCCGGATGTATCCCGTTTCAACAATCCGGAAGAGTCACAGCCTGAAATTATGTACATGGTGGCCGGTGCCTTCTTCCAGTCCATCATTCTGGTATTCTCCTGCGTAACCGTACTGGCTTCCGGTATGGCGGCACAGGCAGGGGTATCCCGTCTGATGTATGTGATGGGCCGTGACGGCGTGTTCCCGGAGAAATTCTTCGGCTACGTGCATCCGAAATGGCGTACCCCGGCACTGAACGTGCTGCTGGTGGGTGTGCTGGCGCTGAGTGCAGTCTGGTTTGATCTGGTTACCGCAACCGCGCTGATTAACTTCGGGGCACTGGTGGCGTTCACTTTCGTTAACCTGTCTGTGATTTCACAGTTCTACATCCGCGAGCGCCGTAACAAGACGCTGGGCGACCAGATCAACTATCTGCTGCTGCCGATTATCGGTGCCGCGACAGTGACCGTGCTCTGGTTCAACCTCGATGCGAAATCGATGGAACTGGGTCTGAGCTGGGGCGCGCTGGGTCTGATTTATATGTTATGGCTGACCCGCCGTTTCCGCCGTCCGATGCCGCAGATGCCGGAACAGTAAGTCTTTAAGCAGTTATGTCGTGAAAACGGCGCACAGTTTGATGCTGTGCGCCGTTTTTTTTATGTGTAATCGCGTATAGTAACCCTCTGAAAGTATAGAAAATGATAATAATTAAGGGATGCGGATGTATATTGAGCACAGTCTGATGGCAGACTATTTTTATGCGGGACTGGCACTGCTGGTCATCGCCTCTTTTGTGGCCGGATATATTGATTCCATTGCCGGCGGTGCAGGGCTGATTCTGATCCCGGCCTTTATGCTGACCGGTCTGCCGCCGCATATGGCGCTGGGACAGGAAAAACTGGTGAGCTCTGTCGGTACGCTGGCGGCCATTTCTAATTTCATTAAAAACAAATCGGTTTACTGGCAGATAATTCCGGCCGGGATTATTTCATCGTTCTTCGGGGCCTGGGTGGGCGCGAAAGCGATTATATATCTGCCGTCTGAAACGATTACCTATATTATTATCTGTATGCTGCCGATCGGCCTGCTGGCGGCCTTTTTTAAAGGAAAACTCGGTGGTGCACAACAGGGCAGCGCCGTGCGCAAATCTGTATGGCTGGTCTTTTTCACCTGCTTTATTGTCGGTTTCTATGACGGCTTTTTCGGGCCGGGTACCGGCAGTATCTTTATTATCTGTCTGTTTCTGATCAATAACCTCGATTTACTGAAATCCTCCGCGACCTCGAAAATCTTTAACCTGGCATCAAATGCCGGCGGACTGGTCGCCTTTATTATGGCCGGGCATATCGCCTTTCTGCTCAGTATCCCGATGATCGCCGCCAGTCTGCTCGGGAATCACCTCGGCAGCCAGCATGCTATCCGCACCAACGGAGAAATTGTCCGTAAAATCCTGATCCTGACAGTCGGGATTATGATGGTGACGCTGCTGATCAACCTGTTCAGATAAGCCGGATTCGTGGTTAATCTGTTAAATTTGTTAAAAATAGTATTTGTATTATAAATAAGATAAGAGGCATAATTACTTAATGAACAATAAGTAATCTGAATCGGGGTAAAGTATGATCAACAATCAACAACCTGACGGCGCACGTCTTATTCAGGCACTGACAGATATTGTCAGTCACAAACACATTTTAACAGAGCCGCGTAAGACGGAGCGATACCGCAAAGGCTTCCGTTCCGGAGAAGGCAGCGCGCTGGCGGTGGTGTTCCCGGGCACGCTGTATGAACTGTGGCAGGTGTTTAAAGCCGCTGTTGAAGCTGACAGAATTGTGATCATGCAGGCGGCCAATACCGGTCTGACCGAAGGCTCCACCCCGAGCGGAGATGATTATGACCGCGAAATTATCATTATCAGCACACTGCGCCTGGATAAAATTCAGGTACTGACAAAACAGCAGCAGGTGGTGGCACTGCCGGGCAGCACTCTGTGGCACCTGGAAAAAGTCCTGAAACCGCTGGGTCGTGAGCCGCATTCAGTGATCGGTTCTTCCTGTATCGGGGCTTCCGTGGTCGGCGGGATTTGTAATAACTCCGGTGGTTCACTGGTGCAGCGCGGTCCCGCTTATACCGAACTGGCGCTGTACGGCCGCGTTAATGCGGACGGCAGCGCAGAACTGGTTAACCATCTGGGGATTGATTTAGGATCCACGCCGGAAGAAATTCTGAATTGTCTGGAATACCGGCAGTATCAGGATGCGGATATTGAGGACACGGATAAACCGGCCTCTGACCATGATTATCATCAGCGTATCCGTGATGTGGATGCGGACACCCCATCCCGTTTCAACGCCGACGAACGCCGCCTGTTTGAAGCCTCCGGCTGTGCCGGTAAGCTGGTGGTGTTTGCAGTGCGCCTTGATACCTTCCCGTCTCAGGGAGAGAGTAAAGTTTTCTATATCGGCACCAATACGCCTTCTGTGCTGGAAGATATCCGCCGTCATATTCTCGCGGAGTTTGAGCATCTGCCGGTGGCCGGTGAATATATGCACCGCGAATGTTATGACATCGCAAAAGTCTACGGCAAAGACAGCTTCCTGATGATTGATAAACTCGGCACTGAAAAAATGCCGAAGCTGTTCACAATCAAAGGGCGGATGGATGCTGTTTTCAATAAAATCCCGCTGCTGCCGAAAAATCTGATTGACCGCACAATGCAGTTATTCAGTCATCTGTGGCCGAACCATCTGCCGCGCCGGATGGAAGAGTACCGCGATAAATATGAGCATCACCTGATGCTGAAAATGGCCGGAGAGGGGATTGATGAAGCCCGTAACTGGCTGAGCACTTTCTTTGACAATGCAGAGGGTGCTTTCTTTGAGTGTGATGCCAAAGAGGGGGCGGATGCTTTCCTGCACCGCTTTGTGGCCGCCGGTGCCGCCATCCGCTATCACGCGGTCAACAGCAGCAAAGTGGAAGATATCCTCGCACTGGATATTGCACTGCGCCGTAATGACCAGGCGTGGCTGGAAGTCCTGCCGCCGGAAATTGAGAGCAAACTGGTGCATAAACTCTACTACGGACATTTTTTATGCCACGTTTTCCATCAGGACTATATTGTGAAGAAAGGCGTGGATCCGCATGCGCTGAAAGAGGAAATGCTGGAAATCCTGAACACGCGCGGGGCGGAATATCCGGCAGAGCATAATGTCGGCCATCTGTATAAAGCGAAACCTCAGCTGAAAGCCTTCTATAAAGCCACCGATCCGACCAACACCCTGAACCCGGGACTGGGCAAAACCAGTAAATTAAAATATTGGGGGGAAGGGCACGAAGGATGTGGCTGCGGAAAGTATAATCAGTAATGTTAATAAGGGATTAAATTCACTATAATCAGCTTTTCTCCCTGTTTACTGATGATTATGTTTAAAAGACTCAAGAATGCCTTCGGCAAAGCGGTTCCGGTCAAGTGCCATAAAGCAGAGGTGCTGCATAACCTCAGCACGGATGAGCGGGCGCTGATTGTGTATATCCTGAATGCCCGTGATGAAAATGTCAGTATCGGCATTAAGCACAGCAGTGCGGATTCACTGATCACCAAAGGGGTGCTGAAAGAACTGGGGCGGGATACAGAGAGCCGCACGCGGCTGGTCTCTGTTTGTCCGAAGTACAGGGAATCCCTGTGCCGGGTATTCTATACCGCCAATAAAGCGGGATGATTTCACTGCCGGGAGTCTCCCTCCCGGCAGTCTGTTCTGATTACTGCGCCAGGTGCTGCGCGTACTGCACCAGCTTCTTCAGTAATTCTGTCTTGTTTGCATCATGCTGATATTCCTGCATCATTTCACCAATCTGCTCAAAATAACGGGTTAAATTATCCTGATTAAAGACCTCACGGCGATGGGCAAGCCAGCGCTGCTGCTCATGCTCATCCAGTGTGCCGGGGAAATTCCGGGCGCGGTAGCGGAACAGTAACTCCGGCAGACGGGCATCCTGGTAACTCAGCGCCAGTGCCGGCAGATTCTTTGGATCCGTTTCGCGGATAATCGTCATGGCCGCTTTATCCGAATCACTGAAAAAGCCCTGATAAATCATGCGATCCACATCATTCTGCGGCGGAAACTCACGTGGTTGTGCGAACACTGCCACGACTTTTTCGCGGATCTCCGGATGCTGATGCAGCAACTCTGCATTACGGGCACACAGGTCTTTATCCAGCCCGATACGCTGTGCATCCTGCGGGCGCAGGGTATTTTCCGGTGCCAGGATCGGACACTTATTGATATGCACCAGTTTGAGCGGTACCGGGGACGCGTCTTCCGGCAGTTCATCACGGCGGGTGTACAGGTGTTCGCGCAGGGTATCCGCATCCAGCGTCAGCAGCGGGGTCAGGTCACCGGCGAGGTCACACATAATCACGGCATTGCGGTTATCCGGATGCCATGCCAGCGGGGCTACCAGGCTGGTATTGGCGCGGACAGCCCCGAACATTCCGGAGACATGCACCAGTGGTTTCATGGACGGAATATCAATCAGTGCCGCGAGTTTGCGCTTATCGCGCAGACTGAAGAAATAATCGAACAGACGCGGCTGTGCACCGCGCAGCTGTTTTGCCATGGCAATGGTAGCATATACATCCGCCATCGCATCGTGGGCATTTTCATGAGCGATACCGTTGGCGGCAGTCAGGTGTTCCAGCTTAAAGCTCGGCAGCCCTTCGTCATTCTCCGGCCAGTTTGTGCCGTCCGGACGCAGCGCATAGCAGGCGCGGGTGATATCGATCAGATCCCAGCGGGAATTGCGGTTCATCCAGCTGTAGGCATACGGGTCGTAAAAATTCCGGTAGAAAATATTACGGGTGACTTCATCATCAAAACGAATGCTGTTATAGCCGAGAATACAGGTGTCCGGCTGTGTAAAGGTGTCATGAATCAGCTTAGCAAACTGCGCTTCATTAACCCCTTTATGCAGGGCTTCCTGCGGCGTGATGCCGGTTATCATCACAGCAGCGGGCTGCGGCAGATAATCATCCGCCGGGGCGCAGTAGGCGATCACCGGGTCGGCGATAATATTGAATTCACTGTCAGTGCGGACACCGGCAAACTGCGCCGGGCGGTCACCGGCAGGATCCTGCCCGAAGGTTTCGTAATCGTGAAAGAAAAATTGTGCTGAAGACACCGTATGGCCCGTTTTCTGATAAATGATGGGCTACAGGGTAACAAATTGGGAACAAAATACCAATTTCAGTCCTGATTATCCCGGCAATACGATTTGATGGCAGATCTCACAAAATGGCGGTAATTTGTGCGGAATTTATATTAGCTGAAACAATTCCGCTCAGAAATACGCTACACTGAAGAAAACCGCAGAAAACCGGCGGAATTGCTTGTCGGCAGTCATGGTTAACCTGTATTGTTTAATGAATCACATTTCAGATATGACTAAGGGTAGAATAATGGACAACACAACCAAGCCTTCCTTTCACAATGTCCTGGAGTTCGTTCGTATGTTTCGCCGTAAAAACAAAATACTGCGTGAAATAACTGACAACGAAAAGAAAATTCGTGATAACCAGAAACGTGTACTTCTGCTTGATAACCTGAGTGAATACATCAAGCCGGGCATGTCCATTGAAGATATCCAGGCTATCATTGCCAATATGCGCAGTGACTATGAAGATCGTGTGGATGAGTACATTATCAAGAATGCGGATCTGTCAAAAGAGCGCCGCGAAATCTCCAGAGAACTCAAAGCGATGGGCGATATCAAAGATATTAAGTAATCGCACAGACTGAACAGCAGAAACCGTGAATTGAATATTCGCGGTTTTTTTTATCTTTTCCATAAAAAAATGGCTCCCGGGGGAGCCATTTTCAGTTCAGTGCGGATTATCAGAGCAGGGTTTTTGACGGCTCTGATGCAGCATGGTTAGTGGCCGCATGACCGCCTGCACCGTGCAGCGCATAGGCTTCGCGGGCTTCACGCTGGTATTCGGTGATAACAAAGGCTTCGCCGGTGGTTGCCGGAGCAGGGGCTTTGGTCATCGGTGAATAAGCATGACGGCCGGCAGCAACGACAGTTGTTTCAGTAACCGGAGCCGCAACCGGTGCGGTAACAGGTTCAGCCACAACAACTGCCTCAGGCTCTGCAATCACTTCCGGTTCTGCAACAACAACCGGTGCAACTGGTTCCGTGACAGTAACAGGCTCAGTAACAATCACGTCAGTCACAACAGGCTCACTGGCGACAACGTCAGCCGTTTCCTGTACAGGCTCTTCTGCCGGTACAGATTCAGTGGCAGTATCCGCAACCGGTGTTTCTTCCGGAGCAGTGACCTGAGGAGCCTCAGATGCGACAGTCAGAGAGAACTGTTCTGCCACAACGGTGGTTTCTGTAGTTTCAGCAATCACCTGAGCAACAACAGCGGTTTCGGTAATCACAGCGGTTGTTTCGGTGATTTCCGGTGTCTCAGCTGCGATTTCCTGTTCTGCCTGTGCAGCAGGTGCCACAACCGGATACTGGATCCACACTTTACCGGAAGCCAGTTCAGGGGAGAACACAGCCATTTCCAGCGGAACCGGAGACTGCGTCAGCTGACGGTCTTCACGGTAACGGCGGCGGCGCTGACCACTCACACGCAGATGACGCGGTGAACGGCGGGAGCGGCGCGGCAGGATGTTATCACTGTGTGCCTCATCACCATTGTTTTCCGCCGCTGCCGGTACGTCGGTATCTGCGGGAACTGCCACTGGTGCATTATCGATAACAACCGGAACCGGTGCTGCAACAGCCGGTTTAGTCTGTGTTTCACCATCAGTGATACGGACAGAACCGTTCAGCTGGCGGCGGGTACGACGCTGACGAACCGGTGTCGGTGCATCATCATCTTCCGTATTGCCGTCATTGTTCAGTGCATCCTGATCTTCCTGCTGGGCGCGCAGTTTTTTCGCATCCTGCTGGACACGTTTTTCGTCCTGACGGCGGCGCTGACGCTCTGCGCGCTGTTCACGGCGTAACTGCTGCTGTGCTTCGCGGGCGGCCAGCTCTTCCGGTGTCAGATCTTCGTTCGGGGTATTCTGATTGCGGCCTTTACGCGGCTCATTCACAGTATCGCGATCGCGTTTGTTGCGCGATTCGTTGTCACTGCGTTCACTGCGCTCAGGGCGGTCAGCACGCTCGGTACGTTCGCCGTTGCGATCATTACGGTCACGACGGTTACGGCGCTGTTTGTTACGATCATTCCCGCCGCGGCGGTTGTTGTCGTTAGTCTGTTTTTTCTCTTTCTGTTCAGTTTCTTCCGGGACAGCAGGAGCGGAGCCGAACAGTTTTTTGATGAGACGGCTGAAGAAACCACCTTCAGAAGCCGCAGGTGCCTGCTTGTCCTGACGGTTATCGCGTTTGCTTTCCGGTTTGCGGGTGGCGGCAGTCTGTGCCGGTACCGGTGCATCGGATGTGATAGCAAAGGCATTGATAGCCGGTTGTTCCGGTGCACGGCGTTCCTGAGTTTCCTCTTCTTCACCGGCAGCGGATTCCGCTTCGTATTTCTCCGGCAGGCGGTAGCTCAGGGTACCGATTTCATCACCTTTACGGACACGGACCACACGGAAGTGCGGGGTTTCCATCTGGTTGTTCGGCACGATAATCACGCTGACACCGGCCTGACGTGCTTCAATCGCACTGACAGCCTGGCGTTTTTCGTTCAGCAGATAAGAGGCGACCGGTACCGGCACAATTGCATGTACCTGATGGGTATTCTCTTTCAGCGCTTCTTCTTCAATCAGACGCAGAATGGAGAGCGCCAGTGATTCGTTATCACGCACAGTCCCGGTGCCGCTGCATCGCGGACACACATGATGGCTTGATTCACCCAGTGACGGGCTCAGACGCTGACGGGACATCTCCAGCAGACCAAAGCGGGAAATGCGGCCAATCTGGATACGGGCGCGATCCTGACGGACAGCTTCGCGCATGCGGTTTTCCACTTCGCGCTGATGACGGACCGGGGTCATATCGATAAAGTCGATAACAATCAGGCCGCCGAGGTCACGCAGGCGCAGCTGGCGGGCGATTTCATCCGCCGCTTCCAGGTTGGTGTTAAAGGCAGTTTCTTCGATATCACCGCCGCGCGTTGAGCGGGAGGAGTTGATATCGATAGCAGTCAGGGCTTCGGTGGTGTCGATAACAATCGCACCGCCGGACGGCAGACGGACTTCGCGCTGGAAAGCGGATTCAATCTGCGACTCAATCTGATAGTGACTGAACAGCGGCACTTCGCCCTGATACAGTTTAATTTTGCTGGCAAAATCCGCACGGCCGATAGCAGTGATGTGCTTGCGTGCCAGTTCCAGAATTTTCGGGTTATCGATGAGGATCTCACCGATGTCCGGGCGCAGGTAATCACGGAACGCGCGGACGATAACATTACTTTCCTGATGAATCAGGAATGGTGCAGGGCGGCCTTCAGCAACTTTTTTGATGGCTTCCCAGTGCTTGATACGGTACTCGAGATCCCAGCGCAGGGCATCGGCTGATTTACCCACACCGGCGGTGCGGACAATCAGACCCATTCCATCCGGGATATCCAGGGCAGACAGGGCTTCTTTCAGTTCGGTGCGGTCATCCCCTTCGATACGGCGGGAGATCCCCCCGGCACGCGGGTTATTCGGCATCAGAACCAGATAGCTGCCGGCCAGGCTGATAAAGGTGGTGAGTGCCGCGCCTTTATTACCGCGCTCTTCTTTGTCCACCTGAACAATGACTTCCTGACCTTCTCTCAGGACATCTTTGATATTCGGGCGGCCGGATGCGTGGTAATTAGCAGGGAAATACTCGCGGGCAATTTCTTTGACGGGAAGGAAACCGTGACGCTCTGCGCCATAGTCAACAAAAGCAGCTTCTAAACTCGGTTCAATACGGGTGATTTTCCCTTTATAGATGTTTGCTTTTTTTTGTTCGTGACCGGGGCTTTCGATATCCAGATCATACAAGCGCTGCCCGTCGACAAGGGCAACACGCAACTCTTCCTGCTGAGTTGCGTTGATTAACATTCTTTTCATTATAAGTTACTCAATTTTTTTCATTTAATTAGTGCGCTGCGGGCAATTTCGTTGCTACCGGAACCGATGACCTCGTGGCTTTTACCGCACCGTCAGCCTCCCGGCTGTCGATCGTATAGAGGTGCAAATTGTGTCGGTGAGGTTCAGTCTTGTCTGAATCCCCGTTGCCGGCTGAAAATCACGTTTATACGTGATACCGGCCCGGTAAGCTGCAACCCGCAGCCCGCTGATTATCTGACCGGAAATAACGTCTTACGCCATTGCTGCGTTGTCATCGGTCAGACAAAGATAAAATATCTGTTTTGCCAAAATCGGCGCATGCATTATTCCATTGCCGGTGTGGTTATAGCAAGGTGACATTGCATGTTTCGGTGAAAATTATGCAGAAATTTGTTAATGACGTTAATCCTTGGTCTTTTTCCGGAAAAAATGGGAAAATAGCCGCGTAAAACATTGATGCACATTTGCCGCCTGTTTCACCGGAAAAATATACCGGTTTACGGAGCAACGGTTCAGAGGATAGCCCCCCGTTTCATGAAAACTGATAATCAGACAGTTCAATTTGTTGTTGTGTCCGGCGATGAAGCCGGCCAGCGTATTGATAATTTCCTGCTCGCGCGCCTCAAAGGGGTGCCGAAGAGCATGATTTACCGCATCATCCGTAAAGGGGAAGTGCGTGTCAATAAAGGCCGGATTAAGCCGGAATACAAAATCGCGGACGGGGACAGCATCCGTATCCCGCCGGTGCGTGTGGCTGAGAAAAACGATGCCCCGGTGTCGGCGAAACTGGATAAGGTTTCTGCACTCGCAGAGTGCGTATTGTATGAAGATGATCATATTCTGGTGATTAATAAACCGGCGGGTACGGCGGTACACGGCGGCAGCGGTCTGAGTTTCGGTGTGATTGAGGCAATGCGGGCGCTGCGTCCGGAGGCGCGTTTCCTGGAACTGGTACACCGGCTTGACCGCGATACTTCCGGTATTCTGCTGATCGCCAAAAAACGTTCCGCGCTGCGGGCACTGCATGAGCAGCTGCGTCTGAAACAGATGCAGAAAGATTATCTGGCACTGGTGCGCGGCCAGTGGCAATCTTCAGTAAAAGTGGTGCAGGCACCGCTGCTGAAAAATATTCTCCAGAGCGGCGAGCGCGTGGTGAAAGTCAGCCCGGAAGGCAAGCCATCGGAAACACGCTTTAAAGTGGAGGAGCGGTTTGAGGCTGCCACGCTGGTCAAAGCCAGTCCGGTCACCGGGCGCACACATCAGATTCGTGTGCACACACTGCATGCAGGGCATCCTATTGCCTTTGATAACCGTTACGGTGATGCGCAGTTTGATGCTCAGCTGAAAGGGACAGGGCTTAACCGGCTGTTTTTACATGCGGCGGCACTTGCCTTTACCCATCCGTCCACCGGCGAGGCGATGCGCCTTCAGGCACCGCTGGATGAAAAACTACGCCACTGCCTGACGGTACTGCGGTCGAAACAGGCAAAATAAGCAGAGAACAGAAATAAAGAACCCGCGCAGAACGCGGGTTCAGGCCGTTGACAAACCCGTAAGGGTTGGCGACGACCGACAGAGGTTGTGAAAATAAACTAGGAAAATCAATTCATTGATTTTCGGCTGATAACACAAAGCAGGAAAAACCACGTTTTATCCTGCTTTGTCAGCAATCTCAACCCGCGCAGAACGCGGGTTTTTTCTTATACAGAAGGTATTCTGCGGTTACTGCGGCTGTACACCGATAATCTTTGTGGTACAGCTCTGTGCAATCTCACCGATCGCCTGAGAGTCCTGTTCGGTCAGCGCCTGACCTTTGCGGACCCGGTCATCCAGTTTTTCCAGCCCTTCTTTGCCGAATTTCGCCAGTGAGTTGTCATACACACACTCACAGACTGCCGGGACTTTGCTGCGGTTATCCGGGTTTTTCAGGTTGGTCACAGCACCTTTTGTACAGTCGGCAACAAAGGTTGTTTTATCCGCCAGTGACGGGGCAGCCAGACCGGCAGCACTGAACAGCAGCGTTGCGGCAGCGATCATTTTCAGCTTCATGTCAGTTCCTCAAAATCATCAGATACCCGGCGTGTGTCAGCGGGGGATCTTCAGTGGGTTGTATCCGGCCTGAATCAGTAATTCTGTCAGACGGATCAGCGGTAAACCTATCAGTGTATTAGGGTCATCTCCTTGAAGTTTTTTAAATAAGGCGATTCCTAAACCTTCAGATTTAAAGCTTCCGGCACACTGATAGGGCGTTTCCGCCAGCAGATAGGCACGAATTTCGTCATCATCCAGTGTACGGAAATGCACACAGTAAGGTTCACATATCGTGTGATCTTCCCCGGTGGCACTGTTGTACAGGCTCAGCCCGGTATAAAAGGTGATGCACTGACCGGAGGCTTTGCGCAGTTGTGCAAAGGCAGCATCGTAATGATGCGGTTTGCCGGTGATTTCCCCGTCCAGCACACAGACCTGATCAGAGCCGATAATCAGGCTGTCAGAGTACTGCTGTGTCAATGAACGGGCTTTTTCGCGTGCCAGGCGCATGACCAGAGACTGCGCATCTTCTGCCGGGTGCGGGGTTTCATCCGTACCCGGGGCGGCGGATACAAACGGGATGCCGAGTTTTTCCAGCAAAGCTTTGCGGTACAGGGAGGTGGAGGCGAGAACCAATGAGATCATAAATATTCCGAAAGTCGTGGTAAAAAGAATAAACTCATTCTAAACTATGCGCCGCTTATTGAGTGTATTTTTAGCGGGAAGGCAGGTTACCGCCCTCTTTGCTGTCTATATTTTCTTTGACTATATCGTCTTACGAATATAAGATGCGCGCCTTATGCAAAAGATAAAATTACCTCTGACTATTGATGCAAAGCGCGCCGCGCAGAAGCGTCTGGATTACCGGGGGTGCTATGCACCTGAGCAGGTTACGCGGTTAGCCGAATCGGTAGTCAGTGTGGACAGCGATGTTGATGTTGATTTGACGTTTGAAATCGACCCGCAGCGTCTGACAGTCATTAAGGGAACAGCAGAAACTGATGTTTCACTTGAGTGTCAGCGGTGTGGTAATATCTTCCCGCTTCATGTCCGCGCAACGTATTGTTTCAGCCCGGTTGTCAGCGATGAACAGGCTGAGGCATTACCGGAAGAGTATGAGCCAATTGACGTAAATGATTTTGGTGAGACAGATTTACTGGCAATGATTGAAGATGAATTAATTCTTTCTCTGCCTGTGGTTCCGGTACATGATTCTGAACACTGTGAAGTGTCCGACGCGGTGAAAGTCTTTGGTGAGCTTCCTCCGGAAGCAGAAAAGCCAAATCCGTTTGCCGCATTAGCCAGTTTAAAGAAAAGTACTTAAGGAGTAAGGTCAATGGCCGTACAACAAAATAAACCAACTCGTTCCAAACGTGGTATGCGTCGCTCTCATGACGCACTGTCAGCAACTCTGGTTTCTGTTGACAAAACCTCTGGTGAAACTCATCTGCGCCACCATGTGACCGCTGATGGTTACTACCGTGGTCGTAAGGTAATCAACAAGTAATCTGCTGCTTTTTAAGCACGTTGATATCTTGACTAATCTAACCATCGCGTTAGATGCCATGGGTGGGGATATCGGCCCCCATGTCACAGTGCCTGCCTCGCTGCAGGCACTGGCATCTAATCCAAAGCTCACCCTGTTGCTGGTCGGGCACCCTGATTCCATTTCTCCTCTGCTTGCAAACCAGAATGCTGAGCTGCTCAGTCGTCTGCGGGTGATCCCTGCCTATGAGACGATTGCCGGTGATGCCAAACCTTCTCAGGCTATCCGCCAGAGCAAAGGCACATCCATGCGTATCGCGCTGGAACTGGTGAAAGAGGGGGAGGCACAGGCGTGCGTCAGTGCCGGAAACACCGGGGCGCTGATGGGGCTGGCAAAACTGATGCTGAAATCGATTGAAGGCATCGAGCGTCCTGCACTGATGACCGTGGTGCCAAATCAGAAGAAAGGCAAAACGGTGCTGCTTGATCTGGGCGCAAATGCGGAGTGCAGCAGTGACATGCTGGTGCAGTTTGCTGTTATGGGCGCGGTGATGGCAGAAGATGTGGCCGGGATCCCGCATCCGCGTGTGGCATTACTGAACATCGGCGAAGAAGAAACCAAGGGACTCGACAATATCCGCGAAGCAGCCACTGTGCTGAAATCGATACCGGACATCAATTATATCGGCTATGCCGAAGGCAACGAACTGCTGACCGGTAAAACTGATGTGCTGGTCTGTGACGGCTTCGCGGGTAACGTTACCCTGAAAACCATGGAAGGGGTGATTCGTGTGATCCTTTCTATGTTTAAATCACAAAATGAAGGCAAATCGTCATCCCTGCTGTACAAACTTGTGAAGAAAGTGGTGACAAAATGGCTGAATAAACGCTTCAGCCACCTGAACCCCGACCAGTATAACGGTGCTTCTCTGTTAGGATTACGCGGCATTGTGATTAAGAGTCACGGTGCGGCGAATGTAAGTGCATTCAACGCTGCCATAACGCAGGCGGTTCAGACTGTTGAAAAGCAGGTGCCTGAACGAATCGCATCCCGTCTCGCTATGGTATTACCCAAGAGTAACTAACTAATATGTATACGAAAATTTTAGGAACCGGGAGCTATCTTCCTGCACAAATCCGCACAAATGCTGATCTGGAAAAAATGGTCGACACAACCGATGAGTGGATTGTTACTCGTACGGGTATCCGTGAGCGCCGTCTGGCCGGTGATGATGAAACCGTTGTTACAATGGGCCACCAGGCAGCACTGAACGCACTGGATATGGCGGGTATTCCTGCCGGTGATATCGATCTGATTGTTGTGGGCACCACTTCTTCCACGCACGGTTTCCCGAGCGCGGCCTGTGAAATCCAGAAACTGCTGGGCATTGACAGCTGCATCTCTTTTGATGTGGCGGCGGCATGTGCCGGTTTCAGCTATGCCATCAGTGTGGTGGATCAGTTCATTAAAACCGGGATGGCGAAAAAAGCCCTGGTGATCGGTTCGGATGTGCTGGCGAAAACGCTGGATCCGGCAGATCGCGGTACGGTTATCCTGTTTGGTGACGGCGCAGGTGCTTTTGTGGTTGAAGCCTCAGAAGAGCCGGGCATTCTCTCCACCCATTTACATGCAGACGGCCGCTACGGCGACCTGCTGACATTACCGAATAAAGATCGCAAAGACAGCGAAAAACCGGCGTACCTGACAATGGCAGGTAACGAAGTATTCCGTGTGGCGGTCCGTGAATTAGCCAACGTCGTTGAAGAAGCGCTGGTGGCGAACAATATTGATAAATCAGAACTCGACTGGCTGGTGCCGCATCAGGCAAACCTGCGCATTATCAGTGCCACAGCAAAAAAATTAAATATGGGCATGGATAAAGTGGTGGTTACCCTGGATCGTCACGGCAACACCTCTGCAGCCTCTGTACCGACTGCATTCGACGAAGCGGTTCGTGACGGGCGCATCAAACGCGGTCAGCTGATTCTGATTGAAGCCTTCGGCGGCGGTTTTGCCTGGGGTTCTGCATTAATTCGTTTTTAATTTTTCAGGAAGCTAAATCATGTCTGCATATGCAATGGTATTTCCGGGACAGGGTTCTCAGTCAGTCGGTATGCTGGCGGACCTCGCGGCAAATTTTCCGGTCGTTGAGGCAACCTTTGCCGAAGCATCCGCTGAACTGGGCTACGATTTATGGGCACTCGTTCAGAACGGGCCGGAAGAAGAACTGAATAAAACCTGGCAGACCCAGCCTGCACTGCTGGCGGCCTCTGTGGCCATCTGGCGTGTCTGGCAGGAAAAAAACGGCGCCATGCCTGCCATGATGGCCGGTCACAGCCTGGGGGAATACTCCGCGCTGGTGTGTGCCGGTGTGATGGATTTTAAAGAAGCTATCAAACTGGTGGAATTACGCGGCCGCCTGATGCAGGAAGCTGTTCCGGCCGGTACCGGGGCAATGTATGCCATCATCGGTCTGGACAATGATGCTATCGCCAGAGCCTGTGAAGAAGCTGCACAAGGTCAGGTCGTATCACCGGTTAACTTTAACTCGCCGGGCCAGGTGGTTATCGCCGGTGAGAAAGACGCCGTTGAGCGTGCCGGGGCATTATGTAAGGAAGCCGGAGCAAAACGTGCGCTGCCGTTGTCGGTCAGTGTGCCGTCACATTGTACATTAATGAAGCCGGCTGCTGATAAATTAGCCGTTGCGCTAAAAAATATCACATTTAATACACCAATCTTTTCTGTTGTGAACAATGTTGATGTTAAGATAGAGACTTCCGCCGATGCAATTCGTGATGCATTAGTCCGTCAGCTTTATAATCCGGTGCGCTGGACAGAAACTGTTGAGTTTATGGCCGCGCAGGGTATTGAAGATCTGCTGGAAGCAGGGCCGGGCAAAGTACTGACCGGGCTGACTAAGCGTATTGTGAAAACATTAACATCATCTGCTGTCAATGATATGTCATCATTGGAAACAGCACTTGAAAATCGCTGAGGTTGAGATGAGCTTTGAAGGCAAAATTGCCCTTGTCACCGGTGCGAGCCGCGGAATCGGCCGTGCAATTGCTGAGAAATTAGCAGCACGTGGTGCAACTGTGATTGGTACTGCGACCAGCGAAAGCGGTGCGGCTGCTATCAGTGAATACTTAGGCGCAAAGGGTAAAGGCCTTGCCCTGAACGTGACCGACAGCGCATCCATTGACCATGTATTAGAAAATATTCGCGCTGAGTTTGGCGAAATTGATATTTTGGTTAATAATGCAGGTATCACACGTGACAACTTACTGATGCGTATGAAAGACGATGAGTGGCAGGATATCCTCGACACTAACCTTTCATCCGTATTCCGTCTGTCCAAAGCGGTTATGCGCGCCATGATGAAAAAACGTTGCGGGCGCATCATCACCATCGGTTCTGTTGTCGGAACGATGGGGAACGCCGGACAGGCTAACTATGCGGCGGCGAAAGCCGGGCTGATTGGTTTCAGTAAATCACTCGCCCGTGAAGTCGCGTCGCGCGGCATCACCGTCAACGTCGTTGCCCCGGGTTTTATCGAAACCGATATGACTCGTGCATTGACAGACGACCAGCGTGCAGGCATTTTATCTCAGGTTCCTGCTAACCGTTTGGGTGATGCTGAAGAGATTGCCAGTGCTGTAGCCTTCTTAGCTTCTGATGAAGCGGCTTACATCACAGGCGAGACATTGCATGTCAATGGTGGCATGTACATGATTTAATGTTTGAGCTAACCATTTGCTGTTTTTGTGTAAACACACGCAAAAGTGAGTATTTATATGGTTAGACCAGCCGGGATTGGGTTGCATCTTTTCCTGTATTTTATAAACTACGAAAACCATCGCATATAGCGAGTTTTGATAGGAAATTTAATAGTATGAGCGCTATCGAAGAACGTGTTAAGAAAATCATCGTTGAACAACTGGGTGTTAAAGAGGAAGAAGTAAAAAACGAAGCTTCATTCGTTGATGACTTAGGCGCTGATTCTCTTGACACAGTTGAGCTGGTGATGGCTCTGGAAGAAGAGTTCGACATCGAAATCCCAGACGAAGAAGCAGAAAAAATCACAACTGTACAGGCTGCTATTGACTACGTTGAGAACGCAGGCAAGTAAGCATCCCTCATGTCCAGGCGGTCACCCGACCGCCTTGTTTCTTTTTTCCCCCCCGGAGGATAAGCGTGTCTGAGCGTCGTGTAGTCGTGACCGGACTTGGCATGTTATCTCCTGTCGGTAATACAGTCGATTCATCCTGGAAAGCTGTGTGTGCCGGGCAGAGTGGTATCAGCCTGATTGATCATTTTGACACCTCTAACCATGCGACCAAATTCGCAGGTATGGTAAAAGATTTCAATCACGAAGATTTTAATATTTCGCGCAAAGATGCCCGGAAGATGGATCTCTTCATTCAATACGGTATTGCAGCCGGTATCCAGGCAATTGCGGATTCCGGAATCGAAGTAACAGAAGCCAATGCAACCCGTATCGGAGCTGCGATTGGTTCTGGTATTGGTGGTCTCGGACTGATTGAAGAAAACTGCAGCTCTCTGGCTGCCGGCGGCCCGCGTAAAGTGAGCCCGTTCTTTGTTCCCTCAACTATCATCAATATGGTTGCCGGACACTTAAGTATTATGTACGGCCTGCGCGGACCAAGCATTTCCATTGCCACTGCCTGTACATCCGGCGTGCATAACATTGGTCATGCTGCCCGGATCATCGCTTACGGTGATGCGGATGTGATGGTTGCCGGTGGTACTGAAAAAGCCAGCACACCATTAGGTGTTGCCGGGTTCGGTGCTGCGCGTGCCTTATCCACCAATAATGACAATCCTCAGGGCGCAAGCCGTCCGTGGGATAAAGATCGTGACGGGTTTGTGCTCGGTGACGGTGCCGGTATGCTGGTGCTGGAAGAGTACGAACACGCGAAAAACCGCGGTGCGAAAATCTATGCGGAACTGGTCGGTTTCGGGATGAGCAGCGATGCTTATCACATGACATCACCACCGGAAAACGGTGACGGTGCCGCACTGGCCATGGCAAATGCGATTCAGGATGCAGGCATTCCTGCTGACAGCATCGGCTATATCAATGCGCACGGCACATCCACCTCTGCGGGTGATGTGGCGGAAGCGAAAGCCGTTGAAACGGTATTTGGTGAAGGAACCAACGTTCTGGTCAGTTCCACCAAATCCATGACCGGTCACCTGCTGGGTGCCGCCGGTGCAGTGGAATCCATTTTCACCATTCTGGCACTGCGTGATCAGATTGTACCGCCGACCATCAACCTGGATAATCAGGATGAAGCGGTCTGCAAACTCGACTTTGTACCGGGCAAAGCCCGCAAAGTGGAAGGTATGGAATACGCACTCTGTAACTCTTTCGGCTTCGGCGGCACCAACGGTTCCCTGATTTTCCGTAAGATCTGAGTCTGTTTTCTGAGAGAAAAGCGCCTGACGGCGCTTTTTTTTACCTGGCGGGTGACGCTATCGCAGTTTTGCACAAAAATCACAGCTGTACTATTATACAGGTCTGTCCGCATACTGAATGACGGTTAAATAATAACCGTTAAAACAATGAGTTGGCTATGACACAACAGACGCATTACTGGGTTAATGGTGTACCGCAGCACACCATCGCGATTTCTGATCGCAGTGTGCAGTTTGGTGACGGCTGTTTTACCACGATGCGCATTGTGAACAGCAAACCGTCGCTGCTTTCACGTCACCTGCACCGGCTCCGCAGTGGTTGTGCCGGGCTGGGGCTGACACCGCCGGATGACGCGCTGCTGCCCCAGTGGATAATGCAGGCCGCAGAGGGTACAGCGGATGGTGTGCTGAAAGTGATTGTTTCCGCCGGTGAGCAGGGACGCGGTTATCTGCGTGCGGATGTACCGCCGCTGGTGATCCTGATCCGCTCCGCATATCCGGAAAGCTATCCGGTATTGCAGGAGCGCGGGTTATCGGTGATGAAAAGCCCGGTGCCATTGTCGGTCAATCCGTATCTGGCCGGTATCAAACACCTGAACCGGCTGGAGCAGGTGCTGATCCGCCGTTATACGGCAGAACAGCAGGCCGATGAAGCCATTGTCTGTGATACTGACGGCCTTCTGACCGAAGGCTGCAGCGCCAATCTGTTCTGGCGCTGCGGCGATGATGTGTTTACCCCGTCACTGAGCAAATGTGGTGTGGCCGGTGTGATGCGCGCGCATATCATGGATGTGCTGAAAGGCAGCCGTTACCGCTGTTATGAAACCGAACGTTTTCCGCAGGTGCTGGCAAAAGCGGATGAAGTGATTATGTGCAACGCGCTGATGCCGGTCATGCCGGTCAATGATATCCGCGCGGATGCCCGTCATCACTGGCATTATACTTCCCGCTCACTCTTTACCTGGCTTTTGCCGCACTGTCCGGCAGCAATACCCTGAATTAACAGAGTTAATGACTGATGAAAAAAACACGGATTTTCCTTGTGACATTTTTGGTGCTGCTTGCGGTTGCGGGCAGCGTGGCGTACTGGCTTTATCATCAGGTGAACGCATTTTCCGGACAAAAAATTTCTGTCACTGAAGAAACCATTTTCACCATTCCGCCGGGCACCGGTCGTGTGGCGCTGGAGAAAAAACTGGCGGAAAGCGGGATTATCCCGGAATCACACAATTATGACTGGCTGCTGCAACTGGAGCCGGATCTGGCAAAAATCAAAGCCGGTACTTACCGACTGACGCCGGATATGACGGTCAAAAGCATGCTGCAACTGTTTGTCAGCGGTAAAGAGGCACAATTTAGTATCCGTTTTGTTGAGGGCAGTAAATTAGCGGACTGGCAGAAAATCTTGTCAGAAGCCCCTTACCTGAAACAGACCCTCGCGGATTTACCGGCAGATAAACTGACAGAAATGCTCGGCCTGCCGGCCGGCAGCCACCTGGAAGGGCGTTTCTACCCGGATACCTATCTCTATACAGCCGGAACAGAAGACACGCAAATCCTGAAGCGGGCACATCAGCAGATGGAAACCAAACTCGCGGCAGCCTGGAAGACCCGTAATACCGACTTACCGTATGCGGATCCGTATGAAATGCTGATTATGGCCTCGCTGATTGAAAAAGAGACCGGCGTGGACGGTGAACGTAAAAAAGTGGCGTCGGTCTTTATGAACCGGCTGAAACTGAAAATGCGCCTGCAAACCGACCCGACGGTAATTTACGGCATGGGTGAGCGTTATCAGGGCACGATTTACCGCAGCGACCTGGTGCGGGTAACGCCGTATAATACCTATCAGATTGACGGCATGCCGCCGACACCTATCGCCATGCCGGGCAGTGCCTCGCTGGATGCGGCAGCCAAACCGGACACCACGGGTTACCTTTACTTTGTCGCGGACGGCAAAGGCGGACATGTATTTACCACGAATCTGCGGGATCACAACCGGGCGGTTGCGGATTACCGTAACGGATTAAAAAAACAATGACAGGCAAATTTATTGTAATTGAAGGGCTTGAAGGTGCCGGAAAAACCACGGCACGTCAGGTGATTGTTGATACGTTGCGTGAAAACGGCATCACTGACCTGGTCTATACCCGTGAGCCGGGCGGCACACCGCTGGCAGAAAAGCTGCGCACCCTGATTAAAGACGGAATCGACGGCGAAACGGTTACTGATAAAGCGGAAGTACTGATGTTATATGCCGCGCGTATTCAGCTGGTGGATAATGTTATCAAACCGGCACTGGCGCGCGGACAATGGGTGATCGGCGACCGTCATGATCTCTCCTCTCAGGCCTATCAGGGCGGCGGACGCGGTATCGATCGCAAACTGATGGAGTCACTGCGTGATACCGTACTGGGGGATTTTTATCCTGATTTCACCCTGTATCTCGATCTGCCGCCGGAAACCGGCCTGGCCCGCGCCCGCAGCCGGGGCGAGCTGGACAGAATCGAACAGGAATCACTGGATTTCTTCCGCCGCACCCGGGCCCGTTATCTGGAGCTGGCTGAATCCGATCCGCGCATTGTAACCGTTGATGCTTCGCAATCAATAGATAACGTCCATCAATCAATCCGCACTGCCGTACTGAACTGGCTGGCACAGCAGGAAGAGGCGTAATGAACTGGTATCCGTGGCTTAATCCGGTTTACCGCCAGCTGGCAACCGCGTGGATGTCCGGTCAGGGGCATCATGCTCTGCTGCTGTACGGTATGCCCGGCACCGGCACTGATGAGCTGGCCTATGCCCTGACACGGCTGCGGATGTGTCAGCAGCCGCAGGGCATCAAAAGCTGCGGGGAGTGCCACAGCTGTAAACTGATGCTGGCAGGCACCCATCCGGATTTTTATCTGCTGCAGCCGGAAAAGGGTAAATCTGCCACCGGGATTGATGCTGTGAGAGCCGTGACAGAAAAACTGTATGAGCACGCCCAGCAGAGTGGTGCCAAACTGGTGCATATTCCGCAGGCGGAACTGCTGACCGAAGCAGCCGCCAACGCCTTACTGAAAACCCTGGAAGAGCCGACAGAGAATACCTGGTTTGTGTTACAGAGCCTGCGGGCGGAGCAGTTGCTGCCGACACTGCGCAGCCGCTGTTTTGCTTATCATCTGGCACCGCCGTCAGCGGAGACCGGTTTACAGTGGTTACAGCGCGAGCATCCGCCGTCTGATGCGGTGTCGCGGCAGACTGCGCTGAATCTTTGCCACAATGCCCCGGCGGCGGCACTGTCACTGCTGACCACCGCTGACTGGCAGAACCGGCTGAATCTGTTTACCCAGCTGGCAGAATCCGTGCGCAGCGGGGATTTTCTGTCGCTGTTATCTGAACTGAATCATCAGGATGCGGAAAAGCGCATCAGCTGGCTGACCACCCTGTTTATGGATGCGGTAAAATATCAGCAGAATATGGCACCTGCCTGTCTGAATCAGGACCAGTCTGCTCTGATTGCACAACTGGCAGCGCATTACAGCAGTGCACACTTACTGAATGCAGCGGAAAGCTGGCTGACCTGCCGCCACCGGCTGATGACCATCACCGGCGTGAATCAGGAACTGCTGCTGACAGAACAATTGTTACACCAGGAAACCCTGTTTTCTGCATCACCTAATTTAAAATAATGAGTTAATTATGTTTTTAGTAGATTCCCACTGCCACCTCGATTGCCTTGATTATGAAAAAAAGCATGAAAGTGTGGATGATGTTATGCAAAAGGCCGCGCAGCGAGATGTGAAATACGCACTGGCGGTGGCGACAACCCTGCCGGGTTACACAAAAATGCGCGAGCTGATTGGTGAGCGCCCGGATGTGGCCTTTTCCTGTGGTATTCATCCGCTGAATCTGGATGAGCCGTATGATTTCACACAGCTGCGTGAACTGGCGGCGGATAAACGGGTGGTGGCCCTCGGCGAAACCGGGCTGGATTACTACTATCAGAAAGAGAATGCCGCGCTTCAGCGTGAGGTTTTCCGCGAGCATATCCGTATCGGACGTGAGCTGAATAAACCGGTGATTGTGCACACCCGGGATGCCCGTGAGGATACCCTGGCGATTATCCGCGAAGAACAGGCCGGGGAGTGCGGCGGCGTGTTACACTGCTTTACCGAAGACAAAGAGACGGCATCAGCGCTGCTGGATGAAGGTTTTTATATCTCCTTTTCCGGCATCGTGACGTTCCGCAATGCGGAGCAGATCCGCGAAGCCGCCCGCATTGTCCCGCTGGATCGCATTCTGGTGGAAACCGATTCGCCGTATCTGGCCCCGGTACCGTTTCGCGGTAAAGAGAACCAGCCCGCGTATGTGCGTGATGTGGCGGAGTATATGGCTGTATTAAAAGGGGTGAGCGTTGAGGCGCTTGCTGAGATCACCACTGACAATTTCTGCCGTCTGTTTCAGGTGTCTGTCCGGTAAATCCGCACACATCTGTCAGGCTGATTAATTACAGGAGCAGGTTATGGCCGAAGAAACTATTTTCAGTAAAATTATTCGTCGTGAAATTCCGTCTGATATCGTCTATCAGGATGACAGCGTGACGGCGTTCCGGGATATTTCCCCGCAGGCACCGACACATATTCTGATTATTCCCAACCATCTTATTCCTACTGTGAATGATGTTACGCCGGAAGATGAACAGGTTCTGGGTCATATGATCACGGTCGCGGCCAAAATCGCACAGCAGGAAGGTATTGCGGATGACGGCTACCGCCTGATCATGAACTGTAACCGCCACGGCGGACAGGAAGTGTTCCATATTCATATGCATCTGGTCGGCGGCCATCATCTGGGGCCGATGCTGGCGAAATAACCGGCTGACAGGAGAACGGTGATGAAACGTCTTTTATGTGTGATAGCGTCAGTCTGGCTGCTCGCCGGGTGTCCTTCAACGGCACCGGTGACACCTACGGTACCGGTGGGTACCGTAACACCGCCGCCGGATACCACGCCGCCACCACTGCCGCTGCCGCCGCCGGATACGGTGCCGGTTCCGCCGAAAATGAAAAAAATCGAGTGGGAACAGAGTATTACACCACTGGTTAATCAGATGGTTCACAGCGACGGCGTGAATCAGGGCAGTACGCTGCTGGTGAATAAAGTCGGTAATAAAACCAACAGCAGCCTGCAGACCAGCGTTGCGACCGGTGCGCTGATGAATACCATCGGAAAAACCGGGGTACTGAATGTGATCCCGGCCGGTGCGGTCAGCAGTGCCATGTCGGTGCTGGGTATGGGTGATAACGATACACTGACCCTGCGCAGCAAAGCTATCGGTCTGGCGCGTTATCTGAATGCCGACTATGTGCTGTACAGCGTGGTGACCGGTACCCGTGATGCCCGTCAGATGGAGATGCAACTGATGTCTGTCAGCAGCGGTGAAATCATCTGGTCCGGTAAGGGCGCGGTGCTTGAGCAGTAACCGCGCGTTACTGTTATGCCTCGCTGAACACTTTCCCGCACTGCCTGCCGCCGGCTGGACAATCCGTCCGCTGAACGGGCTGACGCGGGAAAGTGTCAGTATTGAACAAAAAGGTGTATCTCTGATTGGCAGAGCACAGACCGTGCACAGTGCGGATATCGGTGTCAGCCGTCAGAAAGAGGCGCGTATCCTGCACCGGCTGCGTGACAGCGGTCTTGCTCCGCGCGTGGCCGGGTTCAGCCACGGCTGGCTGCTTTTGTACCGGGTGGAGGGTGAAACACTGCCGCCGGAACGGATACAGCAACCGGATTTTATTCCGCAGCTGGCGGCGCTGGTCAGCAATCTGCATAATCAGCCGCTTACCGGGTATCGTCTGCCGCTCAAAGCGCAGGCAGACCGCCACTTTCACCTGACCGACAAACGCCGCCGCACCCCGCAGCTGTTGCGTATTCATCGTCACTTTATGCGCGAAGCAGAGCCTCAGCCGCTGAAACTGGCGCCTGCACATATGGATATCCACCCCGGCAACATTGTGACGGCGGCAGGGGAACTGCATCTGATTGACTGGGAATATGCTGCTGATACCGATATCGGTCTGTCTCTCGCCACACTTTTTCGTGCCAATCACTGGTCACTGACGTTAATTCACACTTTTCTGCGTTATTATTCTGCTTATCACTGTCCGCAGCGCGTACTGGCGCAGACCTGCCGCTGGCAGGCACGGGCAGATTATATGATGGTTATGTGGTTCGAGAGCCGCTGGGGACAAACCGGCGACCCGCAGTTTCTGCAATACCCGGCCGCGCTGAAAGCCGCCGCCGGGCTCAGGTAAATACAACGAGGTTTCACCATGGGTCCTGTAATGTTAGATGTTGAAGGGTATGAGCTGGACAGCGAAGAGCGCGAGATCCTGCGCCACCCTTCAGTCGGGGGAGTGATTCTCTTTACCCGTAATTTCCATGACACGGCACAGCTGCGGGAACTGACGCGGCAGATCCGTGAAGCCACCCGCGACAACCGGGTTGTGATTGCGGTTGACCAGGAGGGCGGCCGCGTCCAGCGGTTTAAAGATGGCTTTACCCGCCTGCCGGCGGCACAGTCTTTTGCACAGTTTAATGACCTGCTCACCGGCTCTGCGCTGGCGGAAGAGGCGGGCTGGCTGATGGCGGCGGAAATGATCGCTATGGATATTGATATCAGTTTCGCGCCGGTGCTGGATCTGGGGCACGGCAGCGCGGCTATCGGCTCACGCGCGTTCCATGAGGACGGCGACATTGCGGCGCAGATGGCGGAACGCTTTGTGCGCGGTATGCGCAGTGCCGGGATGTCGAGCACCGGTAAACACTTCCCGGGGCACGGCGCAGTCAGTGCGGATTCTCACAAGGAAACGCCGCGTGATGAGCGCGACCCGGCGGTGATCCGTGGTAAAGACATGGCGATTTTCCGCGAATTTATCCAGCGCGGCCTGCTTGATGCTGTGATGCCCGCACATGTGATCTACACACAGATTGATGATCGTCCGGCGAGCGGTTCATCTTACTGGCTGAAATCGGTGCTGCGTCAGCAACTCGGGTTTGACGGGGTGATTTTCTCGGATGACCTGTCAATGGAAGGGGCGGCGGTGATGGGCGGCTATGCAGAGCGTGGTCAGGCATCACTGGATGCGGGCTGCGATATGATCCTGGTCTGTAATAACCGCAGAGGTGCTGTGACTATCCTTGATAATTTGCCTGTTATCACGGCACAACGTATTGATAAGTTGTATCATCGGGGTAAAGGTTATGATCTGACCGAACTGCAGCGCAGTGAGCGCTGGCAGCAGGCGAACAAAACCCTATCCGTATTACACGAACAATGGCAGGAGCGAGCATGATTATTTATCTTCATGGATTTGATTCAACCAGCCCGGGCAATCATGAAAAAGTGATGCAGCTGAAATTTGCGGATCCGGATGTCCGTTTTATCAGTTACAGCACGCTTCATCCGCGTTATGACATGAAATATCTGCTGACCGAAGTGGATAAAGCGGTAAAACAGAGCGAAGGACCGGCCATTGTGCTGGGCGTGGGTCTGGGGGGCTTCTGGGCTGAGCGTGTCGGATATCTGTGCGGGATCCGCCAGGTGATGGTGAACCCTAACCTGTTCCCGTATGAAAATATGGAAGGCAAAATCGACCGCCCGGAAGAGTATCTGGATATCATGACCAAGTGTATCTCGGATTTCCGCGAGCTGAACCGGCAGAACTGCCTGGTGCTGTTGTCCCGCAATGATGAGGCGCTGGATAACCAGCGTGCGCATGACACGCTGTCACCGTACTATCAGGTTATCTGGGATGAAGAACAGACCCACAAGTTTAAGGATCTGTCCCGTCATTTACAGGAAATCAAAGGGTTTAAAACCGCGTTTAAAAAAGCCTGATATCACCGCCTCTCGGTAAAACAGCCGCGCCTGCTGAAGGCGCGGTATTTTTTTCCCCCGCAACTGAAGCGATTCCTGTCTCAAATCTGCCTTTTCTGTGATCGTTCTCTTACGTATCTTTCCGGTCATTGCGTTATATCAATAACTTTCTGGTGCTGAATCAGCAAGATAACGGGCTTTTTTCATCTGCGGGTGTGAAAAGTTAATCCGGTGATTAAAGAAAGCATCAGAGGTAAACCAAAAGTAAAATAGTTTTGTTAAATTTAAAATAATGTTTGCATTTTTCCGCCGGATTACCCAGAATTTGATTATGATCAAATATGGTATGACCAAATTACCTGTTGTGGTATACCATGGTGTGACACGATTCAGTTTTATCTGATGTTATCTCACTGTTTTTCCTGAAGAGCCCTGAGATAACGTTAGATTATTTTTCAGAGGATGTTATGACTACACCGAATACGAAGATTGTGATTATCGGCGGTGGCGCAGGCGGGCTGGAACTGGCAACGCAACTCGGCCACAAATTAGGTAAGAAGAAAAAAGCGGAAATCACTCTGGTCGATCGCAACAGCAGCCACCTGTGGAAACCGCTGTTACACGAAGTGGCGACCGGTTCTCTGGATGACGGCGTGGATGCCCTGAGCTACCTGGCGCATGCCCGCAATCACTATTTCAATTTCCAGCTGGGTTCAATGACCGGACTGGATCGCGACAGTAAAAATATCACCCTGGCAGAAATCCGTGATAACAACGGTGACCTGCTGGTACCGGAGCGTGAGCTGGATTATGACATTCTGGTGATGGCGCTGGGCAGTACCTCCAACGATTTCGGTACACCGGGGATCAAAGAAAACTGCATCTTCCTCGACAGCCCGTCACAGGCAAACCGCTTCCATAATGAGATGCTGAACCTGTTCCTGAAATACTCCGCCAGCCACGGCGAAGGCGACAAAGTGAATATCGCGATTGTCGGCGGCGGGGCGACCGGAGTGGAACTGTCAGCAGAACTGTATAATGCCGTTGAGCAGCTTCACAGCTACGGTTTTAAAGGCCTGAATACCGATGCACTGAATGTGACGCTGGTGGAGGCGGGTGAGCGTATTCTGCCTGCTCTGCCGCCGAAAATTGCCGGTGCCGCTCACCAGGAGCTCACCAAACTGGGTGTGCGTGTGATGACGCAGACCATGGTCACCAGCGCCGATGAATCCGGCCTGAACACCAAAGACGGCGAGCATATCACGGCGAGCCTGATGGTCTGGGCGGCAGGTATCAAAGCGCCTGATTTCCTGAAAGAGATTGGCGGGCTGGAAACCAACCGTATTAATCAGCTGGTGGTCAAACCAACACTCCAGACCACCCGTGATGACGCAATTTTCGCTATCGGTGACTGCTCATCCTGCCCGAAAAAAGAGGGCGGATTTGTTCCGCCGCGCGCGCAGTCAGCACATCAGATGGCGACCCGCTGCTATCACAACATCCTTGCGGTACTCAATGATAAGCCGCTGAAGGATTATGTGTTTAAAGATCACGGCTCACTGGTTTCCCTCTCCCGGTTCAGTACGGTCGGGAGCCTGATGGGTAACCTGATGCGCGGGAATATGATGATTGAAGGGCGTATTGCCCGTGTGATGTATATTTCTCTGTATCGTATGCATCAGATTGCGCTGCACGGTTATATTAAAACCGGGCTGATGATGCTGGTTGGCGGTATAAACCGGATTATCCGTCCGCGGCTGAAATTACATTAATTGATCTTCCCCAAAAATGACGCTTCCGGGCGTCATTTTTTATAATAATAAACCCTGCTCAGAACAGGGAAATATACATTGTACAGATTTGATATAAAGCCGGAAAATGCATTATTTAACAGGAGTTCAGTATCATCACTAACAGATAATTCCGGTGGTAATGAACAAAATAAGGCAGATACTGCTCTTTATTAATTATTGTTGATCGTTGTCAGTACACACACAGTCAGGTTGAATTAATAAATTACAGGGACAGAATTATTGTTTCATCATTATTATTTAACTTTTATTTAGCGGTGCTGTGGGAATATAGTCCGGTAAGATTAATCGTTAAAAATAAAACCGGGTTTGATAGGAATAATCCCAATTATTACCGCTGGATATTTATATAATTTGACAATGAATAAAAATGAACGAAAACCATTATCACGAATAACATTCACAGGGCTTGTGCTTCTGTTTGTTATTTTTGCGGTAATCATTTCTTTTGCTGTGACAAAGAATAAACATCCCGCTGTTGCTGAGGTTCTCTCATCCGAACCTATCATGGCAACGGTGCCTGTACGCCATGAATACTGTGACCTGACAACCATGCCGGGTCCGTACAAGCGTGAACTCCTGGATATCGTCCACCCGACTGAGCAGGTCTGCACCCCGTACCTGCTGTATGAAACCCTGCTGCATGCACCGAAGGTGTACGGTGGCCCGACATACCGCTCCTGTACGACGGCATACACCTATGAGCACCGGATTGTCGGCTATGATGTGGTGTATAGAATCAATGACACCGTCGGTAAGGTCAGAATCAATTATAATCCGGGTGATGTCATGCCGGTGGATAATACCGGGCGGCTGATCATTTTACCCGGGCTGAATACAGTAAAATAAAGTGTGTTACAGACAAAAAATAAGAATACCGGTTTATGTCATAAACCGGTATTCACCACGTTTTTTATTTAATGTAACCGGAAATTAAACCCAGCCCTTCTGACGAAACTGCTTTAATACCGCCACAAATTGCTGCATCTCTTCCGGCGTGCCTAATGTCAGGCGGCTCCAGCCGGTTACCGGCGGAAATTCACGGCCGACCATTATATGGTTTTCTTTCATCCGCTGCTGATAGGTTTTTACATCTCCGGTCACCTTATGGAAGATGAAATTAGCCTGTGAGGGCGCATAAGGCAGATTTAATTCCTTCAGTGCGGCAACCACAATTTCCCGTGAAACATCCGTTGAATGGCGGCTGTAATCAATAAACGGTTTATCATTCAGGGATGCCAGTGCGGAAACTGCACCTGCTATATTAGTATTATCGATAGAATTGAAAATATTTACCTGTTCCGTTACTGCCGGTACGGAAATACCGTAACCGACACGAAGCCCGGCCAGGGCAAATATTTTCGAGAAAGTGCGTGTCACGATAATATTGGATTTTCCGGCAGCCACCCATTCAACCGCACTTTTAAATTGCGGATCAGACACAAATTCCGCATATGCCTCATCAATAATAAAATTCTGCTGCGGCGGTGCCTGGTTTACCCACTGTGCGAGTTGTGATGCCGGGGTGATCATAGCGGTCGGGTTATTCGGGTTACAGATATAGATAACGGAATGACCGGCAAAGTTATCGGCGATCGCCTGCATGGCTGTGAGGTCGAAAGAGAGATCGGCTTTCAGCGGCACTTTGACAATATTGACGCCCAGCGGCTCAGCATACAGTTCGGCATAATTGAATGTCGGATCCGGTACAATCAGCTGCACCGGCTGCTGTTTTTTCTGTGCATCCGCCACCAGCATCTGCACAGCCGCCTGAATGGTTTCTGAGGAACCATTTCCGAGGCTGATGTGTTCCGGTGTCAGTGAGAAATGCGCGGCAATCTGCTCAATCAGCGCTTCGCGGGCAGCATCCGGATAGCGGAATGCGCCGGGAAGGGCGTCAATAATCGCCTGACGGGCTTTCGGAGACATCCCCAGTGAGTTTTCATTGAAGTTCAGCAGCAGCGGATTTTCCGCGCTGAGCGGCGCTGCTTTGGTTGTTGGTGAGACAGTACCGGTGGCGGCCTGACTGGTGGTGACCAGAGAGGCGGCGGTTAATCCGCCGAGCGCGATCCCTGTTGATTTCAGAAACGAACGACGATCCATAGTATTTACCCTGTTGTTGTCATTATATTTTGGTAAATACTAACCGAACTAATAATCACCTTGCAAATTAATATTCACAATAAATGGATTTTTATTCATTTTTAAGGTACCGGCCGAAACCGGCACCTGACAGAGAGGATGTTGTACGTTATACCGGATGAGCGGCAAATGCAGTCAGTAAATCCGCGATAAACTCAATGCGTTTGGTGCGGTCGGTCAGGTCACAGATAAATTTCAGTTTTGACGGGCCGTCCAGCCGGTACTGTTTCGGGTTATTTTGCAAAAGCCCGATAAGATACGCCGGGTCGACATGGTTTTTCTCACTGAACTCAACAAAACCGCCTTTCTCCTGCGCCTCAATCCGGCGGATCCCCAGGTCCTGTGCCTGCAGGCGCAGACCCGCTGCCGCCAGCAGGTGACGACCGGCATCCGGCAGCAGACCGAAGCGGTCAATCAGCTCAATTTTCAGCTCGGTCAGTTCGGTATCGCTGCGCGCGCTGGCAATCCGTTTGTAGAAGGAGAGGCGCATGTTTACATCCGGCAGGTAATCTTCCGGCAGCAGGGCCGGCATACGCAGCTCCACTTCGGTCTGGCTCTGCGTGAGATCTTCCAGTGACGGCTCTTTGCCGCTTTTCAGGGAATCAACCGCACTTTCCAGCATTTCCATATAGAGTGTGAAACCAACGCTGGCCATCTGGCCGCTCTGATCCTCGCCCAGCAGCTCACCCGCACCACGGATTTCCAGGTCATGAGTGGCGAGAGCAAATCCGGCTCCTAAATCTTCCAGAGAAGCAATTGCTTCCAGGCGTTTATGGGCATCGGTGGTCATGGCTTTCGGGTGTGGCGTCAGCAGATAAGCATAGGCCTGATGGTGTGAACGCCCGACACGGCCGCGCAGCTGATGCAGCTGTGCCAGCCCGAAATGATCGGCCCGTTCGATGATAATGGTATTGGCGCTGGGAATATCGATACCGGTTTCAATAATCGTGGTGCATACCAGCACATTAAAACGCTGATGGTGGAAATCGGTCATGACCCGTTCCAGCTCGCGCTCACGCATCTGTCCGTGGCCGACTGCCACACGGGCTTCCGGTACCAGTTCCGCAATACGGTTGCGGGCTTTTTCAATATTCTCCACATCATTGTAGAGATAATAGACCTGGCCGCCGCGCAGTACCTCACGCAGAATCGCCTCCCGCACCACCAGCTCATCATACTGACGGACAAAGGTTTTCACCGCCAGCCGTCTTGCCGGCGGGGTGGCGATAATAGAAAGGTCCCGCATGCCGCTCATCGCCATATTCAGGGTACGCGGAATCGGGGTGGCGGTGAGGGTCAGGATATCCACATTGGCGCGCATTGCCTTGATGCGCTCTTTATGGCGGACACCAAAGCGGTGCTCTTCGTCCACCACCAGCAGGCCGAGATCATGCCAGTGCACATCGCTCTGCAACAGCTTATGTGTGCCGATAATGATATCCACTTTTCCTTCTCTGGTATCATCCAGCACCTGCTGCTGCTCTTTGGCGCTGCGGAAACGGGACAGAACTTCAATCCGCACCGGCCAGTTGGCGAAACGGTCACGGAAGTTATCATAATGCTGCTGCGCGAGCAGAGTGGTCGGCACCAGCACAGCAACCTGCTTGTGGTTATGGACGGCGAGGAAGGCCGCCCGCATTGCGACCTCGGTTTTACCGAAACCGACATCACCGCACACCAGCCGGTCCATCGCCACCGGCTGACACATATCGCTCAGCACGGCATTAATAGCCTGCTCCTGATCCGGAGTGGTTTCAAACGGGAAAGACTGGCAAAACTCGCGGTACTGTTCGCGATCATGTTTAAAGGCAAAGCCGGGTTTGACGGCCCGCTGTGCATAAATATCCAGTAACTGTGCCGCCACATCGCGGACTTTTTCCGCTGCTTTCTGACGTGCTTTGCTCCAGGCTTCACCGCCGAGTTTATGCAGCGGGGCGCTTTCATCTGCCCCTCCGGCATAGCGGCTGATCAGATGCAGCGATGACACCGGGACATACAGTTTGTCTTCCCCGGCGTAGGTGAGGATCAGGTATTCTGCCTTGATCCCCCCGGCCTCCAGGGTGGTTAATCCCTGATAGCGGCCGACCCCGTGCTCCAGATGCACTACCGGCTGACCGGGGCGCAGTTCCGCGAGGTTGCGGATCAGGGTGTCGGTGTTAATTGTGCGGCGGGTGTCCTGGCGGCGGCGCACCACTCGCTCACCCAGCATATCGCTTTCGCAGATCAGGACGCGCTGACGGTCGTTATCAACAAAGCCGTGCTCAGCGGCACCGATCATGACATAAATACCCGGCACGGTAGCATCCGTCAGACTGCGGATTTCCGCCGGTTTGATTTTGATGCGCGCCAGCAGTTCCTGTACGCTTTCGCGCCGTCCCTCACTTTCCACCGAGAAAATCACGGCAGCCTCTGTGCTTTCCAGGAAGCGGCGCAGCGGGTCAAGCGGGGATTTCAGCTGCGGATTGACTTTCAGATCCGGCAGAGCGGTATAGCCGAGGTTGGTATTGGCGGCTTTGCGTGGCAGTTTGTCATTATTGAGCCGCACACGCGGCAGCGTTTTCATCTGCTGATTGAGTTCTTCCGGTGTCAGCCACAGCTGTGACGGCGGCAGTAACGGGCGCATCGGATCCACACCCCGGCTCTCAAAACGCTGTTGCACATCACGGCGGAAGCGGTCGGCGGATTCCTGTAAATCCTGGGTCACCAGCAGGGTGTTATCCGGCAGATAGTCAAACAGCGGTACCAGCGGTGCGGTGAAAAACAGCGGCTGCCAGTACTCGATACCGGCGGGCAGGGTACCTTTGCTGACCTGCTGATAAACATGCTCCGGGTCGCGGCGCACCTCAAAGGTTTCCCGCCACTGACTGCGGAACAGCTCGATAGCATCTTTATCCGTCGGGAATTCGTGAGCAGGCAGAAGATTGATCGCATTCACTTCATCGAGGGTGCGCTGGGTGTCGACATCAAAGGTGCGCAGGCTGTCGATTTCATCATCAAAGAAATCAATCCGGAACGGCAGTTCGCTGCCCATCGGAAACAGATCCAGCAATGCGCCGCGAATGGCAAACTCGCCGTGCTCCAGTACTTGTTCGACACTACGGTAGCCGCCCTGAACCAGCTCTTCACGCAGCTTATCCCGCGACAGCTTTTCCCCTTTGGCCATCACCAGCGCATGACTGGTGAGAAATTCAGGCGGACACACTTTCTGCATCAGTGTATTGACCGGCAGAATCAGTGCGCCTTTTTCGAGGGTCGGCAGACGGTATAATGTGGATAACCGGTTGGAGATAATCTCCTGGTGCGGCGAAAAACTGTCATACGGCAGGGTTTCCCAGTCGGCAAGGGTTTCTGCCGGGAGCGCGGTAAACTGGCGGATTTCATCCCGCAGCCGCAGGGCATTCTGCATATCGCGGGTCACCAGGATAACGGGGCCGTCGTGTTGTTCAATTATCGACGCGGTTTCCACCGCACAGGCTGCACCGGTCATTTCACCGAGCTGGCGGGTGTCTGCGGCACGGGCCGGGAGTTCATAGCGTGTTTTCAGCGACATTCGGTTTTCCATCGGGCTACGTGTTTCTGTCAGGTAACAAGGTTCTGCCATACCGGAGTGGCTTGTCCGGGCAATAAAAGGCCGCCGCGCTGCCGGTCCGGAGGTGGTCTGATACCGGCAACACGCTGACCGTCAATGAAAAAAAACTGCCGCAAACGGGCGGGAGTGGTTCCATTCATCAACCGGAGCCTTTATTATCCCTGAACACTTCGCTTTGGCAACAGGGGCGTTCAGATTTCATGTTTCAGTCTGTCTCATTTTTAATCGGTCTGCGTTACATGCGGGGACGCGGCACGGATCGCTTTGCCCGTTTTGTCTCGCTGCTTTCCGCCATCGGCATCACGCTGGGGGTGACAGCACTTATCACCGTGACATCCGTGATGAACGGTTTTGAACGCTCATTGCAGCAGAGTATCCTCGATTTTATGCCGCAGGCGGTAATCACCACCGGAAACGGCGTGCTGGATCCGCAGACACATCCGGTCTCACAATTAGCCGGGCTGCGTGATGTGGTAAAAACCGCCCCGATTGTCACCGGTGATGTGGTATTGCAGAGCACCGGCAATGTGGGGATCGCCTCCGTGACCGGAATTGATCCGCTGGGGGATGAACCGCTGATGAATTATCTGGTGAATACCCGGCCATCCGACCTGGCGGCAGGTCAGTATCATGTGGTGGTCGGCGAAGGCGTGGCGAAACGCATGGGGCTTAAACGCGGGGATAGTGTCCGTATCCTGGTGCCGAATGTGTCGCAGCTGACGCCGATGGGACGCATCCCGAGCCAGCGCCTGTTCACCGTGGCGGGCTTTTTTTCCTCCGGCAGTGAATCCGATAACACCCAGGTGCTGATGAATCAGGAGGATGCGGCACGTCTGATGCGCTATCCGGCGGGTAATATCACCGGCTGGCGTCTCTATCTGTCACAGCCGTTACAGGTGGACAGCCTCAGTCAGCAGACATTACCGGAAGGGCTGGTCTGGACAGACTGGCGC
Source organism: Morganella morganii (assembly GCF_019243775.1). Classification (NCBI taxonomy): domain Bacteria; kingdom Pseudomonadati; phylum Pseudomonadota; class Gammaproteobacteria; order Enterobacterales; family Morganellaceae; genus Morganella; species Morganella morganii. The sequence goes on from NZ_CP069157.1 coordinate 1,338,898, forward strand.
GTGCAGAAAGGTGAGTTTTTCCAGGCTGTGCGCATGGAGAAAAATATGATGGGGCTGCTGCTCAGCCTGATTATCGCCGTGGCCGCGTTTAATATCATTACCTCACTGGCCTTGCTGGTGATGGAAAAACAGACCGAAGTGGCCATCCTGAAAACCCTGGGAATGACACGCGGCAAAATTATGCTGATCTTTATGATTCAGGGCGCGGGGGCAGGGATCCTCGGCTCGGTGATCGGCGTTCTGCTGGGCACACTGCTATCGTCACAACTGAATATTCTGATGCCGCTGCTGGGGCTGATCCCGAAAGGAATCGCGCTGCCGACGGTCATTGAGCCGCTGCGCGTCATCACTATCGGCGCGGCTGCCATGCTTATCTCTTTATTATCCACACTCTGGCCTGCGTGGCGGGCGGCAGCGGTACAACCCGCGGAGGCTTTACGTTATGAGTGAGTTATTACTGGCATGTCGTCAGTTATGCAAATCTTATCATGAGGGCACAGTGGAAACTGATGTCCTGAAACAGGTTAATTTTGAACTCCGGCGCGGGGATATGCTGGCGATTGTCGGCAGTTCCGGTTCAGGGAAAAGTACGCTGCTGCATCTGCTCGGCGGGCTGGATTCCCCGACCTCCGGTGAGGTGATTTTTAACGGCACGGCACTTTCCGCCATGAGCCAGAACGCTCTGTCGGCGCTGCGTAATCAGGAAATGGGCTTTATCTATCAGTTCCACCATCTTCTGCCGGACTTCACGGCGGCGGAAAACGTGGCGATGCCGCTGCTGATCGGCGGTATGGCGCGGGATAAAGCGCTGGCACAGGCGGGGGAGATGCTGGAGCGGGTTGGTGTGGCAGCGCGTGCCCATCATCGTCCGTCTGAGCTCTCCGGCGGGGAGCGTCAGCGGGTGGCGATTGCCCGTGCGCTGGTGAATAAACCGTCACTGGTTCTGGCGGATGAACCGACCGGTAACTTAGATCAGCGCAATGCGCAGAGCATTTTTGATTTGTTATCCGAACTGAATAAAACCCTCGGCACAGCCTTCCTGGTGGTTACCCATGACCTCGCCCTGGCGGCGAAAATGGGGCGGCAGATGGAAATGCGCGACGGTATTCTGAATGCACAGCCGGAGACGGCGCTATGAATGCACTACCGCTGTCATTACTGACTGCGCTGCGTTTCAGCAAAGGGCGGAAACGGGCGGGAATGGTCTCGCTGATTTCCGTTATTTCCACCCTGGGGATCACGCTCGGGGTGGCGGTACTGATTATCGGGCTGAGTGCCATGAACGGCTTTGAGCGTGAGCTGGAGAACCGGGTACTTTCCGTGGTGCCGCAGGGGCAGATTTCCACTGTTGAGCAGCCGTTTGATACCTGGGCGCAGAGCCTGCTGCGGATCAAAAATACTCCGGGTGTGGTGGCCGCCAGCCCGTATATTGAATTTACCGGGCTGGCAGAAAAAGGCAGTAAATTACAGGCCATGCAACTAATGGGTGTGGATCCGGTCACTCAGAAATTGGTGAGCGGATTGCCGGAATTTGTGGCGGATAATGCATGGGCGGATTTTCAGGCCGGGAAAAATCAGATAATCCTTGGTGACGGCGCGGCAAAATCCCTCGGTGTTGCGCAGGGTGACTGGCTCACCATCATGATCCCGAATCACGACAGCACGGAGCGCCTGTTACAACCGAAACGTATCCGTTTGCAGGTCGCGGGGATTTTCCGCTTAAGCGGCATGCTGGATCACAGGCTGGCGCTGCTGCCGCTGGAAGATGCACAGCAGTACCTGGATTACGGTGAGGGTGTCACCGGGATTGAAATCCGCACGGATAATGTTTTCAATGCCAATGACGTGGTTCTGCGGGCGGCGGAAGCCAGCCGTGAACATGTCTTTTATAAAAGCTGGATCAACGAATACGGCTATATGTACAGCGACATTCAGTTAGTGCGCAGTATTATGTATCTGGCCATGATTCTGGTGATTGGTGTGGCGTGCTTCAATATCGTTTCCACCCTGATTATTGCCGTGAAAGATAAAAGCGGGGATATCGCCATTTTGCGCACTCTTGGTGCGAAAGACAGCCTGATCCGCTCCATTTTCCTCTGGTACGGACTGCTGACCGGCATGGTCGGCTGTATCAGCGGGGCGGTTCTCGGCACACTGGCGGCGCTGAATCTGACACCGCTTATCCGCGGTATTGAATTTCTTATCGGGCACAAACTGTTGTCCGGCGATGTCTATTTTATTGATTTTCTGCCGTCGGAGCTGCGGCTGACCGATCTGCTGTATGTGGTCTTAACCACCATTGTGCTGAGCCTGCTGGCAAGCTGGTATCCGGCGAGACGCGCCTGCCGCCTTGAACCGGCACGTATTCTGAGCGGGCAGTAAAGCCCGCAGGAATTGTAATGATTTTTGAATCCGAAGTGCGGATGCATTACCCTGAACGGAGACAGTGATGAACAAAGGCCGGATTATGCGCAGAACGCACCGATTAAGAAAGTTACGCAAACAGCGGCGGATCCTGCGCCAGCGTTTTCACTTACGCTTTTTCTATCGCGATAAATGGATGGCCGGAAAAATGGATCAGTTTAAACCTAAAATTGTTGTGCTGACCGGCGCGGGTATCTCCGCCGAGTCCGGGATCCGGACATTCCGTTCGGAAGACGGGCTGTGGGAAGAGCACAACATCGAGGATGTGGCGACGCCGGAAGGCTATGCCCGCAATCCGCGTCTGGTGCAGCAGTTTTACAATGACCGCCGCCGCCAGTTACAGTCCCCTGACGTGCAGCCGAACCCGGCACATCTCGCCCTGGCGGAGCTGGAACAGGTGCTGGGGGATAACTTCCTGCTGGTCACCCAGAATATTGATAACTTGCATGAGCGGGCAGGTAGTCAGCGGATTATTCATATGCACGGCGAGTTGCTGAAAATTCGCTGTGCGATGTCCGGACAGGTTCAGTCGTGCACCGGTGACCTGTCAGCGGATGAGCGCTGCCACTGTTGTCAGTTCCCGTCACCGCTGCGGCCGCATATTGTCTGGTTCGGTGAAATGCCGTTCGGCATGGATGAAATCTATCAGGCACTGAATGATGCGGATATCTTTATCGCCATCGGTACCTCCGGGCATGTCTATCCGGCGGCCGGGTTTGTCCATGAGGCACGGCTGTGCGGGGCACATACAGTGGAACTCAATCTGGAACCGAGTAAGGTGCAGAGTGAGTTTGAGGAGTGTCACTACGGTCCTGCCGGGCAGGTGGTGCCGGAGTATGTCCGTCAGCTGCTGGCGCAGATTAACAACACTAAATCTGATTTGACGCAATAACTCAATTTATGTTTCCCCGATAATAAGAAATCAATGTTATTGGGGGAACACATGGATAAGTTATTAGAGCGCTTTTTCGGTTATGTCTCTTTTGACACGCAGTCGAAGCCGTCAGCCAAGCTGACACCAAGCAGCGACGGTCAGTTAAGGCTGGCGCGTGCTCTGGAAAAAGAGCTGAAAACGCTGGGGTTATCAGATGTCTCGCTGGATGATAACGGCTGCGTGATGGCAACGTTACCGGCGAATGTTGACTGGCCGGTACCGGTTATCGGTTTTATTTCTCACCTTGATACCTCACCGGATTTCTCCGGGCGTAATGTGAATCCTCAGGTTCTGGAAAATTACCGTGGTGGTGATATCGCACTCGGCATCGGCGATGAAGTGCTGTCGCCGGTAATGTTCCCGGTGCTGCACACCATGCTGGGTAAAACCCTGATTATGACCGACGGTAAAACCCTGCTGGGTGCGGATGACAAAGCCGGTATCGCAGAAATCATCACTGCCATGGTACGTCTGAAAAACAGTGATATTCCGCACGGTGATATCCGCATTGCCTTCACGCCGGATGAAGAAATCGGCCGTGGCGCGCAGTATGTGGATCTGAAAAAATTCGGTGCGCAGTGGGCTTATACCGTTGATGGCGGTGGTGTCGGTGAGCTGGAATATGAAAACTTCAATGCGGCGGCAGTTGCCATCCGTATTGAGGGCAATAACGTGCATCCGGGCAGTGCCAAAGGTGTGATGGTGAACGCGCTGTCACTGGCAACCCGCATCCACAGCGAATTACCGCCGGAAGAAACGCCGGAAAATACCGAAGGGTATGAAGGTTTCTATCATCTGCAAAGCATCAAAGGCACGGTTGAACGCGCGGAAATGAACTATATCATCCGTGATTTTGACCGTAACAATTTTGAAAAACGCAAAAGCAATATGATTGCGATTGCCGAGAAAGTCGGTAAAGGTCTGCATCCGGACTGCTATATCGAGCTGACGATTGATGACAGCTATTACAATATGCGCGACCATGTGGTGAAACACCCGCATGTGATTGAACTGGCCAAACAGGCAATGATTGACTGCGATATTGAACCGGATATCAAACCTATTCGTGGTGGTACTGACGGTGCGCAACTCTCTTACCGTGGTCTGCCGTGCCCGAATCTGTTTACCGGTGGTTATAACTTCCACAGTAAACACGAGTTTATCTCACTGGAAGGCATGGAACAGGCAGTTTCCGTGATTATGCGGATTGCAGAATTAACTGCACTGGATATGAAGAAATAAATAATTCACATATCAATTAAATATTATAAAGGCCATCTTGCATAAGATGGCTTTTTTATTAAATAAACTGACTTAAATAAACAGTAAGATTATTATGTTGATGTGATTTTTTATCACTCACTGATTAATCTTTGTTTTGTGTTTGTTTATCTCCTGCTGGTATAGTCATCCGCTTGTCAATATTTAGTGTATGATTATATCTGTTCAGATAATACATGTCATAAGAAACATATATTTGTTGAATATTTAAAAGGTAATTTTTATGTCTTTATTTAAAAGAAAGTTAATTATTTCATCCTTACTTTTATTTTCCTTTAATGCATTCTCTGCGGATGGTGATGTTAATGAAATCGCTCCGGAAGTCGACGTCGATCCCAAAGAAATAACAGGGAATATCAGATTTACAGGGAAAATCACTGACTCAAGCTGTGATATTACACTAAAAGATAAAGATGTTTATCTGGGCGAGCATTCAGTCGCTAAACTGAAGAAAAATGATGACAGAACGGAAGAAAAAGCCTTTGATATTTCTCTGATTAACTGTTCATTAGCAATGACATCGCTGAAAATCAAAATGGAGGGCACGGCGCATGCAGACAATGCAACGCTGTATGCATTGGATGCCAATGAAAAAAGTGCCGGAAAAGTAGGGATCAGCATTGCGACTGCTGAAGGGCAGCAGGTAACGCCGGCAGGTGGCTATCGTGATATTCTGCTAAAGGCCGATTCCCGTGATTATACTCTGAATTATACCGCAGCGTATCAGGCTACCGGCCTGGCAACACCGGGTGAAGGTAATGCAACGGTGAATTACACTGTTTCTTATGAGTAACATTTAATACCGGCGGCAACAGGTGTTGCCGCCCCGGATAAACAGCATCATGAAAATCGGTTTTACTTTTCTTATTATTACTTTTCTGACAATGAGTCAGGCGATTGCTGCCGTGGTTGTCGGCGGCACCCGGTTTATTTATCCGCAGGATAAAAAAATGATCACAATTCCTGTTGATAATACGGATAAAAAATCAGCCTATTTAATTCAGAGCTGGGTTGAAAAAAAAGATGGCATGACGAAAAGTAAGGACTTTATTCTCACGCCGGTTATTTTTCAGCTGGATGCAGGAAAAAAAGGAATTTTGCGTGTCATGCTGAAAAAAACAGAATTTCCGGATGACAGAGAGTCATTACTCTGGCTGAATATAAAAGGCATTCCGGAAACAGATGAAAACAGAGAAAATAAACTTCAGATTGTTATTAATTCAAAGTTTAAATTATTCTATCGCCCTGCAGGATTAACTGAGCCTGATTATAATAAACTGAGGTATGAACGAAAAGGAAACAGAATAAAAATCATTAATGACTCACCTTTTCATATCACCGTCAGAAATATTTTGGTTAATAATAAGGAATATACTGTTTCGGAGATGATAGTTCCCTTCGAATCATTAACTGTACCGGTAACAACTATTCATAGTAATGACGAAATAACCATAAGCTACATCTCCGATTTTGGCGGGATTATTTCTAAACCTGTTGTTTTTGATAAATAATATTATTATGCAATTGAAAACACCTTATTTTTTTCTTCTGGCAGTGGTGATCGTTTTTCCTCCGGTAACCGTTTTTGCTGCACCTTATTTTAATCCGGCGGCGCTTGGTCTGGACGGAGATGATCCGGTGATGGATCCTGCACAGTTTCAGTATTTGCGGGAACGGCAATTTCAGGAAGAAGGCCGTTACTTCGTGGCTGTAACTGTCAATCAGCAGGCAGTCAGTGGTCAGTGGCTGGAGTTTCGTTATCATCCGCAGCAAAAAAGATTGCTGCCATGGGTGAACCGCAGGCAATGGCTGATATGGGGATTACGGCCGGATGCATCGCCGGCATTTGCAGAAACAGAAAATACAGCGCCGGTTGCGGATATTACTGCGCTGGTCAGCGGGGTCTCGCTGAGTTTTGACTCCGCGCGGCAGTCGCTGGATATTACTATCCCGCAACGTTTTTTTCTGACAGAAGCACAGCGGGCCGCAGATGCTTCGTTATGGGAACCGGGTATTACTGCATTTATGCTCAATTATGATTATCGCTTTTCGCGGGACAGTAACAGCTTCAGTCAGCGTACCGGACATACTCTTTTGCTGCAAAGTGGTGTTAATGCGGGGGACTGGCGGTTGCGGCATCACAGCAGGGCGGAACACCGTGAGGGTAAACTGACATGGCAGTCAGAGCGGTTGTGGATGTACCGTGCCATTGCTTCCCGGCGCAGCGAGTTACAGCTGGGGGAATTGTTCAGCGGGGATGTGCTGTTTGACAGCCGAGCGTTCAGAGGGATCCGGCTGGCTTCACAAAGTGATATGTATCCGCTGAATCAGCAGGGTTATGCACCGGTTATCCGCGGAATAACCGGTCAGAGTGCAGAACTGACTATCAGGCAGCAGGGAATGACTATCCGCCGTGAAACATTACCTGCCGGTGAATTTGTTATTGATGATCTGAATACGTCTTTTCAGGGAACTGAACTGGATGTCACCATTGAGGAGGCGGACGGCACTGTACAGCGTTTTACACAGCACGGAACCTCAGTTCCGGTTATGCAGCGGGAGGGCCGGCTCAGCTACACGCTGGATACAGGAAAATACAGAGGAAACAGAAATAATAACAAAGACCTGTTTGTGAAAAGTACGGCAGCATACGGCATTAATTCAGTCCTCACACTGTACGGTGGCGGCTATGCAGCACAACACGCTCTGAGCAGCGGTGTGGGGGCCGGTGTCAATATGGGCGCGGCAGGCGGGGTGTCTGCTGATATTCTGATGCGGCATACAACAGCAACGCAGCATCCGCGTTACCGGCTGAATTATCAGAAATTTTTTCCGCTGGCCGGAACATTGGTGAATACAGGGGCTGCACATGAGCAACAATCTAGGCAATGGCAGGTCAGGTTGCTGCAACCGCTGCCGGGGGATAACGGTACGCTGTCGGCAGGCTATCACTATAACCGCACAGGCCATGACGGGCGCGTATACCGGGCGATGATTAACAGGGATGCCGGCTATTCCGGTCACATCGGCCGGGTACATTACGGAGTGAATGCACAATACCGTACAGGCGGGCATTTTCGGAAGGCAGATAAACGGGTGTCTGTTGCGTTGTCGGTGCCGCTGGATTTTGCCGGACAACAAGCCCGCAGTCATTTTCATTACCACCAGCGGGCAGGAAAGGCTTCTCTGCAAACATCCGTGAATGGTTTGCTCGGAGATGAACAACGTCTCGGGTATTCAGTTACACACAGTTATCAGCAGCAGGGGGCTGCACATTACCGCGGGGCGGAGCTGCGCTGGCGTCACGACCTGGCCGATATCCGGGGACGTATTAATCACAGTCAGGGACACAATACCCTGAACGGGGATATACAGGGCGGGCTGATTATTCACGGTGACGGCATCACATTGTCACGTCCGCTGGGTGAAACCAACGGGCTGGCAGATACCGGCGGTACCGGGGGGATCCGTGTGGCCTCAAGGGCAGCGGCGCAGACTGACAGTGCGGGGTTCAGTGTTATTCCGCAACTGAGTCATTATCATCAGAATGTTATCCGTATCGACCCCGAAACCCTGCCGGATAATGCGGATGCGGATGATCCGGTCGTACAGGTGATCCCGTCAAAAGGGGCGCTGGTGCCGGTTCGTTTTGCAGTGAATACCGGTTATCGCGTGATTTATGCACTGCGGACTGCACAAGGCCCGGTACCGTTCGCCGCACGGGTGAAGGTGAAAAAAGCAGATGACAGCAGCGTCAGCGGTATTACCGGTGAGGACGGGGAAGTGTATCTCAGCGGGTTACCGGCTCAGGGGCATTTACAGGCTGTCTGGGGGAAAGGAATGCATGAGCAGTGCGGGGCGGATTTTACTATCCCGGAAGATCAGCAGGGACTGATAACTCTCCCTCTGATATGCCGGTAAAGGAGAAGCAATGTTTACTCAGATCAGAGCACTATGCCGGGCAGTTTTTTTCCTGTGGCTGACAGCCGGATATATTCCGGCCGCTCCGGCCGGGGAAACCTGTGCACTTATCACACCGGAAACGACTCTCCGCATACCAGCCGGCTATATCATGGCTGCGTATAATGTACCGGTTGGCGGTATTATCGGGGAGACAATATTTTCGGATAGTATTGATGTCTCTCAGTGCCGGATCGACAGCGGCAGAGAGATTGAATTTGTGCTGGTTGGCGGAATGCCGGGTAACAGAACACAAAATGCGTCGGGACACACTATCTATGAACTCTCCGGTGGTATCGGCTACAGCCTGGGGGCGGTGGCGGAGCATCCGGAATGCATGAAATCGTCGCGCTATGTGGACGGTCGTGATTCACCGGACAACAACACGGCCAATAAACGACTGTGTACGATCAGCAGCGGAATGGATCCGTCTCAGCCATATCGGGTACGGGCAGCGGTGACACTCTATAAACTGGAACCTGAAATAGCTGTTCACCATCCGGGAGGCTATCTGGGTGAAATCGCTATGCGTGTGGGCGGGCACTGGGCTGCAGGATTGTATAGTATGCCGGAAACCAAAATCTATCTGGACGGATTTACTGTCCGGCAACATTCCTGTGATCTTGATCCACAAACAGAAACAGATGTGGATTTAGGTGTCGTATCGCGGACTGATTTCAGCGGCAAAGGGTCTGTTGCCCCGGGAAGCATCCGTAACCTGACTATTGCACTGCAGTGCAGCCATGTGACAACGGCGGATATCCGGTTAACAGGCAATGTATTTACTGCCAGAAACAGTCCCGGAACACTGAAGTTACAGCGGAGAAACGGCAGTGCATCCGGTGTGGGAGTCCGGCTGACAAATAAGGGCAGCCGGTCACTTTCGGAGGGCCACTTTTATTTGATGAAATCACCACTCAGCGGGCCGTATTGCGGTTACAGGCCGCCTTTATACAGACGAGGGATACTATTGAGCCGGGCACGGCGGAAACAATTCTGAATTACACCATTCGTTACCAGTAAAAAAACGCCGCATAATGGTGCGGCGCTTTTATCTGAACGATGAATACAATTTTATTGCGGATTAATCATCAAAATACCAGTAACCGTTATTAATCAGCACTGTCAGCAGGGTCACAAATTCCGGATCGCTGAAGGCAACTCCCAGCATTTCGGCAGTGACTTCATCATACTGGCAAAGCACATCCGCTGCTTCAATATGCGGGGTTTTCAGGGCTTCGCCGTTAACGAAACAGGTATCACCGACACGCAGTACCCGCAGTCCATTGAGGCGGAACAGAGATTCCCCCTGTGACAGCAGTTCCTGAATTTCATCCGGGCTGTATGCCGGCTCCGGCGGTGCCAGATCCAGCTCATGGCGGGACTGGGAAATAAATTCACCGAACCACTTGCGGAACACATCCGGCTGGTCGAGCAGATCCTGCATCATACCATGCAGCTTGGTCAGTTCGCCCTGCTGAATCAGCGCCGGATTATCACGGAACGCCAGATCCGGGTCGCTGTAGCGGTAACTGCCGAGCTCATTGGCAATCACATAGTCGGCAAAGCCGCTGAACAGTTCGCGGGCATTCGGGGCGCGGAAACCGACAGAATAGTTCAGTGATTCCTCAATGGCATAGCCTTCGTGCGGGAATCCCGGCGGAATATAGAGGATATCGCCCGGCACCATTTCATCATCAATAATGGCATCAAACGGATCCACCTGTAACAGATCCGGATGCGGCGCGTGCTGTTTCATCGGGATTTTTTCCCCGACACGCCAGCGGCGGCGTCCCTGGCCCTGAATAATAAACACATCATACTGATCCAGATGCGGACCCACACCGCCACCCGGAACAGAATAGGAAATCATCAGGTCATCCATCCGCCAGTCAGACAGGCAGCGGAACGGCTTCATCAGTGCGGCAGACGGAAAATGCCAGTGATCAACGGCCTGAACCAGGATAGACCAGTCTTTCTCACCCAGCCCGTCAAACTCCTGAAACGGCCCGTGGCGCACATCCCATTTTCCGCTGAAACGGGTGACGATACGGCTGTCGATTTCATCTTCCATTGCCAGCCCCGCCAGTTCATCCGGGGAAATGGTGTCGCGGAAATTGCGGAAACCGCCTTTGATCAGTAACGGACGTTTTTGCCAGTGGCTTTCCATAAAGGTCTGCCAGTCTATATTCAGTTCATAATCCATGTGTTCGTCCTCAATAAACGCCGTGATCAGGCAGATGAAGGGAGTATAACGGAAAAAGACATATTATATTCATGCATATATTTATAACTTGCCGGCAACAACAGACTGACTCTCAGTCTGTGTCTTCGTCGTGAACAGTCTGACACCGGAATGTCACAGTAATACGGGCACCGCCCAGCGGGCTTTCAGTGACAACTGCGCCGCCGTCATACTGCTCCAGAATATCGGTGACAATTGCCAGCCCCAGTCCCTGACCCGACCGCAGGGTATCAACCCGCTGACCGCGGCTGAAAATCAGTTCCCGTTTCTCCTCCGGCACACCCGGACCATCATCATCGACAATCAGAATAACCGCATCATGCTGCCACTGCGCCGTCACCTCGACAAACTCCAGACAGTATTTGCAGGCATTTTCCATAATGTTGCCCATGACTTCCATAAAGTCATTCTGCTGTCCCAGCCAGGTGATATCCGGCGGAATATCGACGGTAATATCCACGCCCTTGCGCTGATACACTTTTGACAGCGCACTGGCGAGACTGTCAATCAGCGCCGGAACGGAGGAAATGTCCCGCATCAGCACGGTATTGTCACCGCCGATACTGGCGCGGTGCAGATAATAACCGACCTGCTGGGAAATTCGTCCGATCTGCTCAAGCATGACAGGCTCGGCGGTTTCAATCGTCATATCTTTGCCGCCGCGCAGTGAGCGCAGGGTACTCTGCAGCACTGCCAGCGGGGTTTTCAGGCTATGAGTCAGATCAGAAAGCGTGCGCTGATAGCGGGTATAGCGCTCCCGCTCACTGTGCAGCAGCAGGTTCAGGTTACGCACCAGTCCGCGTAGTTCGCTGGGCGGGGTTTCATCCAGATCTTCCCGCTCGCCTTTTTCAAGTGCGCTGATCTGCCCGCTGAGAGCATTAATCGGCCGCAGGCTCCAGTGTGCGGCCAGCCAGATCAGCGGTGTGAGCAGAAACAGGTTGGCGAGCACCACGTAACCGAACCATTCCCAGACACGGAAGGTCTTCTGCAGATTCTGCGGGATGGTATCCACCACCACAATCGTCAGCGGCGGCAGGGTACCGGTTTTGCCGTAACGGCTGACAGACACGGAGTGGATCATCCGTCCGTCGTGATCATCATCCAGGTCATTAATCCGGATATCTTCCGTGGCAAAGAGCGGGGTATTGACCAGCAGGGATTTGGTGGCTTCCAGCGAGGTATTCAGATCATACAACCCCTCTTTGGTCAGCCATTTGGCCGGAATGGCTCTCTCCAGCGCGTCAATATGATACTGCCGCCAGAGCAGATTCTGATTGTCATCATAAATCAGCACCACAGACGGGGCATTCAGGGAGAAATTCGGCGGAAAACGGATATTGAGTTTTCCGTCATCCCACTGCGACAGGCTGTAGAACAGATTGCTCTGGCTGCGCAGCATGGTGTAGGTGGTTTTATCAAAGCTGACCAGGTAACCGACCAGCGCCACGGCGCCGTAAGAGAGCGTCATGGCGAGGATCACGGCAAACGTTGCCAGTAAAAACCGGGTCCGCAGAGAGAAAGGGCGCGTTGTCCGCCTGGTCATGCGCAATACCTCAGTGGCTTAAGCCGTGTCTGTTATTTCCCGGCGTCGAAACGGTAGCCCTGTCCGCGGACAGTGACGATGGCATCAATATCGGTAAATGCCTGGATTTTCTTGCGCAGACGGCCCATCAGCACATCAATGGTATGGCTTTCACGCAGTTCGGCATCCGGATAGAGCTGGCGCATCAGGGAATCTTTACTGACGACTTTACCATTATTCCGCATCAGTGTTTCAATAATGGTGTATTCAAATGCGGTCAGTTTGACGGCGTTACCGTCAACGAGGAATTCTTTGCGGGAAAGATCGATCACAAAAATGCCCAGTTCCAGTGTCTGGGAGGCGAGGCCGCTGTTACGGCGCATCAGTGCCTGCATACGGGCAACAATCTCTTCCAGTTGGAAAGGCTTGGTGACATAATCATCCGCCCCGGCATTCAGCGCGGCGACTTTTTCCTGCCAGCTTTCACGGGCGGTCAGCACCATAATCGGGATTTTGACCTGCTGCTGACGCCAGCGGGCAATCATCACCATGCCGTCCTCGCCGGGCAGACCGAGGTCAACCACTGCGATATCCGGCTGACTTTCCTGAAGAAAATAATCTGCTTCTTTTGAATCTTCCGCCGCATCAACCTGATGGCCGAGCTCGCGGAGCTGAACCGTCAGATGATGACGGAGTAAATTGTTATCTTCCACGATGAGCACGCGCATACATAATTCCTTACAAAGACAGACATCCCAACAGGAAACGATGTGAATTGTAACAGTTTATATGAAGGATAGGGAACTTGTACGCCAAATAATACGCGCGATATGCGTTTAATCATAAAAAAAAGAGGCAGATATCCTCTGCCTCTGTGTGATTAATTATCAGTGAGTTAATAATTACAACTCATCTGCCAGACGGATAGCATCCCCGAGATAGTTTTGCGGGGTCAGGGTTTTCAGCCGGGCTTTTTCTGCGTCAGGCAGCTCCAGTCCGTCGATAAAGACCTGCATCGCCTGAGCATCAACACGCTTGCCGCGGGTCAGCTCTTTGAGCTTTTCATACGGTTTTTCGATACCGTAGCGGCGCATCACGGTCTGAATCGGCTCTGCCAGTACTTCCCAGTTCTGATCCAGTTCATCACGCAGATGTTTTTCGTTCACTTCCAGCTTGTTCAGGCCTTTTTGCGTGGACTGATAAGCGATCAGCGAGTAACCGATCCCCACACCCAGGTTACGCAGCACAGTGGAGTCCGTCAGGTCGCGCTGCCAGCGGGACACCGGCAGTTTGGTTGCCAGATGGCCGAGTACCGCGTTAGCCAGACCCAGGTTACCTTCTGAGTTTTCAAAATCAATCGGGTTGACTTTGTGCGGCATGGTGGACGAACCGATTTCACCGGCGATCGTCTTCTGTTTAAAGTGATTGAGGGCAATGTAACCCCAGATATCACGGTCGAAATCGATCAGAATGGTGTTAAAACGCGCCACGCAGTCAAAAAACTCAGCGATATAATCGTGCGGCTCAATTTGTGTGGTGTACGGGTTCCACTGAATACCCAGCGAGGTCACAAAGTCACCGCTGAATTTATGCCAGTCAATATCCGGATAGGCAGATAAGTGTGCGTTATAGTTACCGACCGCACCGTTGATTTTGCCGAGGATTTCGGTCTGCTGTAACTGGCGGTACTGGCGCTCCATCCGGTAAGCGACGTTGGCAAACTCTTTACCGACGGTGCTCGGGGTTGCAGGCTGCCCGTGGGTACGGGAGAGCAGCGGCAGGTCGCGGTAATCCGCCGCCATGGCACGGACAGTATCGATCATCTGACGCCATGCCGGCAGCAGCACGGTTTCACGGGCGGTGCTGAGCATCAGGGCGTGAGAGAGGTTATTGATATCTTCGGATGTGCAGGCGAAATGGATAAATTCAGACACCGCGTGCAGGGCAGGCACGGCTTCGACTTTTTCTTTGAGGAAGTACTCCACCGCTTTCACATCGTGGTTGGTGGTGCGCTCAATCTCTTTGATCCGCATTGCGTCTTTTTCGCTGAAATTCGCGACAATTGCATCCAGGTAAGCGATTGCGTCATCATCAAAAGCCGGAACTTCGGGGATGTCTGCACACGCCGCCAGTTTTTGTAACCAACGCACTTCGACCTGTACACGGAATTTCAGTAAACCGTATTCACTGAAAATATCGCGCAGTGCGCGTGTTTTGTCACCATAACGGCCATCGACAGGGGAAACGGCGGTAAGTGAGGATAATTCCATTGGTTGCAACTCCCGGTAATTTTAGTGTTGAGCGAGAAGATATTTGGCAGTGTCCACCAGGCGTGAACGGGAAAACAGCAACTGTAAACGGTTGCCGCCGACCTGGCGCCAGAGCACGGCGCTGCGGATCCCGCTCAGTAACAGCGAGCGGACTTTAGCCTGAATCAGGGTGTTACGCAGGATCTCCGGCGAGCCGGTTACCTGGATGCGCGGGCCGAGGCTGCTGATGTTGTCCACATAGATACCAGCGATGGTATTAAGCATAGCTTCCTGTGACAGCCCAAAATGGTCGCGCTGGTGTTCAAGATTATCAATACGGCGGCCGAGTTCATCCATCGCGCCCGGCGCTTTGTTCAGGCGGCGCTCCAGCAGCATCACACCCAGCATATAGCGGGTCAGCTCGGCATTCAGCCCCTGAGAGCCGGTCATATTGAACATCCCGGCGAACGCGGACAGGCCGGTATGCAGGTTCTGCACATTGTCGCCGTAGACATTCAGGACAGAAGACGGATTATTATTGATGATGCTGTTGATCATCACATCAACCGCATCATTATCTGTCTGACCTTCATGCGCCAGTTGCTGCACCAGGCGCGCGGCCTGGCAGATCCCGGCCAGGGCGAGGGTTATGTCTTCGTAATTTTTAGCCATAATCACTCCGTAATACGCGCTTCAATGACTCCGCCGCCCAGGCAGACTTCATCCTGATAAAAGACAGCGGACTGACCCGGCGTGACCGCAGCAACCGGGTTATCAAACCGGACACTGATTTTGTCATCACCGAGCGGGGTGACAGTACAGGGAATATCTTCCTGACGGTAACGGGTTTTCACCACACAGCGCATCGGCTGAGTCAGCGGCTCCCGCGATACCCAGTCCAGCTGCTGCGCGATAAGCCCTGCAGACATCAGACGCGGGTGTTCATGGCCCTGTGCGACAATCAGAATATTGTTTTCAACATCTTTATCGACAACATACCACGGCTCGTCGGAACCTTCACGGGTTCCGCCGATTTTCAGCCCTTTGCGCTGGCCGAGGGTATGGTACATCAGCCCGTCATGCTGACCGATTTCCTGACCATCAACCGTCATAATCGGACCCGGTTTGGCGGGCAGATAACGGGCGAGAAAATCACGGAACTTGCGCTCACCGATAAAGCAGATCCCGGTGGAATCTTTTTTCTTCGCGGTGATAAGCCCTAATTGTTCCGCAATCCGGCGGACTTCCGGTTTTTCCAGTTCACCGACCGGGAACAGGCTCTGTGCCACCTGGTCGTGGCTCAGTGTATACAGGAAATAGCTCTGATCTTTATTGCTGTCCAGGCCACGCAGTAACTGCGTGGTACCGTTGATATCACGGCGGCGCACATAATGTCCGGTGGCGATATAATCCGCCCCGAGATCTTCTGCGGCATATTCCAGGAAGGCTTTGAATTTGATTTCTTTGTTGCACAGAATATCCGGGTTCGGCGTGCGTCCCGCTTTATATTCTTCCAGGAAATGCTCGAACACATTATCCCAGTATTCCGCCGCGAAGTTGATGGTCAGCAGTTCAATGCCGAGTTTATCGCAGACGGCCTGTGCATCCGCAAGATCTGCGGCGGCGGAGCAGTATTCGGTATCATCGTCCTCTTCCCAGTTCTTCATAAACAGCCCGGTCACCTGATAACCCTGCTGTTGCAGTAAATAGGCTGAGACGGAGGAATCCACACCGCCGGACATTCCGACGATGACTTTTTTCTGGCTGTTATCTGACATGGCTGATCTCGCGGCGATTCGGTCTGCTCCGCAAACAGTGACGCGAAGAAGAACCGGGGAAAAAAACAAGCGCCGTACTTTACCATGATACGCACAGCGGCGCATCATTCAGGTGCGGGATCGGCATTTTTTTCGCAAAGAATTTTCCGCAGTCTGTTCCCCGCAATGCATTACGGCGCGACCGGTTCCCCGAACGCATCCCCGAACGTTCCCAGCAGCGAGAGTGGCAGCGGTTCGGCGGCAAACCAGGCAAACATACTTTCTTTTACCAGCGGGGAGCGCAGGATCGGACTGTGAATAATCTCATCCGCACTGACCCAGTGGCAGCGGTCGATATCGTTGTCCTGCGGGTGTGTCTCACATTCACTCTCCAGCAGCACACGGAACAGAAAACGGATAAACGGTGTGCCGTCCGGTGCAACCCACTGATGAATTTTCAGCAGGGCATCGGGAGCAGCACGGATCCCGGTTTCTTCATACAGCTCGCGCTCTGCGGCGGCAAGCAGGGTTTCCCCGGCTTCCAGATGCCCGGCGGGCTGATTCCAGGTGGCTTTGCCGTTAACGGTTTCTTCCACCACCAGAAATTTTTCACCGGCGCTGACCAGGCAGGCCACTGTCACATGAGGTCTGAATATCATTCACTTCTCTCCATTCGCCGGGGGCAAGGGTATCAAGGGCAAAATCACCAATCCGCACGCGGATCAGACGCAGGGTCGGGTGGCCGGTATGGGCGGTCATCCGGCGTACCTGGCGGTTACGGCCTTCCCGCAGTGTCAGTTTCAGCCAACTGACCGGTACCGATTTCCGCTCGCGGATAGGCGGATTACGCGGCCACAGCCAGTCCGGCTCATCCACCAGCTCGGCACCGGCAGGGCGGGTCGGGCCATCATTCAGGGTGATACCATTACGCAACTGATTCAGCGTGTTTTCGTCCGGCACACCTTCCACCTGAGCATAATACACTTTCGGGGCTTTGTTCTCCGGCTGTGTCAGCGATGCCTGCAATGCGCCGTCGTTGGTCAGGATAAGTAACCCTTCGCTGTCGCGATCCAACCGCCCGGCGGCGTACACATCTGTAACCGGAATGTAATCTTTCAGCGTGCTGCGTCCGGCTTCATCGGTAAACTGCGGCAGTACATCAAACGGTTTATTGAACAGAATAATTTTGCGCGGACCGCGCGGCCGGGGTTTGCGGGCAGCTTTCTGACGCGGATGGGCGCCTGCCGGACGGGATTGCGGCTTTCGGGAGATGCGGGAGTTCGTGGTTTTACCTGTCATTATCTTTTTTTTACATAAAAATGAGACTTACATTATAGCTTAAAACAGTTAGGATTTGCGTGATGCGATTATTCAAGTAGTATTGACAGGACCATTACAAAAAATTAACAAAGCATTGCGCTTACATAAAGGAGAGGTTGATGGAAAGCAAAGTAGTTGTTCCGGCGAAAGGCGCTAAAATTACCATTGACGCAAAAGGCAAATTAATCGTTCCGGACAATCCGGTTATCCCGTTTATTGAAGGGGACGGAATCGGGGCTGATGTAACGCCAGTAATGATTAAAGTTGTTGATGCCGCTGTAAAAAAAGCCTACGGCGGTAAGCGTGAAATCTCCTGGATGGAAATCTACACCGGTGAGAAATCCACAAAACTGTATGGCAGTGATGTCTGGCTGCCGGATGAAACCCTCGATTTTATCCGTGACTACCGCGTGGCTATCAAAGGCCCTCTGACCACTCCGGTCGGCGGCGGTATCCGCTCCCTGAACGTGGCACTGCGCCAGATTCTGGATCTGTATGTTTGTCTGCGCCCGGTGCGTTACTACGCCGGTACACCAAGCCCGGTAAAACAACCTGAACTGACTGATATGGTGATTTTCCGTGAAAACGCGGAAGACATCTACGCCGGTATCGAGTGGAAAGCCGGTTCTGCGGAAGCTGATAAAGTGATTAAGTTCCTGCAGGACGAAATGGGTGTGACCAAAATCCGCTTCCCGCAGGATTGCGGTATCGGTATCAAGCCGTGCTCTGAAGAAGGGACAAAACGCCTGGTCCGCGCAGCGATTAACTACGCCATTGATAACGACCGTGATTCCGTCACCCTGGTTCATAAAGGCAACATTATGAAGTTCACCGAAGGTGCCTTCAAAGACTGGGGATATGAACTGGCACGCGAAGAGTTCGGCGGCGAGTTACTGGACGGCGGCCCGTGGTTAAGCCTGAAAAACCCGAAAACCGGCAAACAGATCATTATCAAAGACGTGATCGCGGATGCGTTCCTGCAACAAATCCTGCTGCGTCCGGCAGAATATGACGTTATCGCCTGTATGAACCTCAACGGCGACTACATTTCTGACGCCCTCGCGGCACAGGTTGGCGGTATCGGTATCGCACCGGGCGCGAACATCGGTGATGAATGCGCGCTGTTCGAAGCCACCCACGGCACCGCACCAAAATACGCCGGTCAGGACAAAGTCAACCCGGGCTCAGAAATCCTCTCCGCTGAGATGATGCTGCGCCACATGGGCTGGTTTGAAGCCGCTGACTTAATCGTTAAAGGAATGGAAGGGGCAATCGCTGCCAAGACTGTCACTTACGATTTCGAACGTCTGATGGAAGGCGCTAAGCTGCTGAAATGCTCAGAGTTTGGTGACGCAATCATCAAACACATGTAATTAAGTTTACAGTGAAATAGTTAACGGGAACTTATCAGTTCCCGTTGTTTTTTTAGCCACTTAAAATCTTCCCCAAAACATCCCCAAAACTCTTCCCCAAAACGGTATGAAATTTGTACGGTTTGTGGTGTGTTTTAGGTTCAGATGCGTGGGGGTTGTAAGCAAGCATGGCTGTTTTGAGCTATAAGCGAAAACATAATCAGCACGGGTAGTTAGACCTGCTGCACGGGTCATTGCGGCTCATGCGGTTTTCATATCTCTTTGCCCTGCTATCAATGACTGTAGAGCCTGAATATCGCTGAACTATCGCGCACCTGCCTTTTTTTCTGGATCGATAAAATTTTTCAGTTTCTTTTTTTGCAAACCAAACTATCAGACTCCACCAGTTCTCGCGGCTTTCGGGAAATCTCAAACTTAAAAAATTGAAAACAATTTCAGGGAATTTCAGTAGAAAGAATCTACTGGAAGGCCGATAGATAATCTTATCTATCAGAAATTAAAGTAAAAATTAAATTTTCATTACTAAATATGAGGTACTTAAGCATTGAGTTAATCTTGAAGCTGAGAGGTTTGGCCATAGGTGGGGAGCGGGTTATAGAGGATTGGGCGTCATTTTTTTACTGAAATTCCTACGGCGTTCTGAATGAGTTTATGGGTATTGGTTTGATCTTGGTAAGGTTCTTTAAAAACCTATCTTGATGTTACTAAATTACTCTATAAAATGTAAAAAAAGTCAATTCCACCATAGGATGTGAGCGCAAATGGCAAAGCAGATTATTCAAGGTACAACTGAAATCAACAGCTCGGGTATCAAGAATCATTTTGTGTCAGTTGAACCTGTACAGGCGATATTGGAACTCGTATGGAATGGATTTGATGCTGGCGCTAAGAATATTAACATCAACATAGTTTATGACCATTTTAATACAGTAAAAAACTTGACCATTCTTGATGATGGTGACGGGATAAACTTTACTGATTTAGGCAGCAACTTTAATCGATTTAACGATTCATTAAAAAAAACAAGCATTGATCAACACGGTTCTAAAGGTCGAGGGCGTTTATCATTTCATAAGCTTTGTCA
Organism: Morganella morganii; assembly: GCF_019243775.1. Lineage (NCBI taxonomy): Bacteria > Pseudomonadati > Pseudomonadota > Gammaproteobacteria > Enterobacterales > Morganellaceae > Morganella > Morganella morganii. The sequence continues at coordinate 1,359,047 of NZ_CP069157.1, forward strand.
TCAAGCTAACTGGTATACTAAATATCAAGGTAGAAATGCTTGTATTAAAATTAATGATGACGATATTAAGGTATATGAAGCTCAAATTGATATCAATGCTGAAGAGCAAAACAGTTTATTGAATGTAATGGATAAGGGGACGTGTGTTGAATTAACATTATTACATTCAAGCCTTCCAGATAGAAATAAATTAATTTCTATTCTGTCCAATGAGTTTTGTTGTAAATTGGCATTAGATGATGAAAGGAAGATTTTTTTAAATGGTGCTGAAATTGATATCCCTGAACACGAAATAAAAGAGATCTCTTTTGAGATTGAGAATAATGATTTTATGGTGAAAGGAATACGCTGGGATAAAAAACCGGCGACTGAAAAATCATTTATTTATTTAACTGATAGTTCAGGGAAAATTGTCCACAAAGAATCGACAACATTCAATAAAAAAAGAGACTTTCATTTAAGCGTGTTTGTTTCATCTATTTGGGCTGATACTTTCAGTGCTAATGGCGATGATATTTTCTCCACAGCTAAAAGCAATCCTGATTCAAAAGTATGGAAATATTTAGTTAAAAATATTTTGAAGTTCTCAAGATATATATATGATGATTTCCTTAGAGTGCAGGTTGAAAAAGCCATACAAAAACTTGAGGAGGATGGTGCATTTCCTACATACAATGAATACGATATAACATATGCTAACTGGAAAAGAAATAATATCAAGCAGGTTGTGAGAAGTATTTATATTGCTGATCCTCAGTTTTTGGTATCACTGAATATAAAGCAGAAAAAGGTAATCATCAGACTTCTTGATAAGATGCTTGTGTCAAACCAAAATGAAGATTTATTTGATATCCTTGAAAGTGTTTTAGATTTAAGTGATAGTGATCTTTCTAGATTTGCATCACAATTGAAAAAAACAAAATTAGAAAATATTATAAGTTCAATTGAGGAATTACAAAGAAGGCGTTTTGCAGTTGAGAAGTTAAAGCTAATAATGAATGAGCATTATAAAGAAGTTCTAGAAACGCCTGACTTACAAAAAATCATTGAAAATAATACATGGTTATTTGGTGAAAGATACGAAACTATAGGTGCGGAGGAAGATACTTTTACTAAGATTGCAAAATCATTGAGGGATAGCGTTTACTCCATTAATAACATAGATGCACAAGATGTAGAAAATGGAGAGGATATTGTAGGTGCCAAGAGACAAACTGATTTATTCTTAGCGAGAAGGATACCAACCTTCGACTCTAATGGTAATAAGATTTTCAGATGCATAATTATTGAAATTAAAAGGCCAAGTATAGCCCTAAATGTTAAGCATTTACGTCAACTAGAGGATTATGCTGCGATTATTAAACGGCACCCTGAGTTTTCTAGCCAAAATTTGCATTTTGAATTAATTCTTATAGGTAGAAAAATTTCTAGTCAAGATATAGAGATTCCTACTCGCTTGTCAAATTATGCTGGCCGTGGTGATGTTGGTTTAGTATCTGATGATGCAAATATGAAGCGTTATGTTAAGAATTGGTACACAATATTTGATACTTTTGAATTGACAAATAGTTTCATGCTTGAAAAATTACAAATGGAAAGAGATGTAATTGAAAATAAATCCAGGGAGGAGCTTGTTAAGGAATTACAAGAAGATAGTGTTGATGTTTAAAAATAAAACATTAACACTACACTTGAAGAAGTTTCTTTCTTGCTAGTGTACTTGTAAGTATCCCACATAATCATGCCATTTCACACTAATGCTGAGATAGTTACATCTTCCCTAAAAGGGTATAAAATTTGTACGGTTTGTGGTGTATTTAAGATTCAGATGAGTGGGGTTTTAAGCAAACATGGCTGCTTTGAGCAAGTATCGGATATTTAGGCTGCTATAACAAGCCTAATGGTTGGCTTTTATGAGAATATGTATTTAACTGCCATAATGTAATAAATGGAATTAAGGCATAATGAAGGCACGAACAAAATCACAGTCCGCTAGTCAACGGGGCACGACAGTTCGTTACTGAAAGAGAAAATGTTATGTCGAAATCAAAAGAGCCAATCGCTATTGCTCTGAATCTTGCATATGTTAGGGCAGGGTAACTCGCTGTGGCATTACAATAATGAACGACCTCATCAGGAAAAATGTGTTGTGGCCGTATGCCAATGGAAATATTACTTGATAAGAAACGCATTTGGGATAAGAAGAATTTAATCCAGATGTAATCTGACTGATACATTTATAAATAACTGGTAACAGCCAGATCAGGACTGAGCTAATACAAATTATACTACAGACTTATGCGATCACGTTGGATATTAAACCTTTCCGTGTAACAGTGCATCATGAGATCTCTATGAGTTTGATAAGGCTCTCCAGCATTTTGATTAACCAGGGCTATATCTTTGAATGATGTTTTATTCAAAAATCCAACATCTAAACACGACGCGAAATTGATAAATTTCGAGATATATCTATTTTCATATACATCTTGTATCTCTGCCTTTGCAAGGCAATCCACATGTAAACCACATATACTTAAAAACTTTTTTTTCCTCAGCCGCAGTGAAATCAGGGAACATATCAAAATCCACTTTCCAATCACCACATATCCTAATTTGATCCCAAGCGTGATGCTCCATACTATTAGCAATTAGAAAAAACTTGAAGGGATTTGTAAATACAGAGGCTGGGAGAGCTAAATATTCAAAGTCCTTGTAAACTATTAAGTTAACAAATTCATCATATTCTCCATCTGGTACAATTATAAAGGCAATATCGTTCGGCTCAAAAGAAACATTTTTATTGATACGCCACTCATTTTCCCAGCGCATATCATACGTTTTTCCGTAAGCTTCTAATGCGAAAGGCTCATTGAAAACTAGCTGGCGAATTGACTCTTTTTTTTCTTCATTAATATACCTTACAGGTATCATCCCCAAAGATTGAAGAAAGTCGTGATAGAAGATGATCCCATACTCTGAATTTCGCGCTTCAAAATGCTTAGCTACTTCTTCCTGCGTGCAATGTGCAAAACTAACGGACTTGATTTCCTGAGGGAATACTTCTCCATTTTTTATTTTATTGGCATAAAAACCTTTTGGGTTAGCGGTCAGTTCTTTGTTTTCCAACAGGCTCAAAAATCTTTCTTTAGCAGATAGCCCAGCTATATCTCTCAGTACTCGTGCCGAACCCACACCTTTCTCATATCTACAAGATGAATCGCTGACTACATGTAAAAACAATTCGATGTGGTAGTCACGATAACGCTCTATTATTCCATCAAATGTTTCAATTTTAGGCTCAAAAAGATGCTTCTCTACAAAAGAAATTCTGTTATTCTTAATGGTTATCATTATATTTCCTCTAAAGCGAAATACCAATATTCTCGCAGATATATCTGAACGGTTAATTTTGTCATTCTCTACTACTTTTTTAGTTTTCTCATTGTATCGATGAAGATCGACTGGGAGATAAACCATATGATTAGTATCCAAAAATAGGGATGGTTATTCAAATGCTTTTATTTGAGGAATGTCTGTTCTTGGCACAAAGCATACATGCAGTTTGAAAGGCTGATATACGAGTTTAACTATGGTTCAATAAAATATTATATCAACACTCTTATCCAATCTTTGCCACGATCATCATGATATTTATCGGTTTGTTGCTGATTTTTATGGCCCAGCAGATTTTTGGTGTTAATTCCCTGTTGCCGGTATAAACGCTCCGATAATGACCGCATTTCATGAAATGTCGGTGCTGTTCCTTCCTCCCATTTTATTCCGCATTTATCCCTGGCTTTCCGGAAAGTTGTAGTCAGCGTATTGGCTGTTACTTTTTCTCCTTTTTGCGCCTGTGATGTGGTGTGCTGATAATGCACCAGGTATTTACTGACAACACGATCCCGGCAGAAAGTAATAACTTCGCGTAACGACATACCTATTGCCTGACATCTCAGTGAGAGGGGGATAGCCAATTTTACGCCGGTCTTTTCCTGTTCGATGTGTAGCATGTCGTCCCATACATCCGAAAACTTCATATCAGAAATATCTCCCAGGCGCTGTCCCGTTACGACAGCCAACAGCATTCCGCATCTGAGATAGTGAGGGTAATGCTCCGCCTGGCTGAATATCGCCTGCCATTCTTCCAGTGAAAGCCGTTCGCGCTTTATTCTGTTTCGTGGCTGTTTGGTTGCCTGCGCTGGGTTATATCCCGGAGGTACGTGACCGGCATGCTGGGCTTCTTTGAAAACGTCGATCAGCACCATTCTGACAACCTGAGCCATTCGGTTATGGCCGGCCGCTTTAACTTGATCTGTGATTTCAGCTATTTCCAGTGCGGTAATATCTTTAAGTTTCAGCATGCCGCAGTGTTCCCGGAATAAATTTACAGGTTTATTTTTCTGCTTCAGCGAGTTAGGTTTTAGTTCACCTTCACGTACTCGTTCGTTCTGAATTTCAAGGTATTTATCAAGCCACACGCTGACACTGATCCCTTGTCTGGCGTTTTTAATTCCTGACAGGCGATCATTGATACTCAGTATTTGTTTTGTTTGTTGTTCGGCAATTATCATATTTGCCTGGATAGCGACTTCCTTTGCTTCTTTCTCATCGGTACCCAGGCTGTGAAATTTACCTGTCAACGGATGCTTGTACTGCCAATATGTCTTGTTGTTTCTTTTATCAAGTTTGCAGTACAAATTAGGGACAATAATATTATGAGAGCGTGGTCTCGCAGCCATCAGACAAAATCCTTCTTAACATATCGCCAGAATTGCCCGGTAATTGAGGTTTCGAAATAATTCCGACATAACGAGCGTCACGATCTACCATCCATTTTTTACCGACTTTTAAAGCTGGTGGTACCATCATGTGAGATTTCGCATATTTATATAATGTCCGCCTGCTCGGAGCCTCATCACCAAACTCATGTTCTGCCCACGCTTCAAGATCTACCATTCTTGACATCGTTTTCTCTCCACACAATTTAGATAATAAAAAGCCGTTACTTTTTATAAGTAATTAATTCCCTGGTGCTGGAATGATGGTTATTTCTTTTTTATTATTCACAAAAATAAGTCCACCAGCGGTTATGCAAGGTATCTATCCGGCAGGACGATTTATGCCGGTGGACTTATGTTTGTAAAAAAGGGCGGCCGGCTGGTGGAATGTACCGTGGTATGCACGGCCGCTAATGGTATTGCATGGTTATTGTTATGGGGTCGTTTACTCTTCACACAGTTATCAGATACGCAGCCGTTACTGCGGTTGTACTGTTAAAGCACAGCGGTCTTCCCACTTGATGATATCTTCATCGAGTCGACTGATGGTGCGTTCGTGGTCGCGGATCTCTCTGTCACGTTCTGCATGTAGTAATTGCAGCTTTTGAATCGCTTGGGCTTTTTCGGTGATCCACTGTGCAACATCGTCGGCGGACATATTGCTGGTGATGGTAGGTTCTGTTTGCATGGTCAGATGCTCCTAAGTTTCGTTAGGTTTAAATCTAAGATAACTTAGTTTATCTGTCAATACAAATCTAAGAATTGTTAGATTTGCATGCTGAAAGGATTAGAGTTCGTACTGTACGCCTTTGACAACGCCAACAATTTCGCAGTTGCCGTTAATTGCAATATTCGGATAACGAGGATTCAGTGGGGACAAAAATCTATTGGGGCCATCTATAACCAATTTTTTAATGGTAACGTCATTAGTCCCGTTTAGTCTAGCAACAACTATTTTGCCGTGGGTGGCTTCTGCAGACGGATCGACAATAACCATAACTCCTTCCGGAATGGAGGGCGTTCCAGTTGGGTTTGTCATGGAATCACCCTGAACTATAAGCGCAAAACTATTCGGTGACACTTTAATGGAAGTCTCTAAATATTCGGTAGCTTCATCATATATTTCAGAGGGGATACTTTCTGTGAATTTACCTGCCTGTACATAGGAAATTACCGGCAATCGCTGCATTGTAGTAACAACACTATCAGCTTGTTTTGAGGAAATACCATGTAAAATATAGGCCTCAGAGGTGTTAAAAAACTGAGCTAATTTAATCAGGGCGTCACCATTTGGTAGGTTTAGATCTTTCTCCCAATACCCAACAGCAACACCAGACACACCGCAATACTTTCCCAAGTCATTTTGAGTCGTCTTTGTCAGGCTTCTAAGCCGCTTAATCCTGCTTCCTACAGTATCCATGTGAATCCCAGAGTTAGTTAAAAGCTAAGTTATCTTAGTTTTTGTTGATAAAAGATAACTTATATTTTAATATCTAATTTATCTTAGATTTGAGGGCGTGCTTATGACCACCAGCGAAGTTGAAAGCTATTTCGGAGATGCAAACAAAGTAGCTGATTTTTTTGGAATAACCCCTGAAGCATTTTACCAATGGAAGAAACGACCGGGAGGTCTGATCCCTAAAAGCAGAGCATTTGAAGCAGCCTGCCGTACTGACGGAAAGCTGAAGTTCGATCCAATCCTTTACAAGCAGGGTACCAAAACTCTCTGACTTTGGTAACTACAACCCAACCTGAAAGCGAGTAGGCAATGAAGAATGAATCACTGAAAGAAGTCGTAAGAGAGATGTGCAGCGCTACTAATGGTGGGCGCGAAGTTATGGCCGGTGCACTTGGTATGTCTGCCACGTCGTTCAATAACCGATTTTATGAAAAGAACGGCTGCAGGTTCTTCGATCACCACGACCTGATGACGATGCAGGAAGTCTCCGGGACGAAACTGTATGCCGAATATGTTGCAACAGAATCTGAAATGCTGCTGGTGGAAAGAATCAATCTTGATGATCTGGACGAGCCCGAATTATTTCGCCTGCATAGCAAGGTAGCGGCTAATCAGGGGGCACTGGCTGTGTTTATGGATAAATCACTGGAAGACGGGCAGGTAGACAGTGAAGAAGAAAAACAACTGAAAAAACTGTTGGATCGGACTGTGGCGACAGGAAGGACATTTATCTATGCATTCATTAAGTACCACAAGAAAGGGTGAAGCCGAGAGTATACGGCTCTCGGCTTCGGTCGCGCTATATCAATGGTGTGAAGAGATAAACGCATGAGCAGATTAACTCATTTGGCAGGCTTTGCGCAACTCCGCGTTGCTCCTGTGAAGGGTGGTAAAGACCCTGCCGCATTTGTTTATACGGTAAGAGTACCGGAAGGTTTCTCGGAAACAAACTACCAGTTTGTGAAGTGGGCGGTAGGTGATTTTAACCGTCTGGGTAAGACAGCAGGAGCCGCGACATGAAAGAAACAGCTGACAATCTGGATCGGTATTACACCGACAGCCGCGGGCGGAAAGTTCATGTTGTCCGGTTTGACCGGCAAAACAGCCGGGTGATTTTCATGCGTGACGGCTATGAGCATCCGTGCTTTGAACCTCTGAAAACCTTTCAGGAGCGGTATACACGCGTGGATGAGGTGAACCATGAGTAATTTACTACTGAAAAGCCGTCCGCTGGTAATCATTCCTGAGCTGGCAGTCCGGCTTGGTGTGAGTGAAGCGATAGTACTTCAGCAGGTTCAGTACTGGCTTAACGATACTGCCTCAGGTGTTGAAATTGATGGTCGCCGCTGGATTTACAATACGATAGATCAGTGGAAAGAGCAGTTTCCGTTTTACTCAGAAAAAACCATCAAACGGGCGTTTACTAACCTGAAAACCCTGGGTGTTCTGAACGTTGAGCAACTTAAAAAAGCATCTCATGACCGAACGAATTACTACTCAATAAACCATGAACACCCGCTTCTTTCCGATGGGGTCAAAATGTCTTCACCGAACGGGTCAAAATGTCCTCATCGAGCTGGTCAAAATGACCATGTCGAAGAGGTCAGCATGAACTCATCGAACGGGTCAGATTGTCCCGATCTTACAGAGACTACAACAGAGATTACTACAGAGAATACAACAGAGAATACAACAGAGAATTCTTGTCCGGTTCCTGCGGAACAGGACCCGGCGAAAGAGGTTCTTGATTATTTTAATCTCACGACCAATTCAAATTACCGTGACGGAAAAACTACGATGGGACATATCCGCGCAAGACTGGCTGAGAATTATCTCCCATCTGACCTGAACCTGATCACCGACTACCTTACTGAAAAATGGCAAAACGACAGCAGGATGCGGGATTACCTGCGCCCTAAGACGCTGTTCAGCCCTGAGAACTGCGAAGAATATTTTGCCAAAGCACAGAAATGGCATGAATCCGGCCGCCCTGCGTGTGTTAACGGCCACTGGCTGAAGCCTGGCGAGGTGCATGTGGAAATTGATCCGCTGGAACGTGACGAGGCATTCGCTCGCCTGATTAGCAGCGGGTCAAAGCCGCGTAACCGCATCGAGGAAATCGCACTAAAAATGGCCGGTAAAACTGGTATCCGGAGGCAGACAGAATTCATGGGTCGCAAAACATGGATTTATATCTGGAAACAGGCCACAGAGCAGGCCGCAAAAGAACAGGAGGCAGCATGATCATGCGTTTGGAAAGCAAAGAGATTTACGGTGTGAGTGTGGTTCCTGTGATGGCGGTTCTGCACCGGTTTATTCGGTGGTGGGTACTGCGCGACCTGAACCGCGCCTGGTCAGATGATCGCTTTTTTGAAAAGCACATTCAGCGCCGCGGCTGGCTGCATATTGCGGACGCGTTCACATTCCACAACCGGTATCAGCGACTGCGTGAAGTGGTGAAAGCATATCAGGGGAAGGGCGCTATCTGATGAATTACCTGTTAACCGGCTTTGTCCAGGAAGATGCCCGGATCCTGATGTTTAATCCGGGCGCGGAGATCGGCAATTTCCGGAATGGCGCCCGTTATGTTGTCAGTGCTGCTCCCCGTTCAATGGATGGTATTCCGTCCGGTCGCGTTCCGGCAGATACGCAGCCGCTGCTGACGGATGCTCGGGTATTACGTTTCCTGGACAATCCCGCAGTGGTAAAAGCTGCCGGCGGTTTACAGGGGTTTCGGCATTACGTTAAATCGATGGGTCACTGCCAGATTAACGATCCGGAAAACCCTTATCACCACCACGAACTGACCATGACCCGGCGCAAGGACGGATTCATCCGGACGTGCTGGCACCATGACAACATCTTGCGGGCGCGTAATGTCCACCAGCAGCAGGCGGATGAAATTCTGTTATGCAACCAACGGGCATTTGTGGCGAGAAGTATTTTTACCGATCTTCGGCTGCCGGCCGGCCACTTTCTGAATCCCTCCGATTTGTTCACCTGGTCGGTGATGCGCCGTGTCAGTGATCATCTTCCGCCCTTTATCTGTTCATACATCCTGATGCAGCCACCGGAAGAAGAGATAATCGGCACCATGACGGAGCATTCCATTGTTCACCGGGCGCGTTCACACAGTCAGATTGTTCAGGGCATTGTTGAGCAGGTAAAGCCGGTCGTTATTCCGGAGATAGAGCCGGAGCCACCAGCCAGTTTTATGAAAATCCCGAAGTTAAAACGCTGGGAGTGCCCGAAATACCTGCAATGGGTGAAAAGCCAGCCGTGTTGTGTGTGCGGCCAGCAGGCGGACGACCCACATCACATCATCGGTCATGGCACCGGCGGTACCGGCACAAAGGCACACGACAGCTTTACTATCCCGCTGTGCCGTATTCACCATGACGAGTTACACAGCGACCCGGCAGCATGGGAGCAGAAGCACGGCAGCCAGCTGGAGTTGTTATTTAAGTTTATGAACCGGTCATACGGGATCGGTGTTTTTGGTTAATGCGCTGTACGGAGCGCTGAGAGATAAACAATGAGAGATATTCAGATTGCATTAGACCGCTGGGGCGGATGGTCTTCATCAGACAACTGTGGAGTGGATTACTCACACATAGCAGCAGGATTTAAAGGGCTCATCGTCAGTAACAGATCGGAGCGCCAGTCATGTAGCGATCACGATGGCCGTGTTATCGACCAGGCAATCACTAAGTTAAAAGCTGTCAGAAAAGATGAAGAACTCGATCTGATTGTTGCTCATTACATGTACGGGGTATCAAAACGGGCAATAGCCCGTAAATGGAAGTTAAGCGAGGGGCGTATACGTCAGATGCTTCAGGTTGCAGAAGGGTTTGTCGATGGTTATCTGTATGCCACCGGTGCAGTTCTTGATATGGATTTAGAGATAGAAAAAGCCAGGGTAATAAATTGCAGTAAAAAAGTATTAGTGCGCTACGCAAATTCGGTGCTACTGTGATAAGAGTGATTCCTATGTCACATTGCTTATAAACAGAAACCTCGCAATTGCGGGGTTTCTAATATATTATTCATAATATATGGTTAATTTATGAGTGATATTTATGAATGATGAGAAAAGCAAGCAAGAGCAAGAGTATCGTATTTTTGTAGATAATTTAAAAAATACTACTATGTGTATTGACTCATTAAGCAGTGATAATTTTATCAATGGTATTTCTAATAAATTAAATAATGATAAAAATAATATACATAGTATAGAATTAATTAAAAAACTATATGATGATATTGTAGATGTAAATAAATATATAAATATCCGTAGTGATATGCTATATAATGTATGCAAAAAATCAAGGTTATTTGGTTATGTGAAGTATGATGATAAAACTAATAGAGTTCAATATCTTTTGTATATGTATACATATTTTATTCGTTTTATTATGGAATATAATTTTGAAAGAGTGGACAATGGTATTGTTCCTGAACTTATACTGCCAATAAATAATTATCAATACTATGATATAATATATGAAAACATAATAGATGATTATAATTTTAGTTTATATGGTTATTATCTTTATGCTAAAAACGAATTTTTGAATAATATTATTAAGGATAAGTTACAATTACTGAGAGGTAATGATATTGAACTCAGTACTATCAATAAAAGTATCAAAGATCTATCAGATAAAAATAATGAAATAATAAATAAATTTAATGAAATCGAAGTTAGTGGTGAAGACTATATTTTAAAATTTAAAAGTGAAATGAATGAGATAGAAAGGACTTTAAGAGATGATATTTTTGAAAAAGTAAGTATAATTCAGGGCTTAGAGAAAAGTGTTAATAATATCAATAACGGATTAACTTTTATTGGTCTCGAGAAAGCATATGAAAAATTTTCTATTCAGAAAGGCAGAGAAAAAAGAAATGCAAGGAATGTTTTGAAAATATCTGTTTCATTATTATTTTTACCTATTATAGTTAAGATAATTTCATATGCTTGTGGTGTTGTTTACAATTATTATGGTTATGCGCTTACAGCAACAGCAACTTTACTTTTTTTATACCTATTCAGAGTGTCATTACTAAACTATCAATCTATAAAAGCAGAACTAACTCAAATAAACCTAAGAAGAAGTCTGTGTATGTTTATCCAGGGATATACGGAATTTTCTGTAAAACACGAAGATCGGTCATCTCTCTCTAAGTTTGAAAGCTTAGTTTTTTCAAACGTAATACCAGATTCTAAAAAAAATACCATCTACTCTTGATGGTTTAGAGCAGTTGGCTAAATTATTCGAATCAATGAAGGGAAAGAATAGCTAAATTCTATAAATTACTTAAGGTCGCTCCGGCGGCCTTTTTTTTGCCAGCAACAACAAGAGCATTGGAATACGACAGGCTCATTACCTAATCCGTATTCGGTCACAGTGCTCTTCTTCTTGCTTTCCCGCCGCTGGTGGGATTATCCGAACAATGCCGCAGCCACCTCACTTTAACCTGTTTAAAACATATAAACCGGTTGCGGCATTTCCCTATCAATTCACACACGGAACACTCCGCAGGGGGTGGAAAAATGCGTATGTCCGATAAATATTCCAGCCCTGCGGCGTATGCGTGGGGTGTCTTTACTGCTGCTTTTGGTGCTCTGTCTCTGGATCAATGGGCTATCGTTGCCGGTATCGTCTGCACCATCGGGACGTTCCTGGTGAACTGGTATTACAAACGGAAAGAATTCCAACTGAAAGCCGGAGAACATCATGAATAACCGATTATTTAAAAAAGTCATGGCCGCTTGTGCTGCCGGGGCAATTGCCGGTGCGCTGGTGCTGATCCCCGCATATGAGGGTGTTGAGTACAAACCTTATCGTGATGTGGCCGGAGTGCTCACCGTATGTTACGGCCATACCGGCAGTGATATTCAGCCCGGCAAGCTGTACACGGACGCTGAATGTAAGGCGCTGTTGCATGACGACCTGACGAAAGTCCGGCGCGCGGTTGACCCGATGATCAAAGTGCCGATTGATGACAATACCCGGGCGGCCATCTATTCATTTGCATATAACACCGGAACCGGTGCGTTCTCGCGCTCCACTATGCTGCGCAAACTCAATGCCGGTGATATCGCCGGTGCATGTGACGAAATGAAGCGCTGGACGTTTGCCGGAGGTAAACAGTGGCAGGGTCTGATCAACCGGCGCGAGACGGAGAAAGCGGTATGCCACGGAACCCTTTAATGCAGATCATCATTGCTATCATCCTGCTGACTACTGCTCTGTTGGCGGGTTGTTATCTGTATTCACTCGAGAGTCACTGTAAGCCGCTGCCGGGTAACCAGCTGGAAGGTGTGATCCACTATGAGTGTGAAGCGCCATGAAAAGGGTAATCACTGTATTGCTCAACGGCTGGTTGTGGGCAGTTGTGTTCTTCGGGTTATGGATGTTCAGCATGCTGTCAGCCGAGAAAACGGAAGGCCAACACAAAGACGATGTAATCACCGATCAGCAAAAGGTGATTGATAACGCTTACACCAGCATCGATATCTTTGACCGCGTGGCCGCAGCGAACGCCAACCGCAGCATGCGCATCGAGGCCAAATCACAGGAGAAGCAGATTGAATACCGTACCATCATCCGGAAAGAGCCTACCTGCAATCTGTATATCCCTCAGCCTGTTTCTGATGGGTTGCTCAACCACGTCTACGCCATCCGTGAATCAGCAATGCGTTTCGATTCCGGCATCACTGACCCAGCCGGTGCTGGTACCGCTGCCACCCGCCGACTGACATATTGCCAGGCGGTTGAGTGGATAGAGCCGCTGCTGATGGCATTGGATAAGGCTAACGGGCAGTTGATTGATATCCGGAAAGCGGATACAGAGCGAAATAGAAAGCCACGATAAGCTGGTATTTGAACAGCAAAGGCTTGATCGCGTATATTAATAGGGAGATGCTAAATATTATGGAGTGTACACTTATGTTTGATTGGATTAGTCTATCTGTGAATTCAGTTGTTGCGTTAATTACGGGTAGTCTTGCTGCAATTATTACTTCACGAATTGCCATGAATAAATTTTACAAAGAAAAATGGTGGGAAAGGAAGAGTCAGTCGTACAATACGTTAATTGATGCATTAATAGAAATGGAATCCATTTACAAAAAGGCGTCAAGGCACTTTGAAATTGTTTATCAAATTGAAAGGTCAGATAATGAAATTATACCGAATATTAATTTTGAGTGGAGTCGGTATGATGAATTAAGTATTGTTATTCGCCGAATTTATATACTGTCGCCAATATCTTTAAGCAAAAAAGCAAAAGAACTTTTAGAAGAATATTTTACAAAATCAGAATCACTTGAATACTCAGTACATAAAGAGGGGTTCCACAATTTTATCGCATATGGTCAACTAAGTGAGGCAATAAATTCAATTATTAATCCTATTATAGATGACGCAAGGAAAGAGCTAAGGTTTAATTAAATATAGGTACATAGAAATATAACTTCGGAAAGCTTGAGTTCCTGCTCTGTTGCAAATCACAAAAAGAACATAATGACCCGCCACGTGCGGGTTTTTTATTGGAGAATTTTAATGCCACCACGCATCCCCCGGGCCTGCCGCAAACGTGGCTGCGCAAAGACAACCACCGACCGCAGCGGCTACTGCGAAGAACACCGAAATACAGGCTGGGAGAACCACCAGCAGGGTAAGAGCAGACACGAGCGCGGCTACGGTACCAGGTGGGACCGGTTGCGTGCTGTGGTGCTGAGCAGGGACAAACATTTGTGCCAGCAGTGCCTGAGTGACGGTCGCGCAACAGAGGCAAAGACAGTGGACCACATCACCCCGAAAGCTCATGGGGGGGACCGATGCGGAAAGTAATCTGCAAAGCCTGTGCTGGCCCTGTCACTACCATAAGACGGCAACAGAACGTAATCGCGGCTGACTGCTGATGATGCATGGGGGAGGGGGAGGTCAAATCCCTGCCGCCCCACGGCCAGAGGACCGCCGCCTTACCTCTTTTCAGATCGCCGCAGGTTAGAAAACTTTTTTCCGGGATCCCCGGATGGGAATCAATAGGAGAAAACGATTATGTCGGGACCACCGAAAACCCCGTCACACCTGCGTTTGGTCAGGGGTAACCCATCAAAACGCCCGATCAATAAAAAAGAACCGAAACCGCCGTCAGGGGTACCCCCAACTCCGAAGCATTTTACCAAGCAGGGGAAATACTGGTTTAAGCGGATCGGGGAAGAACTCGATGCCATGGGCGTGATGAGTTCGATGGATGCCAAAGCGCTGGAGCTGCTGATCGAGGTATACACCGAATACCGGCAGCACTGCGATACCCTGGACGAAGAAGGTTACACCTACACAACACAGAGTGATGGCGGCACACTGATAAAAGCACACCCGGTGGCGGCAATGAAAGCCGATGCCTGGAAACGGATCCGGGCAATGCTGGGTGAATTTGGTATGACCCCGGCGTCCCGCTCGAAGGTAACGATTAACACACCAGCCGAAGAAGACCCTTTCGAGGCATTTATGAAAAAGCGCAAATGATGAATGGCAACCGTAGCAGATGGGATCCGGTACGCCGAACAGGTAGTTGCCGGAGAAATAGTTACGGGCGAACTGATACGCCTGGCGTGTCAGCGGTTTCTTGATGATTTAGAGCGTGGCCCTGAGCGCGACATCTTTTTCATTGAAGAACGCGCCCAGCATATTCTGGATTTTTACCAGTTTGTCCCGCACGTCAAAGGGGCGCTGGCAGGCAAGCCGATAGAGCTGATGCCGTGGCATACCTTTATTCTGATTAATATCTTTGGTTTCGTGATCCCGCTGGTTGATGAACTCAGCGGTGAGGCTCAGTACGACGATGACGGCGATCCGGTACTGGTTCGTCGCTTCCGGACAGCCTATAACGAAGTTGCACGTAAAAACGCCAAATCCACACTTTCATCCGGCATCGGCCTGTATATGACCGGTGCTGACGGTGAGGGGGGCGCCGAGGTTTACTCGGCAGCTACAACCCGTGATCAGGCCCGTATCGTGTTTGAAGATGCGAAAAACATGATTAAAAAGGCCAAAAGCTCACTCGGCCGCCTGTTTGAATTTAATAAGCTGGCGATTTACCAGGAGCGGTCCGCATCCAAGTTTGAGCCGCTTTCCAGCGATGCAAACAACCTCGACGGCCTGAATATTCACTGCGGCATTGTGGACGAACTTCACGCCCACAAAACCCGTGATGTGTGGGATGTGCTGGAAACCGGGACCGGTGCCCGTCTGCAATCGCTTCTGTTTGCGATCACCACCGCGGGATTTAACCGCGAAGGCATCTGCTACGAACTGCGGGATTACGCCATCAAGGTACTGCGGGGCGTAGTGGAGGATGACACTTTTTTCGCGGCCATTTACACGCTGGATAAAGATGATGAACCGTTCGATGAGTCTGTCTGGATAAAGGCTAATCCGGGGCTGGGTGTCTGCAAGCGCTTTGATGATATGCGCCGCCTGGCGAAAAAAGCAAAAGAGCAGATTGCCGCCCGGCCTAACTTTCTGACCAAACACCTCAATATGTGGGTTAACGCGGAGTCGATCTGGATGGACTCAGGAAAATGGGACAACTGCCCTGAAAACGCGCCGGATGATGAACTGAAGAACTGCCCGGTCTGGGTCGGTGTTGACCTGGCAAATAAAATCGACGTGGCCGCGGCAATTAAGGTTTATGAAGATCCGCGCGGACAGGTGCATGTTAAGTGTAAATTCTGGCTGCCGGAAGACCGGATAGAAACCGCACCGAATCATATTGCGGAGCTGTACCGGAAATGGGCGGCCGCCGGGCATCTGGAGCTGACTGATGGTGAGGTTATTGATCATGACATCATCAAAGCCGACATTCTGGCATGGTGCGAAGGTGATGACCTGCGTGAGCTCGGGTTTGACCCGTGGAGCGCGGTGCAGTTCTCACGCCGCCTGGCGGAAGAGGGGATCCCGCTGGTGGAAGTGGCGCAGACGGTGAAAAACATGTCTGAATCCATGAAAACAGTACAGGCCGATGTCTATTCCGGAAAATTTCACCATGATCACAATCCGATGATGTCCTGGATGATGTCGAACGTGACCGTAAAACCGGACAAAAACGACAACATTTTCCCGAACAAATCGACACCGGAAAACAAAATCGACGGACCGGTCGCGCTGTTTACGGCCAAATCACGCCAGATGGTGAACGGCGGGGAGGATAAGCAGGATCTTTCCGGATTCTTTGAAAACCCAATTATGGTAGGTATTTAATGAAGCAAAATAAGCAACTGGGCCGCATCCGCAGTGCGCTGCTTAACTGGCTGGGTGTGCCTGTTCATCTGACATCCGGTGAGTTCTGGCAGGAATGGGCCGGTACCAGCAGCAGCGGAAAGGTAGTGACGGCAGATAAAGCCATGCAGCTGTCTGCGGTATGGTCCTGTGTGCGCCTGCTCAGTGAGTCCATCTCAACATTACCGCTGAAAATCTATCAGAATCAGCGTGACGGCTCCCGGACGCTGGCGAAAGAGCATCCGGTATACCGGCTTTTATGTAAGCAGCCGAACGCCGAGATGACACCATCCCGTTTTATGCTGATGGTGGTCGCCAGTATCTGCCTGCGGGGTAACAGCTTTATTGAGAAGCGGTATATCGGATCAAAACTGGTCGCTTTGCACCCGCTCTTACCACAGAACATGGTGGTAAGACGCGGAAAAAGCGGTCGTCTGGAATATGAATATACCGACCCGCTGACACAGACAAAGCGCGATATTCCTCTGAAATCGATGATGCATATACGTGGTTTCGGGATGGATGGTATCTGCGGCATGATCCCGGTAAAAACCGGGCGTGATGTGATTGGTGCCGCGATGTCTGTCGAGGAGTCCGCCGCAAAAATATTCGAAAACGGTCTTCAGAGTTCCGGGTTTCTGTCAGCTGAGATGCCGCTGAACGATGATCAGCGCGGGAGGATCAGAAAATATATTGAGGCATTTGTCGGCTCGAAAAATGCCGGGAAAATTATGGTGCTTGAAGGGGGGATGAAATACAACAATGTCACCATGAACCCGGAGGCTGCTCAGATGCTGGAAAGCCGGACCTTCAGCATAGAGGAGATTTGCCGCTGGTTCCGCGTGCCGCCGTTCATGGTTGGTCACATGGATAAACAGAGCAGCTGGGCGTCAAGTGTGGAAGGGATGAATATGCAGTTTCTGACCAATACACTGCGTCCGCTGCTGGTGAATATCGAACAGGAAATCAGCCGTTGCCTGCTGAACGATGACGATGATTATTATGCTGAATTTTCTGTTGAGGGGTTATTCAGGGCAGACAGCGCGGGGCGTTCAGCTTACTACACAACATCACTGCAAAACGGATGGATGAGCCGCAATGATGTCCGCCGTCTTGAGAATCTTCCGCCGATTGATGGTGGCGATATTTATACTGTCCAGCTTAACCTGACCCCGATCGATCAGCTCGGTAAAGACAACGGGAAAAATGAATCAGAAAAACTGCGGGCAGGAATAGCGAACTGGCTTTTCCCTGAATCATCTTCTGCCGCAGCGGGTCCGCAACAACAATCCACGCAATCACCTCATTCCGGGGAGTAAATTTCATGAAAAAAAGTAACCTGCCGGCAGCGCCGGAGGGTCGCCCCTGCGCGTCAGTTAATTATGAACTGAAACCGAAAGCGCTGGAAAACTGGAACAGCGGCATAAAAGCCGCCAGCGCTGATAACACTATTTCCATTCTTGATGTGATCGGTGCCGATATGTGGGGTGATGGTGTTTCCGCAAAGCGGATTGCCGCAGCGCTGCGGGTTATCGGTGACAATGATGTGGTGGTAAACATTAACAGCCCCGGCGGTGACATGTTCGAAGGTCTGGCTATTTACAACCTGCTCAGGGCACACAATGGTCATGTCACCGTCAATGTCCTGGGTATCGCCGCGTCAGCAGCATCAATAATCGCGATGGCCGGAGATGAAATTCTGATGGGCCGGGGCGCGTTTCTGATGATTCATAACTGCTGGGCTATCAGCATGGGTAACCGACATGATTTTGCAAAACTGGCCGCTGATCTTGAGCCGTTTGATAAAGCCATGGCGGGTATCTACATGGCCAGAACCGGACAGGATGAAAAAGATATCTGCCGGATGATGGATGAAGAAACCTATATCGGCAGCAGCGATGCCATTGATAGCGGGTTTGCCGATGGCCTTCTGGCAGCGGACGCTATCGATAACGGTGACGAAACCCCGCAGGCCGCTGTCAGAAAAATTGATGCGCTGCTGGCAAAAACAAACACACCGCGCTCTGAGCGCCGGAAACTGATTTCTGCTTTAACGGGAAGTATGCCGGGCGCTGCTTCCGACCCTGAAGGTACGCCATGCGCTGCCACTGAAATAAATCCACAAACCTTATCTGAACTGGAAGAGGCGGTAAGAGCCTTTACTCCGGCACGTTAATTACTGGAGACATTATGTCTGATACAAACGAATTACTGAAAAGCCTGAAAGCGCAGATTGAAAAAGCAAACAGCGACTTTAATGCCAAGGCGGAGAGCGCACTGACAGAAGCACAAAAAGCGGGCGGACTCAGTGCAGAGACAAAAGAGGCTGTTGATAAAATGGCGCTGGAGCTTAACGCGCTGCGCGAAGCCGAAAAAACCATTAAATCTGCGATGGGGGAACTGGAACAGCACATTGCCCAGATGCCTCTTCAGAATGCCCTGAA
The DNA here is from genome assembly GCF_019243775.1 of Morganella morganii. Classification (NCBI taxonomy): domain Bacteria; kingdom Pseudomonadati; phylum Pseudomonadota; class Gammaproteobacteria; order Enterobacterales; family Morganellaceae; genus Morganella; species Morganella morganii. Next base: position 1,378,023 of record NZ_CP069157.1, read on the forward strand.
AGCCGCGCAGTCCTTTGGTCAGCAACTGATTTCTGCGGAAGTACTGAAAGATATTAACTCCAGCATTCAGGGGAATAAACGCATTTCTGTACCGGTACAGGCGGCGCTGATTTCAACCGGTGTTGCCGAAGGTGTTGTTGAGCCTCACCGTCTGCCGGGTGTTGATGTGGCACCAAAACAACGGTTATTTATCCGTGATTTGATTGCTCCGGGAAAAACGCAGTCACCGGCAATCTTCTGGGTTCAGCAGACCGGATTTACTAATAAGGCAGCAGTGGTTCCGGAAAATACCACCAAGCCTTACAGTGATATTGAGTTTGCAACCAAAATCACCCCGGTAACCACTGTTGCTCACATGTTTAAAGCATCCAAGCAGATCCTGGATGACTTTTCACAACTGCAGTCACTGGTGGATGCTGAAATGCGTTACGGCCTGAAGTTTGTTGAAGAACAGGAAATTTTGTTCGGTGACGGCTCCGGGGCGCATCTGCACGGCATTATCCCGCAGGCATCGAAATACAAAGCTGAATTCAGCGTTGAAAAACAGAATGGTATTGATGATCTGCGCCTGGCGATGCTGCAGTCTCAGCTGGCACGTTTCCCGGCATCCGGGCATGTCCTGCACTTTATTGACTGGGCGAAAATCGAACTGACCAAGGATTCGCTGGGGCGCTACATCCTTGCCAATCCGGCCTCACTTACCGGCCCTACACTGTGGGGATTGCCGGTTGTGGCAACAGAAACGGCAGCATTCAAAGGTAAGTTCCTGACAGGGGCGTTTAATGCCGGTGCTCAGTTGTTTGACCGTGAAGAAACCAATGTGGTGATCTCCACTGAAAACGCCGACGATTTTGAGAAAAACATGATCTCAATCCGTTGTGAAGAGCGCCTTGCTCTGGCAGTAAAACGCCCGGAAGCCTTTGTTTATGGCAATTTCACTGTAGCCGGTGCTGGTGAATAATTCTCTGAAAACAGGCGGCCTGCGGGCCGCTTTTTCGTAAGGATCATATGATGAAAATGACTGTACTCCGGGCATTTTATTTCGGACACCGTGTCGTTGTGGAAGGTGAAGAAATTGAAACGTCAGAATTACATGGCCGCGAACTGATACAGAAAGGTTATGCCGGGGAAATTCCGGATAATATTCTGCCAGAGCCAGAGCCAGAGCCAGAGCCAGAGCCAGAGCCAGAGCCAGAGCCAGAGCCAGAGCCAGAGCCAGAGCCAGAGCCAGAGCCAGAGCCAGAGCCAGAGCCAGAGCCGGAAAAACCAGCTGCACCTGAATCCAAGCGTGGTGCTAAGGGGAAATAATGCTTTCTCTGGAACGTGCAAAACAACAGGTGAGGCTGGATCCGGATTTCCATGATGAAGATGAGTTACTGAACTCTTACATTATTGCCGCCGGCCGCCTGGTGGAAAATCACACCCGGCGTACCTTAATCACGGATTCTGATGAAAGCCCCGATCCGGAAACAACTCTGATTTATAGCGGCGATATTGAAGTCGCTATGCTCCTGCTGGTGGGTAACTGGTATGCAAACCGCGAATCAGTTGTAACCGGTGAATCCGTGGCAGTGTTGCCGATGGCGGTTGATGCGCTGCTGCAACCTTATGTGAGGTACCTGGAATGAGCAGGTTACGTGCCGGCGAACTCAACAAACGCATCATCCTGTACCGTCCGGAGGTGGTGACCGGGGAGCTCGGTGATTCCCGTACCGAACTGACGAAAGTCATCACGGTGTGGGCCAAAGCCGAGGCGATATCCAACCGTAAAATCCGGACGGCAGAGCAGGATCAGGTCATCGAAACCATGCAGTTTACTGCGCGGCCACGCGCGGATGTGCAAATCGACTGGGTGATTGAATACCAGAACCGGTTTTTTACAGTCCGTGCCTGTGACCGTAATGACCCTGCGAAACTGATTATTACCACGGAGGCAGACATACGACATGATCGAAAGTGACCTCAAGTCGTCTCTTTCTGCTATCACCGCAATGCCCGTTTTCCCCCTGTTGTTACCGAAAGATGCACAAGAAGGTATCACCTTTCAGCGTATCAGTGATCCGCGTTATTCCACCGGTATGGTCACCACTCATCTTATCGTGGCGCGTTTTCAGATAGGCATTCACGTACTGAATGACTACGAAAAAGCCCTGCTGCTGGATAAAGCTATCCGTGATGCCTGGGAGCCAATCCAGCATGGTTACATCGGTCATTATCCGGTGCAGACCGTGCAGCGTGGTAGTTTTCAGCAGGGGCGGGAAGAGCTGACAAAAAACACCGTCCGCTGGTCAGTCATGCGGGATTTTATTATCACTTATCCGGAGGATGTATCGTGAGAACTACGGTTAAGGTTTCCGGCCTTGACGGGCTGGAAGCGGAGCTGATGAATCTCGGGGAAAAGCTGACATCCAGAATACTGCGCGATGCAGGCCGTGAGGCGATGACCGTTGTTGCTGAGGATATGAAACAGTACGCCGGTTATGACAGCAGTCACGACGATGACCACATGCGGGACAGCATCAAAGTCAGAACCACTGACCGGATGAAAGATAAAAAATACATCACCCTGATGACCGTTCGCGTGGGTCCGTCAAAAGCGCACCACATGAAGGCGCAGGCTCAGGAATTCGGGACATCAAAACAGATCCCGCGTCCGTTTATACGCCCTGCGCTGGATTATCACCGTAAAGATATTTTAAACACCCTTGCCGCCGCCATACGCGCCGGTATTAATGAAAATCGTTAACCTGGAGAACTATTATGGCCGGAGAAAAATCCTCCCCGGAATACGCCATGTTGCCCGCCGGTACCATCGTAAAATTCGGTGAGGCCGGTGATACCGTCGACAAAATGAAAGCGCTGATTAACTGTAAAGCGCTGGGGGCTACCGGGCTTACCGGTGGTTTTATTGACTGCACCACCCTGAAAGATACCAACAAACAGTCGATTTCCGATCTGCCGGAAGGGCCTGAAAAATCACTAGGGTTTATTGATGATCCCGGCAATGCTGATTTCGCCGCGTTTCTCAATGCTGCCGAGCAGCGTAAGACCGTGCAGTTTTATTTTGCACTGCCGAACGGGCGTACAGCGACAATGATCCTCGCGTTGTCAGGCTGGGAAATGAACGACATCAGCGCCCCAGCCAGTGAGGTGATCCAGATTACCGTGAAAGGTAAGCAGAACAACATCACCTGGGGAACCACCACTGTCACACTACCAACAGGAGACGGAGAATAATGAATCTTAAATCAGCCCTGTTAAAACCGGATTCACACACGGAAAAACACACACTCTTCGGTACAGAAGTTTATCTGCGGCGTCTCACTGTCGGGGAGCTTGACCGCTACGAAAAAGAGCGCAAGGCTGCCTTTGATGCCGGTGATTATTCCGGGGTCACCCTTGCGGGGGCCGGTCTGATTTTGTCAGCTATCTGTGATGAGAACGGAACCCCGATCAGTGCGGAAAATCTGCCGACGGCAGAAGAACTTATTGATGCACACAGTAATCCTGTTTTTGTGGATGCAATGAATACCCTGCAAAAATATTGCTACGGGACTATTGAGGACGCGAAAAAAAACTGACGGACTCACCCCGCCTCTATCTGTTATTTCAGCTGGCAGACCGGTGGGGGGAACCTGACCCCCGGAAACTGGCTGACATGCCCGCCGATCTGCTCAATCACTGGCGGGCTTTTTTTATGCTGGAAGAGGAGGCTGCGGGTGAGGCCGGGGAAAACACAGTGGTACCAACGGTATCACCGGATATCAGCACGCAGTGCAATGATGTAATGAGGATCTTAAATGGCTGACGTTGCAAGTTTAGCGGTTGCGTTACACCTCAACGCAGCCAGTTTTAAGTCTGATGTGGAGGATGCCTATAACAGTGCATCCGCCAGCTCAAAAAAATTCACACAAAATATCGGCAGGGAGTCGGCTAAAACGGCCGAACAGATTTCTCAGGTTTCAACTGAGGCTCAGCGGGCAGGTAACAGTATTGCGCGAATGAGTAACACCGGAGCTAAAGGCGGGTTCGCACACTTACGGACATCGCTGACCAATATTTCATCCGGCGCGAATGTCGCCGGCTCATCTATTCTCAGTGCCTTTATTCCGGCACTGGAACGGGCCGCCAATGACGTTGATCGCCTTAAAATGTCTATGGGCGAGAAGCGGCAGATGGATATTGCTGCTGCAAATGACGCAGTAAAAGTCGCTGAAAGCCACATTAAACAGGCTAACAGCGCCAAAGAAGCAGCAATGCAGCAGATGAAAATGGGCCATGAAATGCGCGAGTCTGCCAGGTATCAGCGTGAACTGGCAATGGTGCAGAATGCCCATATGGAAAAAATGCGGGAAGTTAACCTCGCAAACGGTATGTCCGCCGATGCAATAGACAAGCAATACAGCAAAGAGCGGGCGATCAATGACAGAAAGATAGCGAATGCAAACGCCCTGGCAGAAAAAGCCAGGGATCGTCTCAGATCCGGCTCGGCAGCGCTGGCCGCTGCGGAAGCTGACGAGGCACTGGGTAAGCAAAAGCTGACAGCGGCGACCACGCAGCTGGCCGGTGCAAGTAAAGAGCTGACATTTGCACAGCGGGCATCAGCACAGGCAGGCGGCCTGCTGAAAAACACCTGGGCTATGCTGGGCGGAACACTCGGCATTGGTTTGATGGGCGCCGCCGGTGCTGCCACTTATCTGTATTCACAATACAGAGAAGCGGAAGAACGGCAAAAGGCGTTTAATGCCGCTATTCAGAAAGGCGGGGCGGGGCTGAATAATTCGGTATACCAGCTGCGCACACTGGCCAATCAGCTCGGCGGAACAGCAGAGGCATACAAAACGGTGACGGCGGCAGCGACTGCCGGTTTTTCAGGCTCTATGCTGCGTGAAGTGTCTGAATTCGGCGTGCAGCTGGAAAAATCCGGCGGCAGCGCCGATCTCCTGATCACAAAGTTATCATCTATTAACGAGCAGCCGTTGCAGAGCCTGCGCCAGCTTATCAATGAAGGTCTGATTTTTGACGAGGCCACTATAAACCGGATTGCGCTGCTTGAACGTCAGGGGGATGTTGAAGGGGCAAAAGAGCTGGCCAGAAAAAGCGCCCTGAATGCCACAAAGACACTGAATGAAGAACAGATCAGGGTCAATGCCATTCATGAGAAAGGCGTTAAGGATATTGAAGATCGCTATCGTTCACTGACCAGTTTCATGTCTGAATCCTCTTACGCCGCAGCACAGGTGCAGACCTCTGCTATGAATGCCATGATCCAGGAAAAACTGGTATGGCAGATTGGTGCAACAATAAAAGGGATGCAGCAGGAGCAGCAGCAAAAGGAGCAGATAAAAAACACGCGTGAGCAGTTAGATGCGCAGTTGCAGTTAAACTCGGCGTATAAAGCGGGTGCTGATAAGCATACGGAAAAACTGAAACTGCAGAATGCCGCCCGTGAGCAGCTGAAATCCGGTCAGATGGATGCAAAGCAGTTTGAGCAGACAATGAAGGGGATCGACAGCCTTTACAGTTCGCTGGATAAGAAGGGACGCGGCGGCAGCGGTATTCCGGAGGGGCAGCGCCGTGCGCAGCAGCTGATGGAACAAACCGCCACACTCAGGGTACAGCTTGCTGAAAATGAAAAGCTGACCGCATCCGAAAGTAAGCTGATTGCATTTGAGCAGGAGCTGGTCGGCCTGGCAGGTAAAAAACTGAATGCCGCTCAGAAGAGTGTGATGGAAAACGCCGGGTCTATCCGTACCCAGTTACAGCTCAACGCCAGGCTTGAGCGGGAAATCGCACTGAAAGGGCTGCGTAAAAAATTTGATGACCAGAACTTTGAAATAACTCAGCGTACCCGGTCCATGCAGCAGGAGGCGGATAATCAGCGCCTGCAAATCATTATGCCGACAGCGGATTATAACCTAATGCTAGAAGAGCAGAGGATTGCGGATGACTTTCGTCAGCGCCGCTATCAGCTGGATAAAGAAATTTCGGATAAAACCTCTCAGTTATACAAAGATCAGACCGCCGTCCTGAATGCCGAACAGCAAAAGCAAACAGACATTGTCCGGCAGGCTGCAAAAGATAAATATAAAGCAGAAGGCGATTGGCAGTCAGGATTAAAGCGGGGCTGGCAGGATTTCAGTGACAGTAGCGCAAATGCGTTTGAAATGATGCGTAGCGCGTCAACCAATGTACTTAACAGCACATCATCTCTGTTTACAGATTTTCTTACCACTGGACGGGCAAGCTTCACTGACTTTACGAAATCCATTCTCACCGATATCACAAAAATGATTGTCCAGATGACCATTTTTAATGGTCTGAAAAATGGATTAAGTGGCACCTGGTTTGGTGATTTCATGGGAATGGGGGCTGTAGCTAATGCGACCGGCGGCGTGTATCACTCTTCAGGATTGAGCGCATACAGCAACAGCATTGTCAGCTCACCGACTGTGTTTCCGTTCGCCAAGGGCGGCGCACCCAATATAGGACTGATGGGCGAAGCCGGATCTGAGGCGATTATGCCGCTCAGGCGCGGGCCGGACGGTAACCTTGGTGTGCGTGCCTATGGTGGCAGTAGTGCCGGTGGTACGGCACCTGTGGTTAATATCCAAATCGACAGTGACGGAAATCAGCAGATTCAGGCATCCGGTGGTCTTGAGCGGTTCGGCAGAGATATAGGGCAGTATGTCGACCAGCGGTACCGCGCACTGATGGACAGGGACACCCGTCCCGGAGGGGCTGTCTGGAATCTGGCTAAGGGGGGGGAGATGATAGAAACATTCACCTGGAGTCCGCGCCTGAATCCGCAGGGCGATATTTCCTTCAGAACCCGTAAGGCGAAGTTTGGTGATGGTTATGAACAGGTTTGCGGGGACGGCATTAATCCCCGCAGTCAGAAATGGTCACTGAATTTTACCGGAACGGAAAGTTATATCCGGCCAATCCGGGATTTTATTGACCGGCACGGCGGTATCCGTGCTTTTCAGTGGACACCGCCACTGGAGAATACCGGATTGTATCGCTGCGATGATCCGAAACTCACCCCGCTCGGCGGTGACAACTATTCACTCTCTCTCACTTTTACCCAGGCATTTAAACCATGATCACAAACGATTACCAGAAGCTGGAACCGGGTAATGCCGTCCGGCTTTTTGAGGTTGACGGTACTGCGTTCGGTGCGCCGGATGTTTTGCGGTTCCATGCATACAATATCCAGCACGCAGAGGCAGAGATTACTGCCGCTGGTGGTGATCCGGAAAAATTACCGGCGAAATCCATCTGGTGGCAGGGCAGTGAATACCGCGCCTGGCCGGTACAGATTGAGGGGCTGGAGGCATCGACAACCGGCTCCGGCGCACAGCCGAAGTTATCGGTGGCAAATCTAGATGGCTCAATCACCGCTCTGTGTCTGGCCTACGATGACATGCTGAAAGCGAAAGTCACGATACATGATACCTTGGCGCACTATCTGGATGCGGCGAATTTTCCGGATGGCAACCCGGCGGCAGATCCTACCCAGGAAAAAGTCTCGGTCTTTTATATCGACAGCAAATCCTCGGAAACCAAAGAGGTTATTGAGTTTGATTTAGCCAGCCCGATGGATTTGCAGGGGGTGCTGATCCCGACGCGGCAACTGCATGCAATGTGTACCTGGTGCATCCGCGGCAAATATAAATCCGGTGACGGCTGTGATTATGCCGGACAGAACGGCTGGTTCGATAAACACGGAAATCCAGTTGACGACCCCGCGCAGGATCAGTGCAGCGGTATGCTGGGCAACGGCTGTACTTTGCGCTTTGGTCAAGATAACCCACTCCCGTTCGGCGGCTTTCCCGGAACATCATTACTGAGGAAATAGGGATGCAGGAAAATATTCAGGCGGCTATTTTTGCACATGCTGAACGTGAATATCCCCGCGAGTGCTGCGGGGTGGTCGCGCAGAAATCCCGTGTAGTGAAATATTTTCCCTGCCGCAATATCGCGGCCACACCGGAAGATCATTTCGTATTATCGCCGGAGGATTACGCGGCTGCGGAAGACTGGGGAACGGTGACCGGTATTGTTCACAGTCACCCTGACGCCACCACCCGGCCGTCAGAACTGGATAAAGCGCAGTGTGATGCCCTTGGCGTGCCGTGGTACATCGTTAGCTGGCCGGAAGGAGATCTGCGGACTGTTCAGCCACGCGGTGATCAGCCATTACTCGGTCGGCCGTTTGTGCTTGGGTTTACTGACTGCTGGGGGCTGATTATGAGTTGGTTTCGGCAGGAGCGCGGCATCGAACTGCCGGATTACCGGGTCGACTATCCCTGGTGGGAGCAGGGCGAAAACCGTTACGCCGATAACTGGCGGGAAGCGGGATTTATTCAGGTTGATGATCCGCAGCCCAGCGATTTGATAGTGATGCAGGTACAGGCACCGGTCGCCAATCATGCCGGTATTCTGCTGGCTGATAATATGCTGCTGCATCATTTATACGGGCATTTGAGCCAGCGGGTGCCGTATGGCGGTTATTGGCGTGATCGCACAGTTATGGTACTGAGACACAAAATATTCATGACTGACTGATCCGTTATGGCTATTCTTATCAGTATATTCTGTTAATTGGTGAAATTATGAAGAAGATACTAACTGTTACTATTGCATTACTTTTATCTGGTTGTGTTGCGCGGCCAACAAATATTGAAGTACAAAATGCAGATTACGGTGAAAAACCCAGTAAAGAACTATATGAATCCAAAGTGAAGTCATATCAGGAAGGTCAATTAAAAGACCCTATGTCAGCAGTATATTCATTCAACGAGCCAAGGAAAGGTTGGTGTATATTCAATAGCAAAGTAAATTTTGGTTGGATTGTTGATTATACACTTAATGCCAAAAACGCATATGGTGGTTATGTAGGGGCGAAACCAGAGTTTACTATTATACAAAATAATACTGCATGGCACATGCCATATTATTTAAAAGATAATTGTGGTTACCAGTAATATTTAATAACCCGCTCCGGCGGGTTTTTTTTATGGGGTAAATATGTCACAGGAAATAATGGCAAAAATTGAACTTGGTGGTGTGCTGGGTAAAACCTTTGGTAAAACGCATCAGCGGCTTGTCTGTACCACGTCAGAAGCCGTCCGTGCATTGTGCTGCACTGTTCCAGGCTTTGAGCGGTTCCTGAATACCAGTAAATCACGAGGCTTAACTTACGCGGTATTTCGCGGGGAAAAGAATATCGGGGTGGATGACCTGGGTTTTCCGGTAACTGATGATGTCATCAGGATTGTGCCTGTGGTGATCGGCAGCAAAAGCGGCGGGTTGCTGCAGGTTATTTTTGGCGCGGTGCTGGTGGCTGCCGCCTTTATTTCTGGTGGTACATCACTGGCTGCATGGGGGGGCTCTGGAGACAGGGTTAGCAATGACCGGTGCATCCATGATATTGGGTGGTGTTATTCAGATGCTGTCCCCGCAGCCAAACGGGATCGCCATGAAAGACCAGGGCGAAAATAAACCGTCCTATGCGTTCGGTGCCCCAACGAATACTGTTTCCCAGGGCTACCCGGTACCGATCGGTTACGGTAAGCGCCGCATCGGCGGGGCCGTTATCTCTGCCGGTATTTACGTCGAAGATCAGCAGTAATCCTTTCTCCGTTTTTCAGCAGGAAATTCATAATGACACAAATCACAGGCCGCAAAGGCGGCGGTGGCAGCCCGCGCACGCCCGTCGAACAGCCGGACGACTTACAGTCTGTTGCAAAAGCCAAATTGCTGATCGCCCTCGGTGAAGGGGAATTTGCCGGTGAACTGACCGGGAAGAATATCTTTCTGGATGGTACGCCGCTGCTGAATGCTGACGGGTCGGAAAACTTTCCAGGTGTGGTGTGGGAATACCGCCCCGGTACCCAGGCGCAAACCTATATTCAGGGGATGCCGGCGGCGGAGAATGAAATCACGGTTGGTACCACCGTGCAGAGCAGCACACAGTGGGCGCACGCATTCACCAACCCGCAATTGTCCGCGGTTCGCGTCCGCCTGAAATGGCCGTCCCTGTTCCGCCAGGAGGATAACGGGGATATGGTCGGTAACGAGGTGGCATACGCCATTGATTTACAGACTGACGGTGGGAGCTGGAAAACCGTTGTGGACGGACGTGTAAAGGGCAAAACAACTTCCGGTTATGAGCGTACCCACCGCATTGATCTGCCACAGTCGGCCACATCCTGGACACTGCGTGTGCGTAAAATCACGGCAGACGCCAACAGCGCAAAAATTGGTGACACCATGGTGCTGCAGAGTTACACCGAGGTGATTGATGTCAAACTGAGGTATCCGCATACCGCGCTGTTGTATATCGAGTTTGACTCAAAACAGTTTAACGGCTCTATCCCGCAGGTCACCTGTGAGCCGAAGATGCGTATTATCCGTGTACCGTCAAACTATGACCCGGAGCACCGGACGTACTCCGGCACCTGGGATGGTTCGTTTAAGTGGGCATGGACCAATAACCCCGCATGGATATTTTACGATATCGTGGTTTCCGATCGCTTCGGCCTCGGGGACCGTATCAAAATGCAGAATATCGATAAATGGGAACTGTACCGTGTTGCGCAGTATTGTGACCAGCCGGTACCGGACGGCAAAGGCGGCAGTGGTACTGAGCCACGCTATATCTGTGATGTGTATGTGCAGGATCGCAATGAAGCTTATACCGTACTGCGTGACTTTGCCGCCATCTTCCGGGGTATGACCTACTGGGGCGGCAATCAAATTATCACCCTGGCGGATATGCCGCGTGACATTGATTACAGTTACACCAAAGCCAACGTGCTGGACGGTCGTTTCACTTATTCCGGCAGCAGCAGTAAAGCCCGTTATTCCTCCGCGCTGGTGTCGTACTCGGATCCGCTGAACGGCTATGCCGATGCCATGGAGCCGGTGTTTGAAAATGAACTGGTTTACCGGTTCGGCTTTAATCAGCTGGAAATGACAGCGATCGGTTGTACCCGCCAGTCAGAGGCCAACCGCAAAGGCCGCTGGGGGATACTCACCAACAACAAAGACCGGGTGGTGACATTCGGTGTGGGGCTGGACGGTAATATTCCGCAGCCGGGATACATCATTGCAGTGGCGGATGAAAACCTGTCCGGGAAAGTCACCGGCGGTCGCGTCAGTGCGGTGAGTGGCCGGAGTATCACCCTCGACCGCAAACCGGATGCCGCTCCGGGTGACCGGCTGATGCTGAACCTGCCGTCCGGTAAATCACAGGCTCGTACCATTCAGATGGTCACGGATAACGTGATCACCGTTACCACGGAATACAGCGAAACGCCGGAACCGGAATGTGTCTGGGTGACAGAATCAGACGAGCTGTACGCCCAGCAGTACCGGGTGGTGAGCGTGACTGAGAATGATGACGGCACGTTCACGATATCGGCGGCCATGCATGATCCGGACAAATACGACCGGATAGACACCGGCGCGGTACTCGATGAACGGCCAATCAGTATTATTCCGCCCGGTAACCAGTTCCCGCCGAAGGATATCACTATCAGCTCTTATTCTGTCGTGAACCAGGGGATCAGCATTGAAACCATGCAGGTTACCTGGTCACTGGCGGAGAACGCGATTGCCTACGAGGCGCAGTGGCGGCGTGATGACGGCAACTGGATCAATGTGCCGCGTAATGCCACCACTTCATTTGACGTGCCCGGGGTCTATTCCGGCCGCTATCTGGTGCGGGTCAGGGCGATAAATGCAGCGGAAATCTCCAGCGGCTGGGGGTATTCAGAGGAAACCCGGCTGACCGGGAAAGTGGGTGATCCGCCGATGCCGCTGAACTTCCGGGCATCCACACTGGTATTCGGGATCAAACTGAACTGGGAGTTTGGGAAATTTACGGAAGACACCCTGAAAACTGAAATTCAGTACAGCAAAACCAACGATGGTCAGAATCTGTTGCTGCTGGCTGATGTGCCGTACCCGTCCCGCTCTCACGAACTGGCCGGTCTGGCCGCCGGTACCGCGTTTTATTTCCGCGCCCGCCTGGTAGATAAAACCGGCAATCAGTCCCCCTGGACTGAGTTTGTGCGCGGTGTGGCCGAGTTCGATGCATCGACCATTATTGATGAAGTGGCCGCCGGGCTGGGCGACTCTCAAATCATCAAAGACCTGCAGTCTCAGGCTGATGACAACTTTGAAGCCATCATCAACAACGCCAATAACGCTTACGGTCAGTGGGGCTACTGGCAGCGCGAAACCGGCGCGATGAAAGCAGAAATCATCGAAGTCCGCAACTACACAGTCACGGAAACGACTGCACTTGCAGAGAAACTGGACGCGGTTAAGGTGACTGCAGACGACAGTTTCGCCATGGCTCAGAACTCTATCCGCGCACAGTGGGATATGGCATCCGGTCAGGCATCGGTGGTCCACGATATGAAAGTCCGGATCCATTACAACGGTGAGGACTATTCCGCCGGCATGGTTATCGGGGCCGAGCTGAAAGGCGGTGAGGTGAGCACGCTGATTGGGTTTAATGCGCAGCAGTTTGCATTTTATAACCCGGTGAATAAATCTATGGATTTGTTCATGTACATGAAGGGCGGACAGGTGTTTATCCGGGAGGCTTTTCTGGATGAGGCGTGGATAAAGAGCCTGCTGGTGATAGACAAGCTTCAGTCTGAAAACTATGACTCTGCCGGTAAAAAGGGATTCCTGATTGATGCCAAAACCGGGAAAGCCGAGTTTAACGAAGCCATTATTCGCGGAACGCTGTATGCCGTAGATGGCGAATTCACCGGGACTGTCTACGCACAACGGATAATCGGTGACGTTGTTACGGCCGGTATTTATCCTGCCGCGAGCGCAGGGAGTATATATGGTGACGGCGGAGACTGGACGACAGTTAAATCGACATTGACGTATGTCGGCGGTATGCCTTACGCCATCGCGCTGGTTTTACCAACTATCATTGTTGGCGTAGAGCAGCATCAGGGATACCCCTTGGGAAAATTGCAGGGGACCGAGGTAAACATACGTATTGACGGCGTTGCGCAGTCAGTCGCCGGGTTTGGTGATGTCCGCTCAGCGGTTATTTTCATTTCTGCGGGAAGGCGTGATGTGAAAATAGAGGTTGAGTACCGTGTCAGACATACCGGTTCTGTCGGCGTTCGCCTGGCTTATGGCGTTGTTCTTGCCTGTAAGTACAACTCTGCATCATTCAGATAATAACCGCTCCGGCGGTTTTTTTTTATGTCCGAAATTCGAGGAAAACCCATGATTTACACAGACGGCACCATAGCCATTAAAGCCGGTTCACCAATTGTGACCGGCACCGGTACGCAGTGGAAAAAGAACATTCACGGTGTGGCACCGGGCCAGCTTATCAGCATCGAAAACGGCGCAGCGCCTATCAGTATGATGATCCGCGCGGTAAACAGTGATACCGAACTGGTGTTGTCATTCAACGCCCCGGTCACACTCAGCGGCGCTAAATACTCCATTGCCACCACGGTACCGGATACCATTTCAGATGCGGCCCGCACCATGTCAGCGAATCAGGGCTATATCGTGTATTTTCTCCAGGCAATGCAGCAGTGGATGACGGACACCGGCCAGGTGGAAATTGAGCTGCCGAACGGCCAGAAGGTGACGTTGGACAGCATTAAAGCCCTTAATGATGCTATCAGCAAGATACCGAAAGTGGTTCAGGAGCCCGGTGAATCGAAAACGGATGTTATGAGCCAAAAGGCAGTAATAGGCTGGGTTAATAATTTTGCTGGGCAGGATGGTGATTCCGGGATTTTATATTCAAAAGACAAGAAAAAGATACTTAAAGTCAGTAATGATGGATATCTGACCTATTTTGTTGACGGTATTGCAAAATTCCTGGTGACGGGAGAGGGGGTTATTAATACGGAAGCCAATATTGCTGCTCTTGGTGATATTTCGATCTGGAACAAAGAAAAAAGTGCCAGACTGGCCATAGCTACTGTTGGTAATCGCACCTACTTTTCTAAATTTCATTCCGGAAAATGGCAGGGAGAGACAGAGGTTCCCGATGGTAATGGTACAATGGCGACAAGGCAGTGGATTCAATCACTGACTGGTATCGGCGGGCAATCGGTATGGTATAAAAACGCTGATTTACTGTATGTCGCTAATGGTTGTTCTGTCTTTAAGCAGGGGGGGGGGTGGATGATAACTACTTCTCTGAATGGGGAACTGGTATCCATATGAACTACTCAGATACCCACGGAATGCGGATGTTTGTTGCTGGCAGAAACGGCAGGGTCATTGTCAACGTGCGATATTCATCCGGTGAAATGATTTGGAACACGTTGTGGGGGCAAACCAATACGACAGTGGATGGTAGTGGATTTTTGAAGGTATCATCCCCAATTATCCAAATCCACCCAGACGGTAGTTTCGACATCAACGACGAATCCGAAGGCGCTGAAGTCAGCCGAACAGCTACCGGCCAATATCACATTACCGGTATACTCGGTTATAACTCAGATGGTGCCTGGGGTGTAAACGGTGGTATCTCGGTACCGAAAGACAATAACGGCCTTGAGCTGGTTTATGTCGATGACCGCGTACTGGAAGACGGCAGTATCATCATCGAAACCTGTCACCGTCAGCATGCGCATTTACCGGACCGTTTCCAGAACTGGCGACTGAAAGAGGTCACCCCGGAAGGTGAACGCATTTTCTACCAGGATGGCGAACCGTGTGACCTGCCGGAATCTACCCGCCTCGATGTGCGCGTGGAAATGCCGCAGGGCTCAGTGTGGAATGTGAAGCAGCGTGAACTGGCCGAACAGATGGAACATGAACAGGCAGAACGGAAGGCTCAGGAAATAGTGGAGCAGGCCGGAGACGCAGAGGAATAAAACAAAGCCGCGTTGGTGGGTGTATGGTGCGGTAATCCTTATATGTATTAATTCAAACTTAACCTGACATAGTTGTTAAAGCCCAATCTAATCTTACAGGCCGTGCTGTGCTAGGAGCGGAAATTGTTCATATTGAATACTGTTAATTTATAACTGACTGGCAAAATACGTTATGTAGGCAGATACAACTCCGTATTCGTTTAGGAGTTGTCAATCTACGTATTAGAAAAGGTCGCCATGAGGACGCAAGCTGCCAAAAATAACGGGAGAATACCACCACGAAAGAAACGACCAATACACTCGGGCTGTTATGATGGCAGTTTTTACAGCCAGAAGAAGCGACTAAGCAGAGATTCTGGCCGGAACCGGAACTAACAAACTTAGCATTTCACTGACATCGTCAGCTGGCTTCGCATCATACTCTAAGCGCGTTTTGTAGCTATAACGTTGAAGCATACAGCATAATGAATAAACAAAGTGATATAATCCACAGTGATACTAACAACGATCTGACACGATGGAATATGCTTATGAAAGATTTTCGTTACTTCCTAAAGGAAAGTTATATCAATAGCAGGGCTTTAGTTATTGGTATAAATAAATATAAAAATGTCCCTCCTCTTGCGTATGCAGTTAATGATGCATCAGAAATAAAGAGTTTACTCATCAATGAATTCGATTTCAAAGAGGAAAACATATCGTTTCTTCTTGATGAAAATGCTACCAAAGAAAATATATTAAGAGCATTTTCCAGACTTACAAGGGATGATATTGAACTGGATGAGAGGATTTTCATTTTTTATGCTGGGCATGGTGAAACACGAACTGGAATTTATGGCGAAGTAGGGTTTCTCGTACCTCATGACGCAATCACTGATGATTTATCCACCTTTATACGCTGGGATGAACTTACCAAAAATGCAGAGTTGATAAGAGCGAAGCATATACTTTTCGTTATGGATGCCTGTTATGGTGGACTGGCATTAACACGGGGAATAGGTCCAGGCAGTACGCGCTTCTTAAATGATATGATGCTACGGTATTCCAGACAAGTTCTGACAGCCGGTAAAGCCGATGAAACTGTCTCAGATTCTGGTGGGCCTTTGCCAAATCATTCAGTATTCACCGGACATCTAATTGAAGGTTTAAAAGGAAAAGCATTAACCGAAAACGGTGTATTAACCGCCAATGGTTTGATGACTTATGTTTACAATAAAGTATCAAATGATAAGTCTTCAAATCAAAGTCCGCATTATGGCTATATTGATGGTGATGGGGATTTTATTTTTAAATCTCCTTCTTGGTCCCATGACAATTTAGAGGAAACAACGGATAATGATAGGTTGATTTCGGTTCCCTATTTTCAGACGGAATTTTCTCCTTTAAACGCTGAAGATAAAATAAGAAAAACAAAAAAATTACTGGCAAATGATTCATCCTCTATCGAGCTACATGATTTTGTGATTGATGAAGTTAAAAGTTTTCTATCTGAAACCAGTGAGGATTTTTTCTCAGTAAATGGTCAGTTTACTAAAGAAGAACTTCTTGAGAGGATTTCTAAATATGAAAGTATATCTAAAACTATAATCCTAATAATTTCTTGTGTCTCATATTGGGCTCGAACAATCCATATTCCATTATTAAGTAAAGCATTAGCTCGTTCAACTGACCGACTGGAAAGAGGGAATGGTTTAACTGTATGGTTAAATCTACGATGGTATCCCTTAATAATGCAGTTTTATGCATTAGGGATAGCAGCATTTGAAAATAAAAAATATGATGTACTATTTAGTGTTTTTTTTATAAAATTAGACTCGTCACTTTCAAACAATGGTAAACAGCTATATTTTGCTGAAGCCATTTCGAATGCCATTCTGGAATTGGCTCAACAAGGTGTATTTAAGCAACTCCCTGGATTTGAAAGGCATTTTGTACCAATGAGTGAGCATCTCTATACCATCTTGCAACCATTAATTGATGATACTCTATTTATTGGGAAGAATTACGAAAATGTTTTTGATAATTTTGAATGTTTCTTAGCACTTGTCATCGCAGATCTGCATCAGCAGCAAGAGCGAACTCCATGGGGACCTGTAGGCCGTTTTGGTTGGAAAGAAAGAAATTTGTACAATTCCCCATTATCTAATATGATTAAGGAAGCCAAAGAGCAAGGTGTTAACTGGGCTCCATTAAAAAGTGGCTTCTTTGGAGGGGATATTTCCAGATTCTCTTTAGTTGCTGATGAATATTTAAAAGGAATATCAAAATTAAGTTGGTATTAATAATTAATTATTAGTTGTTAATTTAAGTGCCTTTAAACGATCGATAAAGGCACTTAATATCAATCAGGTATCCATTCATCACGCACCTTTAAGGTAGATGTGTACTTCGTTGTTTCTAAATTATAATAGGAAGAAAGATCTTGGCTTGATGTTATATTTTTTATTTCATGAATGTATATTTCTTTGAACATTTCTCTGTCAATTTTACCATCAATATATTTCTTACATGCTTCATCATATTGGTTAAGGAGGTCTTCAATGCAAGAATCATAAGTTTTATATAATAAATCAAGAGAATAAGACTCTTCAGCGCTCAATGAGCCTGCTTGTTTTTTTGCTAAGTATGGTGTCAAGATTGGTGTCAAATTATTTATTGTATTTCTTGCGTTAGTTATGCCAGTTCGAATTTGAAGTTCAATTGCACCATATTGCAATTTCAATGCTTCACTTGCATTCTCTTGCGCAAACTTAACATCTTTTCTTGATTTGAAAAATGTATACAATGAGAGAAGTAATGCAGCACTAGACACGGCCAATGAATACATATTATAATAACTATCACTCATTGAATTCTTCCTCTATTAAGCATTGCTATTAAATCCACCAAGTCATCATTGCTGGCACTAGCACTCCCTCGACTAATAGCATCAGATTGATCGTTTTTTTCATCGAAAGAAATGTTTCTTTCATCCGCAATGGCTCGCTTTATTTCATGAATGATCTCATGTTTTTGGTGTTGCGTTATTTTCCTTAGCCTGATACCTATATCTAACTCGGAAAGAATAATCTTGAGTTCATTTAGTCTATCGTCTTCATTTTTATTTAATAAGCGTGAAACATATTGATTTGGTGATGTATCATTTGTCATATATTTCCTCCCGTTGATGATGCAGAATTATACGACATTTTTTCTATAAAATAAATTGTTTATATCGTAGTTAAAAAAACTACAGTATTCAGTTTCAAAACTTGTTGTTCTTAAACGCACAATGAATCCTTCAGAGGGATTTAAGGATAAACATTACATTATCCCATTGTTTCCAGTGGTTCTAAATTCTCTCCTTATGTTCAGGCTCACACATTTTCAGCCTTGTGCTTTCTGAATACCGACTCTGCGTAAAGAGCGATCTTCACTACATAAGACCTGTTCGCAAAGACACCAGTGGGCTTGGCAAGTCACTATCGCTGGACAGCAAGACTAACTAGTTAGCAAAGTGCTGGAAATGGTATGGGAAACTTGTAGTAAGCCTGTTGGAGTGATATTCGACGGCGATCAAGCTAGTCATTAAAAGAACTGATATTTTAGGTGGTTAACGAATCGCTACTACATTTTTTGGCATTTTCTTTATTGATATATAAATATCAACGTCCGCTCCTTGCTCATAGTTGGCTACCGGATTTGATTTCAATGAGTAATGCATGTGACGCATAATATTAGTAAAAATCAGATTGATGAGACAGCCAAACTTCTTTATCATTAACTGTATATATATACAGTTAATCGGTTATGAGTATGAAACTTGTCAAGACCAACGATGACGCAATTCTGACATTGCCTCTGTTCCTGGAGCATGTCCCGGCCGGGTTTCCGTCACCGGCGGCGGACTATATCGAGGACCGCATAAACCTGAACAGTGAGCTGATCCGGCATCCTGAAAGCACCTACCTGCTCAGGGTTGAAGGTAGTTCGATGATAGATGCAAATATCTTTGATGGTGATGTGGTTATCGTGGACAGCGCGGTAACCGCTGCTGAAGGTGATATAGTAATTGCCAGTTTTGAAGGTGAGTTTACTGTCAAAAAATTGCAGCTGTCTCCTGTGCCTATGTTGATCCCGATGAATCCGGATTATCAGCCTATCGCAATCAGCAGTGAGCAGGATTTACAGATTTTCGGCGTGGTCACCTACATCATTCACCGGGCGCAGTGATGTTTGCGCTGGTGGATGTAAACAGCTTTTACGCCAGCTGTGAAAGAGTATTCCGGCCAGACCTGACAGGTAAGCCGGTCATCGTCCTGAGTAATAATGATGGTTGCGTGATCGCCCGGTCAGCAGAGGCGAAAGCTCTCGGCATCAAAATGGGGGAGCTGTATTATGAATGCCGCGCTTTTTGTCACAAAAATAATGTGACAGTATTCAGTTCAAATTATGCGTTGTACGGCGATATGAGCAGCCGTGTGATGACATTGCTCTCATCCTTCGCACCCGCCACAGAAATCTATTCTATCGATGAAGCCTTTCTTGATTTTACCGGCATGACCAGGACATTCAGCCTGGAAGATTACGGCCGTGAGATACAGGCTGCCATTCTGCAGAAAACACACCTTCCGGTCGGTGTTGGTATTGCACCGACAAAGACACTCGCAAAACTTGCCAACCACGCCGCAAAAACATGGAAAAAAAACCGGCGGAGTGGTCGACCTTTCTGATTCCCTGCGCCAGCGTAAATTACTGGCTTTGATACCGGTCAGTGAGGTATGGGGTATCGGCCGGCGCATATCTGCCAAGCTGAATACAATGGGTATCCGTACGGCATTAGATTTGGCGAACGCCGCACCGGCGACTATCCGTAAAACCTTTGGTGTTATCGCAGAGCGCACGCTGCGGGAGCTGAACGGGGAACCCTGTATTGAGCTGGAAGAAGTCAGAAAGGTGAAACAGCAGATCCTCTGCTCCAGGTCGTTCGGTACCAAAGTGACAGACATTGTCACCATGAGAAAGGCCGTATGTGAATATGCTGAACGGTCAACAGAAAAACTCCGGGAAGAAAAACAACGCTGCCGTATGATCGGGCTGTTTGTTCAGACCAGCAGACACGCCAACGGGCCGGACTATGCGAACAGTGCAAACATTTCACTCGAGTATCCCAGCTGCGACACGCGGGACATCATCAATGCCGCCATGAGAGCACTGGATAGTATCTGGCGAGACGGATACCGATATTATAAGGCGGGCATCATTCTATCAGATTTCACGTATTCAGCAGTCACTCAGCTCGACATGTTCGCCATCCGGCAGCCATTCAAAAATAGTGACGAGCTGATGAAGACTATCGACACGATAAATAATAGCAGGCTGGGCCGTGTGTGGTTTGCCGGTAAAGGCAGCGATAGCAGGTACAAGATGAAGCGTGAAATGCTGTCACCGGCATACACGACAAATTTCAGTCAGCTGCCGGTGGTGAAAAGTTAATGCGTCCAGTTAGGTGATAAAGCGCATTGAGATGGAATAAGTTTTTTCACGAACCAATAATTGAAAATACATTCCCCAAAACTATCAGTGGAATAGTGTTAAAACAATAGGTTAGGTGCAGCATTCAAACACCTGAATAGCATTGTTTTTTAATGGTTTTCAATAATAAAATTATGCAGTTATGTTGATTCTTAGTATCTACTGCTGCGCCACATGGGCTGGTTTGAAGCCGCTGACTTAATCGTTAAAGGAATGGAAGGGGCCATCGCTGCCAAGACCGTCACTTACGATTTCGAACGTCTGATGGAAGGCGCTAAGCTCCTGAAATGCTCAGAGTTTGGTGATGCAATCATCAAACACATGTAATTAAGTTTACGGTGAAATAGTTAACGGGAACTGATTAGTTCCCGTTTTTTATTGTTCAATCTGAAACGGTTATCAAAAAGTTTGCAAAATGATTTAGCAAAACGGTATGAAATTTGTACAGGTTGTAGGTGGTTTGAGGTTGAGATGTGCGGGTAAGGAGAGGGTCGCTTTGAGCGAAAAGCGGAAGTTCAGAATGTATACTTACTTCGATGCTTGTTAAGCAATGGGGAGTAGGTCAGCAATTTATTGTGAAAGCAATAACACTAATAGTATTAGTGAAGAGGCTAAAGATTTGTTTAGAATCCGCCCCCTTAAGAGGCGGTATTCTTGGCAAACATTTTATTTACTGTTTATCAATTGCAATAATGGGATCTCAGCTACATCATTAGGAATATAGGGGTCATCTTCTTTTAAATTAACCCCAATACAATCAACATCATTTAACCCAATTTCCCAAGCCCACCTAACATCTAACGTACTCATTTCTATCCCTAAACTATCTCTTTGTGGATGCTCAGGAACAATATTTTTTAACATCGCATCACATCCAAGATAGAATTTTCCACAGGCCTGATACGCAGTAAGAAATCTTTCTAGATTGACATTGCTATCAGGAGTCATCGTATTAATTCTACTGATCATTGTCATTCTTTTAGTTAATGGGGTTGTCATCATATTTTCAGATATTAGTACTCTATAATGAGTTGGGTTTTTAACTGAGATGCCCTTGACAATACAAACCCGTAATCTGGCTTTACTATCTACCAAGCCTACTGATGATATAAGATCTTTAAAAATATCCTCACCTATATCGGGGTGTTTAAATAATAGATATAACCCTGGATAACACGATTTTAATTGAGCGAAACCTACTCCTTGCCAGCGTGTTCTATCCCATAGACGAGGTTTGATTAGACTTTGTATGGAATAATCTTTATGTGTTATATTTTCGAAATTAAGTTCCTCTTCAGGCATTCTTCCTTTACCGGGTGTTGGAGCTTTTATATCCTCGATCTCCAACACTTTCGAAAATTCACTATCCCAGGATTTATCTCTTAAAAGAGGGTAAGTTTTCTTTTCAGAACTGGCGGAATAAATTTTCTTAATTTGTTGATCAATATCATTACCAAGAACATTTTCAATAGATTTGATACAGGCACCAAAACTAATTGCTCTGTCGAATGCAGCATCTTCGAAGATCATTTTTTCAATGTATTCTGTATTTTTTATAAAAAAATAACTCGGGGAGAAGATTGAACACTAATTCTTTGAATTTATTAGTGATTTTTTGTTGCACCTCGATTCTAAAATCACTTACATCAAAACCAGCGCAATTTATTGTAAGATTTAGTTTTCCACTATTGCTATTTATTTCATGTGATAAGGATAAGTCATCATCGTCATCTGCTATTACTTCAATAATTAAAAATGCTTCTTTAAGATAGATGTTGTCAATCGTACAGGTTGCAAAAGCACCCTCTAAAAGTGATAAGACATTAGTTGAAAACTCTATAAATGGTGACCGATTCGGAAAGTTAATTTCTATAGTGCATCCAAAAATAAAAGATGTATGTACTCCTCGTTTGTCATGGTTATCTTTTATGCCCTTACTATTAAATCCTGTATCAAAGTCACGTATTTTTTGCAAGAAATCATTATGATCTTTATCGGCAGTAACTCCGTACTCACGTTCAAAATCTTCAATATAACCTAAAGCATATTTAAGACATCCCGATGATACAAAAAGGCCTAATCTATCGAGCTCATCGGGGATATTACTCTGTCGATTTATTCCCTTTAGGTCAGTGTTCAAAATGAGTTGACTTATGTAAAAATCGACTTGCTGATTTTCTTTATCGCCGAACGAGCTATCACTGATATTCTCGTTAATTATTAAAAACAGTTCATACCATAAAAGAGCATGTGCTAATTTCCCTAGTTTTATTTCTGTTAGACATAAATTATAATAAATTTCAGCCTGCTTTAAAGATATCTCATCATACTTCCAGAAGTTATCTGTAATCAAAGAAGCGGATAGAAGCAAGCATGAACGTGAACTCCATAGTAATCCAATGGATTCGTAAGCATAAGCAATAGCTTTTAATGCTAATATAAATTTATCTCGTGATTCCTCTTTATAGAGTGGAATAAAAGATTTTCCTAAATACTTGATTGCCTGATAAGGGTGACCATTTTGAAGCCTCTTTATACCTCTTCGCAGATTTAATAATGCCCCTTTAACTTCACCACCTCTAACAGCAGATTGCTCAGTCATATAGTCTAATAAATTTTCATATGCATCTACATCGAAAAAAAATGTCATCTAGTTCGTTCAAAAGTTGGAAGTTTTTCTCAAACGGATAGCCTATTAAATTCCCGCTATTTTTAAAAATTTCATGTAACTCTTCAAATACAACCGAAGCATCTTCTACATCTGAAAACGTTGTCAGTTTATAAATGGCTTTGTGAGTTCTCGCTGTGAGCGCATTACTGGGACGTGAATCATCGTTAGCTATCTCATCTAGTTTGGCGAGCATGTTACGTTCAATATTCTCAATGTCGATTGTAGATGTTGCGTTGTTAAGTCTAATATAACTTTTATGAACGGTTACTAAATTTAAAACTTTTTCCCATTTTGAGGAATTAGTTGATGATGCTATACTTTCATACGCTAATTGAAGATTTTCTTCGAAGAGATTAAAATCTTCCATCCAAAAATGGGATTTCCAGGCGTATTGATAATACGCATCTAGCAATTGTTGATTAGTCCCGAATTTTTTTGAGATTTTTATAGCTCTTTCAAATAGACCTTGTGTTTCAATTAGTGGTTTCTCAAGTTCAGCGCTTAACTCTGCAATTTCTAAAAATATATCCACTTGTTCATATGAAATTTCAGCAGGGTTTATTTTCTCTCTAATATACTCGGTTAATTCTTCATATTTTTTATGTTTCTTATAATCATTTTCTCCAAAAATAACTTCTCTTTTATATTGCGTTGGAACTGACAATGAATCAATGACCAATTGCTCAAAATGATTTTTGTAAATTTGATCTAATAGCCAATTAATATCTAATATACGGACATCTATTCCAGTTTTTGTTTTTAGTGTATCCTCAACCTCTGAACGAATATTGGACTTTGCAGATTGATTCGTTACGCAAAATACTTTAGTATACCCACGCTCTGTTTCTTTTATCTTAAGTACATCTTCATGACATTTTTTCTTCCAGTCTTTACGTGTACTTACCGCAAAGGCCCAACGTTCTTTATTTGATGCTTCATTAACACCTTCGAACCAAAGGAGCTTATTCTGTTCCGAAACAGGGTATGTTTGTGTGTCAGTTTTACCATCCCCCCCCTGCTACAGGACCAGTCTGTTCAAGGAGATTAGGGCAAATTATTTTTTCACATATTTTTTTTGCAAAATCCTCGAATTGTAATTCTTGATTTCTTGTATTTAGCGTAGAGAGGAAGTGTTCCAGTACAACTCTATCTAAAGTACCAGTCTCTCTGATTGTTGAATCAGAAAACTTTTCAGGGCGACGGCGCCTTAAAAATTCTTTAGATGAAAATTTGGTTTTCTGTACATTCATGATTGTGACGCTCCTCTTGCTATCGACAATAACCTTTGTATGCATCAACTAGATTTATTGTTCATACTGCTTTTTTTGAAGAAAAAATTGCGGAAGTTTATTTCTAGACAAGCTATCTATGTAATCACTATACCACTGCATCATCTGTTGTCTCCCTTCCAAATACTGTGCATGATTGTAAGCCCCGTGAATAGCGTTCTGATCCACATGTGCAAGCTGTGTTTCGATCCATGCAGAGTTGAATCCTTCTTCGTGCAGAATGGTACTCAATGTGTGACGAAAACCATTCCCCGTCAGCCTTCCTTTTTATCCTAATAGCTCAATTACCTGATTAATGCTTTCCTTTGAGATCGGCTTAGTACGATCATTACGTCCAATGAATGCGATCGGAGATATGCACCTAATCTTATAACATCGTGTTTTCTATGTCCGTTTCTGGCACAAACCTGACTTATGACCTAGAAAACAGATATACGAGTTCAACTATGTATCAATAAAACATTATATCAACACTCTTATCCAATCTTTGCCACGATCATCAGGATATTTATCGGTTTGCTGCTGGTTTTTATGGCCCAGCAGGTTTTGGGTATTAATTCCCTGTTCCCGGTATAAACGCTCCGATAATGACCGCATTTCATGAAATGTTGCCGGTGTTCCTTCTCCCCAGTCGATATCGGTTTTATCTCTGGCTTTTTTAAAGTTGGTGGTCAGGGTATTTGCGGTTACCTTGCCGCCGGGCTGTGACTGTGATGTATTTCTTGTGTAGTGGACTAAATATTTGCTGACATACAGATCACGGCATCCGGCAATCACATCCCGCAGACTGATATTGAGTGCCTGACACCGGAGGGAGAGGGGAATAGCAAGCCGCGTTCCGGTAACAACAGCCAGCAATACGGTATTCCCGGGATATTTATGGTCCTTACAAGGGATATCGTAAATTTTCTGCCACTGAAAAGCGGACAGAAATTTAACGGGACAAAGCGTCCGGAATAATGCCTGACGACCCGGGAACCAATAGTGTAAAGCACTATGCTGTTTTATCTTCCTTTTGCGCCAGTATTTTCGAAAGATTTATCTCTATCCAGTCTGCCAGTATGGTGACTTTTTCACTTATCTGTTCACCAAGATCGGTCAGTGTATACTCGACGTGCGGCGGTAATACCGGATATGACACGCGATTAATGAAGCCATCCTGTTCCAGCGCCTGTAATGACTGAGCTAACATTTTCTCACTTATTCCGCCGATTTTGCGTCGTAAATCGCTGAAACGGTGTGTCCCGTCACGAAGGGAAATTAAAATCAGTATCCCCCAGCGGCTTGTTACATGTTTAAGAATTTCCCGGGAAGGGCATTGCGCGGCAAATAAATTACCGTCGCGTAACTGTTGGGATAATGTTGAAGCTGCCACGTTGCACTTACCTTTTTGTATGTACTTACTTTAAGTAAGTCTAGGTGTTATGTTAACGAAACACAAGTGATACATTAAGGAGCTATCTTATGATTGCAATTACCGGTGCGACAGGCCTCCTGGGTCAGCATGTTATTGAAAATCTGCTGCAAACAGTCCCGGCAGGCCAGATTGTGGCGATTGTCCGTAATCCGGCAAAAGGTGCATCCCTGAGCCGGAAAGGAATTTCTGTACGTCAGGCTGATTACAATGATGAAGCATCATTAATCAGGGCATTACAGGGGGTTGAGAAATTGCTTTTGATTTCTTCCAGTGAAATCGGACAGCGTGTCACGCAACATCGTAATGTGATTAATGCGGCAAAATCAGCTAATGTGAAATTCATTGCTTACACCAGTTTGTTACATGCCGACACCTCTCCGCTGGGTTTACATACTGAGCATGTGGAAACAGAAAAAATGCTGGCTGATTCCGGTATCCGGTATGCCCTTCTGCGCAATGGCTGGTATACGGAAAACTATCTGGCCAGTGTACCTGCTGCACTTGAGCATGGTGTCTTTATTGGTGCGGCCGGAGAAGGCAAAATCGCTTTCGCTGCCAGAGCTGATTATGCGGCGGCTGCCGCCTGTGTTATCAGTGAAGACGGGCATGCGGGTAAGGTGTATGAGCTTGCCGGAGATGAGGCCCGGACATTAAGCCACCTGGCGAAAGAACTGACTGAACAGAGCGGAAAGAATGTTGTGTATCAGAATTTAAGTCAGGCTGATTTTGTTGCCGCACTGAAAAATGCGGGCTTGCCTGATGAGTTGTCTGAAATGCTTGCTGACTCTGATGTTGGTGCGTCCGTAGGAGGATTATTCGATGATAGTCATACTCTGAGTAAACTGATTGGACGACCAACAACAACACTTGCTGAGAGCATCAAAGATATTCTGTAATCTCTCTTTCGGTACAGAACACAGTATTTTCTGGTGGTAAATACCTTCGGGAAAAAGAAACTACGGGGATGATATGCGGAGGGGAAAGTATATCAAACTGGCACCTGCCAGGTCGGATAAACAGACACGATAACCGATGGATATTATTAAAGCAGATACAACTGAAAAAAAACAGCCCGGCTATTGCCGGGCAAATTGATTAACGGAAGGGATACTTGCGACTTCTGCAACCGAATATACCTGCCAAAAGTTAAACGTAATATAAACAAGTATAAATACTTGGCATTAGGTTTATAATTAAGGCTAATGGGGTTAATTGGTCTTTTTGCTTGTCGTTAAATAATAATTTAAGATTTTTTTCCGTCAATGCCTTTTGTTTTTAGATAATTATTCTGAGTTGTATATTTTTTGTTGATAGCTTGGTTTGTCAGTCAGCATATTATGCTTTACCTTTAATATATGTTTATCAGGAGGTTCATAATGAAAGATATTAATTTTATTGTAGGGCAGAATATCCGCGACTTAAGACACCGTAATGGCTTGACTACAAAGATGTTAGCTAAAATGCTGGGGGTCTCACAGCAGCAGTTGTCAAGGTATGAACGAGGTGTTAATAAAATAGATGTCAGTGTTGTATTTAAGATAATAAATATATTTCATGTGTCTTATGAATTTCTGTTTCCTGAAACTCAGAATGATTATACTGAATCAGTAAAAAGCTCCTTTGTATATATGGAGCCTTTAGCAATCTGATGATGCAAAAAATACAATCATAAATGTTATTCATTACCATATAAAAAATGAATATCATTCTTATTTAAGAAGAACAAATACACAATAAAGCCAGCTTAACATATTGTGAGCTGGTTTTAATTTGTACAAAAATATCACTGCATAAAAACAGGGTATATCAGAGCGCCATGATAAATGCTGTAATATCAGTTGGTAAAGTCATTATTTATCCGCCGGAGATCAGTCAGCATCCCGCCGGAAGTTCCCTGCTGTCAATTTCCTTGTTACCCGCCTGATTAGATGTAATATCGGTATCTGACATAGCCATTAATGGTTTACTTAAGGTGCTGATATGAAAAAGAACGATCTGATTGAATATATCCGGACTAATTACGGCTCAGCCCCTGACTATCCGTGGATTAAATATCCGGATTATGCGGTATTCAGGCACCGCGGAAATGCCAAATGGTTTGCTATCATAATGTCAGTATCTGCTGATAAAATAGGCGCCGGAGACGCAGAGAAAGTAGTGGATATTGTTAATGTTAAGGCTGCGCCGGAAATGGTTGGCTCTCTTCGTTTAAAGGATGGTATCTATCCTGCGTATCACATGAACAAAGAACACTGGGTTACGATAATACTGGATGCTGAGTTCAGTAGTGAAGAACTGAAGTCATTAATTGATGATAGTTACAGACTGACCTGGTAACGATAATTTACAGGATAAACTCTCCGCAATTCCTTGATAGTTAGCATGTTTCGTTATTCCGGAGCCCATATATTAAATTTTCATTTTGTACCTTTATCCAATCTTTGTTGTGATCATCATGATATTTATCGGTTTGTTGCTGATTTTTATGTCCCGGCAGATTTTTGGTTTCCGGGGCATTTACTGGCATGCAGAATATCGCATTCCGGTGCTGTAATACCCCCGGAAACAGTTGACCCATGAAATCAATCGATATATAACCAAGTATATATCGGTTAAAGTGGGTAATAATGATGAAAAAGTATCTGATTGGGTTTATTGCTGTCATTTTTTCATTCTCCGGCCAGGCGGCGCGGGAGTTTACAGATCAGCTGGGGCGCAAGGTTGTTATTGATGATCATGTTGAGCGCGTGGCTGTTCTTCAGCATCAGACACTGAATTTACTGGTTCAGTTGGATGCAACGGACAAAATTGTGGGCGTGATGGGAAACTGGCGTGAGCAGCTCGGTCAAAATTATGAACGGCTGGCACCTGAATTAGTGAAAGTGCCCAATGTAGGCGATCTGAAAAGCGTCAATCTTGAAAGTCTGGTGCAGTTGAAACCGCAGGTAGTTTTTGTCACTAATTATGCGCCACAGGAAATGATCGATAAAATTACGCAGGTGGGTATCCCGGTTATCGCCATTTCACTGCAGAAAGACAACAGCAGCCACGCTAAAAATAATGTGAATCCTGAGCTTGATAATGAAGAGCAAGCCTACAATGACGGGCTGAAAGAAGGGATTACCCTGATTGGTGATATCGTTAATAAGCCGGACAATGCAAAAGAGCTGATTAAACAAACCTTTGACAGCAGGAATATAGTGACCCAACGTCTGAAAGATATCCATGAAAGTCAGCGTGTCCGGGCCTATATGGCAAACCCGGATTTAACCACTTACGGATCAGGAAAATATACCGGTTTAATGATGCAGCACGCCGGCGCAATGAATGTTGCCGCTGCGACCATTAAAGGGTATAAACAGGTTTCTCTCGAGCAGGTTATCAGCTGGAACCCGGAAGTTATTTTTATTCAGGATCGCTACCCGGGCGTTGTTGACGAAATTAATAACGACCCCCGCTGGCAGGTTATTGATGCAGTGAAAAATAAACGTGTCTATTTAATGCCGGAATATGCCAAAGCCTGGGGATATCCGATGCCGGAAGCGATGGCAATCGGTGAGTTATGGATGGCTGCTAAATTGTATCCGCAGAAATTTGCCGATATTGATGTGGATGCTGATGTTAATAACTGGTATCAGAAATTCTATCGCACTCAATATCAGGGCAGTCATTAATGCATATTATGGCGGCCGGCAGTCTGCGGGGAGCGCTGACTGCCATTTTAACCCGTTATTCCGGTAATAAAATACCGCCGGTAACCTGTGATTTTGGTCCGGCCGGTTTATTGCGGCAAAAGATTGAATCCGGGGTAAAGTGTGACCTGTTTTTGTCTGCGGATCGGACACATCCGGAAGCATTACTCCGGAATAAGACAGCATTCAGTGTTGAGCCTTTTATTGCCAATTACTTAGGAATTACCACCACCATTGAATTAGCTGAACAATATCCTGACTGGCAGCAATTACTGCGTGCTCCGGATTTAATTATCGGTACTTCAACGCCGGTTGATGATCCCTGCGGCGATTATGTGGTGCAGTTTTATTCTGAACTCAGTAAAGCCGATCCGGAACTGGCGGAAAATATCCGCAATCGTACACGGTATCTGGTGGGCGGAAAAAATTCCCCGGTGATCCCAGCGGGACAAGTGGCGTCTCAGTGGCTGATTCACTCTCATCAGGCAGATATATTTATTGGTTACCGGCACTATCAGAAAAAAATGTCAGAACTTCCCGGACTCGCGACAATAGCTATCCCGGAGGCGCATAATGTCAAAGCAATATATTGTATGGCCTTAATGTCGCCGATAGCTCAGACTTTTGCTGATTACCTGTTACAGACTGAATCACAACAGATTTTTGTGGAAAATGGTTTTGTGTCTCTTAGTTGAAACAACTAAAAAACGGCTAAAAATATGACGGGAAATGTTATATTAAAACAGTCAGATAAAACCAATATGTTGAAAATTCAACCTGAATACCGGGGCTGAGAGTGAAAGGAAAAAACGTTATTATTGTTCATGGTTATACTGCATCACCGGCAGATAACTGGTTTCCGTGGTTAAAAAAAGAACTGGAATTGCTTGGTGCCACAGTTGCCGTTCCTGCGATGCCGGAACCGCATTCTCCTGATCCGCAAAAATGGCAGCAATGCCTTATCAGCAACAATATAACAGCGGATGAAAATACAATTTTTGTCGGGCACAGTCTTGGTTGTATTACGGTGCTGCGATATATCACTGAACATATTCCGGAAGGGACAAAACTGGGTGGTTATATTTTAGTCTCCGGTTTTGATTGCAGTCAGGAAACACTGCCTGAGCTGGAGGCGCATGTTCAGTATCCTCTGGATTATACTAAGCTGACAGAGATTTCTGATAAACGAATTTCAGTCATATCTTCTGACGACTGGGTGGTCAGTCCGCAGGCATCGAAAACGCTGGCGGAGTCGTTGCAGACTCAGGTTATTATTGAAAATAACGCCGGACATTTTTTGGACAGGGAAGGATATACTGAGTTTTCGGCGCTGCTTAATATATTCAGAACTGTCTTTTCTGTTTCCTGAAATGCAATTTATATTATTCCTTATTATTCATGTCGTGCTGACAGGATGTTCAACCTGGCCGGAGGTCGGGCACAACAAAACGGATTGGCCGCAACCCCATAAAAATTCACGTACAGCGGAGCAGAAAAGGGCTGACAGGGCACCGGTGCATGAACAGCAGCGGGCTGTTATGAGAGGGGAGCGCCCTGATTATGAGGTATTTGAACGCTACTGAACCTGTTTTGCGGAAAGAGAATATTTATCCTTTTTTTTCATTGGATCTGAGTGAGTTATGGAAATTATTTCCACCGGATGAATGGTAGATTATTTTTATAACAAAACGGAGGAACACATGAAAAATACACTGTATCTTTTAAAAATGGGATTTTCTGACTTAAATTATCCCGGTAGTCTCTTTCTTTGCCCTGACTGCACGCTGTTAGAAGGCGTTCTTGCCACGAATCCTGAATTGCGTGAATCAACAGATGTTGTTTATGTTGATTTTGATAAACCAAGAAAACTGCTGGTGGATCTTATCGGGGAAGAAAACCAGTCATTGCCTGTATTAGTTTTCGCGGACGGACAAAACTTTATTAATGACGTTGATGGTATTCTGGCCGAATTTGCCATGACAAACGGATGTCCTGCAAAACATCCTTAAGCGTCATCGATACACCAGAAATCAGCCTCACTTCTGGTGAGGCTTTTTCTGTGTCTTATCCGGTTTTACATCAGTCAATAACGGTTATTTTTAAAGGACGGAATTTACTGTAGCACCATAATCCGATAAAAATCATTGTTCCGAAGATAACAGTAAACGCACCAATAAGCACCGCAATAATCTCACAGGCGGGAACAGGAAATCCTTATAACTGATTAAAATATTAAAAGATTTATTTCAGCGAATAAATCATCTATTAAATGGATAAATATAGGTTATTTATTTTACAAATAAAAGTAATAGTGGTGAAATTCATTTTATATTTTACTTAGTCTCAGGTGGTATTATCAGTTGGTAACATATCGTTATTTTTCATTGTGTTTACATATAAAATAATCTTATGTAATAATGCGTGGGTTAAATTATCAGGAATTAACCTTATGCATTATGTAGTTATATCTCATTTGTCATTATGTCTTCTTGTCGGATGTGCTGAAGCAGGCAATAAAACTAACGCCGAATTAACCGTCGCCACCAAAAAAAACACCTGAAAATCTTATGAATAAGCCGACCTATATGCTTGCCGGTCATTCGAAATTTGAACAGGATGCAGAGAAAAGCCGAAATAAACAGAATGAACTTTTTAAAGCCGGATTAAAGGAGAGCAGAAATACCGGTATCGATAGTGATTTTTCTTATAAGCCTGCGAAATTTCCTTCTTATGCATATGGCCAGTATGCATCGCCGGAATTTGTCTGGAATAGTGAAAAACAGCTCTATGAAGTAAAACCATCAGCCAGTATGACCTTAACAATAACCCCTTGATTTGTTGTCCGGTCGGTCGCTGCATAATCTTCATGCAAAACGGATACGGTATTAAACCGCAAACCTATGTCAAATTTTTTAAATCCGGCCTTTGATTTGCGAACTGAAATCGCAGATGATGGCACTATAGTCACTGACAGGAGGTAAGTTGTTATGTTTCCGGAATACCGTGATTTGATCTCCCATCTTCGCCAGAATAGTCATCAGTTTCGCACGCTGTTTGATAAACACAACCAACTCGATCATGAAATTGCCCGTCTGGAAAAATCGGACAGAAGCGGCTACAGTGAGGAAGTGGTGGAGCTGAAAAAACAGAAATTACGCCTGAAAGAAGAAATCCACCAGCTTCTTAAAGATCCGCCGGAAGATGACTGAATTTCCTTAATATGCCATCGGTTAATCCGGTGGCTTTTTGTTTACAGGGACAAAAAAGAGGAGGAAACATGATTTGTTACCGGCAGATGGTTAATACAGATTGCGGGCAGGTGGCGGCATTATTACAGGAGAATGCTCAGTCACGGCAGGGCGGATTGCTGGGGGAATATCCCCTGAAGAAAGTTGAAAATATGTTTGCGCATGCACTGACGGTGATTATTGCGCAGGATGGTGACGTGATTGCCGGGGTGGTGTTCAGTTTTCCGGTGCAGTCCGCACAAATATCGCCGGTGACCGCGGTGATTTCACAGCAATTCGCTGAGTTACTGGAAAATAACTGGTTTTACGGCCCGGTCTGTATTGGGGCAGATTATCGCGGGCAGGGAATCTTACCGGCGCTGTATCAGCGGCTGTGTGCGGAAAACAGTGGAAAACCGGTTGCCTTTATTAATCAGGATAATGAACGTTCGGTTCGTGCACATCTGAAATCCGGTATGAAAGAAGCCGGTCATTTTATCTGTGATAATACCCCTTACTTACTGATGATCGGCCGCTGAATATCAGCGGGTTTTATCTTTTCCGGTTTTTATTTCCTGTTTTTACGTATTAGTGACTATACTGAAATCGTCATTATGATTTGCCGTATTAACATGATTTTCAACCGAGGAGCTTGTTATGGGGTATTACGAGTTAAAAAAATCGACCAAAGATACACCGCAGCCGTACTATTTCGTTCTGAAAGCCGGAAACCATGAAATTATCGCCACCAGCGAAATGTATGCCTCAAAGCAGGGGGCAATGAATGGTATCGCGTCTGTACAGAAAAATGGCCCTTCTGAAGTTATTAAAGATCTGACCTGATCAATAAGCAGCAGATTTATTAAGGCCCCTGAGCATATCAGCGGGCCTTTTCTTTTTCCTGTGCCGCTGAACTCATCCTGGCTGAAATACAATACCGGTTGTCCCGCATGCAAAAGCAGATTGCCCGTCTGCTGTTTATAGTATGGGTAACAATTATGTTCAGCGGGGCGGATTCTGTGTTTTTACTCTTATTAGCGTGTGGCTGTATTGTCGGGGCGACAACGGTATTGTTTGGTTTTGGCGGCGGATTTTTTATTGTTCCGCTGCTTTATGCATTGTTAACAGCTACGGCAGACAGCCATACCGCAGCGGCGGCCATGCATATTGCAGTGGCAACATCCACCGGAGTGATGATATTCAGCGCATCAATGGCAACACTCCGCCAGCATCGTGCCGGAATGATTAACTGGCCGCAGGTGCGTCCGCTGGCGGGATATATTGCCGCCGGTGCGGTGGCAGGTGCATTGCTGGCGATTGCAGTTCAGGGGATATGGGTTAAGTGGATGTTTATTGCTTACCTTGCCATCACTATTCTGGACAGTATTTTCCGCCCCGGGTTTATGACACAGTCAGCGTCTCATCTGCGGACAATGTCAGCGGGTGCTGTTGCGGTGGCCGGTACTGTGATTGGTGTGGTGGCAGCATTTCTGGGGGTGGGCGGCAGTGTGATGACCGTTCCGCTGATGCGCCGCCGTGGTGCGGAAATGGCACAGGCGACGGCAATGGCTAATCCGCTGTCTTTGCCGATGGCACTGACCGGTACACTGACTTATATTCTGCTGGCCCGCCATGAGACGGCAGCATTCGGCAGCGGTTTTGCCGGTTATGTGGATATTCAGGCTTTTATGTTACTGATTGCCGGATCCTGGCTGGGGCAGAAACTCAGCGCGCCGCTGGTTGGCCGGATCCCGGATAAACTCTATGCTAAATCTTATCTGGCGCTGCTGATATTTGTGCTGCTGGTGATGGTGGTTGTGCAGTAAGCAGGATATCTCCGCCGAAAAGTAATAATCTGCAGCGAATTAACAGAGTGCGGATTGCCGGTTGATTTTGTGATCTATCAGCTTTACTTATATCTCCGGATGTCCTTAAATATCTGCGGGTTCTTTGTTTGTCAGATACTAAGTAAGGTTTACAGGAGATTCGATCATGTCACCAATGACGAAAAGTACGATGGTATACCCTATTGGTTTCTTCACCTGCATGGCACTCATTATCTTTATTGTTGCGTTAGTGATTTGATAACGGGTAATGAAGAAGAAAGGAAAACCTCCCGCGTGAACGGGAGGTTTTTTTTACGGCCCCGGTATGGCGCCGGTTTAATCCGCGGATAACACCGTTATAATGATCAGATTGCGCCCTGTTTTTCCTCTTTAACTTTTTTCGCTTTTTTCCCTTTTTCACTTTTTACTTTTGCTTCATGTTTTACGGCTTTCGCATGGCTGTCCGCTTTAGTGGCGGTAATACCGGAATGCGCAGCGGAAACTGCCGGTGCCGGAGTCGATGCCATTGCACCGAAAGAGAATAAACCGGCCAGAGTTGCAACAATAAGGGCTGAATGTTTCATTATGATATCCTCAGGATTTCGGGAGTATTTATACCTGCTCAGCGGGTATGGATGAAACATATTCCTGTTTTTTTCGCCGCACAACGGGATATACATAAACAGTGGCAATATTTTCAAATCTCCAGAAAACTGACAAATCCTGATATTCCGCTATAGTTAACAATATTGAATTTATTGTTTAAAATCATTTTGTTATGTCGGTATTTTTTGAAGTTTAAACGGTTCATCAACAGGAAATAAATTTATTATTTTCCCGGATTAAGTTTTTTTTGTAATTCTTCTGTCAGCCGGACCAGTTGCATCTTGTCTTTTTCTGAAAGATATGCAGTGTAATTATCCGCAAAGCGGTTAATACGCTCCATTCCTTTGATTATTTTTGCTGCTGCCTTATCGATATCACTCTGATTTGTATTCATTGTTTTTTCCTTTACAGTGCCGGTGTTATTACTATTATCATAAAAAATAGTGATTAATAGCTTAAATTGAATTAATCCGGTTCATCATAAAGAATTAAGAGAGTCTTCATTTTCTTTTTTCCGGAGAGGATTATTGTGGAAAGTTAAATAAGAAAATACGTTTTTCCACATTGCATAATCCGCCTTCGCGCATTTCCATCGGGTGAACGAGCACCGCGTAGCGGGGAAACCAGGTGTTGATCCGGATCTTGTCATTGACGGATATCGGATCATTCACTACGATATTAATTCATTCAAATGAATTAATAAAAGGTGACTTATGAAAACAGCAAACACAGCAATACCGGCCGGGTTCTCTTTACAGGAGCGGGATCGCCGCTGGGATCTGGCGCGTGACATCATGCGTCAGCGTAATCTGGATGTTCTGATTGTTTATGGTGACCGGGAATCCGCTGCTCCGGCACCGTTCTGTGTGGATCACTATTTTACCAATGACCGCCTCGGGTCTGTGGTGATTTTTTATCAGGACAATGACCCGGTTGTGGTGACATTTGCGCCGATGATGATTGCCGACCATATGCAGGCCGCATTACGCGGGGACAATCAGTGGTTGTCGCCGTCACAGATTATGGTCGGTAAAACCGGACGTAATATCGGGGCACTGCTCCGGGAGATGAATGTACCGGCGACGGCACAAATCGGCGTGATCGGGCTGGAGCCGTATCCGCCGTTCTATTTTGATGGTGCTATGCCGTTCAATACCCTGACCGGGATTAAAGAGGCGTATCCGCAGGCGGCGATTGTACCGGTTTACCGTGACTTTTTTGTCCGCGCGTCCGTAAAAAGTGAGGAAGAACTGGCACATATCCGCCACGCTGCCGCCATCGGTGAAGCGATGAGTGAAGCCATGCGCGTGACAGCGGTACCGGGGAACAGTGAGGCAGATATTGCGGCAGCAGTCACTGCCACCTGTTTATCTGCGGGGGGGATTTACGGCGGAGATCCTGATGGGATCCGGCCCGGAATATATCGGCTGGGGTCAGCCTGCCTGGCAGTACCGCTCACAAAAACCCAGAGAGATTGAGCGCGGTGATATTGTGTTGTCAGAAATTTTCGCACTGTACGGAATGTATGAAACCCAGCATCAGGCGGCGGTTGCGGTCGGTAATATTCATCCGCAGCTGGAGAAAGCGGCACAGGTCGCCCGCGAGTGTTATGACATCGGGGTGTCATATCTGAAAGAGGGCGTGACATTCGGGGAAGTGGTGGATGAGATGGAAAAACCGCTGCTGGCTTCCGGCGGCTGGCATGTGCATCCGCTGATCCACAGCATCAATCCGTATGGTCCGATCGGGTTTGGTACTGCGCCGGGAATTGAATCTCTGCCGCTGGTATCCCGTTACCGCAAAGTGGAGCGCCTGCCGAATCCCGGCCGGGAACTGGTGCTGAAGGCAGGGATGAGCTTTGCATTTGAACCGAATTGTGCCTTTGGTTATCATCTGTGTAACCTTGGCGGTACGGTCATTGTCGGGAAAAACAGCGGAATTGAGCTGAATGATAATTCCACCCGGCTGATGCGTGCTGATCTCTGATTATACCGGTGAATCCTGCAGATGACGGAAAAGATGAATAAACATACGCTCTCCTCAGAGCAGACCAGAGAGAAACTGATACAGGCGGGGATCCGCCTGTTTGCCCTCAGCGGCGTCAGCGGTGTCCGGACACGGCAGCTGGCGGAGGAGGCGGGTGTGAATCAGTCAGCCATTCCGTATCATCTGGGCGGTAAGTCGGGCGTGTATGCCGCGGTGATCCGGAAAATTACCGATGACCTGGCCGCTGTGACGGATGTCAGCAGGATCGATGCTGCCACAGAGGCACTGACGGCACAGGCGCAGCCGGGCAAAACGGCACTGAAAACAGTACTGGTCAGTATGGTCTCCGGGCTGTGTAAGGCATTGTTATCGCCGGAACGCGCGCTGTATGGCACGCTGATCCTGCGGGAACAGCTGGAGCAGACTGAAAATTATGATGTGATTTATCAGTCATTTATTGAACCTTTTCATAAGCGGCTCTCTCTGCTGG
Source organism: Morganella morganii (assembly GCF_019243775.1). NCBI lineage: Bacteria > Pseudomonadati > Pseudomonadota > Gammaproteobacteria > Enterobacterales > Morganellaceae > Morganella > Morganella morganii. The sequence continues at coordinate 1,415,632 of NZ_CP069157.1, forward strand.
CACAGCTTGCAGACCCGCCGGCGGATACAAAAACAACCATTATCAGGGCACACGCCCTGATAGGGCAGATTCTGGGGTTTGTGGTGGCACAAAAGGCGTATCTGTGCCGCAGTGAAGCGAAATTTGTCAGTGAGGATGAACTGGCGGAAATCACCGGGCAGATTGTACTGCTTTCCTGCCGGGCTCTGGGACTGGATGAGGCGTGAATGACAGTGCCGGAGAGTATCCGGCACTGTATTGTCGTGATTACCAGCCGGGAACGGCGCCGCCGTTAAACAGCGTTTCTGCGGCTTTGGCAACTTCCGGTGACTGATAAGCTTTAATAAATTTTTGTACATTCTCCGCGTCTTTATTATCTTCACGGGTCACAATAATATTGACGTACGGTGATTCTTTATCTTCGATAAACACACTGTCTTTTACCGGGGATAAGCCGGTTTGCTGAATATAGGTGGTACTGATAATGGCTACTGTGACTTTCGGATCTTTAATCACCCGGGGTAACTGAGCGCCTTCCAGCTCCATGATATTCAGTTTCAGCGGATTTTCAGTAATATCCAGCGCAGTCGGTAATAAACCGGTGCCGGATTTTAATTTAATCAGTTTCTCTTTTTCCATTAATAATAATGCACGGCCGAGGTTTGTCGGGTCATTCGGCATGGCAATGGTATCACCGGTTTTTAATTCACTGATATTTTTAATTTTATCGGAATAACCTGCCATCGGAAATACAAAGGTATTTGCCACAGCGACCAGGTTATAACCTCTGGCGTTATTATCCTGGGCCAGGAACGGGCGATGCTGGAAGACGTTGGCATCAAGATCCCCATTGGCCGTCGGATCATTCGGTAACAATGAACCGCTGAAACCGACCAGTTCGACATCCAGTCCGTATTTTTCTTTGGCCACTTTTTTGGCAACCTCAGCCACATCCTGCTCGGCGCCATTAATCACACCGACTTTAATTTTTGTCATGTCAGTTGTGCCCTTATCACAGCCTGACAGTAAAAATCCCAGTGCTAAAACAGCACCGGAAAAAAACAGAGAAAATTGCTTTTTCATTATGTTCACCATTCTGTTTACTGAAAGTATGTATCAGTAAATAGCGGTAAAATGAAAGAAAGGTCAACGGGAAGGGTGATGCAAAAATTTCATCTTGACAGAAATAAAAAAAAAGCCCGCAATCCGCGGGCATAATCACAACATTTCTTCAGGGTACTCTCTACTTGGATGAACTTACTATACCGGAGCGGATGTGTAGTAGTGTCCGGCTTTTTAAAGCTTGATTAATGTATTATCGGGATTTGTCAGCAAACCATGACAAAGTGTGACAGACAGCACATTAATATCCGAAAGTTATCATGATAAGAAAAAAAGAATATAGCAAACCGGAAAACAGCCGTTGTATTGAACAAATACGCAGTTACTGACCTGTTCAGGCGATATACTCATTCCGGAAGCCTGCATAATGATAAGTAATGCATGTTGTTATTTATCAATGATAAACGGAGCAACAATATGCCAAATAAAATCTTTTCACCAAAATATAATCCGGTAGAGCGGGTCGCTTTTGATATGGCACTGGCTCTTGCATCAAAAATTGAATCAGTTAACACACCAGCACAATTAATGGCCGAGATCGCGGCACTGTATCCTGAATGCTACAAAGCGGCTGATAACCAGCGTAAGCGGGAATATCTCGGATCACACGTCAAACTGCATTCGGTCGGATAATGTTGTCAATACCGGGTGAATTACAGCATAAGTGCGACGGACAGAGAGTGCTTTTGTGACTCTGTCCATCGGACGTCTGTTCAGAGATAAAACCGGCGGTTTTTCATTGCATTCTCCGTTGATGGCGGCTTTCAGCGCTGCATTGAGCCGGTATTCCGCTTGTAGTTGTTGTCTGCGTGCAGCCCGGCGGGCTCTGGCGCACTGATATCCGCGGCAACTCATTTTTACCTCCCTTTATTTCTGAACCATCAGCATAAAAATACTAATGGTATTATTATAAGGTATTATTTTTTCCGAAAAATAAATACTAAGAGTATTATCTGTGAATAGTAAAATGCCCTCCGGCAGGAGGGCGGCAGGAGATGATTACAGTTTCATCATCATCTGAACGGCAACACCGATAATTTTACAGTCACCGTTAACTTTCATGGCCGGCCACGTCGGGTTGAGTCCTTTCAGATACCAGTTGCCGCCATCGATCACCAGTTTTTTGAACGTTGCTTCGTTAGAATCCGTCAGCTTTGCGACGACCAGGCTGCCATTTTCGGAATCTTTGCCGGTGTCGATCAGGATCAAAGAGCCGTCAGGCACACTCTTGCCGGTTGGTGCGGTCATGGATTCGCCTTCGACTCTCAGCCAGAATGCGGCCCCCTGAACATGGGTTTCTGATTCATACCATTCGTCGATTTGATCCAGCCCGTAAGCTTCATTCGCCTCATTCCAGGCACCCGCCTGTACCCAGCTGATTAACGGGTATCTCGGGGAGGGTTTGTAAGGGCGAAGGCCGGAAATATTGCTGTCAATAGCGGCACTCAGTGCCTGCGCCTCTGCGGCAAGAGACGGACTGAAATCAGAAATAGGGACATTGAGTTGCGTGGCGAACACACTTGCTGTCTGTAAATTCAATGCATTACGGCCGTTAAGATAGTGACCGACGGCGCCCTGGCTGATATTCAGTATGTCAGCAATGCTCTGTTGGGTGATACCCAGCTCTTTTTTCTTTGACTCATACAAAGCTTTCAGTCTTCGGCAGTCTGCCAGCTGTTCTGTCGTCAGTTGTCGTTTTTCATTCATACAATATTAATACCAAAATCAGAATTTTTGTCAATACTAAAGATATTGACATGTTTAATAGTTATGGTATTATTCGTCTATCAACAGATACTGTTGCCCGCTCTTTAACAGACTGCGCTGAAAAATGCGCACCAACAGCCTGAACCACTCCGTGTGTGAACAGGCTCCGGCATGCTGAATGCATTGCCATCAAAAAAGCATCCCGTAAGCGGGATGGTCGCCGGTATTTCCCGGCACTATTTATATTCAGTAACTTTATTTAAATTTGCCCTGCACATTATTTTTATTTAATGACATCCGGCTCTGCTTCGTTTAATACGCAGCGCAGCCGGTAATTTACAGGATGATACTTCAGAGGATATATTATGACTGAGGAAAAATTTAAAATATACGTCAATATTATCCGGGCCTGCCGGGATTATGATTGCTTTACCAACAGTGATGCTGCGCGATATACAGAGACATCTGAAATATTTATCCGCACATATACCACTATCCTGCATAAAATCGGCAGTCTGATAAAAACAGGGATGGTTAAGCAGGGACGGCATTATATTCCGCAATATGCGGTGGCACCGGATGCTGTCACGCGTCTGTACCGCTATGTCCGTGAAATCAGGGGAGAACCTGAACCTAATCCTGTAATGAAATGTCCGTCAAAGGGAATGAAACGGATTAAATTCTGCGGGCGTGTGGTCAATAAAGCCTTTATTTCTCCGGGGTTCGGATGTTCTGCAATTACCGATATTGATTCACGATTAAAGGCAGTAAGGAATAAAGAACCGGAAACGACCTTACATTAATTTTTATATTTCAGACATTATCTGAGTTTACCTTTCAATAATATTTACGGAACACTCTGCAAGGGAGTGTATATGAGCATGTCAGATAAATATTCCGGGCCCGCAGCATATACCTGGGGGCTTATCACTTCCGTTTTGGGTGTGTTATCGCTGGATCAGTGGGCAGTCCTTATCGGGATTGTCTGCACCATCGGTACATTTTTTATCAATTGGTATTACCGACGGAAAGAGTTTCAGATAAAAGCCGGAGATCATCATGAAGGATAATCTGAGCAAAAAAGTCATTGCTGCAGCAGCTGGCGGCGCAATTTCTACCGCTCTGGTGCTGATTCCGGCCTATGAAGGCGTGGAATACCGGCCCTACCGCGATGTGGCCGGGGTGCTGACTGTCTGTTACGGGCATACCGGTAGTGATATTCAGGCCGGAAAGATTTATACGGCGGATGAATGCGGGGCGCTGCTGCACCGTGATCTGGATAAAATCCGCCGCGCGGTTGATCCGATGATTACGGTTCCTGTGGATGACACCACCCGGGCTGCCATCTATTCCTTTGTTTACAACGTCGGCCCGGGGGCGTTTTCCCGCTCTTCGATGCTGCGAAAACTGAACAGCGGTGATATTGCCGGTGCCTGTGAGGAAATGAAACGCTGGACATTTGCCGGCGGCCGGCAGTGGCAGGGGCTGATTAACCGGCGTGAAGCGGAGAGTGAGGTATGTCGTGCAACCCTGTAGTGCTGATCATTGCCGCGATTCTCATACTGACAGCCTGCCTGCTGGCAGGCTGTTACCTGTATTCACTCCCGGATTACTGTCAGCCGCTGCCGGGACATCCGCGGGCGGCCGTTATCCACTATCAGTGTGAAAATCCATGAATATACTGACAAAAATACTGGCCGGTCTCTGCATTGTAATACTGACCTGTCTGTTGCTGACACTGCATCTGTACAGCGGTGTAAAAGGTAATTATCTGATGCTGAAAGATAAGTATGACCAGCAGCTGGCTGTTAATAATCTGACCCGGGTGGCGTTTATGGCCGGACATCATATTGCGCTCAGCAATATCCGGGCAAAGCAGACGGAGGAGGCGGAGCATATCAATGTTAAGACAATTATTAAAACCGTACTTAAAGAGGATGAATGTGCTGCCGCTTCTGTGCCTGGCCGTGTTACCGGCGGGTTGCAGCAATACGAGAGAGACATTCGTGCCCGCGCCGGTGGTGCCGGTTCCGGCTCATCTTCTCGCTGACTGCCCGCTGCCGGTTATCCCGGATGAACTGACTTACGGCGGCGCGATCCTGCTGCTGACGGATGCGATGAAAACAATCGCGGACTGTAATCACGATAAACGGGCAATACGGGAGTTTGAGCAGATGCGGGCTTCCGGAGCGGAAAGTAACAAAGGAAATGTGCTGTGAGGGTGGGCAGACGGTTATCAGCATTGTTGTTAACAACTGCTGTAAATGCGGGTGTGAATGTAAAGAGCCGGAAAAACCGGAACTGACGTGTCCGCCGGTAACTCAGACATGTACACCACCGGATACACCGTGGACACCGACAACACCAACATATACGGCGATGGTAACTACTCCACCGTGATGTGCAACAGTTTTTAAGTCTTTTATTCACAAAGCTTCGCTAAACAGCGGGGCTTTTTTATCCGGATTATAGATTATAACTGCCGGGATCACGGACATTTTTCCGAATCAGGTAAGTCTGATGTTTATATCGTGAAAGGATCTTATCGTAATCAGGCTATTTTACGTGAAACTCATTACTGTATAACCACAGAGGTGTTGATAATGAAATCCGGTACAATAAAGTATGGTGTTATCAGTCTGCTCTTTCTGACTTTAACAGGCGTTGCGAGTGCGGATGTTTATCGTGATCGCAGCGGTATTGTAACCGGAACACAGCAGAAGCAAAATTAATGACACGGACAGACGAATGGTGTTCTGGTGTCCCCTGCAGGAATCGAACCTGCAATTAGCCCTTAGGAGGGGCTTGTTATATCCATTTAACTAAGAGGACATGATGTCTGATGGTATGGCCGGTTTTGCGGCGGGTCATATGTTAACGCTCAACCCCGCATTCTATCAAGTCTTTATTTCCGCTTTGTTTTTTCTTCGTTTCCGGTTACCGGTGCGTTTTTTATGTGGTGCGCCGGTCCCGGATGTGCAGATTGAACGCATTACCTGCGGGATCCCGGGTGTCCGGCTGTATTTATGGCAATGTCTTCGTAACCTTTTGTTTCAGCCACGAAATAAAGATATCTGCTTTCGGATTACGCCTGTCTCCAAGCATAGCAAAGTAATATCGCTGACTGCATGTCAGTGAAATATCGCCGAAGGGCATCACCAGCATCCGGCTCTGAATACGTTTTTCCACCAGTTGTTTACGTCCCATCGCGACACCGGCATGATTCATCGCGGCCACAATCGCCAAATCTGAACGATCAAAACACAAATTGCGCCGGTGAGGGAATAAATCAGGCTGATAGTGTTCACTCCAGGCTTTCCATTCGTCGTAATCCGAGTTACTGCTCCATGCCTGGCGGTCATGTAATAACATGCAGTTCCTGAGCTGATGAATATTGTTATGCAGCTCATAACGTTTCGCATATTCCGGGCTGCAAACCGGCACGATTGATTCTGACATCAAATCCTCGCAATAGAGATTAGGTCTTGATATATCGTCGTAATAAATTGCGATATCAATGCCATAGCCGCGGAAATTGACATCATCATTACCGGTTAACAGATTCAACTGAATAGCAGGGTATTGATCTGTAAAATCCGCTATCCCCGGAATCAGCCAGCATTGCGCCAGAGACGGGCGGGAATAGACCGTTAACTCGCCGGAAATTTCCTGATTTTTGATATCAATGATTTCCTGGTTAATGTCATCCAGGTTTTTCCGTAATGCCCAGTAGATGCGTTCACCGTCTGATGTGAGTTCAACCCGCCGGTGAAAACGCTCAAATAACCGGAAACCCAGTTCACTTTCGAGGGTGTTGATACGGTGGCTTACCGCGCCGGGCGTCAGCGCCAGTTCCTGTGCTGCCAGAGCAAATGAACAGTGCCGTGCCGCTGCTTCGAAAGTATGCAGGCGTGACAGCTGATGACCCGATACCCGCTTGTTTCGCCGCAGGGATCCCGATGGTTCATACCGGTTTATATCCGATGACATAGCCGCTCCCTTTTTATTATGCAGGATGATTTTACATAAAGAATACCGCGTTTAAGGTGAATTTATATGATGCAATTCACGGAAAAAGTGCTGATTTTGATGAATGTCACGCATTTGAGTTAACCCAGCTAACCCAAGGCCCCGGTTTCATCGTTTGTCACCCCTGAATATTTATTATCCAATGAATGCACAACAACAATATAACCAGGGGTAGGATATGGACTCTGTAATGTGGATGATCGGCACGCTGGTTTTCAGTATCTTGCTGATTATTATTTCAATTATTAAATTTAAGTTTCACCCGTTTTTAGCACTGCTGCTCACCAGCTTTTTTGTCGGTATCGCCATGAATATGGAACCGCAGGATATGGTCAGCGCCATCGAAAACGGGATTGGCGGGACACTCGGATTTTTGGCGGCCATTATCGGACTGGGAACCATACTCGGGAAGATGATGGAAATATCCGGCGCTGCTGAGCGAATCGGGATCACGCTGGAAAAATGCCGCTGGTTAAGTCCCGATGTCACCATGATATTGATCGGCCTTATTTGTGGTATCACACTGTTTGTCGAAGTCGGGGTTGTATTACTGATCCCGCTGGCATTTTCGATTGCCAAAAAAACAAATACCTCATTATTAAAACTGGCGATTCCGTTATGTACGGCTCTGATGGCCGTACACTGCATTATTCCGCCGCATCCTGCTGCGTTATTTGTCACCAATGAACTCGGCGCGGATATCGGAACGGTGATAGTGGCCGGGTTAGTGGTGGGGCTGGTTGCATCGCTGATTGGCGGGCCGCTGTTCCTGAAATTTTTGGGGGATCGTTTACCGCTCAAAGTTGTACCGGCCGCGTTTGCTGACCTGAAAGTCCGTGAAGAAAAAGATTTACCCTCATTAGGCGCGGCGTTATTTACGGTTCTGCTGCCGATTGTGCTCATGCTGATCAAAACAACCGCTGATTTAAACATGAGCAAAGATAGCCCGTTATTCATCTTTTTATTGTTTATCGGTAATCCGATAACTGCGATGTTTATCGCCGCTTTTGCCGCTTATTACGTATTGGGTATCCGCCGGAATATGGGAATGAGCGTCCTGCTCAGCAAAACAGAAGAAAGTTTTAGTTCGATTGCGAATATCTTGTTGATTATCGGGGCGGGAGGTGCATTTAACGGCATCCTGAAAGGCAGCGGGCTGAGTGATTCTCTGGCACTGGTGCTGTCCGGTATCGATATACACCCGATTTTACTTGCCTGGCTGGTGGCTATCATTCTTCATGCCGCAGTCGGATCAGCAACGGTCGCCATGATGGGCGCGACTGCAATCGTGGCTCCGCTGATGCCGCTGTACCCGCACATCAGCCCTGAAATTATGACGCTGGCTATCGGCTCCGGGGCAATCGGCTGCACCATTGTGACTGATTCCTTATTCTGGCTGGTGAAACAATATTGTAATGCCACGCTGGCGGAAACATTCCGTTATTACAGTGTCGCCACGCTGATTGCATCCGTTGTCGCGCTGGCCGGCACCTTTGCACTTTCCTATGTGATTTAAAAGAGAGTAATGATGACTCAGATTAATATTGAAAAGTTAATTGCTGACTATCCATTGGTTCAGAAACTGATTGATTTAAAACAGGTGGCATGGTTTAACCCCGGCGTAACCACCACGGAAGCGGGTTTGCCGTATGTGGGACTAACGCTTGAGGATGTGAAGGATGCACAAGCACGCTTAAGCCGCTTTGCCCCGTATCTGATGGAAGCCTTTCCTGAAACACAGGTCATGCAGGGGATCATTGAATCTGAAGCGGTAGCGATTCCGGAGATGCAGGCAGCTCTTGCGGCACGCTATCAGACGCCGCTGACAGGGAAAATGTATCTCAAAAAAGACAGTCATCTGCCGATCTCCGGTTCGATAAAAGCGCGTGGCGGGATCTATGAAGTGCTGACCCATGCGGAAAAATTAGCGCTGGAGGCAGGATTGCTGTCAACCGGTGATGATTATGCGGTGTTATTCTCGGATAAATTCAGGCAGTTTTTCAGTCAGTATCGTATTGCTGTCGGATCAACCGGTAACTTAGGGATGTCCATCGGCATTATGAGCGCGAAGCTGGGTTTCAGTGTCAGTGTGCACATGTCTGCGGATGCCAGACAATGGAAAAAAGACAAATTACGTTCTCACGGTGTCAATGTCGTTGAATATGAACAGGATTACAGTATTGCAGTGGAGCAGGGGCGTAAGGAGGCTGAAAAAGATCCGTCCTGCTTCTTTATTGATGATGAGAACTCCTCCACACTCTTTTTAGGCTATGCGGTGGCGGGCCTGCGGCTGAAAACGCAATTTGCAGAAAAGGGAATTACCGTTGATGAGCAGCATCCGCTGTTTGTGTATTTACCGTGCGGTGTCGGCGGGGGGCCCGGCGGTGTTGCATTCGGATTAAAACTGGCATTTGGTGATGCGGTGCATTGTTTCTTTGCAGAACCGACACATTCACCCTGTATGCTGCTCGGGGTGCATACCGGTCTTCATGATGCCATCTCTGTTCAGGAAATCGGTATTGATAATATTACTGCGGCCGATGGGCTTGCGGTCGGCCGGGCATCCGGATTTGTCGGCCGGGCCATGGAGCGGCTGATCGACGGTTATTACACCATTGACGATGCGGAAATGTATAACCTGTTAGGATTGCTTGATCAGACGGAAGCTATCCGGCTGGAACCTTCCGCTTTAGCGGGCATGCCCGGTTGTGTGCATGTGACCCGGAATCAGGCGTATTTACAGGCTGAATCGCTGGCACCGGAACGGATGGCGAATGCCACACATCTGGTCTGGGCAACCGGCGGCGGCATGGTTCCGGAAGATGAGATGCAGAAATATTTATCACAGGCCAAAGGTAACTGACAGGGCGGTGAGCAACTGAACAGACCGGGACCGGCGCGATTGTTGCCGGTTCCGGTATCAGGTGATTATTTACGGCTCATTTCCTGTGATTTTTCTGTCGCACTGCGGACACCGGCTATCACCGCCTGACGTAAACCCATTTCTTCCAGTTTGATGACTGCTTCAATCGTGGTGCCGCCCGGCGAGCAGACCATATCTTTCAGTTCGCCCGGATGTTTGCCGGTTTCGAGAACCATTTTTGCCGCCCCCATTACGGTTTGTGCTGCAAACTCATAGGCTTGTTTACGCGGCATACCGCCAGCCACAGCCGCATCTGCCATTGCTTCAATAAACATAAAAACATACGCAGGAGCAGACCCGCTGACGCCGATCACGGCATCAATCAGTGATTCAGGGACTAACTCAGCGCGGCCGAAACTGCGGCACAGTGACATCACCAGCTCAGTTTCTTCATCCGTCAGATAAGCATTAACGGTAACGGATGTCATCGCGGCATTGACCAGCGCGGGGGTGTTCGGCATCAGACGGATCACTTTGGCGGATGACGGCAGGGCGGCTTCCAGAGCTTCCAGAGTCACACCGGCGGCCATCGAAACAATCAGGGTATCCGCTTTAAGGCAAGGGGAAATATCACGTAATACACCGGGAACGGCGTAAGGCTTTACACCTATAAAAATAATATCGGATTGTTCCGCCACCCGCTGAACCTGTGTCTCACCGTGAACACCGAATTCCTGCGCCACGCGGTCGGTACTGGCCGGGCTGTGGTTATGTACAAAAACAGTATCAGGGGAAATAATTTTTCCTGAAATCAGGCCGTTAAGGATGGCTTTTCCCATATTTCCGCAACCAATAAATCCGACTTTTTTATTCATGATGGCTCCTGTATTGCTGACAAAGACTGACCTGAAGAGCAGGATACCACTCTGTGCTGCCGGGGTAACCCGGTAATTTCGGCATGATTTACATACACAAATATACAAAATCCGGGTAATATTGACCTATTATAGATACGTGAAACTGTAAATTTTGCTCACGTTTTGGCATGGAGAAACATATGAAGTATCAGGTAAGTGGCCTGACACTTGCTGCGGTGCTGCTGATTGGCGGGTGCGCAAGTTCGGATCAGACACCGGGAACGCGCAGTGATCCGCTCGAAGGATTTAACCGCTCAATGTTCAATTTTAACTATAACGTGCTGGATCCTTATGTGCTCAGACCGGTGGCGGTTGCCTGGCGCGATTATGTGCCGACACCGGCACGAAACGGCACCATCAACTTCCTCGGTAACCTCGAAGAACCGGCCAGTATGGTCAACAATTTTCTGCGCGGGGATTTTTACCAGGGATTTAAGCACTTTAACCGCTTCTTTCTCAACACCGTCTTTGGCCTGGGCGGCCTGATTGATGTTGCTTCTATGGCGAACCCTGAACTGGCGAAAACGGAACCGGCCCGGTTTGGTAATACCCTGGGTTACTATGGTATGGGTTATGGTCCGTATGTGGTTATTCCGGGTTATGGCGGCGCAACACCGCGTGTGGATGGCGGCGACTGGCTGGATACCACGTATCCGATGCTGAGTTATCTGACTATCTGGATGGGTGTCGGTAAATGGGCTATCGAAGGGATCGACAACCGTGCTCAGGCACTGGACGCGGAAGGTGTGCTGCATAACTCCAGCGACCCGTATCTGATGATGCGTGAAGCGTATTTCCAGCGTAATGATTTCCTGGCTTCCGGCGGGGCACTGAAAGTGCAGGAAAACCCGAATGCGGCAGCGATTGCTGATGAACTGGATTCTATCGACAGCGAATAATGTGCTGGTGGCAGACAAATAAAAAAAGTTCTGGTCAGTGACCAGAACTTTTTTTATGCATTCAGACCGGAAAATCAGAAGCTGTAGTTAAAGTTAACACCGTATAACCAGGCTTTACCGGAGGAGCTGAATTCGTAGTTTGGCATTTGCAGGTTCGGGTTACCCAATTTGCCACCGATAGCTGCAAGCTGATCTTTACTCATCAGCGGCTCAGAGATATTAACTTTACGCCCGTGCATATAGGCGACACCAACATCAACAGACGCATCTTTGTTGAAGGCGTAGGTTGAGCCCAGGCTGAACCAGATACGATCCTGGTCCGGAATAGAGATAGAGCGGTTGTTTGCCGGGACCGGGCTGTCATCAAAGGCAATACCACCACGGAAGGTCCAGTTATCATCATGATAATAAGTGGTACCTAATGCTACGCGGTATGCATTTTTGAAACCTTCATGCTTTTCAAACAGAACGCCGCCGTTACCTTTATCTGTCGCTTTCAGCTCCTGGAATGAATCCCAGCCGGTGTAAGCAAAGGTATAATGAACCGCCCATTTTGGTGCAACGCGGTGATAAGCGGAGAATTCCCAGATATCCGGTAAATTCAGATCCAGTTTACCTTTGGTGGAGCGGTCAAGAAGACCCGGAATGTTTTGGGTGAAATCACCGTCTTTAAATTTCACAGTGACTTTAGAGCGATATGTCAGACTGAAACGGTTATCTTTATCCAGCTCATATAACATCCCCGCATTCCAGCCGTAACCCCAGCCGTCACCTTTCAGTTTGGCGAGGTTAGAGTTTGCAGGAATTTTTGCTAATGCAGGATTTTTGGTCAGCCCGGCTGCAACCTGGCCCAGCTCACCGGTATGACGCGAAATTTCCGCATCAGCATAAACGGCATTCAGTCCCAGACCAAAGCTGAAGTTATCATTCAGACGATAAGCACCGGCCACGTTAAAGTTGGCCGTCACGAGATCGGTTTTGCCGCCGATAGCACCGGCAGAGTAATTATCTTTAAATTCTGTTGCCAGACCAAAGTTTGTGGTGGTTGATGCACCGACTGACCATTTTTCATTAATCGGCATAATAAAATGCAGATTCGGGACAACCGCGCTTGGCGCGATATCTTTGGCATCAGTGCTGTTACCGGTCAGCGGGGATTTACCGCTGATATCCACTGACGGGTTGATCAGGATCGCACCGGCGGACATGGACGGGCGATCAAATAATGTCATTGCTGCCGGGTTGCGGCTGCCGACGCTGGCATCATCTGCCACGGCACCTTCCCCTGAAAACGCACGTCCGAGTGCAGACGTGGAATACTCATTTAATTGAAAACCCGCCGCAAAAGCCTGAGTTGCTGTTAATGAAACTGCCACTGCCAGTGCTGAACGAGTGAACAGGTTTTTCTGGTTCATGACCAAAACCCTCTTGTTTATTTTGTTTATGTACTACTTTGGTAGTTAGAAGTAGCGCTGGATTGTATGTTTGCTTGTTGATATGACAAATCAGACCAGTTGACAGAGTATAGAATCAGCACACTGGAATGTTATTTTTTTGTACGAAAATAAGCGGATTGAGATGTAAAAATGCGATTTGGATTACAAAAATTTAACAATAACGTGATTTTTGAGAGCAAAAAGTGGCTTTAGCCCGAGTAGATCAAACAATAGATTGAATTTTTATGGTTTACTTTGATAAATGGTATGATTCAGTACTAAGACTGCAGGCTATTTTTAACTAACGGGAGACTGAAATGGCTGACGAAAAAAAAACTGTGCAGCGCAGAAGAAACCGCAGCATGCTGCTGTGTGGATGTAGGCACTATTATTGATAACGAAAGCTGCACCTCTTCTTTCGAGCGCGTATTTGCATCTAAAGCAGACGCTGAGCAGATGATGGCAGCACTGACTGCCAAAGCAAATGCAGCAGCATCTGAACCATGCAAAATCCACAGCGAATATAAAGAAACGGCTGACGGCGTTCTGCTGAAAGCGGATTTCACTTTCAGCTGCCAGGCTGAAACACTGATCTTTGAACTGGGTCTGCGTTAATTCATCAGAATAATACGCAAACTGAATTCAGGCCTCCGGTGAATGCGGGGCCTTTTTTATCGTTTTTTTTGTTATAAAAAGTTTATTTCCTGAGCCACCTCGCAGTTTTCAGTTATTCACATTGCGTGAATGCAACACGATGTTAACAATATCAGCAGGTCAGACCACCGGCAGTTCGTGATAACCTCTCATCATGTAAGGATGAACGAATGAAGCAGGCACAGGCAGAACGTATTGCAGTTGTTGACGGATTACGGACACCGTTTGCACGGCAGTCCACGGTATACCGTGATATCCCGGCGGTTGAACTTGGCCGGGCGGTGGTGCAGGAACTCCTTTTTCGCCAGTCATTTCCGGCAGAACTGGTTGACCTTGTCGTTTTCGGCCAGGTGATCCAAATGCCTGCCGCGCCCAATATTGCCCGTGAAATTGTGCTCAGTACCGGGTTGCCGGTAACCACAGATGCGTATTCAGTAACCCGTGCCTGTGCCACCAGTTTTCAGGCCATCGCCAATGCGGCACAGGCGATACAGTGCGGACAGAATCAGATAGCCGTCGCAGGCGGGGCAGATTCCGCCTCTGTGCTCCCGATTGGTGTATCACGCAAACTGGCCGGAGTATTGCTGGATCTCAGCAAAGCACGAAAATTGCCGCAGAAACTCCGGTTACTGGCCTCACTGCGGCCGCGCGACCTCCTGCCGGTTGCCCCGGCGGTGGCAGAATATTCCACCGGTCTACGCATGGGCGATACCGCCGAACAGATGGCAAAACGTTACCATATCAGCCGTCAGGCACAGGATGCGTTCGCCCATCAGTCACATCAGGCCGCCACGCAGGCGTGGACATCCGGTGTCCTGCGCGATGAGGTGATGACCGCCCGTTTTCCGCCGTTCAGTCAGGTTTGTGAAGAAGATAATACTTTACGGAAAAATTCCCTTCCCGGCAGCTATGCACAACTGAAACCGGCATTTGATAAACGTCACGGCACGGTGACCGCGGCAAACAGCACACCACTGACAGACGGCGCGGCAGCCGTACTGATGATGACCGAAACCCGCGCCCGTGAACTCGGGCTGACGCCGCTGGGCTTTTTGCGCAGTTATGCATTTACGGGTAACGCAGTGCAGGAAGATATGCTGCTGGGGCCGTCTTATGCCGCACCGCTGGCACTTGATCGCGCTGGTCTGACATTGTCTGACCTGACACTGATTGATATGCATGAAGCTTTTGCAGCCCAGGTTCTGACTAATCTGCACTGTTTTGCCAGTGAGGACTTTGCCCGTGAAAAACTCAACCGGACATCGGCAATTGGTGAGGTGGATCCGGCGCGGTTTAATGTGCTCGGCGGGTCAATTGCTTACGGGCATCCTTTTGCGGCTACCGGTGCCCGGATGGTGACACAGACACTGCGGGAGCTGCGGCGGCGGGGCGGCGGTTTTGCAATGACCACGGCCTGTGCGGCGGGCGGACTCGGCGTGGCGATGATCTGGGAAACAGAATAAGACGGGAGACTGATGATGACACAACATGATGAAACACCTTCTGCCTTCCGCCTGACCGTGCGTCCGGATCACACCGGGGTCATTACTGTCGATGTCCCCGGTGAAAAAGTGAATACCCTGAAGGCGGAGTTTGCCGCACAGTTTGAGGCGGTACTGCGTGATGCCCGGCAAATCCCGGGATTACGGGCAATGGTGATTATCTCCGGTAAACCGGATACGTTTATCGCCGGTGCGGACATTCATATGATCGCCGGATGCACAGAGGCCGCACAGGCGCAGGCACTGTCTGAATCCGGACAGCGGTTATTTAATCTGATTGAAAACTATCCTCTGCCGGTCGTGGCGGCGATTCACGGCAGCTGTCTCGGCGGCGGACTTGAGCTGGCCATGGCTTGTCACAGCCGTGTTGTCACAGACAGTGATAAAACCCGGCTCGGGCTGCCGGAAGTTCAACTGGGGCTGTTACCCGGCTCCGGCGGTACACAACGTCTTCCTGGCCTGATCGGGCTGGTGGCCGCCCTGGATATGATGCTGACCGGGCGGCAGTTACGGGCAAAGCAGGCAGTCAAAATGCGGCTGGCCGATGATATTGTTCCGCCGGACATTTTACTGGAAACAGCGGTGGCTCGTGCTTTGTCGGTAAATCCGGCACGGCGGGCCCCGGTACCTTTCCGGCAGAGACTGGAAAAAATGAAGGGGCTGCGGGATATCATCTTTCGTATAACCCGCAGTCAGGTTCACCGCCGCAGTGGCGGACACTATCCGGCGGCTGAACAGATTATTGACGTGGTGCAGTGCGGCCTTGAAAAAGGCCGGGAGGCCGGGTTTAAAGCCGAAGCCGCGGCATTCGGTAAACTGGCGGTTACCCCGGTATCCGGTGCACTCCGTCATCTCTTTTTTGCCTCAACCGCACTGAAAAAAGAGTCTGCCGATGGGGTAAAACCCGCAGAACTGCATCATGTGGCGGTGCTGGGCGGCGGGCTGATGGGGGCGGGAATTGCCGCGATTACCCGTCAGCGCGCAGGGCTTCCGGTCAGAATCAAAGATGTTTCGCAGGAAGGGGCAAATAAAGCACTGGCTTTTTTCTGGCAGCATCTGAGCAAACAGGTTAAACGCAGACGGCTCTCCCCGCGTGAGCGGACACAACTGATGAGCGGCATGACCGGCACTACGGATTACCGGGGATTTCACCGCATTGATTTTGTGGCGGAAGCGGTTTTCGAATCGCTGGCACTGAAACAACAGATGATTGCTGAGATCGAGGCAGTGACATCACCGGATACTATTTTTGCCTCGAACACCTCGTCACTGCCTATCCGTGATATTGCCGCCAGGGCATCACGGCCTGAAAAGGTGATTGGTTTACATTATTTCAGCCCGGCCGAAAAAATGCCGCTGGCGGAGATTATCCCCCATGAAGGCACTGATGCGGTGACACTGGCAACCACGCTGCAACTGGCGCGCAGACAGGGAAAAACAGCGATTGTGGTTGGTGATAAAGCCGGGTTTTATGTTAACCGGATTCTGGCACCTTATATTACAGAAGCGTTACGTTGTCTGACGGAAGGTGAACCGCCGGAAAAAATTGATAAAGCGCTGACTGATTTCGGTTTTCCGATCGGGCCGGTAGCACTGCTGGACGAAGTGGGCATTGATGTCGGTACAAAAATTATGCCGGTGCTGGAAGCCGCATTTGGTGAGCGGTTTGCACTGCCGCCGCAGCTGGATGCGCTTTTCCGTGACAACCGGCTGGGCAGGAAAAACAAACGCGGATTTTATGATTACACCCCGTTACCGTGGTGGAAACGCTGTGGCCGCAAGGCACCGCGTAAAGCGGATAAAGCGATTTATCCGTTGCTGGGTATCACCGTACAGGAGTGTCTGACATCACAGGAAATCACAGAGCGCTGCCTGATGATGATGTTAAATGAGGCTGTAAGGACGCTGGATGAACAGGTTATCCGTTCACCGGCGGACGGGGATGCCGGCGCGGTGTTTGGTATTGGTTTTCCGCCATTCCTCGGCGGACCATTTTACTATATGGATAGTATGTCAGCCGTCGTTATGACAGAAAAACTGACGGCACTGGCGGCACGTTACGGTGGTCGCTTCACACCGTGTGAGGCATTACAGCAGCGGGCTGCGGATAACCGCCGTTTTTACTGAGGAAGTGCAGTGAAGTCACTGAGAACAAGGGGCGGTTGTTTCATTTTTCTGAACAGGTTCTGAACAAAATTCAGGTTTATCTCTGTGCTGAATCATTTTAATTATGATTAATTTGAGGCAGAATGCCTTTCACCTCCCCTGACGGGGACACAGAAATAACGATAATTTTAAACAGATCATTCTTTGATGTGATACGGCCCGGGGATTCAGACATGACCGTATCCGTCCTGTTCAGACGGTGACGTATGCAAGTTCTTATTATGCGACATGGCGATGCTGCTTTGCAGGCCGCCAGTGATTCAGTCCGGCCCCTTACCGCAAAAGGGATAACAGATTCCCGCTGCATGGCAAAATGGCTCGCCGGGCAGCACGTTCAGATTGATACCGTTCTGGTCAGCCCGTATCTGCGTGCAGAGCAGACACTGACCGAAATCCATGATGCGCTGAGTTTACCGGCTCAGGAAGAGGTGATGCCGGGACTGACGCCCTCCGGGAATGCGGATAGCACGGCGGATTATATCCGTTTTCTGGCGGAAGAGGGGCACAAAGGGGTGCTGGTGGTATCGCATCTGCCGCTGGTCGGCTATCTGGTGGCGGCATTGTGTCCGCAGGAAACGGCACCGATGTTTGCAACATCGTCTGTTGCCTGTATTGAACTGGATGATGACGGACGCGGCACACTGCTCTGGCACCGCGGTCCCGGACAGATTGACTGATTACTCGCGCCGGGCGGTTTCAGCAATCTCAATCAGCAGCAGTAATGCGGCGGTGCCGCCCCATTCCTTAGGGGCCTGGTGAAAGGCAATCACATCCGGGTGTTGTGCCAGCCATAATGGTGTCTGTTGTTTCAGTACATGCTTGCCGTGCCCGTGCATAATACAGACACAATAGGTGTTTTCGCGGCGGGCTGCGGCTATCAGGGCACCAATTTCCTGCTTGGCCTGAAGCTGAGTCAGTCCGTGCAGATCCAAAAACAGCTCCGGCACATAATCCCCGCGACGCAATTTTTTCAGTTCATACGGGCTGGCATTTTCCCGCAGATAGCGCGCCGGACCGTCCATATCCAGGTTCGGGCGGTACTCATCTGAGAAATAAAAACTGGCATCAATCTGATCCTGCAACAGCCGTTCAGGCGCAATTTTGGTCACACTTGTCCGTGGTTTCGGGTGCACCACAATATCCTGTCTGATTTTACGTGTCCCGCTGATGGCCTCTTTAAACAGGTTCAGGTCATCATCAGTCAGGGGCGTCTTCTTTTTCATAACATCTCATCACTCAGTATTTTCCATAGTGTAACTGATTTTTTTACGGATGTTGACGCTATACTGCCGGTCACCGCTGACGGGAGCCACCGGAAAATTGCCGCGCATTTCACAAGATATGCTGATTTAGCAGCGACTTCATGGCAAACTACGCTATCAGATATCTTATTTTGTTTTACCCCGCCGGAGGCACTTTGGATAAAATTTACGTTGATGAAGCCGTCAGTGAGCTTCACACGCTGCAGGATATGCTGCGCTGGGCAATGAGCCGTTTTAATGCGGCCAATATTTACTATGGCCACGGCACAGATAATGCCTGGGATGAAGCCCTCCAGCTGGTACTGCCGACACTGTTTCTGCCTCTGGATTTACCCGCTGAACTGTATCAGTCCCGGCTGACCTCCTCAGAGCGTCACCGCATTGTGGAGCGCGTACTGCGCCGGATCACCGAGCGCGTGCCGGTGCCGTACCTGACTAACCGTTCCTGGTTCTGCGGCCATGAATTTTATGTCGATGAGCGCGTGCTGATCCCGCGTTCACCGATTGGTGAGCTGATTAACAATCACTTTGCAGGATTGCTGGATGCTGAACCGGAAACGATTCTCGATCTCTGCACCGGCAGCGGCTGTATCGCGATTGCCTGCGCATATGAGTTCCCGGATGCAGAAGTGGATGCGGCAGACATCTCAGCTGATGTGCTGGAAGTCACAGAAATGAACATTGAGAATCACGGCTTATCTCACCGTGTGGTGCCGATGCGTTCAGATCTGTTCAACGATCTGCCCGGGGTGAAATATGACCTGATTGTCACCAATCCGCCGTATGTGGATGCGGAAGACATGAGTGATCTGCCGGATGAATTCCGCGTAGAACCAGAGCTGGCGCTGGCTGCGGGCAGTGACGGTCTGAAACTGGTACGCCGGATCCTCGCCAATGCCCCGGATTATATGTCAGAAGATGCGGTGCTGATTTGTGAAGTCGGTAACAGTCAGGTGCACCTGATGGCCGAATTCCCGGAAGTGCCGTTTATCTGGCTGTCGTTTGAAAACGGGGGTGACGGTGTCTTTATGTTAACTCGTGATCAATTAGCAGAACATCATGACGCTTTTAAACTTTTCAAATAACCGTTCCTCCTGTAGGAATAGAAACATAAAAACAGGTTAAAACCATTCACTTGCACACAATCAGAGACAGGAAAACACGATGGCCGGAAACAGTATCGGCGAACTTTTTCGCGTAACCACCTTTGGTGAATCACACGGCCCGGCGCTGGGTTGTATTGTTGACGGCGTACCGCCGGGGCTGGCGCTGACTGAAGCCGATATGCAGGCAGATCTTGACCGCCGCCGTCCGGGCACATCCCGCTATACCACGCAGCGTCGTGAGCCGGATCAGGTCAGAATTCTGTCAGGGGTATTTGAAGGAAAAACCACCGGAACCAGTATCGGGCTGCTGATTGAAAATACCGATCAACGCTCACAGGATTACGGCGCCATCAAAGATCTCTTCCGGCCGGGACACGCGGATTACACCTATGAGCAGAAGTACGGCTTTCGTGATTACCGCGGCGGCGGCCGCTCATCAGCCCGTGAAACGGCGATGCGCGTGGCAGCCGGGGCTATCGCCAAAAAGTATCTGCATGAGAAATTCGGTGTGACAGTCCGTGCCTGTCTGACTCAGATGGGGGATATCAAATGTGATATCCGCGACTGGGCGCTGGCAGAGCAAAATCCGTTTTTCTGTCCTGATGAACGTCAGCTGGATGCGCTGGATGAATTATTGCGCGGCCTGAAAAAAGAGGGAGATTCCATCGGTGCGAAAGTCACGGTAGTGGCCGAAAATGTCCCGGCGGGTCTGGGTGAACCGGTCTTTGATCGTCTGGATGCGGATCTGGCGCATGCGCTGATGAGCATCAACGCGGTGAAAGGCGTCGAAATCGGGGACGGGTTCGGCGTGGTTAACCTCAAAGGCAGCGAAAACCGGGATGAAATTTATCAGACCGGCTTTACCAGCAATCACGCGGGCGGCATTCTCGGCGGCATCAGCAGTGGCCAGCCAATCATCGCGCATATTGCCCTGAAACCGACATCATCAATTACCGTTCCCGGTAATACGCTGAACCGGCAGGGCGAAGAGGTGGCTATGATCACCAAAGGGCGTCATGACCCCTGTGTCGGGATACGTGCTGTGCCGATTGCCGAAGCAATGACAGCGATTGTGCTGCTCGATCACCTTCTGCGTCACCGCGGACAATGTGCGGATGTCACGCCGCCGTTACCGGCCTGGTCATGATTTAAACAGACGTCCCGGATATTGTGCCCGGGATTTTATTGGCAGGTAAAAAATGGAATGGTTTCAGTTCGGTGTTGAAATCTATGTATTGCTGTTCTTTGTTGCGCTGATTGCCGGGTTTATTGATGCGATTGCCGGAGGCGGCGGATTACTGACAATCCCGGCGCTGCTGGCTGTCGGTGTACCGCCGGTACAGGCACTGGCGACCAACAAATTACAGGCGGTCGGCGGCTCTTTCTCTGCCAGTTTCTATTTTGTCCGGCGCAAAGCGGTGGATCTTGCGGGGCAACGGGTACCGATAATGATGACGCTGATTGGCGCGGTTATCGGCTCCGGGCTGGTGCAGTTTGTGAATCCGGAATTCCTCCGCCAGTTGCTGCCGCTGCTGGTGATTGCCATCGGCCTCTATTTCCTGCTGACACCCTCCATTGGCGCTGCTGACCAGAAACAGCGCCTGATGCCGTTTGCTTTCGGCTGTACCGCCGGTATCGGTATCGGTTTCTATGACGGTGTTTTCGGGCCGGGCGCGGGCTCTTTTTATGCACTGGCGTATGTGACCCTGGCCGGTTTTAACCTGGCGAAAGCCACCGCTCACGCCAAAGTGCTGAACTTTGCCTCTAACGTCGGTTCACTCTCATTCTTTATTTTCAGCGGTCATGTTATCTGGCTGATGGGTTTTGCCATGCTGGGCGGACAGCTTATCGGTGCCCGCCTCGGCGCCCGTATGGTGCTGAGCCGCGGACAAAAACTGATCCGGCCGATGCTGGTAACTGTCTCTTTCCTGATGAGCATCAAACTGATTTATGACAATCACGGCGATACTATCAGTACGTGGCTGTCTCAGCTTTTTTAATTTTCATTAGTGGTTCATATAATCAATGAGTACACATCAATATCAGCAGTTAATTGAGATTTTTGATAACGAATTTTTTGCTGATTTCAATACCCGCCTGATTAAAGGCGACGATGAGCCGATTTATCTGCCCGCAGATGATGAAGCCCCTTATAACCGCATCGTGTTTGCTCACGGTTTTTATGCCAGTGCTATCCATGAAATATCGCACTGGTGCATTGCTGGGAAAGAGCGCAGAAAGCTGGTGGATTTTGGTTACTGGTACTGTCCGGACGGCCGGGATGCACAAACGCAGTCAGAATTTGAGGTTGTCGAAATAAAACCGCAGGCGCTGGACTGGTTATTTTGTCAGGCTGCCGGTTATCCGTTTAACGTCAGTTGTGACAATCTTGACGGTGATTTCGAGCCTGATCGCGTCAAATTCCGGCGTATTGTCCACGGGCAGGTGATGGAGTATCTGGCGCAGAACTCAATACCCCCGCGTGCAGCAAGGTTTATTAATGCCCTGCAATCGTTCTACAATACGCCGCCGCTGACTGCGGACCAATTTCCATGGCCGGAAGATCCGTTTGCCTGACAAACGATTCCGGTGACTGAACTTTAAGGAACAAACATGCTTGCGGATTATGAAACGCGTATCCTCGCCCAGATTGATGACATGGTCGAACATGCCACAGACGATGAACTGTTTGCGGGCGGCTATCTGCAGGGGCATCTGACTCTCGCGGTGGCAGAACTGGAGCAGTCGGGTGATCACTCCGTTGAGGCGCTTCACAACCGGGTGGAGGAGAGTATCCGTCAGGCAATCAGTGCCGGGGAACTGACACCGCCGGACCAGGTGCTGGTGCTGGAAACCTGGAAACGCCTGCTGCAAACCGCGCAGGAGCAGGAATGACAGCCAAACCGCAATACCGTATCCGCCAGGCCCGTCCGGCGGATGCCGCATTGTTACCGGCCGTTGAATCCTCTGCCGGTACGTTATTTGCGACAGTGCCGGGTTATGAATGGATAGCCCGCGCTGAAGGCCATTCCGAATCGGCATTCCGCAATTATATTGCCAATGGCAATGCGTGGGTGGCAGCGGACAGTCAGGATCAGCCGGCCGGGTTTGTGCTGGTGTCCAACCTCGGTACCGGGCTGCATATTGATGAGCTTTCTGTCTCTGCGGCGCATCAGCGTCAGGGGCTGGGGCGTCAGCTGATTGAGCGGATACAGAATGTGGCGATTGCACGCGGCTGTGCGGCAGTTACGCTGACCACATTCCGGGATGTGGCCTGGAACCGGCCTTATTATGAGCATCTTGGTTTTGAGGTGTGTGATGTTTCCCGCGCCCCGGCACTTGAGGCTGTTATGCTGAAAGAGGCAGAATACGGGCTGCAATTCTGTGATCGCTGTTCCATGATTTACCGGATTTTCTGAAAAAGTGAAATATCTGAAGTAATGAGAAAAGGTCGCACTAATATGCGGCCTTTTTTATTTATGATGAATTAAGAAACTGGTTATTAATATATAAACAGATAATAATAAAAGATCTTGTGATTGTTACATTAACGGCGAAAATGGTGCCGTTTTTTTTATGTCTCAGCGATGGATGTTGTTATCTGATTATAGATTTTTCTGTTCAACAGAATGATTTTTAATCATTTTTCGTATATGCAATATGATGCTTATTTCTGAGATCACAGTCTCTTTTGTTGCGATAAAGTCAACAACTACGTAGATATGTTGAGTAAATAGCATGAACTATTAACTTGCTATTAACATTTATTGTGTCAAAATGTGTTCGTCCCCACAAAACACAGGTATTGATTATGTTTGAATTACAACCGAAAAACGCAGCACAACAGGCTGTGACTATTTACACGAAGATAGCGGTTGCTGCGGTGGTCTTGCTGGCACTGTTATTTTCTTTCTGGTTTAAACTTGACGGAATGAGCGTCATTGAAAGAGCAGTCCCTTCCATCGGTATGATTTTATTTACCGGATTAATAATTTTTAATGCCAAACGGGAATTAGATTCGCTGTACCGTTCAGAGGATAAATGCGCGAAAAGCGTGGTTGCCCTGAACGCCTGACAGAAACAGGATCGCGTCACGCGGACTGATAAATATAAAGAAGAGACGATCACGGATCATCAGCGATGCTGATGATCCTTTTTTTATGTCACATTACTGATATAAATCAGCGCCGGTTTCCTGAGCAATATAGCGGATAGCCGCCTGCGCCCTGACACTGTTACCTGCTTTATCCAGCGGCGGGGAATAGACCGCCACTGCATATTTCCCCGGCACCACGGCCAGAATACCGCCGCCGACACCACTTTTCGCCGGGATACCGACCTGATACAACCAGGTGCCGGAACCGTCATATAACCCGGCAATCGCCATCTCTGCCAGCACTTTGCCGGTATTCTCCGCACTCAGTAACTGTTTGCCGTTGTACGGGGACTTACCGTGATTAGCCAGTACCGCCCCCATTTTGGCCAGATCAACCGTTGTGGCATCCACAGAACACTGACGGGTATAGAGATCAACCGCCTCATCCGGATTGCCGTATAACATGCCGTAAGACTGCATCAGCCGCGCCAGTGCCTGGTTGTGCTGATTGGTTTCGGATTCAGAGCGGTACACTTCATCGTTTACCGTCAGTTTGGTATCAGCGTAAGCTTCCATGTTCTCCATAATCTGCTGCCAGCGGTCGTCCGGGTTTTTGGCCTTGATCAGACTGACGGCGCTGATAGCCCCGGCATTGACCAGCGGGTTCTGCGGGCGATCCGGTCGCAGTTCAATCGCCAGCCCTGAGTTAAACGGCAACCCGGTGGCATTGGCGCCCAGTTTCTCCAGAACCACCTCTGGACCCTGCTGATCCATTACCATTGCGAGGGTAAAGACTTTTGACAGGGATTCCAGCGGGAACAGCTTATCTTTATCCCCGGCGCTGTAGATTTTGCCGTCCACCGTGGCAATCACAACGGCGTAATTATCGGGGCTGTATTTGGCGAGAGCCGGAATATAATCCGCCACGTCACCGGATTTTTCGCTTTTGAATTTCTGATACGCCTGCTCAGCAATCGTATCGTAGCGAACAGTATTATCGGGAATATTATTGTTCTTTGCATAGGCAGAGGTAAAACAAAACAGCGAAAAGGTTAGGGCGATAACTATTTTATTCTTCATAATCTTCTCCGGTTATTATCTCCGGATGAAGCGTATAGGCGCACTGACTTTTCTGTAAATTGATCATTGAGCAAGAGAAATTGCCGCTGACAGGCGAACTGAGCCGGTTTTTGTGAGAATGAACACAAAATGACCCGGGTTTGTGGCGGTGATCAATAAAGTCCGCTGATGAAATTCCGTTTAACCGGCGGAAAAAATATCAATAATGTGATGAAGACCGGCCCGGTGGCCGGTCAGAAGCGGGTCAGGATTTTTTCGGCAGCGGACGGCCTTTCAGCAATTTACGGACATGGAAACGGGCGGGGTGAATGGCCGCGAGTGTGTCATCATCCAGCGGAAGGGCCTCACCGAAAATCTGCGCTGCCAGCACTTCAGCCGCCAGCGGGGCGGTGCATAACCCCCGTGAGCCGAGAGCTGCCAGTAAAAACAGCTGAGGCAGATGCGGTACACTGCATACGGTTTCCGGGGACGATTTTTGTTCATCCAGATGCGCATAACACGCTGTTAATTCGGCAAAATCAGGAACATTTCCGGCCAGCGGCAGGTGATCGCGTAATGTGCAGCGGATCCCCTGACGGGACGCCCCGGCGCTGATATCCACCATCTCCGGCCAGCTGACATCGGGCAGCGAAGTGAGCAGCCGCTGTTTGTTGGCAGTTTGTTCCTCTTCGCGGTATTCCGTGCCCGAATCATTGCGCTGGTGGCTGGCACCAATACAGTGCAGACCGTCAGCCGGATTCACCGGGGTCAGATAACCTTCATAACACAGTACTTTTTTCAGCCCGGCAATCGCCGGTACCGATGGCACATGGCTGACCTGGCCGCGCACCGGCGTGACCGGCAGCGGGGCGGTCTGCGGGAACTGCGTGATACAGTGACCGTTGGCCAGCACCACCACATCCGCCTCTGCTGTGCTGTTATCTGCAAAGCGGAGCTGCCAGCCCTGTTCTGCGGGGATCAGCGCTTTCACCTCACAGTTTAAATGCAGATAAAGTCCTTCTTTTTGTGCCAGCGCTGCGGTATTGCGTACCAGTTCCTGCGGGCAGAGCCAGCCGCCCTGCGGGTAGTGCAGGCCGTCAAAATTGACATCGGTTCCGGCAAGCTCAGAAAGCTGTTCCCGCGACAGGCGCTGCACCATTTCTTCCGGCCATGGGACAGATGAAATGTTATTGATTTTTTTACTGCTTTTTTCGTGATACATCAGCTGAATAACGCCGCACCAGTCATGGTCGTATTTCACACCCTGAGCTGACAATGCATCATATGTACGCCGGGCAAACGGAAATGCGGCGGCAAAAAAGCGCTCAAGCGGGTCATCCCGTCCGGTCAGCAGCGGATAAAGCGCACCCTGGCGGTTGCCGGAAGCATTGAGTGCCAGATCTGCATCCGCGCAATATAAGGACACATCCGCACCACGGCGCAGCAGGGCGAGGGCAGAGAGAACTCCGGCTATCCCTCCGCCAATGACTGCTATCTTCTGCCGGGCGGCAGCCGGATGGCGATCAAACCAGGGTGTCACGGATGGTGCCGCGTCACGGGGATTTACCCCGGCAAGGCATTCCCGCTTGTGCGCAAAGCCTTTGCGGCGCTCAACGGTAAATCCGGCCTGCTGCAAACCACGGCGGACAAAACCGGCGGCAGTAAAGGTGGCAAAGGTACCGCCCGGTTTTGAAAAACGAATCATCAAATCAAACAGCGACTGCTGCCACATATCCGGGTTTTTGGACGGCGCAAAACCGTCGAGAAACCAGGCATCGATTTTGTTGTCCAGCGCGTGAGTGAGGAAAGGAGCAGTTCATTAACATCTCCCAGCCATAAATCGAGGGTAATTTCACCGCCGGACAGCTGAATACGGTGACAGCCGGGTAATGGTTGCGGCCACTGAGCGCACAGCTGTAAGGAGAAATCCGCGAATTCCGGCCAGTGGCGGTGAGCTGCCTGTAAATCAGCCACGGTCAGCGGGAATTTTTCAAAACTGATAAAGTGCAGGCGCTTCAGCGGATGCACAGGATTGGCATTCCTGAACGCCAGGAAGCTCTGCCACAACGTGAGAAAATTCAGTCCGGTACCAAACCCGGTTTCTGCGACAGTGCAGGCCGGGGTGGTTATTTGTGCAAATCTGTCCGGAAAACCGTTTCCGTTAAGAAACACATAGCGGGTTTCTGCCAGTCCGTCATCGTTCGAAAAATAGACGTCATCAAAATGTTGCGAAACAGGTGTACCCTGTTCATTCCAGGTTAAATGTGCAGTTTCAATTGCGGTTTTTTTCACGTTACGGCCTGAGGATTCTGTTCGGTTTTCCCTGATTTTACTCTGCTTTGCGCTATACTGCCATGCCGGATGTGACATAGCACAACATCGGTATGTAAAGATGCGAAAAAACGTCTGATCGGACTTGTTCAGCTTACAGGTGTAAGCTAAAGTAGCGCTAAAATCCCGTACTACTTAAAATGACAGAGGTATTAAATGAAGCGTGCAGTAATCACCGGTCTGGGGATTATCTCAAGTATCGGTAATAACCGGGAGGAAGTACTGGCTTCTTTGAGAGAAGGTCGTTCCGGGATCACATTCTCAGAAGAATTTAAAGAGATCGGCATGCGCAGCCAGGTTTGGGGTAACGTCAAACTGGACACTGCGGGTCTTATTGATCGTAAAACTGCCCGTTTCATGAGTGATGCTTCTATCTATGCGTATCTTTCCATGGAGCAGGCCATCGCAGACTCCGGTCTGACAGAAGAGCAGGTATCTCACTACCGTACCGGTGTGGTTGCCGGTTCAGGCGGCGGTTCCCCGCGTACTCAGGCTATCGCGGCTGACGGCATGCGTGCCAAAGGTCTGCGTGGTGTCGGTCCTTACCTGGTACCGCGTGCAATGGCATCCGGTGTGTCCGCAAACTTAGCGACACCGTTTAAAATCAAAGGCGTGAACTACTCAATCAGTTCTGCCTGCTCCACCTCTGCACACTGTATCGGCCACGCGGTGGAACTGATCCAGCTGGGCAAACAGGATGTGGTGTTTGCCGGCGGCGGTGAAGAACTGTGCTGGGAAATGAGCTGCGAATTTGACGCAATGGGCGCACTGTCCACCAAATACAACGAAACACCGGACAAAGCATCCCGTACTTATGATCAGGGCCGTGACGGCTTCGTGATCGCAGGCGGCGGCGGTATGGTCGTGGTGGAAGAGCTGGAACACGCGCTGGCGCGCGGTGCACATATCTATGGTGAAGTGGTCGGCTACGGCGCGACATCTGACGGCGCGGACATGGTTGCCCCGTCCGGTGAAGGTGCGGTCCGCTGCATGCAGATGGCGATGCACGGCCTGGATACGCCGGTTGACTACATCAACACCCACGGCACATCCACGCCGGTCGGTGATACCAAAGAGCTGGAAGCTATCCGTGAAGTCTTCGGTGACCATACTCCGGCTCTGTCAGCGACCAAAGCCATGACTGGTCACTCACTGGGTGCCGCAGGTGTTCACGAGGCTATTTACAGTCTGCTGATGCTGGAGCACGGTTTTATCGCGCCGAGCATCAACGTGGAAAACCTTGATGAGAAAGCGGAAGGTATGGCGATTATCACAGAACCGACCGAACGCAAGCTGACTACTGTGATGTCCAACAGCTTCGGCTTCGGCGGCACCAACGCCACACTGGTTATGCGCAAATATCAGAACTGATTTTGCCCTGTTGATCAGATAAATGCCCCGGTTTAATCACCGGGGCATTTTCTTTTGCGGTAAACTCTGTCAGGGTATAACGGTACTGTTTATCCTTTTACTGCCACAGGGGTGATGAATGAAAAAGCTGACTATCGCAGAGATGACTGAGCCGCAGAAAATCCGTGTCCGCACCCGGCTGGCTCAGGAACAGAAAAAACTGGGGTGTCCGCTGACCAATGCGGAGCAGAATAAAGTCAAAGATCAGATTATCACCGAAATTTCCAAAGAAGTGGATGCCGCTGCCGCTAAAGTCAGAGCACAGAAAAAAAAGGATAAAATCAAACCCGGCGGCGGGGAAGAAACCTTTAACTGGTCAGCGAAAACTCATACGCGGGGATTGCGCTGAGCCTTCCGGATAATTTACTTCTGTTTTTATTACGATAACCGCCACACGGCGGTTTTTTGTACTGAGTATATTTTAATAAACAATACGACATAATAAATTTACGTATATTCCGCCTGAGCTATTTCTGTATATTTTTAGGATGACGCCGGAATAATATCAGAATTATTTTCTGTCATTATTTTTATTCCGGTGTATTTCATGGTATGTAATTAGACCACAGGTGATTATATGATATTTAAAGTGATTTTATCGAAAGCACTCATGGCTGTTATGTTCGTTTTATCTGTCAGTATAGCAGCCAACGCGGCTGAGAAATCATCATGGCTGTTTGTCGGGCCTTACTTCTCCGGTGACGGGACTATTTATTGTAAATATGTAAAAAAGGGAAATGTCATGCTTCGCAAAGGATATCCGAATTGTCCTGCTGTTATCCGGTAAATAATAGTCAGTGATTTTTTTAATTAAAAAATTGTTATTACGACAGATTTGTTATTGTGAAATACAGTTAATATAAGCAATGTAAAACGGTACATAACGACAGATTTTTATGTACCGTTTTCACCGGATTTCCGGAGCGGATTATCTATTCTCCCGCACCACACCGCTGCGGCTGTGTTTTTTTTCGTTTTACGGCGGATAATCTGTGTCAGTGGTGTGCGCAGACGCTGCGCCATAATTACCCCTATCAGTACCACACCACCGCCGATAATATGATAGCTGTGCAGCTCTTCTTTCAGGAAGACAGCGGCGATAATGGCGGTCAGTACCGGTGCCAGGTTCATAAAGATAGAGGCGGCGTTTGCACCCAAACGGGTGACGCCCAGGATCCACAGCAGCGGCGCAAAAATAGAGGCCGCAATCCCTGCATACAATACCAGTCCGATATTATCGCGGTTCAGTGTCACATCACCGGCGCTGAGGAATACCGGGATCAGCAGCAGTACGCCAAAAACAATCTGCATATACAGCGAGTGAATGCTCGACAGCGGGATCGCCCAGCGTTTGGTCAGCACGCCGTAGAAGGCATAAGCGAGACCGGCGATAAACATCAGCATTTCACCCTGACCCAGCCCCTGATGCAGTAAATCTGCCGGATGTCCCTTGCTGATAAGCCAGGTCAGGCCGCTCAGGGAGAGAATTGTACCGAGTACAATACCGATGGTCGGTGCGATCCGCAGTACCGGGATACTTAACACCACGGTCAGCAGCGGGATCAGCGAGGTGATAATCCCCATAAAGGTGGCGCTGACGGTATAAGCGGCGTAGTACGCCAGGCTCTGATACAGCCCCATGCCGAGAAAACCGAGGATAAACAGTTTCCACGCGTGTTGTTTGATCACCGTACGCTGCTGCCAGACCGGCATAATCAGGAACGGCGTCATCACGGCGAGTGCCAGTGCCCAGCGGTAAAAGGAAATCGCGCCGGGGGCGATGGCACCGGCGGCCAGTTTATTCACCACGGCATTCACAGACCAGATTAATACAGCCCCGAGGGGTAAAAGCAGGTTTTTCATTCTTAAACTCATTTTCATTATCAGGCAGGTGGTGTAGTGTAATCTGTCTTAATTATTCTATATAACGATATCCCGCCAATTTATAGAGAGGATCTGACAAGATGGCCCGTAAGTCAGATATTTCATCACTGGGTGTGAAAGACCCGGTGACATTAATCTGCCGTCATGAACAGTTTTATTCGGAAACGGAGTTTGCCCTTCATCATCACCCCTTCGGCCAGTTGCTGTATGTCGCCAGCGGTGTGATGGAGATGACCGTTGAGGGACAGCGCTATCTGGCGCCGGCGGGGTTTTGTATCTGGATCCCGCCGGGAACGGAACATGCCAGTTATAACAAAGCCTGCGCCTCTTTCAAAATTATTGATATTTCGCCGCAGTGGGCACCGCAGTTACCGCAGATGGCCTGTGTGATAGAGCTGACGCCGGTATTCAGTGCGGTGATGCAGGATTTGTTCGGCCGCAAAGTCCGTGAACCGGAAACTGACGCGGACAGGCGGCTGGCGCTGGTACTGACCGATCAACTGCTGCTGTCACCCTGTCAGCCGACCTATCTGCCGGTCACGGATGATAAACTGCTGGCACCGGTGCTCAGTGCGCTGGAGAATGATCCGTCCGATAATACGTCGCTGGCGGAGTGGGCGGTACGACGCTTTACCTCGGAACGGACATTATCCCGCCGCTGTCAGCAGAAGCTGGGGATGTCCTTCAGTGAATGGCGTCAGCGCCTGCGTTTTCTGCGGGCGGTGGCGTTATTACAGGAAGGCCGCAGTGTGCAGAATGTCGCGCTGGATGTGGGTTACAGCTCATCATCCGCCTTTATTGCCATGTTTTCCCAGCTGGCCGGTGTCACGCCGGAGCGCTTCCGTCATCAGCCTTAATTGCTCTCTTTAGCAACAATCGGTGTTCCGGGCGTAGGTTTTATCCCGCAGAAGTGGCAAAATAGCGGCCATCCGTTTCAATTCCGGTTGTGCCGCCGCACCGACAGGTCTCCGCCGGCCGCCGACAGTATGAAGGTGAAGCCCGTGAAAATCGTTGTAGATGAGAATATGCCTTACGCCGAAACCCTGTTTTCCCGTCTCGGGGACGTGGTGGCGGTGCCGGGACGTCCGTTGCCGGACGGGGTGCTGGATGATGCTGACGCACTGATGGTGCGTTCTGTCACGAAAGTGAATGCACAGCTGCTGGAAAATACGCCGGTGAAATTCACCGGTACCGCAACCGCCGGTTTTGATCATGTGGATAAAGCCTGGCTGGCGGAGCAGGGAATTGGTTTCTCCTCCGCGCCGGGTTGTAATGCAATTGCTGTGGTGGAATATGTCTTTTCTGCCCTGATGCTGCTGGCGGAGCGCGACAGTTTTCAGCTGACGGATAAAACCGTCGGGATTATCGGGGCCGGGAATGTCGGCGGCCGTCTGGCGAAGCGTCTGGAAGCACTGGGTGTTAATATTCTCATCTGTGACCCGCCGCGTGCGGATAATGGCGATGCCGGGGAATTTTATGATATCGATACCCTGGTGGCGCAGGCCGATATCCTGACATTCCATACCCCGCTGAATAAATCCGGGCCATACACCACACTGCATCTGATGGATGAAACCCGTCTCAGTGCCATGAAAGACAACGGCATTCTGATCAACGCCAGCCGTGGTGCGGTGGTGGATAACCGGGCGCTGTTATCGGTACTGGCCGGCGGCAAACCACTGAGTGTGGTGCTGGATGTGTGGGAGCCGGAGCCGGATCTGTCAACTGAACTGCTTTCACTGGCGGATATCGGTACGCCGCATATTGCCGGTTATACCCTGGAAGGCAAGGCGCGTGGTACCACGCAGGTCTTTGAAGCCTTTGCGGAATTCACCGGACAACCACAGCAGGTTGCGCTGTCAGAATTGTTACCGGCACCGGAATTCGGCTGTATCACACTGTCAGGTAAAGTAACGCAAAGTATTCTCAAACGTTTAATGCATCTGGTTTATGATGTCCGCCGTGATGATGCGGCATTACGTGCGGTGGCTGGTGTGGCGGGTGAGTTTGACAAACTGCGTAAGTTTTATCCTGATCGCCGTGAGTGGTCATCACTGACTGTTATTTGTGATGATGCACAGAGTGCGGCGCTGTTGTCTGACCTGGGTTTCACGGCAGAATACCGCGCATAAAATCATTTTTTCATCATTCTTTTTCTGACTGTACCGCGCTGACGCGGTGCAGTCTTTGTTCCGGAGATAACTATGTCAGAAGGCTGGAATATTGCCGTATTGGGTGCGACCGGTGCTGTCGGCAGCGCCGTGGTGTCATTACTGGAAGAGCGTGAATTTCCGGTGGGAGAGTTATATTTACTGGCCGGGGAGCGCAGCGCGGGAGAATCGGTGCGCATGAACGGCAAAAGCTATCTGGTCACCGAAGCCCGTGATTTTGACTGGTCACAGGTGCAGCTGGCCTTTTTCATGGCCTGTGCGGAAGCCACCGCCGCGTATTATGAAGCGGCGACAGACAGCGGCTGTATTGTGATTGACAGCAGCGGCCTGTTTGCGCTGGAGCCTGACGTACCGCTGGTGGTACCGTCGGTGAACCCGCAGGCACTGAGCGAATACCGCAACCGTAACCTGATTGCGCTGGCAGACAGCACAGTCAGCCAGTTACTGACTGCTATCCGTCCGCTGGTGGAAAGCGCCGGGTTATCCCGCATTAATCTGACCAACCTGTTCTCTGTTTCCCGTTTCGGGAAAAGTGCGGTGGAAGAGCTGGCCGGGGAGTGTGCAAAACTCCTCAATGGCATCCCGCCGGAAGCCGGTCGTTTCAGTAAACAGCTGGCGTTTAACCTTCT
Source organism: Morganella morganii (assembly GCF_019243775.1). Lineage (NCBI taxonomy): Bacteria > Pseudomonadati > Pseudomonadota > Gammaproteobacteria > Enterobacterales > Morganellaceae > Morganella > Morganella morganii. The sequence goes on from NZ_CP069157.1 coordinate 1,448,854, forward strand.
GCCGCTGCTGACTGATGAGCAGGGCAGTGTGTCAGAAGAGCGCCGTATCGCGGAAGAAACCCGCAAAGTCCTGCAGGATGCCGGTCTGCCGATCAGCGTGAGCTGTGTGCAGTCCCCGGTGTTCTACGGCAACGCGCAGATAGTGCAGCTGGAAACACTGCGCCCGCTCGGCAGTGAAGAGGCCCGTGATGAACTGGAACGGGCAGAGGATATTCAGCTCTCAGAAGAGCAGGAGTTCCCGACTCAGGTGACGGATGCCTCCGGCAATCATCTGCTGAATATCGGTTGTCTGCGTAATGATTACGGTATTCCGGAAATTCTGCATTTCTGGTCAGTGGCGGATAACGTACAGTTTGGCGGCGCACTGATGGCAGTCGAAATTGCCGAGCGTCTGACGCAGGAGCAGTTTTACTGATGTCAGAGGTGATTTTACCGGCGGAAGAGGGTAAAACCACTATCGCGCTGGGTATTGAATATGACGGCAGCCGTTATTACGGCTGGCAGCGTCAGTCAGAAGTCGCGAGTGTGCAGGGCTGTCTGGAAAAAGCGCTGTCAAAAGTGGCGGCAGAGCCGGTCTCGGTTTTCTGTGCGGGCCGGACCGATGCCGGGGTGCATGCCACCGGTCAGGTGGTGCATTTTCATACGGCAGCTGTCCGGAAAGATGCGGCCTGGACGATGGGCGTAAACACCCATCTGCCGCCGGATATCGCGGTGCGCTGGGTCAAAACCGTGCCGGAAAACTTCCACGCCCGGTTCAGTGCCACAGCGCGGCGTTACCGCTATGTGATTTTCAATCACCGTTTTCGTCCGGCTATCCTCAGCAAGGGTGTGACCCACTTTCATTATCCGCTGGATGAAAAGCGGATGCATGAAGCGGCACAGAGCCTGCTGGGGGAGAATGATTTTTCCTCTTTCCGCGCGGCGCAGTGTCAGTCCAGAAGCCCGTGGCGTAATGTGATGCATGTGAACGTCACCCGTCAGGGGCAGTATGTGATTGTGGATATCAAAGCCAACGCCTTTGTGCATCATATGGTGCGCAATATCACCGGCGCTCTGCTGGAGGTCGGCTGCGGTAATTTACCGGTTAGTCGTATCGCGGAGCTGCTGGCACTGAAAGACCGGACACTGGCTCCGGCAACGGCACCGGCGGAAGGTTTGTATCTGGTTTCAGTGGATTACCCGGAAGAATTTGCCCTGCCGTCACCGGCGATGGGGCCGCTTTTCCTGGCAGATTAATTTATTGGCCGGATAAGCATAAGGCTGCGTCCGGCGGGGTGAAATATGGAATATATTCAATATCTGATCGATTTTATTTTGCACATTGACTTGCATATGAAAGAGATGGTCGCGGATTACGGCATCTGGGTTTATGCGATTTTATTCCTGATCCTGTTCTGTGAGACCGGGCTTGTGGTCACGCCGTTCCTGCCGGGAGACTCGCTGCTGTTTGTGGCGGGAACACTGGCGGCACTGCCGTCTAACGACCTGAACATTCATGTGATGGTGCTGCTGATGATTACAGCGGCGATTATCGGTGACGCGGTAAACTATACTATCGGGCACTTTTTCGGGGAGCGGCTTTTCCGTAATCCGGACTCAAAAATCTTCCGTCAGAGTCACCTGCGCAAGACCCATGCGTTCTTTGAAACCCATGGCGGTAAAGCGATTATTCTGGCGCGATTTGTTCCGATTGTGCGGACATTTGCCCCGTTTGTTGCCGGTATGAGTAAAATGTCGTATCGCCACTTTGCGATGTTTAACGTTATCGGTGCAATTGTATGGGTGGTATTATTTGCCTATGCAGGGTATATCTTCGGGGAAACCAAGATTGTACAGGAAAACTTGAAATTACTTATCGTGGCGATTATTTTCATCTCCATATTGCCCGGTATTATCGAGGTATGGCGTCACCGCCGTGCGGCGAAAAAAGCACAGAAACGTGATGACGCCTGAGTGGTTTGAGCAGTTTTTTATCCACAGTGCATAAGCAATGTGGTTTAATGGCAGATAATAATTACACTGGCTGAGCCAGATTTCAGACGGAAAGGTCATTAATGAGCTGGATTGAAAAAATTCTGAATAAGACCCCAATGAACCAGACACGCAAGGCGAGCATTCCTGAAGGTGTCTGGACGAAGTGCGACAGTTGTGGTCAGGTACTGTACCGCCAGGAGGTGGAACGTAATCTTGAGGTGTGTCCGAAATGTGATCATCACATGCGGATCCCTGCACGTGCGCGCCTGCTGACGTTTCTGGATGAAGGCAGCACCACGGAACTGGGAACTGATCTGGAGCCGAAAGACGTCCTGAAATTCCGTGATTCCAAAAAATACAAAGACAGACTGGTGTCCGCCCAGAAAGCAACCGGGGAAAAAGAAGCCCTGATTGCGATGAAAGGCACCCTGAAAACCATGCCGGTTGTCGCGGCAGCGTTTGAATTTGCCTTTATCGGCGGTTCGATGTCTTCTGTGGTCGGTGCACGGTTTGTCCGCGCGGTTGAACAGGCACTGGAAGATAACTGCCCGCTGGTCTGCTTCTCCGCAAGCGGCGGCGCACGTATGCAGGAAGCGCTGATGTCGCTGATGCAGATGGCCAAAACCAGTGCGGCTCTGGCCAAAATGCAGGAGCGCGGTCTGCCGTATATCTCTGTGCTGACTGACCCGACCATGGGTGGTGTCTCCGCAAGTCTGGCTATGCTGGGTGATATCAATATCGCCGAGCCGAAAGCCCTGATCGGCTTTGCCGGTCCGCGTGTTATCGAGCAGACTGTCCGTGAGAAATTACCGCCGGGATTCCAGCGCAGTGAGTTCCTGATTGAAAAAGGGGCGATCGATATGATTGTCCGCCGCCCGGAAATGCGTGATACCGTCGCGGAAATTCTGTCAAAACTGACGAACTATCAGTTCCCGCAGGAAGGTGAAGTCATTGAAATCCTGACCGCGGATGAACCTGATTCCGACTTATCTTCTGAAACAGAGACTGATGTCAAAAAACACGATGTCTGATAAGCGAGAAAGACCGACAGCCGCGTCATCGATGATGACGTGGCTTTCTTATCTGGGTGATCTGCATACGCAGGTTATTGATATGGGACTGGAACGTGTCGGTGCGGTGGCGGATATCATGAATCTGCGCTATCCCGCCCCGAAAGTGATTACTGTTTCCGGGACCAACGGCAAAGGCACCACCTGCCATACGCTCGAATCTATCCTGCTGGCTGCAGGGTTGCGGGTCGGGGTATACAGCTCCCCGCATCTGGTGAATTACACCGAACGGGTGCGGATTCAGGGGCAAAACCCGCCGGAAGCGGATTTCTGCCGTGTTTTTGCGGATATTGACGCGCAGCGCGGCGATATCACACTGACCTATTTTGAAGCGGGCACTCTGGCAGCACTGCAGCTGTTCCGCGAAGCCAACCTTGACGTGGTGATTCTGGAAGTCGGCCTCGGCGGGCGTCTGGATGCCACCAATATCGTCGATTCTCATATCACGGCTATTACCAGTATCGCGCTGGATCACACCGACTGGCTCGGCGCTGACCGCGAGCATATCGCCCGTGAGAAAGCCGGAATTTTCCGCCCGCACTGTGTGGCGGTGATCGGCGAGCCGGACGCGCCTTATACCATCGCCGACGTGGCAAACAAGCTGGAAACCTCGCTGTTCTGCCGTGCCGATGACTGGTCTTACAAAGAGCAGGGCGACCACTGGACGTGGCAGTGTGAGGATGAAACCCTCGATAATCTGCCGCTGCCGAATGTGCCGCTGGCAAATGCCGCGACTGCCCTTGCGGTGATCCACAACCTGCGTCAGGTGAAAGACAAAACCGGCCGTGCCATCACCCGTGAGGCGATTGATACCGGGCTGCGTCAGGCACAACTGCCGGGCCGTTTTCAGATTGTCTCACAACAACCGCTGACCGTGCTGGATGTGGCGCATAACCCGCATGCCGCCGGTTATCTGGTCTCAAAACTGGCACAGTTACCGCGTACTGCGCAGAGCCGTGTCCGTGCTGTGATCGGTATGCTGGGCGACAAAGATATCAAAGGTACCCTGGCTGTGCTGGGTGAGCAGGTGACAGACTGGTATGTCGCGCCGCTGACCGAACTGCGCGGAGCCCCGGCTGAACAGCTGGCGGAGCATCTGACCAACCCGCAGCAGTTTGCCGATGTGGAAAGTGCCTGGGAACAGGCGCGCCGTGATGCCTCACCGGAGGATATCGTGGTGGTGTGCGGGTCATTCCACACAGTGGCTCATGTTATGGATGTTTTAGCGAAGGAAGGTGCGGGTGGCCAGTAAATTTCAGAATCGCTTAGTCGGAACCATTATCCTGGTGGCGGTAGGTGTGATTGTCCTGCCGGTGCTGCTGGACGGCGATAAGAAATATAACGAAGACCAGTTCGCAGCCATCCCGCTTATCCCGAAAGAAGGGGAGCAGGATGAGATTGATGCGGTGAATCCGATCAATCAGACTATGCCGACGATGCCGTCAGAAGGGGCATCCAGCGCCATGATTACCGAAGCGGCACAAACCGGGACGGAAGAAGCCCCTGCGGAAGCGTCTGCGGGCGGCAGTACCACCTCCAATGTGCCGCCGGGGGCGGATCCGCTGCCGCCGGTGGTGATTCCGGATAAACAACCGCAGCCGAAACCGGAACCTAAGCCGGTGCCTGAGCCGGAACCAAAACCTGAGCCGAAACCGGAACCTAAGCCGGAAAAAGCGCCGCAGGGACAAGCTTATGTTGTGCAGCTGGGTGCATTATCTAATGCCCGTAAGGTGGAGGAGATTGTCGCCACACTGCGGTTATCCGGTTATCAGGTGTATACCGTGCCGCGCGGCAAGCTGACGCTGATTATGGTCGGGCCGTCAGCCTCGCAGGCCGAGCTGAAGTCCTCGCTGGGGGAACTGAGACAGCTTACCGGGCTGGATGGCCGGGTGCAGTCTTATAAACCGTAGCGAATTTAAGGAATTAGCAATATCCGTTAATAAAATCAGTTAACTCTTTGCGGCGATTATAATTTTTTATTTCGCCGCAATTTATTTTCGGATGGAGCAAAAATCCGTTACGCAAACGTTTTCGTTTTCTGTTAGAATGCGCCCGTCACTGATGCCGGGGCATCAATTTGGATAGTGATATGGTTTGGATTGATTACGCAATTATTGCAATTATTGCTTTCTCGGCATTAGTCAGCCTGGTTCGTGGTTTCGTTCGCGAAGCCTTATCGTTAGTGACCTGGGTCTGTGCGTTTTATGTGGCCAGCGAGTTTTTCCCGCTGCTGGCGGACTATTTTACGCGCTTTGATGACCCGCTGGTCCGCAACGGAATCGCCATTGCGATTTTATTTGTTGCGACACTGATTGTCGGCTCGGTGATTAACCATGTTATCGGTTCACTGGTTCAGCGGACAGGCTTATCAGGCACAGATCGTGTTCTCGGGGTTTGTTTTGGTGCTCTGCGCGGGGTGCTGATCGTGGCGGCAATTTTGTTCTTCCTCGACAGCTTCACGCAGATGAGTCAGAGCAGCGACTGGCAGCAGTCACAACTCATCCCCCAATTCAGTCATGTTATCAGGTGGTTCTTTGACTACCTCCAGAATGCGTCAAGTTTCCTGCCGGAGAATTTTCCTTCTCCGCCCGGCTGATGAGGAAAAAACTACATGTGTGGTATTGTTGGTATCGTTGGTTTTACGCAAGTCAATCAATCAATTTATGATGCGCTCACGGTGTTACAGCACCGGGGCCAGGATGCAGCCGGTATCGCAACCATTGACAGTAACAATGGTTTCCGGCTCCGTAAAGCCAACGGACTGGTGAAAGATGTTTTCGAAACCCGCCATATGCTGCGTTTGCAAGGCACACTCGGGATTGGCCATGTCCGCTACCCGACCGCAGGCAGCTCCAGTGCATCGGAAGCACAGCCGTTTTATGTCAATTCACCGTTCGGTATCACTCTGGCGCATAACGGCAATCTGACCAATGCGCACACGCTGAAACATCAGCTGTTTGAAACAGCCCGCCGTCATGTCAATACCACCTCCGATTCTGAAATTCTGCTCAACGTGCTGGCGTATGAGCTGGATCGCTTTGATGCTCACCCGCTGGAGCCGGATAATATTTTTGCCGCTGTCAGCGCGATGCACACCAAAATCCGCGGCGCGTATGCCTGTGTGGCACTGATTATCGGCCACGGTCTGCTGGCGTTCCGTGACCCGAACGGTATCCGTCCGCTGGTACTCGGCAAGCGTACTCTGGTTGATGGCCGTGAAGAGTACATGGTCGCGTCTGAAAGTGTCGCACTGGATACCCTCGGTTTTGAATATCTGCGGGATGTGGCACCTGGTGAAGCGGTGTATATCACGGAAACCGGACAGCTCTACACCCGCCAGTGTGCGGCAAATCCGTCACTGACACCGTGCCTGTTCGAGTTTGTTTATTTCGCCCGTCCGGATTCCGTTATCGATAAAGTCTCTGTCTATAACGCCCGTCTGCGCATGGGTCAGAAACTCGGTGCGAAAATTGCCCGCGAGTGGGAAGACCTGGATATCGATGTGGTGATCCCGATTCCGGAAACCTCAATGGACAGTGCGCTGGAAATCGCTCATATGCTGAACAAACCATACCGCCAGGGGTTTGTGAAAAACCGCTATGTGGGACGCACTTTTATCATGCCGGGTCAGCAGGAGCGGAAAAAATCTGTCCGCCGCAAACTCAATGCCAACCGTACCGAGTTCAAAGGGAAAAACGTGCTGCTGGTGGATGATTCCATTGTGCGCGGCACCACGTCAGAGCAGATTGTGGAACTGGCACGGGAAGCCGGGGCGAAGAAAGTCTATTTTGCTTCTGCGGCACCGGAAGTGCGTTTCCCTAATGTCTATGGCATCGATATGCCTAATGCCAACGAGTTAATCGCTCATGGCCGTGAAGCGGATGAAATCTGCCGCCTGATTGGGGCGGATGCCCTGATTTTCCAGGATCTGAGTGACCTTATCGATGCGGTGCGTGAAGAGAATCCGGATATCCGGGGTCTTGAGGCATCGGTGTTTGATGGTATCTATGTCACCAAAGATATCGACCAGGATTATCTCGACTATGTGGAAAACTTACGTAAGGATGATGAATTAAAGTTGCGGGATCATAACGAAATTGAGAACCTTGAGATATATAATGAGGGTTAATCTCTTTTTTGTCAGGTGATGTTATGAAAAAACTGATTGTGGGGCTGACCGGCGCAAGTGGTGCTGTCTATGGTGTGCGGCTGCTGGAGGTCCTGCAAACGGTGCCGGAAGTGGAAACCCATCTGATTGTCAGTCAGGCGGCCCGTCAGACACTGGCGCTGGAAACGGCGTACAGTCTGCGGGATGTGCAGGCACTGGCGGATGTGGTACATGATGAGCGTGATATCGCCGCCTGTATATCTTCCGGCTCTGTCAGAACACTGGGGATGGTTATCCTGCCCTGTTCGGTGAAAACCCTGTCAGGGATTGTTCACAGTTACACGGACACCCTGGTGACCCGTGCGGCGGATGTGGTGCTCAAGGAAGGGCGCAAACTGGTGCTGGGCGTTCGTGAAACGCCGCTGCATCTGGGACATCTGCGGCTGATGACACAGGCGGCAGAAATCGGTGCGGTGATTATGCCACCGATGCCTGCGTTTTATCATCAGCCGGAAACGGTGCAGGATATTATTGACCAGACGGTCAACCGTGTACTTGATCAGTTTGATATTGAATTACCGGAAGATTTATTTACCCGCTGGAGCGGGGCAAAAAATCCCCGTACCGTACAGCAGTAATCTGAATCACCCGGCCGTTTGTTTCCGGCCGGGCTCTGCATTAATAGTCCGCCGGACTGTCCAGTAAATCCCGCAGTGCTTCTTCCAGATTAATAAACTGACAGCCGAACCCGGCTTCTTCCAGCCGTTTCGGCAGGGCATTCTGACCGCCGAGTACCAGTACCGCCGCTTCTCCCATCAGCGCCTTCACCACAAATGCCGGAACACGCAGCAGATGCGGGCGGTGCAGGATCTGCGCCAGTACCGCTGCAAACTGCTCATTATGGGACGGATAAGGCGCGGTCATATTGAACGGGCCGTTCTGTGCGGGATCGTCGAGCAGAAACAGAATGGCGCTGACCATGTCACTGATATGGATCCACGGCATATACTGACGGCCATTACCAATAGGGCCGCCAAGACCGGCGCGGTAGACCGGCAGCAGTTTCGCCAGCGCGCCGCCTTCCGGGGAGAGTACAATCCCGGTGCGCAGCAGACAGACCCGGGTTTTCTCACTCTGTGCTTTCATCGCCAGGGATTCCCAGCGGTCACACAGAGTGTGGGTGAATTCCTGATTCGGTTCGTCATCCTCCGTCACGACGGATTGTCCCTGATCACCGTACCAGCCCACGGCAGAGCCGGAGAGAAACACCGCCGGCGGCGTTTCACTGGCATTAATAAGCTCACTGAGTCGTTCGGTTATCTGCCAGCGGCTCTCACACAACAGCTTTTTCTGCTCTTCACTCCAGCGTTTATCCGCGATAGGCTCACCGGCGAGGTTAATCACCGCATCGATGTCATTCAGATGTGTTATATCATTGAGTGAATTAAGGTTTTCTGCGGCTGAGCAAAAACGGGAATAGACTTTCTGCGGTGAGCGGCTCAGAACCACCACCTGATATTTCCGGGCAATCAGTGCCTGCACCAGCGGAGTGCCGACAAGTCCGGTGCCGCCTGTGATCAGAATACGCATAGATGCTCCTTCTGCCGGTAGGTTTCTCTGACTATAGCAGTTTTTGCCGCCGGGGGATGTGATCGGCAAGAAAGAAAAACAATCATAGAACCGCTATCAATTCTTGATATACTGATTCAATGACCATAATGGCACACTATCATTATTAGTTTGGTATATAAAAGCGGTATAAAGCAGCGGCCCGCGGATTAACAGCGTGTGTCACTGAAAAAACAGAAACAGCATCCGTAATGCTGATAAAAAAGAAAAGGTTAGAGGATGGAACAAGATAGCGCTATCGAGTGGGTGGACGTGGTCGATGAGAATAATGATGTCATCGGCCAGGCGACCCGCGAGCAGATGCGGGCGGAAAACCTGCGTCACCGGGCAACCTACATCGTTGTGCATGACGGCATGGGAAAAATTCTTGTCCAGCGCCGGACTGAGCACAAAGACTACTGCCCGGGTCTGCTGGATGCCACTGCCGGCGGCGTGGTGCAGCAGGGTGAGCTGATGCTCGATTCTGCCCGGCGCGAAGCAGAGGAAGAACTCGGGATCGCCGGTGTGCCGTTTGCCGAACACGGTCTGTTTTATTATGAAGAGCCGGTCTGCCGTGTCTGGGGCGGGTTATTCAGCTGTGTGACTCACGGGCCGTTCGCGCTTCAGGAAAGTGAGGTATCGGAAGTCACCTGGCTGACCCCGGCAGAAATCACTGCCCGCTGTGACGAATTTACGGCCGATTCACTGAAAGCACTCTCACTCTGGCTGACCCGGAATAATCAGAATTATACCCCGGCAGAGCGGCAGAAGCCGGTTGCAACGCCTGAAGCTGAAATGAGCAGCGACAGCGAATAAAAAAGAATAAAAACCGGAGAAGCCTGCAATATGCAGGCTTTTTTATATTTAAAATACGGTGAAATAAAACGCAGGCAGTAAATATATCGGCAAAATAGAATATTATCAGAGACAGTTCAGTATAATTTGTATTATTCCGGTTTCTGGCTTTAATCATTTTCCTGTAGAATGCCGTTCTGAATACAGATAATAATATCAAACCATAAAAACTTCCGTTAACGGCATGAATTACAATGGTTTTATGTAATAAACCTTATGCTTTATTAAAAAATATTAAATAACAAAGCCCGGTTAATAAGAATTATCCGGAAATAGACGGAAGATGATAAAATACAACCTGAACGAGAATAATGATGAGAAATAAATTAGCAGGATGGCTGTTGTTATTACCGCTGCTGCTCACCGCATGGGGTGCATTTCAGTATTGGCGCATCAGTGATGAATATCAGGCTTACCAGTATATTATGTCAGAAAAAGCGGAGCTTCAGCGTCTGATTGCGGAAGATCCGAATACACAGATTACCTACGATGACGGGGAAACTGTGTCTGCCGGTCAGCAACTGGGGATGATTAACCGTGATCTGAATAAATACAGCAGCGAAATTGCCATGATTCTGGCTAGGGCGGGTGTCAGTCTGGGAACTGTCGCCACCGGGATTTTATCACTGCTGTTTGGCGCAGGGGCGATTTATCTCTGCATCAGCAGCGGCCGGGCTGCCCGGCGCTCCCGCGATACGCTGCTGAACGTCTTTGCCCGCTGCCGCAAAATGCTGCCGTTTATCCTGACCGGGCAGATGACGCTGGTCGGCCTGAGCATCATTTGTGTGATGGCGTATGAAGCGCTGTGGTTCGCCGGTAATTTCGTGCTGAGCGGCGGCGGTGCGAAAATCATGATCTTTATTCTGATCAGTATCCTGCTGATTATCTGGTACATCATCAAAGGGCTGTTTAAGCTGCGCAAGAGTTTTGCCATGTTCCGCAGCGAACCGTCGGATGTGACAGGGCATGCCGTCAGCCGGGAGGAAGCACCGGGGCTGTGGCAGTGGGTGGATGAGATTGCCGCGAAAGTCGGCACGCCGTCGCCGGATCATATTGTTGTTGGTATGACAGAGTGTTTTTATGTGACATCCCACAGTATCAGCCTGAATGAAAATCAGCTGATTGAAGGGAAAACGCTGTACTTTCCGCTGCTCTATTCCGCACTGCTCAACCGTGAGGAAGCCAGTGCGGTTATCGGGCACGAACTGGGGCATTTCACCGGCGAAGATACCACGTATAGTCTGAACTTTGCGCCAATCTATGCCGGAATGAGCCACAGTATTTCGCTGGTGGCCAACGAGGTGCAGGATTACTACAGTAAAGTGATTATGAGCCCGTCGGTGTATCTCGGGATCTTTTTCCTCGAGCAGTTTGATTTTGCCGTCAGTCACTGGAGCCGTATCCGTGAGCTGGAAGCGGATAAAGCGGGGGCATCGGTCAGCTCACCGGCGGCTGTGGCGTCATCACTGCTGCGTATCTCTGCGGTCAGTGAGGTGATTTCGGAAACTCTGGGTGAGTTGTATGAAGGTACCCTGAAAACAGATGATTTACTGCCTGTGGTGATGGCGCGTCTGCGTGAGCGCGGTGTGCCGGAAGCCGGACAGTTCCTGAATGAGGCAACCAGTCACCCGAGCGACACACATCCGCAGACCCGTACCCGTATCGAAGCACTGTCTCAGGATCTCAGTGATGAGCTGCTGGCCGACGCTTCCCGTGAAGTGCAGTCGGATGATTACGCCAATATCGCGGACCTGTTCACGGATGCCAAAGCGATTTCCATGATGCTGACGGCGTCACTCTCCGGCATGGTCGCGGAGTACACCACACAGCGGACAGAAGCACTGGAAACGATGCTGCATGAATCTGACGCGGCAGATGAGGTGATCATCACCGAGCGGCGGAAAATGTTCCGGATGATGTTTATCTTTGGTCTGGTGGTTGCGGCCGGGATGGGTATTGCCACGGTGAAACTCGGCGCGGAAGATCTGGTAGCTTCCGGTGCGGTTCACGGCTTCTGGCTGTTACTGCTGTTCTGGGGTGTGGCCTTTATGTACCGCGACAGAGGCAAAGCACCACTGTTTGCGTTCCGCCACGGGCAACTGGTCAGTGAAAAGCTGACACAGCCGTATCCGCTGCACTACATCGTTGATTATGACATCGCGGAAACTTCCGGTGTGGCGACACTCACACTTCATGTGGCTGATGGTGCACCGGCACCGGGTATGGCAGCAAAAAGCCGTTTCTTTAAATACGATGCCAAAAAGCAGAAGCTGATGATTATGATGGCCGGTGTCCGGATCTGGCAGGGAAAATCATTATCTCTGCAGGATTTATCAGAACTGGTACATGGTCAGTTGCAGACGGCACATGTGAAGCACGAGCTGCGGCAGTAATTTTTCTGCTGAAATACAGGGAACCGCCGCAAGGCGGTTTTTTTTGACAGGATACATAAAAAAAATCCCGGCGGGAAACCCGGCCGGGATTATGGTCTGTAACTTTTCAGTCAGCAGAACTTATTTTTTTCTTCGCTTCGTCCTGCGCTGCCTGAATAGCAGTCAGTGCGATGGTGTATGCGATATCGTCAACTAACGCACCACGGGACAGGTCGTTAACCGGTTTGCGCATACCCTGCAGCATTGGTCCGATAGAGACCAGGTCTGCTGAACGCTGAACCGCTTTGTAAGTGGTGTTACCGGTGTTCAGGTCAGGGAAGATGAAGACGTTTGCTTTACCCGCAACCGGAGAGTTTGGTGCTTTGGTTTTCGCAACGTCAGCCATCACGGCGGCGTCGTACTGTAACGGACCGTCGATGCACAGGTCAGGACGTTTTTCCTGAGCAATGCGGGTCGCTTCGCGGACTTTCTCAACATCGTCACCCTGGCCGGAGGTCCCGGTAGAGTAAGAGATCATCGCAACACGCGGGTCGATACCGAATGCTTTCACAGAGTCAGCAGACTGAATTGCGATTTCTGCCAGCTGTTCAGGGTTCGGATCCGGGTTGATTGCACAGTCACCGTAGACCAGCACTTCTTCAGGCATCAGCATGAAGAACACGGAAGATACCAGTGAGCTGCCCGGTGCAGTTTTGATTAACTGTAACGGCGGACGAATGGTGTTCGCAGTGGTGTGAACCGCACCGGAAACCAGACCGTCAACTTTATCCTGCTCCAGCATCATTGTACCCAGTACAACGTTGTCCTGTAACTGCTCGCGGGCAACGACTTCGGTCATGCCTTTGTTTTTACGCAGTTCAACCAGACGCGGAACATACAGCTCGCGGATGTCAGCCGGGTTAACCAGCTCGATACCGGTGCCCAGAGTCACGCCCTGTGCAGCTGCCACGCGGCGGATTTCTTCCGGATCGCCTAACAGTACGCAGGTCGCCAGACCACGTTCAGCACAGATAGCGGCGGCTTTGATAGTACGCGGCTCATCACCTTCAGGCAGGACAACGCGTTTTTTCGCTTTGCGTGCCAGTTCGGTTAACAGGTAACGGAATGCCGGTGGTGACAGACGGTTCGGACGCTCTGAATCCGCAACCAGGGAATCGATCCATTTGGTATCGATGTGGCTTGCCACGTAGTTCTGAACCAGTTCAATGCGCTCACGGTCATCAGCAGGGACTTCCAGGCTGAAGCTTTGCAGGTTCAGCGAGGTCTGCCAGGTGTTGGTGTTCACAGTGAAGATTGGCAGGCCGGTTTCGAACGCACGTTCGCACAGTTTGGCAATGCTGTCGTCGATTTCATAACCGCCGGTCAGCAGGATCGCACCGATTTCCACGCCGTTCATCGCTGCCAGGCAGGCAGAAACCAGCACGTCAGGACGATCAGCAGAGGTCACCAGCAGAGAACCGGGACGGAAGTGCTCCAGCATATGAGGAATGCTGCGTGCACAGAAAGTCACAGATTTCACACGGCGGGTTTTGATGTCGCCTTCGTTGATGATTTTCGCGCCCAGGTGGTTCGCCATGTCGATTGCACGGGTGGCAATCAGTTCGAAGTTCCACGGTACACTGCCGACAACCGGCAGAGGCAGGGATTTCAGATCATCCGCGCTCAGGTGAGCGATAGTGGCTTTGGATGAATCATCAAAAATTTCAGACAGATCAGGACGGGTACGGCCCTGCTCATCAACCGGAGCGTTAACTTTGTTAACGATCACACCGGCGATGTTGGTATTCTTGTGACCACCGAATTCATTGCGGATCAGTTCCAGACGCTCTTTGATTTCCGCTGCGGTGTCATTGCCCGGTGCTGTCACAAACACGATTTCCGCACCCAGAGTCTGGGCGATATCGTAGTTCAGGGATTGAGCATGCGGGTAGTTGCGGGTCGGTACCAGGCCTTCGATCAGGATCACTTCCGCACCCTGAGTATGCTCGTGGTAACGGGCAACGATTTCTTCCATCAGAATATCTTTCTGATTGGTGGTCAGCATGGTTTCGACATAATCCATATCCAGCGGCTCTGCCATCTTCAGGGAAGAGTGAGCGCGTAAGATCTGGGTGGTCTGATCTTCAATACCTGCACGGCGCGGCTGTGCAACCGGTTTGAAGAAACTAAGGCTGACGCCTTTTTGTTCCATTGAGCGGACAACCCCGAGGCTGACGCTGCTTAAGCCGACACTGGTGCCGGTAGGAATGAGGATAATAGTACGGGACACATGAACCTCTTATTTTTTTACAATTCGGTGTTCAAAATAAATCCGCCGGCGGGGGCCGGCGGAGAGCAAAGATTATGCAGTCAGACGGGCTGCATCCTGTGCGATGACTAATTCTTCGTTAGTCGGGATCACCAGGGCAATGCTGCTGTCGTCAGTGGTGATTTTGCCTGCGTTACCGAAGCGGGCAGCCAGGTTGCGTTCGTGATCCAGTTTGAAGCCCAGCAGAGCCAGTTTCTCCAGAGTGTGTTCACGAACCATCGCTGCGTTTTCACCGATACCACCGGTGAAGATGATCGCATCCAGACGGCCTTCCATCAGGGTTGCATAACCACCGACGTATTTCGCCAGACGGTGGCAGAATACGTTCATTGCACGGGTCGCGTCAGCTTGTTTACCGTAGTTTTCTTCAACATAACGGCAGTCGCTGGTGACTTCAGTCAGACCCTGCAGGCCGGATTCTTTGGTCAGCATTTTGTTGATTTCTTCAACGCTCATGCCCATTGAATCATGCAGGTGGAAAATGATAGCCGGGTCGATATCACCGGAACGGGTACCCATGACCAGACCTTCCAGCGGAGTCAGACCCATAGAGGTGTCCACGCACTCGCCGTTAACGATAGCTGCAACAGAACCACCGTTGCCTAAGTGGCAGGTGATTACGTTCAGTTCTTCAACCGGTTTGTTCAGCATTTTAGCGGCTTCACGGCTGACGAAGTAGTGGCTTGTACCGTGGAAACCATAGCGGCGGATACCGTGGTCTTTGTACAGGCTGTACGGCAGGGCATACAGGTAAGCTTCTTCAGGCATGGTCTGATGGAAAGCGGTATCGAAAACACCAACGTTTTTATCAGCCAGGTGAGGGAAGGCTTTCAGTGCTTCTTCCACGCCTAACAGGTTAGCCGGGTTGTGCAGAGGAGCAAAGGCAGAGCACTCTTCCATTGCTTTGATAACTTCGTCAGTGACGATAACAGAGTGAGCAAATTTCTCACCGCCGTGAACCAGACGGTGGCCGATGCAGCCGATCTGTGCGGACAGCTCAGGTTTGTCGCCCATGATATCTTTCACGATGAAACGCAGTGCTTCACTGTGAGCAGCGCCCGCGCCTAATTGTGCTTCGTGTTTAGCACCATCCATTTTCCACTTGATACGTGCTTCCGGCAGGTTAAAGCATTCTGCCAGACCCGTCAGATATTCATCACCAGTTGTAGGGTCAATGATCGCAAATTTCAGTGAAGAACTACCGCAGTTAAGTACCAGTACCAGCTTACTTGACATGGAATTACCTATAATCTTGTTGTGGATAAGTCTTATGTATTAAGACAGTGGTTAAAACGTAATCTAACTAAGCGTAGCGCAATATTTCAGCGCCGTTCATGATTAACATCATGCAATTTTTATATTGAACGATAAATCATCGCTGCAATCTGTTGTCTGAGGCCTGATAGCGTAAAAACACACATTTTGCCCTTGAAAAAGGCGGCATCAGACAAAATAATTAACTCAGGATTATTTCACCGTGATTAAACGGGCGTAGCATACCCGCAGATGACAGCAATTTCAAAATATACTTAATCCTACAAAAATATTTTGACTGAATGTAGCCATATTTTAATTATTATGTTTTTTATTGATTGAGGTCATAATGCCTGATAACACACCGGCAAAACCGGGTCTGTTCCGCGCACTGCGTCTCGGCAAACGTTACGCCGCCACCTGGCCGGCCGTGAAACAGCTCGCCCCGGTTTTCCCGGAGAATCGTGTCATAAAATCGACACAGTTCGGTATCCGTTTTATGCCGCCGCTGTCGGTGTTTACCCTGACATGGCAGATAGCCCTCGGCGGGGCATTAGGTCCCGCAGTCGCCACCGCACTGTTTGCCTGCTCGCTGCCGCTGCAGGGGTTATGGTGGCTGGGACGGCGTGCCGCCACGCCTTTACCGGCCGGGCTGCTCAGCTGGTTTTACGAAATCCGCGCAAAGTTTGCCGAAGCCGGGATTGCGATTGCGCCGGTTGAGGGTACACCGGATTATATGGCACTGGCCGAGTTACTGAAACGCGCTTTTAAGCAGCTGGATAACTCTTTTCTGGATGACCTGTAAGTTGCGCTGTTTTCCGCCCGGTTATGCGGGCGGAAGAATCCCCTCCTTTATTAATCGATTCAGCTTTTGTAAACCTCTGTTTTTCCTCTCCGTATAATTACCCGGGCGAAATTCCCCGCTGAGATCAAAAAAGGTGTGTATTTCACTATCTTATAGATTTGAGTAATGCGATGATTCTGACCATACCTCGGATTACTTTTTCAGGAGATACACCATGGAAATGACCAACGCACAACGCCTTATCCTCTCTAACCAGTATAAAATGATGGCTATGCTGGATCCGGATAATGCCGAGCGCTACCGCCGCCAGCAGACTATTATTGAGCGCGGCTTCGGGCTGCAGATGCGCGAGCTGGATCGCGATTTCGGCGAGCTGCCGGAAGAAATCTGCCGCCGTGTGATTGATATGATGGAAATGTACCACGCACTGCGTATCTCCTTCGATAACCTGAAAGAAGCAAAAGATATCGACCCGCGCCGTATCCACTTCTTAGGTTTTGATGCGGCGACTGAAGCACGTTATTTAAGTTATGTGCGTTTTCTGGTAAATACGGAAGGGCGTTATACCCACTTTGACAGCGGCAGCCACGGCTTTAACTCCCAGACGCCGATGTGGGATAAATATGTCCGTATGCTGGGTGCATGGCATAACTGCCCGCGCCAGTATCACCTGAGTGAAGTAGAAATTAATCAGATCCTTAACGCATAATATTCCGGTATCCGTAACGGCGAGGCACGCATGGCACTGACTGCAAAAGGTTTTTTGTTTGATCTGGACGGCACACTGGCCGATTCCCTGCATGTGGTGGAGCGTGCCTGGCTGGCGTTTGCCCGCCGTATTGGTGCGGATGAGGATGAAGTAAAACATTTTATTCACGGCAAACCGGCGGTTGAGTCCATCCGCCATTTTCTGCCGGATGCGGATGAGAACGAAATCGCCGCACAGCTGGCGTGGGTGACAGAGCAGGAGATCAGGGAGAGTGATCAGGTCACGGATCTGCCCGGAGCGCAGGCACTGCTGGCGCGTCTGACCTCCCTTGATATTCCGTGGGCGATAGTCACCTCCGGTTCTGTGGCGATAGCCCGTCCGCGTCACAGTGCGGCAAATCTGCCGGAGCCGGATGCCTGGGTGACGGCGGATAATATCACCCGCGGCAAGCCGGATCCGCAGCCCTATCTGCTGGGCGCGGAAAAGCTGGGGCTGGCGCCGCGCGACTGTTTTGTGTTTGAGGATGCCACCGCCGGCCTGCTTTCCGGGCTGGATGCCGGTTGTCAGGTGATTGCCGTGCATGTTCCGGCCGGAACACCGCGCACGGATGAACTGGCCATGCGGGTGGATTCACTGACAGAAATTGAGGTTGAGAAAGCGGCGGACGGTACGGTAACACTGACCCGCCGTCCCGGCTGACAGCCGGAACACCGCTGCACAGCACTGATCAGACGATGAGGGAAAACGGGCTGTGCGTTAATAAAAACGATGAGACAGGATGTTCGCTGTCCGGGCATTGACGAAAGAGGACGTTGGTGAATACGGAACTCGTGTGGGTGTTGACCCTGCTGTTTATCGCCATTGTTTTATTTACCACCAACAAAGTCCGGATGGATGTTGTGGCGTTGCTGGTGATCACCGCCTTTGTACTGAGCGGCACGCTGACGGTTAATGAGGCTGTCGCCGGTTTCAGTGATCCCAATATTCTGCTGATTGCCGCCCTGTTTGTGATCGGGGAAGGGCTGGTGCGTACCGGGGTTGCCTATCAGATGGGGGACTGGCTGGTGCGGGTGGCCGGTTCCGGTGAAACCCGCCTGCTGGTATTCCTGATGGTCAGTGTTGCCGGGCTCGGCGCGTTTATGAGTTCGACCGGTGTGGTGGCCATTTTTATCCCTGTTGTGCTCAGTGTCTCCGCACGTATGAAAATCTCCCCTTCGCGGCTGATGATGCCGCTCGGCTTCGCCGGGCTTATCAGCGGCATGATGACTCTGGTGGCAACACCGCCGAACATGGTGGTGAATAGTGTCCTGGAAATGGAAGGCATCAAAGGCTTTAACTTCTTCTCGATTACCCCTGTCGGATTACTGATCCTGCTGGCCGGTGTCGGCTATATGCTGATTGCCCGTCACTGGCTGGGCAGCAAACAGCCGGAAAAAGCAGGAGATAATGTACGGCGTACCTTTCGTGATCTGATCCGCGACTACAAACTGAGCGGTCGTGCGCGGCGTCTTGCTGTCCGTAACGGTTCGCCGCTGATCGGTAAAACGCTGGATGAACTGCATCTGCGCACCCGCTATGGCGCGAATGTGGTGGGGATTGAGCGCTGGCGGCGTTTCCGGCGGGTGATGGTCGGTGCGACCGGCGGTATGGAGCTGCGTGACCGTGATGTGCTGCTGATAGATATGTCTGCCAGTGATATGGATTTGCGCGAATTTTGTGCCGAGCAGATGCTGGAGCCGATGATCCTGCGCGGTGAATATTTTTCCGAACACTCCCGCAACGTGGGCATGGCGGAAGTCTCCCTGAACCCGGAAAGTGAGCTTATCGGCAAAAGTCTGCGGGATATCGGTTTCCGTACCCGTTACGGGCTGAATGTGCTGGGTCTGCGCCGGGGCGGGGCCGCCCTTGACGGCAACATTGTGGATGAGCCGCTGCAGCTCGGGGATATCCTGCTGGTGGTCGGGGACTGGAAAATCATCCGCGTGCTGGCGACCAAACGGCGTCACTTTATAGTGCTCAACCTGGCGGCGGAAGCGGAGGCGGTGGTACCTGCTGCATCCCAGGCACCGCATGCGTTGTTTTGTCTGGCACTGATGGTGGCTATGATGGTCACCAATGAAATCCCGAATTTTATCGCGGCACTGATTGCCTGTCTGCTGATGGGAAAATTCCGCTGTATCGATATGGAAAGTGCTTACCGGTCAATCCACTGGCCGAGCATCATTCTGATTGTCGGGATGATGCCGTTTGCGCTGGCATTACAGAAAACCGGCGGTATCACGCTGATTGTCAGCGGGCTGATGGACGTGGCCGGTGATCTGGGCCCGCATGTTATGCTGACAGCCCTGTTTGTGCTGTGTGCGACTATCGGGCTGTTT
This sequence comes from Morganella morganii, assembly GCF_019243775.1. Classification (NCBI taxonomy): domain Bacteria; kingdom Pseudomonadati; phylum Pseudomonadota; class Gammaproteobacteria; order Enterobacterales; family Morganellaceae; genus Morganella; species Morganella morganii. The sequence goes on from NZ_CP069157.1 coordinate 1,468,316, forward strand.
ATCTCGAATACCGCGACAGCGGTTCTGATGGCACCGATTGCTATCCAGGCAGCGCATGAAATGCAGGTGTCGCCGCTGCCGTTTGCGATGGTGGTGGGCGTGGCGGCATCTGCTGCCTTTATGACACCGGTTTCCTCCCCTGTAAACACGCTGGTGCTCGGGCCGGGGAATTACACCTTCGGGGATTTCGTCAAAATCGGCGTGCCGTTTACGCTGGTGGTCATGGCAATCAGTATCGCGGTGATCCCGCTACTTTTTCCGTTCTGACGGCGTGCCCTGATGAAAACGCAGTTGCCTCGGTTACTGGCTGATTTCATCCAGTGACAGACTGAATCCCGGAATAAACACATCGCGGAAATAGTCCATTTCCGGGCTGCGGCGTTCTTCCAGCGTTTTCTCCAGCCTCGCTTTCGCCAGATGAAACTCGGTATTACCCGCACCAATCTCTTCCAGACACTTAAGATAGGCACACAGGGCATCGGCCTGTTTGACGATTGCCGCATCTTCCGGTGAATGGGTATCTTCATCAATCAGGGGTGCAAAATCCGCCTGTAACTCTTCAGGGATCATGGCAATCAGTTTCTTTTGCGCCATGCGCTCAATTTTTTTGTACTCATGAGCTATCTGCGGATTGTAATACTTGATGGGTGTCGGCAGGTCGCCGGTGATCACTTCACTTGCATCATGGTACATCGCCAGCAGAGCAATTTTTTCCGGATTGAGTGTGCCGCCGAATTTGCGGTTTTTAATCACGGCCAGTGCATGTGCCACAAACGCCACCTGGAGGCTGTGTTCAGAGACGTTTTCCTGAATCACATTGCGCATCAGCGGCCAGCGGGTGATCAGTTTCAGACGGGAAAGGTGGGCAAAAAAGTAACTCATAGACAACATTCCTGGCAGCAATCTGTTGATAACAAGAGCGGATATTCTGCGGTGTTCCGGGCGGGATGTAAATAAAAACGGCTTCCCGGGGGAAGCCGCTGACAGCAGAAACGATTACTGACGGTAGTGGGAGAGGAAACGTCCGAAGCGGTTAATCGCCATCTCCAGGTCATCCTCACGCGGCAGTGTCACGATACGGAAGTGGTTCGGTTCCGGCCAGTTAAAGGCAGTACCCTGTACCAGCAGTACTTTTTCCTGTAACAGCAGGTCGAGGATCATCTTCTGGTCATCGTGAATATTAAAGCGCTTGGCATCAAATTTCGGGAACATATAGAGTGCGCCCATCGGTTTGACACAGGAGCAGCCCGGTATCTGGTTAATCAGTTCCCAGGCTTTGTTGCGCTGTTCATACAGGCGGCCGCCCGGATGAATAAACTCATTGATGCTCTGGTACCCGCCGATTGCGGTCTGGATAGCATGCTGCATCGGCACGTTGGCACACAGACGCATGGACGCGAGCATTTCCAGCCCTTCAATATACCCTTTGGCGTGTTTCTTCGGCCCGTTCAGGACCATCCAGCCCTGGCGGAAACCGGCGATACGGTAGGTTTTGGAAAGGCCGTTGAAGGTGACGGTCAGCAGATCCGGCGCCATCGCGGCGATAGAGTGGTGGACGGCATCGTCATACAGAATTTTGTCGTAGATTTCGTCAGCAAAAATAATCAGGTCATTCTGACGCGCGAGTTCGACAATCTCCTGTAACAAATCTTTGCTGTAAACAGCCCCGGTCGGGTTGTTCGGGTTAATCACCACAATACCGCGGGTGCGCGGGGTGATTTTCTTTTTGATGTCCTCAATGTCCGGCATCCAGCCCTGTTCTTCGTCGCACATATAGTGGACGGCAGTACCGCCGGAGAGGGAGACCGCACCGGTCCATAACGGGTAATCCGGTGCCGGTACCAGCATTTCATCACCGTTATTCAGCAGCGCCTGCATGGACTGCACAATCAGTTCAGAAACCCCGTTACCGATATAGACATCTTCCACCGTCATATCGCGCATGCCGCGTTCCTGGTAGAACTGGACAATGGCTTTACGGGCGGAATAGAGGCCTTTTGAATCGCTGTAACCCTGGGAGCTTGGTAAATTACGGATAACATCAACCAGAATTTCGTCCGGGGCATCAAAACCAAACGGCGCCGGGTTACCGATATTCAGTTTGAGAACTTTCTGGCCTTCCTCTTCGAGACGTTTAGCCTCTTTGAGCACCGGCCCGCGAATGTCGTAACAGACATTATCGAGTTTGCTGGATTTCTTTATTATATTCATCTGTTCAGGACCTTAGCGCGTTAATCTTATATTTTATCAGGTAAAACCCGTTATAACCCACTCTACTCTTACCGTACGGGGTTTTGAAGACAGTAAACGTCTTTTGGTTAAAAACAACAGGATTTGTTTTGGAAAGGATCGGGAGTGCCGGTTAATCATTGATATGGCGGAGTATAATGCCTGATATTGTGATTAATTCAGAGCTTACAACTGGTAGGAGGAGGGGGTATTGAGTTTTGTAAAGTTATCTATCGGAAGATCATAATTGGTAAAGTAATACAGTGTTTTTACTAAATAGTCAGCAGTTGTTGAAATTGTATAATCTTTTCTTATATATTAAACCCTGATGCTGGTAATTATTAGTAGTATAACTAATAGGATTTTACGGCATAATGTGGTTTTCAGAGTATTTGACCTTAAAGTTGCAGAATAATCGGGTTTATATTGCAGCAAGGCTTATTGGCAGCATGCATTTTCGTCAGTTACAAATTGTCTTATTTCGTAATATTCGGAAAACAGTGTTGTAAGATACGAAAAATTTGTGTGTTTGTATAGCAGGTCTGCTGTTTTAGTATGCAGCATTACATAATGGAGTTACTCACAGTTACGTATTTTTGTTAGTGTTAGTTATGTTTTACTCTACCCTGATGTATAGGGTAATGTCTTCGTTGGCGAAGCAATTTTTCACGCCAATAAACACCAGGTAGTTATTAAAAATCAAAATTAGTGAAGAAAAAACAATGATAAATTCAAACCGTCCAGTGTTAAACCTGGATCTCGATCTGCTGCGGACGTTCGTGGCAGTCGCGGATCTGAACACCTTCGCAGCGGCAGCTGCGGCAGTATGCCGCACCCAGTCTGCCGTCAGTCAGCAAATGCAGCGTCTCGAGCAGCTTGTCGGGCGCGAACTGTTTGCGCGTCATGGTCGTAACAAATTACTGACCGACCATGGGTTACAACTGTTAGGTTACGCCCGTCAGATCCTGCGGGCAAATGATGATGCCACCGCATCACTGGCATACAACGACGCAGAAGGGGAGTTACGCATCGGTGCATCCGATGATTCCGTTGACTCACTGCTGCCTTTCTTACTCAACCGTATTGCATCGGTATACCCGCGTATGGCAGTTGATGTCCGCATCAAACGCAGCCAGTACATTGAAGGTATGCTGGATAATCACGAGATTGACCTGGCGCTGACCACTGCGCGTATTGCCCATCACCCGCGTACTGCTTTGCGTACCGCGCCGGTGCTGTGGCACTGTGCGCCGGATTTCCAGTTACAGCCTAATGAGCCGATTCCGCTGGTGGTGATGGACGAAACCAACCCGTTCCGTCATCTCGCGGCTGAAACCCTGGATGAGGCAGGGGTGCAGTGGCGGATTGCTTACGAGGCGGCATCACTTTCTGCTGTCCGCGCAGCAGTGAATGCCGAAGTCGGGATCACAGCCCGTCCGCTGGAAATGCAGAATGCCGACCTGCGTATTCTGAGCGTCAGCGAAGGGCTGCCGCGTCTGCCGGAAATTCAGTACTGGTTATACCGCAACAGTGACGAGCAGAGCGAGTCAGTGCTGACGGTGTATCAGGCCATTGAAAACAAGAAGACACCGTATACTGTCACACCGGTTGACGATGACAAAACAGCGGAGTAACGCTGTCATAATCTGACGCCTGACTGACATAATTTGTGACAGTCAGACACACAGCCGGGGGATCATTTCCCCGGCTTTTTTGTATCCTCTCCCCCTTACGCGGAAATATCATATAAATGTTAACAGCATCACGCCGTGTTCAGGTTTTTGATGCCGTTTTAAGCGCCGCATCGCAGTTTTGTTTACTTGTTTGTTACAATGTTAACAAAACGCATGTTCTGTGATTGCCAAAATTAACAGTGCTCATTACATTGCAATAAAACTTTGTTAAAAACCTGACCTGTTTTCTCAGGTTTTAAGAAATGGTTATGAATTAATCATTTGTTAAATAATTTTCAGCCAAACTGTGATTGAGATCAAAAATATTGCCCCTGTTTGCCGATGGAAAGACAGGTTTTTCCTGAGATAATGGGTTAGTAAAAGCGATGTATCCGTTAATATAATAAAGTTAATTTTCAATTTAGTTACTTACTGACACGTTTTAGCGATAAAGTCGCACAACGGGTTAATCTTAAGTTGACGGTTTGTAACAAAATTGGGAAGAGCGGGGAACAATCCGGGTTACCGGCTTTCTCATCACGATAAGTGTTGTATCCGCCACTGAGTTGTTCCTCTCGTGTGTCGCTGTGGTGCTGTATGCAGGTACGGCAGGCAACACCACCTTTAATGAGTAAGCAATGAGTATGTCAACAGCCACTGAAGTTCTGGCCCATAACTGGGCATTTGCCATCTATCTTTTAGGTGCTCTCGGGTTATGTGCATTTATGTTGCTGGGCGCCCGTTATCTCGGGGGCCGTGCAAAAGCACGCGCCAAACATCTCCCTTACGAATCAGGTATTGACTCGGTCGGCAGCGCACGTCTGCGGATGTCTGCAAAGTTCTACCTGGTTGCCATGTTTTTCGTGATTTTCGATGTTGAAGCCTTATACCTTTTCGCCTGGTCTGTTTCGGTCAGAGAATCGGGCTGGATAGGGTTCACCGAAGCCGCGATCTTTATTCTGGTGTTATTGGCAGGTCTTTTCTATCTGGCACGTATCGGCGCGCTGGACTGGACTCCTGCACGTTCGCGCCGCGAGGTGAAACACCCGAGCGTTGTGAACAAAATCAATAACAATCAACCGTAGTCAATAGTGAGGCACAAGATGGATTATACGCTCACCCGCATCGATCCAAACGGTGAGAATGACCGTTATCCCCTGCAAAAACAAGAGGTTGTTAGTGACCCGCTTGAGCAGCACGTTCACCGCAGCGTGTATATGGGGAAACTCGAGCATGCATTACACGATATGGTTAACTGGGGCCGTAAAAACTCCCTGTGGCCGTATAACTTCGGTCTTTCCTGCTGTTATGTAGAGATGGTGACCTCCTTTACGGCGGTGCACGACGTTGCCCGTTTCGGTGCGGAAGTGCTGCGTGCCTCCCCGCGTCAGGCGGATTTTATGGTTGTGGCCGGAACCTGCTTTACCAAAATGGCCCCGGTTATTCAGCGCCTGTATGACCAGATGCTGGAACCGAAATGGGTTATCTCCATGGGCTCCTGTGCCAACTCCGGCGGTATGTATGACATTTACTCTGTCGTGCAGGGCGTGGATAAATTCATTCCGGTGGATGTGTATATCCCGGGCTGCCCGCCGCGTCCTGAAGCCTATATGCAGGCGCTGATGCTGTTACAGGAATCTATCGGAAAAGAGCGCCGCCCGCTGTCGTGGGTGGTGGGTGATCAGGGCGTTTACCGCGCCAATATGCAGTCAGAAAAAGAACGAAAACGCGGTGAACGGATTGCAGTGACCAACCTGCGCTCCCCGGACGAAATTTAAGGCTTTCGGGCCACCGGGCGCAATATTTGCAATGTGTTGCGTCCATTGAACCCTGAACAACTGTTGTGGTGAAGAATGATGACAGAAAGTAATACGCAGACCGCACAGCGTCCCGCGTGGCAGACTCACGATTACCTGGATGATCCGGTAATTGAGGAGCTGCGCCGTAAGTTCGGTCCTGACGCATTTACGGTTCAGCCGACACGTACCGGGATGCCGGTCGTCTGGGTGAAGCGTGAGCAGCTTCTGGAAGTGATGTTTTACCTTAAGTCGCTGCCGAAACCGTATGTGATGCTGTTCGATCTGCACGGGACGGATGAGCGCCAGCGCACCCATCGCGAAGGTCTGCCTGCGGCGGACTATTCCGTGTTTTATCACCTGATTTCCATTGAGCGTAACCGCGATATCATGCTCAAGGTGGCGCTGAGTGAAAACGATCTGCATGTGCCGACGGTGATTTCCGCATTCCCGAATGCAAACTGGTATGAGCGCGAAACCTGGGAAATGTTCGGTATCATTATCGACGGACACCCGAATCTGCGCCGTATTATGATGCCGCCGACATGGGAAGGGCATCCGCTGCGTAAAGATTACCCGGCGCGGGCAACGGAATTTGATCCGTTTGTCCTGACCAAACAGAAAGAAGATCTGGAAATGGAGGCGCTGACCTTCAAACCGGAAGAGTGGGGCATGAAACGCGGCAACGAGAACGAGGACTTTATGTTCCTGAACCTCGGCCCGAACCACCCGTCTTCTCACGGTGCTTTCCGTATCATCCTTCAGCTTGACGGTGAAGAGATTGTCGATTGTGTGCCGGATATCGGCTACCACCACCGTGGTGCGGAAAAAATGGGCGAGCGCCAGTCCTGGCACAGCTACATTCCGTACACTGACCGTATCGAATACCTCGGCGGCTGCGTCAACGAGATGCCGTATGTGCTGGCGGTGGAAAAACTGGCGGGGATTGAAGTTCCGGCACGTGTGGATGTGATCCGCGTGATGCTGTCAGAACTGTTCCGTATTAACAGTCACCTGCTGTATATCAGTACATTTATTCAGGATACCGGGGCGATGACGCCGGTCTTCTTTGCCTTTACCGATCGCCAGAAAGTTTATGATGTGGTGGAAGCCATTACCGGTTTCCGTATGCATCCGGCCTGGTTCCGTATCGGCGGCGTGGCACACGATCTGCCGAAAGGCTGGGATCGCCTGCTGCGTGATTTCCTCGACTGGATGCCGAAACGTCTGGAATCCTATGTCACTGCCGCACTGAAAAACTCCATCCTCAAAGGCCGTTCCGTCGGTGTGGCCGCTTACAACGCGAAAGAAGCCCTCGACTGGGGGGTGACCGGTGCCGGTCTGCGCGCCACCGGGATCGATTTCGACGTGCGTAAATGGCGTCCGTATTCCGGCTATGAGAATTTCGATTTTGAAGTGCCTGTTGCCGCCAACGGCGACTGCTATGACCGCGTGATGCTGAAAGTGGAAGAAGTGCGTCAGAGTCTGCGCATTCTGGAACAGTGCCTGAAAAACATGCCGGAAGGGCCGTTCAAGGCGGATCACCCGCTGACCACGCCGCCGCCGAAAGAGCGCACGTTACAGCACATTGAAACCATGATTAACCACTTCCTCCAGGTGTCATGGGGTCCGGTGATGCCGGCTCAGGAATCTTTCCAGATGATTGAGGCCACGAAAGGGATTAACAGTTACTACCTGACCAGTGACGGCAGCACCATGAGTTACCGTACCCGAATCCGTACACCAAGTTATGCCCATCTGCAGCAGATCCCGTCGGTGATCAGCGGCAGCCTGGTCTCTGACCTGATTGTGTACCTCGGAAGTATCGATTTCGTTATGTCGGATGTGGATCGCTGATTATGCAAGAACTGAACCCTGAAGCAAAAAAAACACTGCAAGGCGCAGTGAATGCGGCGCAGCCAGCCGGAAAAAAAACCTGATTTTGTGCTGAGTGACGAAGAGCGCGCCGAAATCGAAGCGGAAAAACACCATTACGAAGATCCGCGTGCCGCCTCTATCGAAGCGCTGAAAATTGTGCAGAAGCACCGTGGCTGGGTGGAAGACGGCGCGATTTACGCCATCAGCGATGTGCTGGGCATCCCGGCGAGTGATGTGGAAGGTGTGGCGACATTCTACAGCCAGATCTACCGTCAGCCGGTCGGCCGTCATGTGATCCGTTACTGTGACAGCGTGGTGTGCCACATCACCGGTTACCAGGGGATCAAGGCCGCACTCGAGCGCAAACTGAATATTCAGCCGGGACAGACAACCGCCGACGGCCGCTTTACGCTGCTGCCGACCTGCTGCCTCGGAAACTGTGACAAAGGGCCGACCATGATGGTTGATGAAGATACCCACAGTCACGTTACGCCTGAAGCCATTGAAACGTTACTGGAGCAGTATCCATGACAGTGAAAACGGTTTGCCGTACTGCGGAAACGCATCCTCTCACCTGGCGGTTGCGCGACGACCATCAGCCGGTGTGGCTGGATGAATACCGCAGTAAAAACGGTTATGCGGGGGTGGAACGCGCCCTGAAAGGCATGGCACCGGATGAGATCACAAATCTTGTCAAAGATGCGGGTCTGAAGGGCCGCGGCGGTGCGGGGTTCTCCACGGGTCTGAAGTGGAGCCTGATGCCGAAAGACGAGAGCATGAATATCCGTTACCTGCTGTGTAACGCCGACGAAATGGAACCGGGTACCTACAAAGACCGGCTCCTGATGGAACAACTGCCGCACCTGCTGGTGGAAGGGATGCTGATCAGCGCCTTCGCCCTGAAAGCATACCGGGGCTATATTTTCCTGCGCGGCGAGTACATTGAGGCAGCGAAACATCTGCGTCATGCCATTGAAGAAGCGAAAGCCGCCGGTCTGCTGGGGAAAAATATCCTCGGCAGCGGGTTTGATTTTGAGCTGTTTGTGCACACCGGTGCCGGGCGTTATATCTGCGGGGAAGAAACCGCACTGATTAACTCCCTGGAAGGCCGCCGCGCCAATCCGCGCTCCAAACCGCCGTTCCCGGCCAGTTCCGGGGTCTGGGGTAAACCGACCTGTGTCAACAACGTCGAAACCCTGTGTAACGTACCGGCGATTCTGGCACACGGCAAAGAGTGGTATATCGGTCTGAGTGAAGGTAAAAGCACCGATGCCGGTACCAAACTGATGGGCTTTTCCGGCCGCGTGAAAAATCCGGGTGTCTGGGAACTGCCGTTCGGCACCACCGCCCGTGAAATCCTCGAGGATTACGCCGGGGGCATGCGCGACGGACTGACTTTAAAAGCCTGGCAGCCGGGTGGTGCGGGAACCGACTTTCTGACACAGGATCACCTTGATTTACCGATGGATTTTGAGCACATCGGCAAAGCGGGCAGCCGTCTGGGAACGGCGCTGGCAATGGCGGTGGACAATGAAATCAACATGGTGTCACTGACCCGTAACCTCGAAGAGTTTTTCGCCCGTGAATCCTGCGGCTGGTGTACACCGTGCCGTGACGGACTGCCGTGGAGCGTGAAAATTCTGCGCGCAATAGAAAAAGGGGAAGGCCAGCCGGGAGACATTGAGACATTAGAGCAATTATGTCGTTTCCTGGGACCGGGTAAAACCTTCTGCGCACACGCGCCGGGCGCGGTAGAGCCGTTACAGAGTGCGATCAAATATTTCCGTGATGAATTTGAAGCGGGGATCGTACAGCCGGTTTACGGCAACGTGCAGACCATTGCCGGGATCCAGCCGAACCTGCTGAAGCAGCGCTGGTGATCCCTTACGGATTTTCGTTTAACGCCTGCATAGCAGGCCTTTTGGAAGCATGCTGACTATGGCTACAATACATGTAGACGGCAAAGAATATGAAGTCGACGGCGCGGATAACCTGCTGCATGCCTGTCTTTCGCTCGGACTTGATATTCCGTATTTTTGCTGGCATCCGGCGCTGGGAAGCGTCGGCGCTTGCCGCCAGTGTGCGGTAAAGCAATATCAGAATGCCGATGACACCCGTGGTCGTCTGGTAATGTCATGTATGACACCGGCACAGGACGGCACCTTTATCTCGATTGATGATGAAGAAGCCAAAAAGTTCCGGGAAAGTGTGGTGGAGTGGCTGATGACCAACCACCCGCACGATTGTCCTGTCTGTGAGGAGGGAGGTAACTGCCATCTTCAGGATATGACCGTCATGACCGGGCATTCAGTGCGCAAATACCGCTTCACAAAACGTACCCATCAGAATCAGGAGCTGGGGCCGTTTGTTGCACATGAAATGAACCGCTGTATCGCCTGTTACCGTTGTGTCCGTTACTACAAAGATTATGCGGACGGTACGGATTTCGGCGTTTACGGCGCACACGACAACGTGTACTTCGGGCGTCCGGAAAGCGGCACGCTGGAAAGTGAATTCTCCGGTAACCTGGTGGAAATTTGTCCGACCGGGGTCTTTACCGACAAAACCCACTCTGAACGTTATAACCGCAAATGGGATATGCAGTTTGCACCGAGCGTCTGCCAGCAGTGCAGCGTCGGCTGTAACATCAGCCCGGGCGAGCGTTACGGCGAACTGCGCCGTATCGAAAACCGTTATAACGGTACCATCAACCATTACTTCCTCTGCGACAAAGGCCGCTTCGGTTACGGTTATGTCAACCGTGATGACCGTCCGCGTCAGCCGCAGCAGCGCCGTGGTGATGACTGGCTTACTATCAATGCGGAGCAGGCGGAACGCGCGGCGGCAGATATGCTGTATCACGCGAAACGCACTATCGGTATCGGTTCGCCGCGTGCCAGTGTGGAAAGCAACTTTGCACTGCGTGAACTGGTCGGAGCGGAAAACTTCTTCAGCGGCCTGTCAGCCGGAGAACAGCACCGTCTGGAAATGATGCTGGAAATCTTACAGCAGGGTGGTATCTACACCCCGTCACTGCGTGAGATGGAAAACTATGATGCCGTGCTGGTGCTGGGTGAAGATCTGACTCAAACCGCTGCCCGTGTGGCACTCTCTGTCCGTCAGGCCGTGAAGGGCAAAGCCCGCGAAATGGCCGCTGCACAGAAAGTGGCGGACTGGCAGATTGCCGCTATCCAGAATATCGGCCAGCGTGCGAAATACCCGCTGTTTGTCACAGCGGTGGATACCACCCGTCTGGCAGATGTGGCAGCGCTGCACTACAACGCTCCGGTGGATGATCAGGCGCGTCTGGGCTTTGCCGTTGCCAATATCATTGATAACACCGCGCCGGCAGTCACGGATTTACCGGCAGATGTGAAAGCGCAGGCAGAAATGATTGCACAGGCGCTGAACGGTGCGAAAAAACCGCTGATTATCAGCGGCAGCAACCCGGGCAGTGATGCACTGATTCAGGCGGCGGCAAACGTGGCCTGGGCACTGAAAGATAAAGGTATTGACGCCGGGCTGACCTTTGTCGGCGCGGAAGCCAACAGCTTTGGTGCCGCCATGACAGAAGCGCAGCCGCTGGATAAAGCACTGGCTCTGCTGGCAGACGGCAGCGCGGATACCGTGGTGGTGATGGAAAACGACCTTTACCGCCATGCGGATAAAGCCGCTGTTGACCGTGCGCTGGATGCAGCAGCAAATGTGATTGTGCTGGATCATCAGCGCACTGACATTATGGATAAGGCTTCGCTGATCCTCTCCGCCAGCAGTTTTGCGGAAAGTGACGGTACACTCATCAACCACGAAGGCCGCGCACAGCGCTTCTTCCAGGTCTATGAGCCATCCTTCTACGACAAATCCATCATTATGCATGAAAGCTGGCGCTGGCTGACTGCCCTGTACAATGATCTCAATGAAAACACCCGTGACTGGTCACAGCTTGATCATGTGATTGATGCCTGCATTGAGCAGATGCCGCACCTGGCCGGGATCAAAGATGCCGCACCGGATGCTGCATTCCGTATCCGCGGACAGAAACTGGCCCGTGAGCCGCACCGCTACAGCGGGCGTACCGCGATGCTGGCGAATGTCAGTGTGCACGAGCAGCGTCAGCCGCAGGACAAAGACACGGCGTTTGCCTTCTCGATGGAAGGGAACAACAGCCCGTCAGCACCGCGTCAGCAAATTCCGTTTGCCTGGGCGCCGGGCTGGAACTCACCGCAGGCATGGAACAAATTCCAGGCGGAAGTGGGTGGTCATCTGCGTTTCGGTGATCCGGGTGTGCGTCTGTTCAGCGAAAAAGACGGCGGTATGGATTACTTCAGTACCATTCCGGCGGCATTTGCGCCGCAGCAGAATGTCTGGACGGTTGCGCCGTATTATCACCTGTTCGGCAGTGAGGAATTATCACAGCGGGCACCAGTGATTCAGGAACGTATGACGGACAGCTATGTGATGTTAAATGTACAGGATGCACAGCAGCTGAATGTGGCGGAAGGTCAGATTCTGTCGGTACAGCTGACTGACGGCGCCCTGACACTGCCGGTGCGTATCAGCACACAGCTGACAGCCGGACAAATCGGTCTGCCGCTGGGTATGCCGGGCATTTCGCCGGTACTGGCGGGTGCGGCGGTTAATCTGCAGGAGGTGGCACAATGAGCAGCTGGTTTACACCTGAATTAATCGATGTGCTGATTAATGTTCTCAAAGCCGTTGTGATCCTGCTGGTGGTTGTAACCTGCGGTGCCTTTATGAGTTTCGGTGAACGCCGCCTGCTGGGGCTGTTCCAGAACCGCTACGGGCCGAACCGTGTGGGCTGGGGCGGGTCGCTCCAGCTGGTCGCGGACATGATCAAAATGTTCTTTAAAGAGGACTGGACACCGAAATTCGCTGACCGCTTTATCTTCACCCTGGCGCCGATGGTGGCATTCACCTCGCTGCTGCTGGCCTTTGCGATTGTACCGGTCAGCCCGGACTGGGTGGTGGCGGATCTCAATATCGGGATCCTGTTCTTCCTGATGCTGGCGGGACTGGCGGTATATGCTGTTCTGTTCGCGGGCTGGTCGAGTAACAACAAATACTCACTGCTCGGCGCAATGCGTGCCTCGGCGCAGACGGTCAGTTATGAAGTGTTCCTCGGACTCTCGGTTCTGGGTGTGGTGGCGCAGGCGGGTTCCTTTAACCTGCTGGATATCGTCAACTCCCAGACCACAGTCTGGAACGTTATTCCGCAGATTTTCGGCTTTATCACCTTTGCGATTGCGGGCGTGGCAGTGTGTCACCGTCACCCGTTTGACCAGCCGGAAGCTGAGCAGGAACTGGCGGACGGTTATCACATTGAATATTCGGGGATGAAGTTCGGTCTGTTCTTCGTCGGGGAATATATCGGTATCGTGACAGTTTCCGCCCTGATTGTGACGCTGTTCTTCGGGGGCTGGCACGGACCATTCCTGCCGCCGTTTGTCTGGTTCGCGCTGAAAACCGCTTTCTTTATGATGATGTTTATCCTGATCCGTGCGTCGCTGCCGCGACCGCGTTATGACCAGGTGATGTCATTCGGCTGGAAAGTGTGTCTGCCGCTGACACTGATAAACCTGCTGGTGACAGCAGCCGTGATCCTGATAGCTCAATAAGGGGTGATTGAACCATGACATTGAAAGAGTTAGTGGTTGGTTTCGCCACCCAGGTACGCAGTATTTGGATGATAGGGCTTCATGCCTTCCATAAACGCGAAACCCAGATGTACCCGGAAGAGCCGGTTTACCTGCCGCCGCGCTACCGAGGCCGGATTGTGCTGACGCGCGACCCGGACGGTGAGGAGCGCTGTGTCGCCTGTAACCTGTGCGCCGCGGTATGTCCGGTCGGCTGTATCTCTCTGCAGAAAGCAGAACATGAGGACGGCCGCTGGTATCCGGAATTTTTCCGCATCAACTTCTCACGCTGCATTTTCTGCGGATTATGCGAAGAAGCCTGCCCGACCACCGCAATCCAGCTGACGCCGGATTTCGAACTGGGTGAGTTTAAGCGCCAGGATCTGGTGTATGAAAAAGAAGATTTATTAATCTCCGGTCCGGGTAAATATCCTGACTATAACTTCTATCACAAAACCGGGATGGCGGTTGCGGGCAAAGCCAAAGGCGAAGCCGACAACGAAGCCAAGCCGATTGATGTGAAAAGTCTGCTGCCATAAGGGGAGAAAATCCATGGAAATTACCTTTTATGTCGCCGGACTGATCGCCATTCTGGCCACGCTGTGTGTGATCACACAGACCAACCCGGTGCATGCGCTGCTGTATCTGATCACCTCGCTGCTGGCACTCTCTGCGGTCTTCTTTGCTCTCGGCGCTTATTTCGCCGGGGCACTGGAGATTATCGTCTACGCAGGTGCCATCATGGTGCTGTTCGTGTTTGTGGTGATGATGCTCAACCTCGGGCGGGCGGTTGTCGACCAGGAACGCAAATGGCTGTCCCCGTCTGTCTGGATGGGGCCGGGCCTGCTCTCGGCAGTTCTGCTCGGCGTGATGATTTACGGCATCAGCTCTCTGAAAGATAACGGTATCGCCGGTGAGGTGGTTACCGCAAAACAGGTGGGTATCAGTCTGTTCGGCCCGTATGTTCTGGTGGTTGAACTGGCCTCCTTCCTGCTGCTGGCGGGTCTGGTGGTGGCATACCACATCGGGCGTGACGAAAAAGCGGGCGGCGATATTGTCAGTCAGCGCAACACGGAGGAAAAAGCATGATCCCTCTGCACCACGGATTAATTCTCGCGGCTGTGCTCTTCATCCTCGGTTTCACCTGTCTGGTGATCCGACGCAATCTGCTGTTTATGCTGATTGGCCTGGAAGTGATGATTAACGCGGCGGCTCTGGCGTTTGTCGTCGGCGGCAGCTACTGGAACCAGCCGGACGGACAGGTGATGTATATCCTAGCCATCAGTCTGGCGGCGGCTGAAGCGAGTATCGGGCTGGCACTGTTGCTGCAATTGCATCGTCAGCGTCAGGATCTGGATATTGATAAAGTCAGTGAGATGCGCGGATGAACTTACTCTTTTTAACCATTTTGCTGCCGCTGATTGGCTTTCTGTTATTAGCCTTTTCACGCGGCCGCTGGTCAGAAAATGTGTCAGCCACCATCGGCACCGGTTCGGTGGGACTGGCGGCACTCACAGCGCTGTGGGCGGGGATGGATTTCTTCGCTAACGGCGGCGGGGTGTATCAGCAGACACTGTGGACATGGATGGATACCGCTTCCTTCTCCATCCCGGTTACCCTGGTGCTGGACGGCCTGTCGCTGACCATGCTGGGTGTGGTCACAGGTGTCGGTTTCCTGATCCACATGTATGCCTCCTGGTATATGCGCGGTGAAGAGGGCTATTCCCGCTTCTTCGCCTACACCAACCTGTTTATCGCCAGTATGGTGATTCTGGTGCTGGCCGATAATATGCTGCTGATGTACCTCGGCTGGGAAGGGGTGGGGCTGTGCAGTTATCTGCTGATCGGCTTCTATTACACCAACCCGGCCAACGGCGCAGCGGCAATGAAAGCCTTTATCGTCACCCGTATCGGTGATGTGTTCCTGGCGATCGGCATGTTTATCCTGTGGGATAAACTGGGCACCCTGAGCTTCCGTGAACTGGCGGTTCTGGCTCCGCAGCATATTGCGGCCGGTTCTGACCTGATTTTCTGGGCGACTCTGATGATCCTCGGCGGTGCGGTCGGTAAATCCGCGCAGTTACCACTCCAGACCTGGCTTGCGGACGCAATGGCCGGTCCGACACCGGTTTCGGCACTGATCCACGCCGCAACCATGGTAACCGCGGGTGTGTATCTGATTGCCCGTACCCATGAGCTGTTCCTGTTATCACCGGAAGTGCTGCATTTAGTCGGCGTGGTCGGTGCTGTCACCCTGGTGATGGCCGGTTTTGCCGCGCTGGTGCAGACGGATATCAAACGTGTTCTTGCCTACTCCACCATGAGCCAGATTGGTTATATGTTCCTGGCGCTCGGTGTGCAGGCGTGGGATGCGGCGATTTTCCACCTGATGACCCATGCATTCTTCAAAGCCCTGTTATTCCTGGCCTCCGGCTCGGTGATCCTGGCCTGCCACCACGAGCAGAACATCTTTAAGATGGGCGGACTGCGGAAAAAAATTCCGTTTGTCTATCTCTGCTTCCTGGTGGGCGGTGCCGCACTGGCCGCACTGCCGCTCATCACCGCCGGTTTCTACAGTAAAGATGAAATCCTGTGGGGTGCGGTGGTTCAGGGTCAGAACCCGCTGTTTATCGCCGGTCTGGTCGGTGCCTTTATGACATCGCTCTATACCTTCCGGATGATTTTCATCGTGTTCCACGGCAAAGAGCATACACAGGCGCATGCGGTGAAAGGCTTTACCCATACTTTCCCGTTACTGGTGCTGATGGTGCTCTCCACTGCCGCCGGTGCCTTTATCCCGCAACCGCTGCACGGCGTGTTCCCGGCGGAAACCCTTACCGGTTCTGCTGACGGCAAACTGACTACCGAAATTATTTCCGGTGTGGTTGCTGTGGCGGGGATTGTGCTGGCCGCAATGCTCTGGCTGGGCCGTCGTACGCTGGTGACAGCGGTTGCGAATTCCGCGCCGGGACGCTTCTTCTCGGCCTGGTGGTTCCGCGCATGGGGCTTTGATGACCTGTATGATGCGATTTTTGTTAAGCCGTTTAAAGCGGTGGGCTGGTTGCTGCAGAGTGACCCGCTGAACAGCCTGATGAATCTGCCTGCGCTGTTTGCCCGCTGGAGTAACAAAGGACTGAGCCTGAGTGAAAACGGACAGGTCCGCTGGTATATCGCCTCTATGGGGCTGGGTGCAGTGCTAGTTCTCGCTCTGCTGTTTTTGGTTTAAATAAGGGACACATTGCGCCATGCTATTACCCTGGCTGATTTTACTTCCCTTCATCGGCGGCCTGCTGTGCTGGCAGGCTGAGCGCTTCGGCACAAAGCTGCCGCGCTGGATCGCGCTGCTGGCGATGGGGATCACGTTATTTCTTTCTCTGTATCTGTGGATGCAGGGGAACTACAGCTTAGTTAACCCGAAAGGCGTTCCGGACTGGCAGGAGCAGTATTTCCTGGAGTGGATCCCGCGTTTCGGTATCAATATTCATCTGGCTCTGGATGGTCTGTCGCTGCTGATGGTGGTGCTGACCGCGCTGCTCGGCCTGCTGGCTATCCTCTGTTCCTGGGGTGAAAACCAGCCGTATCAGGGCTTCTTCCATCTGAACCTGCTGTGGATCCTCGGCGGTGTGATGGGCGTGTTCCTGGCGATGGATCTTTTCCTGTTCTTCTTCTTCTGGGAAATGATGCTGGTGCCGATGTACTTCCTGATCGCACTGTGGGGACACAGTGGTTCCGACGGCAAAACCCGTATCGGGGCGGCAACCAAGTTCTTCATCTACACCCAGGCGAGTGGTCTGGTGATGCTGATTGCCATTATGGCACTGGCGATTGTTCATCATAACGCCACCGGCCAGTGGAGCTTCGCGTATGAAGATCTGCTGAACACGCCGATGAGTTACGGTGTGCAGTATATGCTGATGCTGGGCTTCTTTATCGCGTTTGCGGTCAAGATGCCGGTGGTTCCGCTGCACGGCTGGCTGCCGGATGCACACAGTCAGGCGCCGACAGCAGGTTCTGTCGACCTGGCGGGTATTCTGCTGAAAACCGCTGCTTATGGTCTGCTGCGTTTCAGTCTGCCGCTGTTCCCGGAAGCCTCTGCGGACTTCACACCAATCGCCATGTGGCTGGGTGTCGTCGGTATCTTCTACGGCGCGTGGATGGCGTTCAAACAGACGGATATCAAGCGTCTGATCGCCTACACCAGCGTGTCGCATATGGGCTTTGTGCTGATTGCGATTTACTCGGCGAGTATGCTGGCGTATCAGGGTGCGGTGGTGCAGATGATTGCACACGGTCTGTCGGCGGCGGGTCTGTTTATTCTGTGCGGTCAGTTATATGAGCGCCTCGGCACCCGTGATATGCGTCAGATGGGCGGTCTGTGGAAGCGGATTAAATTCCTGCCGGCACTGTCACTGTTCTTTGCGGTGGCAACGCTCGGGATGCCGGGTACGGGTAACTTCGTCGGTGAATTCATGATCCTGTTCGGCAGCTTCGGCAGCTACACCCTGATCACTGTGATTTCCTCTGCGGGTCTGGTGTTTGCTTCCGTTTACGCGCTGTGGATGATGCAGCAGGCGTATTACGGTGCACCGAAGTCTGAAGAGCCAATCGCGGGCATGAATCTGCGTGAATTTTCCATCGTGATGCTGCTGGTGGTCTTACTGGTGATTCTGGGTGTTTACCCGCAGCCGGTGCTGGATACCTCGTCAGCGGCGATGGCAAACATTCAGCAGTGGTACACTGCTTCAATTTCAAATACAGGGTTGTAACGCGCCATGACAATAACTCCTCAACAACTGATCGCACTCTCACCACTGCTGATTATCGGGTTGACAGTGGTGGTTGTGATGCTGTCCATTGCGTGGCGACGCGATCACTTTATTAATGCCACACTGACCGTCGTTGGTCTGAACCTCGCGCTGCTGTCTCTGTACTTTGTCGGACAGCAGCCGGCGATGGATGTGACACCGCTGGTGCACATCGACGGCTACAGCATGTTTTACACCGGGCTTATCCTGATCTCGTCACTGGCCACCACGACCTTTGCGTATTCGTGGCTGGAGACCTATCCGGATAACAAAGAAGAGTTCTATCTGCTGGTACTGATTGCCACACTCGGCGGCATCCTGCTGTCGGGCGCGGATCACCTGGCATCCTTCTTTATCGGGATTGAACTGCTGACACTGCCGCTGTTCGGGTTGATCGGCTATGCCTTCCGCCAGAAGCGTTCGCTGGAAGCGTCCATCAAATATATGCTGATGTCAGCGGCGGCTTCGTCCTTCCTGCTGTTCGGGATGGCGCTGCTGTACGCGGAATCCGGTGACTTATCTTTTCAGGGCTTAGGCCGCAGCCTGGCGGACAGTCAGATCCATCAGCCGCTGGTTCTGACCGGACTGGGGATGATGATTGTCGGTATCGGCTTTAAACTGTCCCTGTTCCCGTTCCAGTTATGGACACCGGATGTGTATCAGGGTGCTCCGGCACCGGTCTCCACCTTCCTGGCAACCGCCAGCAAGATCGGGATTTTCGCTGCGGTGCTGCGCCTGCTGGTACTCGCGCCGATGGCGGATTCCGGGACATTGCAGACCGTTCTGACGGTGATTGCGATTGCCTCAATCCTGTTCGGTAACCTGATGGCGATCACCCAGAACAGCATCAAGCGTATGCTGGGTTACTCTTCGATCGCACACCTCGGTTATCTGCTGGTGGCCTTTATCGCGGTGAATGATCCGAAACTGGCAGAAGAGACAGCGGGTATCTACCTGGCGGGTTATCTGTTTGCCAGCCTCGGTGCGTTCGGTGTGGTCAGTCTGATGTCCAGTCCGTACACCGGGCCGGATGCGGATTCCCTGCATGCCTATCGCGGCCTGTTCTGGCGTAAGCCGGTTCTGGCTGCGGTCATGACCGTAATGATGCTGTCACTGGCCGGGATCCCGATGACGTTCGGCTTTATCGGTAAGTTCTTCGTGGTGGCGACCGCCGTGAATGCGGAACTGTGGTGGCTGACAGCCGCTGTGGTACTCGGCAGTGCAATCGGTCTGTATTACTACCTGCGTATGATGATCAGCCTCTATATCCGCGGTTCGGAATCTCCGGCCCGTATGGCACCATCCAACTGGGCGATGAGTGCAGGCGGTATTGTGGTTCTGCTCTCCGCGATTATCGTGGTCGTGCTCGGTATCTGGCCGCAGCCGTTTATTACACTGACCGGATTCGCAGTTCTGAGTTACTGATATTTGTACTGAGAAAAACCGGGCTGATTTCAGCCCGGTTTTTTTATGCCATACCGATAAAGATCGAAAAATAGCGGCGGTGCGCCAGAATAAGGCTATCGAGCCCGGGAAGAGGGACATTCTGGCTTAAATAAGGCTCATACTGACTGACACTTTGCAGCCAGTGCAATAATACCGTACTGATCCGGTTGTTAAATTCCCGCAGCTCAGGCAGTAACACCTGCGCATTACTGACTTCCTGCATCTGATCCTGCATGTGTTTCAGGTCTTTTTTCAGATTACGGATAATTTTACTGAGATCATAGATCCGTTGACTGACTGTTGTTCTGGTATCGACCAGCTGAGCATAGCTCAGCCCCTCTGTCAGAGTATTTACTACAGCGGAAATAACACGCTGGAGTTCATTGAGAATAAATCGTTCGGAAGAGGACAACTCTACATCCTTCAGTTGTTCAGCGGTTGGCAGTGTGGTTGTACCGAAGATTGACTGAAATCCGCGCTGATGAATAATCTCTTCTGACTGAATAATTACAGCCAGTTTTTCCTCCCAATACAATTTATCACAGGTAAATTTTTCAATATCCGGCAGTGCCATGGTGATCGTTTTGTCCAGATAGGACTGCTGATGTAATAATCCGCCCTGCAGTAACGGGAGCGCGGTAGTATCATATTCAGTATTAAACTGAGTATTAATCGTATTCACAGAATGATAGATGGTATTAATCTGACTGAGCAAAAACCCGTAAATTTGTTTTTCATGAGGTAGTGAAAAAGAATTAGCTTCGGTATCCGAAGAGAGGGCATTAAATAGAACATCCGGATCTAAACTATGCAGCTGAGAATAAATGGTTGCGGATTCTGATGAAATAATATTCAGCATCCGTGTCTGCCATTTTTTAATATCACGGAGCTGAGCATGCAGATCAGCGGTAGGTAATGACAATGCTTCAATATTCTTACTGATATCATTAATTTTAGCTTTAATATGTGCCAGGGTAATGTTTTCAGGATTGATGTCAGAATATATCATAATAATCTCCTTCATTATGCTGCCAGATTAGCGGTATCAAAAATAGCGACGAGTTCTTTTGCATAGCCACGAACACGCTGCCAGGGAAGTGTGATTTTTTTCAGATGCAAAGAAAATTGTAAGAGGCTGTATGCATCATTTATCTGCATAAAGGTATTCAGGGATTCAGTAATTTCTGTCAGCATGACCTGCCACATGAAATCGAGATGATCGACGGCAACATGAGCATCAGTAAAATAACCGTCCAGTGTGCTCAGTTCTTTATCCAGTCTGATAATCAGCTGTTGTATAGCTTGCCGGGAAATAACCTGTTCTTCCAGCTCTGCTACTTCTTCCAGTAATTTATTTTTACGGCGGCGTACCTGTTCGGCGCGGTAACCAAAAATACCCCCTGTGATAATCAGCCCGATAATACCGCCGACCAGACCGGAGAATGAGAGCTTCACAAACTGGCTGTACTCGCGCTTCAGAATTTCAATCTCTTCATTTCTGACCCGTATCTCAGACTGCAGTTCGCGGGTGGTGTCACCATCCCGGTTTTTTAATAATATTTTTTGTTTACGTTTGACTTCATAAATCAGAGACGGAATTTCATTCCCGGATTCATCTGTTCCGCCGGTTAATTCCAGCCGGAAGCGGGAAATGATATTTTTTACCTGCTGTGTTTTTTGCCGTTCTTCCGTAATATCGTCTTTCATGGCAGATAATATTTTTGTCAGTTCTCCGGAAATAACGTTGTCCTGCCTCCTGTAAGTGATATCTTTTAATTTATCCGCGGTTGCATCCTGTAATAAAACTTCAGCCCGGCGGATCACCGGCATTTCATTGATGGCATTCAGAATATAGTTACCGGTTGCCGTAATAGCGGCACCGGCAATTTCAAGATCAATCGCCTGTTGTTTTGTCATGGATTCAACATGCTCCCAGCTCAGAGCATGCTGATGAATATGGACAAATAAATGCTGAATATTATGAGGCTCAAAACCGGGCAGCTCTGTATCTCTGTATCCGATAAACTCAATAACATCTTCTGTTTCCCGGGGAAGGGTCATTCCGTAGTGAATATAACGTTTGATATGAACCAGATCATTATGTGTGAATATACCCGCAGGCCGGAAAGTATCGTCTTCTTCATTCAGAAGTAACTTTAACGTGGCGGGGGCAATTTCATCCGCTGTAATAATCCGGTCAACCGGCATGGTTTGTGTGTGCATAAATATCTCCCTGTAATGAGATACGTAACTCTGTGGTGAATGGGGCCGAAGCAGAATCGGTTTCCGCATTAATTGTTCAAAATGCACAACGGTGACAAGGATAAAAAAGAAGGATGGTTTTAATAATTTTTATCTCACCGTATAATCACAGAGACCCGCGCATTTTGCATATCCGGAGCAAGCAGTGACTCTTTTTTCTGATTTTATTTCTCAGGTCTGTACTGAAATAACGCATAACAAAAATAAACCCGATGGTATTTATCAGTACGCGGTGACTCTGTCGCCATTACTGGCAGCGGTATTACCCCCGTCAGCGCTGACCGGCTGGCTGAATGCGCAGACCTGCTGGCCGCAATTCTACTGGCAGCACCGCGACGGTACAGAAACAGCGGCAGTGTGCGGGGAAGTGTGTCGCTTCACGCATATCAGTGATGCTCAGGCGCTGCTGGATACCTTACCGGCACAGAGTCAAATCCGGATCTGGGGGCTGAACAGCTGGCAGTTTGATACCCCGTCTCCGCCACAGGGTACCGGCGGCAGTTATCTGTTTGTTCCCCGTGCCGAACTGCGGATATCCGGCAGTGAAACACACTTTCTGGTCAATATTGACAGCCGCCGCCCGGCGGAAGAGACCACAGAATTTCTGCGTTCGCTGGTCTGGCAGACAGAAATTCCGGCATTGAACAGCACGGTTATCAGTGCGCGGCATCAGCCGGATGAAGCGGGCTGGACACAGCTGGTGACGGATGCGGTGACAGCCATTACCGGCGGAGAAATGGAAAAAGTAGTGACGGCCCGTAAAACCGCACTGGAACTCTCCGCGCCGGTCTCTCCGGCGGCATTTATGCAGGCCAGTTGTGACTGCAATCACCGCTGTTTTCACTATATGCTTGCCACCGGACCAAATACTGCGTTTGTGGCTTCACCGCCGGAACGCCTCTATTTCAGGGCCGGAGCTCAGTTGTCTACCGAAGCGCTGGCGGGAACAGTGGCAAACTATCCGGAAGATGACCGCGCGGCACAAGCGGCGCAATGGCTTCTGGCTGATAAAAAGAATGTGCATGAAAACAGTGTGGTGGTTGATGATATTTGTCAGCGCCTGCAGGGGGCAGTCAGTGCGCTGGATGTGAGTGCAGCGGCGGTGATCCGCCTGCGCAAAGTGCAGCATCTTTACCGTGTTATTTCTGCCACGTTATATGCCCCCCGTGACAGTGATTGTTTACAGCGTCTGCAGCCGACGGCCGCCGTTGCCGGTCTGCCGCGCAGTGCCGCGCTGGCCTTTTTACGGGATAACGAACCGTTTGACCGTGACTGGTATGCGGGCAGCGGCGGTTATTGCAGCCCGTCCCGCAGTGAATTTGCGGTGTCGCTGCGCTGTGCGAAAATCAGCGGCAGCCGGGTGGATTTGTATGCCGGAGCAGGCATTGTTGCCGGTTCGGATCCGCAGGCAGAGTGGTGTGAAATTGAAAATAAAGCCGCGGGTCTGAGAACACTGCTGGAGAGCGACGCTCACTGATTGTGCAATTTTCTGCTTGCCGGGGCAGAAACCGTGAAATAATCCACCGGTTTATTGAACTACATTAAGGTATTTCCTGAGTCAATCCGTAGACTACGGAGAACTACAGGTCAGGAAAGGTGAGCTATGTCAAACAGTGCATTGAACCGCCGCTGGGCGGAAGTGATTTTGGAGGCGCTGAGCCGTCACGGGCTGCGTCATATCTGTATCGCCCCGGGATCCCGGTCAACACCGCTGACACTGGCTGCTGCCGCCGATGACAAATTTATCTGTCACACCCATTTTGATGAGCGCGGACTCGCGCATCTGGCGCTGGGACTGGCGAAAAGCACCCGGCTGCCGGTGGCGGTGATTGTCACCTCCGGTACGGCGGTGGCAAATCTTTATCCGGCACTGATTGAGGCCGGACTGACCGGCGAACGCCTCGTTTTTCTGACCGCCGACCGCCCGCCGGAACTGATTGACTGCGGTGCAAACCAGGCTATCCGCCAGCCCGGTATTTTTTCTTCTCATCCGTTTGCCGCACTGGCATTGCCGCGTCCGGTTTTTGATATCCCGGCGTCCTGGCTGGTCTCTTCCCTCGATGACATCATGAACCGCCTGCAGCACGGCGCAGCGCATATTAACTGTCCGTTTGCCGAACCGCTGTATGACGATGACGGACAGACCGGCAAAGAATGGCAGGCACAACTCGGCAACTGGTGGCAGAGTGATAAACCCTGGTTGCAGCAGACCCGTTGTACATCGGTGATCAGCGTGGATGACTGGTTCTTCTGGCGGCAGAAAAAAGGTGTGATTATTGCCGGACGTATGCAGGCCGCTGAAGGTAAACAGTTGCGCCAGTGGGCTGAATGTCTCGGCTGGCCGCTGATCAGTGATGTGCTTTCCCAGACCGGGCAACTGCTGCCGCATGCGGATCTCTGGCTGGCATCCCCGCGTTACCGCGAAGTACTGGCTCAGGCGGATGTGGTGATCCAGTTCGGCTCAAGCCTGACCGGTAAACGGCTTTTACAGTGGCAGGCTGCCTGCATGCCGCCGGAATACTGGATTGTGGATACCATCCCGGGACGGCTGGATCCGGCAAATCACCGGGGCCGCAAATTTGAATGCAGTGTCAGCGAATGGCTGGATGACCATCCGGCACAAACCCGCACACCGTGGGCTCCGCAACTGGCGGAATGGACGCGGGCACTGAACACGCATGTTACAGAAACCCTGGGCGATGGCTGGGGCGAGGCGCAGATTGCCTGCCGCCTGCCGGAACTGCTGCCGCCGCAGGGCATTTTATTTGCCGGTAACAGCCTGATTGTCCGGCTGATTGATGCGTTTGCTCAACTGCCGTGCGGTTATCCTGTGTACAGCAACCGGGGCGCGAGCGGTATCGACGGCCTGATTTCCACGGCGGCCGGTGTTCAGCGCGGCAGTGCCAAACCGGCACTTGCTGTCGTCGGGGATATCTCCGCGCTGTATGATCTCAACAGCCTGGCACTGCTGCGTTATACCTCCGGGCCGTTTGTTCTGCTGATCGTCAACAACAATGGCGGACAAATCTTTTCCATGCTGCCGACACCGGAACAGGAGCGTCAGCGCTTTTACTGTATGCCGCAGTCGGTCAGTTTTGCCGGTGCCGCGCAGATGTTCGGCCTCAGCTACAGTGCCCCGCAGGACTGGCCGTCACTGAAAGCCGCCGTCAGCAAAGCCTGGTCACAGCACTCTGCTACCGTGATTGAGGTGGTGACAAACGGCGACGAGGGCGCAAAATACCTTCAGCAGCTGGTCCGTGAGGCAGCACAATGACGGTTCTGGCCGCACAGCGCTGTTATGCGGACAGGCCCGGTCCGTGGCTGGTCTGGCTGCACGGTCTGTGGGGAAATAAAGAAGAGTGGCTGACGGCAGCAGCAGAAGCCGGAAATTATCCCTCATTACTGATTGATTTGCCGGGTCACGGCGGCTCACAATCCGTCCGCGCAAAAAATTTTCCGCATGTCAGTCAGCTGATTGCTGATACCCTGGCCGCACATCAGGCAGACGATTACTGGCTGATTGGCTACTCTCTCGGCGGGCGGCTGGCGATGTATCACGCTGCATACGGTGAGCGGGCAGGGTTGCGCGGGCTGATTATTGAAGCCGGCAACCCCGGGCTTGCCACACTCGATGAGCGCAATGCCCGGCTGCTGCATGATAACCGCTGGGCACAACAGTTACGTGAACGTCCGCTGGCATCGGTGCTGTATGACTGGTATCGTCAGGGCGTTTTTGCTGATCTCAACGAGGTTCAGCGACAGCAGCGGGTAGAGCAGCATCTGCATCATAATGCTTTTGCGATCGCGGATATGCTGTCGGACACCTCGCTCGGGCATCAGCCGCAGCTGGCGGAGAAACTGCATGCCCTGAATCTGCCGCTGCTCTATCTCTGCGGTGAGCGGGACAGCAAATTCCGCGCCATTGCAGAGGCACACCATTTTCCGTTACGGACTATCCAATATGCCGGGCATAACACCCATCAGGCAAATCCCGCTGCGTTTGCGGAGACAGTCCGGACATTTTTATCATTACATTCTGTTTAAGGAACTCACCGCTATGATGTATCCGAGCGAAGAAAAGCTCTCTGCCCCGGTTGAATGGGTCGACTGCACCGGCGATTATCAGGATATTCTGTTTCATAAATCAAAAGACGGTATCGCCAAAATCACCATTAACCGTCCGCAGGTGCGCAACGCGTTCCGTCCGTTAACAGTGAAAGAGATGATCAGTGCGCTGGCGAATGCCCGTTATGATGACGGCATCGGTACCATTATTTTTACCGGACAGGGCGAAAAAGCCTTCTGTGCGGGCGGTGACCAGAAAATCCGCGGTGACTACGGCGGCTACCGTGATGACAGCGGCACACATCATCTGAATGTGCTCGATTTACAGCGTGATATCCGTACCTGTCCGAAGCCGGTGGTGGCGATGGTGGCGGGGTATGCTATCGGCGGCGGCCATGTGCTGCACATGATTTGCGACCTGACCATTGCGGCGGATAATGCGGTATTCGGTCAGACCGGGCCGAAAGTCGGTTCATTTGACGGCGGCTGGGGCGCTTCTTATATGGCGCGGATTGTCGGCCAGAAGAAAGCCCGTGAAATCTGGTTCCTGTGCCGTCAGTACAATGCACAGGAAGCGCTGGATATGGGACTGGTCAACACCGTGGTGCCTTACGCGGATCTGGAAAAAGAAACCGTGCGCTGGTGCCGTGAGATGCTGGAAAACAGCCCGATGGCGCTGCGCTGCCTGAAAGCGGCACTCAATGCGGATTGTGACGGCCAGTCCGGTCTGCAGGAGCTGGCGGGTAATGCCACCATGCTGTTCTACATGACCGAAGAAGGTCAGGAAGGGCGTAATGCATTCAACGAAAAACGCTCACCGGATTTCTCTAAATTCAAACGTAACCCGTAATGCGCCACGCTACACTGTACAGTTTCAGCCTGCCGATGGAGGCAGGCGTTATTCTGCGTAATCAGCGCCTGAAAACCCGTGACGGACTGCTGGTCTGTCTGCGGGAAGATGACCGCGAAGGATGGGGGGAAATCTCCCCGCTGCCGGAATTCAGCCGAGAAACCCTCACTGAAGCACAACAGGCGGCGGAAGCGTGGATTGCGGCCTGGTGTCAGCGCAGCAATCCGGCGGAAAGCCCGCTGCCGTCAGTCGCATTCGGGCTGAGCTGCGCACTTGCTGAGCTGGATGATACGCTGCCGCAGACTCTCAATACCCGCAAAGCACCGCTCTGTACCGGTGACCCGGATGATCTGATCCTTGCGCTCGATGCCATGGAAGGTGAGAAAATCGCTAAAGTGAAAGTCGGGCTGTATGAGGCGGTTCGTGACGGTATGGTGGTCAATTTACTGCTGGAGGCGGTGCCGGATCTGCGTCTGCGCCTGGATGCCAACCGCAGCTGGACCCGTACCAAAGCGGATGGTTTCGCGAAATATGTGGCACCGGAGCACCGCACCCGGATTGATTTTCTCGAAGAGCCGTGCAAAACGCCGGAAGAATCCCTGTGTTATGCGCAGGATACCGGTATTGCTATCGCCTGGGATGAATCTGTCCGTGAACCGGGCTTTACGGTAACAGCACAGCCCGGCGTGGCAGCGATTGTGATCAAACCCACGCTGACGGGCAGTATCGCCCGCTGCCGTGAACTGATCACAGCGGCGCACCGCGAAGGGTTGCAGGCGGTGATCAGCTCCTCGGTGGAGAGCAGTTTCGGCCTGACACAACTGGCCCGTCTTGCCGGATGGCTGACGCCGGATACCCTGCCGGGGCTGGATACGCTCTCCCTGATGCAGTCACAGCTGGTGCGTCCGTGGCCGGGCAGTACACTGACACTGATAACCGCAGATCAATTAACTCAGACAGGACAATGGTAATGACGGCAGCACAATGGCCGTGGGTTGCGCATGCTCAGCAGACACCGGATAAAACTGCGCTGCGCTGTGCGGACTCATCGCTGACATGGACAGAACTGGCAGTTCTCGCGGATGCCCGCGCCGCCGGGTTTTATCAGCAGGGATTGCGGGAAAGTAACTGCGTGGTGCTGCGCGGCAAAAACAGCACAGAGCTGGTAATCGATTTTCTGGCGCTGCTGCGCTGCGGGGCAGTGATTCTGATACTCAATCCCGCATTACCGCGCGGGTTACAGGCAGAACTGGTCGCGTCTCTCGATGCGGATTATGTGTGTGACCGGAGCGACGGTACAATCGCGCTGCCGCTGAAAACACTGGATCCGTCTGTGACCGGCATGGCTCCGCCGGACGTGATCCCGCATCCGAAACGGCTGGCAACGCTGATACTGACCTCCGGATCCACCGGGTTACCGAAAGCCATTGCCCACCGTCCGGTCGCACATCTGGCTGCGGCGCAGGGCGTGGTTTCACTGCTGGACTATCAGGCAGATGACAGCTGGCTGTTATCACTGCCGCTGTGTCATGTTTCCGGACAGGGGATTCTCTGGCGCTGGCTGCTGCAGGGCGGGGAAATGGTTCTCAGGGCGGAGGGGGAAACGCTGGCGGAATCGCTGCGCGGATGTACTCATGCTTCTCTGGTACCAACACAGCTCTGGCGTCTGCTGCAGTCACCGGACACACTACCGCCGCTGCGGGATGTTCTGCTCGGTGGTGCGGCTATCCCTGTTGCGCTGACGGAAGCAGCGGAAGCCCGCGGGATCCGCTGCTGGTGCGGCTACGGTATGACCGAATTTGCCTCAACTGTCTGTGCCAAACGGGCGGACGGCAAACCGGGTGTCGGACATCCGCTGCACGGCAAAGATATCCGCCTGGATGAACAACAGCAAATCCTGGTTAAAGGTGACAGTTTTGCCGCCGGTGTCTGGCTGAATGGTGCACTGCATACACTGCCGTCCCATGACGGCTGGTATCCGACCCGCGACAAAGGCCATATGCAGGACGGTGAGCTGGTGATCGACGGCCGGCTGGATAATCTTTTCTGCTGCGGTGGTGAGAATGTGCAGCCGGAAGTGACAGAAAAGCAGCTTATGTACTATCCGCTGATCACGGAGTGTCTGGTGGTACCGGTCAGCAGCGAGGAGTTTGGTGCTGTACCGGTGTATCTGATCCGTGATTATGATGACTGGACAGACGAACAGCGTCAGCATTTCAGTGACTGGTGCCTGGCGGAACTGCCTGCATTTATGCGCCCGGCGGCCTGCTATGCATTACCGGAAGCGGATGCGGCCGGTGGTATCAAACGCACCCGCGCACCGCTGATTCAGATGGCACAGGAGCGTTTTCACGCCAACTGAATGCATATAAAAAAACCGCTGCGGTCACGGACTGCAGCGGTTTTGTCAGGTTATCACACGATTATTTTTTCAGTTTCGCGATTGCGGCTTCCACACCGGCACCGTATTCCGGATGCACCTGTTTAAACAGTGCTATCTGGCGGGCTTGTGTTTCTTCGGCTGCCTGCACCAGTTCACCGGCGATACGGGCAAACATACGCTGATGCTCGGCGTCGCTGAGTAATTCATACAGCGCACGCGGCTGGCTGAAATAATCGGTATCTTCGCGGTGGTTCCAGTGGTCAGCGGCACCGTCCACAGACAGCGGCGGCTCGCTGAAATCCGGCTGTTCCTGAAAGAGACCGGCACTGTTCGGCTCATACGTTTCCGCATTACCGCTGTTACCGTCAATACGCATTGCGCCGTCACGGTGATAGTTGTGGAACGGGCAGCGTGGTTTATTGACCGGGATCTGATGGTGATTGACCCCTAAACGGTAGCGGTGAGCATCGCCGTAGGAGAACAGACGGCCCTGCAACATTTTATCCGGTGAGAAACCAATGCCGGGAACCACGTTGGCCGGGCTGAATGCCGCCTGTTCCACATCGGAGAAATAGTTTTCAGGGTTACGGTTCAGCTCGAAATAACCGACATCCATCAGCGGATAATCCGCATGCGGCCATACTTTGGTCAGATCAAACGGGTTATACGGTACTTTTGCCGCGTCAGTTTCCGGCATTACCTGAATTTGCAGGTTCCAGCGCGGATAATCGCCTTTCTCGATCGCATTGAACAGATCACGCTGTGAACTTTCACGATCTTTCCCGATTAACTGCTCTGCTTCATCATCCATCAGGTTGGCAATACCCTGCTGGCAGCGGAAATGGAATTTCACCCAGAAACGCTCATTATTGCCGTTGATAAAGCTGTAAGTATGGCTGCCGAAGCCGTGCATATGGCGGAAGCTCTGCGGCAGACCACGGTCACTGACATCGATGGTCAGCTGGTGGAGGGATTCAGGCAGATGAGAGAAGAAATCCCACTTATAAGCCATATTGCGCAGGTTGGTGCGCGGGTCACGTTTCACCACGTGGTTCAGATCCGGGAATTTCAGCGGGTCACGCAGGTAGAACACCGGCGTGTTGTTACCGACCATATCCCAGTTACCTTCCTCGGTATAAAATTTCAGGGCAAAGCCGCGGATGTCGCGCTCTGCATCTGCCGCGCCGCGCTCACCGGCCACGGTGGAGAAGCGGGCAAACATATCGGTTTTTTTACCGACCTGAGAGAAAATTTTTGCGCGGGTAAAACGGGTAATATCATGGGTTACTGTAAATGTACCGAACGCACCGGAGCCTTTGGCGTGCATACGGCGCTCAGGGATCACTTCGCGGTCAAAATGCGCCAGTTTTTCCAGAAACCACACATCCTGTAACAGCATCGGGCCGCGTTTTCCGGCAGTCATGACATTGTTGTTATCAACGACGGGTGCGCCCGCAGCCGTTGTTAATCCTTTCTTTTTCATCACATATCTCCAGTCGGTAAAGGAAAAAAGACACTGATTGCAGAAATTGGCGCGATGTGCAAAATCAGCATGGTAAGTCATAAATTGCACTGAGCATTGTTGTTTTTATCTGTATTTATAACTTGGTATAAAATATAGCACTGTCATAAAAAGAATGTGTCGATTTGATGGATTGGTGTGACCTATTGATGGCGGATATAGATAACTTTACATAAAAATCAGAATATTAACTTTCAAACGGTGACAGTTTCGGGGAAAATGCCCGAAACCCTGTCTGAATTTATGTGGTGGCAAAAATGAAAAAATATAAAGCAGCTGTGGCTGCAACACTGATGCTTGCGGCAGGTGCTGCAAACGCAATCTCTATGGATGTTGAAGCCGGTAAGAAATTTACTGATATCAATGTGGGCTTAGGTGACCCGTACTCCGGTCTGTCATTTGACGGTAACTGGGCGCGCAGTGATCACCAGGGGCAGTTAGGCGGCGCGCGTGCCAAATTTGCTTTCCCGCTGGGCCCGGTTTCCGCGAGTGTCGGCGGTAAAGCGGTTTACATCGACCCTGAAGTGGGTAAGAAAGGTATGGCCGTGGCTCCGGGTGTCGGTGTGGCATGGAGCATTCTGCCGTCAGTACGTGTTTACGGTGAGTTTTACGGTGCGCCGTCAGGCCTGACTTCCGGTAACGACTCTTATAAAGAAGCGGATGTCGGTGCAAACTGGACAGTATTTGCCCCGCTGAATGTCAAAGCCGGTTACCGTAAGATTGAAGTTGAATCCAACAGCGGTCATGAAAACCGTATTGCGGATGGCGCTTATCTGGGCGCGGGTCTGAGTTTCTGATCCCCGTTTTGCAGACAAAAAAACCCGTTCACTGAACGGGTTTTTTTATACAGAAATCGTGTCATCAGGCGTGACGTTCACCGATTGGTAAAATTGTCCGGCCATACTGTTCATTCAGAACTTCAGCCATTGCCAGATAAAATGCAGTCGCACCACATAAAATACCTTCATAACCGGCAAATTTCAGTAATGCGGCATTACCGGTAGCATTACCGATAACGAGCAGGGCAAATAAAATCACCAGTAAAAAGAAAACCGCGCGCAGTGTCAGGTTTGCTTTCAGTGTGGCAATAAACATAAAGAACGAGAAAATACCCCACAGTGCCAGATAGACAGCCAGGAATTCATGACTGGTTGCTTCACCGAATCCCATTGACGGCATCAGCAGTATGCCGACCAGACTTATCCAGAAAAAGCCATACGACGTAAAGGCAGTCGCACCGAACGTATTTCCTTTCTTAAATTCAAAAATACCCGCGATGACCTGCGCAATACCACCGTAGAAAATCCCCATGCTCAGAATAACAGAAGCCATCGGGAAGAATCCGGCGTTGTGGACATTCAGCAGGATAGTCGTCATACCAAATCCCAGTAAGCCCAGCGGGCCTGGATTCGCAATACGGTCAGAGCTCATAGAACCTCAATCAGATAAATAAAGGAGAGACACACTATTCAAAGGCGCGGATGATAAGGGGAAATGTACAGAAATACAACTATAAAAAACTGATTTTTGCAGGGTAAATGTTAAATATTAATATATTGTAAAACAAGATGTCTTGTTTACGGCAGATTTGTTTAAAAATATGGCAGATCGGGTGTGTTTACCCGCTGTTCAGAATAACCTGTTTTTTTGACCGGTAATAAGTGTATTCAAATTATGATTAGGCGTAATTACGATGAAATATTTTATTATCTTATTTAAATAAGGAAATAAAAAATAATAGTATGGCTTAGCTGATTTATTACTGTTATTAATAAAAGAATGATTAACTAAAGTATCATAACTACGTATTAAACGAGTGGTATATATCGGTTAATACTTATATGCGTATATTGTGTAAATACCTTTATTTCCACACAAACGGTAAAGGAATAATGTGAATCACTGCCTGTTGAGGGAGTATTGAGATTTTATATGATTATAATAATCCATAAATGAGTATGGCGAAGTGATTTAATATATTTTATTTGCCGGGAAAAAGGACGTTATTTATGCGGGTAAAAATTTATAAATTTATGTATTTAAATAGCGAAAAAGCACATATCACATGATATAGTATTAACCAATAAACAACCGAAAAGTAACAATTCGTAGCAATGATAACACAAAATTAGTATAACTATTTGATAGTAGTTAATTTTCGCTGTTTTCAAAAAAATGTTCTCCGGAATAATATGTTTTTCTTTGAACATTAAACGTAATGTGACGATAATAAATCACAGGGAATTTTTAGATAATTCTTACCGGGGTGTCAGTCAACAGCAATTCCCTGATGTCTTAATTAAAGACGGAAAGGCAGTAGTTATATTAAAATAAATAGGCACAAATATGATTTCAGAACGAGTTAGCGACGCATATGTTTATGGCGAAATTTGCCAGGCAATCGGCAGAGCCGCTGTCCTTTTATGCAAAAGTGGCGAGCCGGTTACTAAAGAAGCCATTCAGGTGATGCTGGAAATATATTGGGAACAGCAGAATGATGACTTTATGAATGTCATCTATGAAAAAGCCATCAATGCACTGGACTGATTGTTATCAGCCATTATTCTCAATAAAGGAGAACTCAGCCGCATAATCCCTCCCTTTTTGTGGTTGCGGTTCTCTTTTGTTATTCCGTCTTTTCCTTGCCCGTCATATCCGCCGCCGTATTTGTCAGCGCGGCTACACACGGGTACCTGAAATAAATGCATTATGGCAGCAGCATGGCAGTTTTCTGACATGGGGGCGGCTGATGCTTTTTTGTCTGGTGATGACAGCGGGAATATTGTGGGTTTAAAACCTGTCAGAACAGAGAGAATAAAATAACCACCGGTAATGACATCGGCCAGGTGAGGGCTATCAGCAGGCAACTGAGCAGGCGGAAAAACGGGTTCGGATCTTTTGTCAGGAAAAAAGTCAGAATGAATGAAAGAAGACCACCTGTTGCGTAGATAGTCAGTAAAATCTGTGCAGAGGACATAACGGTTACATTAGTTAAACTGATGCGGGTAGTGTACCTCACCCCGCGTGATAAATCATGGCGGATCTGCTGCCGGCACCGGAATTTTTATGATTTTCCGTGCCGGCAGCGGTGTTTTACAGCCCGGCTGATAAGAAAATGCTCCCGTAAGGGAGCAAAAATAAAGAAAAATAACGAAGAAATGCACGATTATCTGTTCTGATAATAATGATTAATGACAAAATTACTACACGGTTATTCCTGTCTTTATGCTGAATGCCGGGTCGGATCACATTTTTAGTCGTCGTAATCAGATATAGCAGACAAAAAAATTGCCGGTCAGCTGACCGGCAAAAATATATTAAGAGCAATGTATACAATCCGGTATATAACAGATTATATAACGCTATGTTAGCGGAAACGGGTCTGTGGTGAAAGCTTTTTTTCACAGGAGTGTGTTACAGAGCAAAGTTTGGCCCGGAATCAGAGCCCGCCTGAGGTAAGCAGTGATCGGCAGGCTGACGGGCATCCCCGGTGTTGCTGCATGTTTCAGGTAATGAAAAAAGGTATATTATTTTGTAATAACCGACGTTTTTATTTCACGGTTTAATTTTTTATCTGAATTTTATTATTATCATTTCTGTTTTTCTCTGTGAGAACTTTAAATTATCCAATTCTGTAAAAATAACGATTAATTAAGAGGGATATTTTAATATTGATTTAATCATGTGTTTTAATATCAGAAAATAAAACAGAATAGGGCGCTAAATTGAAAGTATCAGTTAATGAATAAGAATATAAAATAAAAAAATTATAACATCATGAAAACAAAGGCGTTATGTGTGTTTTGGATAGATTTCATTGAGTTGATAGTTCGGATTAAACGCTGTATTAATGCGAAAAAGTAACGCTGATAAATAGAACAAAAAAAAGAAATAAAAAAATATACAGGGAAATATTTCTTATGGTAAAGTCGGGCTGATTCTTAATAAGAGGTGTCTTTTTTTTAAACAATCACTGTCAGATATGACAACACGGATACTACCTGTCATTCGTTAAGGGGCTTATTCGCCGCAAATCAGCACAGCAATATAAGAGGTATAACTTTGACCGATATAATTAATACATTAAACGGACTGCTCTGGAACCACCTGCTCATCTATTTATTACTGGGTATCGGACTGTACTTCACATTTCGTACCGGATTTATCCAATTCCGTCACTTCGGACACATGTTCAGCGTGCTAAAGCACAGTAAGAAATCGGATAAATCCGGCATCTCGCCGTTCCAGGCGCTTTGTACAAGCCTGGCCGCGCGGGTCGGTACCGGAAACCTGACCGGGGTGGCTATCGCCCTGACTGCCGGTGGCCCCGGTGCTATCTTCTGGATGTGGGTGGTCGCCCTGATCGGGATGGCAACATCCTTTATCGAAAGCACACTCGCACAGCTTTATAAAACACGGGACGACCAGGGAAATTATCGCGGCGGACCGGCATATTATATGGAACGCGGACTGAAAGCCCGCTGGATGGGCGTGTTGTTTTCTGTCTTCCTGATCATCGCGTTCGGGCTGGTCTTTAACGCGGTTCAGGCTAACTCGATTGCCCAGGCGTCCAAAATGGCCTTTGGTGCGGATGCCGGTTATGTCGGTGCCCTGCTGGTGGTTATCTGCGGCGTGATTATTTTCGGCGGTCTGCGCTCGATTGCCCGTGTGGCAGAGCTGGTGGTACCGGTGATGGCGGTTGCGTATCTTATCCTTGCTTTCTGGGTAATGGGGCATTACGCCGAGCGTCTGCCGGATGTCTTTATGCTGATAATAAAAAGTGCCTTTGGCTTACAGGAAGCCGTGTCCGGTGCTGTCGGTTACGGTGTGGCGCAGGCCATGATTAACGGCGTGCAGCGCGGTCTGTTCTCGAATGAGGCCGGTATGGGCTCCGCACCGAATGCAGCCGCATCTGCCGCACCGTTCCCGCCGCATCCGGTTTCTCAGGGATATGTGCAGATGCTGGGGGTCTTTATGGACACACTGGTTATCTGCAGTGCCACCGCGATGATTATTCTCTCCTCAGGTGTACTGGATAATCCGCCGGGCGATATCAACGGTATTGAGATCACACAGCTGGCGCTGAGCTCGGTTGTCGGCAGTTGGGGATCCACCTTTGTGGCGGTAGCTATCTTCTTCTTCGCCTTTACCTCCATTATTGCCAATTACGCTTATGCGGAGAGCAATATGGTGTTTCTCGAGCATAAACACACCAAAGGGTTGTTTGTGCTGCGTCTGGCGGCGCTGGGAATGGTGATGTTCGGGGCACTGTCAGAAATGCCGCTGGTCTGGAAAATGGCGGATTTCTCGATGGGGCTGATGGCGGTGACTAACCTGATTGCTATTCTGTTGTTATCCGGCGTTGCATTTAAGCTGGCGAAAGATTATAACCAACAGCGCAAAACGGGGAAATTACCGCAGTTTGATATCAACCTTTATCCTGAAATCCGTAAACAGGTCGAAGACGGCATCTGGGAAGAAGTACCGGAACCGCTGGTCGAACAAAAGGTTAACTGATGATGACACCCGCGTTTGCGGGTGTTTTTCTGTATGGGAGAGAATAATGGACAATCCCCGGCTGAAACGGGCGAGGATAACCCGGCGTGATGTGCTTTGAACGCGAGTGCATCACCACAGAATAGCGTTCTGTGGTAACTATCCATTAAATAATGAGATTTACCATGAAACAAAAGCATTGGTCCGTTTGCGAACGGCTGCATGAAACCGTCACAAACCCGAATATTCATATTAAAGGTACGCACAGTTATTACAGCGATTGCTGGGATAATGGCTTTGAAGCCTCTGTTGTCCGTTATTTACAGGGCGATGAAATCAGCCGCGACTGGCAGCTCAGCTGGAAAGTGGATGAGCTGTATATCGGGGATTATGTCTGTATCGGAGCAGAAGCCGTGATCCTGATGGGCGGCAATCATACACACCGCCATGACTGGTTCAGCCTCTATCCGTTTCCGGATATGATTGATGAGGCTTATACCGGTAAAGGGGATACCCGGATTGGTGATGGTGCCTGGATAGGCATGCGGGCCATGATTATGCCCGGTGTGACTATCGGGGAGGGCGCGGTGATTGCCGCGAACAGTGTGGTTGTCCGCGATGTCCCACCCTATGCTATCGTTGGCGGTAATCCGGCTGCCTTTATCCGCAGCCGGTTTGATGAAAGTACCATCCGCGAATTGCTGGCGCTGTCTCTTTATGACTGGCCGCAGGCGAAGTTTGATGCCCTGAAACCGCTGATTTGTTCGGCAGATCTTGCCGGGCTGAAAGCAGCGTCAGAACAGTATGACATAAGAGAAAAACTCACTCAGTCATAACTGACTTATTGAATACCCGCTGCGGCGGGTATTTTTTATCGTGCGTTTTCAGCCGCCTGTTGTTCCCGCTGACGGGCACGTTGCAGCGCCGGGCGCTTTTCCAGCTCGCCGGTGTAATGCACCAAATCCTCTGACAATACAAAGCCCAGCATCATTGCCCAGCGTGAGATATGAAATAAGAAGATATCTGCCACAGAAAAATCATCATTGCACAGCCATGTTTTTCCGCTGATCTCCTGCTCAATCACCTTAATTGCCCGCAGAAAATCCGCTTTTGCCGGTTCAATTGCCCCCGGCTGCCGCATAGCTTCAGGCAGAACCACGGCGTGTCTCAGTATGATCCAGAGCGGACCTTCCAGCTCCGAAATAATATAGGCAAGCCACTGATTTACGATGGCCTGTTTTTTCGGATCCTGCGGGTAAAAGCGGCCATTGCCGTAGGTTTGTGCCAGATAAATGCAGATAGCGGAGGATTCAAAAATAACCAGACCGTTATCAGACAGTGCCGGGACTTTCTGGTTTTTCCCGGGGACCTGCTTTTCAGCAGACATCACATCGGTAAAGTGACACTGATAATCAAGACCCAGCTCTTCTGCCATCCAGGTGGCGCGGATTGAGCGCGACTTCGGGTAGGTGTAAATATCCATTTTATTCTCCGTGTGAATAAAAAGCTGAAAAACATCATGATGATTCGCTTTCAGAGCATAGCACTGCCGCAGTGAAGTCGTCATAATACACGGCCGTGATATTATGTCCGTTGTGAATAATGCGGTCGTGATATTTCCGGGAAAGGGGCTGTACCGGCATTGTGCCGGATAACATTGTACAGGACAAAGAAAGATGTGGCGTAGTGTGTGTCTGGTGTGTGCGCTGATACTGACAGGATGCAGTAATCAGAGCCAGTATATTGATCGCGGTGAGTATATTGTTGATCAGCGAAGTATCAAAGAGCCGTGGCTATCCAAACCGAATAATTATCTGGTTTTCCATTATACCGCACTGAATGATGAGGCATCGCTGCGTGTGCTGACTGCCGGCGGGGTGAGTGTTCAGTATCTGGTGCCGACAATCCCTGCGGTACGTGACGGTAAACCGGTGGTATTGCAGTTGGTGCCGGAGGGCAATGAAGCCTGGCATGCGGGGAAAAGTCACTGGCGCGGGGAAAGCAGCCTGAATAAAAGCTCGATCGGCGTGGAAATTGTCAATCCGGGCACAGTGAAAATGTCTGTCGGGCAGCGCTGGGTGCCGTATCAGACTGCACAGATAGACCTGATTGTAAAACTGGCACAGGATGTGATAGCGCGGCATAACATTGCCCCGCAGAATGTGGTGGGGCACAGTGATATCGCGCCGCAGCGCAAACTGGACCCGGGCCCGATGTTCCCGTGGGAATATCTGGCAAAACGCGGGGTCGGCGCCTGGCCGGATGCTTCTGATGTGAAACGTTTTCTCGGTAACCGGCATCCGTCGGATAAAATCAGTGTCGGTGAATTACAGCAGGCACTGAAAAAATACGGCTATGAGATTCCGCTGACCGGTAAGGCTGACGGGAAAACCCGCAATGTGATTAAAGCGTTCCAGATGCATTTCCGCTCTCACAAGGTGAACGGGGAAGCGGATGCGGAAACCCTGGCACTGGTGAAAGCATTGCTGAAGAAATATAACTGACAACGTATCAGCGGCAGGAATAAAAAAGCCCGGTCAGATAACCGGGCTTTTGTGTTTACGCGGCCGCATCCGGCTGTGGTTTTGCCGGTCTCATATTGCCGGCAACAAATGAGATGATAAAGGCAATCACGCCCGGCAGTAACCAGCCGATCCCTTCCTTAAACAGCGGCATCCGGTGTAACACTGCCAGCACATTTTCACTGAGCAGACCGATGTTATTCAGGGTGTCGAACGCACTCATCACCACCAGCACCGCGACAGTAAAGCCGTAGGTAAAACGCGGATTACGCATTTTGCGGCGGGCAAACTGCAGGAACACCAGTGCAACGGTGGTCGGGTAGATCAGCAGCAGCACCGGAATGGTGACGCGCAGCAGTGTATCAAGGCCGAAGGTGGAGACAATGGTGGTCAGCAGTGTGGATACCACCACCCAGAAACGGTAGTCCAGACGCGGGTTGAATGTCGCGAAGAAATCCGCACAGGCACTGGTTACGCCGACAAAGGTGGTCATACTGGCGAGCAGCACGATACCGCACATCAGCCAGGTACCGAGCGCGCCGTAAAGGGCATCGACATAGCGGGAGAAAATCTGTCCGCCGTTGGTGGCGGTCTGTGAAACCGCATCACTGGTCGCACCCAGGTAGAACAGACAGATGTAGAGTGCAGCCAGCAGGCCGACCGCAATCAGCCCGGCTTTGATAGTGATAACCACCACGTCCTGCGGTGAGGTTATCCCGCGTGATGCCAGCGCGCGGGCAACAATACCGCCGAACGCCATTGCGGACAGCACATCCATGGTCTGATAACCATCGACAATACCGGAGAAGAACGCAAAATCCACATACTGATTGATCGGTTCATTAATCGGGGAGAGCGGGGTGCGCACCACGGCGATCCCCACGGCAACCAGCAGGAACAGCAGGGCCGGGGTCATAAATTTACCGATGGCACTGATCATCGTTCCCTGTTTAAGCATAAAAAACATAGAAACGAAGTTAAACACAAAGGCAAAAATCAGATGGCTGGCGGTGCTTTTCTCAACGAAACCGAGCGGCAGAAAACCCAGCTCATATGCGGTGTTGGTGACACGCGGCATGGCGAATGTTGAGCCGAGGATCAGATAGAGCGCCACCCAGAATGTCACAGAAACCCAGCGCGGCAGATCGACAGAAAGCCGCTCACCACGGCCTTTGACCGCAACAGTAATCAGGGTAAGAAACGGCAGAACGACGCCGGTGACGATAAATCCGAGGGAGGCACTGAACCAGTCAGTTCCCGAGTGATAACCCGCCATCGGAGGAAAAATTATGTTGCCCGCACCCAGGAAAAGCGCAAAAACCATCATCCCGAGAACGAGCATGTATTTTGTTGAAAACATAAAACAACCTGTACATGTTAAAATTAAATACTGTGATTTAGTTATTTTTTAAATGAAACCGTTAAAATAGTAACAAAATGCAGGTTGATTAAAAGACTCAGAAGAGTAAACGGAACAAATTCACTAATTAGGGGAATTTGAAAAAATATAATCCCGGTCACACAAACTTTTCTATGGCTGCCGCGACGCCATCTTCATCATTTGAGGTTGTCACATATCCGGACTTTTGCTTAATGTGGTCGGCGGCGTTGCTCATTGCGACACCCACTCCGGCGTACTCCAGCATGGAAATATCATTGTTCTGATCGCCGATACACATGACTTTGTCCGGCGTCAGCCCCAGTTTTTCGGTGATTAGCGCAACAGCCTGTCCCTTCGTGGCGTTTTTGGCCGAAATCTCCACAAAATGCGGCGCTGTCCGCAGAATATTATAGCTGTCAAAGGAGACCTGCGGGATATAACCGGCAGCTTCATTCAGGCGCAGCGGGTTATCAATCATCATAAATTTGCTGAACTGCATTTCGCTGTCCATTTCCGCCAGCGGACGATAGTGCAGCTGTGTTTGTGTCAGGTACGCATCCATCAGGGTGTAGTGGCTGATGTCACGGTTTGTTGTGAACATTTCACCGTTACTCAGCACATGAAAATGCACGTTAATATCCCGGGCCAGCGCCTCAAAATAGCGGTAATCCTCAAAATCCATCAGCGTTTCAATTACGGGCTCGCCGGTTTCGGCATCATGGATCACCGCACCGTTGTTACTGATGCAATAATGATTTGCTTTATCCAGCCCAAGCTCCCGGAGGTAGGGCAGAATGCCGTTAAACGGGCGGCCGGACGTCAGGATAACATGCAGACCTTTCTCTTTTGCGCGGGTGACAGCAGCACTGACAGCGGGGGTAATCTGATGGTGAGAGTTAAGCAGGGTGCCATCGAGGTCAATGGCGATAAGTTTTACGGACATGCAGGCTCCTGAAAACAGCGGCAACAAAATAACAGACAGTTAAAATGTTATGCCGCCATTTCGGGGGGATGTCAATAAAACCGCCTGTTGCGCGATAAGATTGCCGTTATTCATCAAAAACAGCCGGATACACCGTATGTTGTGCTGTGACAGGGATTTGTCCTGCCAATCTGAATGCTGAATAAGATAGCTAAAATCATATGGCTAAATATAGTTTTGTTATTAATTGTTTAAGTTGCCTTAGTTACAGTCATGACTGAAATGCCACGGCTCTTTGATATCCAGAGTGATATCCGGGTTCTGGCGGTAGTCGTAAGGGGTGATGTTATATTCTTTGCGGAACATATAGGTGAAATGAGATTGCGACCCGAAACCGAAATCAAGGGCGATATCAAAGATAGTCTGTTCACTCCGGCGCAGGGCGTTAACCGCACCGGCCAGACGGCGCTGACGGATGTATTTGCCGAGCGAGATCCCGGCAACTTCTTTGAAGATCTTCTGCATATGCCAGAGCGAGTACCCGGAATAGGCAGCCAGTTCTTCGAGGTGGATAACACGACCTGTGTGGTTTTCTATCCATTTACTAAGTGCGCACACAAGTGCGACATGATTATCTTGCGGCATTGATGATTTCGGCTCAGTTTCAGGGTTTTCCAAGTATACAAGTTTATTTCATTATGACAAAACAGGGTGTTATCTGTTTATGCGCTTCCTGCTGATGAAATGAATTTTTTTGGTGAAACAGCACACTCATTCCGCTAAAGTATGTGACGATACCGGAATGTAACGAAATCTTT
Organism: Morganella morganii; assembly: GCF_019243775.1. Taxonomy (NCBI): domain Bacteria; kingdom Pseudomonadati; phylum Pseudomonadota; class Gammaproteobacteria; order Enterobacterales; family Morganellaceae; genus Morganella; species Morganella morganii. Next base: position 1,510,018 of record NZ_CP069157.1, read on the forward strand.
TAAACGGGTATAATTCAGATGAAAATAGGCGAAACATGAAAAAAATCATAATTATCCTGCTGCTGATTGTTGCCGGTGTATTTTTTTATATTGCGGCGCTCGATAAGTACTGTGATCAGCGTGAGGATTTTATGCTGGGAATCTGTGAAATTACGAAATTTATTCCGTCAGACAAGGGCTGAGTTTTGCCTTTTCCCTCTGATTATCTTGTTGCTAACGGTATTCAAGGCAGCAAAATGATGTTTTAATAACGGGCTTAAACTTTTCAGGATGCAGTGATGCACGACGCAGAATAATAATATAGCCGTTACAGAGGATCTAATGTCAGAAGTACAGCAGGAGCAGACGCTCAAGCGCGGATTAAAAAACAGACACATACAGCTTATCGCATTGGGTGGTGCTGTGGGTACGGGGCTGTTTCTGGGAACAGCCACAACGATTCAGATGGCAGGGCCTTCTGTCCTGCTCGGTTATGCAGTCGCCGGGTTTATCGCGTTTCTGATCATGCGCCAGCTTGGTGAGATGGTGGCGGAAGAGCCGGTTACGGGGTCATTCAGTCACTTTGCCCATAAATACTGGTGTGGTTTTGCCGGCTTTTTATCCGGCTGGAACTACTGGGCAATGTTTGTTCTGGTGGGCATGGCGGAACTGACGGCAGTCGGCGAGTATATTAAATTCTGGTGGGATGTCCCGACCTGGGTCTCTGCGGCGATCTTTTTCGTGCTGATAAACCTGGTAAACCTGGTAAACGTTAAGGTTTACGGGGAAACTGAATTCTGGTTTGCCATGATCAAAGTGGTGGCCATTCTCGGCATGATTGCCTTTGGTGCTTATCTGCTGATCAGCGGTAACGGCGGCCCGCAGGCGTCTGTCAGTAACCTCTGGGAGTTTGGCGGATTTATGCCGCACGGCTGGGGCGGACTGATTTTCGCAATGGCGATCATTATGTTCTCTTTCGGCGGACTCGAACTGGTTGGTCTGGCGGCAGCGGAAGCGGAAAACCCGCGTTACAGCATTCCGAAAGCTATCAATCAGGTGGTTTACCGTATCCTGATTTTCTATATCGGTTCCATTACCGTTATCCTTTCTCTCTATCCGTGGACAAAAATTGTCGAGAACGTCAGTCCGTTTGTGCTGATCTTCCGTGAAATCGGCCATGCCTTTGGTGCTGCGGATTCTGTGCAGGGCAATATCAATCTGTGGATTGCTCATGTGCTGAACGTGGTGGTACTGACTGCCGCTCTCTCTGTTTACAACAGTGGTGTTTACAGCAACAGCCGCATGCTCTACAGCCTGGCACGTCAGGGTAATGCGCCGGCATTCCTGAAACGCATCAGTCCGCGTGGTGTACCGGTGAACTCGATTATTCTGTCCGGTCTGGTCACCTCAGTGGGGATCCTGATCAACTATCTGCTGCCGAAAGAAGCGTTCTCGCTGCTGATGTCGCTGGTGGTTACCACACTGGTGATTAACTGGATCATGATCTGTATCTCCAACCTGAAATTCCGTCAGGCGAAGATGAAAGAGGGTGTGGAGCCGTTCTTTAAGGCACTGTGGTATCCGTGGGGCAACTATATCTGTCTCGTGTTCCTGGCCTTTATCCTGGTACTGATTGCCCTGATGGATGGTCTGCGGATTTCAGTGATCCTGCTGCCTTTCTGGATTGGCTTCCTGTGGCTGACATACCGCTATTATGAACGCCGCCGTGCAGCGAAAGCATAATGTCAGGCAATAAAAAACCGGGGAAAAATCCCCGGTTTTTTATGTTTAAAAAGGCTTAAAACTGCCAGCGGGCCCACATAAACAGGACGTTACCGTTATTGTAAGTGCCCGGAATATAAGTGGCCTGAATCGCGAGGCGGTTATATTCCACCGACGCCAGCGGCAGCGGTACCGGGATCGGGATATAGTGATAGTCATCCCGCGCCGTCACGCCAATGGTAAAGCCGACACCGGCTTTGAAACCATCCTGCCCGTGCGGCATCCACATCTTCTGGAATCCGTAACCGACAATCGGCTCCCATTTATTGTGTGAATCCTTAAATGCCATGGCGTACAGGCTGTGCCAGTCATTATCCTCATCATAGTAGGACTTGCCGAACCCGGCACCCCACGGCTTTTCATTGTATTTATCAGTTTTTTCTTTGTCGTAGGTCAGGCGGTTATGCCATGTCCAGAACGGGACATATAAATCATACTGGTCTGATTGCCAGACGTTGGTAACGTTGCGTTTAAACGTTCCCCACAGTCCTTCTGAAGCTGCAGTATCATTTGTGACGCTGTCACTTTGGTGTGTGTCCTGTTCCTGTGCTGCTGCGGGCTGTGCGGCCATCAGCAGAGAGGTGAGCGTCAGGGCGCTGATTGTGCTTAAAGAAAGCTTCATGAATGACTCCTGGTGTGACAATAATCATTTATCCTAAAACGATTATTTTGCTCATAACAAATGATGCTAATTAGTAGACAACAATTATAGTAACATAGATTTCATATTATTTTTATACTGCTAATCCGGCTTAAATCTAAACAAAATATCAACGGCTACCGGAACCAGGCAGATTCTTAGTCCGGAAATAATGAAGTAAGGCAGCTTATCGTTCTTGCAGGAAAGGAACAAAGTTGTAATTTTTTTATATGTTTAAACACAAGCGGTTATCAATTTTCCGTATAAATTTACCTGAACATGTTATTAATATTTCTAAATATGTGCACCAGATCTTCCCGCTGAAAAAATCGCTTGATTTCCGACCTGTCCTATGTGATAACTCAAATGGGTAAACGAGGTACGCTTCTGTTTTTTAAGCAGTAACGACTAGTTTGTATACGCCGGTTATCGGCAAATTTGTAGGATAGGAATTTTATCAATGGCTAAACTTAAAGGCACCGTTAAGTGGTTTAACGAATCAAAAGGTTTTGGTTTCATCACTCCAGCTGATGGCAGCAAAGACGTGTTCGTTCACTTCTCTGCAATCATGACCGATGGTTTCAAAACACTTGCTGAAGGCCAACAAGTTGAATTTGAAGTGCAGGATGGTCCTAAAGGCCCTGCTGCTGCCAACGTCACTAAAGCATAATTATCTCCGGCAATAAAATTGCCCCTGATAGTTGGTTTTACCAGCGTGGTCAACGCGACAGCCTGATAGCCGTTTTAACGACGAGTGTATATCACTGACGCAAATTCAGACCCTGTGCCCTTGCGGGCATGGGGTTTTTTATTGCCTGTTATGCGGTGGTTTCCTGTCACCGGATGCGTATAATTCACTATACAGAGTGGTACAGCAAAACAGGAGATATCAGGTGAGAATCAACGCATTAACCATTGCAGGAACGGATCCGAGCGGCGGCGCGGGTATCCAGGCAGATTTAAAAACCTTTTCTGCACTGGGCGTTTACGGCACCACGGTAATAACAGCGCTGGTGGCACAAAATACCTGTGGCGTAAATTCTGTTCATTCTGTTCCGCCGGAATTTGTCGCAGCACAACTGGATGCGGTACTGACGGATGTCAGAATTGACAGCGCCAAGATTGGTATGTTGTCTGACGGCGGCGTGATCCGCACCGTGGCTGAGAAACTGCGTCAGTATCCTGTGCCGTACGTGGTACTGGATACAGTCATGCTGGCGAAAAGCGGCGATCCGCTGCTGAAAGCCGAAGCGGTTGATTTACTGATCTCTGAATTATTACCTCACGTTTCGGTTATTACCCCCAATCTTCCCGAAGCGGCGGCATTGCTGAAAACGTCCGTCGCCACAGATGAAAAAATGATGCTGCGGCAGGGCGAGGCACTGATGGCCGCCGGGGCAAACGCCGTATTGCTGAAGGGCGGACATCTGGATAACGCCGAAAGCCCTGACTGGCTGTTTCTGCCGGATGGCCGCCACCGCTTTACCTCAACCCGTATTCCGACCAAAAACAGCCATGGCACCGGCTGTACATTGTCTGCGGCAATGGCGGCACTGCGGCCTCAGTGTGCGGACTGGGCGGAAACCACGGAGGCGGCAAAACAGTATCTGCACGGGGCGCTGGCGGCGGCAGACAGCCTGGAAGTGGGGCACGGACATGGCCCGGTTCACCATTTTTATCAGTGGTGGTGATATCACACGATAATTGGTGTATATTGCGCGCTTTTCAGGGGGGAAGATATGGAAACGGGTTCATCTGTGCGTCTTAATAAATACATCAGCGAAAGCGGTATCTGCTCCCGCCGGGATGCGGACCGCTATATTGAGCAGGGATTGGTCCTGATCAACGGCAAACGTGCGGCTATCGGCTCACAGGTAATGCCGGGTGATGTGGTTAAAGTCAACGGACAACTGATTGAGGCGCGGGAGCAGGATGATCTGGTGCTGATTGCCCTCAATAAACCGGTGGGTATCGTCAGCACCACCGATGAAGGCGAGAAAGATAATATTGTCGATTTCGTCAATCACAGTACCCGTATCTTCCCTATCGGCCGCCTGGATAAAGATTCACAGGGATTGATTTTCCTGACTAACCACGGCGATCTGGTAAACAAAATTCTGCGTGCCGGTAACGATCACCAGAAAGAGTATGTGGTGACGGTAAATAAACCAATCACCGATGATTTTATCCGTGGTATGGGTGCAGGTGTGCCGATCCTCGGTACCGTTACCAAAAAATGTAAAGTGAAGCAGGAAGCGCCGTTTGTTTTCCGCATCACGCTGATTCAGGGGCTGAACCGTCAGATCCGCCGCATGTGTGAGCATTTCGGTTATGAAGTGACGAAACTCGAGCGTGTCCGCATCATGAATATCAGCCTGACCGGGATCCCGGTGGGGGAATGGCGTGATTTAACGGATGACGAGCTGGTTGAACTCTTTGATGCGATTGAGAAATCTTCCTCTGAAGATAAAAAAGTCAAAAAGCCGGCTGCAAAACCGCAGAAGCGTGATAACAAAATTAAAGTTGCTCCGCCGGTTTATCCGGGTTCAGATAAACAGCAGAAGAAGAAAGAGAGCAGCAGCGATAGCAACCGCCAGCGTTTTGCCCAGGCAGGGCGGAAGAAGAAGAAACGATAATTATCTGTCTGCTGAAAAGTAATCTGCAGTACAGGTAATAAGCGGATAACGGGCAGGCGGACGAAAAGCATGCGCGTCATGGATGACGCGTCTGAGCTTACAGGGATGTATTTACAGCGGCTTTTCGTTTTGCCCGTTATCAGCAGCTCCCCGGAACAAACAGGGAGCACAAAATCAGGCCGGTTATCCGGCCTGTTTTGCATTTAAGCAATCGTCACTTTCTTATCGAGATACACATCCTGCACTGCATTAATCAGTGCCACCCCGTCTTTCATCGATTTCTTAAAGGCTTTACGGCCGAGGATCAGCCCCATACCACCGGCACGTTTGTTGATCACCGCAGTACGGACCGCATCCGCCAGGTCATTATTACCGGATGCACCGCCGGAGTTAATCAGCCCCGCACGGCCCATATAGCAGTTCGCCAGCTGATAACGGACCAGGTCAATCGGGTTATCCGTGGTCAGTGTGCTGTAAACGCGCTCATCAGTATGGCTGAAGCCGATGGCTTTAAAGCCTCCATTGTTTTCCGCCATTTTCTGTTTGACGATATCCGCACCGATAGTAGCCGCAAGGTGGTTTGCCTGGCCGGTTAAATCCGCGCTGGCGTGATAATCCACCCCGTCTTTTTTGAAGGCCGGGTTGCGCAGGTAAGCCCACAGCACGGTCACCATGCCCAGTTCATGGGCACGTTCAAAGGCCGCAGAGATTTCTTCTATCTGACGGCGGGATTCCGGTGAGCCGAAATAAATCGTCGCCCCGACAGCCACCGCGCCCATTTCGAAAGCCTGTTCAACACTGGCGTACAGTGTCTGATCATACTGCGCAGGCAGGCTCAGGGTTTCATTGTGGTTGATTTTGACAAGGAACGGGATGCGGTGTGCATAGCGGCGGGCAACAGAAGCCAGTACACCGTAGGTAGAGGCAACACAGTTACAGCCTGCTTCGATAGCCAGCTCGACAATATTTTTCGGATCAAAATAGAGCGGGTTGGCGGCAAAAGAGGCTGCAGCAGAGTGCTCAACACCCTGATCTACCGGCAGAATGGAAAGATAACCGGTTCCCGCCAGACGGCCGTGATTAAACAGTGACTGCATGGAGCGCAGTACGGTATTCGGCCGGTTATTGTCAATCATCACGCGGGTGACAAAGTCATCGCCCGGCAGATAAAGATTGTCTTTGGGAATGGTGGTGCAGGTGTGTTCAAGAAGAGATGATGCATCATTGCCTAACAACTTAACGATATCAGTCATGGTATGTAAACTCCGATTCCTGTAGCGTGTTATAAAATTGTCACGGATTGTCGTGGATTGTGTTTAAGATAACAACCCGCAGTGTGGCGGTAACCGGCACTGGATCGCTTCAGGCAGCACGGAAAAGGTGAATTGCTGACCAGTCAGCGGTTCGCCGTCGAGATTAAACACCATCTCATGTGCCGCGTTGATGGTGATCCGTGTGCTGCGCTTCATGATGACGCCTTCCGCCTCGCCCTCATTAAAGAGGCTGTTCCAGAGTGAGCGCGGCCAGTTGCGTTCGGGCAGAATACTCAGGTTGAGCAGACCGTCATTGATCCGCGCATCCGGACACAGTTTATGTCCGCCGCCCGCCTGGCAGCCGTTGCCGACACCAATCACCAGTGCGTCGTCCTGCCAGTGGAAATCATCACAGCTGATAGTACAGTGATCCGCTTTCAGCAAATCACTGCGTGTCAGCCCGTGGAGAAAATACGCGGCACCGCCGAAGGTGCTTTTCAGGGCTTCCGGGGTATCTGTGGTGATTTTCGGGCCGAATCCGCCCGTAGCCATATTGATAAAATAATGAGATTCATTGATACAGCCGATATCAATGGCGACCGCGCTGCCTTTTGCGGCCAGGAGCAGGGCTTTGGTTTTATCCGCCGGTATTCCGGCTGCGGTGGCAAAATCATTGGCGGTACCGAGCGGCAGAATACCGAGAACCGGGCGCTTTTCAGCCGGATATGCCATCAGAGCACTGCATACGGCATTAATCGTGCCGTCGCCCCCGGCGGCAATCACGGTTGCTGCTTTCAGCTGATGGGCTTCGCGGACAAAGCGGGGAATATCCTCCGGCTCCCACGTCACCCGTACCTGAATATCCTCACCGCTTTCCCGCAGGTGCCGGACAGCCTGACGAATACCGTCATCACCGGCACGTTTTCCGTTAAGAACCACTATATGCGTTTCCGCCATATCAGACTCCGTGTTCAGATTACGTCTTTTAAAGATAACAAACACGGGCGGTTTATGCCGGGAAAAATGAGCGGAGAAAAAAGAGAAGGGCACAAAAAGAAAAGGTTGGCTCAAGGGAGATTGAGCCAACCAAGGAGGTGGTTCCTGGTATTACATGTTGCGTTTTAGTTCTTCATTTTCCTGTCCGATACTACGAAATAACTAACGTGATTGTTGTGATCGGATTCGAAAATTCAGAATTTTACCCGTTGGTGGCCGCAGCGTCGGTAAATTCCGGCATATGCGGATTACGGGTGCTGGTGCCCGGTAAGTTACGGATCAGCAATGCAAATTCCAGGTTTACATCATCCGGTACCGGCAGGTAGACAATATGACCGTTACCCGGCGCGACTTCGGTGGCTTCCCCTTTGCGGTTATTCATGGCATCGAGGGTAAAGCTGATGTTGCCGTTCGGGGTCATCAGTTCCAGACTGTCGCCGACGGAGAATTTGTTTTTCACATCCACTTCAGCCAGTCCGTTCACGCGGTTGCCGGTAAACTCGCCGACAAACTGCTGGGAATCGGAAACGGAATAACCGTACTCATACGTCTGATAAGAGTCATGGGTATGACGACGCAGGAACCCTTCGGTATAACCGCGGTGTGCGAGGCCTTCCAGCGTGGTCAGCAGTGACGGGTCAAACGGTTTTCCGGCAACAGCGTCATCAATGGCACGGCGGTAAACCTGTGCTGTACGGGCGCAGTAATAGAAGGATTTGGTACGGCCTTCGATTTTCAGGGAGTGAACACCCATCTGTGTCAGCTTTTCGACATGCTCGATAGCCCGCAGATCTTTGGAGTTCATAATATAGGTGCCGTGTTCATCTTCGAACGCGGTCATATATTCGCCCGGACGCTGTGCTTCCTCAATCAGGAACACTTTGTCTGTCGGGGCACCGGCACCGAGGGTCGGCTCAATGTTTTTCACCGGAATCGGTTCCTGCTTGTGGACGATATTACCGACCACATCCTCTTTGCCTTCCTCGACTTTATATTCCCAGCGGCAGGCATTGGTGCAGGTACCCTGGTTCGGGTCACGTTTGTTGATATAACCGGAGAGCAGGCAGCGGCCGGAGTAGGCCATGCACAGTGCACCGTGAACAAACACTTCCAGCTCAATTTCCGGCACATTTTTGCGGATATCAGCGATTTCTTCGAGTGACAGTTCACGGGAGAGGATCACACGGGTCAGCCCCATCTGATGCCAGAATTTAACGGTTGCCCAGTTTACGGCATTGGCCTGAACGGATAAATGGATATCCATCTGCGGGAAATGCTCGCGCACCATCATGATCAGACCGGGGTCAGACATAATCAGTGCGTCCGGACCCATGGCAATCACCGGCTCCAGGTCACGGATAAAGGTTTTCAGTTTGGCGTTATGCGGGGCGATATTGACCACGACATAGAATTTCTTGCCCAGATCGTGGGCTTCCTGAATGCCTTTGGCGAGGTTTTCGTGGTTAAATTCGTTATTGCGGACACGCAGGCTGTAACGTGGCTGTCCGGCATAGACCGCATCCGCACCATAGGCGAACGCATAGCGCATATTCTTCAGCGAGCCCGCCGGAGAGAGTAATTCGGGTGTAAACATAATGTATTCCGATCTGAGTTCAAGTCAGAACCTTCCCCGGAGGGGGAGGCGTAATCAAGGCGTTGGATTCTAGCGCGTCATCCGCCCGGTATCAAATGAATTACTGAAAATGGCATGAATATCGGATAACGATTTGATATAGTTTCGTTAAATTCAGTGGTGCGGCGGATAATTCCTGCCGCGCTATCATTTACTATAGCCTGTTACAGCGTGGATACATGGAAAAACGTCATATTGCAGTCTGGATCGGTCTGGCTCTTAACCTGATTTTCCTGGGGATTATCTCCTATATTCCGTCGGCACTTGAGCCGTACCGGGATGAACTGGATTATCAGATGCAGCAACTGATTGAAGTCTTACCGTACGTGAAAATTCTGATGACCGGCGGGATGGCCGCACAGCTGGCCAGTCTGGCATTCTTGCGTAACCAGCCGAAACTGGGCCTGGTTCTTGCCATGATCGGCGGTATTATTTTTATTCCGCTGGGCTTTATCTTTATCGTCGGTTACCTCTACGACTACAACCGCGTGGTTTACCGTTCACTGAAAACAGTACCGAAACTGGCACAACTGCCGTTTGAAGTCCTGCTGAAATTCAATAAACAGCGCCAGATCAGCATGGCGGTGCTGTACGGAATACTTGGCGTGGCACTGCTGGTGTTCGGGATGGATATCGGCGGCATTATGGTCGCGGTGGCGATTGTGCTGGTGATTAACGCGCGGCGTATCCAGTATTATCCGATGCTGGCGATTGCCGGTGATAACCTGCTGTTTACCCCGGGGCAGTACGCGGTCTGCTATGAAGCGCCGCTGAGTGCTTTCACTGTGATAACAGACAACCGCGCTGCGCTGAAACTGCATATCAGAACAGCAGAGCTGGATCGGACATTCCGTATTGCAAAAGCGGATTTATTACAGGATGAGCAAAATACGCTTGATAAAATCCTGGCGCGGCTGAAGCGTCCGTCCGTTATTCAGTAACTTAGTTATTCAGTAATCAGAAAAACAACAAACGGCGGATATTCCGCCGTTTTTTATCAGATAATGGTGGCGGCAATAATCTCAGCCGGTCCGCCTTCCCAGCGGTAACCCAGCCCGTAGACGGAATGAATAAAATCGCGGTCACCATCTAACTGCCCGAGCTTGCGGCGCAGATTTTTGATATGGCTGTCAATCGTGCGGTCAGTTACCACGCGGTAATCATCATACAGATTATCCAGCAACTGATTGCGCGACAGCACGGTGCCCGGCTGTGACACCATGGTGCGCAGCAGGCGGAATTCAACCTGAGTGAGATCCAGGCTCTGTGTCCCGAAACGCACCTGATAATTCACCTCATCAATAGTCAGGGTGTCACATTTATCCTCTGACATATCGTTACTGCGCCGGCAGCGGCGCAGGATGGTTTTGATTCGTGCCACCACCTCACGCGGGCTGTAAGGCTTGCAGACATAATCATCCGCACCGATTTCCAGCCCCAGCAGGCGGTCAATTTCTTCAGTTTTGGCCGTGACCATCATGATGGGCACATCACTGAACTGACGGATTTCACGGCAGAGTGTCAGGCCGTCTTTCTCCGGCAGCATCAGATCCAGCAAAATCAGATCCGGTTTATTTTCCTGCACCCAGGCTGTCACTTCACCGCCGCGTGCCAGCCAGTGCGTGCGGTAATGGGCGGCGTGCAGGTAATCTGTCAGTAACTGAGCCAGTTTCGGCTCATCTTCCACAATAAGAATCAGTTCAGCATTTTGTTCCATGCAGTCAACTCCTGTCAGTCAGGGCGGGGCAGGATCAGAGTGATGGTCACGCCGCCTAGCGGGGACGCGGATGCACTTATCTGCCCGTGATGCGCTTCCGCGATTTTATCACAAATCGCAAGGCCGAGCCCGGATCCGCCGCTGGCCCGGTTGCGGGAGGATTCGCTGCGGTAGAAACGCTCAAAAATCTGTGAAAATTGTTCTTCAGTCAGCCCCGGCGCACTGTCTGACCAGTCGATACGGATCTGTGTTTCATCCTGCTGTCCGCGTACCACAATCTGTCCGCCGCTGTCGGTATAACGCAGGCTGTTTTCCAGCAGATTATGGAACAGCTGGCCAAGCCGCGCATCATCCCCGAAGATCATCAGGGGATCCGGCAGCTCCGTCGTGACAGTGAGACCTTTTTCCTGCAACCGGTGGCGGAACACGCCGATAGACCGGCTGATCACATCGGTCAGATTGCATAACTCTTTGCGGTAAGAGAGTGAGCCGCGATCGGATAATGACAACTGATGCAGGTCGCTGACCAGTTTTGTCAGCGTCTGCACTTCCGCCAGCAGGGATGCCAGAGTTTCCGGTGTCGGCTGGCGGATCCCGTCCTGAAGGGCTTCCAGTTCGCCCTGTAACACCGCCAGCGGAGTGCGCAGCTCGTGTGAGACATCAGCCATGTAGTCACGGCGCATCAGCTCATTTTTTTCCAGCGCGGAAGCGAGCTGGTTAAAATCATTGGCCAGCTGCGCGATTTCATCTTTACCGTGAACCGGCACGCGGCTGCTGAAATTACCCGCCGCCAGCTGATGTGTGCCTTCTGCCAGCCGTTTGACCGGACGCAGGAAGCCGCGCGTCAGCAGCCAGGTGACCACCAGAGTCACCAGCAGCACCAGCGCCGAGACTATCCAGCTGGTGCGTGCCTGCTGATGTGAAAAGCTCTGGTCGGCGGCACGGTTGATATTGTCATCCGCCGGCATTACCACCCAGCCGACGATATTATCATTGTATTTTACCGGTTTGCGGTAGAGCTCGCCGGGTGGTACCGGGCCGTGCCCGAACAGGCGGCGGTCATCCTCATCCAGCAGCCAGAAACGCATTTTCCAGCCGCGCTCCATATGTTCCATGTGGCGGTCGGTATCCAGTGCCCGCAGCGCCTGCATAAAACCGCGCTGATTATTGCGCAGAAAATACCAGCTGCCGTAATCGGCATATTGTTCAGCGACAACATCGGCGATCATCTCCGTCCGGTCTTCGGCGGAGCGCTGAAGATAGCCGAGAAAGCCCTGCTCAAAACTGAAACGGATAGCCAGATGCATGGTCAGCACCACCAGCATACAGGTGGCAAAAATGGCAAGAAACAGTTTGTGACCTATTCCGGTTTTCATGCATTTCCCTCCGTACTGATAACGGATTGCCCGGCGGATTCTCCGGTTTTTTTGCGGCGCAGCCGGTCAAAGAACAGGTAAATCACCGGCGTGGTATAGAGTGTCAGGATCTGGCTGACCAGCAACCCGCCGACTACGGTTATTCCGAGCGGCTGGCGCAGCTCCGCACCGTCTCCGCTGCCGAGTGCCAGCGGCAACGCACCGAACAGGGCGGCCAGCGTGGTCATCAGGATCGGACGGAAGCGCAGAAGGCAGGCCCGGAAAATCGCATCCCGCGCACTTTGCCCGCCGCGTTGGGCGGCAATGGCGAAGTCCACCATAATAATGGCGTTCTTCTTCACAATCCCGATCAGCAGCATAATCCCTATCAGGGCGATCAGACTGAACGGCGTATCAAAGAAGCGCAGCGCCAGCAGTGCGCCGACCCCCGCCGAGGGCAGGGTGGATAAGATAGTCAGCGGATGAATAAAGCTCTCATACAGCATGCCGAGCACCAGATACACCGTGATAATAGCGGCGATAATCAGCAGCACCTGAGACTGTAATGTTTCCTGGAACAGCTGTGCGGTCCCGGCAAAAGTTCCGCGCACCCCGGACGGCACTCCCAGTTCCACCATGGTGCGTTCGACCGCTGCCACCGCATCGGACAGGGAATAGCCTTCCGCCACGTTAAAGCCGATCGTCGAGGCTGCTGACAATCCCTGATGGTTAACACTCAGCGGTGCATTCGCCGGACGCCACTGTGCGAAATACGCCAGCGGAACCGGTTGTCCCTCTTTATTGATGACAAACATTTTATCCAGTGCACTGACATCCTGCGTATACTGCGGCGCGACCTCCATCACCACTTTATACTGGTTCAGCGGCTCATAAATGGTGGAGATCTGCCGCTGACCGAAGGCGTTATTCAGCAGATTATTGGCATCATTGACACTGATCCCGAGCTGCGCCATCACATCACGGTCATAAGTCAGCGCCATCTCCGCGCCTTTATCTTCTTTATCTGAGTTTACATCGGTCAGCTGCGGCAGTTCACCGAGTGCTTTGCGGATTTTCGGCTCCCATTCACGCAGCAGGGATAAATCATCCGCCAGCAGGGAGTACTGATAACTGGAGTTGGACTCACGGCCTCCCGCCCGCACATCCTGCACCGGGATCAGAAACAGATTGGCGCCCGGTTCATCCGCGAGGGTGACACGCAGCCGGTTAATGACATCCTGGGCGCTGTCTGTCCGCTCATCCAGCGGGTTGAGCGAGATAAACATAAATCCGCTGTTAACCCGTCCGCCGCCGGTAAAACCGGTGACACTGGCAACATCTTTATCACTGTGAATGCGCTGCATAAAGGTGCGCATTTTCTGCTCCATCGACTGGAACGAAATGCTCTGGTCAGCGCGGACAAAGCCCAGCAGCCGCCCGGTATCCTGATCCGGGAAAAAGGTTTTCGGCACAGAGATATAGAGCCAGACTGCGAGGGCAATGGTGCCGGTGAAAATCAGCAGCACCCAGCGGCTGTGTGCCAGCACCACGGTCAGGCTGCGCCCGTACCATTGCTGGATGCGGAACAGGATCCGGCCTGCACCACGTTTACGCTCCCGTGCCGGTGCTGCGCGGTTTTTCAGCAGATGAGCACAAAGCATCGGGGTGAGTGTCAGCGAGATCACCAGTGAGATAGCAATGGCGGTGGTCAGGGTGATGGCAAATTCGCGGAACAGCCGCCCGACGAGGCCATCCATCAGCAGCAGCGGAATAAACACCGCCACCAGCGAGATACTCATGGAAAGCACGGTAAACCCGACTTCGCTGACCCCCTTGAGCGCCGCTTCTTTCGGTTTCAGGCCGTTTTCAATATGACGGGCGATATTCTCCAGCACCACAATCGCATCATCCACCACAAAGCCGGTAGCGACGGTCAGGGCCATCAGTGACAGGTTATTGAGGCTGAACCCGCACAGATACATGGCACTAAAGGTGCCGATAAGAGAAACCGGCACGGCCAGCGCCGGGATAATAGTGGCGCGTCCGGAACGCAGAAACAGGAACACCACCAGGATCACCAGCCCCACCGCAATGGTCAGTGCGCGTTCCACTTCGGTCAGTGAGGCGCGGATGGTGGGTGTGCGATCCTGAGCAACCTGCAGATCCACGCTGGCGGGAATGGTATCCTGCAATACCGGCAGTTGTTCGCGGATACGGGCCACGGTGGCGATAATATTGGCACCGGCTTCACGGCGGATCACCAGCAAGATAGCGGGCTTGCCGTTGCTCATCCCGGCGGCGCGGACGTTTTGTACCGAGTCTTTCACGGTGGCGACATCGGCCAGCCGTACCGCCGCGCCGTCATTGTAATGCACAATCAGCGGACGATAATCCTCCGCCGTTTTCAGTTCACTGTTACTGTCAATCTGCCAGCGGCGTTCATTGTCAGATACCGAGCCCTGCGGACGCAGCACATTGGCATCGCTGATTGCTTTGCGCACACTGTCGAGGGAAACCCCCTGGTTAAACAGCTGTGACGGATTAAGCTCCACCCGCACGGCAGGCAGCGAGCCGCCGCCGACCGAAACCTCACTCACGCCCTCAATCTGTGACAGGCGCTGTGCCAGCCGGGTGGAGGCGATATCATAGAGTTTGCCGGTATCGAGGGTGTCCGATGTCAGCGTCAGGATCATGATCGGCGCATCGGACGGGTTGGATTTATAGTAACGCGGCCGCGACGGCATCCCGGACGGCAGCAGGTTCTGCGCGGCATTCAGTGCCGCCTGTACATCGCGGGCAGCACCGTTGATGTCGCGGTTAAGCTCAAATTCCAGGGTAATACTGGTACTGCCGAGGGAACTGGAGGAGGTCATTTCCGACACCCCGGCTATCTGCCCGAGCGAGCGTTCCAGCGGCGTGGCGACAGAGGATGCCATGGTTTCCGGCGAAGCACCCGGCAGTGATGCCGAGATATTAATCACCGGATAATCCACCTGCGGCAGCGGTGCTACCGGCAGGAACAGGAAGCTGATCGCCCCGCACAGGGTGATGGCGAGGCTTATCAGCGTCGTGGCCACCGGGCGGGCGATAAACAGGGCGAACAGCCTCATGATGAGGCCCCCGTGTTGTCATTTTCCGGGGTAAACCGGGCGTTATCGCGCCAGTGAGACAGGCGGTCAAACAGCAGGTAAATCACCGGGGTGGTAAAGAGGGTCAGGATCTGGCTCATAATCAGCCCGCCGACCATACAGACCCCCAGCGGCTGACGCAGTTCGGCACCGACCCCGGTACTGAGCATCAGCGGCACCGCACCAAACAGCGCGGCCATGGTGGTCATCAGGATCGGGCGGAAACGCAGAAGACACGCCTGATAAATCGCATCATACGGTGACAGCCCCTGTTCGCGCTCTGCCGCAAGGGCGAAGTCAATCATCATAATGGCGTTTTTCTTCACAATCCCGATCAGCAGAATAATACCGATAATCGCGATCACATCCAGCTCATTACCCGCCATAATCAGTGCCAGCAGGGCACCGACCCCGGCGGTGGGCAGGGTGGAGAGGATAGTAATCGGGTGAATAAAACTCTCATACAGAATGCCGAGCACAATATACATTGCCACGACAGCGGCAAGGATCAGCCACAAGGTATTGGACAGGGCATTTTCAAAGGCGAGGGTCGCCCCCTGGAATTGTGTGGTGATATCTTTCGGCAGGCCGATACGCTGCTCCGCTGATTTCACCGCATTCACAGCCGCTTCCAGTGAACCGCCCGCCGGGATATTAAAGGAGAAGGTGGCGGACGGGAACTGAGCCAGATGATTGATCGCCAGCGGCCCGAAACGCTGCGAAACGGTGGCAAAGGCTGACAACGGCACGGAGTTGCCGTCTTTATTGGTCAGGCTGATGCTGCTGAGGGCATCTGCGCCCGGTGTCAGCGCGGTGTTATTTTCCAGCACCACGCGGTACTGACTGGCCTGGGTATAAATCGTGGAGATCAGCCGCTGACCGAACGCATTGTACAGCGCGTTATCAATATTGGTCATGGTCAGCCCCAGCCGTGACGCGGTGTCACGGTCAATATCGATATAGGCCACCAGTCCCTTATTCTGCCAGTCATTGCCGGTGTCAGTCAGGGCATCACTGCTCTCTAATTCTGTCATCAGACGCGGCACCCACAGATCCAGCTCCTCCAGGGAATTCGCCTGTAAGGTAAACTGATACTGCGTGCGGGAGGTCTGGGTATCGATAGTCAGATCCTGAGACGGCTGGAGATACAGTTTCACGCCGGGCAGGGAATCAGCTTTCTCCTGTAACCGCGTGATGATAGCTTCCGCGCGGTCAGCCCGCTCAGACAGCGGTTTCAGGGTGATTTGCAGGCGTCCGGTGTTCAGTGTGGCATTGCTGCCGTCGATACCGGCAAAGGCGGCGATATTGGCGACCGCGGGGTCATCCGCCAGCAGACGGCTGACCGCCTGCTGTTTCTCACTCATGGCCTGAAACGACACAGACTGCGGCGCTTCCAGCGTGCCCTGAATCAGTCCGTTATCCTGGATCGGGAAAAAGCCTTTCGGAATAAACAGATAGAGCATGACGGTGATCGCCATGGTACTGAACGCAACCCCGAGTGTCAGCCACTGATGGCGCAGCACCCATGTCAGCCAGCGGCCGTAACCGGCAATCACCCGCTCAAAAAAGCGTTCAGTGGCGCGGTTAAAGCGGTTATGACGGTGAGCGGATTCAGGTTTCAGGAACCGGGCGCACATCATCGGTGTCAGTGTCAGTGACACCACACCGGAAATCAGGATCGCCACCGCAAGGGTGATGGCAAACTCACGGAACAGGCGGCCGACGATATCCCCCATAAATAACAGAGGGATTAATACGGCAATCAGCGAGAAGGTCAGTGAGATAATGGTAAAGCCAATCTCACCGGCACCTTTCAGGGCAGCGGTCAGCGGCTTGTCGCCTTTTTCCAGATAGCGGGCGATGTTTTCCACCACCACAATTGCATCATCCACCACAAACCCGGTGGCGATAGTCAGTGCCATCAGTGTCAGGTTATTGACGGAAAAGCCACAGAAATACATCACCGCGAACGTACCGACCAGCGAGAGCGGTACTGCCACTCCCGGGATCAGGGTCGCGGCCATATTGCGCAGGAACAGATACATCACCATGATCACCAGCGCAATCGCAAGGAACAGTTCAAACTGCACATCTTTGACCGAGGCGCGGATAGCATCTGTCCGGTCAGTCAGAACCGTTACGGTGACGGATTCCGGCAGGGTTTCCACCAGCTCCGGGATCAGAGCACGGATGGTATCGGTGGTGGAAATCACGTTTGCGCCGGGCTGGCGCTGCACATTAATGACAATGGCCTGTTTATCATTAACCCAGGCACCCAGCTGAGTGTTTTCCGGTCCTTCCTGTACGGTTGCCACATCCCGCAAACGGATCGGGGCATTGTTTTTGTAGCTGACAATCAGGTTCTGATAATCTTCCGCCGATTTCATCTGGTCGTTAGCGGACAGCGTTACCGAACGCGCCGGGCCGTCGAGGCTCCCTTTGGCGGAGTTGACGTTGGCGTTGTTAATTGCGGTGCGGATAGTTTCGCTGTCCAGCCCGTAAGCGGCGACAGCATTGGCATTTAACTGCACCCGCACGGCAGGGCGCTGGCCGCCCGCGAGTGTTACCAGCCCGACCCCTTCCACCTGGGAGATTTTTTGGGCGATGCGGTTCTCCACCATATCCTGTAACCGCGTCATCGGCATGGCATCGGAAGTAACGGCAAGGGTCAGTACCGGCGGATCCGCCGGGTTCACTTTGCTGTAAATCGGCGGATAAGGCAGATCATTCGGCAGCAGATTGGTTGCCGCGTTGATGGATGCCTGCACTTCCTGCACCGCCACATCAAGCGGCAGGGAGAGCTGGAACATCAGGGTAATAACAGAGGCACCGCCCGAGCTTTGCGACGACATCTGTTTCAGTCCGGACATCTGCCCGAACTGGCGCTCCAGCGGCGCGGTTACGGCGGAAGTCATCACATCCGGACTGGCACCGGGATAGAGTGTCACCACGCGGATAGTCGGGTAATCCACTTCCGGCAGCGATGAAACCGGCAGCATACGGTAGCCGACAATCCCCGCCAGCAGGATCGCCAGCATAAACAGGCTGGTGGCGACCGGACGCAGAATAAACAGGCGGGACGGGCCGCCGGCACGGGTTTCAGGATTGTTTCCGGACATCAGGCCTTATCTCCGGCTGCGGCTTTTTTCTCACCGGACACCACTTCCACCTGCGCGCCGTCAGTCAGACGGTCGATTCCGTCTGTCACCAGGGTATCACCGGCGCTGACGCCGCTTTTGATCACCACGCGTTCCGGGGTCTGTAATTCCACATCCACAATCTGTTTGCGGACTTTATTTTCGGCTTCCAGCAGCCAGACATAATTGCCTTCCGTTCCCATCTGCAGTGCAGCATTCGGGATCACCACCGCATTCTCCAGCTGGCCGACCTGCAGCAGTACATTGACAAACTGGTTCGGGAACAGCAGGTCATCATCATTGGTAAACCGCGCCTTGGCTTTTACTGTACCGGTGGCGGCATCTATCTGGTTATCCAGTGTCAGCAGTTTGCCTTGTGCCAGACGGATGCTGTTATCTTTGCTCAGCGCGGTGACCGTGAGTTCCGGCATAGTGCGCTGCGCCATGCGGATCAGCGGAATATCATTTTCCGGGACGGTAAACAGCACATCGGCAGGGGCGGTCTGGTTGATCACCACCAGCGGCATGGCAGTCCCGGCGGTAATAAAGTTGCCGGTATCCACCTGACGCAGACCCATTTTTCCGCTGATAGGCGCGGTGATGCGGCTGTAGGTCAGTTGCAGTTTCGCGCTGTCGATAGCGGCCTGATCCACCTTAATACCGGCTTCCGCCGATTTGACGGTTGCCTGCTGGGTATCCAGCTCCTGTTGCGAAATCACATTAGTGGCCGCGAGTTTCTGATAGCGGCTCAGGTCACGGCGGGCATTGGCGAGCGTAGCCTGATCTTTGGCGAGCTGTCCCTGAGCCTGGGCCAGCTGAATTTCAAACGGACGCGGGTCGATAGTGAACAGCAAATCACCGGCATTCACTTTCTGACCTTCCTTAAAATGGATTTGCATCAGCTGCCCTTCCACGCGGCTGGTCACCGTCACAGAATTGGCCGCCTGCACGGTACCGAGTGCTGACAAGGTGCGGGGAATGGTTTCAGAGACTGCTTTCGCCACCTGTACCGGTGCCAGCGGCGGGCGGCCCGGACGGTTGCTGTTTTTGCCTGCGGAAGCCCCCGGTTTTCCGGCAGCAGGCGGGGTGGCCGGTGCCGCAGAGTTAAAGTAATGATAGGTGCCGTAACCGGCTGCGCCCAGAAGGAGAACGGCAATCGTAATGCCTGTGCGTTTCTTTCTCTTTTGTACATTATTCATTATGGGATTACTCATCATTCCTTTTTACCCGGTACTGCCGGGGTACGCGTAAGGGCACAAAACAGCCTGAAATATGATGGGGATAGTGTACCGGTAAATCTGATCGTAAAAATGGAAGAATTGTGAAAATAACGTTGATACAGGTAAATATACGTGGTTTCAGCGGAGTCTGCTTTTATGTCAGCCACTTTATCATCCCTTAAGGAAATATTACCGGTTCGGTTTACTCAGTTTATGATGTGCAGTAATATTACGCATTCTTAACAAGCTGATAATACACACTATAATGATGAAAAACAGACTTATTCTTGTCTCTGCACTGCTGTTGTCCGGTTGTTCTTCTGTCTGGGTGGAAGTTCCGGGCGGCTCTGAATACACACGGGCAGAGGCAAATGCCTTCTGTGAACCGGAATCACATAAGCTTTATCCGGTGAAAAATGAAGTTGCTCAGCGCAGTGTGATGCGGGATGTGGAGAAACGCTGCAAAAAAGACGATGACTGCGGTAACAGCAAAACCTACAAAGAGCAGACACCGGTAACGGAAAGTTATGTGATGGATGTGAATGAAGACAGCCGCAACCGCTATTTCTACAGCTGCATGAAAACAAAAGGCTGGGATCGGGAAGACCGCTGGATGTGGGAATAAACAGGGATTTCAGGGCAGATATTGCACTGCCCTGACCAGATATCACTGCTTATTTCTGTGATTTTTGTGCAAATTCCTGTTTGGCTTTCGCTAACTGCGCCTGAAATGCCGGATCGGAATGTAATGTCGCGACAGCGGCTGAACCGACAATCCGCGCGGCATCCACATCACTCTGCCAGTGATAGCCGCAAATCACCCGGCTCTGTCCGAGCTGATAACCCCGTTCCAGAATCGCATCCTGATTTGCCGGGTTCACTTCCGCCAGCACTAATGCCGTTGCCCAGCCGATAGACGTATGACCTGACGGGTAAGATCCGTTGGTGGAGAGTTTTTTCTGATCTTTGGTATTACAGGTTTCTGTGCCGTAAAACGCAAACGGACGGATGCGCATGTAATGTTCTTTGGCGGAGCGGGTGGCAAGGTCACCGGCATCCTCAATCATATTGGTCAGCAGTTTATACAGCTCCGGAGAGTCTTTTTCGGTTATCGGATAGCCGAATGCCCCTGAAAATGCGGTTGCCACCCCCCCTGCGGCCAGGTCAGCATCTGCCTGTGCCTGTTTTCCGCGCTCGGTATTGCGCAGCATACGGCCTTTCTCATACATTGCCTGATCATTTAAAAACTGAATACTGCCGACTTCCGGCGGTGGCGGTAACAGTTTCAGGCTGTCGATAGCCTGTTCATTTTTCAGATAATATAAATCCGGCTTGGTGGTGGCATCGTTGCCTGCCGGGATCGCGGCCAGTGCGGAAAGGGAAAACAGTGAGAACAGACAACCGGCGATAATATTCTTCTTCATGACATCTCCTTATCAGATACAACAGTATTACTCAGAAACCTGTTTGCCAGTGTAGGGCGGAGAGATGCAAATTGATGTTAACTCTTTCAAAAAAGTGTGACGAAACAGACGGAAGACAGGTAAGTATTTTTGATGATGATTTTCAGATAATTTGACAGAAACAGCATGGCTTTTGTTAACGAACGGATAAATAAGACCTGACCGATAGTATTGAAAAAGATAACACACAGATATTATAAGAAAATATAAAGCATTGGGTTTTGTTTTTGCCAGCATATTCTTAACAATTAAAATGAATGAAATTTTCCGGAATTCACTGTCACTGAATGTTGCCGCTACCGCTTTGCGTATCACTGCGTATACTCACAATGAGTAAGATTCTCATTCAACAGGGGTATATTATGACAGGTCTAATCAACAGGCTGTTATCACACGACGATGCAGGGAAATTATTACTGCGGCTGGCGGTCGGCGGATTAATGTTGTTTCATGGTATCGGTAAATTACTCACCGGTGCGGCGGGGATAAAAGGGCTGCTGGCCTCTTTCGGGTTACCGGAGTTTATTGCTTACGGTACCTATTTCGGGGAAATTGTCGCGCCGGTCTTTATTATCCTCGGCATTCTGACCCGTCCGTCCGCATTGCTGGTGTCTTTTACCATGGTCGTTGCCTGGCTGATGATCGGGGTAAATAAAACCTTTATGCTGGATCCGACAGGGGCGTGGGCGATTGAAAGCCTGATGTATTTCTTTATCAGCGGTATTGCACTGGCCTTTATCGGCCCGGGTAAATATTCGGTAATGAAAAACCCTGCCTGGCGCTGATTCGGAAGACGGAAAAGAAAAAGGGCGGATAATCATCCGCCCTTGCTGTTTTACCTGTTTCGTTAAGACTGTTGTGCTGCGACAGTTTTCACATTCTGTGCTTTACGCGCTGTCCAGCCTTTGTGTGCCAGCGGTAAGAAACCGATGATAATCGCCAGTACGGACACGCCTGCCACATAATACGCCGGTGCCATTGCACTTTTCTGTAACCAGGCACCGGTCAGCATCGGCGTTAAGCCGCCGAATACCGCGTAAGCCATGTTGTAGGCAAAAGACAAACCAGAGAAACGGATTGCCGGCGGAAATGCCCGCGTACTGATGATTGGTGTGGTGGCAATCGCACCGACAAAAAAGCCCATCACCGCATAGTTAATCACCAGCGAAGCCGCCGCAATATCCGGTGACAGTGCACTGTAGAAGTGGAATGCGGTGATCGCTAATCCGCCCCAGGACAATGCCAGTGTCACACGGCTGCCGATCTTATCTTCCAGCCAGCCCCAGAAAATACAGCCGAGGGTTAAGGTCAGCGTGGCCACGCAGTTTGCCTGTAATGACAATGTGCGATCAATACCGTACATCTTTTCCACCACAACGGACGGGGTCATCAGGATGATCACCACGATAGCGGTGGATAACGACCAGGTCAGCCCGGCGGTGACAAAACAGGCCATTTTATGGTTTTTCAGAACCGTTTTCACCGGCATCTCTTCGGATAATGTCCGTTTGGCGGCCATCTCTTTAAAGATCGGGGTTTCCTGCAAAAAGCGGCGCAGATACACCGAAATCAGGCCGAACACACCACCGAGGATAAACGGAATACGCCATGCCCATGCAGTCACTTCCGCCGCAGTATAAGAAGCCTGAACGGCGATAGCGACCAGCGAGCCGAGCAAAATACCGCCGGTGATCCCGGAGGTCAGCGTACCGACACCCAGCCCGTAGCGCTGTTGCGGTGTGTGCTCCGCGATAAATACCCATGCGCCGGGCATTTCACCGCCGATAGCCGCACCCTGTAAAATCCGCATCAGCAGTAACAGGACAGGTGCTGCCACACCGATACTTTCATAGGTCGGCAGCATACCGATAACCAGTGTCGGCACCGCCATCAGGAAGATACTCAGGGTAAACATGCGCTTGCGGCCGATAATATCGCCGAAATGCGCCATAATGATCCCGCCGAGCGGGCGCGCCAGGTAACCGGCGGCGAAAATTCCCAGCGTTTTCATCTGGGCGATAAACTCGTTATCACCCGGGAAAAACAGGTGGGTTAGTGTTCCGGTAAAAAAGACAAATATGACAAAATCATAGAATTCAAGCGTGCCGCCGAGGGAAGATAATCCCAGTGTTTTATAATCGTTTTTATTTAATGGCCTTGCCTGAGGCTGACTTAATGGCGATGTATCGGTTGTCATAATTATGTCCTTTTATTTACTCATTTATTCAATGACGGGGGTCGTGTCATTTTTTTTTCATTTGTGTTTCCCAAAAGAGAGGTGGCGGCAACAGCATCCCAGTTATCACAGGGATAACCGGAAATAAAAAACGGGAATTGTCTGTTACCGGAGGGTATGCTTTGTTATAGCAAGAAGTTCCGTATATTGTAAACAGCATCAGCCAAAACAAGATGAACATTCTTGCTGTATGCCATAAGATGGATTATTGAACTAAATATGATTTGCGTCACGGATAATAACGTTAAGGAATCCGGAATGACAGCATATTATGAAAACCGGAACAGATAATTAGCGGAATAATTAAAGGTTCAGCCCTTATTATTATTTACCAGTAATACGGGTTTATAAAATACGATTAATAGCATTATATGAATAAGGCTTATCAATATACTCACGAATGAACAGCGGTAAATAAATATAAATAAGTGTGAAGAGCATGATGATTATTTCAGAGCAGCAGTACAGAAGTGATCATATTCACCGGATATTGTCAGTCCGGCATCATAATACTCTGTGGCGGGGTGATAACAAGAGGGCTGAAACTCAGCCAAAAGAGACAAAAACGGCCACGGAGAGCAGAAGTAAAACTTCTCTTTCCGTGGCCGCAGAGGACTATCTGAGCAAAAATCAGACCAGGAACAGGGTGGCGAGACCTAAAAAGATGAAAAATCCGCCGGTATCGGTGATGGCGGTGATCATCACACTGGAGCCGAGTGCCGGATCGCGTCCGAGTTTCATCATCGTCAGCGGGATAAGCACACCCATGATGGCGGCCATCAGCAGGTTAAGCACCATAGCCAGCGTCATTACCGCACCCATAGCGATATCGCCGTAGAGCAGGTACGTAACGACCCCCATAATCCCGCCCCAGACCACGCCGTTGATAAAGGCAACGCCCAGCTCACGCAGCAGCAGGAAGGAAAAACTGCCTTTCTGGATCTGGTGAAGCGCCAGAGCGCGGACAATCATGGTGATGGTCTGGTTACCGGTATTACCGCCGATACCGGCAACAATCGGCATCAGGGTCGCGAGTGCAACCAGTTGGGAAATGGTATGCTCAAACACACCAATCACGCGGGAAGCCACAAACGCGGTACAGAGGTTAATCGCCAGCCACGCCCAGCGGTTTTTCACCGCCTGGCCGACCGGGGCAAACACATCCTCTTCCGGACTTAAGCCCCCCATACGACGGATGTTTTCTTCACTTTCTTCATTCAGGTTATCAACGATATCCTCAACGGTGAGCCGTCCGAGCAGCCGCCCGTTATTGTCCACAACCGCGGCGGAAATTAAGTCATAACGTTCGAATGCACCGGAAGCA
This sequence comes from Morganella morganii, assembly GCF_019243775.1. NCBI lineage: Bacteria > Pseudomonadati > Pseudomonadota > Gammaproteobacteria > Enterobacterales > Morganellaceae > Morganella > Morganella morganii. Next base: position 1,534,517 of record NZ_CP069157.1, read on the forward strand.
TCTTCGCCTTTTTCATCCGGCAGGAAGGTGACCGGCTCGGTTTTCATCACATCAGAGACCAGTTTGTCCGGCGACTGGGTGAGAATGGTGGTCAGCGGCAGTTCGCCCTGCAAAATATTATTGCTGTCAATAACAAAGATTTTATCGGTGGCTTCCGGGATATTGCTGCGGTAGCGCAGAAAACGCTGAACCGTTTTCAGCGGAACATTGCCGCGCACGGTGACAAACTCAAAGTCCATCATCTGCCCGATACTGTCCGCCGGGTACTGAAGAACGGTGCGGATGCGGTTACGCAGACTTGGTTCCAGATAGGTCAGCAGGCGGCGCATGGTATCGCGCGGCAGGTGCTCGGCGATATACGCCTGCTCATCCACATGCAGGGTGGCAACGGCACGCAGCAGCTCTTTGTCTGACATATCTTTAATCAGACTGTCCCACACGGACACAGAGGCTTCCACCAGCACTTCCCCGCGCTGGTGGTTATCAATCAGATGCCAGAGCGCGAGACGCTCATCATAGGGCAGGGCTTCCAGCATATCCGCAAGGTCAGCGGCGTGGAGGTCAGTCAGCAGATTTTTGACTAACTTCGATTTTGAATGCAGTTCATCATCACTGAGCCTGGCATGTTCATCGGCGGTGCCCAGAATGGTTTCCACAAACTGTGAGTCGTTGAGGAACAGAGGCAAAACCTGCTGACGAATGTGGGCCAGCCGCTGGGAGTGCGGATTGACCGGTGATGAGTTATCAATGGAGAAACTGTGTTCAGACATGATTTTCCTTTACACATAAAACTTTTAAACAAATAAGACCGGCCGGGGATTCTCTGTCAGACGTCTTCTTCTTTTATACCGAGGTGCCAGCCGGGCACATCATCCCAGTAAGCCTGCTCTTTTTCCAGATCAAGCTGCATTAATGTGTTGATAGTCAGATAGCGGCGCGGAAAAAACAGGGTCCAGTGTCCTTCATTGGTCTCCAGACGCAGTGAGGAGCGTTTGGTGGTGGACTGGCGCTGATTATTCAGTAAGACCGCGAGGCGCAGGATCTGTATCAGGGGGATGACCTGTTTACGTTTAAACAGTGTGAATTTCGGGATATCGTCACTTTTTACCGCTTTGCGGTGGTAACGCACCAGTGTGGCGAGCAGCAGTTGCTGCTCCTGGGTGAATCCCGGTAAATTGGTGTTCTGCAGAATATAGGCCGAATGACGGTGCAGGCCGGAAAGGTTGATGCTCAGCCCGACTTCGTGCAGCCAGACCGCCCAGACCAGAATGGCTTCCAGCTGCGGATCAACCAGGGACGGATTCTGCTCCGCCCACTGACGGTACAGGTTTTTCATGGTGGTGAGGACACGCAGTACCTGGGCGTTATCCACGTTATAGTGTTCCACCAGGCTTTGCGCGGTACGCTGGCGGATGTCCTGATGGCGGAAACGGCCTTCCATCTCATACAGCACCCCTTCGCGCAGGGCACCGGCAGACAGGCGCAGTTCAGTGATTTCCAGCGCGTCAAACAGACCGCACAGAATTGCCAGGCCCGGCACAAACACTTTTTTGCGGTCGTCAGACAGCCCCGGTAAATTCAGGGTATCAAACCGTTTGTAACGCAGCACCTGTTTGACCAGCATTTCCAGGCGGACAGGGGTGATAATACCGTCCCGTTCCCCCAGTTCACGCAGGATCTCACAGGCCGCTTTGATGGTGCCGGATGCGCCGAGGCATACATCCCAGCCCTGCACACGGAAAGCAATCGCCAGGTTTTCCAGTTTGGAAACGGCCATCAGCCTGGCGCGGTTAAAGTTGGCCTCGGTGATTTTACCGTCCGGAAAAAACTGACGGCTGAAACTGACACAGCCCATACGGCGGCTTTCGATTAAAATCGGTTCAAAACGTTCGCCGATCACCAGCTCTGTTGAACCGCCGCCGATATCAATCACCAGTTTGCGGCCTTTTTCCGGTTGTGTGTGTTCAACACCCATAAAAATCAGGCGTGCTTCTTCGTGACCGGAAATAATTTCAATCGGATAGGGGATAACGGACGCGGCGCGTTCGAGAAACTCGTGCGCATTGACTGCCTCACGCAGACTGTGTGTCCCGACAATCGTGACCTGTGCGGCGGGAAAGCCCTGAAGGCGCTCGGCAAACAGCGCCAGGCAGGCCAGCCCGCGCTCCATGGCTTCTTCGCTCAGCTCATTCTGATCATTTAAGCCTTCAGCCAGATACACCCGCTGTTTCAGGCGGCTGAGAACCTGGAGTGCGCCGTTGACAATACGGGCAATCACCATATGAAAGCTGTTCGACCCGAGGTCGATGGCTGCAATTTCCAGCGGACGATCTTTTTCAGTGATCAGTGATAATGGCATGCACGGGCCTTTTAATTATCCGGTTGTTCCAGGGAACGAATATAGTCATAAACTGCCATCTGCGAGCGGACTTTCCGCTTGTTGCCGCGCGGCACATAATGGTTGGACATCTCTTTGTCGAGATAACGCGCCTTCTCATTATCACTGAACTGAATATCCAGAATATCGAGCACCCGCCGGCGCAGCACCGGATCCAGCAGGCGAACCGCCACTTCAATCCGGTAATCGATATTGCGGGTCATCCAGTCCGCAGAGGAGAGATAGACTTTTTCGTCCCCTTTGTTGGTGAACACATACACCCGGTCATGCTCCAGGAAACGGTCAACGATACTGGTCACCTGGATATTCTCACTGTACGGCACCTGTCCCGGCACCAGTGCGCACATGCCGCGCACCAGCAGACGGATTTTCACCCCGGCTTCTGAGGCATCATAGAGACGCTCACTCAGCTGCTTATCCACCAGGTTGTTGATTTTCAATGTAATTCCGGCTTCATAACCGGCCAGTGCATTGGCTATTTCATCATCAATCAGCTGATTCAGCATTGCCCGTGAATTCTGCGGCGACACCATCAGGTTATCAAAGGAAACCGGCCGGTACGGGTTCTCAATAAAGTTGAACACGCGCCGGACTTCATTGGTGATCTCTTCGTTGGCGGTCAGCAGCGAGTAATCCGTGTAGATACGCGCGGTTTTTTCGTTGAAGTTACCGGTGCCGATATGGGCATAACGGCGGATCACATCCCCGTCTTCCAGCCGCGAGATAATAAACAGTTTGGCGTGGATTTTCAGCCCCGGCGCGGAGAAAATAACATGCACCCCGGCTGCCGTCAGGTGTCTCGCCCAGTGAATGTTGGCTTCTTCATCAAAACGCGCCTGTAACTCCACCACCACGGTAACTTTTTTACCGTTGTGTGCCGCGTGGATCATGGAATCGATAATGCGGGAGTCCTTGGCGACACGGTAGATATTCATCTTGATGGAAATCACGCTCGGGTCAAAAGAGGCCTGGCGCAGCAGTTCCAGCACATGCTCAAAAGTGTGATACGGGTAATAGAGCAGCACATCCCGTTCGCGGATAGCATCAAACCCGTTGCGGTGATGATCAAACCAGACATGACGCAGACGCGGCAGCGGTTTGTTTAATAAATTCTTATTGCCTTCATTCGGGAAGCGGATGAAGTCCTTGAAATTATGATAGCGACCGCCGGCAATGACGGAATCATCATTGGTCAGGCCGAGTTTTTCACGCAGCAGCGTCACCATTTCATCCGGCATATCGCGCTGATAAACAAAGCGCACCGGCTCAGCGGTCAGACGCTGTTTCAGGGTGGAGGACATCAGCTCCAGCATCCCGGATTCCATTTCGGTGGCGAGGTCATATTCCGCATCGCGCGTCATTTTCATGGAATAGGCATTGAGGGCATCGAAATCGAAGAAGCCCTTGAAGATTTCATCCAGGCAGTAGCGCAGAATATTGTCGATAAGGATCATCGACTGGCGGCGGCGGCCGTTTTCGGTCGGCAGATTAACAAAACGCGGCACTTTATCAGACGGAATTTCCAGCAGTGCATAGCGGGTCTCACGGCCGGATTTGACAATCTCCACCACCAGATAGGTGTAATCGTCTTTGAGGAATTCGACCAGATCGGTGCTGGTCTGGATCATAATTGGCGTGATGTGCTGGCGCAGATGCTGACGGAAATACTGACGCAGCCAGATTTGCTGTTTCGGCGAAATCTGGCGTTCGTTGATCAGGAAAATCTGGTTACGTGCCATTTCCAGCAGCAGGTCGTTATACAGGGTATCAAATGCCTGATCCTGTTTTGCCACTTTGTTTTCAATTTTACGCAGCAGATGGCGCCCGCTGGCACCGGAACCACGCTGTTCCTCATTAATCAGGATGCGGCGTTTCACATCCGCATAGCGGACTTTATAAAACTCATCCAGGTTATTTGAGTAAATGCCCAGAAAACGCATGCGCTCAATCAGCGGGTTGCGTTTGTCGGCGGCCTCCTGAAGAACCCGCTCGTTGAACGACAGCCAACTGAGTTCTTTTTCCATATAGAGCCTATCTTGGGACATTGTTACTCCGGAACGGGTTACTCTGAATCAGGGTTGAACACAGCGTACAGTTTACTAAAAAATCGTTACAGGTTCTGCTTTACGCGGGCATTTTTTTCAACGTAGCTTTCCGCATCCGCAGATTTATTTTTCATGACCAGATATTCCGGCTGAAAAATACACATACGGATGGCAGTGCGGTATTCCCCGTTGACGAAAAACTCATCAATTAACTGGCCTTCGGTATGAAAACCGAGCTTTTTATAGATGTGGATCGCTTTTTCGTTTTCGATATCCACAATCAGATACAGTTTATACAGATTGAGGACAGAAAACGCATAATCCATAGCCAGACGGGCAGCGCGGGACGCAAATCCGTGACCCTGATGTGACGGGGCGATAATAATCTGGAATTCAGCGCGGCGGTGTACATGATTGATTTCCACCAGTTCCACCAGCCCGATCTTGGTGCCGTCGCTTTCCACAATGAAGCGGCGTTCTGACTGATCGTGAATATGCTTATCGTATAAATCACTTAATTCAATAAAGGCTTCATACGGCTCCTCAAACCAATAACGCATAATGCTGGCGTTATTATCCATCTGATGAACAAAAGCTAAATCCTCACGCTCAAGCGGGCGCAGTTTTACAGGCGGAACAGCAGTACCACCGGACATAAATCACCTCGATATTGGTTGTATTTTATCAGTCAGTGTAACACATAACAGAAACGGAATTATCCGGGGATCCGCTTTTCCGCGTCACGATGGGCACAGCCGTGTAAAATTATGGCAATTACGTGTTATTTGAGTACCGGTCACAGCAGACAGATGATAAAGTATGTGGTAGTACGCATATCATTAATAAATACCGGATATTTCCATGAACCCGACAAAAGTGTGCCGCACCCGTCTTTATACGCTTACCGACCTGCCGAATATCGGCGAGGCGATGGCGGAAGATCTGCGTCTGCTGGGGTATGAGACGCCGCAGGATATTACCGGTTCAGACCCGGTGATTATGTATGAAATGCTCTGCGCGGTAACCGGCGTCCGTCAGGATCCCTGTGTTATTGATGTGTTCTGGTCAGTCACTGATTTTCTTGCAGGACAACCGGCACAGCCGTGGTGGAATTATACCGGACAGCGCAAAGCGTATCTTAATGAGATGGCGAAACTGCGGTAGTTATGAAAAACGCCCGGAAAAACCGGGCGGAGAGAATCAGAGCGTATTGTGAAAATATAATTTCCCGTCCAGATATATCCCGTCTTCTTTCAGTGCCAGACGCCCCTGCACAAACCAGTTAACCACCTGCGGATAGATGCGGTGTTCTTCCTGTTGTATCCGGGCGGTGAGAGTGTCTTCAGTATCATCCGGCAGAACGGCAATGCGTGCCTGTAAAATGACCGGGCCGCCGTCCAGCTCTTCCGTGACAAAATGTACAGAGGTACCGTGTTCGGCATCGCCGTTCTCCAGCGCTTTGCGGTGTGTATGCAGACCCGGATATTTCGGCAGCAGAGACGGGTGGATATTGAGCATTCTGCCGTGGTAATGGCGGACAAAGGCGGGTGTCAGAATCCGCATATATCCGGCGAGGATCAGTAAATCCGGTTGATACTCATCAATCTGTGCCTGCAATGCGGCATCAAAATCATCCCGTGAAGAGAATTCCGCCGGACTGAGTGCCAGTGCGGGAATACCGGCCTGTTGTGCGCGGAGTAACCCGTAAGCGTCCGCTTTATTACTGAAGACCGCAACAATTTCCGCATTGAGAGCTTTTGAATTGCAGGCGTCAATCAACGCCTGCAGATTACTGCCGCTGCCGGAAATCAGGACAACAAGGCGTTTTTTCATCAGCGGATGATGACCTGTGGTTCATCTTCACGGCAGACCGCGATATCACCGATCAGCCATGCATTTTCACCCGCCTCTGTCAGCAGGGCGAGGGCGGCAGGCACAGACGCTGCCGGCAGCGCAATCACCATACCGACACCACAGTTGAAGGTGCGGTACATTTCATAGTCTTCCACATTCCCGGCTTTTTGCAGCCAGTTAAAGACAGACGGCCACTGCCAGGATGAGGCATCAATCCGCGCCTGGGTGCAGGCCGGTAATACACGCGGGATATTTTCCCAGAAACCGCCGCCGGTCAGGTGGGCGATGGCGTGAACATCGGTGTTTTCGATCAGTTTCAGCACAGATTTAACATAGATTTTTGTCGGTGCCAGCAGATGATCCGCCAGTGATTTGCCGTCAAGCTCTGTGGCTGCCGGGTCAGTTTTGCTGACCTCAAGGATTTTGCGGATCAAAGAATAGCCGTTGGAGTGCGGGCCGCTGGAGGCCAGTGCTATCAGCACATCACCGGCGCGGACTTTGCTGCCGTCGATGATTTCTGATTTTTCCGCCACACCGACACAGAACCCGGCCACGTCATAATCATCGCCGTGATACATGCCCGGCATCTCAGCGGTTTCACCACCGACCAGCGCACAACCCGCCTGTTTGCAGCCTTCGGCAATACCGGTGACCACCCGGGCGGCAGTATCGACATCCAGTTTGCCGGTCGCGTAATAGTCGAGGAAGAAGAGGGGCTCAGCACCGGCGACCACCAGGTCGTTCACACACATGGCGACGAGGTCAATACCGATAGTGTCATGACGCGCCAGATCCATCGCCAGGCGCAGCTTGGTGCCGACGCCGTCGGTGCCGGAAACCAGCACCGGTTCTTTATATTTCTGCGGTACCGCACACAGCGCACCGAAACCACCCAGCCCGCCCATAACTTCAGGACGGCGTGTCTCTTTGACAACATGCTTAATACGGGAAACTAAGGCATTACCGGCATCAATATCAACACCGGCATCTTTGTAACTCAGGGAAGTTTTGTCAGTCACTGCGGCCCCCAACGGCGATTGCAAGTAAGTGGGTGTATCGAAAACGCGGCTATTCTAACAGGCCACGCAAACGTTTGCGAGAGGATTTACGCCGGTTTTTGTCAAAATGCGTCAGATCACACTTATTCATGTAACAAACATGAAACGCGTGATAATTGACTATAATCAACAAATCCGGGGTGGCGCTGCGAAAGAAAAGCGGTATAATCTCGCGATTTTTTTGTCCGCCAGGGCTTACACAGTAGGAGAACCCATGAAAGTCGTCGAGGTAAAACACCCGCTCGTTAAACACAAACTTGGCCTGATGCGAGATCATGATATAAGCACAAAACGCTTTCGTGAACTGGCCTCAGAAGTCGGTAGCCTGCTGACCTATGAAGCAACTTCAGACTTAGAAACTGAGAAAGTGACAATTGACGGCTGGTGTGGTCCGGTCGAAATTGAACAAATCAAGGGTAAAAAGATTACCGTTGTGCCAATCCTGCGTGCGGGTATCGGTATGATGAACGGTGTGCTGGAAAGCATCCCGAGTGCCCGTATCAGTGTTGTCGGTGTTTACCGTGATGAAGAAACACTGGAGCCGGTACCGTACTTCCAGAAATTAGCCTCTAATATTGAAGAGCGTATGGCGCTGGTGGTTGACCCGATGCTGGCAACCGGCGGTTCAATGATCGCTACCATCGATCTGCTGAAAAAAGCAGGTTGCACCGCGATTAAAATCCTTGTGCTGGTTGCAGCGCCGGAAGGTCTGAAAGCGCTGGAAAAAGCCCACCCGGATGTTGAGCTGTATACCGCATCCATCGACGATCACCTTAACGAACACGGTTACATTGTGCCGGGCCTGGGTGATGCGGGCGATAAGATATTTGGTACGAAATAAGTTAATGAGCCGACTTGATAGTCGGCTTTTTTTTGGCATATCCCTGAGTAATCATTTAAGAGGTTTAAGATGACGCGCCGCGTTATTGAAGTCGATGAACGCCCACCACTGCTGGTCACCATTCCGTTAAGTTTACAGCACCTGTTTGCGATGTTCGGTGCTACCGTTCTGGTGCCGATCCTGTTTCAGGTAAACCCGGCCACGATCCTGTTATTTAACGGTATCGGGACGCTGCTGTATCTGTTTATCTGTAAAGGAAAAATCCCGGCGTACCTGGGCTCAAGCTTTGCCTTTATTTCACCGGTGCTGATTTTACTGCCGCTCGGGTATGAACTCGCTCTCGGCGGGTTTATCATCTGCGGGCTGTTATTTATGCTGGTGGCGGGGATTGTCAAAATCGCCGGACGCGGCTGGATCAACGTGCTGTTCCCGCCTGCGGCCATGGGTGCGATTGTGGCGGTCATCGGTCTTGAACTGGCAGGAACCGCTGCCGGTATGGCCGGGCTGAAAATCGCGGATGGTGCGTCTCCGGACAGCACCACGCTGATTATCTCCCTGACCACTCTCGGGGTGACGATTCTCGGCTCTGTGGTGTTCCGCGGCTTCCTGGCGATTATTCCGATCCTTATCGGAGTACTGACCGGGTATGCGCTGGCCTTCTTTATGGGCGCGGTGGATTTGACCCCGGTAAGTGAAGCTCCGTGGTTTGCACTGCCGACGTTCTACACACCGCGTTTTGAGTGGTTCGCTATTCTGACCATCTTACCGGCCGCGCTGGTGGTGATTGCCGAACACGTCGGTCACCTGGTGGTCACGGCGAATATTGTCAAACGTGATTTGATGAAAGACCCGGGTCTGCACCGTTCGATGTTTGCCAACGGCTTCTCGACCGTACTGTCCGGCTTCTTCGGCTCCACACCGAACACCACCTACGGCGAAAACATCGGCGTTATGGCCATCACCAAAGTGTACAGCTCCTGGGTTATCGGCGGGGCAGCGGTACTGGCGATTCTGCTCTCCTGTGTCGGTAAACTGGCGGCAGCCATTGCTGCTGTGCCGGTGCCGGTGATGGGCGGGGTATCACTGCTGCTGTACGGGGTTATCGGTGCATCCGGTATCCGCGTGCTGATTGATTCCAAAGTGGATTACAACAAGCCGCAGAACCTGATTCTGACGGCGGTTATCCTGATTATCGGTGTCAGTGGTGCGACCATTCATATCGGTGCGGCTGAACTGAAAGGGATGGCACTGGCAACGGTTGTCGGCATTGGTCTGGCACTGGTGTTCCGTCTGGTGAATATTATCCGTCCGGAAGAGCGGGTGGTGGATGTGAATCTGGATGAAGTGAAGAAAGACTGATTCTGATAGCAGAAAAAAGCCGCAGTGACTGATGAGCCCGTAAAGCCGGGCATGTAGGTTCTGCGGCTTTTTCCGTCACTGAGTACGGGAAGTATGTTGTTAAGGTTCATTTAGCCGGTGAATTTATGTTAAACTAACGGTGTTTGTTCACCCGTTGGCCGAGGTAACTCTGAACACGCCATCTCAGCTGTCATTACCGCTCTCTCTCCCTGATGATGAGACTTTCAACAGTTTCTACGCAGGGGAAAACGCATCCCTGTTATCCGCTATTCAGGCGGCTATCAATCAGCCGCACGGCAGTTATCTCTATTTCTGGTCCCGTGACGGCGGCGGTAAAAGTCATCTGCTGCATGCGGCCTGTGCCGAAGTCTCTTCCAAAGACCGGGCGGTCGGCTATGTGCCGCTGGATAAGCGCGCCTGGTTTGTGCCGGATGTGCTGGAAGGTATGGAGCATCTGTCGCTGGTCTGTATTGATAATGTGCAGTGTATTGCGGGGGATGAAGAGTGGGAAATGGCGCTGTTTAATCTCTATAACCGTATTCTGGAGACCGGCAAGACCTGTCTGCTGATCACCGGGGACAGACCACCACGTCAGATCCCGCTGCAGTTACCGGATCTCGCTTCCCGTCTTGACTGGGGGCAGATTTACAAACTTCATCCGCTTAGTGATGACGAAAAAATTCAGGCACTGCAACTGCGGGCAAAGCTGCGCGGGTTTGAGCTGCCGGAAGATGTCGGGCGCTTTATCTTAAAACGCCTCGACCGTCAGATGCGCACACTGTTTGATATGCTCGACAGGCTTGATCACGCCTCGATTGTTGCCCAGCGCAAACTGACCATTCCGTTTGTCAAAGATATCCTGCGGCTGTGACCATCAGTTAAGCAGGGCAATCACCGTCACTCCCCACTGGAGCACCATGCAGAGAGCGCCCTGCTGAAACAGCCGTTTTGTGCCGCGCCAGCGCTGTGAGAAGTGGGTGTGCTGTGCTCTGCCCGGAAACAGCGTCGTCAGGGATTCATCAAAAATATCGGTATCGGACGATTGTGCCAGGCGGCGGAACAGATGGTGATCCAGCCACAACCGGAAGATAAAATACATGGCGCACAGAAAGAACAGGATCCCCGCCGCCATCGGATATTCACCGGAAAAACCGGAAATATAAAGCAGAAACTGCGTCAGAAAGGCCATCACCGATAAGGCAGCCAAAAAACGCCAGCCCGCCGTAAAAATCACAATTATCTGTTCGTCATGAGGTCTGTTATTCATCGTTTTTTCCGTAACGGGCTGCCCAGCGGGTCAGGGCGGCAATTGTCTGTTCCCGCAGGACAATCTGCGGCCGGGCCTGTCTGGCAGCCGCCAGCGCCTGTTCCACATTGTCTGCCAGCCCGGCGCGTATCAGCCAGGCGATCACCACAGTCGTACTGCGGGTGTAACCCAGTTTACAGTGTACATAAACCTGACCGGATTGCGCCAGGCGGCTGAGATTGTTCACCGCCGTTTCAATCTGCATCTCTGTCAGCGGAAACAGATCCAGCTGCGGCTGACAGTGATAAGCCAGCTCGGCGGTATAGCGGCTGCGGGGAAATTCCCCTGTCATATCCAGTACGGCGGCAGCCGTCAGTGGTGCGGCAGGATAACCACCCAGCGCGATATGCTCATTGACCACACTGGTGTGACGGCACCGTTTTGCATACCAGTAATAGCTGATTTGCGCCGCAATCCGGTATGGCAGCAGCAGGAGTGCGGCAGAGGGTGAAATGCGCCCGGCGCTGTCCTTCTGAAACACTGATGCGCCGGCCCCGAGATAACCCGCCGTGATGCATAAAAATGCCAGCCCCGGCCACAGCAGCCACCAGCCCTGACCACCTATCACGACAGCCGCTGTTATCAGCACCAGCGAAATAACGGCGTACCGTCCGGCCAGCTGATAGCCGCGGCGGATACGGTGCGGGGCCCACTGCCAGCGTGTACTTACCGGCAGCAGATAGCTTATCACCACACCGGTGGCGGCACCGGTGATCACATCAATAAAATGGTGCTGCCAGGTTGTCAGTACAGAAACTAAGATCAGAATTGACCACAGGTGCAGAAGCCATTGCCATTTCTGCGGTGTGTGCGCCCGGAAGCGCAGCCACAGCAGCCACAGCAGAATGATATGCAGAGAAGGGGCCTGGTTAAACGGCAGATCAAACATCTCCAGCTGGTCAAACATCCAGCCTGCGGTACCGTCTGTCTGCGGACGGAGAAAACTGAATTTCAGCGGAAAGATCAGGAACCCGGCGCAGGCTGTCAGTGACGCAACTGCCAGCCGAAGCCCGTGAATACACTGTTCGCGCAGAGAGGTGCAGATAAACAGGGATAATCCGTAGAAGAGATCGATGCTCCAGTACGGAATAATTGTCCACGGCAGAAACGGAATATGTGTTTCCCAGCTGAACGCAAAAGAAGGGACTGACGGCAGCGAAGCGGTATAGGTATTGACCTGTCCGTAAGTCAGAAAAAAGAAAGGTGCCAGAAACAGCAGCCAGAGCAGGGCAAATCCCCACCGTTTACGGCGGGAAGCGGGCAGCGGCAGTGCGGCATCAGACATAATTTTTCATTCCCTGTAAAACAGAAGATGCGCAAAAAGGCGCATCTTCATCAGTATGATAACAATCAGCGGCGTCTGGCGACTGAGACACTGAAAATACCCCAGTTATCAATGAGCTGATCCAGTTTTTCAAATCCGGCCTCATCCACCAGCGCATCCATTTCCCCCTGGCTGCGGCAGCGCATCACCCAGGCTTTTCCGCCCTGATGGCTCGGCAGAACGCGGGCTATCATTTCTACCTGCGGGTGCCACGGCTGACAGGTGTAGACAAGATAACCGCCGCTTTCAATCGCCTGCGCCAGCCCGGCAAGGGAATCGCGCAGCAGATGGTTTTCCGGGAACAGTTCATATAACCCGCTCACCACACCGAGGGTCGGTTTCGGGGTGACCGCCGCCAGATCGGCGGTATCAAAGGCATTGCCCTCTTCAAAACGGATTTTGTCTTCCAGGAAGCGCTCTTTGATCTGTAAACGACCCTGTTCCACATTGATGGTGCTGTAATCGCGCATCAGAACAGATTCTATCCGGCTGTAATCATTAATTGCATCAAAGAGATAGCGGCCCTGACCGGCAGCGATATCCATGATCCGCACCGGCTGACCCTCTTCCTGCAATGCCCGGATGGTGCGGCGCAGAATTTTCTCAATATTCACTTTGCGTTGGCGGATCCCCTGCCAGCCGATACTGTTGAGATACTGGCGGTCAACAATGCGGCCGAAAATGCCTTTGCCCTGAGCCTGGTTACGGTAGACATAATCGAGGGTGGATCCGGAATCAAAGCCTTTATCGTAGCCGATACTGACGCCTTCCGAGGCTTTGCCGAGGGTGGACATCGCTTTGCTGAGCAGTTTATAACCGAGATTTTTCGGGCAGTAATCCGGCAGCGGAACCTGCAATTCACGATAAGCATCGGCACCGGCGCTGCACACATCCTCAAACCGGTAATCGTGCTGATAGCGCGGCTGTTCAAACAGGGTGGTGACAAAGCGGCGGATTTCCGCCAGCGGGATATGACGATCTTTTTCGCCCAGGGTGTCGTGATAGAACCCCGGCAGAATATGTTTTTCTTTATACGGGGTGTTAAGCCGCGCATAGAACTGATTCTGCGGCTTACGGTGCACTACGTGGTCACTGCCGGAGATAAACAGCTGAGTCGGCACTGTTATCGCGGCAGCATCCGCCACCAGGCGGTCAGCGGTTTTGTAGAGTTCCAGCAGGATATTGACGGCAATCGGCCGGGTGATCAGCGGATCCCGCTCAAATGAGGCGATACGTACCGGGTCGTGGGTGAGATATTTGGCTTTAACGTAGGAATTAACATAAAACAGCCCGCGAATTTTCTGCATCAGCGCCAGTCCGCTGCGGGCAAACGGCACATAGAGTTTGACTTTAAAGGCCGGAGAAGCCAGTACCAGACCCCGGATCTTCGGTGCGAAATCATGCACCCAGCCGGTCAGGGTGACTGCGCCGACACTTTGTCCGAGCACGACCATGTTCTCGATAGGAATTTCATACTCAGATGAAATGAAGTTAATAAATTCATTGATGTCGCTGATAGATGTGCCCATCGACGGGCTGTAGCCTCTGGGCCCGTCATTGCGGCCGTGACCTCTGGCATCCCAGGCAAATACCGCGAAATCAGGTAACGCCAGCTCATCCGCAAGATGTGCCACACGTCCGGAGTGCTCATGACCCCGGTGAAACAGCACAATGGCTTTCTTTTCTGCGGTTGCGGAAGGCCAGTAACGGAAGAATAACCGCTGCTGGTCACTGGTGGTAAAGTGAGATTCAATGGATTCACGCTGAGTCGGATAATCAGAAGATACACTCATAATCAGTCCTTTTGAGATGCGCTTTGTTGCGCAGATTCCTGCAACGCACGCCGGATACGGTGATAACAGGTAAGAAACAGCAGGGCGGCAAAGACCGCAAACAGCACCGGAAACAGTGCGGAGTCAAGGGATGCGGGAAAAACCGCCGCCCACAGACCCAGTGCGCCGAACAGAAAGGCGCGGTCACTTTTTCCGGCAGGGCCGTCATAGCGGCGTGATGCCCCGATAGTTTGTGCCAGTACACCAATAAATTCAGTCAGTACAGAGAGAAACAGGGTCAGCAGTATCCAGATGGCTGCTCCCGGAAACAGCAGGACAAACGGGAAATAAAGAATCGTATCGGATACCACATCGCCCAGTTCATTGAGGATCGCGCCGAAGCGGCTTTTCTGGTGATGTTCGCGGGCCAGCATGCCGTCAATGGCATTGAGCGCCATCCGGATAAACAGCACCGGCGGCAGAAGCAGAAACAGGCGCGGATCGGGAAACAGGATCAGGATAAAACCGGTAAGCAGGGAAAGGAACATCGCCGCCAGCGTGACCTGGTTGGCCGTGATTCCGGCATTAAACAGGCGGATTACCACGGGACGCAGCAAGTTCTGAAACTTCGGTTTTAGATCATAAATGGTCATTTTTTTCCCTGATGATACACAGTCAGTTATCTGTATTATCAATACGTTATTCTGTGATCGCCGCAATAAGAGTTTTCTTAAGTTAATACGGTGTGATCACAGGGCTGTGTTGTTACAGGTATGACAGTCTGCGGCAGGGAAAGTTTCTGATAAAAGCAATACCGCCGTGAAAACGGCGGTATAACAGGGGGTCAGCGCGGTGAATTTACGGAAATATTATGACTGATGCCGGTCAGACGTTCTGATGCATGCAGCGGTTTGCGGACATCAAAAATGACCTCATTATTTTTTGCAGCATTGATAACCACCGGCAGTGTTTCGCGGTGAGAATAGAGTGAGGTATTGGTTGAGCTGCAATCCTGACAGATCACACCATTCGGGTTAACAATCACCAGACTGGCCTTGCCGCCGGCGACAAAGGTATTACCGCGCAGGTGGGTTTTATTGTTGCCGAGCACTTCATTAATAATGGTTTTGGCATTTTCTTTATTATGAATGACGAGGCCTTGCTTGCCGACATTATAGTCAGTAAAAATATTATGCGAGATCCCGCGGTTATCCGGTGATGTAATCACCAAAACCGGTTTCCCTGATTTATCTTTAAACAGCGATGTTTCCGCTTCCGGACTGGCTACCCGGATTTTATCGCCGTTACGGTAGGTATATTCTGTGCTTCCCGGTCCGGCGGCAACAGCAGCAGAGAATAATGCAACGGAAATGAATGATAACGCCGTTAATGTTTTTTTCATGATTTATTCCTTTAATCATTATATTAAGTGTAAATAACCAAACGAACTTTACCACTTGAAATAAATGACGATTTCATAAAAAGAACATAAGATCTAAAAATAGATAAAGTTATAAATTAATAAATAAAAATACAGGGTATTTGTTTCAGGAATGAATTAATTATTATTGATAAGGTCATCATGAGTATCAGCAATGATTGTTCATAGGATATCTTCCGGTGAGTGTATGACTGTATTGCTTAATTAACACACCGGAGGTGTTATGTGCTTTATTAATAAGATGAAAAAATTATTTATTATATTATTTTCTGTTTTTCCCTGTTATATATATGCATCAGAAATAACTCCGGCTAATAACCGTTTAAAAGTAAATGTCAAAAGAGATATAACTATTATTGACATTTCAAGGCCGGATGGAAATGGATTGTCACATAATCAATACAGTAAGTTTAATGTTTCTGAAGTCGGCGTGGTATTAAATAACGGAACAGAAGACAGTCAATCTTATCTGGCAGGTGAAATAGAGGGAAACATAAATCTGCGGGGGAGTAGTGCCAGTTTAATTATTAATGAGGTAATCAGTGATGGTCTATCTGACTTTTCGGGGGCTATGGAGGTTTCCGGTAACCCGGCATCAGTTATTATTGCTAATCCCAATGGTATTACCTGTGATGGCTGTCATTTCATTAACACGCCAGATATTACACTTGCCACGGGGAATGTGAATTTTAATCCTGAAAATAAATTTTCATCTCTCAATGTAAGAAATGGAACAATCACGATAAATAAAAAAGGGATGGATACATATGCACAAAAAAATACTAATCTTATCAGTGCTGATACGAAAATAAATGGAAAGATAAATACAAAAAATCTTTTTATTATAAATGGTACAAATAAAATTAATTACCAGGATGGTATTCAGGAATCTATATCCGGTTTTATGGGGAATCAATCATCATCAGTAAATATGACTGAGGAAGGTGGGATTTCGGCTGAAAAAATTCGCATTATTAATACAAGTAGTGATGGCAATGTACAACTAAATAATATTGAGTCTGTTAATAATGGTATAAGTGTAACAGCAAAAAAAGCGGTATTATTATCGGGAAATATAACATCAAAAGAAAGAATAAGAGTAATAGCCGACAACATTATTATAAAAGATAAAGAAAAGGTTGCTTCCGGTCGTGATACTACTCTTATATCAAATGATATTTTAAATGCCGGAGAGGTTATATCAAAAGGTAATGTACGTATTTTTTCTGATGTTGTTAATAATCAGGGTCACGAAGCAATTATACAGGCAGAGGAAAATTTATGGATACAAAAAAATCCGGAAGGTGATTTTAGCAGGAGTATTGTTAATAAATCAGCGTTACTAAAGTCTGAACGTGGTAATTTAATTATAAAAGCGAAGACATTAACTAATGTCAGTAACTCTGAGCCTGTTGAGTTTTTTAAGCTTCCGGCTAAATCTACCGAAGTGCGCAGCGTCGGAAATCAGTTACGTTATTTGCCGGTGTGGCGGCGAGATGGATTACTGATTGTATATCCGGAATTAAAAGATTTTAAATATGAAAAATGGTTTGATGAAATAGATTTTTTAACTAATGACAGTGTTAATGTTGAAAAATATGCAGTGAGATATAAAAGTGATTATGAACCTGCCTATATGGATTCCGGTAAAAATTTATATGTAAATGCAAATCGTTTTGATAATAATGATTCGTTTTTATCTGCCAGAGAAAATATTATTTTAACCGGTAAAGATATCAATATTAAAAACCATGAACAGGGTATTTTAAAACTATGGGAAAGATATCAGCCGGAAGATATTAACAGTGAATGGCTGCATTTTTCTGTTGAGCCGGATACTATTCCTCCCGGGGTAATGGTTAATGATATTAAAATTCCCTTTCAGAAAAAGGATGAATTTTATACATGGATTAGCCATGGTATGCCTGATAGTCCATCTGTCAGTTCAGAAAATCTGATTATAGATTATAGAGATACTATTAACATAGAGAGCAGACTCCCTGAGAAACTCTATCCGGTAAATGAGATTGTCAGGGATAGTTTTAGTCATCATTTAGCTGCAGAAAATATATTGTTGAATTCTTCATCAATAGATTTGAAGTCAAAAATAGGTGCAATTAATAATTTAAATGTTCAGGCTAAAGAGAAAATTTATTCACGTGAAAGTACATTGGTAGCGGGTAAGTCATTATCATTAACAGCAGATAGTATTGAACTTGAAAATACCAATATAAAGTCCGGTGAGCTGTCTCTTATTGCAAAGAAAGGCGATGTAATATACTCAACAGGAATCAGGCCTGTATTTACATCTGACATTTCTGCGCTGCCTCTGTTACATGCACCTGGTGGCATCTATGCAGATGCAGGAGGTGATATTACATTCAAAAATATAGCATTCACATTAAATAGTCATGTGGATTTATCTTCCCGAAAAAATATACTGATTGATTTTGATCCGAAAACGATATCAGGAATATCCACAAAAAAGGCAGATTATGAAATAAAATCACTGTCAGATAAATTTCAGGAATGGACACTTTCAGATTATATCACCCTGAATGCCGGAAGTGATATTGCTATTAATGGTACAGATATTAGCAGCAAAAATTATATAGGTTTTTATTCCGGCGGAAATATAGATATTACCTTTGATAAAAAATGGGAAGGCCGTAGTGATATCTATGCAAGATATTTAAGGCCCAAAATACGCATTCATTCAGAAAGAAACTTTATTATTAACTCTGCCGGAGATGTAAATCTATTGAATGCAGGCCTGCATGCTGATAAATCTTTATTGTTGTTTTCTGGTGGGGAATTTAATCTGACAGGAATTCCCTATTCAGCAATAAGGTATTCTTATGATGATTACATTGATAATCGCTATGTAAGTTCTTATCTTACAGCAAAGAAAAATATCACATTAGTGGCGAAAGGTGATGTTAATCTGCATGCAGCAATACTCTCCTCTGATGATTATATATATATTCGTAATAGTGGAAATATTCAGTTGGGATCTGAAAAAATACACTATCGTCAGAAAAGACGTGATTATCTGGAAGATACATATCGCCATGTCAGTACACTGGTAAAAAGCAAGAACAAATTAACACTATTGTCTGAAGGCAGTGTTTTATTTCAGGGTGCTGAGCTTATTTCTGATGGTGTAATGGATATCTCGGCAAAGGGCGGGTATTTATATGCACAGGCAATGGAAGAAACGAGTCATTATGAAGATAAGAAAAAGAAATGTAATCGTTGGACATTCTGTATAACAAAAAAAGAAGTTACAAAGGTAAAGCATGAAGTAAAAAATAAAACGACAGAATTTACATCGAAAGAAGATATTAATTTAATCGCCCTGGATGATATCACACTTGAAGCTGCAAAAATTTCAGCAGCTAAAAATGCCAGGCTGAAAAGTATCTCAGGGAAAATTAATTTTAAAGCTGTTAACGACTCACTTTATGAGCAAACCGTCAGCCATTCCAGGGGGTTCTACATTACCCGCCGTGATCAGGGGCACTCGCTGAGCCGCTGGCGGTTACCGCAGATTTATTACGGCGGAAATTTATCTGTTGATGCAGCAAAAGGCATAACCGCAGACAGTAAAACATTCAGCATTCCTGAATTTAAAGAATCCGCAATGATGCTGAGCAGCCATACCGGAACCGGTTGGCTGAAAGAACTGATAACCCGCGATGATGTTCAGTGGAACCGGGTTGCTGATGCCTATCAGCGCTGGGACTATAAAGAGCAGCACCTTAATCAGGTAGCATCAGCTGTTCTGGCTGTTGCCGTCACCGCTGCGACATCGGGCTCCGGGCTGGCAGCGTGGGCGGGGAGTACCGCATCTTCCGCAGCCACAGGAACGGCTGCCGCTGTTATTTCCGGAGCCGCGCATTCCGGAATGATAGCACTGACAACACAGGCAGCGGTTGCACTGGCGGAGAATAAAGGCAATTTATCTGAAACATTTAAATCTCTGGGGCGCAGTGAAAGTGTTAAGTCTGTTATTGGTCAGATGGTTGTCGGAGGGGCGTTCAATGGTCTGGATAAATCGATGGGCTGGCAGAACGGAAATCCGGCACAATCGCGGATTCCGTTACTGAGTGACGGAGATTGGCACAAGGTTGCACAGCGCGTTTCCGCCCAGTCTGTAATCAGCTCAGCGGTGGGTTCGGCAGTATCAGAAACAAGCTTCAGGGAGAACTTTATTAATGCGCTTCTCAGTAACACGGGAAGTCAGTTTAATGCTGAAGGCGCAAAATTAATTGGTGACCACGGTGAAATATTAACGGAACCGGGCAAAGCAATTACGCATGCTGCGGTTGCCGCTGTCAGAGCCGAGCTGACCAACCGGAGTGTCAGGGAAGCGGTTACCGGGGGCGCTGGCAGCGTCGGCAGCCGGTATTATATTAGGCGATTCTTTAGATCAGACAGCGCAGGAACATGAACAACAGGCACAGCTGGCCCGGATGACAGGTGCTGTTGCCGGATTGATTGCAACAGGCCATATCAACGGGCTGACCACTGCGGCGGATGCTGCTGAGATCGTTGAACGTTATAACCGTCAGTTTCATTTGCAGGAATTAAAGGCGATAGAGGAACTGGCTGACGGTGATAATTTTAAAAAAGTGCGCCTGCTCGCAGCAGGTTGCCGTCTGATCAACTGTACTGTGCAGGAATCTGCAAATTCACCGGATAAATTACGTTTTGATGCGTTAATGGCAAAATATCCGGAGACGTATCTTGAAGATAATTTACTGACAAATTACTGGGTGACAAAAGCGGATGACGGCATTCGTTATTATCCCTGGTCAGTTGCACCTGAAAAAGTACAGCTTTTTACTTACAGTGAAACTGAACGACATGATGATATTGATGATTTTGTCCGTAATCAATATGCGGAATATATAACAGATTTTACCGGTCTGAAAAAAACAACTGCCGAAATTATTATCGACAGTATATTGATGTCATCAGTGAATGGCAGGAGAGGTAATCCTGCCAGAATGCATAAACATATCAGAAAGGTCAGTTATGCAGATTTAAATCAAATCTATACCACCGATAAAAAGGGCAATAAAATCCCGATGAAGTGGTATCAGTCAGGTTCCTCTGTCAACCAGCAGGGTATGCCGTTTGAGCATTATATTGGTACACAATTACCGCCAGGCTCAAAACTCCCGGATGGATTCAAAACCTTTGATTATTATGACAGTAAAGATAAAATAGCGATTAGCGTAAAAACTATTAACACTCAAACAGATAGTAGACTAAATAAACCTGATGCCATAAAATATATCATTAATGGCCATGTTAATAAAATAGCTCAGTTTAAAAATTATTCAATGGATGACGTTCCATTGAGAACAGATAATATAAAAAAGAGAGTTTTGCACATTGGCCTCCCAGAAAAAACGACGCCAGAGCAATGGAAGTCAATAAATAGTGCTATAAAGAACGCAAACGATAAGAATGTAGATATTAAAATAACCATAATAAAAGGTGATTAGCATGAGTCAAGTGAATTCTGATGAACTGAATGCAAGCATAAGCTTTAATGGGAGTTATTTCTATTTCTTGAGGATGATCGATCATGGATTGTTAATACCGGACTATTTGTTTGGTAATATTATTATACCTGGGGATGCGGTAATTAGCAGTGTTGGTATAAGCTTAAGACAAGTTCTCAAAAAAAATGAGGATATTAATCCTGAAGAGAATTATATTTTTGATCATAAACTAAATAAAGAAAATTATGAAGACAATATAAAAAAATTAATGGGTTTGTGCGGATATAAGAATAAAAAATCACTTTTTAAGAAAATGAACAAATGCCTTGTAAAGCAAGTCGGTAATGTTATTGAAATAAAGCCTCTAAATCACATTAAACTTGAAGCCTGGGACGGTGATGGTATATCAGAAACTGACGATGTCATTATTCCGGTATCGGCTTCAGATGAAGAGTTGGGTAATGCCGTTATCGAGGCGTTTTCCCGCTGTAAGGGAAGGCAATTCTGAGTTCTGTTCCCGGCAGTTACCGGAGGACATAAGGTATCATTGGTTCAGCGAATGATAAGAATATAGAGATTAAAATAACCATTATAAAAGGTGAATAAATATGAACCAAAATACTGAACAGGGGTTAAATGCCAGAATAGGTTTTAATGGCGATTTTTATCATGTTGATACCATGTCCGGGCATGGTATTTTAATTGTGGATAACCTGTTTGAGTCTTGTCTGTTATCAAAAGATACCACAGCGGAAATGCTCGGTTTGTGTTTAAAGAAATGCCTGAAACAAAGCCGGATAGTAGATCCGGGAAATTATGATTTCTTTGACTATAAAAAAGTAAAAGAAAGATATGAAGAATGGATTAAAAACATCATTCAATTGCGCGGATATAAAAATAAAAAAACACTTTTTAAACAAATGAATACATGTAATGCAAGGCAGGTTGGTGACCTTATTACAATAAAACCTTCAAACCATATTAAACTTGAAGCTTGGGACGGTGATGGTATATCAGAAACTGATTATGTCATTATTCCGGTATCGGCTTCAGATGAAGAGTTGGGTAATGCCGTTATCGAGGCGTTTTCCCGCTGCAAGGGAAGGCAATTCTGAGCTCTGTCCCCGGCGGTCACCGGGGACAGATGATCAGGTTCAGATAATCTCCAGCACCTGCTCCGGCGGACGGCCGAGGCGGGCTTGTTTGCCTTTAATCACTATCGGGCGCTCAATCAGTTTCGGGTTATCATGCATGGCCTGAATCAGTGCTTCCTGATCGGTCACTGTCGCGAGCCCCAGCTCACTGTAAAGGGCTTCTTTGGTGCGCATCAGTTTGCGGGCGTCATCAAATTTCAGCTCACGGAGCACAGTTTTGATTTCTGCCACTGACGGCGGAGTGTCCAGATAGAGCATTACTGCCGGAGACACGCCGTTTTCTTCCAGCAGTGCCAGAGTTTCACGGCTTTTGGAGCAGCGCGGGTTGTGCCAGATAGTGACAGTCTCAGTCATGGTTTTCCTCATTATTTAAATTGTTTGAATTGCAGCTGTAACTGGCGGATCTGGTCAATCCGCGCATCATAACGCGCCTGATCATAACTGCCGGGTTTCGCCTGACGGGCGGCTTCGGTCAGGCTGCGGATAGCACCGTCAAAGTTGCCCATTAAGTTCTGATATTCCGCCCGTGCAGCAAGTTCATCCGTGCGGCGGCCGGCTTTTCCGCCTGCTTCTGCCAGCAGATCCCAGCCGCTCGGGTCAGCCGGGTGATCAAAGGTATAATTGCGCAGAATCTTAGTTGCTTTATCATATTGTTTATTCTGAATATAGGCATTACCGAGGTTTATCTGATATACCGAATTCCCCGGTTCCCGTTTCAGGGCATTTTCCAGCCTGGTCACCGCCTGAGAGGTTCTGTTCAGACCGATATCCACATCTGTCATGACATCGATAAACCAGACATTGTCAGGATCGGCAGCCAGTAATTTCGTCAGAATTTGTGAGGCGGGTTCATATTTGTTGTCACGGTAGAGCAGAATGGCACGGGCATAATCCGCCGCCATTTGTTCTTTACTGTTGCCTTTGCTGTAGTTATCAATCATCTGGTCAGTCGCATTGCGCAGCGGCTGGCCGCCGTACATTGCCATCGCCCGGGCGCGCGCCAGCAGGAAATCAAAGGACTGTGGCGGATTTTTACGCGGCATCTGACCGGCACGGCTGCGCGCATCCGCCAGACGGCTGTCCGGCAGGGGGTGAGTCAGCAGCATTTCCGGCGGTTTGGAGCTGTAACGGGACATATCCACCATGATGGTCATAAAGTCCGGCATACCCTGCGGGTCAAACCCGGCACGGCTCAGTGTGCCCATGCCGATGCGGTCCGCTTCCTGCTCGTTGGATTGTGTAAAGCTGATCATATTCTGCTGGATCCCGGCCATGGTCGAGGTCATGGCGGCGGCACCGACCGGGGTGCCGGTCATCAGAAGCAGGATAGAGCCCAGAGTGGCCGCCCAGGCCAGCGGTGCTTTGTTCTGCTGATCTTCCATCATCCGCGCCAGGTGGCGCTGGGTAACGTGAGCGATTTCGTGCGCCATCACAGAGGCGAGTTCACTTTCTGTCAGGCTGTAGCGGAACAGGGAGGTGTGCAGAACCACATTGCCGCCGAAGAAGGCAAAGGCGTTAATGTTCGGGTTGGCTATCAGGAAAAAATTAAACGGGGTTTTGACCGAGTCAGCGTTTGAGACCAGACGCTGGCCGAGATTATTGATATATTGCAGCAAAACAGGATCATAGACCATCGGGGAGCTGCTGCGGATCATCCGCAGATAAAAGTCCCCCATCAGGTTTTCCTGTCCGATACTGAGTGTACCGCCGGCGGTGGTGCCGATTTCAGGTAACGCATCCTCAACCGCAGCCTGTGCGGCAGGCAGTACCGGGAAGGTCAGGGCAAGGCTCAGTAAGACGGCTAACGGTTTTTTCAGAAACGTATTCATAGGATGACGCTTTCCCCGTTGATTATCACTGGTAATAATTCGTGTATCATAGCAAACACTCAAGTAAAATCCTCACACAGTCTGCCCGGTGGGCAGGATTTGTCATATTTTTGCCGCTAATCCCGGGAGCAGAACAATGTTAGATTTGATCATTCAGTGGTACCGACGACGTTTTGCCGATCCGCAGGCAGTTGCTTTGACCGTTATTTTACTGGCGGGTTTCGGAATTATTTATTTTTTCAGCGGTATCTTAGCGCCGCTGCTGGTGGCAATTGTACTGGCGTACCTGCTGGAGTGGCCGATTCATCAGATGGAAAAACGGGGCTGCTCGCGCAAGCTGGCGATTATGCTGATCCTGACGCTGTTTATCGGGGTCAGCGTGCTGGTGATCTTTATCCTCGCGCCGACGGTCTGGGGACAGGGGCGTAACCTGCTGCTGGATATGCCGAATATGTTCAGTCGTTTCAATGAGTTCGCCCGTGAACTGCCGAACCGTTTCCCTGCGCTGATGGATGTCGGGCTGATGGATATGATCCTCGATAATGCCCGCAGCAAGCTGCTCTCAGTCGGGGATTCAGTGGTGAAAATGTCGCTGGCGTCACTGGTGGGATTACTGGCGCTGACCATTTATCTGATTCTGGTGCCGTTGATGGTGTTCTTTTTACTGAAAGATAAAGAACAGCTGCTGCGCGGTTTTCAGCGTATTCTGCCGCGTAACCGCTCACTGGCCGGGAAAGTGTGGGTGGAGATGAATCAGCAGATTTCCAACTATATCCGCGGCAAAGTCACCGAGATGATTATTGTCGGTGTTTGTACTTATATCGTCTTCGCGGTGGTCGGCCTGAATTATGCGTTACTGCTGGGTGTGCTGGTGGGGCTGTCAGTCCTTATCCCGTATGTGGGGGCGGTGATTGTGACGGTGCCGGTGGTTCTGGTCGGGCTGTTCCAGTGGGGACTGGATTCGGATTTCTGGACCATGTTTATCGCCTATCTGGTGGTGCAGGGGCTGGACAGCAATATCCTGGTGCCGATCCTCTATTCTGAGGCGGTGAACCTGCATCCGCTGGTGATTATTTTGTCGATTATTATTTTCGGCGGATTATGGGGATTCTGGGGCGTATTCTTTGCTATCCCGTTAGCAACCCTGATTAAAGCAGTGATTCATTCCTGGCCTGAAGAGGTTGCTGAAGATAATATACAATCAGTATCAAAGGAATAATCAAAAAATAAAAAGTGATGTTTTTATAAAACATCACTTTTATATTCATACCGCTATTCGGTCAGATATCAAAATTATGGGTGGTAACTGACACGTTCTCATTCCGGGAACCATTGCCATAAACACCAACAATACCATGTATTGCAGAGTCAGCATCTGTTCTCAGATAATGGTCATTATAGAATTGTACTGAACCGGCAGTGACATTCATTTTTCCGGTAAACATTATGCCATCGTTTTTAATGTGTACGGCGTCATGCTTTCCTGCAATATTGAATTGTCCGGTTGCAAATGTGGCACCGGTATCATTACTGACAGATAAGGTATTATCTCGCAGATAACCCTGATATGCATTATTTTTCAGGTCAATCATATGGTTGATGTTATGACTGTTAATGGACATATTTTGGGCATAAAAATTATTTGGTTTTTCCCCTGCTGTAGTATTGTAAATGGAGAAATTGCCATTATAATCAACAGTCAGATTTTTTGTACTAATCTTTTGATAATTAGAAATACTACCATTTTTTGCATTAATATTAATATTTGATGCTTTAAGATAACCATCATTAATAAGTTCAGAATGTAGTAAGTTTAAGTTAACCTCCGATAATATAATATTACCGTTATTTGTTAACGTTGCATTTTTGGCATTGACGGTCATTTTACCGCGTATTTTAGTATCGCTGTCGATCAATGAATTCGAATATGAGCCTGAACTATTAACTACTTCCCCCGGGGTTAATTTAACATCAGAAATCTGAGAGTTAAGATTATTTTTAAGATCGATATTATCTGCACCAATATTAATCGTTGTATGCGGTGAATTAACATAAGAGCTGTTGATTTCAACGCTGTTTCCCGTTAATGTCAGGTTGCTTTTTATCGCATTTTTTTTGACATTACTAACGATAACATTATTCGTTATATTTTTAAAACCGATTAGTTTTCCTGTAGTAACATCAAGTGAAGTATTTCCGGCTAATAGTGTCAGGTGGCTGACATTAGATACACCACAGCTGTTACAGTTAACGCCATTCGGGTTAGCAATGACCAGACTGGCTTGTTTACCAATAATGGCCATAGTGCCATCGAGCTGACTGATATTGGTTCCGGTTACTTCGTTGATAATCACACGAGCTGATGGTGAATTATCAATATTCAGGCCATTTTTTCCGACATTGAATTCAGTAAAGTAATTGTGTGAAATACCATTTGAATTTGGTGTGCTGATTGATTGTGTCGGTTTATTATCCTTAATCCGGATATTAACTTCGGGTGATGCCTGATCTGCCGTGATTTTATAACCATCACGATAGGTGAAATCTTGTGTCGCCGCCGATAAATAAGCAGGTGATAAAAATAATAATACGGTAGCAATTTTGGTTAACTTCATTAAGTATCCCTTTTAATAGCGTGACATCATTGTCAGCAGAGATACAATATCATATTAACTTAATTACAAAGTACTAATATCCAGAATATGTATTTTTTTTAAAAAAACATCAGGAATATAAAAAACACTACCGGGAGATAGTGTTTTTATCATTCCGGCAAATAAATCAGCTGTGAGCTTTGAGGTATTCAAGCACAACCTGATCATGGTCGCTGGTTTTGAATTTATCAAAAACATGCTCGATTTTACCATCAGCGCCGATTAAGAAGCTGATGCGGTGAATACCGTCGTAGGTTTTCCCCATAAACTGTTTTTCACCCCAGACGCCAAATGCTTCAGCAACCGCGTGGTCTTCATCTGACAGCAGGGTAAAATTCAGTAACTCTTTTTCCGCGAAACGGGACAGTTTTTCGGGTTTGTCTGTACTGATCCCCAGCACTTCAACATTGAACTGTTTCAGTTCATCCATATTGTCGCGCAGACCGCATGCCTGGACAGTACAGCCCGGCGTCATGGCTTTGGGATAAAAATACACCAGCACACGCTGACCGGCATAATCGGCCAGGCTGATTGATTCACCATCCTGGTCGGGAAGGCTGAACAGGGGCGCCTTATCACCGGCGTTCAATGGGCTCATTACACACTCTCCGTAAACGTAATAATAAACACAAACATTAATGATTCATCAGGGTAATAGTGCCTTCGGCCTGTAACTCAGCACAAAGACGGTAAAACTGCTGCTGCAGCACCGCGTTGTTTTCCCCTGTCGGGTGATGCGCGGTGATCTGAATCTCCAGCAGTACTGCGTCTGTATCATCCTCCGGCCGGGTTTTGGACACCAGTTCAGCCAGGGTGTAATCCAGTCTCATAAACAGATTGGTAAAGCGTTCCACCAGCCCCGCGGCATCAGGCACCGTGACCTGCGCACTGACACCGGTGGTGGCGGCAGGCTGATGCCCGCGCTGTGTCCGTTTCATGACTGTCAGCAGGTCAAGCTCCGCCGCCAGTACCGGCAGGGTAGCCTCCAGCATGGCAATGGCATTCCAGCTGCCTGACAGCATCATAATAAACGTGAACTCCTCACCGAAAATCGCCAGACGGCTGTCTTCGATATTACAGTCACACTCTCCGGCATGACGGGTAATCGCATTCACAATCCCTGCGCGATCCCGTCCCAGTGCAGTGATAACCAGATATTGCTGATCGCGTTGCGGCAAACCCTCATTCCTCTTCATGACACCGTGAATGTGTTAAACATAAAGAAAGATAAGGCCGATAGCAATAACCTGTTGTGTGCTCTGCGGTAATAATCAAATGATTGCGGCATATCAAACCTGCCGGATACAGACACGTTATCATGTGTTCCGCCGTTTTACCGGTGAAAAAAGCGGACATTATTACTTCTTTTTAAGGTGTGCCGCCGGGTATTAACAAAATTCATTAAAAACGTACAGTTAGGGTGTTTTTTTTCTGCGCTCTGAACAAGTACCATTAAAATGTTGTCCTATATTTATCCGATTATGAGGGTTTCGTACATGTCACACATAAATGACGTTTTAAAAGGCAGTATTGTTGCGATGGTTACACCACTGGACACACAGGGTCGTGTTGATAAGGCGGGGCTCCGGAAATTAGTGGATTACCATGTCGCGGCAGGCACGTCCGCCATTGTGGCTGTCGGAACTACCGGGGAGTCCGCCACACTGTCACATCAGGAACATGTGGATGTGGTACTGGCGACACTGGAGTTTGCGGAAGGTCGTATTCCTGTTATTGCCGGTACCGGCGCTAACGCGACCAACGAAGCCGTCTGGTTTACTGAGCAATTTGAAAACAGCGGCGTGGCGGCCTGTCTGACCGTTACCCCGTATTACAACCGTCCGTCACAGGAAGGTCTGTATCAGCACTTTAAAGTGATTTCAGAGAATACCGCATTACCGCAAATTCTGTATAATGTGCCAACGCGCACCGGCTGTGATATGTTACCTGCAACTGTTGCCCGGCTGGCAAAACTGGACAATATTGTGGCAATTAAAGAAGCGACCGGGAACTTAAGCCGTGTGAATGAAATCAAAACCCTGGTGAATGATGAAAACTTCATTCTGCTCAGCGGTGATGACGCATCAGCACTGGATTTCACCCTCCTGGGCGGCAAAGGTGTGATTTCTGTGACAGCCAACGTGGCTGCGGCAGAGATGGCACAGATGTTTGATCTTGCCCTGCGCGGGGATTTTGACCGTGCGCGTGTGATTAATAATCAACTGATGGACCTGCATCACACATTATTCTGTGAGCCAAGCCCGTCACCGGTAAAATGGGCCTGTCATCAGCTGGGTCTGATCGCAGAGCAGACACTGCGTCTGCCGCTGTTACCGCTCACGGAAGCGGGGCAGAATACGGTCGGCCGTGCCATGAAGACGGCGGGCATACGATAATATTTTAGGGAATCTGAATGGCAACACTACTGCAAAAATCAAAGGTTACGAAGCTCGCTGGTCTTTCCGTGGTTTTATTACTGGCAGCCTGCTCCGGCGATCAGCACTATAAGCGTCAGGTCAGCGGCGATACTTCGTACCTGGATGCGCCGCAGTTACAGGCGCTGAATGTTCCTCAGGGGATGATCCTGCCGTTACAGAGCGGCCAGTATGATATTCCTCAGGTTAAGCAGGATGGTGCGACCGGTCTGGCGCTGGACATCCGTCCGCCGGTACAGACTGTCAGCCTGTTAGCAGGTTCCCGTACTGAAACAGCAGGAGACGCAAGCCGTCTTCTGCTGGAGAATTCAGCGGAAAACAGAACGCTGTGGGCTCAGATCAACCGCGTTCTGGCCGATCGCTCAGTGCCGGTCAGCCAGCGTGATGAAGCCGGTGGCGTGATTGTCACTGACTGGATTGTCTGGCAGCGTGCGGATGAAGACCTGCCGTTACAGTCCCGCCAGCGCATCAAAATTGAACCGGCCGGTTCACAGGTGGCAGTTGTTGTGACCAGTGAAGGTCTGAAACAGGGTGAAAACCCGGTGACAGATAAAACAGAAATTACCCGTTATAACAACCTGACACTCAACGAGCTGGTGGACGGCCTTGACCGTATGCGTAATGCCGCACGTCAGGAAACCAATGCGTCACAGTATGCGGCTCCGGACGTTCAGAGCGGCAGTGATAAAACCGGTCTGCCGCAGATTATTGTCCGCGCGCCGTTTGATGTGGTCTGGTCCCGTCTGCCGGTTGTGCTGGAAAGCGTCGGCATGAAAGTGGGTGACCGCACCCGTTCGACCGGGAATATTGAAGTGACATACAAAGGGCTGAGTTCTGCAGAGTGGAGCAGCCTGGGTATGGATGATCCGTCAGTGGCCGAAGGTGATTACACCTTACAGGTCGGTGACCTGGATAACCGCAGCAGCCTCCAGTTTATCAGTGCCAAAGGGAAACCGCTGACACAGAAAGAAAATGATGAAATGGTGAAAGCGCTGGAAGCGGCATTCAGCAAATCATCTGTAAAATAATATATTCACGCAACATATAAATGCGTAAATATAATTATCGGTACCGGCCATTGTTAATGGCCGGTATTTTTTTATATCGTTATTATTTTGTAATAAATTGATACACAACCTAATCATTTTTAAGATAAATTCTTATTTCTCTGTCTTACATATCGCATTATTAGCCACGTTTATGCCAGGCTCTCCGGTTATATTTAAATACTTATAATTATTTTTTCGCTATATTCAGCCGCATTGTCTGCTGAATATCAGGCTACCCGGAATTGACAGGGCTGACATGGATTTATCTTCGGACTCTTCACGACCTTTACTGAGCATTGTTGTTGCCGTCTATAACGGGGAAAAATTTCTTCCTCAGTTTTTTGACTGCCTGCTGAAACAAACACTTCCTGCCTGGGAGCTGATCCTCGTTAATGACGGTTCCAAAGATAATACGGATGCTGTGCTGCGTGAATGGCAGGACAAATTCCCGTCTGTCACTATTCTGGAACAGGCAAATCAGGGCGTCTCTGTGGCGCGGAATACCGGTTTTGCAGTGGCAAAAGGGCAATACATCACGTTTCCGGACATTGATGATGTGATTCACCCGCAAATGTACGGCCGCCTGCTGGAAATTGCGCTTGCCGGAAAACTGGATGTGGCAACCTGCAATGGTACCTATGTTTATGAAGACGGGCGTGAACCACGGCCGATTTTCCCGCCTGATCGTCTGCGTTCCACCGGCGTTCTTTCCGGGCCGGACTGGCTGAAACGGGCACTCAACTCCCGTAAGTTCCTGCATGTGACCTGGCTGAACCTGTACCGCACTGATTTTCTGCGTGAGCAGGGCTATTATTTTGAGCCGGGGCTGCACCACCAGGATATTCCGTGGACAACCGAACTGCTGATGACCGCAGCGCGGGTGGAATATATTGATGAACGTTATTACGATTATCTGATCCATTCCGAATCGGTATCGCATACGCCGCCTGATGACAAAATCCGCGTACGTACAGTCCATAATTACATGAAAATCCTGGAAATGCTGGACGATATCAATCAGCGCCATGCGGATGTCGCGAAGCAGATCCCTGCCTGTCACTGGCAGATTTCCAAAGAAGGGCTGGGGATCCTGCATACCATCAGTGAGATAGAATCTCCGGAGGTGAAACAGGAGATTGTGCGTGAACTGTTTGATCGCGGGATCTGGTCACTCATCTGGGATAACGCCAAAGATTTGCGGCTGCGCTGGCGGCTGGCACGCCGTTATCCGCGTCTGAAAGCGATTCTGAAAGACGCCGCGGAGAATACAGCAACACCGGCCTGACGGCCGGTGTTTTTACATCGGTTACATCCGGACTTTGCGCGACAGCAGCGCGACCAGCAACAGCAGCGCAACCACGGCCAGCAGCGCGGCGGGCAGGGTGAAGCGGTAAGCAATCAGCCCGACAGACGCCGGTCCTGCCAGAATACCGAGATAACCCAGAGTGGTTACCGCCGGGACGGCAACGGCCTGCGGCATACTGGTCTGGCGGCCGATAGCGGAAAACATTACCGGTACCACGTTGGCACATCCCAGGCCGATCAGCCCGTAACCGGTGAGCGCCAGAAGCCAGTTGTCACTCAGCACACTCAGCAGAAGACCACCGGCAGCCAGCAGGGCGCCCCACAGCACCACCTGCGGCCGTCCGAGTACCGCAACAATTTTGTCGCCGGTCAGCCGCCCGAGGGACATCAGCACCGCGAAGCAGGCAAAACCCAACCCGCCCATGCTTTCCGGCACATGACGATACTCTGTCAGGAAAACCGCACTCCAGTCCAGCACACTGCCTTCGGCCAGAAAGGTGGCGAAGCAGATAATCCCTATCAGTAATACCGCACCGCGCGGCACAGCAAATGCAGGGCCTTCTGACGGCCAGGCGTAATCCAGCATGCCTTTATAACTGAGAGCCAGCAGCAGGAGGCAAATCACTGTTACGGCACCGGCCGCCTGTAATGCGTCCATCCCGGCCAGCATAAAGCCGCTCATGGCACCCGCACCGGCAATGCCGCCGACACTGTAGAACCCGTGAAAGCCGGACATCATTGGTTTTGGTGCCGCTTTCTCAACAATAATGGCCTGAATATTCATGGCACAGTCGGTAATGCCGATCCCCATACCGAAAATAATCAGCGTCAGAGCCAGTAACCCGGTGTGATTAATGACCGCCAGCAGCGGCAGGGCTGCACTAAGCAGGATAACGGAAACGGTCATCACCCTGCGGCAGCCGAAACGGGTGGTCAGCACGCCGGTCAGCGGCATGGCGACCAGCGCACCACCGCCGAGACAGAGCAGTAATAACCCGAGAACACCGTCATTCACGCCGGTGTTCAGTTTGGCAAACGGCACCAGTGCTGCCCAGGCCGCGGAGGCAAAACCGGCGACAAAAAAGAGCGCGCGGGTGGCCATCTGTTCCCGTCCCGCCGGTGCGGCGGGCGGTGTTACTGCAATTACATCACTCATTCACAACAACCTTTGTAATACGAATTTATAATCATAATCATTATACGATTATTAAATATTTTTGTTCAGAATAGTCAGCACCTGCTGATGGAGACGCGGACAACCACTGGCGAGAACAGCACCGCCCTGTATGGCGGGTCCGCCGTCAAGGGTTGTCACGCAACCACCGGCCTGCTCAATGATCGGGATAAATGCAGCGATATCATATGGCTGAAGGGCGTAATCAAAGCACAGATCGATTTTGCCTGCCGCTACCATCGCCATGGCATAGCACTCGCCGCCGAAACGGGTCATTAAGACCTTTTCCATCAGATCGGCCAGCCGGATTTCCGGGAAACGGGGCATCGGCTCCGGTGAATTGGTATGCAGAATGGCATTGGCCAGGGTGATGTTTTTGCGGGTTTTCATCACATATGTCCCGTGCGGGCTGCTGTGCCAGCTGCGTTCACCATCCGCCCAGAAACGCTCGCCGGTGTACGGCTGGCTCATCATTCCCATTACAGGCGTTCCGCGACATGTTAATCCGACCAGTGTTCCCCAGACCGGCAACCCGAGCATAAACGGGCGGGTACCGTCCACCGGATCAAGGATCCACTGATAGTCCCCTTCGCCGGTCAGACCGAACTCCTCACCCAGAATACTGTGCTGCGGATATGCTGCGCTGATCATTTCCCGCAGCGCGATTTCAGCCTGCCGGTCTGCATCCGTCACCGGATCAAAACTGACACCTTCTTTGATTTTGGTATCGACGGACAGTGTATGCCCGGGTAAAAAACGCGGTAACGTCTCTTGTGCTGCGCGGTTGGCTAACTGATGAAAAAATGCGATATCCGGATGATGTGTGTTCACAGAATGACCTCAGCAGTGGCAGGGTTTCGATTGACCCGCAGGGGATGCACGTTTATGATGCTTTATGCAATTTACAGGAGAAATACATGCTCGATTATGCAGCTTTTCCGGAACAACGGCAAGCCCTGATCCGACAGTTATTACACAGTGACGGCCGGGTACAGTGCAGCACACTGGTTGAACAGCTTGGTGTATCAGAGCACACCATCCGCCGTGATTTGCAGGTTCTGGCGGATGAAGGGCTCTGTAAACGGGTGTATGGCGGTGCGGTCAGTGTACTGGGTGATGTGGCGGATTTTCAGCAGCGGATCGGGCAGAACAGTGCAGAAAAAGAAAAAATTGCGCTCGGTTGTGCAGGATTGATCCGTAATCACAGCACAGTTTTTCTGGACGGCGGCAGTCAGAACCTGTTGCTGGCACAGCATATGCCGAAAGATTTTTCTCTGACCGTGATAACACACAGTCCGCTTATTGCAGCCGTACTGAGTGACTACCCGCATTTTGAGCTGATTGTGCTGGGCGGAAAGCTGCACCGTGCATCCGGAACCTGCATCGGGGCGCAGGCACTGGAACAGCTGTCTTATCTGAATATTGACCTCTGTTTTCCCGGCGGATGCGCACTGGATGCGGACAGTGGTCTGACGGTTACCGGGTTTGAGGAAGCCGCTTTCAAGCGGGCTCTGATAAGACAGAGCAGTCTGACCGTGGCCGGTGTGACCGGTGATAAACTTGGCCGTATTGCACCTTATCGTGTGGCGGCATGTGAGGAACTGGATCACGTTGTGCTTACTCAGAAGGCTCCGCAATCTGCCCGTGACCTGCTGACAGCCCGGGGTTTATCCCTCATTATGGTGTAAACACACTTCTGCCGGACAACACTCTCTTTCCGGGTCTGTATCTTTTCTTACGCAAACGATTGCTTATTGCATCGTTCTGAGGGAGAATATTATCCGTCAGGCGATACGCCTATTATTAATCCTGTCTGGAGAGTGCAAGATGCAAAAACATGCTGAACTGTATCGTGGGAAAGCCAAAACGGTCTACACCACGGATAATCCCGATCTGCTGATTCTGGAATTTCGTAATGATACATCAGCACTGGATGGTGAGCGCATCGAGCAGTTTGACCGCAAGGGCATGGTCAATAATAAATTCAACCACTTTATCATGGGCAAACTGGAAGCTGCCGGTATCCCGACTCAGATGGAACGTCTGTTATCCGATACCGAAATTCTGGTGAAAAAGCTGGATATGGTGCCGGTGGAATGTGTCATCCGTAACCGCGCTGCCGGTTCGCTGGTAAAACGCCTGGGTGTGGAAGAGGGGATGGTGCTGAATCCGCCAATCTTCGATCTGTTCCTGAAGAATGACGCCAAACATGACCCGATGATCAATGAATCCTACTGCGAAACCTTCGGCTGGGTCAGCCGGGAAAATCTCGCAGAAATGAAACGTCTGAGCTATATCGCCAATGACGTGTTATCCCGTCTGTTTGATGAAGCGGGTCTGATCCTGGTGGATTTCAAACTGGAATTCGGTCTGTATAAAGGTCAGGTAGTGCTCGGCGATGAATTTTCACCGGACGGCAGCCGTCTGTGGGATAAAGAAACTCTGGATAAAATGGATAAAGACCGTTTCCGTCAGAGCCTCGGCGGCCTGATTGAAGCCTATGAGGAAGTGGCACGCCGTCTGGGTGTGAAACTGGATTAATCATTCATCTCCTGAATTCATGGCCGGTGATAACAGAACCCGCGTATCACCGGCATTAAGCTGATTTATCACTCCCCTGAAAGAAAGAAGCATTTTTCCTCACTTCATTTTCTCTGTACTATGTAGTTATCCGACTATTATCCGATAAGCAGAGAATCATCATGCGTTGGCAAGGGCGTCGCCAGAGCGACAATATTGAAGACCGCCGCAGTGCGGGGGGCAGAATTCCGGGCGGATCCGCAGGCGGGCCGCGTATTCCGCTGCCGCGCGGCAAAGCCGGACTGGTTGTGGTCGTTATCGTGGTCGTGGCCGGTTTTTACGGCATTGACCTGACCGGCCTGGTTACCGGTGACCCGGTCAATATCGGGCAGACCACCTCACAGCAGCGTCCGGCACAGAACAGTGCACAGGAGCAGAAACAGGCGGAATTTACCGGCGTGATGCTGGCGGAAACCGAAGCGGTCTGGGGACAAAAATTCGCACAGATGAACCGGCAGTACCGCGAGCCGAAACTGGTGCTGTACCGGGGCGCAACACCGACCGGTTGCGGTGCAGGGCAGGCTGTGATGGGGCCGTTTTATTGTCCGGCAGATCAGAAAGTCTATATCGACCTCTCTTTCTACGATGACATGCGCACTAAATTAGGGGCGGGCGGGGATTTCGCGCAGGGCTATGTGGTCGCTCATGAAGTGGGGCACCATGTTCAGCATCTGCTCGGTATCGATCGTCAGGTACGCGAGCGCCAGCAGCGCAGCAGTCAGAAAGAGGCAAACCGCCTGTCAGTGAAAATGGAATTACAGGCTGACTGTTTTGCCGGGATCTGGGGCCATGAGATGGAAAAAGCCGGGATCCTCGAAAACGGTGATCTGGAAAATGCTCTGAATGCGGCGCAGGCCATCGGCGATGACCGTCTGCAAAAACAGAGTCAGGGACGGGTTATTCCGGACAGCTTCACACACGGAACATCCGCACAGCGTTATGAGTGGTTCAAACGCGGTTTTGACAGCGGTAATATTGCGCAATGTGACACATTTTCCGCACTGAAATAAGCCTTTCTGCCGGTTTTTCCTGCAAAACCGGCAGAGTTTGATTATCATCGTATAACGGCATACTATTGGCGGCTTTCATTCTCCCCGACACGCAGGATCTGATATGAGTAATATTGACCCGACCCTGATTATCCTCCTGGTCTTAGCCGGGCTCGGGCTTATCAGTAATAACATGACGGTAACCCTGGCTATTCTTTTTCTGCTGGCTGTGCGCATCACGCCGCTCAACGGCTATTTCCCGTTTGTGGAAAAATATGGCCTCAAGCTGGGGATCCTCATTCTGACCGTCGGTGTGATGGCACCGATTGCCAGCGGTAAAATCAGTGCCAATGATGTTTTAAGCTCCTTTCTGAACTGGAAATCCCTGCTGGCGATAGTGATCGGCATACTGGTGTCCTGGCTGGGCAGCCGGGGCGTTACACTGATGAGTAACCAGCCGTCCACGGTTGCTGGTTTGCTGGTGGGTACCATTATCGGTGTCGCGCTGTTCAGAGGGGTGCCGGTCGGGCCGCTGATTGCGGCGGGGATCCTGTCGCTGCTTGTCGGTAAGATGTAGCGGTTCTCATGTTACCTGCACTGTTTCACGCCTGCACAGAACAGCTCCGTATACAGGGTATCCGCCGTCTGTGGGTACTGAGCGGCAGTGATGACTGGTGTGAATCCCGGTTACAGGAAATCAGAGACGCGGCGCCCGGAGACTGGCCGATCATTTCCGCTCAGCTGCCCGGCGGCACAGTGGCAGAGAAAGCCCGTCTGTTGCTGGGACAGGAGTTCCGTCACGGCGTGTTTGATGCCCGGCGCGGGCTGCACAGTGAAGCACTGGCTATGCTGGCCGGCACATTACAGGCGGGCAGTTGGCTGATCCTGCTGCTGCCGCCGGAATCACAATGGCAGACCCGGCCGGATGAGGACAGTCTGCGCTGGAATGACGGCGGACAGATGATCCCCGCGCCGCATTTCATGCGCCACTTCGCCCGTACACTTATCCATCCTGCCCATCTCTGCCGGTATGAAGACCAGCCATTTGATATGACCCTGCTGCCGCCGCAAAACGCGTGGCAGCCGCCGGATGGCACACCGACCCCTGCGCAGCAGCAGATACTGGCACAGCTCCGCCGTGCGGAAAGCGGCATTTTCTGTCTGACCGCGGCCAGAGGACGGGGCAAATCCGCCGTGGCCGGTCTGTTCCTGGCAGAATCGCCGGGCCGTCATTTATTATGTGCCCCGGCAAAAGCCACGGTCACGGTGATACAGCGCTATCTTCATGATTCACAACAAACGGAATTTATCGCCCCGGATAATTTACTGACACTGGCGGAAACGGCGGATGTCAGCACATACGGCTGGCTGGTGATCGACGAAGCGGCGATGATCCCGTTGCCGCTGCTCGCGCGTTTTACGGCGGTATTTCCCCGTGTGCTGCTGCTGACCACTGTTCAGGGTTATGAAGGCACAGGGCGGGGATTTTTACTGAAATTTTGTCACTCACTGCCGCAGTTTACCGCACTGACGCTGACGCAGCCGGTACGCTGGGCGGAGCATGACCCGGCGGAAACCTGGCTCGATAAGGCACTGTTGCTCACCGAGCCGGCAGAAAAAATCATACAGACGGGGAAGTGTGAATATCAGTCCGTAACACAGCAGGCGTTATGTGATGATCCGGATTTATTGTCCGGGTTTTACGGCCTGCTGACGGCAGCGCATTACCGGACATCCCCGCTGGATCTGCGGCGGCTGGCCGATGCGCCCGGACAGCATTTCGCGCAGTTCCGCCACCGGCAGCAGGTGACTGCGGCGCTCTGGCTGACCGACGAGGGTGGGTTACCGGCAGCACTGACACTGTCTGTCTGGGCGGGCACGCGGCGGCCACGCGGAAATCTGCTGGCACAATCGCTGGCGGCACACAGTTATTTCCCGCAGGCGGCACAACTGCGTTCACGCCGTATCAGCCGGATCGCCGTACATGCAGGCTACCGGCGCAGTGCGCTGGGACGTCAGTTATTACAGCGGGCGGCTGACGCAGCAAAAAACAGCGGTATGGATTATCTGTCCGTCAGTTTCGGCTATACCCCGGAACTGGCTGCGTTCTGGACATCCTGCGGCTTTCGTTTTGCCCGAATGGGGACACACCCGGAAGCGGGCAGCGGATGTTATACCGCAATGCTGCTGCTGCCGCTGACGCGGGCCGGACAGGCACTGGCGGATGACGCAGAACAGCAGTTTGCCCGGGATTGCACTGTTTTTTCTCAGATATGGGGATTTTCACCGGTACCGCCGGAGCAGGCGGAATCACTCAATGAATGGGAATGGCGGATGCTGGCCGGGTTTGCGTATGCCGCTAAACCACAGGCGGTGGCAGATCCTGCATTGGTACTCCTGCAAAGGGAATACCCGGCACAGACAGCGGAATTGTCACAGTTGCTGTCCGGTAAACCAGAGATACTGAAAGCTCGCCATATCAGCGGAAAAAAGGCATTACTTAGTGTGCTGAGACAGGAAACAGCAGTGATACTGCAGATACTGCGCCCGCAGTGGGCGCAGCAGACAGCAGAAGAGATCAGGACTTTTTAGATTTATTATCCGGCCAGTCATCCTCATCATCCCACTGTGCGTTATTATCACGGTGAGGCGGCAGTTCCCTGCGGTTCTGCAGATATTTTTTGTGATCCACGCGTTTGAGATCTTTAATGGCGTTCAGGATCACGCCGACAAACAGCACCAGGATGACCCACCAGTAGTCTGCTAACCAATGCATTGTTGTTACCTTTTTTTGTCTTTATTTATCAATAAATCAGAATGGATAAGTCACTATCATTCAAAATGAGTTTAAAACCATTACCCAACGGGTTGTCTCCCCGGTTAACTGAGGTGTCTTCCCCGGCTTTCACGAACTATCCGGAAACGGTTGTGGTCGTTAATTCTTTCCTGAAAGATGAAGCTATAAGGTTATCACATCCGCCATACACGGAATAACATTTCTTAATCACATCTTCCGGGGACATGCCAGGACATTCAGGCGGATATCGCCACCCTTGCCGCATATCGGGCAAGGCATAAAAATAGCACAGCGATGCACGCCACGTCAGAACCGTACGCAGCGCGACACGGTTTGGTTATCATGTTGTTTACCTGCAGATATACCTGAAAAATAACAGGTACATTGAAATTTTATTGATGCTGATTAAAATATATTTAGCGATAACAATGAGGAGTAATTTATGGAAGCTTTTGCTTTATTACCTTTGATTACAGCAACCATTCCCGGCGGTATCTTTTTTCTTCCTGTCACATTTATGTTTATTTCCGTCTGACGGACACTAAGGCAGTTATGTTCCAACTGCCTTTTCCATAAATTAATGGCGTATAATTTCACTACGGAACAATGCCCGCACCCCGGACCGGGGTAATGCTTTCTGTGCATATTCAGGAATGCCATCATACAGTTTTTGCCGGTATGTTCCCAGCATATCGGTGATACGCTTTACCTGGTTATATTTCAGGTAATTATATATTACCAACCCGCTCAGGTGGTTTTTAAATGGGTTTATTTATCAATACATTGAATCTTAAATATGACTTTTTTCATCCTGTATGACTAATGCACTATTGTTACCGCTCTTATTTATTAACATCCGGGTTAAAAGCCGATACCTGTACCGATTCCCACAGAAGCGCCTTCAGAACCTCCGGATGCACCGACACCAACCCCGGCACAGCCTGAAAGAAGAATAACGGCAATAAAGCAGAATATTTTCAGCATATGACCTCTGCACATAAACAGTCTGAATAGTTCGGATAGTATACCGGAAATAAAAAAAAAAGCTCTCTGCATCCGCGGAGAGCTGAAAAAAAGCAAAATAACCAATTGGTACCACGCGGCAGACAATAACAGCTCTGAGTTAAACGGAACTGTAACGGACTAACAAACTGCCAGCATGTTATCGCGTTGTTTACTCTCAACCGGCCCCGTCAGGGGTATTACACTGACCTTTTATGATGGGGTTATCTGGTCTTACCTCTATCTTTCTGCTTTATATCAGAAATAATAATTCTGCCGGTCTGATAATCAGGAACAGGGCCATAAAGCCGCAGTTTGATCTTTATTTTCCGCTGTAATAGAGTCCGGAATATCGGAATTTTTCACTGTTCTGTTAATTTATATTTACGATGTTTATCATTGTTATTTAAGTGAAAATTATCGTCAGACAGATAAAGTGGTCAGCATGCTTTTTCCATTCGCCGGTATATCCGGTATCAGCAGAATAATGATTTCACAGGAGCATTACGATGGGAAAAACAATCCGTCAGGTGACATTTGAATTACTCCGGCAACTGAATATCACGACTGTTTTTGGTAATCCCGGCTCGACAGAAGAAACTTTCCTGAAAAACTTTCCGGCAGATTTCCGTTATATCCAGACACTGCATGAATCGTCTGCGGTCGCCGCTGCGGATGGTTATGCGCAATCCACCCGTAATGTTGCACTGGTCAATGTGCATACCTCCGCCGGGCTGAGTAACGCGATGAGTAATATTCTTACCGCGTATATGAACCGCACGCCGCTGATTATTACCGCCGGTAACCAGACCCGCAACATG
Source organism: Morganella morganii (assembly GCF_019243775.1). Taxonomy (NCBI): domain Bacteria; kingdom Pseudomonadati; phylum Pseudomonadota; class Gammaproteobacteria; order Enterobacterales; family Morganellaceae; genus Morganella; species Morganella morganii. The sequence continues at coordinate 1,575,220 of NZ_CP069157.1, forward strand.
CTGCTGATAGAGCCGTGGCTGACCAATATTAAGCCGGAAACACTGCCGGAGCCGTGGGTGAAATGGAGTTATCAGCCGGTGAGGGCGGAAGATGTTCCGGCGGCCTTTATGCGGGCGTATGCGATGGCACTGCAACCGCCGGCAGGCCCGGTATTTTTATCGATCCCGCTGGATGACTGGGATAAACCGGCTGAAGCGGATGCGGCGGTTGTCCGCAGCGTGTCTCACCGTATCAGTGCCGACCCGGTGCGGATGCGGGAGTTTGCGCAGAGTGTGTCAGGGGCGAAAAATCCGGTACTGATTTACGGCTCATCCCTTGCGCGGGGGGAGGGCTGGGAGGCAGGGATCCGGCTGGCGGAAAAACTGAATATCCCGGTGTATTCGGCACCAGCTTCCGAGCGCCCGCCGTTCCCGGAATCTCATCCGCTGTATGCAGGCGGCCTGCCGTTTGCCATGAAACCACTCTCGGACAAACTCGCTGGGCATGATGTGGCGCTGATCATCGGTGCGCCGGTCTTCCGCTATTACCCGTATGTGGCCGGTGACTATATCCCGCCGGGACTCCGGTTGCTGCATATCACGGATGATCCGCAGGAAGCCGGTCGGGCGCCGGTCGGAGACAGCCTGTTATGTGATGCGGTACTGGCGGTTGAGCAGTTAACTGAGCTGGTGAGTGCACGACCGGCACTGGCAACTGCCGTCAGTAAACAACCGCACGGTATGGCGCCGCATCCCGCCGCGCCGGAAGCTGCGTCAGACGGGCTACTGAGTGCTTCACAGCTGTTCCGCGCGGTCAGAAGTGCGATGCCGGAAGAAACGATTCTGACCGAGGAATCCCCCTCTAACCTCGGCGAACTGCATGCTGCCTGGCCGGTGGATAAACCGGACTCATTTTACACCTTTGCCAGCGGTTCACTCGGCTGGACATTACCGGCCAGCGCCGGGATTGCCCTCGGTGAACGGGACAGCGGGCGTAACCGGCCGGTGGCGGCGATTATCGGTGACGGCTCCATGCAGTACTCTGTGCAGGGATTATGGACTGCCGCACAGCATCAGTTACCGATCCTGTTTGTCATTCCGGAAAACAGGCAGTACGGCATTCTGAAATCTTTCGCAGTGCTGGAAGATACGCCGGGGGTGCCGGGTCTGGATATTCCGGGGCTGGATATTGCGGCTCTTGCCACCGGTTACGGCTGCACCGCAGTCCGGGCAGAAACAGAGGCTGAGGTAATTGCGGCCTGCAAAGCGGCATTACAGCGCAAGGGGCCGACAGTGCTCGTTGTGCCGATCCGGCCGTCAGTACCGCCACTGATGTGATATCAGTATCAATCATTTGATTTTCTGCCGGTAATAATACTGAAAGCAACCTGAGCGGCTCTCTGTGCGGAACAGAGAGCCGTTTTGTCAGTGGATTATCATTTGTGATCACAAGCCGGTTGAATAAGGTGTTACACAACGATAACATTGAGTTGCATTCTCATTACCGGAGACTCAGGACGTGAAGCCGTTCACCCGCATACTGCTGCTGTTATCAGGCTGGATTGCCGTCATACTGGCAACCCTCGGGGTTGTGCTGCCGGTATTGCCGACGACGCCGTTCCTGCTGCTGGCTGCGTGGTGTTTCTCCCGTTCATCTCCCCGGTTCCATCACTGGCTGCTGTACCGTTCCTGGTTCGGCGGGTATATCCGCCACTGGCAGACACACAAAGGCCTGCCGCGCAAGGCAAAACGGCGTGCAGTAATCGTGATCCTGCTGACGTTTGCGGTGTCGCTCTGGCTGGTGAAACTGATTTATATCCGGCTGTTACTGCTGTGTATTCTGGTCTGGCTGCTGATCTTTATGCTGCGCCTGCCGGAAACAGATGAAATGACGCCGGAGAATACCCCGGCGTCAGAGGAGAAATCACCGGATTAATCGCTTTCCGGTAATGTGACATATTGCTGATAAATTGCGTCAAGATTAGCCAGTAACCATGTTTTACCGGCGATGTCCTGTGTTTTCAGTACTCTTTCAAGCGTTTCCGGGGTGTAAAGCTGCTCCGCTTCATAAGAGAGCGGCCAGTAGCTGATATGCCACGGTTCATAAGCCACACCACCGGTCTGACGCTGTGTGAACGGCAGATAAAAATCAAACTGTGCCATATTATCCGCCAGCCAGGCGGAAAGGGCGGCAAAATAGCCGCCTTCCTCGTATTCCCGGGGCTCAAGCTGAAGAGCAATATCAGCAGGCAGACGGAACGGATCGTAATAATCGACCTCTGTTCCCCAGTGATGACGGCTGGCACCCGGAATGGCAGACCAGCGCAGAATCGCCTGACAGCGCTCCGCCTCTGACAGCCCTGAGACATCCAGCGGGCGGTTTTCTGCGTCATTCACAGTGCGGACCCCGGCAAATTTTTCATTCCAGATAATCTGCTGACGGGAAAAATCGCGGAAGGAGCTGGCGGGCATCAGTTTAAATCCGGCGGTTGCCGCCGCTTTCTGCATGGCAAGAAACGCTTTGGTGGCATTAAATTGCAGGTGATGATTACCGGCAAAATTAATGACATGATCACGGGTCTGCCCGGTCAGCATTTCAAAGGTCATCATAGCAGTATCTGCTCCATAATCCGTTGATAGATACGGCTGAGTTGCTGCAAATCAGCGGCGCTGACGCATTCATTCACTTTATGAATGGTGGCGTTGATCGGACCCAGCTCCACAACCTGTGTGCCCATCCGCGCAATAAAGCGTCCGTCAGAGGTTCCGCCGCTGGTGGAGAGCTCTGGTGTCAGATTACAGTACTGACCGATAGCACGGCAGACTGCACCGGTCAGCAGGCCTTCCGGGGTCAGGAACGGGTGTCCGGACAATGACCAGTGAATGGTGTGTTTCAGCTGATGTTTTTCCAGCAGCGCGGCAATCCGCGCTTTCAGTGATTCAGCGGTGGATTCGGTGCTGAAACGGAAATTGAACTGAATAAACAGATCACCGGGAATGATGTTGTTACTGCCGGTACCGGCACGGATATTGGCTATCTGCATGCTGGTCGGCGGGAAAAACTGATTGCCGTTGTCCCAGTGTTCAGCCACCAGCTCCTGTATAAACGGCGCGGCGCGGTGAACCGGGTTATCAGCCAGATGCGGATAGGCGACATGGCCCTGGGTGCCGTGAATCGTCAGGTTTGCGGTAACGGAACCCCGGCGGCCGTTTTTAATCATATCCCCTAATTGGGACTGGCTTGACGGCTCACCGACCAGGCAATATTCCACCTTTTCATGGCGCGCCATCAGCGTTTCCACCACTTTCACGGTGCCGTTGACGGCTGACGCTTCTTCATCTGAAGTGATAAGAAAAGCAAGGCGTCCCGGATAGTCCGGATAACGTTCAGTAAAACGCTCGGCAGCAACAATCATGGCTGCCAGCGAACCTTTCATATCGGCAGCACCGCGCCCGTACAGCATGCCGTCAATCAGTGCCGGTTCAAACGGCGGGGTGCGCCAGTGGCTGAGGTCGCCCGGGGGGACCACATCGGTGTGACCGGCAAAGGCCAGTGTTGTGCCGCTGCCGCCCCGGTATGCCCAGAAATTCTGTGTGTCGCCGAAAGGCATATGTTCGACGGTAAACCCGGCGGCAATCAGGCGTTCAGCCATCAGTGCCTGGCAGCCTTTATCATCCGGGCTGACCGATTCCCGGCTGATAAGCTGTTTTGCCAGTTCTGTTACAGGACAATGCATGGTGTTTCCTCTGTATCAGGCAGGAAGACTGAAGAACTGCTGATAATCATCAGCTTTAAAACCAAGGTGATAACGGCCGTCCGCAGAGACCAGCACCGGGCGTTTGATCAGCGCCGGTTTTTCTGACATCAGACGGATGGCGGACTGCGCATTTGTCACCGCATCCTGTTCAGTCTTATCCAGCTGACGCCAGGTGGTGCCGCGTTTGTTGAGCAGTTGTGTCCAGTCAATATGACGGGCAAATTCACTGAGCAGTTCTGTATCCGCGCCATCCTGCCGGTAATCATGAAACTCATACGCTATCTGATGAGCATCCAGCCATGCCCGGCTTTTTTCATCGTGTCGCAGTTTTTAATCCCGAAAATCCGGCAGACGGAGGTTGTATTTTTCATCTTTTATCCTTTGTCGTGAACACGAAAAATAGCATAATGCGGGAATTTGATGCAGTTATCCAGAATCTTACGTGCAGAGAGTATTCGATAAATGCAAAAAAGTGGGGTAGCATTACGCCATAACCATGACAAAAACATCCGGAAGATGTTGAGACAGGATCGATGAAAGAGTACTTAGCCGGAAGCACGCTGTTATTTGCCAGCTTTACCCTCGCGGGACAAACGGACGTGTATCTGAATGAACTTCAGCTCAAATTTACGGAAAACAGCGAACTGTGCCTGGATGAGCACAAATGGCCGCAGTTCAGCTCAAGTCAGTCAGAGCCATGGATGATTTCACGGCTGAATGCGCTGGCTTCCGTCGGTTTTATCAGTGCGACTATTGAATCGTCCGGTGTGGAATATCAGCTGACGGACAAAGGTAAAGAAGCCTGGCAGGCGCATGAGGATTTTTGTTACGGCGCACTGCGTATCAGTAAAATCAAGGCGATAGAGCCCCAGGGCAACGGCATCAGTACCGTGTACTTTTACTATGGTGTGACCGGTATGCCGGACTGGGCGCGTGATAAAAACATCCGTTACGCCTACAGTGAAGTGGATACGATCCTCCGGGGGATGAATAAAGAGGTGATCCAGGTGGATGTCCGCGAAAATCCGGACGGTACCCTGGAACTGCTCAATTACCCGACACCGGCGAGTATCGACGAAGAAAGCGAGTAACCCCCGGACAGCCATCCCGGGGATCCCTCTCAGCGGGGCAGCCGATATTTCAGATAGAGCAGGCTGGCGGCGAGCCGTGTGGAGACATTCAGCTTTTTCAGTATATTGCGGATATGAACTTTCACTGTCTCTTCCGAAATAAACAGCGCCCGTGCAATTTCCTTATTTTTCATCCCGCAGGCCAGTTCTTTGAGAACATCGGCTTCCCGTTGTGTCAGGTAACTGACCGGATCGTGATAGTGTTCACGTTCCTGCAAAATTTTATAAATCGCCTCACTGAAAATCTTTTTTCCTTTAAACGCATTTTCAATCTGACTTAATAAATAATCAACATCGCAATTTTTTAATAAATAACCATCAGCTCCGGCATCAATAGCAGCGTATATATCATTCCGTTCCCGTGATTGTGAAAACACCAGGATATAACTGGATATTTTTTTGTGGCGTAATTTTTTAATAAAATCAATACCGGAAAAAGCACGGACATTGATATCCAATATAATCATTCTGGGGGTATGCTGATGGATATGGCTGAACAGACCATTGTTGTCAGTAAATTCCGGCATGATGGTTAACGTATAATCCGGTTGTAAAAGCATTTTAAAACCATAGCGTAACAACGGATGGTCATCAATAACCATAATAGTGTGATGAGGCATAGAGTTCTCCCTTGCCGGGTGTACGGTATGAGATGATATTAATTAAAACGATTTAATTGATATATTAATTATTGAAATACAAAATATACCATAATCGCCAGGACAATTAATTTTTACGCAAAAGTGTTATATGTGCAAATAACAAAGTATTTAAAAATAATAATGTCCCTAATAACATGAAGCATATTATAGGGATGAAGTTCATGGTTTAAGACAGGAAGATATAATTGGCGGTATAGCCGGAGAAGGCCGCTATTATCAGATAACCAATAAGAGATATGTTGTTTTTTTCAACAGGTTCAGCACATTAACTACATGAATATTACACTTTTTTCACTATTCCGCTATTTATCAGTATACTGATTATGTAGCGCTGAATAACGTGGCCGGCGGCAGAGCTTACGCTGCCGGTCCGCCCTGACCCTGTTATTAACGCCTGTAAAGGATCCTGAAATGGACGAACAATTAAAACAAAGTGCCCTTGAGTTTCATCAGTTTCCCTCTCCCGGTAAAATTACCGTTACCCCGACCAAACCGCTGACCACCCAGCGTGATCTGGCTCTGGCTTATTCACCCGGAGTTGCGGCTCCCTGTCTCGAAATCGCGGATGATCCGCTGGCAGCTTATAAATATACCGCCAAAGGCAACCTGGTCGCGGTAATTTCCAACGGTACGGCGGTGCTCGGCCTCGGTAATATCGGGGCGCTGGCCGGTAAGCCGGTGATGGAAGGAAAAGGGGTTTTATTTAAAAAATTCTCCGGTGTGGATGTCTTTGATATTGAAGTCAATGAGACCGACCCGGACAAACTGGTGGATATTATTGCCTCTCTGGAGCCGACATTCGGCGGCATCAACCTGGAAGATATCAAAGCACCGGAATGTTTCTATATTGAAAAGAAACTGCGCGAACGCATGAAAATCCCGGTCTTCCATGATGACCAGCACGGTACCGCGATTATCAGTACTGCAGCTGTACTCAACGGACTGCGTATCGTCAATAAAGCGATCGGTGATGTCCGTCTGGTGGTCTCCGGTGCGGGAGCTGCCTCTGTTGCCTGTATGAACCTGATGGTGTTGCTGGGCCTGAAACGCGACAATATTATTGTCTGTGACTCGAAAGGGGTTATCTACAAAGGCCGTGAAGCCAATATGGCGGAAACCAAAGCGGCGTATGCTATTGATGATAACGGTATGCGGACACTGGCGGATGCGATGCCGGGCGCGGATATTTTCCTCGGCTGTTCCGGCCCGGGCGTGCTGACACCGGAGATGGTCAAAGGTATGGCGCGTGACCCGCTGATTCTGGCACTGGCCAACCCTGAGCCGGAAATCCTGCCGCCGCTGGCACTGGCCGTCCGTCCGGATGCCATCATCTGTACCGGGCGCTCGGATTATCCGAACCAGGTCAATAACGTGCTTTGCTTCCCGTTTATTTTCCGTGGTGCGCTGGATGTCGGCGCAACAGCGATTAATGAAGAGATGAAACTGGCCTGTGTGAAAGCGATTGCCGATCTGGCGCTGGCGGAGCAGAGCGAGCAGGTTGCCTCCGCTTACGGTGGTCAGGAATTATCTTTCGGCCGTGAATATATTATCCCGAAACCGTTTGATCCGCGTCTTATCCTGAAAATCGCCCCGGCTGTGGCAAAAGCGGCGATGGAAACCGGTGTGGCGACGCGCCCGATTGAGGACTTCAGTGTCTATCTGGAACACCTCAATGAGTTTGTCTACAAAACCACCCTGTTTATGAAGCCGATTTTCTCCATGGCACGTAAAGATCGCAAACGTATCGTGCTGGCCGAAGGGGAAGAGCCGCGCATGCTGCATGCGACACAGGAACTGGTCAGCATGGGGCTGGCGTATCCGATCCTGATTGGCCGCCCGGATGTGATTGAAATGCGAATCAAAAAGCTGGGACTGCAGATTGTGCCGGATCAGGATTTTGAAATCGTTAACAATGAAAGTGACCCGCGTTTTGCTGAATACTGGCAGGAATATTATCAGCTGATGAAGCGCAAGGGCGTGACTCAGGAACAGGCCCGCCGTGCCATTATCACTAACCCGACCAGTATCGGTGCCATCATGGTGCACCGTGGTGAGGCGGACGGTATGATCTGCGGGGTGGTCGGCGATTATCACGATCACTACCGGATTGTGGAAAATGTGTTTGGTTTCCACGAAGGCGTGCACACGGCGGGGGCAATGAATGCGCTCAGTCTGCCGACCGGTAACACTTTTATCGCCGATACCTATGTGCATGATGAGCCGACAGCCGAACAACTGGCGGAGATCACCCTGATGGCCGCCGCCGCGGTGCGCCGGTTCGGTATCGAGCCGAAAGTGGCGCTGTTATCCCGCTCCAGCTTCGGCTCCTGTCCGTCGCCGTCCGCAGAGAAAATGCGTGATACCCTGGCGCTGATCCGTGAACGGGAACCGTCACTGGAAATTGACGGGGAAATGCACGGTGATGCGGCGCTGGTGGAAGTTATCCGCCGTGATCTGATGCCGGACAGCCCACTGAAAGGTGCGGCAAACCTGCTGATTATGCCGAACGGGGAAGCAGCCCGTATCAGTTATAACCTGCTGCGTGTGACTACCTCGGAAGGGGTGACGGTCGGTCCTGTGCTGATGGGGATTAACAAGCCGGTGCATATTCTGACGTCTATCTCCTCTGTGAGGCGTATCGTCAACATGGTGGCACTGGCAGCGGTGGAAGCGCAGACTCAGCCTCTGTAAAAGAAAGCAGTAAATAAAGGTGATATACGCCCCGGCAACGGGGCGTTGTACAGGAAAGATATGCTGAAGATTGAAAAAGTGGATCATATTGCCGTGATTGCTTCTGACCTCACGGCCAGTCTGGCGTTTTATTGCGATGTACTGGGATTAACGGTGCTCAGTGAGCACTATCGTGCGGAACGGGATTCTTACAAGGTGGATCTGGCACTGAACGGAGAATACCTGCTGGAGCTTTTTACCTTTCCGGCAAGCCCGGTACGGGTATCACAGCCGGAAGCCTGTGGCCTGCGCCATCTGGCATTTGCAGTGCAGGATCTGACCGCATGGGAAACACACCTGAAACAATGCGGTGTCCGTTGTGACCGCATTCGTACGGATGAATTTACCGGCAAGTCATTTTTCTTCTGTTTTGACCCGGATAATCTGCCGGTGGAGTTTTATGCCCGCTGACGGATAAAAAAAAGCCAGCGCGATGGCTGGCTGAGAAACTTCGAAATACTGGAAGCAATGTGAGCAATGTCGTTTGCCAATACCTTAGTAATTTACTCAGGTACCGACAACGAGAATGATAATTTTTCCCATTTAAAAAGTAAAGTGTTTTTTTAATAAAAAACGCTGATTATCTGCACAGCAAACCAAACCGCACAAAACAGCAAAAGGTCACTTTATTAAAATTAAGTGTAAAGTTGTTTAATAATTAAAGTTATTCGGTTAAAAAGCCTTGAAATATGGCAAAATGCCCCTATTTTCTGAGGCATATGATGGGCACACTATTTAAAGGATCATACTGATATGATGCGAATTGCATTATTTTTACTCACAAACCTGGCCGTAATGGTTGTCTTCGGCATTATTCTGTCGCTGACCGGCGTTCAGAGTCAAAGTGTGACCGGACTGATGATTATGGCAGGGTTATTTGGCTTCGGCGGCGCATTTGTGTCTCTGCTGATGTCAAAATGGATGGCACTGCGCTCTGTCGGCGGGCAGGTGATCACCAATCCGTCCACTCAAACGGAGCGCTGGCTGGTGGAGACGGTACGCCGTCAGGCACAGCAGGCCGGTATCGGCATGCCGGAAGTGGCGATCTACCACGCGCCGGATATTAACGCCTTTGCAACCGGCGCACGCCGTGATGCGTCACTGGTGGCGGTCAGCTCCGGGTTACTGGAAAACATGAGCCGCGATGAGGCGGAGGCGGTTATCGCCCATGAAATCAGCCATATCGCGAATGGTGACATGGTGACCATGACGCTGTTACAGGGCGTGGTAAACACCTTTGTTATCTTTATTTCCCGTATTCTGGCACAACTGGCGGCAGGTTTTATGTCAAACAACAATGACGAAAACTCAGGCAGCCAGGGCAACCCGATGATTTATTTCGCGGTATCGATGGTACTGGAAATTGTGTTCGGTATTCTGGCCAGCATTATCACCATGTGGTTCTCACGCCGCCGTGAATTCTATGCGGATGCGGGCTCTGCAAAACTGGTGGGCCGCGAGAAGATGATCGCCGCACTGCAACGCCTGAAAACCAGTTACGAACCGCAGGAAGAGGGCAGCATGATGGCGTTTTGCATCAACGGCCGCAATAAATCATTCAGCGAACTGTTTTTATCACACCCGCCGCTGGATAAGCGTATTGAAGCACTGCGCAGCGGTGAGTTTCTGAATTAATCACTACATACTGATAAAAAGGCCGTTACGCCCAGCGTTACGGCCTTTTTTATGCCTGTCTGCGGAGCAGTAATAATGCCGAAGGTGGCATCCGAAAACATAACGTGACAGGCGGATCCGATGATTAACCCGGCGGTGTGACGCGGGGGAAGTCTGCAGGAACCATGGTGATATCAATAAAAAGCCCGTATTCATATCCTGAATACGGGCTTTTTGTTATCTGACGATAATCAGCGGCGGAATATTATCCCTGCTGTAAATCTTCGTCATTATCGTTATTAAACAGGGTTTTGTCTGTCTGGCCCAGGATCTGGCTGGTGACTGTCCCGGCGGTCATGGAACCACTGACGTTCAGGGCGGTACGGCCCATATCAATCAGCGGCTCGACAGAGATCAGCAGCGCGACCAGAGTGACCGGCAGACCCATTGCAGGCAGAACAATCAGAGCCGCGAAGGTGGCACCGCCGCCGACACCGGCAACACCGGCTGAACTGACGGTGACGATACCGACGAGTGTGGCAATCCACAGCGGGTCAAACGGGTTGATACCCATGGTCGGGGCAACCATCACCGCCAGCATGGCCGGGTAAATCCCCGCACAGCCGTTCTGACCGATGGTGGTACCGAAGGAAGCTGCGAACCCGGCAATAGAATCAGGAATACCGATACGGCGGGTTTGTGCTTCCACACTCAGCGGAATACTGGCCGCACTTGAACGGCTGGTAAAGGCGAAAGTCAGTACCGGCGCGATTTTACGGAAGAAACGCAGCGGATTGATACCGGCAGCGCCGACAATCAGGCCGTGAACGACGAACATCAGCAGGATCGCAATATAAGAAGCAACGACGAAAGTCCCTAATTTAATGATGTCCTGAATGTTTGAACCGGCAACCACTTTGGTCATCAGAGCAAATACGCCGTACGGGGTAAAGCGCATCACCAGACGCACCAGTTTCATCACCCACGCCTGCAGGATATCAATCGCGCTGAGCACTTTGGCACCGCGCTCTTCGTTGTCTTTAATCAGCTGAAGTGCAGCCACACCCATAAAGGCGGCAAAAATCACCACGCTGATGATGGAGGTCGGGTTAGCACCGGTCAGGTCAGCAAACGGGTTTTTCGGAATAAAGGACAGGATCAGCTGCGGCACGGTCAGGTCAGACACTTTGCCTGCATACTGGGATTCCAGCTGGGTCAGGCGTGCGGTTTCTTTCACACCCTGAATCAGACCATCTGCGGTTAAGCCGAAAGCGAGGGTGATCAGAATACCGATTAAGGCGGCAATTGCTGTGGTGATCAGCAGCGTGCCGATCGTCAGCACGCTGATTTTACCCAGCGATGATGCCTGATGCAGACGGGCAACCGCGCTGAGAATAGACGCGAAGACCAGCGGCATAATCACCATCTGTAACAGCTTCACATAGCCGTTACCGACGATATCAAACCACGGCAGCGCCTGTTTTACTGCGTCATGCTCCGTGCCGTAGAATGCATTCAGCCCGAGGCCGAACAGAACACCGATCACCAGACCGGTGAGTACCTTTTTGGACAGACTCCAGTCCTTATTACTGCTGAGCTTCATCAGCACCAGCAGCAGAATAACGAATATGGCGAGATTGCTGATTAATGGAAAGTTCATCCCGGTCTCCGATACCTGTTGGTATGTTGTTATAGTGTGTTGACTAAATCGCATACAGTTATGCAGATGCTAAAACTGTAAAGGATGCGTTATAGATTAACAGGAGTTTTCTGCAGTACTTATAATTAATCTGCATTATTTATAGCTATATTGTAGATCACAGTGGTTGATTTAGCCTGAATCGTCATTAAACGGATGTTTTTCTATAGCTGATGGTTATATAAAACGGATTATTTATAGCCTGGCCGATATCTGAGCCAGTATCAGTTCCCGGACATGATCCCACCAGACCTCCCAGTGAGCAGGCAGATAGAACGAGGCCACCAGTACAACCAGCGCCACACTGCGTTCCGCCCGTTTATTGGCTTTGCTGCCCAGCAGCGGGATGCAGAAACGCCAGCGTACCGGCCATAACAGCGGGATCCCGGCGGTCGTCAGCATATCGCCGGCCAGGTGGCTGAGATACCCGACAATCACGGCCTGATAAAAATCTGCCGGAACAGACCAGCTGACCGGCAGTTGTGTGCGGAACAGAATAACGCCGGTCAGAATTGCCAGCAGACTGTGGGTGAAACCCCGGTGGCCGCACAGGCGGGAGATTGGCACTGAAATAAAGCGAACCCACTGACCCAGCATGGATTTAGGATGATCGATATCCGGCAGCAGAGCACCGGCGAGGGCGCCGGGGATCAGGTGCAGCCAGTCCCCCTGACTGATATCAGGCGAAATCTGAAGCTGATGAACCATCACTACAGAAGCGACAGAGAAAAGCAGGTGACCCTCAGCTGTCATGATACCGGGTAAATACTCAGGTGTTTATTTATACAGTGTTACAGTATAAAGTCTTTTATGACGCCCGGCCAGAGGGTAAGAAAGAAAAAGGCTTATTTATTAATGAATAACTCCGGAATATTTCACTAACGGAGCAGGGCGGGATATTTCCCGCCACAAAAATAATCAGCGGACCATAGCCGCAGTCAGTTCGCTGAGCGATGACAGGCGGTAATCTGCCAGTGACCAGCGCGGGTCGGCGGCCATTTCAGCGGACGGAACCACAATGGAGCGCATGCGGGCGGCTTTACAGGCAATCATACCGTTAACGGAATCTTCCAGCGCCACGCACTGCACCGGCGGAACACCCAGTGCTTCAGCGGCATTCAGATAAACCTGCGGATGCGGCTTGCTGTAGGGCAGATCACCGGCAGACACCACCGCATCAAAATAATGGCGGATATTAAACATCTCCAGCACAGATTCCAGCATATAGAGCGGCGAGGCGGAAGCCAGAGCAATTTTCAGTCCCTGTGACTGACACAGGGAGAGCGCATGTTCCACACCGGGCAGAAGCGGACGCTCTTTTTCCACCATGGCAATTGTGGAATCAATAATCCGCTGAATGACCTCTTCTTTAGAGGGAGTCTGCCACGGCGAAACCTGATACCACAGCTCCACGACCTGGTCGATACGCAGACCCAGCAAATCGGGCAGCTTATCCCGCAGTGACATATCCAGGCCGATGCTGCTGAAAACCTGATTTTCGCTCTGAAGCCAGAATGGCTCGGAGTCAATCAGTAAACCATCCATATCAAAAACAGCGGCCTGTACCGGTAAGGTGTGGGACATAGTGTAGCTCCTGAGATCCTGCAATGAATTAAAACATTCTCTGATTGTAACAAGCCGGGGCAGAGAGTTCATTAAGTGACTTAATAATTTACGGGGTAAAAAAGTCCGGAATAATGATAATGATTTTCTCCTGATTTCTGCGCTATGATTACAGGGAAAAAATCAAATGAGGAAAGCGCATGACGCTGCAACAGGCACGCTGGGTTGCTGTATTTAAACGGGTGGCAGGCTGGGTGGTTTTTATTCCGGCCCTGATCTCAACCATTGTTTCGTTACTGAAACTGGCTCATCAGCAGAGTACCGGCAGTGATAAAATTAATGCCGTTATCGGGGATTTTATCAATGTGGTGACGGAAATGATCCGTGTGAATACACCGTTCCTGAACACATTCTGGAATAACTCCCCTGTACCGGATAAATTACTCGGTTTTGAAGGTCACAATCTGAGTTTTTTACTGATTTATATCCTGATGTTTGTGGGGCTGGCGCTGAGTGCATCCGGTATCCGTATGTCCCGGCAGGTAAAATTTATCCGCGAGAATATTGAAGATCAGGCCATTATTGAAAATGCCAGAGAGAGCGGAAAAACACCGGCGGATTTAATCGCCAAAATACGTATTCCGAATCACACTATTTTCCGGCAAATTTTTGTGCTGTATGTGCTGCCGGTATTTATCGGCGCAATTGCGTGGTTTTTAATTAAGTTCCTTAACTGGTAAGCAAAACAGCCTGAATAAAAAATACCCCGCAGAGTCTCTGACGGGGTATTTTTTTGTCTGTAAGACAGGGATTAACCGGCGAGAATATCGTCAATAATCGTCTGCGCACTCTGATAATAACGATCGCCAAATAAATGGCTGCGGTGAAGCTGATAATAGAGCTGATAGAGCGGCTGGCGCTCTAAGAAACCACTTTCCAGCGGCCAGACCTGCTGATAGCCGTCGAGGATTTGCATCGGCAGCTCAGGGAAAAAAGAGAGCATCGCCAGATCACACTCACGATCACCCCAGTAACACGCCGGGTCAAACGCGACTGTTCCGCCGTCAGCCACCGCCGCACAGTTTGACGGCCACAGATCGCCGTGGAGCAGGGATGGCTGCGGCTGGTGGTCAGACAGCTTTTGCTGTACACGCCGGATAATGCTGTCAATATCGCCGAAGATGATACCTTTTTCTTTCGCCAGCTGTAACTGCCAGCCAATCCGTTTTTCAGCAAAGAAAGAAGCCCATTTTTTATCCCAGGCATTCGGCTGGGGATTGGTACCCAGCAGGTTATCTTCATCGAAACCGTAACGGGGCTGTTCATGCCACTGGTGCAGACGCGCCAGCTGCTGCCCGAACATATAGGCGGAATGGGAATCAAAAGGCTTCAGCGGCAGATATTCCATAATCAGGAAGCTGAACTCTTTTGTCGACCCGACACCATAAACGGCGGGGGTTGTCAGTGTACGGCTGCGGCTGAGAGCATCAAGCTGCTCCGCCTCGGTTTTGAATACCTGCAACATGTCACGCCGGTTATATTTGATAAAAACCGGATGATCGCCGTAACGGGCACTCCGGGAACGGTGGATTTCACCGCCATCGAGTTGTTTCTTGTCAGAGAACGAGTGTTCGCCGAAATGTTCACTGAGTATACGTCCTGCTGCCTGCCACATGAGCCACCTCACTAAGCCGTCTATCAGTCAGTCTATCTTACCGCCGGAAAATAAAAGAAAAAAGCGGACATCTCACACAAATTACACAGTAAGAGCAGGGAAATACAGAAAAGGACAAAAACGGATGGCTGTTTCGGAAGAGTCCGGAAGCGGGGGATATCCCGGTGACAGAATATCCCCCGTGAACAGAAGGTCAGGCAACCTGTCTGCGGCGTTTGAGGGCGGATAACCGCAGCTGGTTATAAATCAGTGCCAGCACAAAATAGAGTGCCTGAACCAGGACAATACAGGCACCGGTGGCGCCGTCGATATGGAAGCTGACGACAGTGCCGATATAGCTGGAGCTGACAGAGACCAGAATCGCCACCAGGATCATTTTGCCGAAGCTGCGGCACAGCAGGAAGGCGATGATACCCGGAGAAATAAGCATAGCGATTACCAGAATGATCCCGACCGCCTGGAGAGAGGCGACGATGGTCAGTGCCAGCAGTGATAACAGCCCGTAGTGCAGCATGCGGACCGGCAGTCCGATAACCCGTGCCTGGTTGGGATCAAAGCAGTACAGCATGAAATCTTTGTATTTCACCATCAGTACCACCATGGTCAGCCCCGCGATAATCAGGGTCTGACGCAGTTCAGCCTGCGTGATCCCGAGGATGTTACCAAACAGAATGTGGGTCAGGTGTTGTTCGGTATCAATGCGGGTAAACAGTACCAGACCGAGGGCAAACATACCGGAGAACACAATCCCCATCACGGTATCTTCTTTGATCCGGCTGTGTTCTTTAAGGTAACCGGTGGCAAAAGCACAGAAAAGCCCTGATACAAACGCACCGATAATCAGCGGAATGCCCATCACGAAGGCCAGCACAATACCCGGCAGTACCGCATGGGAAATGGCATCCCCCATCAGCGACCAGCCCTTTAGCACCAGGAAGCAGGAGAGAACGGCACAGACCGCGCCGGTCAGAATAGCAGCAAACATAGCCCGCTGCATAAACGGAAAGGCAAACGGGTCAATAAACAGAGAGGTCAGAAAATCACTCATGAGTTTGTCTCCTGACGCAGTTTTGCTGATTCACGACGGGCACGGCGGCGGGCGGAGAGCATGCCGTGTTTTGGTGCGAAGAAGAAGGCAATCATGAAAACAATAGTCTGTAAGGTCACAATCATGCCGCCGGTCGCGCCGTTCAGAAAATAACTGATGTAGGCACCGGCACTGCTGGTGACTGCTCCTAAAACGACGGCGATAATCAGTAATTTTTTAAACTGATCGGTTAACAGATAGGCAGTGGCTCCCGGGGTAATCACCATCGCAATCACCAGAATCGCCCCGACTGTCTGGAGTGCCGCGACAGTACAGGCACTGAGCAGGGTAAAGAAAATAATTTTCAGTGCTAGCGGGTTCAGGCCGATAGAGCGGGCATGGGTTTCATCAAAGAAAACCACCAGCAGATCTTTCCAGATGAACATCAGTACGAGGAAAGAAACCGCAATAATAATTTCCACCTGCAGCATGTCCTCATCGGCAATCCCGAGGATATTCCCCATAATAATGGTCTGTACATTCACAGAGGTCGGGTTCAGGGAAACGATCAGCAGACCGGCGGCAAAGAAGGTGGAAAATATAAACCCGATCACCGCATCTTCCCGCAGGCGGGTCAGATGCCGGACAAAGGTCATGGAAAGGGCAGCGAGCATCCCGGTGAAGAACGCACCGACAGAGTAGGGGAAACCGAGAGCGTAAGCCCCCGCCACACCGGGAACCACAGAGTGGGAGAGGGCATCTCCCATCAGTGACCAGCCCTTGAGCATCAGGTAAGCGGACAGAAAGGCACACACCGCGCCCACAATACCGCTCACCCAGATGGCTTTCACCATATAGTTGTATTCAAACGGCTGAAGTAACAGCTCTGTCATGGCTGCTCTTCCTTACTGCCGGTCTTCACCGTCAGATTATCCTGATGGCCGTAGAAGACAGCGGCGCGTTCGTCATCGGTAATAACGGTCAGTGAACGCGGGTCATCGTCGTCATGCAGATCCGGCCCGGACAGATTGATATGACGCAGCACTCCGCCGAAGGTTCTTTCCAGGTTTTTCTGGGTAAACGTGGTGGCGGTCGGGCCGCTGTCGAGTACAGTACGGTTTATCAGAATCACATGGTCACAAAACTCCGGCACACTGCCGAGGTTGTGGGTGGAGACCAGCACCAGGTGCCCCTCTTCGCGCAGTGAGCGCAATAAATCGATAATGGCATTCTCTGTTTTGACATCCACGCCGGTAAACGGCTCATCCAGCAGCAATACTTTGCCGTTCTGTGCCAGGGCACGGGCCAGAAACACACGCTTTTTCTGACCGCCGGAAAGCTCGCCTATCTGACGGTGACCCAGCCCGGTAAGGCCGACACGTTCCAGTGCATCGGCGACAGCTTTTTTGTCTTCTTTACCGGGAATGCGCAGAAAACCCATTTTTCCGTAACGGCCCATCATCACCACATCAGAGACCAGGACCGGAAAGTTCCAGTCCACTTCTTCTGTCTGCGGGACATAGGCAATCACATTCTTTTTCAGCGCAGCACGCACCGGTTCATCATTCAGTGTCACCCGGCCCTGTGTCGGTGTGACCAGCCCCATAATAGTTTTAAACAGGGTGGATTTACCGCTGCCGTTAATACCGACGAGGGCGCAGATAGAGCCGCCCTCTATGCTGAAACTGGCATCAAAAATCGCGGTATGGCCGTTGTTATAAGTGACAGTGGCGTTATCGACAACCAGCTGTGGTTTGCTGAATTGATCACTCATTGATGAAATCCTTTGGCGATAGTATCTACAGTGGTATTGAGCAGATCAATATAGGTCGGAACAGGGCCGTCAGCGGCAGACAGGGAGTCCACATACAGTACGCCGCCGTACTCTGCACCGGTTTCTTTGGCGACCTGTTTAGCCGGTTTGTCGGAAATGGTGCTTTCGCTGAATACAACCGGAATTTTATATTCGCGGACGGTATCAATCATGTGGCGGACCTGTTGCGGTGTACCTTGCTCTTCTGCGTTAATCGGCCACAGGTATACTTCCTGAAAACCGTAGTCATTGGCCAGATAACTGAATGCGCCTTCACTGGTCGCCAGCCAGCGCTGATTTTCCGGGATATTGGCCAGACGGGCACGGAGCGGGGCATCAAGTGCTTTTATCTTCGCGGCATACTCAGCCGCATTTTTATTGTAGGTTTCCGCATTCGCCGGGTCATGTTTTACCAGCGCAGCCCGGATATTTTCGATGTACATCAGGGCATTGGTCGGGGACATCCAGGCATGCGGGTTCGGGTTACCGTTATAGGCGCCGCCACGGATGGAATTAGGGGTAATACCTTCGGTAATGACAACCGCCGGGACATCCTGTAAATTTTCAAAGAAGCGCTCAAACCAGCGCTCCAGATTCAGGCCGTTCCACAGGATAAGATCCGCATCCTGCGCCCGCATAATGTCTTTCGGGGTTGGCTGGTAGTCATGGATTTCGGCACCGGGTTTGGTGATGGATTCCACAACAGCGGCATCACCGGCCACATTCTGCGCCATATCCTGAATAATGGTGAAGGTGGTTACGACCTTAAATTTTTTTCTCCGCCGCAGCGGCATACCCGCCGACCGCGCACAGGGTAAGCAGCAGCACAGCATGGCGGAATATCTGTGTCAGGGACGGAAGGGAAAACGTATTTTGTTTTTTGTTCATTTTATCAGCCTGCCTGGTTAAAGTGTGACAATCACTAAGGATATCGTTATTGATAATGATTATCAATATCATTTGATGTTGTCAAGCACTTCCGCAATATCTTTATAACATTCAGTACGATCGATTCACACTATGCTATGAATCACATAAAATGTAAAAGTTAAGTAAACTCCTTTTGGTTTATGTGTGTTTTCAGTATTCTTAGCTTCGTCAGAATGCCGGATAAAGGGTAACAGAGTGAAAAAAACCGTTAGTGTGATTGCTTTAGCATTATTGTTGGCGGGCTGCTCAGGAAGCAGCAAACAGTCCCGTACCGGTTCCGGTGGCTGGATAACGCCGCCATCGTCCGGCATCAGTGATTATTCCGCCTATCCGGCAAAGGGCAGTGGCGTCTATCCGGCCACTCCGTTTGATCAGTTTATCCGCCAGGCATCCAACCGTTATGAAGTCGATGAAACACTGATCCGCGCCATTATTGAGGTGGAATCGTCTTACCGGCCGGATGTGATCAGCAAATCCAACGCTGTGGGTCTGATGCAGATTAAAGCCTCAACCGCCGGGCGCGATGCCTATCGTGTGAAGGGCCGTAACGGCGAGCCGAGCACCCGTGAACTGCTGGATCCGCAAACCAATATCGACATCGGTACCACCTACATCCGGATTATCCGTGACCAGCATCTGGCCGGCATTACTGACCCGCAAACTCTCAATTACGCAACGATTGTCTCTTATGTTAACGGCGCCGGCGCATTGCTGCGTACGTTTGATAACAACCGGGCACTGGCGATTGAAAAAATTAACGCGCTGTCAGCCGATGAATTTTATGAGCATGTGCAGAGCAAACACCCTGCGTCACAGGCTCCCCGTTATCTGTGGAAAGTGAAAAACGCGTACCGCGCACTGGCGATGGCTGACTGATCCTCTGATTTTTTCCTTCATAAATTATTTTTCCGTTGCAGTGTGAATCTGCAGCGGAATTGTCCCGCTGCAAAAAATCCGTCTGACCTTTTTACATGGCACGCCCGTTTCCTGTGTATAAAAAGCATACGACCTGCATCATTAATAATGAAGAAAAGAATGGGGGAGTGTGAGGAATTGCGTGTTGTGCGGAAAAAATAAAAAAAAAAGCCCTGATTCAGGATCAGGGCAAGAGAAATACCAAAAGTTCACTTATCTCTACTACGGACGGAGTATAACGGACAACATTTTACAATTGGTGAATTAACAATGATAAATTGTATCAATGTTTTACCTGGTAGTTCTGTGGTGTGAATAATTGAGGGCTGTGATTGTTACAAAGCGGTCGTCCCCGGAGGAAAGTCCCGTTATAATGCGGGACTTTCTCTGTACTGATAATTAAAATTGCCGGGTATGATGACAACACGTATGTTACGGATTTTTATTGCGACAGCCGGACTTTTTCTGTTTCTGTCGGTTCTGCATTTAAGTTTTGGTTATGAATATAAGTTTATTTATGTTCTCAGTGCGGCAGCACTGTTTACATTTTGCCTGTCATTCAGCCGGGTGCTGTATGTTCTGCTGCTGACGATATATTTACTTTTGGGCCTTATTTACGGGGCGGTGGGGATCAATTACGGTTATCCCGATGTGAATGCGGTTGGTTCACTGATGTATACGGATAACGGTGAATCACTGGAATATATTGCCGGGCTGCCTTTTAAAACCTATCTGTATCTTGCCGGGCTGCTGGTATCTGCAGGTTGTGCACTGCTGATGAAGCCGCTGAAAAAACGTCATCAGCGAATTGTACTGTTTACCGTCTTTTTTATTACCGCATTCTGGTCATCCTCAAAAGATTATATTCAGGGAAAATCGGAAGGATTTGTCTCGGTATTTAAGTCCGGTTTGCCGGAAATCCGTTTTTTCCGTGACAGTTATGAAAGTTATGTGCAAATCCGCAAAGATAATCTGCGCTATGCCAAGGTTATTGAAACCAGTGATCACTGGAATCCGCAAGTTACAGAGACCGGTTATGACACCTATATTCTTGTCATCGGTGAAAGTGTCCGCAAAGATTTTATGCATGCATTCGGTTTTGAATTACACCCGAATACACCGTGGATGAGCAGCCGTAACGGCTTGTTTTTCGATAACTATATTTCTGCGTCTGGCTCCACCACACTCTCTCTGACAAATGCACTTGCTGTCCGTGAAGGGAATGTGACAAACCTGAGTGATAATCTTGTCGCACTGGCGAATAAAGCCGGCTTTCATACATACTGGATTTCAAATCAGCATATGAAAGGCATTTATGATTCTCCGGTGGGAATTATGGGGAAAAAAGCCGGTTTTTATCATTTTCTCGCCCCGAACCGTTCGGATAAAGGCGGGCCGGATGAAATGCTGCTGCCGTTCGTCCGCGATGCGCTGGCAGAGAAGAACGGTAAAAAACTGATTGTGGTGCATTTAATCGGTTCTCATCCGCAACCCTGCGGAAGACTGACTGAAAATTTCGATAAATTTATCGGTTCCCGTAATATTTCCTGCTATATCAAAAGTATTGAGAATACCGATAAATTACTGTCCGATATTGCCGCGATGGCAGGGCAGGAGCATCAGCGCTGGACAATGGCTTACTTCTCTGACCACGGTCTGCTGTTTACGGATAAGGGCACGGAGAATACCAATCTGACACACGGCGACAGCATGAAACAAAATTTTCAGGTGCCGTTCTTTATTACTGCGTTTGATGCACAGTCACAAAACCGTATAACACATTTCCGCAGCGGATTATCGATGTTGCCGCTGCTGAGTCAGTGGATGGGCATAAAAGAGGCTAGGCTGGATAATCATTGTGACTGGTTGCGGGATACGCAATGTGCCGGCCAAAAGAGTGTGGTGAATTTTAAAAATGAACTGAAATCATTTGATTCATTACCTGAAGATAATCTGGTTCTTCCCTGAAAACGGCCTGCGGCGGATTCTGACAGTACAAAAAAATGATTTAAAATCCGCCGCAGGCACTGTTTTAAAAAGGAAATGTTCATAATTCCTGCATTCTTTGTGACACGGCACACTTTTTCAGATACCTGGTCACATAAATCTATTAATCCTTATTTGCTGTGCTAGTATGGATTTTGAGTTCCGGCAAGGGCGCCCGGCAGATTATGATCCGCAGGTGTGACCCGGCTTGCAATGTACGCAAGAAATTGCCGGTAACGTACTGAAAATCAAATAAATGAGATTTCTATATGTGATCTTACGTATGGGTCACCACTGTAGATAAGGATTTAAAAATGCCTGTAATTACTCTTCCTGACGGCAGTCAGCGCCAGTTTAACCATCCTGTTTCTGTCCTTGATGTTGCGAATGATATCGGTGCCGGTCTGGCGAAAGCCTGTATCGCGGGTCGTGTCAACGGTACGCTGGTCGATGCCTGCGACATGATTGAACACGATGCAAATTTAGCCATTATCACCGCCAAAGACGAGGAAGGACTGGAAATTATCCGTCACTCCTGTGCTCACCTGTTAGGCCATGCCATCAAACAATTATGGCCGAACACCCGCATGGCGATTGGTCCGGTAATCGATAACGGTTTCTATTATGACGTTGATCTTGATGAGTCACTGACCCAGGAAGACCTCGAGAAACTCGAACAGCGGATGATGGAGCTCGCCAAAAAAGATTATGACGTCGTTAAAAAACGCGTCACATGGGGCGAGGCCCGCGAGACGTTTGTTTCCCGCGGCGAAGATTACAAGGTTGAAATTCTGGACGAAAATATCGGTCAGGATGAGCATCCTGCGCTGTATTTCCATGAAGAATATGTCGATATGTGCCGTGGTCCGCACGTACCGAATATGCGCTTCTGCCATAACTTCAAATTACAGAAAGTGGCCGGTGCCTACTGGCGCGGCGACAGCGAAAACAAAATGCTGCAGCGTATTTACGGCACAGCGTGGGGCGATAAGAAGCAGTTAGCCGCTTATCTGCAGCGCCTGGAAGAAGCCGCAAAACGTGACCACCGTAAAATCGGTAAGCAGCTTGACCTGTATCATATGCAGGAAGAAGCGCCTGGTATGGCGTTCTGGCATAACGACGGCTGGACAATTTTCCGTGAGCTGGAAGTGTTCGTCCGTGTGAAACTGAAAGAGTACGATTACCAGGAAGTGAAAGGTCCGTTTATGATGGACCGCGTTCTGTGGGAAAAAACAGGACACTGGGAAAACTATAAAGAGCACATGTTCACAACCTCTTCCGAGAACCGTGAATACTGCATTAAGCCGATGAACTGTCCGGGTCATATTCAGATCTTCAACCAGGGTCTGCGTTCTTACCGTGATCTGCCGCTGCGTATGGCGGAGTTCGGCAGCTGCCACCGTAACGAATCTTCCGGTGCACTGCACGGCCTGATGCGTGTCCGCGGCTTTACTCAGGATGATGCGCACATCTTCTGTACAGAAGAGCAGGTAATGGACGAAGTCAGTTCCTGTATCCGCATGGTCTATGACATGTACTCCACTTTCGGCTTTAAAAAGATTGTGGTTAAACTGTCCACCCGTCCGGAAAAACGCATCGGTTCTGATGTCCAGTGGGACAAAGCCGAAGCTGACCTGGCAAGTGCACTGAAAGAAAACAACATCGAATTCGAATATCTGCCGGGCGAAGGTGCCTTCTACGGGCCGAAAATTGAATTTACTTTGTATGATTGTTTGGATCGTGCATGGCAATGTGGTACAGTGCAGCTCGATTTCTCTCTGCCGGCTCGTCTGGGGGCAACTTATGTTGCCGAAAACAATGAACGCGTGACCCCGGTGATGATTCACCGCGCGATCTTAGGCTCGATGGAGCGCTTCATTGGTATCCTGACTGAAGAAACTGCCGGTTTCTTCCCGACATGGTTAGCGCCTAACCAGGTAGTGGTGATGAACATCACTGATTCTCAGGCCGATTATGTCCAGAAAGTCGTCAAAGAACTGCAGGATGCCGGAATTCGTGCAAAAGCAGACTTGAGAAATGAGAAGATTGGCTTTAAAATTCGCGAACACACGCTACGTCGTGTTCCGTATATGCTGGTCTGCGGTGATAAAGAGATGGAAACAGGCGAAGTGTCTGTTCGTACCCGCCGCGGCAACGATCTTGGCAGCATAAACGTGAGCGAATTTAAAGACGCACTGCTTGAAGAAATTCGCAGTCGCAGACTTGAAGAACAACCGGAGGAATAAGGTATTAAAGGCGGAAAAAGAATTCAAACAGCACGTCCGAACCGTATCAATACGGAAATCCGTGTCAATGAAGTTCGTTTAACTGGTCTTGAAGGCGAGCAGCTTGGTGTTGTCAGCCTGAGAGAAGCTCTTGAGAAAGCCGAGGAAGCCGGGGTTGATTTAGTTGAAATCAGCCCTAATGCCGAACCGCCCGTTTGCCGTATCATGGATTACGGCAAATTCCTCTACGAGAAAAGCAAATCGGCTAAAGAGCAGAAGAAGAAACAAAAAGTTATTCAGGTTAAGGAAATCAAATTCCGTCCTGGCACAGATGAAGGCGACTATCAGGTCAAACTACGCAACCTGGTTCGTTTTCTTGAAGATGGCGATAAAGCCAAAATCACACTGCGGTTCCGTGGTCGTGAAATGGCGCACCAGCAGATTGGTATTGAAGTGCTTAACCGCATCAAAGACGATCTGAGTGAATTAGCTTCCGTCGAATCCTTCCCGTCGAAGATCGAAGGTCGCCAGATGATCATGGTGCTCGCTCCTAAGAAGAAATAGTCCGGCAATCCAAGTAATAAATGCCGGGGGCAACCCCGGCTTTTATTCGCCGGATTAATTCGTTGTTTAACAATGCGAAGTGGAAATAAAAATGCCAAAGATTAAAACTGTACGTGGTGCAGCTAAGCGTTTCAAAAAAACCGCTAAAGGTGGTTTCAAGCGTAAGCATGCTAACCTCCGTCATATCCTGACTAAAAAATCAACTAAGCGTAAACGTCATTTACGTCCGAAAGGTATGGTCTCCAAAGGGGATCTGGGTTTAGTTGTCGCTTGCCTGCCATACGCATAAGCAAGTTTTTAGCAAAGTTTACGACTTTAGGAGATTAGTATGGCTCGTGTAAAACGTGGTGTCATTGCTCGCGCACGTCACAAAAAAATTCTGAAACAAGCGAAAGGTTACTACGGTGCCCGTTCGCGCGTTTATCGTGTTGCCTTCCAGGCAGTAATCAAAGCTGGCCAGTATGCTTACCGTGACCGTCGTCAGCGTAAGCGTCAGTTCCGTCAGCTGTGGATTGCACGTATCAACGCAGCAGCTCGTCAGAATGGTCTGTCTTACAGCCGTTTCATCAACGGTCTGAAAAAGGCATCCATCGAAATCGATCGTAAGATCTTAGCCGATATCGCTGTATTCGATAAAGCCGCATTTACTGCGCTGGTCGAAAAAGCAAAAGGCGCTCTGGCGTAATTGTTCAGACAAAAGAGGGAGCTTGCTCCCTCTTTTGCTATCCGGCAGAAAAAATCTGTGAAATGAATAATTTGTCATTGTATATCCGTATGTTTTTCGCGTAATATGACAAAATACATCCGGTTAACTGATAAATAGTTGAGAAAATGAATAATATCGTTTCTTTCCGCTTCTTTTTTTACTTTAGCGCCTGAACTCAGGGGGCTTTGCGCGTAAAAAAAGAAACGAAAAGTAACGCCGTAAGCCTCCAGTTTGGAGGCTTTTTTGTTTCAGGGGCTTGCCGGAGCGGGTGAGATAATCACGTCCGGCAGCACCGTCGTCATAATTGAAGACCACAGGGTCAGAGGAATAGGAAAACATGCCACATCTCGCTGAACTGGTTGCTCAGGCAAAAGCAGCCGTCGAAGAGGCAAAGGATGTTGCAGCGCTGGAATCGGTACGTGTTGAATACCTGGGTAAGAAAGGGCATTTAACCTTACAGATGCAATCGCTGCGGGATCTGCCGCCGGAAGATCGTCCTGCTGCGGGTGCAGTGATTAACGAAGCCAAACAAGAAGTTCAGACCGCACTGAATGCCCGCAAAGATTCCCTGGAATCTGCGGCGCTGAATGCCCGTCTGGCTGAAGAGCGGATTGATGTCTCTCTGCCGGGACGCCGCATGGAAAATGGCGGTCTGCATCCGGTCACGCGTACGATTGAGCGTATCGAAACCTTTTTCAGCGAACTGGGTTTTTCTGTTGAATCCGGCCCTGAAATCGAAGACGACTATCATAACTTTGACGCACTGAATATTCCGGCACACCATCCGGCACGTGCTGATCACGATACCTTCTGGTTTGACGCCAAACGTCTGCTGCGTACGCAGACCTCCGGCGTGCAGATCCGTACCATGAAAGATAAACAGCCGCCAATCCGCATTATTGCGCCGGGCCGTGTTTACCGTAATGACTACGATCAGACTCACACCCCGATGTTCCATCAGACAGAAGGTCTGATTGTGGATACTGATATCAGTTTCACTAATCTTAAAGGCACACTGCATGATTTCCTGAATCATTTCTTTGAAGAAGAAGTGCAGGTGCGTTTCCGTCCGTCCTACTTCCCGTTCACTGAACCGTCAGCGGAAGTGGATGTGATGGGTAAAAACGGCAAATGGCTGGAAGTGCTGGGCTGCGGGATGGTACATCCGAATGTGCTGCGCAATGTCGGTATTGACCCGGACATTTACTCCGGTTTCGCTTTTGGTATGGGGATGGAGCGCCTGACTATGCTGCGCTACGGCGTGAGCGATTTACGCGCATTCTTCGAAAATGACCTTCGTTTCCTCAAGCAATTCAAATAAGGCGGGATACTCTCATGAAATTCAGTGAACTCTGGTTACGCGAATGGGTAAACCCGGCTGTCAGCAGCGACGCGTTATCTGATCAGATTACCATGGCCGGCCTGGAAGTGGACGGCACAGAAGCCGTTGCCGGTCAGTTTAACGGTGTGGTTATCGGGGAAGTGGTTGAGTGCGGACAGCACCCGAACGCCGATAAACTGCGTGTGACAAAAGTGAATACCGGCGGTGACCGCCTGCTCGATATTGTTTGCGGCGCGCCAAACTGCCGTCAGGGGCTGCGTGTGGCTGTTGCGACAGTCGGTGCGGTCTTACCGGGCGATTTTAAAATCAAAGCTGCCAAACTGCGCGGCGAGCCGTCAGAAGGTATGCTCTGCTCATTCTCTGAGCTGGGTATCAGCGCTGACCACAGTGGTATTATTGAATTACCGGCAGATGCGCCAATCGGTACCGATCTGCGCGACTATATGAAGCTGGATGATACCGCGATTGAAATCAGCATCACACCAAACCGTGCGGACTGCCTGAGCATCCGTGGTGTGGCCCGTGATGTGGCGGTTCTCAATAAGATGGATTATCAGGCTCCGGATATGTCCCCGGTCGCCGCTGTCCATCAGGACACGTTCCCTATCCGTGTTGATGCGCCGCAGGCGTGTCCGCGTTTTACCGGACGTGTGATTAAAAACGTCGATGTGACAGCAAAAACTCCGCTGTGGATGGTGGAAAAACTGCGCCGCGGCGGCATCCGTTCTATCGATCCGGTCGTGGATATCACCAACTACGTTCTGCTGGAGCTGGGTCAGCCGCAGCATGCTTATGATCTGGATACCCTTGAGGGTGAACTGATTGTCCGCATGGCAGAGCAGGGTGAGAAACTGACGCTGCTGGACGGCAACGAAGTTACACTGACAGATAACATTCTGGTGATTGCAGATCGCCGTGGTGCGCTGGGTATGGCCGGTATTTTCGGCGGCGAGCACTCTGGTGTGTCTGACACCACTAAAAATATCCTGCTGGAAACCGCATTCTTTAACCCGCTGGCTATCACCGGCCGTGCACGTCAGTATGGTCTGCATACCGATGCTTCACACCGTTTTGAGCGCGGCGTGGACCCGCAGTTACAGCGTATCGCGGCTGAGCGTACCACCCGTCTGATTCTGGATATCTGCGGCGGTGAGCCGGGCGAAATCATTGAAGTGGTTTCTGAGGCTGATTTACCGAAAACGGCAACGATCACACTGACCCGTAACAAGCTTGACCGTCTGATCGGCCATCATGTGGATGATGCGCAGGTAACGGATATTCTGACCCGCCTGGGTTGTGATGTGAAAATGTCTCAGGATCAGTGGCTGGTGACTGCGCCGTCATGGCGTTTCGACATGGAAATTGAGGAAGATCTGGTGGAAGAAGTGGCCCGTATTTACGGCTACAACAATATCCCGGATGTTCCGCTGCGCGCTGACCTGATTATGACCTCTCGTCACGAAGCACATCTGCCGCTTAAGCGTGTGAAAACACTGCTGGTTGACCGTGGCTTCCAGGAAGCGATTACCTACAGTTTCGTCGACCCGAAAATTCAGACCCTGCTGCACCCGGGTCAGGACGCGATTATTCTGCCGAACCCGATTTCTGCAGATATGTCAGCCATGCGTCTGTCATTGCTGACCGGCCTGTTAAGCACTGTTGTGTATAACCAGAACCGTCAGCAGAGCCGTGTCCGCCTGTTTGAATCCGGTCTGCGCTTTGTACCGGATGCGGCCGCAGACCTCGGGATCCGTCAGGAAACCATGCTGGCAGGCGTTATCGCCGGTAACCGTAATGAAGAACACTGGTCATCGGAAAAACAGGTCGTTGATTTTTATGATTTAAAAGGTGATCTGGAAGCCATTTTGGAATTGACTGGCAAATTAGATCGTGTATCGTTTAAAGCAACGACAAATCCGGCCCTCCATCCGGGACAAGGTGCTGAGATTTATCTGGAAGATGAGCATATTGGTTATATCGGTGTGGTTCATCCGGAACTGGAGAAAAAACTGGATCTCAACGGCCGTACGGTTGTCTTTGAAATCCGCTGGGACGCACTGACAAACCGTATTATTCCTGAGGCTGAAGCAATTTCACGCTTCCCTGCGAACCGCCGGGATATCGCCATCGTTGTGCCGGAAAACGTCGCTGCACAAGACATTCTGAACGAATGTAAAAAAGTTGGCGTAAATCAGTTAGTTGGCATAAACTTATTTGACGTGTACTGTGGTAAGGGTGTTGCTGAGGGTTATAAGAGTCTGGCGATCAGTCTGACCTTACAGGATACAGAGCGTACACTTGAAGAAGATGAAATTGCAGCAACCGTAAACAAATGCGTTGCCGCGTTGCAACAGCGATTTAAAGCATCCTTGAGGGACTAAACCTATGGCGCTTACTAAAGCTGAAATGTCAGAAAATCTGTCGGAAAAACTGGACCTGAGCAAACGCGATGCGAAGGACCTGGTAGAACTGTTTTTTGAAGAGGTACGCCGTTCTCTTGAGAATGGTGAGCAGGTGAAATTATCCGGTTTCGGAAACTTTGATCTGCGGGACAAGAATCAGCGTCCGGGCCGTAACCCTAAAACGGGTGAAGATATTCCTATCACAGCCCGTCGTGTTGTCACTTTCCGTCCGGGGCAGAAACTGAAAGCCAAGGTCGAAAAATCGACACCGAAAGAGTAAGACCTGAAACGACCTCTTATGAGGTCGTTTTCTTTTCTGTGGTTTGTCAGACATTAACCTCCTTCTGACTCAGGTATACTATCTCCCGTCTTGATTAATGACAGGGATCTCATGCATATTCACAACCCCATCACGAAGCTGGTACAGACGCGGAAAAAGCGGGATGTACAGCGCATAATTCTTCTTTCTGTTACCTTGCTGATAATGATCGCCGTTGCACTGTGCGCCGGTGAGATGTGGATTTTACCGGACCAGTGGTTATCTGAAACCGCGCAGTTATTTGTCTGGGATCTGCGTTTCCCGCGTGTGCTGGCGGTGATTGCGGTGGGGGCTGGGCTGGCAATGGCCGGTGCGGTGATGCAGGCCATTTTTGAAAACCCGCTGGCGGAACCGGGGCTGCTCGGCGTGAGTAACGGTGCCGGGGTGTTTGTTGTCTTTATCGTCCTGTTTTTCAAAGGCATGCCGCCGCTGTGGGTGCTGGGGGGCGGGGCGGTGATCGGGGCGACACTGCTGACACTGATTTTACTCTGGTTTGCTCATTTCCGGCGACTGAGTAACAGCCAGCTGCTGCTGGTCGGCGTGGCTCTCGGGGTTATCTGCGGCGCATTTATGACCTGGATGGTGTATTTCAGCACCAGTCTGGATTTACGCCAGCTGATGTACTGGATGATGGGAAGTTTTTCCGGGGCGGACTGGCGGCTCAGTCCGTTGCTGGCGGCGATAGCGGTGGTGGCCGTGTGGCTGCTGTGGCAGGCACCGGTGCTTAACTATCTTGCGTTGGGCGAGGTTAATGCCCAGCAGCTCGGGGTATCGGCACACCGCTGGCGCAATGTGTTTATTATTGCCGTCGGGTTGCTGATCGGCCTGAGTGTGGCGGTGGCCGGCGCTATCAGCTTTATCGGGCTGATTATCCCGCATATGCTGCGGCTGATGGGTATTACTGATCACCGGACATTATTACCCGCCTGTGCATTATTTGGTGCCGTCAGTCTGTTGCTGGCGGATTTATGCTCACGGCTGATTTTATCCAATGCCGAAATTCCGATCGGCGTGGTGACTGCAACCATCGGCGCACCGGCCTTTATTTATCTGCTGACCCGGCATCACGGAGGACGCCGCTGATGAATAATCTGTTACTTGATGTCAGCGGGATCCACATCGGCCGCCGTCTTACCTGTGATGCCCTGCAATTTTTTGCCGGACAGCAAATCCATCTGCTGGGACCGAACGGCTCCGGCAAGAGTACTCTGCTGGCCGCACTGGCGGATGCTGTGCGTTATGAGGGGCAAATCCGCTACCGCGGTACGGACTTAAAATCGATCCCCAAACGGCAGCAGGCACAGTTCCGTGCGTATCTGACCCAAACCACCGATTGTGTCCCGGTGATGACGGTGTTTCAGTATCTGCAGCTCTATATGCCGGCGGTGCAGGAAAATACACAGCTTATTTATCAGTTGTGCGGCGATTTTCAGCTGGAGCTGTTACTGCCGCGTATGCTGACGCAATTATCCGGCGGTGAATGGCAGCGGGTGAAAATAGCGGCGATATTTCTGCAATTATGGACAACGGATGACTTGTCCGGGAAATACTTATTACTGGATGAGCCGCGTAACCACCTGGATATTACCCAGCAGGCGATGCTGGATAAATGGATAGCCCGGTTTTGTGAACAGCAGGGAACGATTATTACCAGCGGTCATGATTTAAACCACAGTTATCTGCATGCCGATGCGGTGGTGTTACTTAAAGCCGGTCAGTTACTTGCCGCCGGTGAAACTCAGATAATTATGACTGAAGATATCTTGAGCGAACTTTTTCAGTCTGAAATAAAAAGTATCAGACCAATACAAGAAACACAGTGGCAAATAACAGATTGGCATCAACAACGGCGCTGATTTTTGTTATGCTGTCACATATATTTGTTGTTATGTAGTCGCTGTAAAGATTAAGAATTGTTTAAACGAAGCCCTGGTGTTGAGCGTCAATTGAATCAATTCAGGATATAATCATCACTTCCGATTCTTATTAGGTTGTATTTATGCTTGAGTTTCTTCCGTTTTCCCGGCCAGCTATCGGCGAGTCAGAGATCGCGGCTGTTGAAAAAGTACTGCGTTCCGGCTGGATCACCACCGGCCCGCAAAATCAGCAGCTGGAAGCGGATTTCTGTCAGCGTTTCGGCTGTAAACACGCCATTGCTCTGGCATCCGCAACTGCCGGTATGCATGTTGCGCTGATGGCACTGGGTGTCGGCCCGGGAGATGAAGTGATCACGCCTTCACAGACCTGGGTTTCCACCATCAATATGATCGAGCTGCTCGGCGCGGTACCGGTGATGATTGATGTTGACCGCGACACACTGATGATTCAGCCGGATGACGTCCGTACGGCGATTACCCCGAAGACCAAAGTCATCATTCCTGTTCATTATGCCGGAGCGCCCTGTGATTTGGTTGCTTTACGTGCTATTGCGCAGGAACACAATATTTTCCTGCTGGAAGATGCCGCACATGCCGTTGGTACCCGTTACCGTGACGAGTGGATCGGCGAAAAAGGCACCGCTATTTTCTCTTTCCACGCGATTAAAAACGTCACCTGCGCGGAAGGCGGATTAATTACTACAGATAACGATGAACTTGCACAGCGTATCCGCTGTCTTAAGTTCCACGGGCTGGGTGTGGATGCGTTTGACCGTCAGATGCAGGGCCGCAAACCGCAGGCAGAAGTGGTCGAACCGGGGTTCAAATATAACCTGTCAGATATCCACGCCGCGATTGCGGTGGTGCAGCTGAGCCGGATGGACGAACTGAACGCACGCCGCGCACACCTGGCACAGCTTTACCGTGAAGCCCTGGAGGGGCTGCCGGTTAAATTGTTATCCGTGCCGGATTACCCGCATCTGCATGCCAATCATCTGCTGATGATTCGTGTGGATAAAGCGGTCTGCGGCATCGATCGCGATACCTTTATGGAGCAGTTAAAAGCGGTCAATATCGGGACAGGTCTGCATTTCCGTGCAGCTCATACCCAGAAATATTACCGGGAACGGTACCCGTCATTATCACTGCCGAATTCGGAGTGGAACACCGCGACATTATGTTCGCTGCCGTTCTTCCCGGATATGAAAGACAGTGATGTGACCCGTGTGACAGACGCAATCAGAGCTATTCTTGCGGAGCAGAAATAAGTGTCATTTAACGAAATTAAGAAAGTCTCAGTGGTAATTCCGGTTTACAACGAGGAAGAGAGTCTCCCTCAGTTGCTGGAACGTACAATCAAAGCCTGTCAGTCGCTGAAGCAGGCGTATGAAATTGTGCTGGTGGATGACGGCAGCCGTGACCGTTCAGCAGAAATGCTGACGCAGGCGGCAGAGATCCCTGAAAACCATGTGGTTGCTGTCCTGCTGAACCGTAACTACGGCCAGCATTCCGCAATTATGGCGGGTTTCAGACAGGCCGGTGGTGATTTGGTGATCACCATGGATGCGGATTTACAGAATCCGCCGGAAGAGATCCCGCGTCTGGTTGAAAAAGCAGAAGAGGGCTATGACGTGGTCGGCACACGCCGCGCAAACCGTCAGGACTCCTGGTTCCGCAAAACCGCCTCAAAAATGATCAACAAAATGATCATCGCCGCAACCGGCAGCGCTATGGGTGACTACGGCTGTATGCTGCGTGCGTACCGCCGTCATATCATCGATGCGATGTTACAGTGTCATGAGCGCAGCACCTTTATTCCTATTCTGGCAAATACCTTTGCCCGTAAAACGATTGAGATTGATGTTAAACACGCAGAACGTGAGTTCGGGGACTCAAAATACAGTTTCCTCAAACTGATCAATCTGATGTATGACCTGCTGACCTGCCTGACTACCGCGCCGCTGCGCCTGTTAAGCATTGTCGGCAGTATCATCGCGGCGTCCGGTTTCCTGCTGGCGCTGTTACTGATTATTCTGCGCGTGGCTTTCGGCGCGCTGTGGGCGGCAGAGGGAGTGTTTACCCTGTTCGCCATCTTATTTATGTTTATCGGCGCACAATTCGTGGCAATGGGTCTGCTCGGGGAATATATCGGGCGGATTTATAACGATGTTCGTGCACGTCCCCGGTATTTTATTCAAAAAGTGGTCGGCGCTCAGGCGAAAGAGACCAGTGAAACTGAAACTCAGGAAAAAAAACTAATGAAAGCAATCGTATTTGCCTACCATGATATTGGTTGTGTCGGATTGAAGGCCCTGAAAAAAGCGGGCTTTGATATTCAGGCCGTCTTTACCCATACGGACGACCCGGGTGAAAACCATTTCTTCTCATCGGTGGCCCGCGTCAGCGCGGACATGGAATTGCCGGTTTATGCCCCTGAAAACGTTAACCACCCGCTGTGGGTGGATCGCATCCGTGAACTGAAACCGGATGTTATTTTCTCTTTCTACTACCGCGATATGCTGAGCGAAGAAATTCTGGCGCTGGCACCGAAAGGCGCATTTAACCTGCACGGTTCTCTGCTGCCGAAATACCGCGGCCGCGCACCAATCAACTGGGCTGTGCTGAACGGTGAAACCGAAACCGGTGTTACCCTGCACAAAATGGTTGCCAAAGCCGATGCCGGCGATATTGTCGCACAGGAAAAAGTCACTATCGGTGGTGACGATACTTCCCTGATTGTTCACGGTAAAGTCCGTGAAGCCGCAGAAACACTGCTGGACAAAACTTTACCGCTGATTGAGGCCGGTACTTATAAAACCACCGCTCAGGATGAATCTCAGGCAACATACTTCGGCCGCCGTTGTGCGGAAGATGGTCTGATCGACTGGAATCAGCCGGCTGCACAGATCCACAACCTGGTCCGTGCGGTGACAGAACCGTATCCTGGTGCATTCACCTTCCTGGGTGAGCGCAAAATGATCATCTGGCGCAGCCGCGTGCTGGCCGATAACAAAGGCAAACGTCCGGGAACCGTTATTTCTGCTGAACCGCTGGTGATTGCCTGCGGAAACGGCGCGCTGGAAGTGATCAGCGGCCAGGGGGAATCCGGCCTGTATGTGCAGGGTGCCCGTCTGGCAGCGGAAATGGGTATCGTAACTGATGTCCGCGTCGGCCCGAAAGCCACTGCGCAGGTTGCCCGCCGTAAGCGTGTGCTGATCCTGGGTGTGAACGGTTTCATCGGTAACCACCTGACAGAACGTCTGCTGGAAGACGGCAACTACGATATCTATGGTATGGATATCAGCTCTTCCGCGATTGATCGTTTCATCGGTGACGAGCGTTTCCACTTTATTGAAGGCGATGTCAGCATTCACACCGAGTGGATTGAGTATCACATCAAAAAATGTGATGTCATTCTGCCGCTGGTGGCGATTGCCACACCAATCGAATACACCCGTAACCCGCTGCGCGTGTTCGAGCTGGACTTCGAAGAAAACCTGAAAATTGTCCGTTACTGCGCGAAATACAACAAACGGATCATCTTCCCGTCCACCTCTGAAGTGTACGGTATGTGTGATGATAAAGAGTTTGATGAAGATAATTCACGCCTGATTGTCGGCCCGATTAACAAACAGCGCTGGATCTACTCTGTTTCCAAACAGCTGCTTGACCGGGTTATCTGGGCATACGGTGCGAAAGAAGGTCTGAAATTCACTCTGTTCCGTCCGTTCAACTGGATGGGGCCGCGTCTGGACAGCCTGAACTCCGCGCGTATCGGCAGCTCCCGTGCTATCACTCAGCTGATCCTGAACCTGGTGGAAGGTTCGCCGATTAAACTGGTTGACGGTGGTGAGCAGAAACGCTGCTTTACTGATATCCATGACGGTATCGAAGCCCTGTTCCGCATCATTGAAAACCGTGACGGCAAGTGTGACGGCCAGATCATCAACATCGGTAACCCGGTGAACGAAGCGAGTATCCGCGAACTGGCAGAAATGCTGCTCGACTGCTTCGAGAAACATCCGCTGCGTGATAACTTCCCGCCATTTGCCGGCTTCCGTAAAATCGAAAGCAGCACTTACTACGGTAAAGGTTACCAGGACGTGGAGCACCGTAAACCAAGCATCAAAAACGCTGAGCGTTTACTGGACTGGAAACCGACTATCGATACCCGCCAGACTGTGGAAGAAACTCTCGACTTCTTCCTGCGCGGTGCGGTTGAAGAGCTGAGGAACGACGAGTAATGAAAAATGTCGGCCTGCGGGTTGACGTGGATACTTACCGCGGCACACAGGAAGGTGTGCCGCAGTTACTGAAGGTATTTGCGCAGCACGATATTAAAGCCAGTTTTTTCTTCAGCGTCGGGCCGGACAATATGGGGCGTCACTTGTGGCGCCTTTTGCGTCCTAAGTTTCTGTGGAAAATGCTGCGCTCCAATGCGGCTTCATTATACGGCCTGGATATTCTGCTGGCCGGTACAGCGTGGCCGGGTAAGAAAATAGCCCGTGACCTGGGTTACCTGATGAAACAGACGCTGGATGCCGGTCATGAAGTCGGCCTGCATGCGTGGGATCACCAGGGCTGGCAGGCGAAAATCGGCCGCTGGACACCGGCACAAATCACAGAGCAGATTCGTCTGGGTACCGATGCCTTATCACAGGCTACCGGGCAGCCGGTGCAGTGCTCTGCGGTGGCGGGCTGGCGCGCGGATGAACGGGTGATTGAAGCCAAACAGGCATTTGGTTTTGCCTACAACAGTGATTGCCGCGGAACGCATCCGTTTCGTCCGCTTCTTGCAGACGGGACTACCGGAACCGTGCAGATTCCTGTTACACTGCCGACCTATGATGAAGTGGTGGGGCCGCAGGTGGCTGATGCGGATTTCAACGACTTTATCCTCGATGCAATCAGACGGGATCAGGGCGTACCGGTCTATACTATCCACACAGAAGTGGAAGGCATGTCCAAAGCCGCACAGTTTGAGGCATTGCTGGATCGGATTAAAAACGAGGATTTCCGCTTTTGTCCGCTCAGCGAACTGCTGCCGTCTGATTTATCAACATTACCGACAGGCAAAGTGGTACGGGGTGATTTCCCCGGCCGGGAAGGGTGGCTGGGCTGCCAACAAGAGGGATAGCATTACATGCTGAATAACCGGGCGAGTAAAATCGGAGCCTTTCTG
This sequence comes from Morganella morganii, assembly GCF_019243775.1. Taxonomy (NCBI): domain Bacteria; kingdom Pseudomonadati; phylum Pseudomonadota; class Gammaproteobacteria; order Enterobacterales; family Morganellaceae; genus Morganella; species Morganella morganii. The sequence goes on from NZ_CP069157.1 coordinate 1,611,318, forward strand.
CTGGCTTTTTTTTTCGTGTTAACTTACCTTTTCCCGATCAATGATCGTCTGCTCTGGCATCCGGATGAAACCCGGTATGCGGAAATCAGCCGTGAAATGGTGACACAGGGTGACTGGGTCGTTCCCAAATTACTCGATCTGCGTTATTTTGAAAAACCTGTGGCCGGTTACTGGGTGAATAACGTCAGCCAGCTGGTCTTCGGTCATACCAATTTTGCTGTCCGTGCAGGTTCTGTCTTCAGCATCCTTATCAGCACTCTGCTGGTTTACTGGATGACCCTCCTGATGTGGCGCAACCGTCACACGGCATTTGTTGCGTCGCTGGTCTTTGTCTCCATGTTTCTGGTGTTCAGTGTCGGCACATACAGTGTGCTCGACCCGATGTTTGCCATGTGGGTGATTGCCTCGATGGCCTTCAGCTTCAGGGCACTGAAAGCCGAAAATGTGAAAACCAGAATAACCTCCTGGTGCCTGCTTGGTCTGGCCTGCGGTATGGGCTTTATGACCAAAGGCTTCCTTGCGCTGGCGATCCCGGTGGTGGCTATGCTGCCGGTGATGCTGTACCAGCGGCGTTTCCTTGAGTTACTGAAATTCGGCCCGCTGGCGGTTTTCTGCGCAGTGCTGATCAGCCTGCCGTGGGCGATTGCGGTTCATCAGCAGGAGCCGGATTACTGGCGCTATTTCATTGTGGTGGAGCACTTCCAGCGTTTCTCAGGTGAAGATGCCCAGCACGCCTCGCCGGTCTGGTACTACATCCCGGTGATCCTGCTCGGTTGCCTGCCGTGGCTGGCGTTACTGCCCGGCGCATTGTTTAAAGGCTGGAAAGAGCGGCGCAATAATCCGCCGATGTTTTTCCTGTTCTGCTGGTTTGTTGCCCCGTTCCTGCTGTTCAGTATTGCCAAAGGTAAACTGCCGACCTATATGCTGCCGCTGATGGCACCGCTGGCTGTGATGATTGCCAAATACGGCGTTGACTGTGTGCGTAAACACCGGATGAAAGCATTACAGGCGAACGGTATTCTGAACCTGACCTTTGGTGCAGTGGCGGTCGCCGGGCTGATCGTTGCCAGTTATCTGGTGAAAAAACCAATCTATCAGCCGGATGAATGGTCCAAAGTGGTACTGGGCATTGTCGCCTTTACTATCTGGGGCATAATCGGGTATCTCTGTTATCTGCTGAAAGCAAAACACTGGCTGTGGGCGGCTTCCTGCTCACTGGTGATCAGTCTGACATTCGGCAGCGCGGTGCCTGATCGTTCCGTGGATTCCAAACTGCCGCAGGCGTTTATCCGCCAGAATATGACTGATCTGGAAAAAAGTCCGTTTATTGTCAGTAACAGTGTCGGCATCGGTGCCGGGCTGGCCTGGGAACTGAAACGCGGTGATATTTATCTGCTGAATAATTCCGGTGAGCTGACTTACGGCCTGAAATATCCGGACAGCGAATACCGGTTGCTGAATGATGCGACGTTCGCTGACTGGCTGGCGGAAACCCGCAAAAAAGGGCAGGTCGCACTACTGGTAACAGATAAAAATGACACCTACGATGCCAAACTGCCGCCGGCGGACAAACGGACTGAAAACAGCCGGATGACCCTCTATATCTATGATAAACAGCCATAAGGTGTGATGGTGTTCGGGCAAATTGTTTTACTGATTATTGTCAGTTTTCTTACCTGCGGCGGCCAGATCTGCCAGAAACAGGCGGTGGATGTCTGGCAGGCGGCGCAGGAAAATGCAAAACGCAGAGGCCTGTACTGGCTGGCGCTGGCGGTGTTTCTGCTTGGCCTGGGGATGCTGCTGTGGCTGAAACTCCTGCAGGTGATGCCGCTGAATATCGCTTATCCGATGCTGAGTATCAACTTTGTGGTAGTCACCCTGGTGGCACAGTTTTTATACGGTGAGCGGGTGACCCGCAAGCACTGGTGCGGTGTGGCCGCGATTGTCACCGGCGTGATTCTGATGGGAGCGGGACACTGATGCGCGGATATCTCTGGGTGCTCGGCAGTGTGCTGTTTGTCACCGCCGCTCAGCTGCTGCTGAAACTGGGCGTGACACAATTACCCGATATTGCACTGAGCTCACAATGGCTGGATATCCGCTGGCTGTTATCTCAGTGGCAGCCGTTTGCAGTCGTTTTCGCCGGATTGGCGGGGTATGTTCTGTCAATGGTGTGCTGGCTGCTCGCGCTGCGGGATTTGCCGCTTAATAAAGCCTATCCGCTTATCAGTCTGAGCTATGTGTTTGTCTATCTGCTGGCTGCCTTTCTGCCCTGGTTTAATGAAGGTGTGTCGCTGATAAAAAGCATCGGTATTATTTTTATTCTGTTTGGTGTGCGTCTGATCCACAGCAAAGAGAAGCCGGCCGCATAGTCACGGGGCGGTTTACTGTTTTATTAAGCCGCCATTAACCGTTAAGCCTGAATTAATCCTCCCTTTTATTCTTTCTTGTATAACAAAAATATCCTGTTCTTCCGTGAATTATTCTGCAGGGCTCTGGTCTTAATGGAAGTAACAGAGATGGTTACCTTATTGTTATAAAATTGTATCCTTGTCCGGAGGTTATATTGGACGTTAACAGCCGTAAGTCCGCGTTTAATGTGGCGTATCCGTCTGCCGCAATGTGGGCTGTGTTATTTCTGTTGTTTATTGCAGTGACCTATTTTATTCCTTTGGAATTCCGTGCGTTATGGCAGCCGGATGAAACCCGCTATGCGGAAATAAGCCGGGAAATGCTGGCTGACGGCAACTGGGTGGTGCCGCATCTGCTGGATATCCGCTATTTTGAAAAACCGGTGGCGGGTTACTGGGTAAATAACATCAGTCAGATGCTGTTCGGTCACACACAATTTGCAGTGCGTTTTGGTGTCCTGTTCTCGACGATGATCAGCACATTGCTGGTTTACCGGCTGGCAATGAAAATGTGGGATGAGAAAGTCATCGCCCGTACAGCGGCCTTCCTGTATGCCAGTATGTTACTGGTGCTTGCTCTCGGAACCTACAGTACGCTGGATCCGATTCTGACCATGTGGGTCACACTGGTGATTTACCTCAGTTATGGCCTGACTACCGCACAGTCACGCCGTGCATTGCTGGGCTACTGGATCACCTTCGGGCTGGCCTGCGGCATGGCGCTGATGACAAAAGGCTTTCTGGCATTGGTGCTGCCTGTTATTGCACTGATACCGGTGCATATTTTCTACCATCGCTTTAAAACCATGCTCTGTTATTGCTGGGCGGGAATTGCGGCTGCCGGGCTTATCACGCTGCCGTGGGCGCTGGCGATATATCATGCCGAGCCCGATTTCTGGCGCTATTTTGTGATGGTTGAGCATATCCAGCGTTTTATGAGTAAAGAGGCGCAAAACCTCTCGCCGTTCTGGTTCTTTATTCCGATTCTGTTTGCCGGTGTTTTACCCTGGAGTGGTTTTTTATTCGGGGCATTAAAACAGGGCTGGCAACAGCGCCGTGAAAATAAGCCATTATTCTTCCTGTTGTGCTGGACAGTATTACCGTTCTTATTTTTCAGTATCGCCAAAGGAAAATTACTGACCTATATTCTGCCGGTTATTGCACCACTGACGATCCTGATGGCAGCGTATATCCATACTCTGATTAAGAAACAAGCCGTTTCAATCTTTAAACTGAACGCGGTGATCAATATTATTTTTGGCGGTTGCGCCGTTATTGCCCTGCTGGTAATCAATAATCTGGAAAATACCCTGGTGTATTCTGCCGCTGAGCGCGGTAAATTTATCGGCGCCATTGCGATTTTCCTGTTCTGGATTGTGGTTTCAGCGCTAACCCTGATAAAAGGGTGCCGCTACTGGATGCTCGCGGCATTTTGTACCGTGGCGATCAGTTTATCAGTCAGCTCACTGTTACCGGAGCGGACTGAACGGGCAAACTTACCGCAGATCTTTATTCAGAAGAATGCCGCATTGCTGAAAGATGCCCGTTATATTCTGGTCAATAGTGTTGGCATCGGTACATCAGCAGCATGGGAATTGCAGCGCAGTGATATTTATATGTTTGATCGCCCGGGAGAACTGAAATACGGGCTGAGTGACTTATATCCGGATACCCGGGAAAGGTTCATTTCGCATGATGATTTCGAATCCTGGCTGAAAAATGCTCGTAAAACCGGTAATGTTGCGCTGATTCTGCGTGATCGTCACGGGGTGGATGAGAACGATGTCTCACCGGCCGATGAAATGGTCACTGATGAAAACCTGACATTACTGTATTACCGGAAAATGCCTTAACATCCGGTAAAATACGGCAAATATTGACTTTCACCCGCAGATATTAATACAGTAATGCGGGTTGAAGGTCTGCCGCACCGGGGATAATACAATGAAAATCATATTCCGTTCTCTGCTTTTTATCTGCGTATTAGCCGTTGTCGGCTGTTCATCAACGCCGCGTAAATATCATGCACCGCCGATCAAAACAGAATTATCGGACCCGATTATGGTGATTGCCCAGTTGCGGGAACAATTATCGCAATGGTACGGTACGCCATATCATTACGGCGGAATGGATTTAAACGGCATTGATTGTTCCGGTTTCGTCTACCGGACATTTAATGACCGCTTCGCTATTTCTCTGCCGCGCACCACCAAAGCGCAGACAACCTACGGCACCCGGATCGATGTTGAGGATTTACAGCCCGGTGACCTGGTATTCTTTAAAACCGGCGGTGGCGAGAACGGGTTACATGTCGGCATTTATGATTCTGACCGTGCCTTTATTCATGCCTCGACCAGCAAAGGTGTGATGCGTTCCAGCCTGGATAACGTTTACTGGAAAAAAGTCTTCTGGCAGGCGCGCAGACTTTAAAATCACCGGGATAAATATGCTATCTTATCGGCAGCCTATTTTTTCCGGGGGACAACATGTCGTCACTTCGTCTTTTTATTTCTGATTCCTTTGATCCGTGGTTTAACCTTGCCGTTGAAGAGTGTATTTTCCGGCAGATGCCTGCTGACCAGCGCGTGCTGTTTTTATGGCGCAATAATGACACCGTGGTTATCGGCCGGGCACAAAACCCGTGGAAGGAATGTAATACCCGCAAAATGGAATCTGACCATATTAAATTAGCCCGGCGCAGTAGTGGCGGCGGGGCGGTATTCCACGATAAGGGAAATACGAATTTCACCTTTATGGCCGGGAAACCGGAATATGACAAAACGGTTTCCACCAATATTATTCTCAGCGGCTTATCCCGGCTCGGCATTTCGGTATCGGCATCCGGCCGTAATGATTTGGTGGTTAACTGCGAAGACGGTGAGCGGAAAATTTCCGGCTCGGCATACCGGGAAACCAAAGATCGCGGCTTCCATCACGGCACGGTATTAATTAATGCGGATTTAAGCCGTCTGGCGGATTATCTCAATCCGGATCCGAAGAAATTGCAGGCCAAAGGGATCACTTCTGTCCGCTCGCGGGTGACCAATCTGACGGAAATTATTCCCGGGATTGACCATGAGCAGGTGTGCGAAGCGATTAAAGCTGCGTTCTTCGACTATTACGGCGAAAAGGCAGAGGCGGAACTGATTTCACCGGATTCACTTCCTGATCTGCCGGGATTTGCCGAGACCTTTGCCAGACAGAGCAGCTGGGACTGGAATTTCGGCAATGCACCGGCCTTCAGCCATCTGCTGGATACCCGCTTTAAATGGGGCGGGATTGAACTGCATTTTGATGTGGAGCGCGGCATGATCAGCCGGGCGCAGATTTTTACTGACAGCCTTGACCCGGCCCCGCTGGAGCAACTGGCACAACTGCTGACCGGTCAGCGGTACAGCGCTGATGCTGTAACGGTGGTATTCACTGAGCTGATGGCCGGTTATCCGGACATGCACGATGAGCTAATTCAGTTGCGGGACTGGTTGGTGGCAGAGCTTCAGTAAAATATGCCGTTAATCTGAAAGACAATCCGGGTCGGTGCCGTAGGATAGGTGAGGAATAATAAACTGAAGGAGCATATGATGAAAAAACTCATTCCGTTGTTAATCCTGATGGGGGCATCAACCTCCCTGGCTGCAACTGAGCGCGTTACCCTGCATGAAGCGACAGAAAAAGGTGCCGGTAAGGTTATCGGCACTATTGATATTCAGGAAACGGATTATGGTTTGCTGTTTACACCGGCGCTGAATGGGTTACCGCCGGGCGTGCACGGGTTTCACATCCACGAAAATCCGTCCTGTGATGCTGCAGAGAAAGAGGGTAAACCGGTACCTGCCCTGGCCGCAGGCGGCCATTTTGACCCGGCAGGTACAAAAGTTCATGCCGGGCCATATGCTGACGGCCATTTGGGCGATTTGCCGGCACTGTATGTGACTGATGACGGGAAAGCGACCACGCAGGTGCTGGCACCACGCCTTAAAAAACTCAGAGAGATCAAAGGGCATGCCATTATGGTTCATGCGGGCGGTGACAATCATTCAGATTCACCGGCACCATTAGGTGGTGGCGGCGCTCGGATTGCCTGCGGCGTGATAGCAGCAGAATAAAAAATATCCCCGTTTGGCCGGTTGCGGCAGGCGGGGATATTTTTTCAGCTGTTTAGTGTGAACCGCACTCCATAAAACAGCGCGGTTCCGGCAACTGACCGTGATCACGGAATTTTGCCGGTGTGGTATTGAAATGTTTTTTAAAGATGCGGGTAAAGGTTGCCTGTGAGCTGAAGCCATACTGCAACGCGATATCCAGAATAGACATATCGTTATCGCGCAGAGATTTAGCTGCTTCCAGCAGGCGGCGCTTACGGACATACTCACCTAATGTGCATCCCTTGATATCTTTGAAAATACGCTGGAGATGCCATTTTGAATAACCGCTCTTATCCGCAATAGTATCAATCTTGATCCCTTCATTGCGCTGTAACTGGGTTTCCAGCCATTTGATAATATCGTTCACTACACTTTCTGACATGTTCACCTCCCAAAATCGGGCTTACAATCTATAAATTTTAATAGTCACATATGTTATTAACCATATTTTATGAATTTTCCAAGAATTGTGTAGGCAAATCGTGCCTTTCATGATTGAGAATCATTATCAGACCAATAGATGAAACCAATTGTTTTATTACCAGCATATAGCACCATATGTCACCAATTATAGTTTCAATATCGATAGAATCTTCCGACGATAAATATAATTCAGGATGGTTATGTCACAGCAATTTCGGTTTCTTTTTGGGGCAATGGGACGTTTTTTTTATGCTGGCACTGATTATGGCTGCCAGTACAGGTCTGTTGTTTGTTGATATTCTGGTTCTTAAGAATGATTTGGGTGAAGACTCGGTGACAGAAATTGTTGCTGAGGTGATGCTGCTGGCAGTGATTGTGCTGTTTTTCCGCAAAGGGCTGCGGGAGCCGGAGGACAGGGCGGGCTTTTTTCTGATAGCCGGATTTTTTGCCAGTATGCTGATCCGGGAATTGGATCAGATTTTTGACTATATTTCCCACGGGGCATGGTTCTGGTTTGCTGTTCCGGTTTCACTGATTGCGATTATCTATGCTTTTCTGCATCCGCGCACGGCGGTTAACGGGCTGTACCGTTTTGTCTCTCATCCGGCATACGGCATGATGGTTACCGGTTTGCTGGTGGTGCTGGTTTTTTCCCGCCTGTTCGGTATGGGAATTTTATGGCGCGGTATGATGGGTGATGATTTTAACCGGCTGGCAAAAAACCTGGCCGAAGAAGGCTGTGAATTACTCGGCTACACCTTATGTCTGCTTTCGGCAATCATGTTTTGCCGCAAACAACGGGTTACGGCAAAACCTGATCAACATTAAGGTGCAAGTAACACAGATGTATTGCCGGTAAGCGGATGGCGGAGCGTTATCAGGTCTGCCTGATAAGTTTCCGCCAGTACCGTTTTTTGCAGCACCCCGGCCGGTGTTCCCTGACGGACAATGCGGCCGTTATTCAGCATTATGACGTGATCAGCATATAAAGAGGCCAGATTCAGGTCATGCAGAATGCAGAAGACCGCCAGGGAGGTTGCACTTACACGCTGTTTCAGCATCCGCATCAGGTGTTGCTGGTGATGAAGATCCAGTGCTGCAGTCGGTTCATCCAGTAATAACAGACGGGGGAGAGGCAGCGGACAGCTTAGTTGCATCAGCGCGCGCGCCAGATGAACCCGCTGTTGTTCACCTCCGGAAAGCTGATACCAGCGTTTCTCCAGCAGTGGTTCACAGGCCGTCAGGTGTATCACTTCATCTGTGGTTGCCTGTTGTGTGTATTCCCGGTGCAAATCCCCCAATGCAATAATATCTCTGACCCGGTAGGGGGCAGAGATAACACTTTGTTGTGTCATGACCGCCCTGATTTGTGCCAGTGCACCGGCAGACCAGGACGCCATTGGTTTTCCGCGCAGCATGATCTGACCGCTGTCACAGCGATAATAGCCGCTGAGTAAACGAAGAAAAGTTGATTTACCTGCGCCGTTCGGGCCGGTAACCGCAGTGATGGTTCCGCAGTGCAAAGTCAGGGAGATATCACTGACTACCGGCTGTCCGTGACGGGAAAAACTGACATTCTCTGCAACCAGCACCGGTGGCGGATTATTGACGGTTATACGGGGCATATCATTCCTTCACAGAGAAAATCAGCCAGAGAAAATAGGGTGCACCAAGTAATCCGGTCAGTAATCCGACCGGGATTTCTGCTGGTACCACCAGTGTGCGGGCGAGTGTATCGGAGAGCAGTAACAGCAGTGCACCGGCAAGGGCTGATGTCACCAGCAGAAGCCGGTGGTGCCAGCCGAAAATCATACGCATCAGGTGCGGGATAACCAGGCCGATAAAACCGATAATCCCGCTCAGTGCCACGGCAATCCCGGTGAGCAGGGCACTGATCAGCAGGACACACTGTTGTGTCCGGCGGACATTCACTCCGGCATAATGCGCTTCTTCTTCTCCCAGCTGAATCATATCCAGCGGACGTGCCAGTCTGAATGCGGCATAAAACACAGGGAGTGCCAGTACGATAGCAGGCAGAAGCAGAGTCCAGCTGATGTGCCCGGTGCTGCCCATCATCCACAGTGAAAACTGACGTAATTCTTTATCATCACTCAGATAATTGAGCACGCCGACAAAGGACATACTGATTGCGTTAACGGCAATACCGCACAGTAACAGACGCAGCAAAGGCTGACGGCGGCGGTTGAGCAGAAAAATCAGTCCGCTGATACAAAGTGCACCGCTGAAGGCAGTAATAATATGCAGATACAGTGTGACCGCACCATTCAGATAAGGCGCGATAAAGACAATCCCCAGTGCCACCGCAACGGCTGCGCCGCTGCTGATCCCGAGCAAACCGGGGTCTGCCAGCGGGTTGCGGAATAATCCCTGTAATAATACTCCGGCGGTGGCCAGTGCCATGCCCACCAGAACTGTCAGAACAATCCGCGGCAGACGGACAGATAACCAGATCTGCCAGAGTTGCGGGGTTACTTCACCCCGCAGGAATGCGCTGACAGAAACCGGCAGTCCGCCGGTATTCATGGCCGTCAATATCATGATCACCAACAGAAAACAGAGGCACAGGCGGCGCAGATGAAAGGCGGGCGGATTATTCATAACACGGCTGCTGCCTCCATCGCTTCACGTAACTGATGCAGTGTATCCGGGGTTTGTAACCCGAAGCCGAGAAACCCCATATCATCAGCCACCAATACCCGCTTATGTTTTCCGGCAGGTGTCTGAGCCAGCCCCGGTAACTGCCAGAGATTGCCGGTGCTGCCGAGAGAAGCCAGACCGCTGCGGGTGATCACCACTAAATCGGGCTGAGCGGCAATCATTCCTTCTGCTGACAGCGGGCGATAACGGCGGAAAGAAGCGGCTGCGTTTCTTCCGCCTGCACTGCGGATAAGGCTGTCTGCCGCCGTATCTGTACCGGCTGCCATCGGAGCAGTACCGGCGTGGCTGAGCAGAAACAGTACATTCACCGGCAGTGGTGTCTGCGGTACAGCATCCAGTTTCCGGTTAATGTCAGCGACCAGTACAGCGGCGGCTGACTGTAAGGCCAGAGCCTCCGCAATCTGACGGACTTTCGCGGTAATAGCCGGTAGTTCTGCCGCAGCACTGACAGTGACGACAGGGATACCCGCCGCGCTGATCTGCGATAAAACGGCAGAAGGATAAGCCAGTTCACTGGCGAGGATCAGTGAAGGCTGAAGCGACAGCAGACCTTCCGCATTCAGAAGCCGCAGATAGCCGACATCCGGCAACTGAGTGACCTGCGGCGGATGCTCGCTGGTGGTATCACGGGCAATTACCCTGTCACCGGCACCGAGTGCAAAAACAATCTCCGTGACATCACCGCCAAGGGTAATAATGCTGCCCTGCATACTGCGTGCAGGTGGAAAAAAACAGAGCAGCAGTAGCAGGAGGACATATTTTTTCATGCCGCCGCCTCACCGCTGCAGTCTGTCAGCAGGGCATTAATCTGACTGCGCCAGATCGTTTGTTCCGGTTCACCCTCGGTGCGCTGTCCGAACAGCTGGGCGATAGCCTGACCGTTTTTATCAAATAATTCCAGGCTGGTGACAATACCGTCTTTGGTGGGTTTGCGGGTAATCCAGGATTCCGCAACAGCCGATTCGATCAGATGGAGAGTGAACGACGGATTGAAAATATTGATCCAGTGCTGTCCGTCGCGGGGGCTGATATAAGGTTCAACCCGGCCAATGGCGCCGGTAAAAATCTGTACACAGCCCCGGTTGGCGACAAAGATCATAATGTCATTCTGTTCTTCCGTACACTGAGTGAGCAGGCGTGATAACGCGCTGTTATCCACCCGCTGTGCCAGGGTGTTATCCACACAACGGAATGCCTGCAAGCGACTGATATTAAATCTTTTTAACAGAACAAAAAATTGGTGAACATCCGTCATTTGCTGCCAGTGACGGGTAAATTCAGCCTGCTGCTCCGGTGTCAGTGATGTGCAGGCCGGGATGACAGCCGGTTCCGGAACAACCGGCGGGTTATCATACGCGGCGAACTGTGCTGTCAGGTGATGCCAGACCCCCATATCGGTATCAGCAGTGGTATAAATTTTGTGGACAGCATCCCCGCGGCGATCAAAAAACTGAAGGCTGTGGCGCAGGCCGCGCGAGGTATTTTCCGCGAAGGCAAATACCGTCTGCCACTGAGACAGGAAAAAGCGTAAATCCAGCCCGTACGGGTTCAGCAGCAGGCAGGCGTGTTCCCCGAATTCAGCATTATCATAGGTGCCGGTATGTTCATGTACCGCGTGGTCATTGCGGGTGATGCTTTTCAGCTCCCCGGCGGTGCCCAGCATCCGGAAAATGGCGGGGATATCCCGGGTGAGGCGGCAGGCGTCATAACCGGCCCGGCAGTGTGCCAGTTCTGCCTCGGATATGCCCATCTCAGCGGCGATATCACGGGCGTGGATAAGATGTCCCTGTTCTTTCAGGGCAAGGTAACGGGAGAGTGTTTCACTGTGCATAGCAGATCCTTACTTTTTCGTGATCTGCACCAAACCGGCGCAGACCGGATAACCGGTATTAAAAAGTAAGCTGGCTGCCTTAAGGAAACAGGTGGCTGGCCTGTGTGTTATTTGGTCAGAATAAGTTTTCCGTTTTTAGTCCTGCGCAGGTGATATTCCTCATTCTGATGGCGGATAATAATCCGCTGCTGCGGCCCCAGGAGTGCTTCACTGCTGATAACCGTGATTTTATCTGTTGCTGTATTTTTATATCCGGTAAGTACGGATATCACAGAATTCTGATTATTTTCAGTCATATAATTTTATTTGATATCAATTCGCATTCGCAAATTATTATCAGCAGCTGACGAGAGTGGTTCAAGTGATTTTTTCCGAGAGAGGGAATTTACACGGAAAAAGTGAGCGGCATCTCAACTATATGGGGAAGGAATGATAACTGCGGGTGATGAATAAACAGGATGCGGGTGCATCCTGTTTCGTAACAAGGGAATAGTTTCAGCTGAAACGGGCATCCGCCGCATCAGCCAGAATATCCAGCATGGTGACGGTATCTGCCCAGCTCAGGCACGGATCGGTAATTGACTGCCCGTAAACCGGCGCTTTGTGATTCACCAGTTTTTGTGTGCCTTCCTGAATAAAGCTTTCGGCCATAACACCGGCGATAGCCCGCGAGCCGTCTTTAATCTGCTGTGCGACATCTTTGGCGACATCCAGCTGACGGCGGTGGATTTTCTGACAGTTGCCGTGGCTGAAATCAATCACCAGATGTTCCGGCAGATCAAACTGGCGCAGTTGATCACAGGCGTGAGCAATATCACCGGCAGCATAGTTCGGTGTCTTACCGCCGCGCATAATAATGTGCCCGAACGGATTGCCTTTGGTCTGATAAATCGTCATCTGCCCGTCTTTATCCGGTGACAGGAACATATGACCGGCCTGTGCGGCGCGGATGGCATCAATCGCAATTTTGATATTGCCGTCAGTACCGTTTTTGAAGCCGACCGGGCAGGAGAGTGCGGAGGCCATTTCGCGGTGGATCTGGCTTTCCGTGGTCCGGGCACCGATAGCCCCCCAGCTGATAAGATCCGCAATATACTGCCCCGTGACCATATCGAGAAACTCGGTGGCTGTCGGGACATTCAGTGCATTAACGTCGATCAGCAGTTTGCGCGCCAGCCGGATACCTTCATTGACCTGACAGGAGTTATCCAGACGCGGATCTGAAATCAGTCCTTTCCAGCCGACCACGGTACGCGGCTTTTCAAAATAGGTGCGCATCACAATTTCAAGGCGTGAGCTGTATTTCGGCAGCAGTTCGCTCAGGCGCTGTGCGTAATCCAGCGCGGCGATCGGGTCATGCACGGAGCAGGGGCCGACAATCACCAGCAGACGCGGATCATCGCCGGTTAAAATACGTTCAATGCGGGTTCGTGATGTGGTGACATTCTTATTAATTGCTTCTGTGGCCGGAAACTCACCGGCCAGCGCAGACGGGGTGATCAGTTTGTCTATCGCCCGTGTGCGCAGTTCATCCGTTTTTTCCATAGATTAGTGCTGTCTCTGAATTCGGTCAGTTGCTGTGTTAAACCACAGTGATACCGATCACAATAAACGAAAACGTGATGATTACAAGATACAATTGCAGAAAGTGGATCACCGCGGGAATGTGATCCACTTAACCGTTTCCGCTGTCAGAACATACGGCGGTTTAATCCCAGAGAATCGATGATTTTTGTCGATATCTCTTCCACCGAATAGTTGGTGGTATTGAGGTAGCTGATTTTGTGTTTGCGGTACAGCGCTTCCACCTCTGCCAGCTCCATCCGGCACTGACGGATTGAGGCGTAGCGGCTGTTTTCACGGCGCTCTTCGCGGATAGCAGCCAGACGCTCGGGGTCAATGGTCAGACCGAATAACTTATTATTATACGGCTTCAGGGCCGCAGGCAGCTGCAGGTTATCCATATCATCTGCGGTGAACGGATAGTTGGCGGCCTGGATACCGAACTGCATGGCCAGATACAGGCTGGTCGGGGTTTTACCGCAGCGGGAAACGCCGAGCAGAATAACCTGCGCCTGATCCATATTGCGCAGGGAGACACCGTCATCATGTGCCAGTGCGAAATCAATGGCTGCGATACGGGCATCATACTGGCTCAGATTGCGCTTGGATAAGCCGTGGGTCCGGTTGAATATCGGCTGCGGATCCATCTGAATCTCTTTCTGAATCGGCGCGACCAGGGTTTGCACTATGTCCTGGCAGCAGCCCTGACTGCCGGTGATGGCTTCGCGCACGTCCTGACAGATAATGGAGTAGAACACCAGAGGGCGTAACCCGGTGGTTTCAAAAATGGTATCGATTTTTTGTCTGATTTCCAGCGCGCGCTCGACAGTTGCCACGAACGGCAGGGTGTAAGCGATAATATCAATAGGGAATTGTGACAATACAGCATGACCTAATACTTCCGCCGTAATTGCCGTTCCGTCAGAAATAAAGAAGACACTCCGTGTTTCTTTATTTTGTGTATCAGAAGATGAGCCGGTTGTGATAGACATGTTATTTATTTTCCTATGTTTTTTGCTGAATCGATAATCCGGAGCAACGGCACAAATAAATTAAAACATGATTATAAAGGATAAAAAAATATTGTAATCGGGTTGATCGATTCACCTGTCTATATTCTTACAAACATTGTGATAATCTGTTTCTGATGCTCAGCAGAGCCCGTATTTCCGATTTTACCTTCTTTTGAATGTTAAAAGGATTGCTTGCAATGTCCAACAATGGTCAAACCCCGTGTAATGTACTTTGGTATAACCAGTTAGGTATGAATGACGTACCCCGTGTCGGTGGTAAAAATGCGTCTTTAGGCGAAATGATAACCAATCTTTCCGGATTAGGCGTGTCTGTTCCCAATGGTTTTGCCACCACGGCACAGGCCTTCAATGACTTTCTTGAGCAAAGTGGCGTCAACCAGCGCATTTATGAGCTGCTGGATAAAACGGATGTTGACGATGTCAACCAGCTGGCGAAAGCCGGTGCGCAGATCCGCGCATGGGTAATTGATACCCCGTTCTCCGCGGAATTTGAGCAGGACATCCGTCACGCGTATGAGCAGTTGTCCGAAGGCGAGAAAGGCGCATCTTTTGCTGTGCGTTCTTCCGCAACGGCTGAGGATATGCCGGATGCCTCCTTCGCGGGACAGCAGGAAACCTTCTTAAACGTGCAGGGTATTGATGCGATCATGGTCGCCATCAAGCACGTATTTGCCTCATTATTTAATGACCGCGCGATTTCTTACCGCGTGCATCAGGGCTATGACCACCGTGGTGTTGCACTGTCTGCCGGTGTTCAGCGCATGGTGCGTTCTGACCTCGCGTCTTCCGGCGTGATGTTTACTATCGATACCGAGTCCGGTTTTGACCAGGTTGTCTTTATCACATCCGCTTACGGGCTGGGTGAGATGGTGGTACAGGGCGCGGTAAACCCGGATGAGTTTTATGTCCACAAACCAACCCTGGAAAAAGGCCGTCCGGCTATTGTCCGCCGCACCATGGGTTCCAAGAAAATCCAGATGGTTTATGCGGATGACACCAGCCACGGCAAACAGGTGCGTATTGAGGATGTGGATGCAGAAAAATGCAAACGTTTCTCACTGACCGACAGCGAAGTGGAAGAACTGGCAAAACAGGCCGTTACCATTGAAAAACACTACGGCCGTCCGATGGACATCGAGTGGGCGAAAGACGGTAACAACGGCAAACTGTATATCGTTCAGGCGCGTCCGGAAACCGTCCGCTCTAACCAGCAGGTGATGGAACGTTATCAGCTGAACGGCCAGAGTAATGTGCTGGTTGAAGGCCGTGCAATCGGTCACCGTATCGGTGCCGGTGTGGTCAAAGTTATCCATGACCTGAGCCAGATGGATCGTATTCAGCCGGGTGATGTGTTAGTCACTGATATGACTGACCCTGACTGGGAACCGATCATGAAGAAAGCGGCGGCGATTGTTACCAACCGCGGCGGTCGTACCTGTCACGCGGCAATCATTGCCCGTGAGCTGGGGATCCCGGCGGTGGTCGGTTGCGGCGATGCCACCGAACTCCTGAAAGAAGGCCAGGAAGTGACTGTTTCCTGTTCTGAAGGGGATACCGGTTACGTCTACGGCGGCAAACTGGATTTTGATATCCACTCTTCTGAAATCGATAAAATGCCGGAAGTGGGCACCAAAATCATGATGAACGTCGGTAACCCTGACCGTGCATTTGACTTTGCCTGCCTGCCGCATGAAGGTGTCGGCCTGGCACGTCTGGAATTTATCATCAACCGTATGATTGGTGTGCACCCGCGTGCACTGCTGGAATTTGATCAGCAGACTCCGGAATTACAGGCTGAAATCCGCAGCATGATGCAGGGCTATGATGATCCGGTTGAATTCTATATCGGTCGTCTGGTTGAAGGGATTGCCACGATTGCAGCGGCGTTCTATCCGAAGAAAGTGATTGTCCGTCTGTCTGACTTTAAATCCAACGAATATGCCAACCTGGTCGGCGGAGATATCTACGAACCGCATGAAGAGAACCCGATGCTGGGCTTCCGTGGTGCAGGCCGTTATGTGCATGATGATTTCCGTGATTGTTTCGCTCTGGAATGTGAAGCAGTGAAACGTGTGCGTAATGATATGGATCTGACTAACGTCGAAGTGATGATCCCGTTTGTCCGTACTGTGGCACAGGCAGAAGCCGTGGTGAATGAACTGGCGGTTCATGGTCTGAAACGCGGTGAAAACGGCCTGCGTCTGATCATGATGTGTGAAATCCCGTCAAACGCACTGCTGGCAGATCAGTTCCTCGAGTATTTCGATGGCTTCTCTATCGGCTCCAACGACATGACACAGCTGACACTGGGTCTGGATCGCGATTCCGGTGTGGTTTCCACTCTGTTTGACGAGCGTAACGATGCGGTGAAAGCGCTGCTGTCGATGGCTATCAAAGCGGCGAAAGCACGTAACAAATATGTGGGAATCTGTGGTCAGGGGCCATCCGACCACCAGGATTTTGCTGCCTGGCTGATGGAGCAGGGAATCGACAGTGTTTCTCTTAATCCGGATACTGTAGTGAAAACCTGGATTTCATTAGCAGAAAATCACTGATTCAATCATTTAAAATGATTAAAAGCCCGGATTATTTCGGGCTTTTTTTTCGTATTCAGTGTTAGAATGTCTGTGCGCACTTAAGGCAAATCAAAATAAAACCAAATCAGATACCCTGAATTACAGGCAAAAAAAAGCCTATCATGGGCTGACAGGCAAAGACTACACACAGCAATATTTGTATTCGGAAGGTATCATTGTAATGAATAACAATACCTTTTAATTCGTTACTTGATGGCTGATATATTAAAATAATTAAGATATGCCTGCATTAAGAATTGTCTCAATATATATATTTACTGATTGTTAGATAAGTGAAATATATTCAGAACCTCTGTCCGTATCCGGAATAAGTCCGGTGCAATTCTCTCAATGTATATTAATATTTCAAATTATTAATGCTATTTATGAACCATATTTGAATAATTAATTAAATATATCAGAGGTGCACTTCTGCACCTCTGATTAAAAACTTATTCTTTTTCTGAGAGTTGTTCTTCCATATAAGCGCGAACCTCGGTCAGGTCATCTGACGGCTTCGGCACATCATTCATCCACGCTTTCAGCAGTGTGTAAGAAACTGCCAGCACGACAGGGCCGATAAAGAGCCCGATCATTCCGAGCGATAACATCCCGCCGATAACGCCGGTCAGAATCAGTACCATCGGTAAATCCGCCCCCATTTTAATGAGGTACGGGCGCAGTACGCCATCCATGGTGGCAACAATACCGGCCCAGACAATCATGACGACAGCCCAGGTGGTATCTCCGGTCCAGAACAGATAAATGATGGACGGGATCATAATCAGCAGCGGTCCGAGTTGTGCCACACAGCAGATAAAAATAAGCACCGTCAGGATGGCGGCAAACGGCACACCGGCCAGCCCCAACCCCAGACCACCGATAATTGCCTGAGTCAGTGCGGTGACCACCACACCCAGTGCCACGGCGCGTACAGACATCGCTGCCAGCAGTACGGCGGCATCGCCGCGCATGCCGGCGAGGCGCAGAGCAAAGTGACGGAAACCGCGCATCGCTTCTTCACCCTGAAGATAGAGCAGCGCACTGAACAGCAGCATAATCGCCAGATGGAACAGGAATTTACCGGCGCTCAGCAACTGAGTCAGGAACCAGGCCGCGCCCTGTCCGAGGTAAGGCTGGATTTTGGCCATCATCGCGTTGCCGCCGCTGGCGACCAGGGTTGTCCAACTGGCAAACAATTTCGGCCCGATAACCGGGATTGAGTCAAGCCAGTAGAGCTCCGGCAGTGTCAGCTGCCCCGGGGATTTGACCCAGCGCATCAGCGGCTCGCTGTTCTCGACAATACTGTTGATAAGCAGCGCCAGCGGAAAGACAAACAGCAGAATAATCAACATGACCATCACAGATGCGGCTATCCAGCGGCTGTTACGGACACGGCGGCGGATTGCGGTATAAACCGGCCAGGTGGCAATCACTATCATACCCGCCCAGACGAAGCCCGGAAGAAACGGACTTAATACCCAAAAACTAATGACAATGAGAATTGATATCGCTCCGACGGCGAATATTAGTTTAGGTAAATCATAACCCGGTTGCGATTTTTCCACGGATAAGTTTCCCTTTGTAAATGAATTAACTGGTTGTTCCCGATAAAGGAGCGCAAATATTGCGTTATTTTATTGCAGGCGCAAAATGAATACATTGTGTGTTAAGGTGAATATTCTCGCATGAATCATGCATCAGAATGAAGAGTTAACCACATAATTATATTGTCAGATTTGCAATGTGACCATTTATGATAAAAGAGCCGCAGATAATGATCCCACGATTAACGCAATCCCCACAGGTAAGCCCGGCGGTTGAACGTTATATTCACGCCCTCAATGAAAGCGGATTTACCGGCGATACCACCACCCGTTATGGCGATCGGCTGACACTCGCGACCGACAACAGTATTTATCAGCTTCTGCCGCAGGCAATCGTTTTCCCGCGTTCGACCGCTGATGTGATTCTGGTGATGCGCCTTGCCGCACAGGATGAATTCCGTTCGGTTACCTTTACCCCGCGCGGCGGCGGTACGGGCACTAATGGTCAGTCGCTGAATAACGGTGTGGTGATCGATTTATCCCGCTATATGAACCGCATTCTTGAAATTAACCCGGAGCAGGGCTGGGTGCGGGCGGAAGCGGGTGTGATTAAAGATCAGCTCAATGCGTATCTGAAACCGTACGGCTATTTTTTCGCGCCGGAGTTATCCACCTCCAACCGCGCCACTCTCGGCGGAATGATTAACACCGATGCTTCCGGCCAGGGCTCGCTGGTGTACGGCAAAACCTCTGACCATGTGCTGGGGCTGCGCTCGGTACTGCTTAGCGGTGATCTGCTGGATACCGCGCCGCTGCCGGTCAGCGAGGCGTGGCGCTGTGCACAGGAGGAAAGTGCGGCGGGGGAACTTTACCGCACCACACTGGAGAGTTGCGAAACTCACCGGCAGACCATTCTGGACAGCTTTCCGAAGCTCAACCGCTTTCTGACCGGTTATGATCTGCGCCATGTCTTCAGTGATGATATGCAGACCTTTGATCTGACCCGCATCCTGACCGGCTCGGAAGGCACTCTGGCGGTGATCACTGAGGCAAAACTCAATATCACGCCGATCCCGGAAGTGCGCCGCCTGGTGAATGTCAAATATGATGCATTTGATTCCGCACTGCGCAATGCCCCGTTTATGGTGGAGGCTCAGGCGCTGTCAGTGGAAACCGTGGATTCAAAAGTGCTGAATCTGGCGCGGGAAGATATCGTCTGGCATTCCGTCAGTGAATTGATCACGGATGTGCCGGATAAGACCTTGCTGGGATTAAATATTGTCGAATTCTGCGGTGATGATGAAGCACTGATTGACGGGCAGGTTGCGTCACTGTGTGAACGCCTGGATTCATTAATGGCAAATAATGAAGCGGGTGTGATTGGCTATCAGGTCTGCCGTGAACTGAGTGGTATTGAGCGTATTTATGCAATGCGCAAAAAAGCGGTGGGTCTGCTCGGTAACAGTAAAGGGGCGGCAAAACCGATCCCGTTTGTCGAAGATACCTGTGTGCCGCCGGAACATCTGGCGGATTACATCACAGAGTTCCGCGCGCTGCTGGACAGTCATCACCTGGAATACGGCATGTTCGGTCATGTGGATGCGGGCGTATTGCATGTGCGTCCGGCGCTGGATATGTGCTCTCCGGAACAGGAAATGCTGATGAAGCAGATTTCCGATGATATTGTCGCGCTGACTGCCAAATACGGCGGGCTGCTGTGGGGTGAGCACGGTAAAGGGTTCCGGGCACAGTACAGTGAGGCTTTTTTCGGTGACACGCTGTATCGCGAACTGCGCCGTATCAAAGGGGCATTTGACCCGGAAAACCGGCTCAATCCCGGCAAAATTTGTGCGCCGTTAACCAGTGACGCACCGATGATGCAGGTGGATGCGATCAAGCGCGGCACCTATGACAGAACAATCCCCGTTGAGGTCAGAAATACTTTTTCCGGCGCGATGAACTGTAACGGCAACGGCCTGTGTTTTAATTTTGATGTCAAAAGCCCGATGTGTCCGTCAATGAAAGTGACGCAATCACGCTTTCACTCGCCGAAAGGCCGTGCCGGGCTGGTGCGCGAATGGCTGCGGCTGCTGACAGAGCAGGGCACGGACCCGGCGCTGTTATCACGGGCCGTACCGCAGAGCCGGATCTCTCTGCGTGGTCTGATTGAAAAAATTGGCAATACGCGGCGGGCATCCCGCGGGGAATATGATTTCTCCCATGAAGTGAAGGAATCGATGTCCGGTTGTCTGGCCTGCAAAGCCTGCTCCACACAGTGCCCGATTAAAATTGATGTACCGGAATTCCGCGCCCGGTTTCTGGCGCTCTATCACGGACGCTATCTGCGCCCGCTGCGCGACCATCTGGTGGCGAATGTGGAAGCCGGTGCACCGCTGATGGCGAAAGCGCCGAAGATGTTTAACTTTTTCCTGAAACAGCCGTGGGTGCAGAAACTCAGTGAAAAAGCAGTGGGTATGACCGATTTACCGCTGCTGTCGTCACCGTCACTGAAACAGCAGCTGGCGGGGAGCAACGCGGTTTCCGTCACCCTGGAAATGCTGGAAAGTATGAGTGAGGAACAGCGCCGCGCCGGGCGCTATCTCTTTATCGTTCAGGATCCGTTCACCAGCTATTTTGACGCAAAAGTGGTGGCCGATTTTGCCGCACTGACGGAAAAGCTTGGTTTTCAGCCGGTGCTGCTGCCGTTCAGCCCGAACGGAAAAGCGCAGCATATTAAAGGTTTTCTCGCCCGCTTTGCCCGTACGGCAAACAAAACGGCGGATTTCCTCAACCGGGTGGCACGGCTCGGCTGTCCGATGGCGGGTGTCGATCCGGCGCTGGTGCTCTGTTACCGCGATGAATACAAAACTGTTCTGCCACCGGAGAAACAGCAGTTTCGCGTGATGTTAGTCCATGAATTTCTGACAGAATATGCGGATTTATTACCGGTGAAAGATATCAGTGAGGATACTCCCCCCTGGTATCTGTTCAGCCATTGTACCGAGGCCACTGCACTGCCGGACAGTGTGAAAATCTGGCAGAATCTCTTCCGCCGTTTTGGTGCCTCACTGCAGTCTGTCAGTACCGGCTGCTGCGGTATGGCGGGGACCTACGGTCATGAGATGCCGAACCTGGCGCGCTCGAAAGGGATTTATCAGCTTTCCTGGGCGCAGCCGTACCAGTCACTGCCATCAGAGCGCTGTCTGACCACCGGATATTCCTGCCGCAGTCAGGTAAAACGGATGGAAGGCAAAGTGATGCTGCACCCGTTGCAGGCGCTGCTGACACTGGTATCCTGACAGCGGGATAAAACATGACGCGGAGAGCTTATTAATGATATGGAAACGACCTGCAACACCGGCAGAACTGAATCGCATCTCGGAAGGGAATATGCTCAGCCACCTGGGCATTGTCTTTACGGCAGTGGAGTCGGAGCAGTTAATCGCGACGATGCCGGTCGATGACCGGACCAAACAGCCGCACGGCCTGCTGCACGGCGGGGCATCGGTGGTACTGGCGGAAAGCCTCGGCTCTGTGGCCGGTTATCTGTGCAGTGAAGGGGATGAAACCGTGGTCGGTGTTGAGATTAACGCCAACCATGTGCGTGCGGTGCGCAGTGGTGTTGTTACCGGTTATTGCAAGGCGATACACCTCGGACGCAACCAGCAGGTCTGGTCTATTGAGATTTTTGATGAGCAG
Organism: Morganella morganii; assembly: GCF_019243775.1. Taxonomy (NCBI): domain Bacteria; kingdom Pseudomonadati; phylum Pseudomonadota; class Gammaproteobacteria; order Enterobacterales; family Morganellaceae; genus Morganella; species Morganella morganii. The sequence continues at coordinate 1,633,226 of NZ_CP069157.1, forward strand.
CAGCGGTTATGCTGTATTTCCCGTCTGACCACCGCGATTCTGCGCGGGTCAAAAAACTAACATCTGAGCAACATATCAGCCGGTATTAGGTGAATTCCGCCCGGAATTTCCGTGTACCGGCACTTCTCTTCAAAAGTCGTATTTATAATGATCCTTTTGTGCCATTGATACTGTACTGGCTGGTACGGTAATAAGTATTTATCATTGATAAATAATCTCTTTTATAAACAAAAGATTAATTCATTTTCCGCTCAAAAATGATAACGCCCGCCCGGCATGTTTGTCTATTATTTAAGCAGCAATCGGAATATCCTTTCAAAGCAAGTGGTTGAAGTGAGAAATATTATCATTAACATGATGTTTACGGAGAGCTCCCGTCGAATTTTATGAGGTCAATAATGACAACGCACAGCACCAACCCGGTGGAAACTTTTTCACTGAATGATAATGACTGGACAGGTATCACACTGACAGCGGCCGCTGCAAAGCAGATTGTGACACTGATGAAAAACACCCCGGACAGTATCGGGCTTTGCCTGAGTGTCAAACAATCCGGTTGTGCCGGGTTTGGTTATGTTTTTGAAATGATTAATCAGGCGGATGCAGAGGATATGTTGTTTGAGCGCGACGGCGCCCGGCTGTATGTCCCGCGCAAAGCCATGCCGTTTATTGACGGCACGGAAGTGGATTTTGTCCGTGAAGGGCTGAATCAGATATTTAAATTTAATAATCCGAAAGCTCAGCATGCCTGCGGGTGTGGTGAAAGCTTCGGGGTTTAAGAGCGAAGCCATATTATGTCTCAGAGCAATGCAGAGATTGGTGAAGACGTCCAGACCTGGCTGAATGACGGACGCTATAAAGAGGGCTTCTTCACTAACGTCGCCACGGATGAACTGGCGAAAGGGATCAACGAAAATGTGATCCGCGCCATTTCCGCCAAACGAAATGAACCGGAGTGGATGCTCAATTTCCGGCTGGAGGCTTTTCAGCACTGGCTGGGGATGGAAGAGCCGCACTGGCTGAAGGCGAAGTATCCGCAGCTGGATTATCAGGATTACAGCTATTACTCCGCGCCGTCATGCGGCTCGTGTGATGATACCTGCGGCTCACAGCCGGGGGCAGTGCAAAGCCCGGCGGGCAGTTTCCTGACCAGTGAAGTGGAAGAAGCCTTTGAAAAACTCGGCGTGCCGGTTCGCGAAGGGCAGGCGGTGGCGGTGGATGCGATTTTTGACTCCGTATCTGTCTCAACCACTTACCGTGATGAGCTGAAAAAACACGGTGTGATTTTCTGCTCGTTCGGGGAAGCGATTCACGACTATCCGGAACTGGTGCAGAAATACCTCGGTACCGTGGTATCCAATCACGATAACTTTTTCGCCGCACTTAACTCGGCGGTTGCCTCTGACGGCACCTTTGTTTATGTCCCGAAAGGGGTGCGCTGCCCGATGGAATTATCCACCTATTTCCGCATTAATGCAGCCAAAACAGGCCAGTTTGAACGCACCATTCTGATTGCGGATGAAGGCAGTTATGTCAGCTATATCGAAGGCTGCTCCGCACCGGTGCGTGACACTTATCAGCTGCATGCGGCGGTTGTGGAAGTGATCATCCATAAAGATGCGGAAGTGAAGTATTCCACTGTTCAGAACTGGTTCTCCGGCGGTGACAGTGAAGGCGGCATCCTCAACTTTGTCACCAAGCGGGCACTGTGTGAGGGTGAAAATTCCAAAATATCATGGACACAGTCTGAAACCGGCTCTGCTATCACCTGGAAATACCCGAGTGTGATCCTCAAAGGGGATAACTCTGTCGGTGAATTCTTCTCTGTTGCCCTGACCAACGGCACACAGCAGGCGGATACCGGTACCAAGATGATCCACATCGGCCGCAATACCAAATCCACAATTATCTCGAAAGGGATTTCCGCCGGGAGAAGCCAGAACAGCTACCGGGGACTGGTGAAGGTGCTGCCGGGGGCGGAAAACGCCCGTAACTTTACTCAGTGTGACTCAATGCTTATCGGCACAGAGTGCGGCGCACACACTTTCCCGTATGTGGAAGTGATGAATAACAGTGCGCAACTGGAGCATGAGGCTACCACCTCGCGTATCGGTGAAGACCAGCTGTTTTACTGCTTACAGCGCGGTATCAGCGAAGATGACGCCATCTCAATGATTGTAAACGGTTTTTGTAAAGATGTGTTCTCTGAGCTGCCGCTGGAATTTGCCGTGGAAGCACAGAAACTGCTGGCGATAAGCCTGGAACACAGTGTCGGTTAATCCATCAGAATCAGCGCCTGCGGGATAACCGGCGGGACGGAGTAGTACATTATGTTAAGTGTAAAAGATTTGCATGTCAGCGTGGAAGGTAACGAAATCCTCAAAGGGTTATCACTGGACGTGAAACCGGGGGAAATCCACGCCATTATGGGGCCGAATGGTTCTGGTAAAAGTACCCTGTCTGCCACACTGGCCGGCCGGGAAGAGTATGAAATTGACAGCGGGTCGGTCACTTTTAAAGGTAAAGACCTGCTGGAGCTGGCACCGGAAGATCGTGCCGGTGAAGGCATTTTCCTCGCCTTTCAGTACCCGGTGGAAATTCCCGGGGTAAGTAACCAATTTTTCCTGCAAACCGCAGTTAATGCAGTGCGCGAGTATCGTGGTGAAGAGGCGCTGGACCGCTTTGATTTCGCTGATTTTATCGAAGATAAAATTGAGTTGCTGAATATGCCGCAGGATCTTCTGACGCGTGCGGTGAACGTCGGGTTCTCCGGCGGTGAGAAAAAACGTAATGATATCCTGCAGATGGCCGCCCTTGAGCCGTCACTCTGCATTCTTGATGAAACGGATTCCGGGCTGGATATTGATGCCCTGAAAACCGTGGCCAACGGCGTGAATCAGCTGCGCAGCCCGGAACGCGCCTTTATTATTGTCACTCACTATCAGCGCATCCTGGATTATGTGAAGCCTGACTTTGTTCATGTGCTGTATCAGGGCAAAATCATCAAATCCGGTGATTTCTCACTGGCGAAAAAACTGGAGGAGCAGGGATATGGCTGGCTTATTGACCAACAGTGAACGCGCGCTGAAACGCCGCGAAGTCAGTGAGCGCAATCTGGCCGCAATGGGGCGGATAGAACAGCTTATCGCGCAGCATCCGCTCTCCGGGCACGCCGCGCAGCACTGGCAGCAGGCACAGAAAACCGGCTTCCCGGCCTTTCATCAGGAAGACTGGCATTATACGTCGCTGACACCATTGCTGGAGGCAGATTATCAGGATAAGACCGGAACACTGAACGTCTTACCGGAGGCGGTGCTGACCTCACTGAATGCATACCGCATAGTGCTGGTGGACGGCGTGTTTGAGCCGCAGTGGAGTGATACTGATACAGGTGTGTTTGAGTTATCAGTGGCAGACAGTCACAGTGAATTCCCGGCACCGGTTAACGGCGAGATTTTCCTGCACCTGACTGAAAGCCTGGCGCAGACACCGTTAATTATCCGCGTGAAAGCCGGCGCACAGGCGGAAAAATCCCTGTACATCATGAATATTTCAACGGCACATAATGATTCTCTGAATATGCGCCACAGCCGCTATCACCTCGATATCGGTGCGAATGCGGCTGTCTCTGTGATTGAGCACTTTATCAGCCCGGATGAACAATCAGCCCATTTCACCGGGGCGCGGATGACCGCGAACGTGGGAGAAAACAGTGATTTCCGCCATCTGAAACTGGGGTTTGAAAACCCGCAGGCGTACCATTTTGCCCATAATGATTTGGTGATCGCCGCCCATGCCCGTGTGGAAAGCACCAGTTTCCTGCTCGGCGGTAAACTGACCCGGCATCACACCAGCACACAGCTTAACGGCGAAGGTATTGTGCTGGCCATGAACAGCCTTGTGCTGCCGAAACACGGCGAAATCGCTGATACCCGCACGTACCTGGAACATAACAAAGGGTATTGTGAAAGCCGCCAGCGCCATAAAACCATTGTGATGGATAACAGCCGTGCGGTATTTAACGGCATGATTAAAGTGGCACCGCATGCACTGAAAACAGACGGCCAGATGACCAACAATAACCTGTTACTGGGCCGGAAAGCGGAAATCGATACCAAACCGCAGCTGGAAATTTATGCCGATGATGTGAAGTGCAGCCACGGTGCGACGGTCGGACGGATTGATGAGGAACAGCTGTTTTATCTGCGCACACGCGGGATCGCGGAAAAAGCCGCGAAGCAGATGATCATCCTCGCGTTTGCTGCGGAACTGACTGATGCGATCAGCGATGAAGTCCTGAATAACGTGGTGATGGCGCGTATCCGTCAGTCGCTGGATCAGGGGGATAAACAGTAATGAGTTATTCAGCACAACAGCGGCGGGCAGACTTCCCGGTACTGGCCGGGGAGGTGAACGGCAAACCACTGGTCTACCTCGACAGTGCCGCCAGTGCCCAGAAACCTCAGCAGGTGATTGATGCGGTGAGTGATTTTACGGCTCACCATTATGCCGCGGTTCACCGCGGCATTCACACATTAAGTGCAGAGGCCACGGCCGCCACGGAAGCTGTGCGGCAGAAAGCGGCGGTGTTTATCAATGCACCGCAGACGGAAGAGATTATTTTTGTCAAAGGCACCACCGAAGCTATCAATCTGGTGGCGGACAGTTTTGGCCGCGCGTTCTGCAATGATGGTGACAATATCATTATCACTGAGATGGAACATCACGCCAATATTGTGCCCTGGTATATGCTGGCGGAGAGTGCGGGGATTGAGATCCGTGTATTGCCGATGGCGGATGACGGTACTCTGGTGCTGAGGAAACTGCCGGAACTGATCGATAACCGAACCCGACTGCTGAGCTTTACCCATCTCTCTAATGTGCTCGGCACCGTGAACCCGGTGAAAGCGATTATTGTTCAGGCACGTGAACTGAGCCGTGCTGCCGGGGGAGAACTGGCAGTGCTGGTGGACGGTGCTCAGGGCGCAATGCATCAGCCGGTGGATGTGCAGGCGCTGGATTGTGATTTTTATGCGTTCTCCGGCCATAAGCTGTACGGACCGACCGGCATCGGTATTTTGTGGGGACGCAAATCCCTGCTGGATAACATGCCTCCCCGCGAAGGCGGCGGTGCCATGATCGCAGAGGTCAGCCTGACGAACGGTATTACCTATGCGGATGTACCGTGGCGTTTTGAGGCGGGAACGCCCAATATCCAGGGTATTATCGGCCTGGGAGCTGCGCTGGATTACCTGAATAACATCGGTATGGCGGAGATAGCTGCGTATGAACACACTCTCATGCAGTATGCGCTGACGCGGCTGGCAGAGGTGCCCGGCATTATTCTGTACGGCAATGCACTGCGGGAAGGGGTGATCGCCTTTAACCTCGGAGTGCATCACGCTTTTGATACCGGTGCATTTCTGGATCGCTACGGCGTGGCTGTCCGCACCGGGCATCACTGCGCACAGCCGCTGCTGGCGCATTATGGTGTCAGTGCCATGTGCCGTGCCTCACTGGCGCTCTACACCACGGAAACGGATATTGATATACTGACGGACGCACTGAAACGTACCGCAAAACTGCTGGGTTAAGGATCCTGATGAAAATTACGCTGCCGGATCAGGCAAAATTACTGCGCAATTTCTCCCGTTGTCATGACTGGGAGGAGCGTTATCTGTATCTGATTGAGCTGGGGGACAAATTACCGGCGCTGACAGAAGAGCAGCGGCAGCCGCAGTATAAAATATCGGGTTGTCAGAGTCAGGTCTGGATCATCATGCAGCAGGACGAGGAAGGGCGGGTCTGGTTCGCCGGTGACAGCGACGCCGCGATTGTCAAAGGGCTGGTGGCGCTGGTTATCGCGCTGTATCAGGGAAAAACGCCGGCGGAAATCCGTGAACTGGATATCGCACAAATCTTCTCGGAACTGGCACTTTCTGTCCATCTGACCCCGTCCCGTACTCAGGGACTGAACGCCATGGTCAGAACAATCATACAAAACACGCAGCAAATGAGATAAAACATCGTTCCCTTTTACTTACTCTGCTAATAATATATTACCTGGCGTGGCCGGAAAGCGGCCACGTATTTTTTTATACCATCAGCTGAGGATCTGGAATGAAACGAATTCTCCCGTTGCTGGGCGGGCTGTTGTTAGCGGTTACTGCGTTAACAGCCCGGGCAACCGAATATCAACTCCCTGCGGATAAGGGCCGGGTCATCGGTGAAAACGTCACCTATGTTGTGCCGGATGACGGACGCTCACTGGAAGCGATTGCCGCCGAATACGGTATCGGCCTGCTGGCGATGCTGGAAGCTAACCCGGGGACGGATCCGTATCTGCCGAAACCCGGCAGCGAACTGATTATCCCGTCACAACTGATCCTGCCGGATACCCCGCATCAGGGTATTGTGATTAACCTGGCGGAACTGCGTCTGTTCTATTACCCGCAGGGCACCAATACCGTACGGGTCTACCCTATTGGTATCGGTCAGCTGGGGCGTGATACCCCGGTTATGACCACCTCAGTTTCCCAGCTGATCAAAGATCCGACCTGGACACCAACCGCGAATATCCGCAAAGCCTATGCGGCTCAGGGGATCACGTTACCGGCAGTTATCCCGGCCGGTCCGGAAAACCCGATGGGGCTGTTTGCTCTGCGTCTGGCGCACGGTCGCGGTGAATACCTGATCCACGGCACCAATGCGGACTTTGGTATCGGTATGCGTGTCAGCTCCGGTTGTATCCGTCTGCGTCCGCATGATATTGAAGCACTGTTTAAAACCATTCCGAAAGGTACACGGGTTCAGATCGTGAATGAGCCGGTGAAATATGCCGTTGAACCGGATGGTCAGCGCTATGTGGAAGTACACCAGCCGCTGTCCCGTAATAAAAATGACGACCCGCAGACTATGCCGATTGCGCGTTCTGCCGGACTGACCAGCTTTATTCAGTCTCCGGACACTAACAGCGCCATCGTTGAGCAGGCGATTGCACGCCGCTCCGGTATGCCGGTCAATGTCAGCCGTGATGCGGAGTATAAGCAGGAAGCGGCACCGGCAGAGAAAACCAACTTTGCACCGGTGGAAATGGATGAAGAAGCGGAAGTGAAGGCACTGAACCTGAAACCGGCCGATTTTGCACCGGGTCAGTTAACCCAGCCGGGTCCGATTGTCCGTGAGGAAAACAGCGCAGAGTAATATCGCTTTTACGCTGTGACAGATGAAAACCGCTTCCGTTGTGAGGCGGTTTTTTTACGCCCGGCATAAATCGCAGGCATAAAAAAATGGCGTAACATAATTTATGCTACGCCACCTGTTCTTCAGATCGTGATTACAAATTATTTTTTGTAAGAACGAACCTGGTTGTCTAAGCGCTGGTTAGCGCGTGCTGCTTCGTCTTTAGCCTGCTGAACATCAGCGCGGATTGCGTTAACGTCGTTGCTCAGTTGATCAACTTTGGCATTCAGCGTCTTAACGTCGTTGTCCAGTTGGTCAAATTTAGCGTTAGAAGAACAACCTGCTAATAATGCAGAAGCTAAAACTACAGCACCTAATACAATCTTAGAACGACCCATTTTAATACCCTCTAGATTAAAGTTAATCACCAAGTAGCAGTAATGATATTACACATTTCAATAGGGAAAGAGAATAGAAATTCAGCGTTTACAAAGATTATTTTCCTGAAACCGCAAAATAAATCAAAAAAAAACGGCAATTGCGTAATTCTCAACCAAATAATCTGATGCGGAGACAGATACAGCAGTGCGGTATTATCCCGTATTCAGAAAGCGGCAATTATTCTGCGGCCCGTTGCTTCATTTCATGTTCCCCTACAGTTTAGAATAAAAAAAGCACCCGTGCAGCGGGTGCTCTCATTAATTCAGATAATGCTGAAAAATATTACAGTAATTGTACGGATGAGGTATTGGTGGTGCCGCTTGGTACTAACGCACCGGATACCATCACCACGATTTCACCGTTGGTGGCCAGACCGCTTTCCAGCGCGGCTTCGCGGCCGATACGGTAGAAATCATCGGTTGATAAGATTTCGTTCACCAGTTTGGTGGTCACACCTTTCACCAGCAGTAACTGACGGGCAGTGGTTTCGTTGGTGGTCAGCGCCAGAATCGGGGCTTTCGGGAAGTATTTACGGACAGACTTCGCGGATTTACCACCGGCGGTTGCCACAACAATCAGCGGGGCATCCAGGTTTTCTGACATTTCAACCGCACCACGGCAGACTGCTTCAGTCACACGCAGTTTTTTACCGGCCTGTAAATCGCCGAGACGGCTGTGCATCACGCGATCAGTACGCTCACAGATAGTTGCCATGATGCTGACAGCTTCAACCGGATATTTCCCTTTCGCACTTTCACCGGACAGCATAACCGCATCGGTACCGTCGAGGATGGCGTTGGCAACGTCACCGGCTTCCGCACGGGTAGGGCGCGGGTTTTTGATCATGGAGTCAAGCATCTGAGTCGCGGTAATGACCACTTTACGGGCAGTATTACATTTTTCGATCATCAGTTTCTGCGCGAAAATCACTTCTTCAACCGGAATTTCCACACCCAGGTCACCACGGGCAACCATGATACCGTCAGAGGCTTCGAGGATTTCATCGAAGTTGTTCATCCCTTCCTGGTTTTCAATCTTGGAGATGATCTGGATATGTTCGCCGCCGTTGGCTTTGAGGTGAGCACGGATTTCGTCCACATCGGCACGTTTACGGATAAAGGAGGCGGCAACGAAGTCAACATTCTGCTCGCAGCCGAAAATCAGATCCTGTTTGTCTTTTTCTGCCAGAGCCGGGAGGCCGATAGACACATTCGGCAGGTTAACCCCTTTGTTTTCACCGAGGTCACCGTTATTCAGAACTTCACAGATAACCTCTGTTGCGGTGGTTTCTTTGACACGCATGCCGATCAGACCGTCATCGACCAGAACGATATTGCCCGGTTTCAGATCCTGCGCGAAGCCCGCATAAGTGACGGCAACACGCTCATTGTTACCGATGACAGATTTATCCGTGGTGAAGGTAAAGGTCTGACCCGCCACCAGCGCGACATCATTGCCGCCTTCCAGTTTAATGGTACGGATTTCAGGGCCTTTGGTATCCAGTAAAATGGCTGCTTTCTTACCGGTACGCGCACAGACAGCACGCAGATTTTTGATGCGCTGACCATGTTCTTCGTAATCGCCGTGGGAGAAGTTCAGACGCATAACATTCATGCCGGCATCTAACAGTGCTTCGAGTTTCTCTTCTGATTCGGTTTTAGGTCCGATAGTACAAACAATTTTGGTCTTTTTCATGACAGCCCATCTACAGTTATTGAGAGTAAATAGTGAACAACCGCCTGTATTCACACCGCATGAGTAAGAACAGGCAATTGTCGTGATCCCCGGTTATTAAAATTAGTCGTTTTTGTAAAAAAACAGATTCAGTATAGCGTGTTTTTTATCACGCCTCTCTGTTTCAGTGCTTGTAAATCAGCAAGCTGAATCCATTCAACAACTACGCAGGCATTATAGAGGGTTATTAGTGTGATTTGAATCATAAAATCAGAAATAAATTAACATTCTTGCGGTAACGCAAGAAAACAGCTGTATTGATACGCAGAAGTACAATGAAAACAGAAGAGGGTAACTGACTGAAAATCGGATGAACTGAAAAGGGAGGTAAAACGGAACTGCTGAGAAATGGTGCGTCCAAGTGGACTCGAACCACCGACCCCCACCATGTCAAGGTGGTGCTCTAACCAACTGAGCTATGGACGCACTGTGTGAAAATTGCTTTGCGAAGTAAATGGTGCGTCCAAGTGGACTCGAACCACCGACCCCCACCATGTCAAGGTGGTGCTCTAACCAACTGAGCTATGGACGCATTCTTTAATATCTTCGCTGACAACGGGGACGAATATTAACGATCCGAACCGACTCTTGCAAGGGGAAAAACACATTTTCTTGTCCGACTGCTCGTATTTAATGCTATCGGACTGAAAACTGTGCATTTCCCCCGTCAAAAAGCCGTTAACGACCGGCGCGTTGCAGGATAAAACTGTCCGGCTGTTTCTGTAACCACAGGATCCGGCATGCCATACCGATGGCTGCGGCGGTTAATCCGATGATAAAACCGATCCAGAACCCGGCAGGGCCCATCGCCGGTACCACCAGATCTGTCAGTCCGAGAATATAACCGGACGGCAGGCCGAGGATCCAGTAAGCCGTAAAGGTGACATAGAAGATGGCGCGCGTGTCTTTATAACCGCGCAGCACACCGGCACCGATTACCTGAACGGAATCCGACAACTGATAAATACCGGCAAACAGCATCAGGCCGGAGGCCATAATCACTACTTCCGGATTGTCGTTATACAGCAGCGCGATAGGCTCACGGAACAGCACAGTAAAGAGCGCCGTCACCGCCGCGATCATCAGCCCGACACCCAGCCCGGTATAGGCGGATACACGCGCTTTCTCCGTGGAACTTTTTCCGAGGTTAAAGCCGATACGGATAGTGGTGGCGATCCCCAGTGAAATCGGGAACATAAACATCAGCGAGCTGAAGTTCAGGGCAATCTGATGTCCGGCCACCGCCGTCACACCTAGTGGCGCAACCAGCAGGGCAACAATGGCAAACAGCGTGACCTCAAAGAACAGCGCCAGAGCGATTGGGAGACCGAGCTGCGTGATCCGTTTCATTACCGCCCAGTCCGGCGGGGTAAAGCGGCTCTTCGGCTGCACATCACGCTGCGAACGGGCATGTTTCACATACCAGCGCATAAACAGGAACATTGCCCAGAATACGGAAGCGGTCGCGACACCACACCCGACACCGCCGAGAGCAGGCGCGCCGAATTTCCCGTAAATAAAGATATAGTTGACCGGGATATTCACCAGCAGGCCGAGAAAACCAATTACCATCCCCGGTTTGGTTTTCGACAGTCCTTCACACTGGCTGCGCAGCACCTGATAAAACAGGTAACCCGGTGCCCCCCACATAATAGCGTGGGTGAATCCGACGGCTTTTTCAGCCAGGACCGGGTCAATATGCGGCATATTTTCAATAATGTAGCGGCTGTTATAGAGCACCGCGATGACCAGGACGGATAAAAATGCCGCCAGCCACATACCCTGGCGGATCTGATTGGCAATCAGCGGACGGCGGCCGGAGCCGTTGAGCTGCGCGACCACCGGGGTCAGCGCCATCAGCAGACCGTGGCCGAACAGGATAGCGGGCAGCCAGATGGAGGTACCGACAGCCACGGCGGACATATCTGTCGCACCGACTCTGCCGGCCATCACAGTGTCAACCACGCCCATCGCTGTCTGTGTAAACTGCGCGATAATAACGGGAATACCAAGAGCCAGCAAAGTACGCGCTTCTTTCAAATACTTCTGCACGTAATACACCTTATTTATTCTGATAAAAGGAGGAGGAAAGACTTTCCGGGATTCGTAACACATTTACCGGATCAGGCGGAAAAATCATTCTAGCGATTAATCAAATACAAGCCAATATAATTAAATGTGCGGGATGTAACGGGAAGGGCTGTTTAATTCTCTGTTTCAGGATAAACTGCATAAAACTATCCGAATACTGACTGGAGATCCGCATGTTTACCGGGATTGTACAAGGCAAAGGCCCCGTCGTCGCCATCGAAGAAAAAGAAAACTTTCGTACTCACACTGTGAAATTCCCGCCTGATATGCTGGCCGGGATAGAAACGGGCGCATCAGTGGCACATAACGGCTGTTGCCTGACAGTCACAAAAATAGACGGGGATTTAATCAGTTTTGATCTGGTTAAGGAAACCTTAAGACTGACCAATCTCGGCAGCATTAAAACCGGGGATGTGGTCAATCTGGAAAGAGCCGCTAAATATGGTGATGAAATCGGCGGGCATATTATGTCCGGCCATATTGTCACCACGGCGGAAATTGCCAAGATTTTTGTCTCTGAAAATAATTATCAGATTTGGCTGCGTATCGAAGATAAAGCCCTGATGAAATATATCCTGCATAAAGGTTTTGTCGGCATTGATGGTATCAGCCTGACTATCGGGGATGTGGTGAATAACCGTTTCTGCGTGCATCTGATTCCGGAAACCCGTGAGCGCACCACGCTGGGTAAAAAACGGCTGGGCGATAAAGTGAATATTGAGCTGGATCCGCAGACACAGGCCATTGTTGATACCACCGAGCGGGTGCTGGCGCAGAAAATGCAGCAGTTGCAGGAAAGCCTGACGCCGCCGGTGCCAATGGAAAAACCGCAGGTCTGATATTATTCAGATAAAAAAATCCGGTACTGATTTTTGTCAGACCGGGTTTTTTATTGCGGATAGTTTATTTTGGAAATGCTATTCAGCGCGGAACGCGTAATCCGCCCTCACAACCCTGCTGGCTCCATAATATCTGCCACAGCTGGATATCACGGGCACGGAATGCACCGGCACAGGCGTTGAGATAATAGGTGAACATCCGCTTAAAGCGCGGTGTGTAATTATTTTCCAGTGACGGCCAGGCTGCCTGAAAACGGGAATGCCACGCCATCAGTGTCCGGTCATAATCAGCCCCGAAATTATGCCAGTCTTCCATTACTAATTTATTTTCACTACTGTCACCGATATTCTGCACAGACGGCAGACAACCGTTCGGGAAAATATATTTTCCGATCCAGGCATCCACATTCACTTTATTGCGGTTTGAACCGATGGTGTGCAGTAAAAATAAGCCGTCCGGTTTCAGATTGCGTTTGACCACATCAAAATAGGTGGCGTAATTTTTCGGCCCGACGTGCTCAAACATCCCGACAGACACAATCCGGTCATATTGCTCATGCAAATCGCGGTAATCTTCCAGGATAATATTTACGTCAAGATCCTTACAACGCGCCTGAGCATATTTTTGCTGCTCAGCGGAAATGGTCACACCGGTCACCGACACACCGAAATGTTTCGCAGCATACGCCGCCAGTCCGCCCCAGCCGCAGCCGATATCCAGCAGTTGCATACCCGGTTTCAGCTGTAATTTTTCACAGATGAGATGCAGTTTCTGTTCCTGCGCCTTCGCCAGATTGGCGGGGTCATCACTGAGACCTTTCCAGTAGCCGCAGGAATACTGCATATACGGGTCGAGCATCAGCTCAAACAGGTCATTACCCAGATCATAATGTTCTTCGCCGACAATCCGCGCCCGTTTTTTGGTTTGCAGATTACGCAGACGAGCCATGGCGATTTTTATAATATCGTTGATATTCTGCGGCAGTTTATTTTCCAGCCCGGCGCGTAACACCCGCTGAAAGAAAATATCTAACCGCTCACAGTCCCACCAGCCATCCATATAGCTTTCACCCAGTCCCATAGAGCCCTGCTGCAAGACCCGTTTAAAGAACTGCTGGTTATGCACCTGAATATCGAAAGGGCGGGAACCATTAATCTCAATGCCGGCTTCGTCTAAAAGATCGGAGGCAATCCGCTGCCAGGAGTCGGCAGGCGTTTTTTGATTTTCGACACAATCAGAACTCATATTATCTCCAATTTTTATCAAAGCGGGATTCTGAGTGCTTTATTTATGACGTTTTGCGCGGGAACAACAGAACCGGTGTAATTGGCCGTCATCGGGTGACAGTCTGCGTATTAACGTGATCGTTAAAACAAAAACAAAGCTCAAAATCCGGATTTAAAACGAATTGTCAGAAAAGTATAGGAGCCTGAAATTAAAATTCAATGACAAAAAAGGCCGTACCTGAGTACGGCCTGTAATTAGGAATATTCTTAATAGGAGGTGCAATCTATTGATTTTGTTCCGCAATAGTCACGGAGGTGCGCGAAGGGCGGCGCTGGATAATATAACCGCCGATGGTCAGTATCACCGTTGCCGCCATCACTGCTGTGGTGGAGAGCAGTGGCTCATGCATCAGGGCAGAAACGAGGAAACTGATCGCGGAGCATAAACCGAGCTGAATGGCATTCTGTAATGCTGCTGCTTTACCGCTGTGTTCCGGGTAAACCGCCAGGGCGTTTGATACCGCAATCGGGTAAGACGCGCCATTCATTGCTGCCATAAAGCAGAACGGGATCAGGATCGCCACCAGTGACGGGTTACCGAATTTTGCCATAGCATACAAGCCCACCATACTGACGGCGTAACCGGCCAGCAGGAACGGTAATAATGTTTTGCCGTTAATCCGCGACAACAGGGCACGGCAGCCGTAGCCCCCGACCATAAAGGCGATAGTCTGCGGAATGTAGCTCAGACCGATATCATTCGGGTTATAACCCATATCGCGCAGAATAAACGGCGAACCGGTCAGCCAGGCAAAGAAACCGGCGCTGCACGCGGCATAAATCAGCACGTTACCGCTGTAAACCGGGGATTTCAGCAGACGGAAGAAGGAAATTTTCTGTTTTTCCGTTTTGACCGCATCCGGCGCGATATGATGCTTTTCTTTCAGCATCAGGGTCGGGATCAGCACCAGCAGGGTGATACCGCCGAGCACGAGGAAAATTTCATGCCAGCCGCCGTGGTTGAGCAGCCATGCGCCCAGTAACGGTGCCAGAGCCGGAGAGAGTGCCACCAGCGGCATAATTGCGGCAAAAACACGCTGCGCACGGTGATCGTCATAACGGTCGATAACCAGCGCCTGCCAGGTGACAGCGGCAGAGCAGACACTGACGGCCTGTACAAAACGCAGTAATAATAACTGGGCAGGGGTGGAAACCCAGACCATGGCCAGACAGCTCAGGGCAAACAGGCTCAGGCCCATCAGCAGAACCGGCTTACGGCCGATTTTATCGGAGAGCGGTCCCCATAACAGCTGACCGATGGCAAAACCGACCAGGAAGATACTCAGACTGGCGCTGATTGCGCTGGCTGTGGAGTTCAGAGAGTCCTGCATCATACCGAATGCAGGCAGATACATATCAATCGCGAGATAACCCAGCATGCTGAGTCCGGCGAGATAAAAGAGAAAGCCGCGGGAAGGCGATTTATTGACAGTCACAGAGAAATACCTGAATGTTAAATAAGTGTAATGCGTGAGTTAGTATTTTAACTATTCGAGTTTTCCCTTGTAAAACGTTATTATTTGCACACTGCTGTGAAATTTTTTGAAAGGAAGGATTATGTGGTCAGAATATACGCTGGATGTGGTGGATGCTGTGGCGCGGACAGGCAGTTTCAGTGCGGCGGCAGAGGAACTGCACCGGGTGCCTTCTGCCATCAGCTACAGTGTCCGCCAGCTGGAAGAGTGGCTGGCGGTTCCGCTGTTTGAACGGCGTCACCGCGATGTTGAACTGACACCTGCCGGGGCGTTGTTTGTCAAAGAAGCGCGTGATGTCATCAAAAAAATGAAATCCACACGTCACCAGTGCCAGATGATTGCCAACGGCTGGCGCGGACAATTCAGCATCGCCGTTGACTGTATCGTAAAACCGGAACGGATAACGCGACTTCTGCTGGATTTTTATCATCATTTCCCGGATATCGAGTTGTATATTTATCCGGAAGTGTTTAACGGGGTGTGGGATGCGCTGGTGGACAGACGGGTGGACGTGGCAATCGGTGCGACACGCGCATCTCCTATCGGTGAGCGCTACAATTTCCGCGATATGGGCTTTATGCCGTGGCGTGCGGTAGTCAGTCCGGATCATCCGCTGGCCTCTGCCGGTCATGTCCTGACCAATGAGGAGATGGTGCCGTACCCGAGTTTGTGTCTGGAAGATACCTCACGTTCTCTGCCGAAACGCGATACGTGGGCACTGGATAATCAGCGCCGCCTGGTGGTGCCGGACTGGGATCGCGGAATTGCCTGTGTGGAATCGGGATTGTGTGTGGCAATGATGCCGGCGCACCGCGCCGATCCGCTGATTAAAGCGGGGCGGCTGGCAGCACTGAAGATAGAGCAGCCATTGCCGGACAGCCCGTGCTGTATCACCTGGGTGGATAAAGACACCTCTCCGGCACTGAGCTGGCTGCTCGATTATCTCGGGGACAGCAACACGCTCAATGCCGAATGGCTGCGCTGATCCTCAGCGGCGGTAATCGATAAACGGACCATCCGCTACAGAGCGGCGTTCCACCAGGCGCGGATGCACCTCAATGGTCTGCGCATCTTCGCGTTTGTTGACGATGCGGTCGAGCAGCATGGTCAGTGCCATTTGTCCCAGCCGCTCTTTCGGCTGGTGGATGGTGGTCAGGGCAGGGGTAAAGTAACGGGCGTTACGGATATTGTCATACCCGATCACAGAAATATCCTGCGGCACGCGCAGACCCATTTCATCAGCCGCGCAAATTGCGCCCATCGCCATAGCATCACCGCCGCAGAATACCGCTGTCGGGCGCTGTTTGCCGGATAAAATCTGTGTCATGGCCTGATAACCGGAATCCGGTTCAAAATCGCCCTGGACAATCCATTCATCGCGCACCGTAATACCTGCTTCTTTCATGGCTTTGCGGAATCCTTCCAGACGGTTGCCGCCGGTGTTCCGCTCAAGCGGCCCCGGAATAACCGCGATATCACGGTGTCCGCGTTCAATCAGATAACGGCCGGCGAGATAACCGCCGTGCAGGGCGTTATCAATGATCGCATCGGTGAAATCCCCGCGCGCTTTGCCCCAGTCCATCACCACCATCGGGATATTGCGGTAGCCTTCCAGCATGGCAATCAGCTGATCCGGGTACTCTGAACACATCACCAGCAGACCATCGACACGTTTCTGTGCCAGCATCGCCAGGTAGGCTTTCTGTTTGTCAGGATTATTGTGAGAGTTGCACAGCACCAGGGTATACCCTTTGCTGTAGCAGCTGTTTTCCACCGCCTCAATCACTTCCGCAAAATACGGCGCTTCACTGGAGGTGGCCAGCAGCCCGATGGACTTGGTGTTATTGACTTTCAGACTGCGCGCCACGGCGCTCGGTGAATAGTGCAGTTCTTTGATAGCAGCCCAGACAGCCGCCTTCGTTTCTTCCGCAACGAAACGGGTATTATTAATGACATGGGAGACGGTTGTGGTGGAGACGCCCGAGCGCTTAGCCACATCTTTAATCGTTGCCATGATGAAAACAACTCCTGACCTGCCGGTCTGTATTTTATTATTCGGTTAATCGATTGCTATTATAGTGCCATTATGCGGTAACAATAGAAAAATTTCTGTAAAAACAGGCATTGTTGTCTGATCCGGGTCAAAAGTAAAAAATATTACCTGTGCTATGGTTATTGATATGGTCAGCTATTCGGGTTTTCCGGTCAGACCATCCGTTTTAATTAATTTGATGATTCAGGATGTCAGGTAATCATCATCAGGTCACTAAGCAGCTATTTTGGAGATAAGAATGGATACAGATCTGAAATATGGTTTGTCAACCGCGGTTGCAGCACTGGTTATGATCGTATTATTTGCAACAATGCTTTTCTGATTCACCCCTTACAGTACAAAAGGGCGGAAAATTCCGCCCTTTTTTGATCAACTGTATTGTGTTACCGGATAATGTGTTTCCGGATTACGCCAGGTTTTCTTCCGCAAATTTCCAGTTCACTAATGCCCAGAAGTTTTCCAGGTATTTAGGACGGGCATTACGGTAGTCGATATAATAAGCGTGTTCCCAGACATCAACGGTTAAGATTGGTTTGTCGTTACCGCTGACCGGGGTTGCCGCGTTAGAGGTATTGACGATAGCCAGGCTGCCGTCTGCTTTTTTCACCAGCCATGTCCAGCCGGAACCGAAGTTTTTCACTGCGGAATCGGTAAACTGCTGTTTGAATTCGGCAAATGAACCGAACGCTTTGTTAATCACGTCAGCAATTTTACCGGTTGGTTCGCCACCGGCATTTGGTGCCAGGCAGTGCCAGTAGAACGTGTGGTTCCAGACCTGAGCAGCGTTATTGAAGATACCGGCATCAGAGGTTTTGATAATCTCTTCCAGTGATTTACCTTCAAATGCGGTGCCTTTGATCAGGTTATTCAGATTAACCACATAGGTGTTGTGGTGTTTGCCGTAGTGGTATTCCAGTGTTTCTTCAGAAATATAGGGCGCTAATGCATTTTTTGCATAAGGCAGTGCAGGTAATTCAAACGACATTGCATTCTCCTTGTTAAGGTTAAATCAGTAACCTCGTCACAGACGGGTTACTGTTATTATTCTGCGAATTATCTTAACAAGTTTTGTCATAAAAAACAGCGTGAAATACCGGGGTGATGTTATTCACATGGTGAAAGACAAAATCGCCCACAAAATGATATCCGTCACAATAAAGGCGATAAGCAGGGTGTACAGCTTATGGCGGCAGATCCAGTTATAATAGCGTTTCATTCTGTCTTCCCCGTATGACTGCGGAATCTTAAATATAACGGGTTTACCGGCTGAAATCCGCGCAAATTTAACAATTTTACAGAAAGCGTGACAACGACCGCCGTTTGTCAACCGGCCGCAGACCCTTTACAATCTCCGCTATGACAAAAGTACAAGAATGATCACGATGCTGGCAGACTATATTTCCCGCGCGATACAAAACCATACTGATTGCAATGTTATTTGTGACCATTATCAGAAAGATGAGCTCTCTGAAGTGATCCGGCGTGTCCGCAAATGGCAGTTCCGCGATGGTATTGAGCTGATGTGCAGTGAAGAGATAGAAACTATCGTGCAGACCGGTGACGAACAGTGCCCGGAACAGTGGATTGTCTGGACGGTCACGGGGGATAAAGCGAAAACAATTTCTCCGCGGCACAAAGAATTTTTCAGTCTGTGCCAGCAGGGTTACTGGCTGAAAATGCAGCTGGCCTGACGTGCCGGATACAATCCTGAAAATTACCGGTATAATTACCTGCAATATTAAACTGATTCAGAAAAGACAATGACAAAACTCACATTACAAGAGCAGATGCTGAAAGCCGGACTGGTGACCAGCAAAAAAATGGATAAAGTCCGCAGAACAGCAAAAAAATCACGCGTTCAGGCCCGTGAGGCCAGAGAAGCGGTGGAAGAGAATAAAAAAGCGCAGCTTGAGCGTGATAAACAGCTGAGTGAGCAGCAAAAACAGGCTGTTTTATCCAGAGAATATAAAGCTCAGGTGAAGCAGCTGATTGAAATGAACCGGATCATTATTTCAAAAGGCAGCATTGATTTTAATTTCACTGACAACAACGTGATTAAAAGCATTGCCGTGGACAAAACCACACAGTCTCAGCTGATCAGCGGCCGTCTGGCGATAGCCCGGTTAAGCACGGAAAACAGCAGTGTGAGTGAATATGCCATTATCCCGGCGGTTGTTGCAGATAAAATCACACAGCGTGATGCGGAAAGCATTGTGTTAAATAATGCGCTGGCGCAGGACGAAGCGGATGAAGACGATCCGTATGCTGATTTTAAAATCCCGGATGATTTGATGTGGTGATCCGCATCTGCCTGCTTCCCTGTTCAGAACGGACAGGGACTGCGGGCATTAACCGGTTCGCCGCTGACCGGATGCACAAAATCCAGTTCCCCGGCGTGCAGCATCAGCCGCGGAATATTTCCGGTGCCCGGCAATAGTTTCCCGCCATAGAGATCACACCCTAAAATCGGATGGCCCAGATACTGACAATGAATGCGGAGCTGATGCGTGCGGCCGGTTTCCGGTGTCAGTGCCACCCTGGTGACCGGCAGAGAGAGCCCGTCCTCAGTTTCATAATAAAAGCGCTCAGTCACCTGATAATGTGAACGGGCCGGTTTCCCCCGGACAGCACATATCGTCATGCGCGGAAACAACGCCGGATCTTTGGTAATCGCCGCATCAATTATTCCTTCATTCTCATTCAGATGCCCGCACAGCAGGGCACTGTAGCCTTTCTCCACAGTCCGTTCACTGAACTGACGGCAAAGCGCGGCATTAATGGCTTTGTTACGGGCTACCAGCAGCAGCCCGGATGTGCCGAAATCCAGCCGGTGTACCAGTGTGCAGCCGGGAAACAGCTGTACCAGCCGGTAATGCACGGAATCCAGATTCTGCGGATTCTTTCCCGACAGACTGAGCAGCCCTGCAGGTTTGTTAATCAGCAGCAGGTGCTCATCCTGATAAAGAATGTCAATCTGCTCCGGGCACGGCGGGGCGATAAAGGTATCGGTAATGTCAGACATCGGGTTATCCGGGTAAAAAGCGGAAGGGGATGATAACCAATTTTCAGTACAGTGGCGAATCATGTTGTCCGGTTATCCTATTGCGTAATTTTGCGGAATGATCAACGCTTACCATTAGTATTAATACGCAGAGGTTGTGTTATGCGCAGATTTACACAGGTATGCAATGCTGTATTGGTTATCACCGGACTTTTAGCGGTGCCGCTTTCATCTTATGCTGACCCGGGAAACGGCAAAGGGCATGGCAATCCTCACGGACAGTCCAAAAAACAAGGACATAAAGGCAACGGAAAAGAGAGCAGGGAGTTTGCGGATTCCGGCAACGGGATATCGCTGACACTGACTTACGGAGATGCGCGGAGAATTGCACTGGGAAGCGGATTGACCGGATACAGTGCGTTGCCGCCGGGAATAGCCAAAAATCTGGCCAGAGGGAAACCACTGCCGCCGGGTATTGCAAAGAAAGCGGTTCCTGCCTCTATGCTTGAGCAATTACCACATTATCCGGGATATGAATGGCGTATCGCCGGTAACGATTTAGTACTTATTGCGGTGAGTACCGCAATTGTCACATCAATTATTAATAATGTTTTTGATTAAGATATTAGCTTTATAGTTATAACGCCCCATAATGATGCGGGGCGTTATTTATATATGTTTATCTCATGCCGGACGGGTAAAGGCCAGCAGGGCGCCGACCAGCATAAATAATGATCCGAACACTTTATTCATGGCGCGGGTCTGTGCCGGGCTCTTGATAAACACCGCGATTTGCCGTGCCAGTACGGCATACCCTGTCATGACAATAATATCAGCGGCAACGGTGGTGACGCCCAGAATCAGATACTGCATCAGTTGGGGCTGGTGCGGCATAATAAACTGCGGAAACAGCGCCGCGAGAAAAACAATGCTTTTGGGGTTCGAGATATTCACCAGTACGCCATTCTGATACAGCTTTTTGCGTGACAGCGTTGCCGCCTGTGCACTCAGCTCAATAGTTCCCGCTGCCCGCCACTGGCGGATCCCCAGCCAGATAAGATAGGCCGCTCCTGCCCATTTCAGTATTTCAAAAGCAAGAACCGATTGTGACAACAATGTCCCCAGCCCGACACCGACCAGGATAATCAGCATCATCAGGCCGGTCTGCAACCCGGCAATGGCCGCAATCGCGCCCCGGTAGCCGTGATTGACGGACGTCGTCATGCTGTTAATGGCACCTGCGCCGGGAGACAGACTGACAATTACGGATGTCATCAGATAGGCAAACCACCACTCAAAGGTCATTTTCAGCTCATCAGATTGTTAACAGGATATAAAGTGCGGATTATGGCATCATTGCGTAAGATAAAAAATGACGGAGGTCTTGTTTATCAGAGGAAAATACCGTAACTAACAGATGTAATGATCGGTTTTGACCGGGGGTGTTTTCAGCTGAAAATACACCGGATTGATCTCTCTGCCCGATTTTAACAGTATGTTAAAACCAATATCGCTTTGCAGTGAAAAGTGGTATTCTGCGGGTAAGTTAACACCGGTACTAACCGATCTGAAGTGAAGGACGTTTTACATGACGACGACTATTGAAAAAATCGAACGCCAGATTAAAGAAAACCCGATTCTGCTGTATATGAAGGGCTCTCCGAAGCTGCCGAGCTGCGGTTTTTCCGCGCAGGCTGTGCAGGCGCTGGCTGCCTGTGAAGAGCGTTTTGCTTATGTGGATATTCTGCAGAATCCGGATATCCGTGCTGAATTACCAAAATACGCTAACTGGCCGACGTTCCCGCAACTGTGGGTTGACGGTGAGCTGGTCGGCGGCTGTGATATCATTATGGAAATGTTCCAGCGCGGTGAATTACAGCCACTGATTAAAGAAACCGCAGCAAAATACCGGACTGAAAACGAAGAATAATCACGTCCCGTACTGTTTAGAAAAGCCCTGCAGTGTCACCGCTGCGGGGCTTTTGCTTTTCTGATGGCGGTGAAATGAAAGTTGTCCGGGCTGTTATTTTCTAGAGTGGGGGCGTTAATTACACAGAAAGGAAAAAAAATGCAGCCAACATCAGCAGGACAAAATGTTATTTTAACCGGGTATATTTCATACAGCGGGCCGGGACCTGCGCTTGGTACACTGACTGAAGATACGGCAGCAAGAGTCCCCGGGCTGGCTGAGCGATTCAGCGGCATTTGCAACAGCGTGGCAGATTTTTTTATGTCAGCAAAAGGGAAAGTGAATAACTCACTGCATCAGTTAGGTGACCGGATAAAAAATATCTCTTTCTGTTGCGAAAAAACGGAAATACGAGCGGAAACGCCGCCCCCGCCTGTGCAGATTCCGTTGTTTTCTCAGATTTTACTTGAGTCAGCAAAAGAATGTCTGCCAAAGCATCTGGATATACTGGCAGGTAAACTTGAGAATAACGAACCTCTGCAACCGGACATGCTGGTAAGTATCTCTGGTGGTCCGCTGAGGGGGGTTATTACCCAGCTCAGCTCCATAAACGGGAAAATATATGAACCGGGTTCTGAAGGTATCCGTGAAGAATCGGGAAATCTGCTGAGAAAGGAAGTGGCTCAGGAGGAATTCTCTCAGCTTGGCAGTATCGCTGATTTGGGCAAAGCAAAAGAGTATCTTGCCAGACCGGGATTTGAAGCGATATTCCGTGAAAGTGTTGGTCAGGTGATATCCGAAATCCGCGGGAAAATCCTTCCGGAACTGATGAAACTTTAATCAGCGGATATATTGCCCGCATTAATGACAATATAGCGAAAAACGCCACCCTGACGGTGGCGTTTTCTCACTGATTACTGTCTGCCGCCGGCGGCCAGCCGCCCAGTTTCTTCCAGCGGTTGACGATGTCACAAAAGAGCAGGGAGGTACGGTCGGTATCATAAGCCGCACCGTGGGCTTTTTTGCTGTCGAACGGGATACCTGCGGTGATACAGGCTTTTGCCAGAATGGTCTGGCCCAGAGACAGTCCGCTTAATGCGGCGGTATCAAAGGTGGCAAACGGATGAAACGGATTGCGTTTCAGTCCGCAGCGTTCTGCCGCTGCCATCACAAAGCTGTGATCAAAATTTGCATTGTGCGCCACGATAATCGCCCGCTTGCAATCCGCATCTTTCATGCCTTTGCGGACCATTTTGAAAATGGCATGCAGTGCTTCATATTCTGTTACCGCATTACGCTCCGGGTCGGCCGGATTAATACCGGTAAATGCCAGAGCGGCGGGATCAAGGTTTGCACCCTCAAAAGGCTGCACATTAAATTCAAGCCGCTGATCCGGCATCAGCCAGCCGTTGTTATCCATTTTGACGGTAATGGCGGCAATTTCCAGCATCCCGTCCGTTCTGGCATTAAAACCGCCGGTTTCAACATCAATAACGACAGGATAATAGCCGCGGAAACGTGCGCTCAGAGTATTGTGATTTTGATTTTCAGACATGGGACTCTTAATTAAACAAACAAAACGCACTATTCTAGCGCGGCTTGCCGGAGGGAGAAAGGGCTGAGCCGGAAAAGAAGGATCGTTCTGATCCTTCTTACGGAGTCACTCAGTTACCGAGAGCAGCCCCGGCACTTTTATTTTCAATTAATTCAATCTTATAGCCGTCCGGGTCTTCCACAAACGCGATAATAGTGGTACCGCCCTTAACCGGACCGGCTTCACGGGTCACATTCCCGCCCGCCTTGCGGATAGCATCACAGGTTGCCGCGACATCATCCACACCGAGTGCGATATGGCCGAATGCCGTTCCCATCTCATAGGAATCCGTGCCCCAGTTATACGTCAGTTCGATAACAGAGCCTTCACTTTCGTCACTGTAACCCACGAAAGCGAGAGAATATTTATATTCCGGGTTTTCACTGGTGCGCAGTAAACGCATTCCGAGAACCTTGGTGTAAAAATCGACAGAACGTTGCATATCACCCACGCGGAGCATGGTATGGAGTACACGCATAAAGTAACCTCTCAGAGTGCTTTCAGTTATTTATCAGTAATGGCTCACACTATAACGTGATAATTGACTACAATTCAAATTATCAGGATGCTGATGGTTACAGGATAACCATTACCTGTCCGGCAGGGCATCAGACAAAAGGACATCAGCCGATGGCAGAACAACTTCACTTTTTTGATATCCCTTCACCTTGTGTGGGGATATGTCAGCTGAATGAAAAAGGCTACTGCCGGGGATGCTACCGGAGCCGTGATGAGCGTTTTCAGTGGCTGTCACTGAGTAACGCACAAAAAGAAAATGTGATTCGGCTGTGCCGTCAGCGTCGTTACAGAGCCGCAAAAGGGGACTCACCACCGGAAGCGCCATCCGGACAGCTGGATTTATTTTAAATAAATAATTATAAATCTATATATTAGACATGAATTAATGTATGGATGTTATTTAGCACAAAGGATTTATGTTGCAGATAAATAATATTTTTAAGTTCATCTTTATTTATAATCAAGAATGAAATTATATAAATTAAATATAAAATTACCGCCTTATCCATCATGGCGATGATGTTTCATTAACTCACTGTTTAATATTGAAAATATCATATATCAATTATTTTTTGTTAAAAATAAAATGGTGGTTATGTAAAAAAATATAGATCCGTTCAGTGATGATCGCTATTCTTAATGTGAAACAAGTTCATCAGCTTAATCAATTAAATTTGTATAAAAAGCTAATTATTTCGTGCCTATTAAATTGACTATGACATAAGCATGAACTGTTTTTGTCACACAGCAATATTGCGTCCGCTGTTAATAAACACCGCAGCGCTGCGCTTCTTTTTTCGGGTGATTGAAAGACATGATGGCGTGTATATGCGTCCGTACCGTATTCACATAAGGAGAAATTTGTGGAGTTAACATTGGGATCAGACTTAGCGAGGTTAGTGCGGATTTGGCGATCACTGATTGACCACCGGCTCAAACCACTGAAACTCACACAGACACACTGGATTACACTCTACAATATCAGCCTGCTGCCGCCGGATCAGTCTCAGATTCAGCTGGCAAAAGCGATTGGTATTGAACAGCCGTCGCTGGTCCGCACGCTGGATCAGCTGGAAGAAAAGCGGTTAATCACACGACATATCTGTATTAATGACCGCAGAGCGAAACGGATTAAACTGACGGAGGAATCAGAACCTTTTATTCGTGAGGTGGACGCGGTAATTGAAAAAACACGGCGTGAAATTCTGGGCGGGATCACGCAGGATGAATTATATACGCTGGCGGAGATTGTCAGAAAACTGGACAATAATATCGTACAGTTGCACAACCGTAACTGACGGCAGGTAATAAAAAAGGCGAAACAGTTGTTTCGCCTTTTGCCGGTAAACCGTGAAAATTAACGCGGAGATACGGTATAGGTTGAACCGGATTTCGCGATACGGACACGCTGACCGACGGAGAACGGGGTTTTACCTTGTTTCTGTACAACAACAATGATTTCGCCGTTATCCTGTTTCAGTTCCAGCTCAACACCGGAAGTGTTGTTCATTGCTGCCTGAACGTTCTGGCCTGCAACACCACCAGCAATTGCACCTGCTGCGGTAGCCAGGGTCTGACCGGTGCCGCCGCCGACAGTGCTGCCTAAAATACCACCCAGAATTGCACCACCGGCCGCACCGAGGATATTTTCGTCACTGCCGCCCTGGATAGTTACCGGACGGGCGCTCATCACTGTACCATAGGTAACGGTCTGAACACGTTTCGCCTGGTCTGCACTATAAGTGTCACCACTCAGTGTGTCCATATTCACACAACCGGAAAGGGCCACGACGGCAAATACACCGACGAGAAAACGCTTATACATACTTAACTCCTGATTATTGTATTCACAGATTCAGATGTGTTCATTATCTGTAGTGTAATATCTTATCTATTATCGCAGAATAATTTAGCATTAAAAACGTTTTATTTTCATCTTCATTAGGAACAGCTTAAAGCGAAACGTTCCGGCGGCAAGGTAAATCCTCTTATTTCACAAATGTGAAGCGTGCATCAGAATGAGGATTAAGTGGGGTCACGGTACGAAAAGGGGTGAATCTGCGGAGCGCCCTGATTATAGTAGTCACACGGAATATGAATACTATATTTTTATCAGACGGTTATTGATTAAAAGGAACAGGTTATGCGTTCGGGACGTTATATCGGCGTGATGTCAGGAACCAGCCTTGACGGGGTGGATGTTGTTCTGGCTGCGATTAATGATTCAGTGGTGGCGCAGCAGGCGGCGTATTCGCATCCGTTTCCGCACGCGCTGAAAAAGCGCATACTGGCGGTATGTCAGGGACAGCAGACGACACTGTCAGAAATCGGCCGTCTGGATTATGAACTGGGCACACTGTTTGCTGACGCTGTCGGCGGGCTGCTGGCACAAACCCGGCTGAATCCGCAGGATATTGCCGGCATCGGCTGTCACGGACAGACCGTCTGGCATGAGCCGGACAGCGAAACACCTTTTACCATGCAGCTCGGGGATAATAACCGTGTTGCCGCGCTGACCAATATCATGACTGTCGGGGATTTCCGCCGCCGTGATATGGCTTACGGCGGGCAGGGCGCGCCGCTGGTACCTGCCTTTCATCAGGCGGTGCTCGGTGTGGCGGATGAAAAACGGATTATCCTGAATATCGGCGGGATCGCCAATATCACCACACTGATCCCGGGGGCGGAGGTCAGAGGCTATGACACCGGTCCGGGTAATATGCTGATGGACAGCTGGACATGGCGGCACCGCGCTGCGCCGTATGATAAAGACGGTGAATGGGCGAAAAGCGGGCACGTTAATCAGGACTTACTGACACAGATGCTGAGTGATCCCTATTTCCGCCGTCCGGCACCGAAAAGTACCGGGCGTGAATATTTCAATATGCAGTGGCTGACCACACAGCTGGACAATTTCCCCGGCCTGAAACCGGAGGATGTGCAGGCAACCCTGCTGGCGCTGACCACTGTCAGTATCAGTGAGCAGGTTACGCTGTGCGGCGGCTGTGAGCGCCTGCTGGTATGCGGCGGTGGTGCGCGCAATCCGCAGATTATGGCGCAGTTATCCGCACAGTTGCCGGGCACTGAAGTGAGCCCGACTGATAAATACGGCCTGAGCGGCGATGATATGGAAGCTCTGGCATTTGCCTGGCTGGCGGCGCGGACACTGGCCGGTGAACCCGGTAATCTGCCGTCTGTCACCGGCGCAGACCGGGAAACCGTATTGGGTGCGGTATATCCTGTTATCCGCCGGCTGCCGTAACAAAAGACAACACAGTTTCAGTTATTAAAAAGATAAGATAAGAGGATAAAAGGCATGTCAGATGAGTTTACTGACGTTGCGGATCTGCGACGTGAATACACCAAAGGGGGGTTGCGCCGCCGTGATCTCAGCGACGACCCGCTGGAAATGTTCGAACGCTGGCTTAAACAGGCGTGTGAGGCAAAACTGACCGACCCGACTGCGATGTGTGTGGCGACCGTGGATGAAACCGGCCAGCCGTATCAGCGTATTGTGCTGCTCAAACACTTTGATAAGGACGGGCTGATTTTCTACACCAATATGGGCAGCCGCAAGGCGCAGCATCTGGCAAAAAATCCGAAAATCAGTGTGCATTTCCCGTGGTACAGCCTGGACAGACAAGTCTGTTTCCTCGGCGAGGTGGAGCGCTTATCCACACTGGAAGTAGTAAAATATTTCCACAGCCGGCCGAAAGACAGCCAGATTGCCGCATGGGCATCTCAGCAATCCTCACGGATTTCCGCACGCGGTATTCTGGAAGGCAAATTTCTTGAGCTGAAACAGAAATTTAAGCAGGGTGATGTTCCGCTGCCGAGCTTCTGGGGCGGTTTCCGGATTAAATTCAGTTCTGTTGAGTTCTGGCAGGGCGGTGAACACCGTCTGCATGACCGCTTCCTGTACACCCGTACCGCAGACGGCTGGGATATTGACCGCCTCGCGCCGTAACCGGCTGTTGTCAGAATTTCTTCAGTAAAATCATTTTAATTGCTGGCACTTCACGGAGTGCCGCTTTATGCTATAGCCTTCATATTTCCAATCCACTATTTTTGCATAGACAAAACAGAACTGACGGAGTCATTGATGTCTGGTACGAACCTGATAAAACAACTGCAAGAGCGGGGCCTCATTGCCCAGGTTACGGATGAAAAAGCGTTAGCAGAGAGACTGGCGCAGGGCCCGATCTCCCTCTATTGCGGTTTCGATCCGACCGCTGACAGCTTGCATTTGGGCCACCTGGTTCCGTTGCTGTGCTTAAAGCGTTTCCAGTTAGCCGGGCACCGTCCGGTGGCACTGGTCGGTGGGGCCACGGGGCTGATTGGCGACCCGAGCTTTAAAGCAACGGAACGCAAACTGAATACACAGGATACGGTTCACGGCTGGGTGGATAAAATCCGTCAGCAGGTTTCCCCGTTCCTCGATTTTGACTGCGGTACGAACAGTGCTATCGCGGCAAACAACTATGACTGGTTCGGCTCGATGGATGTGCTGACCTTCCTGCGTGATATCGGTAAACACTTCTCTGTGAACCAGATGATCAACAAGGAAGCGGTTAAGCAGCGCCTGAACCGCGATGATGTTGGTATTTCGTTCACCGAATTCTCTTACAACCTGTTGCAGGGTTATGACTTCGCCCGTCTGAATAAAGATCACGGCGTTGAGCTGCAGATCGGCGGTTCTGACCAGTGGGGTAACATCACCTCCGGTATCGATTTAACCCGTCGTCTGAACCAGCAGCAGGCCTGGGGTCTGACCGTTCCGCTGATCACCAAATCTGACGGTACCAAATTCGGTAAAACTGAAGGCGGCGCGGTATGGCTGGATCCGAAGAAAACCAGTCCGTACAAATTCTACCAGTTCTGGATCAACACTGCGGATGCGGACGTCTATCGTTTCCTTAAATTCTTCACCTTTATGAGCCTCGAAGATATCGATGCACTGGAAGCGGAAGACAAAGCCAGCGGCAAAGCACCGCGTGCCCAGTACGTTCTGGCAGAGCAGGTGACAAAACTGGTTCACGGCGAAGCTGGGCTGACGGCTGCCCGTCGTATCACTGACAGCCTGTTCAACGGCGATGTATCAAGCCTGACTGAAGATGACTTCGCGCAGCTGGCGCAGGATGGTATGCCGCATATCGAACTGGACAGCGATGCGGATTTACAGCAGGCGCTGGTGGTTGCGGAACTGGTTCCGTCACGCGGTCAGGCCCGTACCATGATCGGCTCCAATGCGGTGTCTCTCAACGGCGAAAAACAGTCTGATGCGGAATACCGCTTCACTGACAGCGACAAGCTGTTCGGGCGTTACACACTGCTGCGCCGGGGCAAAAAACATTACTGTCTGATCTGCTGGAAATAATAGTTTACGGTAAACAAGGGCAACGAAAGTTGCCCTTTTTGATCTGTCAGCAAGATCTTTTCTGCTTCACAGAATATGATATGCGCAGTAATAATAAAAAATCAGGTTGTATCAATGAAAAATATTCTCTCTATCCAGTCCCATGTTGTGTATGGTCACGCCGGTAACAGTGCGGCTGAATTCCCGATGCGCCGCATGGGCGTTAATGTCTGGCCGCTGAATACCGTCCAGTTTTCTAATCACACACAGTATGCACAAGGCTGGACCGGCTGCGTGATGAGCGCAGAGCACATCACGGAGATTGTGGACGGCATTGATAAAATCGATCAGCTGACCCGCTGTGATGCGGTGCTCAGCGGCTACCTCGGCTCGGCAGAGCAGGGCAAGCGTATCCTGGATGTGGTGAAAAAAGTCAAAACCCGCAATCCGCAGGCATGGTATTTCTGTGACCCGGTCATGGGACACCCGGAAAAAGGCTGTATCGTGGCGCCGGGAGTGGCGGATTTCCTGTGTCAGGAAGCACTGGCAGTCAGCGATATGATCGCCCCGAACCTGCTGGAACTGGAAACCCTGAGCGGACAAACCATTCATAATGTGGATGAAGCCGTTGCCGCTGCCCGTGAACTGTGCAAAAAAGGGCCGCGTCTGGTACTGGTCAAACACCTGTCCCGCGCTGGTTACCGTGCTGACCGCTTCGAAATGATTCTGGTCACTGCTGAGCACGCCTGGCATGTCAGCCGTCCGCTGGTGGACTTCGGTGAACGTCAGCCGGTGGGTGTGGGCGATTTAACCAGTGGTCTGATGCTGGTGAATCTGCTGAAAGGCGAAGAACTGCCGAAAGCACTGGAACATGTAGCTGCTGCTGTGTATGAAGTAATGCTGAAAACCAAAACCATGAATGAGTACGAACTGCAACTGGTTGCGGCTCAGGATGAAATGGTGCTTCCGACACACAAATTCTGCGCTGAACAGATCGACTGAACCGGTCTGAACATCGCATCAGCATAAAGAAAACGCCGGACAGATAATCCGGCGTTTTTTTGTTTCTGCGTATCAGAAAGATTAAATCAGACCTTCCGCTTCCATCGCATCCTGCACATGCGGACGATGGGCAATTTTCGCCAGATACGCCTGTAAATGCGGATACGGCTCAAGTGAAATCTTCAGATGCGGAGCCCAGCCGCAGACAGTAAACAGATAAGCATCCGCTACGGTAAAACTGTTGCCGGTAATATACGGGCTTTTCGCCAGCACGCCGTCCACATAGGCAAACTTATTCATCAGATTGCGCAGTGCAATTGGCCGGTAATCTTCCGGGGTTTCCGGAGAGAACAGCGGGCCGTAGCTTTTATGCACTTCGCTGGCAATATAGTTAAGCCATTCAATCTGATGATAACGTTCCATCGTTCCCGCCGGGGCAATAAGCTTGCGATCCGGTTTCTGATCAGCAAGATACTGCACAATCGCCACACCTTCGGTCAGCAGCTGGTTGTCACTGATACTCAGTGCGGGGACTTGTCCTTTCGGATTAATTTTCAGGTAATCATCACCGTTTTCGGTTTTTTTTGCTTTCAGATCGACACGGACCAGGGAAAAATCCAGGCCGGTTTCACGCAAAATGATATGGGGTGACAGTGCACAACTTCCCGGGGTATAGAACAATTGCATGGTATGCTCCTCAGTTAAAACAAAAGAACGGACATGGCAGTAGTGATGAAGTATAGACCGGTATTCGCGGGCGGGATGTATTCAGAATGCGAATTATTTGTCGGTTAACGCCATCTTTCCATATAATCGCCACAGATTCAATTTATGGGAAGACTTTGTAATTCATTGTTACAAAACACTAAAAGGTAAAGCACACATGAATAAAATCCGTATCGGGATCGCCGGACTGGGCGGGATAGCACAAAAAGCGTATTTACCGGTTCTGACCAGAACGGATAACTGGGTGCTGTCCGGCGGGTTCTCGCCGAATCAGGAAAAGGCACGTCAGGTCTGTGATGCGTACCGCTTTCCTCTGTTTCCGTCACTCCATGAGCTGGCAGAACAATGTGATGCCGTGTTTGTTCACAGCAGTACAGAGAGCCATTTTCAG
The DNA here is from genome assembly GCF_019243775.1 of Morganella morganii. Taxonomy (NCBI): domain Bacteria; kingdom Pseudomonadati; phylum Pseudomonadota; class Gammaproteobacteria; order Enterobacterales; family Morganellaceae; genus Morganella; species Morganella morganii. The sequence goes on from NZ_CP069157.1 coordinate 1,664,826, forward strand.
GTGGTCAGCGAATTACTGAATGCGGGATGTCATGTGTATGTTGATAAACCGCTGGCAGCATCGTATGAACAATCAGAGGCACTCGTCAGCCTGGCGGAGAAAAAACAGCGGGCACTGATGGTCGGGTTCAACCGTCGCTTTTCACCGTTTTATCTGCAGCTCAGAGAACAGATTGCCGGAAAAGCGGCATCGATCCGTATGGATAAACACCGCAGCAACAGCGTCGGGCCGCATGATGTGGCTTTCACGGTGACCGATGATTATCTGCATATCGCGGATACTCTGCTCTGGCTGGGACGGGATGGTAATGCGGCACTGAAAAGCGGCCATATGCAGGTGAATGAGGAAAATCAGCTGCTGTATGCGGAACACCATTTACAGACAGATAACGGCATCTGGCTGACAGCCTCCATGCACCGCTGTGCGGCGAGTCAGCGGGAGCAGGTCAGTGTGACCGGACGTGACGGCTGTTATCAGGTGACGGATATGAATCACTGGCGCAGTGAAACTGCCGCCGGGATACAGGAACAGCATCCGAAAGCGTGGGATCCGGTACTGGTTCAGCGCGGGTTTGACGGTGCGGTGCGGCATTTTATCGAATCTGTTGCCAATCAGACACAACCGCTGGTCAGCGGCGAAGAGGCGCTTTATGCGCAGCGGCTGACGGAGAAACTGTTAGCGGAAAAGATGTGATTTTAAAGACAAATAACATCAATGCCGCATAACGTCAGCGGATAACAGGCAAAGGAACGAAAAGCATGCGAGCCATGGATGGCGAGCCTGAGCGTACAGGGAGTGTATTCACAGCGACTTTTCGTTTTGCCTGCTATCCGCTGTGACACCGAACGTGCAGAAAACACAGCCTCTGCCATGCAGAGGCCGGTTGCCTTATTTCAGTTCCAGCTCATTCATTGCCGCGATACTGAAACCGCCGTCAACATGCAGGATTTCACCGGTAATACCGCCGGCCAGATCAGAGCAGAGGAACGCTGCCGCGTTACCCACATCTTCTGTGGTAACTGTACGGCGCAGCGGGGTGACTGCTTCACAGTGCGACAGCATTTTGCGGAAATCTTTAATACCGGATGCTGCCAGTGTACGGATAGGACCGGCAGAAACCGCATTAACACGGATGGTTTCTTTCCCCATCGCGTTCGCCATATAACGGACGTTCGCTTCGAGAGAGGCTTTAGCAAGACCCATGGTATTGTAGTTCGGGATAGCGCGCTCCGCGCCCAGGTAAGAGAGGGTCAGCAGGGCGGAATTCGGGTTCAGCATACTGCGGCAGGCTTTTGCCATCGCCACAAAACTGTACGCGCTGATGTCGTGAGCAATACGGAAGCCTTCACGGTTTACCGCATCCACATAGTCGCCGTCCAGTTGGTCAGCCGGGGCAAAGCCGATAGAGTGAACAAAACCGTCAAATTTCGGCCAGACTTTGGCTAATTCCGTGAACAGATTTTCAATACTTTCATCTTCTGCCACATCGCAAGGCAGAACGATGGAGGAACCCAGAGACTGAGCGAACTCTTCAACACGGGGTTTCAGCTTGTCATTCTGGTAGGTGAATGCAAGTTCCGCCCCCTGGTCACGCATTGCTTTGGCAATACCGTAAGCAATCGATAATTTGCTTGCAACCCCTGTGATCAGGATGTGTTTACCGGTCATAAAACCCATAGCAGTTTCCTTGTGTTTTCTCTGTCACCTTCTGCGCCGCAACCCGGCAGGTGACACGTTTAGTAAAAATCCGGCTGATGTTAACAGGTTACCGGAAATTGAGATGTAACCGGCCTGAATTATCAGAATACCGGCAGTTAATCCACATCCTGGCGCCAGGCTTCGGCGGACAGTGCTTCACCAAAGTGGCTGGTGATAAGGCGGCGTGTGACATCGTGCAGCGGGGATGCCAGTACCTCGGCAGTATTACCGCGCTCGACAACTTCACCGTTGTGCATCACCAGTATCTGGTCGCTGACATGTTTTGCCATGCCCAGATGCTGTGTGACATAAATATAGGCAATTTTTTGCGTTTCCTGGAGTTCAAGGATCAGATTTATGATCTGTGAACGTAATGACATATCCAGAGAGGCGAGCGCTTCATCCGCCACAATCACTTCCGGCTGCAGAATCAGGGCACGGGCGAGGGCAACGCGCTGTTTTTGTCCGGAAGCCAGCATGTGCGGATAGTAATCCGCGTGATCCGGCAGCAAACCTACCTGACGCAGTGTTGCATTAATGCGCAGACGGCGCCCGGCGGCATCCAGATCGGTATTGAGCATCAGTGGCAGCTCAAGGATTTGTCCGGTGCGCTGGCGCGGATTAAGCGAGGTAGCTGAATCCTGGAATATCATGCGGATGCGCTGGCTGCGATAGCTGTAATCACCGAACGTCAGTTTGTGCTTGTCGATCAGGATTTCCCCGCCGCTCGGTTCGATCATCCCGGATAACATCCGCGCGAGGGTGGATTTGCCGGAGCCGTTTGCGCCGGTAATGGCGAGTGTCTGGCCGGGTTGCAGTGTAAAACTGACCGGTTTGACCGCCTCAAGCTGATGACGGCGGAAAAAACCATCCCGGTAACGGAAGGTTTTGCTCAGGTTTTTGACTTCCAGCAGCGGACCGGGCATTACACATCCTCCATATTCAGCGGGAAGTGGCAGGCAAAACTACGGTTTTTGACTGTCCGCAGACGCGGCGCGTCAATACATACTTTCTGGGCATACGGACAGCGCGGCCCCAGGCGGCAGCCGACCGGCAGATGCTCCAGTGACGGAATCGCGCCCGGCAGGGTATTCAGGCGGCATTTGTGTGCCAGTGCCTTTTCAAAATCAGGGATAGCCCGCATCAGTGCCTGAGTATACGGGTGATGGGGTTTGAGCAGAAGGTCATCCGGTTCGGCACTCTCCACGGTCTGGCCGCAGTAGAGCACATTAATGCGATCCACCAGTTGGCTCATTAACTGCAAATCGTGGCTGATCAGCAGGATGGTCATATTGTTGTTTTGGTTCAGCCGGGTCAGCAGGCGGAAAATCTGCGCCTGAGTATCGGGCTCCATGGCGTTGGTCGGCTCATCGGCGATCAGCAGGCGCGGCTGATTGGCCAGCGCAATGGCAATCATCACCTTCTGGCATTCCCCTTCGGTCAGCTCATAGGGGTAACTGCTCATCACATCTTTGTGATCCTTAATACCGACACGGTGCAGCAGCTCAATCGCCCGGCGCTTACGCCAGTTAAAGCGTTGCCACCAGCGGCCTTTGTATGTCCAGCCGGGGATGGACTGAATCAGCTGTTTACCGATATTTTCTGACGGATCCAGACAGGATTGCGGCTCCTGGAAAATCATCGACACATTGTGGCCGATCACCCGGCGGCGCTGGCGGGGTGTGAGTTTCAGCAGATCGATATCATTAAACCGGAAGCGGTCTGCCGTTACGCGCAGATTATCTTTGGTGATACCGGCAATCGCTTTGGCGATCAGACTTTTACCGGAACCGGATTCCCCGGCCAGGCCGCGGAACTCCCCTTCGGTCAGGGATAATGTCACGCGGTCAACGGCTTTGACCGGCCCTGCGGCAGTCATAAATTCAATGGTTAAATTGCGGATATCCAGTAACGGCATTATTCAACCCCCGCATTAATAGCACGCTGTAACCCGGTACCGAGCAGATTCACCAGCAGAACACTGATAAGGATGGCGGTTCCCGGCAGAAGTACGGTCCAGGGCGCCACATAAATCAGTTCCAGAGAATCCCCGAGCATCGCTCCCCATTCCGGGGACGGCAGTTGTGCCCCCAGCTCGAGAAAACCGAGTGCGGCAATATCGAGGATAGCAATGGACAGGGCGCGTGTCAGTTCGGTGACAGTCACGGCACTGATATTCGGCAGCACAGTATGGATCAGAATATTGAGGTTGGACGCACCGTCGAGCCGGGCGGCAATCACGTATTCCTTATCAAGCTCATCATGTACTGCGATATAAATCATCCGCACAATACGCGGCAGCAGTGCCAGTGCCACGGCAATCATGGCGTGGCTGAGACTGGCGCCAAAAAAGGCCACCACAATAATCGCCAGCAGCAGAGAGGGCAGCGCCAGCAGGGTATCAAACATATGGTTAAAAATGGCTGAGCGCAGACCGGTGGTCATCCCTGCCAGACAGCCGATGATAATCCCGGCGACGGCGGCAATGACGGTCACCAGCAGTGCACCGCCGAAGGTGGATTGTGTACCGAGGATCAGACGGCTGAAAATATCACGGCCGAGATCGTCCGTACCGAGGAAGAAGGCGACATTCCCGTAATGAGACCAGGAAGGCGGCAGTAACTGATGACCGGCAAATTGCTGGTCGAGCGCATAAGGGGCTATCCAGGTACCGCCGATCGCCAGTGCAATCAGAAACAGCACGCCGTAAAAACCGATCATAGCCGGAATATCTGCGGTGAAATGCTGCCAGATAACCCGCCCCGGTGACGGCATCCGGTCTTCACGGTAGAAATTATCTGAAGGCATACCATTCCTTATGTTTCAGCGGGCTGCTGACGGCACCCAGAATATCCGACAGCATATTGATAATCATCACCATAGTGCCGACCAGCATGACACCGGCGGAAATCGCGGCAAAGTCCTGCTGGCGGATTGCGGTGATCAGCCAGCGGCCGATTCCCGGCCAGTTAAAGACCACTTCTGTGACCATCGCCAGCGTCAGCATGGTGGAAAACTGTAACCCGAGTTTCGGGATCACCGGCGGCAGCGCATTGTGCAGCACATGACGGCGGATAATGGTCAGCCGGGATAAACCACGGATAGCGGCGGCTTTAATATAGTTCTGGCTGATAATCTCTTCGGTACTGGTGCGCATCAGGCGGATAACTTCCGTCATCGGCGCAATGGACAGCGTGATCACCGGCAGCACCATGTGAGACAGCACATTGAGGATCATCGCCTGACGGTATGGTGAATCCGACAGCCAGGCATCAATCACCGCAAATCCGGTAACCGGTGTTAAATCATACAGCAGGTCAATGCGTCCGGAGACCGGCAGCCAGTCCAGCCGCAGAGAGAAGAACAGGGTAAGCAGCAGTGCCAGCCCGAATACGGGAATCGAAAACCCGACCAGCGCAAAGGTGCTGATGGCGATATCCGCCATTTTATTACGCCAGACCCCGGCAATAATCCCGGCGGGAATACCGACCACCAGCGCCAGCAGAAACGCCAGGCCGCACAGCTCCAGGGTGGCGGGCAGTGCTGCCCACAATTGCTGGCTGACCGGCTCACCGTTAATCACGGAACTGCCGAAGTCCCATGAAAACAGACTCTTATAGTAGAACAGTACCGCATCCGTCAGAGAAGCGCCGCTCAGCGGTGCATTTGCCGGGAAGTAACTCAGGCTGAAACTGAGCACCGACAGAAAACAGAGCGTGATCAGCACCAGCAGCAGACGGCGCAGAATAAAAATAATCATGGTTCAGCCTCCGGCTCCGGGTCATCCCCGGTATCACGGTAGACACCGGCAAAAGAGGTATTACCGAATGCGCTCAGTACCAGCCCTTTAATATCATAGCGGAATGCCTGTAACCGCAGTGAGTAGGCCAGCGGCAGTACCGGCAGATCCTGTGCCAGAATCTGCTGTGCTTTGTGATAATACTCAATCCGGCTGCTCAGTTGCTGCTCAAGCAGCGCCTGGTGGATCACATCATCAAATTCCGGGGAACACCAGTGGCTGAGGTTGGTTTGCGAACCGATAGCCGCACAGCTGAGCAGCGGACGGAAAAAACTGTCCGGGTCATTACTGTCGGTTGACCAGCCTGCAAGGGTAATATCGTGGCTGCGATCCATCAGGCTGTTTTCCTGAAAACGCCCCTCAACCGGGCGGATATTCATTTTTATCCCGACACGGGCCAGATCCGCCTGAATCAGCTCGGCCATTTTCAGCGGGCTGGGGTTGTAAGACTGCGAGGCGGTCGGTACCCAGAGATTCAGCGTCATACCGCTCAGTCCCAGCTCATTGAGCATTGCTTTGGCTTTTTCGGGATTATATTCCGTCACCCTGGTCTGGTTATCATACGCCCAGGAGACGCGCGGCAGAATAGACGCAGCAGTTTCCGCCGTGCCGTAATAGATGGATTTCATCAGGCGCTCATTATTAATTGCGAAAGCAATCGCACGGCGCGCCTGCGGATTATTAAACGGCGGTTTGCTGGTATTAAACGCCAGATACGCGATATTCATTCCCGGGCGCAGCATCAGGCTCAGGCGCGGGTCATCGCGCAGCACCTGTAGCTGGCTGGCGGCGGGATAGGCCAGCACATCACACTCACCGGTGATCAGTTTTGACATCCGTCCGGTGCCGCCCGCCCCGAGATCAACCACCACTTCCTGCATGCGGGGTTTGCCTTTGCGGTAATTATCATGGCGCTGCAGACGGACAAACTGGCCGCTCTGGTAATCATCCAGATAATACGGCCCGGTGCCGACCGGTTTCCAGTCAAGCTGTTCCTGACGACGGGCTTTCAGCAGGTTATCGGCATACTCTTTGGACAGAACCGGCGCGTAATGGGTTGCCAGATGCCACAGGAAGGAGGCATCCGGCGTATTCAGTTTAAATTCAACGGTATAATTATTGATTTTGCGGATGGATTTAACATTGGACGCAAACTGCAGACTGTCAAAATAAGGATAGCGGCCGCCGTTGATATAGTGATACGGGTTCTGTTTATCCACCACGCGGGAAAAGCTGAACACCACATCATCCGCATTCATTTTGCGGGTCGGTTTAAACCAGTCAGTAGTCTGAAAATCGGTATCACGGCGCAGATAAAAACGGTAGGTCGCGCCGTTATCCAGCACTGTCCAGCGGGCAGCCAGTTCCGGGATCAGGCGATAGGTGTAAGGGTCAACATCCAGCAGGCGATCGTAAATCTGTGCCGCCAGCGGCTCGACAATCAGCCCGCTGCTGGCCAGTTGCGGGTTAAATGTACTGATGTTGCCGTTCACACAATAGACAAAACCGGTATCGCGGACCGGCGGCAGCGGAGCGGCCTGAGCCGTGACCGGTTTTACCGGCTGGTCTGTCTGCGGGGCGGGTGCGGCGGCAAAGCCTGAAACAGGCAGGAGAACCGCACAGGCCCGGATAATCCAATGGCGCATAAATCAGTTACCGTTAAAAATGAACAGGGCATTGTATCGCAATTTGTGCGACTAACCAAAAACGGAAGCATTTAATCCGGTTGCGGGCTGCCGGCATGTTTTTTCAGTAATCCGCGAAACTGATGATAGGTCAGATTCAGCAATTGTGCTGCTTCCCGCTGATTAAACTGCGCGCGCTGTAATGCGGCATCCAGCGCGTCCTTCTCCTGTGTATGCTGCCACTGCTTCAGGGAGAACGGCAGCGGCGGCAGAGCCTGTGCGGCGGCGTCCGCTGAAGGAGCCGGCGCGGTGACAAACGGGTTGATCACCAATTCTGCCAGCGGTTCGGTGGTATCTCCCTGACGGTACAAAGATCGCTCAATCACATTTTTCAGCTCACGGATATTGCCCGGCCAGTGATAGTTCTGCATCTGTTGCAGGGCGTGCGGGGAAAAACCGGCAAAAAACGGCGTGCCCATCTCCTGACACATCTGCACGGCAAAATGACCGGCGAGTTCGGTCAGGTCGCGCGGGCGCTCGCGCAGCGGCGGGATATTGACGACATCAAAGGCCAGCCGGTCGAGTAAATCGGGGCGGAATTTTCCCTCTGCCGCCAGCGCCGGTAAATCCGCATTGGTGGCGCAGACAATCCGTACATCCGCTTTCAGGGTCTGCTGTCCGCCGACCCGCTCAAATTCCCCGTATTCAATCACCCGCAACAGTTTTTCCTGCACGGTCAGCGGCGCGGTACCCAGTTCATCAAGAAACAGTGTGCCGCCGTCCGCCCGCTCAAAGCGGCCCTGATGGCGGCGCTGAGCCCCCGTAAAAGCCCCGGATTCATGCCCGAACAGCTCGGAATCGAGCAAATTATCGTTAAGTGCCGCACAATTCAGTGCAATAAATGGCTCATCCCAGCGCGGAGAGAGATAATGAAGACGGTGAGCAAATAATTCTTTACCGGTACCCCGTTCTCCGCAAATCAGTACCGGCCGGGCAATTTTTGCCAGCCGCGACACTTTTTCCAGTGCATCGAGAAAGGTATTATCAATACCGATCAGGGTTTCCGTATTATTTTTCATGATTAATTTAACCACTAAATGGCGAATATCACCACTTTACAAAAAGTCATGACAAAAGGGAAATAAATAAACCTGAGAAAAAACAAACGGGTAAAAAAAATCACGGAGTTGGCACGCATCTTGTAATAGCAAACGTGTCATAAGACATAACTGCTGATAAAAGGACATCAATCATGGGAATCTTTTCACGTTTTGCCGATATCATTAACGCCAACGTTGCATCACTGCTGGATAAAGCGGAAGATCCGCAGAAAATGATCCGCCTGATGATTCAGGAAATGGAAGATATGCTGGTGGAAATCCGCTCCACCTCTGCCCGCACCCTCGCGGAACGCAAAAATCTGTCACGTCAGATTGAAAGCGGTGAGCGTCAGGTGAGTGACTGGCAGGAAAAAGCGGAACTGGCGATTGTCAAAGGAAAAGAAGATCTGGCCCGCGCCGCACTGCTGGAAAAACAGCGCGTGGAAGGCCATGTCGATACACTGCGTCATGAGCTGATTATTCTGGACGAAACTATCGCCCGGCTGAAAAATGAAATTAACGAACTGGAACAGAAACTGACTGAAACCCGTGCCCGCCAGCAATCCATGGTGGTGCGTCACGAAGCGGCAAAATCATCCCGTGCGGTGCGCCGTCAGCTCGACAGCGGCCGGATGGATGAGGCAATGGCCCGTTTCGAGCAGTTTGAGGCGCGGATTGACCATATGGAAGGTGAAGCCGCAAGCTATGGTCTGGGGAAAGAAAAATCACTGGAACAGCAGTTTGCCGAGCTGAAAGCGGAAGATGAGATCAGCGCGCAAATCGCGGCCATCAAAGCACGTCTTGAAAAAGAAGAAAAGGGCGAATAAGGTCGGTAACAGGCTTTCCTGAATTAATACCATTAAGGACAAAAATATGGCGTTTGTATTTTTAGGTATACCACTGACAATTTTCGTGTTGTTCGTGCTGCCGATCTGGTTATGGCTGCACTATAACAGTCAGCGGGGAAGCCGGGCCGGTGAATTTGAAACCCGCCGTCTTGCGGCGCTGGCGGAAAATGCTCAGCAGATGGAAGCGCGGATCAAAACCCTGGAATCGATTCTGGATGCGGAAAATCCGGGCTGGAGGCAATCATAATGGAATTTCAGTCACGCAAACTGTACCGCTATCCGGATGAAGGTATGTTCCGGGGCGTATGTGCCGGTATTGCCAACTATTTTGATGTACCGGCCTGGATGATCCGCATTATCGCGGTGGTGGCAACATTTACCGGCTTTTTCTGGCTGACTATCACCCTCTATATTCTGATGGGAATGATCCTGCCGGTGGTGCCGCGTGATTACCCCGGCCGCGACGGAGGAGTGAATGCGGCCATGCTGCTTGAACAGACAGAACGCAGCCAGGCGCGTACCGAAAAACGGATCCGCGACATTGAGCGCTATGTGACCTCAGAACAGTATGCGCTCAACCGCCGCTTCCGTGACCTGTAATCTGTCAGGCGGAGAACAGTATGAAGTGGCCGGATAAACACACCCTGCTGCGTGCCGGAAAAACCGGGGCGCAGCTGTTAACCACCGCAGCACTGGCGGCAGCACCCGGAGGTATTGCCGCGGTGATTCTGAAATCGGTTACCCGTCCTGCTCTGCGCGGGGCGGCAATACTGGTACTGGAGCCTGTTATCCGTGCCGGTATGAAAAAAGTGATTGGCCGTTTTACACCGGAGAATTATGAAACGACTGCAAAATGAGCTGAGTGCCCTCGTCAACCGGGGGCTGGATCGTCATCTTCGTCTTGCCGTTACCGGACTGAGCCGCAGCGGCAAGACCGCGTTTATTACCTCGTTTGTTAATCAGCTGATGAATGTACAGAGCGGTGCGCGTCTGCCGCTGTTTTCGGCTGCCCGTGACGGCCGCATTCTCGGCGTGAAACGCATCCCGCAGCGGGATCTGGGCGTCCCACGCTTTGCCTATGATGAAGGACTTGCCTCACTGTACGGCACACCGCCGGACTGGCCGGTACCGACACGCGGTGTCAGCGAAATCCGCCTGAAACTGCGTTACCGCACTCAGGACAGTCTGCTGCGCCACTTTAAGGAAACCTCCACGCTCTACCTGGAAATCGTCGATTATCCGGGGGAGTGGCTGCTGGATCTGCCGATGCTGGAACAGGATTACCTCACCTGGTCGCAGCAGATGAAAACCCTGCTCAAAGGTGAGCGGGGAGAATGGGCAGAGCCGTGGCTGGCGCTCTGCCGTCAGCTTGACCCGGATGCCCCGGCGGATGAACAGCAGCTGGCAGCGATTGCACAGGCCTATACTGATTATCTTCACCGCTGCAAAGCGGCAGGTTTTCACTTTATCCAGCCCGGTCGTTTTGTGCTGCCGGGGGATATGGCCGGCGCACCCGGATTACAGTTTTTTCCGTTTATTACCGACCTGATGCCGGATCCGTCCCGGCTGGCCAAAGCGGCAAAAAGCAGTGTTCTCGGCATGCTGCGCGATCGCTATCAGTACTATTGTGACCATGTGGTCAAAGGTTTCTATAAGCATTATTTCCAGCATTTCGACCGCCAGATTGTGCTGGTGGATTGCCTGACCCCGCTCAACAGCGGGCCGCAGGCATTTACGGATATGCGTCTGGCGCTGACCCAGCTGATGCAGAGCTTCCATTACGGCAAACGCACATTATTGCGCCGCCTGTTTTCCCCCTGTATCGACAAACTGCTGTTCGCCGCCAGCAAAGCGGATCATGTCACTGCCGACCAGCACGCCAATCTCGTGGCACTGCTTCAGCAACTGACGCAGTCAGCCTGGCAGCAGGCCGCTTTTGAGGGGATTAAAATGGACTGCACCGGGCTGGCGTCGGTACAGGCCACGGAATACGGCATGGTGATGCACAACGGGGAAAAAATGCCCGCGCTGAAAGGCACCCGGCTGGCAGATAATACCCCGCTGACTTTCTATCCCGGCGAAGTACCGAAACGGCTGCCGGATGCAGACTTCTGGCAGCAGCAGGGGTTTCAGTTTGAGTCCTTCAGGCCATTACCGATGCGGATGGATACGCCGCTGCCGCATATCAGGATGGACAGTGCGATGGAATTTTTACTGGGAGATAAACTGTCATGAGCGAGCCTATCAAATCCCGTATTGATTTTGAGGAAGCACCGCTGTCGCCGCCGGTACAGGACACCATAAAACCGGCGCAACAATTTGCGGACGATGACAGCATACAGTTTGAACGCACGGAATTCACGGCAGAGCAGGATACAGACGGGGAAGCGGAAGCGCTGCTGATTCAGGCACTGAAACCCCGGCGCAGCCTGTGGCGTAAGCTGGTCTTTGTGGCCGGCGGATTGCTGGGGATCAGCGCCGTCGCACAACTGATTCAGTGGGTGAATGATGCGTGGACAGGTAATGACTGGACCGCCCTTGGCGGGATTGCCGCCACTTTTCTGGTGCTGATTGCCGCCGCCGGCTCTGTTATCACGGAATGGCGGCGCATGTACCGCCTGCGCCAGCGGGCTACAGAGCGCGAGGCCGCAGAGGAATTACTGCAAAGCCACCGTATCGGTGACGGACGTGCATTTTGTGAAAAACTGGCGAAACAGGCCAATATCCCGTCACACCATCCTGCGTTACAGCAATGGCAGAGCCTGTTACAGAGCAGCCATAATGACCGCGAAGTGGTGACCCTGTACAGTCAGCTTGTCCAGCCGGTGACGGATGAACAGGCGCGCCGGGTGATCAGCCGTTTCGCGGCGGAATCTGCGCTGATGATTGCCGTCAGCCCGCTGGCACTGGTGGATATGGCCTTTATTGCCTGGCGTAATATCCGTCTGATTAACCAGGTGGCGGCTATCTACGGTATTGAGCTGGGATATTACAGCCGCCTGCGACTGTTTAAACTGGTTCTGCTCAATATTGCCTTCGCAGGGGCATCCGAGCTTATCCGCGAAGTGGGGATGGACTGGCTCTCTCAGGACATCACCGCACGGTTATCCGCCCGTGCCGCACAAGGCATGGGAGCCGGACTGCTGACCGCCCGTCTGGGGATCAAAGCGATGGAACTGTGCCGTCCGCTGCCGTGGACTGCAACAGATAAACCTAAACTTATGGATTTCCGTAAGCAGTTGTTACAGCAGCTTAAACAGGCAGTGCCAAAAGGGAAGAGCGCGGAAAAGTCCGCCCTGTAACCGATAATCCGGCCGGATGCGCATTTTGTGATGTCATCCGGCTTTTTTATGCAGAAACGGGTGTCCGGTCACTGTTTTTTTCACAGCGATCCCGTTATGCTCCCTGCGGGTCGCTGTCTCACCTCTCCGGCGCGGTTTGCCGTCCGCGCTGAATAAAACTTCGTTAACCGACTGACATATCTGTACTTTCATAGCCTTTTCACACGGAACTGTGGATAAACACCGCAGGAACGCATTTATTGTGTCAACAAATCGTGACAGTTTTCATTTTATACCGTAAAATCAGTTTCAATTAACGGGAAAATAATAACTTAAGTGTAAATAGGATCGTAACGATGCGATTGGAAGTAATTTGCCAGGACCGAATCGGACTGACGCGGGAGTTATTGGATCTGCTGGTATTACAAAATATCGACCTCAAAGGCATCGAAATTGCCCGTAACGGCCGGATATACCTCAATTTTATGCAGATCGATTTTTCTGTGTTCCAGTCTCTGATGGCTGAGATCCGCCGGATTCAGGGCGTGGTGGATGTCAGAACTGTTCACTTTATGCCGTCTGAGCGCGAACAGCGCGCCATGTGGGCATTACTCGAATCCCTGGAAGACCCGATTTTATCTCTCGACCTGCGCGGGAATATTGAACTGGCCAACAGCGCGGCACTCTCCCTGTTTGCCACCACCGAAGAGCGCATCCGTCAGCGCAATATCACTTACTATTTCAGCCAGTTCAACTTCACCCGCTGGATTGAGGATGAAGAACCTGCGCCATACAAGGAAACCATCAATCTCAAAGGCCGCTCTTACACCCTGAGTGTGACGCCGATTAATTTTGATGAGAAAGATGACGCCTCCGCCACTATCGGCGCGGTTGTGCTGCTGCGCACCGTCAGTGAGAGCAGCAACGGGCAGAAACGCCGCATGCAGGTGATGCATTCCGGCAGTTTTGATGATTTAGTGGCGAAAAGCGCCAAAATGCGCCATGTGGTCGAACAGGCACAGCGTATGGCAAAAATGGATTCCCCGCTGCTGCTGGTCGGTGAAACCGGGACCGGGAAAGATGTGTTTGCCAAAGCCTGTCATCTCTACAGTGTGCGCGGCAATCAGCCGTTCCTCGGGCTGAACTGTGCCTCGATGCCGGATGATGTGGTGGAAACCGAACTGTTCGGTTACGCTGCCGGTGCTTACGCCAACAGTACTGAGCCGAAAAAAGGCTTCTTTGAGCAGGCTAACGGCGGCACCGTTCTGCTGGATGAAATCGCGGAAATGTCCCCGCAGATGCAGATCAAGCTGCTGCGCTTCCTGAATGACGGTACATTCCGCCGTGTCGGGGAAGAGCATGAGGTGAAAGTGGATGTGCGGGTTATCTGTGCGACCCAGAAAAATCTGCTGGAGCTGGTGAAAGAGGGCAAATTCCGTGAGGATCTCTATTACCGCCTCAATGTGCTGACGCTGACCATTCCGCCGCTGCGCGAGCATCAGGAAGATATCCTGCCGCTGACCCGCGATTTCGTGAAACGCTTTTCCGAAGAGCAGGGTTGTGAAGAACCGCGCCTGGCGCCGGAGCTGGGGCAGTTCCTTTGTGCTTATCACTGGCCGGGCAACGTCCGTCAGCTGCGTAATGTGATTTATCAGGCGCTCTCTTCGCTGGAAGGCTCGCTGCTGCGTCCGCAGGACATCGTTCTGCCGGAACTGGAAGCGGAAATCGGCTTCAGTGAGGATATCCTCAGCGGCTCGCTGGATGATATCACCAAACGGTTTGAGTGCTCTGTGCTGACACGGCTGTACCGCCACTATCCGAGCACCCGTAAGCTGGCGAAACGCCTGAATGTCTCACATACCGCGATCGCCAATAAACTGCGCGAATACGGGCTGAGTCAGCGGCGCAGCGCGGCAAAAGATGATGAGGGAGAGGAAGAATAATTTTTTCCCCGGTAAAAAAAATCCCGCGACCGTCACCGGCCGCGGGGTTTTTTTACAGATACGGGTAACTTATTTCAGTGCATTCAGCGCGCTGTCATAATCCGGCTCTTCGGTGATTTCACCGACCAGCTGGCTGTAAATCACAGTATCGTTCTCATCCAGTACGATCACCGCACGGGCGCACAGACCGGCCAGCGGGCCGCTGCCGATACCGACACCGTAATTTTCACGGAATTCCGGATCACGCAGGGTGGAGAGCATCACCACATTCTCAATACCTTCCGCGCCGCAGAAACGGGACTGCGCGAACGGCAGATCAGCGGAAATACATAACACCACGGTATTGGACAGTTTTGCGGCAGTTTCATTGAATTTACGCACTGAGGTGGCGCAGACACCGGTGTCCACACTCGGGAAAATATTCAGAATCTTACGCTTCCCGGCGAATTTGGTGAGCTGGACATCTGACAAATCATTAGCGACTAATTTGAATGGTACGGCTTTTTCACCGGCACGCAGCAGTGCGCCGTAAACCAGAACATCATTACCCTGAAGTTTTACAGTTTGTGTCATTTTTATCATCCTCTGAACGGGCTCATAATTGTTGGTATAAATAATACCTGGCAGGTGTTTTCTCACCGGATATCGTTAATAAAAATGTAATATCCGGTTGTTGTGTTTCGGTAATCATCAGATAATCTATCGGTTTACCATTTTTAATACAAGGCGCCCGTTATGTTCAGGCCAGCAAAATTTTCCCGTTCCGCACTTCTTGCCGGGACGTTTTTCACTTTTTCTTCACTGTTTTGTGCAACGGCGGCGGAGATCCCCGCAGGAACACAGCTGGCAAAAGAACAATCTGTTTATCGTCATCTGAAGGATGAACCCGCGTCTCTGGACCCGATTAAAGCGGTCGGTCTGACCGAAGCTCAGATCCTGCGTGATTTATTTGAAGGGCTGACCAGTCAGGGTGCGGACGGCAAACCGGTGCCCGGTGTCGCTCTCTCCTGGGAGACCCGCAACAATCAGGTATGGACATTCCGCCTGCGTGACGATGCCCGCTGGTCAGACGGCTCACCGGTGACCGCACAGGACTTTGTCTACAGCTGGCAGCGGCTGGTTAACCCGAAAAATCTCTCTACCTTCGCCTGGTTTGCACCGCTGGCCGGCATTAAAAATGCGCAGGCGATTATCGACGGCAAAATGCTGCCGGAAACCCTCGGCGTTGAAGCTGTTGACAACCGGACTCTGCGGGTCACGTTAGACCGTCCTGTGCCGTACTTCCCGAATCTGGCGGCCAATTTCAGCCTTTTCCCTGTGAATCGTGCGGTTGTTGAGAAATACGGCGACAACTGGATCCGCACCGGGCACCTGGTCGGCAACGGGGCATTTGTCCTGCATGACCGGGTGGTGAATGAAAAAATTGTTCTGACACCGAACCCGTATTACTGGGATCACAAGCACACGGTACTGACATCGGTTACCTTTGTGCCGATTAACCATGAATCTCAGGCCACCAAACGCTATCTGTCCAATGATCTCGACATTACGGAATCTTTTCCGAAAAATCAGTATCAGAAACTGAAACAGGCGATTCCGGATCAGATTTATATCCCGGATCAGCTTGGCACCTATTATTACGCCTTTAACACGCAGCGGGCACCGACAAACGACCCGCGTGTGCGGCAGGCACTTTCCATGACCATTGACCGTAAGGTGATCGCAGAGAAAGTGCTGGGCACGGGCGAAAAACCGGCCTGGCATTTCACGCCGGATGTCACTGCCGGGTTTACACCGGAGCCGGGCCTGTACCAGAAATTTACTCAGGATGAGCTCGACAGCCAGGCAAAAACGCTGCTGGCCGCCGCCGGTTACGGGCCGCACAATCCGCTGAAATTATCTCTGCTGTATAACAGCTCGGAAAACCATCAGAAAATTGCCATTGCCGTCGGTTCGATGTGGAAGAAAAAACTGGGCGCGGAAGTGAAGCTGGTCAATCAGGAATGGAAAACCTATATCGACAGCCGCAATACCGGCAATTTTGATGTGATCCGTGCCTCCTGGGTCGGCGATTACAACGAGCCGTCAACCTTCCTGTCTCTGCTGACCAGCACACACAGCGGCAATATCGCGCAGTATCATAATGAAAAATATGATGCTCTGCTGAAAACTGCTGCGCTGGAAACGGATGATAACGCCCGTAATACCGACTATAACGACGCCGAAAAACTGCTGGCGGAAGACATGCCGATAGCACCAATCTACCAGTACACCAACGGCCGCCTGATTAAACCGTGGCTGAAGGGATATCCGGTCAATAATCCGGAAGATGTGGCATACAGCCATAATCTCTATATTATTAAACACTAAGCCTGCCTCCGGTTCCCTGCTGCGGACGGCTGCAGGAACCGGCTGAACACACTCAGCAGCTGTTTTCACGGACAATGGGGAGAGACGCATGAGCGCTTTGTACGGATCCGCTTTTCAGGGAACAGATCCCATCTGCCGGGTGCAGTTTGACGGAGAGGGCGGTTGTACGCCGGTGGATGTCAACGCCGTTGCCGGGATAAAAGAACCGGTGTGGCTGCACCTGGACTATTTATCCGCGGATAACCAGCGCTGGCTGCGTGAAACGGAACTGTTGCCGCCGCAGGCGCGTGACGGGCTGACAAACAATGTTATCCGCCCCAGGACACTCCGTATTGGTGAGGGTGCATTAATTACCCTGCAAACCATCAACAATAATGACGGCGACCGGCCTGACCAACTGGTGGCATTCCGTATCTGGATCTGCGGCAGTTATATTATCTCCACCCGCCACCGTAAAGTGCATTCCATTCAGACCATTCAGGATGATTTACAAAACGGTGAAGGTGCAAAAAATACCGGAGAATGGCTGGCGGAAGCGGCGTTCTGCATCACCGACGAAGTGGCAGATTTTATTGAGGACTTACACGATACCCTGATTGATATGGAAGATGCGATACTCGATCAGCATATTCCGGCCCGCGGGGAGCTGGCACTGCTGCGCAAGCAGCTGATTGTCCTGCGCCGCTACATGGCACCGCAGCGCGATGTGTTTTCCCGGCTGGCCTCCGAGCGTTACACCTGGCTCTCAGAGCAGGACAGACATCAGCTGACGGATGTCAGTGACCGCCTGGGGCGGATTATTGACGATATTGACTCCTGTATCGCGCGGACATCGGTTATCTCGGATGAAATCACCAATATGATGGCGGATGCGATGAACCGGCGTACTTACACCATGTCACTGCTGGCGATGGTTTTTCTGCCGACAACCTTTCTGACCGGATTGTTCGGGGTCAACCTCGGCGGGATCCCGGGGGGCGATTTCCCGTTTGCTTTCAGTTTGTTCTGTGTGGGACTGGCGGGTGTTATCGGATTTGTTGCCTGGTGGTTACGTAAGAGTAACTGGTTGTAAAAACGTGTATTTTTATATGATTTTACGTACCGGACTTGAGCTATATCAAGAAATACCACGCCCGGTTAGGGCACTATTACTCCCGCAGGTGAATACAACGTTGAGCGATGAACGTTGTGCTCCATAATTGTAGTTTTTCTCATATTGAGTTCTTATACAGAATATTGACCATTATCATGCCGGTGTATTTTATACATCGGTTTTTTTTTGCCTGAAACAAACCCGCCAATATTCAGGCCGTACCCTCCGTGGCACGGCACTATAACAGCGTGATTATTTCACTTCCGTCACATCCAGACGTAATTCTGTGAAATCCGGGCTATCGCCGTCATCATCCTCATCTTCCCATACCGGCTGAACAGGCAGAGTTTCGCGGTCAAATGCGAGATCACCACCGTCGACGACTTCACTGCCGTGATGGATAGATTTGAAATCGAATAATTCAGTGTCACATAAATGTGATGGTACGACATTCTGTGTGGCACGGAACATGGTTTCAATCCGGCCCGGATAGCGTTTATCCCAGTCGCGCAGCAGATCTTTGATAACCTGACGCTGCAGGTTCGGCTGAGAGCCGCACAGGTTACACGGAATGATCGGGAACCCTTTGGCTTCGGCGAAACGCTCAATATCTTTCTCACGGCAATAGGCCAGCGGGCGGATCACCACGTGTTTACCGTCGTCACTCATCAGCTTCGGCGGCATGCCTTTGAGTTTGCCGCCGTAAAACATATTCAGGAACAGGGTCTGCAGAATATCGTCGCGGTGGTGGCCAAGGGCGATTTTGGTTGCACCCAGCTCAGTCGCGGTGCGGTACAAAATGCCCCGGCGCAGACGGGAGCAGAGGGAACAGGTGGTTTTCCCTTCCGGGATTTTTTCTTTCACAATCCCGTAGGTATTTTCTTCGACGATTTTATATTCAACGCCCAGTTTTTCCAGATATTCCGGCAAAATATGCTCAGGGAAACCCGGTTGCTTCTGATCGAGATTCACCGCCACCAGGGAAAAACGGATGGGGGCGCTCTGCTGCAGGCTCTGCAGAATGGAAAGCAGGGTGTAACTGTCTTTGCCGCCGGACAGGCAAACCATGATGCGGTCGCCGTCCTCAATCATATTAAAATCTGCGATTGCTTTGCCGGTATGGCTGCGCAGGCGCTTTTGCAATTTATTGATGTTGTACTGTTCTTTCGGTGTATTCATGTCTTACTGTTCTTAACGGGTTTGGCTGGTGCCTGTGTCAGGCCGGCCGCACGGCAACGGAAATCTGAAATAAGGACGCAATGATAGCAGAAGGACGGGGGATTCGGATACGTATGGATTAAAAAGGATGACAGCCCGGAACGGAATGATCCGGGATGACGGGGGCGGGCTGCTGGTACTCTCTGGTATGGTTATTTTTTACTGCGGATTTTACCCCTTCCTCTGCTCTTCATATCAATAGTGATCGTGTCATAGTCTGTTTCCTGACTCTTTTTCTCTTTATAGTTAAGTGAACTCAGTTTGCTGTTTTTTTCGATACAATCAGTAAAAAAACTTTTTACATCAACATTAAACAAAAAAGCGATTTGCAGTAATGTACTGGCTCTTATATTGGTAATGCCCTGTTCATAGCGGGATATTTGCTGCTGACTTAAACCCAGTAATTCGGCAAGCGCCATACCTGATAATCCCAGCGATTTTCTTTTCCGTGAAATTTGCTGACCGATAAAGAGGCTGATTTCTCTCTCATTCATATGCTATGCCCTTAAATTAAAAGCTGTGTGTAATCTTAAATATAGTAATTATGTTAATTGTGTTTATATTGTTCAAATGTTCCCAGATAACTGCCGTCAGTATAAGAATTAAGATGATTCGACATATGGGATAATAGTTTTTTTGAATCAGGATCTCTGTTTAAGATAAATAACACTCTGTGTATAAATTTTTCCGGCGATATATTAAAAATACGCAGTATTAATATCAGTGTATCCAGCGGAATAGCACTGTCACCATTCTCGTAACGGGATATCTGCTGCTGCGATAGCTGTATTATTGAACCTAATTCATGGCCGGTGATACCTTTTGATTTTCGTAATATTCTAATTTCCTGGCCTATAACTGCATGAAGCTCCTTTTTAAAGACCTGGTGTTGACAACTAAGTGCGTGGCAATTATCGGGCTGCATAAAGATACCATCAGGACGTCATTAAACTTAATGTATATTTTAAATACTATTATAGGAAATATCTGCAAGGCAAAAACAGTATATTGTGCATAATATGCAAGCCTTATAATGGTTGTCAATAAATAAAATCCGCAATAAAAATGTACAAAAGAATAAAAAGTAAAATTAAAAACTGGAAATATGCAGATATTACAACGCATATAAAAAAGGAATAAATTGGCTTGATTTTTTATGCATTCATTTGATTTTAAAGAAGAAAACAAAACCAATTTCTGGTGATGTGACAAATAACACTTCTGTGTTGTAGTTATACGCATTTTGCGGGTTTCACTGAAGAGAGGGCAATATGATGATATTCTTTTTGTAATTATAATAATGGAATATGTCAACATTTACGACAATAGTATGCCTTTGTGCAGATAATTATATAACAATAAGTAAAACTAAAAGATTTACAGAGTGTATGACCCTGTGTTTCCGCTCGTCACAAAAAGATGTGTAATTGTAAAAATCAGATATCCGCCGGGGGATTGAAAAGATAACGGCAAAAGCATCAATATCTTTAGTTTTAATATCTTAATGTTTTGTTTTTCTTTACTTTTATGAGTCATGATTAACTCAAAAATATCTTTTATTTCATTGTGTTGATAATGATATTCTCTTTTTGTTCTTTTCCGTTCATACCGGAGTATTGTTTATTAAAAATGATAATTCGTTATGAGGAGGAAAAATTAAACGCTTGTTTGTATCTGAATAGAAACAATTATAACAATAATGCAACCATCCGGGATGGAAGTAATAAAAACCTGCGATATTATTCGTTATTACCTTCTTTTAATCATTCAATGCATCAGTAAGGTCACCGGAATATATGTTATGGCTGACAACAGATCCCTGTGACAGCCATGAGAACGGATAAAATTTAAGCGTGATTTTGCATAACCGTATTGAATGTTTTTACAACCAGCAGATTACCGTTTTTCAGTGCAGCGTAGTTTTCCTTTATTTCGGATGCAGCGTATTCACGGATTGCCGTATTCAGATATTCAATCAGCTCAATTTTGCAATCCTTGTTTGTCTTATCCAGTGCTGAGAACGGTGTGCTGAGATCTCTGTTTTCTTCAATCAGTCGCTGAAGGAGTGATTTATCTGTTGCCCGCTCAAAATACTGGCCGACAGTAATAACCCGCTCAAGGCCGGTCAGCTTCATAACCATCAGGGTTAATCTGGAGCATACAGAATAAACAGTCTTATTGCTGACAGACATACTTACCTCATCTGCGAAAATCATATGATTTATGCTGGTGTGAAGGTTTACAGCATTTCCCTTTTTTAAAAGGTAGAATAATCTGAATGTTGTGTAAAATGGTTAAATTGTACCAATACAGATTACGTATTGGTGCGTAATATCCGTTTATTCACGTAGCCATATTATTAAAAGGAATAACAGAGTGACTAAAAAAATACCGGGCCTGTTTATTGTACTGATTCTGTCCGGATGTGTTTCAGAGGGTACACAACCGGAAAAATATGAAAAGAATAACGATGACCCTTATAAAAACAGCACCGTAAATACTATCCGTGAAAATCAGGAGATTTACAGGGAGCAACTGAGAATAAAACAACACACCGGCGGAGAGGGATAATGACAGTTATTGAGAATAATCATGAGTATACCGGCGGCCGGTATGAAAAAACGGATTTCAGTGACAGAACAATCCGTGGTGTGGTATTTGAGGACTGCACCTTTATCCGCTGTGATTTCAGCTCGGCGGTTGCGCAGCAGTGCCGTTTCACTGACTGTGTGTTTGAGCAGTGCAATATGAGTCTGCTGGCCGTTCCGGAAACCCGGTTTTCCGGCACTGAATTTACCGGAACGAAAATGATTGGTATTGACTGGACAAAAGCATACTGGCCGAAGTTTGATTTTTATTCTCAGCTGGTGTTCAAAGAGTGCATTTTGGACAGTAATAACTTTTTTGACCTCAGATTGCATGAATCGCACTTTGAGTCCTGCCGGATCCATAATGCCGATTTCAGACAGGCGGAGCTGAATAAATCCGTTATGCATGACTGCGATTTAACCGACACACTGTTTATGCACACTAATCTGGAAGGGGCGGATCTTTGCGGTTCCCACTCTTTTTATATCGATATCCGTGAAAATAAAACTGCCAAAGCCACATTTTCCGCATACGAAGCCCTGAATCTGCTGCGGGTGCTTGATATCCGCCTGGCTGATTAAATCGTGCGGCTCCGGGTATATATACCGGATATCTGCTGAATAAAGCGTATAATTACGCAGTAACATCTTCATCAAATCTGATTTTGATGAATAAAGCGACAGTAAGGCTTCTGGTCACTTGCCGGTCTTTGGTATGATCAGTAATAAGTAACTCAATGTATACGGGCGGGGCAATGAGAAAATTTATTCTGTCAGGGATTATGGCCGCATTATTATCCGGCTGCGCAGGTATAGGAAGTAAAACACCGGAAGCACCCTGGGGCTTTACATGGGGGCAGACGCCCGCAGAATTAAAAGCCCTGAATCTGGACGATTTTGACTGCACAAAAACCCGTGATGGCGGGCAATTATGCAGCTCACTGGCATCACCGGAGGTTGAAAAGCAATTCTTTATGATGGTCTTTTCACCGGAAGGGCAAAAATTAAATGCAATATCCCGCTTCGGTGTCTGGAGCCATGATCAGGCCGCATTACTGAATGAGTACGATAAAGTGAATGCGGAAATGGAGAAAATCTACGGCAAACCGGCCGGGATAAATGAAGAATATGATCGCAAAACACCGTTCCTGGCAAAAGTCGCCAAAGGAAAAATCGGGCAGTTCAAGCGCAAATATGAATCAGAAGATACCGAGGTTGTGGTGGGGGTGGTCAGTAATGCCAATCTGGTACAGATAAATGATGAAAAAGATGTCACTTATACTGTGCTGACCATGTATACACTGAAATAAACCGGTACTTGCGGTGCTGAATATTATCACTATGATTCAGCACCGTTTTTTATTTATTCTGCGTTACAGTTGTTTTTCTGCATTGAACTAACCAGTTGTTTATAACTCTGTTTTTCAATCATATCGTCTGTCAGACCAAATTCTGCGGCTTTCTCCCGCAGCCGTTCCCTGTATTCTGCTAATTTGGTTTCATCGTGCGTCATAATGGCAAACTCGGCAAACCATCCTGCGCCGTTAATATGATCCAGTGTGATATGAATATCACCGAGAAACCAGACACTGCGGGTTTTTGTTAAGGTCATTGTGCAGCGGTAACCCAGCGTCAGCAGCATATTTCTGACATGCTCATGGTCATCAATATTGATAGCTTTGCATTCGCTGGCGGCGGGGCCTTTCACTATCCACAGCTTAATACCCGAGGGCGTCATTGTTCTGACTGACATACTGACATTACCGTCTGCCAGATGCGTTTGCTGCGTATCGAAAAACCAGTCTGTTTCTTCGTTATTTACCACAAAAGGCTCTGCATGCATTGTGCTTAATTGCGACAAAAAAGCGCTATGATCAGCCAGGCGATATTTTATTTCCGCTTCGTATTTACCATCAAAGTGATTACTCATGAATTTATCCGCTGTAAATAACCGGTTTGTGACTGGCCTGATAATATCACGTAACAGGCGGAACAGCCCCGGTAAAAGAATGTGATCAGTTTCGCTTAATGTCAGCCGTTGCTGATTTTTGATACAGCAAAAAAATAGCCTGTGGTATCCCTTTTATTAGTTTTTTTATTTCAAAGGGGATTATCAATGAAATTTATTAATCGTTACAGTGCAATTGCACTGGCTGTTGGTATGTTATCACTGAATATGACGGCACAGGCTGAGACTGTTTCCCTGAATGCTGCCGCAGCACCGCAGGCTGTGACAGAAATAGCGGTATTACAGCAGGGGCAGTGGGACAGTTTTAATAAACAGCGCCTGGATGCCATGATCGCCAAAGCAAAACAATCACCGGCACATAGCTATTATGCGGTGTTTGACTTTGATAACACGACAGCATTTCTGGATATTGAAGAAGCGGTGATGATTTATCAGCTTGAGCACCTGTTATTTGCCATGACACCGCAGGAACTGAAATCCGTTATTTTCAAAGATATTCCGGCCGGGAATTTTTCTGCTGAGTTCAACAATAAAAACGGTAAACCGGTCAATATTGAGAAGGTCGGAGCTGATATTCTGGAAAGCTACCAGTGGCTGTATGACAACTATGATGGCCTGAAGGGTGATAAGCCGCTGTCTGAAATCAAAAAGTCACCACATTATCAGAATTTCATCACCAAAATGCGCTATTTATATGCAGCAATCGGCGGCACATTTGATCATGCCGTTTCCTATCCGTGGGTCACCTATTTATTTATGAATATGACACAGGAGCAGGTTGCGGATATTACCGCCAAAACCATTGAATGGCAGAAATCAGAGCCGGTTGAAGGTGTGGTATGGGAAAGCCCTGAAGCGTTACCGGGACAGGCGGGTATTGTTGAAATTGACTGGCATAATGGCTTCCGGCTGGTGCCGGAAATGCAGGATCTGTATCAGGTGCTGCAAAAATCCGGTATTGATGTCTATGTGATTTCCGCATCGAACCTGGAAGTGATTAAATCGATTGTCACACAACCACCGTATTCTGTACCGGAGTCACAGGTATTTGCCATGCATTTACTGCGCACCAAAGATAATAAACTGACATCCGATCTGGATCCGGTTTATCCGCAGACTCAGGGTAAAGGGAAAACAGAGACTATCCGCAAGTTTATTCAGGATAAATATGCCGGTAAAGGGCCGTTATTAGTCGCCGGTGACAGTGAAGGCGACCAGAATATGATGTCTGACTTCCCGGATACGGAGGTGGTGCTGATTATTAACCGCCTGCGTTCACCGGATACCATTATCGGGCAGTTATCAAAAAAGGCAGTGAAAGAGCATGGTCAGAAAGACGCCAAAGTATTATTGCAGGGACGTAATGACAGCGCCGGTGTATTTGTACCGTCACAGCTTCATACCCCGTTGGGGGCCAAAGAAGGGCGGGCGTTAAAATAACAGCACTGGCTGTCAGTTTAAGGAAATACTGATAACCCCGGCCGGTAATACACACTATGATAGTAAATAGTTATCATTGCAGGGAATTCAGAAGGATATGGATAAATATATTGTGTTATGAAGGTCTGGGGTTAACCGGCTCGGTATTATTCCGCAGCCATGTGGCTATTAATACCGATATCAGCAGAACGGAAGCGGAACGTTTTATCGCGCTGTTTAATAATGCCGCTGCCGCCGATGCGGCAAAGCATAATATTAACGCGGCACGTTATGTTATCGTGAATATCTGTAAACTGTAGTAATACGGCGGGATTACCGCCGTATTCTTTTTCAGGATAATGCCAGTGTATGGGTAATGGCACAATTTTCAGTAAATGCCTCATCATGACTGACCAGTAATAATGCCCCTTTATAACTGCGCAGTACATTTTCCAGTAATAACCGGGAATCGAGATCCAGGTGGTTATCCGGCTCATCCAGCAATAAAATATCCGGCAAAGGTTCGGATAATGTTAATGCCAGCAATGTGACTTTCAGTTGTTCACCGCCGCTTAACTGTGACAGCGGAATTAACCCCTTATCACCCCGGATCCGCAATGCACCCAGATGGGTGCGCCAGGTTTGTGCCGGAATGGCCGGATCAAACTCGCACAGTGCTTCTGTGACCGGCAGGGCTTTATTCAGCAGCGCCAGGTGCTGATCCAGATATCGCAGACGGCCGTGCAGGGAGTACTCCCCGGATTTTGCCGTGAGCAGGCCCGCCAGTACTTTCAGTAATGTGGATTTTCCGCAGCCGTTGCGCCCGGCAATATGCCAGTGTTCACCACCGGAAATGGTCAGTGACAGAGGCTCTTGTGTGCCGGACGGCAAAATCAGATCACGGGTATTGATCCGCACCCGTTTTTGCTCTCCGGTATAATTAAAGGCCAGCATCTGCGGGGTGATATGCTGTATTTTCTCATTTACTTCCCGGCGCTGGCTGTCAAGCTGAGTCATAACACGGTCATGACGGCCGGTTATTTTTGATTGCTGCTTCTCCGCTTTGTTCTTTTTCATATCCAGCAGCAGGGCAGAGGAGGAGCCGGATGAACGGACTTTCTCGCCCTGACGGCGGCGCTGTGCTTTCTTTTCCAGTGTGCGCTGTAACTCCGTTTTTTCTCTGTTCAGCTGTGACTGTAACTGCTTCTCCTCACTCTGTAATGCGCTGAGCTGAAAGGCTTTCTGCTCGGCATAATGGGTGTAATTGCCGCCGTACTCTTCCAGAGCAGACGGAGTGAGTTCAAAAATCCGCTGCATGGTGTCGAGCAAGCGGCGCTCGTGGCTGATCACCAGTGCGCCGGCCGGATGATTCCGCAGTTGCTCACCGAGCCAGCGGCGTCCGGCGGCATCCAGATGGTTTCCGGGTTCGTCCAGTAACAGGAAGGCACACGGCTGTAAAAAGGCACGGCAGAGTGCCAGCCGGGTTTGCTCACCGCCGCTCAGACTTGTGCAGAGGGTGTCCGCCGGGAGATGCGCCAGCTGCGCACTTTCCAGCAGGGATTGCTGTTGTCGTGGCATATCCCATTTATCCGCCAGAAAATCATAATCCTCTGCGGTGGCGGTGCCGTCCTCTGTGCGGCGCAGTGCGGCCAGAATTTCTGCGGTTCCGAGAGCATCCGCCAGTGTGATACCGGAAAGGCGGGTCAGCTGCGGCACATAATAAAACGGCACCTGCCAGCTGATCATACCGGAGGCCGGTTGCCGCTGCTGCGCGAGCAGCGACATCAGCACGGATTTACCGCGCCCGTTATGACCTGTCAGCCCCTGAACCTGACGGGTTAATGTGCCGCTGATGTTGTCAAACAGCGGAATATCGTTAAATGTCACTGATAAGTGAGAAAAATGGCATTGTACGGACATACAAAAGCTCCTGAATAAACAGGGGCAGGCGGATATGCCGGATAAAAAAGAAAATGATGACGAGGATAGCTGCCTGCCCGATATCAAAACAGCGCATTAGTAAAAATGCGGATGATACAGCAATGGGATTCAGGCAATTAAATCATGTCGGCAGACATCCTCAGGGGAAATGAACTGCGGCAATGGTGTCAAATAAATGCCGGATTGTAAACCCCCGGTTTCCGGGATTTCCGCAGAGTACGCAGGAATGATTTTTTCCCGGAATGTTACTGTCAATCGCCGGTATTTTCGTTATTCTGTCCGGCCTTGATATTTTTTTATTTTCCGGCAGCGGAAATTCAGTAACAGGATGGGTTATGAGTTCAGCAGAAACGGTATATCAGGTTGATCAGAAACGCAGAATTATCACCTGTGTCATTACATTCTTTGTGGTTATTGTGCTTTATATCGCACTGGCGTATTTATTTCAGACACGGATGCCGGGTGTGGCTGCCGCACTGGGTCTCACGGTATATGTCTATATCGCGCAGTTCCCGGTGATTAAAGTGTACGGCGATAAACTGACATCCAAAATCGCGGTCGGTAAAGTGGTCGCAATGCCGTTTGACGGCGGCCATTTCTCCCTGCAGGAAGTGAAGGGGCTGAAGGCGTTAATGGTCTCGTTTTCCACGGACTCTTATATTCTTAGCTATCATCCGGCAAACAGCCGCCGTGTCCGTATTGTCGGACCGACACTGAAAAAGGCGCAGTTAAAAGCGATTTTTGACGCCATCCCGGAACAGTCAAAACGCGCGTTATAATACTGTTGCCTGGCGATGATGCCGGGTATTTGCTTCTGTTCCCGCGTTTCCCGTGAAAACCACATGTGTTACCATGGTCACACTTTTCTGCTCAAAAGCTGTATCGATACAGCTTTTCTTTACGGGGGACCATAATGACTGAAACCCTGTCACGAAATCAGGCCTGGCTGCGGGTAATGGTACTTGCGGTGGCGGCATTTGTATTTAATACCACTGAATTTATTCCGGTTGCACTGCTGAGTGATATCTCGGCGGGTTTTTCGATGCAACCCGCAGAGACCGGACTGATGATCACCATTTATGCCTGGGTGGTGGCGCTGACGTCGCTGCCGCTGATGCTGCTGACGGCGCGTATTGAGCGGCGCAAATTGCTGCTCTGGTTGTTTACCGTATTTGTGATAAGCCACATAGTGTCCGGGCTGGCGCAGCGTTTTGATGTGCTGGTGGTCAGCCGGATCGGTGTCGCACTGGCACATGCGGTGTTCTGGTCGATCACCGCATCGCTGGCTGTCAGGGTGGCTCCGCCCGGTAAAAAATCTCAGGCACTAGGGTTGCTGGCGACCGGTACGGCGCTGGCAACCGTGTTGGGGCTGCCGATTGGCCGTGTTATCGGGCAGTGGGTCGGCTGGCGGATGACGTTCTTCTGTATCGGCGGTCTGGCGTTGATTACCATGGCGGCAATGGCGCGTTTTCTTCCGCTGCTGCCGAGTGAGCATTCCGGCTCCCTGAAAAGTATTCCGGTTTTGTTCAGACGACCGGCGTTAGTGGGGATTTTTGTGCTGACCGCGATTGTGGTAACCGGGCATTTCACTGCTTATAACTATATTGAGCCGTTTGTGCAGACCGTTGCCGGGAAGTCACAGGATTTCGCCACGCTGTTTCTGCTGATTTTCGGGGCTGCGGGGATTATCGGCAGTGTGATTTTCAGCCGTTACAACACCCGGCTGCCGCTGCTGTTTCTGCCTGCTGCGATAACACTACTGACGGTATGCCTGATGCTGCTGATGACCAGCCGCGTGACCGATACCGCGCTGATTATCCTCGGGGTTGTCTGGGGGATCGGTATGATGTGTACCGCGCTGGGGTTACAGGTCAAAGTGATCGATTTGTCACCGGATGCCACCGATCTGGCGATGTCTGTTTATTCGGGCATTTTTAATATCGGTATCGGCGGCGGGGCGCTGCTTGGTAATCAGGTGATTATTCATATGGGAATGGAACAGATAGGTTATGCTGGAGCGGTGTTTGCTGTGGCGGGTGTGCTTATCTCACTGTTTGTTTTCAGCCGTTACCGGGCCTTGTTTATACAAAGGCCGAAAGCGGAGAGCCGTATTACCTCGCATAATCCGTCATAAATTAATCATATCCCGCACCGTTTCGCTGCGGGATTTTTTTTCTGATTTCTTTATAATATCCGCCTTACTGAGTGATAAAGATATGAACGGGTGATTTATGAATGGTTTATTGTGGCTGACGCTGGCCGTGGGCGCAGAAGTGGTGGCGACCTCAATGTTACGGGCGGCGGACGGTTTTACCCGGCTGATACCGTCGGTCGTGGTGGTTATCGGTTATTGTGTGTCGTTCTGGGCACTGTCTCAGGTGGTGCGGATGATGCCGCTGGGGATAGCGTATGCTATCTGGTCCGGAATGGGGATTGTGATTGTCTCTGCCGCCGCTTATTTTATCTATCACCAGAAACTGGATTTACCCGCAGTTATCGGGATGGCTCTCATTATTGCGGGTGTATTAGTGATAAATTTATTCTCGAAAAGCAGTGTTCACTGAGCTGCATCCGCAGCTATGAGGCCATAATCATGATATCAGTTCCATTTCTCCGCCGTCCGGGGCGGGTATTGTGCAGTGTTATTGTTGCGGCAGCGGCTTTTGCTGCGGGTTGCAGCAGTTCACCGGATACGGTGCAGCAGAAACAGATCCCGCGCTATCAGCAACCGTTAATTGATTTAACCGAAGATGCCCGTGCCAGCTGCAGCTATGCAGGCGGAACGCCGTCACTTATCCGCGAGCTGAACGGCGCACAGACACCGGGGTGTCAGTTTGCCAACGGCAAACGCTGCAGTCAGCAGTCACTGCTTTCCGGAAGTTGCGGATCGGTATTGTGAGAGATGCTCTGAACAGCCGCGTTATGATAACGCGGCTGTTATTGATTGGGTAAGATCAGAACAGGCGACGCGGCTGTTTGCGGTGAATGAACTGGGATAATAATACCAGCGCACTGATCAGCAGATATACAGCAAAGATACCGATAAGCCACTGCGGCATATCCAGTTTCAGGAATACCCATTGCTGAACCGCACAGTCACCGGATGCTTCGAACACTGACGGAAGCCAGGTATTGAGCGGCAGCCATTCCGGGAAATTCACAAAGAAATCACAGGTATTGAACGGAGACGGGTAGAGCTGGATCATGGTGTGTTCCCATGACAGCTGTAATCCGGCAATCCCGCTGTAAATCCACAGGACAATAGCCAGCCAGCGGATAATGGCGCTGCGCGGCGCTATCCAGCCCAGGAATCCGGCAAAGGCAATGCCCAGAACGGCAATACGTTCATAAATACACATCACACACGGCTGTAATCCCATTCCGTGCTGAAAGAACAGGGCGATACCGTCGAGTGCCAGTGCGGAGATCATCAGTAAAAACCATGCACTGCGGCCCCGCGAACACTCATAAAGATAAGTCAGCATAATTGTATCCGGGTTATCCGATTAATAAGAAACAGATTAACTAACGCAGCGACTGTACGATAAAAAATACAGCAACGCACCCCTTTTCCGCATTTACGGCGGGCAGAAACAAAAAAACCGGAATAACACTGTTATTCCGGTTAGTACAGTGTAAAAAGGTGGTTACGGCAGTGTAATCACACCATTGGCAGCCATCCATTCTGAAACCGGCACCAGCCATAATTCAACACCGAAGAAACCGACCAGTGTCATCACGATGGTGTAAGGCAGCGCCATGATCACCATTTTTCCGTAGGAAAGCCGGATCAGCGGTGCCAGTGCGGACGTCAGCAGGAACAGGAATGCCGCCTGGCCGTTTGGTGTCGCCACTGACGGCAGGTTTGTCCCGGTATTGATAGCAACGGCCAGATATTCATACTGTGTATAGGATACCAGTCCGGCTTTCATCGCCGTCATTGCCTCATTGATATAGACCGTGCCGACAAAGACGTTATCAGAGACCGCCGAAAGCAGGCCGTTGAACAGATAGAACAGCGACAACTGCGACGACGGATCCGAACTGAGGACAAACTGGATAAACGGTGTGAATAATTTCTGGTCAACAATTACCGCAACGACGGAGAAAAACACAGTCAGCAGTGCGGTAAACGGCAGTGCTTCTTCGAAAGCCTCACCGAGAGCATGTTCTTCCGTGATCCCGCAGAATGCCGTCGCGAGAATAATCACTGATAAACCGATAAGTCCGACTTCGGCGAGATGCAGAGCCAGCGCAGTAATCAGCCAGATACCGATAAGGCCCTGAACAATCAGCTGCATTTTTTCCTGTTTAGTCCGGCGTGCTGCGGATTTTTGTGCATTATCTTCCAGTACGGCTCTGACCCGCTCCGGCAGTTCCGCACCGTAACCGAACAGTTTAAACCGTTCCACCAGGTAGCAGACCAGCAGACCACAGACAAACACCGGAATTGTCACCGGTGCCATGCGCAGGAAGAAATTCACGAAATCCCACCCGGCATGTTTGGCAATAATCAGGTTCTGCGGTTCACCGACCATGGTCATCACGCCGCCGAGAGCAGTACCGATACCGGCATGCATCATCAGGCTGCGCAGAAAGGCGCGGAACTGGTCCAGTGTCTGGCGCTTTTCGGTGCTGTCGATAAATTCATCATCACTGAGCGTCACCGTTTCTTTTCCGGAAGAGGCATACTGATGATAAATCGCATAAAACCCGACAGACACACTGATCACCACGGCGATCACCGTCAGTGCATCCAGAAACGCGGATAAAAAGGCACTTGCCAGACAGAAAGCAAGAGAAAGCGCGCGTTTGGAACGGATAGACAGGAGCAGTTTGGTAAACAGAAACAGCAGCAGCTGCTTCATAAAGTAAATACCGGCAACCATAAAGATCAGCAGCAGGATAACCTCAAGGTTATTCACAATCTCATGGCTGATTTGCGCCGGCGATGTCATGCCGATCAGTACCGCCTCAATCGCCAGCAGGCCGCCGGGTTGCAGCGGATAGCATTTCAGCGCCATCGCAAGGGTGAAAATAAACTCAATGACCAGCAGCCAGCCGGCTGTAAAAGGGTCAATAAAGAAGTAAACAACCGGATTTATAATTAAAAAAAGAATAATAGCAAGCTTATACCAGTCAGGGGAGTGACCCATGAAGTTCTTCAGGAAGGCCTGCCGCATTGATATTTCCATTGTTGCTGTGTGTCCTCCGCAGGGGGTGAAAAGATGATCCGCGTATAACTACAGTGCTTTATACTACGCCGGTATTCTGAATTTATTAAGAATTTAAATCAACTGATGGTCACAGGTTGTACCATTGTGATTTATGACCGGATTCACTCTTTCGCAAGCTGATTGCTATATCGCAGCGTCACATTCTGTTATCATCCGGATAATTGGAAGGTTAATTGTTTTGGACGAAGTCACCTATGGTAATCAAGGCGCAGAGCCCTGCGGGGTTTGCAGAAGAGTATATTATTGAAAGTATCTGGAATAACCGCTTTCCGCCGGGATCCATTTTACCCGCAGAGCGTGAGTTATCTGAACTGATTGGTGTGACCCGGACAACCCTGCGTGAAGTGTTACAACGCCTTGCCAGAGATGGCTGGCTGACGATTCAGCACGGTAAACCGACAAAAATTAATAATTTCTGGGAAACATCCGGACTGAACATCCTGGAAACCATTGCCCGTCTCGATCACGAAAGCGCGCCGAAACTGATTGAGAACCTGCTGGCAGCCAGGACCAATATTGCCTCTATTTTTATCCGTACTGCGTTTCGCAATAATCCGGAAAAATCACTGGAAATTCTCAGTCAGGAAAATGAACCGGATGATAATTCCGATGCGTTCAGCCAGTATGATTATGACGTGTTCCGCGGCCTGGCATTTGCCTCTGGTAACCCGATTTACGGTCTGATCCTCAACGGTCTGAAAGGGTTGTACACCCGTGTCGGCCGCTTCTATTTCGCAAGCCCGGAAGCCCGTAAACTGGCGCGGAATTTTTATCAGCAGCTGACCGGCCTGTGCCGCGAAAAAGCCTATGATAAAGTGCTGGATTGTGTCCGCAGCTACGGCAAAGAGAGCGGTACTATCTGGCAGACCATGCAGAGCGGCATTGCACAGGATCTGAATCCGCAGTAACACAGACGGTATATGATGAAAAACCGGCGCTGAGCCGGTTTTTTGTTATGCGCGGGCCAGTGCCTGTAATATCGCCTGTGACTGTGTCCAGAGCAGGGAGCCACCTTCTTCCGCAAACAGATGATGCTCCGCGCGGGGAAAGCGTCCCGCCAGGATTTTGCCGCCATCCGGGGAGTGCACGGTACTGGTGTCCTTTTCCCCGTACCACAGTGACACCGGACAGGTAATTTGCTCCGGTGTAAATCCCCATTCCTGCATGGCAATCAGCAGATCCTGTGTATAGCCTTCATTTCCCTGAGAAAATGCCTCTGTCATACACTGCCGGTAAGCGGGTAAAAAATCTGCCGCCTGATAAACTGCCAGGTCTGTTTCCCCGCTGTAGTTCAGAATGAAACTCATCAGCCAGTCTGCGGTGATATTTTCCCGTACCCATGAGGTAAACCCGTCAGGCTGAGTCCGTGCGTTCTTCTGCATATCAATGATATCAGCAGATAACAGCGCCCGGGTTGGCGGGTAATCGAACTGATCCTGCCCGGAAATCAGTGCCAGCGCGGAAACTTGCGCATAATAGGCCAGTGCCATGGCATAAACCGCACCCTGAGAGAATCCGGCTGCTCTGAACCGGGTGTAACCCAGCGACTGCATCAGAAAAGTGACATCAGCGGCAAAGGATTCCGGTGATTTTCCGGCATCGGGAGAAGAATTACCGAGCCCGGGGCGATCCGGTGTGATCAGCCGGATATTATTGTCTGCCAGGTAAGGAATACCGAAGCCGGCAGAGCCACTCATGCCTGCACCAGTACAGAACACAACCGGAATACCGGTCTCAGGGCCGGAGTCATACCAACTGAAGCGGCGGCCGTCGGGTAAGAGGGTGATGTTTTTACGTTGGTTTTTAATATTCATCGTTATTACCGGAAAATATGCCGGAAGGCATAAAAAAGAAGAGGGGTTTTCTGATAAATAACCGGCGTAACGTAAATATACGGATTATTTATTCAGTCTGGTGTCATCGGCAACAAAGACGGGTGTCCGGTTGCGTTTCGCGATGAGTTCGCAGCGGTGCCTGCGACAGATAGACTGCATACTATTTAACAAATGCTTATATTACAAGATAATAAAACCATTTTCGGATAAAAGGATAATTTAATTAATTATATCAGTGATTAAAAAAAACACTGTTTTGTGACAGGCAGCAAAGAAACAGACTTAATATGACGTGAGGGGATTCCGCTATGTTGGCAAAATGTTTCTGAAATATTATGCTGATGCTAATGTGAAATAAATAACAAGGCGGCAACATGAACATTGTCATCCTGGGAAGTGGTGTTATCGGTGTTACAACAGCCTGGTATCTCGCGCAGAAAGGGCACGATGTGACTGTTATCGACAGGCAGCCGGCGGCGGCGGAAGAAACCAGCTTCGGTAATGCCGGGCAAATATCTCCCGGTTATGCCACGCCGTGGGGGGCGCCGGGTATTCCGCTGAAAGCCGTGAAATGGATGTTTGAAAAACATGCCCCGCTGGCCATCAGGCCGGATGGTTCGCTGTTCCAGCTGCGCTGGATGTGGCAGATGCTGCGCAATTGCGGTGCTGATTATTACGTCATGAATAAAAGCCGCATGGTACGGATTGCGGAATACAGCCGTGACTGCATGAAAGCATTACGTGCCGAAACCGGAATACAGTATGAGGGGCGTCAGGGTGGCACACTGCAACTATTCCGCACACAAAAACAGCTGGATAACGCAGCCAATGATATTGCAGTTCTGAAACAGGAAGGCGTGGCGTACCGCCTGCTGAGTGCCGGTGAACTGCATGAGGCAGAACCGGCGCTGGCCCATGCGGAACATAAACTGGCGGGTGGCCTGCAACTGCCGAATGATGAAACCGGGGACTGTAATTTGTTCACCAAAAGGCTGGCAGAAATGGCGGAGCAGGCCGGAGTGAAATTCCGCTTCGGTGTCAATATACATCGCCTGCAATTCAGCGGTGATCGTGTCAGCGGGGTGATTTGCGACGAGGAAGTGATCACCGGTGACCAGTATGTGGTGGCGCTGGGGTCATACTCGACAAAATTACTGCACGGCCATATCGCTATCCCGGTGTATCCGCTGAAAGGTTATTCTCTGACCATGCCGATTATTGACGAAAGCCGTGCTCCTGCATCCACGGTACTGGATGAAACCTACAAAATTGCGGTGACCCGTTTTGACCAGCGTATCCGTGTCGGCGGCATGGCAGAAGTGGTTGGTTTTAACCTTGATATTGTCAGACGGCGCTGCGAAACACTGAAAATGGTGGTGCAGGATCTTTACGGCGGCGGCGGGGATATCAGCAAAGCCACTTTCTGGACCGGTCTGCGCCCGATGACACCGGACGGCACCCCGATTGTCGGGCCGACTGCGTACAGTAATCTGTTCCTCAATACCGGCCACGGCACCCTCGGCTGGACAATGGCCTGCGGCAGCGGGCAGTTGCTTGCCGATATTATGTCCGGCGATAAACCGGCTATCCGCGCGGATGATCTGGCAGTATCCCGTTATCTGAACGGGTTCAGAACCCGGCTGGTGATCCCGCAGCAGTTACATACCGCATAACCAACAAAATAAGGAGCGGTGATTTTATGCCTCGTCCGATACAGGCTGTGATTGACAGTGAAGCTGTCCGCTATAATCTGGCCCGGGTAAAAGAGCGGGTCAGCCCGTCCCGGGTATGGGCAGTGGTAAAAGCGGATGCATACGGACATGGCATTGAACGGATTTTTCCGGCACTGGCGCAGGCGGAGGGCATTGCGCTGCTGGATTTCAGTGAGGCAGTGAAGGTTCGTGAACTGGGCTGGCAAAAGCCGGTTTTGCTGCTGGAGGGATTTTTTCAGCCAGAAGATCTGTCACTGATTGACCGTTATCAACTGTCAACATCTGTACACAGCGAGTGGCAGATTAAAGCGATAGAGGAAGCTTCATTTATTCATCCGCTGAATGTGTATCTGAAACTGAACAGCGGCATGAACCGATTGGGTTTTTCTCCGGCGGCGTACCTGAATGCACTCCAGCGTCTGACAGTATTACCACAGGTCGGCACTATCACACTGATGAGCCATTTTGCGGATGCGGATTTAACTGCCGGTATTCATAAACAGATGTCGCGCATTGCACTGTTCAGTTCTCTGAACTTACCGCAGTGTCTGGCAAATTCCGCAGCGGCCATGTGGGAACCGGACACCCGCGCGGATGAAGTGCGCTGCGGTATCATCCTCTATGGTGTTTCACCCAGCGGCAACAGTGCGGATATTGCAGAGTTCGGCCTGAAACCGGCGATGACTCTCCGCAGTGAAATTATTGCTGTTCATGATATTGAAGCCGGTGAAACCGTGGGTTATGGCAGTCGTTTTACCGCCGCGGCACCGATGCGGATTGCCACCATTGCCTGTGGTTATGCGGATGGTTATCCGCGCCATGCACCGGACGGCACACCGGTCTGGATTGCCGGACAGCGCTGCCCGCTGGCGGGACGGATCTCCATGGATATGCTGACAGTTGATATCACCCGCTGTCCGGAGGCGGATATCGGTACACCGGTTGAATTGTGGGGCGCGAATCTTCCGGCGGATGATGTCGCACAATATGCCGGGACTATCGGCTACGAACTGCTGACAGCGCTGGCACGGCGGGTACCGGTGATCACTGCCGGGTAATTATACGTCTTTCCGGCTGTTTTTATGATCCTGATAAATACCCGGCCACTCTGTGCGCAGTAAACTGTTCCGGTTGAAATCAGGCAGGAGTGCGTTATGCAGGCGGGTGTGGAAATCCGGGTGAAGGGAAAAGTTCAGGGAGTCGGGTTTCGTCCGGCTGTCTGGCAGATAGCCCATCAGATGGGATTGTGCGGTGATGTCAGCAATGACAGTGAAGGGGTGCTTATCCACCTTCCGGCAGAAGCGGATATCGCCGGTTTTATCAGCCGGTTACAGGCACAATGCCCGCCGCTGGCGCGAATCGACCATATCGGGCAGCAGCATTATACCTTTGAACAGTGTCCGGCGGCATTTACCATCACCGCCAGCGGACAGGGGGAAATGGATACCGAAATTATCCCGGACGCAGCAACCTGTGATGTTTGTCTGAGTGAATTGTTTGCCCCCGGCAACCGCCGTTACCGTTATCCTTTTATTAACTGCACACACTGCGGGCCCCGTTTCACCATTATCAGGGGAATGCCGTATGATCGTCCGAATACCGCGATGTCGGTTTTTCCGTTTTGTCCGGTGTGTCAGCATGAATACCGTGACCCGGCAGATCGCCGCTTCCATGCTCAGCCGAATGCCTGTCCGGATTGCGGACCGCATATCTGGCTGACGGATCCGCAGCAGCAGATTACCGCCCGCTTTGATGATGCTCTGTCAGCCGCAGTCCGTTTGCTGAAAGACGGCAAAATTCTGGCGATGCAGGGACTGGGTGGCTTTCACCTGGTGGCGGATGCACAAAACAGTGACGCTGTGGCCGTACTGAGAGCCCGAAAACACCGGCCTGCCAAGCCATTTGCGGTGATGATACCGTCCGTTGACTGGTTGGCGGAATGCACAGGCAGGAAGCCGGATCCCGGCCTGATTACCCTGCTGAAAAGCCCTGCCGCACCGATTGTGCTGACAGATGAACCGGAAGTAATCGCCGCATTGTCTCCGCTGGTCGCACCAGGATTGTGTGAAACCGGCATTATGCTGCCGTCTAATCCGTTACAGCACCTGTTGCTGCATGATATTCAGCGCCCGCTGATTATGACCTCCGGGAATGCATCAGGCCATACTCCGGCGCTGGATCACGCAGCGGCATTTGAGCAGCTCAGTTCCATTGCCGATGCTTTTCTGTTACATAACCGCGAAGTTATTCAGCGGGCGGATGATTCCCTTGTCCGCTATCAGTCCGGTGATATTCAGGTGCTGCGGCGCGCGCGCGGTTATGTGCCGGATGCTATCGATGTCAGCACAGTGACCGGCAAAAATCCGCCGGCAGTTCTGGCACTGGGTGGTGACCTGAAAAACACCTTCTGCCTGCTGCATCATCAGCAGCTGATTACCGGGCCGCATCTCGGGGATTTGGCTGATCTCTCCGTACAGGGGCAACTGGAGGCTTCGCTGAAACTGTTTGAGCGGATTTATCAGTTCAAACCACAGGTTATCGCCGGGGATGCGCATCCCGGCTATATCAGTCATCAGATGGGGATGGCACTGGCACAGGCGCATCAGGTGCCGTTCATGCCGGTTTATCATCATCACGCGCATATTGCAGCCTGTCTGGCAGAACATGGCTGGCGTCAGGAAGATGGTGAAGTCGTAGGGATAGCACTGGACGGCCTCGGATACGGCGCGGATAACACACTATGGGGCGGTGAAATCCTGGCGGGTGATTACCGTCATATGACCCGTACCGGCGGGTTACCGGCCGTGAGTTTGCCGGGGGGCGACAAAGCGGCGGTGCAGCCGTGGCGTAACCTGCTGGCTCATCTGTATCACGCCGGTTTGTGGTCGTCTTCACCACTGGCATCACGGCTTGCCGGGAAGAATGTATCATTACTGATTAAAGCCATTGAGCAGGGTATCAATGCCCCGAAAGCATCATCCTGCGGGCGTTTGTTTGATGCAGTGGCTTGTGCGCTCGGATTAACCGCAGATCAGATAAGCTGGGAAGGGGAAGCCGCCTGTGCGCTGGAAAATTGCGCGTTACAGTGTCACAACCAGAATGAGCTTATTACCGGTGAAACACTGCCGCTGACTGCGGATAACACTATTAATTTACGTCCGCTCTGGCAGATGCTGGCGGATGATACTCAGACAATACCGGAAAGAGCATTCCGTTTTCATGTACTGCTGGCAAATACGGTTGCCGGGCTGGCGGATGATACAGCAACCCGGAAAAATACGGATACCATCGTGCTCTCCGGCGGCGTGTTTAATAACCGGTTGCTGCGCCGTATTATTAAGGACAAATTAAGCCACAGGCAGGTGCGGGAACCCCGTCAGTTGCCGTGTGGTGATGGCGGAATAGCGGCTGGTCAGGCACTTATCGCTGCAATGACATTACTTAACTGAAACCGGTGGCACGATTTAGCACAGTAAATATTTGTAATTTTTATCATCGCTGAATTATCATTCACCGTAATATATGCGCCCCGCAAACATTTGTTGCGGTAATTTGTACATGAATTTAACTCAGGAAATGATAATGCATAAGAAATTAACCGGCCTGCTCAGTCTCAGTATGTTAACTGTCATGTCAGCCTCTGCCTTTGCAGACGACGGAAAATGGTCTGTCGGTGCTTCCGTACTTTATCAGGAGCAGGCATACCGCGGCACAAAAACATCTGATAAATTTATGCCGGTTCCGATGGTTAACTATGAAGGTAAAAACTTTTATTTTCATACTTTAGCGACCGGTTATTATCTGTGGAATGACAAAAAAGATCAGCTGTCCGTTGACCTGTTCTACTATCCGCAGGCATACCGTGCCAAAGATAATAAAGATTCCCGCATGCGCAAACTCGATAACCGCCGTGATACTGCCATGGCCGGGCTGAGCTACCGCCATCATGAAGAGTGGGGAACACTGCGTACCAACTTCTCCGGAGATATCCTGGGTAAAAGTGACGGTATGCGTTTTGATGCCGCTTACCTTTACGGGTTTGAGGGCGATAAATGGTCTGTCCAGCCGGGCGTGGGTGTAATCTGGTCCAGCGAAAAACAGAACCGTTATGAATACGGGATCACCGCTGCTGAATCCCGCCGCAGCGGTCTGGATGAATACCGTCCGGGCAGCAGCTGGACACCGTATGTTGAGGTGACCGGTCATTATCAGTTTGATGAAAACTGGTCTGCATTCGCCATGGGCCGCATCGACCTGTTACCAAGTGAGGCCAAAGACAGCCCGATGGTGGATAAAAAACACACCTCTATCCTGTGGACTGGTGTGACTTATACTTTCTGATAATTCAGTGGTATAACAGAACTGCACCTGACCTGTGTCCGGTGCAGTTTTTTTATGGCTGTTAACCATGCCGGAGGACTTCTGTGATCAGTGTATTGCGTCATTGTCTGCTGTTGCTCTGTTTTTTTGCCTCCGCTGTGTACGCGTGGCAGCCGCAGCAGGGCGATATTATTTTCCATACCTCGCGCACCTCTCAGAGCCTCGCCATACAAAAAGCGACCGGGTCGGTCTACAGCCATATGGGGATTATTCTGCTGCGTGACGGTAAGCCGTATGTGTATGAGGCGGCAAAAACAGTCCGCTTTACACCGCTGAAACAGTGGATTGCACGCGGCACCGGTAACCATTACGTGGTGAAACGCCTGAAAAAGCCGCTGAGTGCCTCACAGCAGCAGGCGTTATACCGTGAGGCGATACGGTATCAGTCCCGGCCTTACGACCTGACATTTTCATGGGATGATGAGCGGATTTATTGTTCTGAACTGGTCTGGAAAATCTATAAAAATGCCCTGAATACAGAGGTCGGTCAGTTACAGACATTGCGGGAGTTTGATTTATCTTCACCGGAAGTACAGGCAAAGATGAAAGAACGGTACGGAAAGGCGGTTCCGCTGAATGAAACGGTGATTTCGCCGGTGGCTGTGTTTGATTCACCGCTGCTGACAACGGTATATGAAAGCCGGTAAGCATTCACCGGCTTTATATGTTCCTGAGCAGCCCGTCAGCCTATTTTCGGGTTCAGGCGGATACGGACGGAGAGATGGGACGGTTTATCGCCCTGCGGAGCCATAGGGCGGTTAATCCGCGCACTTTCAGCACACACCATCGTTTTATAGCCATCATCCGGCATATCGGCCATTGAAGCGGACAATGCTGCACCCGGGTTCCAGCACACCACATCGCTGTGATGAAAGTGCACCACTTCAATATGACGTTTTAATTTCTTATCGTGGATATAGGTGGATTGCTCCGGCTCGGTATAGATGCGGTCGGTACGGCCGTTGAAAACCAGCTTTGTCTCTTCCGTATATTCTTCACGCTGTGACAGATTATCCAGCAGATGCTGCCCCAGCCCGCTGATACTGACCTGTGCAATATCGCCGACGGTAAAATAGGTATGCAGTGCAGCGGTTGCCTGATACTGCCCGTAAGCTTCCAGCTCAACCTCACAGGTGTCTCCCAGGCGGATGCGGGCGATCAGTGTGAACTCGTGCGGCCACAATTTGCGGGTTTCCGCACTGTCACGCAAGGTGAATGTGAGAAATACACCCTCTTCATTTTCATTATGAGCCGTGAACTCCCACTGCATAATACGGGCAAAACCGTGGGAAGGCGCCTGCACCGGGCCGAACCACGGCCAGCAGATCGGGATCCCGCCGCGGATGGCCACACCCGGGGTAAATGCACTGTTTTCACTGAGCCATAATCCCGGCTGTTCTGAACCGGCCGGTTGCCATGCCAGCACCTGTGCTCCCTGAAAACTGACCGCAGCACGGACTTTCGGATGGTCGATCACAATAACCGGCAAATCCCCCATCTGACGCTGGGACAGCGAAGGGGTGATCGGACTGGTAACCGGTAACGCAAGAAGGCGCTCAATCATAATTTACCCTTTTGTAATAAAAACAGGACATTTACTTTCTACTTTACGACTGTTTACCACAAAACAAAAGAGCCGCAAAAGCGGCTCTTTGTGAGGATAACAGAGTGCAGACTTATTTGGAGATGTGTGCAATCAGATCCAGAACTTTATGAGAATAACCGGTTTCGTTGTCATACCAGGAAACCAGTTTCACAAAGTTGTCGTTCAGTGCGATACCGGCTTTGGCATCGAACACAGAAGTCAGTACTTCGCCATTGAAGTCAGTGGAAACCACGTCATCTTCGGTGTAACCCATTACGCCTTTCAGCTCGCCTGCTGCTGCCGCTTTGATAGCTTCACAGATTTCAGCGTAAGTTGCTGCTTTTTCCAGACGGACTGTCAGGTCAACAACAGAGACGTTAGGCGTAGGAACACGGAAAGACATACCGGTCAGTTTACCGTTCAGTGCAGGGATAACTTTGCCCACTGCTTTTGCTGCGCCGGTAGAAGACGGGATGATGTTCTGGGATGCACCGCGGCCGCCGCGCCAGTCTTTGTGTGAAGGACCGTCAACAGTTTTCTGGGTGGCAGTGGTTGCGTGAACAGTGGTCATCAGACCTTCAACGATACCGAATTTGTCGTTGATGACTTTTGCCAGTGGTGCCAGGCAGTTAGTGGTACAGGATGCGTTAGAAACGATTTCCTGGCCCGCGTAATCTTTGTGGTTAACACCCATAACAAACATCGGGGTCGCATCTTTGGAAGGACCGGTCAGAACGACTTTCTTCGCGCCTGCCTGGATGTGTTTGCGTGCAGTTTCGTCAGTCAGGAACAGACCGGTTGCTTCAGCAACAACATCAACACCGGCTTCGTTCCACTTCAGGTTCGCAGGGTCACGTTCGGAGGTAACGCGGATAGTTTTACCATTAACAACCAGATGGCCATCTTTCACTTCAACGGTACCGTTAAAACGACCGTGAGTTGAGTCGTACTTCAGCATGTATGCCATGTAATCTGCATCGAGCAGGTCGTT
Source organism: Morganella morganii (assembly GCF_019243775.1). NCBI lineage: Bacteria > Pseudomonadati > Pseudomonadota > Gammaproteobacteria > Enterobacterales > Morganellaceae > Morganella > Morganella morganii. The sequence continues at coordinate 1,707,458 of NZ_CP069157.1, forward strand.
GATTGCAACGATTTCGATATCTGAACGCTCTTGTGCAGCACGGAATACGATACGGCCGATACGACCAAAACCATTAATACCTACTTTGATAGTCATAGTATTACCACCAGCTATTTGTTAGTGAATTAAAGTTGCTACTAAAGTTACCAAAACCTTGCCAGCCGTCAAGCGGAATCGTGTCAATTAATGTCATTTAACATTTAATCTGCTCAACAAATCGCCACTTTCAGTAAATTTGTCGCCGCTATTATCGGGACTTAGCGGAATAAAGACAGCGTGTATGGGGCATAAATGTGAAACATGTCACAAATAAGTGGTGTCAATGCTGACATGACAAGTTTAGAATAACATCCGGTCATTTGATGTTAATTTTTTGTTATTCTGTATTCTGACTGACCCTGCACAATAATGATAAGGATTCAGCTATGTCCGGGACTGATAAAAAGCGGGATACACCCGCTGAGCTGACAGAGATTCAGCGCTATGTCACACAGGAAGCGGGAACTGAGCACCCGTTTACCGGCCGCCTGCTCTATAATGAGAAACAGGGGGTATACCGTTGTATTTGTTGTGGTTCTCCGCTTTTTTATTCGGATACCAAGTTTGATGCCGGCTGCGGCTGGCCGAGTTTTTATGAGCCGGTCAGCAAAAGTGCAGTCCGGTATATTGACGATACCTCTCATGGCATGCATCGTATTGAGACCCGTTGCGGCCATTGTGATGCGCATCTGGGACATGTTTTTCCTGACGGGCCTGCGCCGACAGGGCAGCGTTATTGTATTAACTCAGCATCACTGAGTTTTGAAGATGAAAAAACAAAAGCAATAACAAACGGTTAGTTTGGTTATATTGAAATTTAACATTTATATAACGATAGAAAAAACGATTCAGCTTCTGATGTGATCAAAAGGTAAAATCAGATGCTTTCGGGGAAGGAACTGTATGGAAATTGATGATTTATTGTCCGCCATGACGCCGGAAGTCTACGGGCGTCTGGTGACAGCCGTCGAACTGGGTAAATGGGCCGATGGTGTACCACTGACGGAATCTCAGAAAAGCAGCAGTCTGCAGCTGGTGATGTTATGGCAGTCCCGCCATAACGCGGATCCGGCACATATGACGGTGGGGACTGACGGGGAAATCAGCCTGAAAAGTAAGCAGGAGCTGAAAGCGCTGTTTACCGATACGCATCTGGCCACACTGAAACCGCAGGACTGAGTGTAAAACGGGACAGTGTTTACTGTCCCGTCATGACATTTGCTATTCTTTCTCGCCGCAGAACTGAGCCGCTGTCTGCAACCGCGCACCGGCGTTCTCCATCTCCGCAAATGCGGTGAGGCTGTCATCCGGCTTTAAATTAACGCCCCGGCAGCCGTCTGTGATCACAGTGACGGCAAATCCTTCCGCCAGTGCATCCAGCACCGTAAATTTCACACAGTAATCGGTGGCGATCCCCAGAACAGCGAGATGCGTGATCTGCAGTTCTGCCAGCAGTTTCAGCAGGACGGTCGGCTCCCGGTGATCGTTATCATAAAACGCGCTGTAACTGTCCGTGGCCTGGTTTTCACCCTTATAAATAATATGGCTGATAGCCTGTTTATTCAGGTCAGGATGAAAATCCGCCCCCGGTGTGTTCTGCACACAATGCACCGGCCACCAGACTTGGGGCAGTCCGTTCAGTTCGCCGCATTCACCAATCACTGTCCCGGAATTGACGGCAAAGCTCAGATGCTCAGCCGGATGCCAGTCCTGACTGGCGATCACCGGGATATTCTGTTGCTGACAACGGGCTATCATCCGGTTCGCTGTGCGGATCACCGCATCACTGTCGCGGACAGCCAGGCTGCCGCCCTGACAAAAATCATTCTGAATATCCACCAGAAGCAGTGCCGGTTTCATTGCAGACTCCTTAGTTGTCGTTATAGCTCAGCTCGCCGCGCAGATCCTGCTGCATCAGAATGCGGATCTCATCGCTGGTGTAATCCTGGCTGAGCAGATAATGCAGTTTGGTCAGCGCTGCCTCGAAGGTCATATCAAAGCCGCTGATCACGCCGGCTTCTGCCAGTGCATGACCGGTGGCATAGCCGCCCATATTGACGCGTCCTGAAATACACTGTGTCAGATTGATCACAATGATGCCGCGCTCTGTGGCCTCCCGCAATGCGGTGAGCAGTTTCGGTTGCTGCGGTGCATTACCGACACCGTAAGAGCGGATAATCAGTGCTTTGACCGGCTGCTGCAGAATGTTGTTCACCACATCCACCGACAAGCCCGGATACACGGTTACCACGCCGATAGGCTGCGGGGTGATGTTATGCAGCGTGAAAGGTGCGGTGCTCTGCGGCAGCGGGTGAGTATTGAGATTGTGGATATTAATCCCGGCTTCCATCAGCGGCGGGTAGTTCGGGGAGGTAAAGGCCGCAAAACCGTCAGCATGTGCTTTGACGGTGCGGTTGCCCCGGTATAAGCGGTTATTGAAGAATAATCCCACTTCATTGACCGGATAATTCGCCGCCAGATAAAGGGCATTAAGCAGATTGATCTGGCCATCTGAGCGCAGTGCCTCAAGCGGGATTTGTGACCCTGTCACAATGACCGGCTTGGTCAGGTTCTCAAACATAAAGGAGAGCGCTGATGCGGTGAACGCCATGGTATCCGTACCATGCAGGATAACGAAACCATCATAGTGGTCATACTGGGCTTTGATATCATCCGCGATACACTGCCAGTCATCCGGTGTCATATCGGAAGAGTCAATCAGCGGCTGGTGCTCGGTGATGGTGAAATCCGGCATCTCCGGACGGAAGAACTCCGGCATTTTGGCAACCTGGCGCTGAAGGTGGCCGGAAACAGGGATATAGCCCTGCGCCGAGTGCTGCATACCGATAGTCCCGCCGGTATAGACCACATAAATGGATTTCTTTTGCATGTTACTGCTCTTAACAATGAGTACAGGGAAGGAAATTATAGGGGCTTCAGAAATAAAAAAAAGCCTGTTCGTCACGAACAGGCTTTTGTCAGCTGAGAAGAAAACTTACTGAATATTGGTGCAATTTAAGCAGAATGCATAACGGTACTGCGGATCCGTCAGCATTTTCATAAAGGATGCCTGTTGTGTCAGCTGTGCGCCGACCGGTGCCGGGATCAGTCCCTGCAATGATGACGGCAGTGTCACCTTCACATTACCGGCCGTTTCCGCAAGCAGTCTGTCAATGAATGTCATTTCCGGCTGCATCCAGTTCAGTACCGGATGCTCAACAGAAGCCAGCTCTGCGGCTTTGGCAACTGCATCATCAAAATCACCGAGTTTATCGACCAGGCCGTTAGCTTTGGCATCTGAACCGACCCAGACACGACCCTGCGCAATTTTATCCACTTCCTCCGGCGTCTTGTGACGGGATTTGGCAACGAGATTAATAAAATTGCTGTAGCCGCTTTCAATATAGAGCTGCATCAGCTCTGAGAATTCCGGTGTCAGTGCTTTGGTTACGGTGGCATCGGCCAGCGGCGAGGTGGACACGCCGTCAGTGTGCACGCCGATTTCGCTCAGCGAGTCCTCAAACGTGGTGACTACGCCGAAAATACCGATGGAGCCGGTAATGGTGCTCGGTGAGGCAACAATGTAGTTTGCCGGTGTTGAGACCCAGTAACCGCCGGAAGCTGCCACGCCGCCCATGGAAACCACCACGGCCTTGCCGCTCTGTTTCAGTGCCGCGACTTCCGCACGGATCTGCTCCGATGCCGTCACACTGCCGCCCGGGCTGTTCACCCGCAGTACCAGCGCTTTCACTTCCGGATCCAGACGGGCTTCGCGGAGTTGTGCGGCGATAGTATCACTGCCGGCCATGCCCGGGGCATCGGGACCGTCAACGATAGCACCCTGAACCACAACCACGGCGATGTTACCGGTGGTCTTGCCCTGCGGCACGCCGATGTTCATGTTTTTGGCGTACTCGGTAAACGGAATCGCATTGATTGTGTTGTTTTTCTTATCCCAGCCGAAAGTTTTGGTCATTTCGGATTCAAACACGTTAGCCGGCATAATCTCATCAACCAGTTTTTGCGTGACGGCATAAGCGGCATTATCACCTTTTGCCGTTTTCATCAGAGCCAGCATCTGCTGTGCGCCCGGGAAAATAGTATTCTTACCGGTTTTACGGTTTTCCGCGAGACTGGTGAGATAGTTATCCCACAGCACACTGATAAAACGCTGTGTGGATTCGCGGGCTTCCGGTGACATATCGTTGCGCAGCATCGGCTCAACCGCCGATTTATAGGTACCGACGCGGAAGATATGGGTTTTCACCTTCAGCATTTCCAGCAATTCGTTATAATACAGCGTATTGGTGGCGAAGCCGTAGATACCGACGCTGCCCTGCGGCGGCATATATATCTTGTCTGCATAGGATGCCAGGTAGTATTGAGCCTGATTATAATTGCCGCTGACGGCATAGACCCGCTTACCCTGTTTGCGGAATTCCGTGATGGTTTTGCCGATATACTGAAGTGACGGCTGGTCAGCACCAACGAAATCATCCAGCTTCAGGATCATTCCGGTAATATCCGGGTCGGTGGCGGCGGTACGGATAGTTTCCACCACATCAAACAGGGAGTTTTCCTGTAACTGACCGGAAGACGCGCCAAGCAATTGGAGAGAGAGACTTTCCAGCGGACTGTTACGGGTCAGCTGATCGACGACAACGCCGGAAAGATTTACATATAATGCTCCGGGTTCACGGCTGGTCTGAGTATCCTGTTCACTCAGCAGTGCATAGGCCCCGGCGGCTAACAGCAGTATGATGATAAAAAGGACATTGGCGACAAGCTGACGCACAAAATTCAGTATACGCCAGCTCCATTTAAATATTCCGGCAATGATAGTCCATAAAGTATGCATGACGGCTCCAAAGACAAAGATGTCCTGCTATCGTAAAGAGGATGTGCGGATTTGTCAGCCTGAAAACGACACATTGCGGAAAATATAGGCAGTTAAGCAATCTATCCTTAAAAATAGTGAAAAAAGTGGTAGCTTATTAGCGACTAAAAAAGGGGAAAACCGATGGATGCACTGACATTACTACTCAATCGCCGTTCTGCTTCTCGTCTGACCACACCTGCGCCCGAAGGCGAAGCATTAAAAAATATTCTCAATGCCGGGATGCGTGCGCCGGATCATGGCGCGTTACAGCCCTGGCATTTTATCGTGATGCAGGATGACGGCATCACCAAATTCAGTCAGTTGCTCGAAAAAGCGGCAAAAACAGCCGGACTCGGGCCGGAAGTGGAAGAGAAAGCCCGCAATGCGCCATTACGCGCACCGCTGATTATCACGGTTATCGCGAAAGTGAAGCCGGAACATAAAGTTCCTGAATGGGAGCAGGTTGCAGCGGCAGGTTGTTCGGTTCATGCGATGCAGATGGCTGCTGTGGCTCAGGGCTTCGGCGGGATCTGGCGCACCGGTTCGTGGACAAAGGACCCGGTGGTACGGGAAGGTCTGGGATGTGAGGAGCACGATAAAATTGTCGGCTTTCTGTATCTCGGCACTCCGGCACTGAAAGCGCCTGCCAAAGTGGCGGCACCGGATCTGACACCGTTTGTCACGTATTTCTGAGCGGATTGACGTTAACAAGGAGACTATCATGTCAGAAGCGGTGCGTTTAACGCAATACAGTCACGGCGCGGGTTGCGGCTGTAAAATTTCCCCGAAAGTGCTCGACACCATCCTGCACAGTGAGCAGGCAAAATTTATCGATCCTAATCTGCTGGTCGGCAATGAATCCCGTGATGATGCGGCGGTGTATGATATCGGTAATGGTACCGGCATCATCAGCACCACCGATTTCTTTATGCCGATTGTGGATGACCCGTATGATTTCGGCCGTATCGCGGCCACCAACGCCATCAGTGATATTTATGCTATGGGCGGCAAGCCGATTATGGCGATTGCGATCCTCGGCTGGCCGGTCGCCAAACTTGCTCCGGAAATTGCACAACAGGTGATTGAGGGCGGACGGGCTGTCTGCCGCGATGCCGGTATTTCACTGGCGGGCGGCCACTCTATTGATGCGCCTGAGCCGATTTTCGGCCTGGCGGTCACCGGTATTGTCCCGACAGATAAAATTAAACAAAATAACCGTGCAAAAGCCGGTTGTCAGCTGCTGCTGACCAAACCGCTGGGTATCGGCATTCTGACTACGGCTGAAAAACAGAGCAAACTGCGTCCGGAACATAAAAATCTGGCGCGTGACACCATGTGTCAGCTCAATAAACCGGGTGCGGACTTCTCTGAAATCGACGGCGTAAAAGCTATGACCGACGTGACCGGCTTCGGTTTGCTCGGCCACCTGAGTGAAATTTGTCAGGGTTCCGGGTTACAGGCCGTAATCCACACCGATTCTGTTCCGGTACTGCCTGGTGTGTATGACTATATTGCACAGGGTTGCTGCCCGGGCGGCACACAGCGTAACTTTGACAGCTACGGCCACCTTATCGGTGAAATGACCGACGTTCAGCGCAAACTGCTGTGTGATCCGCAGACATCCGGCGGCCTGCTGCTGGCGGTTGATCCGGCAGCGCGTGAGGAAGTGGAGGCAGTTGCCCGCAAATACGGCCTGACATTAAGCCCGGTCGGTGAACTGACTGAGCCGGACGCATCCCGTGCACTGATTGAAGTCACCGCATAAACATGCGTTTGTTTATTGCCGAAAAGCCCAGCCTCGCCCGTGCGATTGCGGATGTATTACCCAAACCGCACCAGCGGGGGGACGGCTTTATCCGCTGCGGTCAGAATGACTGCGTGACCTGGTGTGTCGGCCACCTGCTGGAGCAGGCAGAGCCGGATGCGTATGATCCGCGTTATGCCCGCTGGAACCTGGCTGATCTGCCGATTATCCCGCAAAAATGGATCCTCAGACCCCGCGACGCGGTGGCGAAACAGCTGCGCACCATCGGTACGCTGCTCAGTTCCGCAACCGAAGTTATCCACGCCGGAGACCCCGATCGTGAAGGGCAGTTGCTGGTGGATGAGGTCCTGGATTTCCTGGAGCTCGCGCCGGAAAAGCGTCAGCAGGTGCAGCGCTGTCTGGTCAATGATCTTAACCCGCAGGCGGTAACACGGGCGGTGGATAAAATGCGTCTTAACCGTGATTTTATCCCGCTGTGTGTTTCTGCGCTGGCCCGGGCACGGGCAGACTGGCTTTACGGCATCAATATGACACGCGCCTACACCATCCTCGGCCGTAATGCCGGGTATAACGGTGTGCTTTCGGTCGGCCGGGTGCAGACCCCGGTGCTCGGGCTGGTGGTGCGGCGTGATGAGGAAATTGAAAACTTTGTACCTCGCGATTTCTTTGAAGTGCGGGCACATATTGTTACCCCGGCGGACGAACGTTTTACGGCAATGTGGGTGCCGAGCGAGGCGTGCCAGGATTATCAGGATGACGAAGGACGCCTGACTCACCGGCCGCTGGCGGAGCATGTGGTCAGCCGCATCACCGGTAAACCGGCCTTTGTGACCGATTTTCAGGATAAAACGGAAAATGAAATCGCGCCGCTGCCGTTTTCACTGTCTGCGTTACAGATTGAGGCTGCCAAACGCTACGGGCTGAGCGCCCAGGCAGTGCTGGATATCTGTCAGCGTCTGTATGAAACCCACAAACTGATTACCTATCCCCGTTCGGACAGCCGTCATCTGCCGGAAGAGCATTTTGCCGGGCGTCACAGTGTGTTCAATGCGATTTCTGTGCATACCCCGCATCTGCTGCCGCAGGATAACCTCGATGATTCGCAGCGTAACCGCTGCTGGGACGATAAAAAGGTCGATGCGCACCACGCCATCATTCCGACCGCCAAATCGGTCTCCGTGTCGCTCAGTGAGAATGAAGCCAATATCTACGAGCTGATCGCGCGTCAGTATCTGATGCAGTTTATGCCGGATGCACAATACCGCAAATGCGTGATTGAGCTGGATATCGCCAACGGCAAATTTGTGGCAAAGGCGCGTTTCCTTTCTCAGGCAGGCTGGCGGACCATGCTGGGTGCCAAAGAGCGTGACGAGGAAAACGAAGGTACACCGCTGCCGGTGCTGACCAAAGGGGATGAACTCCTTTGTGAGCGCGGTGAAGTGGTGGAGCGTCAGACTCAGCCGCCGAGACCCTTTACCGATGCCACGCTGCTGTCAGCTATGACCGGGATTGCCCGGTTTGTGAAAGATAAGGCGCTGAAAAAAGTACTGCGCGAAACTGACGGACTGGGTACTGAAGCAACCCGTGCCGGGATTATCGAACTGCTGTTCCGCCGCGAGTTTTTGTACAAAAAAGGGCGCAATATTCATTCATCCCCGGCAGGACGCGCACTGATTCATGTTCTGCCCGAAATGGCCACCTTGCCGGATATGACGGCGCACTGGGAATCAACCCTGACACAAATCAGTGAAAAACAGTATCGTTATCAGGATTTCATGGTGCCGTTGTCTGAAACCCTGACCGGACTGATAAACCAGGCCCGGCAGAACCGGAATGTCCGCGCTTTCCGTGATTTACCACCGCCGCCGCAGGCGAAGAAGGCCGGCGCGAAAGGCAAAGGTAAAACCGCCGCGAAGGGCAAAGGGAAGACCGGCGGAAAAAAAGCGCCGCCACAGGAAGAAGAATAAAAAAATGTCCCGCATTGCGGGACATTTTTTATCAGCGGGTTAAATCAAACTCAGCCCAGATTGGCGCGTGGTCAGAGGGTTTTTCCATACCACGGATTTCATAATCAATGCCGGTGGCGGTACAGCGTGGTGCCAGCGCGTTGCTTGCCAGAATCAGGTCAATCCGCAGTCCCCGGTTGTCATCAAAGCCGCGTGAACGGTAATCGAACCACGAAAAACGGTCGTCTGCATCCGGATACATAGCGCGGTAAGTGTCAGTCAGTCCCCAACTGAGCAGGCGATCCATCCACTCGCGCTCTTCCGGCAGGAAAGAGCACTTGCCGGTCTTCAGCCAGCGCTTGCGGTTGGCGTCACCAATTCCGATATCAATATCCTGCGGGCTGATATTCATATCACCCATAATAACAATCGGATCCTGGTTGGAGCGCCCGGACAGATAGTCCTGTAAATCCTGATAGAATTTGGTTTTCGCCGGGAATTTCAGCGGATGGTCGCGGCTTTCTCCCTGGGGGAAATAACCGTTAATCACTGTCAGTACCCCGGCCGGGGTATCAATATCCGCCATAATCAGACGGCGCTGGGCATCTTCATCATCCCCTGCGAAGCCTTTGCGCACGGCAACCGGCTCTGCTTTGGTCAGCAGGGCGACACCGTAATGGGATTTCTGGCCGTGATAAAAAATGTGGTAGCCGAGGTGTTTCAGGTCATCGAGCGGGAACATCTCGTCATGGACTTTGGTTTCCTGGAGGCCGATAACATCAGGCTGATGCTGTGCGATAATCGCTTCCAGCTGGTGAGGCCGGGCTCTTAACCCGTTAATGTTAAAAGAGACAAACTTCATAGAATTCCAACCGGTTGATGAGTTAACAACAAAAGAGTAACAGATCGAAGAAAAAAAGTAACCCGCCGGCAGAATAATAAAAACCGGTACACCCGGCAGGGGTTAATATGTCTTAATTTTAATTGACAAAATAATCAGCATTAATAATGATTATTCTTTCTTCTGTACAGTGAAATGAAATGGGTGTGATAAAAATCGGAAGGAAGATTTTTGTGTTTATGTATTAATCTTTAAAATGAAATTTAATAAAACAGAATAATAAAAATATAACATTGCATTATTGTTATTGTATAAATTTTAATAAAAATCGTATTTAAACTCTTTGTGTAAGAAAAAAACACCAGAAATAAAGTCGTTACATATCAATAAGTAATTATTTAACTGATTATTTACTACAGCACAGGAATCGACATTATGTTTTTTTCAAGGAAGTTAGAAGCCTTTATGGCTGTTGTTGAATACGGCTCGCTCAGTAAAGCAGCAAAAGTGATGAACAGGACAACTCCGCCGGTGGCCAAGTCTATCAAGGATTTTGAGATCTCGCTGGGTAAGCGTTTATTTAAACGTGAAAAATTTGGTATGAGCCTGACACGGGAAGGGATGGAGTTATACAATGATCTTAAAGATCTCTATATGCAGGAAAAAGAAATTACAAAAAAACATATCAGCGGAACGATATGTAATAAGGTGAATATATTTTATGACTGGGGGAAAAGTAAATATATTGCGGCACTGTACCGGACGGCATTCAAAGCGGGTATACAAATTAATATATTTCGTTTCCACTATGATTGTATTGATGAAATAAATGATTTTGAGGGCAATACGCTGATACTGTCGTCAGAGCAGGTTATCAGCGAACGTTTTACGCTGCTGCGCCATTTACCGCAGGGGCAAATCGGAATCTGCTGCCGTCGTTCACTGTTTCAGGACTGTGATAACAATTTACAGACATTATTATCCTCCTGTGTCTGGTTATGTGAGCCGTTATTATATGAAAGCCCGTTACTCAAAACATTATTGCTGCAGCTCGGTGAGCAGAGCAAACATGAACATGTGCATCTGATCGACAATGTGAACAGTTATCTGCATCTGCTGATTGACGGGGATTATCTCTGCTTTATTGATGAGCACCCGAAAACGCTGCCGTACAGCGATGAACTGATTTTTCTGCCGTTATCGCAGAGTGAGGCGGAAAATCATTGTTATCTGTACAAGTCAAAATCACACGCGAGTGTGCTGAACAAAATAATGGATTGTATTGAGAATATGAAATAACAGGAGAGAAGATAGATGGTGGTGGGAGAAGGATTCGAACCTTCGAAGTCTGTGACGGCAGATTTACAGTCTGCTCCCTTTGGCCGCTTGGGTATCCCACCAAAAATCAAATTGTCTGTCCGTTCAGCTGTTGCCTTGGGACGGGCTGCATAATAGCAAATATGCGGACGCTGTAAAGTAAAAAAAAAAAAAATGTGTGGTCGTTGTTTTTTTGCCCGAAGTGCACGTTAACCGTGCAACTTCAGGCAATTAAGCCGTTATAAAATGACAGTGCGGTTACCGTAAACGAATACCCGTTGTGTCAGAACACGCCCCAGGGCATGGCTGAGCACATTTTTTTCCACGTCACGACCGGCCATGACCATATCATCGGCGCTGTAAGTGTGGTCGACGTTAATCACGCTCTGGTGAATGATCGGACCTTCATCGAGGTTATCATTCACATAGTGCGCGGTGGCACCGATAATCTTCACGCCGCGCTCATATGCCTGATGATAAGGCCGTGCGCCGATAAAGGCCGGCAGGAAGGAGTGGTGGATGTTGATAATCTGGTTCGGATAGTGCTGCACAAATGCCGGGGTCAGCACACGCATGTATTTCGCCAGCACGACGTAATCCGGCTGATACTGGTCAATCTGCTGAATGATCTGCATATCATGCTGCTCACGGGTCAGTCCGTCGTGGCTGATATGATGGAACGGAATACCAAACTGTGTGACCAGATGAGACAACAGGTCGTGGTTGCCGATAACCGCTGCGATTTCGACATCCAGACCGCCGTAGGCGCTTTTCATCAGAATATCGCCGAGGCAGTGTGCTTCTTTGGTCACCATAATGACAATACGGCGGCGTCCGGCGGAGGTTAATTCGCGCGTGGAGCCTTTCGGCAGGGCATCATCCAGGTCGGCCAGCAGGGTTTCATCGTTAAAAATCCCTTCCAGCTCGGTGCGCATAAAAAAGCGGCCGGTACGGTGATCAACGAATTCATTGTTCTGGACAATATTCAGCTGATGCTTGTAACAAATATTGGTGATCTTGGCGATAAGACCTTTTGCGTCAGGGCAAATGGTTCGCAGAATTTTTTTTCTGGCTCGTCTGGTGTTGCATGGAAGGTGTGGATCCTTAATAACTGATGTCGGTGATGTTTGTTTACAGAAAGTGCCTGTCCGGTGTCAGGCACAGCATTTTTTATATTTTTTTCCGGAGCCGCAGGGGCAGGGGTCATTACGGCCGATCTGTGGTTTTACGCCGTCGAGGTACATCCAGGCACCGTCAGTCAGGCGAAAACGGGAACGTTCGTGAATGAATTGTTTATCTTCGGACTTTTTATCAATAAAGCAAGCACAAAATTCAACGAAAGCCTCGTCCGGCGCGGTGCCGGGCTGAAAATCAATGACATTCAGTCCCAGCCATTCCGTTTCACCGAATCCGGCGGTCAGTTCTGTCCGCAGTGCTTCCGCGCGTGCCGGCGGATACCATGTCCGGATCAGATGATCAGCATTATGGGTGACAAACGCACTGTAACGCGAACGCATCAGTGCCCGCGCATCGGGGGCGGACTGCGCACCGGAAAGATAAGGCTGGCAACACTGTGCAAAAGTATCCCCGCTGCCGCACGGGCAGGGATCGGTATCTGTAAAATGAGACATAATTATCAAATAATGTGTTCAGGGTAAATAATCGTAAGGAACAGAGCTCAGATGCTACCGGAAATAGCGATCACACGCTATCCTTAATCTCAGCAGCAGTGCGGGAGCAGCGGCATTCCCGGTGTTCCGGGCACGCTGGGTTGTGAGGCCGGGCAGAAAGGGGATGCGATGAAGCAGGCACTGGACGGAAAACGATTGTTAGTCATCGATGACGACCCGGCATTCAATATGGCGCTGTCATCCTATCTGCGCCTTCTCGGTGCCACGGTGTTATCTGCCGGTGACGGTGCACGCGCATGGGAATGCATAGAACAGGGCTTTCAGCCGGAACTGATTTTCTGTGACCTCAATATGCCGGTGATGACCGGCGCGGAATTTATTGCCCGGTCACAGTCGGATTTACCGGCCATTCCGGTGATTGTTATCTCTGCGACACAAAAAATGTCGGATATCGATGAAGTGCTGCGTCTCGGGGCAAAAGATGTGTTGTTAAAGCCCCTGAACAGGCTGGAAGAAATAAAAAAATTATGTCTGTCCCACCTGTACCCGTCATTTTTCTCACCGGGGGTGCTGGAAAATAATGATCTCTCCGGGATCTGGGCCCAGTTACAGCATAATGTGGATGATGTTTTACGTTTATTAAAACAGCTGAACCCGCCGCCGAGCCAGGTGCTGGCCAATTATCAGATCCGCTATGCGCAATTATCCGATAGCTGCCGGGCGGGGCTGGTATTTGATGTGGCAGAATTTTCTGATAATGAAGTGGCGTTTTATTGTCTCGATATCAGTCAGAATACCGGCAACGGCCCGCTGATGGCGATGTTAATCCGCGTCATCTTTAACGATCTGCTAAAACGCTATATTCATAATCACCACCGGAAATTACCGAGCATGACCGCCATCTTAAATAAGCTGAACCGGTTATTACAGGACGCAGGTATTCCGGGACAGCTGCCGCTGCTGCTGGGGTATTATCACACCCGGCGTAAGTCGGTGTTATTGTCCAGCGCCGGTATCAGTGCGGAATTACGCTCTGATAACCATGTGATCCGTGTTAACCGGGGTATTCCGCTGGGGACACTCTCTTCCGTTTATTCCAGTCAGATAAGTGAATTCAGCCGCCATCTGCAATGCCGGATCTGGAACAGCAGCAGTCAGATTAAATTAAGCCTGACCCCCGGACCACATCAGGGATAATTACCGGACTTTACCAACCCGTTCAGATATTAAACATCTCTTAACACTAAACCGCATTTACGCGGCACAGAGTATTTATCCCGGAAAATTAGCTGGTATACTCAGTCTCATTATTTTTTATAAATCGCGTATTTATTCTGTTTATGCGCATTGAGGATGATGTATGTCAGTGCAGAAAAATAAAGTACACAAGGCTGTGATCCCGGTTGCAGGATTAGGAACACGTATGCTGCCGGCCACAAAAGCGATTCCGAAAGAAATGCTGCCGCTGGTGGATAAACCGCTTATTCAGTATGTGGTGAATGAATGTATCGCGGCGGGGATCACTGAAATTATTTTAGTGACCCACTCATCAAAAAACTCCATTGAAAACCATTTCGATACCAGCTTTGAACTGGAAGCCATCCTGGAAAAACGTGTAAAACGTCAGTTGCTGGATGAAGTCCAGTCAATCTGCCCGCGTCACGTTACTATCATGCAGACCCGTCAGGGGATCGCCAAAGGGCTTGGTCACGCCGTATTATGCGCCAGACCAATGATTGGTGATGAGCCTTTCGCCGTGGTATTGCCGGATGTGATTATTGACGAATACAGTACTGACCTGGCGAAATTCAACCTCAGAGAAATGATTGCGCGTTATGAAGAACACGGTGCAAGCCAGGTAATGGTTGATCCGGTTCCGCAGGAAATGGTGGCAAATTACGGTGTGGTGGATTGCCACGGTGAAAATCTGGCCGCCGGTGAAAGCAAACCGATGTTTGCCGTGGTGGAAAAACCGGAACCGGCCAAAGCACCGTCGAATATGTCTATTGTCGGCCGTTATGTGCTTTCCCAGGATATCTGGCCGCTGCTGGGGAAAACTGCCCCGGGAGCCGGTGATGAGATCCAGCTGACTGACGCTATCGCTATGCTGATTGAAAAAAATCCGGTGGAGGCGTACCGTCTGGTAGGCCGCAGCCATGACTGCGGCGACAAAATGGGCTATATGAAAGCCTTTGTCGAATACAGCATGCGTCATAAGCACCTGGGCCGTGAATTCTCAGATTGGCTGAAAACATTACAGAATTAATAATTGTTGCAATAGGTGAACTATGAAAGTAACCGTATTTGGAATCGGATATGTCGGTCTTGTGCAGGCGACTGTACTGGCGGAAGTCGGCCATGATGTTATGTGTGTCGATGTTGATGCAAAAAAAGTGGAAAACCTGAAAAACGGTGTGATCCCTATTTTTGAACCGGGCCTGACCCCGCTGGTGAAGAAAAACTATGAAGAAGGTCGTTTAAGCTTCACTACGGATGCGGCACTGGGTGTGGCACACGGCACACTGCAATTCATCGCGGTCGGTACACCGCCGGATGAAGACGGCTCTGCGGATCTGCAATATGTCACCGCGGTTGCCCGTACTATTGCACAGCATATGCAGGACTACAAAGTGGTTATCGATAAATCCACCGTTCCGGTCGGTACCGCGGATAAAGTTAACGCCACGATTAAAGCCACACTGGCTGAACGCGGCGCGGATATTGCCTATGACGTGGTGTCCAACCCTGAATTCCTGAAGGAAGGGGCGGCGGTTGCTGACTGCATGCGTCCTGAGCGCATTGTTATCGGCTGTGATAATGATCGTGTTATCGATATTATCCGCGAACTGTATGAGCCGTTTAACCGTAATCACGACCGCATGATTGTGATGGATATCCGCAGTGCGGAGCTGACCAAATACGCGGCAAACTGCATGCTGGCGACAAAAATCAGCTTTATGAATGAGATCTCCAACCTGGCGGAAATGCTGGGCGCGGATATTGAGAATGTGCGCCAGGGTATCGGTTCTGACTCCCGTATCGGTTATCACTTTATTTATCCGGGCTGCGGCTACGGTGGTTCCTGCTTCCCGAAAGACGTGCAGGCGCTGATCCGCACCGCGGAACATATCGGCTTTACCCCGCGCATTCTGCGTGCGGTGGAAGAAGTGAACGAACAGCAGAAATACAAACTGCCGTCCTTTATCAAACGTCATTTCGGTGAAAACCTGGAAGGTAAAACCTTCGCGGTCTGGGGCCTGTCTTTTAAACCGAATACCGATGATATGCGTGAAGCCTCCAGCCGTATCCTGTTACAGGAATTATGGGCCGCCGGTGCCAAAGTTCAGGCGTATGACCCGGAAGCGATGCAGGAAGCGCAGCGTATTTTCGGGCTGCGTGATGACCTGGCGCTGATGGGTACCAAAGAAGCGGCACTGCATAATGCGGATGCACTGGTTATCTGTACTGAGTGGCAGAGTTTCCGTGCGCCGGACTTCGATGCTATCAAAGCAGGACTGAAAACCCCGGTTATTTTTGACGGACGTAACCTTTATGACCCGGAACGTTTAGAAAATCGCGGCTTTATCTATTATGGTATAGGCCGTGGTGCTTCCATTAATCCGGTAATCTGAGTCTGAATATGAAAATACTTGTAACCGGCGCGGCTGGTTTTATTGGTTATCATGTCTCGCAGCGCCTGCTTGAGCAGGGGCACGAGGTTGTCGGTGCTGACAACCTGAATGACTATTATGATGTGAATCTCAAACAGGCCCGTCTTGATCTGTTATTACCGCATCCGCAATTTCAGTTTTTTAAAATGGATTTGTCGGAGAAAGCGGCTGTCAGTGAGCTGTTCGCCGCACAGAAATTTGAGCGGGTGATCCACCTGGCGGCACAGCCGGGCGTGCGTTACTCCATCCAGAACCCGATGGCGTATATTGACGCGAATATTCTGGGGCATATGAATATTCTGGAAGGGTGCCGTCATCATAACGTCGGGCATCTGATCTACTCCTCCTCAAGTTCAGTATACGGTCTGAACCGCAAACAGCCGTTCTCTGTTGAGGATGATGTGGACCATCCGGTGTCGTTGTATGCGGCAACGAAAAAAGCCAATGAATTAATGTCACACAGTTATTCACATCTTTATCAGTTGCCGACAACCGGTCTGCGGTTCTTCACCGTCTACGGCCCGTGGGGTCGTCCGGATATGGCGTTATTTAAGTTTGTGAAAGCCATGCTGGACGGAAAACCGATCGATGTATATAACCACGGCAATATGGTGCGTGATTTCACCTATGTCGGTGATATTGCGGAAGCGGTGGTGCGTCTGGTGGATGTGATTCCGGCGGTGAATAATGACTGGACGGTGGAAGAGGGGCTGAAGTCAGCCAGCTCTGCGCCGTACAAAATTTATAATGTCGGTAACGGTCAGCCGACCCGGCTGGGTGATTTTATTCAGGCGATTGAAACGGCGCTGGATATTAAAGCCAATAAACACTATATGGATATGCAGGATGGTGACGTGTTATCCACCTGTGCAGACTCCTCCGAATTGTATAAAACGATTGGTTTCTCACCGGATACGCCGGTTAATTACGGCGTGCAGCAGTTTGTTGACTGGTATATGTCGTTTTATCACGGAAAAAATAAATAACAGCAACGGTTATAAGTATAAAAAAAGGAGGCGAAAGCCTCCTTTTTGCTGTCCGTCAGACCGGAAGATATAAAAAAGCCCTTCAGAGAAGGG
This sequence comes from Morganella morganii, assembly GCF_019243775.1. NCBI lineage: Bacteria > Pseudomonadati > Pseudomonadota > Gammaproteobacteria > Enterobacterales > Morganellaceae > Morganella > Morganella morganii. Next base: position 1,724,626 of record NZ_CP069157.1, read on the forward strand.
CTTTTCCGGCAGATATTATCACTTACTTGATTAAGAAATCGTTCAGAGATTTACCTTCGTTATCGATAGCTTGTTTGATCACAGCTGGTGTACGACCCTGGCCGGTCCAGGTTTTGCTTTCACCGTTTTCATCGATATATTCGTATTTGGCAGGGCGCTGAGCACGCTTGGATTTGCGGGCTGTTTTGCCTGTACCCATAGACTGAATTAATTCTTCCGGGTTGATATTCTGCTTTTCAAGCAGCTGACGGAATTCTTCTAATTTACGGGTGCGCTCTTCTTCTTTAGCCTGAGCCTGGGATTCTTCCAGACGGCGTTCTTCAACAACAGAAGTCAGCTTTTCCAGAATTTCTTCTAAAACTTCTAAGCTGGATTCTCTCGCCTGAGCGCGAAGAGTACGGATATTATTAAATGGCTTCAAAGATTCACTCATAATCCTGGTCTCAAATTAAATGTTGGCTGGTGTGTAGATAATAATAGATTGCTATTTAAAAATCTGCAATAGCAAATTTCGGAGTAAGGTTAAAACACATTTTTTTTTAAAAGCAATTATTTCTGAGGAATAATAAGGGTCTTTTTGGCTTTTCGTTTAAATTTGATAAGGGGACGGGGTGAAAATGTGTTGATGTTCAGCATCTTCATAAAAATTGTTCATAAATGTGGTAGGGAATACAAATTATATTTAACCTTATCTTATGTAAAGAAACGTTATTCTTCGCTCCCGGTATAATGAAAAACAGGACAACGCGAAGGATAGCCGATAACAACAGTGAATATCCGGTATGTAACCATGACCTATGTGAATTTACGTGTGCGATGAACTCAGGATATTGTGCATGCGATCACGGCATGAATGAAATACAGATTGCGCTGTTTTTAACACTAATGTGTTAGTATTGTCCCGGATCTTGAATGTGTAAGGGGAGAGAGCCGGTGGCTCAGCTTTATTTTTATTACTCCGCAATGAATGCGGGAAAATCGACAGCGTTACTGCAGTCATCCTATAACTACAATGAACGCGGCATGCGCACGCTGATATTTACCGCAGAGATAGACAACCGCTATGAGCAGAGCAAAGTTACCTCACGTATCGGCCTGAGCGCCGATGCGCGGGTCTTTGGCCCTGAGACGGACGTAAGCTCGGTTATTATCCGTGAACATCAGCAGACACCCGTACACTGCGTATTAATCGATGAATGCCAGTTCCTGACCAAAGCGCAGGTGGAACAGCTCTGCTGTATCGTCGACGATATTGATATCCCGGTTCTGTGTTACGGGTTACGCACAGACTTTAAAGGTGAGTTATTCAGCGGCAGTCATTATTTATTAGCCTGGGCGGATAAATTAGTTGAATTAAAAACTATTTGTTATTGCGGACGAAAAGCCAGCCGTGTTTTACGTTACGACGGACAGGGGCGGGTTATGTCAGATGGTGCACAAATTGACATCGGCGGTAATGAAAAATATGTATCCGTCTGCCGCAAACATTACAATGAAGCGATACGCGAAGTAAAAGCAGCAGAATATCGGTCATAAATCAGGGAAGTCTCTCTGTTATACAAAAAGTGCCGGACGTCATTGTCCGGTTTTTTTTATATCCGCTGCGGATTGCGCCGGATATCAAAAAACACCGGAACGGTTTCTGCAGGGAAAGTGATGAGGCGGTATTTGAGTCAGCAGGGATAAAATACCGGTGAATACCCCCGGGAGTTACTACAGTTTTGTAACGGGTATTAAGTGAAATATTAAAAACCGTCTGTTCCGGAAAACATGATCAAAAGTGAACAGCTGTTAATACAAAGACAATTATTTAATAATTATTATGAGACGGATATAAAAAAGCCCTCCGGGGAGGGCTTTATGGTTATTATTTGCCGGATTGATGATTATTTCTTAGCATTCCGTTTGGCAACCGGTTTTGGTGCCGCTACAGGAACAGATTCGTCATAGGTGCGTCCGTAATAGGTATCCAGCATAATTTGTTTTAATTCTGCAATCAGCGGATAGCGCGGGTTTGCACCGGTACACTGGTCATCAAAGGCATCTTCGGACAGTTTATCCAGTTTTGCCAGGAATTCCGCTTCCGGCACACCGGCTTCACGGATGGATTTCGGGATCCCCAGAGAGGCTTTGATTTCGTCCAGCCAGATCAGCAGTTTTTCAATTTTCTGCGCGGTACGGTCACCGGCAGCACTCAGTTGCAGATGGTCAGCAATCTCCGCGTAACGGCGGCGTGCCTGAGGACGGTCATACTGGCTGAACGCAGTCTGTTTGGTCGGGTTATCGGTAGCGTTATAACGGATGACGTTACAGATAAGCAGGGCATTAGCCAGACCATGCGGAATATGGAACTCAGAGCCCAGTTTGTGCGCCATGGAGTGACATACCCCGAGGAAGGCGTTGGCAAACGCGATACCGGCGATAGTCGCGGCATTGTGTACACGTTCACGGGCAACCGGGTTCTTCGCACCTTCGTGATAGCTGGCCGGTAAAAACTCTTTCAGCAGTTTCAGTGCCTGTAATGCCTGGCCGTCAGAGAATTCGTTTGCCAGCACGGATACATACGCTTCCAGTGCGTGAGTGACGGCATCCAGCCCGCCGAAAGCGGTGAGGGATTTCGGCATGTTCATCACCAGGTTGGCATCAACAATTGCCATATCCGGGGTCAGGGCATAGTCCGCCAGCGGGTATTTCTGGCCGGTGGTATCATCTGTCACAACCGCGAACGGAGTCACTTCAGAACCGGTACCGGATGTGGTGGTGATAGCAACCATTTTCGCTTTCACGCCCATTTTCGGGAACTTATAGATACGTTTGCGGATATCCATAAAGCGCAGTGCCAGTTCCTCAAAATGTGTTTCCGGATGTTCATACATCACCCACATAATTTTGGCTGCATCCATCGGGGAGCCGCCGCCGAGGGCAATAATCACGTCAGGTTTGAAGCTGTTCATCTGCTCCGCACCTTTGCGGACCACAGAAAGTGTCGGGTCAGCTTCCACTTCAAAGAAAATCTCCACTTCCATACCGTAGGATTTCAGCACACGGGTGACTTCATCCACATAGCCGTTATTGAACAGATAGCCGTCAGTCACGATAAAGGCGCGTTTTGCACCGTCACCGGCGATCTCTTCCAGGGCAACCGGCAGAGAACCACGGCGGAAATAGATAGATTTCGGAAGTTTATGCCACAACATATTTTCAGCTCGTTTTGCCACGGTTTTGGTGTTGATCAGGTGTTTCGGCCCGACGTTTTCGGAGATGGAGTTACCCCCCCAGGAGCCGCAACCCAGTGTCAGTGACGGAGACAGTTTGAAGTTATACAGGTCGCCGATCCCGCCCTGTGATGCAGGGGTATTAATCAGGATACGTGCGGTTTTCATCTTCTCACCGAAGAATTTTACGCGCTCCGGCTGGTTATCCTGATCGGTATATAAGCAGGAGGTGTGGCCGATCCCGCCCATTTCCACCAGTTTTTCCGCTTTGATCACCGCATCTTCAAAATCTTTGCCGCGGTACATGGCTAACAGCGGGGAGAGTTTTTCGTGTGCAAACGGCTCGGATTCATCCACCACGGAGACCGCACCGATAAGAATTTTGGTCCATGCAGGTACTTCGATGCCGGCCATTTCAGCAATTTTCACCGCAGACTGACCGACAATTTTCGCATTCAGTCCGCCGTTGAGCAGAATAATGTCCTGAACGGCTTTCAGTTCTTTGCCTTTCAGAATATAACCACCGTGGGTTTCAAAACGTTCTTTAACCTGTTCATACACATCATCCACCACGATAACCGATTGCTCAGAGGCACAAATCACGCCGTTATCGAAGGTTTTTGACATCAGAATAGAGGCCACCGCGCGTTTGATATCAGCGGTTTCATCAATCACGACAGGGGTGTTACCCGCGCCCACACCAATGGCCGGTTTACCGGAACTGTAGGCTGCTTTCACCATGCCCGGCCCGCCGGTGGCGAGGATCAGGTTAGTATCCGCGTGATGCATCAGGGCATTGGATAATTCCACAGACGGCTCGTCGATCCAGCCGATAATATCTTTCGGGGCACCGGCGGCAACAGCCGCGTTGAGGACAATTTCAGCCGCTCTGTTAGTGGCTTTTTTTGCACGCGGATGCGGGGAGAAAATGATCCCGTTACGGGTTTTCAGGCTGATCAGCGCTTTAAAAATTGCGGTGGAGGTCGGGTTAGTGGTCGGGACGATACCGCAGATAATACCGATAGGCTCTGCGATGGTGATGGTGCCGAAGGTCGGGTCTTCCGATAAGATGCCGCAGGTTTTCTCATCGCGGTAGGCGTTATAGATATATTCAGAAGCAAAATGGTTTTTGATCACTTTATCTTCAATAATACCCATGCCGGACTCTTCAACTGCCAGTTTTGCCAGCGGGATACGGGCATCTGCTGCGGCGAGTGCCGCCGCCCGGAAGATAGCATCCACCTGTTCCTGGGAGAAACCGGCAAACTCGCGCTGAGCTTTCTTCACGCGGGCAACTAATTCATTGAGTTCGGTAACGTTCGTTACGGCCATACAGATCACTCCTGATAAATTGTTAAACTTTTTAAGCAAATCAGCGGATTGATACAATTTGATTATAGCGGTGATATCTTCCGGTAACTAAATCGATTTTGCCGGTAACATAATGCAGATATGCCCGCTGATTTGCTTAAAAAGCCCGTCAGGTCTTTCTGTTCACATTATAGTTGAATCGATTCAACTATAATGAAAGCAGCTTAACATTCAGGGGAAATATTAAAGTGATCCAAATCACAAATATATCAAGCTGACACCATTCAGCATGAGTCAAAACGGGAACAATACGGAGTGACGGGAATGATATCGGGTTTCAATTTCACAGAAGAACTGATGATTGTCTGAAATTCAGGCAGAAGTAAGGTGATATAACTGTATCGAATCAGCCGGAAGCAGAAAATATTCTGCGTAAAGCAATTCCTTTTCCTGCACATTCAACGGTATGATGTCTGTGTTAATAATCACATTTATAATTATTACAACCCCCAGGCGATAGCCTGCTGTTATTATCAGCAGACTATCACTGTATTATCATCAGGTTGAGGATCCTTTGTGGGCAACACTTTGCTGGATTTTTCCGGTTATTTAAAATTTTTTGTCGGCTTATTTGCCTTAGTCAACCCGGTCGGTATTCTGCCGGTCTTTATGAGCATGACAAATTATCAGACTGCCGCAGTGCGCAATAAGACCAACATGATTGCGAACTTTTCGGTGGCCGTGATTTTGTGCACATCACTTCTGGTCGGCGATAAGATCCTCATTATGTTCGGTATTTCCATCGAATCTTTCCGGATAGCAGGGGGGACACTGATTGTCCTCATCGCCATGTCCATGATCAGCGGTAAGCTGGGGGAAGATAAGCAGAACAAACAGGAACAGTCGGAAACGGCTATCCGCGACAATATCGGTGTGGTGCCGCTGGCACTGCCGCTGATGGCGGGGCCGGGGGCTATCAGTTCCTGTGTGGTCTGGAGTGCCCGCTGGCAGGGCTGGCAGAACTTTTTCGGACTGGCGCTGACCAGCATCGTGTTCGCGTTCTGTTGCTGGCTGTTGTTCCGCTCTGCAGGACTGTGGGTGAAATACCTCGGACAAACCGGTATCAACGTTGTGACCCGTATTATGGGTCTGATGCTGATGTCATTAGGTATTGAGCTGATCATTACCGGCATGAAAATGAGTTTCCCGGGATTATTGTCATAATCACGCAGTTCATTATTATCAGAACGGGGCCATCGGCCCCGTTTTTACACCTCGTTTTTATATCTCTCAGTTATCCATCCGGTGGTCGCCGCGCAGCAGGGCGGCGCGATCAAATTCCCGTTCAATTTTCCCGTTCGCCATAAATGCCGCCCGGTCTGACATATGCGCCACCACATCCGCATCGTGACTGACCAGCAGATAGGTCATGCCGTGGGCGGTTTTCAGATGATTAAGCAGATTGAGAATTTCCGCCTGCACAGACATATCAAGCGCGGATGTTGGTTCATCGAGTAACAGGATCTGCGGGTGCAGCATCAGGGCACGGGCAATAGCAATGCGCTGGCGCTGCCCGCCGGAGAGCTGATGCGGATAACGCTGTGCCACATCCGGCGGCAGCCCGACAGATACAATGGCCTCTGCCACCCGGTTGCCGATGTCATTTTCGCGGTGAATGCGTAACGGTTCTGAAAGTGCCCGGTGAATAGTATGGAAAGGATGCAGAGACGCATAAGGATCCTGAAAGACCATCTGCACATTGCGGCGCAAAGCCCCCTGATAACGCTGACCGGGGTGGATATGTTGTGACAGCAGCTGTACGCCGCCCAGCCATTCCCGCTGCAACCCGGCAATCACCCGCAAAATAGTGGATTTTCCGCAGCCGGACTCACCGATAAGACTGAACGTCTCTCCGGCATTAAGATGAAAACCGGCCTGACAAACAACCTGCCGCTGCCCGAAGCTGACGGAAAGATTATTAACTTCAATAATCGGTGCTGAATTATTTTCCGGCATGATGTATCTCCTGAGTCAGTGACGCCTGCAGGGCGGTGCGATCCAATACCGGCAAATCGGTGCCGTACGTCTGTGCATCCGGGCGGCAGGTCCACAATGTGCGGGTGTAAGGATGCGTTGCCTGCGGCAGTTGTGCGGCGGGCAGTTCATCCACCTGCTGACCCTGATACATCACCATTACGCGCTGACAATGAGCTGCCACCAGCGGCAAATCATGACTTATCAGCAGCAACCCCATGCGGCGCTCCTCACACTGGCTGACAATCAGCTCCAGAATCTGGTGGCGCAGCCGGGCATCCAGGGCGGAAGTTGGTTCGTCGGCAATTAAGACTGACGGGTTGTTGATCAGAGCAATCGCAATCATGGCTCGCTGTCCCATACCGCCGGAAAGCTGCCCCGGATAGCGGGAGAGCGCCTGTTCTGATAACCCGGCGGCACGGGCCATTTCAAAAACACGGTCGCGGCGGTCTGATTTGTTCAGTGTCTGGTGGCGCAGCAGGGATTCCTCAATTTGCTGATACAGATTTCTGACCGGATTCAGCGCATAGCGCGGATCCTGCATGATCATGGCAATGTCATTGCCGCGCAGTGCCGCCCACTGTTTTTCCCGCAGAGACAGCAGGGAGGTCTGACCGAATGTCAGTGTATCCGCACTGACAATCCCGGGTTTGCGCACCAGCCCCATCAGCGCCCTGGCGGTCATGGATTTGCCGGAACCGGACTCCCCGACCAGCGCCAGCCGTTCCTGTCCCAGGGTAAAGGAGACATTTTTCACCACTTGTGCGCGGGGGTAATCCACACACAAATTACGGACACAAATAAGCGGCTCAGTCATGTTGCGGCTCCATAATATCCCGTAAACCATCACCCAGAAGATTGAATGCCATACCGGCAATCAGAATGGCCGCGCCGGGAACGGCGGCTATCCACCACTGGTCAAAAATAACCTGCATACCATCAGCAATCATGGCTCCCCATTCCGCCATCGGCGGTTGTGCGCCCAGCCCGAGGAAACCCAGACCGGCGGCCGCCAGGATAATGGTGGCGAGATCCAGTGCCAGCCGGACAATAGCTGACGGCAGACAGAGCGGCAGAATGTGTCCCCACAGCAGACGCAGACCACGGATCCCCAGCATTTCCGCACTGGCCAGATAATCACTGTTGCGCAGATGGCGGATTTCACTGCGTGCCTGGCGGGCATAGGCGGGCCACGAGGTCAGGGCGAGAGCCAGTGCGCCGTTAATCAGCCCCGGGCCGAGAATAGCAACAAAGGCAAACGCGAGGATCAGGCGCGGCATCGACATGACAATATCGGTAAAGCGCATCAGAATCGTTTCCACCCAGCGGCCGTAAAATCCGGCCAGAATGCCGATCAATAACCCGGCGGGCAGGGTGATTGCTGCGACCAGTGCAACCAGACCAAACATCGGGCGGGTGCCGTAGATCAGGCGGGAGAGCACATCACGTCCGTAGCTGTCCGTTCCGAGCCAGTGTTGAGCATCCGGTGCCAGCAGGCGTTGTGCCGGGTTTTGCAGTACCGGGTCATAAGGGGCGAGCCACGGCGCAAACAACGCCACCAGCAGCAGAAACAGAATAATCAGGGTGCCCGTCAGCGCGGACGGGGAACGGCGGATTTTCGGCAGTAATGTCATGATTTCACCCGCGGATCCGTTAAACGCACAATCATATCTGTCACGTTATTAATAAAGATAAAGCAGATACCGATCACCAGGGTCCCGCCCATTACGGCGGTGGTATCCCCGGCAAATAAGGCGGCGGTCAGGTAACGGCCGATGCCGGGCCAGGAAAAGACCGTTTCGGTCAGTACCGCGCCCTCCAGCATCCCTGTATAGGCAAGGGCAATCACTGTGATCAGCGTCCCCCGGATATTCGGCAGCACATGACGGAACAGTACCTGCATGTCGGTATTGCCTTTGGCGCGGGCCAGCGTGACATACTCTTTATTCATTTCACTCAGACAGGCGGCGCGCGTCAGCCGGGTGATCCCCGCCAGGCAAAAATAGGCCAGTAACGACACCGGCAGGATCAGGTGTGCCACCGCATTGGTAAATGCGCCGGGGTCATCGGACAACCAGGTGTCGATCAGCACAAAACCGGTTTTCGCCTCGACGGTATACTGGTAGATATCATCCAGCCGCCCCGGGCCGGGGCTCCATTGCAGCGTGGCGTAGAACAGCAGCAGCATCAGCAGTCCCAGCCAGAAAACCGGTACTGAGTTGCCAAGGAGTGTCAGGGTGCGGATGATAAAATCAAATGGTGTTCCGGCATAACGGGCGCATAACACGCCGCAGAGAATGCCGAGCGAAGCGCCGATCAACAGTGAGAGCGTCGCCAGTTCAATGGTCGCGGGCAGGGTGGTCAGCACGCCGTCGAGCACCGGCTGTCCCATAGAGGAGGCCATGCCGAGATCGCCGTGCAGCAGACGCTCTGCATAATGCCAGAACTGAATATAGACGGGTTGATCGAGCCCCAGCTCCAGCCGTACCTGCTCATAGGTCTCATGGCTGGCGTGATCGCCGACAATCTGTAATACCCGGTCAACCGGTGAGAGTGCCGACAATGCAAAGGTGATCACCAGTAATCCGAGCAGTGTCAGCGCAAGGGTAAAAATACCCTGAAGCGTCACACGCAGCGTATGGCGAAACAGTGTTCCGGCAGGGGAAATATCGGACATACAGCAGTTCCTGAATAAAAACAAAACACACAAACCCCGTCAGCGATACTGACGGGGTGATAACCGGAAAATCAGCAGATTATTTGGTGACTCTGTCGTAATACACCATGTCAGCGTTCAGTCCCTGCTGATAGCCTTTCACATTGTCACGCAGTACCACCTGGTTTTGTCCCTGTGCCATAAAGACATACGGAGAACTGCGCTGTAATTCTTCCTGCATGGCGGTATACATTTGCGCACGTTTGGCTTTATCCGGCTCAGCGACCGCTTTCAGCGTGGTTTGTGATAACTGAGGAATATCCCAGCCGTTCAGCCACGCAACAGTGCTGCTCTTGCCGTCATTAAAGGCGAAGGCGCTGGCATTGGAATGGGCATCAAAATAGTCCGGGATCCAGAAACGGATGGCCGCCTGATGCTGGCGTGACCGTACGCGGGAATAGACCTGGCTGCCCGCCGCCGGTAATAATTCCACTTTGATACCGCCTTGCGCAAAACTGGCCTGAAGTGATTGAGCTATAGTGATATACGGTGGCTTGTTTTCCACATCGAGGGTGAAATGGGCATCTTTAATCCCGGCGTTTGCCAGAATCTCTTTGGCTTTGGCCGGATCAAATTTATACGGGTTATTTTCCAGCGCGCCCGGTAAACCGACCGGCAGGAAGCTCTGATGAATAAAATACTGGCCTTTCAGTAGATCGCGGGTAATGCCTTCATAATCCACCAGATAACGGGCCGCTTCCCACAATGCCGGGTTTTTCAGCAGCGGATTGGCACTGTTGCCGGTGTTGAACGCCATATAATCCTGCTCGGCGGACGGAATATTTTCCACTCGTACCCCGGCGCTGTTTTTCAGTGCCGCAGTCTGGTCAGCACCCAGTTCACGGGCAATATCCGCATCACCCTGCTGAATCAGCAGACGGCGGGAAGCCGGATCCGGCACGTTTTTAATAATAATGGACGGGATTTTCGCCTCGCCGGTGGAGACATGCGGGTTAGCGGCCATCACAATCGCCTGGTTTGGCTGATAGACCTTCAGGGAATAAGCACCGCTGCCGGCAGAATGCATTTTCAGCCAGGCATTACCGAAGTCATTATTTTTAATATTCGGTGTCACCAGTTTTTCGTCCACCACTGAGGCTATCGGGGTGGACAACAGATTCAGTGCCACATCCGGGCTGATATCCGCACTCCATTTTATTTTCAGGGTGCGGTCGCCGGTTTTTTCAAACTGCTGCGCGATATTCTCTTTATTCCAGCCAAGAATATTGAGAATAAACGCAGGCGATTTATTCATGACCACAGCGCGCTGGTAAGAGAAGATAATATCTTCCGGGCGTACCGGGTTGCCGGAGGCAAATTTTGCATTCTCTTTAATCCGGACGGTCAGGGTTTTATTGGTGGCATCGGCCTGCCAGTCTTCCAGCAGGATAGCGTCAAGCTGCTCCGGATTATCACGGTTCGGCTGTACCAGGCGCTGATATAAGCTGGGAACGGTCTGGATACTGGACAGTTCATTACTTTCTGCCGGATCCAGACTGACAATATCATCCAGGCTCTGGACAACAATTAAGGTATTCGGTGGTGTGGCGGCAAATGCGGAGACGGAAAAGAGCAGAGCCAGTGACGCTGCCGGATATGTTTTTTTCATATATTTCCCCTGAAACGCGGTGTTATTGATTTTTTGTAATACTGACACGTTAAAAAAAAACGGCGCTGTTTTGCAAAGTCTGTTACGTGCTTGTTTATAACTTTTCGTTATAGCCGAAATTAATCATAGTCTGAAATTGCTGACCGGGAGATTTCACCGGCAAAAAAAGCGGAAAAACAGCTGCAATATAACAACAAGTTATCAGCCCATAAAAAATAACACTAAAAATGGCGCTGTATGAGCGGAGACAGTAACCCGTACTGTTCAGTAATAAACGGGTATAACAGATAAAGGTGGTTAAATAAACAACAGAAACTATATTTGCTGTCAATCCATTATTTTCAGCGCTCACCAGATTGATATTTCAGTGAAATTTTTTACTTTACTCTTTTTATTTACAGTTGTTTTTTAAGTGGTTGTTAATATTTAATCAGTTAAAACTGTGATAGAGGCAGGGTTTTTATCTGGAAAAATTGCTTTTTGTTAATTAAATGTTTACTTTTTTATCCGGGCTGAGCAAAACAGCCGGATCATAAGCAGTCTTGGGTTAATGTTTTATTTCAGCGGCAGAACGGCACTGTTTGCAGATAAAAACAATCACTGCCCCGGAAAATGCACATCAGGCCGGAAAACAGCACCGAAAAACAGGCTGATCCCGTCGCTGACGGCACTTATAAATAAAGCATTTGCGATTTTTTAATCACGTTGTTCATTTAACAGGTGTTATTCAGAAGGGACGGAAGATGAAAAAACACACTATTGCTGTTTCCCTCACGCAGGCGCTGCTGCTGAGTGCACTCTCTTATTCCGCATGGGCGGCACAGGTTCCGCCGGGAACAAAGCTGGCGGAAAAACAGGTTATTGTTATCAATAACGGTACTGAACCGGTATCACTTGATCCGCATAAAGTGGAAGGCGTGCCGGAATCCAACATTATTCTTAATCTGCTGGAAGGGCTGGTTTCCACTGACGGTGATGGTCATATCGTGCCCGGGGTGGCAGAGAGCTGGTCGTCCCCGGATAACCGCATCTGGACATTCACGCTGCGGCCGGATGCTAAGTGGAGTGACGGCTCGCCGGTGACCGCACAGGATTTTGTCTACAGCTGGCGGCGGCTGACTGACCCGAAAACCGCATCACCTTACGGCAGCTATCTGCATTATGCCTATGTCGAAAATGTGGATGATATTATCAGCGGTAAAAAACCACCGGAAAGTCTCGGCGTCAAAGCGGTTGATGACAGAACCTTTCAGGTTCAGCTGACTCAGCCGGTGCCGTATTTCCCGGATATGCTGAGCCATACCGCACTGAAGCCGGTACCGAAAGGGGCGATTGAACAATTTGGTGATAAATGGACATCCGCCGGAAAATTTACCGGTAACGGCGCATATACCCTGTCTGCCTGGAATGTGAATGAACGGCTGGTGCTTAAACGCAACCCGAAATACTGGAATGATAAAGATACCGTGATTGAACAGGCGACATTCCTGCCGCTCCAGTCAGAAACCAGTGATATTAACCGCTACCGCGCCGGTGAAATAGATGTCACCAACAGTTCGGTTCCGCCGGTTCTGTTTGCCAAAATGAAAAAAGATATTCCGGCGCAGGTTCAGATTTCCCCGTATTTATGCACATTCTATTATGAAATAAATAATACCGCGGCACCGTTTACCGACCCGAAAGTACGCGAAGCCGTTAAACTGGGGCTGGATCGCGACATTATCACTCATAAAATCATGGGACAGGGACAAATTCCCGCTTACGGTTTTACCCCGCATTATATTAACGGCGGGCATTTCACCACACCGGAATGGGCATCCCTGACTCAGGAACAGCGCAATGAAAAAGGGCGCAAACTGCTGGAAGAAGCCGGTTACAGCGAAAAAAATCCGCTGACCTTTGAATTGCTCTATAACACGTCCGATCAGAATAAACAGCAGGCAATTGCCGCCGCCTCCATGTGGCAGAAAAATATCGGCGCGAAAGTGGTGCTGAAAAACCAGGAATGGAAAACCTCCAATCAGAATCGCCATGAAGGAAATTATCAGGTAGCCCGGGCGACCTGGTGCGCGGATTACAATGAGCCATCCTCGTTTCTGAACATTTTTCTGTCAGACAGCAGTAATAACACCAGTTTCTACCGGAATATTGCATTTGACAGTGCAATGCAGCGTGCTTTGCTGGCAACGGATGAAAAAACACGTCAATCCGCTTACCAGGAGGCAGAAACTCAGTTAGATCAGGACTCTGCATTAATTCCTGTTTATTATCGCGTGAGTGTCCGGCTGATAAAACCATCAGTCGGCGGAATTACCGGCAATGACCCGCTTGATTATATGGATATTAAGCGCTTATATATGGTAGAAACACATTAATAATAAAAAATTTGCACTCACAGAGTGCGAAAAAAATGAAGGTGCGGAAGTTAAAACGAAAAAGCACCTGATAAAAACGCAACAAACGCAAAACACATTCGTCAATGGGGAGTTTATGTAAGATGGTTAATTCAACGAAAAAAACACTGCTGGCACTCAGTGTGGTAGCAGCAATGGGGATGGGTATTGGTACACAGGCGTTTGCTGCGGATGTACCGGCCGGTGTTCAGCTGGCAGATAAGCAGGATTTAATCCGCAATAACGGCTCTGAGCCGCAGTCACTGGATCCGCATAAAGTGGAAGGGGTACCGGAAGCGAATATTATCCGTGACCTGATGGAAGGTATTACCCTGGAAGGACCAAGTGGTGAAATTCTGCCGGGCTCGGCAATCTCCTGGGAAAATAAAGATTTTAAAGTCTGGACGTTTAAAATCCGCGAAGATGCAAAATGGTCCAACGGCGACCCGGTCACCGCACAGGACTTCGTTTACAGCTGGCGCCGCCTGGCTGATCCGAATACCGCATCACCGTATGCCAGTTATCTCCAGTATGCTCACGTGGTGAATATTGATGATGTTATCGCCGGGAAGAAAAAGCCGGAAGAGCTGGGCATCAAAGCGCTGGATGATAAAACCCTTGAACTGACCCTCTCTGAAGAAGTGCCGTATATTCCGAAACTGCTGGCGCATAACTCCATGTCTCCGGTGCATCCGGCCACTGTCGAGAAATTCGGTGATAAGTGGACTCAGCCGGGCAATTATGTCAGCAACGGCGCATACACCCTGAAAGACTGGGTGGTTAACGAAAAAATCGAACTGACCCGCAACCCGAAATACTGGGATAACGAAAAAACCGTTATTAATAATGTCCGTTTCCTGCCGATTTCCTCTGAAGTTACTGATGTTAACCGCTACCGCAGCGGTGAAATCGACATGACCTATAACAACCTGCCGATTGAACTGTTCCAGAAACTGAAAAAAGAAATTCCTGACGAACTGCGCATTTCGCCGTATATGTGTACCTATTACTACGAAATCAATAACGAAAAAGCGCCGTTTGATAACCCGAAAGTCCGTGAAGCCCTGAAACTGAGCCTTGACCGCGACATTATGGTCAACAAAGTCAAAGCACAGGGTGATACCCCGGCATTTGGTTTCACACCACCGTTTGCGGATGGTATGTCAGCCAAAGAGCCTGAGTGGTTCGCGAATATGACGCAGGAGCAACGTAACGAAAAAGCGCGCAAACTGCTGGAAGAAGCCGGGTTTACCAAAGATAAACCACTGAAATTTAACCTGCTGTATAACACATCTGATCTGCACAAGAAAATGGCGATCGCCGCATCGTCTATCTGGAAGAAAAACCTCGGTGCAGAAGTTCAGCTGGTTAACCAGGAATGGAAAACCTTCCTCGATACCCGCCATCAGGGGACTTATGATGTTGCCCGTGCCGCATGGTGTGCGGATTATAACGAACCGTCTTCATTCCTGAATATGGTTCTTTCTTACAGCAGCACCAACACTCCGCATTATAAGAGTGCGGAGTTTGATAAGCTGATGAAACAATCCCTTCAGGTGAAAACCGATGCGGAACGTGCGCAGATCTATCAGCAGGCGGAAGCCCGGCTGGATAAAGACTCTGCCATTGTGCCGGTCTATTACTATGTCAGTACCCGTTTAGTGAAACCGTATGTAGGTGGCTATACCGGAAAAGATCCGCTGGATCACTTCCACACCAAAAACTTATATATGATTAAAAAATAATACCGACGGTTGGCCGCCCTGCGAAGGGCGGCCTGTGTAGTGTGTACCCCCGGAAGCGGGTACTGTATAGGAACGGGCAATGTTTAAGTTTATTCTTCGCCGTATACTCGAGGCGATCCCGACGCTTTTTGTGTTAATTACTATCTCTTTCTTTATGATGCGTCTGGCTCCGGGCAGTCCATTTACCGGTGAGCGTAAATTGCCGCCGGAAGTGATGGCGAATATTGAAGCCAAGTACCATCTTAATGATCCGATTCACGTTCAGTATTTTGATTATTTAGTTCAGTTATCAAAGGGGGACTTCGGGCCTTCCTTTAAATATAAAGATTACTCGGTGAATGACCTGGTCGCCTCCGCGTTTCCGGTCTCCGCAAAACTCGGGCTGGCGGCGTTTGTGCTGGCGCTGATTGTCGGGGTGAGTGCCGGTGTGATAGCGGCACTGAACCAGAACACCAAATGGGACTATACCGTCATGGGCTTTGCCATGACCGGGGTGGTTATCCCCAGCTTTGTGGTGGCGCCGCTGCTGGTTCTTATCTTTGCCATCCATCTGCACTGGCTGCCGGGCGGCGGCTGGAACGGCGGGCAGCTCAGCAATATCATTCTGCCGATGATCGCGCTGTCACTGGCCTATATCGCCAGTATCTCCCGTATTATGCGCAGTTCCATGATTGAGGTGATGCACTCCAACTTTATCCGTACCGCACGGGCGAAAGGTCTGCCGATGCGTAAGATTGTCTGGCGGCATGCACTGCGCCCGGCACTGTTACCGGTGGTCTCTTATATGGGACCGGCATTTGTGGGGATTATCACGGGTTCAATGGTGATTGAGACGATTTTCGGTTTACCGGGCGTGGGGCAGTTATTTGTCAACGGCGCGCTGAACCGCGATTACTCTCTGGTGCTGAGTCTGACCATCCTTGTCGGCACACTGACCATCGCCTTTAACTGTATCGTTGACGTGCTGTATGCCGTTATCGATCCGAAAATCCGTTATTAGTCCCGGAGCACGCTATGTTACCGAATGAAAAAAACCGCGAAGCTCTGGAAAATTTCACGGAGCAGCTTGATGTCGAAGGACGCAGCCTGTGGGCGGATGCCCGCCGCCGCTTTATGCATAACAAAGCCGCGATCACCAGTCTGTGTCTGTTGTTTTTAATTACCCTGTTTGTGATTTTTATGCCGATGCTGTCGGAGTTCGCCTATGACGATACCGACTGGGGCATGATGTCCGCAGCACCGGATACGGAGAGCGGCCACTATTTTGGTACCGACTCCTCCGGCCGTGATCTGCTGGTGCGTGTGGCTATCGGCGGGCGTATCTCGCTGATGGTGGGACTGGCGGCAGCGCTGGTCGCTGTGCTGGTGGGAACACTGTACGGCGCGATGTCCGGCTATGTCGGCGGCAAAACTGACTCGGTCATGATGCGCGTGCTGGAAATCCTCAACTCCTTCCCGTTTATGTTCTTTGTTATCCTGCTGGTGACCTTCTTTGGTCAGAATATTTTTCTGATTTTCGTGGCTATCGGCATGGTTTCCTGGCTGGATATGGCGCGTATTGTGCGCGGCCAGACACTGAGCCTGAAGAGCAAAGAATTTATTGAGGCGGCGAAGGTCTGTGGTGTGCCGACCCGCAATATCATTCTGCGTCATATTGTCCCGAACGTGCTGGGTGTGGTGGTGGTTTACGCCTCACTGCTGGTGCCGAGTATGATCCTGTTTGAATCCTTCCTCAGCTTCCTCGGGCTGGGCACACAGGAGCCGTTAAGCAGTTGGGGCGCGCTGCTCAATGACGGTGCTAACTCAATGGAAGTTTCGCCCTGGTTACTGATGTTCCCGGCAGCATTCCTGGTGGTGACTCTGTTTTGTTTTAACTTTATCGGTGACGGGCTGCGCGATGCCCTTGACCCGAAAGATCGCTGAGGAGGCCGCCAATGACTCAGTTATTACAGGTTAACGACCTGAACGTGACATTCAAAACGCCGGACGGCGATGTCACCGCCGTAAACAAACTTAATTTTTCGCTGGCGGCGGGTGAGACACTCGGGATTGTCGGTGAATCCGGCTCCGGGAAATCACAGACAGCGTTTGCGCTGATGGGACTGCTGGCCCGCAATGGTGTGGTCAGCGGCTCTGCGGTGTTCAACGGGCGTGAAATTCTCAATCTGAAAGAAAAAGCGCTGAACAAAATGCGGGCGGAAGAGATTTCCATGATCTTCCAGGATCCGATGACCTCGCTCAATCCGTACATGAAAGTCAGCAAACAGCTGACAGAAGTGCTGATGCTGCATAAAGGTCTGAGTTCTCACGATGCGTTTGAGGAATCTGTCCGGATGCTGGACGCGGTGAAAATGCCGGAAGCCCGCAAACGGATGAATATGTATCCTCATGAGTTCTCCGGCGGGATGCGCCAGCGCGTTATGATTGCGATGGCGCTGCTGTGCAAGCCGAAGCTGCTGATTGCGGATGAACCGACCACGGCACTGGATGTGACGGTGCAGGCGCAAATCATGACGCTGCTCAATGAGCTGAAGAATGAGTTCAATACGGCGATTATTATGATCACCCATGACCTGGGTGTGGTCGCCGGTATCTGCGATAAGGTGTTGGTGATGTATGCCGGACGTACCATGGAATACGGCACGGCCCGTGATGTGTTCTACCATCCGTCGCATCCGTACTCTATCGGGCTGCTTAAAGCGGTTCCGCGCCTTGACGGGCAGGAAGACAGTGAGCTCGCCACGATACCCGGCAACCCGCCGAACCTCCTGCGTCTCCCGGCAGGCTGTCCGTTCCGCCCGCGCTGCCAGTATGCGACAGACGAGTGTGCGCGGCATGAGCCGCCGTTACAGGCATTTTCTCAGGGCCGTTTGCGTGCCTGCTTCAGAACTGCAGAGGAGTTGGCATAATGACACATTCAGAACGTCCGGTTCTGCTGGAAATTGAAGATTTAAAAGTCCATTTTTCCATCAGAGATAACAAACAATGGTTCTGGCAGCCGGCAAAAAGCCTGAAAGCGGTGGATGGTGTGACTGTCCGTCTGTATGAAGGGGAAACACTCGGTGTGGTCGGGGAGTCCGGCTGCGGGAAATCCACGTTTGCCCGCGCGATTATCGGCCTGGTGAAATCCACGGCCGGCCGGGTAACCTGGCTGGGCAAAGACCTGTGCGGTATGAGTGAAAAAGACTGGCACAATGTCCGCAATGACATCCAGATGATTTTCCAGGATCCGCTGGCATCACTTAACCCGCGTATGACTATCGGCGATATTATTGCGGAGCCGCTGCGCACCTATTATCCGTCAATGAGTAAGACGGAAGTGACAGACAAAGTCAAAGCCATGATGATGAAAGTCGGGCTGCTGCCAAACCTGGTGAACCGCTATCCGCATGAGTTTTCCGGCGGACAGTGTCAGCGTATCGGTATCGCCCGCGCGCTTATCCTCGAGCCGAAACTGGTTATCTGTGATGAGCCGGTTTCAGCGCTGGATGTGTCTATTCAGGCTCAGGTGGTGAACCTGCTGAAGGAATTACAGCGGGAGATGGGATTGTCCCTTATTTTTATTGCTCATGACCTGGCGGTGGTGAAACACATTTCTGACCGTGTGCTGGTGATGTATCTCGGCCACGCCGTGGAACTCGGTACGTATGACGAGGTGTATCATAACCCGCTGCATCCGTACACCAAAGCGCTGATGTCTGCGGTGCCGGTGCCGGATCCGGACAAAGAGCAGAATAAAACAATTCAGCTGCTGGAAGGGGAACTGCCGTCACCGATTAATCCGCCGTCCGGTTGTGTCTTCCGCACCCGCTGTCCGCTGGCGGACAGTGAATGCGCAAGAACCCGGCCGCTGCTGGAAGGCAGTTTCCGCCATGCAGTTTCCTGCCTGAAGGTTGATCCGCTGTAAATACGGTAAAGCCGTTAATCTTATTTTTGCGACAGAGCGCCCGGTACGGGCGCTTTTTTTTCATCTCCGCATCCTGCTTTTCCGCACCAGCCGCAAAATCTGACAGAGCGTACTTCGCGGCCTTGCAGGCAGCTTACTGATTCCGTTATTAAAAAGCACAGCCGGTTTTTCAGGTGTGTTAATATTGGGGTGTTGACGAACGTCAACATATAAACTACAGTAGGTACAGGAAATGAAGAAACATCCGGATAAACATATTCAGTCCGCGATTGAATATGCACTGTTACAGGGATGGGTATGGATTGCGCCGGGGAATTCCTCGCATGCATTCTGCCGGTTACGGTGCGGGTCACCGAATGATGAGCACCGGCAGCATCAGATGAGCGTCTGGTCAACACCACGGAATCCGGAAAACCATGCAAAGCAGATCAGACGAAAAGTGGATGCCTGTCAGTGAAAACGGGCAGCAGGAAAGGGGGAAACGATGGCACTGTATAATTTTACGCTGACGCTGTCCGGTGTGACAGCAGATACAGAGAACCTGGAGGATGCCTTATTTGCAGGCGGTTGTGATGATGCATTACTCTGTTTTTACGGTAAATCAGTCTATCTGGAATTTGACCGGGAAGCACCGTCTCTGGATTGTGCAATCCGTACGGCGGTGGAAGATGCGGAGTCAGCCGGTGTGAATGCACGGGTGGAATCGGTGGATTCTGCTCTTGTCGGCCTGAGTGATATTGCGGAACTGACTGGTATGTCACGTCAGGCAATCGCGTTGCTCAAAGATGGTGCGCGCGGCCCGGGCACCTTTCCGGGGCCGGTGCAGCGGCTGCGCGGGCAATCCCCGTTATGGGACTGGGCTGCGGTCGCGTCCTGGCTGATGGCACAAGGGCGGTTGGCTGCACATTCTGAGATGGCAGAAAATGCAAAAATTATCAGCAAATGGAATCTTGCATTACGTGCAGGGGCTGCAGAGGATCCCGCTGAAATTGACATTATCACAAGGTCATTAATCGCCCGGCGTGAAAAATGCCGCTGCTGACCGCGTGACCGGCGGGGAGATTATTCCCGCCAGCGGACAGCGTATTCCGGTGAGCCGGTAAAATGCCGGGAAATCAGCACACGGGCAAAAATCTGATCGATATCTGCATTTTCATCCGGAGCCAGGCCGATAACCACTTCGGCACATTCCGGGTTTTGTGCCAGAAAAGGTGCAAACTCTGACCAGTCACTGCCGGTTGGTACAATTTCAGCACCGCCGATCTCTTCAAACTGAAGGTTAAACAGCAGGACGTCTGCCGGGTCAAGGTTATCCATTGCCTGTTCCAGAAACAGGTCATAGGCCATTTCAATCGTTTCCTGCTCGCTGAGGCGACGGGGAAGAGAGGTACTCATAGGTCAGGTTACATTCCGGTGATCCCCCGCCGTTTTATACCGGCGGGGATAATAAAGAAAGTCAGTTTATCACAGCAGAGGACTGAAGAAATAACATAAGCGCTCAAGAACTCGGTTGGTCAGCGGACGTTTCTCCCACTCAGTGTAATCGAGACGGGTTGCGCGTGAAATATAATCATTCTGGACAATATTCAGGTCACCGGCAAAACTTTCATCATCGATAACGGCGGTGATTTCAAAGTTGAGCCACAGGCTGCGCATATCCAGGTTTACGGAACCGACCATACTGAGCTGGTCATCCACGAGGACACTTTTCGTGTGCAGCAGACCATCCTCGAACAGATAGATTTCCACACCGGCTTCCAGCAATTCAGTATAAAACGCGCGGCTTGCCCAGCGGACGAGGAATGAGTCATTAAGGCGCGGCATCACAATTGCAACACGCACGCCACGCATGGCGGCGGTACAGATGGCATGCATCAGGTCATCGCTCGGGACAAAATACGGCGTGGTGAAGGTCAGACGCTCCTGTGCGGCAAAAATAGCCGTCATCAGGGATTGCTGGATCAGCTCTTCAGGGTAACCCGGACCGGAAGCCACAATATTGACGGTATGGCCGCTGTCTTTTTCAAACGGCATTTCAATATCGTCCGGCGGCGGCGGTAACAGGCGCTCTCCGCGCTCCATTTCCCAGTCCAGTGCATAGATAATACCGAACAGGGTGGTGACAGGGCCTTCCATACGAACAAGGATATCAACCCATTCACCGACACCGGCGTCCTGTTTAAAGTAGCGCGGATCCACCATATTCATACTGCCGGTGTAGGAAATATAGTTATCGATAGTGACGATTTTCCGGTGCTGACGCAAATCCATCCGGCGCAGGGCGAAGCGCAGAATGTTTACCGGCAGAGCTTCGACAAACTCGATCCCGGCATTGCGCATCATCTCCGGATAATCATGGCGGAAGAAGTGCCAGCTGCCGGCGGAGTCCACCATAATCCGGCATTTTACGCCCCGCTTGGCGGCGGCGAGCAGGGCATTGGTGACATTGTCCACATCACCGCCCGGTTTCCAGATGTAAAACACCATATCAATGCTGTGTTTAGCATTATCGATATCTTTGACAATCTGGCGTAATGAGTCCTCGCAGGTGGTAAACAACTGAATCTGGTTACCTTTTACCCCAGGAATTCCCTGGCGGTGCTCAATCAGCTGAAACAGCGGAGCAGCCTGGGTACTGTTTTCCGTAGCGAAAATGTGTTTTGACTGACGCAGATTTTCAACCCAGCCGGAGACAGACGGCCACATTCCTTTTGCCTGCTCAACCCGGCGGCGGCCGAGATGGAGTTCACCGAAGGCGAGATACGCAATAATTCCGATAAACGGCAGAATATAGATGATCAGTAACCAGGTCATGGTAGATGTTACCGGGCGGCGTTTGTACATTACGCGGACAGAGATACCGGCGACCAGCAGCCAGTAGAAAAGAATACTCAGCCAATATAACAGCGTATAAAATGTCGACATAGGTATTATCTTTCTCTAAGAATAAGGTTTGCAGACAAAACAGGCTCAGGATCTGATTGATACTCCACCGGAAAATGTATCAGAAAGCTTTCTGTAATGCTGCTGTATTTGTGATTTAAGTCAGTTTAACCACTTTTTTCTGCCGGTGTTTGCAGATATTGCGGGAAAGCGGTTGGTTATTGTGTCAGGCAGTTTATAATAATTGCCCTTATTATTAGCTTATTTTTTCACACAGTCTAAAAAAGGGTTTAGTTATGAGACACAGCAGACCGGAAGTTGCACGTTGGCGTATGTTACGGCAGGCAACCCGTCGTCGTCGTCGCTGGCTGGAAAGTCAGTCCCGGCGGAACATCCGGATTTTTGCTCTGCGCAAGCTGGATATCGCGAGACAACGCCGTTCGCTGCTGTTTGCTCAGGCTGAATTAAGCCACTAAGAAGTGACCATCAGCACGATAAGTGACAATGGTTGTGTCTTTCGTATTGAAATTGATTGCTATTTGCATTTACACTAGTGACCATTGTCATTATTAGCTGCTTATAAGATTGTATCGACTATGCCTATTTTTCGCTGGATCAGCTGGCCAATTCTCATTTCTCTTTGTCTGCATGCCTCTGTGGCCGCAGCGATTTACTACAACATGAATAAGGAGGTTGAGGACGAACCTAAAGTGCTGATGGTGGAGATGGCAGCGTTTGCGCCGGCACCGGCAGCAGCTGTGGCTGAACCTCAGCCTGAACCGGAACCCGAAACAGAGCCGGAACCCGAGCCTGAACCCGAGCCTGAACCTGAGCCGGTCGTGAAGCCGGTTATTGAAAAACCGGTGGAAAAGAAACCGGTTGAGAAAAAAACCAAAACCAAAACCAAAACCGAAAAAAGAAAAAAAGTTGAGAAACCAGCCGTAAAACCGGTTGAAACCAAAGCACCGGTCTCCGATAAACCGCTGTTCAGTGGTACGCCGGAAGGTCAGCAGAATGTGCAGAAAGCCCCTGCAGGCCCGGTCGGAAATGTGGCTTCTGCCGGACAAAGTGATGTTGGCGGTGGTGACCCGAAAGCCCTGAACCGTGCTGATCCGGTCTATCCGGCACGGGCACGCAGCCTCGGTAAAGAAGGGAAGGTGCGGGTCAGATTTGATGTCGATACCGATGGCCGTATTCAGAATATCGATATTATCGAAGCATCACCGAAAAATATGTTTGAACGTGAAGTCCGTAATGCAATGCGTAAATGGCGTTACGAGAAAAAGCCGAAGAAAGGCATGACGACCACCATTATTTTCCGGATCGACGGTAAAACCTCTATTCAGTGATCCGATAAAAAAAGAAAGCCCGGCACATAAAAATGCCGGGTTTTTTGTTTCTGTCTTATTTTGCCGGGAAAAGATCAGCGCGTAAATTCACCAGATTATCCGGTACTACATGAATAACCCCTTCACCCGGAATATCAATTTCCGCAATCATAAACAGAGCCATGGTTGTCAGCAGCGGCAGAATTAAAATCATAATATTGCTGCCGCGCAGTCCGCGGATATTATACCCGATCAGCACATTGGCACTGACGGCAAATAAAATCAGTAATACCCAGGCGGCTCCCGGGATCTGATAGCGCCAGCTGGCCATGGTTTTTTCTTCGGACACATAGAGATCACTGAATGCGGTCAGGACGGAGGCAATCACCGGATTCGGGGCCGTGCGGGCTTCAGATGCAGCGATCTGCCAGAGAGAGGACTGAGCCTCAAGGGAGATATCCCGCCATTTTTCATTTTTTGCCTGTGAGCCGCCGTTAAAAAAATCAATACGTGCGTCAATATACGTGTTAAGCAGAGTATTTGCCCGCAGGTTATTTTCCGGAGACAGTAATTGTGCCCGCTGGAATGCATTACCGATAGCAATAGCTTCGTTTTCTTCCATCTGTTCGCGGTTATTATAGCCGCCGATAGAGATCGTCAGTAAAAAGCCGATTAATAAGCCGAGCAGGGATAATACGGCACCGAGAACAATTTTGGTTTCATCATCTGCTAATTCGGTTTTCCCATGACGTTTTTTGAACAGGTATTTTCCGGCATAGGCCGAGCCGACAGATAAAATAAAGATAACGACAAATAAAATAACTGAATCAGAGACTAAAGCATTAAACAGCGCTGCCATACAAAGACCCTTTAACAGAAAATGCCTCAGCAGAATACTGAGATGCAGGTGGAATAAAGCCGGCCTGAAAAGGCCGGCCGGATATAAAACAGAGATGTCATCCGCTGACGGGAAATGCTGTCCTTTGTAATTATTTCAGCAATCTGACTCTGACAGGTTTCCCTTTGATTTTACCCTGCTGAAGCAGTTTACGGGCCTGCTGCGCGATACCCTGACGCACCGCGACATAAGCATGCATCGGGTGGATCACGATTTTGCCGATATCTTCGCCGTTCAGCCCCATATCACCGGTCATGGCGCCGAGAATGTCCCCCGGACGGATTTTGGCTTTTTTGCCGCCGTCAATACACAGTGTCGCCATTGCCGCATCCAGCGGGGTGATACGCAGCCCGGCAGGGATTGGCTGCCAGTTCAGTTTCATATGCAGCATCTCTTCCAGTGCGTTTGCCCGGACCGCTTCTTCCGGTGCACACAGGCTGATCGCCAGTCCGCTTTCACCGGCACGGGCGGTACGGCCGATGCGGTGAACGTGCACTTCCGGATCCCACGCCAGTTCATAGTTGATCACCAGCTCAAGGGCTTTGATATCGAGCCCGCGTGACGCCACATCGGTGGCAACCAGCACACGGCTGCTGCCGTTGGCAAAGCGGATCAGGGTCTGGTCGCGCTCGCGTTGTTCCATATCACCGTGCAGCACTAAAACACTCTGTCCGCTGCCTTCCAGGGCTTCATACACATCCTGGCAATCTTTCTTGGTGTTGCAGAATACCACGCAGGATGCCGGTTGTTCGCGGCTCAGTAATTTCTGTAACAGTTCAGTTTTGCCACGCCGTGAAACTTCATAAAACTGCTGCTCAACCGCAGGAAGTTCGTCGGTGCTGTTGATTTCGATGGTTTGCGGATCGCGCTGAAAACGGCGGCTGACAGCTGCAATCTCATCCGGCCAGGTGGCGGAAAACAGCAGAGTCTGACGTTCTTCCGGGGTACGGGAGAGGATTTCAGTAATATCGTCAGCAAAGCCCATATCCAGCATACGGTCAGCTTCATCCAGCACCAGTGTGCGGATAGCATCAAGGTGCAGCGTGTCTTTGTTCAGATGGTCAATCAGGCGGCCCGGGGTGGCCACAATAATATGCGGCGGGTGGATCAGTGAATCGCGCTGGGCACCAAACGGCACACCGCCGCATAAGGTCAGAATTTTGATATTCGGCAGATAACGCGCCAGGCGGCGCAGCTCACCGGCGACCTGATCCGCCAGTTCGCGGGTCGGGCACAGAACAAGCGCCTGGGTCATAAAGTGTCCGGCATCGATATGCTGTAACAGCCCCAGGCCGAATGCGGCGGTTTTCCCGCTGCCGGTTTTGGCCTGCGCACGGACATCTTTACCCGCGAGAATGGCCGGTAATGCGGCGGCCTGAACCGGGGTCATGGTTAGATAACCCAGTTCATTCAGGTTGGTAATTTGTTCTGCGGGAAGTGCATTAAGTTCAGCAAATGAGGTCACGATGAAAATTCCGGATTAAATAAAAAGAGAGGTTTGCGGCAATGATACTATTACCGGACGCCGGTGTCGCGGGGAACCTGTGGTTTATTCCGGCAGACAAAACGGCCACTCAGAAGAGTGGCCGGTATGAAACGCATTATTTTAAATCACTGTTACTGCTGTCTAACTGAAAATGACGTTTTCCGTCGGGCAGCGGGCGGGGACGGTTATCCGCATCCACCGCAACATAACTGAAGACAGCTTCTGTTGCCCGGTAACGGTCACCGATAGGATCGGTAGCCACTTTTTTCACCCAGACCTCAACTTTGACTGTCATGGATGAATTCCCGGTTTTCAGGCAGCGCGCATAACAGCAGACCACATCACCGACCGCGACAGAGCGCAGAAAGGTAATGCCGTCCACGCGGACGGTCACCACGCGGCC
The DNA here is from genome assembly GCF_019243775.1 of Morganella morganii. NCBI lineage: Bacteria > Pseudomonadati > Pseudomonadota > Gammaproteobacteria > Enterobacterales > Morganellaceae > Morganella > Morganella morganii. Next base: position 1,750,554 of record NZ_CP069157.1, read on the forward strand.
GAGTGCAATCTCCTTTGCCAGAATAGCGCCGCCGATATCCATTTGCGACATCAGCCAGCCGCCGAAGATATCCCCGTTGGCATTGGTGTCTGTCGGCATGGTTAAGGTGCGCAGCACCAGTTCCCCGTTAGGTAAACATTGTTGTTGAGTCATGAGAAACACTTACATCCGTTTAACGAAAAAGGATACCGGCGGAAACAAACCGATATCCGGTTGATTTTATTATTTTTCTTCTTCCCGTGGCAGATGACGGTAAATATATACCACACTGGCAACGGTAAATACCAGTGTTACAGCGGTCAGACCAAACACTTTGAAGTTCATCCAGGTATCCATGGATAACCAGAACGCGACATACACGTTCACGGCCGCGCAGACGATAAAGAAAAGAGCCCAGGCGAGATTCAGACGCTGCCAGACCTGTGGCGGCAGGGTCAGTTCTTTGCCCAGCATTTTCTGAATCAGCGGCTTACCGAAGATAAACTGGCCGCCCAGTAACACGAGAGCAAACAGCGCATAAATAATGGTCACTTTCCATTTGATAAACTGCGGATCATGGAAAACGATGGTCAGGGTGCCGAAGATGGCCACAATCACAAAGGTGATAACGGCAGATTTCTCCAGATGTTTATACATGAACCAGCGGACAGCCAGCGCCATCGCAGAGGCGGCAATCAGGGCACCGGAGGCGTAATAGATATCCACGGTTTTATATATGGCAAAAAAGATAACCAGGGGGATAAAGTCGAGTAGTTGCTTCATAATTGAGTCTGTCCGAAATTTAAATTTATTTTAAGCACGTGGCATCCAGTCACTTATTTTTAAAGAAAAAAAATATATTACAATTGATTTTGCAATATTTTACCATAAGACGCGGTCTGACTATCTTCTTTATCCGCGTTCGGTTATAAATCAGTTTAACTATTAGCAGTAAAATTAAATTGTACATCTTAATACGATATTTTTATAAGGGGCGATAATGCAGTCGAACCGACTATTGCGCTGGATGCCGGGACTTTCTGTTTTTCTGCACTATGAACGCAAAAACCTGCGCTTTGATATCCGCGCAGGGCTTTCTGTTGCTGCCGTGGCATTGCCGGTGGCTATCGCTTACACGGGACTGATGGGCATTAATGCGATTGTCGGTCTCTACGCCTGTATCCTGCCGATGGTGACTTATGCGCTGTTCGGCTCCTCCCGTCAGCTGATTGTCGGGCCGGATGCGGCAACCTGTGCGGTGATTGCGGCGGCGATTATTCCGCTGGCTAAAGGTGACCCGGATACGCTGTGGCAACTGGCGATTATCATGACGCTGATGACGGGTGTCTGGTGTCTGATCGCCGGACATTTCAAACTCGCCGCATTCGCAGATTTTTTATCACAGCCGATTTTACAGGGGCTGCTCAACGGCGTGGCGGTGACGATTATTGTCGGCCAGATAGGTAATGTGCTCGGGCTGGATGAACTGCCGTCCCAACTGATTGAGTGCCTGGTGGCGCTGCCGGAGCATCTGCATCTTATGCATATGCCGACGCTGATCCTCTCCGCTGCCAGCCTGGCGGCGCTGTTTTTATTACGGGCTGTCCGCCGCAACTGGCCGGGACCGCTGATTGTGATGACGATTGCCACACTGATCAGTGCGCAGCTGGATTTCGCCTCAATGGGGATTGCTGTGGTCGGTAATCTCGGTAACGGGTTGCCGCATATCAAAATGCCGGCATTTGACCCGGGTCTGCTGCGTGAACTGGTGATCCCGTCACTGAACCTTGCGGTGATCAGCATTGTCAGCTTTATGATGACGGTGCGCAGTTTTGCCGAGAAAAACGGCTATGCCATCGATGTGGATCAGGAACTGCGGGCACAGGGGTATATCAACATTGCTTCCGGGTTATCCCAGGGGTTCGCGGTCAGTGCCGCGACCAGCCGTACAGCTGTCAACGATGCCACCGGTGGTAAAACACAGATGGTATCGCTGATCGCCGCCGGATTGATCGCACTGGTGCTGTTTTTCCTGACCGGTTTCCTCGGACACATTCCGCTGGCGACACTCGGGGTGGTGCTGATTTACTCCTCCTGGTCGATGTTCAGCATTCGTCAGATTTTCTCTTTCCGTAAACGGAATAAATCGGCTTTCACGCTGGCGCTGTTTACTCTGGTGGCGGTGCTGGTGGTGGGGCTGATCAACGGTATCGGGTTTGCGGTTCTGCTGGGACTGGTACAGTTCCTGCGCACGGTTTTCCGCCCGACAGACCAGTTACTGGGGGTGGATGAGCAGGGGATGATCCATTCCATCAACAACAGTAACGTGGATATTAGTCAGGTTGACGGATTATTGATGTACCGTTTTAACTCGCCGCTGACCTATTTCAACGTTGCGTACTTTAAAAAGCGGGTGTTACAGGTGGTGAATACCGCACCGAAACGTCCCGGATGGGTGGCGGTGGATGCGACCGTCAGCTTTATCAATAATGACATGAGTGTGTTCAGCACACTGAATGAGCTGGTGACTGAGCTGAAAATCAAAGGCGTTACCCTGATCCTGGCGGGACGGCGCACCGAACTGACACGCTGGGTGTCGGAAAATAAAATCAAACGCAATGATGATGATTTGATTATTGTGCCTGATCTCTATTTCGCTATCCGGCTGATTCAGAGCAAACAGCAAAGCCGTGTCAAAGCGATAGAAGAGGCGATGGAACAGGCGGCAGAGGGAGCGGAAAAACCGCTCACCACCTGATTTCAGCGATAAACCCGCCCTGCGGGCTGCGGCGGAACTGTATGGTCATATGATGCAGTTCCGCAATTCGTTTCACGATAGACAATCCCAGACCGCTGCCGGTTTTTTCCTGTCCCGGCGGCCGGTAAAAACGTTCTCCCAGCCGGGCCAGTATCGCATCACTGACGCCCGGGCCATCATCCTCAATCACTAACTGCTGCGGTGTCAGCGTCAGTTGAACGGTGCCGCCGGTTTTTCCGTAGCGGATAGCATTATGCAGCAGATTGCGCAGCATGACGGTAAGCAGCAGCTGTTCGCCGCGGATCGTCAGTTCAGGCGCGGCGAGCTCAGATATCACGCTGACCTGATGTGCAGCCGCATCCGGAGCTGTTTGTGCAATGGCATCATTAATAATGGCTGACCAGCGCAGCTCTGTACATTCCTGCGGGTGAGACTGTGATTCCAGCCGTGAGAGGGTCAGTAACTGATCCACCAGGCGGGTGGCGCGGTCAATCCCGGTGATCAGATTCGCGGTCACGTGTTCACGAGTGGCGGGGTCATCCCCGGCAATCTGCATCACTTCAGTCTGTACTTTCAGTGCGGCCAGCGGGCTGCGCAGTTCATGAGCGGCATCAGAGGTAAAGCGGCTTTCCCGCTCGCGCAGATCGCGGATACGCAGAAATAATCCGTTCAGGGCGTCCAGCATCGGGCTGACTTCTTTCGGCAGCACCGGCGGGGCCAGCGGCGTCAGCTCAGCCGGGTTACGGCGCTGTAACTGCCGTGCCAGCAGGCGCAGCGGAGTCAGTGCGCGGGTCAGCAGCCACAGGAACAGAAGCAGCATCAGCGGCAGTGCCACCAGCCACGGGATCGCCTGAGCGGTGATAATGGTCAGCCCCATATCCTCGCGGTATTCCCACTCCTGGCCGACCACGATGATGTAGCGGCCATCGGCGGAAGGCAGCTGCACAAAGCGCCAGCGGTCGTTATCATCCGTCAGCGAGCCGTCCCGGAACCCGTTTTTCTTGTCTGAGAACGGAATTTTCCGGCCGTTTTCGCCGTCATCCAGCACCCGCTCGCCCGACGGACTGAAAATAGCAAAAGCGAATGCATCGTCATCCTGTTTTCCCCGGTTGGCGGAGAGCATTTTTTTGGTTTTCTGTATCGCAGACGGCGGGAACTCGAGCCCGGACGGCAAAACTGACAGACGTTTGGCAAAGGCCATTTGTTGTGTATCGAATAATTCATTGATGGATTTTGTGGTCTGCATCCAGGCGAACACACTGGCGACACCCCAGGTCAGCAGGGTGAGCAGCAGCAATAATCCGCCCAGCCGCAGGCGCAGACTATATGTCTTCATCATTTTTTCCCGCGACATAACCGACACCGTGAATAGTTTTGATAAATCCGCGCCCCAGTTTGCGGCGCAGATGGTGAATATGCACCTCAACGGCATTACTGGAGACATCTTCATCCCAGTTATACAATTTTTCTTCAATCATCGCGCGGGACAGCACTTTCTGCGGATTGCGCAGAAACAGTGCCAGCAGCGCCAGCTCTTTACCTTTCAGTGATACCGGTACGCCGTTGCGGGTGACGGTCATCGCCACCGGATCCATCTCCACGTCGCCGAGCACCAGTTTTTCAGAGAGCTGACCGTAGCGGCGGCGGATCAGTGCCTGTAACCGTGCCGCGACTTCTGCCAGGGCAAACGGTTTGCACAGATAATCATCTGCGCCCTGTTGCAAGCCGCTGACGCGCTGCTCAAGGGCATCACGGGCGGTCAGGATCAGTACCGGTTCGTCGCGCCCCTCTGACCGCCACTGTTTCAGGATATCCAGTCCGTCCATGCCGGGCAGGGAGAGATCGAGGATCACGGCATCATAAGGAGCGGCATAGAGCGCCTCCCGGCCGGTTTGCCCATCGGTAAACCAGTCAGGGGTAAAGCCGAGCCTGCTCAGGCCGATTTTCAGCCCGTCGCCAATCAACCGGTCATCTTCAATTAATAATATCCGCATAATTCTTATCCGTATAAATAGCGCTATACTAGTTTTAACTCAGATATCTCAGGATAACCACCTGTTTTTTCTGAAATTAAAAATATAATCAAAAATGATATCCCCTTAAGATCCTGTTAAGAACTTAATGGTTTAATAGTGTCCATGAAGCAAAGACGCTTCCTCATAAAGGAGATAAATGATGAAAAAATTACCTGCACTCGCATTACTTGCCACTTTACTGGCAGGATCAGCCGGTTCCGTTTTTGCAGCCAACGGCGGTTTTGAAGGTCCCGGTGCAACAGCCGTGACAACCACCACAGCGGCACAAAACGGCGGTTTCAGCGGCCCTGATGCCCGTAAAATGACCGTTGCGGATGCACTGAAATTATCTGATGATGCACCGGTTGTGCTGCGCGGTACGATTGTCCGCCAGCTGGATAACAAACATTATGAATTTAAAGACAGCACCGGGACTATCCGTGCTGAAATTTCCCCGAAACGCTGGGACGGACTGAAAGTCACGCCGCAGGATGAAATTGAGGTCGAAGGGGAAATCGACAAAGAGTGGAATAAAACCGAACTGGATGTAAAAGCGGTACGCAAAGTACAGTAATCACCACCGCAGATACACCGGATAATCAGGCCATCTTATTGGCCTGATTTTTTATCTGCACATTTCTTATTTTCTGTGACAGCAGGTGCAAAATATCTTTCTTCTGTGCCTCTGACTGAATATCCCGCAGCGGAATAATAATACCGTCATATTTACCGTGGTAAAGATAAAGCCCGGTAGCGCTTTCGGCATAATCAATGACCGATTCCCAGGCAAAAAAAGAATGGTAAAGGGCAGAAACCTGGTTTATCCCGTCATTATTCAGTTCAAACGTTGCCGGCCGCAGGAGGTAATGTCCGGACTGAACAGAAAGCTGCTTCATAACCCGTCTGCTTTTGACAAAACGGCTGTAAATAAACACCAGTAGTGCTAAAAACCCGCAGCTCAGCCCGTAAAAAACAGAATAAATATCAAATTTGCCCGGCAGCGGCGAAAATGTACTGAAAATAAGTAATAACATTCCGCATAATATCAGCCAGATAAGAATATAAGGAATTCGTCTCCACCCGACCGGCTCCTGATAAAAATGCCGGAAACTGAACGTCTGATAGTCAGCCAGATCCTGAACAGTAAGCGTGATGGGCAGAGTGATCATAATCGTATTCCTTTATTTCCTGAACAGTCTGCACATCATATTGCGCACAAAAAAGACAATATCATTATCTGTACGCATTATCAGGCCTTACTGATAGTCGCTGGCAGATTGCGATTGTGTAAATAACTGATAGAACCGGAACAGATAAATAATTACCAGTCCGCTGATGACATTATTAATAAACAGAATAACAGTCATCAGAATATGCTCATTTTCTATCGGTAGTTTACTAAGAAACACTACGGATGCCTGTTTCAGGGCAAACCATATTAAAATAGCAGGCAGAAGTGTTCTGATATTTTTCAGGGCAATATTTCCGCTGATTTTAATAGCGGTAAATACGCTGTTCTTTTCGGTGAACATAATGATCGGTGCCAGCGCCAGTAACATAGCCAGAATTAATCCCGGCAGATACATGGCGACGAGCCCGAGGGCAATCACCAGCGAGCAGATTAACAGCAGCACCAGCATGCGCGGAATGCGTCCGGCAGAGCCGGTGATGGCCTGCAGCGCGGATACCGGCTGTCCCTGTGAGGCACTGAAAATCAGGAAAATCATGGACGTCACAAAGACGGCATTGCCCAGCAGGGAGCTGAAGATAGTTCCGAGACCGGTTTTCAGCATCTGCCACTGGTCATCGGATGTCAGTGCGGCGACCGCCCGCTGAAAGCCGCCGGAGCCTTCAGTGGCGTAAGTGGTCTCCAGAGCACGGATAAGTGCCAGCCCGTTGGAATTGTAAGTCAGGAGGACATTGAGCCCGACGGTCACAGCGGCGGTGAGCAGCGAAATGATCAGGACAGACAACAGCTGATTACGGAAAAAATTAAGACTGTCGCGGGCAAGAACCGGCACCGGCATGGACATGGAACAACTCCTGTAAGGCATGAAATAAAAACGGTGATGCAATTGTAAAACAGTATGGCGGGGATTGTAACCTGTTCATCCGGCAGAAATACAGTGATCAGACGGAATATCCGGAAATAGAGAGCTAAAAATATACAAATTATTAACAATAATAAAACAAAATATTCGGCTGAATAGTAAGCATCTTATTTTACAAATTGATATAAAGCACACAAATAACGATAGCGCTAAAAATGGTGGAGGTTGTTTTTGATATAAATCAATAAATGAAAATACTACCGTGGAATAATAATTTAGATCTTTGTGAAAAATGCGGTTTTTATTTAAATGTTGTGATCTGTCTTAGATCATAATTGCATTTAAGGTTGTATATTTCAAACTGTACTTATTGTGTTTTTTTTTTTTTTTTAGGATGGGATAGATAATGAAAAAGCTTTCTGCAGTGTGTTTAGCACTGGCAACGGTTTTACCGTCAGTTTCAATGGCACACCAGGCCGGTGATTTTATCGTTCGTGGTGGTACTGCGACTGTGCGTCCGAACGTCAGCTCTGATAACGTTCTGGGCTTCGGTTCTTTTGAAGCGAACAATAATACTCAGTTAGGTTTAACTTTCAGTTATATGATCACTGATAATATCGGTGTGGAATTACTGGCAGCGACACCGTTTGAGCATAAAATCTCTGTTCCGGCTGCGGGTGAAATTGCCTCTGCCAAACATTTACCGCCAACCTTAATGGCACAGTACTATTTCCGTACTCCGGAAGATAAACTGCGTCCGTATTTAGGTGTGGGTGTTAACTATACCTTCTTCTTTGATGAAGGATTTAACGATACCGGTAAAGGCGCAGGCTTAAGCGATCTGAGCATGAGCAGCTCATGGGGTGTGGCAGCACAGGCAGGTCTGGATTATGAATTAGACCAGAACTGGATGCTGAACGCCTCCCTTTGGTGGATGAACATCAAAACTGATGTTGATTTCAAAGCCGGTGGTGCCAGCCAGTCTTACAAAACTAACCTGGATCCATGGGTATTCATGTTTGGTGTCGGTTACAAATTCTGATAATCCTCGTTATCAGTACCATAAAAAACGGCGCAATTATTATTGCGCCGTTTTTTTATCCGGTAATCTGATATTCAGAGTCACCGCAACTTCATTGAGTTAATAACAACCTTCACACCCGGAACTTTACGCGCGGTATTTACCGCCAGGTTCGCTTCTTTTTCTGAAGAGACAAATCCGCTCAGCTGAACTTTACCTTTAAATGTTTCCACGCTGATTTGAGTGGATTTAATGCCTTTCTCACCCAGTAACGCTGTTTTCACTTTAGTGGTAATGACGGAATCATCAAAATACCCCCCGGTACCTTCACTGGTGGCAGTCGGGGCACAGGCGGACAGGGTGAAAGCCATAAACATGACAACAAAAAATGAGGTGACCAGTTTCATATACTTCATTATGTTCTCCTTATTACCGGCACGGATCGCAGAATAATGTGTGCCTGACCTTTTCAGTATTGATGAAAACCGGATGTTTCTCAACAAAAAATAACCCGCTGTTAACAGCGGGCGGAATGAAAAATTATAATTGCGTTGCGTTTTTCATTTTCTGCGTAAATTCCCGCAGTTTCTGACACATCACCGGTATATTATCCAGATTTGCGGCGATGATTTTTACCACAGCAGAGCCGGAAATCGCCCCTGCAGCACCATTCCGCAGTGATTCCTGTACCTGTTCCGGTTCAGAAATCCCGAATCCCTGAACCGGCGGTGCGGCATTCAGCGCGGTCAGTTTTGCCGTCAGATCAGCCAGGGACTTTTCAGCCCGCTTTTCTGTTCCTGTCACCCCGGCACGGGAGAGCAGGTAGGTATAGCCTTTTCCGGCGGCGGCCAGTGTTTCCAGTAATTTATCATCCGCATCCGGCGGACAGATAAAGACCGGTGCGATATTACTGGCCAGCGCAGCATCCCGGAACGGCTGAGACTCATGAAGCGGCACATCGGCAATCAGCACCGAATCCACCCCGGCTTTTGCCGCTGTTTCATAAAACTGACTGATACCGTTATGGAAAACCAGATTGGCATACATCAGCAGTCCTACCGGCAGTTCCGGGTATTTTGCACGGATTTGTGCAATCAGCTCAAAGCAGCGTGCCGGGGTCATACCGGCCGCAAAGGCACGGAGGTTAGCGTCCTGAATTACCGGGCCGTCTGCCAGCGGGTCAGAAAACGGAATACCGATTTCCAGGGCATCAGCACCACCGGCCACCAGAGCATCAATAATTTGCAGGGAAACCTCAGCGGACGGATCACCGAGGGTGACAAACGGGATAAACGCACCCTGGTTGCGGGACTGCAAATGCTGAAAAAGTTGTTCATACCGGCTCATCAGAAATCACCTCTTGCTTTAAAAATGTCATAAACAGTGAAAATGTCTTTGTCTCCGCGACCGGAAATATTGACGATAAGAATTTGTTCTTTCTCCGGATTTTCACGGATCATTTTCAGTGCGTGTGCCAGGGCATGGGAGGATTCCAGTGCCGGGATAATCCCTTCCTGACGGCTCAGGGTTTTAAAGGCGTCAAGTGCCTCGTCATCGGTGGCGGAAACATAATCCGCCCGGCCGATAGCATTCAGATACGCGTGCTGCGGCCCGACAGACGGGAAATCCAGACCGGCAGAGATGGAGTAAGATTCCTCGATCTGACCGTCTTCTGTCTGCATCATCGGTGATTTCATACCGAAATAGATACCGATGCGGCCATGTTTGAGTGGTGCACCGTGCTCGCCGGTTTCAATACCGTGCCCGGCCGGCTCGACGCCGATCAGAGCGACGGATTCATCGGGAATAAACCCGGCAAATGCGCCGATAGCGTTGGAACCGCCACCGATACAGGCGATCACCGCATCAGGAAGACGTCCTTCACGGGCGAGGATCTGGGCGCGGGCCTCATCACCGATCATGCGCTGGAACTCGCGGACAATCGTCGGGTACGGATGCGGACCTGCTGCGGTACCTAATAAATAGTGGGCGCGGTCATAATTGCCGCTCCAGTCGCGCAGCGCCTCATTACAGGCATCTTTCAGCGTGGCGGAGCCGCTGTGCACCGGAATGACTTCCGCGCCCATCAGCCGCATGCGGAACACATTCGGAGACTGACGTTCCACGTCTTTTGCCCCCATATATACCCGGCATTTCAGGCCGAGCAGCGCACTGGCCAGTGCTGCCGCCACGCCGTGCTGACCGGCTCCGGTTTCGGCAATAATTTCCGTTTTTCCCATCCGTTTTGCCAGCAGTGCCTGGCCGAGCACCTGGTTGGTTTTATGTGCACCGCCGTGCAGTAAATCTTCGCGTTTCAGATACAGTTTGGTTTTGCTGCCCGCAGTCAGGTTTTTGCACAGTGTCAGGGCTGTCGGGCGTCCGGCATAGTTTTGCAGCAGATCGGTAAATTCACGCTGAAATTCCGGGTCTTCCTGAGCGGCAATAAAGGCATCTTCGAGCTGGTCGAGTGCCGGGATTAAAATCTGCGGCACAAACTGCCCGCCGAATTCACCAAAATAGGGATTTAATTTACTCATTGTTTTCTGATCCTTTATCTTTTCAGTTGTAGTCAGGCAACTTGCTGATGTAATTGATTAAATATCTGACGAAGCTTTTCTGCATCTTTAATACCGGGGGCGGACTCGGCGCCGGAGTTAAAATCCAGCCCGGCAGCACCGGAAGCGGCGGCGGAGACACAGTTTTCCGCATTCAGCCCGCCCGCGAGGGTAAAGGGCACCGGCAATGAAGGGGGCAGTGTCTGCCAGTCGAAAGTCTGGCCGGTGCCGCCTTTGCCGTTATCCAGGACCAGCCGCACCACGCCGTCAGGCACGGTGATATCCGCACCGTGCGACATATCCAGCGCTTTCCATATCTCACATTTTGCCGGAAGGTGCAGACGCAGCAGCGCGATATCGTGCTCGTTTTCATCACCATGTAACTGAATCGCATGCAGTTTCAGGCGGCGGGCAATGGCAGCGATATCTGCGGGATCGTGGTTACGGAACACACCGACGTACGCCAGCGGTGCACCGCGCATCACCTCAGCTGCCTGTACTTCATCCACATAACGCGGCGATTTGCTGACAAAAATCAGGCCGCCGAAGGTGGCACCGGCGTCATAAGCGGCGCGGGCATCGTCCGCACGGGTCAGTCCGCAGACTTTGTGTTCGCCGTAAATCAGGCGGCGGATAGCTGTGTCCAGATCAGGCTGCGCCATAATGGCACTGCCGATCAGGAATCCGTCAGCATGGGGACGCAATTCGCGGATGTGCTGATGGGTGGTAATGCCGGATTCACTGATAATAATGCGGTCAGCCGGAATATGCGGTGCAAAATCCGCTGTCCGGCGGCGGTCAATAGAGAGGTCGCGCAGGTCGCGGTTATTGATGCCGATAACCTGTGCATCAAGGGCAATAGCGCGGCTCAGTTCCTCTTCCGTACTGACTTCCGTCAGTACACCCATATTGAGGGAATGAGCCAGGGTCGCCAGTGAGTGATAATCCGCATCATTCAGGACGGAGAGCATCAGCAGAATCGCGTCTGCTCCATAGTGGCGGGCGAGATACACCTGATAAGCATCAATAATGAAATCTTTGCACAACACCGGCTGCGTGATCAGCGCGCGCACCTGCCGCAGATAGTCATGTTGTCCCTGAAAATATTTCTCGTCGGTCAGTACAGATACTGCTGTGGCATACGGCGCATAGGCCGCGGCGATTTCACTGAGATTAAAATCCTGACGGATAAGCCCTTTCGACGGAGAGGCTTTTTTGCACTCCAGAATAAATGCGGTTTCCGCGCTGCGCAGTGCCTGATAAAAATCGCGGTCACTCAGCGGCAGATTATCCGCAAAACTCAGCAGCGGCTCCTGTTTCTTCCGCGCAACCAGGGAGATACGTTTATCATTCACAATCTGTTCTAATACGGTGCCTTTCATGGTTTATCCTCTCGCGGCCAGGGCGGTGACGCGCTCAAAGGCGTTACCACTGCGGATCATTGCCAGCGCGTGCTGAGCATTATCCTGTAAGTCTTCGTTATCATTGAGTTTCATCAGCAGGGCGACATTGGCTGCCACGGCGTGACTTTGTGCTGCGGTGCCTTCTCCCTGTAATAACCGGGTCAGCAACTGACGGTTTTCTTCCGGGGTACCGCCGCGCAATTCCTGCATGTCATAACCCGGCAGGCCGAAATCGTCTGTGGTCAGGCGGTATTCGCGGATCTCCCCGTTATGCAATTCGGCAACCTGTGTCGGTGCGTGCAGGGAAACCTCATCCATTCCGCCGCTGTGTACTACGGCGGCACGCTGGTAGCCGAGGACTTTCAGCGTCTCAGCAACAGGGCGGATCAGCGCCGGGCTGTATACGCCGATCAGGGCAACCGGCGGACGGGCCGGGTTGATCAGCGGCCCGAGGACATTAAATAAGGTACGGGTTTTCAGCTGCTGACGCACCGGCGCGGCAAAACGGAAGCCGTCGTGATAGTGCGGGGCAAACAGAAAGCAGACGCCGACATCATCCAGTGCGCTGCGGGACACATCTGCCGGGGTATCCAGCGCGATCCCGAAGGCATTCAGTAAATCAGAAGAGCCGGTTTTGCTCGAAACACTGCGGCTGCCGTGTTTGGCGACTTTTATCCCGCAGGCCGCTGCCACAAAGGCGCTGGCCGTGGAGATATTGATGCTGTCGGAAGCATCGCCGCCGGTGCCGACAATATCACTGAAACGATAGTCCGGACGCGGGAAGGCGCGCGCGTTATTCAGACAGGCCTGGGCGGCACCGGCAATTTCATCCGGCTGTTCACCGCGCATTTTCATGCTGATCAGCGCTGCCGCCAGCTGGGTTTCACTCAGTTCTCCCCGGATAATCGCGGAAAATAACTCCCGGCTTTCCGCCAGGGTCAGTGTTTCACCCCGGTAAAGTTTTTCAAATAATGTTTGCATCTCTCTGTTCCTTAATCTGTTTTTTTATCTGTTATTCAGGTTGAGTTATGCCTGTGCCCACGCAAGGGTCTTCGCCAGCAGGGCTGCACCGTCCGGTGTCAGAACGGATTCGGGGTGAAACTGTAAGCCGCAGACTTTGTCCTGTTCATGGCGGACGGCCATCACAATGTTGTCGCTGGTGGCACACACGGTCAGCGCTTCCGGGATGATTTCCGCTGCCAGTGAGTGATAGCGTGCCACTTTCATCGGGTTAGGCAGACCGGAAAACATAGATTGCTCATCGTGGTGCAGCTGGCTGGCTTTACCGTGGAGCACAGCACCGGCGTGGCTGACTTTGCCGCCGTAGGCTTCGACAATCGCCTGATGGCCGAGGCAAATACCAATCACCGGGTAACGTCCTCTGACACGGCTCAGCACTTCCGGCTGGCATCCGGCATCCGCTGGTTTCCCGGGACCCGGAGATAGCACCAGCACCGGGTTTTTCATGGTTTCCAGCGCGGACAGAATGACCTCCGCCGGAACCCGGTTGCGGTAAATCACCACCTGATGGCCCTGAGCACGGAACTGGTCGGCCAGGTTATAAGTAAAGGAATCGACATTATCGAGCAGTAAAATATCAGCCATCAGAATGTCTCCTCTGCATGATGGGCGCGGGTGATAGCGCGGATCACCGCGCGGGCTTTGTTGCGGTTTTCGTCGGCTTCCGCCTGCGGGTCGGAATCCAGTACCACGCCGCCGCCGGCCTGCACAGTGGCTATGCCGTTTTCGACATAGGCAGAGCGGATCACAATGCAGGTATCGAAGGTGGTATCACCGCGGAAATAGCCGACCGCACCGCCGTAGCTGCCGCGACGGACTTTCTCGGCCTGTGCAATCAGTTCCATTGCACGGACTTTCGGTGCGCCGGTCAGGGTGCCCATATTCATACAAGCCTGATAAGCATGGAAAATATCGAGGTCACCGCGTAATTCACCGGTGACGCGGGACACCAGGTGCATCACAAACGCATAACGATCCACTTTGGTCAGTTCCGCCACACTGCGGCTGCCGGGACGGCAGATACGGGCGAGGTCATTACGGGCCAGATCGACCAGCATGAAGTGTTCGGCCAGCTCTTTCTGATCCGTACGCAGGTCAAGCTCCAGACGGCTGTCTTTATCCGCATCCACCGAACCGTCTGCTGACAGGCCGCGCGGACGGGTGCCCGCAATCGGGTAGATTTCAATCTGACGGGTTGCCGGGTCATATTTCAGGGCACTTTCCGGTGATGCGCCGAACAGAGTGAAATCCGCATCCTGCATAAAGAACAGGTAAGGGCTTGGGTTACGGGTTTTCAGTTCGCGGTAAGCGGCCATCGGGGACGGGCACGGTAACTGAAAACGGCGTGACGGCACGACCTGGAAAATATCACCCTGAACAATGGATTGTTTTAACTGATTAACAATAGTGCAGAAATCAGTATCTGAATGTGACGTTGTCACGCTGATATCTGCGGGCGTAACATCCGCAGAACCGGTTACCGGCTGTGCCAGCGCCGTTAATACCTGCTGATGCTGTGCTGTCAGGCGGGTTTGTTCTGCGGCATCCGCTGTAAATGTCAGGGTAACCAGTTCACTGGTCTGCTGCTGGTGGTCGATGGTGAGCAGGGTTTCCGCCAGATAAAAACAGTAATCCGGGCAGCTGTTGGTGCGTTCAACCGGCGGCAGTGCCTCAAAGGCTGCGACCAGGTCGTAGCTGAACAGCCCGCCGCAGAACAGCGCGTGACGGTCATCTGCCTGTGACGGCAGGTTCATCAGAGTGCGGAGCACATCAAAGACCGATGCGGCGCGCAGGCGGGTATCTTCATCCGCATGGGCGGCCGGTGCAGTGAATTGCAGTGTCAGTGTGTTACCGCTGATAGTCCCGGCGGACAGACGATCCTGTAATACCGGCAGTAATGCCGCACCGTTGGCGGTCAGTGCTTCTGCGGTGACGGTGTGTCCGGTGCAGCGGATGCGCAGTGCGCTGTGCAGTACCAGCATGCTTTTTAAATTTGCTCTGGACGCGATTTCGGCGGATTCTAATAACAGCGTTGCAGGACGCTGCGCGCAAAGCGCAGTGAATACCGCCGCCGGGTCGGGCTGATAAGCCGGATAAGCTGTCCGGATGTGTTGTGTGAAAATCGTGCTGTCCATGATAATTACCTTGCTATGTGAATTTTTTGCCATAAAAAAAACCCGCCACGGGGGCGGGTTCTGTGCTCTGGTACAGCCGGTTAACTGACATGCACGCACAACCATTCCGCCCGACGGGAAAGATTGCGCCACCAACGATTGTTCAGTTTGTGCATGTTCATGGGATGTCCTCAGTATAAACAGTGATTACAGATAACTCGTTCTGTGTACTAGTTAACTAGATCGCGGTTGGTGTGTCAAGGGTTTTTGTGGAATACTGTGCGTCCCGTAAATGCGGATGAAATTTTATGAAGTCACTTCTGGCAATGCATTGTCAGAACAGAAGGGAGACGTGATGGAGCCGGAAAATACAGGTATTGACCTGTCGTGCTATGATTTACACAGCCATACCACTGCGTCAGACGGCATGCTGACACCGGAGCAGTTACTGGACAGAGCCGTTGAGATGAAGGTGACCGTGCTGGCAATTACCGATCACGACACCACGGATGCACTTCCGGCGGCACATCATTATCAGCAGGCAAATAATTTACCGCTGACGGTGATTAATGGTGTTGAAATATCAACACTTTGGGAACATCATGAGATTCATATTGTCGGGCTGAATATTGATATTACCCATCCGGCAATGACAGAATTACTGGCGCAGCAGTCAGAACGGCGCCGGGCACGCGGGATGCTCATCAGTGAACGGCTGGCAAAGGCCGGAATTGAAGGCACCTGGGAAGAGGCGAATGCGCTGGCGCAGGGCGGTGAAGTCACGCGCGGACACTTCGCCCGGGTGTTGATCGCCCGTGGTGTGGAACCGACGATTCCGAAAGTGTTCAAACGCTATCTCGCCCGTAACAAAACCGGCTATGTGCCGCCGCAGTGGTGTGATATCCCTGACGCGGTACAGGCCATTCATGCCGCCGGCGGACAGGCCGTGCTGGCACATCCCGGCCGCTATGGCTTATCCGCCAAGTGGCTTAAGCGCCTGTGTGATTTCTTTAGACAGGCCGGCGGGGATGGCATGGAAGTGGCGCAGTGTCAGCAGGCTCCGGATGAGCGCCGGACTCTGGCGCAATACGCAATAACATACGGATTAAAAGCCTCCCAGGGATCCGATTTTCATCAGCCGTGTTCGTGGATAGAACTGGGCCGTAAATTGTGGTTACCGGGTGATGTAATACCAATCTGGCAGGATTGGTCACTGAAGGATTAACAGAGGAAACAACATGGGCCAGATGTTTTATATCCATCCGGATAACCCGCAGGCACGCCTGATCAATCAGAGCGTGGAGATTTTTAACAAAGGCGGCGTGGTGATTTACCCGACCGATTCCGGCTATGCCATCGGCTGCCGCCTGGAAGATAAAGATGCGTTACAGCGGATCTGCCGTCTGCGTCAGATAGACAGTAATCATAACTTTACCCTGATGTGCCGCGATTTATCGGATATCTCTACCTATGCACATGTGGATAACACGGTATTCCGTTTAATCAAAAATAATACACCGGGTAATTACACCTTTATTCTGCGGGCGACCAAAGAAGTGCCGCGCCGTCTGATGAGTGAAAAACGTAAAACGATTGGTCTGCGTATTCCGGCAAACCCGATTGCCATGGATTTACTTGCTGCAATGGGTGAACCGCTGATGTCAGCCAGTCTGATCCTGCCGGGCAATGATTTTGCGGAATCTGATCCGGAAGAAATTAACGATACCCTGGGCAAGCAGGTGGATCTGGTGATCCACGGCGGTTATATCGGCCAGCAGCCGACCACGGTTATCGATTTGACTGACGACGTGCCGGTTGTGGTGCGTGAAGGAACCGGAGATGTAACGCCGTTCCTGTGATCGCCGTGTGCGTCACATGTGTAAAATGCGTTAGCGCCGTGCATTAACCTGTGTATAATGCTGCGGTTGATTTTTATGACGCCTGTGAAGGCGACAGCAGAGGGTGCTCAATGAGCCAGAAAACAGAAAAGTTACAAAAGGTGTTGGCGCATGCAGGGCATGGCTCACGCCGCGAAATTGAAAGTTACATCGAAGCGGGTCGTATCTCTATTGACGGCAAAACTGCCACACTGGGTGACCGTATCGATGTTAATACGAATGCTAAAATCCGCCTCGACGGCCGGATTTTAGGCATCAAAGATGCACAGAAAAACCCGTGTCGTGTTCTGGCGTATTACAAGCCGGAAGGGGAATTATGTACCCGCCACGACCCGGACGGCCGTCCGACAGTCTTTGATCGTCTGCCGCGTATTCAGGGAGCCCGCTGGATTGCCGTCGGTCGCCTGGATGTGAATACCAGCGGATTACTGCTGTTCACCACCGACGGGGAACTGGCAAACCGCCTGATGCACCCGAGCCGTGAAGTAGAGCGTGAATATGCGGTCCGTGTCTTCGGTGAAGTGGATGATGCCAAACGCAATCAACTGCTCAAAGGTGTTCAGCTGGAAGATGGGCCGGCCTCATTCCGTTCGCTGAAATTCAAAGGCGGGGAAGGTATCAACCAGTGGTTTAATGTCTCCCTGACCGAAGGCCGCAACCGCGAAGTCCGTCGGATGTGGGAAGCGGTCGGTGTGCAGGTCAGCCGCCTGATCCGTGTCCGTTACGGCGATATCGATCTGCCGAAAGCGCTGCCGCGCGGCGGATGGGTGGAACTGAACCTGGAAAAAACCAACTATCTGCGTGCACTGGTGGGACTGCCTGCAGAAACTACCACCAAGGTTTCTGTGGAAAGTGATAAACGCCGGATCAAAGCCAACCAGATCCGCCGTGCGGTAAAACGTCACTCACAAGTCGGCACCACCGCATCAAAACGTAATTCCGGGCGTCCGTCATCAACCCGTCAGGGTACCGGAAATACACAGAAACGCCGTACCGGTAAATAATAATTCGGTTACGTAAAACCGGTATTTTCTGTTATTTCAGCCTGTATTTGTTCTTATAAACGTCCTGTGCCATCGCACGGGGCGTTTTTTTGTACAGGAGTCATGCAAATACCCTCAGTGTGGGTTAAAATAATCAAAACAGTATTTCCCGCCGGTGAATGACCGGGAAACAGAGATATATCTGCGAGGAGATGATTATTGCGATAACCAGATGCGGTCTGTTAACGCTCATCTTTCTGCTCCCCGGATGTGGTGACGAAACACAGCCCGACGCACCTGAGCTGAGCCGGTATTACTATAGTAATATTACCGGGGATGATCTGTTTTTTACGGTAAACGGGAAAAGTTATCACCTTGCACATGACGCGGAGGGCATTGTTTATCTGCCGTCCGGCCTGAATAAGCTGGAAACCCCGCAGGGACAACAGATTTCCTTTATGGCTTATCCCGGGAACAGCGGCGGGATCCTCAATCCGTCCCGTGCCCGTTATTATTCCTATACCATTCATGACGGCGATACCCTGTATTCACCGCAATTTAATTCCATGGTAAAGACATTTAAATTTGACGGTCATTATTATCAGGGACCGTTGCGGACCAGTAATGCCGACGTTATCGATAATAACCTGTTTAAATGCCGGTATCCTTCCGATGTGCCGGATATAAAAGCCGTGCTGGACAGATTTGTTGCCGGGGAAAAAGGAATGATGACAATCTGTATGAATGAAAATGAATTCCGCCGGTTCCTGGAATACAATCCGCGCGGTGTCAGTTTATTACCGGATAATACGGTGATCACACCGGAACAGGATGCGGATACCGGTAATACTTTCCGCCCGCATGACATTCAGTTTCAGGATGCGGAATTGCGTGAGGATGCTGAAAAAATCACTGATATTGTGACGGAGTTCCGGCATCAGACGGATGTGACAAAAAAATATGAAATATACAGCCGTTATCACACGGTACTGATGCGGATGGCTAATCGTTACCGTCAGATACTGCTGCAAAGCGATAAAGAGAATAAGACAGATAAAGAAGAGAGCAGGAGATTCAGTGAGTTTGTGCAGGAAACCGGTGAAATTTTCGGTGCCGGGGTTTTACCGCTGCAAACGGATGAAACGCCCCCGGCACACTGACGTTACTGCCTTTAATTATTCCGCCGGTCCGGCTTTGCGTCCGGGCTGTGCATCATAGCTGATCCCGTTTTTACCGGCACTGTCATCACACATCACATATAAATAGGTCGGCATAATATCCGCCGGGGTTTTCAGTTTTTCTGATGCCTCATCCGGAAATGCGCCGGCGCGCATGGCCGTGCGGGTACCGCCCGGATTAATGCAGCTGACGCGCAGCCCTGTGCCTTTATATTCCTCAGCCAGAAC
The DNA here is from genome assembly GCF_019243775.1 of Morganella morganii. NCBI lineage: Bacteria > Pseudomonadati > Pseudomonadota > Gammaproteobacteria > Enterobacterales > Morganellaceae > Morganella > Morganella morganii. Next base: position 1,769,757 of record NZ_CP069157.1, read on the forward strand.
CTGCATCATACCTTCAGTGGCAAATTTTGAGACGGCATAGGCTCCCCATCCGGCACGGCCTTCGCGGCCGACACTTGATGATGTGAATACCAGCGAACTCTGCGGGGATTTCAGCAGGAGCGGTAACAGTGCCTGTGTCAGTATAAAGGTACCATTAACATTCACCTGCATTACATCCTGCCATAACTGTACCGGCTGCTCAGTGAGCGGCGCGACCACGCCCAGAATACCGGCGTTGTGCAGTACGCCATCCAGCCGCGGAATCTCCTGTTCCAGCGCGGCAGCGAACTGACGGCTTTGCGCTTCTGTCAGTGTCAGTAAGTCCTGATGATAAATACGTGGCACTGACCCGTAACGCTGCGTGATTTCATCACGGACGGCCTGTAATTTGGATTCTGTCCGGCCGGTCAGGATCAGTTCCGCACCGTAGCGGGCATAGGTCAGGGCGGCTTCACGGCCAATCCCGTCACCGGCACCGGTTATCAGGATGATTTTATTCTTCAGTGCATCAGGGGAGGACGGGGAAAAGCGGGATACATCATTATTATGCATGGTGATAACTCCGGAAAAGCAAATGGACGGGTATCACATCCCGGACAGGGTGTGAACCCGTTTTTATCATACCGTCCTCAGGGCGTGATTGCCATCAAGGGTTACAAAACTAGTTGAGCATTTATCAGATTTTTTAGTTAAAATAGTGCCATTCAATTTAACAGTATTAAGGTGTGCCGGTGGAGTTTCTCTCACAATACGGTTTGTTTCTTGCTGAAACCGTAACTATTGTTCTGGCAATCATTGCCATTGTCGTGTTCTTTGTCATGCTCAGCATCCGTAAAGGGCAGTCTCTGGGTAAATTACGTCTGACGGATCTGGGTGAAAACTACCGCGACAGACAGCGTGAAATGCAACATGCCCGCATGAGCGAAGCAGAACAGAAAGTCTGGAATAAAGCGTTTAAAAAAACAACAAAAAAACGAAGATAAAAAAGACAAAAGCAACGCCAAAAACGGTCAGACCCGTCTGCGCAAATCCTGTATCTATGTAATTGACTTTAAAGGCAGCCTGGATGCGCACGAGGTGGAATCACTGCGTGAAGAAATCACCATTATTCTGTCCGTGGCCGAGCCGGGTCTGGATGAAGTGCTGGTGCGTCTGGAAAGTCCGGGCGGACTGGTTCACGCCTATGGTCTGGCAGCCGCTCAGCTGACCCGTCTGCGTGAGAAAAATATCCGTATTACCATTGCGGTTGATAAAGTCGCGGCCAGTGGTGGTTATATGATGGCGTGTGTGGCGGATAAAATTGTGGCCGCGCCGTTTGCGATTGTCGGTTCGATTGGCGTGGTGGCACAGGTGCCTAACATCCATCGTCTGCTGAAGAAAAATGATATTGATGTGGAAATGCATACTGCCGGTCAATATAAACGCACGCTGACATTCATCGGGCAGAATACCGATGAAGGCCGTGAGAAATTCCAGCAGGAGCTGGATGAAACGCACGTTCTGTTCAAAAGCTTTGTTTCTCAGAACCGTCCGTCTCTGGACATTGATAAAGTGGCGACCGGTGAACACTGGTACGGCACCCAGGCAAAAGAGCTGGGACTGGTTGATGAGCTGGCAGTGAGTGATGATTTAATTGTCGCGGCAATTCCTGACCATGAAGTGATTCAGGTGCGTTATTTCCGCCGTAAGCGTCTTATTGATAAAATCACCCAGAGTGTGATGATGAGTGCTGACCGCCTTATTCTCCGCTGGTGGCAGCGCGGGAATGGCCCGGTTGGGAAATAACCGTCTCAATATAAATAACGGCAGCGCAGGCTGCCGTTATTCTTTGCGGATTATTATTATCCGGCCGGTGACTATTCCGGTATCCGTCTGTTAATCCGCCAGATGATATTGTTCTGACAGAACGTGAGCGAGATGTTTAAACATATTAAAGACGGCCGCACTTTTGAGTGTCGGCAGTCCCTGGTCGTCTAAAAAGTATTCACCTTTAAAAACCAATACGCCGGATTTCTGTTCAACATCATCAGCCTGCATACCCTCCAGAAAATCGTCATGTTCCTGTATGATTTTATTGGCTTTTTCTAACAGCTCTTGTTTGCTGATGGCGATGGTTTCTTTTTGCATTCTGTGAACTCCTTTGAAAAATAATTTGTTGCGCATCACTATTTATCAGGTAGAGTGTGAACTTTTCAAGAGCCCCGCAACGTGGCGGGAAGACTATTTGCGTAATACACTCCGGTGACGGCGATATTAAAAATACATCATTTCCTGACAGATGTTTTGAGTTGAAACAAAGCATTAGTATAAAAAGAGTTGATCTATTACGAAAGTGCCTCAATATAAAAGGCAGTGTATTTAACGCAAAAATTGGCGTTTTTATAATCGCCCCGAAAATTTAGGTAATGATAATTATGGGTAAAGCTCTTGTCATCGTGGAGTCCCCGGCAAAAGCCAAAACGATTAACAAGTATCTCGGCAAAGACTACGTGGTGAAATCCAGCGTCGGTCACATCCGGGATCTGCCGACGAGTGGTTCAGCGAGCCGTAAACCCGCTGCTGCAGGCGATAAAACGAAAAAAGTTAAAAAAGACGAACGCACAGCGCTGGTCAGCCGGATGGGTGTTGACCCGTACCACGGCTGGGAAGCGGATTATCAGATTCTGCCGGGCAAAGAAAAGGTTGTTTCTGAATTACAGCACCTGGCCGCCGATGCATCACACATCTATCTCGCAACGGACCTTGACCGCGAAGGGGAAGCCATTGCATGGCACCTGCGGGAAGTGATCGGCGGTGATGACAGCCGCTTCAGCCGGGTTGTATTTAATGAAATCACCAAAAATGCGATAAGTCAGGCGTTTGAACAGCCGGGCGAACTGAATATTGACCGTGTGAATGCCCAGCAGGCGCGCCGCTTTATGGATCGCGTGGTGGGTTACATGGTGTCTCCGCTGCTGTGGAAGAAAATTGCCCGTGGTTTATCCGCCGGTCGTGTGCAGTCTGTCGCGGTGCGTCTGATTGTTGAGCGCGAGCGCGAAATCAAAGCGTTTGTACCGGAAGAGTACTGGCAGATCCACGCACTGCTGTCTGATAAAAAAGATCAGCTGCGCATGGAAGTGGTGCAGGAAAACGGCAAAACCTTTAAAGCGGTCAATGAGAAACAGGCACATGCTGCTGTCAGCAAGTTACAGGCTGCCACCTTTAAAATTACTGACCGCGAAGACCGTCCGACCTCCAGCAAGCCGGGTGCACCGTTTATTACCTCCACACTCCAGCAGGCCGCGAGCACGCGCCTGAGCTTTGGTGTGAAGAAAACCATGATGATGGCACAGCGTCTTTATGAAGCCGGTCACATCACCTATATGCGTACCGATTCCACCAACCTGAGCCAGGATGCCATTACAATGGCGCGTGACTATATCACTGAGAATTTCGGTGATAAGTATCTTCCTGCCTCGCCGAATCTGTACAGCAACAAAGAGAATTCCCAGGAAGCGCACGAAGCTATCCGTCCGTCTGATATCGCTGTAACGGAAGAGATGCTCAAGGATATGGAGCCGGATGCGCGCCGCCTGTATCAGTTGATCTGGCGTCAGTTTGTCGCGTGTCAGATGACACCGGCAAAATACGATTCCACCACACTGACCGCAGAAGCGGGTGATTTCACACTGAAAGCCAAAGGGCGCACACTGCGTTTCGACGGCTGGACCAAAGTGATGCCTGCACTGCGTAAGAATGATGAAGATAATACGCTGCCTGCGATTGCGCCGGGCACGGTCATGACGCGCGAAGCGATTGATCCGGTACAGCACTTCACTAAACCGCCTGCGCGTTTCAGTGAGGCGTCACTGGTTAAAGAGCTGGAAAAACGCGGTATCGGTCGTCCGTCCACCTATGCGTCAATTATTTCCACCATTCAGGATCGCGGTTATGTGAAAGTGGAAAACCGCCGTTTCTATGCTGAGAAAATGGGTGAAATTGTCACCGATCGTCTCGAAGAAACCTTTGCGGAACTGATGAACTACGACTTTACCGCACGGATGGAAAATCAGCTCGACCATATCGCCAACAATGAAGCGAAGTGGAAATCGGTGCTGGACGAATTCTTTGCTGATTTCAGCAAGCAGCTGGATAACGCGGGCAAAGAGCCGGAAGAAGGCGGTATGCGAACGAACCCGATGGTCATTACCTCGATCATCTGTCCGACCTGTTCCCGCCCGATGGGGATCCGTACCGCATCCACCGGGGTATTCCTGGGCTGTTCCGGTTATGCTCTGCCGCCGAAAGAGCGCTGCAAGCAGACCATCAACCTGATTCCGGAACACGAAATCCTCAATATCCTTGAAGGGGATGACGCGGAAACCAATGCGCTGCGTGCCCGCCGCCGCTGCCCGAAATGCGGCACTGCGATGGACAGCTACCTGATCGACACCGGCCGTAAACTGCATGTCTGCGGTAACAACCCAGAATGTGAAGGGTACGAAGTCGAAGAAGGTGAGTTCCGCATTAAAGGGTATGATGGCCCGGTCGTTGAATGTGAGAAATGCGGCTCTGAGATGCACCTGAAAATGGGGCGTTTCGGTAAGTACATGGGCTGTACCAACGACGAGTGTAAAAACACCCGTAAAATTCTGCGTAACGGTGAAGTCGCTCCGCCGAAAGAAGATCCGGTTCCGTTACCGGAACTGCCGTGCGAAAAATCAGACGCGTACTTTGTACTGCGTGATGGTGCTGCCGGTATCTTCCTGGCGGCGCACAATTTCCCTAAATCACGGGAAACCCGTGCACCGCAGGTAGCAGAACTGGTTCGCTTTAAAGATCGTCTGTCTGAGAAAATGCGTTATCTGGCGGAAGCGCCGGTGGCGGATCCGGACGGTAATCCGACGACTGTCCGCTGGAGCCGCAAAACCAAACAGCAGTATGTGGCATCCGATAAAGACGGCAAAGCCACCGGCTGGTCTGCATTCTATATTGACGGCAAATGGGTTGAGAAAGCCAAATAATCTGTCGTCATAATATCGGCGGTATCGTAATAATAAAAACCGGTCAGGAATTTTCCTGACCGGTTTTTTTATGCCGGAAACAGTGATCTGGCGGTGCATTGTACGGCAGACAGTGATTAATAGCTTTTTGTTATAAGCATTGATGAAAACGGCCTAAGAGGAGGTAGCCGCGATTTTCCGTACTTTCCCGTGAGATGTGCGGTATAAGGGTATTAGCCTGTTATATTTTGACTGGTGTCAGTGCGGTTTTTGTTATATCGTCGGTGAATAGAATAACGTTATAACAATTTGCTCACTTATTCTTTTTCGGAATAATAAAGATGAAAAAGGAGTAAGCAATGCCGAGCCTGCACGGAAAGGAATAAGCGGATGAAATTACAGCAGCTGCGCTATATTGTGGAAGTGGTTAATCACAATCTGAATGTCTCCTCGACTGCCGAGGGGCTGTACACATCACAACCCGGTATCAGTAAGCAGATCCGGATGCTGGAAGATGAGCTGGGAATGCAGATTTTTGCCCGCAGCGGTAAACATCTGACCCATGTGACACCGGCCGGGGAATCCGTTATCCGTATCTCCCGTGAAGTGCTGGCGAAAATTGATGCCATCAAGGCTGTCGCCAGTGAGCACACATATCCGGAGCAGGGAACCCTGAGTATCGCCACAACCCATACCCAGGCACGTTATGCACTGCCGCCGGTGATTAAAGGCTTTATTGAGCGTTACCCGCACGTTTCCCTGCATATGCACCAGGGCACGCCGACACAGATAGCCGAGGATGTCTGCAAAGGCAACAGCGATTTTGCCATCGCGACAGAAGCCCTGCATCTGTATAACGATTTGATTATGCTGCCGTGCTATCAGTGGAACCGGGCCGTGGTGGTCCGCCGTGATCACCCGCTGGCACAGCGGCGTGATCTGACTATCGCGGATATCGCGGAGTATGAGATTGTCACTTATACCCACGGTTTCACCGGCCGTTCCGAGCTGGACAGCACCTTTGAAAAACAGGGGCTGAAGCCGAAAGTGGTCTTTACCGCAACAGATGCGGATGTGATTAAAACCTATGTCCGTCTCGGGCTCGGGATCGGGATTATTGCCAGTATGGCGGTCGATCCGGAGACGGATAAAGACCTCGTCAGTATCGATATGCGGGATAAATTCAGCTACAGCACCACAAAAATCGGTTTCCGGCGCGGTAGTTTCCTGAGAACCTATATGTATGATTTTATGTGGCGTTTCGCGCCGCATCTGACGCGCGATGTGGTGGATAAAGCGATTGCGCTGCGTAATAATGAAGACATCGAAGCCATGTTTAAAGACATTCCGCTGCCGATTGTCTGAATACTTATTATCAGGGGAACAGATGAGTAAATTATCCGCACTGACAGGCGCTGTCCTGCTTGCCGCCGGGCTGTTGCCGGCGGCTGTATCTGCATCCGTACCGGCGGCACCGGTCTGTAAAGAGACCGTGCGTGACCCGGAAAGCTATGATTCAACGGATGAATGCTACTACAAAGGCAGCAATCTGGTACAAACTTACGGGCTCTACCGCAGTACAACCGGGAGCCGAAAAATCTGACGGAAAAATTGACACCCAGCACGGATCAGTCTTTCACCGGTTATGGTGATACGGTCAGCCTGGAATACAAATGGCAGGGTAATAATCACCTGACGGTAACACAGTTGTTTAATGGTGGTCAGGATACCATCTCATTTGAGACTGACGGGCAGGGCACCCGGGTTATTACGGAATACAGCCCGGATTAATTATCCTGCAAAATTGTTAGTTTTGGTTACATTGAATTAACAAATTGTGTGGCTGCCCCCGCAAAGATTACGGGAATATGGTATCTTTATAATGAAAATAATAAGGAAGATACCTGTTTAACCCGTACACTCTGTGTGGAGGCGTTATGTCGTTAACCTTAAAGCAACAGTGTGAAACCCTGCTGACGGCGGGCGGAAAACACTACCATATCTATCATCTCTCCCGCCTGGCGGAACAGCTCGGCAATCTCGATAAATTACCCAAATCCCTGAAAGTGCTGGCCGAAAACCTGTTGCGTAATCTTGATGGCGACAGCGTGCAGGTGCGCGATTTACAGGCGCTGATCGACTGGCAAAAAACCGGCACGGCTGACCATGAAATTGCCTTCCGGCCCGCCCGTGTGCTGATGCAGGATTTTACCGGTGTGCCGGCGGTGGTGGATCTGGCGGCGATGCGCCAGGCTATCCGCGTGCTGGGCGGAGAAGAGAGTAAGGTCAATCCGTTGTCGCCGGTCGATCTGGTTATCGACCACTCGGTGATGGTGGATGAATATGCCAGTGAGCAGGCTTTTGCTGATAACGTGGCCATTGAAATGTCACGTAATAACGAACGTTACCGCTTTCTGCGCTGGGGACAGCAGGCCTTTGACCGCTTCCGTGTGGTGCCGCCGGGAACGGGGATCTGCCACCAGGTTAACCTCGAGTACCTCGGGAAATCCGTCTGGTATGAAACCCGTGACGGTAAAACCTATGCGTATCCGGATACCCTGGTCGGGACAGATTCCCACACCACCATGATTAACGGCCTCGGCGTACTGGGCTGGGGCGTGGGCGGTATTGAAGCGGAAGCTGCGATGCTCGGACAGCCGGTGTCAATGCTGATCCCGGATGTGGTCGGGTTTAAACTGACCGGCCGTCTGCGCGAAGGGATCACCGCCACTGACCTGGTGCTGACCGTGACACAAATGCTGCGCAAACACGGTGTGGTGGGCAAATTTGTTGAATTCTGGGGTGACGGTCTGGCGCAGCTGCCGCTGGCTGACCGCGCCACGATTGCCAATATGGCGCCGGAGTACGGAGCAACCTGTGGTTTCTTCCCGGCGGATGAGGTTACACTCAGCTACATGCGCCTGACCGGGCGCAGTGATGACGAAATCGCGCTGGTGGAAACATACTGCAAAGAGCAGGGGTTGTGGCGTCACGAGGGAGATGAGCCGCGCTTTACCTCCGGGCTGGCGCTGGATCTGGCGGATGTGCAGACCAGCCTGGCCGGGCCGAAACGTCCGCAGGACAGAGTGGTGCTGGCGCAGGTACCGGGCGCGTTTCAGGCGGCGGTTGATCTGGAACTGAACAAAAAGTCCCCGGCGGCGAAAGTGCCTGTTTCTCTGCATGGCGACGATTTTACCCTTGAGGATGGTGCCGTGGTGATTGCCGCTATCACATCCTGTACCAACACCTCCAACCCCGGTGTGCTGATGACCGCCGGTCTGCTGGCAAAAAATGCCGCTGAAAAAGGGCTGACCCGCAAACCGTGGGTGAAAACCTCTCTGGCCCCCGGTTCGAAAGTGGTGACAGATTACCTGAATGCCGCCGGATTCACGCCGTATCTGGATCAGTTGGGATTCAATCTTGTCGGTTATGGTTGTACTACCTGCATCGGCAACTCCGGGCCGCTGGATGCGGAAATCGAAACCGCCATCAAAGAGAATGACCTGACAGTCGGTGCCGTGCTGTCCGGCAACCGCAACTTTGAAGGGCGCATCCATCCGCTGGTGAAAACCAACTGGCTGGCTTCTCCGCCGCTGGTGGTGGCTTATGCTCTGGCCGGCAATTTGCACTGTAATCTGGAAACCGATCCGCTGGGCTATGATAAACAGGGTAAGCCGGTGCTGTTAAAAGATATCTGGCCGGATAATGCCGCAATTGCTGCTGCGGTGGAAAAAGTGAAAACCGAGATGTTCCGCAAAGAGTACTCGGCAGTGTTTGACGGGGATGAGCAGTGGCAGTCACTGCCGGTGGAAAATACGCCGACTTACCAGTGGCTGCCGGATTCCACCTATATCCGTCATCCGCCGTATTTTGAGGGAATGCCGGTTTCCCCGGCGCCGGTCAAAGATGTAAAACAGGCGCGGATTCTGGCGATCCTCGGTGATTCTGTCACCACTGACCATATTTCTCCGGCGGGGAACATCAAAGCTGACAGCCCGGCGGGGCGCTATTTACAGGCACACGGCGTGAAACCGGCGGATTTTAACTCCTACGGCTCACGGCGCGGTAACCATGAAGTGATGGTGCGCGGCACGTTTGCCAATATCCGCATCCGCAATGAAATGGTGCCGGGCACGGAAGGCGGATTTACCCGCCATATTCCGTCCGGGGAAACGCTGGCTATCTTTGATGCCGCGATGCGTTATCAGGAGTCCGGGACACCGCTGGTGGTAATAGCCGGGAAAGAGTACGGCTCCGGCTCCAGCCGTGACTGGGCAGCGAAAGGCACTAATCTTCTGGGGGTGAGAGTGGTGCTGACGGAATCCTATGAGCGGATCCACCGTTCTAACCTGATTGGTATGGGTATCCTGCCGCTGGAGTTTCCGGCGGGAACCGATCGCCGTACGCTGGGGCTGACCGGGGATGAACTGATTGACGTCGGCGGCCTGAACAGCGTCACACCAAAACAGATTGTACCGGTGAAAATCACACATGCGGACGGACGTGTGACTGAACTGAATGCGCTGTGCCGTATCGACACACAGACGGAGCTGGAATATTACCGCCACGGCGGCATCCTCTGCTATGTGATCCGGCAGATGCTGGCGTAACGTATTCAGACAGGTAAAAACAAAGCGCGGCATTTGCCGCGCTTTTCTGTTTTTACTGACTTTTGCAGGTGGATCAGTGATTACAGCCCGGAGACTGGCACAGCATGTGTCCCATTTTCTCCGCTTTGGTATCCAGATAATGGGCATTAGCCGGATTACGGCCGACAATCAGCGGCACGCGTTCAGTAATGTTAATCCCGGCCTGGGTCAGAATCTCGACTTTTTCCGGGTTATTGGTCAGCAGGCGGATGGCGTGCACATCCAGCAGTTTGTACATATCGGCGCACAATGTGAAATCGCGCTCATCCGGGGCAAAACCCAGCTTCTGGTTGGCTTCAACAGTATCCAGCCCGGTATCCTGTAATGCATAGGCGCGGATTTTATTCAGCAGGCCAATATTACGGCCTTCCTGACGGTGATACAGTAATACACCACGACCTTCTTCCGAGATTTGTTTCAGAGCAGCTTCCAGCTGGAAACCACAGTCACAGCGCAGGCTGAACAGCGCGTCACCGGTTAAACATTCTGAATGGACACGGGATAACACCGGCTCATCACCGCTGATGTCCCCGAACACCAGAGCCACGTGATCGTGACCGGTGGCAATTTCTTCAAATCCGACCATCAAAAATTCCCCGAACGGGGTAGGTAATTTTGCCTGTGCGACACGTTTTAACTGCAACTCTTTATTCATGATTTATTAACTCATTGATATAAATATCTTTATTTAAACGCACATAATCGTATTGGCGATGTTATTATCTGCGTTGCCCGGGAAATGAAACTGACATTCCATTTGCGGGTCAAATAACTGAACATGACCATAGTAGTACATCAGTTTGACAAAAATAATATTTATTTTTAACGGAATGATTCAACCCGGATGAAAAACCTGACAAAACCCTTTATCGCCGGTGTCATATTACTGATGCTGGTACCGCTGGTGACATTACTGACCGGCTGGCGCTGGCAGCCATCAGGTGATGATGACCTGCTGCGCGGCCTGTGGCACCTGACAGATACCGCGGCATATCCGCTGGCCATTATCGTATCACTCATTTTTTGTATTCTGTTTGTCCGTTTGTTTCGCGGCAGCAGAAAGCAGGCACTGCGTGCAGCAGCACTGATCCTGGTGGTGGTGGCTGCCGGACAGGGTATCAAAGTAGCGATGAAAAACACCATTAAAGAGCCGCGCCCGTATGTGGTCTGGCTGACACAGCAACATATTGTGTCAGAAAAAGGGTTCTATGACCTTTCCCGGAAAGCACGGGCACAACTGCTGGAAAATACCGTGAAAAATCATTATCAGGTGCCCGGCTGGCTGCTGAAACACTGGAAAAGTGAAACCGGTTATGCGTTTCCATCCGGTCATGCACTGTTTGCCAGTGCGTGGGCGCTGATACTCTTTGTGTTTTTTACCGCACAGGGCCGCCGCGGGCTGGCGGGCGTGATTCTGCTGTGGGGCATTCTGGCGGAATACAGCCGCCTGGCGCTGGGGATGCACTGGCCGTCAGATATCATTATGTCTGTGATTATTAACGCAATCCTGGCCGGAATATTCTTTATCTGGCTTAACAGACAGAAGGAAAATGGTGTGCAACCGCCGCCGCTGACCTGAAATCATGTTATTATAAGGCGCGTGAAACCCGTTGCCGGTATTCTGTGCGGATACCGGCAAAAAAGCGGAAAAAACTCGGGAACACAACAAATTACTTTCATTCTCCCCGGGGTAAATGGTAACTTAAGGGGTTAGTGCGTCTGCAAGAAGCAGGCGCGGAATGCAAGCCTGATAATAGGAACGCCGGTGAAATATTTTCTGATTTTTATCCTTGTACTGGTGGTTTTCATCATTTCGGTGACACTGGGCGCAAATAACGATCAGGTAGTCACATTTAATTATCTGATTGCGCAGGGACAGTATTCTGTATCCACCTTGCTGGCCGTACTGTTCGGTATCGGTTTTGTGCTGGGCTGGATTGTCTGCGGTCTGTTTTATTTACGTCTGCGGTTGTCGCTGGCCCGTGCCCGGCACCGGATCAAACGTCTGGAAGCTGACCAGACGGTGCAGTCTTCCGGTTCGGTTGCACTGCGGGACACCACTAAGGAATAAGCATTATGCTTGAGCTGTTGTTTCTTCTGTTGCCCATTGCTGCCGCATACGGCTGGTATATGGGGCGGCGCAGCGCGCAGCAGAATCAACAACAACATGCTGACCGCCTGTCACGCGACTATGTGGCAGGCGTAAACTTTTTGCTGTCCGATCAGCAGGATAAAGCGGTTGATTTGTTCCTCGACATGCTGAAAGAAGACAGCTCTGCATTTGAAGCTCACCTGACACTCGGCAACCTGTTCCGTTCGCGCGGCGAAGTGGAACGCGCCATCCGCATCCACCAGTCTCTGATGGAAAGCGCCTCTCTCTCCTATGACCAGCGTCTCCTCGCCACACAACAGCTGGGCCGCGATTATGTGGCCGCCGGGGTCTATGACCGGGCGGAAGTCCTGTTTTTACAGCTGATTGATGAGGCGGATTTCAGACAAAGTGCACTCCAGTCGCTGTTATCGATCTATCAGTCCACCAGTGACTGGAGCAAAGCTATCGATATCGGTGAAAAGCTGCTGAAACAGGGTGATAGCGGGCAGCGGGAGAATATCGCTAATTTCTATTGTGAGCTGGCATTGCAGGCGCTGGGCAGCGATAACACTGACGGGGCATTTGCGTATCTTGCCAAAGCGGCGGGGGTGGATAAAAACTGTGCCCGGGTGTCGATTATGCAGGGGCGCATTCATATTGAACGGGCGGAATACAGCAAAGCCGTTACCGTGCTCAAGCGGGTGTTTGAGCAGGATAAAGAAATGGTCAGTGAAACACTGCCAATGCTGGAAACCTGCTACACGCACCTTGATCAGCCGGCAGAATGGGCAGAATACCTGCTGCACTGTTCGGATGAAAATATTGGCGCTATTGCCGAACTCTATCTTGCGGATATTATTGAACAGCAGGAAGGGCCGGAAATGGCGATCACCTATGTTAACCGCCAGTTGCAGCGCCATCCGACCATGCGTCTGTTCTGCCGTCTGATGGAATATTATCTGTCAGAGGCGGAGGAAGGGCGTGCCAAAGAGAGTCTCGGCCTGCTGCGTAACATGGTCGGCGAACAAATCCGGACAAAACCGGATTACCGCTGCGGCAAATGCGGATTTACATCACACGCCCTGTACTGGCACTGCCCGTCCTGCCGGTCATGGGATACTATCAAGCCTATCAGAGGGCTGGACGGACAGTGACAACGTCACATTTATCCGTAATTATTTACCCGTATTAATTCATCAACCACAGGTAATACATTCATGACATCTCTTTCTTCGCATACAGGCCGTGCAGATATCGCATCGCCTGTTATTGTTGCGCTCGATTACGACAACCCGGATGATGCGCTGGCTTTTGCCGACCGTATCGATCCGGCACAGTGCCGTCTGAAAGTCGGTAAAGAGCTGTTTACCTTCTGCGGGCCGGAATGTGTCCGCGCGTTACAGCAGCGCGGGTTTGAGGTCTTTCTTGACCTGAAATTCCATGATATTCCGAATACCGCAGCGCATGCGGTGCGGGCAGCGGCTGAGCTGGGTGTGTGGATGGTTAACGTCCACGCGGCAGGTGGTGAACGCATGATGACAGCGGCAAAAGAGATCCTGCTGCCGTACGGCAACGATGCGCCGCTGCTGATCGCGGTAACTGTGCTGACCAGCATGGAGCAATCCGACCTGGCCGGAACCGGTATTGATGCCACACCGGCAGAGCACGCGCTGCGTCTGGCAAAATTAACACAGAACTGCGGGCTGGATGGTGTGGTCTGTTCTGCTCATGAAGCGAAACTGATGAAAGAGACCCTGGGCCGGGAATTTAAACTGGTCACGCCGGGGATCCGCCCTGAAGGCAGTGATGCCGGTGACCAGCGGCGTATCATGACACCACCGCAGGCAGTCAGTGCCGGGGTGGATTACATGGTTATCGGGCGGCCAATCACCCGCAGTGATAACCCGCAGGCGGCATTACAGGCGATTAATGCTTCAGTGGGAGTATTATAAGATGGACAATAATTCACGCCTGGTTTATTCCACAGATGCCGGCCGTATTGATGAGCCGGAAGTCAAAGCGGAACGCCCGAAAGGTGACGGTATTGTCCGTATTCAGCGTCAGACCAGCGGCCGTAAAGGTAAGGGTGTGTGCCTGATCACCGGTATTGATTTGGATGATGCTGCACTGAGCAAGCTGGCGGCAGATCTGAAAAAACGCTGCGGCTGCGGCGGGGCGCTGAAAGACGGTGTAATTGAAATTCAGGGTGATAAACGCGATTTACTGAAGCAACTGCTGGAAGAGAAAGGCTTTAAAGTCAAACTGGCAGGCGGCTGACAGAGAGATAAGGCGTCCGTTGCGGACGCCTTTGTCACTGACCGGCCTCGTGGCCGATAATCCCGCCGACGGCAGCACCACCCACTGTACCCAGACCGGAACCATCCGTCAGGATCGCGCCGCTGATAGCACCTAACTCAGCACCAATTGCGGTATCTTTCTCCTGCTCTGACAGGTTCTTACAGCCGCTGAGTGCCAGCAGGCCACCAGCAACAAGCAATGCCGTTACTATTTTCTTCATCTCATTTCCCCGCTGAATGTCTGATTATCATCACTATAGCAATCACGTTACTAATTACTATCCTCATGATTTAAATAAAATTTAAATGCTGATAAAGGTATTAATGTCCGGGATTTAATGACAGGAACAGCGGCGGGTTCTGAGTGGCAGGAATAAAAAAACCGCCGTGAATACAGAGCGGCGGTTCTTATCAGTCAGTGATTCCGGATCAGAGCGGGCGGGCCAGAATACTGCGGGTTTCCATCTTAACTTCCTCAATTTTCACCGGAATGATGTCATTGAGGCGGTAACGTACTTCACCTTTAATCAGCACTGAGCCGGTTTCCTGGCTGCACTGGAGCTCATCTTTGACCGGGTGAATAAAGGTGCCGGGGATAAAGGCGACCGCGCCGTTGTCTGTCAGACGGACACGCACGCCACCGCGGGTGATATCAATGATCTCAGCCGGGAACGGGGTATCTGTACCGGCATACGGCTGCAGATAACGGGCATATAACCAGTCACCGACATCACGCTCTGCCATACGGTTGGCACGGCGGCGCTCTGCCAGGTGCTCGGCCAGGGCTTCAGCTGGTTTTTCCGCAGACTGACCGGCGATAATCGCTTTCAGCAGACGGTGGTTCACAATATCGCTGTATTTACGAATAGGGGATGTCCAGGTTGCATAGCCATCCAGTCCCAGACCAAAGTGCGGGCCTTTTTCCATGCGGACTTCGGCAAAGGTCTGGAAGCGGCGGATACGGCTGTCGAGGAACTGTGTCGGCTGATTATCCAGTTCACGGCGCAGACGACAGAAACCGTCGAGAGTCAGTAATTCTTCAGCGCTGAAGTTAATACCGTTTTCGGCGAGCAGGGCAACGGCCTGACTGATGGTCAGCGGATCCAGCCCGGTGTGCACGTTATAGACACCAAAGCCGAGTTTTTTATCCAGCACTTGTGCGGCACAGATATTGGCGGTGATCATCGCTTCTTCCACAATGCGGTTGGCACTGCGGCGCTGTTCAGCCACGATATCCGTCACTACGCCGTTTTCATCAAGGATAAAGCGGTAATCAGGACGATCTTTAAAGACCAGCGCATGAGTTTCACGCCAGTGATGGCGGCGCTGATACATATCCTGCAACAGGGAAATCTGACGGCGGATAGTTTCATCCGGCGTCACGCGGTCAGCCACACCTTCCAGCAGGTCGGAAACATCGTCGTAAGCCAGCTTGGCTTTGGATTCAACCCAGGCGGCGAAGAATACGGCATCATCAGACAGAGAGCCATCCTCATTAACGGAGACCTGACACACCAGTGCCGGGCGGCGCACATGCGGATGCAGCGAGCACAGGTCATCAGACAGGTTACGCGGCAGCATCGGGATATTAAAGCCCGGCAGATAGTTGGTAAATGCGCGTTTATGGGCAATAGCGTCCAGCTCGCTGCCGGCCGGGATGTAGCTGGTCGGGTCCGCAATCGCGATAGTCAGCTGAAGCTGATTGTTATCACCGGTAGTGATGTAAAGTGCATCATCCATATCTTCGGTGGATGCGCTGTCGATAGTGACAAAATCCAGATGGGTCAGATCAGTACGCGGCAGATTATCATCCGCCATGGTTACCTCAACCGGCTCCGGCTCTTTCAGTGCGTGCTGGTGGCGGGTCAGTGTCACCCACCACGGCGCGTAATGGTCGTCCGCATCGGTGATAAAGCCGGTGATTTCCGCGTGGAAGCTGCGATCACCTTTCAGCGGGTGGCGGCGCATTTCCGCAACTGCCCAGTCACCCTGACGAAACTCATGATCAACGCCTTTTGCCGGACGGCAGGGAATGGAATCTTTTAACAGCGGATGATCAGGAATGATCCAGAGACGGTCATCATTTTCCTTGCGCTGCACACGGCCGACAAACCGGTCCAGAAACGGGGTGATCAGCGCTTCAGGCTCAGCCACATCTTTATTATTCACCGTGTGAATAGCTGCGGTGACGCGGTCGCCGTGCATGACTTTTTTCATCTGCGGCGGCGGAATAAAATAGGATTTTTGTCCGTCAACTTCCAGGAAACCGTAGCCTTTATCGGTACTTTTTACGATCCCTTCGACACGCAATGTTTTATCGTGGAGCTGTTGTTTTAGCTGAGCTAATAGCGGGTTATCTTGAAACATAGGTTCCCGTACTGGTTGGGTGAGCAAATTTATGGTTATTTTTACGCGAATTTACGCTGCCCGCAAGCACAGAGGGCAATTTCTGTTTAAAGCGCAGCAGATTAATCTTCCGGATACACTTTTTCGCTGAATTCACACAAATCCTCAATGATGCATGAACCGCAGCGGGGTTTGCGGGCAACACAGGTATAACGCCCGTGCAGTATAAACCAATGGTGGCAGTCGACTTTAAATTCTGCCGGAACAACCCGCAATAATTTTTGTTCCACCTCATCCACATTTTTACCGGGGGCAAATTTTGTGCGGTTACAGACACGGAAAATATGGGTATCAACAGCAATGGTCGGCCAGCCGAACGCAGTATTGAGCACCACATTGGCAGTTTTGCGCCCCACACCCGGCAGCGCCTCAAGAGCAGCTCTGTCTTCCGGCACTTCGCCGTTATGCAGCTCAACCAGCATCCGGCAGGTTTTAATCACATTTTCTGCTTTGGTATTAAATAACCCGATGGTTTTAATATAGGATTTCACACCGTCCACACCCAGATCCAGAATGGCCTGCGGCGTATTGGCAACGGCATACAGCGGACGGGTGGCTTTATTGACACTGACATCTGTCGCCTGGGCGGATAATAAGACGGAGATCAGTAATTCAAACGGAGAATCAAACAGCAGTTCAGTGGTGGGTTGCGGGTTGTTGTCCCGCAGGCGGGTCAGGATTTCAATACGTTTTTCTTTATTCATAACGACATTGGCTCATTCATGATAAAAGCAGCCTCCCGGAGAGGAGCCTGCTTAATTATACAGTTATTTGACCAGATGGCTTCCGCATCCTTTTTCAGTTTCATATTGCGGAGCGGCAGGTGCATTTTTGCGTTTTTTCATTTTCTCATCAATAAGATACTTGCCTGCCAGCATTAAGCCAAGCCCGATAAAGGCACCCGGTGGCAGCATAGCCAGCAGGAACGGGGTGTCAAGATGCAGCACATCGACGCGCAGCACTTTGGCCCAGTCACCAAGCAGCAGATCGGCACCGTCAAACAGAGTGCCGTTACCGAGAATTTCACGCATGGCACCGAGCACAAACAGCGCGGCGGTCGCACCGAGCCCCATAGCCAGGCCGTCAATCGCAGAAGGGTAAACGGCATTTTTGGCAGCAAACGCTTCGGCACGGCCGATGACAATACAGTTGGTCACAATCAGCGGGATGAAGATACCGAGCGACTGATATAAGCCGAAAGCATAGGCGTTGATCAGTAACTGAACCGCAGTCACGACGGAGGCAATCAGCATCACATAAATAGGAATGCGGATTTCTGACGGGATCCAGCGGCGCAGTGCGGAAACCGCCACGTTAGTACAAATCAGCACCAGGGTGGTGGCCAGTCCCAGACCCAGCGCATTGGTGACCGTGGAGGAAACCGCCAGCAGCGGACACAGCCCCAGTACCTGAACCAGGGCAGAGTTGTTTTTCCATAATCCGTCGGCGAATAACTCTTTAATCTGACTCATTATTCTGCTCCGCATTGAGGTAAGGTGTTCAGCAACGGCGGCAGTGTCTGCATATAATCCGCTGTTGCACGGACAGCATTGACGACTGCGCGCGGCGTGATGGTGGCACCGGTGAACTGATCAAAATCCCCGCCGTCTTTTTTCACTGCCCAGTGCGGGTCATCAGCGGATTCAATGTGTTTGCCGCTCAGAGATGTGATCCAGTCGGAAATCCGGGTATCAATTTTATCACCCAGCCCCGGTGTCTCTTTGTGTTCGGTCACGCGGGAGCCGAGCACGGTACGGTTAAAATCAGCCGCAACCAGCAGCTGAATATTACCGGAATAGCCGTCCGGTGCGGTGGACTCCAGCACTGCGGCGACAGGTGTGCCGTCTTTGCGGGCAACATACAGCCGGTGCGGCAGTTCATTACCCAGGGCAGGATCGGTGACCAGATAACACTCTGCAATCACATCATTATTATAAACCGATTCCGGCAGGATTTCGGCAAACAGTGCCTTTTGCTGTGCGGCGGCCTGCTTATCAATTTCCGGTTTTGTCAGGGTGTAGACAAACCCGCTCAGCCCGGTGGTACCGGCGGCAAACAGGGCGAGGATCAGGCCGTAACGGCGTAATGTGGCAATCATTTATTCCCCCGTTTGTGCCCGTAAACACGCGGTTGTGTGTAGGTATCGATCAGCGGCACGGTGATATTGGCCAGCAGGACGGCAAATGCCACCGCATCCGGATAACCGCCGTAAACACGGATAATCCACAGCAGAAGGCCGATCAGTATCCCGTATATTAGGCGGCCGCGTGGTGTGGTGGAAGCGGTGACCGGGTCGGTAGCGATAAAGAATGCCCCGAGCATGGTGGCACCGGAAAACAGCTGTATAACCGGGGATGTAAAGTGTGATGAATCAATCAGGTATCCGATCACTGACAATACCGCGAGTGTTCCCAGCATGGCGGCCGGGATCTGCCATGAAATCACTTTACGGTTAAGCAGAATACAGCCGCCGATCAGGTAACCGATATTCACCCACTGCCAGCCGATACCGGCGACAGAGCCCTGTAAAACGGGTTGTGTCAGGATTTCGGACATATCGCGGGTCAGCAGACCGGTTTTGAAACTGTCGAGCGGAGTCGCCTGGCTCATACCATCCGCTCCGGCGCGTAACTGCTCCAGTGTCTGGCCACCGTCTGATAACCCGGTGAAAATTACATGCAGGCTGTCACTGAGCGAAACCGGGGTGATTTGCAGACTTTCCGGCGGCAGCCAGCTGGTCATCTGTACCGGGAAGGAGATCAGCAGCACCACATAACCGACCATTGCCGGGTTAAACGGGTTTTGTCCGAGGCCGCCATATATGTGCTTGGCAATAATCACGGCAAAGAATGTACCGATAACAATCATCCACCACGGTGCCAGCGGCGGAATACTGACAGCCAGCAGCACCGCAGTGACCAGCGCGGAGTTATCTTTCAGATACGGCATCACCGGCTGATTGCGCAGCCGGACAGCAATACTTTCTGTCACCAGCGCAGTGACAACCGCAATCAGAATCTGAAACAGGGTACCGGCGCCGAAAAACCAGAGCTGCGCGGCAATCCCCGGGATCATAGCAATCACCACCCACAGCATGATGGCGGAGGTGTTGTCACGGTTATGCGTAAACGGTGATCCCGCAATTTTCAGCCGGTGCGGGGCGTTTGAGGAAACGGGCCTAAATTTCATGCTTATTTCGCTTCATTAATCAGTGGTTTCTTCAGAATGTTGTGCAGCGGCCTGAGCGGCTTTCTTCGCTTTGGCACGGGCAATGGCGGCAGCGACAGCGGCTTTGCGCGGATCTGTCTCTGCTTCCGCTGCCAGTTGAGCAGCTTCCGCCGGAGCTTCAGCAGTCTGAGCGGCTTTTTTCGCTTTAGCGCGGGCAATGGCGGCAGCAACAGCGGCTTTGCGTGGATCTGCCTCTGCGTCTGCGGCTGGTTGAGCAGCTTCCGCCGGAGCTTCAGCAGTCTGAGCGGCTTTCTTCGCTTTGGCGCGGGCAATGGCGGCAGCAACAGCGGCTTTGCGCGGTTCCGCTTCTGCGTCTGCGGCTGGTTGAGCAGCTTCCGCCGGAGCTTCGGCAGCCTGAGCGGCTTTCTTCGCTTTGGCGCGGGCAATGGCGGCAGCAACAGCAGCTTTGCGCGGATCTGTCTCTGTTTCCGCAGCCGGTTGTGCAGCTTCCGCCGGAGCTTCGGCAGCCTGAGTGGCTTTCTTCGCTTTGGCGCGGGCAAGGGCGGCAGCCACTGCGGCTTTACGCGGATCGGCGTCTGCTTCTGTCGCCGGTTGTGTTGTTTCAGCCGCGAGAGCCGCTTTTTCTGCCTGACGTGCGCGGGCCTGTGCTTTACGGACTTCGCGGGCAGCAATCACGGCGCTGTTATCCGGTAAAACGGACGGATTAACAGAAATCGTCATCCCTGCATTGCTGTCTTTGGCTTTCACGCGGGCAAGGGCGGCGCTGATAGCCGCACTGTCTTTCTCATCCACCTGAACAGCCGCGCTTTTATGGCGGGCTTCACGGGCTTCTTTTTCCCGTGCCATTCGTGCCTGTTTGGCTTCAAAGCGGATTTTGGCATCTGCGGCGCGTTGGGCTTCTTCGCGGATCTCAATGACCTGTGCTTTTTCCTGACGGTAATACTGCACCAGCGGAATATTGCTCGGGCAGACCCAGGCACAGGCACCGCATTCAATGCAGTCAAACAGATGGTGCTGTTCTGCTTTTTCGTGTTCATTACCTTTACTGAACCAGTAGAGCTGCTGCGGCAGTAATCCGGCCGGACAGGCATCCGCACAGTGACTGCAGCGGATACAGGCTTCTTCCGGTGCAGTTGGTTCCATCTCGTTCGTGGTTGGTGCAAGAATGCAGTTACAGATTTTTACTACCGGCACATCGAGATCCGGCAGTGTAAAGCCCATCAGCGGGCCGCCCATCACAACCATTTGTTCATGCTGAGGACGGAAACCGGCCTGTTGCAACAGGAAACGGACCGGCGTACCGAGTCGTGTCCAGAAGTTACCCGGTGATTCAACCGCTTCGCCGGTTACTGTTACCACGCGCTGGATCAGCGGTTCGCCGTCGGTAATGGCGCGCTTGATGGCAACCACAGTTCCGACGTTCTGCATCAGCACGCCGATATCAGAAGAGCGTCCGCCGGATGGTACTTCGCGGCCGGTGAGAATTTTGGTCAGCTGTTTGGCGCCGCCGGACGGGTACTTGGTCGGGATCACCCGCACGAAAATCTGTTTTTCCCCGGCAGTAACGTCACGCAGTGCGGCAATCGCCTCCGGTTTATTATCTTCAATGCCGATAAGCACCTGTTCCGGCTCAAGAAGGTGCATCAGAATACGGATACCGGTGAGAATTTCCCCGGCATGTTCCTGCATCAGACGGTCATCCGCCGTGATATAGGGCTCACATTCCGCCGCATTGATAATCAGAGTGCGGATAAGATCACCGCCGCCTTTCAGCTTGCTGGCGGTCGGGAAGCCTGCGCCGCCGAGACCGGCAATCCCGGCCTGATGAATGCGGTCAGTCAGCTCTGTTTTGGAGAGAGAGGTGAAATCCGCTGTTTTTTCCGCCGGGTACGGGGTATCCAGCCCGTCAGTCCGGATACGGATGCACGGCGCGGTCAGCCCGGACGGATGCGCGGTCACACAAGGCTCCACGGCAGTCACCGTGCCGGATGATGAGGCGTGCACCGGCAGGCTGCGGCCGGTTCCGCGTGTCAGCGGCTGACCTTTCAGGACATGGTCGCCGGGGCTGACCAGCACATCGCCTTCGTTCCCGATATGCTGCTGGAGCGGAATAATCAGTTCTTCCGGTACCGGGCACACCCGCATCGGTGTCCGGCTGGACTGTAATTTCATTTCCGGCGGATGAATGCCGCCGTCAAAATCCCATACCCGGTCTTTTTTCAGAAAGTTGAGCAAATTGAACATAAAACTTACGACGCCTCAATCTGAACAGGTTTGACAGGAGTACCGCCGGTATCCGCCGGAATATTTCTGACCGGAATGGTGTTTAAATCCCACTTCCAGTTACGCGGGGTGACGGCGACCGGGATCATCTCAATGCAATCTGTCGGGCAGGGTGCGACACACAAATCACACCCGGTGCAGAGATTTTCAACCACAGTGTGCATGGCGCGGGTGGCACCGATAATCGCATCCACCGGGCACGCCTGAATACATTTGGTGCAGCCGATGCACTGGTCTTCATGAATAAAGGCCACTTTACGCACCGGATTGAGTACGGACTCGTCACCGTCGAGCGGCTGCGGATCCACACCCAGCATATCCGCCAGTTTCAGCATCACCTGCTCGCCGCCGGGGGCACAGCGGTTTATTGCGCCGCCATTGGCAACAGATTCCGCATACGGGCGGCAGCCGGGAAAACCGCACTGGCCGCACTGACTCTGCGGCAGAATGTCATCAATTTTATCCACAATGGGATCTTCCTCCACTTTGAAGCGGCGGGAGGCGTAACCAAGTATCAGACCGAATGCCAGACCCAGCAGGCTGAGTACGGCAACGGCAATCCAAATCATTGTCATCAGAATTTCACCAGACCACTGAAGCCCATAAAGGCCAGAGACATCAGACCGGCCGTGACCAGCCCGACAGACGCCCCGCGGAAAGGCGCCGGCACATCTGCCGTTGCCAGCCGCTCACGGATAGCGGCAAACAGCACCATCACCAGGGAGAAACCGGCTGCCGCACCAAAGCCGTAAACGGCGGATTGCAGGAAATTATGCGACAGGTTTATGTTCAGCAGCGCCACACCGAGTACCGCACAGTTGGTGGTGATCAACGGCAGGAAGATCCCGAGCAGCCGGTAGAGCGCCGGGCTGGTTTTCCGCACCACCATTTCGGTGAACTGCACCACCACGGCGATCACCAGGATAAAGCTCAGTGTGCGCAGATAGAGAATATCCAGCGGGATCAGGATAAAGGTATCCATCAGCCACGAGCAGACGGAGGCGAGTGTCATCACAAATGTGGTGGCAAACCCCATGCCAATCGCGGTTTCCAGTTTTTTGGAGACCCCCATAAAGGGGCATAATCCTAAGAATTTGACGAGTACGAAGTTGTTAACCAGCACCGTCCCGACAAAAAGTAATAAGTAGTCAGCCATTACAATGCCCAAAGCGAGTCTTTAAAAACATACAAATAAAGCACATAAAAAACCGGGATCCCCGGTAAGCGGGGTGAATAATAGCAATCCCCGGGCATCCGGGGTTATCGGGATTGTGTGAAAGCGCGGATAACTGTGTGTATCAGAATGAAAAAGCGGCAAAACTGATGAAAACCGGGCACAGCATTTGCGTCACGGAATCAGTTAGTGGTACTTTTCAGGAGGATGACAGATTCTGAAAGCATGTTTTTATCCGTTAACATGACAATCCCCCGGAGGGAGTGATGACGAAAATACTGAAAGTGGGCCTGATCGGGTACGGTTTTGCCGGAAAAACATTCCATGCGCCGTTTATTGTCAATAATGCCAATATGGAACTGGCCAAAGTCGCGAGCAGTGATGCCGCCAAAGTGCATGCTGATTATCCGGATGTGCAGGTTGTCGCCACACCGGAAGATATTTTTGCTGACCCGGCCATTGACCTCGTCGTGATCCCGACCCCGAATGACACCCATTTCCCGCTGGCGCGGATGGCGCTGGCTGCGGGTAAACATGTGGTGGTGGATAAGCCCTTTACCCTGACATCGGAAGAGGCATTTACCCTGGCAAAACAGGCGGATGACGCCGGACTGGTGCTGTCTGTTTATCATAACCGCCGTTTTGACTCCGGGTATCTGACGCTCAAATCCCTGTTTGACAGTAAAAAACTCGGGGCTATCAAATATTTTGAAGTCCATTTTGACCGCTACCGCCCGCAGCCGCAAAAGCGCTGGCGCGAAGCTGCTGCATTAGGCAGTGGTATCTGGTATGACCTGGGTTCTCATCTGATTGACCAGGCACTGCAGTTTTTCGGCAAACCAACGGCGATCACTGCCGACCTGGGGATGATCCGTCCGGGTTCTGAGGCGGTGGATTATTTCCATGCGCAACTGCACTATCCGGATGTCAAAGTCGTGCTGCATGCCACCACGGTCGCGGCAGCGGAATCCCCGGTGTATATCGTTCACGGCATGAAAGGCAGCTATGTGAAGTACGGGCTGGATCCGCAGGAAAATGCACTGAAAGCAGGGCAGATGCCGGTCGGTGTCAACTGGGGTCATGACAGCCGCGACGGGGAACTGAGCTTATCACCGGACGGTATTGAAGTGATCACAGAAACGTATCCGAACAAAGCCGGGCACTATGGCCGCTATTACGCGGAAGTGGCTGAGGCGATTATCAATAACGGCCCGACCCCGGTGACGGCGCAGGAAGGGGCGGAAATTATCCGTATTATAGAGGCCGGTATGGAATCGCATAAAACCGGACGGACTGTGACACTGTAACAAATAGTCATTACTTCTTATTGCAGACAAAAGTGAATAACGCATGACAAACTGGTGGCAGAAACTGCGGTTAGATCCGTTCCTGGTCATAATGATCACGGTTGTTATTTTGGCGTCACTCTTTCCGGCAACCGGCAGTGTGGCGACCGGATTCCGCTATCTGACCACCGCCGCGATTGCGTTATTGTTCTTCTTCCACGGCGCAAAACTCTCTCGGGAAGCGATTGTGACAGGGATGGGGCACTGGCGTCTGCATCTGATGGTGTTCTCCAGTACTTTTATCCTCTTCCCGCTGCTGGGGCTGGGTTTACAGTTCCTGGTACCGGAATGGATGTCTCCGACCATTTACATGGGTTTCTTATACTTATGTGCCTTACCGGCGACAGTACAATCGGCTATCGCCTTTACCTCTGTCGCGGGCGGAAATGTGGCGGCGGCGATTTGCAGTGCATCCGCCTCCAGTATCCTTGGTGTGTTCTTATCACCGGTCATTATCGGTTTTATGATGGAAACGCAGGGCGCGCATGAACTGGATACCCTGGGTGCTATCCGCTCTATTTTATTGCAGCTGATGCTGCCGTTTGTGGTCGGTCATTTTTCCCGTCCGCTGATTGGCAAGTGGGTGGATCGCAATAAAAAAATCATTAATAAAACAGATCGCACCTCTATTTTGCTGGTGGTGTATGTCGCTTTCAGCGAAGCGGTTGCCGAGGGGATCTGGCAGAAGATTGATGCAATGTCTATTCTGCAGATTGCGGTGGTGTCGTGCGGGTTGCTGGCGATTGTGCTGGTGATCAACGTGTACGGCTCACGGGCACTCGGCTTTAATAAGGCCGATGAAATTACCATTGTATTCTGTGGTTCGAAGAAAAGCCTGGCAAACGGCGTGCCGATGGCAAACGTTATGTTTCCGCCGGCCGTGGTGGGAATTCTGGTGCTGCCGCTGATGCTGTTTCATCAGATCCAGCTGATGGTGTGTGCGGTGATGGCGGCGCGCTATGCGCGGCAGGGGAAAGAACATTCACAGGAGTAATTATGAGCAGGGTTATGGCAGGATGCCTGATACTTCTTTTTGTCAGTTTCTTTGCCCGTGCGGATGTGCAGGCTCTGCCGGAACTGAAACGGGAACGGGTTATTGACAGCGCCGGTCTTCTGACCGGCTCTCAATTAACACAGCTTAACCGGCAACTCATTGAGTATGAACTGAGCCGCAATGACGGCAGCCAGTTCGTGGTGTTTATTGTGCCGTCAACCGGCGGAGAAAGTATTGAGACATTTGCGCACCGTGCGTTTAATACATGGAAGATCGGCCGCAAAGGTCAGAATAACGGACTGTTGCTGGTCGTGGCGGTGAATGACCGTAATTTGCGTTTTGAGGTCGGCTATGGACTGGAAGGTATTCTGCCGGATGTCTCCGCAGGCCGTATTATCCGTCAGCGTATCACCCCTGAATTTAAAAAAGGCCATTATTTTACCGGAATTGAAGCGGGTGTGACCGATGCCATTGATATTATCAGCGGAAATGAACCGGAATATATCAAATCAGAGACATCCGGAACAGAAGCATTAAAACTCAAACGACTGACGATTATTTATCTTCTGACCTTTATTACGGTGTATCTCTGGTCATTATTTATTGGTTCTCCCCGCCGTAAGAAAAGGATAGAAAAGCAGGTTCTTAACGATATTGAATATCTGAGAGAAGAATACGCGAAATCCAAAAACAAGAAAAAAACGTCAGCCTGAACGGATAATCCGCCTTGCGCAGAAACGCCTGACGGCATTTTTGCAGTATAAGTATATTTATCCGACACCGCTCGGCCATACTGTGAACGTATTATTTTATTCAGTTCTGATTTTTATAATGACACGGGTTCTGATAGACGGAGATCCTGATCCTGATGCGTTGTTCATCAGTATAATGATGCTCATTTTTCTTAATGTATTTGGCTCACTATTTATTTGTTATTTGTTATTTGTTATATACATTAATTCCGGAATATCTTACTCAGGAAGCGGAAATACGGAAATTAACCGGTGTCATAGCAGGTACAGGAGGCGGGTATTCATCCGGTTCTGATAGTGGCAGTTACAGCAGCAGTTCCGGCGGTAGTTCCGGAAGCAGCGGATCGTCCGGTGGCGGAGGCGGCAGCAGTGGTGGTGGCGGTGCTTCCGGGAGCTGGTAAAAGACATAAAAAAGCCGTGACAAAGAATGCCACGGCTTTTTTTTACCGGAATGGCGCTTACTGGCCGCGTTTTGCTGCCATTTCTCTCAGTGCCGCTTTTTCCTCTGCGGATAAAAAGGCTATTTCCAGCCCGTTAATCTGAGCCTGTTCAATTTCTGCCTGTGTCAGACCGGCTGCCGGGGCAGCAACATTGTATTCATGGGCAATCTCAATACCCTCAACCGCCGGGTCATCCGTGTTGATGGTAGCGGCAATGCCGTGTGCCAGGAACTGTTTCAGCGGATGCGCGGCCAGTGACGGCACGGTGCTGGTCTGAATATTCGAGGTCAGGCAGGATTCCATACCGATGCGGTGCTCTGCCAGGTAATCCATCAGCGCCGGGTCTTCAATCGCCATCACACCGTGACCGATGCGCTGTGCACCCAGGTTGCGGATAGCCTGCCAGATACTGGCGGCGCCGGCGGCTTCTCCGGCATGGGCGGTGATGGCCCAGTTGACGTCACGGGCTTTGCGGAAATGATCGGTGAATAAATCGCCCGGATAACCGGATTCATCACCGGCAATATCCAGTGCCACAATCCGCTCATGGTGAGCGAGCAGGGCATTCAGCTCTTCATGACAGGCATCTGTACCGAATGTCCGGCTCAGAATACCAATCATATTAATCCGTACCGGGCTGTTGCGGACTTCGGACGCCACACCATCCAGTACCGCTTCCACCACGCCTTCAACGGGCAGATGGTGTTTCATCGCCATATAGTAAGGGGAAAAGCGAAGTTCGGCGTAATCCAGCCCGGCACTGACGGCATCCTGCACGTTTTCAGCGGCCACACGGCGGCAGGCATCGAGGTCTGCCAGCACGGAAACACCCCAGTCCAGCTTACTCAGAAACTGCACCAGATCCGGTTCATTGCTCATCACCTGCACATGCGGGCGCAGGGTTTCAGTCTCATAAGCGGGCAGCGGCAAATTGTGCTGACGGGCCAGATCCAGAATGGTGGACAGGCGGATATTACCATCGAGATGGCGGTGCAGGTCGGTCAGGGGAAGTGAGCGGTTAATCATTGTGGTATTCCTCAGATGATAAAAAGCCAGTCTGACGACTGGCTTTTGTCTGATCAACAGATAATAACAGTGTGAAATTACTGAGCAGCAGGAGCCGCAACGTCAGCAGCCGGTTCTTCACCGATAGTCACGTCTTCAGTAACATCACCGTTAGGATCCATTTCGATTGCTTCTTCCTCGTAACCTTCGTCGTCACCGCTGTTGTCGCTCAGTGCACCGTACTGGTCATATTTTTCCAGGAATTCAGCAACGGTGAATTTTTTACCGTTGAAATCGATGTTGTTGTTGCTGTATTTCAGATCCATGGTGATCGCTTTATCGGTCACTTTCACGATTTCCATCATGGCACCCATGCTGGCCATCTGAGCAACACCCTGTTCACCCTGTTCTTTGGCTTCTTTCGCGCCCATACCCTGTGACTGCATGGCAACTGCAACGAAATCAGTCAGCATCGGTTTGGACAGATCCATATTGAACCCGAACTCTTTCACCAGAACCGGCAGAACTTTCTCAAAGCTGCCTGCGTGTTCCAGTGCTTTAAAGCTCTCTTCGTTCAGTGCGTTGAAGGTCACGTTCAGGTTAACTTTTGACTCACCGCCGCTGTTTTTCCAGCTCAGAGGTGCGATAGCGAAGGACGGGCTGTACTTGAACAGACCCAGTGCATTGGATTTCATTTTCTCATCCAGTGCTTCCATTTTCGCATCGTCGAAATCTTCGGTGTACATAGACTCAGACAGTTTGGTGTACTCTTCAACAGATGCCATCAGCGTATTCGCGGAAGTGGCATCCAGATCTTTCAGAGAACCTTTCAGGCTGATAGCGCCGAGATCGATATCACGGTAGCTCAGTGAACCCAGGCTGTAATCAACATCTGCAGTCAGTTTGTTATCTTTACTGCCGGAGGTGCCGTTCAGTTTCAGATCTTTCAGAGAAACGGTATCGCTGTAATTAACAACCGCTAACTCTTTCAGGCTCAGATTCTGGTCACCCAGGTAGAAGTAGCTGTCACCGGATTTGGCAACATCGCTGTCAAATGACAGGCCTTTCATCACGATACTTTCGCGATCGCCTTTACGGTAAGTCAGTTCATTGCTGCTGCCTTTACCTTTGACGTTTTTGAATTCTTTGTCGAATTTAACGTTCAGATCAGCACCGGAGAATGCCAGCTCTTCACCGTCTTTCTTATAGTTGATTTTGCTGACAGCAAGATCAATATCGAAACTCTGGTCGTAGCTGATACGGGTATCCGTTGCAACCGGGGATTTACCGCCGGTGATTTCGAAGGCTTGTTTGGTGATGTCATTGTTTTCCAGCTCAGAGTGGATAGCAGCCATATTTGGCGAGAACACCATGCTCTTAAGCTGAGATAACGGGAACGGACCGTGATCGATAGTATTGAGGATCACAAGTTCTTCGCCGGAGGTATCACCGCTTTTTTTCGTTTCTTTGATGATCAGTTTGACATCAGAGCTGAAAATACCGCGTGAAAAATCTTTGGCGGTCAGCGTGACGGGTGCATCAGGGTAGTTATCCTTGATTGCTTTATTCGCTTTGGCGATATACTCATCAAGGTTTGCTTCAATTTTCTTACCTGTCTGCCATGAAGCTACACCCCATGCGGCGCCTAATGCGACAATAACGCCAACAGCAACTAACGACTTTTTCATAGATCAATCCATCCTTTATATGCGATTTATTTTGCAGGTTTTCGCACGGTATCAAAATTAACGGGCAGTTCAATGGCGGACTGCCCGGAGAAAATTAGAGAAGTTACTTACACAGCATTATAAACGCGGGCAATGATTCCTTCACCATCTATTTTAAACTTTCTTTCTATAGCAGAAAGAAAAACAGATTCACCTGAGATAACTCTTAATTGTTCTGTTTCTGTAGTGATAACTGCATGACCTTCCACACAAAAAAGAATATTAGCACTGTTATTCTCAAGAATCATTTCCTGATTATGCAATTTCATCACCGAAAAAGAAAAATCAGCAACCGGAATCGGGAAAATTTCAGTGTTGTTAATATGTTCCGGCTGCATAAATAAACTTTTTGCGTGTTTCGGTACAAAATCAAGGTTATTCAGCAATTCACCGACATCAATATGTTTTTGTGTCAGACCTGCGCGTAACACATTATCCGAGTTAGCCATGACTTCCAGCGCAGTTCCTTCAAGATACGCATGGGGTGTGCGGGCATACAGGAACATTGCCTCTCCGGGTTTTAATTCAACAACATTGAGCAGCAGCGGGGTGAAAAGGCCGTTATCGTCAGGATAAAACTCTGTCATCTTACGGATGGTATCCCACGGTTCACCCTGACGGCTGTTCAGTGCGGATTTCAGTACAGCGACAGCCCGTTCTTTGGTGTCCCCGCTCATGGAGAGCAGACGGGTAAACAGAACGGACAGGTGCTCCTCTGACGGCGAGGCAATAAAACGTTCAATGGCAGGATGTGCCGGAGCGACCTCACTGAGCAGTCCGGCAATGTCGGCCAGCGGACGGAATGCATTCATTGCGCGGAACGGGGTGAGGGCATAAACCAGCTCCGGCTTATGGTTATCATCCTTATAATTACGAACCGGTGAATCCAGCGGGATCCCGGCGTTGTTTTCGCGGGCAAATCCTTCCTCTGCAGCGGCTTTATCCGGATGAACCTGTACCGACAGCGGCTGAGCGGCACTCAGCACTTTAAACAGAAACGGCAGCCGGCGAAAACGGCGGTTAATTTCATCCCCGAGCGCGGACTGCGGGTCACCGGCAATAAAATCATATAAAGAGCAGGTGTTGCCGCGGGTGTCTGTCACCACCGAACTGGCTTTCGGATGGGCGCCCATCCATAATTCGGCCATCGGCTGCTTGTCAGGGTTCGGGTAACCGTACATTTCTGTCATCGCGGTATGGCTTCCCCAATCATAGAATTGCACCTGATTCTGCATTTTTAACATAGCAACGCTCTCTTTTTAAACAGTTAACAATAAGATAGTAACAATAAAGCAATAACTCCGCCCGGATCGCATAATCGGAAATGAAAGTATGGCAAGATAGGCCCGTTTTCAGAGTCTATCTGTAACTTTCGGGATTTTAAATCCATTTTATTTTGTGTGCTAAGGAGAGACTAATGGCAGCCACGCGTATTGAAAAAGACTCAATGGGCCCTATCGATGTTCCTGCGGACAAATTATGGGGCGCTCAGACCCAGCGCTCTCTGGAGCATTTCCGTATTTCAGTTGAAAAAATGCCTGCGGATCTGATTGCTGCGCTGGCCATTACAAAAAAAGCAGCGGCAGCTGTCAACTGTGATCTGGGACTGCTGGCGAAAGAGCGGGCAGATGCGGTGATCGCCGCAGCGGATGAAGTGCTTGCCGGTAAACATCCGGAAGAGTTTCCGCTGGCAATCTGGCAGACCGGCTCCGGCACACAGAGTAATATGAATATGAATGAGGTGCTGGCAAACCGTGCCAGTGAAATCCTCGGCGGGAAGCGCGGCGGCGAACGTATTGTTCATCCGAATGATGATGTGAACAAAAGCCAGAGCTCTAACGACGTGTTCCCGACAGCGATGCATGTCGCTGCAGTGATTGCGGTCAGCACACAGCTGATCCCTGAGCTGAAATCCCTGCACAGTGTTCTGGCCGCGAAAGCGGAAGCTTACCGTGATATCGTGAAAATCGGCCGTACCCACTTACAGGATGCGACACCGCTGACACTGGGCCAGGAGATTTCCGGCTGGGCGGCAATGCTGCAATATAACCTGAAACATCTGGAAAACAGCCTGCCGCATCTGAGTGAGCTTGCACTGGGGGGCACTGCGGTCGGTACCGGTCTCAATACTCATCCGGAATATGCTGTTCGCGTGGCGAAGAAAATTGCTGAACTCTCCGGTCAGCCGTTTGTGACGGCACCGAATAAATTTGAGGCGCTGGCTACCTGTGATGCACTGGTTCATGCCCATGGCGCACTGAAAGGGCTGGCAGCCTCACTGATGAAAATTGCCAATGATGTCCGCTGGCTGGCATCCGGTCCGCGTTGCGGCATCGGTGAAATTGCCATTCCGGAAAACGAACCGGGCAGTTCTATCATGCCGGGTAAAGTGAACCCGACACAATGTGAAGCCATGACGATGCTGTGTGCTCAGGTAATGGGTAATGATGTGGCGGTTAATATCGGCGGGGCATCGGGTAATTTTGAACTGAACGTGTTCCGTCCGATGGTGATCCACAACTTCCTGCAATCTGTCCGCCTGCTGGCTGA
The DNA here is from genome assembly GCF_019243775.1 of Morganella morganii. Classification (NCBI taxonomy): domain Bacteria; kingdom Pseudomonadati; phylum Pseudomonadota; class Gammaproteobacteria; order Enterobacterales; family Morganellaceae; genus Morganella; species Morganella morganii. The sequence continues at coordinate 1,801,643 of NZ_CP069157.1, forward strand.
TGGTATGCGCAGTTTTAATGAGCACTGTGCGGTCGGAATCGAACCGAACCGCGAGCGGATCAGCCAACTGCTGAATGAATCACTGATGCTGGTTACGGCGCTGAATACGCACATCGGTTACGACAAAGCCGCTGAAATTGCGAAAAAGGCCCATAAAGAAGGTCTGACCCTGAAAGCCTCTGCCATGAAGTTAGGTTATCTGACAGAAGCTGAGTTTGATGCATGGGTACGTCCGGAAGATATGGTCGGCAGCATGAAGTAATCCGCAGTCAGGAATCGTGATAACGGAGTCGCTGATGGCTCCGTTTTTACATTACTTCCATATATACATACAGTCGTGATATCACCGGAATTAATTTCTTTGCTTTCGGTCTGTGACGGATTTTGATGTTTTCCGCATCATAATCCGGTAGTACGCCTGTTACCGGTTTTTCCTCATTCTCATCACAAAATACAATCAGCGGCGATGCACAGGCATACTGCACCTGCTTTTGCGCTTCGCTGTACCAGACTCTGGCGATTGGCTGTACTTTTACCGGTCGTTTGATTTTGAGTATGGCGTCTTCCGGCACCTGTTTTAAGGCGGAAATCTCTTTCGCCAGATAAACCTGCCGTTCTTCACGCGTCAGAGACTGAATGGCGCGCGGGTTCTGATATTGTTCTTCCAACTGAGATAACAATGTATCGCGATCCACCTTCTGAATAATATGTTTATTGGCCCAGCCAAACCGGACTGAGGAAGGGGAGGTGACTGACTGGATCTGCCGGTAGGCATTGAGTGTAATCAATCCTTTTATCTGATTGTGTACGAATTCAAAACGCTGTGTTTTGTCCACACCGGAGGTTTCTGTCACGATTGAGGCCAGTTGCTGTTTCAGCCTGTTAACCTCATTAAGCTGTTGCTGCATTATTTTTCGTTGTGCAGGGGAGAGTGTAATGAGCAGTACACCAGGCAACCGGATGGCAGATTTGCTGCTGATTTCCTGATCATTATCGAAGATAAACAAACGTTGATAGTGGGACAGCGCCAGGGAAACAGCATCTTCGCCACTGACCGGAATGACAGAAATGGTGTTGACGGTGTTATTTTCCTCTCCTTTCAGTATCTCAGGAAGTTGGTAAACCTCAGCAGTCCGGGAAGGGTGCAGCCGGATAGCTTTGCATAATGTATTCAGTGCCGATTCCAGCTGATTAAAGCAGTCGGTGAGAGAAATCATTGCATCGTATCGCATATATCGCCATTTTAGTTACAACATACAAAAGTGTTTTTATCATATTAACTCAGCATCGTGCCTTGTACAAATACATTTTGTCTGGCACGAGGGGAGGGACTGAAGTGTCAGGAACATATGGTAGTTTTCACCGTTAACCCACAGCATCGTGGGTTAACGGCAAAGTTTGTGGGTGTATATCAACGTCGCATTATCCCTTTACGGTTAATGTGCGTAAAAATGATTGCTCATCATTAGTATGGGATAATAATATACGGCTGTATTTTTATATTTTGCTGCAATAAGCCTTAGTCTTTGGGCAGTTATCATAAACAGAGTGGATTTCTGCTGGTTCCCAAAGGTCTGGTGGTGTTTCATCTGCATTATGTTTTGGAAAACAGCTGTGAATCATAAGTGAGCTACTTAAAATAAGTGTCAGCATAAAGACTCCTTAACATGATTCATAAAAGTAAGTTACTTGTGTATATCTGCCATCATTTAAGATCGATTTTTTTAATGGCCCCATATAACCGGGCAGTATTCCGGTGCAACAATATCACAAGACTCAAATGAATCCACTGATGAGAATAATAAGGTTCCGGTTAATAAAAGTGTCAGCATAGTTACCTCAGTTTATCAGGAATGAATATATTATCTGCTGGGTATCAGATTTCAGCAAAATGGATTGGACAGCGAGCAGGTATTTTCCCGGTATATTATCAATTCTTTTTCAGGTTGTGGTGACTGCGTTAGTTTCGGGTCTCCGGGAGGAAAGATATCATATGTAAACAGGGAAGTGCTCAGTATCAGTGTCAGCATATTAACCTCGCATGCGTCTTTTGTGGTGAATGAGAGTGTGTCTGGCCTGATAACATTAACGTAAATCCTGCCTGGTGGTAATTAACTGGATTAGGTATTTTTCTTGTAAGATATATAAATACGTGATTATTATTTTCGTTATTTTTATCAGATTTCTCAGCAGGTAATTAAAAAGCACCACCAATGAACTTTTCATTGGTGGTGCTAAAAATATAAATAAATCAATACAGGAAATTATAGATATGAAGATGCTAATACCATGGTGCTTGTTACGCAGTAAATATTTACTCCGTTATTTCTGTTAATCCGACAGGCGGCCAGATATCACAGGACTCAGGGTAATTAATATCACACTGATACAGATTGCTGAACACGAGTGTACTGCTCAATATAAGTGTTATCATAAAACCTCACCGGATCAAGAACATTTACTGTTGCGAAACATATGCAGATTACATATCTGTATGCTGACCGGCAATTAACCCGATGAGGTATTTTATATGACATAACTATTAATTACCTGACTGTATTAGTTATGTACTATGAGTGAGCGTGCTTATTCAGATACAGAGCAATCAGCACACCGGTTGCCAGCATAGCGGCAATAAACCAGCCGATGCCATTCCAGTGCCAGTAAGACCAGAAAACACCGCCCAGAGTACCGGCAATGCTGGAACCGCCGTAATAGCAAAACAGGTACAGTGAGGATGCCTGGGCTCTGGCGCGCCGGGCGCGGCGTCCGACCCAGCTGCTGGTGACGGAATGGGCGGCAAAAAATCCCGTCGTCAGTACCAGCATACCGATCAGAACTGCTGCCAGTGAACTACCGAGCGTAATGAGAATCCCGGTCAGCATTAATGTGACTGCACCAATCAGTACTCTGCCGTAGCCGTATTTCCGTGTCAGTGCGCCTGCTTTTGAGGCACTGTAAGTTCCTGACAGATAAACTATCGATAACATACCGACAACGGCCTGGCTGAAGTGATACGGCGGCTCCATCAGCCGGTAGCCGATATAGTTAAACAGGGTGACAAAGCTGCCCATAATGATAAAACCGATGGCAAACAGCCACGGCAGACCATCATCACGGCAGTGCAGGATCAGGTATTTCCACAAGCTTTTCGGTTTCAGTGAACTGGCTCTGAAATGGCGTGACGGCGGCAGTAACCGCCAGAACAGAAAAGCACCGAACAGAGAAAATGTTCCCAGTACCAGAACGGCAATCCGCCAACTGGCATAATCCGCAATAACGCCAGTGATCAGGCGTCCGCTCATCCCGCCGATAGAATTACCGCTGATATACAGCCCCATAGACAGGGCAACATAGCTGGGATGAATTTCCTCACTCAGATAGGTCATGGCCACGGCGGCGACGCCACTGAGAGATAATCCGACCAGGGAGCGGACAACCAGGATCCCCGCCCAGCTGGTGGTAAACGCACTGAGCAGGGTAAAGATTGCCGCGCATGTCAGGGATATCACCATAACATTTTTACGTCCGACCGCATCTGACAGCGGGCCGGTGATCAGCAGCCCGACGGCCATGAATCCGGTCGCCAGAGAAAGGGACAAACTGGCCTGCGCCGGTGATACCGAAAAATCGTCTGACAACAACGGCAGGATCGGCTGTACAAAATAGAGCAGAGCAAACGTCGCCAGACCGACCATAAAGAAAGAGAGAGTGACACGCAGATACAGTTTGTCGTCGCGCTGGATATAGTGCTGCTTTGCCTGATCATTCTGCACCGGTGAGGTCACACGGTTGTCAGTTATCAGTTTATTCTCGTCTGTCATACACTTATCTCAGCATTTGGTAATAATACCGAGCATAAAAAGATGCTGGTATTTTGTCTAATATATTAATACTCTTGTTTGATATGTTTTACGACCTAATGAGGGAATAATGATCGAATTCCGCCATCTGCGTTATTTCATTGCGGTCGCTGAAGAGCTGCATTTCGGACGGGCAGCGGAGCGTCTCAATATCTCCCAGCCTCCGCTCAGTCAGCAGATTCAGGCACTTGAAAACGCGATTCCGGCTAAATTACTGGCACGGAACAACCGGAATGTCAGTCTGACCCCAGCGGGCGAAATGTTTCTGCGTGAAGCTTACCAAATCCGTACTCAGGTCGAGGCAGCGGTTGAAAAAGCAGCCAGAATGGATCGCGGGGAACTGGGGGAAGTTTCTGTCGGCTTCACTTCCACAACCCCGTTTATGCGTCATATTACGGCGACATTCCGCCAGTACCGTGAAATATACCCGGATGTGGCTATCCACATGCATCAGATGAATACCAAACAGCAGATTAACCCGCTGCTGAGCGGCCGGATTGACTTCGGTGTAATGCGCAATACGCAACTGCCGGATAATCTGGTTCATGAACTGCTGTTTAAAGAACGATTTATGCTGGCGGTCTATGATGATCATCCGCTGATGAAATACCTCAAAACGGGCATTCCCCTGGAGATGCTCACTGGCGTACCATTGGTTTTCTTTGAGCGGGATGTGGGAACGGCGCTGTATGATGAGATTATCAATCTGCTGAAAAAAGCGGGTGTCACACCGGTTATCGCCCAGGAAGCAGGGGAAGCTATGACTATTCTGGGGCTGGTCTCTGCCGGGTTAGGTGTTTCACTGGTAACGGAATCTTTTACCCGTATGAAAGTGGATGGTGTCCGTTACATTCATTTAGCTGAAAATCAGGCATTTTCTGAGGTCTGGCTGGTGTATCATAAGCACAATACACTTTCTCCGGCCGGTCAGCGGCTGATTGAGATGCTGAAAAATAATGTGTTCCGCTGAGCGGGATCTGACTGTCAGGAGTTCGGATGTTCCGGCGATACCGGTTTTCTGTTATTACCGCATTTCTTTTTCTTTTATATACAAGCGCCGCGGGAGCAGGGGTATCGCTCAGCTATTTCTATCAGCCGGATGGCTCACGCAAAATTGCGCCTGACAATATTACTGCACTGACCGGGCAGTTTCTCGGCGTACCTTACCGCGCCGGTCAGCTGATTGGCTCTCCCGGATCACCGGAAATTCTGGTGGCTGACCTGAACGCGCTCGATTGTTTCACTTTTCTGGATTACACCGAAGCACTGAAACGCAGCCCGCAGCAGCAGAATTTCCGCAACAGACTGATGCACATCCGTTATAAAAACGGAGAGGTGAATTATTATCAGCGTCGTCATTTTTTGTCGGATTGGGTCAGCGGCCCGCAGCCTGTGGCTCAGGATATCACCCGGCAACTGTCGCCGGATTACCGGGTGACACACAAGATGCTGAATCAGAAAAAAAAACGGCTCCCGTTATATCCCCGATATTCCGGTTACGGCACGGGATATCACCTGGCTGCCGGTTTCCGCACTGACACCCGCTGTGCTTTCACAATTGCAGACCGGTGATTATATCGGTATCTATTCTGACCGTCCCGGCCTGGATGTCTCGCATGCCGGAGTTATTATCCGTACCCCGGACGGGCTGTTTTTACGTAATGCCTCATCAAAACGGAATGAACAACGGGTCATTGATTCACCATTACGGACATATCTGCAAAATAAAACAGGAATTGTGGTTTATCGTTCGGCTTTTGCCCCCTGACTGTGAATCATTTCACAGTTTTGTGTGAAGCCACTTACTAAGCGCGTATTTATTCGGATAATTAACATCTTAGCATCATCTGCATAGGATTATTATTGGTGAAACCTTCAGCACAGCCCGGACATATTGACCATATAAAACAAACCAATATGGGGGTTGTGTACCGTTATATTGATCGTGAAGGCCCCATTTCCCGCATTTCACTCTCGAAAAAATCACAGCTGGCACCGGCGAGTATCACCAAAATCACCCGTGAGCTGATGGATGCGCATCTGGTCCGGGAAACTGAGTTTCCGGGATTAGGCTTTCGCGGCCGCCCGGCAGTGGGGCTGAAAACGGACTGTGACGGCTGGCATTTTTTATGTATCCGAATTAACCGGGGGGGAACTGGTTTTTGCGCTGCGGGAACTGAGCGGAAAATTACTGGCCGAAGATATTATTGCATTTCCGGCGGATAGCCGGGATTTTGTCACCCTGTTTCTGGCACAGGTTGATGCCTTCTTTTCCCGTAATCACCGGATAACCGAGCGCCTGACTGCTATTGCCATCACCACCGATGCCATTGTTGACCCTGCAAACGGTATCATCCGCCATTCCCCGTACTATCAGCTGACCGATTTACCGGTAGCAGAGATTCTTTATCAGCATACCGGGATGCCGGTATTCCTCCAGCATGGTATTTCTGCCTGGTCTCTGGCGGAATATTTTTTTGGTGCGGCGAAAGAGTGCAGGAATATTATCCAACTGGTGATTGATGAAAATGTCGGTGCTGCCATTATTACCGACGGTGCATTGCTGCATGCCGGCAGTCACAGCACGGCAGAAATCGGTCACACACAGATAAACCCGCAGGGTAAACCCTGTTACTGCGGTAATCACGGCTGTCTGGAAACTGAAATTGGTCTGCATCATGTATTGGAAATGGCCGCTCAGTTCCTGGCCGTTCCGGAGGGGCAACCGCTGACCGCTGAAATGCTGTGCCGCGCGGCACTGGACGGTAATCCCGCCGCCCGTGAGCTGATAGAGCAGGTGGGGCAGCATATCGGGGATATTGCCGCCGTGATGGTCAATATCTTTAATCCGGAGATTATCCTGATTGGCTCACCATTAAACCCGGCATCCTCTGTTTTGTTTCCCGCCATCGGCGCCCGGATTACGCAGCGCGCCTTGCCGGCATTCAGCCGGGAGCTGACAATGACTTCATGCGAATTTACTAATTGCGGTACATTACCCGGCGCGGCGTTAATCAAAGAGGCACTGTATAACGGCTCACTTCTTATCAGACTGATGGATGGTTAAATAATTCTGTAGTGTCTATCTTTGACATAAAACAAATAAATGACAGGGATTTGTTCATGAAAACAGGATTTTCGCAAAAAATTGCGCTGGCGCAAGCCTGATATAAACCGGATGTCTTACACTGCTTCCGTTATCAATTTTGATACGCACCTCTTGATATAACGGAAAAACATCTATGTTAAGGCGCTTGTTTATAACCGGCACAGATACGAATATCGGCAAAACTGTTGCGACGCGGGCTTTAATGCAAGCCATCAACCGCCTGGGTAAATCTGTCGTTGGCTATAAACCAATCGCGACAGAATACCACGACACACTTAACGGCAAACGTAACCGTGATGCGATGATCCTGCATGATTCATCATCAGTTGATGTTTCTTATCAGGATATCAACCCGGTCATGCTGGAAAGTAATTACGGTCAGACGACCACCGACGTTCAGTTTCCTGCATTATCGCAGGGTCTGGAAAAATTAAGTCATCTGGCGGATCAGGTCGTGGTGGAAGGGAACGGCGGATGGCGTTATTTACTGAATAACGAGACTTTTTTATCCGACTGGGTGAAAAAGGAAAAACTGCCGGTGATCCTGGTGGTCGGGATCCAGTCCGGTTGTGTGAACCATGCATTATTAACCGCCGAAGCCATTAAAAATGATGATCTGGAAATTATCGGCTGGATTGCGAACCGGATAAACCCGGGGTTATCACACTACGCACAGGTTATGGATCGCTTACTGACGCATTTACCGGCACCACTGCTGGGCGAGATCCCGTATCTGCTGCGTCCGGAAGAGCGGGAGTTGTCGCACTATCTCAATGAAGAGCAGATTGAAATGCTCTGGGGTGAGGCGTTAGCGGCGTCCTGAGTCTCTGGTAAGAAATACAAAAGGGCTGATAAATCAGCCCTTTTTCATGGTCAAAACCTGACAGCGAGATACTATTTACGCAGATAAATAATATTCTGAGTTTCGTTGTTGCAGTTACCCACAACCTGACCTTCTGCCTGTGCCGCTTCTTCAGCCGGAACCACAGTCAGTGTAAAACCGTCAGCAGGAACACCATTGCTGATGATTTTCTGCGAAATTTCCTCAGTCACACTTTCACAGGATGCCTGCGCCATAACAGGCGAAACGGCAAACAGAACAGCACTGAGCGCAATCAGTTTTTTCATTATTTATCCTTAAATGTATTTATTTCCAGCCAGTGGAAACTTCACGCCCTGTATTTGCATCAAGGCAGCGCAGCGTATTAGGTTCCCAATACGCGGTAACAACCGAGCTTTTTAAACATGCATCTTCAGCATCAATAGCACGGTCAACTTTGTCGAACTCTTTTTCCGCACGGCGGTTGATCTTCTGACGCAGGGAACGGGTATCATCCCATTGCTCTTTTTCCTGGCGTGCTCTCTCTTTTTCAAGCGCAGTATCGCCGCCGCTGATCACACAAGTGCTGCCGGGGCTGCAATTGGTGGTGGCTGCGCCTGCATGAGTTGCAAACATGAAGGGTGCAGCAAAGGCGGTCGCGATAAACCACTTTTTGAGCATGGAGTTAGTCATTGTCGTGTTTTCCTCAAAGTTCAAACCTGCAAACGTCATTCTGATCGTGAGCATTATAGCAAAGTGTATTAATGCACCAATAAAAGACAACGTTTTTCAGCGATAATTTCAGGTAATTTAAGAAAATTACCTGATTATACGGATACCGGCTTATCTTTTGTGGTGGTTTCAGCCTTCGCGGTGCACACTCAGCCCGGCGAATGACTGACAGACCGGCATCATTTCCATAGTATTAATATTTACGTGCGACGGCAATGTTGCAACCCAGAAAACAGCTTCCGCGATATCATCCGGCATCAGCGGATCAGTATTTTTATAGGTATTTGCGGCTTTTTCCTCATCCCCGCGATAGCGGATACCGGAAAACTCGGTACCACCGACCATGCCCGGTTCAATATCAGTCACACGGATTTTTTTACCGGCCAGATCTGCGCGCAAAGCCAAGCTGAACTGGCGGACAAACGCCTTGGTGCCGCAGTAAACGTTACCACCGGCATACGGCCATGACCCGGCGGTTGAGCCCAGGTTAATGATATGGCCGCGGTTTCTTTCCACCATTCCCGGCAGGATTGCACGGGTCATATGCAGCAGCCCTTTGATGTTGGTGTCCACCACCACATCCCATTCTGCCGGATTGCCTTTATCAACGGTTTCCATACCCAGCGCCAGTCCGGCGTTATTGACCAGAACATCAATTTCGCGCAGGGATTCAGGCAGTGAATTAATCACATTATCGACCGCCGGGCTGTCTGTCATATCCAGAGCCAGCGGGAAAAATTTGCTTCCGAACTCTTTTTGCAGTTTCGCCAGGCGTTCAATACGGCGGCCGGTGCCGATAACGGTATGGCCGTTCTCAATAAATTTGCGGGCAAATGCCTCACCAAAACCTGCTGTTGCACCTGTAATTAAAACAATCATCACATACTCCGATTCTGTCAGCGGGGATCCCGGAAAAATAACAATAACCATGGCGATATAATACCGGTGGTAATATCCTGATAGTGTATCGTGTCTGCATGACAGAAAGCGGGTTACAGATTCCGTTTTTCAGTTTTCTTCACGGAAAAACACTGAAGTTAATCAATAACAACCTGATTATATACAGGAGACAGAAAATGGTTCAGGGTCAATGTTTGTGCGGTAAAGTAACAGTATCTGTGCCAAAACAGGTGCACGATGTTTCTGTCTGCCATTGCGGCATGTGCAGAAAATGGAATGGCGCACCGTTTATGTCCGTGGATTGCGGCAGTGATGTGACGCTCAGTGGTGAGGAATATATCACCCGTTATCACTCCTCAGAGTGGGGCGACCGTTGTTTCTGCCGCGAGTGCGGGACACACCTGTTTTATTACCTGAAACCGGCAGATCAGTATTATGTCTCTGCGGCACTGCTGGGAGAGACAACAGAATCCCGCCTCTCAATGCAGATTTACACTGACAGTAAACCGGCGTATTACAATTTTGCGGAAAAAAACGCCGATGCTGACTGAGCAGGATATTCTGGCAATGTTTCATGCTGAATAATATTTAAAGCCAGATAAAACAGAAAGCGGATACCTGAGTATCCGCTTCGTTTTTCTGCGTTGCCGGGCAGAGAAATTAAATAACAAACAGATCCATAAACTCGCTGACAGACATGGATTCGAGTGTTTTACGGTCACGGGCAGCATTCAGAATGCGCTGCTGCTGCGTTTCCGGGAACATACGCGCCAGATTGGTACGGAATTTCGCCAGCAGCAGCGGAATACCTTCCTCACGGCGGCGGGCGTGCCCGACCGGATATTCGACCACAACCTCATCCAGCACGGTACCGTCTTTCAGGGTCACGGTCAGGGCGTTGGCGATAGAGCGTTTTTCCGGATCATGATAATCACGGGTGAACGCGGTATCTTCCTCACAGTGAATTCGGGCACGCAGGGCATCGATACGGCTGTCTGACGCGATCCCGTCTTCATAATCTGCGGCGGTCAGGCGACCGAAGATCAGCGGAACTGCCACCATATACTGAATACAGTGATCACGGTCAGCCGGGTTATTCAGCGGGCCGTGTTTATCGATAATACGGATACAGGCCTCATGGGTGCGGATAGTGACTTTCTCAATATCATCTGCGGTTTTACCCAGTGCCGCCAGTTTGTGATGCAGTGTCATTGCTGCTTCAACGGCGGTCTGTGAGTGGAACTCTGCCGGGAATGAAATCTTGAACAGCACGTTTTCCATCACATAAGAGCCGTAATCGCGCTGGAATTTAAACGGTTTGCCGTCAAACAGCACGTCATAGAAGCCCCAGGTTTTGGCAGTCAGCACGGTCGGATAGCCCATTTCGCCTTTCTGCGCGAACAGCGCCAGACGCACCGCCCGGGAAGTGGCATCACCCGCAGCCCAGGATTTACGTGAACCGGTATTCGGCGCATGGCGGTAGGTCCGCAGAGACTGGCCGTCCACCCATGCATGAGAAACCGCGCTTAATAACTGCTCACGATCCAGCCCCAGCATTTCGCCGACAACTGCCGTAGACGCAACTTTCACCAGTACAACGTGGTCAAGGCCGACTTTGTTAAATGAGTTTTCCAGTGCCAGGCAGCCCTGAATTTCATGGGCTTTGATCATGGCGGTCAGCACACGTTTCAGCGGCAGTGGTGCTTTGCCTTTGGCAATCGCTTCACGGGATAACCAGTCTGCAACGGCCAGGATACCGCCGAGGTTATCGGACGGATGACCCCATTCCGCCGCCAGCCAGGTATCGTTGAAATCGAGCCAGCGGATCATGGCACCGATATTGAAGGCCGCCTGAACCGGATCCAGCTGGAATTGGGTACCCGGTACTTTTGCACCGTTCGGGACAATGGTTCCCGGCACAACAGGGCCGAGCATTTTTTTGCACGCCGGATATTCCAGGGCTTCCAGACCGCAACCCAGAGTATCCAGGAAGCAGTAATATGCGGTGTCATAAGCGCGATCACTGCTGATGTCCATATTCAGAACATAATCAGTGATGTCCTGAATGACCTTGTCGTACTCTTGATGCTGCGGGGTAAAAGATGCTGACATACTTTATCTTCCTTTTTAATCAATAATTAGCGCGCTTTAAGGGGTACGAAGGTCTGGTTTTCCGGTCCGGTGTAATTGGCGGACGGACGAATAATTTTATTATCCAGACGCTGTTCAATGATGTGTGCAGCCCAGCCTGCGGAACGGGCAATAACAAAAATCGGGGTAAACATGGCGGTCGGCACACCCATCAGGTGATACGCCACCGCTGAGAACCAGTCGAGGTTCGGGAACATCTTCTTGTGCTGAGACATCACGGATTCAATACGATCCGCAATATCAAACAGGCGGAAATCTTTCGCTTCTTCGGATAACTCACGGGAAATCGCTTTGATAACCTGGTGACGCGGGTCAGCAATGGTATACACAGGGTGACCGAAGCCCATCACGACTTCACTGCGGGTGAGGCGGGCGAGAATATCGGCCTGAGCTTCATCCGGTGAGCTGTAACGTTTCTGAATTTCCAGAGACACTTCGTTGGCACCGCCGTGTTTTGGTCCGCGCAGTGCGGCAATCGCCCCGGTGACGGAGGAGTAGAAATCCGTTCCGGTGCCGGCGATAACACGGGCAGCAAAGGTGGAGGCGTTAAACTCATGTTCTGCATAGAGAATGAACGAGGAGTTCATAAAACGCACCCAGTTTTCAGACGGTTTTTTGCCGTGCAGCAGATGCAGGAAATGGCCGCCGCAGGTATCGTCATCAGTTTCGGTATCAATGCGGCGATCATTAAAGGCATAGTGATACCAGTAAAGCAGCATGGAGGTCAGGGAAGAGAGCAGGCGATCGGCGATATCACGGGCACCGGATAACGGATGACCCTCTTTTTCCGGCAGAACGCAGCCCATAATAGACACGCCGGTACGCAGCACATCCATCGGGTGGGCAGAAGCAGGCAGCGCTTCCAGGGCTTTCTTCACACTGTGCGGCAGGCCGCGCAGTGATTTCAGTTTCGCCTTGTAAGCGGCCAGTTCTGCGGCGTTCGGCAGTTTTTCATGGATCAGAAGATGAGCGACTTCTTCAAAATCACATTGTGTGGCTAAATCCAGAATGTCATAACCGCGGTAATGCAGGTCGTTCCCGTTAATCCCCACAGTACAGAGTGCAGTATTGCCGGCAGCAACGCCGGACAGTGCGACGGATTTTTTGCCTTTCTTCAGTGCAGGTTCAGGTTTGCTAAGTTGTTCATTCATGACGGGTGATCCTTATTATTATAGTGAGTGTACAACCTGCTTCGCGTTATCTTTCAGAGGTTATTTTTTCTGCGAAAACAGTGCGTCGAGCTTATCTTCATAATCGTAGTAGTTAATGCTTTGGTATAATTCATCACGGGTCTGCATCTGTGAAATCAGGCTCTGTTGCGTGCCTTCACGGCGCAGGGTGTTATAAACATTTTCAGCGGCCTTGTTCATGGCGCGGAAGGCGGTGAGCGGGTACAGGGCGATAGCGATATTCACACTGCGCAGCTCATCCAGGGTAAACAGCGGTGTTTTACCGAACTCGGTAATGTTTGCCAGTACCGGAACGCTGATTTTGTCGGTGAACAGACGATACATTGCCAGCTCTGTAATCGCTTCCGGGAACAGCATATCCGCACCGGCATCGATATAAGCCTGTGCGCGGTCGAGAGCGGACTCCAGACCTTCCACCGCCAGCGCATCGGTACGCGCCATCACCACGAAATTCTCATCAGTCCGTGCATCGACCGCGGCTTTAATGCGATCAACCATTTCCTGTTTTGAGACGATTTCTTTGTTCGGGCGGTGACCACAGCGTTTTGCGCCGACCTGGTCTTCAATATGCATCCCGGCAGCCCCGGCTTTGATCAGGGATTTCACGGTGCGTACCACGTTAAAGGCTGACGGGCCGAAACCGATATCCGCATCCACCAGCAGCGGCAGATCACACACATCCGTAATACGGCGGACATCCGTCAGTACATCATCCAGTGTGGAAATGCCCAGGTCAGGAATACCCAGAGAGCCTGCGGCAACACCGCCGCCGGAGAGATAAATTGCTTTGTAACCCGCACGTTTTGCCAGCAGTGCATGGTTGGCATTAATAGCACCGACCAGCTGCAGCGGGGATTCAGACTGTACAGCGTCGCGGAATGCGCGTCCTGCGGAATAAAGTGCCATATATTCACCTTGTTATTAGTTTGATACTCAGATGTTATAAAGCAATCGCTATGCCAATCAGCCGGGTAAGGTAACTAAAACGCGAGATACATCACACATTTGGCGTATTTATCCTGTCATTACGTTACCCACTATAGAATTTGCCGATTCCGTCTGACAAGCGGGATGTTAGCTTTCTGTGATGGTGATGCTATTTATGTTTCAATATAGCTGTTAATGTGTTTCATAAGATTAATATGAAACATCTGAAACGCATGAAACAGGGGAGAAACGTATGGCTCAGAGTGACAAACCGGTGATCTGGACGGTCTCCATTTCACGCCTTTTTACCCTGTTCCGTGATATCAGCCCGGAATTCAGTGCCCGTGCCAGTATCAGTGCGATCAATCTGGGGTTCGATGCCGCAGTAGAGGCGATTCGTGAACGGCTGAAAACAGAACGCTGTGATGCGATTGTCAGTGCGGGCTCTAACGGCGCGTATCTGAAACAGCATCTGCCGGTGCCGGTAATTGTCGCAGCGCCGGGCGGGTTCGATATCATGCAGGCTTTGGCGCGGGCACGGCAGCTCAGTCAGCGCATCGGCCTCATTTATTACCGTAATACTTTTCCGGCTCTGGATTCGCTGGCGCAGAGTTTCGGCATGCAGATTGAACAACGCAGTTATGTAACCGCCGAAGACGCACGGGCAGCCTGTCTTGCCCTGAAAGCGGACGGTATTTCTGTGGTGGTGGGGGCCGGATTAATCACCGATATCGCCGCAGAGTGCGGCATGACCTGTATTTTCATTTATTCCAATGATGCCGTCCGCCGGGCATTCACCGATGCAATAGAACTGACACGCATCCGCGACCAGCCGCAGAACATGCCGCTGCCGGTGGCGGGCTCTCTGAATGTCCGCCATACGCTGAATGATATTCTCGGCACCTCGCCGGTGATGGAACAGGTGCGTGAAACCATCACGCTGTTCGGGCGCTCGAAAGCGACAGTGATGATCCAGGGGGAAAGCGGTACCGGTAAAGAGATGGCGGCACAAGCTATTCATCATGAATATACGTTGTTTCATAAACATAAGCGGACGAAACGCGCTGCACCGTTTGTGGCGGTGAACTGCGGGGCTATCCCGGAGAGCCTGCTGGAAGCGGAACTCTTTGGTTATGAGGAAGGCGCATTTACCGGTTCGCGGCGCGGCGGCCGTGCCGGGTTATTTGAGGCAGCGGACGGCGGCACACTGTTTCTGGATGAAATCGGTGAAATGCCGGTATCGCTGCAAACCCGCCTGCTGCGGGTGCTGGAAGACCGTGCCATTGTGCGTATCGGCGGCTATAAACCGATTACCGTGGATGTGCGGGTGATTTGTGCGACTCACAATGATCTGGATAACCGGGTGGCGGCAGGGACATTCCGTGCCGATCTGTTTTACCGGCTGGGGGTACTGCGTCTGCAGCTTCCGGCACTGCGAGACCGTGGGGCGGATATCCTGTTACTGACAGAAAAACTGCTCAAACTGGCGTTTGCTGAGCTGGATCTGCCGCTGCATCGTGGCCATCTGCAGCAGATTCTGGCATGCAGTGATTTTTTCTATCACTACCACTGGCCGGGAAATGCCCGCGAGCTGCGTAATCTGATGGAACGGGTGGCGCTGTATTGCAGTGCTTATCCGGATAAAATTATTACAGAATCATTATTACTGAAGCTCTCTCCTGAACGGCGCACGGTGATTGCTCCCGCCCCTGTGACCGATCTCCCGCCTGAGCCGGTGAATACCGCCACGGCAACAGAAGCGGTAGCCCGTTTCCGGGGGGATCGCCGTGCTGCCGCCGACTGGCTGGGGATCAGCCGTACCACTCTATGGCGCCGTCTGAAACAGGAACAGAACACTTCATCCTGACTGTCCGCCGCTTTATACTGTGCCTCAGAATTGAAAAGCAAGAGCCGGAGTGTTTGTCTGTATCCGGCCTGCAATACTGTCATCACCGGAAAGACACAGGAAACAGAACGGAGGCGTTATGTCAGATCTCTTTGCTCACGATGAACCGCTTGCAGTGGCACCCGATGCGTATCTGCTCAAAGGTTTTCTCAGTGATGAGGATGAGATGCTGCTGGCGGAAATCCGCCGCCTGACGGCCATTTCACCGTTCCGCCACATGCAGACGCCCGGCGGATACCGGATGTCTGCGGCCATGAGCAGCTGCGGCACATACGGCTGGATCTCCGATGCCAAAGGTTACCGCTACTTACAAACAGATCCGCTGACCGGCAATCCGTGGCCACCGCTGCCGGATGCGTTTTTGTCACTGTCGCAGCTGGCTGCAGAGCGGGCCGGGTTTCACGGATTTTCGCCGGACAGCTGTCTGATTAACTGTTATGCACCGGGCGCCGGTATGTCTCTGCATCAGGACAGGGATGAGCCGGATCGCCGCCAGCCGATTGTGTCATTTTCACTCGGTCTGCCGGTGCAGTTTCAGTTCGGCGGCAGTGAGCGGCATCATCCCCTGAAAACCTTTGCGCTTGAGCACGGTGATGTACTGGTGTGGGGCGGCCGTTCCCGTCTGAATTACCATGCTGTCCGTCCGGTAAGAGCCGGGGTGCATCCGCTTGCGGGTGCCCGGCGGTTTAATCTGACCTTCCGCTGCGCGCGGTAACGGAGAAACAGGATGACAAAACAGACAATACTCTCAGACGATGCGTGCTGGGCAGCGCTGGTCGCCAGAGATAAAACAGCCGATACGCTGTTTGTGTATGCGGTGAAAACCACACAGACATGGGGATTTCCGTCCACTGTTGTGCGGCTGCCGAAACGGGAAAATACTGAATTTTTTGCCACGCCTGAAGAGGCGGAGGCTCACGGCTACCGCGCCGGAAAGCGCCGTCAGCGCAGCGGTGAGGCCATGACGCAGCGCCATGCGGAACAGGTGGTGCTGGCCTGCCGTGAGCTGGAAACGCGGATCGATAATGGTGAACCGCTGCCGTCACTGGCAGAGCTGGCCACACTGTGCGGCGTGAGTCAGTTTCATTTTCACCGTATTTTCCGCTCACATACCGGACTGACACCGGCGGCATGGGCAAAAGCCTATCGCGGGGATAAACTGAGGGAACAACTGACAAAACAGACGACAATCACCGGCGCAATCGCTGAATCCGGCTTCAGTTCCGGCAGCCGGTTTTATGAATCGTCGGATACACTGCTCGGTATGACGCCGAAAAGCTGGCGGGCAGGCGGCAAAGGGGCGCGGATTTTCTTTGCTCTGGCGATATGTGCGCTGGGGGACATCCTGGTGGCGCAGAGTGAAAAAGGCATTTGTGCCATTCTGCTGGGGGATGACGCGGAAGCACTGTTACGGGATTTGCAGGATCAGTTCCCCAATGCGGAACTGGTCGGTGGCGACGCACAGTTTGAACAGGTGGTCTCCCGGGTGATCGGGTTTGTGGAAGCACCGTCTTCCGGGCTTGATCTGCCGCTGGATATCCGGGGAACTGCATTTCAGCGCCGGGTCTGGCAGGCATTGCAGTCAATCCCGGCGGGTACGACTGTCAGTTACCGGGAGATTGCGGAGCGGATCGGCTCCCCGAAAGCGGTCAGAGCGGTGGCCGGTGCCTGTGCGGCAAACTGTCTGGCAGTGGCTATCCCGTGTCACCGGGTGGTGAGAACCGGCGGGGAACTCGCGGGTTACCGCTGGGGGATCGAACGGAAAAAACGTCTGTTGCAGCGCGAGGCATTGCAGCAGGAAACCGGTTAAGAATATAAGGGATACGGATGCGTTTTCGCACAGATGTTTTTCGAACAACAATGTTACTGAGCAGTTTATTCTTTGCTGTTTTGCCGGTGACGGCAGCCGCCGCACCGGCAACGGCGGAGGTCATTATGGATAATGACGCAACAATTCCTGCGACAGCGACCGGCCCGTTGTTTAACTGTGACAGTGAGCTGATAAAGCTGATTGCAGGCAGTAATCACGGGCTCGTCCGCGCAGAAAAAGTCACTGCGGACAGGCTGGGGATTTATATTGAAAACCGGGATATCAACGAGCTGGCGATTCAGCTTTCTGATACGCGGCAAAAACCCTCGCCTGAATCGCCGGGAGCAGGGCAACTGGGCTGGGTGACTTACAATATCAAAGAAAATACCCTGACAGCGACAGGGGCGGATGCGGAGCATCCCGTCCCGCTGACCTTCAGTGCGGCACAGGGGGAACGGCTGCAATCCTGTCTGAAAAAAGAGAAAACGTGTCAGCAGATCCTCAGTACGCTCCGCTACGAACCCTTTATTGCCATGTCGCCGGAGTGGCGCGTCACCGGCAAAGGCCGGGCTTATTTTTACGCCGCGCCGGCGGAACAGTGCCGTAATGATAATGTCTTTGTGGTTCCGGGAGATGTCCTTCAGGTGGTCGGATTGCGGGCCACGAAACCGGTGAAAGGGGAAAAAGAGGGCTGGCTGCTGGTGGCTTACGGCAATGCGCAGGGCTGGATTAATGTTAACCGGCTGGCGTCACAGGACGCGCTGTGCGATGCGGCAACCGTGAACGCGGACAAACAGTATCAGGCGGGCCTGAAAAACAGTAAGCCTTCCTCATACAAATACAGTGTGACACAAAATCGCCTGCGTTTTTATGATGCTCCGGATAAGGGTTGTATTACGGATGCTGCGGATTTTGTGGTGAAAGATGATGCGATCTGGGTGGATCGTCCTCAGCCATATCAGGGATTTGTTCATGGCCGTTATATATATCCGGCCACCGGTAAAGTCACAGAAGGATGGCTGGAAGCAGACGGACTTAAAAAATGAATTAAAAAGGCCGTTACAAAAAACGTAACGGCCTGCATTTATAATGGCGTATTACAGTCCCAGTTCATCCCGCAGTTGCGCAATCTGTTCGCGCCACTGTTGTTGCAGAACCGGTTTCTGATGTGCGGGTTTGCGCTGCAAATCCGCCGCCAGTTTTTCCTCCAGCGTAATCAGTGCCGCCAGCGAATCCTCTTCGTCACTGACCGGAACGGATGGCTCCGGAACCGCCGGTAACACGCTGTTGCCGGTGCCGGAATCTGCATTCAGGGCACGGATAGCATCATAGACCTGATCCAGATCGTGATATTCCGTCAGTCGGTTACCGTCGATATACCAGAAGCGGTTACAGCTTTTTTCGATCAGCTCCCGGTCGTGACTGACCAGAATCAGCCCGCCCTCAAACCGGCTGATTTCCTCCGCCAGCGCCAGTTTTCCGTCCATATCCAGGTGGTTGGTCGGCTCATCCAGTATCAGCAGGGAATAGTTGGCCAGGCTCAGTCCGACAAACAACAGCCGCGCCCGTTCACCGCCGCTCAGGGCAGATACCGTCTGCTGATGGCGCAGATACGGGAAACCGGCGCTGATCAGTGCCATTTTCCGCTGCTCATCAATCAGTCGCGCGAATGGTTTCAGCGCATCCATCAGTGAATCACTGTCATTCAGTTGCACCAGTTTCTGGTCGTAATACCCCAAATGCACACGGGGATGCAGCACCAGCGGGCTGTCCGGCAGTGTTACCTCCGGTTTCTGAGACTGTGACCAGATCATCCGCAGCAGTGAGGATTTTCCGGTGCCGTTTGCGCCCATCACCGCAATGCGGTCGCCGGATTTCACAGACACATTGTCTGTCACATACAGCGGCGGACAATTGTCTGCCGGGATCACGGACAGCTGATTAAAGGCACACAGCCGGTCTGCCCGCAGGGTATCCCCGGTCAGCTTAAGCTGCCACTGACTGCCGATCGCCAGTTCAACCTGATCATCCTGCAACCGGTCTATCTGTTTTTCCATCTGTTTGGCTTTACGGGAAAGGGCTTCGTTATCATACACTTTCCCCCATATCGCCAGCCGTTTGGCACTTACCGCAATGCGGTCGATCTCTTTCTGCTGCGCATTGTGGCGGTGCTCATCACTTTCGTCCTGTTGCGCCAGCGCTTCCCGCGCCTGTGTGCAGGGCAGACGGAACACCGACACATTACCGTCCCGCAGCACCCAGGTGCAGTTGGTGACGTGATCCAGCAGGGCGTTGTCGTGAGAAACCAGGATAAAACTGCCGCGCCAGTTTTTCAGGAACTGTTCGAGCCACAAAATGGTCGGCAGATCCAGATGGTTACTCGGCTCATCCAGCAATAACAAATCCGGCCGGCTGATCAGCGCCCGTGCCAGTAACAGCCGGGTATGCTGGCCGCCGCTCAGCGCGGTGACCGGTAACTGCCATTGTACCGGGTCAAACCCCATCTCTGTCAGCAGCATTTCTGCCCGCCACATTTCGGACAGATGCTGTTCCGCCGGTAATTTTTCCAGCACGGCATCCGCCAGTGACAGGGTATTGAGGGATTCAGGCAGATGCTGTTCGATATACGCCATAATGACGCGGTTCGCCGGGGTAATGGTGCCTTCATCCGGTGCCAGCTGGCCGGACAACAGCTTCATCAGGGTACTTTTCCCGCAGCCGTTATGACCAATCAGGCCGATCTTTTCCCCCTGATTCAGGGCGACAGAAATATCGGTTAACAGTGGTGTGTGACCGGGATGGAATGACAGATTACGGGTTGATAATAATGTGCTCATAGCTTACTCAAATTTCAGGCATAACAATGCCATGGGTCATAAAACGCGATAACCCTGTAAGCTGAGGAAGGATGTTAAATTCAGTAAAGCTTCACTCAGGCAGGATTAACGCACAGCGTTAACAGAAAAGCCTGAGTTCTGACGATTACCAAAGAAATGTGAGAATTCAATCACATAACTTAACACCATAATTAGCCTCCTTATTTATTTTCTGAGTTGATGGATACGAGCATCATACCATTGCCTGTGAATAACAGACAATGGTGGTGCTTAATTTGCCTTAAACTTCCGGAACAGAAGGTTATTTTCTGGCGTTTTTCTCTGTGGTGTCATGATAAAAACGTCTTTTGTATAACGGGGACGACACCATGCCATTAAAGCGAACCGGATTAAAACTGGATTTTTCACTGCTTAACCTGCCGGAGAAAGATGATAAAAAAAACACACTTGCCGACAGATGATTATTTGAAACAGCATATTGATGCCTTATTGATACAGATGAAACAAATGCCGGTTTCATTCATAAAAGAGGCAGAGAATGCGCCGGATTATCCGATGCTGCAACAATGTGGTTATTCCTCACGATATAACGGATTTCATTTATCTAATGATTGCGGTGATGTATTTATCCGCGCCCGCAGAGAGAAACCTCACTGCGCTGGTGGGTTTGAAGGTGATAAATTTCATTTGAGTGTGCATGAATCACAGATTGCACAAGCGGTCACTATGCTGTCAGGAGCGCTGTTTTCAGATAACAATCCCTGTGACAGATGGAAAATAACGGATATTTCACAGGCAGAGCCTGACAGCAGAGTTAAACGCGGAGCCCAGATAACTTTGTATGTTCGTCCTGTTCCGGGTGAACATCCTTATAGCGCAGAGCTGCTCAGTGAAACCCGCAGATTTATCACCGGGCTTGAATACCGTCTGACAGAAGGGGGGGATTGTACCGGGAGAATACCCTTTATCAGATATCCGTCCGCCACACTGGCAATTTACCAGCTACCGTAATGAAATTATCAGCGGGCGTGAGGGCTGTGAGGCGGACCATCAGCGGTTAGCGGAATCCGCATTTTACCGGCTGATGACAGCTCGGGATTAATCGGCAGCGGGGCGGAACATATCACAATGCGGAATACCGTCCTCGTCATAAACGTCAGAACAGACGGTAAAGCCGCATTTTTCATAGAAAGCGGTCAGATGCGCCTGTGCACTGATAACAATGCGCCGTGTCCCGAAATGCCGGTATACCGCCTGAACGGCGGTAGCCATCAGCGGATAGCCCAGTTTTTGCCCGCGGAATTGCGGATTGATCACCACCCGGCCGATAGCTGCCGGTGCCGTGCTGTTTTCCGGCGGAAGAATACGGCAGCAGGCCATGATTTCACCGTCCTGTTCCGCCCAAACGTGCAGCGCCGTGAGGTCGGCGCCGTCCGGATCGAGATAACAGCAGGTCTGTTCAACCACAAATACCGCGCTGCGCAGCGCCAGCAGGCGGTAGAGTGTCTGCGGGGAGAGGTCATGCAGGGCAACTGTCTGCCAGTTAATCGGTGTCATGTGTCTGTCCGTCAGTAGTAAGAGAATTATGCACCGGGCATAAAAATCAATATGTGCATCAGTAATATCATGATTACGGATCCCATTCAGCCGGATAATGGTTTTCAGCCTGAGATAGTGCGACAACAATTGCTCTGTCCGCTGACGGCCCATGCACGGGTTTACGCCGAACGCCATCCGGGTGGAGGTGTGCGGTAAATGTCCGGAAGGCAGAATAAACATAATCAGCTCATTATAGTGTGGGTAAAGCCATGTAATACCAGCCGTAAATATCCATATAGCGTTCGGTGGTGCGTGAGGTTTCGTATTTCACATCCTGAAAACCCCGGCGCAGATACAGCTCTCTGGCTTTTATATTTAAGTCAGAGACATACAGTGATAACCGGTTAATGGCCGGGTCCGCCCGTAATTGTGTGGTGATCTCATCGAGAATCTGATTGCCTATCCCGCTACCGCGCAGTGATTCATCCACACACAGGTAGGACAGATAAGCCGTATCCGCCGCCGGAATATGGACAAACATCTGAAAAATCCGGCGGATTTTCAGAAAGGGAATAAAACCGGCTCTGCGCAGGATAGCCAGAGAAGAAACCGGTGCCGGGGCGTGCTGCGGCGGGTGTTTAACCCCGAAAGTCAGGCCATATACGGCGACCAGTCTGCCATTACGTTTTACCTGAAAGTGGCGGTCATACGGGTCACTGAGCCCGCGCTGCCAGAACATCGCCAGCACGGCCTGACGCTGTGCATCCGGCATGGTGCTGACCGTTTTGAATTTGGATGAAAATGCCTGATAAAACAGGGCAGTGGCAGGCTCTAACCCGGTTTCATCCAGACATTCGGTGATTAATCTGCTGTTATCAGTAGCAGATGTACTGTTTTTTATTATGTTTGTCATAATCTTCAATACAGAAAATGTGGTATTATAATAGATAGAGTAATCGGTCTAATTTCTATTATCCGGTTTTTCGGAGACACTTCCTTATGGAAAAATTAACGGAAAAGCAGCAGCGCAAACGTCGTCAGATCCTTGATGCTGCAATGCATTGTTTTATCGAAAAAGGTTTTCATTCCACCTCGACGGCGGAGATTTGTAAAGCCGCCGGGATGAGCCCCGGGAATCTGTTTCATTACTATCCGACTAAATACGCCATCATTGAAGCGATTGCGGAACTGGACGAGGATGACCACAAGGCGATTCTGAGTATCGGTGATGCGCCGGGACATACGGCAGATATTATTGAAAAAATGATAACGGCGTTGATTATGTTGTATAGCGAACCGGGTTATACCCGCCTCAGTCTGGAAATTATCACCGAGGCAAGCCGTAACCCTGAGCTGAATGCAGCTTTTGTTGTTAATGAGCAGCGGCTGCACAAAAAATTCTGTGATGTGCTCAGACGCGGCATGGCCGCAGGAGAGATTGACCCGCAGCTGGATCCGGCACAGACGGCGTCCTGGCTGCTGGTGATGGCGGACGGCACGCTGGGGCGTGAACTGACGGAACCTGAGTTCAGCCGGGAGGTGTTTCTCTGCGGGTTACGTGTGTTGCTGAGAAAGGCGCTGAAGCCCTGAATTACGCTTCGCTGACAGTCCGCTGCATCACCGTGACCAGCTCGTCATTGATCACATCATCATATATAGCCTGCCAGCCCATCCGTGCATACATGGCCTGTTTATCCGGCGTGTAGAGATTCAGTGCTGGCAGGTGGCGCTCTCCGGCGGCGGCAAAGACCGCCTGTGTCAGGGCGCTGCCGAGGCCTTGCCCGCGGGCTGCGGGCAGGGTGTAAATCTCGCCGGTCCACCAGTCCGCATTTGCCATACGGCAGGTTTTCAGCTCCCGCCAGATCAGGCTGGCCGTCCCCGATAGTGCGCTGTTTTTATCCGTGGCGACAAACAGCATTTCGCCGTTATCACCGTTCATCCGTTTTATCAGACGCGCCAGGATAATTTCCGGTGTCTGCCACTGCGGTAGTTCCTGCCATTCCTGGTGTAAAACCTGAGCAATGCTTTCCAGCAGCGGTAAATCGCCGGGTAAACCGGTAACAGGGCGGATATTCATGATAATGATGCTCCGGGGCGTTCAATAAGTTCGGTAATTAATGCCAGTACCGGCTGAAACAGCGCCCGGCTCTGTTCAAAGGTGTAATCAGTCCGGCGGATCGCCACCGTATGGCCGTGCAGGGCATCCGCCAGCAGATGCAGAATAGCGGTCTGCCGTGACTCATTCAGCCCGCAGGGTGCAATAATGCGCAGATAGCGCTGACGGAAACAGCCGGACGGGCCGTCACTGTTCAGTGATAACAGAATATCCAGCAGATCACTGTAAATATAGAGCAGATGCAGATAACTTTCTGCCAGTCGCTGAAGCTCCTGTTGTACCGGAGCCTGTGCCGATGGCTGATAAATATCATCCACCAGGGCAGTGGCGAGGGCTTCCAGCAATGCCTGTTTATTGCGGAAGTAATAATAAATCGCCATCGGATCGACCTGCAACTGTGCGGCAAGGACGCGGATCGACGGTACTTTTCCCTGTTCCTGTAACAGTTTTCCGGCCTCGGACAGAATATTTTCGGCGGTCAGTTTGCTGCCCCGGTGAGCAGGGCGTCCGCAGGGCGGTATTCGGGATGATGTCATAGGTTGCCTCTGTCAGCGGAAATGGTGGCGGTATTTACGGATAAAACCGGTCACGGACATTGGTTGTTTTCCGGTGATTGCCGTGAAATTATCAAAAGTGGTGCCACGAAAATACTCAGCGGCTTCGGCCCGTTTTGTGTTTACCCGCCAGATGCTGGTTCAGGCCAGACAACGGAACGGAAAAGATCCGTTTGTACAGGAAATTAACTGATGTTTGCCGACGGACGTACCCGGATCACGTTGCTGGCGGTTGTGTTTATCACCTCAATGATGCTGACGTTTTCTGATTCATTTTTTTCAGCGCCGGAGAGAATACGCACCCGCAGTTATCTGCCGGAAAAAAAAGCGGTAGAACTAACGTCACCGGCCATCAGCAGTTTCCGCGATGGTGTGATGATAACCGGTGCCAGAGACGCTATGCGGGTTGATCTCGTTACCTGTGATCAGAAAACCCGCAGTTGCAGCCACAGTAAAAATATTGCTTTTAACCCGGCAGAAGAGCCTGATATTCCGCTGCTGAACCTGAAAATATCCCCGGATAAAAAAGCCATCGGCGATTACCTGCACAAACAAACCCATTACCTGAGGCGCAGTGAAGTCTACGGCGACAGGCCGCTGGTGCCGGTCACCTATATTATGACTGAGCAGAAAGGGGATTTACGGGTCAGCGCGATGTTTATGGGGCAGGTACAAAGCCAGCTGTGTGATATGCAGGGACGCTGCCTGATTATTTTCAGTGATTATACCTCCTACGGCAAAGAATATGTCTTTTACTCCCGGGACGGTGGTCAGCAGTGGCAGTGGTTATCACAGTGGACAATGCCGGAACCTGCCGGAGAGACTCAGCTTCTCGCTATCACAGAACCCGGCAGTGTGCTGATGGTGCAGAGGGACACACTGTATCAGACCCGTGATTCCGGAAAACGCTGGCGGCCTTTATTCAGCATGGATAACCGGAAAAAACGGTATCAGGATGACGGACGCTGGTATACCAGCCTGAGCACCACTAAATGGCACTATAACGGAGACGCGCGGGTGATCGCATGGATGAAGGATGAACAAAATGATCCGGAAAACACGATACTGGCTTGTTTTAATACCCGGACCTCAGAAACTGAATCTGATCAGGTTGTCCCCGGGGAGATTGACGCGCTCGACAGTACCACCGGCGGAGAAATTTATTTTGTGCTGACAGAAAAAACCCGTAAACGGCCGGAGGTTAACCACTTTAACTGTAAGGGTGATTATTCACAGCGGCTGGAAACCGGCGGATCTTATATTAACGGACTGCGGGGCGGCAGTGATGATTTACTGATAGCGGGGTCAGGTTCAGAAACCCGGATATCGGATGATGGCGGGCTGAACTGGAATACAGCAGCACCATTGGCGAAAGAGTACGGGGAAACCGTTTTATTTGATAAATGGCGCAATCGTCTGTTCTATTTTCAGGAGAGTCACTACAGCAATAGCCTGACAGGAAACCGTGACGGCATTGAGTATAAAACCTCGGCGGTGCAGTAATGATATCCGCCGCTGTCGTTAAGGCAGCGGCGGTGATGTATTCAGGCGGCGGCCTTTTCCGCCGGGGATTCATTCATACTGTGGCGCAGTAAAAACATCACTACCAGAATCACAATACCGGTTGCCAATCCGGCGACATTTACGGAATACCAGCCCGCATAACAGAAGGCGAACCCGGCCAGCAGACTGCCAAGCGCCCCGAAACTGAAGATAAGAAAATCGGTCGCACCCTGGATTCTAGCCCGTTCATTGCCGGTATAAGTGCGCGGCAACAGATGCGTGGTGCTGATCAGAATAAAGTTCCACGCCAGCCCCAGCGAGGTCATGGCAATGAGAAAATGCGCGTAACTGCTGCCGGTCAGACTGACTGCATTGCTGATTAACAGGCAAATCACTCCCAGCCAGACAAAGCATTTTACCCCGACCCGGCTGATTAACTGCCCGGTAAAGAAAGAGGGCGCAAACATTCCCAGTATATGACACTGAAACACAAAGGCAATTGCCGGGAATTCAAATCCCTGCGCTTTCATCGCCAGCGGGAAAGCACCGACCATATACACTACCAGCGCATACCCGGCGGCACTGACCACGGCGATCAGAATCAGCAGCGGCTGGGAATATAACTGACGGTATGGGCGGTTTTTTGCGGTATCGCTGATCTGAGCGGGAAGCTGAGCTTTCAGCGGCAAAAATGTCAGCAGAACAAAAGCCATCAGATAAATAGCCGTCAGCGCGCCGAACGTGCCGAGGAACGGATAAGCCGCCACCAGTGTCCGGGTGGACATCGCCAGTGACGGACCGATCAGCACGGCGATAATCCCGCCGCTCATCACCACGCCGATAGCTTTTGCCCGCAGCGCGGCAGGGGCTTCCTCCAGTGCGGCAAAGCGGTATTGCTGGGCGGTACCGATGGCAATACCGGTAAAGAACGTTCCGGCGGAAAACAGCAGCATGTTGTGTGTATAAATACCGGCGATTGCCAGTAATGCACCGGCCAGCCCGCCGATATTACCGAGAATAAACCCGGCGCGGCGGCCGAAACGCATCATAAAGTGAGCCATCGGCACTGAGGTGGAAATCAGGCCGATATATTGTGCCAGCAGCGGGATCGTGGCATGTGCCGGATCTTCCGCCAGTTGTGACCCGATAAGAACGGCAACGGAAAGCACCAGGGCATTCCCGGTGGTAAATAAGGCTAAGGCGGCAGAGAGCCAGTAAACAGAACGCGGCATAATAATTCCTTATTATTCAACAGAAAAAGTGAATAATGACATCAAACGGAAATCAGTATGCCGGATGATACAACTTCAAGTTAACTTTAAGTCAAGCGGGATTTTTCACCGCTTTGCTTCTGTTTTTTTTCAGACTGACACTCAGGATTTTGCGGAATTTCGGGCACGCCAGATGGTTTTCTGCCGGGCACTGCTCAATATGCAGCAATCCCTGTTTCAGATTTTGCAGCTCGCGGATTTTCTGGTCAATTTCTGTGATTTTTGCCTGAATTGCCGTCCGTTCAATCCCTTTTGACGGCAGTTCGCTGAGCATGACCGTGATTTCATCCAGCGAAAAATGTCCTTGTTTGGCGAGAATGATCAGGGACAGCCGGGTCAGCACCTCTTCATCATAAATACGAGTCAGGCCCCTGCGCCCGGCAGGCGTGATCAGGCCTTTGCTTTCATAATAGCGGATGGTGGCGGTTGTCAGGCCGGTCAGCTCTGCGACACGGCCGATATCAATCATTTTCATGCTGCATCACGCAGGGATGCCAGGGAGCGGATCTGTTTACCGTCCGGTGTGAAATTATCCGCTGACAGCCACTGTTCCAGGGCGTGGTTAACCAGCGGCCATTCACGGTCAGTAATGGAAAACCATTCGGTGTCACGGGTGCGGCCTTTGACAACCCGCGCCTGACGGAAACAGCCTTCATACTGAAAACCCAGGCGCAGTGCCGCATTGCGGGACGGTGCATTGAGGCTGTCACATTTCCATTCATAACGGCGGTAACCGAGGGTATCAAATACATATTTCATCAGCAGCCAGTGGGCTTCTGTTGACATCACCGTGCCGCTGAGCAGCGGGGAAAAATGCACATGACCGACTTCCGTGACGCCGTTTTTCTCATCAGTCCGCATCAGGGAAAACAGGCCAACGGCTTTGCCGGTGTGCTTATCCGTAATCGTGAAAAACAGCGGATCCGACGATTGTGCATTTTTTTCGGTACGGGCGCGGTATTCATTCAGATCGACCGGTGGTTCATCCGGCAGCCAGGTCCAGTAACGCCCGTCAGGGGCGAGTGAAAATGCCCGGTACAGGTCATCCGCATGGGACGGGCTCAGCGGATCGATCCGGCAGTGACGGCCTTCCGCACTGATGCGGGCAGGGTAAGGGCGGGCGGTCCAGTCCGGAACGATATCACCGACAGTTTGTCCGAATGCATTTATCTGACTCATTTATTTTCTCTCCGCGCTGTTTTGCTTTCCTGTACTGTAATATGCTGAACGGGATGAGAAAAGAGCCGGTTTTTTAAAATTTCAGAGAACCACTTCAGTGATTGGTATTTACAGCACGATTTTCCGGCAGAATAATTTTGATGCGGTAAAATAGTGCTGTTCAGATAAATAAAACGCCGGGAAATCTTCCGGCGTATTATTCTGTGCTAATCAGATACAGATCATTAAATATGGATATTCACGGATTATTTCCCGGAATATACTCTGGGGGAGTACATAACCTTGATGTATTCTCCGCTATAATCAGAAAAATAGTGGAAACAGAGACTGACAGGCAAATTATGGCGGTATTTCGTTATCATAATGTGATATTTCCGTAAATCTGTTAACAGCCTCTGATCTGATGAAATACAGGTTAACAGTGATGAGTGAAGCAGTAAGAGAAACACCCGTGCGGCGTAAAAAGAAACTGAATGGCCGGAATTTTTCACAATTTTTTATCTGCCTGTCTGTGTTGCTTGCTGCCATGTTTTTTTCACTGTTTTACGGCAGCGTCAATATGGAATTTCATCAGAAGCTGGATACGGTAATCAAAATTATTAGCGGGGGCATCAGCGGTGATGATCTCCTGCCGTATGAAACCATCATTTATAATATCCGTCTGCCCCGGATTATCCTGGTGGCAATTACCGGTGCATCCCTGTCGCTGGTGGGGATCCTGATGCAGACCATAACCCGCAATGAACTGGCCGACCCGTATATTCTCGGGGTTTCCTCCGGTGCCAGCGCGGGGGCGGTATCTGCCATTGTGCTCGGGTTATTTGCTTTTATGTCACCGTATAATGTCTATATCGGTGCATTTGCCGGCGGGCTGATTTCCACTGCTATTATTGTCCTGTTTAATTTCAAAAAGAGCAATATGACCAATCTGGTGCTGATTGGTATCGGTATTTCCAGTCTGTTTTCTGCTATCACTACTGCCATTATTTATCTGTCCAAGAATGAAAGTCAGGTTAAAAGTGCAATGTTCTGGATGCTGGGCAGTTTCTCCGGTATTAAATGGTCTTATATCCCACTGCCGCTGGTGGCATTAATTGCAGTATTAATTTTTTGTCTGTTATTCAGCAATGTGCTTGATACGTTATTGTTAGGTGCGGATGCATCAGCACAATTAGGTGTAAATGTCGGTGCCATCAAGCTGGCGGTGATTATTTTATCATCTTTTGTGGTTTCTATTATTGTGGCCAATGTCGGTGTGATTGCGTTTATCGGACTTATTATTCCGCATATTGTCCGTAATACGATTTCTGTGAAACACTTTAAGTTATCGCTCTATTCCTGTCTGGTCGGTGGTGCATTTCTGGTGATTATTGATACGATTTCCCGCAGCTGGTTTAAACCGGAGGAGATTCCGGTCGGTATTCTGACCTCACTGATAGGCGCACCGCTGTTTGTTTATATCATTATTAAAGCGAACAGGAGCCGGTAACGTGAGTACTGTTGATATTAATGACCTGAATTATAACGGGATACTGAAAGATATTAATCTGTCATTTTCCGGCAAAAGAGTGATCGGTATTGTCGGGCCTAACGGCTCCGGTAAAACGACCTTATTACGGCATATTTACCGGGATATCAAAACCCGGGGCACCGTTTTCTTTGATAACACGGATGTGGCTCAGTTTTCTGTCAAATCACTCGCCCGTAATATCTCGGTACTGACGCAGTTTAATGACCAGGTGGAAGGCAAACTGACCATTGAGGAAATCGTGGTGATGGGGCGGATGCCGTATAAAAAACATTACGTGGATTACAGCGACCGGGATTTTGTGATTGCAGACAACTACATGGCATTGTTTGGTCTGCAGAAAATGAAAAATAAAGAGTATCACGCACTGTCCGGTGGTGAGAAACAGCGGGTGATGCTGGCGAAATGTTTTTCCCAGGAAACCGATATTATGATCCTGGATGAGCCGACCAACCACCTGGATATCCGCTATAAAGTGGAAGTAATGAAAGCGCTGGCCGCATCAGAATCCACCGTAATTATGACCATTCACGATATTAATTTATCCGCAAAATACTGTCAGCATCTGATCCTGATGAATGACGGGCAAATTTATGCGCAGGGCACACCGGCGGAAGTATTAACCCGGGAGTGCCTGTTTGATGTATTTGGTGTGGAATTTACGGTATTACCGGTAGAAGACCGTGTTGCTATATTTTTATAATCCGGATGAGGAAATTATGAAAAAATTATTATTAGGTACCCTGGTTATCTCTGCATTGTTTTCCGTGACAGCCACTGCGGAAAATAAAAAAGCACAGGCTTATGTTCCTGTTGAATTCAGTGCAAAACTGGATGGCAACGAATATCACTTTAAACCGGAAACATCCCCGCAGCGTATTGTTTCTCTCAGCCAGATCACCACCGAAATGCTGCTGGCACTGGATTTGGGGGACCGTATGGTCGGTACCGCTTTTCTGGAAGAGCCGATTTATCCGCCGGTAAAAGCAGCATATGACAAAATTCCCGTATTGGCAGAAAAATGGCCGTCTTACGAAGTCTTTATGTCTGTCAAACCCGATTTCGCCACCGGCTGGGCAAACTCATTCTCAAAACTGGCACTGGAAGCCAATAAAATTGTGCCGGAAGGGGTTGCCGTTTATGTGCCGGAATCCATGACATCACCGAAAGCAGATGTGAATACCTATTTTAACGACATGCTGAAATTTGGTGAGATCTTCGGTGTGCAGGAGACAGCTGAAAAATACGTGGCAGCAGAAAAAGAAAAACTGAATACCGTTATCAGCCAGATTCAGGCGTATCCGGAAAAAACCGCCTTTATTTTTGATTCTCAGGACGGTAAACCCTATACCTTCTTTGATGGTTATACCTCAGAGATGCTGAAACTGATTTCTGTTAAGAATATTTTTGCCGGCAAAAATACCGGAAAAACCTGGGCGGTCGGTAACTGGGAAGATGTGATTATGTCTGATCCGGAAGTGATCATTATTCCTGTCTATAAAGGCTTCCGTAATGATGATGATTATGACCAGAAAGTGGCATTTATTGAAGCCATGCCGGAAATGCAGGGTGTAAAAGCCGTGAAAAATAAAAATTATATTAAAGTGAATCTGTCTGAATTAGTGCCGGGACCGCGTTCGATTGATATTTTGCCGGTGCTGGCAAAAGAAATTCATGAAAAACCGTAACGTTCTCTGAGTTCCGCACCGGGTTTCCGGTGCGGACAGTTAAATAATCAGAACAGATAAATCAGGGTATAGAAAAATACCAGCGTCAGAACCACGGTCAGCAGGGTATTTTTAATCAGCCGTGCGGCGATAATACAGAACAGTGTACCCCATAAATACGGATTATCACTGATATCACGGAACTGCTGTTCCTCCAGTAATATAATCGGTGCGCAAATAGCCACCAGCAGACAGGGCGCGGAATAGGTCAGGGCCTGCTGAATAAAAACCGGCAGCCGCAACGGTAATCCCGGAATCAGAAAAATAAAGCGCAGCGAAAACAGCATCAGTGTCAGTGCGAATATTAATCCCCAGCTCATTTTACATCCCCCCATTTACGCCCCAGCAGAACGGCCAGCAGCATGGCGCTTACGCCGGCAATCACCGCGCTGCCCTGTACACCGGCGCGGGTCAGAATAATCGTGACCACAAAGGAGAACAGGGCCCCGGCGAGTGCACTTTTTGATTTGATCAGCGGCACCACAATCGCCAGCAATGTCGCCACCACTGAAAAATCGAGCCGGAGCTGGCTCAGGTCGCTGATGCTGTGTGCCAGCACAATGCCGAGAATACTGACCAGCACCCAGACCAGATAAAAACTCAGTCCTGCGCCGAACAGATACGCAAAACTCAGGCGCTGCCGCCCGGCGACACTGACCGCAAACAGTTCATCCGTCAGCAGAAAACCGATACCGGCCCGCTGCAGCGGGGAAAAAGGGCGCACATGCGGGCGCAGTGTCAGCCCGTACAGCAGGTGTTGTGAGGTGATAAAAAAGACGGACACGATAATGGTGATCACCCCGGCACCGCTGTTCAGCAGGCCGAGTGTTACCAGTTGGGCAGCACCGGCAAAGACCATTGCGGACATCGCGACACTTTGTGCAAAGGTCAGGCCGCTGTCTACCGCCATCGATCCGGCAAGGATCGCCCACGGCACCACGGCCAGGTTGAGCGGGGTCATATGCAGTGCGCCGGTGAGGAAATCTTTCAGCGGAGAGGCGGGTAAATCTGTGGTTGTTGTCATTGTTATCATCCGTACAGCGTAAAACAGTCCGGATACTCTGCCATGACACAACAACAGAAAGATTGTACAAAATTGTTCAGCGGGATCAGCGGCGCTGCATAAATTTGCCCGGTGAGACTCCCATTGCCCGTTTAAAATGGCGGGTAAAGTGGCTTTGGTCGGTAAATCCGCACTGTAAAGAAACATCCGCCGGGCGGTCGCCATTTTGCAACAGCTGACGCGCTTTGCGCAGGCGTGCCTGAATCAGCCACGCGTGGGGCGGCATGCCGTAACGCAGACGGAACTGGCGCAGAAAATACCACGGGCTGAGATTCGCCATTGCGGCCAGTTCATCCAGGGAATAATCGGTTTCCGGATGGCTGTTCATCATCTCTGCAATATGCTGCAGGCGCTGACCGGCCGGGGTGATCTCCGCCGGGCGAAAGCCTTTTTTATTGTGGCGGGTGATAAGCCAGGCCAGGGTTGAGAGCAACAGGGAGCCTTTCAGCAGCCGGTTATCCGGCTTCAGCAATACATCAAACAGCAGGCGTAACTGTGCGGCAAGGCCGGGATCATGGACCACCGCGTGAGAAAACCAGGGGACAAAGCCCCGATCGGCCGATTTGAGATCCTGCATCAGCGCATCCAGCATTTCCGGTGTCGGATAAATCGCACGGTAGGCCCAGCCGGTTTCCAGTGCCGATGAACCAGTGTGGATTTCATCGGAATTCACCAGAATGATATCGCCGGTCGGGGCATAATGATTACTGCCGGTGCGGAAAAACTGCTGAACACCTTCGTCAATCACACCAATACAAAAGCCTTCGTGCGTATGGCGGCTGAATTTCTGCTGATAGTAACGGGCAGAGATCATCCCCAGACCATAAAAATCGTCCAGATGAAAATAATCAGCCTGTTCACGGCAATGCCCGTCACTCTGCATGGTGTGTCCTGCTCTGTCTTTACGGTAACCAGTTATTATCGCGCTGCGTTACATTCTGTCTTGTACAAAATTGCGCAGCTGCGCGATATCAGCCGATCAGTTTCCGTGCTGCCAGGTCTTTCACAATCAGTGCCGCGACCAGAGAACAGCGGGGCAGATCACGGCTGTCCAGCCAGTCCAGTTCAGCAATTTCCGCGGCCGGTTGCAGTACGCCGGTAAATTCCGCCTGATAACAGCGGATACGCACCTGTGTGCCATCCTGTTTACCGTCCGCCTGACCGGTGAATTCCCCGTAAAACGTGATGGTGTCCGGTTTCAGTGTCACCGTCAGTTCTTCGTCAATTTCGCGGCACAGAGCCTGTTCGTCAGTTTCACCGGCTTCGCGTTTGCCGCCCGGCGCGTAGAACAGGGTTTTGTTATGAGAGCGGACCATGGCTACCTTGCCGTCTTTCAGCGTGATCAGTGCCAGTTTATCGATCATTTTTGCCGTCATTGCTGTTCCTTTATCACTCTGGTGAATGTGTGCTTTGCAGCCATTATGACACTGTGCTTTCCGGAGAGTGTCAACTTTTTTGCTACTGACAGTTTCCGTGACTGATCTTCCGTGCTGATCGCAGATTTGCCAGGATAAGCACCGGATATATCCGCACTATCAATTCACATTATTTATATCAGGAGCATTTATCGTGCTTCCTGCGGGTATCTCTATGAAAAATAACGTTATGCTGATTTTACTCTCGCTGTCACTGGTGGTCTTCGGCGTCATTACCACAGAAGTGGCGGTGATTGGTTTGCTGCCTGCCGCAACTGACGGAACAGTTGCAGATCACGGCACCGCAGGTCGGGTTTCTGGTCAGTATCTATGCTGTGGTGGTCGCCATTACCGGGCCTGCCATCACGCTGATGCTGGGGCGCTATAACCGCAAAACAGTTTTGCTGGTGATTATGGCGATTTTTATTATTTCCAATATCGCGTATGCCATTACGCATCAGTATGATGTGATTCTGTTTTTCCGTATTTTACCGGCACTGACGCACGCGGTATTTTTTGCTATTGCCCTGGTGGTGGCCGCCAATGTGGTGCCGCCTGCACGATCTGCCCATGCGATTGCCATTGTTTTTTCCGGGGTGGCTGTCGGCATGGTGCTGGGAATGCCGCTCAGTGCCTTTATTGCGGAAATGTTTACACTCAATGCTGCGTTCTGGTTCGGTGCGCTGACCAGTGTGGTTGCTTTTACGGGGATCGCGCTGTTTGTGCCGTCATTACCGGTGACACAGGCGCTGAAAGTGCGTGAACAGCTGGCGATTCTGCAACGTCGTGATGTATGGCTGAGTATTGCGGCAGTGACACTGATTTTTTCGGCGATGTTTGCAGGGTTCAGTTATATCGCCGGTTATCTCGTCACTATCACCGGTTTTTCCAACAATACGACCAGCGCATTATTGGTGGTGTTCGGCATCAGTGGTTATTTCGGCAACTTTATTTTCAGCCGGTATTTACAGCGCAATGTCATTAAAACCACGTCACTGTATCCGCTGCTGTTTATCCTGATTTACCTGGCGGTCTGGCTCTGCGGTCCTTCGCTGCGGCTGATGGTGCCGGTGGTGGTGCTCTGGGGAATACTGCATACGTCCGGGCTGATTGTCAGCCAGACCCGGCTGCTGCGTGAAGCCGGGAACACGCCGGAATTTGCCAACAGTCTGTATATCGGATTTTCCAATCTCGGGATCACCCTGGGCGCAATGGCCGGCGGGCGGATGATCCGCAGTTTTGGCGTTGAAACCATTATCTGGGAGGGAATTGCCTTTGCGGCGGCAGCCTTTATCACAATACGGCTGAAAGTCCGGCAACAGGCGGCACACACCGTCTGCCGGCCGCTGATTTGGTGATCCCCAGTTTATCTGCTGCCGCAGTAAAACTGCCGTGCTGTGCAGCGGCGACAAAGGCGGTAATCCCGGAAAAAGAATCCGTTTTCTGCATGAGCGATTTATCACAGTGATGGTTAATGATTTCATCATAATCGTTTTCTGTGATAAAAATCATCAGCTCTGCTCTGTTAACACATAAAAAGGATAATAACGTTGAATACCCGCATTTATCAGTTTTACCAGGTCGATGTTTTTTCTGATGTACCGCTGCTCGGCAATGCGCTGGCGGTGGTGGTTGATGCAGATGATATGACGGATGAGGAAATGCACCGTTTTGCCCGCTGGACAAACCTCAGCGAAACCACCTTTTTGCTGAAACCGCAGGATCCGCAGGCTGATTACCGTGTCCGCATTTTCACCCCGGATGGTGAATTGCCGTTTGCCGGACACCCGACCCTGGGCAGTTGCCATGTCTGGAAGCAGCATACCGGTTTCAGTGAAACGCGGGATATCATTCAGGAATGTGCCGCCGGGCTTATTACGCTGCGTCAGTCTGAACAGGGAACTGCCTTTGCCGCACCACCGATGATTAACGAGCGGGATCTGACAGAAGACGAGTGCAATACGGTTGCATCGGCATACGGTATCCCCCGCAGTGCCATTTTGCAGGCAAAATATATTGATAACGGCCCGGCATGGGCAGGGGTTGAGGTGGATTCCGTTGCCCGCCTGCTGGCAATCACCCCGGATTATGCGGTGCTTAGCCAGTCAGGGAATAACGCGCTGTATAAAATCGGCGTGTGTGCACGGTATCCTGCGGGCAGTGATGCCGCACTTGCGGTAAGGGCATTTATTAACCGCAGGGGGGCGGAAGACCCGGTAACCGGCAGCCTGAATGCAGCACTGGCACAATGGCTTATCAGCAACGGCACATTGCCGCCGCACTATCTGGCGCGGCAGGGTGAAAGTGTGAAACGTGACGGCTGGCTGAGTGTCCGGCAGGATGCCGACGGGATCTGGGTCGGCGGTGTTGTGACAGACTGTATCCGGGGTCAGGTTTCACTGCGCTGAAAAATACTCACCGGCGGATATTATGCCGCCGGTGATGTCAGTGCAGACTGCAATACCATCTGACCGGCACGAACCATCTCTGCCAGTTGCCCGGCACTTTCACCGGCCCGGGCGCGCAGGGAAATACTGTGCAGGAACGCAGTCAGTGTTTTCGCCAGCAGCGGGGCGCAATCCGGATCGTGCAGCGCAGTTTTCTCTTCATTCAGACAATCCAGCACCATCATCTCCTGCGCCGCAATCACTTCCTGCAGACGCTTGCGGATGGCAGGGTCGTACACTTCGGCGGCGGCTGTCGATAACACCATGCATCCTGCAGGGCCGTGCTCTCCGGTATAAAGGGTGACGGTTGCCTGTAACCAGCGGGTCAGGCGGGCGGCCAGCGGCTCACCGGGCGTCTGCGGTGCCAGTGCGGCGGAGTAATGCGCCTGAGCGATTTCACCGAACCTGTCCATTGCCAGCTGATAAAGCCGTTCTTTATTACCGAAAGCAGCGTACAGGCTGGGTTTCCTCATGTCCGTTTCTGCGGCCAGTTCATCGAGAGACGTTGCGGTATACCCTTTGCGCCAGAACTGCGCCATGATTTTATCCAGTGCGGCGGCACTGTCGTAATTCCGGGGTCTGCCTTTTTGTGCCATTTGATTACCGATCAGTATAAAAACAATTTACATCATTGTACCTCATGCATTATTTTACCGGTTAGTAAATAAATATTGTCACGGAGTATTTTGATGTCTGATCATGATTATGCAGTTGAAACTATTTACGGGCTGAGCACGCCTTCCATTCAGGCGCTGATCGCTGCCGGACGCGCATCACAGCCCGCATTACTGAAAGTCGGCATTTTTGTCTGTCCGGGTTATATGCCGATGGATATCAACGGTGCGCAGTCTGTTTTTACGATTGCAGGGGCGGAAATCTATTTTATCTGGAAACGCCGGGAGCTGGTGGAGGGCTATATCGGCTGGCCGACGATGCCGACAATGACCTTCGATGAGTGTCCGGATGATCTGGATGTACTGGTGACCGGTATGGTGCCGCCTGAGGTGATTGAAGATCCGGAGGTGATCCGCTTTTTCGCGCGGGCAGGGCAAAAAGCAAAATATGTGATTGGCACCTGTTACGGTTCGCTGATACTGGGTACAGCCGGATTACTGAAAGGCAGAAGGGCAACCAGTAACAGTAATGTGGTGCCGATGCTGCCGGATGTCGGGGCTGTTGCCGTCGGCGGCAGTGATGTGGTGATAGACGATACTATCTACACCTCCGGCCCGGCTACCGGTTCGTTTGATGCCTCATTACTGGTGCTGAAAGCCCTGCGGGGTGAGGAACTGGCTGCGCTGGTTGAACTGGCGATTGAATATGACCCGCGCCCGCCGTTCCGCACCGGCTCCCCGCAACTTGCAGGGCCGGAAATGACCGCCATATCACAAAGTATGACCGCGCCGCTGAACCGGCAATATCACGAAGCGGCGAAACGGGGCTATGCCCGTTATCAGCAGATGATTCAGGACTGACAAACCGGGTAATAGGCTGTCAAATCCGGGATTTTGTTTTTTATCCAGTCAGTGATAAGAGACAATGCTCCCGGATGATAGGCTTCCCGTCCGGCATACAGAAACTGCCACTGGCGCAGTACCGGCCAGTCGCTGCTGAGCTGATAATTATAGGCGGGTGCCTGTAATAAACCGTGCCCGGCCTGCGGAAAGACAATGACTTTTGTCTTTGGATTATCTTTCAAAAGTGACTGATAACGGCAGGAATTCTGCCGGGCATCGACATTCAGATCTTCCGCGCCCCATACCGCCAGCACACGCCCGTTCATCTGAGGGATTGCCGGGGTGGCATCACTGAGATAATTTTTGACCACAAATTCAAAGCGGTCGGGTGTCATATCACTACGTTGTGCCGGGTCTTTTGAGCCATTGCGGCCAAATATCCGGTCATTCTCTGCCTGTTCTGCTGCCAGCAATTGTTTAATGTCTCCCGGCGATTTTCCCTGCTGTGCGTAGCGCAGCCCCTGATAAAATTGTCCCTGATCCCGCCAGTTCACCGCACCGCCGATAATCACGGAAAAATCAGGCTGCGATTGTGCCGCCGCTGCCGGGATCACCCATCCTGCCTGGGAGAAACCAAGAAAGCCAATCTGCACCGGGGTATTCTGATAAAGGGATTGCAGCAATGTCAGTGCGGCCACGGCTTCCTCTGCGCGATCATCCATTGATTGATGCAGCCAGTTTCCCTGACTGTTACCGATACCGGCTTTATCCCAGGAAAATACTGCAATACCGGCTTCCAGCAGGGTATTAAACAGCGGGTTATATCCGTTGTCTGAATATCTGTCCTGCGGGCCATCACCGTGGATTATCACGGCAACCGCTGCCGGATGTCCGTTGCCGGGCAGCAGCAGGGTACCGGAAAGCCTGTTTCCCTGTGAGGTGAAGGTCAGTTCTTTTGCCACTGCATTGTCAAAATCAAAATCATCAAGATGGCTGGTAAAAAACAGTACCAGTCCGGCAATCAGTAACAGCAGAGCAAGCCCGGCAAGTGTCCGGCGGAAATAACGCGCTATCATGTTGTTATTCTTCGTCCCCGCGAACAGTGATCATCGCAGGGAATGCAGGGCGGAGAAAGGCGGCAGCAGCGGCTCGGGCCAGCGTTTCGGTATCGCATTCTTCGCTGTTGGATAACGCGACGATAGTGGTGTCTGATTTTGTCAGCCGGATAAAGTAAGTACTGGTACCCATCCAGCCTCCGGCATGTTCCAGACTCAGCTCACCGAAATGATGAAGGGTATGTAACCCCGCAGCATAAGGCTCATAATCCGTAACGGGTGTGCCGTTTTCTGTCAGCGGGGAAAGGGTTTCTGCCATCTGTTGTATCAGAGCAGTACCACCAATACGGGCAGTGCGGTAGTTTTCGCCCCATTTCATCAGGTCAGCGGCACTGGAATGTACCGCGCCGTCGCCGGTGTGTGTCCACGGGCTTTCAGAAATCCGCCACTGACCGGCAGCTTTGCCGTAGCCGGTGGCAATGGTCTGCGGTGCCGGATATTGCTCAACAATAAAAGTATGGTTCATTTCCAGCGGTGCAAAAATCCGTTCACGGGCAAAATCAGCAAATGACTGCCCGCTGACCCGCTCAATAACCGGAGACAGCAAAAAATAGCCGGTATTACTGTAATCATGACGGGTACCGGGCGGAAAATCCGCTTCTGTCTGACTGACCAGATCCGCCAGGGTTTCCTGTGGTGTCAGCGGATCATAAAAGCCGGTTTTGCGGGCAAAAGCCAGATCCATATAATCCTTCAGGCCGCCGGTGTGGTGCAGCAGGTAGCGTAATGTCACCGGACGTGCATATTCGCCCAGCTCCGGTAAAACAGATAAAACAGAATCACTGAGCGAAACTTTACCTTCCTGCACCAGTAACAGCAGCGAAAATGCGGTGAATTGTTTGGAAACGGAGGCTAAGTTGAAAATAGTGTCCGGTGTTACCGGCGTGTGGGTTGCCACATCCGCCATGCCCCGGCAGCTGTACCATGTTGCGCCGTTATCGGTATGTACCATGACGATAACACCGGGCTCATCCGGCGAAAAGCCTTCTGTCAGCGCATTCAGTGCCGTTTGCATTATTGTTTCTCTCTTATTTTTACAGGGCAGGTTTATTTTAAGACTAATTGCGCTGAAAAATATTGTCGAGAAGATACTGAGATGCGCCGTCAGCGGCTTAAGGTAGTATTCAGATTAACCGGTACGTTTAAAACACTGGCTGTGTTGCAGAACAAAGTCGATAAAACAGCGCAGCCGGGGAGAAAGTGCCTGACTGCGGTAATACACCGCATTAATCGGTAGTTTGTTTTCATAAGTGTATGATGTCAGAACCTGACGAAATTCCCCGTTTTCGCGCATTTCGTGTGTCACAAAATCGGAAATACAGGCAATTCCCGCGCCGGAACGTGCCAGATTGCAGATAATTTCCCCGCTGCTCGCAGCCAGTGACGGGGTAATTTTCAGTCCCTTTTTGTTGCCGTCATACAGCGGCCAGGTATTCAGGCTTTCCGGCGCGATAAATCCCAGCAGAGTATGCTGTGCCAAATCTTCCGGCGTTTTCGGTTCGCCATGCTGCTGAAGATAACGCGGACTGGCCAGAATCCGCTGGCGGGTGTAGCCCATCAGCGTGGCATGCAGGGAAGAATCTGCCAGCGGACCGAAGCGGAATGCGATATCGGTTTGTTTTTCCAGTAAATTGGTGATGCCTTCATAGTTAGTCAGTTCAAGGCGGATTTGCGGATAACGTTCATGGAATTGTGTCACCAGCGGTGCTATCACATGGAGCTGAACTGGCGTTGAGGCATCAATACGCAGTGTGCCGGAGGGGATCTCTTTGTGGTTCATCAGCACATCTTCCGCTTCCTGTGCCAGTTGCACCACATCACGGGCTTTTTGTAAGAACAATGCGCCTTCTTCACTCAGTTTAAGCCGCCGCGTGGTGCGGTACAGCAGCGTACTGTTCATCTTTTCTTCAAGACGCAGCAGGGCGCGGCTGATGGCGGATACGGTCAGCCCGTTTTGTGCGGCAGCGGCTGTGACGGAGCCGCTGTCAACGACGGCAATAAATGCCCGCATTTCTTCCAGGGTGATTTTCATTATTGCGTTTTATTCAATTGTTTTTTGCAGATTAGCGGCTGTTTCCGCAAAAATCAATGTGGCAGAATCGCCGTCCTGACAACACTGTGACGTTGTTTTTTATTCTGAGGACATTATGCGAACAAATACTGCTCTGTTATCCCTGTCTGTCGGCGCGTTTGCTATCGGGGCAACGGAATTTTCCCCGATGGGTATGCTGCCGGAAATTGCCGGGTCACTGGCTGTTTCCATTCCTGCCGCCGGGATGCTGGTTGTGGTGTATGCACTGGGCGTGATGCTGGGTGCTCCGGTGATGACGTTACTGCTGATCCGGCGTTCGCCCAAAGCGGCACTGATTTTCCTGATGAGCATCTTTACGGCAGGTAATGTGCTGTCGGCACTGGCGCCGGATTACAATACACTGCTGTTTGCCCGCTTTATCACCAGTCTGAATCACGGCGCGTTTTTCGGCATCGGTGCGATGGTGGCGACACGGGTGGTAGCCAAAGGCAAAGAAGCCGGGGCGATTGCAGGTATGTTTATGGGGCTGACCATTGCCAATATCGGCGGCGTTCCGGCGATCACCAAACTGTCTCAGATGCTGGGCTGGCGTGAATCCTTCTTTGTGGTCAGTCTTCTCGGCCTGCTGACAATGGCGGCGCTGTTGCGATCACTGCCGCGTAATATGCAGGGACAAGAACTTAATCTGCGCCGTGAATTACAGGTACTGACCCGTCCGGCGGTATTACTGGCAATGTTGTGTACTGTGCTGGGTGCCAGTGCCATGTTTACGTTTTATACCTATATTGCCCCCGCACTGACCTTTATCTCGTCTGTGCCGGAAACGCAGATCAGCATCATGCTTGTTCTGGTCGGACTGGGCTTCACACTGGGGAATTATCTGGGCGGTGTATGGGCAAACCGTTCGGTTTCCCGCACATTGTACGGATTATTTGCACTGCTGGCGCTGACGATGGTTCTGTTTCCGCTTATGGCCCGTGACACTGTCACTGCGGGGATTATGCTGGTTATCTGGGGAGCGGCCAGTTTTGGTATCGTTCCGCCGCTTCAGGTAAAAGTGATGCAGGTAGCCTCAGAAGCGCAGGCGCTGGCCTCATCAGTCAATATCGGTGCCTTTAATCTCGGCAATGCAGTCGGTGCCGCGCTGGGCGCATCGGTGCTGGCAAACGGTGGTGATTATGCCGGTGTCAGTTATGCAGGGGCAGCGGTAGCCGCCGCCGGATTAGTGGTGCTGCGGATAACCTTACGCCGGACAAAATCGCAGAAGCCTGCTTCAGATGCAGAGCAATGCACGACTATATAAATGAATCAGCAGGTTAAACCAGTATGGCAGTCCGTGATGTAAATCCACGGACTGCTTGTCTTTTATGCGGGTTATTGATTAGAGTGGTGAATTCTGTTTACTGCTAACCGGTGATTTTGCTATGACAACCTCTTCTGACACAACATTCCGTACGTTGTATCCGGCCATTGAGCCTTATGAGACCGGGTTTCTCGATGTTGGTCATGGTCACCGGATCTATTACGAACGCACCGGCACACCCGGTGCGAAACCGGCTGTTTTCCTGCACGGCGGACCCGGCGGCGGAATCAGCCCGGAATACCGGCGCTATTTTGATCCAGCCCGTTATGATGTGCTGCTGTTTGACCAGCGCGGTTGCGGGCGTTCAACACCGCATGCGGAAATTTCCCATAACACCACATGGGATCTGGTGGAGGACATTGAGCGGCTGAGAAAGCATATCGGTGTCAGTAAATGGCTGGTATTCGGCGGCTCCTGGGGTTCGAGCCTCGCACTGGTATACAGTGAAACGCATCCGCAGCAGGTCAGTGAAATCATTTTGCGCGGTGTGTATACCGTGACAGAGGCGGAACTGAACTGGTATTACCAATTTGGCGTTTCACAGATGTTCCCGGAAGAGTGGGAAGCCTTTTTGGCACCGGTTCCGGTGCAGGAACGGCACAATATGATTGCTGCCTATCATAAACTGCTGACCGGTGATGATGTTCAGGTTCAGCTGGCGGCGGCCAAAGCCTGGACTCTGTGGGAAGGGAAAACCAC
This sequence comes from Morganella morganii, assembly GCF_019243775.1. Taxonomy (NCBI): domain Bacteria; kingdom Pseudomonadati; phylum Pseudomonadota; class Gammaproteobacteria; order Enterobacterales; family Morganellaceae; genus Morganella; species Morganella morganii. The sequence continues at coordinate 1,844,896 of NZ_CP069157.1, forward strand.
CACACTGCTACCGGATGCAGAGCACGTTGGCGAATTTACTGATGACCATTTCGCCATCGCCTTTGCCCGGCTGGAAAATCACTATTTTTATCACCGGTGCTGGCTGGAGGAAGGTCAGTTGCTGCGTGATATTCACCGGCTGCAGGGTATTCCGGGAATTATTGTTCACGGCCGTTATGATATGCCGTGTCCGGCAACCTTTGCGTGGCATCTGCATAAAGCCTGGCCGGGATCGGTGCTGCACCTGATTGAAGGTGCAGGGCACGCGATGTCTGAACCGGGGATCCGGGATCAGCTGCTGCGGGCCACAGACTATTTTGCCGGTCAGGAGCCATGACCGGTAATCTGCAGGGTATTTTGGGGCTGGTGATCACCAGCTCCGTGCTGATTGCCATTCCGGGGCCGAGTATTTTGTTTCTGGTCGGCCAGGCGTTATCTGCCGGGAAGAAAAATGCCCTGAAAGGCGTGGCGGGAAATGCCATCGGTATGTACAGCATTGCGGTATTGCTTTCTTTCGGAATTGGTGCGGTGCTGATGTCTTCTCCGCAGATCCTGATGATTATCCGTCTGATCGGGGTACTGGTTTTGCTGCTGATTGGCTGGCAGTATGTCCGGGCATCCCGGATCAGTATGGCGATGGATATGCCGGCGAATAAAGGCCGTCAGTCGTTGTTTGCCGGTATTATTGTCGGTGCCGCGAACCCGAAATCCGTGATTATGTTTGGTACGATTGTTCCCGGATTTACCGGTGAAATTCCGCCGGAGATGTCCGCTACCACTGTGTTGCTGCTGATGTCGCTGATCCCGATAGCCCTGGGCATTGTTATCGATATTATCTGGGTTTATGCCGCACATGCTGTTAAATCCGCATCATTTTTCCGGGGAAACAGTCTGCGCTGGTTTAATCTGTGCGGCGGTATCCTGATGATCCTTATGGCATTACTGCTGGCGGTGGCATCGGTGATTTAATCTTCACTGGTAACCGGCGTATACACCAGTAACCGGTTGGATTTATCGATATCAAATGTCAGGGACGCATACTCGTAGGTTTCCCGTCTGCCGTTAAATTCAATTTCACGGATACCGTTACAGGGCTGATATATTTCGTGTTTATTCCACAAGATGTCAAAAGCCGCAGATTCCTGACATAACGCCGTTATCATCCGCTGAATATTGGGGTCATGCTTTGTTCTGGCATAATCCCGGCGGAAACTGGCCAGCAGACGCTGAGCATCGGTTTCCCAATCAATAAAGCGGGTCTGATAGCGGGGATCGGTAAACAGCAAATAGAGAAAGTTACACATCCCGGGCTGTGCTTCAGAAAAGTGCAGGTAACGATCTGCTTTTTCATTATACGCCAGCACATCCCAGTGCAGATTCAGCACATAGCAGAGATAATTATCCGGAAAATCATCCAGCATCCGGGTGATAACCGGCGGCACATGATGCTCTGTATCACCGGAAGCTTCCGGAGCCCGCTGGTGAGCCAGCAGATACAGGTGCTGGCGTTCTGCTTCATTCAGACGCAGTGTCCGTGCCAGGTTGTCCAGAAAGCGGGTGGATACTCCGATTTCACGCCCTTGTTCCAGCCAGGTGTACCAGGTCAGGCCCACCCCGGCAAGTGCGGCGACTTCTTCGCGGCGCAGACCGGGAGTACGGCGGCGCGAAGTATGCGGCAGCCCCACACATTCCGGGGTCAGACTTTCGCGTTTTGTGCGTAAAAAATCAGCCAGTTCCGGCCGCGTGCGCGGGTTTTCACTCATTATCAGATGCCTTATGCTATGTTGCCCTGAGTTCCTGTCACTATTAGTAATAGTATAAACGGTTAAATTGTAACAGAATAACGACCTGATTATAGTCTCATTCCTGCTTTTAAAAATGGCAAAATGAGAAAAACATGAATCAGCAGCAACGTATTGCACTGTTTGTATTAGTCCTCGCCGGGTTTGTCACTATTTTTGATCTGTTTGTCGTCAATGTGGCGATAGTCAGTATCGAACGCGGCTTACAGGCTAGTTTCACTGAACTGACACTGATTATTGCCGGGTATGAACTGGCTTTCGGCCTGCTGCTGATCACCGGTGGGCGGTTGGGCGATATTTACGGACGCCGCCGGTTATATCAGGCCGGAATGGCCTTTTTTACACTCGCGTCACTGTTGTGTGCTGTCGCACCGACAGCCTTATTACTGGTGATTGCCCGTTTTATCCAGGGACTGGCTGCCGCATTACTGTTCCCGCAGGTGTATGCAGGTATTCGCCTGAATTTTGATGAAACACAGGCAAGAAAAGCATTCGGCTGGCTGGGGATGACGCTGGGGCTGGCCGCGATTGCCGGTCAGGCACTGGGAGGCTGGCTTATTACCCTGAATCTGTTTGATATGAGCTGGCGGCTGATTTTTCTGGTTAATCTCCCTGTTGGTATTCTGGCTCTGGTATTGTCCCGCCATTTACAGGAGGGGCGCGTTGCGGACGGACTCACCACTGACTGGCCGGGCGTACTGTTATCCGCTGCCGGAATTACCGCATTTCTGTTACCGCTTCTGATGTTACCGGTTTGGGGCCTGACACTTTTCAGTGCCGGATTGCTGTTTACGGGTATGGTTCTGTTGTTCTGTTTTGTCCGTTATCAGCAGCATTTATCACGCACCGGACAAACGCCGCTGTTTGATATTGCGGTATTGAGTAACCGGCCATTTGTTACCGGCACCGGCGCTGTGCTGTGTGTCTATGCCACCTCATCCGCATTTCCGCTGATACTTTCCCTGTTACTGCAAAACGGTATGGGGGCTACACCGCTGGAAGCCGGGCTGATTTTTGTACCGTCCAGTATCGGCTTTGTTATTGCCTCCTTTATTACCCCGCGAATGATTATCGGACGGGGCGAACCGGTGATTTATTACGGTGCATTAGGGTATGCCGCCAGTTATCTGGTATTAATTGCCGGGCTGAATTTCCTGCCGCAAAGCACCGCAAATACGATACTCAGCCTGTTTCTGTTTTTGGTCGGGTTCACACAGGGCATGATTATGACCCCGATGCTGAACATTGTGCTGTCCCGGGTTACACCGGCACAGGCTGGGATGGCATCCGGACTGACGGCCACATTACAGCAGATTGGTGCGGCAACCGGTGCAACCGCAGTATCGGTTATTTTACAGTTTTCACTCCGGCACAGCGGAGATACGGTACTGTTATCCACCCCGGCCGCAGTTTACAGTGTCAGCCTCGGGTTCAATGTGCTGATGGCACTGTGTGCCGCATATCTGATTTACCGCATAACACGCGCCCGGCAGCCGGAAATAGTTTCCTGTCTGTAGTGCATCATTACGGATGTATTAAAAAAAGAAAATACCCCGAATTGTGTATTTTCAGCCAATGTGATACCACGTAATGTACGAATAACAGCGATACAGGGAGTTGTCTGATGATTACAATTTCACACCTTGACCATCTGGTTCTGACGGTGGCCGATGTTGAAAAAACCTGTGATTTTTACCGTCGCGTACTGGGGTTTTCGGTCATTACGTTTCGCGGGGATCGCAGGGCTTTAGTGTTTGGCCGCCAGAAAATTAACTTGCATCAGGCAGGAAATGAATTTCTGCCGAATGCGGATAAACCGGTACCCGGTTCAGCAGATCTCTGTTTTCTCACCGGGACCCCGGTTGAACAGACGCTGGCGCATCTGGCAAAAGAAAAAATTGTTGTGGAAGAAGGGCCGGTGGAACGCACGGGGGCAACCGGCCCGATAATATCAGTCTATTTCCGTGACCCGGATTTAAACCTGATCGAGATTGGCCTGCCGGTGACGTCCCGGCCGGTATAAGCGGATAACAAAACCGCAAATCAATATCAGCACTATTGCAGCACAGATGAGTGCTGCAATGACATTTTCCTGTAAGGAGAACGCAGACACCATCATGCCACCGGCAGCAGACCCGGCAGCAATACCGGTGTTGAAAAAGGCGATATAAAGTGACCCGGTTATTTCAATCGCTTGTGCGCTGTAGCGGATCATCCAGTTCATCAGCGTCACAGATACGCCGCCGTATGCCATTCCCCAGAGCGTGAGAATAATGATGTGTGATGCAGGAACGGCAGGCAGCAGGAGTAACCCTGCCAGGCTCAGGGCAATACCGCCGGTAATGCAGAATACGGCACGGAACAGATGACGACCGGACAATAACCCCAGCACGAAATTACCGGCAATACCTGCAATGCCGTACAGCGCCAGTAACCCGCTGAGTTCATGTGCCTGCAACTGAGGATCCCGTTGCAGAATCGGGCGGACAAAGGTAAATGCCATAAAGTGGGCAGTCACCAGCAGTAATGTGATCAGCAAGCCTGTCCGGATAACCGGGCGGCGGAGCTGGGTCAGAAAATCGCGGACAGCTGGTGCCTGAACCGGCGGCAGAGAGGGAAGATTCAGCATCAGCAGCAACACGGCCAGGGAAAACAGGCTCATGATACCAAACACACCACGCCAGCCGACCCATTCACCGAGGATCACCCCGGCGGGAATTCCCAGTACGGATGCAGCGGCAACACCGGCAAATATCAGAGAGGTGGCAAGCGCCACATGCTGGGAATCGACCAGCCTGACAGCTATTCCGCCGGCGATTGCCCAGATCCCGCCGATGCTCAGCCCGACAATAATCCTGGCCGCGACCAGAACAGAGAAGTGGGTGGCTGTTGCCGCACAGATATTGGCCACCATTAATAACAGCATCAGTATCATCAGCAGATAACGACGGTTCAGGCGGCCGGTGAACAGAATAATCAGGGGGGAACAAAGCGCAGCGACCAGGGCCGGTATGGTTAGCATCAGGCTGACATACGCCTGCGGCACCCGGAACTCTGCCGCAACCGGTGTCAGTAACCCGACCGGCAGCATCTCTGTGGTGACCACGGCAAACGTTGCGAGGGTCAGCGCAACAACAGAAAACCATCCCCGGCGGGCAGGCGGCAATGAAGGTGATAAACAATGACTGTCTGACATACATTCCTCATGGTAATAACTTTACTTGAGAAGAGAGTCTATCTGCGCCAGTATGACAGATAAATATCATCTTTGGCCAAACACCGGGGACAAATCGTGGCAGATAAAAATGGTTTACTGCTGGATAACTTATTCGATGTGCTGGTTTTTGTACGGGTCAGTGAAACCGGTAATTTCACATCAGCAGCTGAAAAACTACAGATTTCACGTTCCGCTGCCGGAAAATGCCTTCAGCGCCTGGAAAACCGTGTCAGTACCCGCCTGCTTCACCGGACCACACGGCGGTTGCGTCTCACAGAAGAGGGCGAATGTTTTTATCTGCATGCCAAACGGATATTATCCGAGGTGGATGATGCGGAAAATGCATTATATGAAGGCAGACAAAAACCTTCCGGCACATTGCGGGTCGCTGTTCCTGTGGTTTTTGGCCGCAATTATGTGATGCCGGTGATACAACAGTATGCCGCACAATGGCCCGATGTTGATATTGATGTCAGTTTTTCTGATGATTACTGTGATCTGATTCAGGAAGGTATTGATGTGGCCGTGCGTATCGGCGGTAATGATGATAGCCGCCTGGTGCGTAAAGTTCTGGCGCCGCATCGCCTGGTGACCTGTGCGTCACCGGGTTATCTGGAACGGCACGGTATACCTGAAACACCGGAACAGTTAGCAGCACATGAGTGTCTTATCTTCCGCCACCGGGGACGAAATGTTCCCTGGCAGTTTATGCGGGATAAAAACGTTCAGTTGCATCCGGTCAGCGGCCGGTTCAGTCTGGGAGATACCGGCGCGGTTCTTGATGCTGCACTGGCTGATGGCGGAATTTGCCAGTTGGGTGCTTTTCTGGCCGGGCCTGAGATAGCGAAAGGGGCATTGCAGCCGGTACTGACTGCATTTACACCGCCCGGAGAACCCGTGAGTGCGGTATATCCGTCAAAACAATTTCTGGCGCCGAAAGTCCGCGAGTTTCTCAATACACTGGAAACACAATGGCAGGGGAAAGCCATATGGGAATCCCCGTTAATCAATCATAAGGAATAACTGATGACAGATAGTGAATTTCTGGCTCAGGCGATAGCACTGGCCCGCCGGAATGCCGAAAAGGGCGGTCGCCCGTTTGGTGCCGTTGTGGTCAGAAACGGGGAAATTGTCGGTGAAGGGGTTAATCAGATGCTTGAGCTGCATGACCCGACCGCTCATGCGGAATTGCTGGCTCTGCGCCATGCCGGTAACAACCTCCGGCAGACCCGGCTGGAAGATTGTGTGGTGTATGCCAGCGGACAGCCATGCCCGATGTGTCTTGCCGCAATGCGGATGGCGGGTGTGACCCGTGCTGTCTATGCTTATTCCAATGCGGATGCGGAACCTTACGGTTTATCAACAGCATCCATTGCACTGGCTTTACGGGCCGATCCGCATGAACAAACGGGCTTCTCTTTTACACAGCAAAAACCGGAAGGTGAGCCATCACTGTATGATTTCTGGCAGCAAAAACAGAACTGATTATAGTTGCCACTGATGCTGCCGGGTTTCCGGCAGCCGGTATTCCTGATACCATACCCGCCGGTATCCTCTGCTGGTTTCGTATTTTTACCTTCTGTATTTTCCGCTCTGTTTTACATCCCTCTTATTTATCCTCTGAATATGCTGCTGTTTGTCTGCAGTGCGCCCTCAGTCTGCCAGTCATTTCGCCTGTTTTATTTTCCCCTGATGAGTGAATTCAATCCGTAACCCGTTTATTTTCATTTTGTTATACAGGATTTTTATGATTTCACCTTACACATTGCCGGTACTGGCATTCACGGTATTTTTTACCGGCGTTACTGAATTTATGGTTTCACCGATGCTCACGCCGCTGGCGGCTGCATTTGATGTCACACCCGCACAAGCCTCATGGCTTATTGCAGTGTATACCTTATCGTATGCAGTGGCTGCACCGGTGCTGGGACGATTATCAGACCGTATCGGCCGTTACCGGATGTTACGTGCTGCATTATTGCTGTTTGTGGCAGATGGTATCGCACTGGCACTGGCACCGTGTTTCAGTGTGGCTGTGGGCTTGCGTATTCTGGGCGGTCTGGCCTCTGCTGCGCTGATCCCATCTGTTTTTGCACTGATTGCAGAACAATTTCCGCATGACAGACAGGCTTCCGCGATGGGACTGGTGATGACGGGTATGACCGCCGGTATTATCTCCGGCCCGGTGATTGCCGGATGGCTGACAGTCCGCTGCGGCTGGTATGCACCTTTTCTGCTGACTGCCGCCGGAAGTCTGGTCATGTGGATAGCCTGTTGTTTTGTGTTTCGCGGTGTCAGCCGGACTTCCTCTCAACCGTCAATCCGGCCCGGTAAATGTTATTCACGGGCATTATCGGGGCTGATCACGGCAAAAGGTCTGTGGAACGGTACTGCAGTGGTTATGTTTGTTCTCAGTGGTGAATTGCTGCGTGACCGGTTCGGGCTGAATACAGAAACGATAGGGCTTATCAGTGCAATATTCGGTGGCGGATTACTGACCGGGAATCTTCTGATGCCGCTGCTCCGGCGTTTAAGCGGTACAGATACCCGGCTGCTGCTCATCAGCCTGATAGTGATGAGTGTGATGATTGCCGGATTTATCAGCGGAACAGGCGGGCTTCCCGGGATGATGTTGTGGATGTTATTGCAGGGATGCGCTCTGGGAATTGCCGCTCCCGTCAGTACAGCCATCATTGCTGAGCATGCCGGAATACGTAAAGGAGAGGCTCTGGCATTGTCAGAAAGCATGAATAATCTGAGCATCTTTATTTTATTACCGGTGGCCGCAGCACATCAGGATAGTCAGATATTATTACCCGCAGTTACCGCGCTATTATTTTGCGCTACGGCACTGACGGGGTACATTCTCAGTCCGATATATTGCAAAAAGTAATAATAACGAGAGAAATTATCTCTTCCGGAACTCATTGATACCGATCACGTTTACCCGAAGCGAAAATCAATATCATTTACGCTGTATATATAAATATATAACGATGACAGTAAAACGATAACGGATGGTTCTATGAAGACTAACTATATTTCGCGGGCACTGCTGCCTGCGCTGATTTCTGTTGCCCTTTTTCCGGCGCAGCAGGCACTGGCAGATACCATAATTGTGACGGACAAGCCTTCTCATATCACCCCGCAAACACAAGCCGGTGCCGGTTTTGTGGCGACCGATATTGATATGGGGCCGCTTGGTACCCGCCAGTGGCTGGATATTCCCTACAGCAGCAATACGGTCAGCGAAGCGATGATCCGTAATCAGCAAAGTAAAAGTGTCAGTGAAATGCTGAAATATCTGCCGTCTTCTCAGATGCAGGCCCGCGGCGGCATGGATGTGGGCCGTCCGCAGAGCCGGGGAATGCAGGGTAGTGTGGTGGAAAACAGCAGACTGAACGGCCTGAATATTGTCTCCACCACCGCGTTTCCGGTGGAAATGCTGGAGCGGCTGGATGCCGTGAACAGCCTGACCGGTGCAATTTACGGCCCGGCCAGCCCTTCCGGTCAGTTTAATTTTATCTCTAAACGGCCGACTCAGGATCCGCTGCACCGGGTGACGGTAGGATATCAGAACCGTAATGCTTACAGTGCACATCTGGATCTTGGCGGTCAGGTGGATGAAGAGAAGACTTTCGGCTACCGCCTGAATTTACTGGATGAAGAGGGTGAAGGTTATGTCCGGAACAGTAAAATCCGCCGTCAGCTGGCCGCTGTTGCCCTGGACTGGCAGATCCGGCCGGGAACACAGATACAGCTGGATGCCAGTCACTATCATTTTGTGACCAAAGGATTTCCCGGCAGCTTTGGTTACGGCCCGGATATTGATTTACCGAATGCGCCGGACAGCTCCAACCCTGACCTTGCACTCAATACCGCCGGTAATGACCTGACGACAGATTCCGTCAGTACCCGTTTTACCCACTATATGAATGATGACTGGTCACTGAGCGGCGGTATCGGCTATCAGCAGGCAGATCGGGCAATGCGCTCTGTTTCGTCGCAAATTCTGGACAGCAAAGGGACTATCAGCCGTTCAATCACGGATTCTCCGGCAGCCGGTCGTTTCCGTGTGCTGAGTAACAATCTCGCCCTGAACGGTCAGTTTGATACCGGCTCCGTAAACCATGATGTTGCTCTCGCCACCACCGGTTATACCTGGTCAATTTACAGTGCCAAAGAGCGGGGTAAAACCTTTCAGCTCGGCAATACCAATATGTATGACCCGTCTTCCATGACCGAACCTTCCGATGGCCGCATCAGAACCGGCGGGGAACGTTACAAAGCCAGTGAAAACCAGCAGCAGAGTATTATCATTGGTGACACTGTCACGTTTAACCCACAATGGTCTGCCATGGTGTATGTCAGTCAGAGCTGGATCACGACCCGTAACTTCGATAAGCAGGGACACAAAACTGACCGTGATCAGCAGACCGGTACCAGCCCGAATATGGCGCTGATGTACAAAATCACTCCGGATGTGATGACCTATATCAGTTATGCCGATTCTCTCCAGCCCGGGGATACCGCGCCGGATGATGATAAAGTCAAAAACCGGGGTGAAACACTCAGCCCGTACCGCAGTACACAATATGAATGGGGTATTAAAGCCAATACCGGCAATATGAACCTGAGTGCCGCAGTTTTCCGCCTCAAACGGCCGTTTGCTTATACCGATAGCGACCAGATCTTTAAAAAACAGGGCGAACAGGTAAATGACGGGCTGGAACTGACTGCCACCGGCAATGTCTGGCAGGGGCTGAATATCTACAGCGGTGTCACGTTCCTGAAAGCAGAACTGACGGATACCGGAAACAGTAAGACTGAGGATAAACGGGTTGTAGGGGTGCCGAAAGTACAGGCAAACCTGCTGATGGAATACAGCCTGCCATCTGTTCCGCAGTGGGTATACAGTGCCAATATTCATTACACCGGCAAACGGGCAGCAAATGATACCAACACCAGTTGGGCGGACAGCTACACCACACTGGATCTCGGTGCCCGCTATACCACTCAGATAGAAAATGTACCGGTCACACTGCGGATCTCTGCGGATAACGTTACCAACGAGCATTACTGGGCGTCTATTTTCCCCGGCAACAGTAACGGTAAAAATGGCGGCGCCAATGCCTTTACCGGTGCAGGCCGTGAATTCCGGGCTACCGTATCATTTGATTTTTAGCACGGAGGCAGCGTGATGCGGCACTATTTATCAGCGTTATGCCTGTTATTTGTCAGTACCTGCGCTTTCAGTACCCCGGCGGAAACCCCGCCGGAACCGGCACTGCGGATAGCAACACCGTGGCCGGCGCAGAATGCGATTATTATGATGCTGGGTTACGGCAGTAATATCACCGGAACCTCGCGGGTTGCCAAACAGATCCCGCTGTTCCGTCAGATGCTGCCGCAGATTGATGATGTGCCGGTCATCGGCACCACCGGCGGAAATGAGCTGAATATTGAACAAATTCTGAGTCTGAGGACAGATATTTTATTTATTCATGACGGGATCCGCGTTCCGCAGCAGGAGGTGCTGGCACAGGCCGGTGTCCGTGTGCTGGCTTTTAAAGCCAACAGTATGGATGCACTGCGGGAGCGGGTAAAACTGACCGGTGAGGCGCTTGGCCCGGATGCGGCAGAGAAAGCGGCGCAATATGAGCGCTATTTCCGTGACAATATCCGCCGCGTGCAGGAACGGCTGAAAAATGTTCCGGCGTCTGCCCGTCTGCGGGTGTATCACAGCATGGGAAACCCGTTATATACCTCAGGGCGGCCATCGCTTAATCAGGACTGGATGGATCTGGCCGGCGCAGTCAATGTGGCAGAAAACTGGTTTCCGGCACACAGCAGTGCTAACGGAGAGGTATCATCAGAGCAGATTATCGCGGCTGATCCGCAGGTGATTATTGCGATGAACCGGCGGGATGCAGAATTTATTCAGCAATCGCCGCAATGGCAGTCAATTGATGCCGTGCGTAACGGGCGGATCTATACCAATCCGCGTGGTATGTTCTGGTGGTGCCGCGAAACGTCAGAGGAGGCATTGCAGTTTCTCTGGCTGGCTACAGTGCTGTACCCGGACGCCTTTGCGGATATTGATATGAGAAATGAAACAGCCACGTTTTATCAGACGTTTTATGGGATTACGCTGACACCGCAGCAGATCACGGATATTCTGCAACCGGAGTGATCCGGATATGCCGTCGCCGGTTTCCGGTGACGGCATTGTACCTCTTTTATACTTTCACAAATTCAATATGCTGCAGCAACCCGCCGCCGGAAAGGGAACGGTCCTCATGTAATGTCAGCACAATATCGCCTTCCTCAAGGTTCACCCGGGTCTCCCGGTAAATGACCGGGCCGTAATTTGACCCGGATTTATACGGTGTCAGCACCGTTTTGGTTAAATCTGTCAGATGGGTATCGGTAACAATTTTTCCGGCCTGTTCAATCCGCAACTGAGTTTCATAATCGAAACTAAGGGAATTGGTCATATAGGCATAGTACAGGCGGATATGGTACTGCCCGGCGCTTCTGACCGGCAGTGTGACCGGGTCTCCGACTCTGTCATAACTGCGGGGTTTGGCGGCGGATAAATAATTGTAGCTGCCGTTAGCAGAAGAATTTCCGGCGGTCAGGAACAGATTGCCGAGATAAACCATATGGTTTTCAGCATTAACCGGATTGGCAGCGATATCGCTGCGTTCAGAACAGACCCTGGTGGATTTTTGTTGCGCGCCGTAAGTCAGATGATCCTGAATATTGGTGTACCCGGATGTCCAGTAAATAACGGAGCGTTTGGCCTGGCTTTCCGGATCATAAAAATCATCATTTTCGGTGTAATTATTGATTTCTGCAGTCAGCACGTCTTTAAACATAATATCCGCCTGTTCCGTCAGAGTTTTGCTGTATTTTTCCAGCATATCAGAGGCATAGCCCCAACTCTTGCCGAATACCAGGGTATCGCGCAGTGTAAAGAAATAGAGCAGGCAGGACAGGGCACACACGCCGCACAGCCGGACAATACCTATTCTTTTTGCGGTATTGATGCTGAGAATGCATAAGCGGCTCATACTTGCGATGGCAATCTTATTGCGTACCACAATCAGCTGGCGCGCCTCTTCTGTCGGTGAATTCTGCCAGGAGCTGATAGCATCCTGCAGGCTTTCGGCATCTTTGCGGACGGCCTGATATTCTGATTCCAGCCATTCAGAGGTATTTTTCATCAGTGTTTCCTGAATAATACCAATAACATCCACTTCCTTTGGCTCTGTCATTTTTTTATAAACCAGTTTCAGCACCATGCTGAGAATGGTGGTGGCAATTCCCTGCGGTGAAGCGGCAGGTACGGCGAAAGAGGCGGGCGGGATCATATTCAGTGCCTGTAACGTCAGCATATGCAACTGTGGCTGGGTACTTTCTGCGGCAAGGTGAAAGGCAGAAGTCTGAGTCATAATGTTTCTCCGGCAGATAATAAACAGATAAGGGGAAATCAGTTTATGGCTGCTTATCTGCCGGTAACAGACTCATTTTTATCAGATTTATGAGAAACGCTATTACAGAGGTTTTTCCATAACCTGCGGGTGATATTCACTGACCGGGTAAACATTCAGTTCTGTTTCTGAATCCCGGGAAGCAGAAAAATGATAGCGGTACGCGGAATATCCGGCATTGCTGAGTGCGGCGATCTCATCCGGTGTGACTGCCCGCAGTGTGAGTGTTGTTGACATAAATAGTTACCTGCTGGTTTTACGCTTTTAAAACAGCCTGCCGGATAAATTAAACCGGAACCTGAAGGGTTTATAAAATATTATCCGTCAAATCAATAGAGTGACACTATTTTGCTGAAAAATTAGGAATTTTCCTTATTGTGATAAATGACTGTAGTAGCTTGATATTATTCTGATTTTACAATTCAACATAAAATGACACGATAGTATTTCGTGCCCTGGTATGCTAAAACACGGTGTGCTGAAAATCAGAAAAGCAGTTTAATTGATTTTTTTTAAAAGGAAATTTTCAGATGATGTTTATCGACAGGGTTATTCACCTGGTGCTCAGTGGTATTATTATCGTAGGTGTCTATCAGTTTTATTTCTTTACGCAACGTCATATGGTCAGGCCGGTTAAAACATTTAACTCTGCACTGGATGAAAAAATTCCTTTCTGGCCCTGGTGGTCCTGGATCTACAGCTTTCTTTATTATCCGGCGATTCTCTATCTGAACTGGATTATTCAGGATTCACGTCAGTTTATCATCATCGTATTCAGCTATGTTATCCTGTTACTGATGCAGATGTTTTTCTTTGTGGTGTATCCGGTTGCCACGCCGCCGCACTGGCGTGAAATGAATACCGGGAAGAAAGCATCCGAAAAATTCCTGCTGTTTGTGCAGAAATTCGACGATACATCCAACTGTTTCCCGAGCATGCACGTCTCTGTTGCCACATTAACCGCACTGCTGGCCTATGCCACACTCGGACCATGGGTATTCATGTTCCCGCTGTTAATCGCCTTATCCTGCATGTTTACCAAACAGCATTATATTATTGATTTACCGGCAGGTGCCGTACTCGGCTGGCTGGCTTATCAATGTTATGTAGTATTAATATAATACCCTCATGACTTAATTGCCGCATTCAGTGCGGCATTTTTTTTGCCGGATTCCACTCAGATAGCAGGGCATTGCAGATAAATACCGGAAAATAACCACCACCATCTGAGCAGCAGGATAATGACTCCGGCACTGTGGATCAGCATGCGGAAGCGTTTTTTCTGCAGAAATGCACGGCAGGTGATGAAAAGCAGAGGGGCAATCATCAGCAACCCGCAGGGCGCAAGGATACCGCGTTCAGAGTCATAAGGTAATCCGCAGACATCTGCCGCAGAGCCGTCATCCAGCATCCAGTCATATTCACTGATACTGAAAAAATTCAGGCTGAGCCAGGCGAGGATCATATAGATGATAAGTCCGGCAATATCGGTAAGGTAAGTTTGTCGCAAGGGCATTTGTTGATTCCGTTCAACAAAAAACCTGCAAAATGCAGGTTTTTCGGTATACCTTACTATTGCTTGTTTCCGGCGGAATATCAATGCGCCATACGTGCAAATCCATCCGCCAAATCACGCTTCAGGTCATCAACATCTTCCAGCCCGATTTGCAGGCGCAGTGTCCGTCCGCCCGGATTCCACTGTGTGACGGTGCGGTATTCTGCGCAATCAAACGGCGTGATCAGGCTTTCAAAACCACCCCAGGAATAACCCATGCCGAAGATGGAGAGGCCGTCCAGCAATCTGCCGACATCATCCTGTGTAAATTTCGGATCCAGTACCACCGAGAACAGGCCGGAAGAACCGGTGAAGTCGCGTTTCCAGATCTCGTGCCCCGGGCAATCCTCAAAGGCCGGATGCAGCACGCGGATCACTTCCGGACGTGATTTCAGCCAGTGTGCAATATCCAGCGCCCGTGACTGCGCTTCTTTCAGGCGGATTGACAGGGTACGCAACCCGCGCAGTGCCAGGAAACAATCTTCCGCACCCGGCAGCATTGCCATCAGATCATAGGTTTCCCGCAGTTTCGGCCACCATTCCGCGTTGGCGGAGACAATTCCCATCAGCAGGTCGGAATGGCCGCCCAGGTATTTGGTACCGGCCTCAAGGGAGAGGTCACAGCCCATATCGTGCGCTCTGAAAAACAGCGGGGTTGCCCAGGTGTTGTCAATAATCGTCGCGATATTATATTTTTTCGCCACCGCCGTAATGGCCGGAACATCCTGAACCTCAAAGCTCTGCGATCCCGGAGATTCCAGGAAAATCGTGCTGGTGTTGCTTTTTATCAGAGACTCAATATCACCGCCGATCATCGGGTCGTAATAGGTGATGGTGATCCCCATTTTTTCCAGCAGACCTCGGCAGAAATTGCGGGTCGGACGATAAACACTGTCCGGCATCAGCAGGTTATCGCCGCTTTTCAGTGTGGTCAGCAGTGCCAGTACAATGGCGCCCAGCCCGGACGGTGACAGCACAGTTCCTTCGGCGCCCGCAAGGGCGCTCCAGGATTGCTCGAGGTTTTTAATGGTTGGCGTGCCCGCAGTACCGTAGTTAAACTCAGCCCGGTTATTGAGCAGGGCATCCATAGTCGGGAAAACCACGGTAGATCCCCGGTAAACCGGGGCATTAACAAAGCCGGATTGTGACGCCGGGTCGCGCCCCAGCTGCGTTATCTGTGTATCAATATGAAAATCTGAAACGGTTTTTTTAGTCATAACATCCTCACGCGTAATACGTCATTATTCATTTACAGCGTTATTCGAAAAACTTAAAGAACGGAGAGAGACACAACAGCACGCCGAAGAAGATAATAAACCAGACTGTTGCACCTTTGAATTTATGTAAGACCGGCACACGGTAAACCAGATAGCACGGGATCAGGCAGGAAACCACGCCGAATAACGGCCCGCCGAGCTGCATAAAGAACAGAATCGAGAAGCGGGTGGAGACCCAGAACCACAGGGACAGAATCACCCCGATACACACACCGTAATGCAGCACGGTCTGATTAATACGCTCCTGCGGCATAAAGCGGGTCAGGATATTCACCACAATGCCTTTGATTGCTTCCTGGAAACCCAGATAAATGCCGAGAAACGCGGTCAGAATCGCGAAAATATTCAGCATTGCGGTCATCACTTTAACAACTGCCCCCGGAATCACCTGTGCGGCAATCGCCAGTGCTGAAATGTTCTGCTCAAATGCGGAGACGGCCTGGTCGTGGCTTATCGAGAACGTAAACGAGAAGGCAAAGAACAGAACAGCAACGGCCAGAATAATATATGCCACCCGGTTTGCCCGTACCGCGCGGTAAGTTGCGACACGCTTGTCTTTTTCCAGTCTGCGGTAGGCAATGTTCATCGGGCTTAAAATCTGCACGAACAGAATGGAGAACAGGGTAAACGGCAGTGTCAGGAACACATCCCGCAGGAACGGCAGGAAGTCCGGGAACGCGCTGATATTGGCAAAGTTCCAGTAAGGCACCATTACAATCCCGAGTAATACGATAATCCCGAATTTTACTATTACCATCGGGCCGGAGACCTTAAATAACAGGCGCTCCCCCTGTGCGGCGATAGCCACCAGAACTGTCAGGATAATCAGCCCGTACCATACCGAATCGGATAACAATCCTTCCGTTAAACCGAAGGTTTTGATGTAAGAGGCACTGTCAAAGGTCACGGCGAGTGAATAGGAGAACATGCCGTGCAGCAGCATCAGGAAGTAGGCGATACCAAGGGCAACCCCCCAGTTTTTCCCCAGATACTGCGTGATAACGCTGGCATAGTCTTCACATTCTTCCGATTCCGATAATGTCCGCAGATATAAATTCTGCAGCCAGTAAATCGCCGGGTATGACAATAATGTGGCGGCAATAAATACCCAGATGCCTTTAATACCAATCTGAACCGGCATAAAAACAATCCCGGAACCGATCGCCATCCCGATACATAATACAACCCACCCGGCATCATATTTGGTAAAGGGTATCTTTTTTAAATCACTATTTGCATTTGCACCTGTCTGAATGCTGTCTTGCATAGTCAATTCCTCAACGTTATAGATTTAATTATTTAAAAAGTCAGGAACAACGTGAATATATTTATGTTGTATGGATACAGTGTTATAAAGCCATTGTTATAGTAAGGGGTAACACGCAGGCTGAACAGGGTACGACTATGCTAATAAATAAAAACACTTTTGCGTTTAAAGCAAAAATTGACAGCTACGCGATTTTTCGCCATCTGGAGCTGTTTATCAAAATTGTGGAGTGCAACAGTTTCAGCGGTGCGGCACGAAAACTCAATGTAACACCGTCGTCTGTCAGCCGTGGCTTACAGCAGCTGGAAGAGCAGCTCGGTGTGGTTCTGCTGAAACGAACCACCCGCAATTTTATCCTGACTGAAGCCGGACGTTATTTATTGCAGAGGGCGCAACAGTTACTGACAGATCTCGATGACTCATTAGTGAATACGGCGAGTTTTTATCAGCATGCACAGGGACAGCTAAAAATAACCTGTTCAATTGCCTTCGGCGTCTGCCATTTAATGCGGCTTTACAGCGAATACCGGGAAATAAATCCGCAGGTCAGCTTATCCGTTGATCTGAACGATGCATTAATTAATTTAAATGAAACTGACTTTGATATTGCATTGCGTATTACCAGTCATCCGCCGGAAAATTTTGCATTACGGAAACTATGCAATATAAATTGGATCTATTGCGGCAGCCGTCATTATTTTGAACAAAACGGGATCCCGCAGTCACCGGCGGATATTGCCCGGCACAATTGTTTAATTAATCCGAATATCCCGGACACCTGGCGGATGAATGATAAAGACGGTGTAGCCTATCCGCTGGCGATCAACAATATGATTGAGGTCAACAGCAGCCTGGGATTACTGGAGGCGGCGCGCTGTCATCAGGGGATTGTCTGCCTGCCGACCTATATGCTGGGAAACTATATTGATAACGGTGAATTATTGCCGGTATTACTGGATTACAATCCGAAAACCACGCCGTTCGCGCTCTATGCACTTTACAGCCCGGCGCACACCCATGCCCCGAAAATCCGCACCTTTATTGATTTCCTGGCGGATAAGCTGCCGCTTGACCCGCCGTGGGACAGCTGGATGCATCAGGACAGAGCAGGGAGTTCCCCGGCATAAACATAATAGGTTTCAGTCACGTCATGGCCGCCCCAGTCATAGGCTTGCGCGGCGATACGCTGTAATCCTTTGTGTTCATAAAAACCGAAATCGGAATCACTGTCTGTCCAGAGGAAATAACGGGCGGATTGTTTTTCCCGCAGATAATCCATCGCCAGCTGCCAGAGCCGGTTACCGATACCGTGTCCGCGGAAGCGGGCATCTATCATAAACAAATTCAGAGAGGCATCGAAATTTCCGTCACAGGAAGCCAGCAGATTTCCGTTGATAATCAGCGTATTCAGATACATATCAAACAGGGTTTCTTCCTGCGGGTCACGGGCGATAATATTTTTCAGGGCAGAATACTGACGGGTTTTGGCGTGGACTTTCTCCCGCAAATCGGCAGATGCCGTGACCGCCATAATACCGGCGATGGTATCGCCATCCCGCACCACAAAAATTCGTGATGAGGTCAGAATGACATCATCCAGCAAAAATTCCGCCATCGGCAGAACTTTCTCTTTCGGGATCCAACTACGGTAATCCCAGGTGGTGATAATTAATTCATTAATTTGTGCGATATCTGCATCAGATATTGTGTGTAATTCGCTGTAACTCAGTGCCTGAGTGTCACTCATGCAACCCGCCTTGTTTGTGGATTATCTGCGGCAGATTATATCGTCAGCATTAATATGCCTGCAAATAATGCTGGCAGTTTTGCCATTGCCGGAGGCGGATAAAGCGATTAGAGTGTTCTGCAAACCCGCAATTTTGCTGACATCCGGTGAACTATGACTTCCGAACAGAGCACTGTCCGTATTATTGATACCATCACGCTTTCCGATAACTGGTATATCCTCAAAAAATATGTCGTTGATTATCTGCGCCGCGACGGCACCCGCCAGCGTCTGGAGCGGGAGGTCTATGACCGCGGTAACGGTGCGGTTATTCTGCTGTATAACCGCCAGAAAAACAGCGTCATTCTGATCCGTCAGTTCCGTTTGCCGGTGTATGTCAACGGCCATGACGGCTTTCTGATTGAAGCGGCCGCCGGTCTGCTGGAAGAGCAGGATCCGGTATCCCGCATCAAAGCGGAAGCAGAGGAAGAGACTGGTTTTCGCATTACCGATGTTGAAAAAGTCTTTGAAGCCTTTATGAGCCCGGGAGCTGTCACCGAGAAACTTTATTTTTTTATTGCCGAATACGAAGACAATAACCGGCAGACGGCCGGTGGCGGCCTGCCGGAAGAGGGCGAAGATGTGGAAGTGCTGGAAATGCCGTTCCCGCAGGCTCTCGCAGCGATCAAAAGCGGTGAAATAAATGATGGCAAAACGATTATGTTGTTACAGCATCTGGCGTTGTCGGGGAGAATGGCATGACGGACGAAGAAAAAGAACAGAAAGAAGCACAGTTAATCCGTGATTTTCTGACAAATGCAACGCCGGAACAGCGGCACTTGTTTATCGCCCGGTCTAATTATGACAGTAATTATGATGCACTGAACGAACTGGCGGCGGATCCGCAACTGGATCGGGCATCCGCACTGCTGATGTACTGGTCTTTGGGTGCTGCCTGGTATGTGCAGTATGGCCATGATGATGATGTACCGGACTATTCACGGCAAACACTGGCATTGATCCGGTTAATTGAAACCCGCTATTCTGCGGGGTTTTATGCCGATCATGGTATCTGGTTTGACCCGATGCAGTCAGAAGGCGGACGGCCGGATGACTACCCGGACCTGCCGGTCAGGCGGCCTGTGCCTGACACCATGCTGATCGCCGCACCCGGTGATGTGTATGTTGATTTGGATGATGAGGCTTATGATGACGGTTTACCATTACCGCTGGCAGAGCAGTTGTATGCACTCTATGAATAGCATTTGCTGATGAAAATCAACCTGAATCATGTCCCGGTTACTATCCGCAGCCAGGTTGCATAATATGCCGTTACTTAATGGTGATGCGGCAGTGATATTTGACGCCGTTCCGCAGACCGATCTGAAACGGGCATTTTCCGCGACACTTGCACAATGGAACACACCGGAGGATTGGGAAAATGATGAGTGCAATATCATTCTGGCTTTGTCGCGCATTGCTTATACTCTGACAACCTGGCACATTGCATCCAAAGCAGACGCTGCGGCGTGGCTGGCTGAATCAATTTCCGATCCGCAACTGCAGCAACTGTTGCAGGCAGCAAAGCATAGCTATCTGACCGGTGAATCATTTCCGGTTTCTGATAAACAGGCAATCAGTTGCTGCATTCTTTCTCTGCGGGCTTTATGTGACGAAAAATTATCATGAAAACAACAAAATACCTCCCGCTGATTTTGTCTCTGCTATTGCCGTTATCAGCGGTTGCTGCACAATTATCACCGGAAAATGTGGTATTGGATTTCTACCGTCTCAATTTGCAGGATCCGCCTTCTGATGGTTATGCAAAAAGCCAGGATTTGTATGTCAGTCCGGCGTTGCAGGAAAGCATCAGTGAATCCCTCAGTTGTAATTTCGATGGTCCGGGCACTGATCAGGCGTTCTGCGACCAGCCGCGTCCCTGCAAAGAAACCGAATATAGTTATATCTGTCTGTGGGGAGAGCATTGGGTGGAAAATGATGTCAATTATTACACCAAGTCACAGGATTACCCGGATTCGTGGATGACAGAGCGCGCGGCACATACTGAATCACAAACCCCGGATACTGCCACAGTGCGCATCACACTGGGTAAAGCACCGGAGCCGCTGCGGTCATTCCGGGTAAAACTGATTCAGCAAAACGGACAGTGGAAAATTGATAGTATTGTGATGCTTGAGTGAGGCTGTGGGGTTATACCCGGCAGGCTTATATTCATTCAGGTTCAGACAGCATTACAACAGGGAAAATACCGGGGAAAAATTGCGTCATACTTAACACCCGTTCTTCCTTCTGGTATTAATGAGCGCAGATCTTTTCCCTTCTTTCAAACCGGGTGTAAACTGGCAGAAATGCAGATTGCATGAGGTCAGTCCGTCTGCGGGCATCCGGCATATTATTCCGGTTATGGTACTATAAAAACAGGAGCCGCACGCGGGGTACAGACGGGTACTGCCGTGAAGTGGTCACAGGATATTATGGCTTTACGGGAAAAAGACAATGCCATCGCCATTACCGGCCTGGTCATTTTAACACTGATCTGGAGTTACAGCTGGATCGCTATGAAGCAGGTCACGCACTATATTGGTGCGTTTGACTTTACGGCGATGCGCTGTGTATTCAGTGCCATTATGTTATTACTGGTGCTGTATATCCGCGAACGCGCGATGGGGCGGAAAATCCGCTTTACGCCATTCCGCTACACTCTGGGGATAGCCGTCCTTCAGACCTGCGGTATGGTCGGGCTGGCACAATGGGCGCTGGTCAGCGGCGGTGCGGGGAAGGTGGCGATCCTCAGTTATACCATGCCGTTCTGGGTGGTGATTATGGCAGCAGTATTGCTCGGTGAGCGGATGCGCCGCCTCCAGTATGCGGCTATTTCAGTTGCCGGTGCAGGGCTATTGTGTGTGATCCAGCCCTGGACGCTCGATTTCGCCTCTATGAAAAGTGCCTTTCTGGCCGTGGCATCCGGTATCAGCTGGGGAGCGAGCGCGATTGTGGCGAAAAAACTCTACAGCCGCTATCCGCAGGTGGATTTACTCTCTCTCACCACCTGGCAGATGGTGTATGCCGCAATTATTATGACCGTGGTGGCGTTGTTGGTGCCGCAGCGTACGATTGACTGGCAGCCGTATGTCTTCTGGGCACTGAGTTACAGCGCTATTCTGGCGACCGCCGTTGCCTGGAGTTTATGGCTGTTTGTGCTGAGAAAATTACCGGCGGGGATTGCCAGCCTGAGCACACTGGCGGTGCCGGTCTGCGGTGTGCTGTTCTCATGGTGGCTGCTGGGTGAGGAGCCGGGCAGCACAGAAACGGCAGGGATCGTGATGATTGTGCTGGCACTGGCGGTGATAAGTATTAAACGGCCGAAAAAAACTGCCTGACATCCGCAGCAGACTCTGCTAAAACAGAATCACTGAAATGATGATTATTTCAAAAAGGTTAATACCATGAATTCATACAGCACATCCGGCATGATTATTATCTCCGCACCATAGCGGGGGATGTGCTGTATTCAGAACCCGCCGCCTGAGCGGGTTTTTTATTGCTCTCTCAGCGGCATAACAGACAGGGAGCAATCATGTCAGAAACACAATCCGCCGCCTCACTGCATTTCCTCTGCGGCAAAATCGCCTCAGGGAAATCGACACTGGCACAACAATTAGTCCGCGAACAACAGGCGGTTCTGTTGTCAGAAGATACCTGGCTGGCGGCGCTGTATCCGGGACAAATCACACAGCTGGCTGATTATATTGAAAAAAGTCGTCTGCTGAAATCCGCCCTGGAGCTGCATCTGGTGACATTATTACGACAGGGAGTAACACTGGTTCTGGATTTTCCGGCGAATACCCCGGTACAACGCCGGTGGCTGAAAGGGCTGGCAGAGCAGGCCGGATGCAGCTATTGCTGCCATGTGCTGGATGTGAGTGATGAAGAGTGTAAACGGCGGCTGGCCGCAAGGAATCTGAACGGGGAAAACCCGTTTGCCACCTCAGCGGAGCAGTTTGATCTGATTACTGCACACTTCAGTTATCCGTCAGAAGAAGAAGGGCTGGTCATCAGCGGCCGGTGAACCGCTTAAGCTGGTCGGCCAGCAGGGTTTTGACCAGCCAGATGGCTTCTTCACAGACTTTTGCTTTCAGCGCCGGGTCAGCAAACATCATCAGGCACAGTGACTCGGTTGCACCGAAAATCATCACAGAAGTCCATTCCGGGATCCGGAAATTATCCGGCAGCCAGCGCTGCAGTGCACGTTGCAGGATCTGGCAGAAAAAATCCTGCACTTCGCGGCTGATCCCCGCATATTCAGGATAGGCTTTCAGTGCCGCCACGGTGGCATTGAAGGCTTCCCCGTCATCCGCCATCACATCAAAATAGGTCGTGATAAAGACAGAAACGGCCTGATCGAGGTCCGCTATCGGCTGTTCCATCCCGGTATTCATCCGTTCAGTCAGAACATCATCACTGTATTTAAACAGCGCGTGCAGCAAAGACTTGCGGTTGCCGAAATGTTTGTAGGTTACCGGCTTGGTCACGCCCGCCTTTTCCGCAAGGGTAATGAGGGTCAGGGCATCGGTGCCTTCCGCCAGGATAATGCTGTTGGCGACATTGAGCAGCTGTATCTGGCGCTCGTCGCGCTGTAAACGTCCGGACAAATCTGCCTCCTCATTGATATTAAAGTCGTTCTGTCTGCCGGAAAGTGTATCACAGAGTTCCCGGTCGCGGTCAGCTGGCAGAAAAGATCGAAAAAAGATCGGAAAGGTGTTTACAAGTTACCAAAGGTAACATATAACTATACCAAAGGTAACTTATAAACGTTTCACCTGCAACCAGAAATCAGTGAGGATGTACCATGCCGTGGATTTTATTAATTACTGCCGGATTATTTGAAGTCGTCTGGGCATTTACCATGAAACAATCAGAGGGTTTCACCAAACTGGGGCCGTCAGTGATCACCATTATTGCCATGCTGATAAGCTTCGGGCTGCTGGCAATGGCCATGCGGGCACTGCCGCTGGGGACGGCTTATACCATCTGGACCGGAATTGGCGCTATCGGTGCCTTTATCGTCGGGATTGTGGTGCTGGGTGAACCGGCAAATATGATGCGGATTATCGCAGGGGTATTAATTATCTCCGGGCTGGTGATGATGAAATTAGCCAGCCCGGCATAAAAGATTCAGTACTGTGTTGCTTGCCGGCAGATATTGCCGGCTTTTTTGTTACAACAGGGGCAGTTCCCGCGCCGGGATCACATCTTTCATTACCAGGGTGGAGGTCAGGCGCTGAACCCCCGGCATGGCGGCCAGGCGGCTGTCATATAATTTCTGAAAGGCATCGATATCTTTGACCACAACGGTCAGCATATAGTCCGGATCGCCAAACAGCCGTTTGGCTTCGATAATCTGCGGAATATCCGCCACCGCTGTCTCAAATTTGCTCATACTTTCCTGGTTGCCGTCTTTCATAGTGACAAACACCAGTGCGGAAAAATTCAGCCCCAGCACGCGCGGATCAAGCTGTGCGCGGTAATCACAGATAGCCCCGGATTGCTCCAGTGCTTTCAGCCGCCGGTGGCAGGGGGACAAACTAAGACCCACGCGATCTGCCAGTTCAGTGACAGTTAATCGCCCGTCGAGTTGTAATTCAGAAAGAATCTTCCTGTCAAAGCTGTCCATTGATGATTTTCTCCCTAAAATAAGGTAAATCAGGGTCTGATTAGCAAGCACATTCTACCCGAATACAGATATTCTTCCTATCAGTTTCCGGTACAGGACAGAGGTATGCGGGAACTGGTTTCTGAAAAATGTCAGATATGCCGGCAACCGCCCCCGCCGGGTCTG
Source organism: Morganella morganii (assembly GCF_019243775.1). Taxonomy (NCBI): domain Bacteria; kingdom Pseudomonadati; phylum Pseudomonadota; class Gammaproteobacteria; order Enterobacterales; family Morganellaceae; genus Morganella; species Morganella morganii. The sequence continues at coordinate 1,869,096 of NZ_CP069157.1, forward strand.
ACGAAAACAAAAAGCCCCGTTTCATGGCTCTGAAACGGGGCTTTTCTTATTGGCAGAACGGGGATCAGTTATTTTCTGATTCAATACCGCGGCTGCGCAGGTACTCATCGTAACTGCCGGTAAAGTCAGTGACTTTTTCCGGTGTGATTTCGATGATACGGGTCGCCAGGGAGCTGACGAACTCACGGTCATGGGAAACAAACACTAATGTTCCCTGATATAATTCCAGCGCCATATTCAGGGATTCAATAGATTCCATGTCGAGGTGGTTGGTCGGTTCATCCATAATCAGAATGTTTGGTTTGGTCATCATTAACTTACCAAATAACATCCGGCCTTTTTCACCCCCGGATAACACCTGTACGGATTTTTTAATGTCATCCTGGGAGAACAGCAGGCGGCCCAATACACTACGGACTGATTGCTCATCATCACCCGGCTGCATCCACAGGCTCATCCAGTCGAAAACCGTCATATCAACTTCAAAATCGGTGGCGTGATCCTGCGCGTAGTAACCGATATTGGCGTTTTCAGACCACTTATAACGACCGGTATCCGGTGTCAGCTCACCGACCAGGGTTTTCAGGAAGGTGGATTTACCCACACCGTTCATACCCAGAACCGCGACTTTTTCACCCACTTCCATCATCATATTGACGTTTTTGAACAGCGGGGCGTTACCGTCATAACCTTTGGACAGGTTTTCCACTTCCAGCGCATTACGGAATAATTTTTTATCCTGCTCAAAACGGATAAACGGGTTCTGACGGCTGGACGCTTTAATCTCGGTCAGCTGAATTTTTTCAATCTGTTTGGCGCGGGACGTTGCCTGACGGGACTTGGAGGCATTTGCGCTGAAACGGCTGACAAATGACTGCAATTCACTGATTTGTGCTTTTTTCTTCGCGTTATCCGCTAACAGTCGTTCGCGCGCCTGAGTAGCAGCAAACATATATTCATCGTAGTTGCCCGGATGCACATTCAGGCTGCCGTAGTCCAGATCGGCCATGTGCGTGCACACCATATTCAGGAAGTGACGGTCATGGGAAATGATGATCATGGTGCTGTTGCGCGCATTCAGTGTCTGCTCCAGCCAGCGGATGGTGTCGATATCCAGGTTGTTGGTCGGTTCGTCGAGCAGCAGAATATCCGGGTCCGCAAACAACGCCTGTGCCAGCAGCACACGCAGTTTCCAGCCGGGTGCGATTTCACTCATCGGGCCGTTATGCTGTTCCAGCGGGATCCCCACACCCAGCAGTAATTCACCGGCGCGGGATTCAACGGTGTAGCCGTCCATTTCAGCAAACTGCACTTCGAGATCCGCCACGAGCATACCGTCTTCTTCGCTCATGTCCGGCAGGCTGTAGATGCGGTCACGCTCCTGTTTGACTTCCCACAGTTCGGTGTGACCCATAATGACTGTGTCGAGCACAGAAAATTCTTCATAGGCGAACTGATCCTGTTTCAGTTTACCCAGACGTTCGTTCGGGTCGAGAAACACGTTGCCGCTGCTTGGCGCCAGATCACCGCCGAGAATTTTCATAAACGTGGATTTACCGCTGCCGTTTGCGCCGATCAGGCCATAGCGGTTACCGCCGCCGAATTTGACAGAGATATTTTCAAACAGCGGCTTGGCGCCGAACTGCATCGTAATATTGTTGCTGATTAACAAGACGAATACTCATAAGTTAAAGGAGAAAATAAACGGCGGGCATTATGCCACAGATGGGCGGCGAGGCACAGATGTATAAAAAAAAGGGCGGTGACCCTGCAGGCCACCGCAGTACATATTATTGTGAGTTCGGATCCATGGCATAGATTTCACCGGATCCATCTTCCGGCAGACCGTAATTCAGAACATCATAGATCCCCAAATCGGTTTTACAGACCTTTTTATTGATGACTTTATCGCCTTTATAGACCGCCAGGCCGGTAAATTCCCAGCCGCGGCCCATTCCGCTGTATACCACATAGTTAAACGGGCCGTTTTCAAAGCGGATATACGCCGAACCACCGCCGCTAAACATGGTTTGTCCGACATAAACACCATTTTTCGCATTGCTTTTTACCGGCAGGGTAATTTCCGGTTTTGCCAGCGTCCCGTAGCGGTATGCCGGCGTTTTACCTTTTTCCACCACCACACTGACATATTTATTATTTTCCAGCTGGCAGGTAAACTCCTGAGCCAGCGCCGGGGCCGATAACAGCCCGGTTACGATCATCCCGGTAAGATACTTTTTCATTTTTCTGCCTTTACAGGTTATTGTCCGGAGTCCGGCGTGTTATTAATTGTTGTGATCGGCTATTTATTAGCATAAAAATGAATTTATTTCCGGTTTTCCGGAGCAGGATAAGTATATATGCCATGGACTTTTGCACATCCGGCGATTGTTTTTCCGCTGAAAAAATCCCGTTACGGGCGGTGGCTGAATCTGCCCGCACTGATTACGGGCAGTGTATCGCCGGACTTGCTGTATTCTTCCGGGATGTACCGCGCAGCGGATGAGGCGCATCATTTTACCGGCTGGTTTTATACCGGACTGCCGGTGTGTCTGGCGGTTCTGCTGATTTTTCACTGGTTATCCGTGCCGCTGAAAACCGTGTTACCGTTTCCGGTGACTGACCCGCTGACCCGTTCTCTGCGGAAAAACAGTGTCATTTTGTTGTCTCTGTTTATCGGGGCGGCCACACATATTATCTGGGATGCATTTACCCATGAAACCGGCACGATGGTGCGGGCGCTGTCCGTTTTGCAGGTACCGTTGTTGCAAGGTATGACTGACGGGCAGGAGATTGCGGTATATAAAGTGTTGCAGCATCTGGGATCACTGCTTGGTACCGGCTATCTCTGTCTGAAATTTGCACAGTATCAGCGGGCACTGCCGGAAGCAGAGAAGCGCGGGAATCTTATCCGGCTTATCCGTCTGATTGCACTGGCAGTTCTGGCGGCACTGTGTACGGCGCCGCTGGCGTACCGTCTGGCGCAGACAGCAACCGGTGTTCATATAAATCGTTTTGTCTTTTATGAATTGTCACTTTCTGTCTCCTTTTTTGCCGGGCTTGTTGTCCTGGTGGCACTTTTTCAGGTTATCAGAAAGCGTTAATACGTTATGATCGCGGATTAAATTTTGCAGTACAGAGGAAAATAAACAGTGGCGATTTGGGTGGATGCGGACGCCTGTCCGAAAGTTATCAAAGAGATCCTTTACCGGGCAGCGGATCGGGAAAAAACGGAAGTCACCTTTGTGGCCAATCAGCGGCTGGTGGTACCACCGTCACCATTTTTAAAAACATTGCAGGTCTCAGCCGGGTTTGATGTGGCCGATAATGAAATTGTCCGCCGCGTGCAGAAAGATGATCTTGTCGTCACCGCTGATATTCCGCTGGCCGCTGAAGTGCTGGAGAAGGGCGCGGTGGCACTGAACCCGCGCGGCGAACGTTATACCCCGGCGACTATCCGTGAGCGCCTGACCATGCGTGACTTTATGGACACCATGCGGGCTTCCGGCATCCAGACCGGCGGTCCGGCGGCGCTGAACCAGCGTGATCGCCAACTGTTTGCCAATGAACTGGATAAATGGTTTCTGCAGTGTAAAAAACGCACGCCATCCGCCTGATTTTTCCCTCATTATTAATATATTTATAAAACGCCGGGTGCTGCTGTGGCATCCGGCGTTTTATTTTTATTCCTGATGTAACAACTTCTTAAAAAAGCTCATTACTTAGCCTTATCCACTATAATAACAATGGTTTATGATATTTCCCGCTGGTTTTATCGCAGACGATCCGGCCTGAATCCTGTTTATCACCTCGTCAAATCCGATACTTTATATCGGCAATTCCTGATAAAGCTTACCTTAAGTCTCGTTATTATTAACATCACACTATATTCATTAACATTACAATGATAATTGTTATAATTAGTGTGCTACTTAATTAAAAAAATGCCACACAAATATTACAGATAATGATGAGGCTTTAGATGAAAATCTCACGCAGAAAGTTAATTTTAGGGGTTGGTGCTGCCGGCGTACTGGCAGGTGGTGCTTCAGTATTAGTTCCTATGGTTCGCCGCGACGGCAAATTTGTGGAATCGACTTCACGCGCAAAACATGTTGACGGCACCGAAGGTGCATTACCGAAAGAGTCCGATGCAGTCATTATCGGCGGCGGCATGATGGGGATCATGACAGCGATTAACCTGGCGGAAAGAGGCATGAGCGTCACCGTCCTGGAAAAAGGTGAAATCGCCGGTGAGCAGTCCGGACGTGCTTACAGCCAGATCATCAGCTACAAAACATCAAAAGAAATTTTCCCGCTGCACCATTACGGCAAAATGTTATGGCGCGGTATGAATGAAAAAATCGGAGCGGATACCAGCTATCGTACCCAGGGCCGTGTTGAGGTACCGTCAAGTGCGGAAGATCTCGCAAACTCACAGGCCTGGGTTGAGAGTGCCAAAGAGTGGGCTGCTGATTTCGAAGCACCGCTCAACACCCGTTTCATTCAGGGCGACGAACTGAAAAAACGCCTGGTTGATGCCAAAACAGACTGGCCGATTGCCGGTTTTGAAGAAGATTCAGGCAGTGTTGACCCGGAAACCGGTGTACCGGTTCTGGCGCAGTATGCCAAGTCTCTGGGTGTTAAAATCTACACTAACTGCGCGGTCCGTGGTATCGAAACTGCCGGTGGTAAAGTCTCTGATGTGGTCACAGAGAAGGGTGCAATCAAAACCTCTCATGTGGTCCTGACCGGCGGTATCTGGTCACGCCTGTTTATGGGTAACCTGGGCATTGATATCCCGACACTGAACGTCTATCTGTCACAACAGCGTGTTTCCGGCGTTCCGGGCGCACCACGCGGTAACGTGCATCTGCCGAGCGGCATTCACTTCCGCGAGCAGGCAGACGGCACATATGCCGTGGCACCGCGTATCTTCACCAGCTCGGTGGTGAAAGACAGCTTCCTGCTGGGGCCGAAATTCCTGCATCTGCTGGGTGGCGGTGAGCTGCCGCTGGAATTCTCCATCGGTGAAGATCTGTTCAACTCATTCAAAATGGCAACATCCTGGAACCTCGATGAAGTCACACCGTTCGAGACTTACCGCATCGCAACCGCCACACAGAATACCGAACACCTGGATGCGGTATTTGCCCGCATGAAAGCGGAATTCCCTGTATTTGAACAATCGAAAGTCGTTGAACGCTGGGGCGCGGTTGTCGCACCAACCTACGACGAACTGCCGATTATTTCTGAAGTGAAAGAGTATCCGGGTCTGGTGATCAACACCGCGACTGTCTGGGGTATGACAGAAGGTCCGGCATCCGGTGAAATCACTGCGGATATCGTGACCGGTAAAAAACCGGTTATTGACCCGGCTCCGTTTAGTCTTTCACGTTTTAGTTAATTTTCTGATTACTTACGTTGATACTATTAAGAGGCTTAATATGCGTTACAAAAGTTTACTGTTAGCTCTTCCGCTGGTCTGGGGCGCGGCTCACGCGTCAGAAGGTGTTGTTCATCATAAACTGAACGGTATGCCTATCTCTGAATCTGTGGAAATCAGCAGCAGCAAAAATATTATTTTCCTCAGCGGTAAAGTACCGACCAAAATTTCCAAAGACGCACCGGAAGGTGTTCTGGCGTCATACGGCAATACTGAAGCACAGACCATCAATATCATGGAACAGATCAAGGCGCACCTGGCTGGCTTAGGTCTGGAAATGAAGGATGTGGTGAAAATGCAGGTATTCCTGGTCGGCGGCGAAGAGACTGACGGTAATATGGATTTCGCGGGCTTTATGGCCGGTTACTCCAAATATTACAACGACAAAGATTCCGGTAACACATTACCGGCGCGTACCACTGTTCAGGTTTCTAAATTAGCAAACCCGGCATGGCGTGTAGAGATCGAAGTGACAGCTGTTCGTCCGTAATGGTATCAGCGCGTTAACAGCGGGTTTGCCTCCGGAAGGGGCAAACCCGTTTTTTATTACCTGATATCAGAACATTATCCGGCCTGATGCATTCCGGATACCCCGTGGTTAAATTATAGAACTGTCCTGTACCTTATTCTGATGTAAAAAAGAAGCCCGGACATATTGCCGGAATACTTCGGAGAAATAAGAATGACCACAGCAAATTCTGAAAAACCGCGTAACGGATATTTGACGGATTATCAGTACAATGGGGTATGGCGTAAAGGGATAAAATTTCCGGAAGGGAAACTGAGCTATTATGACCAGTATGATATTGTTATTGAAGGTATTACCTGGCAGTCACCTGAACAGATTGACAGCGAAAATATAATTCTGGTTCCGGCAGAAGAGGATATCGTATGGAACAGCCGGATCGGGATATATGGTTCGCGGGGTTCTGAAGCCAGTGAGACCGTTTATCTGGAAGGAACCGAAATTAAACCATTCGGCGGCAAAATAGACAATTCCGGAACACAAACCCGGGTTGTGTTCGAAGAAGGCAGTGTTACCCGTTATAATAATTATCAGGCTGTCATCGGCGGCAAAAAATATACGGATTTACCTGTTGATTCCGCCAATAATGCGATCGGCCTGACGGTTAAAATGGGTGAATATGACGGTGTGGTTTTATCCGGGCTGAATGACCGCAGTCAGCCGGTCACAATTTTTGAAAAAGACCGCGAAAATAAACCATTACAAGGTTTTGTTATTTTTCACGGCAGCACATCTACCTGTATCATGTTTCGTAAAGGTGACCTCACTGCCTTTGCTGCCGGGTATAAATTGTACTATGAGGATACCTTTACCACCGCATCAATTAACCTTGAGCCGATTCATATCCGTTTTGAATCCGTAGGTAAAAATATCCGCACAGAAGTACGTTTGGTTGCCCTTGACAGTAATGGTGCAGAGGGGGAAACCTTATTCCGGGGTCGTTATAATCAGGGATAAACTTTATATTCCTGGTTTTACTGTGTTAAAGCTGCGAACAACCAGTAAATTACTTATTGTTCGCAGCGGGACTTTACCACTCCTTCACATCCCGGTCGGCTTTGGTGACGGAAGTCAGTTTTGCCAGACGCGGTAATAATGCTTTTTTCAGATCATCCATAAAAGTATAAATGACCGGTACAAACAGCAGGCTGAGAATCGTGGAGCTTATCAGGCCGCCGATAACCGCGATGGCCATCGGCGCGCGGAACCCTGCATCTGCGCCGGACGTCAGTACCAGCGGGACCATGCCGGCAATCATGGCAAATGTGGTCATAATTATCGGGCGGATCCGCTCGCGTCCCGCATCTTTTACCGCCTGTTCACGGCTGAGCCCGGCGCGCTCTTTTTCCAGGATAAATTCCACCAGCAGAATGGAGTTTTTTGTCACAATGCCCATCAGCATCAGAATGCCGATAATCACCGGCAGATCGATCATTGCCCCATACAGCACAAGGGCGATGATCGCGCCGCCGACAGAAAACGGCAGGGCGGCGAGAATGGTGACCGGCTGGAGAAAATCTTTAAACAGCACAATCAGAATCGCCAGCACCAGCAGAATACTGAACAGCATGGTACTGCTGAAACGCATAAACATATCATTCATATATTCCATATCGCCGTATTCCAGTTGTGACACTGTCGCCGGGAGGTTCTGATACTCCGGCAGCGCCATCACTGCATTCAGTGCTTCACCGAGTGATAAACCGGTCAGATTAGCTTCCACCGACATTTTCCGGGCGCGGTTTATCCGGTCGATTTGTGCCGGCCCATCACTGAAATCAATGGCTGCCACCGCTTTCAGCGGTACATTTCCCTGAGCCGTGCTTCGTACGGATAAATCATTCAGCACACGGATATCATTCCGCTGGTATTCAGGCAGTACCACCTGTAATGCCAGTTGTCTGTCCGGAAGATTGAATTTGGCACTGCGGGAGCCTGATTCCCCCATGGTAGCGACCCGCAGCGTGTCAGCGATTTCACTGACACTCACGCCGGTCCGCCCGGGGCCGTCAGGACGCGGTGTGACAATCAGCTCTTTGCGCAGCAGCGGTTTTATCACCTGCACATTACTGAATCCCGGCAGGCGGGCAATACCGTTACGCAGATTTTGCATGGCACTTTCCAGTTCAGCCGGGTCTGTGCCGGTGAAAACCAGCGAAAACTCTTTGCCGCCGTTACTGTTGCTGAAGTTATAACGGGCATCCGGCAGTTCACTGAACAGCGGGGCGATTGCGTGCTCAAATTCCTTCTGTGACAGTTCACGGCCACCGGGATCAACCAGTGTCAGAATGATTTCCCCCTTATGCTGCGCGATACCATCCGCATCATCCGCCACACCCGCAATGGTATAAACGGATTTTATCTCCGGCCGGTCTTTCAGGGATTTTGTCAGTGTCCGCAGGCGTTGCTGTGTCTGCTCAACCGGCGTGCCGGGCGGCAGTTCCACTTCAATCTGTGTCACACTGATATCGCCCTCCGGCATAAAGCCGACAGGCAGCCGGGTCACGGAAGCCACAGAACCCACCAGAAATACTAATGCCAGCGCCAGTGCGGTTTTCCGGTGTTTCAGTGTTGCAGATAACAACCCGGTGTATTTTTCTATCCAGCGCGGTACGGCTGATTCCGGATGCGGTTTCTTTGACGGTAACAGGATATACGCGGCCATCAGCGGCGTAACCAGCCGTGCAACCAGCAGAGATGAGAACACCGCCGCAGATACCGTCACTCCGAACGGCACAAAATATTTGCCGACAAATCCGCCGATAAAACTGACCGGCAGGAAAACCGCCACAATGGTCAGTGTGATCGCAACAATCGCAAAACCAATAGCATCAGAGGCTTTGAGTGCAGCAAGATACGGGCGCTCACCGCGCTCAATGTATTTCTGGATATTCTCGATTTCCACAATCGCGTCATCAACCAGGATCCCGATAACCAGTGTCAGTGCAAGCAGGGTGATGCTGTTGAGACTGTAATCAAACAGTGCCAGCACAAAAAATGCCGGTAATATGGATAACGGCAGCGCCACTGCCGCAACCAGGGTTGCCCGCCAGCTTTTCAGGAAGAAAAAGACAATCACGATGGTCAGGAATGCCCCTTCCAGCAGGGTTTTAATCGTCAGCTGATAGCTTGATTCGGTATAAGTAACGGTGGATGAGATCAGTTCAATCGTCAGTTCCGGATGTTTGGCGGCGATCTCCGTCAGGGCGGCATTTACCTGTTCCGCCACGGCGGTATCACTGGCACCTTTGGCGCGGAATACAGCAAACCCGGCCACATCACGGCCATTGAGCTGAGAAATACTGCGGGTGGTTTTTTGTCCGTTATAGATCTCCGCAATATCACCCAGTTTTATCCATTGCTCATTTTCAGCAGGCAACTGAATGCTTTTAATATCATCAGCCGTTGTTTTTTCACCCAGTACACGGATGGTATGGGCCAGCGAATTATACTGCGATGAGCCACCTGCCGCGTTCTGATGCACACCGCGCAGCCATTCATTCACAGTAACCACCGACAGATTCAGGGCAGAGAGTTTGTCCGCGTCCGGTTCAATGCGGATCACCCGGTCAGCGCCGCCCTGACGGCTGACTTTCTGAACGCCGGGTAACATAATCAGCTGCTTACTGATGGTGTCATCAATAAACCAGGAAAGATCGGCTGCCGGAACGGTATCGGATGATACGGCGTAGCGCAGTATGGCACCGCCTTCGACGTCTATCCGGTTAATCAGCGGTTCATCAATGCTTTGCGGCAGTTCTCCCCGAATTTGTGAGATCTGCTCGCGGACATCATTAGTGGCAATATACGGATCAACATCGAGGTTAAATTCCACCGTAGTTGAGGAAATACCTTCTGTTACGGAAGACGAAATATGACGGATGCCGGGAATGCCGGAAACGGCCCGTTCGACCTGTTTGGTCACCGCATTTTCCAGCTCTGACGGCGAGGAGCCGTCCTGAGTGACCGTCACTGTCACAATCGGGAAGTTAATCACCGGATTGGCTGTTACCGGCAGTTGTGCAAAAGAAAATAACCCGGCAATGGTCAGCGCCAGAAAAATAACAATGACCGGAACCGGACGGGTGATAGCCCATGAGGAAAGCTGTAATTTCATTGTGCGGCCTTCACCGGTGTGACGGTGTCATTATCAGTTAAAAATGCCTGCGCATTGACCACCACATCCGCATCCGGCGGAAGCGAACTGAGGACCGCAATCTGCCCGTTATCGATAGCACCGGTCTGCACCGGCTGCTGCATCACTTTGTTATTTTTCACGATAAACACCGTACGTTCACCTTTTGCACCGGTGCGTACCGCACTGTAAGGCAGGCTTTGATACTCACGGGGCGCGGCGGTGTATGTCAGTACGCCGGTCTGTCCCTGCCGTAAATCAGTACCGTCCATAACCGTGATCCTCACACGGCCGGACTGTGTCAGAGAGGAAAGTACCGGTGAAATAAACCGGACAGTGCCGTTCAGTTGCCGGTTATTCGCCGTTTTCATCGTGACTGCGGTGGTTTCCTGCATTTGTGCCAGTTCATCAGCCCCCGCAGTGGCCTCAAATTCGATCTCACCGTTTTCGATCAGCTTAAACAGCAGGGTGTTATCAGACAGCATGCCCTGTACCGCGTGGCGCTCACTGATAATCCCAGCGGCCGGAGCATAGATTTTTGATTTATCCTCCTGGCTTTTTTCCCGTGCCAGTTGCGCCTGTAACTGACGCAGTTCTGCCTGCCCGGCATCAACCAGTGCCCGCTGGGCCTGGGTGTCTGATTTGGCTTTTTCAAATTCACTGGCGGAAATAACGCCGCTGCGGGCGAGTTTTGTCATCCGGGTCAGATCACGCTGAGATTGCGCCGCCAGCACACTTTGCTGCCGGATATACGCGGCTGCTTTTTCCGTTTCTGCCTGCAACTGCCGGACAGCGGCACTTTGCAAAGGGGATTCCAGGGTTGCCAGCAACTGATTTTTCTCCACCGGCTGACCTTCCTCAGCAAATACTGCCGTCACCGTCTGTTGCTGCAGCGGCGAGCCGATAGCAATTTCATTTCTGGCCACAAATTTTCCCGGCAAGGTAATGACCGGTGCAGAGCGGATTATTTGCGGATGCGTCACACTGACCCGCACATCATCTGCCAGGCCGGCAGGTGATACAGAAAATAAAAAGAGTGTGGTTACTATCAAAATACGGTTTTTCATCGTGGTACAATTTCCGTCCGGAAGCATTGCCCGCTAAAATAAACTAAATAGTCTAATTTTCCTTAAACCCGCGTTAAGCCGCGATTTTTCGTTAAGCTGAATTAAGCTTTTCCGGGGAGCCCCCCGTTATGGATCCGCTGCACAGCATTGCCGTCACGCTTTTTTTGTTTGTCCTGACTTTTTTCAATCCTGGGGCAAATCTGTTTATTGTGGTGCAGACCACACTGAGTTCCGGACAAAAAGCGGGGCTGACCTGCGGTTACGGCGTGGTGCTGGGCAATGCGATTTACTCGGGGCTGGGATTATTCGGGCTGGTGAAGGTGTAGGTCAGCCCCGCACGGTGGCTGTAAACTGAGGTATCACTGTTTTGTGTTGTTCCGCTGAGGTTGTTGGTGGTTTTCAGTGAGGAATCATCATAACGGCCGCTTAAAATCAGGCTCCATTGCTGCTAGCGCAGATGATCCTGCATATAAACACCATAGCGCCGGTAAGTCTGTCCGGTGGAGGTGGATGATGTCATGTGCGGCGTAAACTGCGGGCGGTAGTGAGAACCGTACGGATCAAATGTTACCGTTTGCGAGCCTGACCAGTCCTTATCCAGCTTACCGGTCTGAAGATCAAAGCCGGTCAGAATTTCATGGGATACCGGGCCGGTGAGAGTTTTGTAAATCAGTTGGTTATCTGCTGCCAGGGTTCTGGCCCGGGACGGGGAATCCTGATACACCGCTGTCAGCAGGCGGTTATCCTGCACAAATCCGCGCGTAAAATCACGGCGGATATGCGTTTTCACATCCGCATAGCGGAGGTTCTGTTTCAGTGTCAGTGAATCCGATACCTGCCAGCTGACCAGCGAAGTAATGGATTGCTGTGTCCGGCCCGATTTTTCATGATCAGGATTACTGTAGTTGCGGTGCCTGTCAAGACAGCAGCCAGGAATCAATTTGTGCACCCCAGATCCCGCTGTTACCAGCGACCCGCAGGCCGTCGAGATAATAATCCGCATCAAACCCGCGCATTTTCGAAAAATCAATGCTATTGCCGAAGCCCCCGAATTTTTCACTGGCCACCCCGGCGCTGTAGCGCAGCGCTTTGCTGAGGGACTCAGCCGGCAGGGTATCGAGCTGATCACGGCGGATCACTGATACAAACTGCGGCGTTTCCGCCAGTGCGGCGGAGCCTTTTGTTGCCGAGGACTGACGCAGGGCACCATAACCGTGCGGCTCATAATGAACATCATCCGCAGCGGTGACATACACCACATCGTCCGGTTCCGCTGAAACAGACGGAGCAGACAGCAAAGAGGCAGAAAAAACAGATGTAATAACGACAGGGTAAGAACTCAGTAATCGGCGCATGAGGGTTTTTCTCAGTTGATCAGAACAGCGGCAGTACATACATTGACCGACCATCAGTCAATAATGGTGGTAATTGTTTTCATTTGCATTTAAAAAATCAGGATGGAAGGGACACAAAATTTCGCTATAGTGGGGCGGATTCCATCACCCAACGGACCGGGAAATGACAAAAAATACACTGAATAACACAGAACAGTCTGCACAGAGCGGTATAAAAATCTATCTGAGAAACGGGCTGTATTTTGTGCTGTTTTTAATGGCAGTACAGTTACTGACCACACTGACCGGCGGGGGATTAACTGCGCTGGGTATTGAGCCGCGTACGGTTAACGGGCTGTTCGGTATTTTCCTTGCGCCTTTTATTCACAGCAGTTGGGGGCATTTATTCAGTAACCTGCCACCGCTGTTAATTCTCAGTGTGTTACTGATGATCCCGTCAGTGAAACATTATATTAAGGCGTCCCTGTTTATTATTATCGTCGGCGGATTACTGGTCTGGTTATTCGGGCGGACGGCCGTACATGTCGGGGCGAGCGGCTGGATATTCGGTCTGTGGGCGTTACTGATTTATCAGGGGATTTTCCGCCGCAAACCACTGGATATTATTATCGGCATTGTGGTGCTGATTTATTACGGCGGCATGATCAGCGGACTGTTTCCGGGACAGCAATTCGTCTCAGTTGAATCCCATCTGAGCGGTGCCGCCGCCGGGGTTTTATTCGGCTGGCTGCAATACCGCAAGCAGAAACAGAATAACAAACCGGTATAACACTCTGCCGGGTGATAACACCCGGCATCATAATCTGTCAGCCGCGGATGCGGGATGTCAGACCTTTCAGGAAATAACGCAGCAGCTGATCACCGCAGTCGCGGTAATTTTTATGATCCGGATTGCGGAACAGAGCGCTGATTTCCGGTTTTGACACCCGGAAGTCGGCACGCTGAAAAATATCAGCCATATCCGTATCCTTCAGTTCAAACGCAACGCGCAATTTTTTCAGGATAATATTGTTGGTCAGACGGGCATCTACCGCCGGTACCGGGCGGCTTTCATCTTTGCCGCGGCGGAAAATAATCAGTCCGTTGAGAAAATGACCGGTCACATTATCATCACAAAGCTGATAATCCGCTTCATCTTCTTTTTTCAGCCAGTCGCTCATCTGCGCTTTGGTGACAGTTAATCCGGCAAGTCCGGTGATTTCGGCCATTTTTGCGTCACTCAGATCCAGCATGTAGCGGACACTGCGCAGAACATAGTTATTCAGCATAAACAGGGGTTATCCATGGAAGGAGTTATAAACCCTGCAATACTAGTGATTATCCGTCCGCATTTCAATGAAATCCGCTGGTTGGAAGTGGATTAATGGCGGTGATATAGTAGGTTTTTCCGTTCAGTCATGAGGTTACTATGTCATTGTCCCGCGCGTTTGCCACCACACTGCTTGCTGCTGCCTGCTCCGCTTATGCTGCCGACCCGGCAGATCTGATGATAACGGACGGCACTGTGCTGACCATGAACCCGGAAAATACGGTGTTTGAACACGGTACCGTGGTGGTCAGTGACGGAAAAATTGTCGCCGTCGGCGGCCCTGAGCTGACAGCGAAATATCAGGCAAAGAAAGTGCTGGATGTAAAAGGCGATATTGTCATGCCGGGGCTGATAAACACCCACACTCACGGCTCAATGACGGTTTTCCGCTCTCTCGGGGATGATGTGCCGGATCGTCTGCACCGCTATATTTTCCCGCTGGAAAATAAACTGGTTTCCCGCGATATGGTGCGCACCGGTGCCAATCTGGCCAATATCGAAATGATTAAAGGCGGCGTGACCACCTATGCGGATATGTATTATTTCGAAGATGAGGTTGCGAAGACCGTAGATAAGGCGGGTTTACGCGCCGTGCTGGGTGAGACCATCATTAATTTCCCGGTTGCGGATGCACAGACGCCGGAAGAAGGGATCGCGTATGCGGTACGCTTTATCAATGAATACAAAGATCATCCGCGCATCACACCGGCATTCGCCCCGCATGCCCCGTATACCAATACCACTGAAAACTTACAGAAAATCGCGGCACTGTCTGAAGAGCTGAATGTACCGGTGATGATCCATCTGGCGGAAACGGATCGCGAAAAAGAAGAGATAGCCAAACGCACCGGCGGGAAAAGCCCGGTACAGTATATGGCGGATATCGGCGCGCTGAATAACCGCCTGCTGGCGGCACATGTCATTATGGCCGATGATAATGACCTGGATCTGCTGAAAAAATATGATGTCGGGGTGGCACACAATATCAGTGCCAACACCAAATCCGCCAAAGGTGTGGCACCGGTCACGCAAATGCTGGAAAAAGGGATCCGCACCGGTCTCGGTACCGACGGGCCGATGTCCTCCAATACATTAACCACCATGAATGAACTCAATCTGGTCGGTAAAATCCATAAACTGGAAACCAAAAACCGCGCGGCCATGCCGCCGCTGACCGTGGTTGAAATGGCGACCAAGGGATCGGCCCGTGCACTGCATATGGATGATAAAATCGGCTCGCTGGAAACCGGAAAACTGGCAGATATCATTGTGGTGGATACCAAAGCACCGAATATGGTGCCGGTGTATAGTCCGTATGCCGCCCTGGTTTATGGCGCAAACGGCGCCAATGTCCGTCATACCATTGTTGACGGTGTGATCCTGATGGAAGACCGGCAGTTACTGACCGTCAATGAAAATGAAATTATTCAGGATGCACAGCGTCTTGCGGAAAAAGTCCGTGAAACCGTGCGCGCTTCAGGGGAAGAGGTGAAATGACAGAAAAACTCAAATGTGCGCTGATTTATGATTTTGACGGCACCCTGGCTGAAGGTGATTGTCCGGAACACGGGCTGATGCCCGCATTGGGTATCAGTGACACGAAAGCATTCTGGCGGGAAGTGAAGCGGTTTGCCAAAGCAGATGACGGCGACGAAATCCTCTCCTATATGGGATTACTGGCCGCCAAGGCCGCGAATAAAAAGTCAGAGGAACTGAGTATTGAAAACCTGAAGAAACACGGTGCGACGATTCCGTTGTTTCCCGGGGTGACAGAGTGGTTCACCCGGATCAATGCCTGGGCCCATGAGCAGGGGCTGGACCCGGAACACTATATTCTGTCCAGCGGACTGGACGGTATGATTCGTGGTACGGCTATCGGCCATGAATTCCGCGATATTTTTGCCTGTAAATATCACTATTCCGCTGACGGAAAAACAGCACAGTGGCCCGCTCAGGCTATCAACTACACCACCAAAACACAGTTTTTATTCCGGATAAACAAGGGAATACATAACTCGTGGGATAATGTGGCGGTTAATCATTTTATCGAGCAGGAAGAACGCGCTGTGCAGTTCCGCCATATGATCTATTTCGGTGATGGTGATACCGATATCCCGGCCATGAAGATGGTGCGTTATCAGGGCGGTTTCTCACTGGCAGTGTTTGATCAGAAGAAATGGGGCAACCCGGAAACACAGAACAAGGTCGGCAAGCTGATCGCAGAAGAGCGGGCAAATTATGTGGTACCCGCAAACTATGAGGAAGGCAGCCAGCTGGATGTGACCGTAAAAGGACTGTTACAGCTGTTCCGCCGTAAGCGCTGATATCTGCAAACCCTTATTGGTGACACTGTCACATAAAATACGGGTATTACATGTCCGTTCAGAATATTTTTGCCCGGTCACCGTCCGTAGCCTGTCAATTGGTGTACCATAACGACAGATACTATTCAGAATAAGAAATGTATGGAGAAAGTATGAAATACCAAAATGTGACTGACACGCCCGGTGAGAATTCCTATTTCCTCGTTTTTAATCTGACAGATACCCCGCAAACGCGGGAGACGGTTGTTACGCTGTGTAATAACCTGTCCGGTATTCTGCGCAGCATCCGTAACCGCTTTCCGAAACTGGAAGTCAGTTGTGTGATGGGCTTCGGGGCGGATGCGTGGCAAAAACTGTTTCCGGATGCGGGCAAACCCCGTGAACTGAATACTTTTGAAGCAATTAAGGGACCGCGCTTTACCGCCGTATCCACCCCCGGTGATATCTTCTTTCATATCCGCGCCCTGAATGTGTCCGCCTGTTACGAGCTGGGCTCTATTATCAGCCGTGCTCTGAGCGGTGCAGTGACCTGTGAGGATGAAGTTCACGGTTTCCGTTATATGGACGGACGCGCAATTATCGGCTTTGTCGACGGGACAGAAAACCCGGAATTTGAGGATGAGCGCAAAGAGTATGCGGTTATCGGCGACGAAGATCCGGGATTTGCCGGCGGCAGCTATGCCTTTGTGCAGAAATACATTCACGATATGGATGCCTGGCAGAGCCTGAGCACCGAAGATCAGGAAAAAGTCATCGGCCGTCATAAATTCAATGATGTCGAACTGACCGATGAGCAGAAAATCCCCGGCTCCCACAATGTGGTGACCAATATTCAGGACGAAGAGGGCAATGACCTGAAAATAGTCCGCGCCAATATGCCGTTCTCCAACCCGGCCAAAAATGAGCACGGTACCTATTTTATCGGCTACGCCCGTTATTTCTCCACCACCCGGCGGATGCTGGAAAATATGTTTGCCGGAAAAGAAACCGGTGCCACCGATGAATTACTGAAATTCAGTACCGCCGTGACCGGTACACTGTTCTTTATTCCGTCACCGGCCATGCTGGATGATGTTGAATAACTGACCTGATCCGGGAGATCACTCCCGGATCATTTTTCCCGCCTGTTGTTTCCGCGTTTTTTATTGGTATTTCCCCGTTGTCTGCGGTAAAGTTTCCGGCTTTTTTCCGGCATGGCAAACAGCGGAGGCATTATGTTTATTGGTTTTGATTACGGAACATCCAACTGCTCAGTGGCAGTGATGAAAGAGGACACTCCGGTGTTATTACCGCTGGAGGGGGATAATGTCTATATTCCGTCCACCCTGTGTGCACCGACACGCGAATCCGTCTCCGAACACTTATTCCGTCACCGCGATATTCTGCCGTCAGATAATACCGGCGAACAGTTATTGCGCCGCTCTATCGCCTTTAACCGCGAAGAAAGTATTGAGCTGGTGCCGGAGGATATTTTGTTCGGCCAGGCTGCGCTGGAACTCTATCTTAATGATCCGCGTGACGTGTATTACGTCAAATCCCCGAAATCCTTTCTCGGCGCCTCAGGGCTGCATGATGTGCAAATCAGCTTCTTTGAGGATCTGGTCTGCGCCATGATGGCGAATATCAAATCTCAGGCAGAGCGTTCAACACAGGAAACTATCACCGAAACGGTGATCGGCAGACCGGTTAACTTCCACGGACTGGGCGGCGAAACCGCCAATCAGCAGGCGGAGGCCATTCTTCTGCGGGCGGCAAAACGTGCCGGTTTTCAGCAGATTACCTTTCAGTTTGAACCGGTGGCGGCCGGGCTGGAATATGAGTCGGTACTGAATACGGATCAGACGGTGCTGGTGGTGGATATCGGCGGCGGTACCACCGACTGCTCACTCATCCGCATGGGGCCGGGTTACCGGGGTCAGGCCGATCGCACCGGCAGTCTGCTGGCACACAGCGGGCAGCGGGTCGGCGGAAACGATCTTGATATCTATCTGGCCTTTAAACAGCTGATGCCGCTGTTCGGGATGAACAGCCGCGCGGCTTCCGGTATCGAAATGCCGCTGATGCAATTCTGGAACCCGATCGCCATTAATAATGTGGAAGCACAGAAAGAGTTCTACTCCCGTCAGAATCTCACACTGTTACAGCAACTGAAGCGGGATGCGGCAGAGCCGGAAAAACTGCTGCGTCTGCTGGAAGTGTATAACCAGAGCCTGGGTTACAGCATTGTCCGCCGGGCGGAAGAGGCAAAAATCGCGCTTTCCGCCTCACCGGAATACCGTGCGGCAATCCGCCTGCTCAGTGAAACGCTGGAGACAGACATCAGTGCGGCGGAGATGGAAGAATCGATTTCCTCCCCGAAAGATAAAATGATTTCCCTGGTGAATGATGCAGTGCAGCAGGGCGGCGCAACGCCGGATGCTATCTTTATCACCGGCGGATCAGGCCGGTCGCCGGTGTTATGCCGCGCGATTGAGGCACAATTACCGGGTATTCCGGTGGTCAGAGGAAACGATTTCGGCTCGGTAACCGCCGGTCTGGCACGCTGGGGCGAAATTTGTTTTAAATAAACTTGCAACAGACCGGTCGGTCTATTAAAGTATTGTCATGAACAAACACACTGAACATGATACCCGCGAACATCTTCTGGCTACCGGCGAACGCCTGTGTCTTCAGCGCGGCTTTACCGGCATGGGGCTGAGTGAGCTGCTGAAAACGGCCGGGGTGCCGAAGGGCTCGTTTTATCACTATTTTCGCTCCAAGGAATTATTCGGCGTAGCTCTGCTGGAACGCTATTACGAAGATTACCTGGAACGCCTGACCGGTCATTTTGAGCACGGCCCCGGGAATTACCGTGATCGCTTTCTCGCGTATTACGGCGATATTCTGAAAAATGCCTGTCAGCACAGCCGTATTCAGGGCTGTCTGACGGTCAAATTATCCGCCGAAGTGTGTGATTTATCGGAAGATATGAATGCCGCGATGGATAAGGGCGTCAGTAAAGTGATCGCACTGCTGGCGCAAACCCTGGAAAACGGACGAAAAGAAAATTCGCTGATGTTTCAGGGCGATGCGCAGCACGCCGCACAGGTATTTTATTCATTATGGCTGGGGGCAAATTTGCAGGCAAAAATTTCCCGCAGTACCGCGCCGCTGGAAAGTGCACTGGCGCATGTTGAAACACTGATTACCGCGCCTGAGTAATTTTTTCGCAGGCGTTTTTATTTATCTGAAAACTAGTCGACTGGTCTAATCCGGAGATACTATGTCACAACAACCATTGTCACAGAAAAAACTGTTTACCCCGCTGAAAGTAGGCGCCTTTACCGCACCGAACCGCGTATTTATGGCGCCGCTGACCCGGCTGCGCAGTATCGAACCCGGCGATATCCCGACCCCGCTGATGGGTGAATATTACCGCCAGCGTGCCGGTGCAGGGCTGATTATCTCGGAAGCCACTCAGATTTCGGCACAGGCCAAAGGCTATGCCGGTGCGCCGGGTCTGCACAGCCCGGAACAGATTGCGGCCTGGAAAAAAATCACGGCCGGTGTGCATGACGCAGGCGGCCACATTGCTGTCCAGTTGTGGCATACAGGGCGGATTTCTCATAACAGCATTCAGCCGGGACAACAGGCACCGGTAGCGCCGTCTGCGATCAGTGCCGGTACCCGCACCTCACTGCGTGATGAAAACGGTCATGCTATCCGTGTTGATACTTCCATGCCGCGTGCGCTGGAAACCAGTGAAATCCCGGGGATTGTGAATGATTTCCGTCAGGCGGTAGCTAATGCCCGCGAGGCCGGGTTTGATATGGCAGAGCTGCATTCCGCTCACGGTTATCTGCTGCACCAGTTCTTATCACCGGATGCCAACCACCGTACCGATCAGTACGGCGGCAGCCGCGAAAACCGCGCCCGTCTGGTGCTGGAAGTGGTGGATGCAGTCTGTGCAGAGTGGGGACCGGAACACATCGGGATCCGTGTGTCACCAATCGGTTCTTTCCAGAATATGAGCAACGGCCCGGATGAAGAGGCGGATGCCCTGTATCTGATTGAGGAACTGAATAAACGCAATATCGCCTATCTGCATATGTCTGAACCGGACTGGGCAGGCGGCAAGCCGTACAGCGAAGATTTCCGTCGTAAGGTTCGTTCTCTGTTCCGTGGTGTGATTATCGGTGCCGGGGCTTATACCCCGGAAAAAGCAGAAGATCTGATTGAAAAAGGGCTGATTGATGCGGTGGCATTTGGCCGTGATTATATCGCCAACCCGGATCTGGCCGCGCGTCTGGCGAAAAAAGTACCGCTGAACCCGCAGCGTCCGGAATCCTTCTACGGCGGTGGTGCCGAAGGGTATACCGATTATCCGTTTATGTCATAAAAACATTAATCCGGCGGCAGAAAACAGCCGCCGGGTTATTTTTACGGACGGATAATCGTATGTGCATACACTGTACTGTAACCATCCATCTCTATTTTGCGGAATTCCACATCAAAGACTTCATTTAATAAAGAGGATTCCAGCAGTGCGGCGGATGAACCGAAATAGCGCAGTTGTCCCTGTGATAACACAATAACCGATTCAAAATAGCGGAATACCATATCCAGCTCGTGCAGACACACCACCACCAGTTTTTCTTTTCCCTGTGCCGTTAAATCTTCAATCAGCTGCATGCGGTGTTTTATATCCAGCGCCGCACCCGGTTCATCGGCAAATATCACCGGCGGATCACACATCAGTGCCATTGCGGTCAGTACCCGGCTTTTTTCCCCGCCTGATAATATATGCCAGTGTTTATCCAGTAACGGCTGTAATTCATATTTGCGGCAGGCGGCTTCTTTTGCGGCTTTCGGGTCAGATGCCCGCTCTGCGGCCAGTGAAATTAATTCCTCTGTGCGCTGATCCCAGCAGGGATTAAAACTCTGCGGAATAAGACCGATTTTCTGCATCCGCGCCGCTCCCTTATAACGGCTGATATTTTTCCCGCCCAGGGTAACGGCGCTGAATACCTCCGGGTCAAGCCCGGATAAGGCCTTTATCAGGGTGGATTTACCGGAGCCGTTCGGGCCGATAAGGGCAATGCTGCCTCTGGCGGGTAAATGCAGGAAATCAACCGTCAGTATTGTTTTATCCTGTTTACGGACGTTCAGTTTATTCACTGTGATCATGATTTTCTCACCCGTTTCGCCAGCAGATAAATAAAGAAAGGGCCGCCGATAAAGGCGGTGATCAGCCCGAGCGGTATTTCCCCCGGCGGCAGCAGGCTGCGTGATAATGCATCGGAGAACATCACCAGTGCCGCACCAATAACAGCGGAGGCGGGCAGTACATATTTATGACGGGCACCGACCTGCCAGCGGGCAATATGCGGGGCAATCAGCCCGATAAAACCAACAACGCCGCCGAGTGAAACGGCAATTGCCACAATGGCGGATCCGGCAATTAAGGCCAGCACGGTAAACCGTTCAACGGATAAACCGAAACTCATGGCCATTGTTCTGTCCAGTCCCATTAAATCCAGCCCGTCAGATAACAGATAAACGGATAATAAAATGGCGGCCAGGGTTAATATCAGGCTGATGATCAGACCTTCTCCGGACGGAGTTTGTATTCCGCCCAGAATCCAGCTTAATACCACCTGGAGGCTGGTACTTTCATCGGATAATGCCATCATCATAAACGAACGGGCGGCATTTAATACCGCACTGACCGCCACCCCGGTTAATAACAATGTGGCGGTATCCAGTGAACCGGCAATCCGGGAGACAGATAACACAATAAATATCGCCGCCAGTGCGCCGCTGAAGGCAAACAGCGGCAGCGATACCGCCAGCGGTAATCCGAGCGGCACTAATAATGCCACTGTTCCGCCGATCGCGGCACCGCCGGAGGATCCTAATAACCACGGCTCTGCCAGCGGATTGCGGAATACTCCCTGAAAAATGGCACCGCTTAATCCCAGTAATGCGCCGGTAAATCCGGCGGTAATCACACGCGGTAAACGCCATTCTGTTAATAAGCGGGATGTCAAATCATCACTGTAAAACAGGGCGCTTACCACCTTCAGCGGACTTTCCCATGTATGTCCCGCACAGGCGGAGAAAATAAATGCGGCGAAGAAAATGAGTAACAGACTGACTATTTTCACTGTCTCAGGCTCCATTGCTCAAAGATGTCAGACATATATTCAATGCCATCAATAATCCGCGGGCCGGGAATAAGCACATACGCACTTTTGACCGGATAAATATCATTATTTTTAACAGCTTTCATTTGTGACCAGCCGGGAAGTGTCAGTAAATCCCGGATTTTGTCTCCGGAAATGGTGTACAAAATAATATCCGGGTCGGCGGCGATAACCGCTTCCGGAGATACCTGTTTCAGCGCCGGTCCGGCCTGTTTATATTCCTCCAGCGCCAGGGTTCCGCCCGCTTTTAAAATGGAATCGGCGGTGTAACCCGGTGTTTTTTTATACACCTGCGGCCTGGCAACCAGTAATAACCCGTTACTGACCTGACCGGTGATCATAATGACCCTTGGTGCGCGGTAACCTGCGGGCTTTTGCTGAACATTGTGCAGCCGCTGTTCTATTTCTGCCGCCACCTGTTCGCCTTTTTCCGTTGTTTTGGTGACCTGTGCCACCAGACGGATATTATGAATAATTTCCTCAATACTGTTTCCCTCCAGCACCAGCACAGGAATGCCGAATTTACGCAGCGGTGTTAATAACTGATGCGTGGCCTGGCGGGCAGGGGTCATAATCACCAGATCCGGTTTCTGTTCAATGATCCGCTCAAGGGAAAACCCGAGGCGGCCGCCGATTAACGGTTTATTTTTGATTTCATCCGGGAAATAGGTGTAGGCATCAATACCGGCGATATTGTCAGCCAGTCCGAGGATCGCCACAATTTCGGTATTTGATGAAAAGATAGTCACAATACGCTGCGGTTTTTCGTTCAGCGTGACCGGCGCAGATAATTGCGCCATCATACTGAAAGCAGGCAGAGCACGGCACAGGGCCATGCTCAGAGTGATAATTATAATCAGGACTTTCATTATTGCCGGTTAAAAACGGTATGTCACACCGGCAATAAATGACCGGCCCGGCATAGAGGTTCCCAGACTGCCGTTGGATTTTGACGGCAGCATAATATACGGGTCTTCATCCAGGGCAAAAAATACCGGATGCTCGTTTTTATCCAGAATATTGTCTATCCGTCCGTACAGCGTCAGTGACTGGCTGATATCCACATCCGCCTGAAGATTCCAGACCATAAACGGCGCTTTGCGCATCACATAAGAAGAATAAGGGCGGACATCCGGGATAATTCCTTCCTCTGTTTTATACCACATCGGTCCGCGCAGAATTCCCTGTAACTGGAGGCTCCACGGATAACGGGCATTGGTAAAATAGAGCTCGTTAATAAACGCCGCCTGATACTGATACATGCGCTGAACTTTATTACTGTTATTAGTTGCGGTTATTTTGGCGCCTTTATCTTCCATATCGAAATTCCAGCTGCCGTTTAAACGCATGACCCAATCCCAGTCTGTCTGCCAGTCAAATACACGGTTAACGGTGGCACGGCTGTTAATTTCCAGCCCGCGTACCACAATATCATCGTCGCTGTTGGCGTACTGATAGACATTCGGTGCCAGAACGTTGGTCTGTATTCTGTTCTGAATCGTATTTTGGAACAGGGCAATATCGACGGAATTCAGGGAATCACCAAGTGTCGCGCCCACTTCAAACTGACGGTTACTTTCCGCTTTCAGGGAACTGTTGCCCAGATATTGCGTACCGGACAGCGTAATATAATCCGCGCCCAACTGTGTGGCGGTCGGCGCACGGTAGCCGGTGGCGACAGAGGATTTCAGGTTCAGCCAGTCATTGACCTGATAGTTGGTACCGAGACTCCAGGTTAACTTATTATATGAGGCACTGCCGGTGAACTGATTATCCAGGTTCGGTGTTTTATCGAAATTGGTTTTCCCGTAGGTATAACGCATCCCGCCGCGGATTATCCAGCTGTCATCAAATAAACTCTGCCGGTCATCGAAATAAACGGCATACTGATTTTCAGTCTGGTTATTATCATACGGCGCGGATTGTTTCAGCGGGTTGCCGCTGACACTGACCTGATCCCGTTCTGAACGCAGACGGCTGTATTCGTAATCCACCCCTAATAACAGATCGTTCTGCTCATGGAGTTTAATCACCGGCTGGAATTTCACGCCGTAAATATCCAGTTGGCGGCGGTTATGATCACTGCGGGTTTTTGCGGTTAACGGTGATGCCCAACGGAAATTATCCACATCCTGCACAAAATAGGCGTGGCTGTTCATTCTGAAAATACTGTCGTCAGTGCCGTTTTTCCAGACCACATCCGCTGAACGGTTATAACGGGTATCTTTGGCGTAAATATTCCCGGTTGATCCCCGGAAACCGCCGTCATAAATACCGTCAGTCCGCAGTGACACATCGAGCAGGTTACTTTCGTTGATCTGCCAGCCTAAATTACCGCTTAAACCAAAGCGTTCCCAGTTGGTATTTTCCTGTTTGTGGCCGCCTTTCCCTGAATGGTAATCATCGCGGCGTCCGGCTTCAAACCCGATATAGCCGTAAATATCGCCGTCATCATTCTGAAAACCATAGCCGCCGTAAGTCTGTGCCAGTCCCCAGGATCCGGTTTCTGCTGAGATTTTCCCGCCTTCGTCGGTTAATCCGTTTTTCAGGAAAATATTAATCACGCCGCCCATCGCCTGGGAGCCGTAAATAACCGAAGAAGGGCCCCGGATAACTTCAATCCGGCTGACATCTTTCGGTGATAATTTGGATAAGTTCGCGGTTCCTGCCCGGCGGCCGTTAACTAATACCAGCACCTGTCCGGCAAAATCTTTTCCCTGACCATCCGTTGCAGCACCGCGGATATTAATGGATGTCTGCCCGGGACTCCATTCACTGAAAAAGCCGACGCTGTTCTGTGCCAGTAATTCGGTCAGGCTTTCCGCCCGTGAGCGTTCAATCTGGTCGCTGTCGATAACCTGGGTGGTAACGGTGGATTTTCGCTGCTGTTCTTCACGCCCTGAAGCGGTGACGATTAGTGTGTCACTGTCCGGATCCTGTTTTGCGGTATTTTCCGCCCCGGCGGAGAATTGTGAATATGACAGGATCAGTGAAACCAGTGCCAGTTTCCTGCTGTTTATTTTCATTGTTAAAAACTCATTTTTATATAATGCCTGACCAAAACACCGGCTGTTACCGGTGAATTTCCCTGAAACAACTTTTCTGAAACAAATAACATCAAGTGTTAATGCGATCCGTTTTCATCTTAAGAAAACAGGAAAGGCTAAGTCACTAAAAAATATGACTAAAAGTCCGAAACGGGAAAGCGGTCAAGGTAATTGAAAATAAACCGTTATAATCACATGGGTGAATTATAAAAAAGGTGAGCAAATGTTGAAAATATGCTGCGTTGTTAAAAAGTCGGCGGCACCGGTAGCGTTGCCGCTTTTCCGGATTGGCGGTTTAATTCTCTGTTGCGCCAGAAGATTTACGGTCCCGGTTATCAGTGCGTTGTGTTCCTTACCGTCTAGTGTCTGAACAGGGTAAGAGAGTGTTCACCGCCGGGACAGCAGATATATCTGATAAGAGGTTAACTATCCTTAACTTGATTTTGCGCCATAACGGCGAATAATGGGGCGGGTAAAATTCACAGATACACGCAGTTGTTTATTCCCCGGGGTTTCTTCATGGTCAGTGGTTTATTTATCGGCATCCTGTTCGGCGGATTGCTCCAGTCAGGTCAGTTCTGTTTTGTTTCCGGATTCAGAAACATTCTTTACCAGCGAAATACCCGGTTTCTTACCGCACTGCTGATTGCGGTCACTATTCAGTCCGCAGGTTTCTTTGCTCTGGAATCCGCCGGATTATTACATATACCGGAAGGAAATCTGCCAATCACCGCAACACTTGCCGGTGGTCTTTTATTTGGTGCGGGCATGGTACTGGCCGGTTGTTGCGGCAGCGGCGCATGGTTTCGTTCCGGTGAAGGATTAACCGGTACCTGGATTGCCTTATTTGCCTTTGTTGTTACCATGGCGGCCGCTCAGAAAGGCAGCCTGAAACATTGGTTTGAACCCTTATTACAGCATCCCGCACAGCCGGATACGATTTATAAAACACTGGATATCTCTCCGTGGTTTCTGGTCGCGTTTTTAATTATTCTCACCGCCGGATTACTGATTTATCAGCATTATCATCCCCGTTATACGCCACCTTCACAGGGACGCTTTAATTATCTGCCGCTGAATATTACCGGTATGCTGATCGGTATTCTCGGGATTATTGCCTGGGTTTTCAGTGCTGAGGCCGGACGTAATTTTGGCTATGGCGTTGCTGTTCCTTCCGGCAATGTTATTCAGTATCTGATCACCGGACAGCAGCGTTATTTTAACTGGGGAACCTTATTTGTTATCGGTATTTTCGCCGGTTCAATGATAAGTGCGGTTATCCGCAAAGAATTCAGATTAAGACTTCCGCCTGATGGTATTACCGTCGTTAAACGCCTGACCGGCGGGATTGTTATGGGAGCAGGGGCAACACTGGCAGGCGGCTGTACCGTCACGAATTCCCTTGTGGCAACCGCTTATTTCTCCTGGCAGGGATGGATTTCCACATTCATGATTATGGCTGGTGTTTGGATCACCAGTTATTTTTTCCGTTCAGGGCAATGTCGTTTATAGGATCACATATGAAAACAAAATCACTCTTTCTTCTGATACCGTTATTACTCTCAGGTTGTGACCAGACGGTGGTAAAAGAGATCGGCATTGAAGAATTGTCGGAGAACCTGAACAATCCGGAATACATTATTATCGATACCCGGCCGGACAGTTTATATTTCGGTTTTAAAGATAAAGGCGCGGCCCGCGGCGGCCATATTAAAGGTGCGATGCAGTTTACTACCGGCTGGCTGGATTTTATCGATGAGAATAAATTTGATACGTTTGTCGAAGAAAAGGGGATTTCCAAAGAAAAAACCCTGGTATTTTACGACAGTGACCCGGATTCACTGGAACGTATTACTGCTGAATTTGCTGCCAAAGGTTTTCAGGTCAGGGCATTTAAATCCTTTATCCAGTACAGCAATTCTGATCTGCCGATGGATAAATACCCGAATTACTTTCTGAGTGTTTCTCCCGCCTGGGTTCAGGCCGCACTGAACGGTGAAAAACCGGAAAGTTATACCAGTGATCAAAAACCGGTGATATTTGAAGTGTCGTGGGGGGATGCGGAGCAATCAAAATCCTATGCAACGCATATTAAAGGTGCTTTCCATTTTAATACCGACTGGATAGAAAATGCGCCGGTCTGGAATTTATCCGAACCTGACGTTATCAAAAATAATCTGCTGAAAAACGGGATCCGCAAAGATACCCCGGTTGTCGTCTATTCTGAAAATCAGATGGCAGCATTGCGGGTATTATGGGCACTGAAATGGGCGGGTGTTGAGGATGTCCGTTTCCTGAACGGCGGTTTAAATGTCTGGACTGATGCGGAATTACCAACGGAAACCACCCTGAATATTCCGGTACCGGTTGCGGATTTTGGTGCGGAAATTCCGGTTAATCCGCAGGTCACTATTGCCATGCCGGCAGAAGCCATACAGGGTCAGAAATCCGGCCTTAAACTTATCAGCAACCGGACATGGGATGAACATACCGGCAAAATCTCCGGTTATGACTATATTCCGCGCAAAGGTGAACCGGCCGGGGCAATATGGGGATTCGGCGGTAAAAATTCGAATGATATGTCCGATTACTATGACCCGGACGGCACATTACGTAATCCGGAAGAGATTTTTGCTTTATGGAAAACGCAGGGTATTGAACCGACAGACCAGGTCGCGTTTTACTGCGGCACCGGCTGGCGGGCAAGTGTTTCCTGGTTTATGACCCAACTGGCGGGCTGGGAAAACAGCCGGATTTATGACGGCGGCTGGAATGCCTGGCAGATGGATCCGACATTACCGGTATTAAATAATATTCAGAGCCAAAAACCGGCAGCACTGAATGATTATGGTGAAATAATCAAAAAACCGGGACAATCCTGTAAAAGCTGATTTAACTGAAACACCGGTTTCCGCAGAATTAACGGAAGCCGGTATTATTGGTTATTTACCATGGGCCTTCCGGCCAGATGCTGTCTGTTTTTTCAGCAGCATCATCCAGCGAATCGAGATATAAGTTCTCAACCTCGGTACGGGCCCAGGGAGTGCGGCGGAGAAATTTCAGACTTGATTTTACACTGGGGTCATTCTTAAAACAGTTAATATTGATTAACTTACCCAGCTTTGCCCAGCCATATTTTTCGACCAGTGCATTAACCTGCATTTCGAGAGTAACGCCATGCAGCGGATCGTTGGATTTGTGGGCTGTCATGAATGAATATCCTGTTATTTTGCCTGAGCCGGGAAGAATACCGCAAACGCCGGAGTATGACAATTATCCCTCCCGGCAGACTCATTCCGTATTACTTCAGGATCTGCATTCTTCCGTTAGTCACCTTACCTTCACTGACTAATTTTCCGGCAGTATCGAATTGTTTAACTGTACCGGTAAGGGCACCGTTTTCCATTGTACCAACTGAAAAATATCGTTCCGATATTCAGAATAGAGCGGAAAAATTGCGCTGACTATAGGAAAGGGATTACTGGCGTACTGTTTTATATTGATGCTGATGACTGATAAGATATCTGTCAGAAAAGTTAAACGGATTTAATTACCACAAAAGAGAGAACAGGGCAGATGAATCTGAAAAAGCAGGCAGCGAACCGTCTTATTTTTGTACTCTCATTTTTCCTTATAGCCGGATGTAAACCGGGTAACCCCTCAGAGCAACCTGAAAAAATCAGCCGGTTTGATGGCGTTTATATATGCAGTATAAGCAAGTCATTCAATCAAATCGCAATTGAACAGAAAAATAAACACGTTTTTCCGTCTGTACTGACAAAAACCACCATTACAGTTAAAGATGGCATTATGACAGTTCATGGTATGACGTCAGGTGATTACGTCACTCATCAAATGTCGCTGACTGAGCCACCGGTTACCGGCAACGGCCGTGTGCTGTATTCAGAAGTGGAGCTGCGTTATAAAAACGGTTAGCGGTTGCATATACAGCAGATATGCAACCCGTTGAATTTAATCGGGGTAGTGACGTGTATCAGAGTGTCGGCGTGGTTTATCTTGCCATGAATATCATTTAACATAATATACATTATGCGAACTAAAGTATGAAATAACGAAATCTGTTATTCCGCCAGGCTAAATCATGCTGGTTCATTTATCGTGGATAACGATTTCTTGTCTCCGACCGTCCGACAACTGAATCACTATAAGCCCACGAATCTCCCCGCAAAAGTTATTGACCCGCACTTGACCCCAAACAAAAATATGACAGCGCATTGCTTCTATAATTATCCGCTTATTTCCTCATATAGATGTGGTCACATGGTTAACAAACTGAATCTTAACTGGCCTGAATTTTTAGAAAAATACTGGCAGAAAAAACCCGTTGTACTGAAAAATGCATTTCCTGATTTTGCCGACCCTATCACGCCGGATGAACTGGCCGGCCTGGCTATGGAGCCGGAAGTTGACAGCCGCCTGGTCAGCTTCATTGATAACAAATGGGAAGCGAGTCACGGTCCGTTTGAGGACTACAGCCAGTTAGGTGAAAAAGGATGGTCATTGCTGGTACAGGCTGTCAACCATTGGCATATGCCGGCTGCGGAATTGGTAAAACCGTTCCGCGTGCTGCCTGAGTGGCGTCTTGATGACCTGATGATTTCCTACTCAGTGCCCGGCGGTGGTGTCGGACCACATATTGATAACTATGATGTTTTCATTATCCAGGGCATGGGCCGCCGTCGCTGGCGTGTGGGTGACGCCCTTCCCATGCGTCAGTTCTGCGCACATCCGGCATTACTGCATGTCGACCCGTTTGAGCCGATAATTGATGTGGAAATGGCGCCGGGCGATATTCTGTATATTCCGCCGGGATTTCCTCACGATGGTTTCACCTTCGAAGATACCATGAACTATTCTGTCGGCTTTCGCGGACCGACAGGACGTGATCTGCTGAGCAGCTTTGCAGACTATGCACTGGAACAGGATCTGGGTGGCGTCAATTATGGCGACCCTGACCTGAAAGTACGTGAAAACTCAGGTTCAATGGAATCTTATGAGGTTGAACGCCTGCGTGCCATGATGATTGAAATGATCAACAAGCCAGGTGATTTCGAACAGTGGTTAGGCCGTTTTGCAACTACCCCGCGCCATGAGCTGGATATTGCACCTTCGGAACCGCCGTATGAGCCGGAAGAAGTACTTAGTGCTCTGAATGCCGGTGAAAAACTGATACGACTGAGCGGACTGCGTGTTCTGCATATCGGGGAACATTTCTTCGTTAATACCGAAGGCTGGATGACCACCGAAATTAAAGGTGCGGATACATTGTGCCGGTTAACCGAAGTCGGCGTGAATGAGCTCGGTGAAGCACTGGAGAACCCGGTTTTTGTTGCGGAATTAACCGAATTTATCAATCAGGGATATTGGTATTTCGACGAATAAGTCACATCAGCCCGACAAGATAAAACACCCGCTGACGGGTGTTTTATCTCCGCGTTTCAAAAACCTCTCGTTCACTACGCTCAGCCATGATAAATTGGCCGGATGTCCATCCCCAAATATTTCCTTTTTTGTGAGATAGTTCAATGAGTAAGAGCGGAAGAAACTATACAAAAGAAAAAATAAGACAGCGCCATATAGCAAATAAAAAAAGAAAACACCCTATTCGTCTTTTTATCAAAAGTTGGGATTTTTGGGGTAAATCCTGCCTTGGCCTTTTTGTTTTTGGCATGTTTATTTATTCATTAAATGATAATGTAACCATTCATTTTTTATGGATAATCTATGCCTGCATTTGTTTACCTTTATTTCCGTTTGCTAAAAAATGCAGTGATGATGTCCTTCGTCATTATTTTTCAGAATCAACATTTGAGGATGTTATTAATGGTAGTAGCCCCCGGGGGCTTGGCGGATTGTATCTGATGCTCATTATTCCGTTTGTCATCCCACTGGCAGCGGGATACTTTATATATCAGATTATAAATTACAAATAAAATCTATCGTTATTTAATCATGTCCATCTGTATGATCTGAAAATAACCGGAATCGCCGGAAATCCACACCATCATAGTTAACAGAACCATCCGGCTGAAATCCGTAACGTGTTATAAACCGGGAAACTTTCCGGGATAATGGTAATAAAATGGTGATACTGGTTAAGTGTATTTCATCAAATGCGTGGCGGATAATTTCATCACAGATGATTTTTCCCGTTCCCCAGAAATCAGGATGAAGTACCAGCGCCAGGTCAGCATCATCACCTTCTTTCTGAAGCCCTCCCCAGCCTGCAAATACATCGTCGATCACAAATGCCCAAGGGCCATATCCATTTATTTCCCACTGAGCGTCTTTTTCTTCTGCCCAGTTGCGGCTTTTTCCATCATCAAAATCCGGACTACCCAGCGGCATTTGCTGTAACACTTTCGGGTGATTGTTCAGTGCGGTAATATCGGCCGGTTTTATCTGAGTGAGCCGTTTAAATTCTAAGTGCATAGTATTCCTTTTATTTTGATACTCTGATTGTACCTATTATTCAGTAAAAATCAGCTGAACAACAGGTACAACATATCTTAACTTACAGCCACATTCCGAAACGGCGGATATAAATACCCTTCATGATTTGTGCCAGACCGCAATAGCTGACCAGCGTAGCAGCAAGCCACGGGAAATATTCCCACGGTAACGGCTCAAGCCCGATATAACTTCCGATTGGTGAAAACGGCAGCCAGATCCCGATGGCCATAACAATCCCGGTAACCAATAATACCGGCAGTGTTGCTGTGCTCTGAATAAACGGGATCCGTTGTGTTCTCAGCATATGCACGACCAGCGTTTGTGATAATAACCCCTCAACAAACCAGCCGGAATGGAATAAAACCTGACTGTCCGGACTGTTTGCCCCGAAAACAAACCATAATAATGCAAAGGTGGTGATATCAAATACAGACGATGTCGGGCCAATCCAGATCATAAAGCGCCGGATATTGCCCGCATCCCATTTACGGGGTTTGCGCAGGAATTCTTTATCCATTTTATCCCACGGCAGCGCAAGCTGAGACATATCATAAAGCAGGTTCTGAATCAGTAACTGAATGGCCAGCATCGGCAGGAACGGAATAAAGGCACTGGCGATAAGAACAGAAAATACATTACCGAAGTTAGAGCTGGCGGTCATATTCAGGTATTTAATAATATTACCGAATGTCTCGCGCCCTTTAATGACACCCTCCTCCAGAACCATCAGATCTTTTTCCAGCAGGATAATATCCGCGGATTCTTTGGCGATATCCGTTCCGCTGTCCACGGAAATTCCGACATCCGCGTCCCGCAGTGCCGGCGCGTCATTAATTCCGTCCCCGAGAAAACCAACGGTATGGCCGGCGGACTGTAAAATCCGGACCAGGGCTGATTTTTGCAGCGGCGTCAGTTTGCAGAAAATAGTGTGTGTTTGCGCCACCTGTTTCAGTTCCTCATCACCGAGGAGCGCCAATTGATCACCACTGATACTCATCGAGGCATCCAGCCCGACTTCACGACAGATTTTTGCTGTGACAACCGCATTGTCCCCGGTAAGCACTTTTACGGTTACCCCGTTATGCTTCAGTGCTTTAAGAGCTTTTGCCGCACTGTCTTTAGGCGGATCCAGGAAGGTCAGAATTCCACATAAAATCATATTTTGTTCACTGTCTGCGGAGAGCGGCAATCCCTGCTCTTTGCTATCCAGAACCCGCTCTGCGAGCAGCAGTACTCTGAATCCGGTCTCATTGTAATGATTGACCAGCGCCATAATGGCCTGTTTTTTCTCATCATCCGCAGGAGAAATATGATTTCCGGTCCGGATCAGAGAACAGCACGCCAGCATCTCTTCCGCCGCACCTTTACAGATAAGCAAGGCGGTACCATCCGGTTTTCTTACGGATACAGACAGACGTCTGCGGACAAAATCAAACGGCAGTTCGTCAATTTTCTGATAATTGTGCAGAGACTCTGTTTCGGCTTTACCGCGCCCGAAACGGATGATCGCCTGATCCATCAGGTTACGTGTGCCGCTCTGGTGAAAACTGTTCAGCCACGCCAGTCCCAGTATGGCTTCATCGGTATTACCTTCCGTATCAAGATGATGCTCGAGGATAATGTTGTCCTGTGTCAGCGTCCCTGTTTTATCCGTGCACAGGATATCCATCGCACCAAAATTTTGTATTGCATTCAGCCGCTTAACGATAACTTTCCGCCGCGACATTGCAATTGCGCCTTTCGCCAGGTTCGAACTGACAATCATCGGCAGCATTTCCGGGGTTAACCCGACTGCGACGGCAAGTGCAAAGAGTGTGGCATCAAACCAGTCGCCTTTGGTAAATCCGTTAATCAGCAGGACAACCGGCACCATCACTAACATAAAGCGGATCAGCAGGATACTGACACTATTCACCCCGCGATCGAATGACGTCTGTGAGCGTGTTCCGACAATGGATTTCGCCAGTGAGCCAAAATAGGTTTTGTCACCGGTTGCCACCACAACACCCAGTGCCGTGCCGCTGGCCACATTGGTGCCCATCAGGCAGATATTGCCCGATTCCGTCAGTGATTGTCCGTTTTCCGTTATCGTTGCGGCATCTTTTTCATGGATATCGCCCTGAGTATCATATTTCTCTACCGGAACCGATTCCCCGGTCAGAATGGCCTGGCTGATAAAAAGATCACGGGAACGGAGCAGCCGCAAGTCCGCCGGTATCATATCCCCGGCGCTCAGAACTACTATATCCCCCGGAACCAGACATTTTACCGGCAGTTCTGCCCGGACAGATCGTCCTTTTTTACGCCGGAGTACTGTGGCAGTGGTTTTTACCAGTGATTTCAGGGCTTCTGCGGCTTTGTTGGTCCGGTATTCCTGCCAGAAACGCAGTACCACACTCAGAAAAACCATCGTTCCGATGATCAGTACACCGGTGAGGTCAGTGTCTTCGCCCTGTTGCAGGGGGATCAGATAATCCGTCATAAAGCTGATAACGGCCAGCGCCAACAATACATAAATAAACGGATTATGAAATGCGGAAATAAACTGAATAAACGCGGGAGGTGCTTTGTCATGTGCTACCACGTTTTCCTGATGTTCTATCAGGCGGTCAAGGGCATCAATTTCATCCAGCCCCAGCATATCAGAATGTAATTCTGCTAATGTTTCGTCTGGTTTTTTTGCGGCATATACCGCCGCAGGGAAAGCATTATTATCGCGCACAGCCGGAGTGACAGTGCGGTTAACGTTGACAGTCATGGTACGATTCCTTTTATTTCCTCAGATAAACTGAGTCATTTATTTTTCACCGGACTGTCTGATTTAACAGTTAATTTAAATAACTGTCATGATAACGGACAGTCCGGGAAATGATATATTTCCGGGCCCGGGTGGTGTGTCCATATATTCCTTATCAGCAAAAGATAGCCTGTACGCTTATTCATAAATGAATACGTACTGTGGATTTTTTAATAAAAAGCCATTCCCCTTCCGTTCTGAATAGACGGAATAGCAGGATACGGTGCGCAAACACGGCAATTTAAAATGAATTAACCGAAAAACAATCAGTTAGGAGGGAATAACGCCAGCATATAGAGATTCATGATAAATCCGTCCTTTCGGGCCTATCCCGTGAAAGATAAGCGAAATTAAATAAGGAAGTACCATTATAAAGAGAGGTACTGCCGCAGTATTACTGCCGGCAGTCAGAGAAAAACAGAATTACCGGCAGGATCAATGTATTTTGATAAATAATCTATGACTGTCCAATTACGTGTTCTCCGCAAGAAATAAACACATGGAGTATATTCCCGTAAAATCACAAAGTAAATCGTTTTCTCTGAGGGAGAAACAATATATATAATAGTATTATTTAGTTAAACAACACACTGATTTAACAGCGTATATACGATAAAACAGTATCCCTTTTCACTGTTTATAAATATCCGGTCTGACAATCTGCCAGATATAATTCTCCCGGTTGACCGGGCTGTAACCCGATTTTTCATATAACCACGGCGCTGACGATGTGACCAGCATAATGCGTCTCAGCCGGTTCATCACCGGATGTGACTGACAGCACTCCATCAGCCAGCGGCCGAGTCCTTGTTTCTGATATTCATCGATAATATAAACATCGCAGAGATACCCGAATGTAACCCCATCGGTGACAAGCCGTGCAAAACCGATTTGTTCTGTACCGGCAAATAACCCGAAACACAGGCTGTTCAATATACTTTCATTGACCAACTCCCGGCTGATCCCTTCCGCCCATGCGGAATGCGTCAGATAGTCATGAATTTTACCGATATCCAGCCTGGTGATATCCGTTGTTACGGTATAGTGCCGGTCATGCCATTCGTGAATGCTTTTCATAACATCATAAATCCATCAGATAGGTAATGGTGTCTCTGACAGCCATCAGCGCGGATTCCAGGTCATCATACGGCAGTGTGCTGACAGCCACACGGATAGCCTGCGGGATATCGCGGGTTACGGCATAAGACTCTGCAGGACTGACGGCAATATTGGCCGCTCTCAGGCGGCTGATAACCGCATCGCAGCGCACATTTTCCGGTAACGGGATCCACAAAAAATAGCCGGCCGGATGTGCGATATGGGGTAAATCAGCAAAAATCCGGCTGACAATTTTTTGCCGGGCTTTGGCATCGCGGCGCTTTTTCTGCTCCAGTTTTTCGGCTGCTCCCTGCTCCAGCCACTCACGGACAATACCGGTCATCAGTGCTGGTGTGTTCCAGGTAGTGATGCGGATAATTTTTTCCAGCTCAGCAATATATTCCGGAGGAGCAACAATTAATCCGACCCGCAAGCCGGTGGCGATATTTTTGGAAAATCCGGTGACATAAAATGTGATATCCGGCGCCAGTTCTGCCAGCGGAGCTGGTGCTGGTTTCTGCAGAAAAGCATAGGAGCCGTCTTCTATCAGAAAAAAACGGTTTTCCCGGGCCAGACTTATCAGCTTCCTGCGGGATGTCAGATCCATCACCCAGCCGAGCGGATTATGCAGTGTCGGCATGGTGAAATAGCCGCGGATTTTCCGCTGGCGGCATAATTGTGCCAGCGCTGCCAAATCCGGGCCTTCCGGGGTAACCGGCACCGGAACCAATTCGATATGACAGGTTTGTGCCAGTGCTTTAAAGCCGGGATAAGTCAGTGCATCCGCCGCAATTACATCACCGGGGCTGAACATGCTCAGTACAACAGAGGCCAGACCGTGCTGGGCTCCGCTGACCATGACAACAGTATCCGGGTCAACGGCAGAAAAACCACGCAACTTCAGGTGATCAGCAACAACAACCCTCTCCTGATGCCGCCCGGCGTGAGGCAGGTAATGCAGCAGACTTTCCAGATGGCCGCTCATGGATAACCGGCGCAGCGTGTGGCGCAGTAATGCGGTCTGTTCCGTGACTTCCGGATAGATAAAGTTAAGGTCATACATTGCCGGAGTGACATCACATTCAATACCGGTAACCGGTAATAAACTGATATCTCTGACAAATGTTCCCCGTCCGGTTTCACCACTGACCAGCCCCTGATTGATCAGTTCCTGATACACACGTGACGCTGTCACTAATGACAGCCCTTCCTGAGCCGCAAAAGCACGATGAGTCGGCAATTGTGTTCCGGCCGCCAGTTCACCGTTACGGATACGGGCTGCAAGGGTATCGACGTACTGTTTATAACGTGGCGTTGCCATACAAATGTATCCATGACAATTTTTTGATTGTCATAATTATCCGCATTATTCTCTGTAATAACAAGAGGTAATTAACGGAGTACAGGATGGATAATGCAATGACAACGGTTTCCCGCTCAACACACGGCTGGATCAACGGGTTTATCGGCGTGCTGATTTTCAGCGGTTCCCTGCCCGCCACCAAGGCGGGTATTACCGGCTTTGCACCGGATTTTCTGACAACCGCCCGCGCAGCGATTGCCGGCATTGCCGCTCTGCTCATTCTGGCCGTTCTGCGCCAGCGTTTGCCAGCTGCGAAGTATCTGTTGTCGCTGATCGTTGTGGCGGCGGGTGTCGTCGTCGGGTTTCCGCTGCTGACAGCTCTTGCTCTTCAGTATGTCAGTTCGGCACACTCGATTGTGTACCTGGGATTGTTACCGTTGGCGACGGCACTGTTTGGTGTGCTGCGCAGCAATGAGCGTCCGCGCCCGGCGTTCTGGCTTTTTTCTGTCCTCGGCAGCTTGTTTGTGATGGGGTTTGCCTTATTTCAGGGCGGTGAAAGTACTCTGACAGGTGATTTGTATATGGTTGCGGCCGTGTTGCTGTGCGGACTGGGTTACGCGGAAGGTGCCCGCCTTTCCCGGCCACTCGGCAGCTGGCAGGTGATCTGCTGGGCATTGGTGCTTTCTCTGCCGCTGATGCTGATTCTCAGTATCACTTTCCTGCCGGTGACATTCAGCGGTATACCGGCACAGGCCTGGGGCGGACTGATTTACGTTTCGTTATTCAGCATGCTGATTGGTTTTTTCTTCTGGTACCGTGGCCTGGCGGAAGGCGGTATTACCGGTGTCAGCCAGTTACAGCTGTTACAACCGTTTTTTGGGCTGGTGCTTTCCGCGTGGTTACTGAATGAAACCGTCAGCTCCGTAATGGTTGCGTCAACCTGTGGTGTGATTGCCTGTGTTGCCGGTTCAAAACGGTTTTCCCGGTAAGAAAAAACCATGTTGTGCCCGGTATCTGCCGGGCTGGCTATTGTTTTGTATCATGAATTAGTACATGTACTCCATTATCTGCAAGGTGAATGTATACACATTATTCCTGCTGATTCTCCTGAAAGTATCCGTTATCCTTATTGGGAAGAAGAAGCCAGAACCATTGGCTTCGATCCTTTTACATCAGAAACTATCTCTGAAAATACTTTTCGTGCAGAAATAGGTGTTCCGCTGAGAATTCACTGGTAACCCACTCCCTTTCGCGATGCCAGTATACCGGCGACAACCAGATACAGCGCAATAACCAGCGGTAAAAACAGTATCGAATCGCTGTAAACCGCCGCTGTCATTGCCGCACCAATTGCCAGTGAAATACCGGAGAGACCGTCGAGGACTGCGATTTTACGCGGAGAATTGGCCAGAGTGATCAGAGTATCGATACCCGCACCGTAAAACATTTCCAGCAGAGTGACACCCAGCACAATCAGTAACAGAGCCGGAAGTTCTGCGATACCGGAGAACCACGGAATAAACAAAAAAATGCATAAACCGGTTGCCGCCATCAGTGCGGTAATAATACCCCACTTCTCCGTGAAGTAACGGTATACCGGGATTTGCCCTGCGATAATAACCAGCGTATTAAACAGCAAAACCGGTCCTATCAGATACTCAGAGCCGGATCGGATAAGCTCCAGCGGCACAATGACTTCAAAACTGTAATACAGCATGGCAAAAATAGTGCTGAGCACAGAGATCAGAACGGTGTCTCTGCCGGTAAGATCAGAAAAATGAAAGTAATAAAAGTGATTTTTCGTTTCACCGGGACAAGAACGCAGTTTTGCTGAGAAGAGAATACCAATCATGAAAATCCCGGTCAGAATCAGTAATGCGTACGTAAAAGGCAGTGAAAAAAAGACACACAGTGTAATGAGTACCGGTGCAATCGCAGCACCGGTATTATTCAGCGTCATTCGTACTGAAAAGCTTTCGCTGATATTTTCCGAGGTAGCTTTAATATAGTATTTTACTGCTACTGAAAATACGGAGGTGGCAATACCGTTTGCCAGCATCACCACAAGACACAGATAAAATGTTTGTCCGATAAAGAGAAATAACAGTGATACCAGTTTAAACGACAGTGAAAAAATAATGGTTTTCTTACTATCAAACCGGCTTATCAGCGGAATAATAAAAAAATAGGCCAATGAGAATGACCAGAATTTAATCGTGCCGAGATACAGAATTTCTTTTTCACTGAGTGTTTTCCCGGCAAAATAAAGTAATGCCAGCGGCATCAATAACCCGGAGCCCAGCGCATTAAAGAAAAAGCAGATATTAATCGCCCTGCTTTTCCGTTCAAAAATCACCCGGTAGATCAGCATTAGCTGAGGTTCCAGCGCTGACAGATAGCCGTGAAAATATTTTTTCCTGTTTCTGTCAGTATGGCATGCTGCCTGACAATATCGGCGGTATTACGAAGCTTTTCCAGATTACTGCTCAGCCGGTCATAATATTCCGGCTCTGGTATACCGTTACTGTTACGGATAATTTCAGAAAATACATAACATATCCGGGATAATACAAACAAGGCATGAAAAATACCGATCATCGGCCGGTCGTCATCACGCAGTGGAGCAGCAAAGACTTCATCAGCTGGGTTTAGTACCAATGGATCCCCCGCATTGAGGATATTCAGTGCCGTATGGCCGCATTCATGTGCCAGAATATCAATATAATAAGCGACCGAATGTGACGGATGAACATAGGCAAACATCATTCCCCACATATAGAAATTGGTACCGGAACGCATAAAGCGGGAGCCGTCTGCGGTTTCCTGAGTCAGGTATATCTGATGGATAAACCGGTCAATTTCATTGCCGGTTTCCGGCGCGCAGCGATGAATAACGGATAATGCCTGTGTTATTTTTTCCGTTTCCGCTGCTGCCAGTACCGGATCATCACAATAGCCGAAACCAAGTTGTTTATCATCACGGATAATTTTCAGGATCATCGTTTCTGCCAATAAATGACCGGCAGATGTCAGTGGCGAGATAGTCAGTGGTAACGGCGTTCTTTTTCGCATCAACTGATTGAGGTAAGTTACCGCATCAGCATGTTCATCATCTTCCGCATATTTACCGGCGATATAATGAATAGCGCAATTTTGCCATGACAACGGAACTTCTGAGCTTATTTCTGGTAAACGATAATAGGATAATAAATAATTAAGTGATTCATAGACTTCATCAGAAAAATACTGATAAGCCTGCTGATGTTTATAATCAGGAAAAGTCAGATTTATCATATAACAGTGTCCGTCAGGTGGATTAGCCATGCCCCGGCTGACTGACATGGCCTATCAATTAGTTAGTGTGTTTATTATTTACTGAATGACCATCCTGATAACGGCGATTTTATTTTCAGCAATTTACTTTTATCTAATTTCTTCATTATTTCATTTCCTTATTAATAACAGATTATATGAATGGGTGTACTGTGTACTCAGATTGCTGTTAAACCCTAAAATAAAAATAACGATTAAAAAACACTTTTTTTAGTCAGTGTTATTTTTCTGAATCAGTATCACGGAAATAAGCAGGAATAATGATGAAATAAATAATTGCCATAATATGAAGTATAAAAAAACCACGCTGTGTTTTCACCGCGTGGTTTTATCAATACGGAAATTATCCGGACCCTCAGATCAGTGACAGAAATGTCTTTTTAAAGTCATCGATATCATGCTGTGTGGTTGCCCACGAGGTGCACAGACGCAGACAGGATTTTCCCGGTTCCTGCAACAGCGTTTCATGGAAAACAAACTGTTTTTTCAGCTTTTCTGCCAGTGCGGAAGGCAGAATAACAAAGACCTGGTTGGATTCCGGCGGTGCCAGGAAGGTAAAACCCTGCTCCGTAAAGAATGCCGCCAGTTGTCCGGCCATGCTGTTGAGGTGTTTGCCTAATGAGAAATAGAGGTCATCTGTAAACAACGCCAGGAACTGAGCACCCAGCAACCAGCCTTTTGCCTGAAGAGCGCCCTTCTGTTTGATACTGAACCGGAAATCATCTTTCAGCGCCGGATTATTGATCACCAGAGCTTCCGCCGCGATCGCACCGATTTTGGTACCGCCGATATAGAACGCATCTGTCAGTGCCGCGATATCCTCAATTGTCAGATCACTTTGTGCGGACATTAAACCAGATGCGAGACGGGCGCCGTCAAGATAGAGCCATAACCCGTGCTCATCACAGAAACGACGCAGTGCCTGCAATTCTGCTTTACGGTAAACCGTGCCGATCTCAGTGGAATTGGTAATATAGACCAGTTTCGGTTGTACCCAGTGCTCATCATTATGTTCGGCAATGACCGGTTTAAGATGATCGGGTGTCAGTTTGCCGTCAGGGGAAAATACGGTGATGACTTTGTGTCCGGTCGCTTCAATTGCCCCGGTTTCATGGGTGGCAATATGGCCGGTGCTGACGGAGATCACTGCCTGATGCGGACGCAGAAAATGGGAAATCGCCGTCAGGTTGGTGATTGTACCGCCGTTAAAAAAGTGGATATCAGCCTGCGGCTGACCAATCCGCTGTTTAATCAGCGCTGCGGCATCACCGCATAAAGTATCCGTGCCGTAACCGTCATGGCGGTGGCCTGCTGTGTCAGTAATGGCTTTTAAAACAGCCGGATGTGCAACTTCATTATAATCATTCTGAAAACGGTACATATGCTCCTCCGATAGTGTGCAGTAATACTATGCTTATACTTACCGGCGCACAATGGCACGGATCGCAGTTCAGTCCGGTTTTACCAGCCCGATCACACCTTCACTGAGGGTAATTTTTCCCTGTGTTTTCAGGCGCAGCAGAACTTTATCAGTATGACGCCGCGATGTGCCGAGAATGCTGGCCAGCATGTCACGGGGAAGATGGATCTGATGGCCGCTGATTTGTGTCAGCATATAGAGCAGATTGTTTTCGACGGAATCAACAGCATTCATCAGCCGCTGTTCACCGTTGATAAGGCAGCGTTTTGCCAGCTGGCGGTTAAGCAGCAGAGACAGGCGGTGATCCTGTGACAACCAGGACAGAAATGTTGCCGCCGGCATCCGCAGTACACGGCAGTCTGACAGCGCAATCACATCATAACGGTATGCCTGCCGGCAAATCGCCTCCATCTCCCCGAGGAATTCACCACGATAGCAGAATGTCAGCCCGACCTGCTTACCATTCTCCGCCTGCTTGTTAACAATAAACTCGCCGTCCAGAATGATATAGACCGCCTGAGCCGGGTCGCCCTGGCAAATCAGATTCTGTCCGTTATAAATATGCAGTGTGGTGACACTGTTTCTGACAACTTCCGGCGCATCACGGAGCAGGCCGTCTGCCTCCGGCAGCAGCTCTTCTTCGCTGAATTTCAGCCATAATTCACGAAACGGGGTTGTATTTTGCATGTACCGTATCTGTCAGGACGGGATAATCAGTGGGTAAACGTTAGCATGGTTAACAACAGGTTTGAACCGGTAAACACCGGTTTTGACGGGCTGCGGATTACCGGCAGCCCATCAGTCAGGTTACTTCAGCTCGTAGCCGTTCAGATACTGCTGCTGTCTGGTGGTCAGATTATCAAGTGAAACCCCCATATCCTGTAATTTCAGTGCCGCCACTTCACGGTCGATTTCATCACTGACATCATAAACTTTTGCTTCGTGGTCATGGCTGAGCAGATACTCGGCGCTGAGTGCCTGAAGAGCAAAGCTCATGTCCATAATTTCTGCCGGATGCCCGTCCGCACAGGCAATATTAACCAGCGCACCACGGCCCAGCAGATAGAGTGTGCGGCCATTTTTCAGGGTATAACCTTCGATGTTTTCGCGGACGATTGTGACGCTGTCACTTAACTGCTGAAGATCGGTCAGATTGATTTCATCCTCAAAGTGCCCGGTATTACTGATAATGGCACCCTCTTTCATCAGACTGAAATGATCCGATGTCAGTACATCACAGCAACCGGTGGCGGTGATAAAGATATCACCCAGCGGTGCTGCGGCGGACATGGTCATGACCGCAAAGCCGTCCATTTTCGCTTCCAGGGCTTTTATCGGATCCACTTCTGTGACAATCACTTCCGCGCCCAGTCCTTTCGCCCGCATGGCACAGCCTTTTCCGCACCAGCCGTAACCGGCGACGACCACGGTTTTCCCGGCAATAACCAGGTTGGTGGTACGCATAATGCCGTCAAAAGTGGATTGTCCGGTACCGTAGCGGTTATCAAACAGGTGTTTGGATTGTGCACCGTTAATCGACAGCACCGGGAAATTCAGTGCGCCGTTTTTTTTACGGGCCACTGCACGCAGAACACCGGTGGTGGTCTCTTCACAGGCACCGATCGTGTGCTTTGCATATTCCGGATACAGGCTGTGCAGCTCATGTACCAGGTCACCGCCGTCATCAATAACAATGTGCGGTTCACAGGCCAGAGTCTGTTTTACAAAGTTGCGGTAGGCTTCCGCATCCGCGCCGTGGATGGCAAACGTATGAATACCGCTGACAACCAGTGCGGCCACGATATCGTCTTTGGTGGACATCGGGTTGCTGCCGGTGACGGACACCTCAGCCCCGCCTGCGGCCAGAACCCGTGCCAGATAGGCGGTTTTTGCTTCCAGATGAATAGAAAGCGCTATGCGTTTTCCGGCAAACGGCTGTTCTTGTGTGAAACGCTGTTCCAGTGCACGCAGCAGCGGCATATGGGCGCGAACCCAGGCGATTTTTTGCTCACCCTGTGGTGCTAAGGAGAGATCTTTATAAATACTGGTAACCATGGCAACTCCTGCATACGGCTTTTATAACGGGATGAGCCACAGTAACCGGAGGTTGCGGGGGTCTCCAGGGCATTTGCCCTGAAACAGAAAAAAAAGGCAGCCGGGTGAAAGCTTTGTTCAGCGGCGCGCCTGCACCATAGCAATCAGGCCGCAGACATCCTGCGGGACATTGTCCGTTTTCAGGATCTCGTCCGGCGTCATCCACTGAAAGTCCGGATGTGGTACGGCGGTTTCATCCAGCGGATGGCACCAGTACACCATATCAATATGCCAGTGGTCGCCGGTTTTCTTATCCGGGATAAACTCTTTCAGGATCGCCATCGGTAATGGCAGCACGCCGGTTTCCGGCAGTGGTGTGATAAATTGCTGCGCCTGTGTAT
This sequence comes from Morganella morganii, assembly GCF_019243775.1. Lineage (NCBI taxonomy): Bacteria > Pseudomonadati > Pseudomonadota > Gammaproteobacteria > Enterobacterales > Morganellaceae > Morganella > Morganella morganii. The sequence goes on from NZ_CP069157.1 coordinate 1,913,350, forward strand.
CCCAGCTGACAATCCGGCATTCCAGTCCGGTTTCTTCGTGAATTTCACGCAGTACAGCATCCTGAGGCTCTTCATTTTCCTCAATATGCCCGCCGGGCGGCAGCCAGATACCGAGCTTCGGATGGTGATGGAGCAGAAAACGGCCGTGACTGTCACTGACCAGACCGGAAGCGGTAAAATGTTTGATAACAGACGTCATTATTTTTTCTCAGGTTATTCAGGTGATCATGGTCAGAACCACCGGCAGAGTCAGCACCGCCACCATGGTCTGAAACGTGATAATCCCGGCCATCAGCTGGCTGTCACCACCGAGCTGACGCGATAAAATATAGGCGGTCGGTGCGGTCGGAATAGCAAAAAAGATCACAAACAGCTGATATTCCAGTTGGGTTAATCCCATCACGGTCGCCACAGCAATCGCCAGCAATGGCATAACACACAGGCGGACAAGGCTGTTAAGGCTGATTTTCAGTGCGGAATAGCGGATAGTCGCCACCTGCAATGCCGCCCCGACACAGAGCAGCCCCAGCGGCAGACTGGCACCGGCCAGCAATCTGGCAAACTGACCGGTGTTATACGGAAGACCGGCACCGGTGACATTCAGGAGCATCCCGATAATACAGGAAATAATCAGCGGGTTTGTCAGAATGGGTAACAACAGGCGGCGCAGCGATAACTGCCGAAATTCAGATAACGCAACCACGGAAATGATATTACACAGCGGAACCAGTACCGCGAGGATCACCGCCGCCACCGCCACACCGGACGGGCCGTAAAAATCATTGACGATGGATAGCCCGAGATAGGTATTAAAGCGGATCGCGCCCTGCAGCAGTACGCCGAATTCTGCCGTTGGTATTCCGCGCAGACGTTTTACCACCGCAAATGCTGCGGTGGCCAGCCCGAGCATAATTACCAGTGCGATTGCCAGTTTCGGCAGTTGCGGGTTATCCAGCGGAGCAACGGCGAGGCTGTTGATAAGCAGCGCCGGAAATAAGATATAGTAGTTCAGCTTTTCCGCGCCGTTCCAGAACCCGGCATCGAAAACCGGCCGCCGCTTCAGAATGCAGCCGAGCAAAATCAGCGCAAACAGCGGCCATAATGTCATCAGAATTGCGAACATCAGCGGAAATCCGGCAAGAAACGTATTCCCGCATCATAACAGGAACAACAGGTTACGCGAGCAGCAACGCCGGTTTTGTATCGCTGATCTCGTTTTTACATTTTATCTGCCGCAGCGCATAAAACGCACTACGTTTTGCCGGGGCTATATGTTAGCCCCCGGCAGACGTAATCACCTGATAAGTGCAGTCAAATGCCGCTTTCTGAATACGGTAACTGTCCTGCGGATCCTGTCGCGAGCGCAGCAGCACATCCCCTTTCATAACCCGCTGTTTTTCACCCCACGGCGCAATAATCACAAACGGTTTTTCCTGCGTGATCACCAGATAATCCATCGGCTCTCCCTGCGGCCGGAAACGCTGCCGGTTGCCGCTGTCAGACGGTGTCAGTGCACTGCCGTAACGGCGTGTAAACGCCGTTTTTTTCACCAGAATTTCTTCATTGCCGGTAGCGTCACAGATGTTCTGTACCACCCAATCCCCGGCTTTCGCCGGTTTTGAACGGGTTTCTTCCCCTTCACCCCGGATAAGGGTCACTACGATTTCACCGGGCACCGCCGGACGGGCGAGAACGTCTCTGGTTTTACGGGCAACACCGGTACGGTTCCCCGCGTCCGCAAATAATTGGTTGCGATCCTGAACCGGCAGCAAATCCAAATCTTCCGCCGGTGCGGAAAACGCAGGCAGCGTCAGGAATAGCAGTCCGGAGAGTATTTTTTGCATCGTCGTTATCCGTTTAGCTGGGAAAATCCGGGTGACAGTGTCACGCTTGCAGGCGGCGAGCTATCACCACCAATACGCCGCAGCAGACGCGTTGCGGCACTGCGGCCCACATCCCGCGATGGCTGGGTGATAAAGGCTACCGGGATGTCATACAGTGCTTCACTGCCGATATCATCAAACCCCACCAGGGCGATTTCCTGAGTGAAATAACTTTCGTTATCCCCCTGTCTGACCGTGTTACCGGTGCTCAGGGCGGCAAAATACGCGCCCAGCGCCGTACCGGTGTTGTGGCAGACAATCGCACTGACTTTGGGGTACTGATACATAAATTCAGATACCCGGCGGATAATATTCTGCTGTTTGTTATCCGTTTCCACTATCCATTCGGTGCGGAACGGCAACCCGTACTGCACCAGTGTCGAGCAGTAACCGCCGACCCGCTCAGCGCGGGTGAGAGAATCACTTTCACCGCCGAAATAGGCAATCTGGCGGTGACCGTTTTTGATCAGGTATTCCGTTGCCATTCTGGCGGCAGAGGCATTGTCCGGGCGGACAACATCAATGCCGGAGAACTCACTGGCCCGGGCCGCGCACACCATCGGGATCTGATAATGATTTATCCGCTCAACCACGTCATTGGTGAGAAATTTACCGCCGCCGACAATCACACCGTCCACGCCGTAGCGGATCAGACTGTCCAGTGAACGGGCAAACCCGGCAGAAGAATTGCCGCACTGAGTCAGAAAAACCTGTTTGCCCTGTGTTTCCGCATATTCACTGACACCGGCGGCGACTTCCGCATAAAACGGTTCGGTAATATCTTTGACAATCAGGCCGATTACATTAGAGATATTGTCCCGCAATGTGGCGGCCTGCTGATTGCGGACATACCCCAGTTCTTCAATTGCCGCGTTGACTTTATCTGCGGTTTTCCGCGAGATCCGCCCTTTTCCGCTGAGCACCAGTGACACCGTGGTTACGGAGACACCTGCCTGCTGCGCCACATCGACTATCGTGACTTTTCTGAGATTCATAACGCCGGATACTTCCTTATGCTCAGGATACTGCACGGGATTTTACACAAAATACGATAAAACGTTTTATCTATTTCCGAAATATGGTTGCCAGGTCATGTTTATTTTTTGTGATCGGGCAACTATTATAATCTGGTAAAACGTTTTATCTTATTTTACCTTCACAACACCACACTGACATTTACAGGATACCGTATGAGTAGCCAACCAAAACAAAAAGTCACGCTCTGGGAGTTTTTCCAGGGACTTGGCAAAACCTTTATGCTGCCTGTCGCGCTGCTCTCGTTCTGCGGGATCATCCTCGGCATCGGCAGTTCCCTCAGCAGCCGGGATGTACTGACACTGCTGCCGTTTCTGGATCACACCGTCTTCCAGTTACTGTTCACCTGGATGAGCAAAATCGGCTCATTTGCCTTCAGTTTCCTGCCGGTGATGTTTGCTATCGCCATTCCGCTGGGGCTGGCGCGTGAAAACAAGGGCGTGGCTGCATTTGCCGGGTTTGTCGGCTTTGCGGTATTTAACCTCGCCACTAACTTCTACCTCACTGCTGCTGATATTTTACCGACTACCGACCCTGCTATTCTGAAAGCCCATAACATCCGTGATGTGCTGGGTATTCAGTCAATCGACAGCGGGATCCTCGGTGCGGTTATTGTCGGTATTATTGTGTATATGCTGCATGAACGCTTCAATACCATCCGTCTGCCGGATGCCCTGGCGTTCTTCGGTGGTACCCGTTTTGTGCCGATTATCACCACTCTGGTACTCGGCCTGTGCGGCCTGCTGGTTCCGCTGATCTGGCCGTGGTTTGCGATGGGTATCAACGGATTAGGTAAGCTGATTCAGAGCGCCGGAGCATTCGGACCAATGATTTTCGGCTCCGGTGAGCGGCTGTTACTGCCGTTTGGCCTGCATCATATACTGGTGGCGCTGATCCGCTTTACTGAAGCGGGCGGCACTATGGAAGTGTGCGGTAATACCGTTAACGGCGCACTGACCATTTTCCAGGCGCAGCTCTCCTGCCCGGAAACCCAGGGCTTTGCGGCCAGTGCCACACAGTTCCTGTCTCAGGGTAAAATGCCGGCGTTCCTCGGCGGCCTGCCGGGTGCGGCATTAGCGATGTATCACTGTGCTCACCCCGAAAATCGTCATAAAATTAAGGGATTACTGATTTCCGGTGTGGTTGCCTGTGTTATCGGCGGCACAACTGAACCGCTGGAATTCCTGTTCCTGTTTGTCGCGCCGTTCCTGTATCTGATCCACGCAATTCTGACCGGACTGGGCTTTACCGTAATGGCGATTACCGGTGTCACTATCGGTAACACCGACGGTAACCTGATTGACTTTGTGGTCTTCGGGATCCTCCACGGTATCCAGACCAAGTGGTATATGGTGCCGGTGGTGGCCTTTATCTGGTTCGCTTCTTACTATGCGATTTTCCGTTTCGCCATTACCCGCTTCAATATCAAAACCCCGGGCCGCGATACAGACACCAAAGAAAGCGCACCGGCAACCGGCAGTTCCGCAGGAAAATCCGGCTATGATGTTCCGGCTATTCTGGCGGCGCTGGGCGGTAAAGAGAACATTATTTCACTGGATAACTGTATCACCCGTCTGCGGATGTCCGTGCAGGACATGAGCAAAGTGGATGACGCACAGCTTAAAGCATTGCGGGCGATCGGGGTTGTCCATCTGAATGAACATAACTTACAGGTGGTTATCGGCCCGCAGGTTCAGTCTGTCAAAGATGAACTGGAAAAGCTGATGAAATCCGCGCCTGATTCCGCTCAGCCGGAACCGCAAAACGCCTGATAACTGACACCGCACTGCCTGACAGTGCGGTTTTTCTTTACGGAGAAACTATGTCCTCTCTCTTTTCTGTCCCGGTTGACCGCCACGGCACTTACTGCACGCAATGGGATTTTGTGCAGGATCGCTTTGGTCAGGCGGATTTACTGCCTTTTACTATCTCAGATATGGATTTTGTCACCGCACCGGTGATCCTGAAAGCCATTTCAGAACGCACCGCGCACGGCGTGTTCGGCTACAGCCGCTGGCAGCACAACGATTTTCTCAGCGCTGTTGCACACTGGTTTTCATCCCGCTTTCAGGCGCAGATTGATACTCAGGCGCTGGTGTACGGGCCATCAGTGATTTACATGGTCAGCCAGATGATCCGCCTGTGGTCACAGCCCGGTGACGGTGTGGTGGTGCATACCCCGGCGTATGATGCATTTTATAAGACGATCACCGGTAATCAGCGCACTATTGTTCCCTGCCCGCTGCAAAAAACTCCTGAGGGCTGGTGGTGCGATATGGATGCACTGGGATCCCTGTTTGCAAAACCAGAGACGCGGATTCTGCTGCTGTGCAGCCCGCATAACCCGACCGGGAAAGTCTGGACCCGCGAAGAACTGACCACCATGGCAGAATTGTGTGAACGGCATAATGTGCGGGTGATCAGTGATGAAATTCATATGGATCTGTGCCGGGCGCCGCATCAGCACACGCCGTGGTCTGAAACCGGGCGCGGGGAGTGGGCATTATTCACCTCAGCATCCAAATCCTTCAATATCCCGGCACTGACCGGCGCTTACGGGCTGATTTCAGATACCGCCTCCCGCGAAGCCTATTTTCATCAGCTGAAAGCCTGTGACGGGCTCTCTTCTCCTGCCGTGCTGGCGGTTATCGCTCATATCGCCGCCTACCGGGAAGGTGCGCCGTGGCTGGATGAGCTGCGTGATTATCTCTTTGCTAATCTGGATTATATAAAGCAGCGGCTGGATGCTGAATTTCCGCAGCTGAACTGGCAGGTGCCGGAATCCACCTATCTGGCGTGGATAGATCTGAACCCGCTGAATGTTGATGATAATGCCCTGCAACATGCACTGATTACACAGGAAAAAGTGGCGATCATGCCGGGATATACCTACGGAGAGGAAGGACGCGGATTTTTGCGTCTCAATGCCGGATGCCCGCGTGATAAACTCGCCGCAGGCATGGATAAATTAATTAATGCGCTGAAATCACGCTGATTTTTTTGCACGACCCGGGCGCATTCGCTGCGCCCCGGTTATTCGTGTTTGCCGACCTTATTGCGCAAGGCGCGGCGTAAATAGGAAAACGGTAAGCTGGGACACGACTTATCTGCGGGCCTGCCGGTGTTCACCGCTTCCTGTTTTTCATCCTGAACCGGCTTTTCCGGCGGGATTTTTCCGGAGGTGGTGTTTTCCGCCATATTATTCCCCTTCTTTACTCAGAGCGTCGTTAACCGCTTCTATTTTCCGTACTGCATCATTAAGAATATCGGCAATCTGCCCGAGCTTGGTTTCATCCAGTTCACTGGTGACCAGTTTATGGCGCAGCAGTGCCCGTAAATTCCCCAGAGCCTGCTCGATTTCATCTGATAACAGAGAACCACGGCGGAAAGATTTGGTCTCCTGCAGGCGCTGTGCAATCTGTTCCAGAACATCGGTGTTCTCTTCCAGATGCATTTTACCTTCCGGTGTCAGGCTGTAGCTTTTACGGCCGTTACCGGTGTTTTCCGCGACAATCAGCTGCTGATCTTCGAGCAGGGTCAGTGTCGGGTAAATCACGCCCGGACTCGGTGTATAGAGGCCGGAAGTCAGCTGACCGATAGATTTGATTAACTCATAACCGTGACTCGGTTTCTGGTTAAGATTAGCCAGCATCATAATACGCAGGTCACCATGATCAAGCAGACGGCGAAGCCCTTTTCCGCGACCGCGGTGACGACCGTGTTCGGGCCCTTCGTGACAACCGTGGCCTTCGTGGTGCTCATGATGATCACCGTGGCAACCATGTTCGTGTTGTCCGTCATGTCCGTGATGATCACCATGGCAGCAATGGCTGCGGTGTTCGTCGTGACCGTGATGTTCGCCGTGGCAACGATGCCCGTCTTGTCCGTGGCGTTCCCCGTGACGGCCGCCATGACCCCCGCGGCGCTGACGCCCTTCCTGTGAATCACAGGCGCGGTGGCGTAAAGCATGAAGAAACATAATAAATTCCTTTTGTGATAAATAGTGATAATCAGCAAAATCAGAATTTAGATATATCTGTTTTGCCTTCAGGAACTACTATAGTCTCCCGGAATAGAAAGATCAAATTAGATATATCTAAAATAGCACTTTTTGTATTTTAACGGGAATGATTATCACTATCACAGTATAGCAGGAAGTGACCTGCACTATCAGCAAATGGTGCGAAACACACTGACAGTGCAGGTATAAAGGAAGAAAATCAGAAGTCAGGATTAATCAGAACAATTTTTCCGGTTAAATCGCCGGACTCCATCAGCTGGTGGGCCTGTGCCGCATCCGAGAGGTTAAAGGTATAATTGACCAGTGGCTTGACCTTTCCTGACCGCAGCAGCGGCCAGACTTTATGGGCAAGATCCCGGGCAATCACAGCCTTCTCTTCCGGTGTCCGCGCGCGCAGTGTCGAGCCGGTATGCAGCAGGCGTTTTACCATCAGCGGCATCAGATTCAGGTTCTGCGGGTTACCTCGCATCAGGCCGATCTGGATAATCCGCCCGCCTTTAGCCGCAACCTCATAGTTTTTGCTGACATAATCACCACCGATAAGGTCAACAACCATATTTACACCCTGACCGCCGGTCAGTTCCGGAATGACCTGTGCAAAATCCTCTTCACGGTAATTAATGACGTGATCGGCTCCCAGTTGCCGGGCAAGTTCTGCTTTTTCACTGCTGCCGACGGTGGTGTAAACCGTGGCACCAAAGGCTTTCGCCAGCATGATCGCCACACTGCCGATACCGGAGGTGCCGCCGTGGATAAGCACACTCTCTTCACTCTGCAGTTTGCCGGTCTGAAAGACGTTCGCCCACACGGTGAAAAAATTTTCCGGAATGGCCGCCGCTTCCGTGTAACTCAGGTTTTCCAGCGGCAGCGCGATACTGTCATGAACCAGGCAATATTCCGCATATCCTCCGCCCGCAACCAGCGCACACACTTTATCACCGACCTGGCGGCGTTTGCAGTCTTCCCCGACAGCCACAACGTCACCCGCGATTTCCAGTCCCGGAATCGGGGAAGCATCCGGCGGCGGCGGGTAACTGCCCTGACGCTGGAAGACGTCAGGCCGGTTGACACCGGCTGCGGCGACTTTAACCAGCAGGTATTCTCCCTGTACCTTCGGCAACGGCATCTCAATCGCCTGTAATACTTCCGGGCCACCGTGCCGGGTAATATCAATTGCCATCATCGATTCAGGTAATGCATATGACATCATTACTTTTCCTTAACTTAAACAGTCCCGGTTTTGTAATACCTGTCGTTTTATGACGAATCAGGCAAATTACGGTTTCAGCATAATGCAGCATATCAAAGATAGCACTGCAGGTTTATGACGGTGTATTATGTCCGGCTGCTGCTTTTTTATATTTTTTATCTATGCCGGACCGTGTTTCTTTTCGTTATTTATTTGTGATGTTTTTTAATGTATCACACCACTTTATAACGTGAAAAGAACGCATTATTCATATTTAATCCATTTATTAACATACTGATGAGCAGGAAATTGACCTGCATTCCCTCCCTCTGTTATTTTAAACCGGATTATTGAGAGTTTAATCAAATAATTCACATTATGACATCACGAAAAAAGCATAATATGTCAATATTATGCCCCTGTTTTCAGCCCAGTATGACGATATTTAAACTCAGACCACTTACCACTTTTGGTAGTCTGTGATAAAATTGATTCAAATCAATATTATTTCAAGAGCAAGCCTATGATCCCGGAAAAACGTGTAGTACGTAGAATTCAATCAGGTGGCTGCGCGATCCACTGCCAGGATTGCAGCATCAGCCAGCTTTGCATCCCGTTCACGCTCAATGAGCATGAGCTGGATCAGCTCGATAATATCATCGAGCGCAAAAAGCCTATCCAGAAAGGCCAGGCACTGTTTAAAGCCGGAGATGAGCTGAAATCACTGTATGCAATCCGCTCCGGGACCATCAAGAGCTACACCATCACCGAAGAAGGTGATGAGCAGATCACCGGTTTCCATCTTGCCGGTGACCTCGTCGGCTTTGATGCCATTATCAATACCGAGCATCCGAGTTTCGCCCAGGCGCTGGAAACGTCCATGGTCTGTGAGATTCCGTATGAGACCCTGGATGACCTGTCCGGTAAAATGCCTAACCTGCGCCAGCAGATGATGCGCCTGATGAGCGGCGAAATCAAAGGTGACCAGGAAATGATCCTGCTGCTCTCCAAAAAGAATGCGGAAGAGCGTCTGGCTGCTTTTATTTATAACCTGTCCCGCCGTTTTGCGCAGCGCGGTTTCTCCCCTCGCGAATTCCGCCTGACCATGACCCGTGGCGACATCGGTAACTATCTGGGCCTGACGGTCGAAACCATCAGCCGTCTGCTGGGTCGTTTCCAGAAGAGCGGAATGCTGGCAGTAAAAGGCAAATATATCACCATCGAAGATATGGAACAGCTGGCGGCCCTGGCCGGTAAAGTACCTGCACTGCCACAGGATTAGTAATTCCTTCCCCGGCAACATTTTTGGCTGCCGTAAAACGCATCAGACCGGTTTATTTCGGTCTGGTGCGAATATTTCCTACATTCCTGCTCCCGTTTGGTTTATCTTTATAGATACGTATCCAGCCCCGCGAGGAGAGATGAATGTCTGAATATCAGAACCTCTTAGTTGCAATAGACCCCAATCAGGATGATCAGCCGGCATTACGGCGTGCGGTATATATCGTGCAACGCAATGGCGGACGCATCAAAGCTTTCTTACCTATCTATGATCTGTCATACGATATGACCACCCTGTTGTCCCCTGAAGAACGGGATGCTATGCGCAAAGGCGTAATTGCCCAGCGTTGCGCGTGGATCAAACAGCAGGCGCGTTATTATCTGGAAGCCGGCATCGATATCGAAGTGAAAGTGGTATGGCATAACCGGCCTTATGAGGCGATTATCAGGGAAGTTGTCAGCGGTGGTCATGACCTGCTGCTGAAAATGGCGCATCAGAATGATAAGTTTGAGTCTCTGATTTTCACCCCGCTGGACTGGCAGCTTCTGCGCAAATGTCCGTGTCCGGTCTGGATGGTTAAGGATAAAGTCTGGCCGGAACAGGGTTCTGTGGTGGTCGGTGTGAACCTGTCCAATGAAGAATCCTACCATGATGCGCTGAATCTCAAACTGGTGTCGCTGACACAGGATCTCGCAAAACGGATTGTGAAAGACCCGGCAATCCATCTGGTCAGTGCTTATCCGGTGGCGCCTATCAATATCGCTATCGAATTACCGGATTTTGACCCGAATACTTACAATAACGCGCTGCGCGGCCAGCATCTCATCGCCATGAAAGAACTGCGCCAGCAATTCTCCATCGGCGAAGAGTACACCCACGTTTATGAGGGATTACCGGAGAAAGTGATCCCGGAAGTGTGCGGTGAACTGAATGCCGGGGTGGTGGTGCTGGGTATTATCGGCCGGACCGGTATTTCTGCCGCGTTCCTCGGCAATACCGCAGAGCATGTTATCGACCATCTGAAGTGTGATTTGCTGGCGGTGAAACCGGACGGCTTTGTTTGTCCGATCGATACCAGTGATGATGATTAATCCTGTCTCCCGCAGAGGCCACGGCTTCTGCGGGAATTTTCTGCGCGTTCTGCGATAATCAGAACAATGGCGCACACATCCCGTCACCGAGCACTTTCTTCACGTTCTTCTTATTCGGTTTAAATTCACCGACTAATTTATTATCGGAATAAACCTTAAATTCCGCAGCTTTACTGAGCGCTTCAGTCAGATTGGTCCAGGCCGCAGCACCGGCACGGTGTTTGGTGCTGTCCGGTACAAAATATGCTTCGTCGTCAATCAGAAATTCAATCTGCCCTTCCACTTCATGATCACCGGCCGAAATATCAATACTGTGATCGATTGAATTTTCATAATCCTCCGGGTCCGCCCCGACGTTACAGGCAACGACAACGGTCACGCCGGTGTCATTACTGATCCCGTACTCGATAAACCCCTGGCCGAAACCGGATGTCCAGATATTCGGAATGGCTAATGCGGAGGCAGAAAAGAGAAAGAGTGAAACGGCCATCATTTTTTTCATTAATCTGAGCCCTCTGAGTGAAAAAAAGGCGGGTAACGCATTTACCCGCCTTGTGCATTTTATGCTTTTTTACCCGGATTACAGTGCGCGCAGAATAGCGTCACAGCTGGCTTTGGCATCGCCAAACAGCATCTGGGTGTTTTCTTTGAAGAACAGCGGGTTCTGAACCCCGGCATAACCGGTATTCATCGAACGTTTGAAGACAATCACGTTCTGCGCTTTCCACACTTCCAGAACCGGCATCCCGGCAATCGGGCTGTTCGGATCTTCCAGTGCCGCAGGGTTAACGGTGTCGTTCGCGCCGATCACCAGCACCACGTCGGTGTCTTTGAAATCATCATTGATTTCATCCATTTCCAGCACGATATCGTAAGGCACTTTTGCTTCAGCCAGCAGGACGTTCATGTGCCCCGGCAGACGACCGGCAACAGGATGGATACCAAAACGGACTTCGATGCCCTTATCACGCAGTTTCTGAGTGATATCGTGAACCGGATACTGAGCCTGGGCAACCGCCATACCGTAGCCCGGGGTGATGATAACGGAACTTGCCCCTTTGAGCATTTCCGCCACATCTTCCGCACTGATTTCACGGTGTTCGCCCTGCTCTTCATCACCGGATGATGCCGTACCGTCAGTACCGAAACCACCGGCAATCACACTGATAAAGGAGCGGTTCATCGCCTTACACATAATGTAAGACAGGATCGCACCGGAAGAACCGACCAGCGCACCGGTGACAATCAGCAGGTCGTTGCTGAGCATAAAGCCCGCCGCCGCCGCTGCCCATCCGGAATAGGAGTTCAGCATGGAAACCACTACCGGCATGTCCGCACCGCCGATAGAGGCGACGAGATGCCAGCCGAAGGCCAGTGCAATCACGGTCATCAGGATCAGGGTGAAGACCTGTAAGCCGGTGCTGTCGGTTTTGACAAAGGTCCATAACAGCAGGAAGGACACCACCAGTGCCGCCAGGTTCAGCTTATGGCGGTTAGGTAGCATCAGCGGTTTGGAGGATAATTTTCCGCATAATTTGCCGTAAGCAACAATAGAACCGGTGAAGGTCACCGCACCGATAAAGATGCCGAGGAACACTTCTGTCAGGTGAATATTGTTCATCACCGCCGAGGTCAGCGCCTGGTTGTGATCCATATAGCTGTTGAAACCGACCAGGACTGCCGCCAGACCCACAAAGCTGTGCAGAACAGCAACCAGCTCCGGCATTTCGGTCATTTCGACTTTACGTGCCAGACGAATACCGATTACCGCACCAATCACCATGGCAACAATAATCCAGCCGATATTGGCAGAATACGGCCCGAAGATGGTGGCAACCAGCGCGATAGCCATACCGGTAATACCCAGCAGGTTACCCCGTTGTGAGGTTTCATGGCGGGATAACCCGGCCAGACTGAAAATAAATAAGATTGCGGCAACAATATATGCCGCTGTAACGACTCCGCCCGACATATTCATTACCCCTTACGAAACATTTTAAGCATACGCTGTGTGACGGTGAATCCGCCGAAAATATTGATACTGGCAATCAGTACCGCAATGAAGGAGAAGAATGTCACCCAGCCGCCGCTGCCGATTTGCAGCAGTGCGCCGACAACGATAATCCCCGAAATTGCGTTGGTCACCGCCATCAGCGGGGTATGCAGCGCATGACTGACATTCCAGACCACGTAATAGCCGACCACACAGGAGAGTGCGAACACGGTAAAGTGGGATAAAAACTCCGGCGGAGCCACGTTGGCCAGCCAGGAGAACAGGATAAATGCCAGTACCATCAGGCCGTATTTCAGCCACGGTGACATCGGTTTTTCCGGTTTTTTCTCTGCTTTCACAGCGGCCGGTTTTGCCTGCGGTTGTGCGGATACCTGAATCGGCGGCGCAGGCCAGGTGATTTCACCGGCTTTCACTACCGTCAGACCGCGGATCACCACATCATCAAAATCAATGTTGATCTGCCCGTCTTTCTCTTTGCACATCAGCTTCATCAGGTTCACCAGGTTGGTGCCGTAAAGCTGGGATGACTGTGTGGCAAGGCGCGCCGCCAGGTCGGTATAACCGATGATTTTCACGCCGTTTTCCGTGGTGTGGATTTCCCCCGGAACGGTCAGTTCACAGTTACCGCCGTTCTGAGCCGCCAGGTCAACAATCACGCTGCCTGATTTCATCGACTCAACCATTTCTCTGGTGATGAGTTTCGGTGCCGGTTTACCCGGAATCAGTGCGGTGGTGACAATAATATCCACTTCTTTCGCCTGATCCGCGAACAGCGCCATCTCAGCTTTAATAAAAGCTTCCGACATGACTTTCGCGTAACCGTCACCGCTGCCCGCAGTTTCTTCGAAATCAAGTTCGAGGAATTCGGCACCCATACTTTTAACCTGATCTTTTACCTCAGGACGGGTATCAAAGGCACGGACAATGGCCCCGAGGCTGCCTGCCGCACCGATAGCGGCCAGACCGGCAACACCGGCACCGATAACCAGCACTTTGGCAGGCGGTACTTTACCGGCAGCAGTGATCTGCCCGGTGAAGAAACGGCCGAAGGCGTTGGCGGCTTCCACAATCGCACGGTAACCGGCGATATTGGCCATCGAACTCAGTGCATCCAGCGACTGGGCGCGTGAGATACGCGGTACAGAATCCATCGCGAAGACGTTAACACCCTGTGCTGACAGTTTTTCCAGCAGCTGCGGGTTCTGGGCAGGCCAGATAAAGCTGACCAGTGAGCTGCCCGCCTTCATCAGCGGAATTTCATCATCCTGAGGAGCATTCACTTTAAAAATAAGGTCAGACTGCCAGGCTTCCTGTGTGCTGACAATATCAGCACCGGCTTCGCGGTAAGCGTTGTCATCAAAACTGGCAAGATGACCGGCTCCTGTTTCAACAGCCACATCAAATCCGAGTTTTTTCAGTTGTATTACTGTTGCCGGCGTGGCGGCGACCCGGGTTTCACTGGACTGTCGCTCTTTTGGTACACCAATACGCATAATGTTCCCTTATATAAGCTCAAGTGTTTTACGGATGATTGGTCGGACATGTGCGTAAAAAAACAACCAACTGCACAAATTCAGATCAAAAGCACCCTTTTATCCGATATGTCCTAATAAGCTACTGAAAAATGTGATATCGATCCATCTAATTTGTTTGCTGAATGAAATTAAAACGGTATTTATCCGGGCGGAAATTTTTTTTGCCGATAAATGACTATGATTGCATAAATTTATGGTAAAAATAGCTGTATGATTAACAGTCGTTAGATTGCACGATAAATTAAAGCGACAACAAGCACAAATACATGTCATAATTGTGCGGCCAGGATATAAAATTTACAGGTTCAGCACGTTATGAATATTAATTGCGCAAGGCGGAAGGATTTTGTATGAAGCTGAAAACAACGGTCATCGCATCTGCGATGTTTTTTTCATTTACCAGTCTGCTCCCCGCTCAGGCGGCACAGGAATTAACACCGGAACAGGCCGCTCAGTACCAGCCTTTCGAGCGGATTGCAGTTACAGGGCGTTTTAATGCTATTTATGAAGCCGCAGCTGCCGTTTCGCGTAAAGCAGACAAAATGGGTGCCGATGCTTTCTATATCCAGAGCCTCGATGATCTGAACAACAACGGCAATATGCGTGTTGTTGCGGATGTTTACCACCGCGATGCACCACCGGCCGAGGAAAAAGGCTACCGCCAGTTCCGTGGCGTTAATGAATTACCTGAGAAAGATGCCATCGGCCTTCAGCCGTTTGATACCGTCACTGTCAGCGGCTTTTTTGCCAACAGCCCTGATCTGAACGATGCTATCGCCAAAGAAGCAGTGAAAAAAGATGCGGCCTCTTTCTTTATCGTCCGTAATATTTTCACCAACGATGGCGGTAACCAGCTGGTCACTGCATATGTCTATAAAGCGGATGCACCAAAACGTGTACTGCAGACAGAAGAAGCGCTGATCCCTGCGGATTCTGATGCCGGTCGTGCCGCACTGGCTGCCGGTGGCGAAGCTGCCAAACAGGTCGAAATCCCTGGTGTGGCCTCCTCTACTGACACCGCCGGTAACAATGTCGGTCGTTTCTTTGAAACCCAGTCCTCCCGCAGCGGCCGTTATACCGTGACTCTGCCGGACGGCACCCAGGTTCAGGAACTGAACAAGGCGTCAGCCGCTGTTATGGCACCGTTTGACAGCGTAACCTTTACCGGTTACTACACCACGTCACCGGAAGTCTCTTATCAGGTCGCCAAACGTGCGGCAGCCAAAGGGGCGAAATATTATCATATCACCCGTCAGTGGCAGTCCAGCGGCGGTAACGTGACTATCAGCGCTGATTTATTTAAATAATCACCGCCTGACAGTTCACCGGAAAAAGCGTATCTCTGATACGCTTTTTTTATGGCTTTTGTCCGGGGTATTAACACTTTCACTACATTCTTCTGCTGTCATTCTGATAAACAGTAAATATGCATAATATAATGCAATTAATGCATGATTAAACATTGCATATCCCGCCGTGTATCCGTACAATCAGCGCCAATTTTTGCGTATTCAGTCAGATTGACTGCATGAATACCCTGCTTACCGCATCAGATTTACCGGGAAGGTCTTTTGGATAAGAAACTCAGTTTAACCGCGCTCACCGCATTAGTGCTCAGTTCTATGGTTGGTGCCGGTGTGTTTAGTCTTCCGCAGAATATGGCCGAAGTGGCCAGTCCGGCTGCACTTATTATCGGCTGGTCAATTACCGGTGTCGGTATCCTCTTTCTGGCTTTCGCCCTGCTGCTGCTTTCCCGGCTGCGTCCGGATCTCGACGGCGGCATCTTTACCTATGCCAAAGACGGTTTCGGGGAACTGATTGGTTTCTGCTCCGCCTGGGGATACTGGTTATGTGCAGTGATCGCCAACGTCTCCTATCTGGTGATTGTGTTTGCGGCGTTCAGCTTTTTTACGGATACCCCGGACAATATTGTTTTCGGCGACGGAAATACCTGGCAGGCGCTGATTGGTGAATCTGTTCTGCTGTGGTTTGTGCATTGCCTGGTGCTGCGCGGCGTACAGACTGCCGCCGGTATCAATAAACTGGCAACGTTCGCTAAACTGGTGCCGCTCGGCCTGTTTATCGTACTGGCTGTGATCGCTTTCCGCTGGGATACCTTCCATCTTGATTTCACCGGTGTGGATCTCGGCGTGCCGGTGTGGCAGCAGGTGAAAGATACCATGCTGATCACCCTGTGGGTGTTTATCGGGATTGAAGGTGCTGTTGTGGTTTCTGCCCGTGCCCGCCGCCGCAAAGATGTCGGCCTGGCCACAATGATGGCAGTGATTTCCGCACTGACGATTTATATCCTGGTTACCCTGCTGTCAATGGGGGTTGTTGCCCGTCCGGAACTGGCAGAAATGCGCAACCCGTCAATGGCGACACTGATGGTGAACCTGATTGGCGGCAGCGGTGAGATTATTATCGCAGCGGGTCTGATTATTTCTGTCTGTGGTGCATACCTGAGCTGGACAATTATGGCTGCCGAAGTGCCGTTTATCGCCGCACTGCATGGCTCTTTCCCGTCACCGTTTAAAAAACAGAATGCGAATAATGCCCCATCCACCTCTTTATGGATGACTAACGGTGCGGTACAGCTGGCACTGGTGCTGATCTGGCTCAGCGGCAGTAATTACAATACGCTGCTGACCATTGCTTCTGAAATGATTCTGGTGCCCTATTTCCTGGTCGGTGCATTCCTGGTAAAAACCGCCCTGAGAATGAAAAAACCGGCACTGCTCGGCGTGGGTATGATTGCGGCAATGTATGGCTTATGGCTGATTTATGCATCCGGCATTATTAATCTGATGCTGTCAGTTGTGCTCTATGCACCGGGTATTCTGGTATTTCTCTATGCCCTGAAAAACCGTGAGATAAAAACCACACTGCATTTTGTCGAGTGGAGCATTATTGCAGCCCTGCTGATAGCGGCAGTTCCCGCACTCTGGTATCTGGTGCGCTGAAAATCTGAAAACAGGAGCCGGTCACTGACCGGCTTTTTTGTCTCCTTCCCCGCTTCCCCCAATTTTCTCTGCCGAACATAAACAAGCACCGTTGCTTCCTGCGGAGGATTGAGATGAAAACAAACTGCATGTTGTAACTAAAATGATGCATTCACAGAAAAAGGACAAAAGAAAACGGGCGATGATATGCCCGTTTGTTACTATAATCACCGGCACTGGATAAATAAACAGCGTTCCGCAAAAACGGCACTTTACCCGCTGATTTGTTCCATTGCCTGAATAATCCGTTTATCAGAAACCGGATACGGCGTTCCCAGTTGCTGGGCGAACAGACTGATACGCAACTCTTCTATCATCCAGCGCACAGCCTCCGCTTCCGGTCTGCGTTTCTCCACCGGTGGTAACTTACCCTGCCACTGCTTCCACAGGTTCTGAACATGCTCAATTTTACTCATATTCGCCCTGTCGCGGTTAACGTCAGATACCAGTTTTTCGATGCGCCGCTCTATCCCCTGTAAATAGCGCAGGATATCCGGCAGACGCTGCCAGCCGTGAGCCGTTACAAAGCCCGGGAAGACCAGTCCGCTCATTTGTGCTTTGATGTCAGAGAGCGCAAACGCCATCTGCATATCAATCCGCCCTTTCAGGCGTTTACTGATGGCAAATGTGGTGGTCAGGATCTGCTCCACCAGCTTCGCGATACCGACAACGGTTTCGTTCAGCTCAGCCCGGACAAACTCCTGTAACTGCGCGAATTTATCTTCCTGCCAGACCACGCCGCCGTATTGTGCGATCAGCTTGTCGACGCCACAGGCGATACAGTCATCAATCAAATCCAGCACTTTGCCGTACGGGTTAAAATACAGCCCCAGTTTGGCTTTGTTCGGTAATTTCTCATGCAGATATTTGATTGGCGACGGGATATTCAGCAGCAGTAAGCGCCGCGTTCCCGCCTGCATCGCCAGTTGCTGCTCAAATTCCGTTTCAAAGACCTTAATCCCGACACTCTGCTTTTCATCCACCAGCGCCGGGTAAGCTTTCACCGCATAACCTCCGCGCTTTTGCTCATAACAGCCGGGAATATCGCCGAAACGCCAGATATGAGCACCGCTTTGCTCGATACCGTCATCGACCACATCAGACAGTGTCTGTTGCACCTGCTCTTTCAGGCTCAGTTTCAGTGCTTCCAGATCGTAACCTTCCGCCAGTTTTTTCTGTTTATCCCCCGTGATACGGAAGGTGATTTTCAGATGTGCCGGAATTTGATCCAACTGCCAGGATTCGCGATCAACCGTGACACCGGTCATACGGCGCAGTTCCCGCTCCAGCGCATCCAGCAGTGCGCCCTGCGGCTCAGGTACCCGCTCCATAAATGCGCCCGCATAGTTTGGTGCAGGCACAAAATTGCGGCGTACCGGTTTCGGCAGCGATTTAATCAGCGCAATAACCAGCTCTTCACGCAGCCCGGGGATTTGCCAGTCAAACCCTTCCGGACTGACCTGATTCAGTACCGGCAGCGGAATATGTACGGTCACACCGTCCGCTTCGGTTCCGGGTTCAAACTGATAGCTCAGGCGGAATTTCAGATCCCCCTGATACCAGTAGTTCGGATAATCCTGTGCAGTTACCTGATTAGCATCAGAGCGGATCAGCATGTTTTTCTCATAATTGAGAAAATCCGGTTTCTGTAGCCGTTCCCGTTTCCACCAGTTATCAAAGTGGCGTGACGAGATAATATCCGGCGGCAGACGGGTATCGTAGAAACTGAACAGAGTTTCATCATCCACAAGGATATCGCGGCGCCGGGATTTGTGTTCCAGCTCTTCCACTTCATTACGCAGTTTCTGGTTTTCCCGGAAGAACGCATGACGGGTCAGCCAGTCACCTTCCACCAGCGCATGACGGATAAAGAGTTCACGACACAGCGCCGGATCGATATTACCGTAGTTCACCGGACGTCCCGCCACGACCGGCAGGCCATAGAGAGTCACTTTTTCCATTGCCATCACCGCACCCTGAGATTTCTCCCAGTGCGGCTCGCTGTAGTGATATTTCACCAGATGCGGTGCCAGCGGCTCTATCCATTCCGGTTCAATTTTAGCGGCAATCCGCCCCCATAACCGGCTGGTTTCCACCAGCTCCGCCACCATTACCCATTTCGGCGGCTTCTTAAATAAGCCGGAACCCGGGAAGACGGAGAAACGCGCATTACGCGCCCCGGTGAACTCCTGTTTTTCCGTGTCTTTCTGCCCGACATGGGACAGCAGACCGCTCAGGAGCGACAGATGGACACTTTTATAATCCGCCGGTTCGCTGTTCACCGGAATTCCCTGCTCTTTCACCACCTGGCGCAGCTGGGTATACACATCCTGCCATTCGCGGATCCGCAGATAGTTAAGAAACTCCTGACGACACTGTTTGCGCAACTGCGAGTTGGATAACACTTTCTGCTGTTCTTTCAGGTAGTTCCACAGATTCACAAAGGCAATAAAGTCAGATTCTTTATCCGCAAAGCGGCGGTGTTTTTCATCGGACGCCTGCTGTTTCTCCAGCGGACGCTCACGGGGATCCTGGATGGAGAGTGCGGCGGCGATCACCATGGTTTCCCGCACCGCGCCGTGGTTACGGGCTTCCAGCACCATCCGCGCCAGGCGCGGGTCAATCGGCAGTTTCGCCAGCTGACGGCCGGTTTGTGTCAGATGATAATGCCCTTCGGCGGAGGTTTTACCGTCGATAGCACCCAGTTCTTCCAGCAGTTTGACGCCATCCTGGATATTGCGTTTATCCGGCGCTTCCACAAACGGGAAGGCGGCGATATCCCCCAGCCCGATCGCGGTCATCTGCAGAATAACGGAGGCCAGGTTGGTACGCAGAATTTCCGGGTCGGTAAATTCCGGCCGTGACAGGAAATCATCCTCCGAATAGAGTCGGATGCAGATCCCGTCAGAAACACGGCCGCAACGCCCTTTGCGCTGGTTTGCCGAGGCCTGCGAAATTGGTTCTATCGGCAGACGCTGAACTTTTGTCCGGTAACTGTAGCGGCTGACACGGGCAAACCCGGTATCAATCACATATTTGATGCCGGGAACGGTCAGCGAAGTTTCCGCCACGTTGGTGGCCAGTACGATACGGCGCCCGGTGTGCGGCTGAAAAATCCGGTTCTGTTCACTGTTGGAAAGACGGGCAAACAGCGGCAGCACTTCGGTATGGCGCAAGTCTGCTTTGTTCAGGGCATCGGCGGTTTCACGGATCTCCCGCTCCCCGCTCATAAAGATAAGGATATCCCCCGCGCTTTCCCGTCCCAGTTCATGCACGGCATCCAGAATGCCCTGAGTCAGGTCGCGATCCGAATCATTCTCTTCCCCCATCACCGGACGATAACGGACTTCCACCGGATAGGTACGCCCGGAGACTTCAATAATCGGTGCATTACCGAAATGACGGGAAAACCGCTCCGGATCAATGGTCGCAGAGGTGATGATCACTTTCAGATCCGGACGTTTCGGCAGAAGCTGACGCAGATAGCCGAGGATAAAATCAATATTCAGGCTGCGTTCGTGGGCTTCATCGATGATGATGGTGTCATACTGCAGCAACAGCTTGTCCTGCTGTAATTCTGCCAGCAGGATCCCGTCCGTCATCAGCTTAACCAGCGAATTATCACTGACCTGATCACTGAAGCGGACTTTATAACCGACGGCGCCGCCAAGCGGGACTTTCAGTTCCTCCGCAATACGGGAAGCTACGGTCCGTGCAGCCAGACGACGCGGCTGGGTATGACCGATAAACCCGGTGATACCGCGTCCCAGTTCCAGACAGATTTTCGGGATCTGCGTGGTTTTACCGGATCCGGTTTCACCCGCGATGATCACCACCTGATTATCACGGATCGCGTTATAAATCGCTTCGCGCTTCTGCGAGACCGGCAGATTATCCGGATAGGTAATCTCCGGCCGGTTGGCAATGCGCAGCTCTGTGCGGGTAATACCGCGCAGCATCTCATCCTGTAACCCTGCCAGCACCTTCTGCTGAGATTCGGGGTTGCGGATCTTCGCCACCCCCGCCAGCCGTTTGCGGAACTGATGCTGCTCCCGCAGCGATAGATGGGGGATTAACTGTTTTAATTCATTAAGAAGGGAATTCACCTTGCTGTCCTTCTGATAGGTAATATCGTGCCGTCTGTACGGTTTGGCTTTTTGTGCGGCGGGTCTCCCCTCTGTCATTGTTATCCCGTTTTCGGAGTAACGCACACCGCGTGTCTTTATTAAACTTGCCGTATCCGGCCATTGTCAGATTTTTTGATGTTATGCGCCGAATTTATCTGCTGTTCTTTATACAGCGGCTTTCATACACTGATTACGTAATAAATAAGCTGAATCACAATAACAAGGTTTACTATGCAAAAAGTTCTCGTTCTGAAATCCAGTATTCTTGCGGACTACTCACACACCAACAAAATGGCGGATTATTTTATCGGACAATGGCGGAAAAATCATGCAGATGATGCGATCACTGTCCGCGACCTGAGTGCTGACCCGGTACCGATTCTGGATAACGAAATTGTTTCCGGTATGCATGGTTCCGCAGGCGGCACCTTAACACAGCGTCAGGAGTCCGCAAATGCATTACAGACTGAACTGATTGATGAGCTTTTTGCACACAACGTTATCGTATTCACCGCACCAATGTATAACTTCACCATACCGACACAGCTGAAAACCTATCTGGATTTCATTGCAGCTGCCGGCAAGACCTTCCGCTATACCGAAAAAGGTGCCGAAGGGCTGGTGACGGGCAAACGTGCGATTGTTCTGACTGCACGCGGCGGTTTCCACCGCGATCAGACGTCTGACCTGATTGTGCCGTTTATGACACAGTTCCTGGGTTTTATCGGGATCAGCGATATTGAGTTTATTTATGCCGAAGGTGTCTCGATGGGTGAGGATTTTGCTGAAAAAGCACAGCAGAATGCCCGTCAGTGCGTTGAAGCGCTTTCCGCATAACCGGATAACAACACAAAAACAAGCAGTATCATCATTAATCATCCTTGTTCCGCGCCGGGTCATCCGGCGCTTTTTTTTGCATCCGTTAATCCGTTACTCTTTCTTCAGCCATTTACCGTTGATACCGAGCACATATTCGCCCTGCGGCGCGCGGGTCACCAGTTTCTGTCCGGCGATTTTAGCCACTTCATCCGCTTTCATCCGGTTGGTTTGTGCCAGTTCGCTGTATTTTTGCGTCCGGGCTGTATTAATCTCTTTCACCAGACCGCTGACATCCTGCCGTGACGATGCTTTATCCACGGCCGCGATATAACCGCTGAAGGTTTCGCCCACCAGTCCCTGCTGTTTGGCCTCATCCAGGGTCAGTGCAAACGCAGAGCTGCTGATCAGTAATGTCAGCGCGGCCAGCCCGCTGTTAATGAATTTACGCATTATTCACCTCAAAATATCGCTGAGTTATTTTTCAGCAAATCTTCAACCTGGCGGTCAATTTTGACATTAATTTCATGTTCAATTTTGACATTCATATTGATATCAATGGGTTTATCCGGTGTGGCCACTTCCACCCGCAGACAACCGTTAAGCGCGATAATCATCAGCGGTAATACCGCACCTGCTATCCATTTTTTCATTCTGACTCCGTCGGATGTTACTCCTGATTCTGTGAAATACTCTTTTCCAGCCAGGCTTCCAGATTGCTGCCGAAACGCAGACTGCGCCATAACTGAAACACATTTTCCTCATGCCGGTAATTCAGATTTACCGCCCGCCGTGCATCCAGTACCGGATTATAGCCGGAAACCACTGATGACATCGTCAGGACACCCAGGTTGGTCAGATTAACATCCGTCCGCACCCGTTTCATCACCAGATAATCCAGCCAGTTAATCGCCGTACCCGCTGAAATATTGTTTTCACTGACCGATTCAACAAACTGATTATCCAGATTGAGGGTCAGCGGTTCGTCGTTTTCCACCCAACCGTTATGCACAATCCACTGCGGATTATCAATATAAAACGGTAATTCCCCGCTGATACTGCCTTCAAGGGCAAACTGTGTCACTTTCAGCGTATTGATCAGCGGGCCGGTATTCAGTTTATCCAGTTTTATCACCGCTGCGGTTTTCTGCGGAATGGTCAGTGACGGCATGGTGACCTGTCCGCCCAGAATATCCAGACTGACGCCGGACAGTTCCAGCGGATAGGCATCACCGTACGGGTAATAACCCTGCAAATCGGCTTTAATATCCGTCACTTCAAACAGATTCTCAACACGCGCAATCCGCAGCATCACAGGCGTTTTACTGCCGAGCTGCCAGCGGCTGTCCGCGAGCCGCCACGGCAGCACAAAATCCACGCCGCTCACTTCGCCGTCTTTCAGCCACATGCCCGCCTGTTTGACCACCCAGTGCCCGCCGGCGACAAATCCCTGACCCGGTGCAGCAGAATACGCCGCCTGGGCATAGAAAACACCGTTACGCAGTGTGATCCCCAGATCGGCCGGGATCAGCGTCTGAAATGCCCGCATATCCTGCTCCGGCCAACGAGCCTCACCACGCAGACGGACACCGTCCCAGCGGCTCCAGTAATGTATCGGCCCGATATTTTTTCCGGCTGACAGTGTGCCTTTAACAGAAAAATCGCGGGGGTCACGGCCATCCAGCGTCATATCAAAGGTCGCGGACGGCAGATAGCTGTTATCCAGCCGGATTTTCCGGGTGGTCAGCTGCACTTTACCGGACAATTTCTCCTGCCCGTCAACCCGCGTCCAGATCAGCGGGGATAACAGTGTCAGCGCCGGGGCATCCATCGACATCATACCGTAGCGGATACCGTTGAATCCGGTGTTCAGTTTCCGGATACGGATTTCCTCATCCAGCCAGGAACCGGCGCCGGAGAATGTCCAGTCCGCATTCAGCGGTTTCATCCGGCCATTTCCCCAGATTTGCCAGTACCAGCGGCCATTATCCGGCAGGAATTCCCGCGCCTGGCCTTTCATCTGAAAACGGTAACGCCCCAGCTCCGGATTATTCACCGTCACAATAGCATCCAGCGGCCCGGAAATTCCCTGCTGTGACAGCGAGGTTCCCGCCAGCGGCAGACGCAGTTCTTCCACCAGAAAATCCGGACTGAGCTGCCCGCGAGCCCGCACCAGTGCCCCGGAGCGTAACCGGATCACCGGATCGGCAAACGTGCCGGTCAGTACCGCCGGTACCCGTCCGGCTGCCCACATATCATTGTGATTAACCTGCCCGGCCAGCTCAAAAGGAATATCAAACTCAGTCAGCGGAAGCGGTGTTTCCGGTAACTGCAATACCACCGTGCCTTTACCGCGCACACCCTGCGTGGTCACGGAGATCCGCGCCCCCAAAAGCATATCCGCCGGTGAGGAGAGCCAGTTTTTCAGTTCTGCGCTGATAGTTCCCCGCAGGGGCTGTTCCCACTCATCCCAGCGCCATTCCCCGTTTTTAATCAGAATACTTTCCGCCGTGGCTTCCCAGGGAATATTCAGCAGCACGGTCTGCGGATCAGTTTCACTCAGCGTCAGAACACCCTGCCGCCCCTGCCAGTCAAAGGCAGCCATCAGCGGCTGTGGCCGGTATGTGGTTGTGATTTCAGCCTGTAATCTGCCTTTATCCGGCAGCTCCGCTGTATTCAGCGGCAGTGTCAGTGCGCCGCTGAGCGCAAATTTTTCATCACCAACAGTGGCATCCAGTTGTGACAGAGTCAGGTTCAGCGCCGGATCAACCGCCAGTTCCGCCTGAATGTTCTCACCCTGATAACTCAATTGCTGTCCCCGGCCGGGTGCGGTTGTCAGGCTCAGTTTTCCCCGGTACATCTGCCAGGGCGCGGGGATAACGTTATCAGCGGTCAGCGTCACCGGCGGCAACTGCGATAACAGCGCACCGATATCAACCGGTGTAGTGTCTGTTTCTTCAGGGCCGGAAGGTAATTTCTGAAAGCAACCCGCATCACCGGTCAGTGAACCGGCATCAATAATCCAGCGGCCGCCGCGCTGATAGTGAAGTGACAGCTTTTCCCCGCCCGCCAGCTGACATTCATTACTGCGGAGAGCCGCTTCTTCTATATAGAGGCCACCCGCACGAATTTTTGGCTGAGAAAGTGACAGTGTAACGCCATCCGGCAGAGAGGATTTCACCACGGCAGGCAGCCAGCGCGGAATTGTCAGCCAGGCCGCCGGGAGGATAATCATCAGCAGAGCAAGCAGTACGACCAGCACTTTCAGTAATTTTTTCATAGACCTCAGAGGTGCAGTTCCCCGGTTACAGATACATCAACTAAGCGTTATACTGTAGTCAGCAGATTTCAATCATTTCTGAACACAGGACCGCCCTATTTTGTCAGGGCTATCCGGTTTAGTGTAGCGATTTATTTTTTAGCGGAGGAACCCCGATGAAAATCGTCAGTTACAGTACCAAACATTACGACAGCAAACATATGGATTTGATTAATCAGGATCCTCGCTTTCAGTATGATATCGAATATTTTGATTTCCCGCTGACACAACAAACCGCAAAAAACGCCGTGGGTGCCGATGCTGTCTGTATTTTTGTTAATGATGATGCGAACCGGGAAGTATTGCAGGAACTGGCGGATCTCAATATCAGAATCCTCGCACTGCGCTGTGCGGGTTTTAATAACGTGGATTTAGCCGCCGCTGAAGAGCTGGGTATTCAGGTTGTCCGTGTTCCGGCCTATTCCCCGGAAGCTGTGGCTGAACATGCCGTCGGTATGATGCTGAGCCTGAACCGCCGTATTCACCGTGCTTACCAGCGCACCCGCGATGCTAACTTTTCTCTCGAGGGTCTGACCGGCTTTAATATGCATAACCGCACAGCCGGGATTGTCGGAACAGGCAAAATCGGCCTGGCCGTACTGCGGATATTAAAGGGATTCGGGATGCGCCTGCTGGTGTCTGATCCTTATCCTAACCAGACAGCACTGGATCTGGGTGCAGAATATGTCGATCTGAACACGCTGTTTGCGCAATCTGATGTGATTTCACTTCACTGCCCGCTGACGCCGGAAAATCATCATCTGCTGAATGAAACCGCATTTGCCAAAATGAAAGACGGCGTGATGATTATCAATACCAGCCGCGGTGCATTAATTGATTCCGCTGCCGCCATTAATGCCCTCAAACAGCAGAAAATTGGCGCGCTGGGTATGGATGTGTATGAAAATGAACGTGATTTATTCTTTGAAGATAAATCGAATGATGTGATTCAGGATGATGTGTTCCGCCGTCTCTCTTCCTGCCATAACGTCCTGTTTACCGGCCATCAGGCGTTTCTGACAGAAGAAGCTCTGTTGAGTATCAGCGAAACCACGCTGGAAAACATCACTAAGCTCTATAATGGCGAAACATCTTGTAACATTGTGTTACAGAATTGGTAGCTATTACACGGAACATTACAATTTAATCCCGGGGATTTTATTTTGTTTCCCGGGATTCTGGTCATAAAAAAACCAATAAACATAAACTTAGGTGATGTCATTCAGTTTATTCTTAATTTTGCCCATCCCGATTTTTGATGCTAATATTCGCTCCGTTTTTTGATGAGTTTTCCTCAATAATCACAGCAACTGACATTCCCGTTTATATTGATCAAATTTAAACAGGAATGTATTTCGGATAAAAAAAGCCCCGTAACGGGGCGGACAGGATATAGATACTGAGTAAAGTGTTTTTGTTTTAATGTCCGCATTATAAACTACACTTAATAAACAAATCCTAAATAAAAAGAACAGAAATAACAGCCCTTGTTTTTGTTGCGACAGGCTATTTGTTATGGGTCTGTTTAATAATACTGATGTAACATTCAAACTATAAAGTAAGACGTAGCGATCATATATTATCATTAACCGTTAACTATCATTTGTGATGTTATTAACTGATACTTTTCTCATAATATTAAAACGGGACACTTTCAGTTAATATCGAATACAGAGAGTAAAAATATGTCTATGTTAAACCGTTTAGTTTTAGTTGCAGGTATTGCATTATCTTTTGTTACACACAGCGCATCATTGCAGGGTCAGCAAGGCGGCGTCATCAATTTCTACGGGTCACTGACAGAAGCCCCCTGCACCTATCAGGTATCCGGCAATAACGTCAATGCCGAATGTTACCGTTCCGGTGAAACCGCCAAATATAACAGCAGTATTCAGGCGGATAATAAACCTAACGGTACATTAATACCGGATAACATTGGTGAAGTAAATATCACTCCGGTTTTATCTGATTCAGAAAAACATATTGTCACCATAAGCTATCGCTGATTAGGCAAAGATATACTACACAGCAAATATAGAAGTCAAATAACGGATTTATTAAAAATAACATTTATCCCGTATTATAAAAAATAATAAACAATATGCCTCATTTAAATCAAACACCCACGGGTGTTTGATTTTCTTATTTGTGATAAAGAAGAATCTTATTCCCGCCCTCATCGTGACCACTCTCAGATTCAGCCGGTAGTACTCTTATCTGTCATATGATAACGTCGTATGTAAATTAAGTAATATTAATGATACCGGTAAAGGGACACCGCACGAATGAATCATTCTCTGACAATGTTACTGCAGCGTTTGCAAACCACCGTACCTGCATCACAGGTTACTTTTACCCGTGATGAACTGAATATACTTATCCGGGTACTCTCTGCATACACTGCAGCACCGGCAGCCTCACTGATTATCACCACCCGCGACTCCGGAGCGGTCAGCCATGCTATTAACTACGGCTGGAGTGAGGAAGAAAAACAGCTGACGGAACAGCAAGGCGGGCAATATATCCCGCTGTTCCGTCATGATATCAGCAGCTGAACTATTCCCCGGCCAGAGCGCGCGGAAACAGTAAGTTATTCTCCAGGCTGATGTGTTCCATTAAATCATCAATGAAGGTATTGATACCGTTATACAGTACCCGCCAGGTTGTGCAGGCTTCTTCCGGTGCTGTGACATTATTGGTGATAAATTTAATCACCTCCACAATATCCCCCGCATCATCATGCTCTGCTTCCATAACCTGTACCGGCCCTGCCGCCTGCGGTCCCATGCCGTTGCAGATCATCGGAAACAGCACTTGTTCCTCTTTCATCATATGCGAGGTCAGCTCTTCATGCAGTGCCGTCAGTTGCCGGGTCAGCCCTTTCGGGACACTGGCTTTGGCGGCATGCACCCGCTCCACTTTTTCCGCCTGTAAAATCAGTTCCGGTAATTGTGCGCGGTGGCGATCGTGATAACGGGTAATAATAAAGGCGATAATGTCGCTCAGCGGGGCTTTCCGCCAGTCCTGCGCCGGTGCCTCATCTTTCAGGGCGAGTAATGCCTGTTCAATTTCATCGATATTCAGGGATTTTTTCTCTGCCGCTTTTGCCAGTGTCCGTTTTCCGCCGCAGCAGAAATCCAGATCATAACGGCGGAAAAGTGCCGATGCACCATTCACAGACAGCGCCAGTTCGCCCAGGGTTTTTTCACGTAATGTCATTTTTATTACCTCAAAATTCAGTCATAAACCATGATAAATCAGTGCTGCGGCAGCTGACGCAGCAGCGTAAAAGCATCACTGAGTTTGTCTTCCGTTACCGCAAAAGCGTGCAGATTTCCGGCGCTGTCATGGCCTTTGGCCGTCATACCGTTGCGGCTGATATCAATACTCCACCGCAGATCAGGATGATGAAAATCCCCGGCGAGCTGTACCGGCAGATCCGGTGTTTTCACCCTGATAAGCATTGGCGGCAGTGTCAGTTTTCCCTCTCCGCCGGTCAGATTTTTTGCCAGACAGACCGCGCTGAGCATAATCGGCTGCAGATACTGCATCACTTTACCGTCAATTTCCGCGCAATCGCCGAGGGCATAAATATCCGGATCGGATGTCTGTAATGAACTGTTTGTCACAATACCGCGCCGGACAGTCAGACCGGCCAGCTCAGCCAGCGAGGTATCCGGTTTCAGTCCGGTGGCGGCAATCACCACATCCGCGCGGGTCACACAATCATGATCAAACAACGCCTCTATATCATTTTCTGTTTTCTTCAGTGACTGTAACTGTGTACCGGTCAGCACCCGCACACCGGATGCGGACAGGTTATGCCGCAGACGGCTGCTGAGTTCAGCGGGCATCAGTGAGGACAAAATACTGGCCGCCATATCCGCCAGGGTAACGGTTTTCCCGGCCCGGCAGAAATCCATTGCCAATTCTGTGCCGATCAGGCCGCTGCCAAGGATCAGTACCCGCTGTGCATTACGCAGCCGTGTTTCGTGCCGCTGAAAATCCTCGCGGCTGTTAAGTGTCAGCATCAGTTCATTGCCGGGCACCGGCGGACGGCCCGGTGTTGCCCCGGTCGCCAGCACCAGTTTGTCATAGTGCCATTGCTGCTGCTCACCGCTGATAAGATGCTGTTGTGCATCAATGCCGCTGATCCGGGTATGCGGGAACAGCGCCACATTATATTGCTGTGCAAATTCCTGTGCTGACTGCCGGATAAGATCATCAGCACGCTGATTCAGACTTATCACATGGCTTAAATCCGGTTTGTTATATTCATCGATACTGTCTGCCGCAATCACCGTCAGCAGCACCTGTGTATCGGTTTTACGGATATTTTTCACCAGCTGGCGGGCAGCAAAGCCCCCGCCGATAATCACAATACCTGCACTCATGCGGCCTCCGTCGCCAGGACATCAAATACATCTTTACCGAGAGAGCATTCCGGGCACAGGAAATTATCCGGTACACAGGACCACGGTGTTCCCGGCTCCACGCCCTGCACCGGCTCGCCTTTCTCAGGATCATAAACCCACTGGCACACACCGCACTGCATGCACGGCCCCAAGTCCTGAGATGATACATTGGTGACACTGTCACATGATTTTGCTTTTCCGGTATCATTAACAGCGGCTGCCGGGGCGGCCACCGGTTGCGGCGTGATCGCTTTTGGTGCCGCAGCTGCCGGTCTGCTGACCGCCGGTAATACCCCGGTCGCCCACTGCCGCGCCAGGTCACGTCCGTATTGGCGGCACTCTTCAAGGGTATTCAGATCAGGACGCCATTTTGCTTTCAGTGACATCGTGGTTTCAAAACCGGCATCCATCAGCCGGGTCTGCACACGGTCAACCGCTCCGCCGTTCCAGCCGTAGCTGCCGAAAGCCGCTGCTTTTTTATTGCGGAACCGCAGACCGGTTAATTCCTCCAGCATGCCGGCAATTTTCGGCATCATGACATTATTCATAGTGGATGAGCCCACCAGCGCTCCTTTTGAACGGAACACACTGGTGATGATGTCATTCTTATCGCTGCGGGCGACGTTAAAGATTTTCACCGCCACATCCGGGTCCGCTTCATTGATCCCCTGTGCGATTGCATCGGCCATCATGCGGGTGTTGTTCGACATGGTGTCATAGAAAATCGTGATACGATCTTCCTGATAATCCGCCGCCCATTTCAGATACCACTCCACGATTTGAGTCGGATTATCGCGCCAGACCACGCCGTGTGAGGTCGCGATCATATCCACCGGCAGCCCGAAACCGAGGATTTCAGTAATTTTCGGGGTCACCAGACGGCTGAACGGCGTCAGGATGTTGGCATAGTAACGCTGGCACTGCTCAAACAGCTCAGTCTGATCCACCTCATCGTTAAACAGGCGCTCGTCGCAATAGTGCTGACCAAAGGCATCATTACTGAACAGAATGGCATCTCCGGTCAGATAGGTCATCATACTGTCCGGCCAGTGCAGCATCGGGGTTTCGACAAAAATCAGCTGTTTGCCGTTACCGATATCCAGGGTATCCCCGGTTTTCACCACATTAAAATGCCATTCCGGGTGATGATGATGTCCGTTAATAGAATCAATGGCATTTTCAGTACAGTAGATTGGCGTGTCCGGGATCGCCGCCATCAGTTCGGTTAATGCCCCGGCGTGATCTTCTTCCGCATGGTTAATCACAATGTAATCAATATCGTTCAGGTCGATTTGTGTCTGCAGATGCTGCACAAACTCGCGGCTGAATTTGTGATCAACTGTATCAATCAGGACATTTTTCTCTTCGCGGATCAGATAGCTGTTATAGCTGCTGCCGAGCAGGGTTTTGTATTCTGTTCCGTGGAAATCGCGGACTTCCCAGTCACGCTGTCCGACCCAATGCACATTATTTTTTACATGAATAGCCATTTGATAGTTACCTTCTGTTTTTATGCTTCGTTACAGAGAGATAATCAATTTGCGTGCCAACTTTTACTTTGTTGTTTTATAAAGATTTTAAATTTCAGGACAAAAAATAAGTGTCAAAATGACTATGCAATTAACTGTCATTATGACATTGTACTGTCATAATGACAGCGGAGGAACGCATGGGATTTTCAGTTGATGTACTTACCGGCATTGCTATTGCCTTACAGCGGGATATCGGTCATCAGGATCGCTTTCAGCGTCTGGTCTCCACGCTGCGCCGGGTACTTAATTGTGATGCAGCCGCGCTGCTGCGTTATGAATCACATCAGTTTATTCCGCTGGCGATTGACGGGCTGTCGCCGGATGTTCTCGGCCGCCGCTTCCGGCTGGATGCGCATCCCAGACTGGAAGCCATCGCCCGTGCCGGGGATGTCGTCCGTTTTCCCGCAGACAGTCAGTTGCCTGACCCTTATGATGGTCTGATCCCGGATCATGTCCATCTGAAAGTGCACGCCTGCGCCGGTCTGCCGCTGTTTGCCGGGCAAAACCTTATCGGTGCGCTGACACTCGACAGCCTTGCACCGGACCAGTTTGATACATTCAGTGATGAAGAATTACGCCTGATTGCCGCTCTGGCCGCCGGAGCACTTAATAACGCCCTGCTTATCGGTCAGCTCGAGAACCAGCAACTGGCATTCAGCGCCTCCGCCGGGCTGGCGGCAGGGCAATCCGGCGGACAAACCGATATTATCGGCCTTTCACCCTGCATGATGCAGTTAAAGAAAGAGATAGCCATTGTGGCCGGTGCTGATATGAATGTGCTGGTCAGCGGCGAAACCGGTACCGGTAAAGAGCTGGTGGTGCAGTCCATTCACGAATTATCCGCCCGCCGTGATCACCCGCTGGTGTATCTTAACTGTGCGGCACTGCCGGAAACCGTTGCGGAAAGTGAACTATTCGGGCATGTCAAAGGCGCATTTACCGGTGCTATCAGTAACCGCAGCGGGAAATTTGAAATGGCGGATAACGGTACCCTGTTTCTGGATGAGATTGGTGAGCTGTCACCGGCGTTACAGGCCAAGCTGCTGCGGGTCTTACAGTATGGTGATATCCAGCGGATCGGTGATGACAGGCCGCTGCGGGTGAATGTCCGCGTGCTGGCTGCCACCAACCGGGATCTGCGGGCAGAAGTTGCCGCAGGCCGTTTCCGGGCTGACCTGTTCCACCGGCTCAGCATTTTCCCGTTACAGGTGCCGCCGCTGCGGGAACGCCATGAAGACATCCTGCTGC
Organism: Morganella morganii; assembly: GCF_019243775.1. NCBI lineage: Bacteria > Pseudomonadati > Pseudomonadota > Gammaproteobacteria > Enterobacterales > Morganellaceae > Morganella > Morganella morganii. Next base: position 1,945,859 of record NZ_CP069157.1, read on the forward strand.
TGACCGGCTATTTCTGCGAACGCTACCGTCAGACGTTTGGTTTGCCGCAGGTGGTAATAAGCCCCGCGTTACGCCTGGCGCTGCTGCACTATCACTGGCCGGGTAATGTGCGGGAGCTTGAACATGCCGTGCACCGCGCCATTGTGCTGGCGCGTGCCACCGGTAACAGTGAAGAGCTGCTGTTACAGCCTCATCACTTCTCGCCGGAAGAAATCCCTGAACCGGTTGTCAGCCCGGAAACACATCCTGCAGAGGCCGATCAGGATCTGCGCACGGCCACCGATGCCTTTCAGACGGAACTTATCCGCACGGCACTTACCCGCAGTGACGGCAGCTGGGCAGCGGCGGCCCGCCGTCTCGGGATTGATGCCGGAAATCTGCACCGTCTGGCAAAACGTCTGGGGCTGAAATAATCCCCGGACGGGACTTTTTGACAAATGTCATAGGGTAAGCCGCATTTTCTGCACTATGTTATGACCTCAAATGAAAATGATAACCATTACATTTATGAGGTCAGGGATAATGCAGAACAAAATCACCCGCCGCAGGCTGACACACTGCCTCGCGCTCTCACTTACTGCCGGTGTCTCCGCTGCGGCAGCGGAACCCGCACCGGACACCCTTATTGTCACCGCTGCAAAACAAAGCCGTCTCGCACCGGATGCCGCACAGGAAAAAGAAAAACTGGAGAATGTCGCGGGCGGCACCAACCTGATTATGGTTGAAAAGGATACCCGGCTGGCGACGCTGCATGATGCACTGGATTATCAGCCCGGCGTGCTGGTGCAGAATTTCTTCGGCGGTATTGATCAGCCCCGGCTGAATATCCGCGGCTCCGGTGTGCAGAGTGCCCCGCTGGCACGCGGCATTCTGCTGATGCAGGACGGGCTGCCGGTCACCGATGCGGACGGCAGTTTTCATATCAGCACCCTGGAAATGAGGGATGCGCGGATGATCAGTGTCCGGCGCGGCGCCAACAGCCTGAACCCGCAGAGTAACAGTCTGGGCGGTGAGCTGGATCTGATTTCCTATACCGGCCGCGATGAAGGCGGACGCCTGCGCTATGAATACGGTTCTTACGGCCGCGAAGGTTTACAGACGGCATTCGGCGGCGTATCGGATGACGGCCGTTTCGACGGACGCATCAATTTCACTTATGACCATTTCGACGGCTACCGTAAACACTCCTCATCACAGCGCAAAACCGTGCGCGGTAACTTTGGCTATACCGGTGATAATTTTGAGAACCGCACCTCCCTCAACTGGACCGATCTGCGCTTTGATGTCGCCGGGCCGGTCTCTGAAGCCGTGCTCGACAGTGATCCGACAGAGGTTTACCCGATGGTCTGGCTGCGGGATCCGCACCGCAATGTGGAGCAGTTCCGTGCCGCCAACCGTTCGGACTGGCAGATCGATAATCAGCGCATCAGTGCCGGTGTCTGGTATATCCGTACCCACGATAATTTCACCACCCCTGCCTATTACCGTTTCAGTCAGAGCCACAGTGAAGGTATGCAGCTGGGCTGGCAGATGGAAACCGAGCCGGTCTCCTGGCGGGCAGCACTGGCGGCTGATCATATGAGCCTGGAAACCGATCTGATGCAGAACCGGCGCGGCACAAAGATGGACAAAACACCGATCGGCAAGTTTGACGGCAAAGCAGACAATATTTATGCCTCCGCCGGTGCCGGTATTCATCTGACACCGGGTCTGACCCTGAATCTGGATCTCAAAGCCACTCATGCGCGGCGTGATACGGAAAAGCGCAACAGTTCCGTTTCACTGGATCAGAACTGGACCTTCTGGACCCCTAAAGCCGGGGTGATCTGGCGTCCGGCTGATAATCAGCGCTGGTTTGCCAACGTCAGCGCCAGTCAGGAGCCCGCGACCTTCCATGAAATCATTAATTCCTCTGACGGCCGCCTGACAAAACTGGATCCGCAGAAAGGCGTGACGTTTGAAATCGGCGGTGACGGTGATATTACCGAACAGCTGAAATGGAATGTGGCGCTCTACCGCAGCTTTATCAAAGATGAATACATCACAACTTATGATTCAGAGGGAAATATCACCGGCGTCTTTAATTATGCCGCCAAAACCCGTCATCAGGGGCTGGAAGCAGGAATTAACGGCGTGATCCCGGCGGGTCCCGGAGATGTGGAATATAAGCTGGCCTGGACGTGGAATGATTTCCGTTTTATGGGCGGTGAATATAACGGCAATTATATCGCCGGAATCCCGCGTAATATTGTCTCGGCGGAAGTGCTGTACCGGATCGGCGACTGGCGTTTCGGCCCGAATATTCACTGGGCACCGACCGACATGGCCGTCGATCACGAAAACCATCTCAATATTCAGAAGCGCAAACACTATGCGGTGCTCGGGCTGAGAGGCACTTATCAGCCTGCGGATAACTGGTCGCTCTATATGTCAATGGATAACCTGACCAACGAACACTATGCGACCACCTCTGTAGCGAACCGCTCAGTCACCGGCAAAGACAGCACTCTGTTCCCGGGGATGGGATTCAGTGTCAACGGCGGTATCACCTATAATTTCTGATCTTACTGATATAAGAAATCCCCGCCCGGCGGGGATTTTTTTATTTATTCAGAACGGGCGCTGCGCCGGGATAGCCAGTTCCGCCAGATAGGATTCATTGGTGATCCGCACCGCGTCTTTATCAATTCCGATAAACGCTTTCTGCCGCCAGCCGGAAAACAGGCGGCTGAGAGTTTCATAACGAACACCCAGTTTTGCGGCTAACTGCCCGCGCGATAACGGCAGCACCACACAATCCGATTGCTGGCACCGTTTCAGATCCAGCAGATAAGCTGCCAGCCGCTGCTCTGCGGAGCTGGAGGTCAGCCAGTCGATATGGTTAATATTCTCATACAGCTTCAGGCTGAACCGCGCCAGTAACTGCGCCATAATTGCCGGACAGGCATGACACAGCCGTAAAATCGCCTGTTTATCCAGCATCAGCGCACTGCTGTCTGTTCTCGCCCGCAGGCTCATCGGGAAGCGATTGTGCGGCATAAAGACAGCAGCAATCGCCACCAGCTCACCGGCGGTAAACATACCGAATACTTTTTCCTCACCCGACCAGGTGTGACGGAAAACATCAATCTGCCCGCTGATCATCAGCGGACAGGCTTTTACGGTCTCTCCTTCACGACTGATCAATTCCCCCGCCGCAAACTGACGATGTGTGCTGTCTGCCAGTACCAGCGTCAGATCATCATCCTCTGCCGCCTGAAATAACGGGCACGACCGGAGGATCGCCATTTGCTGTGCGGGGGCAAGGGTCTTTTTGACAAATGTCATAGGGTTTTCCTCTCAGTGCGGCCAGAATAAATGCAATTATAAATGATAACCAATCGCATTATCAATTTAATCATAAAATAAAAGGCGAATAACCTTATGATTAGTAATAGATTTACATTATTGCCGGTACTGTTTTTTACCTGCACAACAGCAGCTTATGCCGCAAAAGGTGCCGTGCATTTTACCGATATGTCACAGCAGAATATTGAACTCGCCGCTCCGGCACAGCGGATTGTGGTGATCCCGATTCCTGCCGCCTCCATGCTGGTCAGTGTTGATGAGAGCAGCAAACGGCTCGCCGGGATGCATCCCTTTGCCGGTGTCGCTGCCCGCGACGGCATGCTCAGTGTGATGTTTCCGGATGTGCTCTCTGTACGCAGTGATGTGGTGGGGAATGATTTCGCACCGAATATTGAAGCCCTGCTCTCGGTTAACCCGGATCTGGTCTGGCAATGGGGACACCGGGGCGATGACATTATCACGCCGATGCGCAATGCCGGTCTGACCGTTGCCACACTGGATTACGGCAAAGAAGCCTATACACAGGAGTGGCTGACCCTGATGGGGAAAACCCTCGGCAAAGAAACCAAAACGGACGGGCTGATTGCCTGGCGCAAACAGGTGATCAATCAACTGGAAAACAGTGTTGCTGCGATTCCGGAAGACAAACAACCGCGTGTGCTCTATCTCTCTCATTTTAAACAGAGTATCCAGACTTTCGGATCCACGTCTCATAACAATGCGGATTTTGCACTCGCCGGGGGTGTCAGCCTCAACCGTGACCTGACCGGGCCGCGCACCCTGAATATCGAGCAGATTCTGGTGTGGGATCCGGACATTATCCTGCTGGGCAATTTTGAGGCCGGACTGGCACCCGCTGATATTTATAACAATCCGATGCTCAGTGATGTGACCGCGGTAAAGAATAAACGGGTCTATAAACTGCCGATCGGCGGCTTTATCTGGGATGCGCCAAATCAGGAAACGCCGCTTTACTGGCAGTGGCTGGCTCAGATTTTTCATCCGGAAAGTGCGGCATTTCCGCTGCGGGAAGAGATCCGCAAACGCTATCTGCAACTGTACGGCTATTCTCTAACCGATGAAGAAACAGACCGTATTTTACAACTCGATCTGAACCGGGAAGGCCGTGATTATCTGACACTGATGGGGCGGCCGTGATGCGAAAATCCCGTCTGCAATGGTGCCTGTTATCCGCCCTGCTATTACTGACCATCGTGCTCGCGCTGTGTGCTGGGCGCTATGCGGTCTCTGTGACAACGGTTCTGCAAATTCTGGCGGATACCCTGACCGGACGCAGCCCGTCTGCAGAATACAGCCGCACCGCTGAAAATGTGGTGTTATATGTCCGTCTGCCGCGCATTCTGATCGCCGGGCTGGCCGGTGCCGGGCTGGCGGTTGCCGGTGCCGCATTACAGGGCATCTTCCGCAACCCGCTGGTAGGGCCGCAGATTATCGGTGTTTCATCCGGCGCAGCGCTGGGCGGCGCACTGGCCCTGCTGCTTTTCTCCTCTTTATTTATCACTATCAGTTTTGCCTTTCTCGGCGGTCTGCTGGCCATTGTGCTGGTCTTTTTACTGGGGCTTAACCGGCACGGCAGCAGTCTTCTGATGCTGATCCTTGCGGGAGTGATTATTAACGCTTTTTTTGCCGCCCTGATTTCGCTGATCACCTATTTTGCGGATCCGAATAATACCCTGCAAACCATCGTGTTCTGGCTGATGGGCAGTTTTGCCACTGCAACCTACCTGAAAGTGAGCGTGTTACTGCCGGTTGTCATCATCGCAGGCGGGATTATTTTTGCCCTCCGCTTCCGCATCAATGTGCTGTCCCTCGGCGAGGAAAACGCACAGGCGCTGGGGCTGCCCGTCACCGTAACCCGCTGGACTATCCTGGTCTGCGTCACGCTGATCACCAGCGCCACCGTGGCCGTTTCCGGCACCATCGGCTGGGTCGGGCTGATTATTCCGCATATCGCGCGACTGATCAGCGGACATGACCACCGCGTCCTGCTCCCCGCCAGTGCCCTGACCGGTGCGATTTATCTGATCGCCGTAGATACCCTGGCGCGCAGTATGACCAGCGCGGAGATCCCGCTGAGTGTCATCACCGCACTGATCGGGGCACCGATTTTCGCCCTGCTCATTCACTCCATGAATAAAAAGGTGGCAGACCTGTGATCCGTGTTAATCAGCTCAGTTACCACACCGGCAAACGTCCGTTATTTGACGGACTGACATTCCGCCAGCCGCCGGGTACTATCGCCGCCATTCTCGGCCCGAACGGCCGCGGAAAAACCACCTTGCTGCGTCTGCTGCTCAGCCTGCAAAAAGGGGCAACCGGTACTGTGCAGCTCAGTGCACCGGCAGCCTATGTGCCGCAACTCAGCGGCGCGCTGTTTAATTACTCTGTCCGCACCATGGTCAGCCTCGGCAGGGTTCGCCACCTGCCCTGGTATGCGTCCCCGTCCCGCCGTGATCACGACATAACTGAACAGGCAATGGCTGACCTCGGATTAACCCCCTTTGCGGACACCCCATTTAACCTGCTCAGCGGCGGTGAAAAACAGATGGTGATGATTGCCCGCGCACTGGCCGGTGAACCGGACATTCTGATCCTGGATGAACCCACTTCCGCGCTGGATCTGGCAAATCAGGATACGGTTCTTTCCGTTCTGAAAATGCTGGCTGCAGAGCGCGGCAAAACCATCCTGTTTACCAGTCATTATCCGCAGCATGCCCTGCATATTGCGGATCACTCATTGTTACTGTTTGACGGTACACAGGCGCAGTTTGGTCAGACACCCGCACTGCTGACTGAAGAAAATCTGGGAAAGCTATATCAGCTTCCGGTTTCTGTCGTGCCGGTTAATCATCCGCACCGGCAGACCTGCGGAGTGATCCCTCTGTTCCGCTGACTCTATGTTTATTACCTGATTAACTACAAGGATACTTATTATGAGCAATAACACGATTACCCCGGCAGAAGCATTAGTGATTGCTGACCTGGTGAACTACACCGAACAGGGTATTTCCAGCCGCGTTCTCGCCAAAAACGGCGGCGGCAATATCACCCTGTTTGCTTTTGATAAAGGTCAGGCACTCTCTGAACACAGTGCCCCGTTTGATGCCATTGTAATGATTGCCGAAGGCTCTCTGATCCTGACCATCGCCGGAAAACCGGTGACGGCAAAACCCGGGGATATTGTCCGTATGCCGGCCAATATTCCCCATGCTGTGGACGCGCCGGAGCGGGCAAAAATGCTGCTGGTGATGTTACGTGAACCGGAAAACAAACAGGACTGAATAATGGAAAGTACACATACCGGTCATGAAGCCGGACACAAATTTCTGGCGCGTCTGGGTAAAAAACGTCTGCGCCCGGGGGGCCGCACCGCCACAGAATGGCTGCTGGCACACAGCGGATTACAGACCGACAGCCGCGTACTGGAAATTGCCTGCAATATGGGCACCACCGCCATTGAAATCGCACAGCGTTTTCAGTGTCATATTACCGGCATTGATATGGATAAACAGGCACTTGCCAATGCACGGAAAAATATCCTCGCTAACGGGTTGTCACACCTTATCACCGTACAGGAAGCGGATGCCTCAAAACTGCCGTTCCCGGATAATCATTTTGACGTGGTTATCAATGAAGCCATGCTGACCATGTATGCGGACAAAGCCAAAGCCCGTCTGTTACAGGAATATCTGCGGGTACTGAAGCCCGGTGGTCGTCTGCTGACCCACGATATCGCGCTGACAGAGCGGCGAGAGGATGAGAGTGTCACGCAGGAAATGCAGGCTGCCATTCATGTCAAAGCACAACCGATGCTGAGTGATGACTGGCTGGCACTGTTCCGTGACGCAGGTTTCCGTGATGTGATCCGCTCGGAGGGTGCGATGACACTGATGACACCGAAAGGTATGCTGCACGATGAGGGACTTGCCGGCACACTGAAAATCATCCGCAACGCCCTGAAAAAAGAGAACCGCCCGCAGTTTTTACAGATGTTCCGCCATTTCCGGCAGAATCGTGATCGCCTGCGCTATATTGCCGTTGTCAGTACAAAATAATAAGCAGTGAGGAATGTCGTGAAAAATGCACCGGATATTTTTTTCCGGTGCACTTTTATCTGTTTCCGGGGCAAAGAATTGTTACCATGATGAAAAATGCTGCCCGTCACCGGGTTTGATATTCAGAGGAATGATATGCAAATTATTTATCCTGGATACTACACCGGCAACTATCTGCCTGACGACACCTTTGCTGAGGAATATCGCTGTGCACAGCAACAGGGGGTTTCCTGTCTGTTACTTGACTAGGAAGCGGTATCTGACGGTAAATACCGCTTTTCCGGCAATATTTCAGCTGACAGCCCGGTAATCTGGCGCGGGTGGATGCTGACCGGAAAAGAATACCGGCACTTACATCATGCTGTTACGACCTGTGGCGGTAATATGCTGGTGTCCCCTGAGGAATATTTGCAAAATCATCATATTACCGGCTGGTATGATTTTTGCCGTCATTATACAGCAGAAACAATCTTCACAACCGAAGATGCTGATTTCGATACCCTGACCTCACAATTAAAGTGGCCGGGGTATTTTGTTAAAGACTATGTTAAATCACTGACCACATCACGCGGATCACTTGCTGCAAACGCTGATGAGATCCGCGAAATTATCCGGCTGATTTTTCGCTACCGGGGACAAATTGAAGGAGGTATCAGCCTCAGGCACTATGAATATTATAAAACTGACAGCGAACGCCGCTATTTTGTGCTGAATGGTCAGGCTTTCTCTGCTGATGATAATATCCCGCCTGTTGTCCGGGAAATTGCAGATATCATTACCACACCTTTCTTCTCTGTGGATATTACGGAAAATACAGCCGGTGAATTACGTCTGATAGAAATCGGCGACGGTCAGGTCTCCGATATAAAAGAATGGGATACTGAAAAATTTATTACTCTGTTTTCTGGTGCTGACTGAGATTACATTTCGTTATGGCTCACTCACAACACATGACCTATCCATCAAAACTAAACTTAAATATGCCATGTTTCAAATGTATAATAAATATTTATTGCGGAACAGATGGAGCACGTCAGCGCAAAATGCCCCATCTATGTCCCGCGTTGTAAACAATCAGTTAAAACCCGCCCTCGGGCTTATTCAGAATATGGTCTTCCCAGTTCTGTACCACACTTTCGGTGACGGCTATGTGACGGACGGTAATGCCTTTCTGGTGCATCAGGGATTTGGATCCGCTGATTAGCGGGTGCCAGGGTAATAACGGTTTGCCTTCCATGACCAGGCGGTAAGCACAGGTCATCGGCAGCCAGGCGTCAAATGTCGGCAGGTTTTCCCGCGTCAGTTTGATGCAGTCCGGTTCATAGCGGAAACGGTCTTCATAATGACGGCACTGGCAGCTTTTAATATCCAGCTGGTTGCAGGCCACATCGGTGAAATAAATTTCATCAGTGTCTGCGTCCATCAGTTTCTGCAAACAGCATTGCCCGCAGCCATCACACAGTGATTCCCACTCTTCGTCACTCATTTCATCGAGGGTTTTCACCGTCCAGAATGGTTGAGACATGTTCTTTTTTCCTTTTACTTCGTGGCTGACCCGTTTCAGATAATCCGCGTGGTCAGCATGTGATCATTTACAGAGATTTTCAGCATATCGCCCGATACCAGCGGCCCGACACCTTCCGGTGTGCCGGTCAGGATAATATCCCCCGGACGCAGCGTGAAATAGCGGGACATATAGCTAATCAGCGGTATCACCGGCGTCAGCATTTCGCGGGTATTTCCCTGCTGGCGCAATTCATTATTAACGGTCAGGCTCAGGGTGACATTCTGCGGATCCGGGAATTCATTGACCGGAATAAACCCGGACACCGGTGCAGAGCCGTCAAATGCCTTACTTTTTTCCCACGGCTGCCCTGCCGCCTTTAATTTCATCTGCACATCGCGCAGTGTTAAGTCCAGCGCGACACCAAAACCGGCAATCGCCCGGGCGCAGCGATCTTCATTGGCCTGTTTCAGCGGAGCGCCGATCAGAACCGCCAGTTCGGTTTCGTGATGCACTTCGCCGAACTCTTTCGGAATGGCGACCGGCTGACGCAGATCGCACAGTGCTGTTTCAGGTTTAATAAAAAGAAGGGGTTCTGCGGATGCCTGTGATTTCATCTCCGCAACATGCTTTGCATAATTCAGCCCCACACATACCACTTTCCCGACCGGAAAATCCAGGAGAGCGCCCTGCCAGTCACGATGCTGATACATAGTCTTACCCCTTTAATTTATTATTCTGATGACATCAGCGGATTTCCGCACCGACATTATCTGCCATCAGCGAAACGCTGAGTGCAAAGAAATACGAGCGGTTCCAGTGCATGATGGTGATAAAGTTCTGTGTGACCAGATACACCCGCTCCTGCTTATCTTCCGGTACGACTAACCACATCGGGGTCGATTCCGGCAGGTTTGCCTGTGCAGGGAGTGTCACACCCAGGGCCTTCCACTGCGCCAGTGTTTTGCTCTGGTTTTTCTTTGTTCCCTCAATGCTGCGGTCAAAGCCTGCGGGAACAGTCACTTCATATCCCCACGGCAGCCCTTCTACCCAGCCTTCAGTGGCCAGATAATTCGCCGTGGAAGCAAACACATCCGCTTTGTTATTCCAGATATCCACCACGCCGTCACCATCACCGTCCACGGCATAAGTCAGATAGCTGGCCGGCATAAACTGGTTTTGTCCCATGGCTCCGGCCCAGGAGCCTTTCAACTGCTGATCTGCCGGGATATGTCCCTGGTCGATAATCTGCAGTGCTGCGATAAACTGTTTAATAAACATCTCTTCGCGGCGGCCTTCATAGGCCAGGGTTGCCAGGGCGGAAATCACATCTTCTTTACCCTGATAACGACCGAAACCACTTTCCAGTCCCCACAGGGAGACAATATATTCCTGCGGCACGCCGTAACGCTGACTGATACCGGATAGCAGCGCCGCATTGGCATCATGCTGTTTTACTGCGGCGCTGACAGCGCCTTTGGTCACACGGCGGGCCAGGTAATCATCCAGCGTGACTTTTTTCTCAGGCTGGTTTTTATCAGACGTTATAACACGTTCGATAAAATGAAAATTCTCAAAAGCGCGGGTCAGTGTGGATTCTTTAATACCCTCCTGACGTGCCATCGCTTTCAGCTGTTCAGCATAGGCCGGAAATTGTTCTGCTGTCCGTGAGTCAGCCGGAAATTCCCGCTGTAAATCCGCCACGGACAACCGTGCAGCGGCCGGCTGCTGCACTGCCGGAGCATCAGCCGTTAATTTGGCCGGTGATACCGGTGTCTGAGATGCACTGCATGCCGTCAGCGATGCCGTAATAATCACGGCGCTTAATAATGTCAGGCGCATAGCGATATCCTTTCTGGTTATTTCGCGGGGATTATTATTAGGATTTATCCTGAATATTCAGTGTATCCCGGTATTCCGATAACAGATCTTCCACCGGTGGCGGGAACTGCAGATAATAACCGGCATCGATCAGTTCCTGTTTCACTTTCTCAATATCCGCATTGGCCAGTTTATCGCGGTTTGCAAGGTTGATCAGCATGCTGAAGACGGGCTTGCCGAAACTTTTCAGCAACTCTTCCGGGACACGGGAAAAATCATCTTTCTTTTCGATGAACAAATAGGTTTGATCGCGGTTCGGACTTCTGTAAATTGCACACAACATTGGAATTATCCCGTTTAAATCAAATCGTGACTTGCCAGTAAATGGCACTAACTATAACATGCTATTGTTTTTGATAATATCGTTACCCGGCATTGCGTCGCTGCAATGCAATTTATATATGGCTGAATAGCGGGCCGCTAATTATACTGAGTCGGACAGATGTCACCATCGCCAATTGATCTTAAAGGCAGTAACTTCACACTTTCGGTTCTTCATCTGAATAATGAGGATCCTCAGATTATTGAACAGGCTGTGCGCGAAAAAGTCAGCCAGGCGCCGGCCTTTTTCCAAAATGCTCCTGTTGTGCTTAATGTCAGCCAGATTTCATCCGGCGCGAACCTGAAAATTATCTTCCGTGCCGTCACTGACGCCGGTTTGCGGATTGTCGGGATCAGCGGCTGTCAGGATGAGAAAATGCGCCGGGCCGCAACCCGAAGCGGGCTTCCGCTGCTCAATGAGGGCAAGAGTGCCCGTGTTGCTGAACCGGAAGCGCCGGAGCCTGAAACACCGGCAGCATCATCCGCCGCAGATTCATCCTGCCGGAAGACCCGGCTGATTAATGTGCCTGTCCGTTCCGGCCAGCGCATTTATGCCCCGAACAGTGACCTTATCGTGACCGCCAATGTCAGTGCGGGCGCGGAACTCATTGCGGATGGTAATATTCATATTTACGGGCTGATGCGCGGACGTGTGTTAGCCGGTGCGGCAGGTGATACGGAAAGCCAGATTTTCTGCACCCATTTGCATGCGGAACTGATTTCTATCGCCGGACAATATTGGCTGAGTGATCAAATCCCGGGCGAATTCGCCGGGAAAGCGGCCAAACTCAGTCTGGTTAATAATGAACTCACTATCAACAATCTAATATAGACCTTTAACAAGGAATAATTCCATGGCACGCATTTTAGTTGTTACTTCAGGTAAAGGTGGCGTAGGCAAAACCACTTCCAGCGCGGCCATAGCGACCGGCCTTGCCCAGAAAGGAAAGAAAACCGTTGTGATCGATTTTGATATCGGTCTGCGTAACCTTGACTTAATCATGGGGTGTGAGCGTCGCGTCGTGTATGACTTCGTGAACGTTATTCAGGGCGATGCCACACTAAATCAGGCACTTATCAAAGATAAGCGGACTGAGAATTTATTTATCCTGCCTGCTTCGCAGACCCGCGATAAAGATGCACTGACCCGCGAAGGCGTGGAGAAAGTGCTGAACGAATTAGGTGAGATGGACTTTGATTTCATCATCTGTGACTCCCCGGCAGGGATTGAGAGCGGCGCACTGATGGCGCTCTATTTTGCTGATGAAGCCATTATTACCACCAACCCTGAAGTTTCATCTGTCCGTGACTCTGACCGTATTCTCGGGATCCTGTCCTCCAAATCCCGCCGTGCGGAACAGGGACAGGAGCCGATTAAAGAGCATCTGCTGCTTACCCGTTACAATCCGGGCCGTGTCAGCCGCGGTGATATGCTGAGTATGGAAGATGTGCTGGAAATCCTGTGCATCCCGCTTATCGGTGTGATTCCGGAAGATCAGTCTGTTCTGCGTTCATCCAACCAGGGTGAGCCGGTGATTCTGGATCAGGAATCAGATGCAGGTAAAGCTTATGACGATACCGTCGCCCGTATTCTGGGTGAAGATCGTCCTTTCCGTTTCATTGAGGAAGAGAAAAAAGGTTTCTTAAAACGCTTATTCGGGGGGTAAACCATGGCGCTGTTAGACTTCTTCCTGTCGAGAAAAAAACCGACAGCTAATATTGCAAAAGAACGTTTGCAAATCATTGTTGCAGAGCGTCGCCGCGGTGAATCTGAACCGAATTACCTTCCGGATCTGAAACGCGATTTACTGGCAGTTATCTGCAAGTATGTTCAGGTCGATCCGGAGATGCTGTCTGTCCAGTTTGAGCAGAAAGGCGATGATATATCCGTTCTTGAACTGAACGTCACGCTGCCTGAAGGCGATGAAGGCACGAAGAAAGACGAGACTGCAAAAAAAGAGTAGTTTTAGTGACTGATAATAACACGGCGGGTTACCCCGCCGTGTTTTTTGCTGTTTATTCCCCGGAGACAGCACTGACCTCAATACCGGCAACCACCTCTGCCAGAACAGTCTCCAGCAATGGTTTACGCCAGCCGTTCAGCAGTTCCGGCTCTTCGGATGACGTTTTAAATCCCCACACTTTATTCAGATACTGGTTAATCTGACGGCGTGATGCCAGCAGCTCCGGACTGAATTGTTCCGCTTCGCTCAGCTCAGTAATGCGTGCTTTAATCGCCTTAAATGTTTTGCGGTATAACGGATGATCGGACACATTTTCCACCGGAGCCGGATAATCAGCCTCATTCAGTGCACGGCTTTCTTCCGTTAACGCCAGCAGGCGTCTGCCGTGACAGCGGATTTCCTGGCCGGTCAGCCCCAGTCCGTCCAGCTCGCCCAGCGAGGTCGGCATATAACGCGCCACTTTCCACAGATGTTCTTCACGTACCACAAAATTGACCGCCATATCACGCTGACGCGCCTGTTCCAGCCGCCATTGCGCCAGTTTCTGTAAACAGGCCAGTTGCTGCGGACGCAGTTGTGCGGCACCGCTGAAATCGCGGTAAGCTTCCGCCGGGTCAGTCTGGGTAATACGGCGCTGCGCCATCATGGCACACTCTTCTTCCGCAGAAGCCAGGTAACCGGCCGCACGGACTTTTTCTGTCAGTTTTTCCGCCAGCGGCAACAGGTAATACACATCCGCCGCTGCATATTCACACTGTTTTTCTGTCAGCGGACGCGCCAGCCAGTCAGTGCGGGATTCACTTTTATCCAGGGTAACACCGAGGTAGGTTTCCACCAGCGTGGCAAACCCGCAGGAGAGCGGATGCCCGGTAAAGGCGGCCAGCACCTGGGTATCCACCAGCGGCTGCGGCACACATCCCATGCTGTTGAAAAAGACTTCGATATCCTCACTTCCGGCATGGAGATATTTGATCATATCCGGTGCAGCCAGTAAGGTTTTCAGCGGTGTCCAGTCAGTGATCCCCAGCGGATCGACCAGTGCGAGATGCTCCCCGTCATAAAGCTGAACCAGACCGAGATGCGGATAATAGGTTCGTATCCGGACAAATTCGGTGTCCAGAGCAAGATAAGGTTTGCCGGTAACCTGTCCGCAATAGGCGGCAAGGTGTGTATCGCTGGTAATCAACTGATAATTCAAAACAACTTCTCTTAGTCTTTGACGACGTGGTTAAGTGATGTGATACAGAATAATTCAACAGATCAGAGTATTTCAATCAATAGTCGTAACAGAACAGATAAACGCCGGTTTTAACCGGCGTTATTATTCTGCGGCCTGATGTGGTGTCATGCAACCGGCTGAACATCCGTTTTGTGCTTTTCCTCATCGCGCAGTTCGCGGCGCAGAATTTTACCGACATTGGATTTCGGTAATTCATCACGGAATTCAATGATTTTCGGGACTTTATAACCGGTCAGATAACGGCGGCAGTGCAGACGCAAATCATCTTCTGTCAGTGATTTATCTTTACGGACCACAAAAATCTTCACAGTCTCACCGGAGCTTTCACTCTCCACGCCGATAGCAGCACACTCCAGCACTGCCGGATGCAGCATGACCGCATCCTCAACTTCATTCGGATAGACGTTGAAGCCGGACACCAGAATCATGTCTTTTTTGCGGTCAACAATGTGCAAAAAACCGTTCTCATCAAACTGCGCGATATCCCCGGTGGCGACCCAGCCATCTTTCAGCACTTCAGCGGTGGCATCCGGGCGGTTCCAGTACCCTTTCATCACCTGCGGACCACGGACCCACATTTCACCCGGCTGCCCTTCCTGTACATCCGTGCCGTCATCATCCAGCAGGCGGATCTCAGTGGACGGTACCGGGAATCCGATACTGCCGCTGTAACTTTTCAGGTTATGCGGGTTGCCGGCGACCAGCGGGGAGCATTCTGTCAGCCCGTAGCCTTCCAGCAGATGTTTGCCGGTCAGTTTTTCCCAGTTTTCCGCCACTGCTTTCTGCACCGGCATACCGCCGCCGACAGAAAGATTCAGGGTGGAGAAATCGAGTTTGTGAAATTCCGGATTGTTGATCCAGGCATTAAACAGGGTGTTTACCCCGGTAATAGCCGTGAACGGGTATTTGCTCAGCTCTTTAATCGTTCCGCTGACATCACGCGGGTTAGTGATAAGCAGATTACGGCCGCCGATTTCAATAAACAGCAGGCAGTTCACTGTCAGTGCAAAGACGTGATACAACGGCAGTGCGGTGACAATCAGTTCTTTGCCGACATTCAGCTCCGGAATATAGGCCGCCCGCGCCTGCTCAAGGTTTGCCAGCATATTGCGGTGGGTCAGCATCGCGCCTTTAGCCACCCCGGTGGTACCGCCGGTGTATTGCAGAAATGCCAGGTCTTCACGGTGAATTTCCGGTTTGACATACTGCATGCGGTAACCCTGATGGATAGCGCGGCGGAATGAGATAGCATCCGGCAGGTTATATTTCGGTACCAGACGCTTGATATATTTGACCACAAAATCCACCAGCGTGGCTTTCGGACGGGAAAGCTGATCACCCATACGGGTCAGGATCACATGGCGGATTGGCGTGTTATAAACGATTTTTTCGAGGGTGTGTGCAAAATTGGAAACAATCACAATCGCGGCACAGCCGCTGTCATTTAACTGATGTTCTAACTCTCTTGGTGTATAGAGGGGGTTGACGTTCACCACCACCATCCCTGCACGCAGGATCCCGAATAAAGCTATCGGGTACTGCAGTAAGTTCGGCATCATCAGCGCGATGCGATCCCCTTTTTTCAGGCCCAGTCCGTTTTGCAGGTAAGCGGCAAATGCGCGGCTTCGCTCTTCCAGTTTCCGGTAGGTCATCACCTCGCCCATATTGATAAAGGCGGGCTGGTCCGCAAAGCGTGATACCGCATTCTCCAGCATCTCTGCCATTGAGGCATAGGTGTCAGGATTGATATCTGCCGGGACATCTTCCGGATAGTGTTTAAGCCAGACTCTTTCCAAGGTTTTACTCCTGATTATTGCTGCTCATCTCATGACCCGCCGGTGTTAACAAAATATTTACATAAATAAAGTATTTACATAAAACGGCGTTTTCGGATAATTTTTCTGTTTCAGGTTGAGAGTCACATCACTAATTTGTTTTATAAAGCCAGATAACAATCGAGGCGGCAAATGCCGCCTCTTAATCTATTCACTGTAACAAGCTGAGGATAATCATTCCTGCTTATCGTCACGGGCGGGATTATACACTCAAATCCGCATTTATGCTGAACTTTAAGGTTACCGTACCCGCAAATCCGCGCGATTAAGGTACTAAATAATCCTGCACCACTGCCGGTCCCGGCGGATAATACCAGCCGCCGCCATAATAGCCGCCGCCGTAGTACCCGTTATGCCAGCGCCACGGATCCGGACCATACACCGGCGGCGGCATAATCACCTGCCGTGCCTGGTGCCAGCGCTGGAAACCAGTGACATCAATCACCGGGAAAGTATAAGGAACATCGCCTATCTTACCGGCTTGTGTACCGTTCATCAGCCCGACCACCGTGACATACTGGTCGCGGAAGTTATCCGGCTCCATAAAACTGTTGATCCGGGCATACATCCGGCCGGTGATCGTTGAACCGAGGAATGGCGCACCGGTGCTGTTCAGCGGCATCACCGCGATTTCCAGCTGTGTCATATCCGGCTGATTCTGCACGCTGAGTACCCGCCCGCCGAAACGCGCTTCCATCCCTTTGTAAGCCTGCGGCGCTTTCTGAACGGCCTGAAAATCCGTCAGCATCGTGGTGCCGCTGCCCTTAATGGATTCCGGTACTGTGGCGCAGCCGGCCAGCGCCAGTGATAAAATCACAACACCATACTTCAGACTGCCCCGTAAGCGATTCATCATGATATGAGCTCCTGTGACGGATAGTATTCATTTATTGTGGCTGATGATTGCCGGTTCAACAATTGACACAGGCTATTTTTTTTACGTTATTCCCGGCCCGGTAATTTCTTCCAGGTCACTTCGTTGCGCAAATACACCGGCTCTGCCGATTCAGGGGCAGATGTTTCCCCGCGGCGCAGTGCATTCAGTGCAGGCGGCAGCATATCCTGTGCATGCGGCAGCGTAATCTCTGTCATTTGTGTGCTGAGGGTCAGCGTTTCCTGCATCTGCGGATACGCCGCCCAGCCGGTGCCTGCCAGTCCCCATTCGCCGGTGAGTGCGGCACAGCGGGTGACAAAATCAGCCGGTTTCAGCACTGCTTCCGCCAGTTCCTGCCGGAAAATACCCTGCTCATCACGGACATACGCCGCGCAGTACACTTCATCCATGCGGGCATCAATGGCAACCAGCACACGGGAGAGCCCGGCAGTACGGAAAACCCCTTCCGCCATGGTTTCCAGTGATGAGACACCGATCATCGGCAGCTCAGCGCCCAGCGCCAGACCCTGCGCGATCCCGACACCAATCCGCACGCCGGTAAAGCTGCCCGGCCCCTGACCAAAGGCCAGTGCATCAAGATCACGGAGAGAGAGATTCTGCTGTGCCAGCACCGCCTGCACCATCGGCAGAATGCGCTGTGTGTGTTCGCGGGGGGTGACGGCAAAATCGGCGGTGATCTCACCATTGTTGTAAAGTGCAACAGAACAGGCTTCTGTTGCTGTATCTAAGGCTAAAATTCGGCTGGACATGCCATAACTCCGGCAAATAAATAAGGTTTATGGTAACAAAAAAATCACGGTAACAGTGACTTTTATTGCGAAACTGATTCAGTGTTATTCCGCTGTGCGGCGCTGTGACTGCCGTGCTGCCAGAAATTCCGCAGCTTTGGTCAGTGAACGGGTCCGTGGCGACGGCGGCAGACTTTTCAGGAAGATTTCCCCGTAAGGCCGCATAACAATCCGGTTATCACAGATCACAATCACGCCGTAATCCTCCGTATCACGGATAAGCCGCCCGACCCCCTGTTTAAGGCTGATCACCGCATCCGGGATCTGAACATCACGGAACGGATCGCCACCGCGTACCTGACAATCTTCCATGCGTGCTTTCAGCAGCGGGTCATCCGGTGCGGTAAACGGCAGTTTGTCGATGATGACACAGGTCAGTGCATCACCGCGCACATCCACCCCTTCCCAGAAACTGGCGGTGGCCACCAGCAAGGCATTACCGGAGGAGATAAAATCACGGAGCAGCTGTGTTTTACTGGTTTCCCCCTGCACCAGCACCGGCAGTGTCAGTGACTGGCGGAATTCGGCGGCGAGATCACGCATCATCTGGTGTGAGGTGCATAAAAAGAAACAGCGGCCACGGTTATGGTTGATCAGCGGGCGCAGTTGTTCCGCCAGCTGTTTTGCCGCACCGTACTGATTCGGCGACGGCAGAAAACGCGGCACACAGAGCAGAGTCTGTTCCTGATAATTAAACGGGCTCGGCAGGATCAGGGTTTCGGCGTTATCCAGCCCGAGGCGGCGGGTAAAATGGTGCAGATCATCATTCACCGACAGTGTCGCGGATGTAAATACCCACGCCATTTTCTGATTACTCATCATTTCGCGGAATTTGTCTTCCACGGTCAGCGGTGTCAGTGCCAGCAGGAAATGACGTCCATAGCTTTCAAACCAGTAACTGTAACCGGGGATGGAAACATCTTTCAGCCGTTTGAGCCGGTTGCGGTACAGGGTCGCCCGTTCAAACGCCGCATCCAGCATGGCAGAGCGGCCGAGAGAGAGCTTCATCACGTCATAACAGAGTTCCAGAGCATCATCGAGCAAGGTGAGCGCCCGCTGAAACTGCGGCTGTGCCAGCAGTTCCCGCAGATTACCGCGAAAACCGGTATCACCGAGTGCCAGCCGGAAATCCTGCACACTCATCGTCAGGCGATCCGCACATTTCTGTAACTGCGCCTGGTCACGCAGCTCGCTGCGGTAGGCTAATGTGATATCGCGGGTCAGATCAAATAACTGACGGCTGCTGAGCTGCTGACCGAAATACTGACTGGCGATATCCGGGATCTGATGCGCCTCATCAAAAATAATCACATCCGCCTCAGGGATAAGCTCCCCGAAACCGGTGTCTTTCACCACGCGATCCGCCATAAACAGATGATGGTTGACCACCACCACATCCGCTTCCAGTGCCTTGCGCCGGGCTTTCAGTACAAAGCATTCTTTATACTGCGGACAGTCGCTGCCGAGGCAGTTATCGTTGGTACTGGTGATCAACGGCCAGACCGGGCTGTCTTCCGGAATATCGTGACAGGTGGTGATATCCCCCAGTTCAGTCGCTGTTGCCCAGCGCCGCGCCGCCACTATCTGCGTGAGCGTTTCCGGCTCCATATTGATATCGCCGAGAGTCTGCTGCTCCAGCCGCTCCAGACAAAGATAGTTCGAGCGCCCTTTGAGCAGCGCCACCCTGCCGTCATAATCCAGCGCCTGAATAATGGTGGGGAGATCGCGGTTATAGAGCTGATCCTGCAACGCTTTGGAGCCGGTGGAAATAATAGTTTTCTTTCCGGCACGCAGCGCGGGTACCAGATAGGCAAACGTTTTGCCGGTCCCGGTTCCGGCTTCCGCCACCAGTTGCCCCTGCGTTTCAATTATCCGGCTGATCGCCGCCGACATAGTGACCTGGGCTTCCCTCGGCTGAAAACCGGGAATGACACGGGCTAAGCGGCCGTTTTTTGCAAAATCGTCTGACACGCGCGTTCTCTTCTGACAAAATAGGCGCTAATTATGCCAAGGGTTGAGCAATAGCACCACCTTGCCGTGTAAGAAACTGGATATATTTACAGGAGAGAGAATGACAATTCAGCGAATTGATCCGGAAGACCGCTGGTCTGAAGCGGTTGTACACAACAACACCGTTTATTACACCAGTGTTCCGGAAGATCTGAGCGGCGATATTACTGCCCAGACCACCAGTGCCCTGCACGCGATCGATAAAATTCTGGCCCGCGCCGGTTCAGATAAAAGCAAAATCCTCGATGCGACCATTTTCCTGGCAGACAAAGCCGATTTTGCCGGTATGAATACCGCCTGGGATGCATGGGTCGCGAAAGGCAGTGCGCCGGTTCGCTGCACCGTGGAAGCTGCTCTGATGCACCCGGATTATAAAGTCGAAATCAAAGTGATCGCAGCAGTCTGAGTGTTGAAAAAAGCTCTGCCGGTCAGGTACTGAGCCGGTAACGGGCAAAGGAAACGAAAAGCATGCGAGCCATGGATGGCGAGCCTGAGCGTACAGGGACTGTATTCACAGCGACTTTTCGTTTTTGCCCGTTAACGGCCCTCTCCGGAGCCGGATTATACCCCCGGTTATTTCAGCCCCGGCGCCTTCCACATCGATGTTGTCAGGCCGGAATCCACCAGCGAAAGCTGATCCGCATATACCTTCTGCCAGTTCTGTTTGGCTTTGTCATAAACCTCGCGGTGTGCCGGATTTGGCTGATACTCATGCTGCCACTGCACCAGACGCTCACCCGCCGTCACCATATCATCATATAACCCGACACCCGCTCCGGCGGCGATCGCACACCCCAGCGCCGTGGCTTCTTTGACAACCGGTACCCGTACCGGCACACCGGTAACATCCGCCAGGATCTGGCTCCACAGTTTGCCTTTCGAACCACCACCGGCGAACACCAGTGAATCCGCTTTCACACCACTGAATTTTGCAATCAGATCAAGATTGAGGGATGAAACAATCGCTGCGTTCTCCTCCAGTGCGCGGAACAGCGAGGCTTTGTTACTCTTTTCCGCATCAATGGAGAGGTTAATAAAGGAAGGCGCCGCGTGATACCAGGATTTAAAGCGCATCACATCGGAGAAAATCGGCATAATACCGTGAGAGCCGGCAGGCACACGGGCCGCCATATCTTCCAGTAATGAGTAAGTGTCCACGCCGAGACGTTCAGCGATAATTTTTTCTTCCGCGCAGAACGCATCACGGAACCAGCGCATCGTCAGGCCGGTAAAAAAACTGATGGATTCCGCCTGTACCATCCCCGGGATCACATGTGGGTTGATGCGGGTATTCATATCCGGATCGGTGACCGGTGCCGGTAAATTCACCACCTGCTGCCAGAACGTGCCGCCGAGCACCGCAGTTTGTCCCGCTCTGACCACGCCCAGCCCGAGACAGCCCAGTTGAACGTCCCCGCCGCCCATCACCACCGGCGTGCCTTCTGCCAGACCGGACTCTTTCGCGGCATTCGCTGTGATATAGCCCAACACGGTACCGGTTTCTTTAACCGGAGAGAGAATATCCGCGCGCAGCCCGGCCATTTCCAGCAGGCCAGGCCGCCAGTCACGGGTTTTCAGATCCAGCATCCCGGTGGTACCGGCATTGGAAGGATCAACTGCCAGCTCGCCGGTCAGTTTGCAGGCCAGCCAGTCGCTGATCATAGTGAGTGTGCCCGCCTGACGGTAGATATCAGGCCGGTGATGTGCCAGCCACAGCAGACGCGGCATAGCACCGAGGGCTAAAGTCTGGCCGGAGCACTGATAAACATCATATTCAAAAGTGTTATCGTACAGCTCTTTTAATTCACTGACTTCATGGCTTGAGCGCGCATCCACGTTGGCACATGCCCAGATCGGTTCGCCGTTGCGGTCATACAGTACAATGCCTTCACGCATTGAGCAGGCCGCCACCCCGGCAATCGCCGAAGCAGGCAGACCGGCATTTTTCAGCGCCAGCGCAATACAGTGACACGCCAGCTGCCAGTTCACCGGCAGATCAAATTCCATCGAGCCCGGTACATCCGGCAGCTCATTGTGACGCCACTCCGCCTGTCCGACCGCCACCTGATTGCCGTGAAGATCAAAAATAACGGCTCTGATACTGCCTGTTCCCGCATCCAGCGCCATCAGGTATTTTTCTGATGAGCCGCTGCCCGTAATCTGATTCATGTCGCCATCCTCACAAATTCAATTGGACTGATACCGTTACACCATGAAATACAGCGTGATTTTCGTCTGCGGGACAGTCAGTGCATCAGGTTAATAATGTCAGCATCACCCGTGCCGTCTGCTCGTCTGTCACCAGAGAGTTGATATAGCCCCCCAGCAGTGCCGCCACAATCACCTCGGCTTTTTCCTCACCGCCCGCCACCCCGACCACCGTCGGAATATTTTTCAGCTCTGCGGGGGTGATGCCGATAAGTTCGCGGTGCATCTCCACTTCTTCTGTCAGTTCCCCTTCGCGGCCGATAAAGTAGCCAAGAATATCCCCGACCGCCCCGCGCCGTGCCAGCATCAGCTGTTCGCCGCTGCTGATATAGCCGGAACGCATAATGGTCGCATCCTGTTTCTGATTCACAGCGCCCAGGCCGACAACGGCAATATCCGCTGCACTGGCTGCCATCAGCACATCCTGCACGCTGCGTTCCTGACGGAATGTCGCTGCCACTGCGGCACTTGATGCCCGCAGCGGTGCCGGAATAATGCTGACCGGGCAGTTGGCATCAAGCTGGCCGATGCCGGTCATGTACTGCCCGACGCCGCCGGAGAGAGTCACCAGACGGATCTGCTGCGAAGAGACAAACCCGCTCAGATGCTGCAATGTCGCCATTGCCGCCTCCCCGAACCCGACTGCCAGCAACTGGCCGGGCGAAAGCTGAGACATCAGCAGATGTGCACCGGCCACGCCGAGGCGGGTATGGATCTCCGGGCCGTTCAACGCCGGGAGTATGCGAATTTGTTTTAACGAAAATCTTTTTTTCAGAATATCTTCAAGTTCAAGGCAGCCTTCAAACCGAGAATTTATCTGTACCCGGATGACGCCGGACTGACGTCCTTTTTCGAGCAAACGCGAAACTTTCAGCCGTGTCAGACCGAGCAGATCCCCGATATCTCCCTGCGTGAGACCATCGTGGTAATAAAACCAGG
The DNA here is from genome assembly GCF_019243775.1 of Morganella morganii. NCBI lineage: Bacteria > Pseudomonadati > Pseudomonadota > Gammaproteobacteria > Enterobacterales > Morganellaceae > Morganella > Morganella morganii. The sequence continues at coordinate 1,968,868 of NZ_CP069157.1, forward strand.
CAATACGGGCCAATAACTCTTCTTCATTCATACTAAGTCCTGAGGCGTCATAGTCCATCGAAGAAACGGAGCTTACCGGGGCTGCTTTCGTGTTTTTTGAAACTGTTGTCATGTGAACTTTTGTTTTCCGTTTTTACAGATAAGCACCTTTTACAGAAATCTGCCAGAGGTGCAGGCCAAAATTTTGAACAAATTCTAACGCAGATCTGATTTTTTCACAAAATATGGCCGAAATATTGTCTTATTTGATTTTTATGGCTTACATTTATGAACAAATGTGTTTATAAATTATAAATGTTCATTTTATTGATGTTTTCTTAACCACATAACATCCGGCAGCAATACCCATAACACCAGAGGTGCCGTTATGTCAGAGAAGCAACACCCGATTCAGCCGCTGCTCACCGCCCGCGGAATAGCCAAACAGTTCTCCGGTGTGGTTGTCCTCAAACACATCGATTTCACACTGTTGCCGGGACAGGTTCATGCGCTGCTGGGCGGCAACGGCGCGGGAAAATCCACGCTGATGAAAATTATTGCAGGGATTGAACAGCCGGATGCAGGCACCCTGACGCTGGAAGGTCAGGAGATATCGCACCTGACTCCGGCGAAAGCCCATCAGCTGGGACTGTATCTGGTTCCGCAGGAGCCGCTGCTGTTCCCGAATCTGTCTGTGCAGGAAAACATTCTGTTCCGGCTGCCGAAACATCAGGCGGGCAAAGCCAAATTACAGCAAATGCTGACATCACTGCGCTGCAATTTTGATCTCAGTGCGCGGGCGGGCAGCCTGAATGTGGCGGATCAGCAGCTGGTGGAGATCATGCGCGGTCTGATGCGGGATTCCCGCATCCTTATTCTTGATGAACCGACAGCATCTCTGACCCCCGCCGAAACCGAACGCCTGTTTGGGCGGGTGCGGGAATTACAGCAGCAGGGTGTCGGGATTGTCTTTATCTCTCATAAACTACCGGAAATACATGCCATTGCCGATTATCTGAGCGTGATGCGTGACGGCAATATTGCGCTGGCCGGTCCGGCAAAACAGTTTTCCACTGATGAAATCATTCAGGCCATCACACCTGAAGCGAAGAAAAAGCCGCTGTCAGAGACGCAGAAGCTCTGGCTGGATCTGTCCGCCACCCGTAACAGTCCGCAGGATGATACGCCGGTGCTGGATGTCCGTAATGCGTGCGGCGAAGGATTCCGTAACATCAGTTTTGTTGTCAACCCGGGGGAAGTGGTCGGGCTGGCCGGTGTCGTCGGCGCCGGCCGGACCGAACTCGCAGAAACATTATACGGGCTGCGCCCGCTGATCGCCGGAGAGGTTTTCCTCAACGGTGACAATCTGCGCGGTGTCAGCAGTGAAAAACGCCTCATCCGGGGGCTGGTCTGTTTACCTGAAGACCGTCAGGCCTCCGGACTTTTCCTTGATGCCCCGCTCACCTGGAATATCGGTGCGCTGGTGCATAACCACCAGGGGCTGCTGGTCAACCGCTCGCGGGATGATGCCTTGCTCGAGCGTTACCGCCGTGCCCTCAATATTAAATTCAGTGACGGGCAACAGACGGTACGCACGCTGTCCGGCGGTAATCAGCAAAAAATCCTGATCGCCAAATGCCTCGAAGCCAATCCGTCACTGCTGATTATTGATGAACCGACACGCGGCGTGGATGTCGGCGCCCGTAATGACATTTATCAGCTGATACAAAGTATCGCACAGCAGAATGTGGCAATTTTACTGATCTCCTCTGACCTCGATGAAGTGGTGGCGCTGGCTGACCGCGTGCTGGTGATGCATCAGGGGGAATTCTCCGGGGAATTGCAGCACAACGAGCTGAACACCGACACTATTATGCATATGGCGTTCGGCGAACACCGCCCGCAGACAGAAACAGAAAGCAGCCCGTTACAGGAGGCCGCATCATGCTGAAATATATCCAGAATAACCGTGAAGTAACGGCACTGCTTGCTATTCTCTGCCTGTTTGTCCTGCTCGGCGGCATGGAAACCCGTTATTTCAGTCTGCAAACCGTCACCATGATTTTCGGCAGTGCGCAAATCCAGATGCTGCTGGCCATCGGTGCCACCCTGGTGATGCTGACCCGTAATATTGATGTGTCTGTCGGATCCACCACCGGGCTGTGTGCAGTGATTGTCGGTATCGCGCTGAATGCGGGACTGCCGCTGACGGTGGCGATCCTGCTGACTGTCGCTGCCGGTCTGCTGGCCGGATTCTTCAACGGCATCCTGGTCACCTGGCTGCGGATCCCCGCCATTGTTGCCACCCTCGGTACGCTCGGGCTATATCGCGGCATTATGCTGCTGCTCACCGGCGGAAAATGGATTGAAGGTTTACCGGCGGAACTGAAAGATCTGTCAAAACCGGTCTTCCTCGGGCTGTCGCCAATCGGCTGGTTTATTATCCTGCTGATTATTCTGATGACCCTGTTCCTGTCCCGCACCACCGCCGGACGCGGTTTCTACGCCACCGGCGATAACTTACAGGGCGCGCGCCAGTTGGGTGTGCCGGTTGATCGCACCCGCATCATTGCCTTCTCTGTAAACGGCATGATGGCGGCACTCGCCGGGATTGTGTTTGCCTCACAAATCGGTTTTATCCCGAATCAGACCGGTAACGGCCTTGAAATGAAAGCCATCGCCGCCTGTGTGCTGGGCGGGATCAGCCTGCTCGGCGGCACCGGTACCATCGTCGGCGCTATCCTCGGTGCCTATTTTATGACTCAGATTGACAGTGTGCTGGTGCTGCTCAGATTGCCGGCCTGGTGGAATGACTTTATCGCCGGCTTTGTTTTACTCGCGGTTCTGGTCTTTGACGGCCGTCTGCGTGTGGCGCTGGAGAAAAACCTCCGCGCCCAGCGCTATGCCCGGTTCCTTAATCCTTCCGCACCGCAGGAGGCGAAAAAATGAGCATCACCAAACGTTACGGCTGGGAAATTGCCCTGGCGCTGCTGATTGTCCTCGAAATCCTGTTATTCGGTATGGGTAACCCGCGCCTGCTGGATGTCAATGTGCTGCTGTTCAGTACCAGTGACTTTATCTGTATCGGTCTGGTGGCGCTGCCGCTGACGCTGGTGATTGTCAGCGGCGGGATGGATATCTCCTTCGGCTCCACCATCGGGCTGACCGCTATTGTGCTCGGGATCCTCAATCAGGCCGGTGTACCGATGATTGCCGCCATTCCGCTCACTCTGCTGACCGGCGCACTGTGCGGCCTGATTAACGCCCTGCTGATCCTGTTTACCGGGGTTAACCCGCTGGTGATTACGCTCGGCACCATGTATCTGTTCGGCGGCTGCGCCCTGCTGCTCTCCGGATTATCCGGTGCGACCGGTTTTGAGGGGATCGGCGGCTTCCCGGCAGCCTTCACTGATTTTGCTAACCTTGATTTACTCGGCATTCCGCTGCCGCTGATCATTTTTGTCCTGTGTGTACTGGTGTTCTGGTTTTATCTGCACCGTACCCATCCGGGCCGTAATGTCTTTTTAATCGGGCAGAATGCCCGTGTCGCGCGCTACAGTGCTTTCCCGGTGACACGCACTATCTGTCTGCTGTATGCGATGGTCGGTGTCAGTGCCGCACTCGCCTCTGTCATTTTAGTGTCCTATTTCGGCTCTGCCCGTGCGGATCTCGGGGCATCGTTCCTGATGCCTGCTATCACCGCTGTTGTACTGGGTGGTGCTAATATTTACGGCGGTTCCGGCTCTGTATTAGGCACCGCGCTGGCTGTTTTGCTGATCGGCTTTTTACAGCAGGGATTGCAGATGATCGGCGTACCAAATCAGGTCTCCAGTGCACTCTCGGGTGCGCTGCTTATTGTTGCCGTTGTTGGTCGTTCCGTTTCTTTACACCGACATCACATCCTTGGCTGGTGGGCGCGTAAACGCAACAGGCAATTCGTATCAGAGTAAAACACGTTTGTTATCACAGATTTGACGAAATGGAGAAAACCATGAAACCCATCATGAAAAAACTGGCGCTCGCCACTGCATTAAGTCTCGCATGTGTTTCCTGGGCGAATGCAGCAGAAAAAGTCGCCTTTATTCCTAAACTTGTCGGTGTCGGCTTCTTTACCAGCGGCGGCCAGGGTGCTGTGGAAGCCGGGAAAAAACTCGGTATCGATGTCACCTACGACGGCCCGACCGAGCCGAGTGTGTCCGGTCAGGTACAGCTTATCAACAACTTCGTTAACCGGGGCTATGACGCGATTATTGTCTCTGCCGTTTCGCCGGACGGATTATGTCCGTCACTGAAACGCGCCATGCAGCGCGGTGTGAAAGTCCTGACCTGGGATTCCGATACCAATCCGGAATGCCGCTCTATTTATATCGACCAGGGCACCCCGAAACAGCTCGGCGGCATCCTGGTGGATATGGCTGCGGATCAGGTGAAGAAAGAGAAAGCCAAAGTCGCCTTCTTCTATTCCAGCCCGACCGTAACTGACCAGAACCAGTGGGTCAAAGAAGCGAAAGCGAAAATCGAAGCCGAGCATCCGGGCTGGGAAGTCGTCACCACCCAGTACGGTTATAACGATGCCACCAAATCCTTACAGACTGCCGAAGGTATTCTTAATGCCTGGAGTGACCTGGATGTGATTATCGCGCCGGATGCCAACGCCCTGCCGGCGGCGGCTCAGGCCAAAGAGAACCTGAAACGTAACGATGTGGCGGTTGTCGGGTTCAGTACCCCGAACGTGATGCGTCCGTATGTGGAGCGCGGCACAGTTAATCAGTTCGCGTTATGGGATGTTGTCAAACAGGGCGAAATTTCTGTCGCCGTGGCTGATGCACTGATGAAAAAAGGCGAACTGAATGTCGGCGATAAGATTACCGTCGCCGGTGTCGGTGAAGTTGAAGTCTCCCCGAACAGTGTTCAGGGCTATGACTACGAAGCAAAAGGCAACGGGATTGTGGTACTGCCTGAGCGCGTGATCTTCACCAAAGAGAACATTAACAACTATGATTTCTGATGTAGTTGCTGATTTAACCAATGGCGCGGGCACCCTCCGCGCCAGTTTAACCAGGGGAGAATTCCATGGCTGATTTAGATGATATCCGTGACGGCAAAGACTTCGGGCTTAATACGCCGCAAAAAAACACCCTTTATACCCTCAAAGGCTGCGGTTCGCTGGATTGGGGTATGCAGTCGCGTCTGGCCCGTATTTTTAATCCGCAGGATAATAAAACGGTCATGCTGGCCTTTGACCACGGCTATTTCCAGGGGCCGACCACCGGCCTTGAGCGGATTGATATTAATATCGCCCCGCTTTTTGAGCATACCGATGTCCTGATGTGTACCCGCGGGATCCTGCGTGCCCAGGTGCCGGTCACGACCAACAAACCGGTGGTGCTGCGGGCATCCGGTGCTAACTCCATCCTGACCGAACTCTCCAACGAAGCGGTTGCGGTGGCAATGGATGATGCGGTACGCCTGAATGTGGCGGCGGTTGCGGCTCAGGTCTATATCGGTACTGAGCATGAACACCAGTCCATCAAAAACATCATCAAAATGGTGGATGCGGGGATGCGTGTCGGTATGCCGGTAATGGCAGTGACCGGGGTGGGTAAAGATATGGCGCGTGATCAGCGTTATTTCTCACTCGCCAGCCGTATTGCTGCAGAAATGGGCGCTAATATCATCAAAACCTACTTTGTTGAGGAAGGTTTTGAGCGCATCACCGCCGGTTGTCCGGTACCGATTGTCATTGCAGGCGGTAAAAAACTGCCGGAAAACGAAGCTCTCGACATGTGTTTCCGCGCCATTGACCAGGGCGCATCCGGGGTGGATATGGGCCGGAATATTTTCCAGTCCGAAAACCCGGTTGCCATGATGAAAGCGATCCGTGCCGTTGTGCATGGCGGTGAGAGTGCAGCACAGGCTTATCAGCTGTTCCTGAGCGAAAAGAACAAGGGGTAAATTTTGAACGTAACATTAGTGGAAATTAATGTGAAACCCGGCAAAGTGGATGAATTTATTGCCGTTTTTCGTGAAAACCATCTGGGATCGATAAAAGAGCCCGGTAACCTGCGTTTTGATGTGTTACAGGACCCGGAAGTGGAAACCCGCTTTTATATCTATGAAGCCTATGCCGATGATGCAGCCGTGGCGGCACATAAGAAAACCCCGCACTATTTACAGTGCGTGGAAAAGCTGGAAGACCTGATGACCGGCCCGCGTAAGAAAACTGTCTTTATCGGGCTGATGCCGGAAGTGAAATAAGCATATCCTGTTTGATCTGTTAAGTGACCGCACAATGGCGGTCACTTTTTTGTATTGATTATTCATTGTTTCATTTTTATGGATGATTATTTATCTTATTTTTTTATTTTTCCCGAAAAATCGGATTAATAAAATATAATACGCATGTTCATAATTGCACTCAAAAATAACAAGCATGTATTTTTTAATCTATCTCATATTTTCCTTCTGACATAAAATCGGGCTCAATCCATTTTGGTCCTTTCATATAAAGGCCGCCTTTCTCTCCTCCGCACATTATTTTTTCTTCATTCAGAAGCCGGTGCGTTTCGCGGAGAATCATAATATTACACGACTCATATTTATCCGGGCCATTATGACGATAAAAAAAAACGATCTATTGCCGGGTAAATAAGACCACTTTCACGCCTGGCAACCAGAAACAGGATAACATCTTCCATCGATTCATTTTTTACCATTTCATTGTAATCAATCATTTTACATATTTTTCTCTCATAATAAAATCTGACTCAATCCATTCATCTCCTCTTCTGAACGCCATTCACAATGAATATGCTGTATCAGCTATATCATACATATTATCAGCAGCATTACTTTAAAATCTGCCTGCAGGTGATTTTATCTGGTGATTCTTTTCCGGACAATACTGAAATGCGTTACTCTGACTTTCTAAAACTGTTGTTTCGGCGAATATCATTAAGAGAATTTCAGAATAAATAATGCAGATTGTCTGTTTGTCTGGTTGCCTGAACGGAATAACTCCCTTACCATCGAAATAAATGAATCTGAATTTATAGCTTTCCGGAGAAATCGTGAAAAAACTCACAGTAACCTGCTCAGTTCTGCCTTTGGCGCTGTTTTCCGCTGTTTTCGCCCTGCCATCCTATGCCGCAGAAACTGACTGCCAGCCGATGTCTGAACAAACCCGGCTCAATCATATGAGGATGATGGGGCTTTCTTACCTGAACGGACCGGTAAAATCATCCTCCATGGTCACCGACAGCGATCAGCAGGACAGCGATGTCAGGATATTTTCTGCCAGTAATGTGACACTGTCACCCTGCGGACAGATCACTCACTATGATTTCATCCGCAGAAGTATGCAATACGGCATGACCTTTGATATACAGGTAGCCGGAGCGGAAACCGCTGATGCCATCAGTATGGAATACCGTTTTTCCTCAGACGAAGTCGGCCGGAAAAAAGAGCGCCCGACCATCAGCCGGATTATCCTGCTCAAAGATGCACAACAGGTGATTACCGGCTACCGGACAGAAAATTTTATTGAGGGCAACAGCACTATCCTGACCGAAAACGGCGCTGTAGAATACCGCGATGGCAATATACATTCTGTAGTGATAGACGGCGAAGTTCTCGCCAAACCCTACAGTATGAACTTTGAATATGACAGTGCCGGCCGGGTAACCCGTATTTACACCACGCCGACCCTTCTCAGTAATTACCATTTTACCTACAATGAGAAAGGCGGCCTGGATAAAGGAACAGAAAGAACGGAGTCGATCGGGATCGTCACCGGTAATGATATTCAGTGTACAGAATGGGATACCTATCAAAACTGTACCGCAGGGCTCTGGCTCCGACATATTAACGGTGAACCGGCCGGTGAAGTACCTTTCCGTACCACTTATGAGTATTACAGTGATAAATAACAGCAGAAGACAATCAGCATAATCGTATTACCCGATTTTATCGGGTAATACTTGTTCTTTACTTCGCTGCTGCCGGCGATGACAGTACGCCAGAATAACCAGTACCAGATAAATGGCCGGTTCCGGTGTATCTGTCTTCGCTGCTAAAATATAGTGCGTAATAACAATAAACAACAACGGATACAGCAAATTATGAATTCGTTTCCACCACCGGCCTGATAAGTTGCGTATCCGGTCAGACGACGTCACTGCCATCAGGCACAAAATTAACCAGCCAGCCACACCGAGATTAAGATAAAAACGGGAAAGTATCTCACTGAAAAAGAGTGCCGTATTTTCTGCACCTATTTCAAGAAAAAAATAGCTGGCCAGATGCAGCGTTGCCCAGAAAAAACACCATAATCCGAGTAATTTTCTCACCTGATATAAACTGTTCAGCTTAAAATAAAAAGCAATCACCGGTATCACTGTGATAATAATAACTAAACGAAGTGCCGTAATACCGGTGAAATGCTGAATGTCTTTTGCGGGATCTGCCCCCAGTACCCCGTAACTAACAGCATAAATAAGCCATACCAGTGGCAATACTGCCGTCAGATGAAAAAAAAGTTTAACCACCGGGTAACGGAATAATTTCATCATCAGAAATATCTCCGCAAATCCATTCCTTTATATAATTCTGCCACGTCTTCTGCATACCCGTTAAACAGTAATGTCGGCTGCCGTGTTGTCCGGCCTAACCCTCCGGAGCCGATAAAACGTTCTGTAGCCTGTGACCAGCGCGGATGATCAACCTGCGGGTTTACATTGGCATAAAACCCATATTCACGGGGTGCTGAAAGATTCCATGTGGTCGGCGGCTCAGATTCTGTCAGGCGAATTTTAACAATGGATTTTATGCCTTTAAAACCATATTTCCACGGTACCACCAGCCGGACAGGTGCTCCATTTTGTTTCGGCAGTTCTTTTCCGTAAACACCGGTTGCCATCAGTGTCAGAGGGTGAAGTGCTTCATCCAGGCGCAACCCCTCAATATACGGATACTGAAGCCCGCCTCCGGTAAAACGGCTCTTTTGACCGGGCATTTGTTCCGGGGCGTACACCGTTTCAAAAGCAACATATTTCGCTTTGCTGTTCGGTTCCGCTGATAATAATAAATCTCTCAGAGGAAAACCGACCCACGGAATAACCATTGACCATGCTTCCACACAGCGCATTCGGTAAATACGCTCTTCAGCCTGAAATTTATGACGGATCTCATCGGCATTTAATACCAGAGGCCGGTTAACTTCCCCCTCAACTGTCAGTGTCCATTCATCCGTTTTCAGGGTATGTGCGTTTTCAGCCGGGTCCGATTTATTCAGGCCGAATTCATAGAAATTATTGTAACCAGTCACCTTATCCTCCGGCGTTAATGCCAGGCCGGACTGATACTTTTCAGGTTTTGTATAACTGAGGTCTTTTAAGATTGTCTCCGGAACGCCGGGCTTATCATCGCCGGAAAACCACGAAAACAGACCGGCGCTGACTGACGGGCTGACCATTAATCCGGCCGTACCGGCACCTAATAACTTAAGCAGATTCCTGCGTTTCATCATAAAAACGGATTCCGGCGTAATCTCAGACGATCGTATTATTTTTTTCATGATGAGTCCCTGTATTCAGCAATCACGGTGATAACATTCCGGAACTGTTATACCGCATAATCTGAATTTAAAGCTGACAGGACGATGACAAATTTGTCATGAAAGGGGATGAGTATCCGGAAAAATTAAGGTTACCGTGTTATATGACCCGGTACGTTCAAATCTGACCTCACCTGAATGCAATTCTGTTATTGCCTGAACAATCGATAAGCCCAGCCCGCTTCCTTCTGACGTTCTCGCATTATCTCCGCGCCAAAAGCGGGTAAAGACCTGTTCACTGTTTGCAACAACATCACCTTTGTTCATCACTGAAATGACGGTGCTGCCATGATTATTTTCTGCACCGGCAATAACCTCCGTATTTTCATATGAATATTTAACCGCATTTGACACAACATTAACCATAATCTGCATCAGCAATACTTTGTCTGCTGATACCGTCACATCCGATATTTTATTAACCAGCCGGATATTTTTCTCATCGGCATAAAATGCCAGTAACTCATAAATATCCTCAACCAGCTCAGAAACAACGATGGTTTCCCGCTTCAGATTAATATTTTTATTCTCTGCTCTGGCGATAAACAGAATATTTTGTATTATTTTTGCCAATTTATCCAGCTCTTCTGTATTGCTGGCGATAATCGCTTCATACTCATCCGCAGTGCGCGTTTTTTGTAATGTGATTTCATTCTGAATTTTAATGGCATTAATGGGTGTTCTTAATTCATGCGCTAAATCATCCGCAAGTTGTGTCAGCCGGACAAAATCATTTTTCAGCCGTGAGCGCATGATATTCAATGAATCACCCAAACTTTTCAGTTCATCCGGTAAGCGGCTGATATCCACCGTCTGTCCCAGAGAGTGCAGATCTGTTTTCGCGGTGATCCGGCTGAGATGCGTAATATCCTGCAATCCCCGGCGGATAAGCCATATACTGAAGACGACCATCAGAAGAATAGCAATAACGGAAACAATCAGACTTTGCTGTAAATATCCGCGTAAAACACTGCTGCGATCAACCGAACGCTTTGCCAGAGTGACATATAATTTACCTTCAGGAGCCTGAATCTCAAAATTAACCACGGAAACCGGCATGTTATCATCCGTATTCTGGTATGAGATTAAAGGCGTTTCCTGATTATCCGGATAATTAAGTTTGTCCCGGGTATTCAGGGTTATCTCCGGGTTGGTATCCACAATAACGTGATTATCAGCATCTGCTATCTTAATAACATCCTGCCGCATATCCATCATCCGCCGGAAATAAACAGGTAACGATTTAATATCAATACCACTGACTATCAGTTTAGCCAGTTGGTCGGCACGGTTAATCAGGATGTCATCATCTTTTGAGGCAAGTTCATTTTTCAGAGAGTGATAAAGGATCAGTGTGACAAAACCTGCGTTTGCCACCATCAGCAACATAAATAATGATACAATTTTAAATCTCAGTGAACGTATTTTCATCATTCCGATCCGTTCAGGCGGTATCCCATACCACGGACAGTTTCAATTAATTTACGATCATGATCGTCATCTATTTTTTTTCTGAGCCGCCGGACAGCCACATCGACAATATTGGTATCACTCTCAAAATCCATTCCCCACACCTCACAGGCAATCAGTGTTCTGGGCAGGATCTCCCCTGAATGCAGCGCAAAAAAAAGCAACAGTGAATATTCCTGACGTGTCAGCGATATTTTCACGCCTCCCCGCTGTACATCATGACGGGTCAGATCAATGCTGAGATCGGCGATCTCAATCACTTTGGAAGCTGGTTGAGAAGTACGCAGCTGATTCCGGACTCTCGCCAGTAATTCGGAAAATGAAAACGGTTTAACCAGATAATCATTCGCGCCCAGTTCCAGTCCTTTTACCCGGTCAGCAACTGCATCCCTGGCTGTCAGACAAATAACCGGTACCATTTTGGCGGTTCTCAATATTCTCAGCACTTCCCAGCCATCCATACCGGGCAACATAATATCGAGAATAACCAGCCGGTAATTGTTCTCCAGAGCAAGATACAACCCGTCTCTGCCATCTGCCGTGATATCAACAATAAATCCGGCTTCCTCTAATCCCTTTTTAACCCAGCTGCCGGTCTTTTCATGATCTTCAATCAGTAATATTTTCATTTTTATAATCCGGAATTTTACCTGTACATCCTGCATCAGTGTATTTTAATTCCGGACATAAAAAAACAGCAGACAACTCCGGGTTGTCTGCTGTTTTTCTGTGACGCAATGATCAGGCAAACTTAATCATCACCATACCCAGCAGAAGCAGAATAATCCCGCTCCAGCCTTTGTAATTGAGGCGCTGGTTAAACAGGATCCAGCCTGCAGCCACTGTTGCCACAATACCGAATGCTCCCCACAATGCATACGCAACGGAAAGCTCGATACCGCGGACTGCCAGTGCCAGACAACTGAATGCCCCCAATACCGCCAGCAGCGATAAAATACCCAGCCACAGACGTTTAAAGCCGTTTGACATTTTCAGCAGGATATTCGCCAGAATCTCCAGTACCACGGCCAGCAGTAAAAATGCACCGTGCCACCATTCAAATGTCGATAACATATTACGCCCCTTTCAGCATCTCATTCAGTGGCGCACGAACCGGTTTGGCAGCAGGCTGCTTTTTCTGCACTTTTTTGGTGCCGTATTTAATCAGGGTGATACCCGCGATTAACAGTGCCAGACCGCCCAGTTTCAGCGGTGACAGCGATTCATGGAACCACATCACACTAAACGTGGTGATGATCAGGATCCCGATCCCTTCCCACAGCGCATAAGCCACCCCGAGGGCCACTTTTTTCACTGCCATGGATAATAAAATATAAGAAGAGGCAATCATGATATACATCACAATCATCCCCGCACTGCCGCCGGAGACACTCGCGTATTTCATCGACAATGTACCGATCACCTCGGTAATAATGGCTAAGCCTAAAAACATCCAGTAAATCATAGTTATTTCTCCTGATGGACAACGCATACAGGTTCACGGCGCAAAACAGACTGTTTGCGTGAACGGGTGCGTTTATCGCGAAACGAAAACGTTAAATGTAACGATGTGACCAAAAACGCAGGCGCGTTTGGTTCGTCAGACGAAAAGAGAAATAGCTATAACTCGCCGTACCAGTAGTGTTCGCTTGATACGATAGCGGAAAGGAAAAGTACATGGGTAGAACGTCGGATTTTAATCCTGCTACTACTGTCGCTTTGCATGATGTCTTATTCTTTTGTCTGTCCCCGGACAGGGTGACAACAATGAAAGAATCCTCCGGTTATTAATATTCATATTATTTTTAGCACAAGTAACACAGTTCAGCAATGCTGCGGTGAATTATTTTTCAGTAAATAATTTTATTTTTTAGACAGTTATAAAAAATGACCACCTTCTTATTCAGAAGATGGTCATAATTACGCAAATATTGAACCGGTTAACTACCTTTACTGATACCGCAGATGGATAATTATTCCACTTCGTTCCAGGCATGACCGTCACGGGCCATCATGGCGATAGAGGCTATCGGCCCCCAACTGCCTGCCTGATACGGTTTTGGCGGTTCATTATCCATTGCCCAGGCGTGCATAATAGAATCCACCCACTTCCAGGCTTCCTCCACTTCATCACGGCGGACAAACAGTGCCTGAATACCGCGCATAGCTTCCAGCAGCAGGCGTTCATACGCATCCGCAATATGTGTCTGGTTGAACGTTTCCGAGAAACTCAGATCCAGCTTGGTGGTTTGCAGACGGTGTTTATGATCCAGCCCCGGTGCTTTGTTCAGCACTTCAATATCAATACCTTCGTCCGGCTGCAGACGGATAGTCAGTTTATTCGGCGGCAGATGCTGATAGGTTTCATTGAAAATATTCAGGGACGGCTGTTTGAAATAGACCACCACTTCCGAACATTTTGACGGCATCCGTTTTCCGGTACGCAGATAGAACGGCACACCGGACCAGCGCCAGTCGTCGATATCCGCGCGGATAGCGACAAAGGTTTCGGTCTGGCTGACGGTATTCGCGCCCTCTTCATCCAGATAACCCGGTACTTTTTCGCCGTGAACAAACCCGGCGGTATATTGCCCGCGTACGGTTTTTTCACGGACATTCGTGATATCAATGGTCCGCAGTGAGCGCAGCACCTTCACTTTCTCATCACGGATACGGTCACTGGTCAGGTCATCCGGCGGTGACATGGCAATCATAGTCAGAATTTGCAGCAGATGGCTCTGCACCATGTCACGCATCTGCCCGGCTTTATCAAAGTAACCCCAGCGCCCTTCAATCCCCACTTCTTCCGCCACCGTGATCTGGACGTGGTCGATGGTACGGTTATCCCAGTTATTCACAAACAGGGAATTGGCAAAACGCAGCGCCAGCAGGTTCAGTACCGTTTCTTTGCCGAGATAATGGTCGATGCGGTAAATCTGGCTCTCTTTAAAATATTTCGCTACTTCGGTATTGATCGCCTGTGATGAGGCCAGATCATTACCCAGTGGTTTTTCCATCACCACACGGCTCGGTTCTTTATTCAGATGCGCTTCACCCAGCCCTTTGCACATGGCGCTGAACGTGCCCGGCGGCATCGCGAAATAGTAAACAGCAGTATTTTTGTTTTCCGCAATAATATTGGCGAGGCTTTTGAAATGAGAGGTCTCATTCACATCGAGATTACAAAACAGCAGACGGGCACTGAATCGTTCCCAGAGCACCGGATCCAGTTGCTCGTTGAGGAAGGTATTGAACGCATCCTCAACAAATTTCTGATACTCCTCACGGGACCAGTCCGCACGGCCTGCCCCGATAATCCGCGTTTCCGGATGAATATTACCGGCTTTTTCCAGCTGATATAAAGACGGGAGTAACTTGCGGCGTGCGAGGTCGCCTTTGGTACCGAAAATGACTAAATCACAGGCGGGAACCGTTGCTGTCAGCGCCATAGAAAACCTCTCCTCGTGGCTGTGGAATTGTAATTTTGTTACAGAGATAACGAATAATGTACTCGTTTGCGCCTGGCCAGTAAACATAAATGCGGGTTACCGCACATTCTGACAGGTCTCTGTCGCCGGTCTTTCTGTGTGCAGTTTTGTAATTTAATTACTTTTTTGATGCAAACTTACTAAAATGAAAATCAGACACAGCTCAAACTTTCAAAAAAAAGCCGGATCCGGGGGAGTTTCCCCTCTCCTTTGCCCGGGCTTACGTAGTATATTTTCAAAAAATGAGGGTGGCCGGTGTGTCACACAGATCAATATAAAAGGCACAGTGGCATGAATATTTTAGACCGTCTCCGTAACAGTCTGGATTACCTGAGTAAATCGGAAAAAAAAAGTTGCAGAGACGATCCTCGGTGCACCACAAATAGCTATTCATTCCAGTATCGCCACACTCGCCAAAATGGCGGATGTCAGCGAACCAACCGTTAACCGGTTCTGCCGCCGTCTGGACACCAAAGGTTTTCCGGATTTCAAACTGCTGCTGGCGCAAAGCCTGGCAAACGGCACTCCGTATGTCAGCCGCAATGTGGATGAAAATGATTCCGTTGAGGCATACACCGGCAAAATCTTTGAGTCCGCCATGGCTGGTCTGGATGCAGTCAGAAGCACCCTCGATATGCTGACCATCAACCGCGCCGTGGATTGCCTGACACAAGCCCGGAAAATCGCCTTTTTCGGCCTGGGTGCATCTGCGGCGGTCGCCCATGACGCGATGAATAAATTCTTCCGTTTCAATATCCCGGTGATTTATTCCGACGATGTGGTGATGCAGCGCATGAGTTGTATCAACAGCACCGAAGGTGATGTGGTGGTTTTAATTTCCCACACCGGCCGGACAAAAAACCTGGTTGAAATCGCCCGTATCGCCCGTGAAAATGACGCTACCGTGCTCGCCATCACCTCCGAGAACTCGCCGCTCGCGGCGGAAGCCTCTCTCACCATCATTCTTAATGTACCGGAAGACACTGATATTTATATGCCGATGATCTCCCGTCTGGCACAGCTGACGATTATTGATGTCCTCGCCACCGGTTTTACCCTGCGCCGCGGCCCCAAATTCCGCGATAACCTGCGCCGGGTCAAAGAAGCCCTGAAAGACTCCCGAATAGATAAACTCCGTTGATTTTTAACCATTTGTGTCAATTTGACACATTTCCTGCTGCCGGGTGTAATGACCATCACGAATTAGTAATATAACGGATGGTAGGATAACGTCTGACTCACTGTTTTGCGTTTGCTGACTCGATTTTTATTTTAAATACGCGATAATCAGACAGGAGTGAATCGATTTTACACTTTCCTGCCGGGAGCGATTTTCCCGGCGGGGAGTTTTTATCAACACCATTTCACCTTATTCAGGTCAACGGAGTAATTTATGTCAATACGCCTCAGAAGAACGAAAATCGTAACGACCCTGGGCCCCGCCACCGATCGCGATAACAATCTTGAAAAAATCATCCGTGCCGGTGCCAATGTGGTTCGTATGAACTTTTCTCACGGCAGCCCGGACGATCACGTTGAACGTGCGAATAAAGTCCGTGAAATCGCTGCCCGCCTCGGCGTACAGGTGGCTATCCTGGGTGATCTCCAGGGGCCGAAAATCCGGGTGTCCACCTTTAAAGACAATAAAGTTCTGCTGAATGTCGGCGATAAATTTATTCTGGATGCAGAGCTGGGCAAAGGCGAAGGTACCAGTGAGCACGTCGGGATCGACTATAAAAAGCTGCCGGAAGATGTGGTGACAGATGACATTCTGTTACTCGACGATGGCCGTGTGCAGCTGAAAGTGCTGGATGTCAAAGGCACTAAAATCATGACCGAAGTGACCGTCGGTGGTTTGCTTTCCAATAATAAAGGTATCAACAAACTCGGCGGCGGGTTATCTGCCGATGCGCTGACAGAAAAAGATAAAGAAGATATCAAAACCGCAGCCCGTATTAATGTTGATTACCTTGCTGTCTCCTTCCCGCGCAGTGCGGAAGATCTGCACTACGCCCGCCGTCTCGCCCGTGATGCCGGTTGTGAGGCAATGATTGTCTCCAAAGTCGAACGCGCCGAAGCGGTCGCCACCGATCAGGTGATGGATGAAATCATTCTCGCATCCGATGTGGTGATGGTCGCCCGTGGTGACCTCGGTGTGGAAATCGGCGATCCGGAGCTGGTCGGCGTCCAGAAAAAATTGATTCGTCGCAGCCGTCAACTGAATCGTGTCGTGATCACAGCAACCCAGATGATGGAATCCATGATCACTAACCCGATGCCGACCCGTGCGGAAGTGATGGACGTGGCAAACGCCGTACTTGATGGTACCGATGCAGTAATGCTCTCTGCAGAAACCGCTGCTGGCCAGTATCCGGCGGAAACCGTGGAAGCAATGGCGCGGGTTTGCCTGGGCGCAGAGAAAATGCCGAATGTGAATATCTCCAAACACCGCCTGGATATGACCTTCGACAATCCGGAAGAAGCAATTGCGATGTCCACCATGTACGCGGCCAACCACCTCAACGGCGTGAAAGCGATTATTGCCATGACCGAATCCGGCCGTACCGCGCGTATGATGTCCCGCATCAGCTCCGGCCTGCCGATTTTCGCCATGTCCCGCCATGAAAAAACTCTGAATCAGTGCTCACTGTACCGTGGTGTCACCCCGGTATTCTGCAGCACCCACACCGATGGCCTGGCAGCAGTCACCGAAGCTATCAGCCGCCTGAAAGAAAAAGGCTATCTGTGCACCGGCGACCTGGTCATGGTCACCCAGGGCGACCAGATGGGCCTGGTCGGCAGCACCAATACCAGCCGTATTCTTGAAGTGAAGTGATTTTCTTCAGATAAAAATGAAACCGCCTGTCGGATGACGGGCGGTTTTTTTTATGTCCCGTCTCAGGGCAATTCTTTGTGTTTATAGATTTTATACGGCTCTTCTTCACCGTCTTTGCGGGTTTTCAGCAGTTTCAGGATCCAGGTGTATTGTTCGATATTCGGGCGCACCAGGGCTTCCACTTCTTCGTTCATGCGACGGGCGATATACAGGTCGTCCTGACCGTCAATATCATCCATCGGCGGGCGGACGTGGATATGGAACTGGTGATTTTTATGATCGTACACCGGAAACAGCGGGACAATCGCCGCTTTGCACACTTTCATCAGCCGCCCGATAGCAGGCAGTGTGGCTTTATAGGTGCTGAAAAACGGAACAAACTCACTGTGCTCTTCGCCGTGATCCTGGTCCGGCAGATAATAACCGCTGAAGCCATTACGCACACTGGCGATAAACGGTTTGATACCGGCCTCGCGGGAATGCAGGCGGCCACCGAAGTGAACCCGGGCTTTATTCCACAGGTAATCCGCCACCGGGTTTTTCTGGTGATGGAACATACCCGCCACTTTATTTCCCTGCGCGGCAAACAACATAGCCGGTAAATCGATCGCCCAGCCGTGCGGCACCATAAAGATGATATTGCGCCCTTCTGCCTGTAACGCGTCAATAATGTCCTGCCCGTGAACCTGCGTGCGGGAAATCACCCGCTGCGGATTGCGCAGACACAACTCCGCCAGCATCACAAAGGCGTGTGGTGCACTGGCAAACATCTCATCTGTGATCCTTTCCCGCTCCGCTTTCGGCATGTCCGGGAAACAATAATACAGATTGATCAGTGCCCGGCGGCGTCCGCCTTTGGCAAAACGCCCGGCAATCCGGCCCACACCGGCCAGCATCGGGTCACGTAATTTAACCGGCAGGTAGCTCAGACCGGCCAGTGCGCCTGCCGCAACCCACATGCCCCAGTATTTCGGGTGCAGGTAATGGCGGTGAAATGTCGGGATATAGCCCGCTTTGCTGTCTGTATCGTTTTCTTTATACACAGAGGGATACCCGTATTAAATTAAGCTTATTTATCATGATATTATAAATACCGTGATCTATTATTATTGATTATCTGAAATCAGAAGTACATTAAAATTCTGTACGCTGAGAATGCGGCAGGCGGGTGTCTGTGCACCCGCTGCCGGAATGAGAGGATTAATCAAGTGTCAGCTGTGGCCGGTATTGTTTGACCAGTGCCAGATAGCCGGTGCGGTCTTTGCCGGTCAGCCCGCCGGAACGCGGCAGTTTTGCTGTCAGCGGGTTCACAGCCTGTTGTCCGTTCCAGACTTCAAAGTGCAGATGCGGACCGGTTGAGCGCCCGGTATTACCGGATAACCCGACTTTATCACCGCGTTTGACTTTCTGGCCCGGTTTGACCAGCAGTTTGCGCATGTGCATATAACGGGTGGTGAACTGACGACCGTGACGGATAGCCACGAAATTACCCGCCGCACCACTGAATTTAGCCACAACCACTTCCCCGTCACCGACTGCCAGTACCGGTGTGCCGACCGGCATCGCGAAATCGACCCCTTTATGCGGGGCAACACGCCCGGTGACCGGGTTTACACGGCGCGGGTTAAAGTGTGAGGAAACACGGAATTGTCTGGCGGTCGGGAAACGCAGGAAGCCGCGCTCCAGCCCGTCGCCTTTGGCATCATAAAAACGGCCGTCTTCGGCGCGGAATGCATAATAATCACGTCCGTTAGTATGCAGACGTACAGCCAGCATCTGGCTCTGTTCCTGTTTGCCGTCCAGCATTTCACGGGAAGTCAGTACAGTGAAGCGATCGCCGTTTTTCACTTTACGGACATCCACCTGCCATTGTAATGCTTTGGAAATATCACGCACTTCGCTGCGGGTCAGTCCCGCTTTTGATGCACTGGCATTCAGGCTGCCGCTGACTTTGCCGGTCAGGCGTTTAGTCTGCCATTCACCTTCGCGCATCTCTTTGGTTTCTTTGAATCCGTTGCCGCTGCGGACATAGGTACGGGTTTCACGGCGGTTCACCGCCCAGCTCAGGGATTTCAGTTCGCCGTCGTCATTCAGCTCCCAGGCGAGGGTCTGGCCGATTTGCAGGTTACGCAACCCTTTGTACTGATTGGATAATAAAGCCACATCAGAGGAATCTATCCCGTACTGTGTCAGAATGGCAGACAGGCTGTCGCCGCTGGCAACAGTGTATTCAAGTGATGTCGGGATAACGGTGTCAGTCGGGGAGGCTTCGTCGATATCATCAGACTCTTTGGCAAGTCCTTCATCCGGCAGCTGATCACTGCTGTCGGTGATAATATCGTCAGTATCGGTATCAGTGTCCGTGCCGGTTCCTGCCTGCGTGCCGGAGGTGTCAGCAGGTGGCGCAAAATCAGTTTCAATATATTGTTCGTTATCAGCATTCCGCTCATGATATACAGCAAACGGGTGCCAGACAGCGACACCCAGTGTTGCGGCAGTTAACATCCCCAGCATCATGCGATGCGCTTTGGGTAACTGGTTGTATACCAGAACGGCGGATTTTGCCAGTTGCTGCAATTGCACGCGTTCTGTTCCTTATTTATTGCTCCAGGCAGGATGCGTACTGTGCTGATAACCGTGACAGGAAGTTGGTATAACCGTCCCGATCCACTGCAATTCCGCTGCCCAGCGGGTCAAGGACGCCCATCTTCGCGTTCGTCCCTTTGGCCACCGCTTTAATGACTGCCGGCCTGAACTGCGGCTCAGCAAACACACACAAGGCGTTTTGCTCAGCCAGCTTTAATTTGATGTTATTGAGTGTCTGCGCACCCGGCTGAATTTCAGGGTTGACCGTAAAATGCCCGGAAGGCGAAAGGTCAAAACGTTTTTCAAAATAACCATAGGCGTCATGAAAAACAAAATACCCGTGTGTTTTCACCGGTGCCAGCTGCTGAGCAATATTCTTCTCAGTTTCAGTAAGTTGTCCATTGAATTTACGCAGGTTTACGTCCAACACAGATTTTTTATCCGGATAACTCACCAGGAGTTTATTATACACTGCCTGAGCGGTCTGCCGGGCAATATCCGGTGACATCCACAGGTGCATATTGTACTCACCGTGGTGGTGATGCCCGTCCTCATCATGGTCGTCATCTTCATCGTTTTTCAGCAGAAAAGGTTTAACAGACTCAAGTTCGCTGATAACGATCTGTTTTTGCTCCGGAACAGCTGAAAGCGGCTTTTGCAGGAAGGTTTCCAGCTCCGGCCCGACCCAGACAACCAAATCCGCTGAACGGATTTTTTTCAGGTCAGACGGTTTGAGTGCATAATCATGCGGCGAAGCACCATCCGGCAGTAAAATCTGTGTGTCCGTGACGCCATCTGCAACCGCAGCGGCGATTAACCCGATAGGACGTACTGATGTTAACACATCTGCGCTGGCGGTTTGTGCGGCCAGACTCAAAAATGTGGCAATAAACGCTGTTTTTATTCCGTGCCGTGACTGGTGCTGCATAATGGAAACTCCGTGACATGATTGCGATAATGTTATATTATAACGTTTCATTCATTCTGCAAGATAATAATTTGTCATGTCAACACTTATCGCGGTAAATGATGTTTCTGTCGCTTTTGGTGCCAATACGGTACTCGAGGACATTTCATTTACATTATCCCCCGGGAAAATCATCACCCTTCTCGGGCCGAACGGCGCGGGAAAATCCACTATTGTCCGTGTGGTACTCGGCCTTACCGAACCGACGTCCGGCACCGTCACCCGCACACCGGGTCTGACTGTCGGCTATGTTCCGCAAAAACTCTATCTCGACCCGACAATGCCGCTGACGGTGGCCCGTTTTCTGCGTCTGAAGCGCGGTGTCAGCAAGGGCGAGAGTCTCGCGGCGCTTGAGCGGGTCAATGCCGCGCATCTGACCGGAAAACCGATGCAACGGCTGTCCGGCGGTGAAATGCAGCGTGTGCTGCTGGCCCGTGCCCTGCTCGCCCGGCCGCAGCTGCTGGTGCTGGATGAGCCGACTCAGGGTGTGGATGTCAACGGCCAGGTCGCGCTGTATGACCTGATCACCCGGCTGCGTGATGAACTGAACTGCGCGGTGCTGATGGTTTCTCACGATCTGCATCTGGTGATGGCAAAAACCGATACCGTGCTGTGTATCAACCGGCATATCTGCTGCTCCGGCGAGCCGGATGTGGTAGCCGCCCATCCGGAGTTTACCGCCATGTTCGGTAGCCGGGCCGCGACACAGATCGGCGTGTACCGTCATCATCACAACCACAGTCACGAGAACGGCAGTGCAGTGCTATCCCCTTCTGCACCCTGCTGCGGGAATCACGCCCCGGCAGATGTCTCTGTAAAACCAGCTCCGGAGTGCCGCCATGATTGAATTACTGTTACCGGGCTGGCTCGCCGGGATTTTACTGGCGATCGCGGCCGGTCCGCTCGGCTCCTTTGTGGTTTGGCGGCGGATGTCCTATTTCGGAGATACGCTGGCGCACGCTTCGCTGCTCGGGGTCGCCTTTGGCCTGCTGCTGAATGTCAGTCCGTTTTATGCCGTGATTGCCGTGACACTGATTCTGGCTATGCTGCTGGTCTGGCTGGAACGCCGTCCGCAACTGGCGGTGGATACTCTGCTGGGTATTATGGCGCACAGTGCGCTGTCTCTCGGTCTGGTGGTGGTCAGTCTGATGTCGAATGTGCGGGTGGATCTGATGGCGTATCTGTTCGGTGACTTGCTCTCAGTGACCTATGAAGATTTGCTGCCTATTGCCGTGGGTGTAACTATCGTGACCGGTTTGCTGATGTGGCAGTGGCGCAATCTGCTTTCTCTGACCATCAGCCCGGAACTGGCATTTGTTGACGGTATCAACCCCGGCAGACTGCGGATGATGCTGATGCTGGTCACGGCACTGACCATCGGCCTTGCCATGAAATTTGTCGGGGCGCTGATTATCACGTCTCTGCTGATTATTCCTGCCGCTGCCGCCCGCCGTTTTGCGCGGACACCGGAGCAGATGGCTGCGGGTGCGGTTGTCACCGGGATGATTTCCATCACCGGCGGATTAGCCTTCTCCGCCTTTTATGACACCCCGGCGGGACCGTCCGTTGTGCTGTGCGCCGCCTGCTGCTTTATTCTCAGCCTGTTGGTGAAACCACATAATTAATTGTCTGTACAGCAAAAAAGCCCTGTTCTTTCAGGGCTTTTTACTTTCAGCTAAACTGTGTTATTACGCTGTTTCTGATTTTGTCCGCACTTTCGGTTTCACCGGATTCACACTCAGCACCAGCTTATCGAGAAATGTGATTAGTTTTTCATTCATTTCACTGTAGCTGTGTCTGCGGATAGCGCTTGGTGTATCAACAAAACGGAATCCGGCGGCAGATTTCAGATCATTTTCGCCGTTGAGGATCAGATACTCCACCACATCACGGGTCAGTTCCATATGACACTGGAAGCCGTAAACGCGTTTGGTGTATTCAATAATCTGACGCGGACAACCGGCACTGAAAGCGATAATCTGCGCGCCTTCGGTTAATCCCGGCATATCATAATGCCAGTGGCCCACCCCCAGCGAATCGCCGAAATGAGAAAACAGCTGGCTGCGTTTTCCGGCGTTGGTCATATGGATGGTAAATTTGCCGAACTCTTTTTCCGGACTTTGTGTATACGGCGCGCCTAATGCTTCGCCGATAAGCTGTGCCCCGAGGCAGACCCCGATGACAACTTTATTTGAATTGATAGCATTGGCGATAAACGCCTGCTCTTTTTTGGAATCAAAATAAGAGCATTGCGCAGTGGTGGTTTCCGGGTTTTGCGGCCCGCCCATGATAATCAGAAAATCAATTCCGCTGATGCTGTCAGGTAACTTGTCACCTTCATACAGACGGGTGAACGTGACATCGTAATTATTCTTCCTTGCCCAATACTCGTAAGCGCCCGGTGCTTCAAAATAGTCATGAATGATAAAATGAACACGCATAGTCAGTTCCTTTTCCCTTTAACGAAATCCTCCTTTTTACATTACAGGGTTCAGACGATGCATGCCAATTTTTAAATGTCGAAAAACAACCAATTACAGAGATATCCTCCCGGAATAATCCCCAAAAAAGCCATTTAATTATCACATGGGCAAAATGGTAAACATATTATGTTTACCCTAAGGTTTGACGGCCGGGTTCTTAATCGTTTCCACTGTGATCAATACCAAAGTGACGATAGGCATGTGCGGTGGCAAGGCGTCCGCGCGGTGTCCGCTGAATAAAGCCCTGCTGGATTAAGAAAGGTTCGATGACATCCTCAATGGTTTCCCGCTCTTCACCGATGGCCGCCGCCAGGTTATCCAGCCCGACCGGGCCGCCCATAAATTTATCAATAATGGTGACCAGCAACTTGCGATCCAGGTAATCAAACCCGGCAGAATCCACATTCAGCATATCCAGAGCCTGACCGGCAATCAGCCCGTCAATACCGCCGTCACCTTTCACCTGGGCAAAATCCCGCACCCGGCGCAGCAGACGGTTGGTGATACGCGGTGTGCCGCGTGAGCGCATGGCAATCTGGCGGGCACCATCATCCGAGATATCCAGCCCCATATAACGGGCACTGCGGCTGACAATATGCTGCAAATCATCAGTATTATAAAATTCCAGCCGCTGCACGATCCCGAAACGGTCCCGCAGCGGTGATGTCAGAGAGCCTGCACGGGTGGTGGCACCGATCAGAGTAAACGGCGGCAGGTCGATTTTAATGGAACGGGCAGCAGGCCCTTCCCCGATCATGATATCCAGCTGGTAATCTTCCATCGCCGGATAGAGAATTTCTTCCACCACCGGAGAGAGGCGGTGGATTTCATCGATAAACAGCATATCGTGGGGTTCGAGGTTGGTCAGCATGGCCGCCAGATCACCGGCTTTTTCCAGTACCGGTCCGGAGGTGGTGCGCAGATTAACGCCCATTTCATTGGCGACAATATTCGCCAGTGTGGTTTTCCCGAGCCCCGGCGGGCCGAAAATCAGCAGATGATCGAGGGCATCCCCGCGCTGACGGGCAGCCTCGATAAAGATTTCCATCTGTGAACAGACCTGCGGCTGACCCACATACTCCGCCAGTAATTTCGGCCGGATAGCGCGATCCACCACCTCATCATCCGGCAGCGTTTCCGCCGTAATCAGTCTGTCAGCTTCAATCATGACCTGTCACCCCGTTGTGTCATCATCGTTTTTATTATTACAGCGCGGCGCGCAGTGCTTCGCGGATCAGTGTTTCGCTGTCTGAACCGGCTTTTGAGACTTTCGCTATCATGCGGCTGGCTTCCTGCGGTTTATAGCCGAGGGAAATCAGTGCCTCAATGGCTTCAGATTCCGCATCTGCCTGGCTGTTACCCGCCTGCTGACTGGCCGGAAGCGACATTTCCGCATCACGGAACAGGTCACCGTTAAGCCCTTTGAAGCGGTCTTTCATTTCCACGACCAGACGTTCGGCAGTTTTCTTGCCCACACCCGGCAATTTAATTAACTGTGCCACAGCCCCCTGCTCAATCGCCGCCACAAACTGCTGCGCAGACATACCAGAGAGGATAGCCAGTGCCAGTTTCGGCCCGACGCCATTCACTTTGATTAATTCACGGAACAGCGCGCGTTCCTGCTTATCATTAAAGCCGTACAGTAACTGTGCATCTTCCCGCACAATAAACTGGGTGAACAGAATGGCTTCCTGACCGGCATCCGGCAGTTCATAGAAACAGGTCATCGGCATATGGACTTCATAGCCCACACCATTGGTTTCCAGTAATACGACAGGCGGCTGTTTTTCCAGCACAATACCTCTTAAGCGACCGATCACGCGCGTCTCCTTTATGATTGCGGCAGAGCCTGTTTATAGCATAAAAAAAAGCTGGACGTATATCCAGCCATCAGAAAATCACGGGTATCTGCGACACCGGTTACTCTTTCAGCCGTCCGCGTGCCATCACCAGACGCGGCTGCCCCATCTGCACCAGGTTCTGGTTAAAGTGACAGTGAGTAATAGCAATCGCCAGTGCATCTGCCGCATCTGCCTGCGGTGCCGCTGACAGTTTCAGTATTGAGCGCACCATATGCTGTACCTGGGCTTTTTCCGCCGCCCCGGTACCGGTGACCGTTTGTTTCACCTGGCGCGCCGCATATTCAAATACCGGCAGATTATTATTCACCGCTGCCAGAATCGCCACCCCACGGGCCTGTCCCAGCTTCAGGGCAGAATCAGCATTTTTGGCCATAAAGACCTGTTCGATAGCAAAACAATCCGGCTGATACTGGGTGATGATTTCACTGACACCGGCGTAAATTTTGCCCAGACGGGACGGGAGATCATCCACCTGTGTGCGGATACAGCCGCTGCCGATATACAGCAGACGCCGTCCCTGCTGGCGGATAACACCATAACCGGTCACCCGCGAGCCGGGGTCAATACCGAGAATAATTGCCATAGGAGGACCGTATTGTCACAACAGGAAAAAAGCAAGAAAACAGAGGGATGCGCACAGTGGCGCATCCTCTGCGGAGTGAGTGACGGAAATTACAGCAGTGCTGCAACTTCGTCTGAGATATCGCCGTTGTGGTAGACTTCCTGCACATCGTCAGAGTCTTCCAGCATATCGATAAGGCGCATCAGTTTTGGTGCGGTTTCCGCATCCAGATCCGCTTTGGTGGACGGGATCATCGATACTTCGGCAGATTCAGCTTTGAAACCGGCTGCATCCATCGCGTCTTTGACATCACCCAGAATTTCCCAGGCGGTATAAACGTCGATAGCGCCGTCGTCAAAAGTTTCAACGTCTTCAGCACCGGCTTCGAGCGCCGCATCCATCACCGCATCCTCATCCAGACCCGGTGCATAGGAAATGATACCTTTGCGGGTAAACAGATAAGCGACGGAGCCATCGGTTCCCAGATTGCCGCCGGTTTTGGTGAACGCATGGCGCACATCCGAAACCGTACGTTTACGGTTATCCGTCAGGCACTCAACCATCACAGCAGTACCGCCCGGGCCGTAACCTTCGTATACGATGGATTCCATGTTATCGTTTTCATCATTACCCGCCCCGCGTGCAATCGCACGGTTCAGGGTATCGCGGGTCATGTTGTTTGCTAACGCTTTATCCACTGCCGCACGCAGACGTGGGTTAGATGCAGGATCAGGACCACCAATGCGCGACGCCGTGACTAATTCACGAATGATTTTCGTGAAAATTTTACCGCGCTTCGCATCTTGCGCGGCCTTGCGGTGTTTGGTGTTGGCCCATTTACTATGACCTGCCATTCTCTAATCTCCAGATTAAGTCTTACGACGTTCATTCATTTAAATCCGCTGTCACTGCGGAAGAACACACTGACGAACGAATTCTTCAATTGCTTCCCCGTTACTGGGTGAGATAGTTTTCGCGGCGGCATCCGCTGCCGGTAACCACTCATACGCCAGATGCTCCGTTAAGGGAACCGCTTTCAGCGCGGGTAAGCATAACACAAACCAGTGTTCCGTATTGTGCGTCACGTCCGGTGCATACCGGTGACGGAAATGCGGAAAAATGGTATAGCGGACGGTGCGCTGACAATCCGTCAGCCGCAGTCCCTCCGCAAGGATATCAATACCGGTTTCTTCTTTTACTTCCCGCAATGCGGCATCGCGGGGAGTTTCTCCCGGTTCCAGACTGCCGGTGACGGACTGCCAGAAAGCAGGATCGTCACGGCGCTGTAACATCAGAACACGCCCCGTTTCCTGCTCACAGATAACCACCAGCACAGATTCAGGGCGTTTAAAAGCCATCAGATTCAGTCACTCTCTTTCTGAGTTACTGCAATCGCCAGCTCTTTCAGAGCATCGTCATTCGCGAAGCTCGGTGCATCTGTCATCAGACAGGCGGCAGCCGTGGTTTTCGGGAACGCGATAACGTCACGGATGTTTTCGGTACCGGTCAGCAGCATCACCAGACGGTCAAGACCAAAGGCCAGACCCGCATGAGGTGGTGTGCCGTATTGTAACGCATCGAGCAGGAAGCCGAATTTGCGGCGCTGTTCTTCCGGGGTGATCCCGAGGATGCCGAATACCGTCTGCTGCATTTCGTTACGGTGGATACGGACAGAGCCGCCGCCCACTTCGTAGCCGTTGATAACCATATCGTAGGCATTGGCGATCGCGTCTTCCGGCGCGTTTTTCAGCTCTTCCGGTGACATATCACGCGGCGAGGTGAACGGATGGTGCATCGCGGTCAGACCGCCTTCACCGTCGTCTTCAAACATCGGGAAGTCGATCACCCACAGCGGACGCCAGCTGTTCAGGTCGGTCAGGTTCAGGTCACGGCCGGTTTTCAGACGCAGCGCGCCCATTGCATCGGTTACGGTGCCTTTCGCGCCCGCGCCGAAGAAAATAATGTCGCCGGTCTGTGCGTCAGTGCGCTCCAGAATGGCTTCAACGGTTTCTGCGGTCAGGAATTTGGCGACAGGAGACTGAACACCCTCAATACCGGCAGAGCGGTCGTTCACTTTCATCCATGCCAGGCCTTTCGCGCCGTAGATGCCGACAAATTTGCCGTATTCATCAATCTGTTTACGGGTCATTTCCGCGCCGCCGGTGACACACAGTGCCACAACACGGCCTTTCGGATCATTTGCCGCATCAGCAAATACAGAGAACTCAGAATCTTTCACCAGGTCGGCGATATCTGTCAGTTCCAGCGGGTTACGTAAATCCGGTTTATCAGAACCGAAGCGGCGCATTGCTTCCGCAAATGTCATCACCGGGAAATCACCCAGTTCAACATTGATGATTTCATTCCACAGTGAGCGGATCATACGCTCCATGGTCGCACGGACCTGGTCCGCAGTCATGAAAGAGGTTTCCACATCGATCTGAGTGAATTCCGGCTGACGGTCAGCACGTAAATCTTCATCACGGAAACATTTGACAATCTGATAGTAACGGTCAAAACCGGACATCATCAGAAGCTGTTTGAACAGCTGCGGAGACTGCGGCAGTGCGTAGAATTTGCCTTTGTGGACACGGCTCGGCACCAGGTAGTCACGGGCACCTTCCGGTGTGGCTTTGGTCAGCATCGGGGTTTCGATATCGAGGAACCCTTCGGTATCCATAAAGCGGCGGACAAACCCGGTGATGCGTGCGCGGGTTTTCAGGCGGTTCGCCATTTCGCTGCGGCGCAGGTCGAGATAGCGGTATTTCAGACGCATCTCTTCGGTGTTTTCGTGGTTGCTGTCGAGCGGTAACGGCTCGGAGCGGTTAAAAATGGTCAGGCCATCTGCATGCACTTCCACACTGCCGGTCGCCATCTCTTTATTAATTTGATTTTCAGGTCGCGCGCGGACAGTTCCGGTAATCTGAATACAGAATTCATTCCGTAATTCAGAGGCTTTGGCAAATGCTTCTTTTTGGTCGGGATCGAAGAAAACCTGAACGATGCCTTCACGGTCACGCATATCGATAAAAATCAAACCCCCGAGATCACGACGACGGTTTACCCAACCACTAAGGGTTACTTTTTGATCGATGTGAGCACTGTTGAGCTGCCCACAATAATTAGTACGCATACGATATCCTTTTGTCCGCTATTGTGCGTTTCTGCAAAATTTTGGCATGGTTCTTTATGAAGAAATGTCAAAAAGGCGATCATTATAGTGGAAAATTCCTGATGAGATAAGTGCAAACAGCACATCTGCCGCAGAGAATTTAGCCACTAATTGATAATTTTCAAATAATTCAGTATGCCTTAATATTAAGGATTGTGTTACCCGCTGCTTTGAGGTTTATCATTCTTTTGCTGTTTCAATTGGCCATGGAGTAAAAAATGGTTAGTTCCCTTTATATTGTACTGGGTGCGCTGTTAATCATTAAACTGTCACTCGATGTGATTAAACTGCGGACACTTTACCGCGTCGCTTATGGTGACGGCGGATTTTACGAGTTACAGACGGCGATTCGTGTGCAGGGCAATGCGGTTGAGTATATCCCTGTTGCACTCCTGCTATTACTGGTGATGGAGCAGAACGGCGCCCAGGTGTGGATGGTCCATGTCTGCGGGGTTATTCTGATTGCCGGCCGGCTGTTTCACTCTTACGGATTAAAACACCGCGAGAACCGCTGGCGGCGTACCGGGATGGCTGCCACCTTCACCGCCATGATCCTGATGGTGCTGGCGAATATCTGGTATCTGCCGTGGCAGCAGATTTTTTCGCCGTACATGTAACCGCTCACGCCGGGACATAACACTTTCTGCGCCGGGTCACCTCTGTTAGAATGCGCGCATCTTTTTGTATTGCAGATCTGTGTTATGTCCAAAGAAATTCCGAATCCGCCGCAGGATACTCTGTTCGCGGCACCGATTGCCCGTCTTGGTGACTGGACGTTTGATGAGAAAGTCGCGGATGTGTTTCCCGATATGATCAAACGCTCAATTCCGGGCTACTCTAATATTATTGCCATGATTGGCATGCTGGCCGGCCGTTTTGTCACGCCCGGCAGTCAGGTTTATGATCTCGGCTGTTCCCGCGCTGCCGCCACCCTGTCTATCCGCCCGAATATCGCGGATAAACCCGGCTGCCGGATCATCGCCGTGGATAATTCCGCGCCGATGGTGGAACACGCCCGCCGCCATGTGGAAAGTTATAAATCCCCGGTACCGGTTGAAGTAACCGAAGGCGATATCCGCCATATTGCGATTGAGAATGCCTCAATGGTGGTTCTCAATTTTACCCTGCAATTCCTGGCACCGGATGACCGCGCCGCACTGCTGAAAAAAATCTATCAGGGCCTGCTGCCGGGCGGCGTGCTGGTGTTATCGGAAAAATTCAGTTTTGAGGATGAGCAGATCGGCGATTTGCTGTTCAGCATGCACCACGATTTCAAACGTGCCAACGGCTACAGTGAGCTGGAAATCAGCCAGAAACGCACCATGCTGGAAGATGTCATGCTGACCGACAGTGTGGAAACCCACAAATCACGGCTGAAAGCGGCCGGTTTTGAACATTGTGAAGTCTGGTTCCAGTGCTTTAACTTCGGGTCATTACTGGCAGTGAAAGAGAATAACCATGATTGATTTCGGCAATTTTTATCAGTTAATTGCAAAAAATGAGCGCCTGAGCCACTGGCTGGAAACACTGCCCGCGCAGATTGCGAAATGGAATAAAGAGTCCCTGCACGGCTACTATCCTGGCTGGGTAAAAACCATTGAAAATCTGCCGGACATGACTCCGGACATTCTCGATCTGAAAACCGGGGTTACTGCACAGCGCACACAGCCGCTGACCGACGGGGAAACCCGCCGTATCAATAACATTCTGCGCAACCTGATGCCGTGGCGTAAAGGCCCGTTCTCGCTCTACGGTGTGGAGATTGATACCGAATGGCGTTCTGATCTGAAATGGGATCGCGTTCTGCCGCATCTGTCCCCGCTTGCCGGGCGCACCATTCTGGATGTCGGCTGCGGCAGCGGTTATCACATGTGGCGCATGGCAGGTGA
Organism: Morganella morganii; assembly: GCF_019243775.1. Classification (NCBI taxonomy): domain Bacteria; kingdom Pseudomonadati; phylum Pseudomonadota; class Gammaproteobacteria; order Enterobacterales; family Morganellaceae; genus Morganella; species Morganella morganii. The sequence continues at coordinate 1,999,775 of NZ_CP069157.1, forward strand.
AGGCGCGGAACTGGTGATCGGTGTGGATCCGACTCAGCTTTTCCTCTGCCAGTTTGAAGCCGTGCGCAAGCTGCTCGGCAATGACCAGCGCGTGCATCTGCTGCCGCTGGGTATTCAGGAACTGCCTGCACTTCAGGCTTTTGATACCGTGTTCTCCATGGGTGTGCTTTATCACCGCCGCTCCCCGCTCGACCACCTCTGGCAGCTGAAAGATCAGCTGGTGTCCGGCGGCGAACTGGTACTGGAAAGTATTGTTGTTGAGGGTGATGAACATCAGTGTCTGATCCCGGGTGAACGCTACGCGCAGATGAGCAACGTCTACTTTATTCCGTCAGCCAAAATGCTGGCTGTCTGGCTGGAAAAATGCGGCTTCATCAATATCAGGATCGTGGATGAGTCTGTCACCACCACGGATGAGCAGCGCCGTACGGAGTGGATGATCAATGAATCCCTCGCCGATTTCCTCAATCCTGACGACCCGTCACTGACGGTTGAAGGCTATCCCGCGCCGCGCCGCGCGGTGCTGATCGCCGAAAAGCCATAACCATCAGGAATGCGTATACACCCTGATATTTACAGGGTGTATACCTCCGAAAAACTGACTGTTCTCTCTCCGGGGATTCGGCTACCCTGCCTGTCATATTATGACGAATAAAGGCCACTCCGGATCATGAAATATCGCCTGTCCGCACTGTATCTTCCGCTTCTGTTGTCTGCCTCTGCGGCCTCTGCCACTGTGTTAACGGATAATAATCATCAGGTTTTTATCGACCCGGAAACCCTGCACATAGCAGTGGCGGATACCACTGTCAGCCGGGGAACAGAAAAACAGCCGGTCAGTGATTTAACAGAATATCCCCGCCGTGTCAGCTGGTTCTGGCCGGACAGAGATATGAATGTCACCGCTGTCCTCAATGATACCGAGCTGACCCTGACATTCACCACCAATCAGCCGCAGAATTTTCAGTGGTTCACCCTGCCGGATAACACTGTTTCCGCCCTCTATATGCCGCTGGGCGAAGGACGTCATATTCCGCTGAATAATGAACAGTGGCGTCACTATATGGTTACTGAACAGGATAATATCGATACCAATCAGGATTTGCAGTTACCGCTCTGGAGTCAGCAGCAGGATCGGGTCTACAGCTGGGTGTTACTCAGCCCGTTCCATAACCGTCTGCACTTTGAGGAAAAACAGCAGCGCCTGCAGATGAGCGCGGTACATCAGTTTAACCGTTTTAATCAGCAGCAGCCGTTTACTGTTCTGCTTCACACCGGTGATACCCCGCTGGACGGCGCACTGCGCTACCGCCGCTGGTTACAGGATAATAAGCAGTTCACATCACTGGAAGAAAAATTCGCACAGATCCCGGACGGCAAAAAACTGATCGGTGCCACCCATATCTATTTATGGGGAAAAAGTATTATCGATCAGCAGGATATTACTGACTGGCCGGGACTGGTACGTTATCTGCAATCCCCCGCCGGTAACGGGTTATGGTCGGCAATGGAGCCTCAGAGCCGTGATGCTTTTGCTGCTCTGAACGGTAAAACACCGGAAAAATGGCAGCAGCCGTTTCTGGCCGATGCTCTCAACCAGGCACTGAAGAAAGTTACACCACTGAGCCGCACCCCGGATGACAGTGACTTTATGGCTGCGCAGAAAACACAGGCCCGGGCGATCCGTTCTGCCGTAAAACAGCAACTGAGTCCGTTCCTGGCACCGGAAGCCAACTGGGGTCAGGGGTTATCCCTTCCTCTTTTAACCGCACTGACCGGGGCAAAACTGGATAAGCTCTGGCTGGGCACCGATAACTGGACTGCTACCTGGTATCAGCCGCAGGCGGTCAGCTATGCCAAAGAGCACGGTTATCTTATCGCCAGCTATGATTCCTACGACACCGCCATCCCCTCGGGAAAAAATACGGAATGGCTGACGGCACAGATCCCGTCAGAATTACGCGAAAAATGCGCGATTGTGACCGGAACAGGCAGAAAACTGCCGGGATTCGGCGGGGATGGTTATTACCTGAATCCGGGCTGCATGCAGGATTTTTCAGAAACACGCATGACTGAACTGGTACAGCTGACCGGCATCAACAGTCTGTTTCTTGACGTGGACGGCACCGGCATGGTGTCTGATGATTATAATCCGGCGTCACCCACAAGTGCGGATGCTATGGCGGCAGCGAGAAATAACCGCTTACGGTCGGTGGCAGAAAACATCCGTATCCCGCTGGGTTCGGAAGACGGTAATGCCGTGACCGCGCAATATCTGATGTTTGCCCACGGTACCGAAACCCGCGGCTTCGGCTGGAGTGATGCGGATATTCACCGCAACAAACAGTCCCCTTACTATCTGGGAGCCTGGTGGCCGGAAAATGAACCGGCGATCTTTTTTACACCGGGAAAACTGAAAGATATCTACCTGACCACGGAATTTGATCCGCGCTGGCGGTTGCCGCTGTATCAGGCTGTATTTCATGATGCGGTGATCACCACGCATCACTGGACGCTGGATAACCTGAAATTCCCGGCGGTTACCACCACACGGGAACTGCTGAGCCAGCTGTATAACACGCCGCCACTTTATAACCTCAGCCGTAATACGGTACAGAAGCGTCTTCCTGCGATGATAAAATCGGACAGTATTTTCCGCCCGCTGCATCAGCAGTTATGGAATAAAGCCCTGACCGGCTTCCGCTGGCTGGACAGTGACGGCCTGGTACAACAGACACAGTTCAGTGATGGCTCTGTCATCACCGTGAATTTTGCTGACCATGCCATTGCCGGTTATCCGCCGCGCTCACTCAGTGCGATACCGGCAGAGGGAAAGCCCGTTAACGCCGCCTTCTGACAGCAAAACGCCCTCAGTATGAGGGCGTTTTTGATGTAACCGGAAATGAACCGGATCAGTGCACGACCATACTGTGCAGATCCAGAACCCCTTTCATCGCCTCGACGGTGTCCCCGTCCACACAGGTATGGGAAAACTCATCAGCTTCGCTGTCACTGCCCATCGCCACACCGACTTTGCGGTAGCGCATAGTGGACGGCTTGGTTTTGGATGCTGAACTGTGCACTTCCTGAAGGCCGATATCAAGGAACTTCTGAATATTCGCCAGCCGCACACCGGCACCGGCCATAATCACCGGCCCTCTGCTGGCTTCCTGTAACTCTTTGAGCAGAGGTAATCCCAGCTCCGCACTCAGCTGCTGGCCGGATGTCAGAATACGGCTCACACCCAGGTCGGTCAGCTGCTGTAATGCCAGCATCGGATTCGCACACATATCAAAGGCTCTGTGGAAAGTGACCGCCATGTCGCCCGACAGTTTACACAGCATCTTCATCCGCGGCAGATCAACATGCCCGTCCTCATCCAGAATACCGGTGACCACCCCGGGAAAACCCAGGTCGCGGATTTTGGCGATATCATTCTTCATAACCGCAAATTCCGAGGCTGTATAGCAAAAGTCACCGCTGCGCGGACGGAGGATCGGGTGAACCGGGATCCGCAACCGGTCGATAGTCTGTTTCAGCATGCCCCAGCTCGGGGTCAGCCCGCCCTCTGACGGCGCGGCACACAGTTCAATCCGGTCAGCGCCGGCTTTTTCCGCAGTGAGGGCACATTCCACGCTGTAACAACAAATTTCCAGTTTCGCCATTGATTAGCCTCATCACTTAATTTCGCAGGTAAATATCTCTCGTAAACGATTCAGTCATCCTGATATACACTATTACATGTAATTTAGATTAATGAATTGTTAAATATCACAAGATGCGAAATATCCGGCCGATTCGCACAGGGAAATGTCAGAATTGCAGGTTACCGCTCACTTTCGACAATCTCCTGCAATGTAAACGGATGAAACTTAATGGTGATATTTTCCCGGCTGACAGCCAGTGTCGGGTTCGGCAACCGCTCCTGTTCGCCGTGCGGATGGCTGGCTTTTATCACTACCCCGGCCGGTAATGGTGACGGCAGCAGTGCGGCAGCCCGCTCTGTCAGGGTCTGCGGGTCACCCGGTAACACCAGTTCGATATGTTCCCAGCCCTGGTGTGCATACTGTTTATCTTTCGGGAACGGCAGTTCCACCACCGGAATCTGCCAGTGCAGCAGTGTCAGCGGCTCATACAGTAAAAACAGATAAATCGGGCGGCCGTTAATCTGATTATCCGATAAAACGGTGCCGCATTCGCGGAATCCGGCCAGCCACTGTTCCGCCAGTGCCGTATCGTGAGCCCGCAGTGAGATGTGATCCGCCTGATAGTGCGTGAGATCAAGCTGCAAATCCGCCGCAAACTGCTGTATTTTTCCGGCAAACACCGGCAGCTCTGCCATCAGACCGGCAAGGGATGCTGTCTGTACGCTATTTTTCATTATGATCCCCTGTGAGAATTCATCCGCAAAGGCGCAGATAGTAGCATGAGACCCTGTTTTTGTGGTATAAAACCAGCCAAATTTCACGACAACATCCCGCCCGGACGAGCCCGCTCCTCCGTCGCTGTTTCCGGGGTGTCATTTTGTTCTTTAAATTAAGGTAAACCGGTGAATATTCAGGCAATTCTTTCAGATAAGATCCAACAGGCTCTTATCAGCGCAGGGGCACCACTTGATTGTGATGCTATCGTTAAGCAGTCCGCCAAAGCGCAGTTTGGTGATTACCAGGCCAATGGTGTGATGGCTGCCGCGAAAAAAATGGGTATGCCGCCCCGACAGCTCGCTGAGAAAGTGATTGAACTGCTGGATCTTGACGGAATTGCGGAAAAAACGGAAATCGCCGGTCCCGGTTTTATCAATATTTTCCTCTCCCCTGACTGGCTGACCACTCAGCTGGAAACCGCGCTGGCTGATGACAAACTGGGCCTGACCCCGGTTGAGCCGATGACCATCGCCATCGACTACTCTGCTCCGAACGTAGCCAAACAGATGCACGTCGGGCATCTGCGCTCCACCATCATCGGTGATGCGGCAGCACGTACCCAGGAGTATCTGGGCCATAAAGTGATCCGCTGTAACCACGTCGGTGACTGGGGAACACAGTTCGGCATGCTTATCGCGTATCTTGAAAAAATGCAGAATGAAGATGCCGGCGATATGGCACTGGCCGACCTGGAAGCCTTCTATCGCGAAGCGAAAAAGCATTACGACGAAGACGAAGTATTTGCTGAGCGCGCGCGCGGCTATGTGGTCAAATTACAGGGTGGTGATGAATACTGCCGCACCATGTGGCGTAAGCTGGTGGATATCACCATGCAGCAGAACCAGGAAACCTATAACCGTCTGAATGTCACCCTGACCGAAGATGATGTCATGGGTGAAAGCCTGTACAACGACATGCTGCCGGGCATTGTCAGTGACCTGCTGAACCGCCGTATCGCCGAAGAGAGCGAAGGCGCGATTGTCGTCTATCTTGATGAATTCAAAAATAAAGAAGGCGAACCGATGGGGGTTATTATCCGCAAAAAAGATGGCGGATATCTCTACACCACCACCGATATCGCCTGTGCAAAGTACCGTCATGACGTACTGCATGCCGACCGCGTCCTTTATTACATTGATTCCCGCCAGCACCAGCATCTGATGCAGGCGTGGACCATCGTCCGCAAAGCCGGTTATATCCCGGAGAGCATGACACTGGAACACCATATGTTCGGTATGATGCTCGGCAAAGACGGCAAACCGTTCAAAACCCGCGCAGGCGGCACTATCCGCCTGTCCGATCTGCTGGATGAAGCTGTTGAACGCGCGGAGAAACTGATCCGTGAGAAAAACAGCGATATGCCGGAAGATGAGCTGAAACAGCTGGCGGAAGTTGTCGGTATCGGCGCGGTGAAATACGCGGATCTGTCAAAAAGCCGTACCACCGACTATATCTTCGACTGGGACAACATGCTGGCCTTTGAAGGTAACACCGCACCGTATATGCAGTATGCCTATACCCGTGTGGCATCCGTCTTCAAACGTGCGGATATTGATGCGGACAGCCTGACACAACCTATTATCCTGACTGACGACCGCGAGCGCCAGTTAGCTGCCCGTCTGTTACAGTTTGAAGAAACCATTACTGCTGTTGCCCGTGAAGGTCTGCCGCATATGATGTGCAGCTACCTGTATGATCTGGCAGGTCTGTTCTCCGGTTTCTACGAGCATTGCCCGATTCTGGCAGCGGAAAGCGAAGAACTGCGCCAGAGCCGTCTGAAACTGGCGCTGCTGACACAGAAAACCCTGAAAGCCGGTCTGGATACTCTGGGTATCGGTACTGTCGAGAAGATGTAATCCCGGCATTACCGGCGATTATTTCTGCAAAAAAGGAACCTTATGGTTCCTTTTTTATTGCCTTCTGAGTCTCTTACAGCAATACCCGGCACCCTGCTGCCTGTAATTTTTCTGCCACCGGTGGAATGACGGAGAAATTATTCCAGCGCAGGTCCAGTTTGCGCAGCTGTGTTAATGCTGCCAGGCTGTCCGGCAGTGTACTCAGCTGATTCGCACGTAAATCCAGATATAACAGGGATGATAATTCACCGGTGTTTTCCGGCAGGGCTTTCAGGGCATTGAAACGCAGATTCAGTGTATTGAGTTGTTGTAACCGGCTTATTTCCGGCGAAATAAACGCCACCCGGTTATTATTCAGATCAAGAATTTCCAGCGCTGCCACAGCTGCAATCTCATCCGGAACAGCGGTTATTTTATTATTCATCAGATGCATTTCGCGGGTATTTTTCAACCCGCTGACAGCAGAAGACAGTTCCGTTATCCGGTTATTATAAAGACGGATTTCTTCCATTTTTTCCATTTCAGAAAACCATGCCGGTATTGCTGTCAGTTGATTATCCGTTGCATTAAAATAACGCAGATTTTTCAGTCCGGAAAATGACGACGGTAAGCTGCTGTATCCGTTTTCACTGAGATAAAGATATTGCAGCTGATGTAATTCACCTATTTCCGGCGGAACATCCGCGATACAATTATGTCCCAGATCCAGCATTTCACAGGCAGTCAGCTGTGCAATATCCGGCGGAATATAAGCCAGCTGATTACAGGAGAGATTCAGTACCTGTAATGACGTACAGTGACGCAGTGCAGCCGGATATTCAGAGAGCTGATTGTTATAGGCACTGATAACCTGCCGGGTATACGGCGGCGTGATAAACGCATCAATTGACGTATACCCGCCGTTATCCAGGTTCAGTTCAGCATCAGAAACAGTGTGTTGGTGCAGCATACAAACGCTCCGGCATCCGCGATTCCGCAGGGCTTGTTATCAGCCCCGTCAGAATAAGATAAAAACAGTTTATAAGCTGCGCTGTGCAAAGTCCCGCAGGCGGAAACCAAGCGCATACAGTGCGGCAAAATAGGCACCGGCACCGGCAATCACCACACCCATCAGGCGCAGCATACGCATCAGCATATTGCCCTGTGACCATTCCGGCATCAGATACATCATACCCACCAGTACCGCGGCCATAAACAGCATTGCGATCACCAGTTTGAGGAAAAATTTTCCCCAGCCCGGCAGCGGTGTGAAGATATTCTGTTTGCGCAGTTGCCAGTACAGCAGTGAGGCGTTGAAACAGGCCGCAATACCAATCGACAGCGCCAGACCGGCATGTTTAAACGGCCCGATAAAGGCCAGGTTCATCAGCTGTGTCAGGATCAGCGTGGCAATCGCGATTTTCACCGGTGTTTTGATGTTCTGGCGGGAATAGAATCCCGGTGCCAGTACTTTAATCACAATCATCCCCATCAGACCGACGCAGTAGGCAATCAGTGCCTGTTGTGTCATCAGGGCATCAAAGGCGGTGAAATTTTTGTACTGGAACAGGCTGACCGTCAGTGCTTCCGCCAGAATCGCGAGCGCCACCGCACACGGCAGAGCCAGCAGGAAACAGAGACGCAATCCCCAGTCCATCAGTTTGCGGTATTCGGTGGTATCCCCTTTGGAGAAGCTTTTTGCCAGCGACGGCAGCAGAATCGTCCCCAGTGCCACCCCGAGCACACCGGACGGCAGTTCCATCAGACGGTCAGCGTAATACATCCAGGAGACCGAGCCGGACACCAGGAATGAGGCAAAAATGGTGTTGATAATCAGTGAAATCTGGCTGACCGATACCCCGAGGATCGCCGGCCCCATCAGTTTCATTACCCGCCAGACCCCGCTGTTACGGAAAGAAACTCTCGGCAGCACCAGCATGCCGATTTTTTTCAGGTGCGGCAGCTGATAGGCAATCTGTAATACCCCCCCTGCCAGCACAGCCCACGCCAGCGCCATAATCGGCGGATCAAAATACGGGGCGGCAAACAGTGCAAAACCGATCATACTGACATTCAGCAGGGTCGGTGCAAATGCAGGGACGGAAAAACGGTTCCAGGTATTGAGGATCCCCCCCGCCAGTGAAGCGATGGAGATCAGAAAGATATACGGAAAGGTGACTTTCAGCAGATTGGCGGTCAGCGTAAATTTATCCGGGTCATCGGTAAAACCCGGTGCGGTGACATAGATAATCCACGGTGCGGCCAGCATTCCGAGCACGGTGACCACCGCCAGAATCAGTGTCAGCATCCCGGAAACATAAGCGATAAAGGTGCGGGTCGCTTCCTCGCCCTGCTGAGTTTTATATTCCGATAAAATCGGCACAAAGGCCTGGGAAAATGCCCCTTCGGCAAAAATACGCCGCAGCAGATTCGGCAGTTTAAAGGCGACAAAGAAGGCATCGGCAGCCATCGATGCCCCGAAAATCCGGGCGATAATGGCATCACGGATAAAGCCGAGTACACGCGAGAACATCGTCATCGAGCTGACGGCGGCGAGAGATTTCAATAAATTCATGCTGAGTGTGCTGGTCAGATAACAAAGGCGGAAATAGTATCACGATAACGCGGGCGGAACAGAAAAACCCGCCGTTATCGTGGCTTAACCCAGTCCGGGGTGGTCAGTGCGGTCAGAACATGGTCACGCCACCGGCCGTTAATCATCAGATAATCTTTTGCGTAGCCCTCTTTTTCAAACCCGAGCCGGGCAAGGAGTTGTCCGCTGCGCTGATTATGCGGCATATAGTTTGCCATAATGCGGTGCATGCCCTGCTGACGCTGCATATAGCGCAGTGTCGGCTCCAGGGCTTCCTGCATATAATGCTGCCCCTGCCATTTTTCTCCCAGTGAATAGCCGAGAAAACAGGCGTAAAACACGCCGCGGATGACATTACTGTAGTTCGCCACCCCCATCACCTCATTTTCAGCCTGATCCAGCAGCAGAAAATGGAAAGCGGTGCCCTGACGGTGCATATCCGTCATCAGCTGTAAGCGGGATGACCAGCCGGAAGGATGATAGTGGCTGCGGTCGCGGAGAGGCTCCCAGGGTTTCAGAAATGCTTCGTTTTCACAGTAATATTCACTGATGCGGTACGCGTCCCGCTCGTGCGCCAGCCGGACCACCATTCTGTCCGTGTTAAAACGCAGCTGCGGCGTATTCGCGCGGTAGCCGAACAACATAATTCCTCTCTCAGAAGGCCGTAGTCAGGGTGTGCTTAACCACGTTCCGTCGATAAAAAAAATATCATCCTGAATTCTCTGTTATCAGACGCTGAATAAGCAGAGAATAGAAGGCGTAATCATCTCCCTTTTTTCTATTCCTTTCAATATTTAATGTGGTGCTGAATGTCACTTGTCAGACAAGCCCGGACGCTGGGTAAGTACTGGTTGCTGGTGGATAACCTGCTGGTTGTTCTCGGCTTCTTTGTGGTCTTCCCGCTGATCTCCATCCGTTTTGTTGAACAACTCGGCTGGGCGGGGATTGTGGTCGGGTTTGCTCTGGGGCTGCGCCAGCTTGTCCAGCAGGGGCTGGGAATATTCGGCGGTGCGATTGCTGACCGCTTCGGTGCCAAGCCGATGATCGTCATCGGTATGTTTCTCCGTGCAGGCGGTTTTGCCCTGATGGCCATGGCGGATGAGCCGTGGATCCTCTGGCTCTCCTGTATTCTCTCGGCTATCGGCGGCACGCTGTTTGACCCGCCGCGCACTGCGCTGGTAATCAAACTGACCCGCCCGTATGAACGCGGCCGTTTCTATTCCCTGCTGCTGATGCAGGACAGCGCCGGGGCGGTACTCGGGGCACTGCTCGGCAGCTGGCTGCTTATCTATGACTTTCATCTGGTCTGCTGGGTGGGCGCGGCAATCTTTATTATCACCGCCCTGTGTAATGCCTGGCTGCTGCCCGCTTACCGCATTTCCACCACCCGCACCCCGGTCAAAGAGGGGCTGACCCGCGTACTGAGTGACAAACGGTTCTCCCGCTATGTGCTGACACTGACCGGTTATTTCATTCTCTCCGTGCAGGTGATGCTGATGTTCCCGATCATCGTCAACGAACTGGCGGGCACACCGGCGGCGGTGAAATGGATGTATGCCATTGAGGCTGCATTATCACTGACTCTGCTCTATCCGCTGGCCCGCTGGAGTGAAAAACACTTCCGGCTGGAAACCCGTCTGATGGCCGGTTTATTCCTGATGAGCCTGAGTATGTTCCCGGTCGCACTGACTCATTCACTGCATGTATTATTCGCGATTATCTGTTTGTTCTATTTAGGTTCGGTGATTGCCGAACCGGCACGGGAAACCCTCAGCGCGTCACTGGCGGATCCGCGCGCACGCGGCAGTTACATGGGCTTCAGCCGCCTGGGGCTGGCATTCGGCGGTGCCATCGGTTATACCGGCGGCGGCTGGCTGTATGATCTGGGTAAAGAAATGCAATTACCTGAACTTCCCTGGTTTTTACTCGGTACAATCGGGCTGATTACACTGATAGCACTTTACCGCCAGTTTAACCCGAAGAAGATAAGCCCTGCCGTATTAAATTGATCCGGATATTTGGGATTTGCCGCAGCACAGGTTAGTATCGGGTGGTATACAACAGGAGATACCGATGAGATTATTCCTTTTTACCGCGGCACTGGTCGCAGCAACAGTTTTAACCGGCTGCGATAAATTAACCGAAATCAGTGTCAGTGAAGAGACCATTAACAGTGCGGTGGCAGAGAATATCCATCTGAATAAACAGATTGGTATGGATGGTGTGGCAGATGCGGATTTTACCCTGGAAAAACTGCTCACCGAGATTGGCCGTGAAGAGCCCGGCAAAGTAAAACTGACGGCAATCGGCTCGCTGAAGCTGGTTTCGCTGTTCGGTTCACGGGATTTCACTATTTCAATGTCTCTCAGCGCCGCACCGTATTTCGATGCCACCAGCGGGTCAATCTATATGCGGGATGTTGAAATTACCAATTACACGCTGGATCCGGACAAATGGGATACCCTGATTTCCGCGCTGATCCCTTATCTCAATCATACACTGAGCACCTTTTTCAATATCACCCCGGTGTATGTTCTGAATGGCGATAATACAGCCGAAGCGGCTGCGAAGAAGTTTGCCAAGGGCATTGAAATTCGGCCTGGCCGGATCGTTATCCCGTTAACCGAATAATTTCGATTAAAAATTTTAATTGTGATAGTAAATTATTAATTCACTAAATTATGATACCGTTCCTTAACTATCCCGCTGGGAACGGTATCACCTTCCTGTTTTGCAGAAGAATATGACGAAAATTCAATGCATACGAAAAGATACCAGGTTATCCCATTCTGACGCATCTGCAGTACGCTTCCTGTAAAACAGAGTGAAACACTGATTTTTCTGCTGTTACAGATAAAATTAATTTGTGATTGAGCGCTTTTTTCTGAATCTGCAGGATTCTTTTTTGATGATATATTTCACAATTCATAAACATTTTTAACACTCATCTAATCTCTTTCAGTAACATCAGAAAATAACTATTCCGGATAAGGATCATCTGATGCTGACACTGATTGGGCTGCTGATCATCATTTCTATTGTCGTTCTGCTGATGACAGGAAAAACCAGCCCTGTAATTGCCATGTCTGTTATTCCCCTGCTCGGCGCCCTGCTGGCCGGCTATTCCCTGCCTGAAATCACTGAATTTTTTGATTACGGCATCAAAAAAGTGGCCAGTGTCGCAGTGATGTTCCTGTTTGCCATTCTGTTTTTCAGCATTATGAAAGATCTGCACATCTTCAATCCGTTTATCCGCCTGATGATCGGGCTGACCCGGGGAAATGTGGTCATTGTGGCGATGGTTACTGCGCTGGTGGCAGCCGTTGTGCATCTCGACGGTTCCGGTGCGGCAACGTTTCTGATTATTATCCCGGCGTTTTTACCTATCTACCGGCGGCTGGGTATGAGCCCGTATCTGATGTTGCTGCTGATGTGTATGAGTATGGGGGTAATGAATATGGTGCCGTGGGGCGGACCGCTCGGCCGCGCCTCTGCTGTGACCGGTATTTCCGCTTCAGTGCTGTGGCAGCCGCTGATCCCGGTACAAATCATCGGTATTACCGCATCGGTGCTGGTTGCCGCGCTGTTTGGTCTGCGGGAAAAACGCCGGATCGCCCGGGCGGCACAATACGGCACCACGCCGTATGAGCAGGATTCGCTTCTTGAATTGTATGATGAGGCGGATAAAGAACACGGTACGGAAAAACCACAGCGCTTTCTGATTAATATCTCGCTGATCCTGCTGGCTATCCTCAGTCTGGCACTGGGGTGGCTCGCGGCACCGTATATCTTTATGCTGGCGCTCTCCGCCGCTCTCATTGTCAATTACCCGAAACCAAAAGACCAGGTAGCCGTGATTAACCATCATGCCCCGCAGGCGTTATCTATGGCAGCAATTATCCTTTCCGCCGGGGTATTCCTGGGGATTATGGATAAAGGCGGGATGCTGGAGTCCGTGGCAAAGGATCTGCTGCTGATTATTCCGGGACATATGGCGGAACAGTTTCATATTATTATCGGGATGATTGGTGTGCCGCTGGATATCTTTACCAGTACCGATGCCTATTACTTTGCCCTGCTGCCGATTGTCCGTGATGTGGTGGCATCCGCCGGTATTCCGCCTGCTGATGTGGTGTATGCCATGGCTATCGGTAATAACGCCGGAACCTTTGTCAGCCCGTTCTCACCGGCTGTGTGGCTGGCGGTGGGGATTGCCGGGGTGGATATGGGGCGGCATCTGCGCTACTCCTTCTTCTGGATCTGGCTGTTCAGCTTTATCACCCTGGCGGCAGGCTGGTTCCTCGGGCTGTTCTGAGCCGGATACAAAAAGCCCGGTCATCTGACCGGGCCTGAAAAATAATATGTGACAACGTCACACATTAATCATCGTTTTCGTCTTCTTCTGCGTCTTCTGTCAGCTCTTCATACAGCGCGGACAGTGCTTCACGGGTCAGAATAGCCAGGGTGCGGTAAAAGCCGTGCTGTGCATGTGACTCAACTTTCCCGAGAAATGCATCACTCCACGGCAGCAGATAGTCCGCAAACAGCGCCGTCTGCGCACTGACTTCATCTTCCTGTGCCTGATCTTCCAGCCAGGATGCCCCCAGCAGCAAAGATCCGAAACTGTCTGTTACCGCATCAGTCAGCGGCATACCGCGTTCACTGAGAAACTGACGGACTTCACTTTCCGGTTCACCGGTATAGTCCGACCGGAGCTGAGCCACCGCCCCGTCAGCAAACAACTGCTGATAATCCGCTGCCAGTTCCGCACTGTCGCAATGCTCAGCCAGCCGTGTCAGCAGTGCATCCTGCTCCAGCGGCCAGTGGGCTTTCAGCTGCCCCTGCTTAATCATCGTCAGAACCGGTGCCAGCACAGGATCAGCCGGAGCGCGGTTAAACAGGGTTCCGAGCAGGCGGCAGACCAGTGAAAATTCATTCATACTTCAAATCCTTATTAACTGAGTTGCCGCTATTGTCCGGATTGTCCTTATTGCTGTAAAGAATTAATACCCCAGCTCCATATTCACCACGCCCTGCGGTGCTTCGCCCCGCTCAATCCGCTCAATATTAGCAACGATGGCTTTCATTGCCTCTGACGGAATGGTAAATGCAGCAATGTGCGGCGTGACATCCACCCGCGGGTGGGTCCAGAACGGGTGCATTTCCGGCAGCGGTTCGGTGGCGAACACATCCAGGCTGGCACCGGCAATCTGTCCGTCATCAATGGCTTCCAGTAAATCGTTATCCACCAGATGCGAACCGCGCGCCAGGTTAATCAGGTAAGAACTCTGCGGCAGCTTACTGAACAGTGACTGGTTGAGGATCCCTCTGGTCTGCGGTGTGTCCGGCAGCAGATTGATCAGCAGGCGGCTGTGGCTTAAGAATTCATCCAGTTGATCGTTGCCGTGGAAACTGGTCACGCCGGGGATCTGTTTTGGTGTCCGGCTCCAGCCATGGACTTTAAATCCGAATTCTGCCAGCTTTTCCGCCACGGAACGGCCGAGAACTCCGGTTCCCAGCACACCGATTTCGAATTCATCAAATGTGAAAGCAGGCTGTGCTTTCCAGATACGCTGCTCCTGCTGGCGTTTATAAATATCCATCTTGCGGAAGTACCACAGCGCCTTGGCAACCGCGTACTCCTGCATCTGCGCCCCCATCCCGGTATCTTCAAGGCGGATCACCGGCACCCCGGCAGGCAGTGTGCCCGGGTTTGCCTGTTCCTGTTTCAGAATGGCATCCACCCCGGCACCCAGCGCAAAGACCCCTTTCATGGTGGTCCGCCCGGCCAGACACTCACGCGGCGGTAACCACACCAGGGCATAATCCGCCGGCTGGTTATCACCCGGAACCCATTTGCGGATATCCGCCTGCGGCAGGTGTTTTTTCATGCCGTTGATCCACAGCTCAGAATCAAAAAAAGGATGGTAGAAAATAATATTCATGCGGCGCTCCTCTGTTTTTTTACCAGCCTGATAGGATTACGCAAAGAATTCAAGCCCCGGACAGATTTTCGTATCGTTAAAATGTTGTTATTGTTAACTGACCTGCATATTTTTCCGGCAGATGATTTTCCGCCGGAAAAAAATCAGCGGTTATTTTTCAGGCAGCCGGTACGCTGTTTTCAGCGGATTTGCTATGTTAATCACCAATATGCTGTTTTTTTGGTTAAACAAACGAAAAAACACATTTTTTTTCATGGCGTGTATTGACGGGTTACGTCGCTTCCCCTATAGTAGCGCCCCGTTGCAGCGAGATATCAACGCAACGAACAGTACCCCGGTGAGATGTCCGAGTGGCTGAAGGAGCACGCCTGGAAAGTGTGTATGCGCGAAAGTGCATCGAGGGTTCGAATCCCTCTCTCACCGCCATCTTAAGAGAAGAGCCTGCTGAGCAATCAGCAGGCTTTTTTTCGTTTCTGCTTTTTCTTTTTTATGCTGCTATCCGGTCCGGCGGCAGAATATCCTGTTTTATTACACCTTAACTTCTTCATATTTTTGATTTTATTTTAATATCCGCTATTGTATACAGCGTCATTTGATGTATCTCAGCTAAATCTCTCCCTGTTTTGCGTAGACTAATGCGCGTTGGCGTCTCCCTATTTTTTTCATATGACTCAGAGGTGACAGTTGTCCGGAAATGAAAATTTCAACATTTAAAGGATTATCTCTTTTTACTGCATTAATTGACTCGTGCTGGAAACAGCCTTACTCCGTTTCCCGTCTGATAAAAGATACCATTGCAGGTATCACCGTCGGGATTATTGCTATCCCACTGGCCATGGCATTGGCTATCGGCAGTGGTGTGGCACCGCAATATGGCCTGTATACGGCCGCTATCGCCGGTATTGTGATTGCGGTGACCGGCGGCTCCCGTTTCAGTGTCTCCGGGCCGACCGCCGCGTTTGTGGTGATCCTCTACCCCGTATCCCAGCAGTTCGGGTTAGGCGGGCTACTGATAGCCACTCTGATGTCCGGGATTATCCTGCTGGCAATGGGTCTGGCGCGTTTCGGTAAACTCATTGAATATATTCCGATTTCCGTGGTGCTCGGCTTCACCTCAGGGATTGCGATCACCATCGCCACCATGCAGGTGAAAGACTTTTTCGGTCTGACCATGGCGCATGTACCGGAAAACTATGTTGATAAGGTTATTGCCCTTGTCAGAGCCATGCCGACCATCAATCTGTCGGATACCCTGATTGGCGTAACCACACTGCTGGTGCTGATCTACTGGCCGAAACTGAAACTTCGTCTGCCGGGACACCTTCCCGCTGTAATTGCCGGGATGCTGGTGATGCTGGTGCTGTCCCTGTTCGGCATGGAAGCGGCCACCATCGGCTCCCGTTTCAGTTATACCCTGGCGGACGGTACACAGGGTGCGGGGATCCCGCCGATTCTGCCGCAGTTTATCCTGCCGTGGAATTTACCGACCCCGGACGGCAAAGAATTTGTGTTCAGCTGGGCCACCATTACCGCCCTGATGCCGGCAGCGTTTTCGATGGCAATGCTGGGCGCGATTGAATCGCTGCTCTGTGCGGTGGTGCTTGACGGTATGACCGGCAAAAAACATAACTCCAACGGCGAATTACTGGGTCAGGGACTGGGTAATATCACCGCACCGTTCTTCGGCGGCATTACCGCCACTGCTGCTATCGCCCGTTCGGCGGCTAACGTGCGTGCCGGTGCCACATCGCCGGTCTCTGCTATTATTCACTCTCTGCTGGTGCTGCTGACTCTGCTGATCCTGGCGCCGCTGCTTTCTTATCTGCCGCTGGCCGCGATGTCCGCTCTGCTGCTGATGGTGGCATGGAATATGAGTGAAGCGGCTAAAGTCATTGAACTTATCCGCCGCGCGCCGAAAGACGATATTATCGTGCTGCTGCTGTGCCTGAGCCTCACTGTGCTGTTTGATATGGTCATTGCTATCAGTGTCGGGATTGTGCTGGCCTCACTGCTGTTTATGCGCCGTATCGCCAATATGACGCGCCTGAGTGAGTCTTCCTATACCGATCACGACAAAGGGCTTCTGGTTGTCCGGGTTAACGGCCCGCTGTTCTTTGCCGCTGCCGAGCGGATTTTTGATGATCTGAAAGTCAAAAGTTCGGGATATCACACCATTGTAATGCAGTGGGATGCGGTGCCGGTACTTGATGCGGGTGGATTAAAAGCCTTCCGCCGTTTTATTGACGAAGCTGGTGTGGATACACACATCGTGGTCACCGATATTCCGTTCCAGCCGCTGAAAACCCTGGCGCGGGCACGGATTGTCCCGGTTGAGAATAAAATCAGCTTTTACCCGTCGGTCAGTAAGGCACTGATTGAACTGGGGCTGATGGATGGTGTGACATCAGAGGCATGATAACCTCTGTAATCAGGCTATAATGAACAGAGCGGCGGGCGTAATGTCCGCCGTTTCTTTATCTGTTACCGGAGAAAAATCATGGCCGTATTCCGTCTTCCCTTTCTTAACTGGCTGATTATCAACGCCGTTGCAGCCATCTGGCTGTATGCCAAAGATGCACTGGTGATTCAGTTCAGCGGCTGGAGCGGCATTTTAGCCATATTGATCGGGCTGGAAAGTCTCGGCTGGATTGGTGCATCACTGGTGTATTTCCGCCGCCATAACACCACGCCGAACCCGCTCGGCGAAGCGACCCATCTCATCACCGGCGGACCGTTCCGTCTGTCACGCAATCCGGTCTACCTCGCGCTGACCACTGCCTGTATCGGCTTTGCTCTGCTGACCCACTCTTACTATTTTCTCATCGGCGGCCTTATTTTCTGGCTGATCACCGATCTGTTCAGCATCCCGCAGGAAGAAAAATTCCTTGCCGGAAAATTTAAACAGGACTGGGCGGCCTATTGCCAGCAGACACGGCGCTGGCTGTAATTCACGCTCAGATTGCGCTGCCCTGGCCGCCGTTTGCCAGCAGATACTGCCACAGGCCGTTCATGCCGAGCCAGCGGTTGCTGCACCAGTCCGGTGCCAGTAAGGTCGGACGCCGTGCGCTGGCGCAGATGCGGTGATAAATAACGTCCGGCGGTGTGTGGCGGATCATCTCCCCGGCGGTGGCGACATACTCTTCGAGGGAAATGGTGGGTAAGCGCCCCGCCCGCCAGGCTTTTGCCATGGTGCTGCCTTCCACAATATGCAGCGGATGCAGTTTGATACCTTCAACGCCGGTCTCCAGCACACGCTCAAGTGTGATGAGATTATCGGCTGCGGTTTCTCCCGGCAGACCGGTGATCAGATGACAACACACTTTCAGCCCGCGTTCACGGGCGGCCCGGGTGGTGGCCTGATAACAGGCAAAATCATGACCGCGGTTGATACGTTTCAGGGTTTTATCATGGGCGGTCTGTAATCCCAGTTCCAGCCATACCTCATAGCCCTGCTGCTGATAGCTTTGCAGCAGCTCCAGCACCGCCTCCGGCACACAGTCCGGCCGCGTACCGACACACAATCCCACCACATCAGCCTGTGTCAGTGCGGATTCATACATCTCTCGCAGCAGTTCAACTTCCGCGTAGGTGCTGGTATAGGCCTGGAAATAAGCAAGATAACGTTTGGCGCGGGTGATTTTTCCGGACTGCTGGCTCAGTTGATCCTCAATGGAATCATACTGTGCATTTTCATCCGCAAAAGAAGCCACATTACAGAAGGTACAACCGCCGCGCCCGAGGGTGCCGTCGCGGTTAGGGCAGCTGAAGCCGCCGTGGAGGGTGATTTTATGGATTTTTTCGCCATAACGGCGCTGAAGATCAGCGCCGAACATGTTAACGACTGTGTGAAGCTGCATCGGAAATTATTCGGTATCCAGCTCAGGGAAGCTTTTCACCAGATCGTCGATAGCTTTAACCTGCTGCAGGAACGGCTCCAGTTTTGCCAGCGGCAGCGCGGAAGGACCATCACAACGGGCATTATCCGGGTCCGGATGTGCTTCCAGGAACAGACCGGCCAGGCCGACTGCCATCCCGGCGCGGGCCAGTTCAGCCACCTGACCACGGCGGCCGCCGGATGCGGCACCAAACGGGTCACGGCATTGCAGGGAGTGTGTGACATCGAAAATCACCGGGCAACCGCCGGAGGCTTTTTCCATCACTTTAAAGCCCAGCATATCCACAACCAGGTTGTCATAACCGAAGTTTGCACCGCGATCACATAAAATGATCTGGTCATTGCCGCCTTCACGGAATTTTTCCGCGATATTACCAACCTGCCCCGGGCTGATAAACTGCGGTTTTTTGATGTTAATGACCGCGCCGGTTTTCGCCATGGCTTCCACCAGGTCAGTCTGACGCGCCAGGAAGGCCGGTAACTGGATCACGTCCACCACGTCCGCCACCGGCTGTGCCTGCCAGGATTCGTGAACGTCGGTAATAATTTTCACACCGAAGGTTTTTTTCAGCTCTTCAAAAATCTTCATCCCTTCCTCAAGGCCCGGACCACGGTAAGAATTGATGGAAGAGCGGTTTGCCTTGTCAAAAGAGGCTTTGAAGACGTACGGAATATTCAGCTTCTGCGTGACAGTCACGTAATGTTCGCAGATTTTCATCGCCAGATCGCGGGATTCAAGGACGTTCATGCCGCCGAACAGAACAAACGGCAGCGCGTTGCCGACACGAATATCCCCGATAGATACGACTTTCTGTTGCATGGTATAACCTTTTGGCAGAGGCAATTAAATTGCGTTTATGAAAATATGTAAAACGATATCCGTTTATCAGTGCAGAACGATATGCTGCTGTTCGTAAGTGTGGATCTGCATTTTTATCATTTCAGATACCGGATCCTGCGGACATTGCTCAATAAAATAATTCAGATCGGAAACTGCAATATGGCTGCAGTCCAGCTGGGCATAAATCAGCCCGCGATCACGGATTTCATACGGGTCATCCGGATCAAATAATAAAATGGTTTCGCTGACTTTCAGTGCCTGCTCCATTTTTTTCTCTTCCATCAGCGCGACTTTAATACTGTCGAGGTATTTGCGCACCACATGGCTGTTTTCGGCTTCTTCGAGATCATCCCCGGTCAGATGATGCGCCGGGCTGACCGTACCTTTAATCCAGACATCCAGTGTGTGCTGATCCAGCAGATCGCCGTTAATCGGGTTAATAAACAGGGTTTCGTCATCGAGATCCGCCCGCAGAATCAGCTGGGTCGGGAAAACCACCGGCACAACCGGCAAACCGATAGCCTGTGCAATATGCAGAAACAGGATGCCGAGTGATACCGGCGAGCCGCGCTGAGTACGCAGCACATTATCCAGCCACAGCGTGTCAGACAGCGAATAAACGCCGCTGGCGCCGCTGAACTGCCATTTGTGGTAAAAGAGTGTGATCAGGGTCTGTAAACAGGTATGTTCGTCGGAATACGGCGGGAGGCGTTTACGGGTCTGACGGATAAGTTCATTGATGTGTGCTTCTGCCTTTTCCCGGTCAAAATCCGGACGGACAGTTTTTAACACTAACATAATGCCGCTCAGTAACGGCGCACCATTGAATTCAAAATCGGCAATGCTTTTCATTTCTCTTCCCGTTGACCTAAAGTAACCCGATCATTTCCGCCATAATCGCGGCGGGTTTCCACCCGGTAAAATCCGTTTTCCCGGAACAGTTCGCGGACAGCGTCTCCCTGCCGCCAGCCATGTTCCACAATCAGCCACCCGCCAAGTGTCAGATAATGAGCGGACTGCGCAGCGATTTCCGCCAGATCGGCCAGGCCGTTCTGCGGGGCGACCAGCGCACTGCGCGGCTCGAAACGGACATCCCCCTGCACCAGATGCTCATCATTCTCATCAATATATGGCGGGTTACTCACTATCATAGCAAATTGATGAATCGGCAGTGAAGCAAACCAGCGACTTTCTTTAAAGGTTGTATTCGTCAGCCCCAGACGGGCGGCATTGCGCTGTGCCAGCGCCACCGCATCCGGCTGGATATCCGCCCCGGTCACATGGCAATCCGGCCGTTCAGAGGCCAGTGCCAGCGCAATCGCGCCGGTGCCGGTACCGAGATCCAGAATATCGCAGGATGCTGCCGGTAACAATTCCAGCGCTGCCTCCACCAGACATTCGGTATCAGGACGCGGAATAAGTGTGGCGGGAGACACTTCCAGCGGCAGTGACCAAAACTCGCGCACACCGGTGATATACGCCACCGGCTCGCCCTGCTCCCGGCGGACAAGCAGCGCCTCAAGACGCTGCTGTTCATCCCCGCTGAGCGGGGTTTCATCAAAAGCAATAATGTAGCTGCGGGTTCGGCCGGTGACAAACGTCAGCAGGATTTCCGCATCCCGTTTCGGGCTGTCGCTGTGACTTAAACGGCTGACAGCCTCTGCCAGCCAGGTCCGGAACGTCATCAGTCCTGCTCAGACAGCGCGGCGAGCTGATCTGCCTGATATTCGTTCACCAGCGGCTGGATCAGTGCATCCAGCTTACCTTCCATGACCTCATCCAGACGGTACAGAGTCAGGTTGATACGGTGATCCGTCACCCGTCCCTGCGGGAAGTTATAGGTGCGGATCCGATCCGAACGGTCACCGGAACCCAGCAGGTTGCGGCGCTCAGAGGCTTCCGCCTCATGACGGCGGGACTCTTCCGCCGCTTTGATTCGTGCGGCCAGCACCGAGAGTGCTTTGGCTTTGTTTTTGTGCTGCGAACGCTCGTCCTGGCACTCCACCACAATCCCGGTCGGAATATGAGTGATACGGATAGCGGAATCCGTGGTGTTAACGTGCTGACCACCGGCCCCGGATGAACGGAAGGTATCAATGCGCAGATCCGCCGGGTTGATATCCGGCAGTTCCGCTTCCGGGACTTCCGCCAGCACCGCGACAGTACAGGCTGAAGTGTGAATACGGCCCTGGGATTCGGTTTCCGGCACACGCTGCACGCGGTGGCCGCCGGATTCAAATTTCAGGTTACCGTAGGCATTTTCACCAGTGACTCTGAAAATAATCTCTTTATATCCGCCGTGCTCGCCGTCGTTACTGTTCATGATCTCAATCCGCCAGCGGCGTGATTCCGCATAACGGCTGTACATACGGAACAGATCACCGGCAAACAGCGCCGCTTCATCGCCGCCGGTGCCCGCACGGACTTCCAGGAAGCAGTTGCGTTCATCATCCGGATCTTTCGGCAGTAATAAGACCTGTAATTCCTGTTCTAAGGTTTCATTCCGCAGTTTTGCGTCTTTCAGCTCTTCCTGTGCCATTTCCTTCATTTCAGGATCATCAAGAAGCATTTGGGCGGTGTCGATATCATCCTGAATGGTCTGCCAGGCTTCAAAACATTTCGCAACGTCAGTCAGCTGCGCATATTCTTTCGACAAGGCACGGAATTTATTCTGATCAGCGATAACATCGGCGTCCGCTAGGTGCGCCTGAATTTCTTCATAACGTTCTTTCAATGCTTCCAGTTTTGCGACAATAGAAGGCTTCATTCGTAGTCTGCTACCTTAAAAAATATATAGAGGAAGTTAATGATGCTCCAGCCCAAGGCTGTCGCGTAACAGAGTCAGACGACCGGTATCACCGTCACCGGCGGCCTGCTGAAGTGATTTGGTTGGTGCGTGGATCAGGCGGTTGGTCAGCTGCTGTGACATCTGGTTGATAACCTCTTCCGGGTCATGCCCCTGCTGAATCAGTGCCACGGCTTTTGCGGCCATGGCGGCGCGGATCTCTTCAGCCTGTTCGCGGTATTCGCGGATCGTATTGACCGCGCTCTGGGCGCGCAGCCATTCCATAAAGTGCCCGCTTTCCTGCACCACAATGGATTCCGCCTGTTGTGCCGCCACCTGGCGCTGCGCCAGATTGTGCTCAATAATCGCCTCAAGATCATCCACAGTGTAGAGATAAACGTTACTGAGTTTTTCCACATCGGCTTCGATATCACGGGGAACCGCAATATCCACCAGCAGCATCGGGCGGTTACGGCGCGCTTTCAGGGCGCGTTCCACCATACCTTTACCGATAATCGGCAACGGGCTGGCCGTGGAGCTGATAACAATATCCGCTTCCGCCAGCCGGCTGTCGATTTCCGGCAGTGTGATCACCTCTGCATTGACTTCCTGCGCCAGCACGCGGGCCCGCTCGCGGGTACGGTTGGCGATCATCATGTGTTTTACGCCGTGCTCGTTCAGGTGACGGGCCACCAGCTCGATGGTTTCCCCCGCCCCGACCAGCAGGATATTCAGTCTGGATAAGGATTCGAAAATCTGACGCGCCAGGGTACAGGCGGCAAACGCCACCGATACCGCATTGGCACCGATATCGGTTTCAGTACGCACCCGTTTGGCGACAGAGAAAGATTTCTGGAACAGGCGTTCCAGTTCACGGGAAAGTGAACGGTATGTCTGTGACTGAGCAAAGGCTTTTTTGACCTGCCCCAGGATCTGCGGCTCGCCGAGTACCAGGGAATCCAGCCCGCTGGCCACCCGCATCAGATGACTGACAGCTTCATTATCCTGATGCCAGTAAAGGCTGGACATCAGTTCCTGCGGGTTGATGTTGTGATAGCGGCACAGCCAGTCAATCAGCTGATCGCGCTGATTATTCTGTTCATCCACACTGAGATAGATTTCTGTCCGGTTGCAGGTAGACAGCACAACGCCGCCGCTCACGGACGGTTGTTCGAGCAGATTGGTTAATGCCGCTTCCATGCTGTCCGGTGAGAAAGTCACTTTCTCACGTAAGGCAACAGGTGCGGTTTTATGGTTAATGCCGAGAGCTAATAGAGTCATATCCTGCAATACAGACCGGGGTAAGTGTGTAAAATACCGGTTAAGTATACCGGAAATCAACACCCTTACTAAGGATAACTGCATGCATTTTAGCAGCCGATCCCGCGCAATTAAAGCGTTAAACGGGAAACAGTGATAATAAGCACGTAATGCGGTGCGCAACAGGCCGTGTCAGCCGGGCGGATAATTGCGTAAATCAGCGTAAGAGAGGTAGGAAACAGCCACTGAAACAGGCACAATACTGTTATTGCTTTTATAAGTTGTTAAAGGAAATTACAACGTGGCCTCTATTCAATTACCGCGCTTTATCCGGCTTCTGCCCCTGTGCAGCCTGATACTTGCCGCCTGTACCCTGCCCGACAATACAGAGAAAGGCGATGTTTCCGCCACCTCTGCCGGCTGGAAAGCACAGACAGAACAAATAAATCAGTTACAGCGTTATCAGACGCGCGGCTCGTTTGCCTACATCGGTACCACCCAGAAAACCTATGCCCGTTTCTTCTGGCAGCAGTATTCCCCGGACAACTACAAACTGCTGCTCACCAACCCGGTCGGCAGCACCGAGCTGGAACTGATTGTCAAAGACGGCCAGACCCAGCTGACCGATAACAAAGGTCAGAAATATTACAGTGATGATCCGGACAGCATGATTTACCAGCTGACCGGTATGACTATCCCGATGGAAAATCTGCGTCAGTGGATTGTCGGCCTGCCGGGTGACGCGCAGTCCTATGCCATCAGCAATCAGTATCACCTGAAAGCGCTGAGCTGGGCTCAGGGCATGGAAAAGTGGAAAGTCACTTATCAGTCCTATGATGAAAAAGTCTCCCCGCAACTGCCGAACCGCCTGGATATCGAACAGGGTGATAACCGCATCAAGCTGAAAATGGATTCATGGACACTCAACTGACATCACTGACCTGGCCGTCCCCCGCCAAGCTGAACCTGTTTTTATATATCACAGGCCGCCGCGCGGACGGCTATCATACGCTGCAAACCCTGTTTCAGTTTCTGGATTATGGTGACAGTGTCACAATTACACCACGTACTGACGGTGAAATTCGTCTGCTGACCCCGCTTGCCGGCGTACCGGATGAGCAAAACCTGGTGATCCGCGCCGCCCGTCTGTTACAGATTTATGCACGGGAGCATCACCTGACAGCGGATTTACCCGGTGCGGATATTGCCGTTAAAAAAATTCTGCCGATGGGCGGTGGTATCGGTGGCGGTTCCTCCAATGCTGCCACAGTGCTTATCGCTCTCAACTATCACTGGAAGTTACAGTTACCCGACGAAACGCTTGCAGAGCTGGGTGTGATGCTCGGTGCGGATGTCCCGGTATTTGTCCGGGGCCACGCGGCAATTGCTGAAGGAATAGGCGAAATTCTGCACCCTGCGTCTCCGCCGGAACGCTGGTATCTGGTTGCACACCCCGGAATTTCGGTTCCGACACCGCTTATCTTCACAGATCCGCAATTAATTCGCGACACGCCGATCCGCTCTCTGGCCGCATTATTACAGGCTCCGTACGCAAATGACTGTGAACCGATTGCAAGAAAACGTTTTCGTGAGGTTGATTGCCTTCTTTCCTGGCTGCTACAATATACTCCGTCACGCCTGACCGGTACGGGTGCATGTGTGTTCGGAGAGTTCGAAAACCAGGCAGCCGCCCGACAGGTGTTAATTAACGCGCCGGCGTGGGTGAAGGGCTTTGTGGCACGTGGTGTCAACATTTCGCCGCTTCATCAGTTCCGCGCTGGTCTACTGTAATTGCCCCTGATTCCGTCTCCGGACGCTTTCAGGTTCACAATTCAATCTCTCTGGACGCATGCCTGAGGTTTTTCTCGTGCCTGATATGAAGCTTTTTGCTGGTAACGCCATCCCGGAACTAGCACAACGTGTTGCCAACCGCCTGTACACTAACCTCGGAGACGCTGCGATCGGTCGTTTCAGCGACGGTGAAGTCAGTGTTCAAATCAATGAAAACGTGCGTGGTGGTGATGTTTTCATCATCCAGTCCACCTGTGCGCCAACTAACGATAACCTGATGGAACTGGTTGTCATGGTTGATGCACTGCGCCGTGCTTCTGCGGGTCGTATCACTGCTGTTATCCCGTATTTCGGCTATGCCCGTCAGGATCGCCGCGTCCGCTCAACGCGTGTGCCAATCACCGCGAAAGTGGTCGCTGACTTCCTCTCAAGTGTGGGTGTTGACCGTGTGCTGACAGTGGATCTTCACGCTGAGCAGATTCAGGGCTTCTTCGATGTTCCGGTTGATAACGTCTTCGGCAGCCCAATCCTGCTGGAAGATATGCTGCAGAAAGATCTGGACAACCCGATTGTGGTTTCTCCGGATATCGGTGGTGTGGTCCGCGCCCGTGCGATCGCCAAACTGCTGAACGACACTGATATGGCTATCATCGACAAACGCCGCCCGCGTGCGAACGTTTCTCAGGTGATGCATATCATCGGTGATGTTGCCGGTCGTGACTGTGTACTGGTTGACGATATGATCGATACCGGGGGCACGCTGTGCAAAGCTGCGGAAGCACTGAAAGAACGTGGTGCGAAACGTGTGTTTGCATACGCAACTCACCCTATCTTCTCCGGCAACGCGGTCAACAATATCCGTGATTCTGTGATTGATGAAGTGATTGTCTGTGACACCATTCCGTTATCAGCGGAAATCAAAGCACTGAATAAAGTCCGTTCTCTGACTTTATCCGGAATGCTGGCAGAAGCCATCCGCCGTATCAGTAATGAAGAGTCTATCTCCGCGATGTTCGAACACTGATTTCATAATCAGTATACACATTGCGTGCTTAAACCCGTTGTGAAGACAACGGGTTTTTTGTTGGCAGGCATTTTAACCGTTAGCGATAATATTTCGTTTACGGCATCCGGCGGCGGTAGCGGCTGTGGAAATGACGCAGCCAGTAATATTTATCCGCAATGGATTCACGGCGCCCGCTCAGACCGGCTCCGCCCAGCCACACCAGGGCACCGATAAAGATCCCCATCAGGGAGGCTTCGGAATAGATATCCGGTAAAGGAAGTGCAAAAATAAGGACACCGACAGTAAAGGCCATACTGCCGACCATCAACAGCATACCGACAACCATCAGCAGGTTACCGAGCAATAAGGATAATTTACGTTTCATAGGGACCTCCGCCACTCTTTTGTCTGCTAACAACTCAAAGTACGAAAGTAGGAATTCCTTCTTGACATAGATTATAGCCCGAATTGATACGTATATGTTGCGTATGAGATCACATAGACCAAAAATAAAACTTTTTATTTGGCTTATTGTGCCAAAAAGCGAAACTTAATAATTCATCGCTAAATTATTGCACAAATAGTCACATCCGTCCGGGAAGGACGTTTCTTTTGTACTCCGCGCGGGTGACGGGTAGAATAGCCCTCTTTGCAGTCAAAACCTGCCTGAACAACAAGTGATACAAGTGTGAGTCAGATAAAATTAATTGTGGGGCTGGCCAACCCCGGTGCGGAATACGCCCAAACCCGCCACAATGCCGGTGCCTGGTATGTGGATGAACTGGCCCGCCGTTATAATCAGTCATTAAAATCAGAAAGTAAGTTTTACGGTTATACCGCGCGTCTGAATATTCAGGGGAATGATGTCCGCCTGCTGGTACCGACCACCTTTATGAACCTGAGCGGCAAAGCAGTCGGTGCCCTCGCCGGTTTTTACCAGATTGCCCCGGATGAAATTCTGGTGGCACATGACGAGCTGGATCTCCCGCCCGGCGTGGCAAAAATGAAGCTCGGCGGCGGCAACGGCGGTCATAACGGTCTGAAAGATATCCAGAGCAAATTGGGTAACAACCCGAACTTTCATCGTCTGCGTATCGGCATCGGCCATCCGGGTGATAAAAGCAAAGTTGTCGGTTTTGTACTGGGCAAGCCCCCCGCCTCCGAACAACAACTGATTGATGAGACCATCGATGAAGCTGTGCGCTGCACCGATGTGCTGATGAAAGACGGCATGGCAAAAGCCATTTCACGTCTGCATACATTTAAAGCCGGTCAGTGAGCCGCAGGTATCGTCTGTTTATCCGTAACCGTGTATAATCGGCGGCAATTATTTAACGTGCTTGCAGGCCGTTTTGGTCTGCTGTCATTTTTAAGGTGAAGAATTTATGGGTTTCAAATGTGGTATCGTCGGTCTGCCGAACGTCGGGAAATCAACGCTGTTTAACGCGCTGACCAAAGCAGGTATTGAAGCGGCGAACTTTCCGTTCTGTACAATTGAGCCGAACACCGGCGTGGTGCCGATGCCGGATGCCCGTCTGGATGCACTGGCGGAAATCGTAAAACCACAGCGTATTCTGCCGACCACCATGGAATTCGTCGATATCGCCGGTCTGGTGAAAGGCGCCTCCAAAGGTGAAGGTCTGGGTAACCAGTTCCTGACCAACATCCGTGAAACAGAAGCTATCGGCCACGTTGTCCGCTGCTTTGACGATGATAACATTGTTCACGTTTCCGGCCGTGTTAACCCGGCAGAAGATATTGATACCATCAATACCGAACTGGCGCTGGCTGACCTCGACACCTGTGAACGTGCTATCCACCGTGTGCAGAAACGCGCCAAAGGCGGCGACAAAGACGCGAAACTGGAGCTGGAAGTACTGGAAAAATGCCTGCCGCTGCTGGAAAACGCACAGATGCTGCGCACACTGAACCTGAATAAAGAAGAAATGGGGGCGATCCGCTACCTGAGCTTCCTGACCCTGAAACCAACCATGTACATTGCCAACGTCAATGAAGATGGCTTTGAAAACAACCCGTATCTGGATCAGGTGCGTGAAATCGCAGAGAAAGAAGGTTCAGTTGTGGTGCCGGTATGCGCGGCAATCGAATCCGATATCGCTGAGCTGGAGGATGGTGACCGCGAAGAGTTTATGGCTGACCTCGGTATCGAAGAACCGGGCCTGAACCGCGTGATCCGCGCCGGTTACGCCCTGCTTAACCTGCAGACCTATTTCACCGCCGGTGTGAAAGAAGTCCGTGCATGGACTATCCCTGTCGGCGCAACCGCCCCGCAGGCAGCCGGTAAAATCCACACCGACTTTGAAAAAGGCTTTATCCGCGCCCAGACCATCGCATTTGAGGATTTCATCCAGTACAAAGGCGAACAAGGTGCAAAAGAAGCCGGTAAAATGCGCGCAGAAGGTAAAGATTACATTGTGAAAGACGGCGACGTACTGAATTTCCTGTTTAATGTGTAATCTATATTCATAAGGCATCCGGGAGGATGCCTTACCTGATATATATTTATTTCCGTTTCTTATATAATTTTATTTTATTAAACAGCATCTTTCTTGCATCCAGAGTGTATGATAAAAACAGCATATACTTAAATCGGAATACTGATACGAGTAATATCACTATAGCTAAAAAACCATATACCAATCGTTGTTCCTTTATTAATTTCACAAGATAATCCTGGTCTGATTTATTATCAAAGGTGTTACAAATCATAGTGACCGTATCCTTATCTAAGGTTGATTTTATTTCTTCCGGAGATAAACAGTTATCTTTATTTACTATCCACGCTGGCGTATTCCCGCCAAAATACTGATATTCACGGGCACCATCTTTATTAATCAAAAACCACTCTGAATTATTGACACTGACCAATCCGGCAGGTTTGACGGCTATATTTAAAACCGGAATAAAAACCAGCGTAAGCAAAAATGCAATCTCTACCGGAAGGGAGAAAAATAATATCTTATTGATTTTTTTAATTTTTAATCTCTCAATGCAGAGGTTGCTTTTAAGCTTAGATATTAATTTAAAATCCAATTCGAACTTTCTGACCCAATGTTGAAATTTCTTTTTTTTGCCGCTTCGATACTGCACTCGTGTTATAATAATAATTAAATTCTTCAATTTCTAATATATCATTAATAAAATCATTTTTATCCTTATAATTAAACCCAATACAAACCCTCCATATCCTTCTGACAACAGAAAATCCTGATTTTGATTTCTTCCTTATATAATAAAACAAGCCAATTGTTATTGATAAACATAAAATAAAAACCATTTCTTTGTTAAAAATTGATGATACATAAGATATTGATGTCTCAAATGAAATTGGCATTTTATTTATCATCCGCTAGTTAAATTGAGAATAAATTTTAATAAAAATTATGGCTGTAAACAATAGTGTTGTTACCTTTTATATCTCAATTTTTTATCAGCGATAACCTTCATCAGGATGATTTTACTATCTGCATCATTGTTCCGTGAATTTACGGAGATTAGTTATTGCTTTCAAAATCTTTGACCCGGGTAAAAGATATTATTTGTCACTGCGGTACATTGACCCTGTGCTTAATAGGTTCTATTAGTCAGGAGATAACATCTCCATAACGGAGTCATATAATGTCCGCAACAAAAATAATTATCATCATTTCCGGTATTATTATAGGGATCAGTGCTGTAGTCCTTGGTATATACGGAAACCCGCCAAATATGGGTGTTTGTGTCGCTTGTTTTATCCGGGATAGTGCAGGCAGTATGGGATTGCATAATACCGAAACCGTCCAGTATCTTCGTCCTGAAATTTTTGGTTTTATTCTCGGCTCATTCGGGGCTGCGGTTATTTTTAAAGAATTTCAGTCCAAAGCCGGTTCTGCACCGGTGATCCGCTTTACACTCGGTTTTCTGATGATGGCCGGTTGTCTGGTTTTTTTAGGATGTCCGCTGCGGATGATCCTGCGGATTGGTGCCGGTGATTTAAATGCGGTTGTCGGGTTATTAGGCCTGGTCGCCGGTATTGGTATCGGCAGTCTGTTTATTAAGAAAGGATTTTCATTACCGCGTAATTATCAGCAGTCTGCCGCTGAAGGCTTAATATTACCGGCGGTGTGCCTGGTCTTATTTGTGCTGTTTATTATCGACAGTTCCATTTTCAAATCCAGTGTCAAAGGGCCGGGAGCCGCTCATGCTCCGGTCTGGATGGCAATAACCGCCGGGCTTATTATCGGGGTGATTATTCAGCGTACCCGTTTCTGTTTTATCGGTATGGCTAAAAATATCTTTCTGTCCCGCAATTACACGATGGCAATCGGCGTTCTCGCCCTGCTGCTGGTTGTTATTGCCGGTAATATGCTCACCGGAAAAATCAATATCGGGTTTGATAATCAGCCGATTGCCCATAATGACGGGCTGTGGAATTTCCTCTCCATGTCACTGGTCGGATTATGTGGTGTCTTTATTACCGGCTGCCCGCTGCGGCAATTAGCCAATGCCGGACAGGGTAATACCGATGCGGCTGTCAGTGTGCTGGGGATGCTGACCGGCGCGGCTTTTGCGCATAATTTTTCCTATGCCTCAAGCCCTGCCGGTGTGACTGAAAACGGTAAACTGGTTGTTATTATTGGCCTGGTACTGACCATCGCCGTCGGCATTATTTATACCCGGCTTGCCAATAAAAAATCCGGAGCTGAGAATGCCGCATAACGGTCTGTTTCATAACTATCTGTTTCTGTTCCATGTGCAGCACGGATTAAAAAAACTGAAAATCCGTTTGCAGGAAGATTCCGTGGCATCATCCGTTATTGATGCGCCGCGCAGGATCACCACGGAATGTGAAACAGCGCTGGCTGCACAATTTTCCGCTGAAAATGATTATCTGAAGTATACCGGTGAAAATATCCGTGAAATCTGGCGGACGGACGGTTCGGATTATCAGCGGGTGTGGGCTGACGAAACGATGTAATATGGCTTTTTTGTGCCGTTATACTGACAGAAGGCTGCTGCCGGTTGCAGCCTTTTTTGATCCTGCTGCGCTGTTCAGCTGAAAACAATTTACAATCAGCGGCAATCAGTTCACTATCAGCTATTTCGTATTATCTGCTGTTTATTTTAGAGAATCCGGTGGTCATCCTGTGATATCAACCCGTTCCCGAGTCATTATCCATCTGAGCAGTTTTCTGATAGTGATTTACAGCCTGACACTGCTATTACCGATGCTGGTTGCGCTTATTGCGCAGGAGCAGAGTTTTTTCGCGTTTGCCGGCAGTTTCCTGATTTTCTTTCCGGCCGGGTTAGTGTGCTGGTACCGCAGTAAAACCACCGGGCTGCAATTACAGACGCGGGACGGCTTCCTGGTTATTGCGGTATTCTGGCTGTTATTTTCTGTTATCAGCGCCATGCCGTTCTGGCTGGATGACCATCTGAATATGGCTTTTGAGGATGCCTTATTTGAAGGTGTTTCCGGTATTACCACCACCGGCGCCTCAGTATTTCACAATGTCACTGATTTGCCCCGCTCGGTTTTATATTACCGCGCCCAGCTTAATTTTATCGGCGGTCTGGGGGTTATTGTCCTGGCGGTGGCGATATTTCCGCTGCTGGGTATCGGGGGAATGCGTTTATATCAGTCTGAAATGCCGGGTCCGTTTAAAGATGAGAAATTAACACCCCGTTTAGCCAGTTCTGCCCGCAATTTGTGGTTCACCTATTTATTACTGGGATTTTGCTGCACGGTTGCTTTTAAACTGGCCGGAATGACCTGGTTTGATGCCTTATGCCACGGGCTGTCGACCGTCTCTCTCGGCGGGTTTTCCACTTACAGTGAAAGTATCGGCTATTTTAACAGCTCCGCGATTGAGTTAGTGGCAGGGGCTTTTTCATTATTATCCGCCGTCAACTTTACCCTTTATTTTGTGGCGCTGGCAAAACGCAGCCTGAAGCCCTTATTCAGTAATACGGAATTGCGTTTCTATTTTGCCGTGGCGGCATTGATTATCGGGCTGGTCTTTTTTGAAGTGTGGCGGGCAAATATGTATTCGTCCGCAGAAGAATCCTTTGTGCATGCTTTTTTCCTCACCAGCTCCATGCTGACAGATAACGGGCTTGCCACCGGTGATTATGCACAGTGGCCGTCTCATATTATTGTTCTCTTATTATTTGCCAGTTTTTTCGGTGGTTGTGTCGGCTCCACCTGCGGCGGAATAAAAGCGATCCGGTTTTTAATTCTCTCCAAACAGAGCTGGCGGGAAGTCTATTCCCTGATCCACCCGAAAGCACAAACCCTGATTAAAGTCGGTGATACCGTTGTGCAGCACCGGCTGATTAATTCCGTCCTGAGCTTTTTCTTCCTTTATGTTATTTGCACCTGCTTTTTTATCTGGTGCCTTAATCTGATGGGGTACGATTTAATGACCTCATTTGCCAGTGTCGCCGCCTGTATTAATAATATGGGGCTGGGGTTCGGGTTAACAGCACCCGGGTTCGGGGAGATCTCTCCGGCGGCAAAATATCTGCTCTGTTTTGCTATGTTATTAGGCCGCCTGGAGATATATACCCTGCTGGTGCTGTTATCGGTCAGTTTCTGGCGTAACTGGCCGTAGTTCACATCACATTCCGGACGCAAACACATTGGTTTTCCCTGTATTTTTGATTACCGTGACCGGTAGTCAAAATAAGAAACAGGGAAAGCCGTATGTCTTCATCAGATAATATCCTCCGCAAAATCACCACCCTTCTGGATAATCACCATGCCCGCTATGAAATCATGAGCCATGATGCACTCGGTTTTACCTCTGATGAAGTGGCTCAGGTGCGCGGTGTTGAACTGGGGCAATGCTCCAAAGCCGTGGTGTTAAAAGTGAAAGGCAACGGCGTGAAGAAAAATGTGCTGGCGGTATTGCCCGGAGATGAAAAAATTGACGGCGAAAAACTGGCCGGTTTTTTCGGTGCTAAAAAGATTTCCTTTGCCACCGCTGAACAGGTGAAAACACTGACTGATTGTGTCCCCGGGGCACTGGCACCCTTTACATTTAATCCGGAACTGGAGCTGGTGATTGACCCGGTTCTGTTTGAACGCTACACCGATATCGCCTTCAATGCCGGAACACTGACAGAAACCATTGTGCTGAATGCAGAGGATTACCGGACGATAGTGAAACCACAGGAGTTCAGTTTTATTCTGTGATACGTTTCAACAACCACCAGCGAAAATTACAGTAGAATCAAATAATAAGTAAATCACATCTGTTGTTTGTGTTGTTTTATTTCAGAATTAATATCACCTGCTGATTTTATTTTGTGATATGAATCACGTAAAAATGCAACAACATTATTTGTTGCATTACAAACAATCGGTTCAGCGCGATTTTATCGTAAGTCATAAGTATTTTTACAAATGTCAATAAAAATACTTTCCGCATGGCAATAATAAAATGCACTGATTGTTTTTATTTATAGGTTATTTTGTTAATTTTTTGTTTCATTGATATAGTTTCATGTAATTTAATTACACCGAATATCAATTGAAACAGTTTTGCATCAAATTAACAACACACCTATATCAATAATGGGCATAGATCACATTTTTTAGTTCTTCCTCCCCCTTTTATCATCCCTGCTCCTATAGTCAGGCTTCTATTTGGTCTCCCTGCAACACTCTCTGTATCCATATAAAAAGGGTTATTACCGATGAAGAAATCATTTTTTAAAGTTGCGGCATTATCTGTTGCACTCTTTTCCGCCAGCGTCATGGCAAAAGAATACGAAATCGTCAACGTCGTCAAAGTCTCCGGGATTCCGTGGTTTAACCAGATGGATAAAGGGGTTCAGCAGGCGGCAAAAGATCTGGGCGTAAATGCGTATCAGGTCGGTCCTTCCACGCCGGATCCGGCTCAGCAGGTAAAAATCATTGAAGACCTGATTGCCAAGAAAGTCGATGCTATCACCGTGGTGCCGAATGACGTAACTGTTCTTGAGCCGGTCTTTAAGAAAGCCCGCGAACAGGGAATTATTGTGCTGACTCACGAAGCACCGGACGGCCATAACGCCGACTGGGATATCGAAACTATCGATAACGATGCTTATGCCAAAGCAACCATGGATGAACTGGCGAAAAACATGGGCGGCAAAGGCGGCTATGTGATTTATGTCGGCTCCCTGACAGTTCCTCTGCACAACAACTGGGCAAACCTGGCGGTTGAGTATCAGAAGAAAACCTATCCGGAAATGTTTGAAGTGACCAGCCGTATGCCGGTTGCGGAAAGCATTGATGCCTCTTTCGCGGCGACCAATGACCTGATGAAAGCCCATCCTGAAATGAAAGGGATTGTTTCTTACGGTTCACTGGGCCTGATTGGTGCCGGTGAGGCCATCAAGAAAAAACGTGCGAAAAACAAAATCAGCACCGCGGGTATCCTGATGCCTGCACAGGCTGCACCGTATCTGAAAGGCGGCGAAATCAAGAAAGGTTTCCTGTGGAACCCGGCTGATGCGGGTTACGCGCTGGTGTCTGTCTCCAAAGATATGCTGGACGGCAAAAAAGTGACCGACGGTGTGGAAGTCAAAGATCTGGGTAAAGCTGAAATCGATACTCAGAAACAGGTGATTAAATTCAATAAAATCCTGGAAGTTGACAGCAATAACGCCACCTCGCTCGGTTTCTGATCCTTCTTTATTTTTTGTTAAAAAGGGCAGCATCCGTGCTGCCCTGTCATGGGCTGGTATATGTCAAAAGACGCACTGATTACCTTAAAACAGGTTTCCAAACACTTCGGCTCCGTCATTGCACTCGATAATATAAATCTGACGTTTAACCGGGGTGAGGTTCATTGTCTCGCCGGCAAGAATGGCTGCGGCAAAAGTACCTTATTCAAGGTGATCTCCGGGGTCCATCCGCCGGAAAAGGGCGCAGAAATTATTATTAACGGGCAGAGCTACAACAGGTTAACCCCGCAGCAATCTATTGAGCAGGGTATCCAGGTGATTTACCAGGATCTCTCGCTCTTTCCTAACCTGACTGTTGCTGAAAACATTGTGATTCAGGAACATGTTAAGTGGTACAAAGGGCTGGCCAACCGCCGCCGCCAGATGAAACAGGCGCAGGAAATTATCAGCCGTATTGGCTTGTCCCTGCCCCTGCATAAACGTGTTGAACAACTTTCCATTGCTGAATGTCAGCTGGTCGCTATCTGCCGCGCGATGGCAAATGATGCCCGGCTGGTGATTATGGATGAACCGACAGCCTCACTGACGCGCAGTGAAGTCAATCAGCTGATCCGCGTGGTCGCTGATCTGAAAGCCAACGGCGTCACCGTGGTGTTTGTCAGCCATAAGCTGGATGAAGTGATGGAAATTTCCGACCGGATCTCCGTGATCCGCGACGGGAAACTGATCGGAACGTATGATGCGGATAAGATGAACAGTGATGAGCTGGCGTATCTTATGACCGGTCAGCGTTTCGAGTTCACACCGCTTTCTGCGTACAACACCGTGGGACTCTTACGTCTCAGCGCAGAGAAACTGACAAAACAACATCAATTTTATGATATTGACCTGAAGCTGCATGCCGGTGAAGTGGTCAGCATTACCGGGCTGCTCGGTTCCGGGCGCACAGAGTTGTGTCTGTCACTGTTCGGCATGACGAAACCGGACAGCGGCACCCTGCTGATCAACGGTTCACCGGTTAAGCTGAACTCCAACCGGGATGCGATTAACCACGGCATCGGCTATGTGTCGGAAGACCGCATGAGCACCGGGCTGGTGATGGCGCAATCCATTCACGACAACACCACCTCGGTGGTGCTGCCGCGTCTGACCCGCAAAGGCGGGCTGCTCGACCATACCCGGGCGCATGACCTGGTCAGTAAGCTGATTGAGGCACTGCAGATAAAAGTGTCCGACCCGGCACTGCCGGTTACCAGCCTGTCCGGCGGAAATGCCCAGCGTATTGCTATCGCCAAATGGATTGCGGCGAAACCGGATATTCTGATCCTCGATTCCCCGACAGTCGGCGTGGATGTCGCCAATAAAGAGAGTATTTATCAGATCATCAGAATGCTGGCCGCCGAAGGCATGGCGATTTTAATGATCAGTGATGAAATTCCTGAAGTATTCTATAACAGTCACCGGGTCATTGTGATGAAAGAAGGTCGTTTTACCCATGAGTTCAATCCGTTAACCACAACGGAGCAGGCAATCACGGAGGCGGTTAATGCTTAAGTCATGTCGTCATCTGTTTGCACATCATGAGTTCTGGCTGGCGGTATTAATTGTGCTGCTCAGTGTGTTTCTCAGCATCACCAATGAAGATTTTATGACATTGGGCAATGTGTTTGATATGACCACCAGCACCGCCATTCTGGCGATTATGGCCTGTGGTCTGTTTGTGGTGCTGGTCTCCGGCGGGATTGATATCTCCTTCCCGGCCACGGCGGCCACCGCGCAGTATGTGATGGCTACTTATGTGCTGTCACAGGGTGGTAACTTCTTTATCGCCTTTGCTATCGCGGCGGTTGTTGGTTTACTGCTGGGGCTGATCAACGCCCTGCTGATTTACCGCCTGAAAGTGCCGTCTATTATTATCACCATTTCCACCCTGAACATCTTTTTCGGCCTGCTGATCTATTTCACCAACGGCGAATGGCTGTACGGTTTCCCGGAGTGGTTTATGGATGGGGTTGAGGTGATGTCATTTACCGGCAGCGACGGTTATGACTACGGCCTGTCCCTGCCGATCCTGACCCTGATTACCGTGATTATTTTCACCGGTTTTCTGATGAGCAAAACCCGTATCGGCCGTCAGATTTATGCGGTCGGCGGTAATGCGGATGCCGCGAAGCGTGTCGGTATCAGCATTCTCGGCGTGATGCTGTTTGTTTACGGCTATATGGGCGCGCTGGCAGGAATTGCTTCTGTGGTGCAGACACAAATCACTCAGTCCGTTGCACCGAATGCCCTGATGGGCTTTGAACTGACAGTGCTGGCAGCCGTGGTATTAGGCGGTGTCAGTATGACCGGCGGCAAAGGCTCTCTTACCGGGGTTATCCTCGGGGTTGCCCTGCTGGCAATTGTCAAAAACGGCCTGACCCTGGCCGGTGTACCGTCTTACTGGCACACCGTGCTGACCGGGCTTATCATTGTTATCAGTATCAGCTTCACCGCGTATAACGAAAAACGCCGTGCCGCTGCCGGAGGTCATCTGTCATGATGTCAATGCTGAATCTGCGGAGTGACCGCAACATTATTTACCTGCTGGTGATCATGGCCGCTATCCTGCTGTTGCAGGGAATGTTTAATGCAGGCGCGTTTTTCTCTGTTTCCAACTTCCAATCAATGACGTCCCAGATGCCGCTGCTCGGTATGCTGGCGCTGGCGATGTCTGTCTGTATGCTGACCGGCGGGATCAACCTGTCCATTATCGCGACCACCAATGCCTGCGGGCTGGTGATGGCGAGTGTGATGGCGATGAGCCCGGGTGACGGCGCCATGTTACTGCCTGCCCTGCTGGCCGGGCTGGTCACTGCCGTGATTATCGGTCTGATTAATGGTTTTCTGATTGCGTTTGTCGGAGTGTCTCCGATCCTCGCCACCCTCGGGATGATGACCTTAATCAACGGCCTGAATGTGCTGATTTCCGGCGGTACCGTGATCTCCGGCTTCCCGCCGTCACTGCTGTGGCTCGGTAACGGTACCCTTCTCGGGATCCCGATGCCGCTGATCCTGTTCCTGCTGTTTGCGTTCCTGCTGTGGGGATTGCTGGAATATACGCCGCTCGGCCGTACCGTTTATCTGATGGGTTCTAATGAAAAAGCAACGCGCTTTTCCGGCCTGAATACACAGAAAACCATTATGGCAGTGTATGTGATTTCATCTGTTCTGTGCTGGGTGGCCGCGATTATTATGATGGCTAAGTTTAACTCCGCCAAAGCAGGATACGGAGAATCTTACCTGCTGATCGCTATTCTCGCCTCTGTGCTCGGCGGTGTGAACCCGGACGGCGGTTTCGGACGCATTATCGGCATTGTACTGGCTCTGTTTGTCTTACAGATGCTGGAAAGCGGCCTGAACCTGCTGGGTGTCAGCAGCTACCTCATCATGGCGCTGTGGGGCGGTATTCTTATCTTATTTATTGCATTGCAGAAAGCCCGGTCATAAGGGAGCGGATTATGAGTGTCTATTTTATTGGTGTGGATGTCGGGAGCGGCAGCGCCCGGGCCGGGGTTTTTGATGCTGCCGGACGCAAAAAAGGCGAAGCAAAGCGGGATATCCGTCAGTTCAAACCACAGGCGGATTATGTGGAACAATCCTCCGATGATATCTGGCGCAGTGT
This sequence comes from Morganella morganii, assembly GCF_019243775.1. NCBI lineage: Bacteria > Pseudomonadati > Pseudomonadota > Gammaproteobacteria > Enterobacterales > Morganellaceae > Morganella > Morganella morganii. Next base: position 2,038,490 of record NZ_CP069157.1, read on the forward strand.
GTGCCTCGCGGTAAAAGATGCGGTGGCACAGGCACGTATCGACCCGATTCAGGTCAAAGGCCTCGGTTTTGATGCCACCTGCTCCCTGGTGGTGCTGGATAAACAGGGTCAGCCGCTGACGGTCAGCCCGACCGGCCGCAGCGAGCAGAACATTATTATGTGGATGGATCACCGGGCTATCAGTCAGGCGCAGCGGATCAATGACACCAAACATCCGGTGCTGGCGTATGTCGGCAACCGCATCTCGCCGGAGATGGAAACACCGAAACTGTTATGGCTGAAGCAGAACATGCCGACCACCTGGGCGAAAGCGGGCTATTTCTTTGATCTGCCGGATTTTCTGACCTGGAAAGCAACCTATACCAACAGCCGGTCACTCTGCTCCACCGTGTGTAAATGGACCTACCTCGGCCATGAAGATCGCTGGGATACCCATTTCTTCCGCCAGATTGGCCTGGAAGATCTTCTGGAAAACGATGCGCAGATTATCGGCCGCGAAATCCGCCCGATGGGTGAGCCGGTCGGTAACGGTCTGACACCAAACGCAGCGGCAGATCTGGGGCTGATTCCGGGCACGCCGGTTGCCACCTCGATTATTGATGCCCACGCCGGCGGGATCGGCGTGCTGGGTGCCGCAGATGCCACCGGCGCACAACCGGATTTCAACACCCGGCTGGCGCTGATCGGCGGTACCTCATCCTGTCATATGGCGGTATCCAAAAATGCCCGCTTTATCGACGGGATCTGGGGTGCCTATTACAGTGCCATGATTCCGGGTTACTGGCTCAATGAGGGCGGACAATCCGCAACCGGCGCACTGATCGACCATATGATCACGTCACACCCGCAGTACAATGACGCGAAAAAACTGGCTGAACAGAACCAGCAGACGGTGTATCAGCTCCTCAATGACCGCCTGCTGGCACTGGCGGGTTCAAAAGAGGATATCGCCCTGCTGACACGGCATATCCATGTGCTTCCTTATTTCCACGGCAACCGCTCGCCGCGTGCAAACCCGAATCTGCGCGGCGTGGTGACCGGTCTGCGTATGACACAAACCCTTGATGATCTCGCGCTGATTTATCTGGCGACCATCCAGGCGATTGCGCTGGGCACCCGTCATATCATTGAAGAGATGAATAAAGCCGGATATGCCATTGATACCATCATGGGTTGCGGCGGCGGCACCAAGAACCCGATCTTTATTCAGGAACATGCTAACGCCACCGGATGCGCCATGCTGCTGCCGGAAGAGAGCGAAGCGGTTCTGCTGGGTTCGGCCATGCTCGGCTCTGTGGCTGCGGGCTTTTATGCCTCTATCCCGGAAGCGATGCAGGCCATGAGCCGGATCAGCAAAACGGTGACACCGCAGACTGAGAGCATCAAACAGTTTTATGATGCCAAATACCGCGTATTCCATCAGTTGTATCATGATGATCAGCGTTACCGGCAACTGATGTCCGAAGTATAATATTCTGGTTTTATCTGCAGAGGCGCGTTTTTTTAACGCGCCTTTTTCTTTGCCTCTGATTTGACCCTCATCACAAAATCACTGCGCAATCCTGTTGCTTATAACCTGCATGAGTGCACAATTCTGTTGCTTTTCGTGATAATCCTCACAGTTTACAGGGGTAACGCGTGTGTCACCTTCAGGGTTTCCATCGGCACTTCCGTTTTAACGCTTTGAATACTTGGGATTTGTGTCAGATGATCGGCATGAAAGCGGCGGTATGAGGTCAGGTCTTTGGTCACAATGCGGATCATCGCATCGCATTCACCGGCCATCAGATGACACTCCACAATCTCCGGCATTTCATTAATGGCCGCAACAAAATCATTGATAGTCTGTGCGTCCTGCCCCTTAAACCAGATACGGGCATAGAGCATCAGCCCAGCGCCTATCTTGCTGCCGTCCAGAATCGCCGCATAGCGCCTGATAACGCCGGTTTCCTCCAGACGACGTACCCGTCTCAGACAGGGTGACGGAGAGAGCCCCACTTCGCGTGCCAGCTCCACATTCTGCATTCTGCCGTTACGTTGCAGCTGGTCCAGGATCCGCCGATCCATCTTATCCAGTTCAATTGACATTTAAATCACCACCTGACAGTTTTCGCGCAATAATATTGCTAAGAATAGTTTTTTCGGGTCAATTTAACAACCTAATTTCCCACGAAGCCCCGTATAATTTGCATAACAAATCAGGACGTCACAATATTGAATTAAATTCTTAATATTCAACAAATTGTGAATTATTCATATATTTTTTGAACTTGGGGTGTCGTATGGTCATAAATACATTGATGGTGTTTGGCGCAACCGTGTTACCCATTGTATTTGCTCCCGGACCCGATATTTTATTCGTTTCATCACAAGGTCTCGCCAGCGGTTCCCGCGCGGCACTGAAAGCCAACATGGGCGTGCTGCTGGGTTACGGTATGCATTCCATTCTGGCGGCATTCGGGCTGGCAGCCGTTGTGGTGGCATCCCCGGTTCTGTTTAACGGCATGCGCTGGTTCGGCGTGGCCTATATTGCGTATCTGGCTTTCCGTATGGTGATGTCTGCCATGCACAAGAGCGAAATGCCGCCGATGCAGCCGGCAGCAAAATCGGTTATCACCAAAGGCTTTTTTACCAGCTTCCTGAACCCGAAAGGCCTGCTGGTCTACTTTGCTATCCTGCCGAACTTTATTTCCGGCAGTGAGAGTGTTGCGATGCAGTCCCTGTTGTTATCCGGTGTGTATATCGCCAGCTGTGCCATTGTTTACAGCGGTGTGGCACTGATTTTCGGCCAGATGAGCAAAGGGGAATATAACGACAAACGCCGCCGTATCGGTGAAGGCGTTGCCGGGGGATTACTGGCCACCGCTGCAATGAGCCTGGCATTCAGTTAATCTGAGAAAAGTCAGCGCAATCAGCAAAACGGGCACTGAAAAGTGCCCTTTTTAATATCCGCCGGTTGTCTCTTCAAGCAGGTCGTTGTGATAATCGGACAATACTTTGAGAACAAACGCTGCTGTATCGCGTTCCGCTTCTCCGGTGGCTGCCAGTATGGTCAGCTTGACCAGTTCCATAGAGACATTAAGTTCAACGCCGTTCAGTATCAGAAACACACTGGCTGCCTGGAAAGCCGTTCTTTTATTTGCATCATTAAAAGCATGCGCTTTGGCAATTGAAATCAGGTACATGGCAGAGAACTTAAAAATATCCTCACACTCCTCATAATCCCGCAATGCCTCAATACGGGATAACGCCCCTTCCAGTTTGCTGAGATCCGGTTTACCGCTGTTCGGCAGTGTTGAGCGCTGTATTTCAACCACTTCATCAACTGTCAGAAATCGGATAGTCATTATTTGTCTTCCAGCGCTCTGATGATGTCAGCGTGTTTTGTTTTCGTTCTTGCCAGTGCCTTCTGGAAATCGGTCAGATTTTTACCGGCAATATCCGAAAGCTGCCCGGTAATACGCAGCATCTCTTTCATTGCATCTGAATTCACCGCAGCCTCAAGCTGAGCCGACGCTTTACGCACCGTTTCGATAAAATCCGGGGAAGGCAGAACAGATTTTACCGCCTCCTCCATTTGCCGGAGCTGATTTATGGTATCCGCCGGAAACAGTGTTTCCGGTTTACCGGCAAAATACTCCGCCGCCGGTTCTTCTGCTCTGCATGATGACAGGACAGTGCCGGAAATCACTACATCCGGCTTTCCGCGCTGGGTGATTGTCACGTTCTCGCCATTCCTGAGACTGTCCAGGATAGCGGAAAGCTCCGTTCTCATCATGGTGTAGGATACATTTTTCATAATAACAACCTGTACATGTACACATTTGTCCGGATAATAGCCCGGATCCTGAGTTATGACAATGCATACCGGATGTTCAAATCACCCCTGTGTTTTCTTCAGTACATGACACAGCTGCCCCAGCACTTTCATGGCGTTATCCAGCCGCTCATTCCATTCAAATGAGCAGTTCAGGCGGAAGGCGTGATTAAACTGGTCACTGGTGGAAAACATCGAGCCGGGCGCGATGCTGATCTGTTCATTGAGTGCCATACGGTACAGTTTGACGGCATCAAACGGTGGTTCAAATTCCAGCCAGAGGAAATAGCCGCCCTGCGGGCAGTTGACCTTCACATCTGACGGGAAATATTCGCTGATGGCATACAGCATCCGGTGCTGGCGCTGCTCCAGCTGCTGACGCAGTTTTTTCAGATGCGCATCATAACCGCCCTGACCGAGATATTCCGCAATCGCCTGCTGTGTCGGCATACTGGCGGATACCGTACTCATCATCTGTAACTGCTGGATTTTCCGGGCATGTTTACCGGCCGCCACCCAGCCGACGCGGAAGCCCGGCGCCAGACATTTGGAAAACGAGGAGCAGTGGAAGAAATTGTTATCTTTATCCAGGCTTTTCGCCGGTTGCGGCGCATTGCTGCCAAACCAGAGCTCACTGTAGACATCATCCTCTATCAGCGCGATTTCATGCCGCGTCAGGATCTCCACCAGCCGCCGCTTGTTTTCCGGCGGCATGGTGCCGCCGAGCGGGTTCTGGAAGTGCGTCATCAGCCAGCAGGCTTTGATATCATAGCGCCCTGCCACCTCTTCCAGCGCATCAAGGTCAATCCCGGTCTGCGGATCGGTTTTGATCGCCACCGCTTTCAGGCGCAGACGTTCAATTGCCTGCAATGCGCCGTAAAATGCCGGTGATTCAATCACCACCCAGTCCCCCGGTTCTGTGACCGCCTGTAAGCTCAGTGACAGAGATTCCATTGCTCCGGCGGTGATGACAATATCATCCGGTGAGACATGGATCCCCTGTGCGGCATAGCGCCGGGAAATATTACGCCGCAGTTTTTCATTGCCGGGCGGCATATTGACCACCGCGCTCTGCGGTGCGATGCGACGGGCCACTGCACCCAGCGCTTTGGAGAGCTTCGGCTGCACCAGCAGCGAAGGATCGGGGAATGCCGACCCGAACGGAATAATGGCCGGGTCTTTGCAGGCCTGAAGGACATCAAACAGCGAGGCGTTGATCTCCACATTTTCACTCAGGTGCATACCCAGACCACCTTTGGCCTGGGCAAACGCCGGGGCGCGTTTGGCGACAAAATACCCGGACTGCGGACGGGCCACCACCCATCCCTGGCTCTCCAGTAACTGATACGACTGTACGACAGTCATCAGGCTCAGTCCCGACTGTCTGGCACTTTCCCGTAATGACGGCAGCCGGTCACCAACCTGCCAGATATCATCTTCGATCTGCTGTTTTATCTGCTCTGCTAACTGTTCGTAGCGTGTCATGGAGCGCTCTCCGTAAAACTGTTATGGACATCTCATGACTAATTGTCACTATTATACTTTAGCAACTCATGGTGTACTGTGCCACACATTTCATCTGCGTAATTATCATTTACATAGCTATAACAACGAGAGGTCACAATGTTTGGGTTAAGTGCCCTTGAGCTTGCGCGAATTCAGTTCGCCTTCACTGTGTCGTTTCATATCATTTTCCCTGCAATCACCATCGGCCTGGCGTCATTCCTGGCGGTGCTTGAGGGGATGTGGCTGAAAACCCGCAATGAGGATTACAAAAAGCTCTTTCATTTCTGGTCAGCCATCTTTGCCGTGAATTTCGGCATGGGGGTGGTTTCCGGTCTGGTGATGGCCTATCAGTTCGGTACCAACTGGAGTTTCTTTTCTGAGTTTGCGGGATCAATCACCGGTCCGCTGCTCACTTATGAAGTACTGACTGCGTTCTTCCTGGAAGCCGGTTTCCTCGGCGTGATGCTGTTCGGCTGGAACCGTGTCGGTGAAAAGCTGCACTATTTCGCCACCTGCATGGTTGCGCTCGGCACACTGATGTCCACTTTCTGGATCCTGGCTTCCAACAGCTGGATGCAGACCCCGCAGGGGCATGAAGTAATAAACGGTGTTGTGGTGCCGGTGGACTGGTTCGCGGTGATTTTCAATCCGTCCTTTCCGTACCGCCTGCTGCATATGACAACCGCCGCATTTCTGGCATCCGCCTTCTTTATCGCTGCTTCTGCCGCCTGGCATCTGCTGCGCGGCAACAAATCCGGTGCCATGAAAAAGATGTTCTCCATGTCATTGTGGCTGATTGTGGTTCTCGCACCGCTCCAGGCACTGATTGGTGATGCACACGGGCTGAACACACTGAAACATCAGCCGGTTAAGGTAGCGGCAATGGAAGGTCACTGGGAGAACAAACCCGGGGAGGCCACACCGCTGATCCTGTTTGGTATTCCGGATAATGCACAGGAAAAAACCCGCTATGCCGTGGAAATTCCCGGGCTGGCCAGCCTGATCCTGACACACAGCCTTGATAAACAGGTGCCCGCACTGACCGAGTTCCCGCCGGAAGACAGACCGGACAACGTGTTCGCCGTGTTCTGGTCATTCCGCGTGATGGTCGGCTTCGGCATGCTGATGCTGCTGGCTGCCGCACTGAGCCTGTGGCTGCGTTACCGGGGGCGTTTATATGATTCCCGGCCTTTCCAGCGCTTTATGTTATGGATGGCACCGTCCGGGCTTATCGCGATTCTCGCGGGCTGGTTTGTGACTGAAATCGGCCGCCAGCCGTGGGTGGTTTACGGATTACAGCGCACGACAGATGCCGTTTCAGCACACGGTGAGATGCATATGAGCATCAGCCTGCTGATCTTCTTTATTGTTTATGGTTCTGTGTTTGGTATCGGCTACATCTATATGATGAAACTGATCCGCAAAGGTATCGCGCCGGAGGTGTCTCATGGGCATTGATTTACCCCTGATTTGGTTCGTCATTATTATATTCAGTACGTTGATGTATATCGTAATGGACGGATTTGACCTCGGTATCGGCATCCTCTATCCCTTTGTGAAAAGCAATGCTGACCGCGACCTGATGATGAACAGTGTCGCCCCGGTCTGGGACGGTAACGAAACCTGGCTGGTGCTGGGCGGGGCCGCGTTGTTCGGTGCTTTCCCGCTGGCCTATGCCGTGATTCTGGATGCACTCGCCATTCCGCTGACACTGATGCTGGTCGCGTTAATCTTCCGTGGTGTGGCTTTTGAATTCCGCTTTAAAGCAGATGAACATCACCGTTATTTCTGGGATCGCGCGTTTCTGATCAGCTCAGTTATCGCCACTTTTGTGCAGGGTGTAGTCGTCGGCAGCGTGATTGAAGGTTTTCCGGTTGCAAACCGCGCCTTTACCGGCGGTGCCTTTGACTGGCTGGCGCCGTTCCCGCTGTTCTGCGGTTTCGGTCTGGTGATCGCGTATGCCCTGCTCGGCTGCGGCTGGCTGGTGATGAAAACGGAAGGTCATTTACAGCAGCAGATGTATAAGGTGCTGAAACCTCTGACCCTGGTGATGCTGGCGGTACTGGCCGTGATCAGTCTGTGGACACCGCTGGCGCATGACACCATTGCGGCGCGCTGGTTCAGCTTCCCGAATATTCTGTTCTTCCTGCCGGTACCGCTGCTGGTGCTTGTCTGTGCCGTTGCGCTGTTCCGCAGTGTCAGCCGTCATCTGCACTATACGCCGTTTTTTGCGGCACTCGGCCTGGTTTTTCTGGGTTTCACCGGACTCGGTATCAGTATCTGGCCGATGATTATTCCGCCGGTGATCGATTATGAAATGGCCGCCGCCCCCGGCGAAAGTCTGAGCTTTATGCTGGTTGGCGCTTTATTCATCATACCTGTGATCCTGGTATATACCTGGTGGAGTTATTATGTCTTCAGAGGAAAAATCACCCATGACCAGGGCTACCACTGAGTCTGCCGCAGCGGCCCCCTGGTGGAAAAAATCCGCCTGGATGGTCGCTATCTGGGCAGGCAGTGTTCTGGCATTGTTTGCAGTCTCATCGCTTTTCCGCTTATTAATGACGGCGGCGGGAATGAAAGTAAGATAGTCGTCATGTCTCATCAGTAAGTACCTCATCAGTACGTCATGCACTGTGTAAGCAGCTGCATTGCCCGGCACACCGTACCCCCATACGGTGTGCTTTTTTAAATAATTTTATTGATAATGATTACCATTCTTCTGAATTCCTGATACACTCCGCGAAATAGATATAACGAAACTAATAACAATAGAACGGAGAATTGCGCATGAGCCGGAAAAAAAATATCTACCGCCCTGCACCGCCGCGTCTGATTCAGGTGAAATCCTTTACCGACGTCACCCCCAATCTGCGCCGCATCACCTTTACGGCTGAGTCACTGGATACCTATCCGGCAGATTGCGAAGGTGGTCACCTGAAGCTGTTTATTGCCAAAGATGCGCCGAATCCGCCTGCTCTGCCGGTATTGTCCGATAAAGGACCGGTCTGGCCGGAAGATAAACCACGGCCGACCGCCCGTACCTATACCGTGCGTGCGATCCGCCCTGAACTGAAAGAAATCGATATTGAATTCGCTATGCATGATGATGCCGGTCCGGCGGTGGATTTCGCCAGAAATGCCAAACCGGGTGATTATATCGGTATTACCAATCCCGGCGGACCGGATCCGCTGCTGCCGGTGGCGAAACACTACTATATGGCAGCTGATTTAACAGCACTTCCCGCTGTTGCCGCGCTGCTGGAAAAAATGCCTGCAGAGGCTCAGGGCAATGTGGTGATCCGCATCGATCACGCGGATGACCAGCAGGTGCTGAACAAACCGGCGGGTATCACCCTGCACTGGGTGACCGGCGGCACAGAGAAAACCGCTGAAGTCACCGCACTGTTTAAAAGCTGGCCGGTCGCCGATGTGACAGAGTGTACGTTCTGGATTGCCGGAGAGGATGCGATGGTCAGGGATCTGCGCCGCTATGTGCGCCGTGAGCTGAACGGGGAACACAGTCAGATGTATGCGATCCCGTACTGGCGTTTCGGTTACGATGAGGAAGGTTATCACCGCCTGCGCCATGATGTGATGGATGCTGACGACTGATAATAAACAGGCTGCGGCGGTGTCTGCCGCCGCAGCCCCTGTACTCAGTTATAAGCCTGCAATGCCCGCAGACAGAGTGACGAACGCACACAGTCATCCTGCGTGAAAGACACCACTGATACCATATCGTCATCCCGGAAACGGCGCAGCACATCGGCCAGCCCGGACGGGACATTGCCCGGTAAATCACACTGACTGACATCACCGTTGACAATCACTGTCACATTCTCCCCCATCCTGGTCAGGAACATTTTCATTTGTGTGACAGTTACGTTCTGTGCTTCATCGAGGATCACCACCGCATTCTCAAAGGTTCGTCCGCGCATGTAGGCAAACGGTGCAATTTCCACCTTACCTATCTCCGGACGCAGACAATACTGTAAAAATGAAGCCCCCATCCGTTTCACCAGAACGTCATACACCGGCCGGAAATACGGCGCGAATTTTTCACTGATATCTCCGGGCAGAAAGCCCAGATCCTCTTCCGCCTGTAACACCGGACGGGTGACAATAATCCGCTCGATTTCCTTATTGATCAGTGCATCTGCCGCCAGTGCGGTACTGATAAAGGTTTTGCCGCATCCGGCCTCGCCGTTGGCAATAATCAGTTGTTTATGCGCTATCGCTCTGATGTATTTATCCTGTGCATCATTTCGCGGTAAAACAGCACTGTTGTCGCGTTTTTCCCGCGCCATGCCGATAGCTTCCACCCCGCCCGCCGGGATAAAAACCGCCACATTATCATCATTAAAACGTGCCCTGCGCGACTCTTTCCGGCTCATTCGTTTTGCCTCTTTGCGTGCTCTGACTACCGCTTTTTGTCTGCCCATAATCTTAATCCTGTTGATTTCTGATGACGGAATAACTGAAACAGTGAGTTGGCAACCGGCGGCTCCCTTCAAGCCATGAGTGAACATTCAGATAAAAAAAAAGCCGGTGATAAATCCGCCCTGTTGTTCAGGGTATTTATCACCGGCCGGTACTGTCGTTCGTCTGTATGTCGCATTCGTTATCCTCAGATGACAAACTAAAGCGAACACTAAACTGACTTTGTGACAGTATAATGACAATACTTTCTTTTCAGCAATTAAAATCGGCGGATATTTAACATTTTTGCCACATTTCTGTTATCCGCCGCACATCAGCGTGCTTTGCAGTTCTTCGCCATACTATAGCCTGCGGCCTGTGCAGAAGCGGCATCAGGGAACATTTCAACATTTTTACTGCTGATCCGGTTATAGCCCGGGCAATCCGGAAAGTGGTAAATCTTACTGTTACGGTTACCGCGGATACGCTGATTTTCAGACTTTTTTTTCTGCCTGCGGCGGTACGTTTACCGGTGTCACCGGCACGGACGGCAGGCGGGTAAAAATACCGTCAGCACTGTTGATATGCCCCGGCTCCCAGCGGCGTTCGCCGGTCACAAACGGGTTTGACTGCCCGGTAACCGCACGGATACGGCGATCCCGTTCCCGCTCGGCGGCAGACGGCGGAAATTCGCTGTCCCACACCATCAGTAATTTCTGCTGCTGTTCTGACATTGCCAGATCGTAGCGGTCATGCATATAGAACCAGACCCGCGCCACCTCGCCTTTGACTTCATCGCGCGGCTCGAAAACCCGCTGCTTAAAATCCACCCGGCTGGTGCACTGCCCGTAGCTCTGTGAACCGGCGCCGCGTGCGATCCCGTAACGAAAATTACTGCGATCCCCGTTGACTTCGCCGACAGACGGCGCCAGGTTGTGGAGATCTGCTTCCATTGCACGGAAGACCGGGTCCTCACTGACACAGTTTTTGCGCCCGCCGTTCTGCCAGCACTGACGCTGATGCCCGAACACCCAGGCAGGAACAATATGCTCCCACTCAATCCGCTCTGCGCGGGTCAGCTGTGACCGTACACGGTAACCGCAGCTGTTCAGATCCACCCGGCCGCCGGATTTTCCGGTCCACTCCCACTGACAGCCGCAATACAGTGTTCCTTCCCCCTGCGGGTTACGGTTCTGGTCGTAATAAATTTTTTCACGGGCCACTATTTTGGCCTCGTCAAACCGTTCCGGCGCAGCTGCAAATACCGCAGACGTAATAACACACAACAAGAATAATGAAACACGAAATGATTGAAAAATACGCATATAAATCATAAACCAACAGAATACCAGGGGTGGCAATTATGCCACGCCGTGCGGGAATTATCGCCACAGATTTTTTATTAATCTGTCAATCCGCCGGATAAGACAATTTCAGGGTGTTTTTTTACAGAATGGTTTTAATTCAAAACGTTATACTACGCAGCCATCAATACGAATTCCGGAGAATAACGATGCATCCGCTGGTCGATGAGATGATAGAAGAAATAGTCGGCACCGCCTGTGCCTACGATGATAATGAGGTTGATGTCCGTGTGCAGGAAAGCCGCAACCGGGTGCAGATTCAGATTAGTGTGACCGATAAACCGGTTATGGACATTATCCTGAATCTGACCCGTATCAGTTAAACGCGCGGACGCTTGCGGTACAACCACAAACCGGGAACAGACAGCCCGATAGACAACGCGCCGACCACAAAGCCCGCCCGCAGGAAATTGCTCACCAGCATCTCCAGCAGTTCCGGGGTAAAACCGGACTGTGACAGTTTGATCACCGCCAGCATTGCCATATAGGCATTAATACCCGGAAACATCGGGATTATGGCCGCTACGGTAAAGACTTTCGGGTGTGCCAGCCACCAGCGGGACCACTGAATACCGATGATCCCCACCAGCACCGATGCCCAGAATGTGGCGGCAACGATGTCAAAACCGGCGGCAATCAGCATAAACCGGCTGCCGTGACCTATCGCCCCCAGCAGTGCGCAGTATTTCAGTGCCCGTTTCGGCACGTTGAATACCATGGCAAACCCTGCCGCCGGAATAGCTGCCAGCAGCATATCCTGCGCCAGTGCAGCCAGAAAAGAGAGTACCGTCATCATATCCAGTCCCTCAGGCTGCCGAGTGTGATCGCGGTAAAAATACCGATACAGGTTGCCAGGGTGAGCAGGCTTGCCATCGCCCAGCGGGCAAGGCCGGTGTTAACATGCCCTTTGAACATGTCCGCAACCGCGTTGATCAGCGGAAAACCCGGCACCAGCAGCAGCACACTCGCCGCCATAGCAATGCCGGACGTTGCCGAAAACAGCGGAATTTTCAGCATCATTCCGGCCACCATCGTGGCAACAAACGCCGTAAAACAGAAGTTAATCAGCGGGTTCATATGCCGTGCGGTCAGCACCTGACGGACATACATCGCACAACCGCTGGCGGCAAAGGTAATCACCGCCCCGTCCCAGCCGCCGTTATTCAGCTTACAGAAACAGGCACAGGACAGCGCCACCATCAGCACCATCACCCAGCGCGGATAGCGCAGTGGTTTCATATGAGCGAATTTTTTCTGCACCCCTTTGCAGTCAAGATGACCGTGCTCCGCGAGGATCACCACATGCTGCACTTCTGTGACGATATGCATATTAATACCGCGATCGACCACCTTGCGGGTGGATGTCAGGCAATGCCCGTCAATGATCGTGGTCAGCACAATGGCATTCGCCGAGATGGCGCAATCCACCTGGTCAGCTCCCAGAGCCTTCCCTGTCCGTCCCGCCAGCTCCTCCACCAGCATGCTTTCCGCACCGTGCTGTAACAGCAGCAACCCGCACTCGATACACAGGCGGGTGATAGCCCGCTGCATATCCTGTGTAATCTCTTTCCCCTGTCCCATAATTTTACCGTTAACCGTTGATGGTCCGACTTTCCCGCTATTCTAATTCTTTGTATTAACAACTCACTGGGTTTGATCAATAGTTTGATAATAAATAGTCTTACTATGCCGTAATTGCAGTATGGCAGGGAAACAGGCTATTGAGCAATCCTGCGCGGCGTGGTTAAATCAGGACATATCACTGCCACAGGAGCCTGTATCTGTTATGTCATCCACCCCGTCACCATTAACCCCGAAAGGGCAGCGCCGCCGTCATGCCATTCTCACCGCCGCTGCGGATGTTTTTATCCTTCATGGTTACGAAGGCACGACTCTGGATATGATAATTGAACAGTCCGGCGGGTCACGTTCCACTCTGTATACCTCTTTTGGCGGGAAAGAAGCATTGTTTCTGGCCGTTATAGACCATCTTATCAGCGGAATTTTTGAGGATAATGAAGAGGAAAAACCGGAAACAGCACCCGATGCAGAGACACTGTTATACACCAGCGGCAGACGCTACCTGTACAGTATTGTTCACCCGCAGTCACTCGGCTTATATCAGCTGATTCTGGCGGAATCACAACGCTTCCCGCAAATCAGTGAACAATTTTACCGCGCCGGTCCGCTGCGTGCCGCACAACAACTGGCGGCCGGGCTGAAAGCACTGCCCGGCATCACCGCGACTGAGGAAACATTGCTGGCCGTTGCCGCCCGTTTTCTGGAAATGCTGAAAGCCGACCTGTATCTGCCGGTTTTCAGTCATCGTCATAACAAGCCAACGGCGGAATTTATTGAAAAACAGCTGCCGTTATCTGTGGAGATAACGGCCTGTTACCTCCGCCACACATTAACCCCCCAATGAGCAGCGGTTATCATTAGCATCTCCCTTCAGGCGGTCACTTCTGCCGCCTTTGCCCGCGCCGCTGCCATGTCATCAGCAACAAACACCGGCACACCGTAGACTGCACCGGCCATCGGCGCGAATTTCTCCAGCTCCGCTTTATCCCCGGTTTCCTGATTGACCGTCAGGATCATCACATTGCAATATGCCGCCATTTTCTCTTTTCCGGTTTTCAGCCAGCGGCGGACATACTTACGCGCATCCATATCTTCCTGTGTATCCGGCTTTTCCGGCCCGTCTTTCGGCGGGTAAATTAATGCGAACGGTGTCTGCTTGTCCAGCAGCGCATCCAGCTCTTTCACCCACTGTTCTGTTTGTGCCATATTTTCCGGGAATGACTGCATTATCACCACCGGGAAGGCGCCTGTATCCATATGAACAAAATTAACTGCTGACATAATAACTCCGTAACCCTTTTTGTATTTATCAGTACATTATTATTCCGGCAGAAACCTGTCAACAAATAAGAATGCGTTTCAATTGCATCAGCACAAATTGCGCATTATCTGCCCGCAGGTGCCGGGCTGTGTTATTCTTATGCATAAAGTAAGTAATTATTCTGAGATTCATCTTATTCTTATATATATTCCATGATATTTCGGGGCATATTGATTAATTATTCATATCCGTTCCTGCCTACAACATAAGGTCTATAATGAAAAAGCTGACACTAATTACCCTGGGATGCCTGTTCTCTGTTACTGCTTTTGCTGCCAATGCCAGCAAAGTCTGTGATGAATATTTCACTGAAATCGACGAAATGGTCAAACTGGCAGAGCAGGAAGCCAAAGGTGATGCTGATGCGACTGCACAGATCACTGCCATGAAACAGCAGCTGGAAACCGCAAAAACACAGATTAAATCTGTACCGGAAGAGACTCAGGACATGGCGTGTCAGCAGGGCCTTGATGCACTGAAGGAATTCAAAGCATCGATGGCGAAACAGTAATTCTGTTTTCACGAAAAAGGTCCGCGTTTGCGGACCTTTTGGTTTTTATCGTTATACTTAATATTCAGCGGACAACCAGTACGGAAACCTGCGCATGTGCCACAATCCCGGAGGCGGTTGACCCCAGCAGATGGGTTGAAATACTCGGGTGACGCGAACCGACAACAATCAAATCAGCATGGATCTCTTTTGCTTTTGCCAGCACTTTATCTCTCGGCGTGCCGTAATCCACAAAATAACTGACCTGCTCTGCCGGTAAATCCACTTTTTCGGCAATCGCTTTTAACTCATCTTTTGAACGGGCAACGGCTTTTTCCGCAAATGAGTTCAGCAATTCATAGTGGTAATTATAGCTTATTGAGAATTTCGAAATATCCGGTACAGAGTGAAACAACATCAGTTTCGCCTGTGACATCTTTGCCAGATAAATCGCGTGTTTCAGGGCATTACTCGTCAGTACATCTTCTGTCACATCAATAGGAACTAATATCGTTTTATACATACCATCCCTCATTGTCAGTTCAATGTGTATTTGAATTAAGTATAGGCAATAAACAGGAAACCGCCGTGCCGGGATAAAATTTCACTGCCTTTTTATGATTTTGTGTTTTCTATCCGGAAAAAAATCCGGCTATACCACGTATTATTCCTCTGTATTTTCGTATGAGACAGGCAGATAACCAGCAAGAAGAGAATGATTCTTTTATGAGTAGCGGGGATGACGGCAGGAAGAACAAAAAATACCGGTGGCATCATCGATACCACCGGATACAGATTACATCAGCGGACAACCATTACTGAAACCGGTGCGTAACGGACAACACCGCCGGCAGTCGAGCCCAGCAAATGAGTGGAGATATTCGGACGGCGGGAGCCGATAACAATAATATCGGCTTTTACCTCTTCCGCTGCCTGGATAATTTCATCACGCGGCGAACCGAACGTAATAGTGTAAGCAAGACGCTCCGGCGGCAGATCAATAGAATCCATCAGCATATGAAGATCTTCTTCCGCTTTAATGGTCGCTTTATCTTTTATCTCCATATAACCCAGCGCATACGCATTAATAATCGCGGATGAGATCGGCAGGACATGGACAATATGCAGCTTAGCCCCTGTTTCTTTCGCCAGATAGAGTGCATGGCGGACAGCCTTACTGGTCAGTTCTTCTTCTGAAATATCGATAGGAACCAAAATTGTATTATACATACTGCCTCCTTGAATAAATCATGCGATATATTGTCACTATATTAAACAGAGCGAAAAATATCTGTGAGATTGATACCGTTAACTCTTATTACCCGGCATTTCTGTTATCAGGCGGTTACGGATTAACCGCACATAATCAATAATTTCATGAGCAGTTAATCCGGCAGGGCCGATACCGGCGGCCACACATTCATCTGCCGCCGCGCCGTGCAGCCAGACCCCGCCACAAACCGCTTCCTGCACCGGCAGCCGTTGTGCCAGCAGACTACCGATAATACCGGATAGCACATCCCCGCTGCCGGCAGTCGCCAGCCCGCGGTTACCACTGTGATTACACCATAGCTCACCGTCCGGTGAGGCAATCAGGCTGCGGTGCCCTTTCAGCACCGCCCAGCAGTGATACTGAGCTGCCAGCGCCAGCACTGCCGCCGGGCGATCCGCCTGAATATCCGCCACGGTGGTATGCAGCAGACGGGCGGCTTCCTGCGGATGCGGGGTTATCACACAGTTATCATCCAGCGCGATACCCGGCGTGGCGGCCAGAATATTCAGTGCATCCGCATCCAGCACCTGTGGTTTACCGGTCTGCATAAACGCCGCTTCCGCCAGCGCCCGGCTCTCTGTACTCTGCCCCAGTCCCGGACCGGTAACCTGTGCGGTCAGCGCCGGATCATCCGCAAGGGCGCGGGCAGTACGCAGCATCAGCTCCGGTGCATTCTCAACAAACGGCACCGGCAACTGCGGCTGATTAAACCCCAGGATCACTTTGCCGCATCCGGTTTTCAGGGCGGCACATCCGGCCAGAATAACCGCACCGGTCATTCCGGCCGCCCCGCCGGTGATCCCGAGGGTACCGAATGTGCCTTTATGACTGTCTTCCGGGCCCGGTGTTTTTAATGCCGGGTAATCGCGGGTTATGGCATTGATATCAATAATATTCATATGATTATTTTGCCTTTTTCAGCGGATAATGAACGCACCCTGTTTATCAGCATAACGGGAAAATAAAAAAGAAGGTAGAGCAGTGACGGGCAGATCTGGTATTCTTTGCGGCTGATATATCCGGGACTGATAAATATAACGGTTGAGGTTAACCATGAATAACGCATTTAAAACTGAAAACGATACTGAAACACTGGCTGCGGAAGTGACCTGCTTAAAAGCACTGGTGACATATTTACTGAAGGCGGTGGGTCAGGCGGATGCCGGCCGTATTATCGTCAATATGGAACGCCAGATCAGCGAAATTGATGATGAGCATCTGTCAGGTACCTTTAAAAATACCATTGCCCAGATTAAAACTGAGTACCGGAAATAATTTCCGGCCTGGCAATTAATGCTGTCCGGGGATAATGCAACGAATCGCTAAAGAGAGAGGCCGCTGTTTGTGTCAGGATAATGTTCCTGTACTAAATACCCTTTCTTTTTTATTTTCGTTTCTGTCCGCACGCTGTTATACAACGTGCGGACTTTTTTTATGCTGTACGGTTATTTCTGTTCCGTTTTCATTTCTTTCAGCAGGCGGACAGCAAATAATCCGAGTATTACCACACCAGCCACCAGCACACCCCATAACAGCCAGGTTTTCCAGGCAAACGGCGGCGGGGCTTCCGGTTCAGGCAGTAACTTCGCTTCCCCGCCCAGTGTGACCACTTTTTCTGACACATCAGCCCGCGGAATCGCATCCTGACTATTCAGATTATTGCCCGGCAGAAGCTGGGACAGCGGTAAAAATACCGCATTGGCATCATGCGCCCCCCATACCAGCAGATACGGCGCAGAGCCCTGGGCGTTGAAGGTCAGATATTGTGCATATTTAACCCCGGTGACCTTCGGTGGTGTCCCGCGCCAGCTGCTGTTAATCGCGGTCAGTCTGACCTGGCGGACCGGCAGATCATTCAGCCGGATGTTACTGTTGCGGTTTTCCGCATCATCCGACACCAGTGAATAAAGCACTTTATTATCCAGCGGCAGCCAGTTCCCTTCTGTACCACTCCGGTATTCTACCCGTACCGGCAGCACCGTATTTTCCCGGTCAATATGAAAATCCAGACGGCTGAGACTCTGGGTATTCGGCAGACTGTAAATCATACTGCCGTCAGTGTCCTCCGCAGGCACAAAATCAAAACGGTTCACCTCACGGCGCTCCACAGTCCGGGAACTCATCCCTTCTGCGGTGGTGATTTGCGGTGGTGCCTGATTGTTATCTCCGGTAACGGAAAGCAGCCAGTATTTCGCCCTGCTTTCATCACCGCTGATATAGCCCGGAATTTTTATCTGCTGTGCCAGCAGCGTATCCTCACCGGATTTCAGATCCATCAGCGGCACATCGAGGATCACCGGCGACCAGTTCTGTTTGTCATCGCTGCTGAACAGTGAGGCTTTGGCCTGCATATTACCGGTCTGCTGCGGCCAGTTCAGTGTGACTTCCCGCAGCGGCAGCGGGAGCTGCTGTTTGTTATCCGGCACCAGCAGGTAAGTCGCGGTGGACGGACGCGCCAGGCTGTCCGCATTATCATTGTAAATCGTCAGTTCTGTACCGTTATCCGCTTTCAGGCGGATTTTGCGGTTGCCATCCTGCTCTTCCGTCCGGCTTTGTGACAGCGGATAGATAACGAAGCGGACACGCGCGCTTTCATCTTGTACCTGCTTCGCCGCCGTCAGTGACATCGGCACCGGCGTACCGGAGCTGTCAAAGATACGGATATCCCGCAGATCCGGCCAGGCACTGTTGAGCCAGACATTATCCGGGACTGTCAGCCGGTAAAATGGGGCATTCTCCGCCCGGAGCTGTAATTCCGCCCCCTGATTAAAATCATTCAGTGTCTTCGCCGGGGTATCCGCCCGCGAAAGGGTCGTCACCGATGTCAGCACCGCCGCCAGGAGCACAGCCCCGGTATGCCATTTGCGGCGCAGTGCCGCCTTTTTACCTGTGATCATCAGTTATCTTCCTTATTATTCTGTATGTCAGTGCCTGTTTTCGGCGGTAACGGCGAGAAATATCCCACAACCAGTATCAGCAGTGCCACCCCGATAAATGCACCGGCTCTGGCAAGCCCGCTGCTCTGGTTCATATCAACCACAAAGAGTTTAATAATCACCACGGCAAAGACAGCCGCCCCGGCCAGCCACAGATGGCGTTTATGCCGGCGGGTTGCGGAGGTCATCAGGATCACGGCAGTCAGTGCCCAGACAATCGCCAGCGTGGTCTGAATAAGACGGGACTGCAGCAGCCCGACGGTTGTCCATGTGGTGCCGTCCACAAAGGCCAGGGCGCGGATCAGAATACCGTTCGCCCACCAGATACCAAGCACAGCGATGGCAATACCCAGGCCGCGCACCACATCTGCCCGGAAATGCACTGCCGGTGTGGTCCGTATCAGCGCATCACGCAGACACCACAGTGCAGCAAGCCCGAACAGCCCGGCTTCATCCAGCGGGTTCAGCAGCGGCACATACTGCCAGAGCGACAGCTGACCATCCTGCATATTTCCGGTAAACAGCGCCAGCCCCAGTAACACAGCCAGCGGATAGGCACTCTGCCAGTACAGCGCGGCATGATTGTCCATCGGCGGCCGGTGCAGGCGCTGCATGGCGTAAAGCACGAAAATCACGCCGCACGCCGACAGCATGGCAATAAAGTAACCCCACTCTTCCATACCCCACGGCAGCTGCATTTCTGCCCACATCACTTCGGCGGCGACCAGGCCGATGACGGTCCAGAGTGATGCGCCATGCATCAGATTGCTGACAATGCGCGGTGCCTGTTCCGGCAGCAGCCGGATAAAGGTGATCATACTGCCGATAACCAGCAGCCAGATAAAGCCGCCGTACAGCGAACCGGCCGCATGTGTTCCGGTAAGGATATAGTCACACAGTATCAGCAGGCTCACTATCCACAGCGCACTGATGCAGTAATACAGCTGAGTCCACTGCACTTTGCGCGCCAGGAAGAACCAGCTCCAGACCGAGATCACAAGCCCGGTCAGCACATATTCCTCACCGGACAGTAATTCACCCGCCGGTGATAACCACGGCAGCATCCACAGCCACGAGAGCCAGGTGATCATGGCCGGGATAATCAGCAGTCCGGAAATCAGTTTGCTGCGATTCATCAGACGAAAATGGTGATGAAGCGCCCCGGCAACCAGCAACCCGCCCCACTGGAAGATATACATCCAGACGCTTTGTTCTGACCAGTAAATAAAGTCCATGCTGTAGAGCAGAGACGCAAACCCGAGCAGCACCAGCCCGGTGGCACTCCAGCCGACAATCCGCTGTTTTTGCAGACAGGCGAACCAGAGTATCGCCAGCCCTTCAATCGTCCAGGCCACGGATGTCCACTGCGGCGACAGTGCCAGCGGTACCGCCAGCGAGATAAAGCCGATACTGAGCAGCAGGAAACCGAGCGACAGGCGCTGCCCGTCAGCACGGAAGCGACGCAGACTGACCACCGCCAGCAGCAGATAAATCAGCCCGAAGGCCAGCGATGACATTGCGGTACCGAGATAGAACGGCTCCGTAATGGCATATTGCAGGGAAAACGCCAGCACCGGCGGCGCAAACAGCAGCACCGAGTCCACCATCAGCTGTTTTCGCCCGTCATCTGTCCGGACATGATGCCGTGCATATTGCTGCGTCAGCAGCCCGTAGACCACCAGATTCAGAATAATGAAGATCTGACAGTTCAGGTAATACTCCGGCTGATAGTTATCCACGCCCCAGATCACACCGACCACAAAGGTAAAGGCGAAACCGGCGATATTCAGCACCCGCCAGCCCTGCCAGTAGTTCATGATCAGAATGGAGACGGAAAGCATCAGATAATAGGAGAACAGCGCGATATAGTTACCGCTGCCGGTGGAGAGCAGCACCGGTGCCGCATAGCCGCCGATCACAGCCAGGACCGCCAGGCTGACCGCGTTCTGTATCACCGCAAAGAAAACAGATGCCAGGCAGATAACCACCATCAGCGGCAGTGCAAAGGCCAGCGGCAGGAACTCATAAAGCTTATAGGCGGCAAATATCGTGATATAAAACGCACCGAGGCTGCCGCCCTGAACAATCAGGCTGTACAGCCGGTTTTTATGGCGGACACACCAGCCGACAACAAAGAGTGTTACTGACAGGATTGCCGCGCCGATCAGACGGACTTCCGGTGTCAGGATATTATTTTCGATACTGAATTTCAGCAGATAGGAGAGGCCGATAAACAGCAGCAGAATACCGATTTTGGCCGGGAGATTGCCGTTAAGCAGCCATTCGAGAATATTGGCCGCCGGGCTTTTGCGCTCCGCCGCTGCAGTATCCGCCGGGAACGGCATTGCCGCCGCCGCGATGACGGGTTCCGGTTCAGAAACAGGATCAGGTTCCGGCACCGGTTCATACTGCACTTCCGGCTCCGGCTGCAGCGGGATCACTTCAGACAGCGCAGCGGCCTGAACGGTGGCCTCCGCTACCGGCTGACCGCCGGTCAGGGCATCCAGTTCGCGGCGCAGTGATTCCGTTTCCTCCGTCAGAACACTGACCTGCAACTTCAGCAGCGTTGTGCGCCGCAGCGCCGCAACAGCAATAAACGGCGTCACAACAATGAGCGCCACTAACACAAAACCCCAGAAGAGTAATGAATCCATGTTTATCCTGTTTTTCAGTCTTTAACTTAGAGTGTAGACAATTTTTAATTTCCGTTATCTCACATACTGCCTGTTATGCTGCTAAAAATCAGGTGAATAAATACGGGTATTTAACAAATACCATAAAATGCTGTTTTATCCCGTTAATCCGTTGTTAAAACACCGGAAACATCTGCTGATACGCGGGATTCACACCTGTTTTGACTGAAAATCATTTTTCTGGATTTTAAATATTGACTGTTATCACAAAAAGGGGCAATTTTGAGATACAGATCACAACAATAAAAGGACACTCACTATGCGATTTTTAGCCCGCTTCTTAAAAGAGTTAGACAACGTCACCGCGTCCTTCTGTGTGGTCGCATTTTACCGTAACCGTCTCTGACGGACAGACTGAGCATTTTTGAGCTGTATCGGTTCAAATCAAATTTAGTTTAAATGTTAAATTTAATTTGTGAGAAAGATTGACACTCATCAACAAAGTGCTAAAGTTATGTCATCGAATTGTGAGAACGCAATAAACAAGAACGCAATTATGTTACCTGCAATAAAAAATATCAGACGTTTTATCTCAGAGCTCAATAAAATCGCCCGTATTATATTCTGAAGATAAACGCACATCGTTTTCAGGCTCCCTCTGCGGAGCCTTATTTTTTTCTGCCTGTACCCCATCCTCCTCTGAAAGGTTTATACTGACCGCATTATTTTTTGTGAAATAAGGAGCAACTGTCGTTATGCAACATGACATCCAGCGTCTCAGAAGAATTCGTCAGACCCCGCAGATGCGTGATCTGTTCCGGGAAACCTCATTAAGCCTCAATGATCTCGCGTTACCGATTTTTGTCGAAGAAGGCGCTGATGACTATAAAGCCATCGACAGCATGCCCGGCGTTATGCGCATTCCGGAAAAGCGCCTCGCTTACGAAATCGAGCGGATCGCCAAAGCCGGTATCAAATCCGTCATGACTTTCGGTGTTTCACATCATCTGGATGCAACCGGCAGTGATGCCTGGGCGGAAGATGGTCTGGTTGCGCGGATGTCCCGTATCTGCAAAGAGACCGTGCCTGAAATGGTAGTGATGTCCGATACCTGTTTCTGTGAATACACCAGCCACGGGCACTGCGGTGTGGTGCATGACGGCGTGGTCGATAACGACGAAACCCTGCATAACCTCGGGTTACAGGCAGTGGTTGCCGCACAGGCAGGGGCTGATTTTATCGCGCCTTCCGCAGCCCAGGACGGCCAGGTACGGGCTATCCGTCTGGCACTGGATGCCGCCGGGTTCCATCAGACCGGGATTGTGTCCTACTCCACCAAATTCGCCTCTGCCCTTTACGGCCCGTTCCGTGATGCAGCCGGTTCCTGCCTGAAAGGCGACCGCAAAACCTATCAGATGGATCCGATGAACCGCCGCGAGGCTATCCGTGAATCCCTGATTGATGAGCAGGAAGGTGCGGATATGCTGATGGTGAAACCGGCCGGAGCTTATCTGGATATTCTGCGCGATGTGCGCGAGCGTTCAAATCTGCCGCTGGCGGCCTATCAGGTGAGCGGTGAATACGCGATGATCAAACTGGCTGCACAGGCCGGTGCTATTGATGAAACCCGCGTTGCACTGGAGACTCTCGGCTCCATCAAACGTGCCGGGGCAGATTTAATTTTCAGTTATTTCGCCCTGAGCCTGGCAGAGAATAAGATCCTGAGCTGATACGCTGAATTATCTTCTTTGCTGAAAAATCCCGGGTCGCCGGGATTTTTTGTGCTGTGACGCTTCCGGTACAGGCAGACAGAACGAAAAAAACGCTGTAAATACATCCCTGTACGCTCGGATCGCGCCATCCGTGGCGCTTACGTTTTCCGTTCGCCTGTCTGCCTGTACCTGCGCGTCAGTCAGGCCGCCGATATGTCATCAGGATAATTTTTCTTCCAGAAATGCCTTCAGCACTTTAGCCTGGTTATGTTCTTTATCTTTTGCCGCAAACAACAGTGTCAGATTGCCCTGCACCGCTCTGGCCACCAGCGGTTGCCAGCTTTGCAGCCTGCTCTCCAGCTCTTCACGGTAACGCCGTTCAAACTCCGGAAACTGATCACTGTTAGCGTGGAACCACTTGCGTAATTCCGTATCCGGCGCAACATCCTTATTCCATTCATCGTAATTCAGATCGGTTTTTTTAATTCCGCGCGGCCACAACCGGTCAACCAGTACCCGGTAACCGTCACTTTCCGCGACCTCATCATAAACCCGTTTACAGAAAATCATGCTGATGCTCCTTTAACCTGTTTTTCATGAGCCAGTAACCAGGCTTTGCGGTCCGTTCCTCCTGCATAGCCGGTCAGTTCGCCGTTTTTGCCGGTAACGCGGTGACACGGTACCAGCACGGAAACCGGATTCATCCCGTTGGCCCGCCCGACAGCCCGGACAGCGCGCGGTGAGGATAATGACACCGCCAGCATACTGTAAGTAACGGTGCTGCCAAACGGCACAGACAATAATGCATCCCAGACTTTTTGCTGAAAAGGCGTTCCCGGCAGCACCAGCGGAACGGTAAATATCATCCGTTTACCGGCAAAATAGTCCTGCAGTTGTGACTCCAGCAACGCCAGTTGAGGATGATTTCCGTCTGTTACCGCCATTTTCAGCCGGGAAGAAACCAGCTGTAAGGTATCTTCACGGCGGTTGTCTTCTGTAAATTCCAGAAAACAAACACCCTGCTCTGTTGCCGCGGCCGACATTTCACCCAGTACCGTGCTGAATTGTGTACGAAATATCATCAGAATTCCTTTATTTTCCGTGTATCACTGTCAGGTGTACCGTTTTCTTTACAAAATCGTATATTTTATGAGTTAAAATTGATTTTATTGCGCTCAACTTCTTTTGAGTGAAAACTTGATTGAACTCACACTAATGAGTAAAGTACATCCCAACGATACAGCACATTAACTGTACCAGTTTAGATTAACAGATAAACACGTTCACCTGAGTATTGAACATTATTTTCAGAAATAATGGAGGAATTGTTATGGCTAAATTAATTAAATCCACAAAAACAACTTTTGATCGTATTACCACTGCAGTTATGACAATTTCTGTACCGCGCTTCTTTTAATTAATACGCGACGAATTGCCGGTGCCGCTGTGTTTATGCGGCACAAAAAAAATCGACAGCCTGAATGCTGTCGATTTTTTTTTTGATGTTATTCCGTAAAATAACAGGTTATTGCGCACTCTTACTGATATCCGGCACTTTTGCCAGATCTGCTGCAATCTTAACGGTTTCATCAAGATACGCGTCCGGCCCTTCATAATCTTTCGGCAGTGCCTCGAGATTTGCCAGCGGTTTCTTGCCTTCACGGGCATAACGTTCATTAATCCGTTTCAGCTTAATCCCTTCCAGCTCTTTATCTTCTTTATCACGCTTCGCGTAATTCAGGGAAATAATATACTGAGTCGGTTTATTGGCTTTAAACCGTGCCAGGTCTTCGTAAATATAAGCGAATTCCGGATCGGTTTTTGAACGTTCCTGATATTTCTGAGCCAGTTCAGGTACCGCTTTGCGGATAATATCTGTCTGTGAATACTGCGCCGGGGCAATGCTGTCCCACGGTAATGCATTATCCTCAAAGCTTTCACCGATATCGTCGTTATCAAAGCCGGTCGGCATAATGATATCCGGCGTTACCCCTTTACGCTGGGTACTGCCGCCGTTAATACGGTAGAATTTCTGGATAGTATATTGCACAGAGCCCAGATCCGGCCATTCAGGGCGCAGCATCTGGTCATAAATACGGCTGACAGGGCGATGCTGCTGCACAGTACCTTTACCGAAGGTCGGTTCACCGACAATCAGTGCACGGCCGTAATCCTGCATGGCTGCTGCGAAAATCTCAGACGCGGATGCGCTCAGGCGGTCAACCATCACCACCAGCGGACCTTTGTAGTAGATAACATCATCGCTGTCCGCATCTTCACGGACACGGCCGTTGTTATCCCGCACCTGCACCACCGGACCACTGGTGATAAACAGGCCGGACAGATCAACCGCTTCTGTCAGTGCACCGCCGCCGTTACCGCGCAGATCGATAATCACCGCATCCACTTTCTCTTTGGCCAGTTTCTGCAGCTGGGTTTTGGTGTCATTGGTCAGACCCACATAGAAACCCGGAATATTGAGCACTGCGACTTTCTGGTCGCCGACCTGTTTGATGGTCATTTTCACCGCTCTGTCTTCCAGACGGATCTGCTCACGGGTCAGGGTCACAATACGTGGTTTGGCCCCTTTGGTATCACCCAGCACTTCCAGGCGGACTTTACTGCCTTTGGCACCTTTGATTTGTGATACCACATCATCCAGGCGCCAGCCGACCACATCCACCATCGGCTTGCCGGTCTGACCAACAGCCAGAATTTTATCCCCGACCGCCAGTTCCTTGCTCTTCAGCGCAGGACCACCGGCGACCAGTGAATTAATCACAGTGTAATCATCATCCATCCGCAGCACGGCACCAATGCCTTCCAGAGACAGGCTCATTTCTGAGTTAAACTGCTCGGTATTGCGCGGGGAGAGATAACTGGTGTGCGGATCGATCTCGCGGGCAAACGCGGTCATGATCAGCTGGAAAACATCCTCACTTTTCGTCTGTGTCAGACGCTTCAGAGCATAGGTATAGCGCTTGGTGAGGGTTTCTTTGATTTCATTGTCATCTTTGCCGGACAGTTTCAGGGTCAGCCAGTCATACTTGACTTTGGCATCCCACAGTTTATCCAGCTCGGCTTCTGTCTGCGGCCACGGTGCTTTGCTCCGGTCCACATCAATGACATCGTCGCCGTCAAAATTCATCGGCTGCTTCAGGCGGTTCAGCGCGTACTGAAAGCGCTCAAAACGGCGTTTTTGTGACAGATTAAACAGATCGTATAACGGCTGTAATTCCCCTTTGCGGAGATAATTGCCGACATCTGCTTTGTTCTTACTGAATTTCGCCACATCAGACGCCAAAAAGACGTTATGGCTGTAATCCAGCAGATTCAGATAACGCTCCAGAATTTTCGCTGAAAATTCGCCGTCGAGCTGAAACTGACGGTAATGGGAATGCAGAAACCGGGACGTCACACGCTCACTGACCGTAGAGTGCTCCGGTGCCTGCTGAGTATCCGGCAGCTGGCTGATTTTGACATCCGGCAGCACAGAGGTGCCGGTTTTTGCCATCGTATTGCCGGTTAAACTAAATCCGATGAGCAACGCCAGGGGTAAAAATTTGTTCATGCCTCGGTTGACTCCGTATCAGAATTTTAAGTGTTCCGCACGCACGATCATTGCCAACCCTGAAGGCAGCTGAACACGTACACCGTCTTTGGTGATCTCGAGAACCTGCGCATCCATAACGCCGGAACCGACTGTCACCTTCAGTTGCTGCCCCACCTTCAGTGCCTGAATATCAGTGATTGGTGTCAGTTCAGACTGAGATTCGGGACGTGGTGCACGTGGTTTACGTGGTGCATCAGCGGATTTCGGCGACGGAGCTTTACCGGTACGCGGCGCTTTAGGCTTATCCGTACGGCTGCGGCGGGAGTCAGCGGCGGCTTTATCTGCCGGACGCGGTTTTTTCTCACCGTCCTGCTCACGTTTCTGCGCGCGCTGCGCCTGGACTCTGGCTTTCGCTTCCGCTAACTGGGTACGGGCATGTTCAACATGTTCCGCTTCCAGATCGCCGCAATCGTTACCATCCAGGTCAACACGTTTGGCCCCTTCTTTGACGCCGTACAGATAGCGCCAGCTGGAGGTGTACATCCGCAGTGCGGTACGTAACTGTGTTTTACTGATACCATCTTCTTCAGTGATACGACTGACGATATCGCGGAAGATGCCGATTTTCAGCGGGCGGGCTTCGCCTTCTGCCACAAAGCATTGCGGGAAGCGCTGAGCCAAAAATGAAATAATTTCTTTACTGCTATTCAACTTGGGTTGATTTTCCATGAATTTTCCTGATTACAACGGTGCTTTGCCAACCAGCAGGCATGAACAGGCGTCATTATAATAGTGTTACAGACAAATGCTATGCTCCCGGAGGCCTAACTTGCGATCATTTCACGATATTTCGGCATAAAGCACGTTGCCAGATGTGCGCAGAGCGCGTCATTCAAGGCTTTGAGACCAATTTCATCATTATTATCAAAACGATTAAAAACCGGGCTGTCGATATCCAGTACGCCGATAATCTGACCATTTACCACGAGCGGCAACACTATTTCTGAGTTACTGGCCGAATCACAGGCAATATGTCCGGCGAAATCATGCACATCATCCACACGGATAACCTGCCCCTGAGCAACCGCAGTTCCGCAGACACCACGACCAACCGGAATGCGGACACAGGCCACTTTCCCCTGGAACGGCCCCAGCACGAGGGTATCCCCCTGAAGGAGATAGAATCCGGCCCAGTTTATCTGTTCCAGCTCGTCAAAAAGGACGGCACTGACATTGGACAGTGTCGCGATGACATCTTTCTCATCACTGATAAGCGATGTTAAACGGCGGGTTAAATCCTGATAAAACGCGAGTTTATTCATGTGTCACACTACAGTTACGGGTTAATTATCCGGTTAAAGTAATGTTTAATTTATATCAAATAACGGGGCAGCCCTATAGGATTATTACAAATCCTTTCGCATTTTTCGTGAAAATGAGGGAGAAGAACGGCGGGAATAAAAAAGAGACCGGATAAAGTCCTCTATCCGGTCCAGGGAAAAAGGCTCATAGCGAGCCGTGCGCTAAAATTGCCATTGAAAATATCGTACAACCTACATGATTAAGATTAGTCGGTTTGGTTACATATGCAAAATATTTATTTATCAAATTGTTAACATGTATCTGATTTAAATGGCTTATATTTCAGATGGTTAATTAATAACCGAATATTAATCGTTAAATTTCATAATTAATATGTGTTATTTATCACCACACAGCGCACCGGCAGCCTCAATGATCGGAGTAAGATCCATGCCTTTTTCCGTGTCTCCGGTTTGTTTTAATGTGATAACTGAGAGATCAGTCACCTTTATTTTCTGCTCTTTTGCCTGTTGTGCCGCCACATCATTCAGCGGATACGACATCAGTGTCGACGGATTAATCACCCACAGTGCATTTCCGTCCCGGCAGTTGATCATCACTTCCTCACGGGTAAACGGCCACTTTTCACCAAACTCAAACTTGCTGATGGTTTTCAGCGGCGCAGCCTGTGCCGCACCTGCCAGTAAAAGAGGAATAAATGCCAGAGCTTTCTTCATAGTGTGTCCCGGTTGTCAGCCTGTCCGGAGTTATGCAGGCTGATAAGTTGCAAAAATCGCCACCATTAAAATGGCCAGTGTGCCGAGAATTATCTCAACCCAGCTGTTAATCATCAACAGGCGGAAGCGGCCTGATTGTGCGATTTTCGGTACCACCGCATAACGGTTTATCACCGCCAGCAGCACCATCGTCAGCACCAGCCCGGTTTTCAGCCATAACAGTGCCTGATAATCACTGCCGCTCCACTGCGGCCAGTCCGGCAACAGCAGCATGGTGCTGATAAGACCGGTTGCCAGTACCAGAAAGACAGCAAGATGCCCCAGGTTTGAAAAACGGATCAGGGTTGCCACCACTTCTTTCGGCAGTCCCTGCGCGAGTGTGTCACGCCGCAACAGGATCAGCAGACAGACCAGGAACGGCCACAACCCGCCGAACCAGTAAGCGGCACTGAGCAGGTGAACAACCTGATTAAACTGATAGAGCCGCCCTGTCCAGCCGCTGTGCAGCATGCCGTGGCCGGTAAAGGCGTGCAGCGCCAGCATCGCCGCAGCACAGATCAGAAACAGACTGCTTTGCGCCCGTCCGGACGGCAGCAGCAGTCCGCCGCAGAGAATAACGGCAAGCACCAGCTGCCAGCGCCAGATCTCCCCGAAAGAGGTGGAAAGCACCGCGAGGATAATATCCGGATCCTGCATATCCGCCCAGCCGTCCCCCATCAGTGCCGCCTGTAACAGCAGCCAGAGGAACGTTGTCAGGACCGTGAACACAGTTGCACTGCGGGCGGTATAACGCAGTCTGGCCCGCAGCAGCAGCGCCACCCGGTCACCGGGCAGCAGAACAGAGAACAGGCCGCATCCCGCAAGGAGCATCACGGCCGTAAAATGAATGAAGCGGCAGATAATCAACAGCGCTTCCGGTGTCAGTTCCATAACCGGTTTATTTCACCGTAAACTGATAGTCACCGTTTGTTTTGTGCCCGTCAACAGAAACTACTTTCCATTCAACGTGATAGATACCGGCCGGCAGCGTTTCTGTCAGCGGCAGGATCAGGCGGGTATCATTCCCTTCCGCCAGCTCCGGTTTTCCGGCAGCGACAGGTTTATTCTGTGCATCTTTCACACTGATTTTACTGAATTTCAGTTCAATCCCTTCTGAAAAATCCAGAGAGATATTTTCCGGTGAACCGGTCACCGCCGCATCTGCCGCCGGAACCAGGGTTTTGACATGAGCGTGAGCAAACGCCTGCTGGCCGGATAAACCGACAAATAAAACAACAACAGCAGATAATTTGCGCCAGTGCGCGGTCAGGTTGGTTAACATGATGGTATGCCTCATTTTTGCAGGTGATGTAATTATGCGGGACATACTAGCGCAACCGGGGGCATTGCGGAAACCTTCACAGGCCGGAGAGTGTTTTTTGTGATCGGTAACACAAATAAAAACCACACAAATATCAGTATATTATGATAATTGTGTGGCTATATTATAAATAATAATGCTGTCAGAAATAATCAGCTTGCGGATGGTTCGCTTGCCATACGGCCCAGATCTTTATCCAGCAGGAACAGCGACTTACCACTATCACCCACCATTGCGAATTTATCCAGCACAGATTTGAACAGTTTTTCTTCTTCGTGCTGCTCAGCCACATACCACTGCAGGAAGTTAAAGGTAGAGTAATCCTGTGAGGTCAGCGCAGCATGAACCAGCTTATTAATTTCATCAGTAATTAATTTTTCATGTTCCAGCGTCAGGGTGAAAATATCACTCACTGAACTGAATTCTGACGGTGGTGCATCTATGGCCCCGAGCAGCGGCATCGCGCCGGTATCGCTGAGGTAATTAAACAGGCGCTGCATATGCTCCATTTCTTCCGCTGCGTGCGCTTTCAGGAATGCGGCAGCACCTTCGTAGCCTTTATCTGCACACCATGCACTCATCTGCAGATATAAATTTGAGGAATAAAATTCAAGATTCAGCTGGGCATTCAGTTGATTGACCATATCCGGCTTTAACATATACAGGCTCCTGTCAGTCGTTTATTTCATCATCTGCGGTCATTATGCACACTCCTGCCGGGAAGAAAAGTGCTATTTAATAAATTCACAACATATTGAAAACAAAATGATTTTGTAAAGATAATCAGAATTAATCGCATTCTCTTTATGAGGATACCGAATACACGTCAATCCGGGCTTGCAGTCAGGCGGCAGCTCAGTTAAGTTAAGGCCGTCAGCCGTTACAGGAGCATATCGTGAGTTATAATCTTGCCGAACTCAGTCAGGAAGAGATGGATAAAATCAATGCGGACTTAGCCGCATCCGGTGTCGCCTTTAAAGAGCGCTATAACATGCCGGTGATCGCCGAGCAGGTGCAGCAGACACTGCCTGAATCCCTGCGCGCCTATTTTGCCGAACGTCTGGTATTTTACCGCCAGCGCAGTGCCGGGCTTTCCCGCCTGCCGTATGAGCCGAAT
This sequence comes from Morganella morganii, assembly GCF_019243775.1. Classification (NCBI taxonomy): domain Bacteria; kingdom Pseudomonadati; phylum Pseudomonadota; class Gammaproteobacteria; order Enterobacterales; family Morganellaceae; genus Morganella; species Morganella morganii. The sequence goes on from NZ_CP069157.1 coordinate 2,069,614, forward strand.
GCCAAACGCTGAATATAATAAAGGCGTGCCTGAGCACGCCTTTTTACGGTTTAACAGCCAGTATCATTACTGCGGCAGACTGTATGTCATGGTCTTCGCCGCACAATTGATATCAACGGTGTAACTGACCTGTTTTTTCGAGCCGCGCACAACCAGCGGCACACTGTAATTACCGTCTTTCTCAGTCACTTCCGCCACATTCACCCAGGCAACCGGCTTGCTGCCCAGCAGCGCTTTATCATCCTGCCAGCGCGGGTAGCGGCTCTGCACAAAGTCATATTTTACCTGTGCCGCTATCTGATCTTTATTCAGCGATTCACACGCCGGGAAAGTCACCATACGCTCATTTTTGACTTCCGCCGTGGCCGGAGCCTGTGCGCTGACGGTGAATGCCAGCAGAATACCTGCACCTGCCAATCCGGTACGGGTGAACAGATTCATTGCCTTCATAAAACCTCCTGTTTTAATCCCGAAAGAGACTAAATGTCATTTTTATACAATAGCGCTTAATTAAATTTCACTTAATGCTTATTGCTGCAAAGTAACATATTTATTATCAGGAAATTGTGACACTTGTTAAATATTTGTTTCTATTCTTCGCTGTCGTCATCTTCCTCATCAAACAGCGCGCGGATCTGCTCACCGCCGTGATGCCGTTCGCGTAACTCCGCCGCGACCTGTGCGATAGCCTCACCACTGCTCATACCTTGCTGCATCAGGGTGTGGATCCGCTCAACTGCGGCCTGCTGTTCTTCATGACTTAACGCGGGCATTCCGGTAAACATAATCACCTTCTATAACATTTCAGTAAAAAACACATTATACTCATAAAGATGGCGGGACGCATCCGCCTGTTTTCCGATAAGATAACCGGCAGTTTCCGGACACAGATTACTGACAGACTGAATTATGACATCACATTCCGTACCTGTACTGACACCACTTGATTATCATCCCGGTCTCGCCCTGACCCTGTTTGCCCCGCTGTCGCATCAGCCGTGGGCCATGCTGCTGCACTCCGGCAGTGCTCAGCATCAGCATAACCGCTTTGATATTCTGACCGCCGATCCCCTGATGACACTCACCACCAGAGGCGATGAGACCTTAACTGAAGATAGCCGGGGGCAGCGCCTCCGTCAAAATGATGATCCGTTTCAGTTACTGGATGCGGCGCTGACACAGTGCGGACTGGATCCGCAACCGCACGATGACTATCCGTTTGCGGGCGGCGCGATGGGATTATGGGGCTATGATCTCGGGCGGCGTACCGAGTCTCTGCCGTCACTGGCACGTAATGAGCTGTCGGTGCCGGATATGGCCATAGGCATTTACGACTGGGCGGTGATTGTTGACCACCAGCGCCGCTGCGCCACATTAATTACCTATACCGATCCCGCCGCGCGTCTGCACTGGCTGGAGAATCAGAAGGCACCGGAGAGTCTGCCTTTCGCCCTGACCGGCCGCTGGCAGTCCGATATGACCGAAGCCGAATATCACGCAAAAATTGCCCGTATTCATGACTATCTGCAGGCCGGTGATTGTTATCAGGTCAATCTGTCACAGGGTTTTTCCGCTCCGTATGAAGGGGATGAATGGCAGGCGTTTCTGCGGCTGAATGACGAAAACCGGGCACCGTTTTCCGCGTTTCTCCGTCTGCCGGAAGCCGCCATTCTGTCGGTTTCACCGGAGCGCTTTCTGTGGCTGAAAGACGGCACCGCAGAAACCCGCCCGATTAAAGGCACCCGTCCGCGTCATCCCGCTGATCCGAAGGCCGACGAAGCAGAAAAACAGGCGCTGGCCGCGTCAGAGAAAGATCGCTCGGAAAACCTGATGATTGTGGATCTGATGCGCAATGATATCGGCCGGGTGGCACTTCCCGGCTCGGTCAGTGTGCCGTCACTGTTTGCGGTCGAGCCGTTCCCGGCAGTCTGGCATCTGGTCAGCACCATCACCGCACAGTTACCGGCGGCATGCCGGGCAGCACAGTTACTGCGCGCCTGCTTCCCGGGCGGTTCGATTACCGGTGCGCCGAAAATCCGCGCGATGGAAATTATTGAAGAGCTCGAACCTGTCCGCCGCCACACCTATTGCGGCTCCGTCGGTTATATCAGCGCCTGTGGCACCATGGATACCAATATCGCGATCAGAACCCTGATTGCGGAAAATAATCACCTTTATTGCCGGGCAGGCGGCGGGATTGTCGCAGACAGCCGTGCCGCAGATGAATACCAGGAAACGTTCGATAAACTGGGCCGCATACTGACGGTACTGCCGGAGAAAATATTATGAGTCCGCTTGAGCGCTTTATTCCCCGGTTTCAGTTAACCCGCCCTTCCGAAGCAGAAATTGCCGGTGAGCGGGATCGCCGGGCCGCCGTTTTGCTGCCTATCACCAATAAAGCCCGGCCAGGGATCCTGCTGACACAACGGGCGGTATCGCTGCGCTCTCATCCGGGACAGATTGCCCTGCCCGGCGGCGCGGCAGATCCGGGCGAGATTTCCCCCATCGCCACCGCACTGCGCGAAGCGCGTGAGGAAGTCGGCATTCCGCCACAGGCCGTGCAGGTACTGGGACAAATGGCACCGGTGGACAGTGTGACCGGCTTCCGGGTCACCCCGGTGGTCGGGATTATTCCGCCATATCTGCCGCTGGCCGGTAACCCGCAGGAAGTGTCAGATATTTTTGAGCTGCCGCTGGATGCCGCCCTCGATCTGAGCCGCTACCGCTACATTGATATGACCCGCAATACTGTGGAGCGCCGCCTCTATTTTTACTTATATGAGGGACGGATGATTTGGGGGTTAACAGCGGGTATTTTATATCGCCTCGCAACGCAAGTGAAAAATGATTGATTTGTAACCGAATTCACACTTCTGCCCTATTTCCCCCTGCTTTTTTTCATCAGGTATGCCCGAATTTTATCCGAAAGCGCTGTTCCGCAGTGAAAAATGCGATAAACTACTTTATCCGTGTGAGCAAATAACAGTAAAGTAACGCGCTTTACGATAAATCACTATTACATTGTTTTTTAAGGAGTCTGACGTGATTAGCGTTTTTGACATGTTTAAAGTGGGGATTGGTCCTTCCAGCTCCCACACCGTAGGGCCGATGAAAGCCGGGAAGCAGTTTGCTGATGAGTTGGTTGAAAAAGGTCTGATTTCCCGCGTGACCCGCGTTTCTGTTGATGTCTACGGATCACTCTCCTTAACCGGGAAAGGTCACCATACCGATATCGCTATCATTATGGGTCTGGCCGGTAACTTGCCGGCAACTGTCGATATCGATGGTATCGCCGGTTTTATCCGCGATGTCGAAGAGACTGAGCGTCTGTCCCTGGCCAATGGTCAGCAGACTGTGGACTTCCCGCGTGAAGGCGGCATGAATTTCCACACCGGTAACCTGCCGCTGCACGAAAACGGCATGAGTATCACCGCATTTGCCGGTGATGAAGAGCTGTACACCAAAACCTATTACTCCATCGGCGGCGGGTTTATCGTCGATGCCGAGCATTTCGGTCAGGATAACGCCAACGAAACACCGGTATCCTACCCGTATGCCTCAGCGGAAGAGCTGCTGAATCACTGTCATCAGACCGGGCTTTCCGTCTCCTCCCTGATGCTGAAAAATGAGCTGGATATGCACAGCCGTGAAGAGATCGACGCGTATTTCGCCGATGTCTACAAAACCATGACTGACTGTATCGCTCACGGTCTGGAAACCGAAGGCATTCTGCCGGGGCCGCTGCGTGTGCCGCGCCGTGCCGCTGCACTGAACCGCCTGATCAACTCCGCCGGTAAACTCTCCAAAGACCCGATGAACGTGGTTGACCTGGTCAATATGTTTGCTCTGGCTGTCAACGAAGAAAACGCAGCGGGCGGCCGTGTGGTTACCGCACCGACAAACGGTGCCTGCGGGATCGTCCCTGCGGTACTGGCGTATTATGATCACTGCATCGAGAAAGTGACACCGGAAACCTATCTCCGCTACTTCCTCGCCTGCGGCGCGGTCGGCATTCTGTACAAAATGAACGCGTCTATCTCCGGTGCGGAAGTCGGTTGCCAGGGCGAAGTCGGTGTGGCCTGCTCAATGGCGGCTGCCGGTCTGACTGAAATCCTCGGCGGCAGCCCGGAACAGGTCTGTGTGGCTGCTGAAATCGGTATGGAACACAACCTGGGCTTAACCTGTGACCCGGTTGCCGGTCAGGTTCAGGTACCGTGCATCGAACGTAACGCCATTGCCTCTGTGAAAGCGATCAACGCTGCCCGTATGGCTATGCGCCGTACCAGCGCACCGCGTGTTTCTCTCGATAAAGTCATCGAAACCATGTATGAAACCGGGAAAGACATGAACGCCAAATACCGTGAAACATCACGCGGCGGTCTTGCAATCAAGGTTCAGTGCGACTGATTTTGTGATTTAACTCACAAAACATAATTCGCTGACATTAATATCCCTGCAACATTGCAGGGATATTTTTTACCTGAAGCGCATCAGCACCGGTCATTTTTCGACCAATTTGTAATGTTTTCAGATGCAAATGTTTATAATATGTAAAATATCATAGTGTATAACTCTGCAAAACAATCAAACATCACCTCATCACTCTGACAAATAGCTCATTCAACACAATAATTAACTATAATTAAGTGTTTAATGTTTCTGTTTTGTTGTTTTCTGACGGAAAGCAAGTTTTTTTACCTTCATAGAATGTTAACCTTCTATTTAATTAGTGCCCCGAAATTAATTATCGCTGTTTAAACGTAAATAATTAGCGGTATCACGGGCCTGAGACTATCTTTACACCGGAGTCTTACGGTTTTTTTTCTGACCCATAAAAGATTCTGTGTAATACACAAGAACCATCCTGACTGATGTTAAGGGGGAACAGAGGTGAGTATAGCCATTATGATTGGCACCCACGGCAAAGCCGCTGAGCAGTTACTGCGCACGACGGAAATGCTGATCGGTGAACAGGAGAACGTCTCCTTCATCGATTTCGTACCGGGGGAAAATGCCGACACACTATATGCGAAGTACAATGAGAAGCTGCCCGGTTTATCAACCGCTGACGGGGTATTATTCCTCGTTGATACCTGGGGCGGCAGCCCGTTCAACGCAGCAAACCGTATTGTGACTGAGCAGGATCAGGCCGCAGGCGGCAACAGCAATTATGAGATAGTCACAGGCGTTAACGTGCCGATGCTGGTCGAGACTTTTATGTGCCGTGATGATAATCCGTCATTGCAGGAACTGGTTGCGGTAGCGCTGGAAACCGGCCGTGAAGGGATCCGCGCCCTGAAAGCACAGGACGAACCGGCACCGAAAGCAGCACCTGCACCAAAACCGGCCGCACAACCGGCGGCACCGGCAGGCCCGGGCGGACACATGACTATCGCCCTCGCCCGTATCGATGACCGTCTGATCCACGGCCAGGTCGCCACCCGCTGGACCAAAGAAACCAACGTCAAACGCATTATTGTCGTCAGTGACGAGGTTGCCAAAGACACCGTCCGCTCAACACTGCTCAAGCAGGTTGCTCCTCCGGGTGTAACCGCGCACGTGGTGGATGTGGCGAAAATGGTGCGTGTCTGGAATAACCCGAAATACGCCAATGACCGCTGCATGCTCCTGTTTACCAACCCGGCAGATGTTCTGCGCCTGGTGGAAGACGGTGTGGAGATTAAATCAGTCAACATCGGCGGGATGGCCTTCCACGAAGGTAAAAAACAGGTTAACAATGCGGTTTCTATCGATGAAAACGATATCGTGGCATTCAAAGCGCTGAATGACCGCAATATCGAGCTGGAAGTCCGCAAAGTCTCCACCGATTCAAAAATAAAAATGATGGATTTAATCAGCAAAGCTGAAAGTTAATTTGACCCATTACTCAATACAAAATTTGTTGTCTGCAAAATGACTGGTTAAAGGAGAAACACAATGGAACTTTCCGTTGTACAAATCGTCCTGGTCTTCATCGTTGCCTGTGTTGCAGGTATGGGGTCAATCCTCGATGAATTCCAGTTCCACCGCCCGCTGGTCGCCTGTACGCTGATGGGGATCGTACTGGGTGATATGAAAACCGGGATCATGATCGGCGGTACGCTGGAAATGATCGCACTCGGCTGGATGAACATCGGTGCGGCAGTGGCACCGGATGCGGCGCTGGCATCCATCATTTCCACTATCCTGGTTATCGCCGGGGGCCAGAACATCGGTGCCGGTATCGCGCTGGCTATTCCGCTGGCGGCTGCCGGTCAGGTGCTGACCATTATCGTCCGTACCATCACCGTGGCCTTCCAGCACATGGGTGACCGTGCAGCTGATAAGGGAAATCTCACCGCGCTGGGGATGATCCACGTCGGTGCCCTGCTGTTACAGGCAATGCGTATCGCTATTCCGGCGGTTATTGTGGCCGTGTCTGTCGGTACTGATGTTGTCCGTGAAATGCTTGACTCGATTCCTGACTGGGTCACCAACGGTCTGAATATCGCCGGGGGCATGATTGTTGTGGTCGGTTACGCGATGGTTATCAACATGATGCGTGCCGGCTACCTGATGCCATTCTTCTATCTGGGTTTCGTTACCGCGGCATTTACTGATTTCAACCTGGTTGCGCTGGGTGTCATCGGTGCGGTTATGGCTGTGCTGTATATTCAGCTCAGTCCGAAATACAACAAATCGGAAGTCGTTGTCGCTGCCGGCAGCAAAAACGACCTGGATAACGAGTTAGACTAAGAAGGTGAGCAACATGGTTGATACTACAAGCAACGTAACCGGCAGAAAACAGTTAAGAAAGAGCGATATCCGGGGTGTCTTCATCCGCTCAAACCTGTTTCAGGGTTCATGGAACTTTGAACGTATGCAGGCAATGGGCTACGCCTTCTCCATGGTACCGGTGATCCGCCGTCTTTATCCGGAAAATAATGAAGAACGCAGACAGGCTATCAAACGCCATATGGAGTTCTTTAACACCCACCCGTATATGGCTGCACCTATCCTCGGTGTAACCTGTGCGATGGAAGAGCAGCGCGCTAATGGTGCGGCTATCGACGACGGTGCCATCAACGGTATCAAAGTCGGTCTGATGGGGCCGCTGGCCGGTGTCGGCGACCCGATTTTCTGGGGTACCGTGCGTCCGGTCTTTGCCGCCCTCGGTGCGGGGATTGCCATGACCGGCAGCCTGCTCGGGCCGTTACTGTTCTTCTTCCTGTTTAACCTGGTCCGCCTGGCAACCCGTTACTACGGCGTGGCTTACGGCTACAAAAAAGGCCTGGATATTGTTCAGGATATGGGCGGCGGCTTCCTGCAGAAACTGACAGAGGGGGCATCAATCCTCGGTCTGTTTGTTATGGGTGCGCTGGTGAACAAATGGACAAAAGTGAATATCCCGCTGGTGGTGTCGGAAATTAAAAACCCGACCACCGGCGAGATGGAAATCACCACTGTTCAGACCATCCTCAACCAGCTGATGCCGGGCCTGATGCCGCTGCTGCTGACATTCGGCTGTATGTGGCTGTTGCGTCATAAAGTGAATGCCCTGCTGATTATTATCGGCTTCTTTGTGCTGGGTATTCTGGGTTATGTCTTTGGTTTCCTGGGACTGTAACCGGTAAAAAACACGTTCTGACGAACGCGTATTTTCAGAAAGAGTATGGTAGTTTAAACGGGAGGCTCGCCTCCCGTTTTCTGTTTCACTTCAGGGGAAAAGAACCACAATGAGTGTAAATGATATTGTTCTGCTGGCTGTGATTGTGCTGATGCTGCTGTTTGCCGTCTACGACGAATTTATTGTTAACACACTAAAAGGCAAAACACAGCTGCGGATAAAACTGCGCCGTAATCACCGCGCTGACGCTGTGATCTTTATCCTTCTTATCGGTATTGTTATTTATAATAATATAACCGGACACGGCAGCCCGTTAACAACTTATTTACTTTCCGGCTGTATTATCATTGCTATTTATCTGGCTTTTATTCGTTCACCGAAGTTATATTTTAAGCAGGACGGATTTTTTTACGCCAATGCATATATTAAATATGATAGAATAAAAACAATGAATTTATCAGAAGACGGCATTCTTCTTGTGGGTTTGGAAAATCGTAAAATTTACATCAAAGTCACGCATCTTGATGATTTACAAAAAATTTATAATTTTATGATTAATAATAAATAATAACCCCTTCTTTTTATCCCCCTACAGAAATAAAGACTAATGATGATATTAGTCTTTATTATCTTATTAAAATACCATGTAATGAAAATCATTCTCATTAGCATCTTTTAAAACTAAAATATATATTCTTGCCTTTTTTATTTTCTGTGATATCTTTCCGGTCACGTCATTGGGGAGTAGCCTGTTCTGTTATTAACCTCTCAGGGAAATAACAGAAAATCCGTGTCAACATACTTGCGTGATATTATATCAGCATGGTGCGGATGCCGTTTCGGTTGGCAAGACCATAGACACGCAGTTCACCGGAGGTCGGGGTTGGATTGTGTGTATATGGATAAGCTACCCGACCGAGACTGAGTTTATGAGTTTTTACGCCACCCTCGTCCTTGCCCTGGCCCTGTCTATGGATGCCTTCGCCGTTGCTGTCTGCAAAGGCGCTACCCTGCACAAACCACCTTTACGTGAAGCACTGCGCACCGGATTTATCTTTGGTGTGATTGAAGCCCTGACGCCGCTTATCGGCTGGGCTATCGGTATTTACGCCAGCCGCTACGTGATGGAATGGGATCACTGGATTGCTTTCTCACTGCTGTTTATCCTCGGTGCCCGCATGATTTACAACAGCGTCACCGTCGGTGATGACTGCTGCGCCCGCCATGAAAAACCACAGCGCCACAGCGCATTACATCTTGCCACCACAGCGGTTGCCACCAGCCTGGACGCGATGGCGATTGGTGTCGGCCTTGCGTTTCTGGAAGTCAATATTGTCCATACCGCGATGACTATCGGGCTGATGACCATGATTATGGCCACCACCGGGATGATCCTCGGGCGTTATATCGGCCCGATGCTGGGCAAGCGGGCAGAAATTGTCGGCGGGATTGTACTGATCCTGATCGGATTTACCATTCTGTATGAACATATTGGTTAATCGCTTAATCACTTCTGATGACCCGCTCCGGCGGGTCTTTTTGTTTCTGAATCAGGCTTCCCGGCGGTAAACCCGGATCAGAAAATCTGTTTCGCAGGAAAAGGCGGTTTCTGCTGCCAGCTGATGTTTCACAGCCTCTGTCGCTTTCCAGGCAAACGGTGTCATCGAAAGCAGTGCGAGTGCATCCGCGCCGTTCAGCAGCATCGGGTACGCCACCTGCTGCTCTTGTGCCGGACCGAATCCCGGGAAATGCTCTTCCTTCAGCGGGTGCAGATGCACCTCATCATAAATAAGGGATTTCAACTGATACAGATGACGCGGCCCCGGGGTCACGGTAATCACAATGCCGCCCGGTTTCACCACACGGGTTAACTCATCCGGATTACACGGCGCATAGATCCGCAGCACCCCATCCAGACTGTTATCCTCAAACGGCAGCCGCTGGCTGGATGCCACACTGAAGCTGACCTGCGGATAGCGTTTTGCACCGTAGCGGACAGCAACCTTCGCCACATCCAGCCCGTACACCGTCACCTGCCGTGCCGCAAGGTTTTCCGCCAGTGCGCCGGTGTAGTACCCCTCGCCGCAGCCGATATCCAGCACCTGCTCCGCCTGTACCGGTAAATACTGTTCAAATGCCGCGATTACCTGATCCCGCATCGGGCGGTAATGGTGATTATCCAGAAATGCCCGGCGCGCCTGCATCATCTCTTTACTGTCACCCGGCTCTTTCGAGCGCTTGAACTGGACAGGCAGGAGATTGATATACCCCTCTTTCGCGAGATCAAACTGATGGTGGTTTTCGCAGCTGTAACTGCCGGAGCGGTGCGTCAGCGGGTGCTGGCAAAGCGGACATTGGTAAGACATAATCATTCACTGTGAAATAATGTAAGGGTGCAACCGGCAACGGCCTGTGCCGGTGACGGAAAATCTGAGGCGAAACCATACCATGAAAACCTACTGGTGGCAGGATAAAATTGATGATTATCAGCAATGGCACAGCCTGCTTGTCAGGGTTAATCCTGAAACGGTAAATGAAGATGCCCCTGCGCTGCTCAGCGGCCATAACAGCCGGATGCAGCTGCAGCTGCGTGGTTATCCGCTGTTCTGGGCAACCGTACTGCGTGATCACTGTGGTGTCTGGCTGATTTATAATCAGGACCATCCCGCTCAGCAGAATCTGTTATCGCCGCTCCGCTCACAACAGACTGAGAAAATTGCCGCTCTGCCGGCAGAAGAACAGACCCCGCAGTGGTGCCGTTACTTCGCCCGTGATTTGCAGGAACGGCCTTCCCCGCTGCTTGCGGCCGGAGAGTGGCTGCTGCACCCGATGAATATCAGACCGCCGTCCGCCCCTTATGTTGTCAATGCCCCCTGTTCCCGGGAAAAATGGTGTTTCCGTTCACCGTCTGCCAACGATATCAGCAATGCGGACTGGCTGTTATACAGCGAAGACCTGCCGGATCTGCAATCCCCCGGACGGGTTATGTTTGCGGACTGGTGGTTCGGCGGTTACCAACTGCTGCCGCGTTACGCGGTTGAGCCGCAAAGCAGCCGCCTGAAATACTGGCGTAAAGTTGCCCGCGAAGGAAAACTGCCGCCGGTGCTGATCTGGTACATCAGCGGCCTGGCATCCTACATTATACTTGATGGTCATCTGCGGTTGCAGGCAGCGTACGACGAAAATATTCCGCCTTCCTTTATTGTGCTCAGCCAGTACCATGAATGCAGCTATGAACCGGATCCTGCCGCGATTGCAAAAGTGCAACAGGCAATAACGCATCAGATGGATAAAAATCCGCATCCGGATATCCGCGGGATCAACCAGACATTAATCAGCCTGTATCAGAACCGCTACGGGCGGCACTCCACCCGCAGCCGGGCAATACTGGGTGACGGTCGTTCATGGGAAGAGGATGTTTCCCGTTATCTGCGCCGCCACGGCGACACCGGGCACCTCACGGCTATTTTGCAGCGGACGGAAGAAACCGCGGGATAGTTAATCAGATAAATCTGCTGTGAATATTTTTTGTTCACCTCAGAATACATCATTATCCGTCGTATAACCCTGTCAGAAATAGTATAAGGAACATCTATGTTCAGACTCTCCCGCACCTTTATTGCACCACTCCTGCTGTTATTTTCCGCCTCGCTGTTTGCGGCAGCCGAAACCAAACCTGCGGCACCGGCAGATTTGGATCTGGTCTTTGTTCTGGATAAAAGCGGCTCCATGTCCGGTTTTGAACAGGACACCATCGGCGGTTATAACTCCGTTCTTGCCGAAAACCGTAAAAAAGAAGGCAATATTTACGTCACCACCGTTTTATTCAACCACGAAAACAGCACGCTGCATAACCGCGAGCCTATCAGCAAAGTCAAAAACCTGACACTGGATGATTATTCTGTCGGTGGCAATACCGCATTACTGGACGCTGTCGGTATTACTATTGATAAGATCCGCGAAAACCGCAAAATTACCAAAAATAATAATGTGTTATTTGTGATTATTACTGACGGCGAAGAGAATAGCAGCCGTAAATACAGTCGTGATAAGATTAAATCAATGATTAATTCTGCGGAGAAAGAAGATAAGTGGGACTTTATTTTCCTCGGCGCCAATATTGATGCTATCGCAGAAGCCGGTAATATCGGCATTAAAAGCGACAACGCCACCGGTTATGTGCAGGATAAAGCTGGTTACGGCAAAGCGTATGATGCCGTAAATAAAGCAGTTGAAGTAAAACAGCAATCAAAACCGATTACTTCCGAATGGAAAGCGGAAGTCGAAAAAGATAACAACGAACGCAGTAAAAAATAACAAAACACCTCTTATTTATTCACCAAAACAGTACGGTCCGCCGTACTGTTTTATTTTCTCATCCCGCCGTTCTTTTTTCCCCGCAACTCTGCTTACCATGAACATCAAATGACTGAAGTTCAGCCGGATAAATACGCCAATTTGACTATATTAATGCTAACACCACGGCGCAGAAAGCCAATAATACCGCGAATAATGCGTATAATCTGGCAACACACAACTCGGCCCGTATTGATAAACTGGAGCTGCGTTATGATGAGCTGAATGACAAGATGCAGCGCGGCTTTGCAATGTCAGCCGCCACGTCAAACCTGTTCCAGCCGTATAATGTCGGTAAATTTAACCTCAGTGCAGCTGTCGGCGGATATAACTCCGAAAATGCGGTTGCTGTCGGCAGCGGCTACCGTTTCAATAAAAATGTGGCAGTTAAAGCCAGCCTGGCAACCTCAACATCAAACGGCGGTGATGTCATGTATGGTGCCGGTATGAACCTGGAGTGGTAACACACCGGCATATACGGGATAACATATTTTTATAGTGAAGAGCCGGTAAGGTATTACCGGCTCTTTTTCTATCGGGTGATAATCATATTCACTATGATATTAATAAAAAAGCTAAAAACAATCCTCTTGCCGGATTTAGCATATTCCGAAAGTTAGTCATAATAACACCATTAGAAAGCATAGCGATATTATGAAAATCAGAAACGACGACACCACAGCATTCACCACGGGACATTATATGAGTAGCCAGTTCCGGGTTTTTATCTTCAGCATAATCCCTTATACTCCTTGTACCCCAAAATCCGGCTGCAATGCTGGTAAAATTAATTGTCATCCATTCAGTATTGCCTCTGTAGGCTGCAAAACTCCATGCATTTTTTATTGCATGCCATTTTTTGACTTCATCTGTTTGATTATATTCATCCTGTACGTGTATTCTTTCGCCAATATCAAATGTTGCATTATCTTTCCAGGACGTTTGTATTCCGTGGGGTCCGCCAAAGCGGCTGAAAAGAACAATTTTGCCTCTGACTTCCTCCAGCAGAGGGAAACGGTCCTCCCCAAACCACCAATAAGAATCATAATATTCCTTCTCAAAGGTTTCCTGAAAACTCCGGGTACATTTCTCTTCTGTATGTTCACGTTTAACTGACATAAGAATAAATTCACTCGGATTTTCCTGCAAAAAACGCTTACATTCATTCAGGATATCACCAAACATTTTATTTAAGTATATTATCCCATGATGCATGGCAAATGAATTACTTATATGACGACAACGTGCATCAATAAACCGGATTCCTGAATTAAGTTGCTCATAAACAGAATCATCCTGTGTTTTTACCATCCCGCCTTCACCTATCCCTTCACTATATGTACCTGTCGCTGAATCATGTGTACCGGGTAATGATATCTGGTTAATAGGCAACTTTCCATCAATGAACTTCAGCCAACATTTTTTTTTCAAAGGTCCCATATAGTGCCAATAAGCATTATCCTGTCCATTTTCCGGAAAATACCAGTTAAAAGAAGATGGCTTACCATTTTTTTTAAAAATAAAAAAAGAATTCAGTCTCGCACTATAGAAATAATCGCCTTCCTGGCCTTCATCTACATCCCAAGATTTAGGATCCACAGGATTACCTGCCCTAAAGTCGATAAAATCCCAATATTCATTTGAGTTGCCATCAGATGGAAAATACCATTTATGTTCAGACGGATTACCGTCTTTTTTCAAACGTAAGTAACCATATTCCGGCTCATAGTAAATGCAACCCTCGATTCCGGGTTCACGCCAAGTTTTGGGCTCTGACATCGTTCCGGGGTAATACCCAACCCAATCCCAGAACTGATTATTGACTTCTTTTTTCGGATAATACCAGTTTTTATCAGATGGACTGCCATTATATTTTAATCTAAAGAATAAATTATAATCCGGATAGTAGTAGATATCACCGATAACACCATCAACACCCCAGTATTTTGGTCGTTCATACGTTCCTAACTTCATTTTTATACCAATCTCCAATCATTGAGGGAGTCTGCCATATTTATATTTGGCAGATTACATTAAATCATTCATAGAAATAATGTTAGCACCAATTATTATGCGCTCCATTAGAAATGGTCTGTTTTTTATTAAAAAAAGCCAACAAGATAGAATTAAAATATTTTAACATATGTTTTCATTAGTGAATTTTAACGTAGGAGTAATAAAACGGAATGTAATAATTCATCATGAAATCATGTAAAACCACTGCACCTTTTAATATTTAAACTCACCACCATGATTATAGTTTCATTAAATTAAATCACCTTCCAATAAGAAGTGAAAATTAGAAATAAACTTCACTATAAATAGTATGGATTAATAATATACAAGATATTGATGTGTCGATTCAGTCGACATATCAATATCTGAATAAACTAAGGGTGACATATCCGTTTTGGTTGCTCAGTACCGAGACTGAACCGGAGCTATTTAAAGCACAGAAAAGAGAATAACCGAAAATAAAAATACAATTACAACCGCCGCGAGTAATACCCTGAATATCCCCTTCACCGTCTGTTCAAGAAATACCAGTCCGTGTTTGTTACCCATCTCGTTCAAGATCCATCATTTTACTCATTTTATTTTTAGTTATGTGAAACCCATCACGATATGATGATATTACTTATTCATTTAGTCAATAAATATACTGTTACCGGACTCTTTTTTTGATGACCATCAGTGTCACCCGCTCAGCAGACAAGGCAGTGCCCTGCATTCAGATCTGACGTATTTTTTATCCGTTTTGCTCTTCACCGGGGAAAAAACACATTCCCGCAACCGAACTGAAACAATTCATCGGATGCTGCCAATCAGTTGATAATGCTTTATCACTGAAAGTATGACGCAACGCAACAAACCCGGTATCATCATGTTATTACTCATTTTTTACCCTTACAACACTATGCCTTTCATAAAACAGATCTGACATAAATACAACGTTAATTGCAATTAATTCCAACTTATTCAAAATAACCAGATTTATAATCCGCAAACACCCTTTCAACCTCCCCAAAAGCAGTTCATCTGTTTTTTTTACTAAAAAAATGTGTCTGAGCGCAATTTTCATTTGCCTTAAGATCGAAAACCCAATAAATTACGCCTCAAATTGGTTTAACCCAAAATTTTCATGCAGTCATCCGCAACGATACAGGCGTGCCTGACACAACCTGGTTTGCATCCCCATTTTTATGATGGACATATATTATTAATATAATTAACTAATCTGATTTTTTAACAAAACTTTTGATTCAACACCGGGTTTATTGCTGACACCGCAATAAGTCACATCATCGTATTACCTGAAAAGAATAAATATCATCATGGCTTACGCACATAAAAAACACTTTAATAAAACATTACTGGCATTATTACTGACTTCACAAAGCACACTGGCATTTTCCGCAATGGATTATGAAGTCTCAAAGATAAAAGATATTGGTCAGTCATCATCTGTTTCTGTTGATGGTAAAGTAATTGCCGGAACTTATGAAATCTCAAATAATAACTATCGTCCTTTTATTATTATTGATGGCAATGCAGTTGACCTGAGTAAATATGCAGCCGGGAATAACAGTATTTATGTCTCCGGCCTTTCAGCAGACGGTAATATCGCCATCGGTTATATCGTTGATGTAAATAATAAATCTGACTCTAAAATGTATATTTATGATACCAATACCGATACGGTGAATATCCCTGATCAGCAGGCATTTGCCAGTGTCGCTTCCCTGGGTATTTCCGGTGACGGTAAAACCGTTATCGGCATTGCAGACGAAAAAGCTTTCCGCTTTAGCGGACAGGACGGCATTACATTATTAGATCCGTCAGAAACAGCAACCTCCACCGCAAACGGCGTTAATTATGACGGCAGTGTAATTGTCGGCCGCTTCATCAGCGGCAGTGGTCAGGCATTTAAATATACCGGTGATAAAGGCATGGTTTCACTGGGCACCCTGAGAGAAGAGAATGCGGGCGAATCCGGCGCTAATGCCGTATCCGCTGACGGGCTTGTTACCGTAGGCTGGTCAAATATCAGTGAATATGAAACACATGCGATGAGTCATACCGATAAAGACGGTATGCGTGATCTCGGCACCCTGAAGAAAGATAACAGCGGCTATTCCAGTGCTTCATCTGTTTCAAGTGACGGACAATTTATTGTGGGTTCATCCGATAACGAAGATGATATCGCACGTGGCTTTGTCTATGTTTCAGGTGAAAAAAAGATGTACGAACTGAAACCACTACAGGAAAGCTTTGAAGGTGAATCCAGTGCGGAAGCCATTTCTGCGGATGGCAAAGTGGTCGCCGGTTATGTGCAGAATGACAATAATGAAACATCCGCTGTTCTATGGAAACTGGACTATAAACCACCAATGACCCCGCTTGAGCCGTCAAAACCGGTTGATCCGTCTGAACCACTGACACCGCTTGAGCCATCAGAGCCGGTCAAACCAGTCAAACCAATCCTGCCGCTGACACCGGTTGACCCGGCTGATAACGGCGGTATCACGGCCTCTGATCCTGTTGATATTATTAAAACCCGCAATACAGTAACAAAACTGGCAAACAGCAGTTATCAGGTTCTGGATTTATACCAGACCGCCCTGTATAACCTCGCGGAAAGCCGTTGCCAGATGGGTGACGATAATTACTGCGCCGGCCTGTTTACCCAATATGACAATGTGCATCAGAACAGCCGTGTGGCCACCGGCGTATTTGGTTCATTCCGTTTACCGGCAGAAAACTGGACGCTGGGCGCGTCACTGAATTTCGCCGTAAATACCCGTCTGGCCGATGGCTACGACACCCGCGGCAATAATCATCCCGGTGTTGGCGCATGGCTGCGTTATCAGGAAAATAAAGATAACTCCGGCTTTAACAGTGAGCTTTCCGCTGCATTTTTACAGCAG
This sequence comes from Morganella morganii, assembly GCF_019243775.1. Lineage (NCBI taxonomy): Bacteria > Pseudomonadati > Pseudomonadota > Gammaproteobacteria > Enterobacterales > Morganellaceae > Morganella > Morganella morganii. The sequence continues at coordinate 2,086,504 of NZ_CP069157.1, forward strand.
GGTCTGGAAATCACCCGTCAGGCACAACGGGGCACTGAAACCGGAAAAGGCAATTCTGATATCAAAGGTTACTATGTAAAATTCACCACCGGTTATGGCATTACCGTGAGTGCAAATACCCTGGTGACACCACTGGCTGCTATTAAATATCATAATGTCACCCGTGCCGGATATACAGAATCAAATGGTATTGATTTCCCGGCAACCTATGGCCGTGCCGGAAATAAAAACCTTGATTTACAACTCGGCGTGGATTTGAAACATCAGTTTAATAAGAGCACAGAACTGGATGCAGGTATCGGCGCGGATATTAAACTCAGTCACCAGCGTGATGCCTTTACCGGCCATATTCAGTATGTGAACGATGCTGATTATATTTATGATCGCGGCAACAGCCAGAGTGTAAAACCGTATGCCCGTGCCGGTGTGAATTACTTTATCACGGAGAACTCAACCCTTCGCGGCGATATTGGTTATCACACCACGGATTACCGTAATGATGGTTTGCAGATTGGTCTCAGCTATTCATACCACTGGTAACCACTGTTTCAGTTAATTAAAATCATCCGGCAATAACTATTTATTGCCGGATTTTTATTATCTGTACAACCTGTTTTATTTCTGTTTTTCCGTATCCGCAGAATATGAGAGATAATGCACAACCGTTTTGCTCCGGATAATAGCATTTAACTGACTGTCAATCCGGCGATCATCCACGGTTGCCCGTTTATGCTGACGGTGATGTTCTGCCGGGGATGACACCATAAATGTCTCCATAAATTCATCCTGCGTACCGGGAACCGAAAACAGCCCTCTGGAATAACCACCATCCCGTAACCGGATCCGTTTTAATTGCTCCATCAGTGCAAAAAATTGCGCCTGATGTTCCGTATCCACTTTATACTGAATACACACCATCACCGGTTTTTTATCTTCCTCAGAATACGGTAATTCCTCCGGCATTGTCAGATGTTCAGACGGTGATAGATTGATATTGTCGTGGTCAATTTTCACTTTCAGCACACATAACCAGACAACAATAATACCTGCTGCCGCCGCAAGCAGCGCGATTGTTATTGATGTGTGTGAGGCAATCTGCCCCCAGATTAATGACCCCAGTGCCATTGACCCCGAGAATACCGTCAGATACAGCGCCAGTCCTCTCGCTCTGACCCAGTCCGGCAGTGCTGTCTGCGCTGACACCATCAGCGTGGAGAGCGTGATCAGCCAGCTGAACCCGGCAATAATACTGCCGGCGATTGCCAGATATTTTGATGTGGTCACGGCAAAGATCACCAGCACAATAACCGTTCCGGCAGTCCCGGCAGTCACTAATATTCCGGTACTGAACCTGGCCCGCAGCGCAGATAAACTGAATGCCCCGGCGACCGCCCCGATACCGATACTGGTGGTTAAAATCCCGTATAACGTTGCATCCCCCTGAAGCGACACTCTGGCAACCAGCGGCAGCATTGCCCAGTAAGCACTGGCGAACACAAAGAAGGCGGCGGCTCTGATAATGGTTTTAATCAATGCCGGACTGTAACGGGCATAGCGCAACCCGGAAATCATCGCGGCGACAACAGATTCCGCCGGTAAGGTATTTTCTTGGTGTTTCTCCCCTTTCCACCACCATACCGCCACAATAATGGCAATAAAACTGAGTGCATTAAGCATAAAAGGAAGATAAAGCCCTACTTGTGAAATCAGCACACCGGCCAGAGCCGGGCCAATGGCACGGCTGATATTAATCCCCATACTGTTCAGTGCGATCCCCGCTTTTAATTCATGCGGAGCCACAATACCCGGGACAATCGCCTGCCATGCCGGGCCTAAAAAAGCCGCACCGGATCCGAGAATAAAGGTAATTAACAATAACCAGCCAATACTGACCACATTGAAATAGACCAGAACAGCCAGTAATGCAGCGGCAAAAAACATCATGATATTGACAAATATAAGCAGCTTGCGCTTATCGAAAATATCAGCAATCGCCCCGGCCGGTAAGGCTAATAAAAAGACCGGCAATGTGGTCATCGCCTGAATGGTGGCAATCATGACAGGATCAGGACTCAGATTGGTCATCAGCCATCCCGCACCGACATCATTCATCCATGTTCCGATGTTAGAAAATAATGTCGCCATCCATAACACAAAGAAAATACGGTTACGCAGCGGCGACCAGGCTGATGATTGCGGATTAGTCATGTGAATATGATCTCCGGTTTAATATGGCCGGTGTTTTACCACCAGCCACAGTATTAACATGTACAGCGATAATTAAAATGCAAAGCAGGAACAGCCCAGCGCGCCCCAGAAGGCATTATCATCCGCAACCGGCACAGACGATTTACGGGCGATATCATGCTGGTGTCCGTGAACATGACACGAACCGCAGCACTGGTGTAACTGATTCAGGATCGCAGCTTTATTTTCCTGCTGTAAATAAGAGTAGTGTCCCGGCACTTTAATAACCGGTGACCAGTCAGGTAATACCGGAATTGACGGCGGTGCCAGCGGCCCGAAAATACCGTTGCCGTAAACAACCTCGCCGTTCACCACCGTCAGCAGGGATTCTATCGCTTTAATTTCCGCTTCCGGCACACGGAAATAATCGTCAGATAAGGCAATAAAATCTGCAAACTGCCCTGATTTAATCTGCCCTTTTTTACCCTGTTCATCAGAGAACCAGGAGCTGCCGATAGTCCATAACTCTAACGCGGTATCCCGGTCTAACCGGCTATTGTCGTCATACATCTTCATACCGCCGACTGTCCGGCCCGACACCAGCCAGTAAAGCGCTGTCCACGGGTTATAACTGGCTACGCGCGTCGCATCCGTTCCCAGGCCGACCGGCACTTCCGCGTTCAGCATTTTAGCCACCGGCGGCGTGTGTTTCACCGCTTCATGACCATAGCGGTCCGCAAAGTATTCGCCCTGGAATGCCATTCGGTGCTGAATTGCCAATCCGCCGCCCAGCACTTTTACCCGTTCAATATTTCGCTCACTGATGGTTTCCGCGTGATCGAAAAACCAGTGCAGGCCGTCAAACGGGATCTCTTTATTTACTTTTTCAAACACATCCAGCATACGGCTGATGGATTGATCATAAGTGGCATGCAGACGGAACGGCCAGCGGTGTTCAACCAGGTGGCGGATCACGGCTTCCAGCTCCGCATCCATATTATCCGGCAGATCCGGTCTCGGCTGCAGGAAATCCTCAAAGTCAGCCGCAGAGAATACCAGCATTTCCCCTGCACCATTGTGACGGAAAAAATCGGTTCCCTCTCCCGGCGACACCATCGATGTCCATTCGCGGAAATCCTCCAGTTCCTGTTTCGGACGCTGGGTAAATAGGTTATAGGCGATACGGATAGTCAGTTGATTCTGTTTTGCCAGCTCCGCGATAACCTCATAATCTTCCGGATAGTTCTGGAATCCGCCCCCGGCATCAATCGCACTGGTTACCCCGAGACGGTTAAGTTCGCGCATAAACTGACGGGTTGAATTAACCTGATAATCCAGCGGCAGTTTCGGGCCTTTCGCCAGCGCGGAATACAGCAGCATGGCATTGGGTTTTGCAATCAGCATGCCGGTCGGGTTACCGTGCTCATCCCGCTGAATTTCACCGCCCGGCGGGTTCGGGGTATCTCTGGTATAACCGATCACACGCAGTGCCGCTTTATTCAGCAGCGCGCTATCATAAAGATGCAGCACAAAAACCGGGGTATCCGGTGAAACCGCATTGATTTCATCTAATGTCGGCATCCGTCTTTCGGCAAACTGGAATTCACTCCAGCCACCCACAACACGGACCCACTGCGGCGCCGGCGTCACATCAGCCTGTGCTTTTAACATCGCCAGGGCATCCGATAATGACGGCACACCTTCCCAGCGCAATTCGAGGTTATAATTCAGTCCGCCGCGGATAAGATGAAGGTGCGAATCATTCAGGCCGGGAATAATCACCAGCCCTTTAAGATCAATAATCTCTGTTTCTTCATTCCGTAACTGCATAACTTCATCGTTGGTTCCGACAGCAATAAATTTGCCGTCACGGACAGCAACGGCCTGAGCAACGGGATTTTCACGATCGAGTGTATGAATATCACCGTTGATAAATATTTTTGATGCGAAGCGTTTATTCATGATGATGTGTTTCCTGTTTATGAGGAACTCACTGCTTATCAAATACTGTTGCGGCAAGCGGTATAGGAAAAAATAACCGGAGAGCGACCTCTCCGGTTGTTACGCTGTTACTTAATAACGCGCTGAGGTGCTTTATGAACCATAGTATAGGCGTAATCGACACCCATGCCGTAAGCACCGCTGTGCTCCTGAACCAGCCCCATTACTGCGTCATAGGTTTCTTTACGGGACCAGTCGCGCTGGTACTCCAGCAATACCTGCTGCCAGGTCACAGGAATAGCCCCGGCCTGCACCATACGATCAATAGAACGTTCATGCGCATCAACTGAGGTACCGCCGGATGCATCTGTCACAATATAAACTTCATAACCGGCTTCAATCGCCATTAAGGTCGGGAAATTCAGGCAGACTTCTGTCCATAATGCCGCCATCACTAATTTTTTACGTCCGGTGGCTTTAACGGCTTCGACAAATTTCGGGTCTTCCCAGGAATTCATGGAGGTACGTTCGATAGGTTTTGATTCAGGATGGACGGCCAGTAATTCAGGCCAGATATATCCGCTGAAGCTTTCTGTTTCAACGGAGGTATAAATTGTCGGCACATTGAAAATTTTTGCTGCTTTTGCCAGGCCAACGGTATTATTTTTCAGCTGCTGGCGGTCGATATTTGCCACACCAAAGGCCATTTGCGGCTGATGATCAATAAAAATAACGGCAGAATTTTGTGGGTTTAACAGTTCTAATTTAGACATAATGCGTTCCTGTTCAATTGGTTAAATTGATAAAAATAAATATTAATCTTGCTCACTGACAGGAAACATAATAGGCCGGCACCGGATAATGACCAGATGCCAAATTTGACTTTAGAAGTCAAAAAAAATGAACGATATTTGTTATTTGTTGATTATATTGTTTTTTATGCTGGTTTTTTCGGAGTAAATGGCAATCGCTTTATGCACCTATAACAATATGCTCATTATAGTTTAACTAAAAAACAGCATATTAATTCTTTCTTTGTTTTATTGTTCCGGAATGAAATGATATCTACTGATCGTCGTATGTTGATGATCATTCGTTATTCAGATGATCCTCAAAAATATCTCATTTTGTCCTTCATCACTCTTTTCTTATTTTATCTTTTTATACCAGCCATAATGTAAGTATCACGGTAAAAAGATGCGATAATACCGACTTTAATACCTCATTCAACTTGTGCTTGGCGCTGCTAATAAGTACCAGATACAACAACCGCCAAAAATAAAAAAGCCCATTTTTACATGGGCTTAACTCATTATTTTGCCAGCCACTGCCAGCTAATTTCTTATTGCAGGATCATTCCCACTCAATCGTCGCCGGTGGCTTGCCGCTGACGTCGTATACGACACGGGAAATGCCGTCGACTTCATTGATGATGCGGTTGGAGACGCGGCCTAACAGGTCGTATGGCAGATGTGCCCAGTGTGCGGTCATAAAGTCGATGGTTTCGACTGCGCGCAGTGAGACAACCCAGTCGTATTTACGGCCGTCGCCCATGACACCGACAGAACGCACCGGCAGGAAGACAGTGAATGCCTGGCTGACTTTATGGTACAGATCCGCTTTGTGCAGCTCTTCGATAAAGATAGCATCAGCACGGCGCAGGATGTCGCAGTACTCTTTTTTCACTTCACCCAGTACGCGGACACCCAGACCAGGGCCCGGGAACGGATGGCGGTACAGCATATCGTACGGCAGACCCAGCTGCAGACCGATACGGCGGACTTCGTCTTTAAACAGTTCGCGCAGCGGCTCAACCAGTCCCAGCTCCATATCTTCCGGCAGGCCGCCGACGTTATGGTGGGATTTGATCACGTGGGCTTTACCGGTTTCAGAGGCGGCAGATTCAATCACATCCGGATAGATAGTGCCCTGTGCCAGCCATTTGACTTGTTTCTGTTTTGACGCTTCTTCATCAAAAATTTCAATGAATGTATGGCCGATAGCTTTACGTTTGGCTTCCGGGTCTGCAATACCTTTCAGGGCATTCAGGAAACGGTCTTCCGCTTTGGCGTGGATGATATTGAGGTCAAATTTGCCCGCAAACATCTCCATAACCTGCTCTGCTTCGTTCAGGCGCAGTAAGCCGTTATCCACGAATACACAGGTCAGGCGCTTACCGATAGCACGGTTTAACAGCATGGCAGTCACAGATGAGTCCACACCACCGGAGAGTGCCAGGATAACATGATCATCACCAATCTGCTCACGCAGACGGATAACGGTGTCTTCAATAATGGCTTCCGGAGTCCACAGGGCTTCACACTGACAGATATCCAGCACGAAACGTTTGAGGATTTCCTGGCCCTGGTGAGTATGGGTCACTTCCGGGTGGAACTGTACGCCGTAGAAACGTTTTTCGTCGTTTGCCATGATCGCAAACGGACAGGTTTCGGTGCTGGCGACAGTCACGAAATCAGACGGGATAGCGGTAACTTTGTCACCATGGCTCATCCACACATCCAGCAGCGGTTTGCCGTTGTCATCCAGCATATCCTGAATACCACGGAACAGTTCGCAGGTTTCGCGGATTTCAACCTGTGCATAACCAAACTCGCGCTCGTCAGAGGTTTCTACTGCGCCACCGAGTTGCATAGACATGGTCTGCATGCCGTAGCAGATACCGAGAACCGGTACACCGGCGCTGAAGACATACTCAGGCGCGCGCGGGCTGTTGTGTTCAGTGGTGCTTTCCGGGCCGCCGGAGAGAATAATACCGTTCGGATTGAAATTACGGATCTGTTCTTCAGTGACATCCCATGCCCACAGTTCACAATAAACGCCGATTTCACGGATACGGCGCGCGATCAGCTGAGTGTACTGCGATCCAAAGTCGAGGATAAGAATGCGGTGCTGATGAATATTCGTTGTCATTAATGTATGTTCCAAGAGCAAACAATTATAGGCTGGCGGTCCACAGACCGCCGCATGAATCAGAGACCTGAACGGTAGTTTGGTGCTTCTTTGGTGATAGTCACATCATGAACGTGACTTTCCTGAATCCCGGCACCACTGATACGGACAAACTCTGCTTTAGTATTCAGTTCGTGAATAGTTGCACAACCGGTCAGTCCCATGCAAGAGCGCAGGCCGCCCATTTGCTGGTGAACGATGGTTTTCAGTACACCTTTGTAAGCCACACGGCCTTCGATACCTTCCGGCACCAGTTTGTCAGCGGCGTTATCGGTCTGGAAGTAACGGTCAGAAGAACCTTTGGACATCGCACCGAGTGAACCCATACCACGGTAAGATTTGTAAGCACGACCCTGATAGAGTTCCACTTCGCCCGGAGATTCCTCGGTACCGGCGAACATCGAACCGACCATCACACATGCCGCACCGGCTGCCAGCGCTTTCGCGATATCACCGGAGAAACGGATACCGCCGTCAGCGATAACCGGAATGCCGGTGCCTTCCAGCGCTTCAACAGCATCAGAAATAGCCGTTAACTGTGGTACGCCCACGCCGGTTACGATACGGGTGGTACAGATAGAACCGGGGCCGATACCCACTTTCACTGCGCTGACACCGGCTGCTGCCAGGGCTTTCGCGCCTTCGGCTGTGGCGACGTTACCGCCGATGATCTCGAGATCAGGGTATTTTTCACGGGTTTCACGGATGCGCTGTAACACGCCTTCGGAATGACCGTGAGAGGAGTCGATTAACAGAACGTCCACACCGGCAGCCACCAGCGCATCAACACGCTCTTCGTTACCGGCACCGGCACCGACTGCTGCGCCGACACGCAGACGGCCGTGCTCATCTTTACAGGCGTTTGGTTTACGCTCTGCTTTCTGGAAATCTTTTACAGTGATCATGCCGAGCAGATGGAAGGAATCATCCACCACCAGCGCTTTTTCCACGCGGCGCTCGTGCATTTTTTTCAGAACCACTTCGCGGGCTTCGCCTTCGCGGACGGTTACCAGACGCTCTTTCGGGGTCATGACGGCAGTCACCGGCTGATCCAGGTCAGTCACGAAACGCACGTCACGGCCGGTGATGATACCGACTAATTCGTTATCGGTCGTGACCACCGGATAACCGGCAAAACCGTTCTGTTCAGTCAGGGTCTGGACTTCGCGCAGTGTGGTGCACGGAGTAACAGTCTGCGGATCAGAAACAACGCCGCTTTCGTGTTTTTTCACACGGCGGACTTCATCAGCCTGACGCTCAATGGACATATTTTTGTGAATAAAACCGATGCCGCCTTCCTGGGCAAGGGCAATCGCCAGACGGGCTTCCGTTACGGTATCCATCGCCGCCGAGATCATCGGGACGTTCAGACGGATTTTCGCGGTGAGTTGTGTCGATAAATCGGCAGTGTTGGGCAGAACTGTGGAGTGTGCAGGAACTAAGAGAACATCATCAAAGGTTAAAGCTTCTTTTTTAATACGTAACATGTGCAATATCTCACCAGGCAGCAGGATTGAAAGAAGATAAAATATTGCCGCGGCATTATACAGGTGGTAATCGGTTGCGCCTAGCCTTTTTTTCAAAAATTCGTTGCTAATCTGTCAGAAGGCGGTAGTATCGGACAATTAAGTCCTTGTTTTATTATTTGATCTGGCTCACATGTTGCTACCTGAAAATACCGCAATTTTTACTGTTACCCGGTTAAATACGACTGTCCGGCAGTTACTCGAGCTGGAAATGGGCCGGATTTGGATCAGCGCGGAGATCTCCAACTTTTCGCGCCCGTCTTCCGGTCACTGGTATTTTACCCTGAAAGATGAAAAATCCCAGGTGCGGGCAGCCATGTTCCGCGGCAACAACAGCCGTGTGACATTTGCGCCGCAGAACGGGCAGCAGGTGCTGGTACGCGCTGCGATCACGCTGTATGAGCCGCGCGGGGATTACCAACTGATTGTTGAGTCCATGCAACCTGCCGGTGAAGGTCTGCTTCAGCAGCAGTTTGAACTGCTGAAAGAGAAACTGAAAGCCGAAGGACTGTTTGATACCCATCTGAAAAAACCGCTGCCGGTGCCTGCCACCTGTGTGGGCGTGGTGACATCCGCCACCGGGGCCGCCCTTCACGATATTCTGAATATTCTGCGCCGCCGTGACCCGTCACTGCCGGTGATTATCTACCCCGCTCAGGTTCAGGGTGCTGATGCACCGGCACAGATTGTCCGTGCAATTGAAACCGCTAACCGCCGTAATGAATGTGATGTGCTGATTGTCGGGCGCGGCGGCGGTTCACTGGAAGATTTGTGGAGTTTCAATGATGAGCGGGTGGCGCGGGCCATTTTTGCCAGCCGGCTTCCGGTGATCAGTGCCGTCGGTCATGAAACGGATATCACTATCGCCGATTTTGTCGCGGATTTGCGGGCACCAACCCCGTCGGCGGCGGCAGAACTGGTCAGCCGTGACCTGACAGAGCGCCTGCGGCAGATCCAGTCAGTACAACAACGGCTGGAAATGGCGATAGATTATTTTATTGCCAGAAAACAGCGGTTGTTCAGCCAGTTACATCACCGCTTGCAGCAACAGCATCCGCAACTGCGTCTCGCACGGCAGCAACAACTGATTCAGCGCCTGGAACAACGGCTGATTCAGGCCGGACAGCTTATGCTGACTCAAAAGTCCCGTCAGCTGACACAAACAGAACAGCGTCTGATGCGCCGGGATCCGCGCCCGCAACTGCAACAGCAGCAGCGCCATGTTCAGCAGTTGCAGTACCGTCTCTCCTCTGCCATGCGTGAACAGCTCAGTCAGCAACGCGAACGGTTTGCCCGTCTCTGCTCTACACTCGAGGGTGTCAGCCCGCTGGCAACACTCAGCCGGGGCTTCAGTATCAGCCAGACAGACAGCGGTGAAGTGCTGAACAAAACCCGTCAGGTAAAAGTCGGGCAGAAAATCACCACGCTGTTACAGGATGGCAGTGTGGAGAGTGAAATTATCGCCGTGCACAAAAAAGCGGCTGCCCGTAAACGGAAAGCCGCTGAGTAACATCCGATTTTACCGGTGACATTGTCACACATTAAGTGACAGTGTCACTACTCCTGTTGTTCATCCACCATCAGCAGGAACACATAACCGAGCGCCACATCCCACAAATAGTTGAACCGTCCTGACTTACCGCCGTGCCCCGCTTCCATATCGGTATAGAGCAGCAGCAAATTATCATCCGTCTTCAGTTTCCGCAGTTTTGCCACCCATTTTGCCGGTTCCCAGTACTGAACCTGAGAATCATGCAGGCCGCTGGTCACCAGCATATTCGGGTAGGCTTTCGCCTCAATGTTGTCATACGGGCTGTAGGCGCGGATATCCCGGTAAGCGGATTCATTTTCCGGGTTGCCCCACTCGTCATATTCGCCGGTGGTCAGCGGAATGGACGGATCCGACATGGTGGTCAGTGCATCCACAAACGGCACCTGTGTCACGATACCGCGATACAGCTCCGGCGCCTGATTAATCACCGCTCCCATCAGCAAGCCGCCTGCACTGCCGCCGGTAGCGTAGATCCGGTTTTCCGCACCATAACGCCGGGCAATCAGTTCGCGAGTCACATCCACAAAATCATTAAAACTGTTGATTTTATGCTGCATCTTTCCGGCATTGTACCAGCGTTTACCCAACTCACCGCCGCCGCGGATATGCGCCTGAGCATAAACAAAACCGCGATCCAGCAGGCTCAGCCGGTTGGCGTCGAAATCCGGATCCATACTGGCACCATACGCGCCATAACCTTCAATCAGCAGCGGATTGAATCCCTGCTGATAGTGATCTTTATGCCAGACCAGCGAAACCGGTACCTGCACGCCGTCACGGGCAGTGATCCAAATTCGTTCACTGTGATAATTATCCCGCTGAAAACCGTTTACCTGCGCCTGTTTCAGCAGCGTCCGTTCCCCGCTGACCATATCCAGCTCATACACCGATGCCGGTGTGGTCATCGAGGTATAACCGTAGCGCAGCAGCTGACTGTCCGGCTCCGGATTCAGCCCGAGCCACGCGCAGTAAGCACCGTCATCAAACGCAACCTGTGTTTCTTTCCCGCTCTGCCGGTGAATAATACGGATTTGCGGCAGTGCGGCGTGGCGTTCCTGTAATACCAGCCAGTCACGGAACAGCGTGAAATCTTCCAGGTCGGTATCCGGCTGCGGCGCAATCAGTGTTTGCCACGGATTTTCCGGTGCATTCGTCTGGTAGAGGCCAAACAGTTCGTTTTCATGGTCAGAGCGGATATAAAACTGACCATCCAGATGATCGACGTGATACTCACGCCCGTCCTGACGCGGCGAGAAACAGACCGGCGGCTGTAATGGATCATTGGCATTGATCAGATGAACTTCGGAGGTTACCGGGCTGTGACAACCGATAAAAATCCACTCACGGGAGGATGACAGGGATAACCCGGTATAAAAACGGTCATCGTCCTCGCGGTATACCAGTTCATCCTGTATGGTATCTGTGCCGAAACGGTGGCGATATACCTCGAACGGCAGCAATGTCTGCGGATCCTGACGAACATAAAACAGAACCGAACCATCGGCTGACCAGACCAGATCGTCAGCCACTTCTGTCAGCACTGATTCCTGCCAGTGATTATCGGTCAGATCACGGTAAGCCACCTGATATTCACGGCGGCCGACTTTATCCTCGGCAATCGCAATACGGCGGTTATCCGCACTGACTGCAAGAGACACCAGCTCATAATAGGCCAGCCCCTGTGCCCGTACATTGCCGTCCGCCAGCACTTCCCACTGGTCACTGTTTATTTTGCGCCGCTCATACAGCGGATACTCTTTGCCCGCCTCAAACCGGGTGCGGTAAACATAGCCGTTGTAACTGTATGGCGCGGATTCATCCGCCTGCGGCATGCGGGCGACCATCTCCTCATACAGCGCTTCGCGCAGCGGCTCTGCTGCCTGCAATTTCTGCTGTGTATAGCGGTTTTCATCCGTCAGATACTGAATCACCTGCGGATCACTGCGGGTATCATCCCGCAGCCAGTAATAGTTATCCGTCCGGGTTTCACCATGTGCAGTGAACTGTACCGGGCGTTCCGGGGCTTGCGGGATAGTCATTCCGGCTCCTGATAAGATCTTTTTTTTGTTGTGATGTCATAGAAATTTACTAAATTTTGCTCTCTGTTCCGCGATTCCGCACTATGATAGTAACGTTTTCATTTGTTTTATTGCTTGTTCATCACCGGGTTTTCACCGGTTCAGGAGGTTACAATGAAACAGTACCGCGTTGCTGTTGTTGTCGGTTCACTGCGTGAGCAGAGTTACAACCGTCAGCTGGCGCATGCTCTGGTCTCTCTTTTCCCTGCACACATTCAGTGCGAATTTGTCAGTATCGGCTCACTGCCGCTCTATAATCAGGACTGTGATGCACAGCCGCCTGCTGAGGTGCTGGCATTCAAACAGCAGATTTCACAGGCTGACGGCGTGATTTTTGTTACGCCGGAGTATAACCGTTCTATTCCCGGTGTGCTGAAAAACGCACTGGATCAGGGCTCCCGTCCGTGGGGACAAAACAGCTGGGATAACAAACCGGCCGCTGTAATCGGTACCTCTGCCGGGGCGATGGGTACCGCGATGGCACAGCAGCATCTGCGCAATGTGCTGGCATTCCTGAATATGCCGACACTCAATCAGCCGGAGATGTACCTGCAATGGTATGACGGCATGATCGGCGAAAACGGTAAATTCAGTGAAAAAACCGGTGCGTTTGTGCAGAAATGGGCAGATGCCTATGTCTGTTTCCTGGAAGCGCACGGCTGATAAGCCCGCCGGGCAGACTCAGCGGAATGTCAGTTGCTGCCCGGTATTAAAATCGTCCGCATTCAGGGCATTGCGCCCTCTGGCACCGGTACAGTGACAGCCGTACACCCGGGTTTGCGGATCCACGGCCTCCTGTGCGCGGCGCAGTGCTGCCGGTGTTGCCCGGCGCAGATGCAGCCCGCCGACCACCGCCTGCACCGGTGCATTATCTGTCAGGGCACGCGCATGCTGTATCACTGACTCAATGCCTGAATGGCTGCATCCGGTGATAATCACAATCCCCTCCTCCCCGCGCCAGATCAGAAAACTGTCGTCACGCACATAATCTGCCTCACCGTTACTGAGCAGTACCCCGTAACGGCGCACCACGGCCCGCTGCGTGATTTCTCCGGCGAACAGAAAGCGGGATGAGATAGAATACGGTTTTTCCGTCAGCACGAACTGATAGTCACGGCGCAGTGTTTCTTCACAAAATAACGGAGATAACCGCTTGAATTTCAGCGGGTAACTGCCCAGCCACAATGCGGCGCGGCGCGGCTCGAAAATATGCGGGTGTGCAATCACCTTCAGCGCCGACGGCAGATTATGCCGTTCCGTACGGGTTAATCCGCCGAAATGGTCATAATGACCGTGAGACAACACCACCGCATCAATATTTTCCAGTGAAATCCCCAGTGCCTGTGCATTGCGGATATAGGTATCATCCGCGCCCGTATCAAACAGCAGCGAGGTTTCCCCGTCGTCCAGCAACAGGCTGAGACCAGGGTGAGAATCCAGTTTCGGGTCAGTATTCGTATTTTCCAGTAGTGCGGTGATGCGTAACATGGATGATAATCCCTGAAAGATAAATGTATTCTGCCGTTATATATAACACAGTGTTTTCCGCTATAACGTATCTGTATTGTACCGCAGAGTGCAGATTATGATTTAATTCAGGTAATGTTAATAAATCAGCATGACCCGGCTGTAAAATTGTTAAATAATAGCCGGCCGACACAGACTTTCAGGAGTTCCGCATGGGAATTATTACCGCTTTTGCAAAAAGCATCGATAACAGTCAGCTTTTACGCCTTTTGCATCAGCAAATAGAAAAACAGGATGCGCCGGTAGCCTGCCGTGACGATCTGGACGATCAGCTCACCGATATCGCCGCCTATATGCACGATGAACATTATCCCGCCCTGGCAAAACGCCGCAAAAAGGTGAATATGCTGACCGGGTTACTCGCCCTGCCGGTATTACTCTTCTCCCTGCTGCTGTTTTCACAGAAGATTATTGATGCCCTGTCACTGAATATCGACATCAGCTATTTATCCCTGACCCTGCTGGATTACAGCCTGACCTATATCTGGGCAGTGTTTATTTATGCCGCCGTGTTGTTCGGCACCATTTTTTATTTTTATTTCCTGCAAAAACAGACAGAAAAATATGCCGGTCATCTGATTGATGATTTTATAAACCGGATATCACATTAAGCGGGATTGATTAAGGGTACATTAAGCCCCGTTGCCACAATAATTTGCCTGCGTTGTCACAGTAATCGTCAATGCTATACTGCAATCCGCTTTTACAGAGAGCCCGCTTTTACAGAAAGAGAGGAAACGTGCAAATTCTATTAGTCGAAGACGATTTACAATTAGGTAAAGCACTGTGCCGGGGACTGGAACTGGCCGGTTTTCGTGTGTGCTGGCTGCGTTTACTGGCCGATGCCCGTAAGCGGCTGACAGAACAGCATTTTGACCTGATGCTGCTGGATCTGGGGTTACCGGACGGCGACGGGTTTGACTCTCTGGTGGAGTGGCGCAACAGCGGGGAGCAAATCCCGATTATTATTATGACCGCCCGCAATCAGCGTGATCATCTGGTCAATTCCCTCGATTCAGGGGCGGATGATTTTATTTCCAAACCGGTTGAACTGCCGGAATTAATTTCCCGCGTTAAAGCAGTTTCCCGCCGTATTGCCGGTTTTTCCTCACAGTTATGGAAAGTGGATAATATCACCCTTAACCCGATGAACCATCAGGTGACACTGAATGACGAGTTATTACTGCTCTCCGGCAAAGAGTATCAGCTGTTATATGAATTAATGCGCAATACCGGTAATGTGGTGCGTAAGCATGAGCTGGAGCAGCGTTTATTCGGGCTGGACGATAAAATCGAAAGTAATTCCCTGGAAGTGCATATCCATAATCTGCGCCGCAAAATCGGTAAAGAGAAAGTGATTACCGTCCGCGGAATTGGTTATCTGCTGAAAAAGGACAGCGAATAAGTGAGAATCCGCTCATTCTTTGTTTATACCGTTCTCCTTCAGACCTTCTCAATGCTCCTGCTGTGGGGCGTCTGGATAGCCTGGCTGAAATACGCTTATCTGCCCGGTTTAAGTGAAGATTTTAATGCCCAGCAGATGGTGATTGCCCGTGGTGTCTCTGACACACTGCGGGAAACCCCCACGGATTCCGCCACCTTCCCGCAGATTGCCCGTGCCCTGGAGAGTATGTACGCCAATGCGATGAAAAGCGGCCTGGAAGAGGAAAATTATGATCCGCTGGTCGCTATTCTGCACAGTACAACGGGCGAAGTGCTGTACAGTAATAAACCGGATGTTCATATTCCGCTGAAACCAGACGGAATCGAGCGTTTCACCGAGGACGGCGAAACCTGGTATCTTGCTTATAATACCGACCCGGATATGCAGCGCACTGCGGTTATCGGGGAATCCGGCACCGACCGCCATATGCTGATCGGCGACCCGGCAACCGGCACCGCCGTCCCGCTGCTGTTTATTCTCGGCACCATGCTCTCATCCACGATTATCACCACCTATCTCAGTCTGCGCCCGCTGCGTGAAACCACCCGCAGTATCGCCACCCGTAACCCCGGCAACCTGACACCCATCAGCATGAAATATCAGTACAATGAAATGCGTCCGGTACTGCATGCCATTAACCAGCTGATGCAGCGGGTGGATGCCGCCAATCTGCGGGAAAAACAGTTTATGGCGGATGCCGCTCATGAACTGCGTACGCCGATTGCCGCCGTACTGGCACAAATTCATCTGCTCAAACAGATTGATGACCCGGCGGAGCGCAACGAAATCACTGCGGATATGGAAATCAGTCTGGATCGCGCGGTATCACTGTCACGGCAGCTGATTGATCTGGCCCGGCTGGAAACGGAAGATTATCCGCTGAAAATGGAAGAGATCGACCTGACCCAGGCACTGAGCCACACCATTGCCATGCTGGTGCCCTACGCCCTGCGCAAAAATATTGAGTTTTCCTTCGACGGTCCGGAAAGCTGCATTGTTGTCACCGATAAACAGGCGCTGTTCTCCATCATCAACAATATTCTGAATAATGCGGTGAAATACTGCCCGCCGGACAGCCAGGCCGAAGTCTCGCTGGACACCGGCAATCCGGATGAAGTGCAGATTATTATCCGCGACAACGGCAACGGCATCAGTGAGCAGTACCGCCACCGCCTGTTCTCTCGCTTTTTCCGTGTGCCGGGCTGCAGTGAAAACGGCAGCGGTCTCGGCCTTGCCATTGCACAGAATCTGGCGGAAAAAATCGGCGGTTATCTCTCCGTCACCGACGGATTGCAGCAGCGCGGTATCGGGTTTGTGATCCACATTCCGGCAAAAAACCGTGAAATTTCCGCTGCTTCCCATGACAGTTCTGAAACATAAGGCTATGCTGAAAAAAGTCAGAACAGGAGGGACAGATGAAACAGGCACTGATTATTATCGACCTTATTAATGACATTACCGGCAAACACGGGCTTTCCAACGCCTGCCATGACCAGACTGCCGCCCGTAATCTGATTGCAGCCACACGGGAAACCGCCCGTCAGGCGCGGCAGCGGGATATTCCCGTGGTATGGGTGCGGGTCGGGTTTGCGGATGACTGGCATGATATCCCCGCCGGATCACCGATGTTTCAGCGGGCAAAAGAGATTGGTGCCCTGAAACTGAGCGGCAGCGGTTGTGACTGGGCAGACGGTACGGATGTGCAGAAAGAGGATGTCTGTTTTGTGAAGAAAGGCGTTAGTGCCTTTGCAGGAAATGATTTGCTGATCTGGCTGCGTAAAGCCGGGATTGAACACCTTGTTCTGGCCGGTGTCAGCACGGTGATGGCAATTCAGAGCACCGCGCGTTATGCCCACGACAGCGGGTTTTATGTCTCGGTAGCGGAGGATTTGTGTGCCGCACCGACAGCGGAGCTGCACCAGATAAGTCTGGAGATGCTCCGCCCGATGGCTGCTATCACCACATCCGCCGCCTGGCTGGCACAATAATCTTTTATCATCCGCGCAGTGATGCTGCGCGGGTCTCTCTGTTTACCACAGCGACAGCAGATAACGCAGCAGTGCGGTCACAATCGCAGCGGCCAGCACAATCACCAGAAACGGCTTTTTATACCACGTCAGTATTCCCGCAACCGCCACTCCGGCCATTTTCGGCCAGTCTGATAATTCCTGTCCGCTGAAAATCGTCATCGTTACCGCCACAGCAAACAGAATGACAATCGCCCCCGTGGAAAGCAGATTTTTAACGTGTGACGACACCGAGAAACGCCCGCTGAGCAGCGCCCCGGACGCCCGCATGGCATACGTACCGACCGCCAGCAGCGCGATCCCCGTCAGAATGGATAATGTATCCGGCATTACGCTCTCCTCAGGCTGACCACCAGCCCCAGCAGTGATAACAGCACCGGGATCCCCGGCGGTAAAAATGGCGTTGCCGCCAGGGCAATCACCGCTCCCAGCAGAGCAGCGCGGCGTGTTTTCGCCTCACGCAGTGCAGGCAGACACAATGCCAGGATAATCGCCGGGAACATGGCATCCAGCCCCAGCGCTTTGGTATCCACAATAAAGGTACCGAGAAACTCACCGATAATCGTCCCCAGCGGCCAGCACAGAAAAATTCCCAGCCCGCACAGCCAGAATGCGGCTTTCTGTTTGTCCTTCTGTTTTTCCGCCAGACCGAACACCACACTCTCATCATTAAGAATATGGAAGCCCAACAGTTTTTTCGGGCCTTTACCGGCAAGGTCGTGCACCGCAAGGCTGAACGGCACATGACGGGCATTCACCAGCAACCCGGCCAGCGCCGCAGACACCGGACTGCCGCCGGCCGCCACAACGCCGATAAACAGAAACTCTGACGCCCCTGCCAGCACAACCAGGGACAGTGTCAGCGGTACCCAGAGCGGAAAACCGTTGGCATGCGCCAGCGCCCCGTAGGAAACGCCGACAATTAAATCCGCCACACAAACCAGCAAAATATTGCGGATCATGGCATTATCGAGTGGAATAGCGAGTTTCATTGCGATAGACTTATAAATTGAACGATACGTTCATTATGTCGAACGGTTTAAATTACGCAAGTGTTAATTCCGGGTTATTTCCGTTAACCAGCAGAGAGTGTATTTTATGGATTCACCTATCACCCCGCCCCTGCAGATCATGGCTGTCAGGCTGACCGAAGAGCGTCAGCGCCAGGGACGTTCCATCGCTGATGTCGCGCGCAGTGCCGGTATTGCAAAATCCACACTGTCACAGCTGGAATCGGCACAGGGAAACCCGGGAATCGAAACACTGTGGTCGCTCTGTGTGGCACTGAATATCCCGTTTGCCAGTCTGTTTGAAACCCCGAAAAGCCGGGTAACCGTTTTGCGGCGCGGGGAAGGTATTCAGGTCAGTGCTGAGAATGCGTATTACCACGCTTTTCTGCTCTCTTCCGCTTCTGCGGTTAACCGCCGTGACCTGTACACCATCACCGCGCAGCCCGGCAAAGACCGCGTGTCTGAGCCGCATATGGCACAGGTTACCGAACATATCCTGCTGATGACCGGCAGTGCCGTCGTCGGTACCCTTGATGAACCCGCCACACTTTTGCCCGGCGACTATATTTCCTACCCCGGCGATGTCCCGCATATTTTTAAGGCGCTGGAGCCCAATACCACGGCAGTCATGATTATTGAGCACTGATTTTACGCATTTGGTATTCACAAATACTTACTTATCGCAAATAATGTAAAGTGAAGTTTATCATTTCGGGTATATTCCGCATCCGGTATCAGGCTGCCCTGCATGCTCTGATGCCGCTGTAACGGGCTTACTAAGGAAAAACCATGCTTGATTTTAATCGTCAGAATTTAACTCATATGACAGCCGACGCCCTGAAGAAACAACGGGGCTACCTGTGGATCATCGCCATTCTCCTGCTGGCCGGTGGTGTGGCCTGTCTGATGAACCCGCTGATATCCGGTGTGACTCTCAGCTATATTATCGGGGGGCTTCTCCTGATAAACGGGATCTCCATGTTATTTGTGACACTCAGCAGCCGGCTCTACAGCGGCGGCAGTAAGCTGTTTTCCGTTCTGGTTGCGGTCGCCTATCTCCTTCTGGGTTATGTGTTCCTGACCGAACCGCTCACCGGGATGCTCAGCCTCGCTATTCTGCTCGCCATTCTGTTTATTGCCGGCGGGATCCTGCGTCTGGGTTCTGGTCTGCGTCAGATGTCTCAGGCGCGCGGCTGGCTGAACATTATCATCGGCCTGCTCGATCTGTTTATCGCTTACCTGCTGGTCGGTAACGGCCCGATTGTGTCTGTCACCCTGATTGCGACTCTGGTCGGTATTGAACTGCTGTTCAGCTCTTTTGGTCTGATCGCCGTCGCTTCTGCCCTGAAAAAGAATAATTAACCGCATCCGGTGGCGCGGACAAATAATTTGCCGCGCCACATCCCCCTTTTTTTTTTTTTTTTTTTCGCTTTTCCCGTATCTTTACATACCCTTTCAGTACCCGTGCCTGAAAAATGGTACAGTATTCAATGTGATCCCATTTTTAACATTTTGCTGCTCACTAAGGAGTCTGTAAAAACCACGTCACAGGAGACATTTTTTATGGAGCAACAACTGCGGTTATGGCTGCAACAACAATTTGAACTCAGTAATGACTACGCCTCATGGGCGGCCATTACCGGGGTTATTGTCCTTATTCTGGCTATCGCTGTTATTCTGCATCTTACCCTGCACAAAGGCCTTCTGCCGTATATTGAACGCCGCACCGGTGGTGCTCAGCGTCCGTGGGGCGCGTTAATTACCCGCACCCGGCTGTTTAACCGGTTTGCCTTTCTGATTCAGGGGATAGTATTTAATATCCAGGCGCTGATCTGGCTGGGACGCGGCTCTGCCGCACAGGAGATCCTCACGACCGGCGCACAGGCATGGTGTCTGTTGTTCGGCATGCTGCTGCTGTTTTCCGTGATGGACATTCTTCAGAACCTCTCCCGCCATACCCCGTCTCTGAGCCGCCTTCCGCTGCGCGGCGTGATGCAGAGCCTGAAACTGATTATCGCGGTGCTCTTCAGTATCCTGATTATTTCGCTGCTGATAGGAAAATCCCCGCTGATTTTACTGAGCGGACTCGGTGCCATGACCGCCGTGCTGATGCTGGTCTTTAAAGACCCGATCATGGGACTGGTAGCCGGTATTCAGTTATCGGTCAATGATATGCTTAATGTCGGGGACTGGCTGGAGATGCCGAAATACGGCGCGGACGGTGCCGTGACGGATATCGGGCTGACCACGGTCAAAGTGCAGAACTGGGATAATACCATCACCACCATCCCGACTTACGCCCTGATTTCCGATTCCTTCAAAAACTGGCAGGGAATGACGGCATCCGGCGGACGGCGCATCAAACGCAGCATGAACCTGGATACCACCAGCATCCGTTTTCTGACTGATGAAGAGATCAGCCGGCTGCGGCAATCAAACCTGATAGCCGGGTATATCGATGCCAAATTACAGGAAATCGCAGAATACAATGCGCAGGAACCCGGAGATACCCTGCTCAACCAGCGGCGGCTGACCAATATCGGGACATTCCGTGCGTATGCGGAGGCATACATCAAAGCCAGTCCGCATATTCACAAGAAGATGACGACCATGGTGCGCCAGCTGGCACCGACACCGGACGGGCTGCCGGTGGAAATCTACGCCTTCACCAATGTGACGGCGTGGATAAGCTATGAGCAAATCCAGTCCGATATTTTTGATCACCTGTTTGCGATCCTGCCGCAATTCTGGCTGCGGGTGCATCAGACACCAACGGGCTTTGATATGCGCGGTATTGCCGCGCATTTCGCCCGTGAGTGTGAATCAGAACGCCGAGCCGGGCTGTAACAGAAACTCCGCCTCTTCCGGGGTGGAGTTCCGCCCCAGAATCTCATTGCGGTGCGGGTAGCGGCCGAAGCGGTCAATGATCGCTTTGTGCCGCCGCTCAAAATCCTCCGTGCTCTCATCAAGCCCTTTAAACAACTGTTCCGCCTGCTGATGGATCAGTGCGGATTCTGAATGCATATACGGCATCAGCACAAACTTGCGCTGAACCGGGGGCAGTTGCAGATAATCCGGTGTTTTCACTGCTTCCTGTGCCAGCACCAGCGCCATCGGGTCCTGTGCAAATGACCGCGCGTCACCGCGCCAGAGGTTACGGGAAAACTGATCCAGCACGAGGATCTCCGCCAGACGTCCGCCGATGTGTGCCCGCCAGCTGGAACATTCTCCGGCAGCTGCCTGCTCCCATACCTTAAGAAAACGGCGGCGGATCAGGTCATCAAACTGTGTGTCTTTCTTAAACCATTGTTCCGGTGTGGCTTCATTAAACCAGAAATCCAGAATCTGTTGTGCTTCCATCGTCAGTCTCCTTATCAGTCCGGCCATGAGGATCTCTCCCTTTGCCCGGCGGTCATATCACGGTATGCTGGGAAATCATTATTAGTTTAACGCATATATTGTCAATTATTTATCACAGGCCGATATTCATGGGAAAACTGTCCGCACACACCGCCACATTTTACGGCGTTCTGGCCATTCTGTTCTGGAGTACTATTGTCGGATTAATCAAACGGGTCAGTGAGGATTTCGGGCCTGCTTTCGGTGCGGCGCTGATATACACCCTGGGCTCAGTGATGTTACTGCTGGTGACCGGATTTCCGGCCATCCGCCGCTGGCCGCGCCGCTATCTTATCTGGGGCACGCTGTTGTTCGTCAGTTATGAGATCTGCTTTATTCTGGCGCTCGGTTTTTCTCAGAACCGTCAGCAGGCGATTGAACTGGGTATGGTGAATTACCTGTGGCCTTCCCTGACTGTCGGACTGGCTGTACTCATGGGCGGGCAGCGTCTGCGCCTGCCGCTGATAGCCGGTCTGGTGCTGGCGGTGCTCGGTATCAGCCGGGTGATTGGCGGAGAGAACGGGTTATCCCTCAGTTCTGTCGCCGCCAATGTCGCACTTAATCCGCTGAGTTACGGCCTGGCGTTTGCCGGTGCGGTGATCTGGGCCTTCTACAGTAATTTATCACGCAGGCTGGCGGACGGTAATAACGGCATTACCCTGTTTTTTATCATCACCGCCCTGATGCTGTGGGTGGTGACAGCCTTTGACGGCATCACACTGCCCGCTGAATTTTCCGTGTCGACCGTTGGTTTTCTGGTTGCCGCCGCTGCACTGTCCTGTGCCGCAAATGCACTCTGGACCATTGCGGTACTGCGCGGTAATGTTGCCCTGATAGGTACACTCTCTTATTTTACCCCGGTACTTTCCACCGCGTTTTCCGCATTATTACTCAGCACTGCTCTCTCCTTTGCATTCTGGCAGGGGGTGCTGATGGTTACCGGTGGTTCCTTATTATGCTGGCTCGCCACCCGCCGGAAATAACATGAAAATGAACCGGCGGATTTCCGGCGGAATATGCTAAATTAGCGCCATGCTATTATTGGTTGCTTTTCAGGAAATACGATGTCCAAAAAACTTAAACATAAACTGGTTAATTTATTCTTACAGATTTATACGCGCCGCCGTGATTTTTCGCACTCCGTCGCTGCCTTTAAACAGCTGAAGACTATCGACTTCCGGAATATTGTTATTTATTCGACAACGGCACTCGGGGATTTTCTGATGAATACCCCGGCAATTCATGAAGTCAGAAAGCGTTTTCCTGATGCCAGAATTACCGTTGTTTCCGGTAATAAAATGGCACCTTATATCCTCACCGGTATCGGTAAAGACTGGGACGATGTGGTGTGCTGGAACAGCAAAGTCAATACCGTACTGAAACTGGTCAGGGATTTAAAAGCGCACGGAACACCGGATCTGGTTCTGATTATGCACTCACATAACCCGTATGATTATCTGAGCGCAGTCATGACCGGGGCACCGTTTGTTTTCCGCTGTAATCATCCGACAAACCCGTATATGGAGCGCTGGCTGACAAACTCGACCCGCTTTGCACACCGCCATTCAGTACAGGTCCGCCTTGATCTGATCACTCCGCTCGGCTGCCGGTTTACCGAAAAAAGTGTTGAGATGCGGGTACCGTGTGAGGTCACAAAAGTACCGTCACCGGTAAGACGGGTTGGTTTTCAGATGGGCGCTTCCAGTGAGGAACGACGCTGGCCGGTTGAGAATTTTGTCACACTCGCACGCACTCTGCTTACCCGGTACCGTGACCTGAATATTGTTCTGGTCGGCTCGCCGAATGAAATTCGCCTGTCCGATGAATTTCTCAGTTTACTTGAGCCGGAATTTCACAACCGGATTGAGCCTCTGATCGGTAAAACCACCGTCGAAGAATTAACACAAATCGTAAATAACCTTGATCTTCTGGTCACAAATGACACCGGAACCATGCATCTGGCATTTGCGTTAAAAGTCCCCAGTGTCAGCATGCATGTCAGCACCTGTCCGCAATTCACCGGCCCTTATCAGGACTATGAATTACATGAAATTATTTCTGGGTTTGCCTCAAAATTACTGCTGGAAGAGGGAGAGCATGAAATGGCCTCAATTTCTGCGGATACAGTAATTGAAGCAACCGTTAAATCATTATCTGCGCGGGGAATATTGCCGGTATCAGAGGAATAACGCTGCGGAATAATCCTGAGTAAAAGCACGGTCTCACACCCGGCCGTAAAATACAGTAGACTGACAGAAAAAGGAGGATCTATGTCAGAGAATATGCAGAAGCCGAAAATGACACAGGAAGAAGAGGACGAAATTGAGTCCCTGACAAAAAGCCTTGTCATGCGGGATAAGATGAAACTGCCGGGAACGTATTAAATTCCACCGCGATGCGGCCAGAAACCGTTAACCGTAAAACTAAGCCTGCCGGCAGCAGATAAACCGGCAGGCTGAAAAGGGTTATTTTGCCATTTCAATAATTTCTTTTGCTGTTTTACCCTGTAATTTTTCTTTCAGCAATGCCATCATTTTTTCTTCATCGCCACCGCTGGCAAAAGCCACCTGGAAGCTGATTTTAGTAATAGCGCCTTTCAGCTCACGGGATTGCTCCGGGCTCAGATCTTTTTCCATTTTTGCAATGGATTCCTGTGCTGCCTGCTGAGAAGACATATCCAGTGTTGCATCACCACAAGCGGTAAGAGCAAAAGAGAGCGCGATAACTGCCAGTAATTTTTTCATTTTCCACCTCGTTAATAATATCTGCAGTATTTTACATTGCCGGAAAGATAAAACCATGTTTATTACAGGCAGAATTAACCGTTTATTTATACAGTTATAACCATGTTTGCCCGCCCTGTGAAAACGGGAAATTTATTTGTTATTGTAAATCAGCTGTTTTTCAATACCGGTGCCGATATAATACCTCCGTCTGAGAAATACACGGAAAAGCTATGTTTAACGAATGCGTTGTTGATGAAATTTTAAACTGGATAGAAAATAATCTTGAGTCTGATCTTTCATTAGAAGCCGTTGCCGGGAAAGCCGGATATTCCAAATGGCATTTTCAGCGTATTTTCAAACAACAGACCGGCTATACCCTGGCAAATTATGTCCGTGCACGGCGTTTATCCTGTGCGGCCATCGCCCTGCGCCTGCTACCGCTCAACCTGATGCATTTATCCATGAAGTACCGCTTTGATTCACAACAGACATTCTGCCGTGCCTTCAAACAACATTTTGGTATTACCCCGTCAGGATACCGTAAAAAAAGCGGCTGGCAGCCGGGAGGCTTTGTACTGCCGAAACGTTATGCCGGAAAACTGCACTCCTCGGTTGAGATGACGACATTGCCGGAAAAAGTACTGACCGGGACTTCGAATGTGTATCAGGCGGCATCGGATACCTGGAATATGAACCTGCCAAAGCTGCGCAAATATTACTGGCAGCCTTTTTTACAGCGGCTGACCGCTTTACCGGAGGCGGTTTATGCCATACACGGTGTCAGTAAATCTGCCGGGGACACTTTCTCAATGTATTATGCCACCCTGGCCGAAGCACACTGCCTGAAAAATACGATGCCGCAGGATATTGTTTATACGCCCGGACATGCCCATTACTTAAAAATTATTTTTACCGGTGATTTTTCAGATATTGATTTTCAGGATATTACTTATGATATCTATAATAATATTCTGCCGGAACTGAATATAATCCGCCATCCGGAGCATCCGGATACGGAAGAGTACATATTTCAGGAAAACATCACTGAATTAAACCCGGAAAACCCGAAACTGGCAGTCCGGGTGATTAATTATTACATCCCTGTTATGACTGATGCAGCAGGCTGGTGATCATTATCGGCCGGGACTATGCTGTTGCGGCCATTTTGTTCTGATCCCTGCTGTGCAATAACTCCCTGCATATATTCCAATCGTAGTTTATCTTATCTGCCCGTATATTATTCTGATAGTTGTCTTAAAATAACAAAATCAGGAATTGACTGTTATTTACCCTCTGTTTTTTACACAGGAACCGGTTACTATGAAAAGGAGTATCTTCTGATTTGCGGAGGTAACCGATGTCATCATATGCAGAACATATCACCACGGCGCACATTCAGTGCGATGCGGAAGAAGCGCTGCTGCCGACACATCCTTTCGCTGCTGTTTCTGTCGCGGATGCCGCTATTGCGGATGAAGCCGAAGTCACGGCGCATAATGACCGGATTGAACATCTCAGTAATGCCATCAACTACACTTACGGTATTTTATATTGCCATCTGTCGTTTAAGCCATTAGCGGTATAGCTGATATCAGGTAATGTACCGGGATTGTTACGTATTTCCCGATTATTCTGATACAGACGATTCCCGAACAGGTCTATGTTGTAACACGCCTATTGTTCAGGAGTTTATGAGATGAAAATGAATATTAAGAGAGTAAGCACAGTGACTTTATCCGCAGTCCTGCTGATTGCTGTAGCCGGTTGTTCAAATATGTCGAAACGTGACCGGAATACTGCTATCGGAGCCGGTGTCGGTGCTGTTGGTGGTGCAATCCTGACCGACGGCAGCGCACTCGGAACCGTCGGCGGTGCGGCAATCGGCGGCCTTATCGGACACCAGGTGAAAAAATAATTTCCGGAGCCGGCATACCGCCGGCTCTTTCATTCTTTCCCTGCTTTATACCGGTAATGCCCGGTGATTTTCCAGCTGAACAGCACATCCTCACTGACCTGTCCGCCGCCGATATTATGCATGACCAGCGGATTTCCGCTGAACAGCGCAGTTTTACCGATCACAATACCGATATGCGGACGACCATTATCCAGCTGCCAGGTCACAATGTCACCAGCCACATAATCCGCCGCGTTTTGTGTGATCGGTTTGGTTTCTCCTTTCCGGCTGAAAAAAACCATCAGATTGGGCACTCTGCGGTGATCAATATTTGTATCCGGCCGTGTCTGTCCCCACAATTTACGGCCCGGGTAGAGAGAAAACGCCGTTTTGATATCTTCATGCACCTCTTTTTGCAGATCGATACCTATTTTCCGGTAACTGCGGATCACCACATCCGAACATACCCCTTTCCGGGGTGAAACATCCCCGCCGGGATAAGCGATTTTTTCATAGGACGGATCATACAACACCAGCCGGTCAAGCTGCTGAGCCGCCTGATTCAGCGTTCCCGCACCGTAACCGGCGGGTATTATGGCGACAGACAGTAAAACAGCACATATTCCGGCAATATAATGACGCATCATTTCCTCCGTAACCGCTCAGAAAATCCCGTCCCTGCCCCAGATGTAACGTAATACACCGGCAGCATCCCGCGGACTGAGCTGTAATATATTCTGATACAGCGCTGATTTTATTTCACAGGCCAGTATGGCATCCTTTTCCAGGGTTTCGGCTTCCTCTTCATCTAGCAAATCACCATAGGTATGGCGCAGCCGGAGAAAGATACCGGTATATAATGCGTCAGTTTCTGCCTGAGATAAACCCGGCATTGTTTCTTTTGCGGGTAAAAATGTCATGACAGCTCCGTTATCCGGCTCTGCAGGGTAAATGAAGCTGAAACAAAGCAACCCAGAGGGATCTTTATCCATCGCGCTGTTAAACAATGCCTGCCGGTTTTCTGCATATTGCAGTATCATTTCATCCGGCGTTTGCTGCAGCAGTACTTTTCGATCGTCTGTATTACTCATATAAATCATACGGTAAAAATTCCGCAGTTTAATACCGGATAAAAGAGAATTCCGTCCTGATATATTGCTGTGCATTGTTTCTGCCGCAACCGCTTTTGGTGACAGAAAAAAAATAAGAAGAAAAAACAGAAAGAAGGCAGAAAAATACACTGTAATACGTAAACGGGGCATTACAGTAAACAGCAGAAAAACCCCCGGCACCGGAGCGGAATGTCCGGATAAAATGCCGGGCAGCATCTGCGCTGTCATATCAGCAGGTTACCCGGCTCATTCCAGTACCAGCTTATCCGGCCCGTTCAGCCCAGACATTATATTCTCTGACCAGCGCCATGACTTCATTATTGGAATCTTTCATTTCCCGCATATGCGCCTGAAGCTTTTTCAAATCACCGGGAAATTCCCGCTGAATTTCCTGTGTTTTTATCCGCAGACGCTGCATTTCTTTATTTCGTCTTTCCAGCGCCGCCATCAGCATATCTCTGATTTGATTACACTGCGCAATAGCTTCAAAATCGAATTCTGAATACGCCCGCATATCGTCGTTGTCAGTCATAAAAGCATTACCCTTATCTGCAATATACTGAACACCGATTATAGCGTTTTACCGCCGTGATTGTCCCCGTACCTTGTGGCAGGTAAAAATATTACCGTCTCTTTATCCGGCAGAATATTTTCACCAGCAGTCAGATTCACTGGTTACGCATGAGGTGATTAAATTGCCATGGTTCACCGTCTAATCTCTTCATGGATATGATCCCGTATTTACTTAATAATGAAAAGATGCATTTTCAAAGTATCAGTGCTCCGAAAATAGTTATCATTTATTTCAATGTATTCAGAAAAGCCGGATCCTCCTTTTATCCATAGGATTCTTACATGGTATTAAAACTAACAGCATTAAATATAAAATTAAAAAAATGTTATAAGGCTACTCTCATGTATAGGACACATAAAAGTCTAATCATTCTACTTAATTACTCTTTTCATTAAGAAGCGGCAGATTAAACCGCCGCTTCTGATATTATCAATCCACCGAATCCGGAAAAACAGGCCATGTTGTAGCGATACCTGCTGATGTATCAGTATCAGTGACTTCTATACTAAAAATTTCCCATTTTGTCAGCTTAACCTGATCTTCAGCAGTTGCCATCCCCAGGCGTATTTTTCTCTCAAGCATAACAATCATCTGTTCTGCTTCAGACAGCAAGGATTGTTTTCGACTATTCGCTATGGTGATTTCATGTTTTAATTTTTCGGACTCATCTGTGACCCACTCCTCACCATTCCATTTATCAAAAGGTGTCAGTGGTTCACGTAATGTCAGATTTTCTGGTAAAGTACCAAACATACTTATTTGAATTTTTTCTTTCGTAATTTTGTCATAACCAGTTTTACCTCTGTGATCTTCAGTATGCACCCAATGTTTACCATCTTCACTGCGAACAACTGCAAATCCGGGAGCAGGTATTACTGGTTTATCCAAATAAACATCGGCTTTTAAACTAAATCCTAACGGAACTTCATCCTGGCTTTTGCCGGTATATTCTCTTGTAAGGGGATGACAACAATAAACCTCCGCCCATCCGGGAGTGATTGCCAGGCCATTCTTGTCAAATTTTGCGTACTGAATTTTTGTATTGTATTCTGCCATTTTAAATAACCCTTGTAATATAAATAACCGCTTTATTTACCGGTCTGAATTCATGAGCTGTCCTTACTTGCCGGGAAGCATCAAAAGAGTACGAAATTGAGTTTGCATTGGCACCAGCAGCACGTCCGCCTTTATTTACTGAATGCCGGAATACTCCTTCTGAGAAATCACCGCCTTCAATTGTCGGGTTACCAAAATTCCCGGTTAAATTTTGCATTGCATCATTTTGAAAACTCCCGAGTTTTCGTCCGGAATCATATCCTCTCCCATTGTCTAATGCGCGTTTAAAAAGTCCTCTGTCATCAGGGAGTTTCAGATCCGGAAAAACTTTGGCAAGCATTGGGTATAAAGATGCATTAAACTCGCGACCATCATTTATTAAAAACCCGTCAGGAATGGCTACTGCTGACTGCCATTCAATAGTGGCGCCAATAGGAATACCGACAATCTTATCCTCATTTACTGCCCCATTATTATTTAAATATCTAACTGTCAGCCCTGCTTTATGGTCAATATATAGCTGCGCTGTATCAGACCCTCCGCTTCCTGATGATATTGAAAACCCTTTGATATATTTAACACTCACTCCGCCTGAAAAAACCCCATTGAAACCGCGTTCCGGCATTGTTGTAATATCACTAAAAACATAATAATTCCCCGCCGGTTGGTAGTTTCCCTTCGGCTGAAATTTTTCACTCAAACCGAGATTATTGATAAATTCGCTTTTATCCGGTATATCCGCACCATTTTTATCTTTAGCTAGTTTTCCGTTACTCTCTGTTTTAGTTGCATAATCACCAACCGGTTGTTTACCTGCCAACCCGTTAATCAATTCAGATTTAGTGGCATAATTACCTTTCGGTTGGAAATTAGTATCAGATTCCGCTTTGGAATAACTGTAACCTTCCGGCAGATAATTACCCGCAGGCTGGAATTTCTGATCAGACTCACCTTTGCTGTAAGCGCCCACCTCTCCGGCGGTCAAATCTGCTTTCAGTTCTGCCCATGCCGTTCCGGCAACCGGTTCGGTGGTGTTATTTTCAATTTTTGACTGCCAGGTTTTGTTTTTGTGGTACACAACACTGCGGACAGCATACGGTTTACCGGCCTCCTGCCAGACCGGAGCCCCGAAGGACTGCATTTCGCCGACTGCTTCTGTGATATCGTGAAACAGGCTGTTCATCTTCTCACGTTCGATATCTTTGGCGGCCGGATCAGTGGCCTGGTCCCGCTCGTAGTCATACCCGTAACCCTGGGTATAGGAAACCGCGCCGTCGGCCCGGACTTCATCAGGAATAGCAGCGCGGTCCCCTTGTGTTGCAAAGGGGACTTTAAATAATTTAGTCATACGTTTTATGCTCCGAAGTTACCGCTCAGGAAGTTTTTCCGGTTTTCACCATGACCAAAGGCTTTTTTGGTCACAATCCGGTATTTGACGCCGACACCGGACGGGCGCGGCATAAGATCGAAGTTCTCCAGCAGAACGCGCAGGCGTTCATCCGGATTAAAATTAAACACGTAGTACAGATAGGTCATATCCAGCGGATCGAGCACAAATACCCTGCTGTCTTTATTGCCGAAAAACCGTTCGAGGAATTCATTAATATTGCTGACCGTCGGGCTTTGCGTCAGATTGAAATAACGCATACGGATAATCAGCCGTTTTTGTTCCTGTGTCAGTGACAGTGTGTAATCGCTGTTACGCCGGAAATTCGCCCTGAAATTGGCCTTTTTATTACCGAAACCGGTACCGATTTTTGTTTTTATCATGCGGCGGAATATCCACTCCGAGCGGCACATCCAGGATCCGTGCCCAGATACCGAGGCCAAAATCAGTGGCGGTATCGATATTAAACACATCGTTGTACCAGTTCTGCCAAAAGCTGACGGTCGCCCGCTCAAACCAGTCCGATTTATGGCGGGCCAGTGCTTTCAGGTTTTCCGCCTCTTCGTACTGCCATAACAGTGCCCGCAGCAGATCTGAATGAAATGAAAACGACTGAATGGAGTCTGTCATACAAACACCACCTGAACCGCACTGCGGTTAATTTTGGCAACTTCTGTCAGTTTTACCGGATAAATATCCGGTGACCAGTGTGTGCCGTCTGCGGATAATTCAATACGGGTGATAAACAGCCGCGGCTCAGCGGCATTAATACCGACAGAAATCTCAAACGGTGAAACTTCCCGCCCGGCCACCAGCCCGCCATCCCCTTCGGTATCCCCGTTTGCCCAGGCTTCCACCGCTGCCGGGATAAGGGTTTGTGCATCCAGAGAAGTTTTTTTGACCGTCACACGACAAAACAGCACCACTTCTTTTGCGCGATCGAATTTTACCGTGTAAACCTGCCCGCTGACCGGCTCCGTCACCTCAACCTCCTCACTGCCGTTATAGGCGGCACCGATGGTTTTGGTCCGCAGCAGTGCGGCAGCAATTTCCTGGCTCTCCCCGCCTTCAACGCAGACATACACACTGTGCGGTACAAGTGTGATACCGTCCGCTGCCATCGGGGTATTGGTATAATTTTCCCGGTATACCAGAGAGCGGACACCCTCCAGCTCATACAAAGCGGAGGTCATGGCCTCACCGACACTGACCGTATTTTTTGCCAGTGTCAGTTTACGGCGGCGGCGGGACTGTAAATCAGACTCCGCAATCCGGCCGGTAACCGCACCGGTCGGGTTAGTCACCGTCTCCCATCCGAGAACAGAACTGGCCACCGTCATCATCTGCCCGGCCGGACACTCCACGGGACCGGTTTCAACTGCACGCATATCGCCGCTGACAGTCCCGTTTTTACCGATAATCAGCGATTTTGTGGTGAAAAACGTGTCACCGGCCAGTGTTTCTGCCTGTGCCCCTTTCGGAATGATAGTGCCCGGCACACCGCCGAACTGTACCTGCGTCAGAATCGAGCGGGTGGCATCCCGGCGCTCCCCTCCCATCAGTGCCCAGATAGCATCCAGAAACACGCCTCCGGCAAGATCCGGGTTTATCTGATTTGCCAGTTCCGCATTATTACGCACAATGGCATCACGATTCTCTGTTTCCATCGTGATCAGCACCCCCTGCGGGGTTTCCGGCGAAATATCCAGATCCTGACCAAACACCGCCTTAAACTCATTTTCAACGGCTGTGCGCTGCTCAGCAGTATCCGGGATAATCACGCCGGATGAGGTAATATAGTTATATTCAGCCATTTAACCTGATACTCCCGTATTCAGTTTGTAAAACAGCGGTATAGCTCAGATTGTTATCTTTCAGGACGGCCGCGAATGAAATCACTTCTGTGACCTGCGGGATCTCCCCTATCCGTTCACGGAATGCGGTTTCAAACACCGGCAGATCCGCCTGCCGTCCGAACGTGGTTTTCCAATACGGAATGCCCTTGTCCTGCTTATGCAGCATTTCGCCGCGCAGTGCTTTGATATACTGAGCACAGCTGTTTTTTACTGCCTGTTCATCGCGGGCGATGGCGAGATTACCGTCTCCCCCGGTGAACAGATCATTATTTTCACTGACATCAAATGTCATCATAGCGGTTCTCCTGAATCCTCATGTCCGCGCTGAATACCGCTGTGTTTGTGGGTTGAACCGATGTCTTTGCCGTTATGTTTCAGGGTGCCGCCCGCCGCATTACTGTCACCATTCACAGCGTGATTACCATTAATAGTCACATTCCCGGTATAAATGGTTTCCGGTGCATTAACCTCAAACAACGGTGTATCCAGTACGGCTTTATCCCCGTGCAGCGATAAACACACAGCACCATCCGCAGACTGCACCACCAGGGCATCCGTATTTTTGCCGTCGATTACCCAGCCTTTGAGTGTATCGGGAAAAAACATGGCATCACTGAATGTGTGCAGACGTGCGGTATTGGGTTCGTCTTCCAGTCCGCCGCGCTGGAAAATCAGGCTGATATCCCGGTCATTGGCTTTCAGCCAGCCGAAATCCCCCGGTTTTACCGGCATACGGATAAAAAAACCGCCGCCGCCGAAACGAAACACCGGAATATTAGCCAGCGCACCGCGCCCGACTTTCTTTCCGGCGGTCGTCACCATCATCACCAGCGGTTTCACCACGGCCCGGTTACTGGTGTCGTCATAACTGACCACCGTGGCCGGCAGCATATCGTCAATATTCATCAGCAGACTGCGGAACGCAGCCGCAAACTGCCCGGCCAGACTGCCTTCACTGGCCATATCACTGTTAGGTTTATTCATTGCTTTGCCCGTGTCGTCAGGCCCGTTTGCAGGTTGCCGTATAAAAAAAGGCATCCTCATGTGAGGCGATATCGAATTTCAGCTGCTCGATGATGTAATCCCCGTTCAGCGAAGGGTTGAATTTGCTGTTCAGCCGCAGCATACCGCCGAGGCAGGATTCACCGTCGATCAGATATGACACTTCAAGCCCTTTCTCTGTCGCTTTCGGGATCCCGATCATGCCGGTTTTCTGACTCAGAATACGCAGTTTGCCGGACAGCGCTTTATCCCTGTCTTTCACATACAGCACATCGTCATCAATAAAGGCTTTCACATTCCCGGCGTCCTGCAGCCGCTCAATCTGCTTCAGCGCGGGACCGCAAAAATACCAGTTAGCGACATTTTTATCGGTCGCCTGGAAATCCAGTGAAACGTGGCAGTCTTTTGCGATTTTTGCAGCGATCTCACTCATTTTTGACATCGCCTGCCCCCCGGAAGTCACAATATCGCGGGTGCCGGCATTGCCGGTTTTGGCTTTCAGCGTCAGTGTCACATCCGGCGGTGACGCGATTTCCGCGCTGACAATATCGCCGGTAAAGATGCGGAATACACCGGTACTGCGCCGCCCGGCCTCCAGAATAATCCGGTGCGGTGTTTTGCTCTCCGTAAAGGGGCTGGTTTCCGTCAGCAGCATGTTGCGGGTTTGTGTATTCAGGCCATCAATGCTGAATGAACAGTCATTCTGTAACGGATTGGCGTATTTCGTGCCCGAAGCATGCATGCGCATGCCCTCATACCATTGCAGACGGCCGTTAACCTCGATGGCACAGCGGATCCTGCGTAAGTCAATCATCATCCCCCCGCCAGACCAGTGTCTGTGTTTTTCCGAACTGTTCCCACCAGGGCAATTCATCCCCGCCGGTCAGTAACGTAAAATTGCCGCCTGACGTAAGATAGCGGTACGGGATCAGAGGCTGCTCCGGCAGCATCCGCATTCCCTGCACGACAATCTCATCATCGCAGCGGATATCACAGCACATCACTCCGTGCGCAATTTTGATTGTCAGTTCCCATTCCTGTTCACTCAGCGTGACCCGCAGGCGCTGATTCGGCACGGTATTCAGTGGTATAATTTTCATTTGCCCCCCGGTTTACCGGCAGCCCCGCCGGCAAGTTTTACGGCAACAGAACTTTTTTTCGCTGGTGGCGGTGCCGCCGTCTGAGCCTGCACTTTGCCGCTGTTCACTGTGCTGCTCTGCTTTTTCTTCACCACCTTGCGCGGCGGTAGTTCGCCGTATTCCGGTTCAATCACCCGCCACTCGGTAAAGGTCAGCGAGAGGCTGAGACCATCAGCCATTTCCGGATTTTCATCATGGGTAAAAGAGGTGATCAGCATCGGCCCGTAGGCTCTCACCCTGGTCTGAATACACACCAGCTTGTGACAGTCATACGCCTGCTGCATTGCCTTAAACTCATCTTCTGTTTCGCCGGTGAGCATTAAATCCATACTGATAGTCACCGCATTAACCACGACATGATCACTGCGGGTTTCACCGGATTCCACCTGAAACGATGTGGCTTTATGGGTATCAGAGACTGTCAGTTTTACCGGGCTTGCTGAATCAAACAGCGTGGCAAATGAGTTCACATCAAAGATTTTGACTTCTGTTATCATTTCTCCATCCCCGAATTATATTCATGTCCCATATTTTCGATGTGCTGCCGCAGCACCTCAACGATATCCGCCGCAATAGTCTGCGGATCACCGTCTTTGGCAACGATACTGATCTCACCGACAGAGATAATATTTTCATTGCTGACCGCAGACTGATTACTGATCGTTCCGCTGGTCAGGGATGCCATCGGGTTAGCCGCCAGCGTGGTGACATGGCCGGTGATTTGTCCGGCAAGTTTCAGTGTTTCCTCTTCACTGAGAGGCGGGGTTTCCGGGATGCTGTACTCCAGTTTGCCCTTCGTGGTCACGGTACGGTTAACGTTCTGTTCAATCTCTGCCGAATCCCCCATACCGACCCAGCCTTTCACTGTACTCCAGCCCTCTTTGACCAGATCCATCCCTTTACTGATCCAGCCGAGGATCTCTTCAATCTGCTCCCACAGCCATGTGAAGATACCGACAACCGCATCTGACACGGTATCAAAGACCGCTTCAAATTCAGCGCCCCAGGCCATCACCCCCTGAATACTGGCAGTCAGCCAGTCAATAAACTCATTGAGTGCCGTGTTCATGGTGTTGTAAGCCGCGACGACAATATCCGCCACAACGCCAATCACCGACATAATGAAGTCAAACAGGACGACAAATGCCTCCCACACCGTGAGAATGACCGCTTTCAGCCCCGGATAACTGTCGAGTATCCGACCGATCATCGAGTCGTTACCGTCGATAAAATTCATGATGTCGTCATACACCAGCGCAAAAACCGCCGCCAGCAGAAGGATCCCCGCCACCACCGCCATAACCGGCAGCATGGCGGTCCATGTACTGATCTGTGCCAGTTTCATAGCGTGAACATATTTGCCTGTCACGACGGCAGCCACCGCGATAAAAAAGCCGGTGACAAAATTTTTGTTTTCTTTCGCAAAAACAACGATTTTTTCCAGCCAGTCCAGCCCCTGAGCCAGCGCCGGGATCAGCATACCCATCAGGCTGTTTTTCAGGAGGCCGGCGGATTGCTCCAGGCTCAGCATGGCATTGTTAAAACTGATGGATTGCTCAATACTTTCTCGGGTGATACCGCCATAGTCTTTCTGCGTTTCCATCATCCGGGATAACTCTTCCCGTCCTTTCATCAGCAGCTCAATGGTGCCGTTATCCTCAACTCCCAGTCCGCCGAGTGTCTTTTTGGCCTCACCGAATGACATGCCCTGCACTTTATCCGCAGTCTGTAACACCTTTTCCATCGAATCCCCGGCAAAACCGAATGATTTTGCCATCGCGGATAAATCGGCCTGTGCGGCACTGCGGGTTCCGCCGAGAGCAGCGACCGAGCCGGAAAACGCATCCACATCCTGCGTGGTGATATTGATTTCTCTGCCCAGTTTATCAATGGATTCAATTTCAGCGGCGCGGGCTGTCGCATCACTGATAAGTCCGGTGATTGTCGTTGAAATACCGGCGAAATTAAGGGATTTTTCCGCCAGTGCCGCAACTTTATCAAATGCACCTTGCCAGGCGGCATCCGAATCACGGAGAGCGCTCTGTACTTTTTTCTGGGCACTTATTTCTGCCGCCGCTGCCGCCTCGCCGGTGCGCCGGGTTTCAGAGATGCTGTTCTGCAGGTCATCATAATTCTGCTTCAGCGCCTTAAATACAGCGTCAGATTCCCCGCCGGTAAACTGTACCAGCGAGGTCACAATGGCACTCAGTTTCGTACTCATTTCACCGGTCTGTTTTGTCACTTCCCCGGCGTTACTCTCAAACTCAATATACTGTCCGCCGCTTACCTGCTCCTGCCACGGCCACATCTCTTTCAGCAGGCTACCGAACGTCAGCGTGTTTTGCTGCGCCTGTTTTATATCGTCAACGATGTCATCCGTGGAACGCCGGAGATTATCAAGTGCGCCGTTTGTCTGACTGATATCAGATTCAATTAACTGAACAAAGGTTTCCGTCAGAGACATTATCTATCCTTTAAAGCGGCCAGCGCTTCGTTATATCTGTTGGTAATGGCGATTTCCCACAGATCCAGTGCCTCCTCCAGATCTACTGAGGTTTTGAGTTCGCTGAGGGTGGCGAGTTTTTCGCTGATGATGACTGCAAAGAAGCTATCAGCGTTTTTATAACCGACGGGAGTGAACTGCCTGCCCTGCTGAGCAGGGAGGGGAGGAAACCCCGGCTCCCGCCTTTGCCGAAAAAACTGGTGTTGTACTTCAGCATTTCCAGCTCAAGGCGGATCAGTGATTCCCCGTCCGGCACATGGTTATCAATCAGAGCCTGTGTCTTCAGCGGGAGCTCTTCACCGCTGACCGGCACGCACACATAGGCCATCATTTTCAGCATGGCATCTTTACTGACTTCGTAGTCACCGATTTTCGGCGCATTGGACAGCGGATATTTGGCAAGAATTTCCCGCCCGGTAATTGCCGGAAGACGGCTGATAATGAATGTTTTCTCAACACCATCAGCATCTTTTACCGCCACTTCTTTAGGTTTGATCAGCATATTTTTTTCCCGTAAAAAAAGCGGGCTTTCGCCCGCTCAGAATTAACGATTACGTGTAAAATCAAAATCCTGGAATACAAATGTGTATTGTTTCGATTTCAGACGCCCCACACCGGCAACAGAGCTTCCGCGGCTGCCGTTGGTGATACGGCCGTTACGGGCGGTGGTGGTCGAACCGTTGCCGTAAGAGGCAACCATCGTGATATTATCCCCAGCGGCGCGGCGGCCTCTTTTCGCCGTATTGGCGTCCAGCAGGATAGCCAGGTTCTGATCTTCCTCACTACCCGCCGGCACGTTAATTGTTACCGTCTGCGGTGCCGGTGCTGACCAGCTCAGCAGGTTACCGTTGATATCCATGCCTGTTTTAACGATTTCGGTCGGCGGGAAATCCAGCGGATCTGCATCATCCGCAAACGCGGTGATAAGAATACCGGACGGAAAGGTTTTGCTGGCTTTCACCACCAGCGCGAGACCGGTTGCTGATACTTCAATCATATTTTTCTTCCTTACTTACACTAAGTTATGTGAGCCTTCGACTTTACGGACCCAGTCGCCTTTGCCGTAAATCAGCACGTATTTCATGACATACTCCGGCAAACCGTTTTTGCCGGTGTTTTCGGTGATTTTCGCGTCATACCAGTAACCTTTGTCCTGTACATCGTGCCAGGCCAGATCATCACTGGAAGCATCTGCCACCGCGATTTTCTGCACTTCTGTCAGGTTCTTACCGGCCAGAATAGTGCCGTTATCCAGCGCTTTGGTAACTGCACCGGCAATCACCATCAGTGCCTGCGCCTCACCGTCTTTATTGGCAGGAACACCACGGGTGGCCAGCAGAAGGCTGAACCACTGCTGTGCGATATACGCTTTCAGCCACTGCTCGTTGGCGTGAACACTCATATCCAGCGGATCAGATACTCCGCCGCACAGGAAGCCGCGCTGATAAAAACGGATTTGCGAGCCGGCCACCGCCGTTTCGCCGTAATAGTTCACGCGCAGCTTGTCGAAACGATCCGCATCCGCGTCTTTGGTCACCTGTGCCGGGAAAGTCACACCCAACTGACGAAACATGTAGTTTGTCGCAGCATTCGTCCGGTCATAATCGGTCGCTGCCATCACTGCCATCGGCAGCGCCTGGATAAAGTAACCATTGTCCGTTTTCAGGTTCAGACCAACAGATGCCGTTCCTGCCAGCGCGGAATTTAATTCCTCTGCATTGTCGGCAGACACACTGAGATGCAGCTGATATTTCACATTCTCACCGGCGACATACTGCGCCAGCGGCACAGCCTGCTCCGCCGGTAATTCAGTGAGGAACGTCGCACTGCCGAATGAGTCAGATACCTGCTCTGCCACCATAAAAGCTTCCAGTGGTGTCTGCGCCGGATGCCCTTCTGATGACAGCCCGGAAGAAAGTCCCATGGCATCCGCGAGAACGGAATACGCCACACCGGCGGAGACATGCTCCTGTACACCGCCGTTCAGTTCGAACGCATTCTTTTGTGCATTAAAAGTGAGATAACTGCCCGCGAACTGCGGCTCACTCTCAGCATTCAGTTTTGCCTGGATCAGTGAGGCAATATCGGCATAGGATTTGGCCGCCGCTAAATCCAGATCCTTATAGTTTTTGGTGGTCTGACCGATGGTTACGGACAGTGTGCCGTCTGTGACGGCTGTCAGATCAGCCAGCGCGGCCGCTTTGATACCGAACAGTGCCGGTGTGCGTCCGACCGGCGCGTATGCGGCAATTTGCAGCGCTTTCGGTTTACTGACCGGTGCCGGACTGACATAACTGAAATACTGACGGGCAAACTGAGCTTCCGGTGAATTCGCCCCCAGCAGTTCATCAACCTGCCCCGGCGCAAATTCAAGGACATGACCGGCCGGAATTTTCGGATCAGCAGAGAATAACCGTGCGGTCAGCTTACGCTCAGGCACAGCAGAAGCGCCGATGACCGCAGAGGCGATATCGACATAGCGTGTTTGTTTAATTGGCATAGTAAAACCTTATATGCAGTAAATATCCGGGAACAGCGCTGAAACAACGCCGGTCTCCGGGCGGAGTGTACGGGTAAACGTCACATTGAAATCAAAAGAAGGTGCCTGTCTGTAATGCCCCTGGTCATCAGCCAGATACGGCACCCGGATAGCACCGGCGCGCTGAACGCCGACTCCCTGTTTATTCAGCACACCGGTAAAGGGCAGTGAATTCACAATCATCCTGACTGCGGCCACAATATCACCGGCGGTATGTGTCTGAGATTCAGTAATAAACCCCTGAACCTGGTATTTTTTTTCAGTTATCTGGCTTTCGGTATGATTGGCATTCTGCCCGCGGACGGCATAACTGCGTTTCTGCCATCCTGCCGGTGTCTCACCAACAGGATAAAAGGCAATAAAATCCTCTCCGGAGATATGATTTTCCGGAAAGAAACCCGCCTTAACGCCCGTGGTAATACCGTGATTTTTCAGCTCAGTAACCAGCTGGTTATAAATAATTAATTCAATGTCTTTATCATTCATTCTTACCTCAGTGCCTGTGAATACTCTCTGCCTCCTGTCCGGCCATAAAAAAGCCCTGCTCACAGGCAGGGCTGAACACACCGTATTTCGGTGCAGTGATATAATGACAGATAAATAATGATTTAATTTCCGTCAGGAAACCGTATATTAATGGTATCCGCCATATACCATAAAACCGGAACCGGCATCATGGATAACGATTACAACAGTAAATCAACACAGGAATTGGCTGATGGTTTAGCGCTGTACCTGAAACAAGGTTATATCAACCCGTTATATTTCAACTGGGATTGTGAAGACGAGGGTGCAGAAGAAGCGGGTTTTTATCTGGATGCGCTTTCTGTACGTGACCCTGATTTATCCTGTGAATTCCGGAAAAAAATAATGGAATCACCGGTAATCAGTAATGATTATTTTAAATCCCAATGTATGGAATATTTACTGCTGTCATCAGATAAACACCGTGAGTATGTTATTCAGTATTTATCCGGCCATTACGATGTATTACCGGTTTCTGTGCTGCAAAAAGCGATGTTTTATTTTTATTGTGCAAAGCGTGATCCTGATGACAATGATGTTGTTCCGGATTCATTGATAGTAAAACTCAAATCCCGCTATCATACCGTTAAAGATAACAAAGACGTCATGGCTTATGAACTGACTGAACTGAAAGAAACCGGCGACGACTTTTGCGCGGCATATCCTTCACCGTAAGATGCAATTCGTCATTTTTTACAGATTAGCATGCTGTTTGCGGCCGCACTAATGTGCTCCGGACTGCGGAAAAACATCCCGCCATAATGACAAAAAGGCACTCAGAATCTGAATGCCTTTCAATATGTAATTCGTTATTTTTTACAGATTAGCATGCCGTTTGCGGCCGCACCAATGTGCTCCGGACATCAGGATAGGCTTTATATAAACTATCCATATCCAGTTGCACTGCCAGTGTTTCCAGACAACCAAAAATAAAGCTTTCCGCGCTCTGTACCTGTTTACGGATTTCATCCTCGCGGACTTTATATTTACGCCCGATCGCCCGCTTGCTCATCCCTTTCACGTAATAATCCGTAATATAGTCGCGTTCACGTTCCAGACCGGCCGTCCCCAGCATGGATACACAACGATCGATAACCCGGCCATCCTCATCGCTGCATGAGGGTCTCTGTTTACTGCTGTTCTGAGCAAGTTCCCGGAATCCGGATGAAACACGGGCCCAGCCCATGCCCGCACAGTGACCACCCGCTGCCCAACCGCCCCAGTGCAACAGTATCGTCTGAATGTCTCTGCTCATAATATTCACCTGTATAGTATCCGTATTTATTTCCCGGTATCAGCTACTCTTCAGTGCCCGCTCAGGTCGCCGGGACACTGACAGAAAAAGCCCGCCCGAGAGGGGGCTGGATAAATATACAGTATTTTTATGGATGATGTTAATCTGCTCCGGAAATAACAGGGAGATTAGCCTTGTGAATATCCGGAGCAACTATCAGTGAAACACAGAATTAGTGGTTATCTGACGGTGAAATAACCTTCACGCCTTTTATTGCCGTCACATCGATTAGTACCGGTGTATGGTGATGCCCGGTTTCGGCATAAAACATTTCGCCGGTAACAGAGACCTGCTGATTAAGATAATGCTGATTTTTGCTGTAAAAATCACCTCTTACTATCAACTGAAACTGGTCATTACTGCCCCAGTCCGGACTGTCTTTTATACAGGTCAAAGGTGCTTTGGTAAAAAGAACCCAATACGGCTCCGGTTCATCGCCCTCTTCCACGCTTTCATAATTTGGCGGCCCCGGAAATACAACACGTTTCAGTGTACCGGTTAATGTCACCTGCTGCCCGTCCTCGTAGCATATCTGCGCTGACGCCGGATTTTTACTGTCAGCAATATTCCGGAACAGCACAGATGATTTTTTATACCATTCCAGCTGGCATGCTTCTGTATCACAATTCTGTAATCTCAGTTTCCGGTTTTCTCTGACAATTTTTCTAAACTCATCACTGTTTCCGGTGATTTTTTTTGCCTGCAGGTAATCTGCATATAATTCATCATCTGCCTGAGATAATGACGGACTATCGCACACCAGTTTTTCTGTTTTACTCTGTGCTTTACTGCAATCAAAGCTGACTGCAAAAGACGCAGATGAAAATAGCAAACAGGATATAACCACCACTTTTTTCATACCAGACCTTCTGTTTCCCGGTGACAGCTTACAAAGATAAAAACCAGACATCAGCGGCTGTTATCCCTTAACTCTCCGTTATTGTGCCACAGGAGAAATCACATTTAACGCAGGTCAGGTCACAGATAATATCCGTATGACTTATTTTTAAGCATGGATACCTTATCATAATGACTACCTAAAAAAATCAAGCTGCCGATTAGTTTTGGTAAGTAATGATACTTATGTTAAATTGTCTGTACCACCTCAGTTCACGGGAAAGAGACAGCATGTCTGACATAACCAAAATCATCATTGCCGGTCGTAACATCAGCGGTTTTGGCGGCATGGAAACCGTATTCAGTACATTCAGCAGATTACTGACTGAATCCGGGAAAAACTATCAGATATCTTTCGTCTTTTTTAATGAACTGAATAATAGTGTTGACGATACGTGGCTCGGTAATAACCCGTTTACACGCTTTAGTTCATCACTAAAAAACGGGAAGCTGAAGAGAGTTTATTTTGCCTGTCAATTCGCTTCTGTTATTAAAAAAATAAATCCGGATTATGTCATTGCCTTTGATTCTGTTGGTTGTTATATTTCAAGACTGGCTTTGCGCTTCGCATTTAAAAGAATTCCATTGTTCTCGTGGAATCATTTCTCTGTCACCGGCTCATATAAAGCCAAATATATCAGGCTGACGGATAAACACCTGTCTATCAGTAGTGGTATAGCAACTCAGTTATCAGAAATGGGTATCAACCCTGCGGATATTTATACGATCTACAACCCGGTTCCGGAACAATCTGGAACAATCAGCTGTGGCAATGCGATAAATTTTTTATATGTCGGTCGCTTAATGTGCGGAGGACAAAAAAAACATGAGGGAGTTGTTCAGCGCATTATCCGGTGTTCATGGTGACTGGAAATTGCATATCGTCGGCTCCGGCGATGACTCCGAAATAAAAAAAATTAACCAGCCTGGCTCACGATCTGAAAATAGACGATAAAATCATCTGGCATGGCTGGCAATCAAGCCCGTGGAATTACATAGAACAAGAAATAAAAAATGTCTCTGCGCTTATTTTAACATCCGCATACGAAGGATTGCCGATGGTGCTGTGTGAGGCAAACAGCTATGGTATTTATACTGTCAGTTCAGACTGTCCGACAGGACCTGCAGATATTATTCGTCCGTATGTAAATGGTGAATTATATCCTGTCGGAGATAATAAAAAACTCGCTGACATTCTGAATAAAATCGTTTCCGGGGAAACAGAAATAAATCATACCGTGATAAAAAACTCCATTTCACCGTTTTATGAAGATAA
Organism: Morganella morganii; assembly: GCF_019243775.1. Taxonomy (NCBI): domain Bacteria; kingdom Pseudomonadati; phylum Pseudomonadota; class Gammaproteobacteria; order Enterobacterales; family Morganellaceae; genus Morganella; species Morganella morganii. The sequence goes on from NZ_CP069157.1 coordinate 2,129,945, forward strand.
ATATCTTGCAAGGGTTTCGGATATATTTAAATGATAACTCTGCATTTTTCAGCCACAAACAGCCGATACACCATCAATAGTTATTTAGTATTCATAAATTCACATGACAATATCACAATATTATTTCACTATCACTGGCACTCGGCCCATTGCTCAGTGGTTTTAGTTTTGAAATCTGAAACAGCGTATTCTTTATAATCCACTGACATGACATAAACAGTTTTATCATCCTGCTCAAAGTAATAACCATTCTTTTTTGTTTTCATCTTCGGACTGGAGATTTTACTGCCGTCAGGCCTGAACGCAGTGAATGCTGAGTTGCTCAATGATACCGTGGAGTGAAATCGGCCTTGCATAGGGCCCATGGCATCACCAACGATCACAGCCTTAGAATAAATACAATTATAAGCAACACCAGAACCGATTGAACCGCCACTGCCAGAAGACCTGCCAGCCAATGATGCCGCGCTTACTCCGCCTGTTGCTGCCACTGTTGAGCCGTGCAGAGATTTTTTACTATTAGTTGATATGGATTTATTACTATAATTCTTTGTGCTGTAACTGTTTGCTGTTCCTATCCTGCAAACTTTGTTTGCTGATATACATGAGTTGCCGCAGGGAATTCCTTTCTTGCAATTTTTAGCCAAAGCATCAGACAAGAATAATAAGGGAGATAATGCCACTAAACAGACAACAGTTATTTTCAAATTAGCCATCACACTACTCCAATAATCAGTTTCCCTAATGTTAATCGTCAGGTGGTGCAAAGGAAAGCAAAACGGTGTGAACATTTGAGGTAGGCGGCAACAAGAAAAGCCCGCGATATCAAAGATATCGCGGGCTTTTCTTGTTGCCGGCTACCGGAGTCGAACTGGTGACCTACTGATTACAAGTCAGTAGTTTTGTTTTTTAATCAATTAGATACCGCATTAAATCACGCTTTCACATCCCAACAATTAAAAAGATTGAAAAGGTATAAAGCACATCTTAAACCATTTGTGTCCCAAATATGTCCCATCACTTCTACCAACAGCTATACACCCATCATTTAAACAATTTGCATATTTGCGACAACTCTTTGTCTAACTGGGACTACATTAACTTTTTACCACCGGCAACTGACTAAAATTTGTTGTGTATGCCGGTGACAACATTTCGCGCTTCATCTTGTATCCGCTGTCACTGCCTTTACCGGCAAACCACACACGGCCCAGCCCACTGTTGTTTATTGTGTCGATGGTCTTCATCAGCTCGTCGCTGTTTTTGAATGGCTGCCTGGTGGCGAACATATCGAACTGAGTGACGGCTGAATCAGTGAAATCTGACAGGATGATGCCCGCCTTATAATACCGGTACCCGTCACACCAGATACTATCCAGTGCTCTCGTGGCAGCATTGATGATGTCCCGCGTGTCGCAGCTGGGATACTCGAGTGAAATATTTGCACTGTTCGCATAATCCGGCCCGTTCGCGTGCCTGCTGGTCTGCACAAACAACCCGATCATCCGGCAGCGCTGCTTTTCTTCCCGGAGTTTTTCGGCTGACCGCTCGGCATATTCACACACGGCCTTTCTCATTGTGACAATATCCGTCACTTTGGTACCGAATGATCGGGAGCAGAGGATCTGCTGTTTCACCTTTCTGACTTCTTCCAGCTTGATGCAGGGTTCTCCGTTCAGTTCCCGCAGCGTACGCTCAGTAATAACACCGAAAGTTTTACGGATAGTCGCCGGTGCGGCGTTCGCCAAATCTAATGCAGTGCGAATCCCCATGGTGTTCAGTCTGGCCGATATTCGCCGACCGATACCCCACACTTCACTGACCGGTATCAGTGCCAGTAACTTACGCTGGCGCAGCCTATCAGAAAGGTCGACCACTCCGCCGGTTTTTTTCCATGTTTTTGCTGCATGGTTGGCAAGTTTTGCGAGTGTCTTTGTCGGTGCAATGCCAACACCGACCGGAAGGTGTGTTTTCTGCAGAATAGCAGCCTGTATCTCACAGCCGTAATCTTCCGGGCTGAATATCCTGGTCATGCCGGTAAAATCGAGAAAGGCTTCGTCTATAGAATAGATTTCTGTGGCGGGTGCGAAAGATGAGAGCAATGTCATCACACGGCTGCTCATATCGCCGTACAACGCATAATTTGAGCTGAATACTGTCACATTGTTTTTATAACAAAAATCGCGACACTCATAATACAGTGCCCCCATTTTGATGCCGAGGGCTTTCGCCTCTGCTGACCTGGCGATCACGCAGCCATCATTATTGCTCAGGACGATAACCGGCTTACCTGTCAGATCGGGCCGGAATACTCTTTCACAGCTGGTGTAAAAGCTGTTTACATCCACCAGCGCAAACATCACTGCGCCCGATGGATGATGTAGGTGACCACACCGAAAATCTGTAAATCTTGTTCACTGCTGATTACGATAGGCTGATAATCCGGATTCATCGGGATCAGCATAGGTACCGGTGACAGTTGCAATTTTTTGACAGTAAACTCTCCGTCAAAACTGGCAATCACAATATCCCCCTCTGCCGCAGTTACCGCGCTGTCCACGATAACCACATCACCGTCAAAGATATTCGCATCTATCATCGAACTACCTTCAACCCTGAGTAAATAGGTACTTTCCGGGTGTCGGATCAGTTCACTGTTCAGGTTTATGCGTTCCTCGATATAGTCCGTCGCCGGTGACGGGAACCCAGCGGGGACATGTTCCAGGAACAGAGGCAATGTCAGAATTGTATCATCGTTGATCTTGACAAGTTTCATACTCAGAACCGATTAACTGTATATATATACAGTTAATGATAGAGAAATTTGACCGTCTCATCAATCTGATTTTTACTAATCTTATGCGTCACATATTTTACTCGTTGAAATCAAATCGGGCAGTCCGCTATAAGCGAAGAACGAATATTGCTAACAGCATTCTGTGTGAATCAATGGGGAGCAGGCCAAAGTTAAAAAAAAGGAGCTTTATGAAATAAATCACACTTTATCGTATGGTACATACCCATATTTAAATTGTGTGCTAACATTCGTTCTGTAAATACCTTTCAACTCAACCCGAGGCTTTGATGCTGGAGAATGTAATCATCCGATAATCAGCTTACCGACCTTTTCAGGCCGGACTGATTATCAATGCGCCGAAATCGAATGCGGACACCGCTATGTGTTTGCACGTTTTGCACATGATGATTAAACAGGTTTTCCAGTATGAATTTATCCCGTCAGGAACAACGTACCTTACACGTTCTCGCTAAAGGTAGTCGTATCGCGCAAGTCCGAGATACGTCTGGCCGCCTCATCGCCGTTGAATGCTACACCCGCGAAGGGCTGTTGCTTACCGACTGCACCCTTGCCACCTTCAAAAAACTCAAAACCAAAAAACTTATCAAGTCCGTTAACGGTCAGCCGTACAGCATCAACACTACCGGGCTGAATAACGTTCGCGCACAGCTTGATAACCGCTAAGGAGGCATGATGGATATTAATACCCTTATTTACGCATCCCGATATGTCCGGCTTTCAGCGGATGAAAGCAAAATTCCCTGGGATGAACCAGCATTCAGCCAGCGCATGCTGGCGAACCACTTGTCGCAGGATCACGACTGGGCCAGCCGCAGGCAGGAGATCATTGAGCAGCAGGTAGAGTGGATCGCCAGCCAGTTATCCCCTGGCGCACACATCCTCGATCTCGGCTGCGGTCCCGGCTTTTATACCCACCGCTTAGCGGAGCGCGGATTTCGCTGCACCGGCGTGGATTTCTCACCAGCATCAGTGAGCTGGGCCCGCCAGCAGGCACAAAATGCCAATTTGAACATCGACTATATTCAGCAGGATATCCGCGCATACTGGCCGGATAGGTCGTTCGATTTCATCATGATGACGTTCGGGGAACTGAATGTGTTCAGCACTGCGGATGCACGCTTACTAGTCAGCCGCTGCGCGCTGTGGCTGGAGTTGGGTGGCAGGCTGCTCACTGAAGTCCATACTTTCGAAGAAGTTAAGCGTCAGGGAATGGCTGAAGCGAGCTGGCAACGCTGTCCGGATGGGCTTTTTCTGGGCGTCCCTCATCTGCTGCTGACGGAACATAGCTGGGATGAAGAAGAGCAGACCAGCTCAACGCAGTTCTGGGCTATAGAGGCAAACGGTCACACCACTCGTTTCGGCAGCCAAATGACGGCCTGGCGCGATGAAGAATACGTCAGCCTGCTCAATAATACCGGATTTACCCTGCTTCCTCCCCCTGCAGGCCACGACTGGCCAGTCAGCGAGACATTTGAAGGGAAGCTGTTTGCTCTGTTGGCTGAAAAAGCAAAAACCTCAGGGGAGCTTCCTCTTAATACTCAACACAATAAAAGGAATTCAGCATTGGATATCCCACGTATTTTTACCATCAGTGAAAGCAAACACCGTATCCACAACCCGTTCACCGAAGAGAAGTACACCACACTGGGCCGTGTGCTACGCATGAAGCCGGAAACCCGCATTCTTGACCTCGGCAGCGGCTCGGGGGAAATGCTCTGTACCTGGGCGCGGGATCATGCGATTACCGGAGTCGGTATCGACATGAGCCAGTTGTTCAGCAAGCAGGCCAGACGGCGCTCGGAAGAACTTGGTGTCAGTGATCGGGTCCAGTTCATACATAGCGATGCCGCTGGGTATGTGGCAGAAGAGAAATTCGATGTGGCCGCCTGCGTAGGTGCGACATGGATTGCCGGTGGATTTACCGGGATGATGGAGCTGCTGGCGCAGAGCCTTAAGCCAGGCGGGATCATGCTTATCGGGGAACCCTACTGGCGTCAGCTACCCTCAACAGAAGAGATAGCGCAGGCATGCGGCGTCAGCGCAATAGCTGATCTCCTGATGTTGCCTGAACTTATCAGCGCATTCGACTACCTCGGCTACGACGTGGTGGAAATGGTGCTGGCAGACCAGGAAGGCTGGGACAGGTATGAAGCCGCGAAATGGCTGACCATGCGCCACTGGCTGGAGGCCAACCCTAACGACGACTTCGCGGCAGAAGTCAGGGCTGAGCTAACGGTCTCGCCAAAACGTCACGTGACCTACGCGCGTGAATACTTTGGCTGGGGCGTGTTCGCGCTGATCGCCAGGTAACAACAGACTCCCGGTATTTCTTTCCGGAAATACCGGGACTTCTTCTTTGCATTAATCTGCTCCCTATAAACTGGCTTACGAAGTGTAAGCACACCCGTTTCAGTTCCACACACTTTTTGAGATTAGCTCCGCAGCATTTTACTACTTTTTGTTTATATATTTTAATAAGTTATAAATTTATTTTTAACGATTAACCTGATCGGAAGTAGATATTGCTTTCCTCTGTCCACCCCCTCTGATTATCCTACCACCAACGGTTAGCATTCTGTTTTCATTGAGATCTTACACTCCTCCATCAAATTAATATCTGTATATTTATACTTATTATACATCATCACACCACAACCATTAATAACATTATATTTACTATTCATCTGACCAAATCAATATTATTACATTTCACTTAAAAAATAACAACCAACAACTCAAATCACTATTTTAACCAAAAAATAAAGTATATTAATAAATAAAACACAGCATTGCTTTATCGTTATATACCAAATGATTATCACACTATTCGTAACATCACTTCATATAGACTATTTTACATATTGCACACTTGTCCTGCGATAATAATATTTTCAGGTTAAATAACCGAGCAATGATAACAAAAAAATTAAAAAATGAGATAAATCTTATTTGTAATTAAGGCTGCTATTTTAAAATTATACAGATAGCACAGAAGATCTTATCAATATTTCTAACTTAATGTCATGTAAGGATATATATGAAATCACTGATCACTACCACCATGTTTAGCTTAGGGATTTTATTCTCCGGATTCTCAACTGCAGCTGAAGGTGATGAAATTACCAAAGTGTCTTATGCTTGTGCAAATAATCAGACAATGGAAGTTATCTATGTCAACACAGAAAAAGATAGCTATGCTATTATCAATCAAATGAACGAAATGATTCCGATGAAAATAATGAAAATGGCCTCAGGCGCAAACTATGAAGCCATGAATAAAAATTACACATACAAACTTTATACAAAAGGTAATAACGCAAATTTAGTTGAAGGGAATGATAAAGCTGTATTAACAGATTGTAATGCAGATTGATATAGATTTCTATCTAAGCAAGGGGGACTGTATCCAGTCCCCACGTGACAACCAAAATAAATTTAATAGCAAATTAAAAGAATATTAATCAAAAACCGAACTCATTAAACATATCTTTACCAATAACATCATTATTGTGAGATTTGTTAATATCTTTTATTTGATCAATCAACCCCAAACCAGCCCCGACAGGTCCACTCACACTAAAGCCGACACGGCTGGAGCGGCTACGGCTACGACTGTTACTATGAGTTTGACTGCTACCATTGCAGTTGCTTTGACGAACAGTGGTTACACCATTAGCATGGTGTTCTCTTGCCTCACTTTCCGTGCAATCTCTGCTTGCCTGAGTATCACTATTTCCGGAGGCATAATTATCACTATCCGTATACCACTCACTATATTGTCCAGTCGGAGCAATGATTCCGGATAAAGTATCGTATGTTGAGTACTGATGCGGAAGGCTATTACAAGCACTTAATACCATTGAACAAGTGGTGACAAACGTTAATTTAATAAAAGTAGCTATATTCATCATGTGTTAATTTCTGAAATAGTAACCATATGTAAAAAAGTGCGGATAATTATTCATTTCTTAAATTTGAAATCAAGACCTAGTGCTCTCTTTTTTAAGAAACAGTTAACATCCAAAATAAAAACAAACAGATATACACCACCTATTTTTATTTGGTCGCAAAAATCAAACGATTAATGAACTTTTTGTTATCTCTCCTCCGCTATTTCCTGTGCCTCCCGCTCCATCTGTTCAGCCAGTTCGCGCTGTTTCACATTCCACACAGAGCCCTGCGGCATTTCAACACGTACATCGAGACGGGTGGATTCCGGCAGGTCACACAGTTCACCGTCCTGATAAAAGATGCGCTCACCTTCCGGGGTGACGTCTTTCAGCCGCCAGTTCTGGAAACGTTCCGGCAAATGCGCATGCTGACGGTGACAGGTTTCAATAATCAGGCTGCCGTCACTCTGCACCCTGTCATCGACATAAACCAACTCAAGGCCGTTATTGTCTTTCGGTACTGATATACCACCGTTTACACCCCAGGCACCATCTGAGTTATAACCAAGAATGCCGGTAATGTGATATTGGCCGGTGCCGGTGCGGCTGACTTCAGCACCTTCGGATTCGTCGTTGGTGTCGTAATGGCCATCAGGGTAAATCTGAACGATTGGCGACGATTTTTTATAATATCCACTGCCGTCTACGATATACATATTGGATGTCAACACCCTTACCGATTCCCATGCAGAACCAGTATACCGATGTATCGCCATGTGCGTCGCGCCGTAGTTGGGAAGGACTATCCTTTGTCCAATATCCCCGGAATACCTAGTTGTTATAACGCTTCCAAATCTGTCTCCTATGACAGAAGGGGGATTTTGACTGTTCTGGTTAAATCTATACATACCATTAGGCAAATTGGTATTAGTGAAATTTGTCATATACGGAGGATAGTCCGCGTATACTGACCCCCATCCGGTTGCCTGCTGAATCCAGGAGCGAGTCGCAACTACGCCGGTGTCATATGGTATCGTCACAATGTGCTGGTTTTCGCCGTTAGCTTGCCGATACACAATGCTAAGCATTGATGCTGTACCCGCATGAGGATTTGTCTCCAGTCGCACATAGCGGCCATCGATCTTTACTAAATCCAGTCCTGTATATTCTCCGTCACTAAAGCAGCGGGTGGAGCCATCCGAAATCAACGCAAAACGATATCTGTCTGTGACGGTGTCTTTAAAACCGACTGTTCCCCCGTCTTCCAGCTGAACAACATTCCTTTTGTTCGGACTTTGTACGCGGGTAACAGCAGAATTTGGCTTATACAGCATCTCCCCGACCCATTCCCTCGAAGCCAGCCCTTTTACATCCTCCAGTGTCACCTTCTGCCCGTTCGGCAACTCAATTTCCACCTGGCCGGTGTCTGTCATCCACTGCTGCATTGCCTGGAGAAAGTAAACGATATAGCCCTGATTGGCTGACATGGTGCGGGCTGCATCCGAAATGGTATCCGGGACTGTGGTGGCAATGGAGTATTTCGCACCACTGAGCGTTACCGGGGCATTGAATGACAACACCAGTTCGGTATCACTGTTTACCGCGCGGATCATCATGCTGACCGGTGCTATACCGTTCTCGATGCTGATAAGCTGGCCCGGGGCCACACCGTGAATGTTCTTTTTCCACTGCGTACCAGTGCCGGTCACAATCGGTGAACCGGCATTAATGGCTATGGTGCCGTCGGTGTAAATCATGGGGTTTCCTTAAATTTCAGACGAAAAAAAACCGCCGGAGCGGTTGTTGGAGGAGATTATTTATTTTGATTTTAGTTTTGCGGATCGAAGTAAGCGACGGTAACGGCGATAATCAGTCCTCTGTACTCTTGCCTTTAACACATGTAATTTTGTCAAACGTATCCATGCGGATCCAGCCATGCAAACCCAGAACAGGATCACCTGTACTGAAAAACCGTTTACTGTCCGGCGCATATTTTGTCAGCTTAGCTGAATAATGCCGGTTATCCAGCCCCTCAAACATATGCCCGGTGCAATCCACTGGTTTGGTGTATACGTTATGGCTGCAGGCTGTCAGCGTAGTTATTGCAGCTAATGTGATTAATTTTGATATATTCATTCTTATATCCCCGTTGTATCTATTATCATTATATATAGCGGTATATCACATGATTTAAAAGATTGTGATGCATGCGGTCTGGAATACGTATCAACCAACAGACGTACTTCCAGTTTAGAACCGTTCATTCGCCAGAAATAAGACTCGAATTCCATATATTCATCATAATTTGTTCTTTTCTGAGCACCACCGCCAAATACAACTGCACAGTTATTACCATTATTAGGCATTGTCATAGACCACATTGTATCAGGCCATAGTTTAAGCCGCTGAACATGCAGTATATTTGCAACGCCCCAGTTAGTATTATATACCACCTGATTGGTTAGCGGGTTTATCACAACTATTCCCGTTTTTTGATTACGCACCTTAACAGGAGCGTTGCCAAACTCCCAGATTTCTATATTTCCGCCGGGACCGTCGCGGAAAGGCATCGAGACAAAAGCATTGTTATTCGTATTGTCAAACGCCTGACCGCCTATTCTGACCCAGAATGATGCTCTGGCTGCGATCATTTGTGTTTTCGGATGAACTCTGGCAGGAAAATAAACCTCTTTAATGGTTCCCTGTCCTGCATCCTGCACTTTCGGACAATGAAACGACTGTTTTCTGATTAGCCCTAACGCTATATTAGTGCCGTCAATTTGCATCCGGCCGGTGTCACCAAAACATATAAAACCGTGTTTCATGATTTTACACCATATAATATACGCATATAAGTTTCCCTGGCTCTCTGTTCGTCGTTTCGCCTTAAATTACCCTCAAAAATAATAACGCCATTTTCAACCCGGCAATCGCACCAGCCGTTATGATTGAACCAAAAGCTCGGATTAACCCAGACAAAAATCTCCCCCATAGGGAGCAGGTTCCGGTGATCCCAGCTGTATTTAAACTGACCGACCGGTGCAGGATTAATATCATGCCAGCCGACGAACCGACCGAGTCTTTTACCGGAATCTAATATTTTATTACCGCGATCATCATATACAATAATCCCGTGAGCCATATTAATACCCCGATATATCACCAATAATGACCGTCAGCCGGTTATTGTCATATACTTTAATACCGCCCGCTGTAATACCGGTACCGTTTGTTGTTGTTCCGTCAAAGAACTCAAATTTATTAGCCTTTGCATCCAGAATAAAACCCTGTTTACCCGGCACATAGTTCTCCGACTGCATTTTGTCAGTGACAACCACACTGTTAAGCCATGCCTGATTAATGAACGCCTCACGCATAAAGACCTGTCCGTCCTTCATGTACATGAACATGTCCATCGATTTTTTCACCGGATTATAAAACGCAAACTGCTGAGCGTTAAAACCGATAAGGGTGTTCACCTGACCACCTTTCAGCTCAGCCCCGATCACCATACCGGCGGAATAATCCTCACCGTTATAACGGATCCGGACTTTCATATCGTGGACCACGGATGCCTGACCGGATGCCATATCCCACTGCGCGCGGATGGAGTTCTGCGCCAGCGCCAGTCCGTCTTCTGCTTTAACCTGTACCGCGTCCAGTTTCTCCGCAAGTGCCGTTGTTTCCGTAACCGTGTAGTTGCGGACATCGATGATTTCTGCTTTCATAACACCGTTTTCACGCTGCCAGTAACCCCACTGACCGTAAACGTTATTGGCGTTGTTGATAATGGCCTCGAAGTTATCATTCGCCTGAGACTGCAGGCCTTTAATGATGGCTGAGTCTTCGAGCTCTTTTTGCACTACATCGAATATTTCATCCGCATGGTTATTGGACTGACCTTTTTCTTCAATAAAATGAGATTTACCATACTCATTAATACTTCGGATATAAAACCAGTAATCATGTCCGGGCTTTAACTGACCTTTTGACCATACTTTTGCTCTGCCAAGGAATTCAGCCTCCTGTTCAATGTTATTAATGTTGGTAATTCTTTGCTCGCCGGAAAACCAAAATTCAAACTCAGTATTCAGTGTGTGCGGGGCACTGATATGTGGTATCAATTTCACCTCAAAGAAGCCTGACTCAACGCTGATAAACGAAGGGGCCGCTGGCGCACCAATAACCATCAGCACTTTCGACTCGCTTCCCAGCATTCCATTTTTATCTTTGCCGCGTACGCCAACCAGATATTCCCCAGCGGCCAATCCGTTGAAATAATATTCAAGATCAGACGTTTCACCAGTAAGGACAACCTTGTCATCTTTATAAACAGAAACAACGTAAGAAATATTGCGGTTAGCTGTTGTCATGGCCCACATAACTCTGGCCTGAACCTGAGAGCTGTCATTGATATAAGCTACGGAAAGGCGTTCAATGTCAGGGATTCGAACCGTATTTTGTGCAGACGGATTACCGGTGAAATTAACACCATCATCTACAATGCGCTCCTTTTTTGGTTCATGGAGAATACAGTTAAACTGATAGTTCCCGTCTTTATCTTCAGTAATAGTCAGTACCCGGAACATTCGCGTAATCAGCGTGTTTTTCGATACAGAAAACACACCGAATTTTTGCAGTCCGGCTGGTTCGCTCTTCAGGATAACAATGTCGCCATCTACTGATGATATTTCTGTTCTGATGAACTTCCCGCTGCCGCCGAGGTAAGCAAAATATCCCTTATCACCAGAAGACCATTTTATAGGTGCATCTGTTTTTACTCTGCTGCCAACAACATCTAAAACCCGGCCACCGACTTTTGAACCCGCAAATGAATCATCCGCTATTTCAATGATGTCACCCGGAAGACAATTAATACCCTCCCTGAAAGTCGTGAATGTTACACTTTCAGTCTCAAGCTTCTCTGTTTCCAGAATCCATTTACCAACACGATGAGCCTGCCCCCTGCTGGTGCAACCGAAAGCCGTTACTTTCTTAACATTCAGTCCGCCAAATCTTATGATCTGACCATCATCCTGTATAAACTCCCTCTCTTCCTTCCAGCCGTTATCCGGGTTAATCCATGAAACTTCAACTGCATTATGCCTTGCACTTTTAGCTGTTGATGTATAATTGAATTTCCCGCCGATAACATTTGAGTTTGTGTATGTCCATTCCGGATCTGCGGGCCTGTCCTGAAAGCAGGTTAACTGCACTCCATCCCATAAAGGCATTCCGCGAAATACGGATGCCAAATCATCAATAACGTCTTTCGCTTTCCGCTGTGAGGTAATATAGGCATTGAAAGTAAATCGTGGCTCTTTGCCGCCAAACCCATCCGAAACCATTTCATCGCAATACCTGGCTATCGCATACAAAGCAAACCGGTCACAACCAAAACGCCCCATCACGGAACCAATCCCGTAACGCCCATTGGTCACCAGATCGTAAAAAATCCATGCGGGATTGTCTGTCCATGCAGGCTTAAACCTCCCCGTCCATATACCGTTATAGCTGCGGGTTTCCGGGTCATAATTATCCGGGACCTGAACAATCAGCCCTTTGATATGATATGTACGTTTAGGCGTGTCACCATACTGAGATTTATCAATGCGCATACCAACCACAGCGGAGTTTGGGTATGAAAATTTAGCATCCGTAATTTCTGTATAGCTGGCCCACACCGTCCCGTTTTTAAGAAGGTCACTTTTACTGTCATCAGTGAGGCGCGATACTCTTATCTGAAACGGCTTTTGCTTTGGCGCGTTAATAATATGTGATTCAAGGTACTGACCACTTATTTTCCCGGGACCTATTGTGATTGTTTTTTCTGTCACCCATCCGCTGCCAGCATTAATCTCGACAAGCATCTGAACAGAAGTGTTTTCCTGGTTGCCTTTGTTGTCCTGTTTTACCAGCGCCGAAACACCTAATGTAAAGCGAATGCGATCGACTTCCTGATCAGATACCGTACGCAATATCGGTGTTTCTTTTTTCACTTCCACGTTTACAGGTATTTCTTTCTCAACAAACGGGAAACCATCGAGCGGAGACTGAGACTGCGTACCCGATCTCCACTGAACTTCGACCCCGCGAATATTCGGATTACCTTGTTTATCGACTATAGGCGTTCCGTTCAGCAGGAATCCCTGCATTCCGCCAACCGGTCCTTCAATAGGACCTTCTGACACCAAATCAATAATGTTCAGAAACTGCTTATTTTTCAGGTTGTCATCAACCAGACTCGGCGTGCTTCCGCCACCACCACCTTTGCCCATTTATACTGTCTCCAACCCCTGTGAAATCACATTTGAGCCAACCACCATCTCTCCATAACAAAGCGGAACGGGATATCCTTGCCCGATTCTGTTGGAAAGTGAGCTGAAATACTGGTTACTTTCTGAATTGCCTTCACTGAAATTTGGTGCGCCCGGTGTTCTTGTCAGCATCGTTGCCACCCCTGCTGCCGCTATTCCGACACCAGCAGCAAACATAGCCGTCGATGTCATCGTTGCCAGAAAACCGCCCGGAATAAAGAATGCCCCGGCAATTAGCGCTGCGCCGCCGATAATGCCAAGGAAGCCACCTGATTTTGCGCCACCTATAACCGGCACTATCGTGATAACATCATTGTCATTAAGTGGAGTGTGTAATCCTGCCACTATGCAGTCCTCTGTCATATCATGACCGGCAACGCGTACCCTGAACTGCCCACGGTTTATTTCCCGTTTTAATCCGTCAATCTGATAACACAGACATCTTAACGCCTCACCTGCACTGCTGACCTCTAATTCAAACCGGCGTCCATATCGGCGTAAATAGCCAGCAAACTGTAGTCTGACCACTGTTTGTGCCTCCATATGCTGTGTGTGAATTTAAACCAGTAGCCACCGTAAACATCCCGCTTACTCAAACGATCAGGGCGATGATGAAGAATCTCCTGATTACCGATATATAGCGCTGCATGACAAGGTTTTGATGTACCCAGGCAGATAAGAATAACGTCGCCATCCCGTACTTCATCAACCTGATAAAAACCCTGTCCGGAAATGTTATCCAGATACAGATTGTCACCGGTGTACCACCAATTATCATGTCGCTCAAAGTCATCAAGACTGATGCCGCACAAATGGTAAGCATCCCGGATAATGCTGTAGCAGTCCTGCACACCGTGATTAAACTCACGCCCCAGCAATCGCGGAACAGGATTAAATTTCAGTAACCGGTCATCACAAACGAGCCACCACGGTAATCCGGTTTTAACCTGCATATCCCTGTCGCCCGCGCTTAAAAATGGCAGTCCAGCCGGATGACTGTGCACGACAGCTTCCACTTCTGCATGACTCTCAGCTCTCAACCATTCCTCTGAGCTGATTTCAAAATAATTTTCCGGGTCAGGGTGAATATTGGTACACGGGAAATAAATTCCCCCTGAAACCAGCCCACACGACTCCCTCACACCTTCCGTTGTTGCATGTGCGATAATGTTACTTTCAATCATGGGTTAACCTAGTTTATTGGAGCCGAGAAACCCACCGAACGGCAATACTGAGGAGTGGCGAAGTTTGCAGCCACGGTACTTATGAGAGCACTGATCTTTTGTCGGTTCATTGGTCGGCTGATCCTTTTCGTCTGCGACAGGAGGCCCGTCATACCCGCAATCCTGTCCACGATATCGCCACGGGCATATATCAGCCTGAATAACCCGGGCGGGAATTTGTGCATTATCTGTTTCTGTCGGCAGCGCCAGCACATATGTAACGAAATCTGAGTCTGAATTTTCACGTTGCTCAATGACAAATTTCTGTACAGCCTCACGGGACGGATCTGCCTGATTGTTTCCATCCGGAAAATTTACCGCATCAAGATATTGCTCCATAACCTGCCGTCTGGTAACAATCGCCCCCAGTGCGTCGTCATAATCGTTATTGATTGCAGTCAGCAACCCATCAATGTTGGCGAATGTCATCTTCGGCCTTGCTGACGCTCCCTGCGCTGTCATGCTGAGTCCGGTTACCTGAACCGGATACGGATCATATCGGTTACCCTGCCAAATCACCGGTTTCAACAGGCCGTTCATTCCGTCATGAAAGCGGTATACATTCCCGCCGAAGCGACTTAAATCCACCTCATACAAATCAAGCATTGCTGATTGTTCAATCTGAGTAACCGCAATCCGCATATCTGCCGGAATATCTCTCACGCAACCACCTCCTCAAATACACAATCAATCTGCCAGACAGACTGTTTCCTCGTTACCTGCCAGTTACGGCACACGAATGTCCGCAGGGTTCTGTCATCCCCTGTCAGCCACAGGAATGATTCCACGGCCCCACGCTGACTGAGAAAATTATCTATTTCACGTCCGACAGAAACCGGTTTGATGAATGCCAGGTTATATGTTTTAAGCTGATTATTGATTCCGTCTTTGGCTCTCTGCTCGTAGCCATTGCCGAATTTTGCAACCCTGACCTTCGGTTCATTATTAATTTGGCAGGCATCCTCAGGACGCCATTTAAATTCATCCATTTATCGGTTCCATTAAAAAAGCCACCGTACTGGTGGCTGTTAATAGCGCTGATTACCTTGTATTGCACCGCTTCTGATTTCTGTCATCAGAACGTCATATACAGTACCTTTAACCATCCTGGTTATCATTGTTGCTTCCTTTTCTGTCATGCCATTGGGAGCCTGAACCTGAAAATTGAAGTGCATATCCCCTATGCTGACACCACCATCGCCACCCATCTGCCGGTTACTGATTACTTTTCCGCTGTCACCGGGGATCATGTACTGATGACCGTTCGACGCCTTGAATATTTCAGGCTGCCCGTTCTCACCAACGCGATACATTTTGTTAGCGTCAACGGGGCCACCGTTATAACGGGCACCGGCGACAGCCATTGTTTTACTCGCCGCCATGGCTGACATGTAAGACGCTGAACCAGCTGTAACCGCCGCCCCCATCGTTGCAATAGCAGCACTCATTGCCGCTGGAGCCCATGCTGATTGTGCTGCCACGGTCTGAGCAACAGTAGATGCCTGCGCTGCTGTTGACATGGCCTCACCAACAACCATATTTTTAATCTGCTGCATCCCCATCTGAACTAACGCCCCTACAGCCTCATCAACAATGGTTGATGCTACATTACGGAATGCATCATTAAGACTCTGTGCGCCGGTAATAAGCCCTGTCAGTACGTTGGATGAGCGCTGACCGAGAGCATCAAGACCATCTGCGAGAAACTGATTGGCCTGACTCTGATTACGCCAGATTTCCCACTGAGCATTCAGTCTTGCTTCCTCATACTCAGTGTTTGCTGCATTTATCAGCGCAAGACTTTGCTGTGCCGTAATAACTTTCTGATTTTCAAAATTTTTAATCAATGCCAACTTCTGAGCGTGCTCATTAGCCAGCGCCTGAACAGGATCAACCTGAGCCGCCATTTCCTGGACAGGAGATACAGCAGATTTCGCATTTATTTCCGCTGTTTTTCTGGCGTGTTCCGCTTTTAACTCAATGCTGCGTTTCTGATACTGTTCTTCGGTGATGAGGTTACCTTTCAGTTGCCGTTCGAGTTGCTCTCCGGCCAGTTTCATATCCTGATCAGCTTTTGCCTGCGGGTTCTGCTCAAATGCCTCTTTGCGGTCTTTGATTTTCTGCGTAAGGTCGTACTCTTTACCGGCCAGTGCTGTAACTTCGGCGATCTGAGCGGAATTAGCTTTTGAACCAAGCTTCTGTACTGCTTCAAGAATTGCAGCCTCGCGGGACAGCCCTTTTGTTTCCAGCTCTGCAACTTTCGTCGCATTAGCCAGGTCGGTTATCTTCTGTTTGAGTTTTTTCGCTTCTGTTGCTTCTTTTTTTGCTTCGGATACCGCCTCCCTTGATATTTTAATACCGGTTTTTTTTGCTTCGCTTGCCTCGCCAGCTTTAGCAGCTAATTCAGCAAGTTTTTCAGCTTCCTGCTCTGATATCCCTTTATCTTCAACATAATACTTGACCTGTAATTGACGTCTTACTACGTCATCCTTCGCTCCAGCCATTTCAATTTCACGTTCAAGCGTCTTTTTCATGTCAGCGCCAGCATCTGACCATTCAACTTTCAGGCTTGCTGAATTGAACTTTTGTTTTGCTTTTGTGGCTCCGTCAAGGTCAAGTCCGTAAGCGCGAAGTGCTGCTCCGGCATTAGGTAGCAAAGTACTCGCCTCTCGCTTTAGCAGCTCCTCGCCCTGCAACAATTCCCCGTTTAACTTCGCTTGCGCTGCACTGATAAAATTCACAGTCTTGCTTCTGTCATTTTGCACGCGCTCAAGATTGGCTTCTGCTTTTGCTAATTTTCTGGATATTATTTCGAGGTTCTCCTGGGTACTACCAAAGTGTAATACCCCATCAGAATATGCTTTGTATGCTGTTTTGAGATTTTTAACCTCCTGCTCTGCAGTGCGCTGAGCATCCGTCAGAACTTCGAGCTCGTCCCTGGCATCTGCTATTTTTGCTGCCAGTTCGGTGCGAGACATTTTATCCATGCTGGCACGCAATTCATTTAGTGAATCAGCAAACTCTTGTGCTGATCTTTTTGCTTCTTCAGCTTTTTGGAAAAAATAATACACAGCGGCTCCGGCCAACATCGCAGCACCAACCGGTCCACCAATCAAGGATAGAGCTTTGCTTGCCAACCCACTTGCAACGTTAAGTCTGTTCTGTGCCGCAGCGAGACTATTTGTAGCTGCGGTTTCCTGCTGTGTTAATCCTGTTATTACTGATGAGTTTACTGCCAATTCACGGCGAATTCTGGTTCTCTGCGCTTCAGTAGTGGCTGCTGCCAGCTGCGCACCCAGCGACTGCTGAACTGTCACAGCCAGAGTCTTCTCAGCTGCAATTCTGTTGATTGTTGCCGTGGCGGCTTCGATCTCAACTCTGACCGCTTGTTTTGTCGCCGCCATACCGGCAAGTGTCTCTTTAACTTTCTTTGCCTGAGCGGTAGCTGATAGCGTAAGAGCTCCAACATATCTAGACCCCATGACACCGGCTGCAATAAGCAATACGTTAGCCAGTGATTCCAGATTGTTGCTGGCAGATACGGTAGCGTCGTTGAAGATGTTTATAAATGTCTTAACAGTGGTGTTTTCGCCAAAGAATTTAGTAATATTATTGCTGGCGATCTGAAGAGACTGCGACATTGTTTGTGTTGTATTCGCAAACTCCTTCTCAATAGCTGGTCCCATTTCACGGAATGCTTTTAACAGTACATCCGTGGTTAATTTGCCTTCTGCGGCCATCGCCCTCAGCTTGCCGATGCTGACACCCAGTGAATCCGCAAGTCCTTTCATCAGTGCCGGAGCCTGTTCACTCATTGAGTTAAATTCCTGCCCGCGCAGTACACCAGATGCCAGTGCCTGTGATAACTGGACAAGTGCACCTTCTGATTCTGCTGCTGTGGCACCTGAAACGGTCATTGCCTTTGAGATAGTGGTGGTTATCTGCCCTAACTCTTCGCCGCTGAGCCCGGCACTGCGCATCGCTCTTTCCAGTCGTGAATACAGCGTTGCGATACCGTCAAGGCTTGAACGACTGTTCTGAGCAATATCAAACACGCGCTGATTCACCACCGCCAGCGTCTCTCCGGCCTTTATGGAGTTGACGAGTTTGTTATTCAGCACCGTCCAAGCTTCCGCGTAGCTGGTAACGGCTGATACAGACAAGTAAGCAGTCAGAGATACGGCAACCCGCGACAGCGAGGCCATTGAGCGCTCAGTGCCATTGACGGCGGTCGTTGTGCGGTTAAATCTGCCTTCCATATTCCGCAGCCGCTGATCCAGTTGACGCTGTGATGTCAGCAACTGAGCAACATCCATCTGCACCTGATATACGATTTCACCGACGTTTGCCATTTACCGGCTCCTTAAAATGAAAAACCGCCAAATGGCGGGTGTGTTAGACTGTCTTCCTGCTCACCAACCGGCGCTTGCCCTTAATCAAGTCATCGTTACGGGCATCATCGGCCTTGGTGATAGCCTCATACTCATCTTTCGTGAAGCCTTTCTCATCCGGATATTTCACTTTCAGCATCATCACGAACTCGGTCATTGTGAGTTGTTCCGCTTCGCTACGGGTGATGTTGAAATGCACACGGGCGGCACTGATGTAATCGACGGCGCGGAACTCGTCGGAGTATTCGTCTTTACCTTCGTTGCGCTGGAGTTTGCGCACCTTGGCTTTACCGATAATGCCGTGGGTCATTAGCTCGCGCGCCAGCAGGATGATATCGCGATAATGCATAGCGCCGCGCCGGTACACCATGCCGGATTTGCCAACCCGCCATTCACCGATAACCTCAGAACAGTCATCGTTACAACATGCCTGCATCACGTCCATTGCTGTCGATAAAATGCTGCGCCCATAAACCGGTTTATTTAACAGTGCAATCAGCCATTCAGGAACCACTCCGTAAGCGTCTACGGCAGACGCTATAATTTGTTGTACCTCTGAGCCATTTAATCGCGTAAACGCACTCACAATCTCTTTAGGCTCACCGATTCGCGTCATGGCATCCAGCGACGGGCGGAACAGGTAATCATTTTCGGCAGTGGATATCACTATCTCGCCGTATTCTAAACGCGGTGTCATATATCCTCCTGAACATTATCAAGGGCATCCGGAGATACCCTTTGTAATATTTAGGCCGCAGTGACTGTAACGACACATTTCGCCGTCTTACTGCCATCTTCCGATGTGACTGTAATATTCGCGGTACCGGCTGCGACACCGGTGACAGTGACAACATTCAGTAGCTTACTGACGGTAGCGAAGTTAGGCTTATCGCTGACCACCTCGTAATTTTTGTTTGTCGCGTTAACCGGATTAAATCCGACCGTGAATGTTGCCGTTTCACCGGCTTTCACAGTCAGTGTCGCGGGGTTGGCTGCGATGCTCTGAACCACGATTTCTTCCTGCAGCCATTCAAAGCTGTCAGCGTCTGCGACTTTCAGTTCACCGGAGTACGTGGAGATTTCTTTGGTAGGGAACTCCATCGACCATGATGTGAAGTTCATATACCCCTGAATCACATCACTGCCATCACCTTTCATGTCGAGCTGCACCCAATATGACGGCTGACGGCTGGCCTTAACTTCAGCAAGGATTTCTTTGGCGATATCAAAAGCAGACGTGGAACCATCAGCACCTTTGCGCTTCAGCTCGCCATCAAACTTAATGGTTAAATCCAGACCGGTCACGATGGCTTCGCCCAGCCCTTTTGTGTCGTCTGCTTTGGAAGTAACCGTTTCAGTACCGTAATCCAGCCCTTTACTAGTCAGTGCGCCGAGACGCAGAAACGCTGACTGTTCAGGAACCGTACCGGGGCAGCCGGGCGCGATGCGAAGAACCCCCGCATTACCCATCACCAGGCCTTTATCATCAGGGCATTGTGCCATGTTATAACCTCTTTATTTGCAAATAAAAAAGGCCGCATCAGCGACCTGTTTGAAGTGTGCTTGTTTAGGATGTGCAGCGGAAGGTCAGGGGAATCCAATACCTCCCCTCTGCCGTCTGAACCGGATTCACGAACCCGGATGTATTGATGATGAAATTAAGACCATGAGACTGAGCATGGCACCTGACATAATCAAGTATTGCATAGGCTCTCTGAGCGACGAATTCAACCCAGCCCTTGCCAGAAATTAACGACACAGTGAAAAAATCATCACCACCAAGATCATTGATTCTTCCGGTTCCGTCCCGCTGCTGAAAAACCATGTACGCATCATGGTCATGTCCGCCGGATTCTGACCACTCATAGTCCTGGATGATAAAACCGTCAGACAGCCCTGACTCGGAAAAATAACGCTTAACCTGCTCAGTGGTGGTCATATGCGCATCTCCTCCGCGACAGCCTGGTCAATCATCTGCTGTGTTTCCTCAAAGCCTTTAGTGAGGAATTCTTTCTTCGCTGTCGGCCTGCGGAAGCTCTGCTTCACATTCGGGTCGTGAACGAAAACGGCATAGGATGCTGAGTAACCTACACGCCCGGTAAACAGCGTTCCTTTCACCTCCACACCACGGAACTGAGAGTTGATCAGTGTCTTTGTATCAATCGGTGTGTATACCGCAGCCTGTCTGCCGCCGATATCCAGCGCACGATGCATGGCCCTGCTGACTTTTTTTGACGTGATATTACCGACCAGCGCATTAAGGTCAGCAACAGCACGGTTAATACCGATTACTCTTGCTCCCATGTCACACCGCCGTTGTTAGAGTGTAGTCATCTTTGCCGCCGTTAATATCGCGGTCACGGTCAACAGCTTTGATTCTGCTGGCTCCGGCCACGAACGGATCTTGTCCGTCATGCTTGCCGATAGCGATGTAATCATCTTGTGTGGCTTCGCTGTATTCCGTCCAGATGACATTTTTGATGACAATTTCAGTGCCTACCGTTTTTGTTCCGTCACTCATCCTGCTTCCGTAGTCACACCGGATATGAATGGGCTCTGAAAATTTCGGCTTGCCGTAACTGTCTTTGCCTTCAATCTTCCAGATAGTTGCCCATCCCTTGCAGAACCGGCGAAGGATTTTACCCATATCACCCCCGGTTCACGTCAAACTGAATAATGCTGACCGGCCGGTCAATAGGCAGGTTATCTGTGCATCCGGCGGTATCCAGTGCGGATAACAATTTCAGCAACGATTTTCTGCCGTCAGCAAAATACTGGTACGAAACTGAAGCACCGGACGGTGCATGTTCTGATGCAATTTTACGGACATCAGCCGCAGACAGGATGAGGATGACGGAATACACCTTGATAAGCGTCATCACCGCATCCGTATACCCTGCCTTATCAAGGCATCCGTCAATGCTGTCCACTACAGATAATGCGGCGGCAACCGCAAAATCAGGAGCCTCAAACCCCATCATTTCCAGTTGCTCGCCTATCTGCTCCGGACTGATTTGTACTGCCATATCACCTCCGGATTATTACTGCGATTACTTCGCAGATTTAGCAGCCTTACCGCCTGCATCAGCATCTTTACCGAATGTCACCATAACCCCGGCAGTGTCTTTGATGCTTGCAGCAATTTGTTTCCAGTTATCAGTTGCGGCTACCTGTTCGTTAGTCGGTGACTTGATACTGTCCTTCGCCCACTGATAACCACGCAAACCGATGGTGAAATCATATTCCCCCTGCATCAGAGCCTTAATGTTTTCCTGTCCGAGAACGTCCTGCGCTTTCATGATCAGCGGTGAGGTCTGTACAGCAGCTGCACCGGTAACCAGACCGAGTGAATGCTGCTTATTACCTTCAGACAGAGACGGAATATCAGAAATTACAAAACGACGCCCGAATCCGTCCTGCTTGATGGCCACGTTACCAATCTGGAACAGGTTACTGGAGTTGGTTAGTGTTTCGTCCATAAAGTCATTGAACGTTGCACCGTCCATCAGCCAGGCGATAATACGGGAATACGCATCACCAAACGGGCGGGTGCCTTTGTTTAGCCCGCGCAGTGATGGTGCGCTTCCTGTTGCTATCAGGTCAGTAACTGCCGCTGCGTTGCCGGAGATTGCCGCTTTCAGTGCCGCACCTGCAGTGTTCAGATAATCCTGCAGCATCGCTTCTGCTGCCTGAGCAGACACCACCGCTGCCGCTTCTGATACGTCTTTACCCAGGCGCTTCATCATCGTCGGAGTGACAGATACCGGCCCGATACGACCATCGACCTTAATCATCCGGTCGAGAATTTGCCCTAACTCCTGCGGTGTAAGATTACCTGATCCGTATGCATTACGACGCTGTGCCAGACCACCAAGTAACTGCCATGATGTCTGCTCAATGTAATCACCAATATGGTCACCATCACCGAAAACCAGCGCACCGCCGGATGCTTCATTAAACTGCTGTACTGCCTGAGCCACCAGCTCTGTCGCTGCCAGAGATACCTGATGCTGAAAAATATGCAATGTCATAAATCTTATGCCTCTGTATTTTTTGCAATGATTTCACGTGCGCGATCCACCAATGGATTCACACTTTTGGGTTTATCACTGCCTCCGGCAGGTGATTTGTCTTTGCCTCCGTCACCCCTGGTTCCGGTTGCCTTACTGCCGATAATGACCGGCGCAAATAACTGATTATTTCTGAATTCTTTTTCCAGCTCATCGATAGTCAGAGCTGATAGTTGCCCAGTTGCGTCCACCACGCGGGTTTTACCATCTTCAACGGCAAGGCGTGATTTGATATGCGGCACAATCAGCGCGGCACTATCACCCGCAAGTTTTGTCGCCAGCGACTGCGCGACGTTATCAACCAAAAGTTTTTGCAGGCTGGCATCTTTTTCCTGTAACTGTGTCAGTAACTCTTTTTCGCGGGTGCTGAGTTTTTCAGCCCAGCTCTTTTCCAGTGATTCGATATCACCGTTTTTACGGGCCTGTTCTTCTGCAGCTTTCTTTGCGGCTTCTTCAGCCTGACGGCGCTTTTCCTGTTCTGATTTCTTCTCAGATAACAGTTCATCGACTTTCTTCTGAAGGCCGGACACATCCGGGATGTCAGGCATGCCGTCAATCTGGATTTGGTATCCGTCACCGGCTTCTTTGTACATGGCCTTATGCTCTTCAGTCAGCACGTCAAATTCTTCTTTGGTTAATTTCCACTTAAACATCGTCAACCTCTGGTTTTGATGGTGTAGTCACTGACTACAGGTAATAAAAAACCCGCCGGAGCGGGTCATTTGAGTTCGATATCGGCCTTTCTGAAGGCATCGGGTATGATTTTCTGAAGTTCCTTCAGTGTTATTGGTCTGAAGTATTTATCGAGTTGTAATTTTGCGAATCGTTCCGGTGATAACCCGCCCTCACGGAATAACTGCGCCCTGGTCTTACCAAGCACAATGTCCTGCCTGTTCGCTGGCTGGCGGTAAAGCCACTCATAATAAGTTTCTTCGCCCCATTCAGAATTACCGACCGGCTCTGTGACAAACAAGTCTGCATATTTTTCATCAAGCACCGGGAGCAAGCGACTACGGCAGTTAGGGTGAAGCGGAGGCCTCGGTCCTTTACCAAGCGGATAACAGCGGCCGGACAGAGAACGGCACACTGCCGATGTTTTGTTATCCAGTATTGCACTGAATTCCTCATACTTAATCAGATCAGAATTCTCTTTATAGAAATCCGTCGCCGCCACACTGTGAGCATGTTGTAATGTCGTTCTGGCAACAGTCTGAAATCCCCTGACCACCCTGCCAACCACTGCCGCTGCGATTATCAGCGGTTCCGCTGAGGTTCCGTTAATAGCCGATTGCAGGTCAGCCACATCCCCGCCTGACGACAACGATATCACCACCTGATTCTCTATCTGCTGCATGGCTGTATCGGCCCACGACTCAATGAATTTGGCGAGAAACAGGGAGCTGTTCCATCCCGTCAGAGAGAGCGGTATGTTTTGCACATCTCTGCGCACCTTGTCAGCATCAGCCGGATTAACGTTTTTTACCAGTGAGTTAAACCCGTGATATTCAGCGTCTGCCATCACAACAGCGGCGTTGATAATGTCATCAAGTAACCTGTCAGAATAACCGGAAAGAACTGGCTTCAGCGTTTTTCTCAGCGCCAGCGCAATTGATTTCGCTCTGCTGACTGAGGAAACACTACCGGAATATCCGGATAATGCAGATGCTACAGCAGCGCGAATATCTGACACCAGTTCACGTGTGTCAGCAGTTGATGATTTGAGCCTTTCCAGCATAATCTGAATCATCAGTGCATTATCAAAAATGAGACCCGGCCGCATATTTTATACTCCCAGCATATTTGTACCTCTGATCAACCCAAGCTCTTCAGCTACATCCTCCGGTTTCTCATCCTGCGGAACAAGGTTCGCCCCCTGCATATACCGGATAAAATCTACAATCCGCATATTGCCGGACTGCACAGATGCCAGAAGTGCAGTAATTGCTGCCGAATCAAACTGCGCAATCTCGTATGTCTTATTGAGTTCAACAGAAGCTTCTCCAGCTCCGGCAAACTGAATACAGAAAGCCAGCGCACGATTAAAAGCCTGCTCAACATTACCGGCGCTCAACGATAAAACAGAGTTATCCGTCTGTGCTTCATCCAGTGCCTGTGTTGCTGTTCTCGCCGATGAGCCTCGCTCAACCAGCTTTGCTCCCAGCATTGCCATCTGCTTTTCCCGGCGCTCTGCCACAATAATCTGCATGGTGCGTTCTTCCGGCTGTGCAAACTTCATATCGCCACCCTGAGGCAACAACACTCCTTTGCGGGAACCGACTGTGAACCCGCCTGACATGTGGTTTTTCACCCAGTCATCTGTCAGGCCTGACAGCGCAACCATCGGCTGACCGATAGTGTGTGCTGACTCTGCAATATCTGCCTCAATCTGGTAATGCTTTATATTCATATAAGCTATGTCAGCCAGTGGTGGCGCATCAGGAGTATGGTCATTGTTTTTTGACCCAATCCACGACCATGGCAACTCAGAAAGCGGCTTTCCCTGCGCATCAGTGAATTTTATCCACTCGCCAGAGCTGATTTCACTGTCCTTCTGCCACCGCCTTGAGTGTGCCAACCCGTCGATCAGACGTAACTCAATCCAGCGGTCCTGCATTTGCAGTTCAAAATCATCAGACTCAACCGGTTCCTGATATTTCACAACAACTAGTGATGTTTTCCCGCCGGTGACCCGCCAGTTGATAATCTCCTTCGCCGTAAACAACCGGACGTATGGTCTGCCTTTGTCTGCCTCAGTCTGGATACCTGCCCCACTGAAATCACTGAGCAGTCCGGCACGGCCACGCTGCAATACCTGAGACAATGCATCGCGGATCATCTGAGTCAATGGTTGCCCCTGACCATCAATATCAGCTTCAAGACTCTTTGTTCCACCCGATATACTGATTTTTACCGGCTTACTGAATGCAATACCGAGTAATCCGCTTAATGTTCGTCCGGTTGCATTCAGAAACGAAGCACGGAGAAGATATTTTTTGTATCGCTCACCATCATCGTCATCCCGCTTTTTATCTGCGGGGTGCGGCAGGTACTTTTCACCGCGGCTTTTCACTACGCGCTCACCGTCAACGCAGTCCCCGATCATATTCCATTCCGGTAAAAATTCGGTGTATGCAGGATGTTTGTAATCCACGTTTGTATTCATGTCAGTTCCAGTTGAATGTCAGAGACTTTGTCAGACGTTTGACGTTGCGGCGACTGACCGCAAAATAACGGAATCCGTCAGCATCGTGTGATGTGTAGTCGTGAAGTGGTTTATCTTTCCAGCACCCGCGTTTGTCATCCCATTCTTTCCGGTACGCCTCAAGGTGGGTAATGCCTTCGCCACACTTGTTCTCATCGAATACACAGAGCGGCAGGATTTCGCGCACTGCCTCAATACCCTCATCAACGGATAGCTTCGGCACCACCTCAAAGCGGATGGAGTAGGTTTGCCCGTCAATTTCGTACCCTTCCTGCGCCAGTTCCCGGCGTGATTTCGCGTCTGAACCGAACTCGCGGTTGTCGATATCATGCGGCCCGTTGTGGCTGGCATATTCATAGCCTTTGTCTTTCAGTACTTTCATGTAGTGCCGCAGACCTTCGCCACTGTTTGAGTAGTGATCGATGATGTGAAATTCTTCACCGACTTCACGCACAAACCAGATTGACGTTGAGTCACCCACACCGATATCCCAGTAAGTATGCACCGGCAGGTGTGAGTTATCAGGGATTTCGCCAATGCGTTTATTCTCGTACAGCCAGCGGAATTGCTTGGCGTAATACGCACCATCCACAGACTGCTGAAATGCCTCTGACGGTATCGACGGGTATTCCCTCTTCATATCGTCGCCGAGTGTTTTTTCTTTGGCGTAGTACCAGGCTTTCTGCCGGTCGTTGAGCGTGATTCCATATTTGCCTGATAGCTCATCAAAATAGTCAGTCAGGCGTTGCGGTATCTGCTCAACAGGGTCGATTGCGTACTGCGGATTCTTCCACCAAGAGAAAAAGAAAAACTTCCAGTCCAGTGGAGATAATGTTTTGCCCTGCATCAGTGCTTTTTCAGCCAGTTGGCAATAATCGAAGAAATAACCGGCCCGACCCTCTGCCGTGCTCTCAATCGTCGTGAAGCATTCCGTTGATACCGCCTCAAACGCCCCTGTGACAATCTCACGGGCTTTCTCTGGCTGCTTGGCGCATATCTTCCCGAACTCCGATACGTGCAGGTAGCGCAGCGTACCGCCACGAAACGACACGGACACAGTCACCGAGCCGCCTTTGCTGAACACCAGTTCACCGGCAGAGTCATTACTCGCGGGATTGGCTGCTTTGATTTCGTCCGGCAGGCGCTCGTAGGCGTATTTGATTTTCTCCCGGAACAGGCGTTTTGCATCCGGCAGGGTGTGCGCTATCAGTGCGCACTTAGCTGATTCAAATATGGCCGCGTCAAGCTGGATAATGCAGACCTCAGTCGTGAATCCAAGCTGACGGGCTTTCAGAATGATATTGCGGTTGTGGATGCCTTCGAAATATTCTGTTTGCTCAGGCGTCATTTTGAAGCGAACCGGATGACCTTCTTTATCGGTGATCCAGTACAGATTATTCAGACGCCATTGCTTATTACGCAGTAACGCTAAATGCTCTGGCTTCATATTATTTGCCCGAT
Organism: Morganella morganii; assembly: GCF_019243775.1. Lineage (NCBI taxonomy): Bacteria > Pseudomonadati > Pseudomonadota > Gammaproteobacteria > Enterobacterales > Morganellaceae > Morganella > Morganella morganii. The sequence continues at coordinate 2,157,317 of NZ_CP069157.1, forward strand.
AGTTCGTCCATCAGGTCAGAGAGAGTGCCGACAACATCATGCTCGCTTTTAATCTGGTCCCGGAATGCCTGGACAGATATGTGCTTACCGAGCAATTCAAGGTTCTTGACCTTGTCAGGCCATTTTATTTTCTTCAGGATGCCGATCATTTCCCGATTTTCACCACGTCCTTCAAACATATCAGCAAGGTCGAAGCCGCTCAGGTAGCGCCGCCATGATGCAGGCCAGTCGGAGACCGGCCTTATGCTCATGTCATCGGTCATAATGTCGAGAACATCCATCTGGTCTATTTCAACCAGGCGCTTCAGCACATATTCAGCATCAACCTTAAGTTGCTCACTGCGGCTGCTCATTAATTCCTGAATCCGTTTTTCGATGTCAGGTTTTGTCAGGTTTTCATTCCCGACACTTCGCGCAGTTTTATCACTGTACCCCGCACGAATAGCCGCCTGTGTGGCGTTCAAATCTACGAGGTACTCACGACAAAACATTTCCTGTTTATCTGTGAGTGCCATAATTATTTCTTGCTCTTTTCCTCAACCACCGGAATGTATCTGATGTCGCTGATTTCATCCGGTGCGGTATATGTCCATGAGCCATCCAGACCAGAAATACCAATCAGTCCGTTAGTAATGCGGGGCTCTTTCATTGTTGTCAGTCCGTGATATGTCGTACCGTCCTTCTTGGTTGCTGTGACTTCGTATTTTTCAGTCATGTCCACCTCAGTTGATTGATGTTCACCATTTCTTCCACCACGGCTGGTGTCGCCGCATATGAGGGGGTCTTTATCCCGGTGTTGCCGATTATTCTGGATGCCCACACGCTCGCTGTGAGGAGTGGCACTGGTCGTGGCTAATGTGGCAGAGGAGATCGGCGGCTCGCAGGTAATAAAAAACCCGCCGGAGCGGGTTGTTGTGTTTTATTTGCTGAAATATTTAATATTCAGTCCATTCAGTATCCCGGGGAATAAACCGGAATATAATTTTATTGAAATATAAGTATTCTTTCTCTGTCAAAACCATGTTCACCAGCAAAGCTGAGATACTCATTTAACAGCTCTGGCGGCATAGCTGGTGTTCGTGACAACACCCACAGGTAATCTTTATCGGGGCCAACAACCAGTGAGTACTGATAGTCATCATCAAGCTTAATAATATTGTAACCTCCATAGAAAGGTCCGAAGAAAGATACCTTTAACGCCCCAGTATCAGCTGAGTTAACAAAATAGGCCTTTCCGGTACTCTCTTTCCATTTATTGTTACTCGCATCCCAACCCCTGTTGATAACCTTGACACCACCATCATCACGAAGAGAATAGTTAGCTGTAACTTTGCTTAAGCCTTTTTCAAAACGATTATCTATCCTGGCAATTTCATACCAGTCACCTAAGTAATGAGATAAATCAAAAGGTTTAACCGGGGTTATATCTTTGGGTACCTTGACACTGCATCCATTAAGCAGAAACATGCCCAAAAACATAAAAACTGACTTTATCTGCATCATAACCTCATCAAGTTATTAACCAATGAGATACTTTCGCATAAAAAATGTGTTTGTACGATCTATTCGATATTCAGCTGTAGTCATTACCCTTGTCTCAATACCATCGATACACAAGCGGATCTATAGGAAGGTTCTGGCTGGATGCATGGCTGATTTCCTGCAGGTAAGGTAATACTTTACCCAACACCATAAACGCCTGACATATGATTCACTTTATCTTAATGAATCACATTCGTAAAAAGCCCCGCCATTTAGCAATGGTACTATTGATTTACCAGCAAAATTGCCTGTATATTGAGCATCGTAGTTAGAGTAAATATTCTTTATCAATTGCCTATTTGCCCTGTTCTTACAGGGCATTTTTTATTTGTTCCGCATATTGTAATTACGGAATTATCGGGGATATACTCAACCCGAAGATCACAATAAAAATATCCTGAATCTTTTATATATGCCCCCTCGTCATGGGGGGCTTTTTTTACTTCATTCTCTCCGCTTCTATCTCCCGTATTGACCGCTTATCGTGATTACAGTCAGCTATCGACTTCATGGCATCAGCCAGCAACAGGATTACATCGCCGTAGGTAAGTTCATCAGGAATAACCGGCTGCGGACAATCAGCGGTCAATTGTGGCGGTATCGGCACCACCGGCGCGGGAACGTATTCCGTCCGCGTATTTCCGCAACTCACTAACAGCATCAGCGGGAACAGGAGCAACAGCGCATTCGCTGTCCTTAAATACTGTCCTGATAACAGTCTTAAATTTGACATTCTCCGTGCCCTCTTCCTGTTTGGCTTTGATGTTGTCGAATGCCACGCGGTGTCTGATGGCAACGGCTGAAAGCGTGATGGTGTTTATCGTCTGTTGTGCTGACAGCTGTCCGGACAACGTTGTGTTATTCACCTTCAGTTGCTGGTTATCCCGGTAAATGTCATATACCCACCAGACAGCAGCAATAAACAGCGCGGCAATTACCGTTTCTTTCCAGTTCATGGCGCTTCACACTCATAACAGATCACACCGTCCAGCGGGTTACCCGGCAGTGACTTACAGTGAGTATCGAGTGAATACAGATAACAACCCGCCAACAGGCAGGCCGTCAGCAGGATGATAGCAATGATGAGCAGCACTAAAGGGTTCCGTGGCATACCGCTTTCTCCGTTTCGCGCCGGTTAATCAAACCCTGCCACTGCTTACCACCAGCAAATGTCCAGCGTTTCATTTCGTCACACGCCCCGGCGATATCACCGGCATTGAGTTTGCGCAGCATAGTGGAGCGCGAGAACGCGCCGGGGCCGACGTTGTAGACAAATGAATAGATGGCCACCCGGGTATTGTCATCAATCGGCACTTTGATCATCGGGTCAACCGCGCGCCGGACTTTCGTCAGGTCGTTATGCAGCAGCGCCTTACATTCAGCATCCGTATACAGCTTGCCGGGCTGAATATCACTACCTGTATGGCCATAACATACGGTGAGCACCCCAGCCACATCACGGTAAGGTTTGTACTCAACACCCTCATACGCGGGGATCAGCACCAGCGCACCGGCAATCGCCCCGACGGCACAAGCGGCCATGACTTTTTTAAATAATCGGTTATTCATGATGTTCTCCGGCTTTCAGCTGGAATTCCTTCCGTTTGTAATACCAGTTAACCAGGAACGTCCCGACAGTACAGATGATCCCGGCAACAATAGCCCACTGGTCCAGAGATAAAACGCCAAAGGCAGAGGTTATAAGTCCCCAGGCGTATGCTGTAGGGCTGGAATATTTGTCAGACATGCGCATATCCACCCCCTGCGGAGTGTTCCGTATGTTGAGTGATAGGGAAATGCCGCAACCGAGTTATATATTTTAAACAGGTTAAAGTAAGGTGGCTGCGGCATTATTCGGAATCCCACCAGCGGCGGGAAAGCAATAAGAAGAGCACCGTGACCGAATACAGATTAGGTAATGAGCCTGTCGTATTCCAATGCTCTTATTGTTGCGGGCAATAAAAAAGACCGCACATGGCGACCTTTGAAATTTATGAAATATTTTTTATTTCACCCTTTTACTCTGATAGCATCAGGCTCTGATAGTTTGCAATATGGGGTTAACTGACATGTATAAGGCTGGAACATTATTAATTATCGTACCTTTTCTTTTAGCTACGGGGTGCTCACCAAAAATCAAACACCAAACCGGTCAGGATGCATGCGTAATAAAAATGGATACTCCGGAAGGGAACCAGCCAGGCAAAATAGACCAGGTTGACGGAAACAGTCCTGAATGCAGAGCTATAGAAAAATCAATAAACAAAGCTATTTGACTTATTTATCATAGATATAAAAACCACTGATTATTTAATCTAACTACGCATCCACACCAAACTTTTACAGCGTGATAATCAGTTGTTCGGAATAACCGAACATGTGAGCTATCCGGAAACTCCGGAGAGTTGAGCCTGTAAGATTATCACTGAGTCTCTTCATCATGCTGGTTTATGCATAACGGACATAAAACCACTGCCCCTCTTGCCACAACGATAGCCTGCTGAACTGCAGCGTGCTCTCCCCAGTAGTATCCAACATACACTGTACTTTTTGCCTGTTGTAATTTCGGACATGCCTTTTTATGCAGAACAGAACAAGTATCGCTGCCCGGTAACGTCAAAAAATAATCCATATACCCCGCCTGTTATTCTTTTATTCACAGAAATATGGATAACACCCTGACAAGAATTTTAAAAATTAAAAAAACTGTTGATTTCGACCTTAGCCTGCTCAAACCACCCCACTTCCATCCCGACACCCAATATCCAGCGGTTATGCTTCAGTACGGCTTTCAGTTTTGTTCCGGACCCCGCCGATCACATCACCTTCTTCCTTACCACCGGATTTGCACTATATTTAATACAGACAGAGCAAATTTAAGATTGCCAGCATGAAAACCTATACCGGTAAACGAGTCCCTTCATATCATTCTGAATGATAATCAAAACAAGACATCTCACCATGGTTAATTTTTTTTAATTATATTACGTGTAAATACATACTATTACGCTATAATAAAAAGGTAATGAAATTTCCATAAAATAATGTCGCTTATTCCTTATGCCGGTTATTCCCAAACCGGCTTTTTTTGCATCTGAAATAAGAAACTGATTCAGTTCAACCGAACTGACCTGCGCTACCAGAGTCTCACAGCAAGTATCCAGTTATTCGGAATAACCAAACATACGGCCCTCGGAAACTTCGGAAAACCTAACATGAAAGCCATTCTTACAAGTTGGAAAAATAAAAAAGCCTCACCGAAGTGAGGCTTACACCGTAGTTATACCTTTAATCCACAAAATACTATTAACAACGGTGCATTATATATTATGTTAGGACTGTAATTTTCAGGCCTTGTAAAACCCGCCAATATTGGCGGGTTTGGAACAAAAAATCAGAAACTAAGCCTTTATATCTTTATTTTCAATAGCTATCAACTGTGGTTTTTCTTCTTCCGGAATTTCATACTCTATATCCAATGTCAGCAATCCGCAGGATAATTCTGCATTCCGAATTTTGACATTCTTACCAAGGTTAAATTCTAATGAAAACTGGCTTTTTAATATCCCTTGGTGTACCCATTTCTCTGATTCATTAACTACTTCTGCAGGTTGTTTACCCTGAATACTAAGTTTGCCACCTTTCAATGATACCTCAAGATCATCTTCCCTGTATCCGGGAACACTAACCGTCAGTTGATAGTGCGCATCATTTAATTGCTTCAGGTTATATGGATGTTCTGAGGTTATTGGCCTGTTGCCCGTAAGTTGACTGAATAAACGGTCCATCTGGTCAAAGCGATTTGACAGCAAACTATCAGATAATGCCGGAAATAATGAAAAAGAACTAATGTTCTGCATAATTCCTCCTTCAGTATTTCAATTTATTCTTTTTAAATACACATCATGGTATAACTTACCCTGATGCGTTATTTATATAGGGATGAGATCTTGACTTTCAATGACTCATTTACATTTCTTTACAAAAATCACTTCGTGACCAGCAACCAACCTCAGATTTTACAGCATAAAAATAGTTAAAAAGGCATTTGAATTTATAGGGTAATAGACAATCTACTAAAGCTGCCCCCTGTTACTCAATAATTTACCTCCGATAATCAATAATGTCCTATACTTTATAGTGAAAAGCAAACCGGAGAGAAAAGTATGTATAAGAATATTCTGGTACCGATTGACACTTCTAATAAAGCACTGGTTAACCATGTCATCCCTCACATCGAATCTCTTTCAAAGTTTGATGACCCGCACATACATTTTTTAGTCGTTATACCAAGCTACAAAATGTTTATCGGCCTTTCATACGGCATAGAAAAAGAAATCATTACAGAAGATAATCAACGATTGAAGTTAGCAGAAGCTGACCTTAAAAATGAAGTTTCAAAATTTAATCTTCCGGAAGATCGGGTTCATTATCATGCAATTCTTGACACTCCGATAGATGGGATTTTGACTACCGCAGAAAAAATACACGTTGATTTAATAATCATCAGCTCAAGATCACCAAATATTTCAACCAAATATCTACTTGGGTCTACTGCATCAGCTGTAGTCCGCTATGCAGAAACATCCGTCCTGATTGTCCGCTAATACATATCGCCCGCCATAGCGGGCTTTTTCATATACAATTATGACACTCAATACTGTCCATATCATACCGAAGTATTTAGCTGTTCAGAATGACCGAACATGTAAACAGCTCAGAAGAGTTAAACCTGTAAGTTATCGATACACACCAGACTAAGATGTAAAAACACATATTATTCAATTAAATACATAATTTTTATTAGCCGTCATTAGTAGATAGGCGACGAAAATAACCTTTAATATAATTTTTAACAATCAAACCGCATATTTACACATTTAGCCTGAATGTAAAAATTGCCTGAACTTACAAAAATTATTTGATTGAAAATAATTAGTGCTGGTTTTTTTTTATTCAGCTTCGCAAGGCTGTCACATGCCGACTGAAACCCACCAAAACATGCTTCATCATACAATGACTCGGCCTTTGGTTGGCTTTTTTCAACGCCTTCACCAGAGAGATGCATCTCTGCCAACTTTGCCAGTGCAAATGCATATTTTTGATCGGCCGCTTTCTTATACCACTCCGCTGCAACGCGGTAATTCTGTTCTATTCCCTTCCCGTAATAATACATTTTCGCAAGCTGGTATTGAGAAAATGCATTTCCCTGTTCAGCTGCTTTCTTATACCACTCTGCCGCTTTTAAAAAGTCCGGATTAACTCCATCACCGTCTTCATAGATAGCACCAAGACGAAACTGAGCACCAGCATTTCCCTGCTCACCTGATTTATGAAACCACTCAATAGCCTGCCGGTAATCCTGTTGCACTCCCTCCCCCTGAAAATACATCTCCCCCAGAGAATATTGTGCGTACTCATTACCCTGTACCGCAGCTTTTGTATACCAGTCAGCCGCCGTTTTATAATCTATGGGAGCACCATTACCGTAGTAGTAATAAGATCCGATTGTAACCTGGGCACCAGCGTCACCACCATTTGCCGCCTCGCATAATGCCGAATCCTGAGTATCGAGCTCACAATTCGCTGAGTATGCAGTATCCGTGTGAATCAAAAAAAAGGCACAACAATATTTTTTTCATAATAGTTCCCGTTTTGCAGTTAACGGAAATCATATCAAAAACAAAAATTGCAGACATAAATAACTGCGATTGTGAGGTTTCAGCTCATAAGTAATGGGTATAGGGCACCCAATGACAATCTTTGTAACTTATTTGTACAGAGAATTTTCTCCCGGAGGTCTGGTCTTAAACCTTCTGTGTGCCCACAAGTATTGGTCCGGAGCATGCATGATTTCTGCCTCAATAATCTGATTTAGTTTCTCAGCATCTGCCAGGTCATCTCCACACGGAAAATCAGCAATTTCTTTACCAATTATTAATTCATAAGGCCTCTTACCACTTTCATTATTTCTTATCATCGTTGCAGTAAGTATCGGCGATTTCGATAATTTGGCTATAGCTGCCACTCCTTTTGATGTAGAAGCATTAGCTACCAAAAAAAAAGGGGCGAAGATAGTACCTTTAGTTCCAAAGTCCTGATCCGGAGCAAACCAAATAGCCTGCCCGCGTTTTAGTTCCGATACCATAAACTTCAGATTCTTACGGTCGATCATCCCGCTTCCGGAACGGCTTCGGCATCTTGTTTGTATATACTCCATTGCTTTATTGTTGTGGGGACGATACATAGCATTTACAGGAAAACACAGCCCCATAACTCGGCCCCCAAGTTCCAGTGACATGGAATGAATACCAATAATTAAAACACCATTATTTTTGTCATATACATCATTGAAATTATCACAACCCTTTACTCTAAATATTTCATTAATTCTTTTGTCATTCCAGAACCAGGCAATACCGGTTTCAAATAATGCAATCCCTAAAGATGACAGATTACTTGCGACCATACTCTCTATCTGGATTTTATTTCTGTCAGGAAAACATAATTCTAAATTTTTTTTTAATTATGGATACCCGCCTTTTCAGGAACAAACCAGAAAAACGACCTAACTTATCGCCTAAAAACACAAGCCATGGATAAGGCATCTGAACCAAACAGAAAAGTAATAGGATACCAATCCAGGTTAATATGTACCTTGGGTGAAGAAGCCTGATAGAAAATTTATTCAGAGAGTACATTTTTTCCTGATAAGTAATAATTACTGCATAATAAAAAGGCCTGATAATATTATCAGGCCTTGGGATTTAGTTTTTTCTATTGCCTGGACAACAGCATCACCGTTTTACAAAAAATGCATTTTGCTCCATGCGGATTTGATGCGGAAACATCAAAGTGCGAAGTCCGGTATTGTGTTCCACTGCAACAGGGGCACTGAAAAAACAGTGCTATTATCATTGGTGCGCCTTAGAGACCCACCACATTTGATGCAGACGGACCTTTTGCCCCGTCTTCAATATTGAAAGTAACATTCTGACCTTCAAATAATGTCTTGAAGCTGTCGCTCTGGATCGCAGAGAAGTGAACAAACACATCTTTGCTGCCGTCAGCTGGGGTAATGAAGCCAAAACCTTTCGATTCGTTAAACCATTTTACTGAACCAGTCATTGTATTAGACATAGAATTTCCTTTAATTTTTTTGATTGCCATAAGGCATATGAGGTTTGTTTTTTATTTTTACTTATGGGAATTAATTAGAAGGAATTCGCAATGAAGTGGTATCGGGGATAACGCTAAATGGTGAACGACTTTAAACTGACTAGCATAAATAGGCCTGTACTTCCAAACCAGTGACGCTATTAAGCCACAGATGATCACAAATAGCAAACTTTATTATTTTATCCCTCAGATATTACGTATCACTACACGTAAATCACGACTGATTTTAACAAATTATCTTATCTGTTTATCAACATAAAAAAACCCCGTAAAAACGGGGTTTCAGTTTGTAATCAATACGACACAGAAATAACTCTGATCACAATAGCGTCTTTTTTACGATCGTAAAGCACTAATTTTTAAATCATGTAATTTGTTCATAAACGTCCGCATACCTCCACGATGTGATGTACCGTCCATTTCCAGTTTTACATCTCCCATTATGAGCATTCCTTCCACCAGCCCTTCTGCCTTCTGGAGTTTTTTCCCTATGTGAGTGTCTGAGCACCCGTATTTCTTCGCCAACTGGATAAACGTTTTGCCGAAAACATAGTAGTCAAAAAGCAGATCATGCATATCACTGTTGCGGATATTCAATTTTGCCATAATGCCAGATATCACCAGAGCATCATCATCGCTGCATGATTGCCGACTCTTAATTTTTTCAGGGATCAGCCCTTTAAACCCAGCAGCAATTGGTGACCAATATACTGATTCCTGATTATCAACAACCCAAGCCCCCCACCGCTCTAACACCTGGTGAATATCACGCATACATCACCTCGTTATTTTGTAGGCTATGAGATTTAATATCTTCCGATAAAACGGAAATGATACTTCCTGCATAGTTGCCCTGAAGAGTAGAGTTAATCCAATGTTCGTCTCTCATTGCTCTTTCCCCTGATTGCCTTTCATCTTGGTTTTGGTCATCAGCACGCCGTTGCAGATAACATGTCTTTCACACCGGGTGTCTTGGTTAAACATGCCGGTTTACTCCCAACTCCCTGATAGCTGTAAATCTGACAGTAAAGGCATGTCCTTTCTCTTGCGCTGAAATGATCCTCATGGTTCTCCTGTACCAGACATAAACGAGAGGAAGCCACAGGAGCGTTGATATAGCCCACGCGACAAAGGCCTTTCCTAACTCCAACATAATGATTTAAGTTCCTTCAGTTTCCGCCGGTACTCATCCCGGATGCGCTCGTAGTCTTCCCGCTTCCACTTCGGCAATTCATGTTTCCCTATCAGACGGTCGAAGCGTTCCTGGCCGATTTTCTCAATCAGCCGCAGCGTATAGTTTTCGATGTTTCCTGATAGATGGTTATTACATGGGGCACATTGCTTATGGACGTTATCCTCATCAAACCGCAGTTCCGGATTGGCCCCGGTGGTTCGATAGTGCCCAGCGTGATACTGACCTGCGTGGTGACGCCCACAACTGATACACGGCTGGTCTTTGTCCCTTTCCCGGATGTATGCGTTGAATGCGGTCTGTGCTTGTTTTGCGAAATATGAGAGGGGTTTTACTGCTAACTTGCGGATTTTTAATTTATCTTTTGCTTCACGTTCTTTTTGCTGCTGCTCCTTTCTTAATTTTGCTTCAGCCTTTTCCCTTTCCCTGCTTCGTCGTTTTATTGCCAACTCAGCACCATGCTCAGGACTGCACCACCACTCATTACTAAATTTTGGGTGAAACCACTCCCGGCAGATTTTGCATTTCCGCCTAAGTGTTCTTGCCACAGCTACCTCTTTTTGTTCTATGCTTAATACGGATTGAAAATAAATTTCGGGAGGACATATGTATAAAAGTATTCTGGTACCTATTGATACTTCTAACGAAACCCTGATTAAACACGTCATTCCACATATAGAGTCACTTTCAAAAATTAATGACCCTCATATCCATTTTTTAGTTGTTATCCCCAGTTATACGATGTTTATCGGATTTGCATATGGCATCGAGCAAGAAAAGTTCATGGATGATAATCAGCGTCTGGAACAAGCCAAACTTAATCTTAAAAACGAAGTTTCTAAATTTAATCTCCCGGAAGACAGGCTTCACTTTCATGCTGTTGTCGGGATGCCGAGAGATGGGATCCTGAATGTTGCCGAAAGAATTCAGGCCGATTTGATTGTTGTCAGTTCCAGAGCGCCGAATATCACAACGAAATACCTGCTTGGTTCCACAGCTGCATCTGTAGTCCGCTACGCAAAAACCTCGGTTTTAGTTGTCCGTTGACGCCGGTAGCCCGCCCCGGCGGGCTTTCTATTTTTCCTGCTTATTTTTTAATTTCATATACTCTGATTCTCTGGGAATGATGATCGGTATCCCTTTCTCAATGCACCACTGTTCATGTTTCTCCATCATGTAGAGCATCCGTACTTTATCCATTCTGCTGGTTTTTTCACGCTCTCCGTTTTCATTCCGGCCAAGCCAGTAACCGACAAAGTATTCGTGAGTTTCTTCATTGGTTATCGGCTTCGATATAACCACCTCTCCAGCTCCGTTCCGGATATCAATAACCACACCGCGTGCACGCAGCCAGTCGCCCGTGGTTTCCATCCACATGCGCCATGTCTTGTTCATCGGGATTGTCCGGAGGTCACGCCATTCGGTGATTTTGATTCGATACCGTTTACCGGTTTCAGCTACTTCTGAGAGAGTTTTGAGAATACCTTTGAGATTGGATTTATGGAGACAGATATCATCTGTCAATTAACCTCCCTGCTTTTTTCGTACTTTGTAAATGCGACTCTTCGATTCCACGCAGCTATTGCTTCCAATTCATCAAACCGCTTAATCCGCGCACCACATTCGTCACACGCAATACCAAACAACGTAAGTCCGTGACTGCTGGGGCTGTGTATCGTGATATCAGCACATCCACAAAACGGACAGCTCAGTAACTCCTGCGTTTTCTCTGTCATTTGAACCTCATTAACCAGCCGGTAATGTTCCTGTCGATGATTTCGGTGTGCTGCACTTTTTGCGCTCTCCTGCACATAACGTATGTAGCCACACCATAGATCGGATAAATGAACGGCGTAGTCACTGCAATGAAAATCATGGTAAACAGTGTTATCGCAGTGAATGGTAGCTCTCTGATTTCTGTATCAAGCCAAAAAAGCCATTTTGAATCCTTCAGAAACTTAACGTAGGTGTGCGCCGTAAACGCCATGCAGTCGAAGAGGTTGAAGTCATAACCGGCGGCGGCAGCATAAATCGGCCTGTCAATAAAGTGCCTGAGAGTTACCGGGTATTTTTTGAAATACTTCATCACTCCTCCGGTGGTTGTGGCGGTGTCTGAGTCTGATCCGGAAGTATGCTGCGAGCTCCGGCCATGTATGCACGATATCTGATATCAATCTCGCTCAATTTATACCCAGTGATGCCGAAAAAATCTTTTCTCCGTTTATTCATGATGTATTCGACTGTGTACCCCATTTCCCCAGCACACCACTTTTCAAAATCCGTTGGTTCCATAACCAAAATCCTTCTGTCCTGGGTTATGACGCTACTTAACCTGCCTGCGGAAACTTTCCCATGTGAAATTGATAACGGTCGGCGAACCCATTCTCAGGCGGTCAATAACCCGATCACCTAATGCTTTTGTCAGTTCGTCAAAATTGAGATTGGTCAGCACACCTACCGGCTTCTTGTTCGATGACCGGCGGTCTACCACCTGGAAGATAATCAGCTCTTCGTTCAGGTTATTACGCTGTACGCCGACATCATCCAGCACCAGTAAATCCACTTCGCACAGGTCGCTGATCAGCTGCGACTCAGTAGTTTTTGCCCCTTTCTGGTATGTCTCACGGACACGCATCATCAGGTCCGGCAGAGTGGCAATCAGAATGCTTTTCCCGTTCCGGATTATCTGGTTGCCGATAGCCGCTGCCAGATGGTTTTTACCGGTACCGGGGTTGCCGCTGAAAATAAACCCGCCAAATGATTTTCCAAACTCAGCTGCGTACTGCTGTGATTTACTGAGAGCCCGCTGCTGTTCCTGCGTTATCGCCTGGTAGTTATCGAACGTGCATTCCTGGTGTAACGGGCTGATACCGGAACGCCCCATGATTTTATGCAGTCGAGCCACACGGTTTTCGTCAGCAATCCGTTTCGCATCGATAGCGCCCTGCTCACGCTGCCACGCCATCAGCTCAGCAGCATTCGTGAATTTTGGCTTGATGTGCTTCGGCTTCATGCGGTTAAACCGCGCCAGAGTCTGCGCTGCTGTTGCCATCAGAAGTCCTCCGGTATGAATTGCTGAACACGTTTAGGCTGGACAATGCGTTGCCGTGTTGGTGGTGATTTCGGCATAAACAAGCCAGTCCAGCCGTTTGATATCGATTCGTCGATTACGCTCTCAGGTGTATACCCAGCCTCGTAAAATTTAGTCAGTCTGGATATCAGCCCGTTTAGTGTCTGTTTTGTCCTGATCGGTTTTTTCAGGTCTTTCCGGTAGGTAACCCAGTTCGCCCAGGTATCACGGCTCAACCAGTCAGGCAGCGGGTGTGCATTTGCATCAAACGGTTCTGACTTGGCCGGTTTTTCAGGTTTAGGGGATATAGGGGTATATATATTTTCTTTTTTCTTTAAAGTATTTCTTTTGTGTGTCTCCAAACCAGAGACATTGTTTGTCTCTAACTTAGAGACTTTTTTTTGTCTCCAGATTAGAGACACTGTCTCTAAGTTGATTTTTCCACGCCGAAACCTCTTTGTTTACCCCTATCTTATTGCCATCTTTCACAATGTAATTCATTGAAATTAATTCGTTCTTTACCTTGTTAACGTTCTGCCGGGACAGGCCGGTAATTTCTGCCAGCTGAGAATCTGTTATCCGGTCATTTTTCTTCCCGAACCCGTATGTTTTTCTGATCAGTGCCAACATTACCCGGAACTGTCTGGCCGTCAGGTTGCAGCATGAGAGAGACTCCAGCAGTTCGTTGGCGAGTTTAGTGTAACCATCGTCCAGGTCTGCCACTCGTGATTGCTCCTGCTTAACAGGGAATTCATACACTTCCGCTGTATTCATAGCGACCTCCATATCTTTGTTTCGTAATTACTTTCATGTATAATTACTCCGTTATTTGCTGTATCAAAAAAGGGAAACTTTATGTTTCCCTCTTTTCAACAACACTGGCTATTGATACAGTATAAATATTAAGTGCTTTTCTTAATACGCCTCTGCTGCTCCAACAGCCGGGGCGTTTTCTTTTATTCTCATCTGAGATAGCTCACCAATCTGTTTCCACAGAAACCGATACTCCTCCTCACTGATTTTTCTCTCGCCAGGCAAAACAAAATCCCTGATACCGGCTGCGGCCAATGTTTCGCATATCTCCGGTAACTTTTCTGTTCTGCGCAGGATTGTTGAATCGTGAACACCGAGTAATTTTGCAACTACCGTCTGTGTGGTGTTTCTGATTGCCTGATGAGCGGTTGTCATCAGATGATTTGACACAAACCGGTTGAACGATTTGCGTGGATTTGCATTTTCCATAATGTAAATTCCTTTTGGTATAGATAGTCCGTAGCTCACATCCTGTGAGGTAGTTTTATATGTAAATCGTCACTTTATCAGTGACTCCGTAGCAGCTAACAGCTCTGCGATTGTTAAAGAACCAGGGTAACTACATATACCTCTGCGGATACAAAATCTGCATTTCAGTGATTTTTTGTTCGTAAAATTTCACCAATTTTTCAGCAATCTCAAGTGATGCCGCCTGAGCGCCGCGCTCCAAACGACTGAGGTTCCCGACATCGTAGTTAATTGCGGCTGCTACCTCTGCAATTGTTAATTGCTTCTCCAAACGAATTTTCCTTAACGGCGTTATTTGCATATCTCACTCCATTTTGAATGCGCCACACGCATATTACCATATACTTTGATATGCGCAATACGCTTTGTGTGAGACGCATAAATAAAGTTGAATGATAATATGAAAATAGGAACAAAAATTAGAGCTCTCAGAAAACAGAAGGGATTAACAATCCTGCAATTAGCCACTGCTATTGATAGCGACGTGGGGAATATCTCTCGCCTTGAAAGGAATATCCAAGGCTACTCCGAGAGCACATTAACAAAAATTGCGGCTGCTCTTGGTGTCACGGTAGCCGACCTATTCTCCGATACCACTACACAGCAACAAGATGATAATGTTGAGTTTGTTGGATTCGTCCCCAATGGCATGGTTAAAGTAGTTGGGGAAGCATTCCTGGGGATTGATGGCGCAGTGGATATGATAGAGGCCCTTGAGGGATGGGTTCAAATTTACAGCGATGATAAGGACGCTTATGCCCTCAAAGTTAAGGGTGACAGTATGTGGCCCAGGATTCAATCAGGTGAGTATGTGGTTGTTGAGCCCAACACAGTAGTCAGATCCGGTGATGAGGTCTTTGTGCGCACTGTTGAAGGTAAGAACATGGTAAAAATACTGAATAAAACCAGAGATGGTAGTTACCAATTCACCAGCGTCAACAATACTCACCCGCCAATCACAGTTGATCCACGTGAAGTGGAAAAAATGCACTATGTGGCAGCGATTGTAAAGCCGACTAAGTTTATCGATAAATGCGAGCAATCATAAGCCAGTACTGATAATCAAGCGTGTTCTAAGGACAAACTATGGCATTCAATGACACTGAAGTCGTACAAATTAAACAATGTATGAACTATTTCATGGAAAAGCGTCGTCCACCAAAGCATATCCGGGATGAACATGATCTTCAGTATCGTATTGAAGACGATAGCGTAATCATTTTCGAGGTTAGACAACTGTCCTGGAGCACCGGACGTGCGGAAGAAATGCTGGCCAAAATAACAAACAACAGAAACAGCAACTCGTGGTCCCTGTTCTGGTCTACTGATAATAATGAATGGCGGCACTATGACGGCCGAATGATAGGCAGTTTTTCTGACGCAATAAAAATTATTGATGAAGATGCAGATCATCGATTCTTCGGCTAACAGTGGCCTGACGACACGTTTTAGCGTGTAGTGGTAAGCCGTCAGATAATATTAAAAGTAGAGATATCGTCATCACTGTAATAAACTAACAACATCACAGGGGTACCGATACAAAGCAGAAGATCGGATTAATTATGAGCAAAATTCACAAGATAAAACTTAAGCTTGGCGGGACAAAGCCAGATGAGTTACCACAAGCAAAGCTTGTTCAATATCTTGCTGCACTTACAAAAATGTGCGGTGAAAGTGATGTTCATTTTTCATCCGTAGAAGAAGGCTCGGCTGAGTTAATTTCATACACGAAATGCCAGAGTACTTATGGTTCGGTAATAGCAAACATAAACGCAAGTATTGCCAGTGAATCGAAAGATTATCGGGATATAGCTAAATACCTTGCCAGAGACAATTATACGGCACAAATACTATCTGAAGATAATATAGTTATCGGCAGCATAACTCCTCACATAGAACCAAAACCAATTGCCATTACGAAAAAAACAAAAGTGCAAGGTCAGTTATATAACATAGGGGGTCGAGATGAGACTATTCCAGTCAAGTTACTCGGTGCCAATAATGAAATTTTAAATTGTGAAGCAAATCAACAAACCGCTACTCAGCTGGCAAAATATCTGTTCAAAAAAATCAGAGTTCATGGTGTTGGAGACTGGGAAAACATCAACGGCATATGGAAACTAAAAAAACTTAAAATTGAAAAATTTGAATTACTTAAAGATATTTCAATAAAACAAGCACTATCCATTTTAAAAGAAGATGAAAATAACAAGTGGGATGAAATGGAAGACCGCGAAGACATTCTACACAAGGTTAGGAGCATCAATTGAAAGTTATCATTGATACCAACATCTTAATTTGTATGATGCTAGATGTAGAACCTCAGGGATCGTGGATAAACCCTCGAGATAACACAAAGGTTGATAATGTACACTTAAGGGCTAAAGCCCTGAAAGATTACATTGAACAAATTGGCGGTGTAATTATTGTACCTACGCCAGTTTTAGCTGAATACCTTGTTGGCATCGATAAAGAGAAGCATATTGATCATGTTAACCTCATATCATCAATGTCATGCTTTGAGTTGGTTTCATTTGATGAAATTGCAGCTATAGAATGTGCTAAATTACCGACACTTCAAGAAATTAGGCAATTGGCAAGTTCCGCAGAAAGCACCTCTAGTAAAATAAAATTTGACAGGCAAATCATATCAATTGCTAAAGCGAATAACGTTAATGAAGTATGGAGCCATGATAAAAATGTTTTTAAGAAGTGCACTGATTTAGGGATTTCAATAAAATCTTTAGCCGATATAGCCCCACCCCCAGAGCAATTTCCGCTTTATCCAGATGATGAAACAGGCACTCACATAACACATTGACCCCAGCCCTCCCCTGCGAGGGCTTTTTTGTGCCTGTAACTCCCCGCCTATGTGATCCACACCAGATTTTGACGATTTAAAAAAAATAAATTATCAGTAAAATCAACAAAATAACTACATTAAATCTTACATAATATTACCCACCCCAAAATATGCGCTTGACGCATTTGCGTTAAATGCATATTATCATAACCATCAACGGAACACAGCACGTTGGTGCTCTTTAAAAACGATGATAGCGAGCTGTGTATTGGCTGTCAGAACGGTGACGCTGATAAAGCGTCAACCTTCTCAGAAGGTTTTGGGATTGAAGCAAAGCATGATTGTACCAATCACCAAAGCCAACTGTTTGGAGGAAATATGGCAATAATCATAGTGAAAAAATCACGCAAACCTGAATTTTTACGTGGTAACTCAGCAAACAGACGTCACGCCAGACGAAAGGCTGAAGCTATTGCCACCAAAAATGTAAAAATGAAGTTGGAGGAAATATTCAGAACTGAACCGGACAAAAGCCCAATGAGCCGGGTAGAAAAAGCCACATCAGCATGCAGTACCCCGATTTACGACTCACCAGACAACTGCTGCTTAAACACAACTGCCCTGTATTCAACTAAGCGATATAAGTCAAAACCAAAAACAGAATTTGGTATCACGGCCAGAGCATAACCTGCTGGGTTGTATGAGCGCAGATACTTACTCTAGAGCTTTTTTCTTTAAATACCAGTCATAAAACATAGCTTTATATTTTGTATTTAAGCTATAGGTGGCAAGATTTTTATTGTATGCATTTGGCATCCAAAAATTAAATATCTTCTTACTTACAAGTTTATTTATTGCAGGTGAGTTTCTATTGAAATCAGATAACGGTTCGCCTCGTTCAAAGAATAGATAGATAAAGTCAAATTCATCGTTTGAAAGAGAAGCGAATATGTTATCTCTTTCATTTTTATCTCTTTGATAAGCTACGAATGACACTACTCTTTTCTTTAAAAACTCAATCGTTGATCCTGCTGCTGCTGAAATAATATAACTACAGCAAAATAGTAATATGTAATACATACAGTAATCCGGAAGCACCTCTGGATTATGGGCATTAACTGCTTCCTTGGCTTTGTCTGGTGTAAATATAACCAACAGTATCAAGATAAAAACCATATAAACCAACCTATTAAGCGTAATTCCTCGCAGGAAAAACTTAACAAACTCCTGCCACCATGAGTTGTTCATAGGCTATGTAATCTCTTATCTGTAGGGGTGAGCAGATTATAGCCGATTTCTCGCTGTAGGGGTACACGAGAACCACCTCGCCTGATGTGGTTAAAAGCAGGCACTTCGCCCCAGAGCCTAGGGACGTTAGGTTGAATGGCTAGCACCCCGCGCGGGGATAACTATTCGGACATCACGTAGCGCAGAGACGTGTAGTAAGAGGAATTACCTCGGATAAAGGAAATATCCGATTACCGCAAGGAAGATAAAGACAACAACAGGAATCCCGATAGTTAATTTCAGATACCTGATGAATGACTTGGTTATAGCTTTTTCTACAGCTTTCTCAATGATCGTCTCGAGTTGTTCAGGGGTTAAATTCATAACTGCTCTCCTTAGTTTTTCTAACTATATCCGGGGAGCGGACATTGTTCCAGAGTGAAATTATGCGCCATTAATTTATGGAAAAGGCAGTTGGAATATAACTGCCTTAATGTCCATCAGAAGGAAACAAACATAAATGAGACAGGAAGAAAAAGATACCGCCAGGAATGGTTGCTGTAATCAAAGGTAATAAAGCAAAAGCCTCAATAATCTGCTCCTCATTGTTATCACTAAATATATTTTAATCAGCATCAATAAAATTTCAATATATCCTTTATTTTTCAGGTATATCCGTAGGTAAACAACATGAAAACTAAACCTTGTCGCGCTGCGTGCGGTTCTGACGTGGCGTGCATCTCTATGCCATTTTTACGCCTTGCCCGATGTGCGGCAAGGGTAGCGATATCCACCGGAAAGTCCCGCATTTGGGATCTGGCTAACCAATTACAGATGAGAGCTTACGGGAGAAAGATATGTCGCTGATGACTGCAAAACAAAAACACACCAAGGAACAGGTTATTGAGTTGTTCAATCAGGCTGACATGGATGAAAAGCAGATTGAGCAGATTGTGTCGGAGTGGCGTTGGCGCAGGGAGAACGCCAAAACAAGCCGCATTCTCCATCAGTGCAGAATGAGGCTACCGGCATGAACACATACACAATACAGGATGCTCAGGTAGAACGGCAACGGATTGCCGAACAGCGCAGGAAACGAGAGCAGAAAGAAAAGGATGATTACTGGTTTCGTGAAAGTGTCGGATTGCCAAACGGACGGGTACCGGCAGAATTTTTAAGCGGAGAATTCACATGATGGAATATCCACGACGCATAGGGAAACCCGCAGGCTCCGGTGGAACGTATGAGGACAATTATCAACGCGCCCTGAAATCAGCAATTGAGCAAATGGATTTGCAACGGCGGGGGAAACCGACCGGAGAGCCTTCACTGTCAGAGCAACGGGTGGCCGAGACACTTTACAACATCTGCCGTATCACCGCCCTTCACTATCCCCCACTACCCGCAAACATCAAAGCAGCACGGAATGCTGCTGAGACACAGGCGTGGAGAGAATGGAGGACTGAACATGGAAAAGCTACCGGTGTCGGTGGTGTTGATTATTACGGCGGTGGGCGTGCGGAATCACGCCCCGGCCAGAGATTGGGGGATTAATCATGTCTGAAGTCTATAAGGCAATAAGTGCCGTAGCCAAGGAACTGGCTGAGACAGGCATCAAAAAAGGGAGCAGGAATTCACAACAGGGGTTTATGTTCAGGGGGATCGACGCTGTATACAACGCCCTTGCCCCGGCGCTGGTTAAGCATGGCCTGATTATCCTTCCTCGCATTATGGAGCGTTCTGTCACGGAGCGACAGACACAAAAAGGCGGCACCTTATTTTATGTCGTGGTGAAGGCTGAGTTTGATTTCATTGCCACGAAAGACGGCAGCAAACACACAGTGACCACCTTTGGCGAAGCTATGGATAGCGGGGACAAGGCAACCAACAAAGCAATGTCTATCGCTTATAAATACGCAGCTTTCCAGGCATTTTGTATTCCTACCGAAGAAACTGCGATTGATGCTGACGCAGAGGTTCACGATGTTGTTCCACGTAATCCAGAGCAGATTTTGGGTGACTATACCGAATTTCTTAATGTCACAAGTGACACAAAGACGATTGAGGCTGAATACCGGAAAGTATGGCGAATGCTGAACGGTAGCGACAAACAGGATGAATGTAAGCGCCTCACCGGCATCAGGATCAACGAACTTAAGCAGGCGGCATAAATGGCAATTAACGTAATTACAGTCAGCGGCAATCTCGGAAAGGATTGTGAGCAACGATGGACTCCGGCAGGGAAAGCCGTTGCATCGTTTAGCCTACCGGTGAAACAGGGATATGGCGAGCACGAAAAGACATCGTGGGTTATCTGTAAAATGTTCGGCGCGAAAGCTGAGAAATTGCCAGAACACCTGAAAAAAGGAATGAAGGTGACGGTTACTGGCGAGTTCATCATGGAGGAATGGACAGGTCAGGATGGCAATAAACGATCAGCGCCGGTGATTATCGTGAACCAGTTGGATTTCAGCAACAATCAGGCAGGAAGCCAGAAGCCGCAGACGCAGCAAGCTCCAGCACGGAATGAGCCACCGATGGATTTTGACTATGATGTTCCGTTTTAGGATGAAGCGTAATGCAGGGATGATCAGGTAGACGAAAGCGTTAAGTTATAACACCACAGAAAGCAGAGAACGGACGCAGACGAATAGCAAGGGATTGCCTTACGGAATTAATGCAGCACACATCAGACGAACAACACACCGCAATACTCGGCAAATACACACCGAAATTCAAACCACTTAATCACCCGTGCTTTCCTGAGAAGAAAGTGCCTGGGTATTACGTGCGTACGTTACAGCAGGAGGATGAAGTATGGGGGTTGCAACTAAACCCACATTAACCAGAGGCAGAGCCCTAACTTTATATTGGCCGACCGTAGACGCCTACCCGATGGATAGCCGTGAAGCCTGTGCTTTCATGGGAATATCTTACCCTACCCTGAAAAAATGGATTGATTCCGGCAGGCTTTCCGGCTCGAGAAAAGATCCGCTTAAGCCCAAATCGCCGTGGCAGTTTACCCGTGCAAATTGCATTGCAGCCATCAACTACAAAATGCACAATACGCCGGAAAGCGTGATTAGTGCGGAAGAGGAAAGGATATGTCAATCTTCCGGAGAGGCGAGATATGGTACGCCAGTTACTCGCACAATGGTAAAAGAATTAAGGAGTCGCTTGGTACAACGGACAAAAAACAAGCGCAGGAGTTGCATGATAAACGAAAGGCCGAGCTGTGGCGCGTAAACTCACTGGGTGAAACTCCGAAGGTTACTTTTGAGGTTGCCTGTACGCGGTGGCTCGAGGAAAAATCAGGCAAAAAATCTCTTGATGATGATAAAACCAAAATACTGTTTTGGCTCGATCACTTTGAAGGGATGCACCTGGCAGATATTGATGAGATTAAAATCTATGATGCTGTCAGTAAGCTGAAAAATCAGAAGCTGAAAGAAAATTGGGAAAAGCATATTTCCGGCAGGAAGCGGCGTGCAGTCAGTAAAAAATCAGAGCCGGTTTCTGTAGCAACCAAATCTGCTTACCTGGCTTTCATCAAGTCACTGCTCCGCGCCGCTGAACGCGACTGGAAGTATCTCGATAAAGCCCCGAATATCCGGGTGCCAAAACCGAAGAATAACCGGGTCCGATGGCTCGAGCCACGGGAAGCAAAACGCCTGATCGATGAATGCAGTGAACCTCTTAAATCTGTTGTGACATTTGCTCTGGCTACCGGCCTGCGGCGCTCCAATATTATTAACCTGGAATGGTCACAAATAGATATGCCGAGAAAAGTAGCGTGGATTCCCCCGGATCAGACCAAATCAGGGAAAGCATTGGGTGTTGCTCTTAACGACACTGCGTGCCGCGTCCTGCGTGAGCAGATAGGCAATCACACAAAGTATGTTTTTGTGCATACGAAGGCTAAAAACAGATCTGACGGCTCAATGACTCCGGTTGTCAGAAAAATGCGCGTTGACGGTAATACTGCTTTCAGGACTGCACTTAAACGTGCCGGTATAGAAAACTTCCGTTTTCACGACCTTCGCCACACATGGGCGAGCTGGTTAATTCAGGCGGGAGTACCGCTGTCCGTATTGCAGGAAATGGGGGGATGGGAATCAATAGAAATGGTACGCCGGTATGCTCACCTGGCACCGGGTCATCTGAGCCAGCATGCGCAGCAAATCGATGCTGTTTTTGGTGAGGATGTCCCAAATATGTCCCACCCGACCCTGAGTGTGGTTGGTGAGCACAAATGAAAAACCCGCTAACTGGTTGAGAGTTAACGGGTTTAATATGGTGCCGGCTACCGGAGTCGAACTGGTGACCTACTGATTACAAGTCAGTTGCTCTACCAACTGAGCTAAGCCGGCGAATTTGGCGGAAGGATAGAGATTCGAACTCTAGGACGGTCTCCCGTCGGCGGTTTTCAAGACCGCTGCCTTAAGCCACTCGGCCATCCTTCCATGGGGCGCGATTATGCTGAAAAATGAGGAACCTGTCTACCCCTATATGCAAAAAAATCCGATTTTTTTGTCTGCCTGCTCAACATTCGTGCATCATACCGGCCCTGCGGCGGAATACTGCTGTTATTGTGACGGGAATTAGTATGATAGAATTAATTCCCGGTGAATTTACAGTCAAGTACTTACTATAAGGTCGCAACGGAACATATGTACAGACAGTCACATTCCAAGCCTTATGCGATACCCGGCTTTTATGCATCATTTGTTTCGTTATTAGTCTTATCTCTCTTTTTATACGGATATAACTATTACGATGCCTGGCTGGGAAGCAAAAAAGGCGCACTCTACAGTTTCAGCACACGGATAGAACATCAGGTTGAAACGTACCGCTATCAGTCCGCTGAGCTGTTCCGGCTCGCCAATACCACGGACACCGAGAAGCGGCCTGAGCTCGTTCCGCCGCATAAGATCCTGAATGATATTTACTGGATTGACAGCCGTGTGCCGGTTGTGGATGCCATCCTGTTCGGCCAGACCAATGATGAGACCTACGCCATCGCACGGCGTTTTTCAGACTATCTGACCATTCTGTGGGGCGGTGAAAATCAGTTTAATTCTGTATATTACCTCAACGGACTGGATAACAGTCTGCTGCTGGTGACATCCCATTCTGCCCTGCGTCCGGAGCTGCGCTACCGCGAAAGCCCGCTGACATTGGGTGCCGATGAAAAACGGGCGGAAATGCTGGCGGATTCCACAGCGCTGGATGAGCGGGAAACCCTCTCCTCCTTTACCAAGATGCCGTCAGAATCAACCTATTACTATACCTACCGCGCAATGTTTAATAACCCCGGTCAGCTGACCAGCGTGGTGGCGTTTGATTTACCGGTGAATAACCTGGTGCCGGATAATCTGGATCTGTCCAATCTGTCACTGATCCCGGCCGAGACCCACACCCTCAGCAACCGTCCGAATGCGGTGCAGATCAGTATTAACGGCCTGTCACTGAAACTCAGTTACCGTCTGCGTGAAATGCCGTATCAGGTGGTTTATCAGCTCTCACTGCTATCTCTGGCCGAAGAGATGCTGGCGGCCAATATCTGGCTGTTAATTTCTGTCTTCCTGTTCAGTATGCTCTCCGTCGGCGGCCTTGTTTATATCCGCAAACGGTTCATTTCCCCGCTCAATACACTGGTCCGCCAGGCCAGAAACAGTGAGGCGATAACCAATGAAATTGTGGCGCAACTGCCTATCGGGCTGGCGATTTATGATTTTGCCGCCAATAAACGGCTGGTCAGTAATACCATCGCCAGTCAGTTGCTGACCCTCAGCGACCTGAACAAAACCCGCGATATGGCCCGCGAGCACCAGGGCCGGATCCAGACCACCATTGATAACGTGGTTTATGAAGTCAGTATGAATCCGGTCCGTAATATGAATGATACTTATCTGATTCTGTTCCGGGATGTGGATCAGGAAGCGCTGACCGCACGCCGCCTGCAATTGTCTGACCGTGAGTATAAGAAAAGTATCAAAGCCCGTCAGTCTGTGCTGTCAAATATCCGTTCAGAGCTGGTGGTGCCGGTCAAACAGCTCGGTAATGACCTGCATACGCTGGCACCGTATGTGACTGATCCCGCCGGCGGCATGCTGATGGATAAAGTGGTAACGGAATCCGGTTATCTGTGTGAGTGGATCGAAAATATTATTCTGCTGGCTGACCTGGAAAGTGATGACTGGAAACCGACCAATGATGAATTCCTGTTGTCACAGACCGTCGAAGATATCGTTAAACAATTCTCACGTCAGATAAATGACAAAGGCATTCCGCTTTATTTCCATAACAGTATTAATAAACAGCTGAATTACATTGGTGACGGCCCTATTATCAGTAAGATATTTTTATTATTACTGAATTATGCTGTCAGTAATTTAAAATACGGTAAATTGGTTATTCGCCTTAAGAATATATTTAAAGATGAACATAATAATATCAGATTGGAAATAATCGCCAGCGGCTCCGGTCTGCCGCAATCTGATCTCGTTAATCTGCACGATCCGTTTATGTTTCAGGTCGCGGAGACGGAAGGTCGTCCGAACTCGGGGCTGGCATTCTATTTGTGTGATTTATTATGTAAAAAACTCAGCGGAGAGCTGAAAATAGACAGTAAACCAGACATCGGCACACACTACACTGTCGAGTTGCCGCTGCCTGCCACCGAGATGATCGGTGAGCCGTCAGAGGTGCTGGAAGATACGCTGTTTAAGATCAATATCATTAATCCGAGTATTCGGGAAATAATTAACGCAATTATAATTGAAAACGGCGGAATTTTATTTGATAAAAATCGCGCATTATTGCAAGATGAATATGACATCCTGATAACTGACTTTGATAAGAAAGCGAGAAAGCCAATACTCTTTTTACGAAATGACATTATTGAACACAGAATGATTACGCCTTCCCTGGTGGAGTGTAATTATAATTTCAATGATGAAATTCTGAATGCTATTACGCTGCTTATCGAACAAAGCTTAACTTCGGATGAGTTTGATGATAGATTCTTACCCGGGAATCCGGGTATTAATACAGCAGCGCTTTCCGTCGGGGAAGTTGTTGCGTTATATAAAAATCAGCTGGCACAAAGTACGTATAAAGACTTGTTTGCCACCACAGTCCCTCCTGATATAAGTAAGATGTACACGGAAGCAGAATTAAGTGAATTGCAGCCACTGGCGCTGACAGTACATCGGGTCAAAGGGGTCTTTGCTGTGCTCGACTTTGATTATCTGAAATCACGCTGTGAAGATATAGAACGCTGTATCGCTGACAAAAACAAAATGAAGGTGGATGAAGGTATCCGGGAAATTGATGCCATTGTCACTGAATTGCTGCAGCAAGGTAACCAAGAGTATGAATAACCTGAATGTTATTATCGCTGATGACCATCCTATTGTTCTGTTCGGGATAAAAAAGTCCCTGGAACAGCTGGAAACGGTTAATGTTGTTGGTGAATTTGAAGATTCCACTTCACTCATCAATAACTTAGCACGCCTGGATGCGGATGTTCTGATCACTGACCTTTCCATGCCGGGAGATAAATATGGTGATGACATCACGCTTATCAAGTATATCAAGCGCCATTATCCTGACCTGGCGATTATTGTGCTGACCATGAACAATAATCCGGCGATCCTCAGTGCCGTACTGGACCTCGATATCGAAGGGATCGTACTGAAGCAGGGTGCGCCGGCTGATCTGCCGAAAGCACTGGCCTCTTTGCAGAAAGGAAAGAAATTCACCCCTGACAGCGTTTCCAAACTGCTGGAAAAAGTGAATGCCAACGGGTACGGCGATAAGCGCCTGTCTCCGAAAGAGAGTGAGGTTCTGCGTCTGTTTGCCGAAGGGCATCTGGTCACTGAGATTGCGCGTAAACTGAACCGCAGTATCAAAACTATCAGCAGCCAGAAAAAATCCGCCATGCTGAAACTGGGTGTAGATAACGATATCGCTCTGCTGAATTACCTTTCGTCTGTCACTATCGACAGCCACAGAGACGAGTAATCCGGAAACGTTTTACAGTACTGATGCAAAACCGCCATTCAGATGAACGGCGGTTTTTTTATGTGCCGGTTATTCAGCCCCGGGCGGCGTGACCTGCGGAATGTAGTGCTGCATCATGGTGCGCAACGCCTGCATCGAGACCGGTTTGGAGAGACAATCGTTCATGCCGGAAGCCAGACAGCGCTCGCGCTCTTCGGCCAGCGCGTTGGCGGTGATCCCGATAACCGGTAGTGTCATCCCCTTCTCTCTCAGTGTGCGGGTCAGGTCATAACCGTTCATATTCGGCATATTGACGTCTGACAGAATAATATCCACCTCATGGGTTTCGAGGAAGTCGAGTGCATCCAGCCCGTCATCCGCCGTTGCGGTGTGGAAGCCGAACAGATGCAGCTGATCTGACAGCAGATGGCGGTTAATCGGATGGTCATCCACAATCAGGATCCGGACATGCGCGGCCTGCTGACTGTCCGGCAGCAGCGGCGGCGGCAGATCATCGGCTTCCTGACGACGATTATTCAGGCGGTCAGAGACAAAATCAAACAGCCCGTCGAGCTGATGGGTATTATGCCGCCAGTGATTGCCGCCCATCGGCACCGGTTTGTCAGTATAACCGGCATCCAGTTCAATCAGCAGACGCACCTGTTTCATCGCCGGGGTCACCATGTCCGTGATCACTACCGCACAGGCAATATCTGAGCATTCAGACAACGGAACCGCTGCCGGGGCAATATCCTGCCAGTAACGCTGCATATAATCCGCCAGCACGCCGTTGCGGAACTCAAAGACCAGCGGTACAGTCAGCGGCACAATATCCGCATGATGGCCGGACGGATAGGCGGTATAGCACGGGAAGCGGATCCCGAACAGACTGCCGACCTCTTTCTGTGATTCCACCATCATGTCGCCGTCCATCAGTGAAATCAGCTTTTCACAGATAGGCAGCCCCAGCCCGGTACCCTGCGACGGGCTGTCCGTGTTCGGCATAATCTGATAGAACGGGTCGAATAACTGGCGCAGTTCATCCTCACTGATACCGCCGCCGGTATCCTGAATATCCACATGCAGATATTCGCCGCAGACATAGACATGAATGCACACCATCCCGACATGCGTGTATTTAATCGCATTATTAAACAGGTTGGCGATCACCTGCTGCATCCGCACCGGATCATTACAGACCAGCTCCGGCACATCTTTTTCAATAAAGCAGTACAGTGAAAGGTGTTTTTTCGCCACCAGCGGCAGGTAGTTTGCCACCACAAAATGAATATGTTCGCGGAAGTTAAACTCTCTCGGCTCAATTTTCAGCTGTTTGGATTCAATTTTGGAGAAGTCGAGAATATCACTGATAATTTTCAGCAATAATGAGGAGGAGTTATTCATCGTGCCGAGCAGGCGCTGGGCATCCCGCGAATGTGCCATGGACTGTAACAGCTCCAGGTTACCGATAATACCGTACAGCGGCGTGCGCAGCTCATGACTGACCGTGGCAAGGAACATGGATTTCGACTGGTTAGCCTGCTCTGCCGCCTGTGCCGCATCCTGTAACGAGCTTTCCAGCTGCACACGTGCGCTGATATCCACCAGCACACAAATCGCCACTTCCTCGTTCTGGTAACGGGAATGCACAAAACTGACCTGAAGGTGCCCTCCGTTACGGGTCACCATATCTTCCATTCCCTGCCGTTTATCTTTTATCAGCAGGCCGATACGGTTGCGATCCTCAAACGAAAGCATACGCCAGTAATTATGAGCCAGCTCATTACTCAGCAGTGCCGTACCGTCGAGTGTGCGCAGAATGCAAATCCCGACCGGTGCGGAGGCCACAATTTTATGGTTGAACTGCTCGTGCTCCTCCAGACGCATTGCGCTGTTTTCGGCCGGCATAAATATCCGCCGTTCCAGCAGCCAGGTAAACAACCCGATAATAATGGCGGAGATCAGATTAAGAATCGCCCCGTTAAGGATCTGAAATTTCAGTTTTTCATAGATTGAGCTCAGCGGCGTGGTATATACCACACTCAGCAGGGACGGCGTGAGCCTGCGTTTAAAGACCAGTTGGGTGAATTCGTCGTCATAGCCGAAATAATTATCGTCTACCAGATAACGGTCTTTATTTTTCTGTGTGTTAATTTCTTCCGGATAAGAGAGCACGACATCATCCTGCTCATTAATAATCACCATATTGGCCGGGAAATCGCGCAGGCGGTTAAAGTTTTCCAGCTGCAGATTACGCTCAATGCCCATCAGTGCCAGAAAACGCCCGTCATAATACAGCGGCATCATCACAAACAGGCTGGCCATTCCCTGATTACTGCCCGGCGCCGCCCAGTAAATAGTGCGCTCTTTCCCCTGACTTTTCAGGCGGAAATAGTTCTGAGAGTAATCATTGACCATTCTGCGCAGCGTTTCGCTGCTGGTGGAAAGGTTGCGGATCGGAAATGACACCATACACAGGGTTTTTGAACCGACCAGAAAGACCTGATTCAGCCCCATCGGTGCGGCGATATTGTTCTGCCAGTACGTCAGGAGATCTTTGAATGCAATAATATACGGGCCGCTGCCGGTGCGGAAGGCCGCGCAGTCGCCTTTGGTATTCAGTGCCCGGTAATCAATAAAAAAGCCGTCGGTGGTCCGGTCTGCGGGCTCTCCCGGCCGTACTTCTTTATTTTCGACAAACCGTTCATTCATATAACGGATATCGCGGGTCATATCAGTGGATTGCCGGAAATAGGCTAATAAGGCATCGTAATCGGAATAATATTGCTGGCGGATATCATTGCGCATCCCGTTATAGATATTCAGTAAATAGAATACCGTCACCAGCGCCCCCAGCCCCCATAACATCACACCGACGATCCGGAACAGGTAACGCGAAATTTTCAGTGATGTCTGGAAAGATGAAAAGTATCTCAAAGGGGCTCCGCCAATAATGAATCTGATATATTCACGAGGTTTCAGACTGTTATGTCTAGGATATACCACTGTGCAATGTTTACAAAACCCCCGGGGTAAATAAAAAGCAGGAACAATATTATTGTTCCTGCTTTATCGGTTTTTCTGATTTTATATTACCGGAAACCGGTGATATTAATCGTTATTCTCTTCTGCATTATCATCAGATGCCGCATCCGTCACTTCACCGTCTTCAGAGAAATCATTTTCATCCTCTTCCGGCTCCGCAACACGCTGCAGACCGACCACTTTCTCTTCTTCTCCGGTACGGATCAGCGTCACACCCTGGGTATTACGGCCCACGATACTGACTTCAGAGACGCGGGTGCGGACCAGAGTACCGGCATCGGTGATCATCATAATCTGATCATCCGCACCGACCTGGATTGCACCCACGACTTTCCCGTTACGCTCACTCACTTTAATGGAGATAACCCCCTGAGTGGCGCGGGATTTGGTCGGATACTCCGCTTCCGCAGTCCGCTTACCGTAGCCGTTTTCGGTGACCGTCAGAATTTCACCTTCACCGCGCGGAATAATCAGTGACACGACCGCATCGTCGTCACCCAGACGGATACCGCGCACGCCGGTGGCGGTACGCCCCATGGCACGGACAGCATCTTCCGCAAAGCGGACGACTTTACCGTCAGCAGAGAACAGCATCACTTCGTTGCTGCCGTCAGTCAGGTCAACGCCAATCAGCTCATCACCCTCATTGAGGTTGACGGCGATAATACCGGCGTTACGCGGACGGCTGAAGTCCTGCAGGGAGGTTTTCTTCACGGTACCGCTGGCGGTCGCCATAAAGACAAACTTACCTTCTTCATATTCACGGACCGGCAGAATAGCAGTGATACGCTCGTTCTGTTCCTGGTCCAGCGGTAATATGTTGATAATCGGACGACCGCGCGCACCACGGCTGGCTTCCGGTAACTGATACACTTTCAGCCAGTACAGCTTCCCTTTGTTGGAGAAGCAGAGAATGGTGTCGTGGGTGTTTGCCACCAGCAGACGTTCGATAAAGTCTTCTTCTTTGATACGGGCGGCAGATTTACCTTTCCCGCCGCGGCGCTGGGCTTCATAATCGGTCAGCGGCTGATACTTCACATAGCCCTGATGGGACAGTGTCACCACCACGTCTTCCTGACTGATCAGATCTTCGATGTTGATATCCGCTGTGTTTTCTGTGATATCAGTACGGCGCTTATCGTTGAACTGCTCTTTCACTGCCACCAGCTCTTCACGGATGACTTCCATCAGACGCTCAGGGCTTTGCAGGATATGCAGCAGACCGGCAATCAGTTCCAGTAACTCGCGGTATTCGTCGAGCAGTTTTTCATGCTCCAGACCGGTCAGTTTCTGCAGACGCAGATCCAGAATCGCCTGAGCCTGAACTTCGGTCAGATGATACAGACCATCGCGGATACCGAACTGCTCATCCAGGCCTTCCGGACGTGCGGCATCATCACCGGCACCGGCCAGCATGGCGGCAACCGTACCCAGTTCCCATGCCTGTGCCAGTAACCCGGCTTTTGCTTCCGCAGGCGTCGGCGCACGGCGGATAAGCTCGATAATCGGGTCGATATTGGCCAGTGCAATCGCCAGACCTTCGAGGATATGGGCGCGTTCACGGGCTTTACGTAATTCGTAGATTGTCCGGCGGGTCACCACTTCACGGCGGTGGCGCACAAACGCACTGAGAATTTCTTTCAGATTGAGGATCTTCGGCTGTCCCTGATGCAGGGCAACCATATTGATACCAAACGTGGTCTGCATCTGTGTCAGCAGATAAAGGTTGTTCAGTACTACTTCACCGACCGCATCGCGTTTGACTTCAATCACAATGCGCATACCGTCTTTATCGGATTCATCACGCAGTGCGCTGATACCTTCCAGACGTTTCTCTTTAACCAGCTCGGCGATTTTCTCAATCAGGCGGGCTTTGTTCACCTGATACGGAATTTCATTAACGATAATGGTTTCGCGGCCGGTTTTTTCATCCGTTTCCACTTCAGCGCGGGCACGGATATGAATTTTGCCGCGTCCGGTGCGGTAAGCATCGAGAATACCGCGGCGGCCGTTGATAATCGCCGCAGTCGGGAAGTCCGGCCCCGGGATGTGCTCCATCAGACCTTCGATGCTGATATCTTCATCATCAATATAGGCAAGGCAGCCGTCAATGACTTCACCCAGGTTATGCGGCGGAATATTGGTTGCCATCCCGACAGCAATACCGGATGAACCATTCACCAGCAGGTTCGGGATGCGGGTCGGCATCACATCCGGGATCATTTCGGTACCGTCATAGTTCGGTACAAAATCCACGGTTTCTTTGTCGATGTCGGCTAACAGTTCATGGGCAATTTTCGCCATACGGACTTCCGTATAACGCATTGCCGCTGCGGAATCACCGTCGATTGAACCAAAGTTACCCTGACCATCCACCAGCATATAGCGCATTGAGAACGGCTGAGCCAGGCGGACAATCGTTTCATACACAGCACTGTCACCATGGGGGTGATATTTACCGATCACATCCCCGACCACACGGGCAGATTTTTTATAGGCTTTGTTCCAGTCATTACCCAGTTCTTTCATCGCGAATAATACGCGGCGATGAACCGGTTTCAGACCATCCCTGACATCGGGGAGCGCGCGTCCGACAATAACGGACATGGCGTAATCCAGATACGAGCTTTTCAGCTCCTCTTCGATGTTAACGGGCAAGATTTCTTTGGCATTGTCGCTCATGGAGCCAGTATCCCTCATTACTCCGGATTCAAGGTGCGGAACTATACCACAAATCGCCAATGTTTAAAAAAGGAGATATAGAAATCGGGAGAGTATTTTATTTCTGACGC
This sequence comes from Morganella morganii, assembly GCF_019243775.1. Taxonomy (NCBI): domain Bacteria; kingdom Pseudomonadati; phylum Pseudomonadota; class Gammaproteobacteria; order Enterobacterales; family Morganellaceae; genus Morganella; species Morganella morganii. The sequence goes on from NZ_CP069157.1 coordinate 2,189,455, forward strand.
ATCCGCGCCCGGCATTGTATACTGACGCCATCGCGTATTCCGGCAGGTTCTGCCGCAGCAAGAGAGAGAAAGAGACCATGAATGACACAGCTTCCCCGCTGACAGCCAATGTCGATCCTGCGGAAATTAAAAAGTTTGAGGATGTTGCCTCACGCTGGTGGGATCTTGAGGGTGAATTTAAACCGCTGCACCGGATCAATCCGCTGCGTCTGGCTTATATTCAGCAGCGGGTTAACGGTGTGTTCGGGAAGAAAGTGCTGGATGTCGGCTGCGGTGGCGGAATTCTGGCAGAAAGTATGGCGCGGGAAGGTGCGGATGTCACCGGGCTGGATATGGGCGCGGAGCCGCTTCAGGTTGCGCGTCTGCATGCACTGGAAAGCGGCACAGATATCACCTATGTGCAGGAAACAGTGGAACAGCACGCAGAAAAACATGCGCAACGGTATGATGTGGTGACCTGCATGGAGATGCTTGAGCATGTGCCGGATCCTGCGTCTGTAGTGCGTTCCTGTGCCCGTCTGGTCAAACCGGGGGGCGATGTGGTGTTCTCCACCATTAACCGCAACAAGAAAGCCTGGTTTATGGCTGTTATCGCAGCAGAATATATTCTGAAGATGGTACCGCCCGGTACGCACGATGCGAAAAAATTTATCCGTCCGGCAGAGCTGATTGACTGGCTGAATAATACCGGTCTGCGCGAGCAGCACATGATTGGCTTACATTACAACCCGTTAAGCGATAAATTCTGGCTGGCACCCAATGTGGATGTAAATTATATGTTGCATACCCGTTTTATTTTATAGTGTCAAGTTAATTACTCCGGCGATTAATAAAACGCCAAACAAATCGCATTTTTCTAAAATTATCGCTTCGCGTAATAAGGTAAGCACAGTTTCATTTTGTCAGGGATCTCAGTGCTTACCACTCTGTCAGCGGGTGACTATCCTCAAGTTATCCACAAAAGATCCTGATTTTATACACTTGATCCTGAGCGCATTTATCATTATCTTGTTACCCATCTTTTACAGACACACTACATCTTGTGTTTAAATCGCTCAGCACCCGCTATTGACTTTCCCGGAACATTTGTTTCAGGGATCGTTTTTTATCGGGCAGATACACGTTATCAGCGCGTTAATCACAACAGGGTGTCATTTTCAAAACAGGGTATATCAACTGATGAACCAGAATCTGCTTGTTACCAAACGTGATGGTCACAAAGAACGTATCGATTTAGACAAAATCCACCGCGTCATTACCTGGGCCGCTGAAGGTCTGAATAATGTCTCTGTCTCCCAGGTCGAGTTACGTTCCCAGATTCAGTTCTACGACGGGATCCGTACCGCGGATATTCATGAAACCATGATTAAGGCCGCCGCCGACCTGATTTCCGCTGAAACACCGGATTATCAGTATCTGTCTGCCCGCCTGGCTATTTTTAACCTTCGCAAAAAAGCCTACGGCCAGTTTGAGCCGCCGGCGTTATATGCCCATGTACAGAAAATGGTGGCTGCCGGTAAATATGACGAAAATCTGTTAACCGATTACACCGAAGCTGAATTTGACCAGATGAATGAGTTCATCGATCACTGGCGTGATATGAATTTCTCTTACGCCGCCGTCAAACAGCTGGAAGGGAAATATCTGGTTCAGAACCGTGTTACCGGCGAAGTGTATGAAAGTGCACAATTCCTGTATATCCTGGTTGCGGCCTGTCTGTTCTCGCATTATCCGAAAGAGACCCGTCTGGATTATATCCGCCGGTTCTATGACGCCACGTCAACCTTCAAGATTTCCCTGCCGACGCCGATTATGTCCGGTGTCCGCACCCCGACCCGCCAGTTCAGCTCCTGTGTGCTGATCGAGTGCGGCGACAGCCTGGACTCCATCAACGCGACCTCCGGTGCGATTGTCAAATATGTGTCCCAGCGTGCCGGTATCGGTATCAACGCGGGTCGCATCCGTGCGCTCGGCAGCCCGATCCGCGGCGGTGAGGCATTCCACACCGGTTGTATCCCGTTCTACAAACATTTCCAGACCGCCGTGAAATCCTGTTCTCAGGGCGGCGTGCGCGGTGGTGCGGCGACGCTGTTCTACCCTATCTGGCATCTGGAAGTGGAAAGCCTGCTGGTACTGAAAAACAACCGTGGCGTTGAGGGCAACCGTGTCCGCCACCTCGATTACGGCGTCCAGATCAACAAACTGATGTATGAACGTCTGATCAAAGGCCAGGATATCACCCTGTTCAGCCCGTCCGATGTACCGGGGTTATATGACGCGTTCTTCGCCGATCAGGATGCGTTCGAGCGTCTTTATGAGCAGTATGAGAAAGATCCGTCTATCCGCAAACAGACGCTGAAAGCGGTGGAACTGTTCTCCCTGATGATGCAGGAACGTGCCTCGACCGGCCGTATCTATATTCAGAACGTGGATCACTGCAACACTCACAGCCCGTTTGATCCGTTTATCGCGCCGGTGCGCCAGTCCAACCTGTGTCTGGAAATCGCCCTGCCGACCAAACCGCTTAACGATATGAATGATCCGAACGGGGAAATCGCGCTGTGTACGCTGTCCGCGTTTAACCTGGGTGCCATTGAGAACCTCGATGAGCTGGAAGAACTGGCTATCCTGGCAGTACGTGCCCTGGATGCCCTGCTCGATTACCAGGATTATCCGATTGAAGCGGCACGCAAAGGCTCAATGGGCCGCCGTACCCTGGGTATCGGGGTGATTAACTTCGCTTACTACCTGGCGAAACACGGTGTGCGCTATTCCGACGGCAGCGCCAATAACCTGACTCACCGCACCTTTGAAGCTATTCAGTATTACCTGCTGAAAGCCTCCAATGAGCTGGCAAAAGAGTACGGAGCATGCCCGTGGTTTAACGAAACCACCTATTCACAGGGCATTCTGCCGATCGATACTTACAAGAAAACCCTGGATCAGCTGACCAACGAGCCGCTGCATTATGACTGGGAAGGCCTGCGCGAAGAGATCAAAAAACACGGTCTGCGTAACTCCACCCTGTCTGCCCTGATGCCGTCAGAGACATCCTCGCAGATCTCCAATGCCACCAACGGCATTGAGCCGCCACGCGGTTATATCAGTGTTAAAGCCTCGAAAGACGGTATTCTGCGCCAGGTCGTGCCGGAGTATGAGCGCCTGAAATCCGCGTATGAACTGTTATGGCAGATGCCGGGTAACGAGGGCTATCTCCAGCTGGTGGGGATTATGCAGAAGTTTGTCGATCAGGCGATTTCGTCCAACACCAACTATGATCCGACCCGGTTCCCGAGCGGCAAAGTACCGATGAACCAGTTACTGAAAGATTTGCTGCTGGCCTATAAATACGGTGTGAAAACACTTTATTACCACAATACCCGCGATGGTGCGGAGGATACCCAGGAAGACCTTCCTGAGGAAGTGGTCATCGCCGACGATGATGGTTGTGAAGGCGGCGCGTGTAAAATTTAAGGTGAATAAATAATGTCTTATACAACATTTTCGCAGGTACATAATGATCAGCTGAAAGAACCGATGTTCTTCGGCCAGCCGGTAAACGTCGCCCGTTACGATCAGCAGAAGTACCCGATTTTTGAATCACTGATTGAAAAACAGCTCTCCTTCTTCTGGCGTCCGGAAGAAGTGGACGTATCCCGCGATCGCATCGACTACAATGCCCTGCCGGATCACGAAAAGCATATTTTCATCAGCAACCTGAAATACCAGACCCTGCTGGATTCCATCCAGGGCCGCAGCCCGAACGTGGCGCTGCTGCCGCTGATCTCCATTCCGGAGCTGGAAACCTGGGTGGAAACCTGGTCTTTCTCGGAAACCATTCACTCGCGTTCTTACACGCATATTATCCGTAATATCGTGAATGACCCGTCGGTGGTATTCGATGATATCGTGGCAAACGAAGAGATCATCAAACGTGCGGAAGATATTTCCGGCTATTATGATGATCTTATCCGTATGACCAATGAATATCATATGTTCGGTGAAGGAACGCATACCGCAAACGGTAAAACCTTTACTGTTACCCTGCGCGCCCTGAAACGCCAGCTGTATCTGTGCCTGATGAGCGTCAACGCGCTGGAAGCGATCCGTTTCTATGTCAGTTTCGCCTGCTCTTTCGCCTTTGCCGAGCGCGAACTGATGGAAGGTAATGCGAAAATCATCAAACTGATCGCCCGTGATGAAGCGCTGCACCTGACCGGCACCCAGCATATGCTTAACCTGCTGCGCAGCGGCCAGGATGACCCGGAAATGGCGGAAATCGCCAAAGAGTGCGAGCAGGATTGCTACGACCTGTTTGTCCGTGCGGCGGAGCAGGAAAAAGAGTGGGCAGATTACCTGTTCTGCAACGGCTCAATGATCGGTCTGAACAAAGATATCCTGTGTCAGTATGTGGAATATATCACCAATATCCGCATGCAGGCGGTGGGTCTGCCGCTGCCTTTCAAAGTCCGCTCGAACCCGATTCCGTGGATCAACGCCTGGCTGGTATCTGATAACGTCCAGGTGGCACCACAGGAAGTGGAAGTCAGCTCCTATCTGGTCGGTCAGATTGACTCTGAAGTCAACACTGACGAACTGAGTAACTTCGAACTCTGATGCCCCGCTATAAAATCACCCTGCATGGCAACATGCAGGGTATTCAGCTGCATTATGTCAGTGAAGAACACAACAACCTGCTCAATACACTCGAACAATCCGTCCCGGTGGAATACCAGTGCCGTGAAGGCTATTGCGGTGCCTGCCGTGTCCGCCTCAAACGCGGTAAAGTCGGTTACCGGCAGCGGCCGGTGGCGTTTATTAATGACGGTGAAATTCTTCCCTGCAGTTGCTACCCGCTGAGTGACATCGACATCGAACTGTAAGCTGTTTTGTGACCGGATCTGCAATCCGGTTTTTTTACGCCATTAGTGTAACGATATATTTACGATATACGTAATTTAAATTTGACACCTTTCCTGTTTTTCATTACGCTTTGCGCACATATTATTGATTGAAATATCATGAGGTTTTGGTGAAAAATCGTACACTCGGCAGTGTTCTGATTGTTGCGGGAACAACGATCGGTGCCGGTATGCTGGCAATGCCCCTGGCGGCTGCGGGGATCGGGTTTCCGGTCATTGCGGTTATTCTGATCGGCCTGTGGGCTATCATGAGCTACACCGCCTTACTGATGGTTGAAGTGTATCAGTACAGCTCACCGGATACCGGCTTAGGCAGCGTCGCCCGTCAATACCTCGGATTACCGGGTCAGCTCCTGACCGGCTTCAGTATGTTATTGCTGATGTATGCCCTGACCACTGCCTATATCGGCGGTGCCGGGGAAATGATCTCCGCCAGCCTGCAAAACTGGTGGCAAATATCTGTTACACCGGGTACCGCGACCATTATCTTCACCCTCGTCGGCGGCCTGGTGGTGTGTGTCGGGACTCACTCGGTTGATTTTATCAACCGTATCCTGTTCACCGGTAAAATTATCTTCCTGATCATCATGCTCGCCGTCATGATGCCGCATGTGAATATGACCAACCTTGTCAGCATGCCAATTCAGAACGGACTGGTGCTTTCCGCTATCCCGCTGGTGTTTACCTCTTTTGGTTTCCACGGCAGTGTACCCAGCCTGGTGAATTACATGAACGGCGACAGCAAAAAGCTGCGCTTTATTTTCCTCACCGGCAGTGCCATTCCGCTGGTGGCGTATCTGCTGTGGCAGATTGCCACGCTCGGCGCGATCCCGTCCGATACTTTCTTTGGTATTCTGGCGCAGAAATCCGGCCTTGACGGCTTACTGACGGCACTCAGTGAGACCGTGGCCAACAAATACGTGGATATCGCGGTCAGCCTGTTTATGGATCTGGCACTGGCTACCTCATTCCTGGGTGTGGCGCTGGGGTTATTTGATTACCTGGCAGACCTGTTCCGCCGCAAAAATTCCGCCTTCGGCCGTACACAAACCGGGATTCTGACCTTTGCCCTGCCGCTGATTTGCGCCCTGTACTACAAAAGCTTTACCGGTGCGCTGGCGTATGCCGCAATGGCGCTCTCCTTCCTGGCGCTGATCCTGCCGTCATTATTAGCGTGGAAAGTACGGCAGAACCCGAAAGCAGGTGCTTACCGTGTTGCAGGCGGAAACGGTGTGCTGATCTTTATCTTCCTGTTCGGCCTGCTGGTGATCTCCATCGAGTTCATCAAAAGCGCCGGTTATCTGCCGAATATCTGATGTCATTCTTCTGAAAACAAGCCCGGAAACCCGGGCTTGTTTTTTATCAGTGCGCGGCATTCAACCGTGCAAATCCGGCGGTTAAATCCGCTATCAAATCCTCCGTGTCTTCCAGTCCGATTTGCAGGCGCACTGTCAGGCCGCCCGGCTGCCAGTCAGTGACCGTCCGGTAACGGCTGCAGTCAAACGGCACTATCAGGCTCTCAAATCCCCCCCCCAGGAATAGCCCATCGCGAAAATATCCAGCCCGTCGAGCATCGCCGCCAGGTCGTCTGTGGTGTATTTCGCATTCAGAACCACCGAGAACAGACCGGAAGAGCCGGTGAAATCCCGCTTCCAGATCTCATGCCCCGGACATTCCGGGAAGGCCGGATGCAGTACTTTGCTGATCTCCGGACGGGATTGCAGCCACTCAACGACTTTCAGCGCCCGGTGCTGTGCTTCTTTCAGGCGGATATGCAGTGTACGCAGACCGCGCAGCACAAGGAAGCAATCCTCAGCACCGGGCAGCATCGCCATCTGGTCATAGGTTTTGCGCAGTTCCGGCCACCACTGTGCATTGGCGGAAATCAGCCCCATCAGCACATCCGAATGACCTCCGGGGTATTTGGTACCGGCTTCCAGGGAGATATCACAGCCGTGTTCATGAGCGCGGAAAAAAAGCGGGGTCGCCCAGGTGTTATCAATAACGGTTGTCACATGATGGCGTTTCGCCACGGCGGTGATCGCCGGAACATCCTGCACCTCAAATGTCTGGGAGCCGGGGGACTCAAGGAAAATCACCGTTGTTTCCGGGCGGATCAGCGATTCAATCCCCGCGCCGATCAGCGGATCATAATAGGTGGTGGTAATGCCCATCTTCGCCAGCAAACCGCCGCATAACTGCCGGGTCGGGTGATAAACGGAATCTGTCATCAGCAGATGATCGCCGCTTTTCAGGGTGGTCAGCAGCGCCAGTGTCACCGCCCCCAGCCCGGACGGGGATAACACCGTACCCGCCGCACCGGTCAGTTCACTCCAGGCATTTTCCAGTGCCGCGATCGTCGGTGTTCCGTCAGTACCGTAATGAAATTCCGCCCGGCGGTTGATCAGGGCATCATACGTCGGGAAGACCACCGTCGAGCCGCGGTATACCGGGGTATTCACAAATCCGTGCTGTGATGCGGGGTTACGGCCGCTCTGTGTCAGCCGGGTTTCTGTCCGCAAAGGGCGGCGTGCATGTTCTGACATAATCACCTCAATAATAGTCTGCCTGGTTATACTGCTATCCTGCCATAAGGGCGGCAGCTTTCCTTAGTAGCTTTTCAGCTAAGATATGCCGTTATCCTCACCGGCCGTGGCGTAAAGAAATATCTGGCAATTTTGCTGCATCACTATTATTAATAAGTTACGAAACCTTATATTATCAACAGATTAATTTTCACATAACGGAAAGGATATGGAATCAGAAGAAATCAGGGACCGACGTCCGATTAAAGCCCGGCAGACCCGCTGGGCGACCTCAGCCGCCCGTCTGCTGCAACAGCGCGGTGCAACCCCGAACGGTATATCTGTTGCCAGTTCAGTCTGTGCATTACTTGCCGCTGCTGCCTTTTACGGTGCCCTGAACTGTGAAATAACGGCACTTCGTATCATCCTGTTTTTGCTGGCCGCACTGATAGTACAGGGACGGCTTATCTGTAATCTGCTTGACGGTATGGTGGCGGTCGAAGGCGGCCTGCGCAGCCCTGTTGGTGCCGTATTTAACGATTTGCCGGATCGCGTTTCGGACAGCCTGATCCTCATCGGTGCCGGTTACGGACTGGCCGGTTTTATCGCTTATGCCCCGCAGCTCGGCTGGGCGGCGGCGCTGATGGCAGTGATGACCGCCTATGTCCGGGTACTCGGCGGCAGTTGTGAGCAGCCGCAGAAATTTTCCGGCCCGATGGCCAAACAGCACCGGATGGCGCTGCTGACCGCAGGGGCCGTTGCCGCCTGTTTTCTCCCGCTGTATCAGGCTCAGTGGCTGTTTCTTATCATACTGTGGGTGATTACCCTCGGCGCACTCTGGACCACCGTGCGCCGTACCCGCATACTGATGGCTGATTTACGTAAGGATAATAAAGGATGACCCGTAAAACGTTTTCGCCGGATCAAAAAATTGTCCCGGCGCTGCTGGTGTCGGTATGCCGGTTTCTGACCGGGATCCGCGCAAAGCAGAACGCCCCGCTGCCGGAAGGTAAACCCTGTATTTATTATGCTAACCACTCCAGTCACCTTGACGGACTGGTGATCTGGTCCTGCCTGACCAGTGCGGCGCGAAAACGCGTTCACCCGGTGGCGGCGCAGGATTACTGGGATAAAACCGGGTTCCGCCGTTATATTGCCAAACGTATTTTTGGTGCGGTGCTGATCGCACGCGGTAAAAAAATCGAACCGGCAACAGAGGATGAACTACAGAAGACCACACCGGCGGAGAATCCGCTGGATGTGATGCAGAATGTTCTCGATACCGGAGATTCCCTGATTTTGTTCCCGGAAGGCACACGCGGCGACGGTGAAAAGATTCAGGATTTCAAAGCCGGGCTCTGGCATTTATCCCGCAATAACCCGGATGCGGTGCTGGTGCCGGTCTATCTGGAAAACCTCAACCGCGTTCTGCCGAAAGGCTCACGGCTGATTGTGCCGATTATCTGCACCGCCACATTCGGTGCTCCGGTTGAACCGGCCGGGGAAGAAGAGAGCAAAGCAGACTTTTTAGTACGGACCCGCCAGGCGTTAGAGGCAATACATCATGAAAGATAATGAATTATTCTGGATCTTCAGCGGGCTGTTCGGGTTCCTGGCGGTGGCAACGGTTATCGGCCTGATCCTGAAGCATGTTAAGGGAAACACCTCTGTTATCAGTAACCTGAATGCCCGTATCCGTGCCTGGTGGCTGATGTGTATTATCGCCGCGGTGGCTATCAGCATCGGGCCCATCGGCTCTGTGGTACTGTTTGCCTTTATGTCCCTGCTGGCACTGCGTGAGCTTATCACTCTGACGCCGACACACCGCGCCGACCACGGTGCCCTGTTCTGGTGCTTCTTTATCATTCTGCCGGTACAGTATGTGCTGGTCGGTGTTCAGTGGTATAACCTGCTGGCGGTCTTTATCCCCGTCTATGCGTTCCTGTTTATCCCGACCCGCATGGTGCTCTCCGGCGACACCCGCCACTTCCTGGAGCGCATGGCAAAAATCCAGTGGAGTGTGATGATTGCGGTTTACTGCCTCAGTTATGCTCCTGCACTGCTGGTACTGCCGATTCCGGATTTCACGGATAATATCAACCTGCTGCTGTTTCTGATGATCGTGGTTCAGATTTCTGACGTGCTGCAATATGTGTTCGGTAAACTGTTCGGCAAACGCCCGATTGTACCGAAACTCAGCCCGAACAAAACCGTTGAAGGCTTTATCGGCGGGATCCTCAGTGCGAGCTGTGTCGGTATGGCACTGTGGTGGGCCACACCGTTCAGCCCGTGGGCGGCATTCCTGCTCTCACTGTTGATTTGCCTGGCCGGTTTCGCGGGCGGGTTGTGTATGTCCGCCATCAAGCGGGACAGCGGGATCAAAGATTTCGGTGCCATGATTGAGGGTCACGGCGGCATGATGGACAGACTGGATTCCCTCTGCTTCGCAGCCCCGGTTTTCTTCCATGTGCTGAAATATTTTTATACCTGATGATTCAGGAAATTCTGCTGATCCGCCACGGTGAACCGGTGCCGGACAGAAAAACACCGCTGGCCCTGCGCAACCTCTGTGCCTGGCTGGCGGAATATGATGCGGGCGGAATTATCCCGCCGGCCGCTCCGCCTTTATCGCTGTCCGCTGAAGAATTGTCCCGTTATTTCCCGGTAGCCAGTCCGCTGTTTCGTACCACGGCATCCCTGGCCATTCTCGGGATCACACCCCGCGCCATTGTTGATGAACTGCATGAAGCAGTACTTCCCCTGTTCTCTCCTGCACTGCTGATGCCGGTAAAACTGCCGCCGATGTGGTGGGTAACCGCATTCCGGCTGCTGTGGCTGGCGGGTGGCGGAAAATCTGTTCCCTCTGTGGCACAGGTACGCGGACGGGCACAATGTGCCGCACAAATCCTCTCAGACTATGCACAGGAACATGGCGCTGTACTGGTCATGGCGCACCGGATTATCAATCACGCCCTGCGCCCTGCACTGGAACAATCCGGCTGGCAGATGACAGAAAAAACACATAACAGCTACTGGGGAATGATGCGGTTCACCCGTGACGCACCACACCGGTAATGTCAGCCGGTGTATTCTGAACCGTATACCTCCGCACGTTTCGCCACATCCGCTCTGTTTTGCTCACTTTCCCGTATAAGACTCTGCCTGCTTTGTTCCGCAGGCTGATCATCTGCTGCTGCCTTGCTTATTTTTAAATAGTTATTGCCATTAAATGAATATTTATGTATTTTTAATTAAAAATCACGCATAAAAATGAGGTTGTCATGTTTAAAAAATTAGTCTTTGCAGGCTGTTTATCATTATTAGCATTCACCGGGGTAAGCCAGGCCAAAGAAACCTATGTGGTCGGTGCAGGCGGTACCTATCGCCCGTTTGAATTTGAAAACAGTGAAAAACAACTCGAAGGGTTTGATATCGATATTATCAAAGCGGTTGCTGCCGCCGAAGATTTTGACGTCAAATTAATCAACACGCCGTGGGAAGGTATTTTCGCCACACTGTCCGCCGGGGATCGCGATATTTTAATTTCCGGTATTACCATCACCGATAAACGCAAACAGATGGTGGATTTCTCCGCCCCGTATTTCCCGGCAGAACAGGCAATTGTGGTGAATGAAAATTCACCAATCAGCGCGTTATCTGAACTGAGTAAATATAATGTCGGTGTGGTGAACTCCAGCACCGGGGATATTGTGGTTTCTGATGTGCTCGGCAAAACCAGCACCGCCATCAAACGCTTTGATAATACTCCGCTGCTGTTACAGGAATTATATGAAGACGGCGTGGATGCGGCGGTCGGTGATGTCGGTGTGGTGAAGTTTTATATTAAAACCCATCCGGACAAGAAATTTAAACTGATTTACGACAATCATTTTGAAAAACAGTATTTCGGCATTGCCGTCGCTAAAGGTAATACGGAATTACAGGAAAAAATTAACCGTGGTCTGGCAAAAATTATTGCCGACGGTACTTACGCCAAAATCTATCAGAAATGGTTCGATAACGACGTACCTTCCCTGCCCGCGCAGTAATTCATTATTTATCTGATTAAAAACCCGCTTCTGCGGCGGGTTTGATCTGTTTTTTCAGGATGGATGTTATGTCAGCTTTCCGCTGGGAAATTATAGAAGAATACGCTCCGTTATTTATGGACGGGGCACTGATGACAATAAAATGTACCATTATCTGTGTCATCCTGGGGACTCTCTGGGGACTGACGCTCGGCCTCGGCCGGACAGCCCGTGCCGAACGCGGCCCGGCAAAATGGCTGCTGCTGTTCTTTGTGCAGTATCCGGTGCGGTTTTATGTCAGTGCATTTCGTGGCACGCCGCTGTTTGTGCAGATCATGGTGGTTCACTTCGCACTGGTGCCGCTGTTTATCAACCCGCGTGACGGCCTGATGGTCACCAGCGGTATTATTACCTCTGATACGGCCAGAATGCTGCGTTCCGAATACGGCGCATTTCTCTCCTGTATTGTTGCTATCACACTCAATGCCGGGGCGTATGTTTCCGAGATTTTCCGCGCCGGGATTCAGTCCGTCGATCGCGGTCAGACAGAAGCCTCCCGCGCACTGGGCATGAGCTGGGGAAAAACCATGCGTAAGGTGATCCTGCCGCAGGCTTTCCGTCGTATTCTGCCGCCGCTGGGTAACAATGCGATCGCGATTGTCAAAGATTCCTCCCTGGCCTCTGCTATCGGCCTTGCCGACCTGGCATATGCCGCGCGGACAGTATCCGGCGCATATGCTACTTACTGGGAGCCATACCTGGTCATCTCCGTTATTTACTGGATGCTGACATTCCTGCTGGCGCAGCTGGTTCAATACACCGAAAGAAGGTTGAGCAGAAGTGATTCACGTTAATAATTTACAGAAAAAATTCGGCAATACCCATGTGCTGCGCGGCATCAGCTGCGATATCCGTCCGCAGGAAGTTGTCTGTGTGATAGGGCCGTCCGGCTCCGGAAAAAGCACCTTTCTGCGCTGCCTGAATGCTCTGGAACGCCCGGATTCCGGTGAGATTGTGGTAAACGGCACCGATGTGTGTGATCCGAAAACAGATCTGAACAAAATGCGCGAACATACCGGTATGGTATTCCAGCGCTTCAATCTGTTTCCGCATATGACGGTGCTGGATAACATTACCATGGCGCCGCTGATGGTGTCCGGACTGAAAAAAGCCGATGCTCTGCTTAAAGCGGAGCGGTTACTGGAAAAAGTCGGTCTGCCGGACAAAATTGATGCCTGGCCGGAGAGTTTATCCGGCGGTCAGCAGCAGCGCGTAGCTATTGCCCGTGCCCTGGCGATGGATCCGACGGTGCTGCTGTTTGATGAACCGACTTCCGCGCTCGACCCGGAGCTGGTCGGTGAAGTACTGAATGTGATGAAAGCCCTGGCTCATGAAGGCATGACAATGGTGATTGTGACCCATGAGATGAATTTTGCCCGCGAAGTGGCAGACCGTGTCTTTTTTATCGATCAGGGGATTATTCAGGAGTCCGGCACACCGGAGCAGATTTTTAATCATCCTCAGAACCCGCGTACCGCCGCGTTTCTCAGCCGCGTGCTGTAGTTTTTGCTGCAGTGAATAGTGACTAAGGACAGAGACAAAACGTCCCTGTCCTTTTCTGTTTATGCCGTTAATTCACTGTGTGTAAAAACAAATTTATTCACATCATATAACCCGAGACTGGTGAGTTTCAGTGTCGGGATCACCGGCAGCGACAGGAATGCCATCTGAATAAACGGCTCATCCAGCATCACCCCGCAGTCGCGGCAGGCCGCTTTCAGCGACTCAATTTCAGCGGCGATTTCATCCGCCGTTTTATCACTCATCAGCCCGGCAATCGGCAGTGTCGCATGGCTCAGCACCCGGCCGTCCGCAACCACACACATCCCGCCGCCACCGGCAATCAGCTGATTCACCGCCAGCGCCATATCCATCGGATCAATACCGGCGACAACAATATTATGGCTGTCGTGGCTGACCGTTGACGCCAGGGCCCCGCGCGTCAGACCGAAATTGTGCAGCAATGCGGTTGCCGGTGGTGTCTGGCGGCCATAGCGCTCAATCACCGCAAGCGAGCAGATATTATCACGGTCATAGCGGAGTCCGTCCCAGCTGACCCGCTGCTCACAGGTGATCAGCTCATTCGGGATCACACTGATCGCGCGGTATTCATGACCGGCAACCGGCACAAAAGCAAGAGACTGCGCTGTCACGGCCTGACGGCGGACAGTATTCTGCATTGGCGGACGTGATGCTGCCTGTTTAGCCTCCCGCTCACGCAGCAGCGCCGCTTTATCCACCCAGCGGCCGCCGCACATAACCGCCTGAATATCGACCGTTTTCTCATCCCGCAGCAGAACCAGGTCCGCCTGTTTCCCCGGCGCCACCAGCCCGAGGTTTTTCAGCCCGAAATGCCGGGCCGCGGACCAGCTGGCAACACGGTAAGCAATATGTACCGGAATCTGATGCTGGTTAATCAGACGATACACCAGCGCATTCATATGCCCCTCGTGAATGATTTCCCAGGGATTGCGGTCATCAGTGCATAACAGACACTGCGGGCTGCTCATCGCCGTGATAAGCGGTGCCAGCGCATCCAGATTCCGTGCCGCCGACCCTTCGCGGATCATCAGCGCCATTCCCAGCGCCAGTTTTTCCAGCCCTTCCTCATAACGGTGCGATTCGTGGCAGTTTTCAATCCCCCCGGCAATATAGCCGTTGAGGTCTTTCCCGGTGACCATCGGGCAGTGACCATCCAGCGTCATACCGCGGAATGCATCCAGTTTATCCAGCGTTTCCGCCTCACCGGCAATCACCGCCGGGAAATTCATCATCTCCGCCAGTCCCGGCACATGGGGATGATCCTTGTATTTCAGCATCTCTGCCAGCGGGAAATCTGCGCCGTTCACATCACTGCCCGGTAATGCCGGCACACAGGAACTCACCTGAACAAACTGATTCTGCTGTGCCTGTTCCGCGCAGCGCAGAAACCACTCAATCCCCTCTTCTCCCATGACGTTCACGATTTCATGCGGATCACACACAATGGTCGTGACTCCCAGCGGCAGCGTGGCACTCTCAAAGGTGACCGGGGTCATCATGCTGGATTCAATATGCAGATGTGCGTCAATAAATCCGGGTACGACCACCGCATTTTTACCGTCGATAACCTGATGCGCCGGTGCATCCTTATACACCGTACCGACACCGGCAATCGCATTTCCGCTTATCACCACCGGGCCCGGAAATTCACCACCGTTAATCAGATCCAGAATCCGGACATTATCAATACGATAATCCGCCGGTGCCTCACTGCGGGCCACGGCGAGGAGTGTTGTCATTTCTTCGCGGCTGCGCGTGCAGGTGCGCTTATTTTTCTCACTGTTCATCACTGCCCCCTGTTTTTCTCTCACATTGATAATGTGAATTCGCGGTGTTCTCTCTGTCCTGTGAGGTGTACCGGAATAAAGGTGATCCCCGCCGCAACTGTTACAAATTATTGCGGCACAACCGGATGATTACGGTTTCTCACGGAATGTCATTACGATGCTGGCATTGATTATGCATTTATCAGACCAGTTATCTTTTCCCCGGGAGACAGGAGCATAAAATGGATAGTCAAACACCGGAAACCATCCGGGAAACAGGTGTACTG
Organism: Morganella morganii; assembly: GCF_019243775.1. Lineage (NCBI taxonomy): Bacteria > Pseudomonadati > Pseudomonadota > Gammaproteobacteria > Enterobacterales > Morganellaceae > Morganella > Morganella morganii. The sequence goes on from NZ_CP069157.1 coordinate 2,204,585, forward strand.
GGACGTTTATTCCGTTTACAGGCACACGGTACCACGGCACGAACCGAAGTTATCGCCGGTATAACCACCTTTCTTACTATGGTGTATATCATTTTTGTTAACCCGCAAATCCTCGGCGCTGCCGGGATGGATACACAGGCTGTCTTCGTCACCACCTGTCTGATTGCGGCATTCGGCTGTATTCTGATGGGTTGTCTGGCAAATCTGCCGGTCGCACTGGCACCGGCAATGGGGCTGAACGCCTTTTTTGCTTTCGGTGTGGTCAGCGCCATGGGTTACTCCTGGCAAATAGGGATGGGGGCTATCTTCTGGGGTGCACTCGGCATGCTGCTGCTGACGGTCTTCCGCATCCGCTACTGGATGATAGCCAATATCCCGCTGAGTCTGCGGGTGGGGATCACCAGTGGTATCGGGCTGTTTATCGCTATGATGGGGCTGAAAAATATCGGCCTGGTTGTGGCGAATCCGGCCACGCTGGTTTCCATGGGAGATCTGACCTCCCATTCCGTCTGGCTCGGCGCACTGGGCTTTTTTATTATCACCATTCTGGCCTCCCGCCGTATTCACGCAGCGGTGCTGATCTCCATTGTGGTCACCACGCTGATTGGCTGGGGGCTGGGGGATGTCACCTACAACGGTGTTTTCTCCATGCCGCCGGATGTTACCAGCGTGCTGGGCAAAGTGGATGTGGCCGGTGCCTTTAATATCGGGCTGTCAGGGATTATTTTCTCGTTTATGCTGGTTAACCTGTTTGACTCATCAGGTACCCTTATCGGGGTAACCGATAAAGCCGGGCTGGCAGATAAAGACGGTAAATTCCCGAATATGCAGAAAGCCTTGTATGTGGATAGTGTCAGCTCCGTGATCGGCGGCTTTATCGGCACATCATCTGTCACCGCGTATATTGAAAGTACCTCGGGGGTTTCTGTCGGCGGCCGGACAGGGCTGACCGCCGTGGTGGTCGGGATCCTGTTCCTGCTGGTGATTTTCCTCTCCCCGCTGGCCGGAATGGTGCCTGCCTATGCGGTCGCCGGTGCGCTGATTTATGTCGGGGTGCTGATGACATCGAGCCTGGCACGGGTCAACTGGAATGACCTGACTGATGCAGTACCGGCCTTTATCACCGCGATTATGATGCCGTTCAGTTTCTCCATCACAGACGGTATTGCGCTTGGTTTTATCTCTTACTCTGTGATGAAGCTGGGGACCGGGCGCTGGAAAGAGCTGAATCCGTGTGTGATTCTGGTTGCCCTGCTGTTTGTGCTGAAGTTTGTGTTTGTCGACCACTGATGTTTCTGCCGGATGGCGGGTTTCCCGTCATCCGGACATTATTTTGCTTTCTCTTTAAAACGATGATGCAGCGCTTTAAATGGAATAGCGAGGCCGAGCGTCAGAAAAATAAGAAACACAAACCCTATATTGACATAATCTTCTGTACTGTTTTCAGTCACCGGTTCCGGATCCGCTGCCGCCGGTTCCCCTTCCTCATTAATTCCGAAATCTCCGTGATGATAATCCGCCAGAATCTCCTGTGCTCTGGTTAACTCGTCCTGATTAACCAGCAGCTTCACACCGCCGACAGCCTGAGCATACATCTGGTTATTCCAGACAATATTTTCATCCAGCAGCATCACCTCAATCCCTTCGGATTCCAGCAATCCGGCTTCAATCCTGGCATCCAGCGGCGACAGATACTGAGCCAGTAATGCATAGCGGCTGCGTGTCGGGTGTATATTCCACATAATACCTCCTTCGGTTGGCTGCCCTGACTGAATAGCCCGTATTCCGGCCGGCGTCAGTGCGTGATAGCAGAAAGGATCGGCGATAATTTCCGGGAAAACAACCTGAATTTAGCCTTTTTGCAGCAGGAATAAGTTTAATGACCAGTTTCGCTATAACACTTTAAACTGTTCTAATCCAGCCGGGTGATATAAAAAAACATCAATAACTTCCCTTTATGATACTGACAACATAAATTTCTTATGGAAGATTTTAATAATGAATTATTTGATTAATAAAATATGAAGAACACTATTCTTACAGCCATTGTATTCCCGCCAAATATCCTTTAGCATTTAGTGCTGAAAAAACTTAATCCTATTCAGAATATTGATCTTTGACCTGATGCTGAAAAAATATAAATACCCGCTGTTATTTGTCGCTGCCATACTGTTGAGTTATCTCACCAATACATTCTTGTATCAGCGTGATTCAACCGGCCCGCATTTAGCCACCCTGTTTTTGGTTTTATGCACCATTATTCTTCTGAACTGTAAACACTGGCTGCCTGCCGTTGCAGGATTTATTATTACACTGATTTTTTCACTGGAAGTCGGTTATTTCACCGAATTCCACGAACGAATTTCTGCCGGTGTTCTCTATTCAGCACTGGAAACAAATAATTCTGAAGCAACACTGATGCTGGGGCACTATTTATATTCCATCATATTGCCTGCCCTGTGCATAAGCGTATTAATTTTTATCTGCTTCCGGAGAAAAAGACTCCGCCTTCCCCGCTGGTTTACATTATCACCGGTGTTCATTTTCGGCTTTCTGATGATTTCCCTGCTCCGTGAAGTCATCCCGGAATACCGTAATTTATCCATTAATTTCAGCGAAGACCCTTATGAACTGGGGACGTATCTCCGCGAGAAATTTCCTGTTGTCGCCGGAAATATTATGTATGTTTCCTCCGTTGCTCTCAGCCATGACAAGTATACGGAGAATTATCCTGACCGGAAACCAAACCGGGTGCTGGCGTCTGCCGGAAAACCACAGAATAAACTCATCATCTTTATCATCGGAGAATCATCATCTCCGTCCAGATATCATATCTACGGGTATTCCAAAGAAACAACACCGGAAATGGAACGCATTTTTCAGGGTGACAAGGCCTGCGTGACAGACAAAGTGCATTCATCCTCCCCGATAACACGGGATTCCATTTCATTGTCACTTTCATTTTACACACCGGAAAGCGAAGAAAATTTATTCCGTCAGAAATCGGTTATTGAAATAGCACAGGATCAGGGATACAAAACTTACTGGCTGGGCGCTCAGTCTCTGGTCGGCGTTAACGGTTCAAAATATGGCTATCTTGCCCGGCGGAATAATACTGTTATTGTGGAAGAAAACAATGACATGAAACTGCCTGAGTTATTAAAGCAGGCGCTGGCCGAGCCAGATGAATACAAATTTATTATTCTGCATTTATGGGGCAACCACATGCCTTATACAAATTATACAGAAACAGAAAAGCAGCAGCTGAATGACGCCGGTGACTATGATCTGACCATTCGTCACACCGATAATGTGATTGGCCGTCTTTATGATGAAGTTGAATCAGTAACCGATGACTATATTTTCATCTACACCTCCGATCACGGAGAAATTGTCGGTAAAGGCCACGGTTTTTCCAAAGGCGCGGATCAATTCCTGATTCCGTTTTTATATAAATCAGGGAATCCGTCTTATGGCTGTGAATTTATTGAAAAATACCGCAATCAGGATGGCTGGATCAGCGGATTAATGAACAAATATATTTTATCTGAACTGCTTGGTTATTCATTAGACCAGTCGATTGCGGAACCGGATAAACAGCATGATCGGATCCTTTCAACTGACGGTTATGCGATTCCGTTTTCATCTTATTTCAACAAGAATAAGTAAGCAGCCGCATACTGTTCAGTTATAAAATGCCGGGCAAACCGGACGCAGTATACCGGTCTGTCACTTCCGGTATGCTGTCCCCGCCATTAAAGATTGACAGGACAGAACGGAAATGGTTTATTTCGTTGCAGGCGTCATTTTTACATCAGTATCAGACATATAAAAATCCTGTGACTGAATAACCAGCAATATGCTAAGAGTCGATTATATGAGCAGCAACGCTTTAGTCTCGGTCATCATTCCGGCATACAATGCTGAAAAATTCATCGGCCGCGCTCTGGACAGTGTGATAAAACAGACCTGGCCGTCGGTCGAAATAGTCATTATTGATGATGGTTCGTCAGATAATACCGCCGCCGTCTGCCGGGAGTATATGAGCAGCCACGATCACATCCGGTATATCCGGAAACAGAACGGCGGCGTTTCATCCGCACGTAATGAAGGTATTAAAGCGGCCTCCGGATGCTATATCTGCTTTCTGGACAGCGATGACACTTATGAACCGGACTTTATCCGGACACTGGTGAGTAAAGTCACACAGGATGACCGGGATTTCGCCTACTGTTTATTCAGAAAAATACATTCCGACGGCCATATTACACAGTCAGTATGCTATGACAACACAGATACCGTTATTACCGACTTTCTGAACTTTGATTATTTTGATATCTGCTGTTTAATGCTGAAAAAAGAGTTTCTGGATAAGAATAATTTATTTTTTGATTCATCCATGGTTGTGGGTGAAGATGTTTTATTTATCCTTGAATGTCTGAACAAAGGCGCCTTTTCCTATATTAAAGAGTATTTATACAATTATATTTATCACAGTGAATCACTGATGAATAAAAAATGGAAGAAGGCGGATTACATCAGTGACCTGGATGCCTGGAAAAAAATTCTTTCTTACATCGCTGAGACGTATAATAAACCGGATAAATCATCCGTTTTCAGTAAAGTCCGCGCTAAAGTATTAAGCCTGCAGATTCAGTTTATGTGGAACATGCTGGCTACCGGTCTTTACCCGGATTTAAAGTCTTATATCAAAGACTTCAGCTACCATAAATCTGATTTTACATTAATCAGAAAACCGGGAAAAAACAAATTCCGTCTGAATATTGTATTATCCGGTAATATTTTCGTGTGGCGTATAGCACGTAAATTTCTGACAAAGAAAAAAAACATCATCCCTGCCGGTTAGGTATATATAACAGGGAGTGTCAGATTATAATGTTATCTGAACATTCCCTGTTATCCTGCATGAACCTGTTATGACAGCCCTTGTCAGATTAATCCGTAAAAATCTTTTTAGGTTGAGCATTCCATTACCGTCGAGCCGCGCGCTGATAAGGTGATTGCCAAAAAATAACCTGCGATTCCGCCATCTGAATAATACCAGTCCGGAAAATTCCCCGCAGATAATATGCACTGCGGGGATCGTTTTATATTGCCAGTAATTTATCCAGCCCTGCCGTTTTCACTGAGCCATGTGAAATAAAACAGAGCTGATACCAGAAAGAACCACTTTCTGACTGCAGTTTTTCCGTATAAAACGCATTAGCTGATAATGCACGGATAAGCAGACCGGTCCGGTAAAGCATGACGGCTATAATAACGGCGGATAATCCCGCAAACAGTGTGGTCAGGCTGAAAATATCCGCATCTGTCCGGATATACTGAACCAGTAACAGCGCAATAAAACCCAGTTGAGTGATACCTTTCAGTAACAGCAGGCGGAAGAAAAAATCCTTCATATTTTGTTCAAGTGCAAAACACGGATTTTTTAAAATCGCCCGCTCTTCTTTCACCGGTATGCTGTAAACATACACTATCCAGTGGCTGATATCATGGCTGCGGGAAACCAGTCCCTTCTCTTTTAATGTATGTAAACGGAGAGAAACCACCAGTTGCCAGACAATTCCGTGAAATAACAAATAAAGCAGAAACGCATTCATGCCCCAAAAACCGGTAAGCACCGCAAGTAATATAAAAAAGGCAACTCTTCCTGAATAGATCCAAAAAGGAACAATCTGGTAATTCATCGTCGTTCCCTGTGTTTTTTTGTCCATAAATACCATTCCGCAATAAAAAAATCCCCTGTGATATATCACCAGTATAACCGGAAAATCCCCAAAATATACTATTCTGACCCGTTACCGCCGGTTTGGGTTTTCTTATTAATGTTACTGCAAAAAATGTCCTTTCCTGATGTTTCGTAAACCAGCGTGACATTATTTTCACCCATAAAAAAACTAATGCGAAACAATAGCCGTCAGCCTATATATAACACCAACCCCATGAATTTAACGGAAAATTTCGCGTTACTCATTCTGAGAAATGTGTCACACTATTCGCTTACAGCACCATTTTTGAATGAATAAAAATAATGGTTATTTTTTAGCTTAACGGATTTGTTTATGGACGAAAAAACGCCTGCCACGCCGCCACGCGGCGAACTCAAACGCAGTTTAACCAACCGGCATATTCAGCTGATTTCCATCAGCGGGGCAATCGGCACCGGGTTATTTATGGGCTCCGGTAAAACGATTTCACTGGCAGGCCCTTCGGTATTATTTGTCTATATAATCATCGGGTTTGTCTTATTCTTTGTCATGCGGGCAATGGGCGAGATCCTGCTGTCAAACCTGAATTATAAATCGTTCAGTGATTTTGCCTGTGACCTGATTGGCCCGTGGGCCGGTTTTTTTGTCGGCTGGACGTACTGGTTCTGCTGGGTAATAACCGGTATTGCCGATGTGGTGGCTATTACCGGCTATATCATGCACTGGGCACCGGATTTTCCGCGCTGGGTCAGCTCGCTGCTCTGTATTTTGCTGTTACTGTCCCTGAACCTGGCAACAGTGAAATTATTCGGCGAAATGGAATTCTGGTTTTCCATGATAAAAATTGTCGCGATTGTGGCACTGGTTATTATCGGCGGCATTCTTATCGGCACACATTTTGTTTCACCGGAAGGACATGAGGCGGCGTTATCCAATATCTGGTCCGACGGAGGTATGTTCCCGAAAGGGATAATCGGATTCTTTGCCGGGTTCCAGATAGCCATTTTTGCCTTTGTCGGTATCGAGCTGGTGGGTACTGCCGCAGCGGAAACCCGTGACCCGGTGAAATCCCTGCCGCGGGCCATTAATGCCATTCCGTTCCGGATTATTGCATTTTATGTGCTGGCGCTGATTATTATTATGTCTGTCACGCCGTGGCGCTTCATTCCGGCAGATAAAAGCCCGTTCGTGGAACTGTTTGTTATGATCGGCGTTCCGGCGGCAGCGAGTCTGGTGAACTTTGTGGTGCTGACAGCCGCAGCGTCCTCTGCAAACAGCGGTGTGTTCTCCACCAGCCGGATGCTGTTCGGGTTAGCCAAACAAGGCAGCGCACCAAAACAATTCTGCCGTCTGTCAAAACAGGCAGTACCGGCCACCGGACTGATTTTCACCTGCATCTGTTTGTCTGTCGGGGTGATTCTGCTCTACTTTATCCCTGATGTGATGCATGTGTTTACCCTGGTAACAACAGTATCCGCTATCCTGTTTATGTTTATCTGGAGCATGATCCTGTACAGCTACATTATGTTCCGCCGCCGTCGTCCTGAGCTGCATGCTGCATCAGTCTATAAAGTGCCGTTCGGCAGTTGGATCCCGTGGGTGTGTCTGTCCTTCTTTGCCTTTGTGATTGTGCTGCTGACACTGGAGACCGATACCCGCCAGGCGCTGCTTGCCACGCCGTTATGGTTCATCCTGCTGGCAGTCGGTTACCGGAATGTCAGAAAGCACCGCCTTGCACAGGCACAAAAGTAACGGACAAAAAATCCCGGGATAACCCGGGATTTTTATTTTTATACTCTGTTACTCAGTCCGTCCGAGGTAACGGTCTTCCGCCTCAGTGAAACGTCCCTGAACTGATTTGTCCGGTTCACGGCCTGCCAGGCTGACCACCACAATCGCAATACCGGCCAGAATAAAGCCCGGAATAATTTCATATAAATTAAACCACTTATATTCTATCCAGATAAGAACCGTCACCGCGCCGGTAAACATCCCCGCCAGTGCGCCGTTACGGGTCATCCGCTTCCAGATAACAGAGAACAGGATAACCGGCCCGAATGCTGCGCCGAACCCGGCCCATGCGTTACTGACCAGCCCCAGCACTTTGTTGTTTTTATCCATCGCAATGTAGATAGCGATCGCCGCAATCACCAGCACCATAATGCGCCCGACCAGCACCATCTCTTTCTGTGAGGCATTCTTACGGAAAAACGGTTTGTAGATATCTTCCGTCAGGGCACTGGCACTGACCAGCAACTGACAGCTCAGGGTACTCATGACCGCTGCCAGGATGGCAGAGAGCAGAATACCGGCAATCCACGGATTAAATAAGATAGAGGTCAGGCTCATGAAAATCCGCTCACGGTTTTCAGTCACCGAGCCCGCCAGTTCCGGGTTTTGCTGGAAGAAGGCAATACCGAAGAAACCGACACAAATGGTTCCCGCAAGGCAAAGGATCATCCAGGTCATACTGATACGGCGTGCACTGCGGATGGTGTGATGAGAATCCGCCGCCATAAAACGCGCCAGGATATGCGGCTGCCCGAAATAGCCCAGTCCCCAGCCCAGCAGGGAGATAATCGCGACAATATCCAGCCCGCGGAACATATCCACATACGCAGGGCTTTTCGCTTCGATAATTGCCAGCGCTGTATCAAACCCGCCGACAGACACAATCACCATAACCGGTGTCAGGATCAGGGCGAAAATCATCAGTGTCGCCTGCACGGTATCTGTCCAGCTTACCGCCAGGAACCCGCCGAGGAAGGTATAAGCGATAGTTGCCCCAGCCCCGAGCCACATGGCTTTTTCATAACTGATACCGAAGGTGCTTTCAAACAGCAGACCACCGGCCACGATGCCGGAAGCACAGTAAATAGTGAAGAAAATCAGGATCACGGCTGCGGAGACAATCCGCAGAACACGGCTTTTATCCTCAAAACGCTGCGTGAAGTAATCCGGCAGCGTCAGCGCATGGTTGACTTCCGTCTGAAGGCGCAGACGACCGGCAACAATCCGCCAGTTAAGCCAGGCACCGATACACAGACCGATAGCAATCCAGGATTCGGAAATACCGGAGAAGAAAACCACACCCGGTAATCCCATCAGCAGCCAGCCGCTCATGTCGGATGCACCGGCGGATAATGCAGTCACAAAACTGCCCATCCGGCGGCCGCCGAGAATATAGTCGTCGAAGTTATTGGTGGAGCGGTAGGCCATATAGCCGATGAACAGCATCCCGGCGATATAGACAATAAATGTCACAATCAGCGGCGTGGTCAGCGTCATTGTCATAATTAAGTTCCTGTACTGAATTTATAGTCCGTCACGTATCAGCATTGCGTGTACCAATCGCTGTACAGGATGCGCGTCACACCGGTGTTACTGTGTTGCACATCGCCTCAGCCATCCCTGGTCTGCACAGACAATGCCCCGTCAATTATCATTATTTGTTAAATCTGTGATGAGTTGTGTTCAGCCCGATAGTAACGACAACAACAATAAAACAACAATTAATTAACGATACTAAAGTGAAGATTTGTGATTTTTATCACGGGATATGTCATCAGAAAGTGATGCGGTTAATCACCTGATTTAATCATTATACGCCCTAAAACTGACAATATACTATTGTTATATAATGATTTTATTTTAACCAATACGGTTTATTTCTTAATCATTTTCTCAGATCAGTATAAAACAGCGACATTATTCACACTTTACACATCTCTTTATTTAACAATGTTGCACAAAGTTGCAACCTCATAGATATTAATGTGCAACGCATGACCTGTTGCCGTTTATGAGGAGTGAACATGGTGAGTACCACAATGGGCGTCAGACTGGATGATGAAACCCGTGAGCGGATCAAAGCCGCAGCGCAAAAAATTGATCGCACGCCGCACTGGCTGATCAGACAGGCTATTTTTGATTACCTGACTCAGCTCGATTCTCTGCCGGACGGCACACTGCCTGCTGCCGGAGCACCTTCCGCACAGGAAGATGAAACAGTACCGGCTGAGCCGCCGGTCAGCTGCCAGCCGTTTCTGGAATTTGCCGGTGATATCCTGCCGCAATCCGTGACCCGCGCAGCTATCACATCCGCGTACCGTATTCCGGAGCCGGAAGCGGTCGCTATGCTGCTGCCGCAGGCGCAACTCTCCCCGGATGCCGCACAGGCCACGCATAAACTGGCTTACGGTCTGGCAGAAAAGCTGCGTAATCAGAAAAACAGCAGCGGACGCGCCGGACTGGTACAGGGACTGCTTCAGGAATTCTCCCTCTCCTCCCAGGAGGGGATCGCGCTGATGTGCCTGGCAGAAGCACTGCTGCGTATTCCTGATAAAGCCACCCGTGATGTGCTGATCCGCGATAAAATCAGCCACGGTGACTGGAATTCTCACCTCGGCCAGAGCAAATCCATGTTTGTCAATGCCGCCACCTGGGGGCTGCTGTTCACCGGTAAGCTGGTTGCCACGCATAATGAAGCGGGACTGAGCCGCTCACTGAACCGTATCCTCGGCAAAAGCGGTGAACCGCTGGTGCGCAAAGGTGTGGATATGGCAATGCGCCTGATGGGCGAGCAGTTTGTTACCGGTGAAACCATCGCCCGTGCGCTGGCAAACGCCCGTAAAAATGAAGCCAAAGGCTTCCGCTATTCTTACGATATGCTGGGCGAGGCCGCACTGACGGCCGCAGATGCACAGGCCTATCTGGTCTCTTATCAGCAGGCTATCCACGCCATCGGCAAAGCCTCCGCCGGACGCGGTATTTATGAAGGGCCGGGCATCTCCATCAAACTGTCTGCCCTGCACCCGCGCTACAGCCGAGCGCAGTATGACCGCGTGATGTCCGAACTTTATCCGATCCTGCGTGACCTGGTGGTGATGGCGCGTCAGTACGATATCGGAATCAATATTGATGCGGAAGAAGCTGACCGCCTGGAAATCTCCCTCGATTTACTGGAAAAACTCTGTTTTGACCCGCAACTGGCGGGCTGGAACGGCATTGGTTTTGTTATCCAGGCCTATCAGAAACGCTGCCCGGTGGTGGTGGATTATCTGATTGACCTGGCATCGCGCAGTCAGCGCCGTCTGATGATCCGTCTGGTAAAAGGCGCTTACTGGGACAGCGAAGTCAAACGCGCCCAGGTCGACGGGCTGGAAGGCTATCCGGTGTATACCCGCAAAGTTTATACGGATATCTCTTACCTCGCCTGTGCCCGTAAACTGCTGTCAGTGCCAAATCTGATTTATCCGCAGTTTGCCACCCACAACGCCCACACCTTATCCGCGATCTACCAACTGGCGGGCAATAACTATTATCCCGGTCAGTATGAGTTCCAGTGTCTGCACGGCATGGGTGAACCGCTGTATGAGCAGGTGGTCGGCAAAGTGGCGGACGGCAAACTGAACCGGCCGTGCCGCGTGTATGCACCGGTTGGTACCCATGAAACCCTGCTGGCTTATCTGGTCCGCCGCCTGCTGGAAAACGGCGCGAATACCTCCTTTGTCAACCGGATCGCCGACGGCACTATTCCGCTGGAGATGCTGGTGGAAGACCCGGTTGCGGCAGTTCAGGCAATGGCCGCCAAAGAAGGCGCTGTCGGCCTGCCGCATCCGAAAATCCCGCTGCCGCGCAATCTGTACGGCAATACGCGGGTCAATGCCGCCGGTCTGGATCTGAGTAACGAGCACCGTCTGGCATCGCTGTCGAGTGCCCTGCTCAGCCACGCCGGGGATAATCTGCTCAGTGAACCACTGACCGGCGGAACATTTACACCGTCCGCACCGGCAGAGCCGCAACCGGTCAGAAACCCGGCGAATCATCATGATATTGTCGGCCACGTTCGTCCGGCCACAGAAGATGAAGTGGATCATGCCCTTGCCACCGCCTCCGGTGCAGCGGAGATCTGGTTCGCCACCCCGGCACAGGAACGGGCGGACATCCTTATCCGCGCCGCACAGCTGATGGAAGATCAGTTGCAGCCGCTGCTCGGGATCCTGGTGCGGGAAGCCGGTAAGACCTTTGCCAACGCGATTGCCGAAGTCCGTGAAGCCGTTGATTTTCTCAATTATTATGCCTCACAGGTGAAAACTCACTTTGCCGGTGATACGCACCGTCCGCTGGGGCCGGTGGTCTGTATCAGCCCGTGGAACTTCCCGCTGGCAATTTTCACCGGTCAGGTAGCCGCTGCCCTCGCCGCCGGAAACCCGGTGCTGGCAAAACCGGCGGAACAGACTCCGCTGGTGGCAGCTGTTGCCGTTTCACTGCTCCATGACGCCGGTGTTCCGCGTGAAGTGCTGCAACTGCTGCCGGGTGACGGCGAAACAGTCGGTAACCAGCTGGTGTGTGATCCGCGTGTTCAGGGCGTGATGTTTACCGGCTCCACCGCGGTCGCGAAGATTTTACAGCGCAATCTGGCCGCCCGTCTCAGTACTGAAGGCCGGGTGATCCCGCTGATCGCCGAAACCGGTGGCCTGAATGCGATGGTCGTGGATTCCTCCGCCCTGACAGAACAGGTGGTCACCGATGTGGTCAGTTCCGCCTTTGACAGTGCGGGTCAACGCTGTTCAGCGCTGCGTCTGCTCTGCATCCAGGAGGATGTGGCTGATCGCACCATAGAGATGCTGAAAGGCGCGATGGCGGAATGCCGTCTCGGCAACCCGGACATACTGGCAACCGATATCGGCCCGGTGATTGATGAAGAGGCACATAACGGCATCCGCCAGCATATTCAGCAGATGCGCGGTAAAGGCAGACCGGTGTATCAGTCCGCCTTCGGAATGGAAACCGGTTCACCGGCGATTCTTAACGGCACCTTTATCCCGCCGACGCTGATTGAACTGGATGATGTTTCTGAACTGACGCGGGAAATTTTCGGTCCGGTGCTGCATGTGGTCCGTTACCAGCGCGATACCCTGCCGGAACTGACGGAGAAAATTAATGCCGCCGGTTACGGGCTGACATTCGGTATCCATACCCGTATCGATGAAACTATCGCACAACTGACGCAGCAGATTGAAGCCGGGAATATTTATGTTAACCGCAACATTGTCGGTGCAGTGGTCGGTGTTCAGCCGTTCGGCGGCGAAGGGCTTTCCGGTACCGGTCCGAAGGCAGGCGGCCCGCTCTATCTCCACCGCCTGCTGGCGGAACAGCCTGATGATTCAGTGGTCAGCCTTCTGGCAGAACAGGATGATCTCAATCCGCCGGATGTCACTCTGCGGACACAGTTACTGGCACCGTTTGATACTTTCCTCACCTGGCTGGAGGCGCAGCGCCGCCACGATGTGCTGACAGCGGTTATCCGTTACGGCGAGTTATCACAGGCCGGTACCTGCCGTCTGCTGCCGGGACCGACCGGGGAGCGCAACAGTTATTATCTGCTGCCGCGCGGAACCATTCTCGGCCTGAATGATTCGGAGCAGGATGCTCTGCTGCAACTGGGTGCCACACTGGCATCGGGCTGCCGTCAGCTCTGGCCTGCGGCGGAACATACCCGTTCACTGTATAACGCTTTGCCGGACAACGTCCGTGCGCAAATCACACTGACAGAAGAGTGGTCAGCGGATGGTGTGATCTTTAACGGTGTGATTTTCCACGGTGACAGTGATCGCCTGCAGGCAGTAAACCGGGATGTGGCTGCACGCGGTGGTGAGATTGTGCCGGTTGCCGGGCTCAGTCACGGTGATACACAAATCCCGCTGATGCTGTTACTGCATGAGCGTGCGGTTAGTGTGAATACCGCTGCGGCGGGCGGAAACGCCAGTCTGATGACTATCGGCTGATAATCACAGGGACTTAAAACGGAAAAAGGGAACGAAAGTTCCCTTTGTTTTATCATTTACTGATAAAAAATGGTCTGACTGATAAATCAGTGTTTACCCTGCCAGTCAAGATACTGTTCGTACTTGCGCAGTGCGATGTTGTAGTTGCTCAGGGCGGAGTCAGATAAATCTTCACTCAGCTGAGCCTGGATAATTTCAGTGGAGAATTCTGTGGTGGCCGGGAAGGCTTTGGAGGACAGCAGTTCATCGAGACGGCGCAGACAGACAACATATTCGCGCACGGTGCTGTGGCTCATTTCCGTTTCTTCAAACAGATACTGTTTGAATGCCATGATATCGAAATAATCGGTTGCACTGTTGCAGTAGATCTCGCTGCAGAAACGGCAGAGTGCCACAAATTTGTCCTGCAATCCCATCCAGGTGGTGTCATCGATCATATCTGTCATTTCAGAAATAGCTTCTTTATTGATCAGCTGACCGTTGAAAACCAGGGAGATGCGGTCGAGGGTTTTGTGACAATGACTGCAGTGAGTCTGACTGTGTTTGAAGTCTTTAATGTAACGGCTTACGGGCCGTTTCTTTTGTTTTGAAACAGACATATTCTGGCGCCTTGTGTAGTCTAGTCTAATAAAAATAAATCAAAGATAAAGTCAAAGTTACTTCATGGATTTTAAGCGCGCCCGCAGCCTTTTGATTGCCTGGCTGTGTAACTGGCTGACGCGGGATTCCCCCACTTCCAGCACTGCGCCTATCTCCTTGAGGTTCAGCTCTTCCTGATAGTAAAGAGTCAGAACCAGTTTTTCACGTTCAGGCAGTTGTTTTATCGCCTCAACCACCTGGTGACGCAAACTCTCGTCTACCAACAAACCGAGCGGGTTGCCCCCGTCATCATCATCACGGACGGGTTCGCAGCTCTCACCGTGGATTTCGTGCCACTCATCGTAAGAAAACAGCTGGCTGTTATTGGTATCGGTTAAGACCTGACGGTATTCTGCGATATCCATCTGTAACGAATCAGCGATTTCCTGCTCTGTGGCTGCACGCCCCAGAGACTGTTCGAGCGCGCGCACGGCTTTGGTTATTTCCCGCGCCTGACGGCGCACACTGCGGGGGGCCCAATCTCTTCCCCGCAATTCATCCAGCATTGCCCCGCGGATCCGTTGTACCGCATAGGTTGCAAAGGTGGCACCCTGCATGGCGTCAAAACGCTCCACTGCATGCAGTAAGCCGATACCCCCGGCCTGAATTAAGTCGTCAATATCAACGCTTGCCGGTAATCTCACCTGCAACTTCAGGGCTTCGTGCCGGATAAGGGGATAATAACGCTCCCACAGGCTATTTTTGTTGATAACACCTTCGGCGGTATACAAATCACTCACAACCTGAAACACCCTTCGAGATTCATGAAAGGCTTTTATTATCGTGCCCTGAAAAGAATTCAATCCGGTGAGTAGTGAGGTAAATCACGCCTTATTTGCCTTATCCTAAATCACCTCATTAACAAATAGCAATACTCTCTTTCATTTTTATCATAAATTTTGCAAAATTCCGGTTATTTTATATGACAAAAAGAAAAATAGGCGTTCATTAATAGAATAAAAAAACAAATAGTTAGAATATTATTTGTTCTGTTATGGGTAACATCTATAAAAAAAGGTCAGAATATTCTGACCTTTTAAATACCTTAAAGCAACTACGTAAATTAACGTAACAGGCTCAGAACACCCTGAGGAACCTGGTTTGCCTGTGCCAGAACAGCGGTACCCGCCTGCTGCAGGATCTGACCACGGCTCATGTTAGACACTTCTGTTGCGAAGTCTGCGTCCTGGATACGGCTGCGTGCTGCGCTCAGGTTGTTAACAGAGTTGTTCAGGTTGTTGATGGTAGACTGCATACGGTTCTGGAATGCACCCAGTTTTGAACGGTATGAGTCAACAGTTTTCAGTGCTTCGTCCAGTTTTTTGGTGGTTGCATCGTTGACTTTGTCAGCATCTGCTTTGGACTTGATATCAGTCAGTTTATCACCAACGACCAGGTTACCTTGTGTCGCTGTAGTTCCGTCTTTTTCGAAGGTTTTCACTTCAAAATAATCCGCACCTTTCTTAGCAACGATAGTACCGGTTGCTGTTTCAAACAGTTCGTGGCCTTTCAGATCAACAGTCGTAAATGTTGCATCTACTTTAGCAGCCTCTGCTTTTTCTGCTGTTGCATCAAGCTTAGTATCTGATTTCAGAGCAGTATAAGTCGGCAGTTCGAAATCTTTCAGACCCAGTTTAGCCAGATCAATTTTCTGCATATCCAGTTCAATGACTTCACCGTCGTTTGCACCAACCTGGAAGTTCATTTTAGTGCCCTGCTCCAGCACTTTAATGCCGTTGAACTGAGTTTGTTCAGAAATACGTTTGATTTCTGACAGGCGCTCGTTCACTTCTTCCTGGATAGAACCGATATCGCTCTTGGAGTTAGTACCGTTTTTCGCCTGAACGGTCAGTTCACGGATACGCTGGATGTTGTCGTTGATTTCGTTAACAGCACCTTCAGCAGTCTGTGCGATAGAGATACCGTCGTTAGCGTTACGGGAAGCCTGTGCCAGGCCTTTTACGTTAGCGGTGAAACGGTTGGCGATTGCCTGGCCTGCAGCGTCATCTTTTGCGCTGTTGATGCGGGCACCTGAAGACAGACGCTCAATTGCAGTGCCTAATACGCCCTGTGAACGGTTTAAGTTGTTCTGAGTAACCAGAGACAGAACGTTAGTATTGATAACCTGTGCCATGATATATGTCCTTGTTATTGAAAATAATAAACAGCGTTTATCTGTTTGGCTTTCTGATTTTCGCCAGCAATAACACTATCGGCACCCTGAGAGACCACTTTAGGTTTTTTGGTAAATATTTTTAGAAAATTGTCGCAGAAATGGTTTCCTCAGACATAAAAAAAGCCGGAACAGTGGTTCCGGCCAAACCATAACACAGAGGAATTGCCTGATTTATAATGAAATAATGATTAACGCAGTAAGCTCAGTACTGACTGTGGTACCTGGTTTGCCTGCGCCAGCACTGATGTTCCCGCCTGCTGCAGAATCTGGCCACGACTCATATTAGAAACTTCAACGGCAAAATCGGCATCCTGAATACGACTGCGTGCGGCACTCAGGTTGTTAACAGAGTTGTTCAGGTTATTGATGGTGGACTGCATACGGTTCTGGAATGCACCCAGCTGGCTGCGCTGAGTATCCACTTTGGCCAGGGCATCATCCAGCGTCTTCAGGATTTCATCTGCCGGAGGTTTCGTACCTGCTGCCAGTACCTTGATTTCACGGCTGGTATCAACACTGACGTTAGCATGATAATCTGTACCGGTAGCATCTTTTTCCACACCGGTTACTTTTGCTTCATAAGTAACATCTTTCGTTCCCCCTTTACCGTCATCTATTTTACCGGTGACCAGGTAGGTATCTTTTATTGCAACGCCGTTTTCATCTTTGGCTTCTTTCAGCTCTGTCGGTGCGGCAGACCAGGTCACACCTGAGAATTCAAATGATGCTGCTTTATTTGGCGTTGAGGCACCATCGTCAAATTCATCTGCAGTTTTCGTTGCACCTTCCTGACGATACACGGCACTCAGTGTGGAGAAATCCATACCTTTCAGACCCAGCGCCTCACGGTCAACTTTCTTCAGATCAATATCGATTGTTTCACCATCATTGGTACCAACCTGGAAACTCATTTTTTTATCGCCGGATAAAACTTTGATGCCGTTGAACTGCGTTTGTTCTGAAATACGGTCAATCTCTGCCAGGCGCTGGTCAACTTCTTCTTTTATAGAGTTGATATCGCTTGCCGAGTTAGTGCTGTTTTTGGCCTGCACACCCAGCTCACGAATACGCTGGATGTTATCGTTGATTTCATTGATAGCACCTTCCGTTACCTGCGCCAGTGAAATACCGTCACTTGCATTACGGGATGCCTGGGTCAGACCTTTCACATTGGCGGTAAAGCGGTTGGCAATCGCCTGACCTGCAGCATCATCCTTTGCACTGTTAATACGGGCGCCGGAAGAAAGACGTTCAATGGCAGTTCCTAACACGCCCTGAGAACGATTTAAATTATTCTGGGTAACCAGTGACAGAACATTGGTATTAATAACTTGTGCCATAACGATATTTCCTTTTTTTGTATGAAATAATGTGAGTTATTTTTGCCGTCGCTGCGGAGTAATACTGTTAACGGGCGATAATTCACTTTATTTACAGACAAAAAGTCGTCATTTTATCAATATCAGGCACATTTATCCGGATAACGCATTTTGTGAGATTTGTAATCAAATTGCTGCCCCCGACGCTCATTTTTGTTTCTTTATCTTAATGGTGACAATAACCCTGCTTTCCCTGCGCAACTCTGCCCATCATTTTTTGCCGTTAACGCTAAAATTCTTCCGCTGCCAACCGATAACTATGTAAAACCAATCAAATTCAGGAGAAGTACATGGCAGGCATAGCATCGTTAGGCGTCGGCGCAAATATGGACCTTAATCAGCAAATGGACATGCTGGAAAAAGCAGAAATGCGCCGTCTGGAGCCGTTAACTGCCCAAAAAACAGCGTGTGAAGCACAGATTAGTGCTTTCGGAAAGTTACAGTCTTCACTGGAAAAATTAAAATCCGCCTCTGAAGCACTGAAAAAATACGGTGATATCAGTACCACCAAAGTCAGTGAAGAAAATAAATACTTTGGTGTGTCCACCACAGGTAAAGCACAGCCGGGTCAGTATGATGTCAGCATCGAGCGACTGGCTAAAAACCAGACCTTATCCGGAAAAGGTGTTGCTGACGGTAAGACATCAATGGGTAACAGCAACGCTGAACGAACTGTTTCCATTAAAATCGGTGACGGCAGTGATGCGAAAAAGAATTTTGATATAAAACTGAGCAGCGATAAAACATCGCCGATTGAAGTCGCTGATGCCATAAATAAAGCGGATAAAGGCGTCTCTGCTAGTGTGGTAAAAGATAAACAGGGTGAATACCACCTGGTGTTAATCAGTAAAACCCAGGGGACCAATTCTGCTATCAGTATTTCTGTTACCGGCGATGATGATCTGGATAAAGCCATCGGCGGAAAATCAGAAAAACAAACCGACGGTACCGTTAAATTTATCAGTAACGGCGGCATGAAGCAGACGACCGCACCGGAAAACGCACTGTTCACTGTAAATGGTATCGAACAGGAATCACAGACTAACGAAGTCAAAGATGCTTTTTTTGGTCTGACACTGACACTGAAAAAAACCACTGAAAAAGACAGTGCCGGAAAACCAATTACTGAACCGCTGGTTGTTTCTTCTGATATTGAACCGGCCAAAAAGAAAATTAAAGAGTGGGTGGATGCTTATAACGAGTATCAGAAACTCTGTAAAGATCTGACCAAATATACCAAGACAGAAAAAGGTGAGGCGGCGGATAAAAGTAATGGTCCGCTGATTGGTGATTCCACGGTACGCGGTATCCAGAATACTATCCGCGGGCAAATCAGAACACCGAATGGTGACGGTACACTCAACACCATGAGCAAACTCGGTATCAAGCAAAAGTTAGACGGTACCCTGGAGATTGATGACAAAGTTCTGGATAAAGCATTAAAAGAAAATGGTTCCAGTGTTAAAGAGTTCTTTGCGGGGGACGGAAAAGAGACCGGTTTTGCCACTGAAAACTTTAATTATCTGAAAAAGACATTAGACAGCCGTGAAGGTACGATTCATAACGCCACCGACGGTCTGGAGAAAAAGAAAAAAGGTATCGATAAACGTATCGAACAAACCAATAAACAGATCGAAAACACCATGGATCTGTATCGCCGTCAGTTCCAGAATCTGGACAAAATGATGAACTCCCTGAGTGGCACCACACAAGCACTCGGCAGAATGTTAGGTTAAAAATAATGTATCAGCGCAAGGCAAATCAGGCTTATCAGCAAGTTAATCTTGAAAGTGAAATTACCAATGCCTCGCCTTATCAGTTGATCCGGATTTTGTTTAACGGGGCGCTCAGCGCCCTTCGCCGCAGCGAAATCTTTATGGAGCAAAATGATATTGCCGCCAAAGGTAAGGAACTGTCGAAAGCGATTAATATTATTGATAATGGCCTGAAACAGGCTCTGGATTATGATGCCGGCGGTGAGTTGGCACATAATCTGGCCTCTCTGTATGACTATATGATTATGCGGTTACTCAACGCAAATATCGAAAATAACGTGACCTACGTAAAAGAGGTCTATCAACTGCTCTCCGATCTCGCGGCAACATGGCAACAAATCGGGGCAAATGTGGATGAAAGATAATCAGGTGAGTATTCAAACGACCATCAATTTACACGATATATATCAACATGTACTGACACTGAGTGAAGAACTCGTTACCCTGGCCAGAAACAGTGAATGGGATGATTTGATTGCCCGTGAAACTGATTATGTTTGTGCAGTTGAACACCTGACACAGTTATCTCATGAACTGGAAAAAGAACAGCCGGTGACCGGCGAACTGGTGGAAATACTGCAGGCTATCATTGAAAATGAACGGGTAACAAAAATTTATTTGCAGGATCACCTCAACTTTCTGAGTAAAGAAATAAAACAGCTTGACCAACAACGGGTGATTAATAAAAGTTACGGGCAATTCACTGACCCGGATTATTCGATTCATGTTAAACCAGTAGAATAAGTTTTTTTGATCAGCGCGGTGTCTTAAAATAATGAAAAAATGGCCTGATCTGTTCCGGCCGGACAGTCGTTCCCTGCCCGGCCGGAACGTTTTGCTATTCAGCGGTATTTTTTACACCGGGTTTCACACAATTTCCCAGATATAACCCCGCCATGACAGCTGCAAATCCGCCGATCACACTGACCAGCAAATAAGTTATTCCGGTACCCAGTAACGCCGGGGATGACATTATTTCAAATGTTCCGTACACAAAGCTGCTGAATGTGGACAATCCGCCCATAATACCGGTTGCCACCAGCGCATTGACATACTGATTAATCCGGTTGCGCTGTAATAATGCCGCCGTTATTCCCAGCAGGAATGAGGCAATAATATTAGCCGCCAGAATATCAAGCGGAAATCCGTCATGCAGAGACGGCACACCAAGCATCAGTAATTCACGGCAGATTGCGCCGAATGCCCCGCCAATAAAAATAAGAATCACCATATTCATATTGTTATCCTCATGCCGCCAGCCAGACACCCAGTGCGGCAGCAGCCAGACCCGCCACAACAGAGATAAGCAAATAACCGAAAGCCAGCATCCGTTGTTTTGAATTCACCAGTTTTGCCGCATCCAGCTGCATACTGCTGAAAGTGGTGTAACCGCCGAGAATACCGGTCAGAACAGCCGCATGCAGGAATGAACCGAAGCG
Source organism: Morganella morganii (assembly GCF_019243775.1). Lineage (NCBI taxonomy): Bacteria > Pseudomonadati > Pseudomonadota > Gammaproteobacteria > Enterobacterales > Morganellaceae > Morganella > Morganella morganii. Next base: position 2,225,512 of record NZ_CP069157.1, read on the forward strand.
GTCATGCCAGTCAATCACGAATAACGTGCTTAAGAAGCCGATAATAAAAGCACCCGAGATATTAATAATAAAGGTGCCCAGCGGAAAATGGCCGTGATAACGTTCGCCTGTCAGTTTACCGACCCACCAGCGCAGTAATGAACCGCTGCCGCCGCCGATTCCGACCCAGAAAATATCAATTGCTGTCATATAACCTCACCTGTAAATAGCATCGTCAGGAGAAATACGTACCGCGGATAGTGTAGATCCTCTCTCTTTACTTCACAATTACCATGTTGAAACCGGCTGAATTTGTACAAAGATACCGGATCTGAAGTCCGGTTACAGGTTATACCCTGCAATATTCTGTGGCTATACGGAGAACGGCTACCAATAGCTGACGGTCAGCAGGATAATCATTATTCCTCCCGTCAGCGCGGCAGCCGACAGACAAAAACGATGCCCTGGTGCAGTTATTACCGGGTGCCGCCGGATATTACGGTAAACACGGATCAAATCCCCTGACAATATCAGCAGCAGAATGACCACCAGGAATTTACTGACCAGGTATAACGAATCCCAGAATTCAGCAGAAACCGGCGGTTCCCGCAGGTTATTATTTATCCGTTGCACCAGTGCAATTCCGATAACTGTATACAACCATACCCGGAAATAAAAACCGGCCAGTATTATCACGCTTGTCATTACTGTTTTATATCTCTTCATTTGTACTCTTTATACAGATAAAAAAGCGCCGATACGGAACTAATAGTATTTTTGTGCTGTCAAAAACAGAGTAAAAACACACTACTTTAACACACTCATTAAGGACAACTGATGAAATCAGCCTATGTTATTGCTCCGCTCTTCTTATTAATGGCAGGATGCAGTCAGAATGCACGGACAGACCAGGCAGCAGAGAATACCAGGACATTATATATTGACTCTGAACTCGCCGATTGCGTGGGTGTTGCGCCGATGAAATGCATGAAAATAAAAGAATCCCCTGATGCAGAGTGGGAATTTTTCTATCAGAGCATCGACGGGTTTACTTATGAGCCGGGATACCAGTACCGGGTGTCCGTTAAAACAACGAATGTTCCTAATCCGCCTGCGGATGCACCGAATATCCGCTATCAGTTAATCTCTGTACTGAGTAAGGATCCTGTACCGGCGAAAGGTGGAAAAATTAGTATGGCAAACCCGGCATCCGTTTATTGTGAACAATCCGGCGGTAAAACAGAAATCGTTAAAGCGGCATCCGGCTGGACCGGTTACTGTAATTTACCGGGTGGTGAGCGGGTTGAGGAATGGACGTATTACCGCAAAAACCATAAATAAACAGATCAAAAAGAGCGGGAAAACCCGCTCTCTTTATTTATCCGGTACAACAAAAATTATCTTTGTTATTTCACTAATTTACAGGTACGGCCTTTATCTTCGGCAACTTTGCCTTTCACCGCATCATCCTCTGAGATGCTGGCCAGATTCAGTTCATTTTTTCCGTTTGACCAAAGCTGGAAATTTTCGCCGACATAACGGGCACCGCTGGCAGCAACAGCTTCTTTCAGAACAATAATTTCATCGCTGTATACCATCACTGCAGTTTTGGCATCCGGGAAAGCAACTTTAATTTTTTGCCCGTCACAGTTATAGGTATCCGTTTTGGCCGCAAATGCAGGGCTTGCCAGTAATGCAGAAACTAACGCGACAGCAGACACAGACAGAGTTTTACGCATCGAATGCTCCTGAAAACGAGCAATGCAACCGTTAATATTATTGCGCTTTGATTATGCACCTGCCATCAATAACCAATATAGGATATATCTGTAATCCCGTTTCCCGGTTAATTTTTCCGCTGTTGCCCGGTGATATTTAAATCGCTATTCCGCGGAACGGTGCTATTATCAGTATAATTACGCAGACATTATTTAATCTTTATTACAGGCGGAGTTATACCAATGATAATATTCTCATCTCTGCGGCAGTTTATGCGTATTTATCAGTCACCGGCAGTATTGATATTGCATTTCATTATCATTATATCCGTTATTCTTCAGATTTTGATCAGCAACTGGATGTCTGTTTCCGTCACCGGCGTTATTCCCGCAAGCGGCTATCGCTTATTTTTTACCTGGCTGCATATTATTACCGGTCTTTCATTCTGGGTTTCCGGTACCCTGCTTATTGCTCTCTGCTTTCATCAGCGGGGAATAAAGCACTATTATCCGTGGGCTTTCGGCTGTTTTTCGCAGATAGCGGCAGACTGCCGCGCCCTGCTGCACGGGAAATTACCGGAATCCGCTCCCGGAGGTCTGGCAACCAGCGTTCAGGGGCTGGGTCTCGGTGCACTGGTACTGGTCGTACTATCCGGTACAGCCTGGTTTATATTATGGGCGGCGGGGTCAGCTTATGCCGGTGAAATACGTAACCTGCACAAAACGCTGACGGGACTGATTGAAGCGTATATTATTGGTCATGGTGCAATGGGGTTATTGCATTTTATAGTCTGGCTGCGGAAAAAATCAGTTTATGATAATAATCAAACCCGTTGATGTTCTATCCGGAGATAATGTATCCTCGGCACCGCTGTAAAATAATAAGCCCCTCCGGGGCTTATTATTTTTACGACAACAGCAGCTAGTCATTTTTCTTCAGATTCGCCACTAACTTTTCCAGCATCTCTGCTTTGTATAATACCGGTGCAATATTGCCGCTCTCAAGTAACGCATTAGACACGTCAGATAACTTAAAGCGTACTTCTTTCCCGACGATACCCACACGGCTCGCAATCAGCGGTTTATTTTTCGCTTCCGTACCGGTCATGAACACACTCATCGCCGCAATATTCGGGATCGGTAATTTACCTTTTTCCAGCACCAGCGTCATTTGCAGTTTCAGATCACCGGGAGCAGACTTTTTGGCCGACTGCAAACGTTTAATCGTTTCCGGCGTGATCATCACACCGGCATAGAGCTCGTCATTTGAAAAAATATAAATCCCGGCATTTACCGCCTTCATATCATCAGCGATAAACCCGACCCCGACAGGAACGATAAAACTGGCATAGGAATTAAATTTCTCTTTATAACATTCCTTGTATTCCGCACCGGAGAAGACAGCCGGCATCTGCTCTTTAATTCTGATAAGACTTTTTGATTCTTTCCGTGAATCTTCGAAATCATTACAGGCCGGTACTTCCACATTGATATTACCGGCGACCAGTTTGTGTTCATGAAAGACTAGGTCATCTGTATTTACCGTGGTTTCAACATCCACTTTACACCCTGCCAGAAATAAAACAGCGATCAGTACAGGAAGAATTTTTTTTTCATTTTTTCACCAATATGTATTTATGATTCATTTATTTAAACACACATGCAGTGAGATTAAAGCGATTCGGGAAGTTTTTGTGACAATGCAGATAAAAACGGGGTAATTGAAAAGCATATAACCGGAATTTTTTTAATAAATAACCCCGTATTGGCAGAATACTTAAATATGAAAGCCCGCAGCTTCGGGCATTCATATAATAATATTTACACCGGCATTGACATAATTTCCTGATAAGCAGCCACCAGTTTATTACGTACCTGAATACCCATTTGCAGGCTCAGGCTCGCTTTCTGCATGTCCACCATAACATCATTAAGGGAAATATCGGCTTTGCCGAGTGTGAAATCTTCCACCTTTTTTGCTGAATTAACGCGGGTGGTATTGATCTCATTCACTGCTGAGATCAGGTGATCACCAAACCCCGGTGCATCAACGACCGGTTTCGTCTGGCTTGCTGCCTGTGCTGCTGTTACATTCAGCTGGGAGACGACTCCCTCAATTGCCTGAATTGTCATGTTTTTTCTTCCGTTAACAGGGATAAATGTGCACTGCGGAAGCCATTTTCTGCTGAAAAAGACACCGGTCACATCCTATTGCCTGCATACCCTAACACACCCTTTTTAACTTGAAGCCCGTAAATAACACCAAAATCACAGGCTGATTCTGTCATTAGATTTGTTATTTGCAGGGAATAATAGCAGCGTAAAAAAGTGACGTTACAAAGAGGGAAATTACGTTGTTTCGCCAAAACTATTTTCACCCGTCAAATCTGCAAGGCAGGGAATGTTTATGAGTGCCGCACCACAAGACACCGGAGATACCAAAAAGGGATTCGCCCTGATTATTGACCGTATTAAGGCTGATCCGAAGGTTCCGCTGATGGTCGCCGGCGCGGCTGCAATTGCCGTTATTGTTGCGCTGTTCCTCTGGATGCGCAGCCCGGATTACCGCGTTCTGCTCAGTAACCTGAGTGCCAAAGACGGCGGCGATATTGTCAGCCAGCTGACACAGATGAATATGCCTTACCAGCTTGCGGATAACGGCAGTGCCATTCTGGTACCTGCTGATAAAGTGCATGAGCTGCGTCTGAAACTGGCTCAGGCCGGTCTGCCGAAAGGCGGTAATACCGGTTTTGAACTGCTGGATAAAGAGCAGTTCGGTATCAGTCAGTTCAGTGAGCAGGTGAACTATCAGCGCGCCCTCGAAGGGGAACTGTCACGCACTATCGAATCACTCAGCCCGGTACAGACCGCGCGGGTGCATCTGGCGATCCCGAAACCGACCCTGTTTGTCCGCGAGCAGAAATCACCGACAGCCTCCGTCACCGTCGGATTGCTGCCGGGCCGCGCACTGGATGAAGGTCAGATCAGTGCGATTGTGCATATGGTCTCCGGCAGTGTGTCAGGATTAACCTCCTCCAACGTTATTATTGTTGACCAGACCGGACGTCTGCTGACAAACAATGATAACAGCCAGCAGTCTGTCAGCACGTCGCAGATGCGTCTGACCCAGGAAACTGAAGCACGTCTCAAACAACGTATTGAAGACCTGCTTGCCCCGCTGGTCGGCCGTGCCAACGTACAGGCGCAGGTAACCGCTCAGGTGGATTATTCCAAAGTCGAACAGACCGCCGAAGAATACAAACCAAACCAGCAGCCGGATTCCGCCGCTGTCCGCTCGCGTCAGAGCAGCCAGAGTCAGCAGAACAGCAACGGCGGCCCGGGCGGCGTGCCGGGGGCATTATCCAATCAGCCGGTCAGTGCCCCTTCCGCCCCTGTTGAAACAGCAAAAGCGGATACAAAAGATAACAAAAATGCATCTCCTGCCGATAATAAAAGTAACAGCAACATTAATTCGCAGAGTGATAAGACCACAAACTACGAAGTGGATCGCAAAATCAGTCATACCCAGCGCCAGATTGGCGTGGTTGACCGTCTCTCTGTCGCGGTAATTATTAACTGGCTGCCGCAGAAGAAAGAAGACGGCACCGAAGAAATGCAGCCGCTGCCGCCGGAAATGATTAAAGAGATTGAATCGCTGACCCGCGAAGCGATGGGGTATTCCGTCAGCCGCGGTGACAGCCTGAGCATAACCAACTCCCGCTTTACCGATGAAGGTCAGCTAACTGAAGAGCCGTCGCTCTTCACAAGCCCGGTCATCATTGCGCAGGCACTGGAGTACGGCAAGATCCTGCTGCTGTTACTGGTGGGCTGGCTGCTGTGGCGCAAAGGTATCAGACCGCAGTGGCAGCGTTACCGCAAAGCACAGCAGGCGGAAGCAGAAGCCCGTATGTTTAAGGCGACTCAGATGAAGACCCCGCTCGTGGCTGATGATGTTATCAGTGACGATATGGACGAGAAAACCCGCCGCCGCCTGACCCGTCAGCGTGTCAGCGCCGAAATTCAGAGTCAGCGTATCCGTGAGATGGCGGATAAAGATCCTCAGGTTGTGGCAATGGTTATCAGTCAGTGGTTAGGAAAAGCACAATGAATTTAAGCGGAACAGAAAAGAGCGCCGTCATGCTGATGACGCTCGGTGAGGACCAGGCCGCCGAGGTCTTTAAACACCTGAACAATAAAGAAGTCCAGCAGCTGAGTATGGCGGTCTCCAACATGCGTCAGGTCTCCAATGCCGAGCTGGCGGAAGTCCTGACTGAGTTTGAGGAAGCGGCGATTCAGTATGCGGCGCTGAACATCAATACCAATGATTATCTGCGTTCCGTGCTGGTTAAGGCGCTGGGTGAAGACCGCGCCGCCAGCCTGCTGGAAGATATCCTCGAGAAGCACGAAAGTGCGTCCGGGATCGAAAGCCTCAACTATATGGAGCCGCAGACTGTGGCCGATATTATCCGCGACGAACATCCGCAGATTATCGCCACCATCCTGGTGCATTTAAAACGCAACCTGGCCGCCGATGTGCTCGAACTGTTCGACGAACGCCAGCGCAACGACATCATGCTGCGTATCGCCACCTTTGGTGGTGTGCAGCCGGCGGCACTGGCGGAACTGACCGAAGTCCTCAACAATCTGCTGGACGGCCAGAACCTCAAGCGCAGCAAAATGGGTGGCGTGAGAACCGCAGCCGAGATCATCAACCTGATGAAAAGTCAGCAGGAAGAAGGTGTTATCGGGGCAATGCGCGATTACGACGGCGAACTGGCACAGCGGATTATCGACGAAATGTTCCTGTTCGAGAACCTTATCGAAGTGGACAACCGCAGTATCCAGCGCATCCTTCAGGATGTCTCCAACGACTCGCTGGTTATTGCACTGAAAGGCTGCAACGAAGAGCTGCGCGAACACTTCCTGCGCAATATGTCCACCCGTGCGGCTGAGATTGTCCGTGATGATCTGGAGTCCCGTTCACCGGTGCGTATGTCGCAGGTTGAGAATGAACAGAAATCTATTCTGCTGATTGTCCGCCGTCTGATGGAAACCGGCGAAATTGTGATTGGTGGTGGTGACGATGTCTATGTCTGATAAGGAAAACACCGGCCTGCCGTGGAAGCGCTGGCAGCCGCGGGAGCTGAATCAGTGGGATCTGAATTCCTCTGTGCTCCCTGCCCTGTCCGATGAGCCGGAACCGGAAAAACCCAAAGTACCCTGCCTGGAGCCGAAAGAGGTGCTCGAGCAGATCAATCTGCTGGATAATCTGAAAGAAGAAGCGCAGCGCAGCGGTTTTCAGTCCGGCCATGAGCAGGGACAGAAAGCCGGTTATGATGCCGGATTTACTCAGGGTCTGCAGGACGGCGCTGAACAGGGTCGTCAGCAGGTACTGGCAGAACAGCAACCGGTCACGGAAGCGTGGCAGAAACTGTTATCCGAGTTCAGTTATTCTCTCGACAGTTTTGACAGCGTGGTAACCACCAAACTGCTGCAGATTGCCCTGACCGCCGCCCGCCAGGTGCTCGGTCAGCCTGCCGTCTGTGACGGTACCGCACTGCTCGAAGAGATCAGCCGTCTGCTTCAGCAGAAACCGCTGTTTGCCGGTCAGCCGGAGCTGCGGGTCAACCCGGCACATGTTGAGATGATCGAGCAGCATATCGGTACCCAGCTCAGTCTGAACGGCTGGCGTCTGGTACCGGATCCGCAGCTGCATGCGGGCGGATGCCGTGTGGTGGCGGATGACGGCGAAATCGATATGAGTGTCGCCACCCGCTGGCAGGAGCTGTGCCGGTTATACGCGCCGGAGACCTTGTTATGACCGCGCGGATTGGCCGCTGGATAGGCGCACTGGAAGGTTTTGAATCCCGGATGTCCGGCGTGGCGATGACCCGCCATTACGGACGTCTGACCAAAATTACCGGGCTGGTGATGGAAGCCGAGGGTATCAAAATGCCGCTCGGCGCCACCTGTTTTATCGAGCGCGTGATCAACGGGAACACCGAAGAAGTTATCTGTGAAGTGGTCGGTTTTAACGGGCCGCGTATGCTGCTGATGCCGCTGGCAGAGCTGGAAGGTATCGCGCCGGGTGCCCGTGTCTATGCACAATCCACCGGAAGCGGCGGGCAGACCAGCCGCCAGCTGCCGCTGGGTGATGAACTGCTCGGCCGTATCCTTGATGCCTCCGGTAACCCGCTGGACGGCAAAGGGCCGCTGGAAGCCAAAATCCGCGCCCCGCTGATTACGCCGCCAATCAACCCGCTGGAACGGTCGCCGATTAACAGTGTGCTGGATGTCGGTGTCCGCGCTATCAACGCCCTTCTGACCGTCGGACGTGGTCAGCGTATGGGGCTGTTTGCCGGTTCCGGTGTCGGGAAAAGTGTGCTGCTCGGCATGATGGCGCGTTTCACACAGGCGGACATTATTGTGGTCGGGCTGATTGGTGAGCGCGGCCGCGAAGTAAAAGATTTTATCGAGAACATCCTCGGCGCGGAAGGACTTCAGCGTGCGGTGGTTGTCGCGGCACCGGCGGACGTTTCCCCGCTGCTGCGGATGCAGGGTGCCTCCTATGCCACGCGGATCGCGGAATATTACCGTGATCTGGGTCGCAATGTGCTGTTAATTATGGATTCACTGACCCGTTACAGTATGGCACAGCGTGAAATTGCGCTCGCCATCGGAGAACCGCCGGCGACAAAAGGCTATCCTCCGTCGGTGTTCGCAAAATTACCGGCACTGGTCGAACGGGCAGGCAACGGTAAAAACGGCGGTTCTGTCACCGCGTTTTACACTGTACTGACCGAAGGGGATGACCAGCAGGATCCGATCGCTGACTCCGCACGGGCCATTCTTGACGGCCATATCGTGCTTTCGCGTTCCCTGGCGGAATCCGGACACTACCCTGCTATCGATATCGAAGCCTCCATCAGCCGTGCCATGACCGAGCTGATTGAGAAAAGCCATTACCGGAAAATTCAGCGTTTCAAACAGCTGACCTCCGCTTACCAGCGCAACCGCGATCTGATTAATGTCGGTGCCTACGCGGCAGGCAGTGACCCGATGCTGGATGAGGCCATTCAGCTGTTCCCGTATATGGCGAAGTTTCTGCAGCAGGATATCGATGAGCGCTGTGACTACCCGGCCGCCTGTGAGCAGCTCAGTCAGGTGATACCGGACGCATAACGAGGTCGTCAATGTCAAACACGCATGCACTCACCACGTTGTTAAATTTAGCTGAAGAGGCCGCCGAAGAGGCGGCTAAAGTACTGGCGCAGGTTCGTCAGACCCACACACAGATGAGTCAGCAACTGACCATGCTGGAGAATTATCAGGCTGATTACCGGCAGAAGCTGAATCAGACACTGCATACCGGGATGGCTGCCGATAAATGGCAGAACTATCAGCAGTTTCTGGTCACTCTCGAACTGACCATTGAACAGCAGCAGAGTCAGTTGAACCTGTGGGAGCAGCGCGTCAGTGATGCCAACCGCCACTGGCAGGAAAAACAACAGCGCGTCAATGCCTTCGATACTCTGATCCGCCGTGCGGATCATGCAAAAAATCAACGACAAAACCGGCTGGAGCAAAAGCAGATGGATGAATTTGCCCAGCGTGCGACTTTATGGAGAACCCGTTAATGGATGTCAATGCCGGTACCAAAGTGGTCAGTTCTGCTGACAACGCATTGAATAAACAGGAATCACCGCGTGCGGAAGATGCACAGGCAACCGCCCTGCCGTTTCAGGCCGTAATGGATGCACAGCAGCCGCGCCCGGAAAAACCGGCACAGGCTGTACATGCGGTAAAACAGACCCGTAATGACACTGCCGCGCATAAACAGGCCGCAGAGGGTAAAGCGGTCTCCGCACAGGAAAAACAGACCGGTGCCGACACCATGGCACAACTGAATTTCTCCCGCCGCCTTGCCGGGGATGCTGCCGCACCTGAGCTGGATGCAAAATTGCTGACCAGCGGGGATGATGCACCTGCATTACCGCAAACAGAAGGTGAAACGGACAATGCCCTGCTAGCGGCACTGAAAGAGCGCCTGAGCGGACGGGACAGCCGCGCGGCGGAGAAACCGGCCGCGGACACAAAGCTGCAGATTGATGACAGCGGAAAAAACGTCACCAAAACCACAGAGCTGCCGGAAGATTTACTGGCTGAAACCGGCGATAAGCCGCTGATCACGGATGAAAATAACGACGCACGCACCCTGTTTACGGATGACAAATCAAAGCAGCGGGTGGATCAGCCGCGTTTTTCACTGACCGATGCACAGAAACCGGACCCGAAAGCACTGCCGGAGGATTTTTTACCGCTGAATAAGAAATCCGCTGACACTTCCGTGCCGTTATCGCTGGCGTCCGCCACTGATACCACCGGTGCGGATAACAGCAAAAGCGCATTCAGTATCAAAACAGAAAGCAGTGCCTTTCAGACTGTCACCGCACCGGGCAGCCATACTGCCGTCCAGAGCCCGGTACTGATGCCGGCGGCGGCTCAGAGTACCGCTGCGCAGACCAATGCCCCGGTGGCTCAGCCGTCCATGCAGCTGACCGCGCAGCTCGGCAGTGAACTGTGGCAGCAGCAGGTCAGCCAGAATATGATCTATTTCTCCCGTCAGGGATTACAGCAGGCACAGTTGCGTCTGCATCCGGAAGAGCTGGGCTCCCTGAATATCCATCTTAAAATTGAGGATAATCAGGCGGTGATGCACTTTGTCTCCCCGCACAGCCACGTCCGCGCCGCGATGGAATCCATGATGCCGGTGCTGCGCAACGCCCTTCAGGAGAGCGGGATCCACCTGGCGCAAAGCTCCGTCGGTCAGGAGTATCACGGTAATCAGCAGGGTTCCGGTGATGATCGTCACAGCGGCGGCAGTGCTGATGGTATTACGTCTGCCGGAAGCATCAGCGGCGTGAATGTCAGCACAGATACCCCTGTCCGCCCGTCAGCACTTCATGACGCCCGCGCCCGCGGCGGAATCGATACCTTCGCCTGATTCCTGTACATAACGGCGGTACCGGGGACTAAAGCCCCGAGTTACCGCCTTTTTGTTTCGTTTTTCCCCCCCTTTAGTCCTTCAGAAGCACGCCATAATGGGTGGGCTTACAGAGTATGAAACCCCTGCCGGGTTTTGCTATCAAGAAATAGGAATTCAGTTAACATGTCGTCTTCACGCAATGCCTCAAAAGGTTCCAATACCGGGTTACTGGTTATTTTCGCCCTGATTGCCCTCGCAGGAGCAGGTTTCGGGGGTTACAGCTGGTGGTCTTCTCACCAGGAGAGTACCACCGCCGGTACCGCAGACGAGAAACGGGCCAATATGCCTGAGCCTATCTTTATGGGCATTGAACCGTTTACCGTGAATCTTCCCGGTATGAATAACGGCCGTGATCGTGTGCTGTATATTGATATGACACTGCGTCTGGCCAACGAGCGTTCCCGCAAACAGCTCCATGAGTATCTGCCGGAAGTCCGCAGCCGCCTGTTACTTCTGCTCTCACAGCAGTCCCCGCAGATACTCGGAACCCATGACGGCAAACTTCAGCTGATGAAGGCAGTTAAAACCACCTTAGCCCCGACCGTGGTACAGGGACAGCCGGATCAGGAAATTTCGGATGTGTTATTCACCACCTTTATTCTCCGGTAAAACTGATGAGCGATAATATTTTATCTCAGGCAGAGATAGACGCGCTGCTCAATGGTGACTCGCCGTCAGAGCCGCAGCCTGCCGACACAGCACTCAATAAAGGTAAGGACAAAGTCCGTCCTTATGACCCGAATACCCAGCGCCGCGTTATCCGCGAGCGTATGCAGTCCCTGGAAATTATTAACGAGCGTTTTGCCCGTCAGTTCCGGATGGGATTGTTCAACATGCTGCGCCGCAGTCCTGATATCACTGTCGGTGGTATCAAAATTGAACCTTATCATGAATTTGCCCGTAACCTGCCGGTGCCGACCAACCTGAACCTTGTGCATATGCCGCCGCTGCGCGGAACCGCACTGTTCACCTTTGAACCGGCGCTGGTCTATATCGCTGTCGATAACCTGTTCGGCGGTGACGGCCGTTTTCCGGTCCGTTCCGAAGGCCGGGAATTCACCAACACCGAACAGCGCATTATCCACCGTATGCTGAAACTGGCACTGAACGCTTACCGCGATGCGTGGAAGCCGATTGCTGAAGTGGATGTGGAATATGTGCGCTCAGAAATGCAGGTGAAATTCACCAATATCACCACCTCCCCCAACGATATCGTGGTCACCACCTCCTTCCTGGTGGAGATCGGTAATACCGTGGGTGAGCTGAGCATCTGTATTCCGATTGCCATGATTGAACCGATCCGCGAGCGGCTGATTAACCCGCCGATGGAGCACGGTCACCAGGAAAATGAAGCCTGGGTATCCAGCCTGGTGACACAGGTGAAGCATTCCGAGCTGGAGCTGGTCGCGAATTTTGCTGAAATCCCGCTGCGGATTTCAAAATTACTGCAACTGCAGAAAGGGGATGTGATCCCGGTGGAGAAACCGGATCGCCTGATTGTCAGTGTGGACGGCGTACCGGTACTGACCAGTCAGTACGGCACCCGGGACGGCCAGTATGCATTGCGTGTGGAACATTTGATTAATCCTGTATTAAACACTCTGGACGAGGAAAAAACCAATGAGTGAGGCGAACAACACTCCTGATATGAACCCGGAACACGATGGCGAGTCTCTGTGGGCAGAGGCAATGGAACAACAAAAAAAAGCAGAAACCGGGAACAACCAGGCGTTTGATAATCTCGACAGCCAGAATCCGCTGAATCAGCTGTCTGATATCAATCTGATTATGGATATCCCTGTCCGTCTCTCTGTGGAACTGGGCCGGACAAAAATGACCATCAAGAAGCTGCTGAGTTTATCCCAGGGCTCGGTGGTGGCACTGGACGGGCTGGCCGGTGAACCGCTGGATATCCTGATCAATGGCTATCTGATTGCCCAGGGTGAAGTGGTGGTGGTCTCTGACAATTACGGTATCCGCATCACGGATATTATCACCCCGTCTGAACGTATGCGCCGCCTGAGCCGCTGATATGACACCGACCGCATCCGGCACCCCTGTTTTACCGGCCGCAGAGAAAACGGCAGATAATGCCGTTTTTTCTTCCGTCGCCCTGCCGCCGCCCGCAGTGGGTTCTCAGGCGATTAACAGCACGGACAGCCTGATTCAGGTGTCCGGCGCACTCAGCGGCATTATTCTGCTGATCCTGGGACTGACCTGGTTTGTCCGCAAATTCGGCTTTACCGCAAAACTGGCCGGCAAAAATCCGCTGCTGAATATCAGAAGCACCTGTTCTCTGGGAAACAAAGAACGGCTGGTGGTGGCGGAGATTCAGGGTGAATGGCTGGTTCTGGGTGTGACCGCACAGTCGGTTAATCTGCTGCACCGCTGTCCGGCTGACCCGGCGGCGGTAACTGATGCCCCTTCCGCCTTTCAGGCACTGCTGAAAACCAAACGTACCGCAAATAAAGATGCGGTACCGGCTGACGAACCACGCTGAGATTTTTCATGATGTCATTGCTCAAACGCGCCATTCCCGCACTCGCTCTGTTTCTGCTGGTTCCGCAGGCGCAGGCTTCACTGCCGGGCGTCGTCAGTCATGTGCTGCCGGACGGCGGCCAGAGCTGGTCTCTGCCGGTTCAGACCCTGCTGTTTCTGACACTGCTGGGCTTTATCCCTGCTCTGCTGCTGATGACCACCAGTTTTACCCGCATCATTATTGTGCTGGGTTTATTACGCAACGCACTCGGGACACCGTCCGCACCGCCGAACCAGGTTCTGCTGGGACTGGCCCTGTTTCTGACGTTTTTCGTGATGTCACCGGTGTTCGATAAAGTCTACGAAGATGCTTACCGTCCGTTCAGTGAAGACAAAATCAGCCTGGAAACGGCACTGGATCGCGGTACTGCACCACTGCGCACATTTATGCTCGGCCAGACACGCGAAAACGACCTGGCACTGTTTGCCCGTATCGCCAAAGTGGGTGAAATTCAGGAAGCCAAAGATGTGCCGATGCGCATTCTGATCCCGGCCTTTATCACCAGTGAGCTGAAAACCGCCTTCCAGATTGGTTTCACGCTGTTTATTCCGTTCCTGATTATTGACCTCGTGGTTGCCAGTGTACTGATGGCACTCGGGATGATGATGGTACCGCCCGCCACGGTTTCGCTGCCCTTTAAGCTGATGCTTTTTGTGCTGGTGGATGGCTGGCAGTTACTGCTCGGTTCGTTATCACAAAGCTTTTTTTTAGTCGGGAGAGGATATGACACCGGAATCCGTAATGGCGATGGGCACCGAAGCCATGAAAATCGCCCTGATGCTGGCCGCACCGCTGCTGCTGGCCGCCCTGGCAGCCGGTCTGCTGATAAGTCTGTTACAGGCCGCCACTCAGGTGAATGAGATGACCCTGTCATTCATTCCGAAAATTCTGTCTGTTATCAGTGTGATTGTGATTGCCGGTCCGTGGATGCTCAATCTGCTCACTGACTATATGCGTGCACTGTTAACCAATCTGCCGTTTATCATCGGCTGATCTATGTTAAGTATCACCAGTGAAACACTGACGCTGTGGCTGAGCCAGGGATTCTACCCGTTTATCCGGGTGCTGGCATTGCTGGGTACGGCACCGTTTTTCAATGAAAAACAATCAATCAGTAAGGTGCGGGTGATGCTGGCCTTTTTCACTGTTCTGATTGTCTCCCCGCAACTGCCGGTGGTAAATATCCCGCTGTTTTCCGCCCCCGGTCTGTGGGTGATTTTACAGCAGGTGGTGATAGGTGTGGCGATGGGACTGACCATGCAGATGGCGTTTGCCGCTGTCCGTCACGCCGGGGAAGTGATCGGTCTTCAGATGGGCTTATCCTTCGCCACCTTCTTTGACCCGAGCGGCGGGCCGAACATGCCGATTCTGGCACGTATCCTGAACCTTATCACTCTGCTGCTGTTTCTCGCATTTGACGGACACCTGTGGCTTATCCATATTGTGATAAGCTCATTTGACCTCATTCCTGTGCAGGTCACCCCGCTTAACCGCGAAGGGTTCCGCATGCTGGTACAGTCGGCTAACCATATTTTTCTCAACGGGTTAATGCTGGCGCTGCCGTTTATCACCCTGTTCCTGATTCTTAACCTCGCATTGGGTATTCTGAACCGGATGACACCGCAGCTTTCTGTGTTTGTGGTGGGTTTTCCGCTGACGCTGACCGTCGGTATCAGCATGCTGGGCCTGATCATCTCCGTCCTGCCGGGCTTTACCGAGCGGGTCATTCATCAGGCGTTTGAGCAGCTCTCACTGATTTTTAATCTGTTTGCCTCTCTGTAACCTGACCTGACTCATATCCGGTGTCAGGGCAGCATAAGTATCCGCTTATCTCCCTTAAATAAAAAACCGGTAATCACCGAGAAAGTGATTACCGGATCCGGTAATGGCGTACAAATGAATATTGCTGTGTATAATCCGGAAAACGACTTGAGAAATAACACGGTTACCAATTTCCTGCTGAATAACCTCCGTCCACCGGCATTACAGTGCCGTTAATATAGTCAGATTTCAGCAGAAAACGAATGCTTTCTATAATATCATTAATGGTTCCGACTTTATCCGCCGGTGAGACTAAATTAATAAAATCCTGATTGAGTTCTGTATTCAGCGGGGACTCAATATACCCCGGTGCTACCGCATTAACGCGGATATTTTTCTTTGCATACTCCAGCGCCAGTGCTCTGACCAGTCCGTGCACGCCTTCCTTTGCCAGGACACTCAGTGCAGCCGGTATTTTCTGCGACGGTTGCAGGGCAATACAGGAGGTTACCACGATAATTTTACCACCGTGATTTTTCAACATGTTTTTAATCGCCAATTGACTCAGATTAAATAAACTATAAATATTACTGTTTATTAAATGCATGAAATCATCCGGTGTCGTTTTTTCATAAGTTTTGCTGAGAAAAGCACCGGAATTATGAATAATAATATCGATATTTCCGAAGCGAATAATACCCTGCTGCATCAGTTGTCCGGCAAAATCAGTACAGTGACCTTCACCGGTCACGGGTAAAAATGCGGTTTTATTATCCAGTTCCTGCAAAAAACTCTGCATGTGTTCATCGCTGCTGAATATGCCGATCACATTGTAGTGTTCATCAAGCAGTGTTCTGACTAACGCTTTCCCCAGACAACTTTCTGCATCGGTAATGACGGCAGTCCGCTGTTGTGGTTTCATAAATAGCCTTCGATTATGATTTATTACTTGCAATTGATGTAAATTATTATATTTCTTCATTGCGTGAAATAAACTACTCTGATATCACTTCATTACCAACCTGAGGTTAATAATGCCGCGTCATTTTGATGATTTGATGCTGGGTACACTGGAACTATTCTGCCGTGCCGCCGAACTGCAAAGCTTTTCACAGGCAGCACAGGTACTGAATATTTCTCCGGCTGCGGTCAGCAAAACCATTGCGAGGCTGGAACAGAAGCTGGGCAGTCCGCTGTTTGTCAGAACCACCCGCCATGTGCGGCTGACAGAAGCGGGAGAACAATACCTCAGCTATTGCAGGACAGCACTGGATGCGATGTATGATGCAGAGAATGCCCTGCAGGATATGAAAACCATTCCGGCCGGGAAAATCCGTGTTTGCCTGCCCAACGATTACGCCTATCTGAAGGTGTTTCCGCTGATGCCGAAATTCCGCCGCCGTTATCCGCAAATCGAGGTCGATTTTCATCTCCGCTTCCGCATTCCGCGCCAGGAAAGCACGGATTGCGATATCGTCATGACCAGCTGGCTGAATTACCTGCCCGACTGGATTGCCACCCCGGTTGATTTCGCTATGTTCCGGATTTATGCCTCACCGGATTATCTGAAAAAAGCACCGCCACTGAATACCCCGGAAGATCTCCGCCATCACAACTGCCTGCAGATGCATTTGCAGGAACAGACCAGATCACTGCGCTGGCCACTGGTGATAAACAATAAGATTGAACATATCGAAACCCGTGGTGACGCTGCATTTTATGAGGATGTGATGGCCGCATACTATATGGCGGTATCCGGTAACGGCGTCGCAATAATGCATGACTTTATTGCCCGCAAAGCCGTGGCAAACGGGCAACTGGTTCCGGTACTGGAGCCCTGGACTACCGTATCCCATATTTATCATATTGCCTGTCCGGCAGAATCGCGCAAATCTCCGCGTATCCGCGCATTCATTGATTTTCTGACAGAAGAACTGCGGCCGGCCGGCGCTTTTCCGGAACATTCGGTGATAGTCCCTGTCCGCTGACTTGTATCCGGCACAAAAAAAGGCCGTCGCAGTGACGGCCAAAGGAATTCAGTACTAAAACCGGATAATTTAACGACTGAACAGTGACATACTGTTGAGATCTTTAAAAATATCCTGTGAGGCCTGGAACAGCGCCATTTCTTTTTGATAATCCGATACCGTGCTGGTCCAGTCCGTGTGAAGCAGGCTGCTCAGACGGCTTTCATTCTGGATCCGGCGGGTCTGTGACAGGAAGTCCAGGCTGTCGATTTCCTGTAACTGCAAGCCTTGTTTCGCTTCAATATTGGAGATTTTATCCATCCCGGCTTTAATACCGCGGTTTGCTTCATCCATCCCGGCTCTGGCTCTGTCCAGATCAGCCTGTGAGGCATTCTGCTGAGGAATTTTCAGTGCTTCCAGACCTTTGTTGATCGCAGTAAACATATCAGCGACTTTTTCACCTTTCGCGTTTGTCGTGGTGACAAACACTTCCGAACCGGCAAAATAGCTGATCATTTCACGATCACTGCCCACGTTCTGGGTAATGGATTTATCGCCGCCTTTGTAAAGCACATCGCCGGTCGTTGCATCCACTTCAAACGGTGGCGTATCTGATTCATAACCACCAAAAATATAACGGCCGTTACCGTCAGTCGTGTTACCCAGAGACACCAGCTGATCTTTCAGTCCCTGCAGCTGTTCTGCCAGTGATGCACGGTCGTTATCGCTGAGCGCACCCTGGTTGGAGGCCTGGATAACCGTTGAATCCATCTGTGTGGATACTTCATTCATCTGGGTGAGAATGCTCATCTGCAATGTCATCCCGGTTTTGGCATAGCCGCGAGTGGATGCATATTGCTGATTGCGGTTCTCAGACTGAGTGACACGCACCGCCTGCGCGGATGCCTGCGGGTCATCTGACGGTTTGCTGACACGCTGACCGGACGCCAGTTTACTGCCTGCTTCCATCCAGCGGGCGGTGGCATTGTTCATATCCGACACACGCTGACTGAACATTAAATTGGTGCTGAAACGCATGATAATTTCCTTCTTAACTCAAAATCAGAATGCACGCATCAGAACGTTGAATAACTCATCAACGGTCGACAGCACTTTGGCGTTGGCATTAAAGAACTGCTGCATTTTCTGCATCTGGACACTTTCTTCGTTGGTATTAACGCCGGAAATCCCCTGCTGCTGCTCATAGAAGCTGACCGTCAGTTTGTTCTGCACTTCGGAATCAATCTGTGCCTGGCTGGCTTTGCTGCCCACATCATTGACCAGTGATGCATAGAAATCGGACAGGGTTGATGTGCCGCCGACCAGTTTCTGATCCTGCAGTTTTACCAGCTCTTTGATATTTTCATTGTTGCTGGCACCACCGGTGCTGTCCGCTGCGGCGAAATCTGCCGCATTTGTCACCAGCGTGTTCAGACCACCGATCACATTATCCACCGGCTTGAGCAGGAATTTATCTCCGGCCTGTGCCGTATTGTTACTGATTTTGATGTCCATGCCTTCGAAACTTAAGGTGCCGGTCGCACCGTCAAAATTCGCGGTCACTGCGATACCTTCCGGCAGACGGGTCACATTCCAGTTGGTGCCGTCATAACTGACATCGTAGTTATTACCGGTGACTTTGGAGACATCGTTGTATTTGATATCAAAATCGGCTTTGCCTTTGTTGTGGGTATTGCTGACCACACTGCCGCTGCCGACCGCAAAGAAATCTTTGTCAGTCTTGCCGTTGGCATCATAGCCTTTGCGGTGAACTTCATTGAATTTTTCCGCAAAGACCAGCGCCATCTGGTTCAGCTTTTGTCTTGCCGGGTCAATAATTTCACGGCGGGAACGCAGAACACCGCTCAGCTCACCACCACGGATCTGGTCATCTTTGATTTCACGGACATTACCGGCAGAATCAACAAAACCGATGCTCAGACGGCTGTCATCCGCACCGGAAGCCACCGCTTCCAGACGGTTAGCACGTCCGCCGGTCACCAGCGGCAGGCCGTTGGCAAACGAGACGTTGAAGTTGCCGTTCTGCTCGATCACTTTGATGCCGATAACAGAATTAAGCTCATTCACCAGGCGGTCACGCACATCCAGCAAATCATTCGGCTCTGCACCGTTAACCGCACGGGAGTTGCTGATCTGCTCATTCAGTTTGGCAATTTTTTCCGCATAGGTATTGATATCTTTAACTTTATTATCAATCTGATGGTTAACATCGTTATCCATCTCACGCAGACGGCGGTCAGCTTCCTTCAGTTGGCTGACCATGGTTTTGGCTTTGCCGAGGAAGACATCCACCAGCGTTTTGTCACTGGCGTCACTCGCCGCTTCGTCCAGCGAGGTGAAGAAACTGCCCAGCATCCCGGCGAGATCATCCGTGCTGTTGGATAACAGATCATCCACCCCGGAGGCATTTTTCATGAATGCTTCGTAGTCGCCGCTGCGGGAACGCGCGTTGTTATACTGCATATTGACGAATTCATCGAACTCACGGCGGACATGGCTGAAATAAGTGCCGTTGCCGAAATAGCCGTTGGTTGTCATTGTGCCCGGGTTTTCACCGAATACCGCGCTCTGGCGGTGATAATAACCCACCCCGGCGTTGGCCAGGTTGTTGGAAATAACACTCAGCCCGCCCTGGGCCGCGTTAATTCCGCTTAATGCGTTATTCATTACATTATTCAGCATGTGCTTTTCCTTTCTCTGGCGACTGCTTTCCCGGCGACTTACTGAAAATGCAGCGCAGATAGCATCCGTTTAAAATTATGTCTTACCTTGTTATCGGAAAGACGGCGTAAAAATTTAGTGTTAACTGCATTTTTTTTACGCCGTGAATTTGTCAGAAAATGTCACTCAAATCGAGGGTGTACGCCTGTACAGCACGGGAAGCCACCGGTGCGGCGGC
This sequence comes from Morganella morganii, assembly GCF_019243775.1. Taxonomy (NCBI): domain Bacteria; kingdom Pseudomonadati; phylum Pseudomonadota; class Gammaproteobacteria; order Enterobacterales; family Morganellaceae; genus Morganella; species Morganella morganii. The sequence goes on from NZ_CP069157.1 coordinate 2,245,442, forward strand.
GGGTGTGCCGCGGATTTGATTAATGAGGACAATCAGCTTGTCGGAATAGCCCGGGTCGGTGGCATATCCGGCCTTGTGCAGACGCTGTGCCGCCTGCTCCGGACTGGCCGCCTGTTTCACGCCGTGATAACGCGGATTTTCAGTCAGCAGACGGGTGTAATCGGCAATCGCCTCTTCATAAGAACCGTAAACACGGAAGTTATCACGCATTTTAATGGTCTTACCGTTGATAACCTCGGTGGTCATGATATTGGTGACCGGACCTTCCCAACCCTTACCGGCTTTGATACCAAACAGGTTGTGACTGGTTTTGCCGTCTGCGGTCAGAATTTCCCGCTTTCCCCAGCCGCTTTCCAGTGCCGCCTGTGCCAGGATCAGCAGATGATGCACACCACTTTTCTGTGATGCTGCTTTCGCCGGCTCTGTCAGTTTTGCAATGAAATTCTGACTGTTAAGCCCCAGTTCACGCACTTTTTTCAGCGGTGAACTCAGTGCATCCCCCGCAGAACTGAATTTCCGCATCAGCTGCGCCATTGCCTGCTGCGGCATGGACTGAATCACCGTGGCATCATCCAGCGCCATCATTGATGAACGCAGCGGCAGATCCGGTTCATTATCCGCAGAAAGCTGCTTAAACATCATATCGCCGAAGCCCAGCCCCTTTTCTGACAGGTTTTGGGCTATCTGCTGGTCATACATGCTGGTCAGCATCCGGGTCTGGTCGCTGGAGAACAATCCGTCCTGCGGCAGTGCGGCGCGCATGCTTTTGAGCATCATCTGAACAAAGGTCGCTTCCAGTTGCTGCGTCACCTGACGCAGCCCCTCCTGCGGTTTTTCATTCAGCTGCTGTTTCAGGCTACCCAGCGACTGCACATCGTAGGCCGCACTCTGCATCAACTGTATGTCGCTCATCAGATGATCTCCAGCTTCGCCCGCAGACAACCGGCACTTTCCATCGCCTGCAGAATCGACATCAGGTCGGTCGGTGTGGCCCCTAATGTATTGAGCGCCTGAATAACCTGATTGAGATTCGCCCCGGCATTCACTTTTTTCAGTGTGCCGTCCTGCTCACGGATCCCGACATTGGTGTTGCGGGTCACGACGGTCTGACCACCGGCAAACGGCGTGTCCGGCTGACTGACCTGTGTCTGGCGCTCAACCGTCACCGCGAGGCTGCCGTGGGCAACCGCACAACTGTCGAGCGTGACGGTCCGGTTAATCACGACAGAGCCGGTGCGGGAGTTCAGGATGACTTTGGCTTCATTCTGCGGCGGACGGATATTCAGATCCTGCACCCGTGCCAGGAAACGCACCTGGTCACTGCTGCTCTGCGGTACCCGTAACTGTACCGTGCGGGAGTCCAGCGGTGTTGCGGTACCGAAACCGTTCATGCGGTTCACCGCGTCGCTGATATCCTGTGCCAGCGCAAAACTGTCTTCATTCAGCTGGAGATTAATCACGCCGCTCTGGCCGAATCCGCCCGGCAGTTCACGCTCAATCGTCGCTCCGCCGCTGATACGGCCGCCGGCCAGCTGGTTCACTTTGACACTGCTGCCGCCGGCACTGACACCGGCACCGCCGACCAGGATATTACCCTGTGCCAGCGCATACACCTGACCATCCACGCCTTTAAGCGGCGTCATCAGCAGTGTGCCGCCGCGCAGGCTTTTGGCGTTACCCATTGAGGAAACGACCACGTCGATCGCCTGGCCGGAGCGGGCAAACGGCGGCATTTTGGCGGTGACCATCACCGCCGCCACGTTTTTCAGCTGCATATTGGTGCCCGGCGGTACAGTGATCCCCATCTGCGACAGCATGTTATTCAGGCTCTGCGTGGTAAACGGTGTCTGCATGGTCTGGTCACCGGTACCGTCGAGGCCGACAATCAGCCCGTAACCAATCAGCGCATTCTCACGCACGCCCTGTACGGTGGTCAGATCCTTAATCCGTTCACTGTGTGCGGGGAGACCCGCCAAACCTAAAACCGCAATCAGCAGGCCGGTCAGTACTTTTTTCATTCTCACTTTACCTCTGCTCAGTACGGTGACACATTCAGGAAGAAACGCTGTAACCAGCCCATATTCTGCGATTCATTGATATAGCCGTCGCCGACATACTCAATACGGGCATCCGCCACCTGAGTGGAGCTGACACTGTTATCCGCCCCGATGGTGCGCGGGTTGACCACACCGGAGAAACGGATAGATTCCGTACCCTGGTTAATGGCGATCCGTTTTTCACCCACCACATGCAGGTTACCGTTCGCCAGCAGCTGATCCACAGTGACCGTGATAGTGCCCTTAAAGGTGTTCTGGGCATTAGCGCCGCCTTTGCCGGTAAAATCACTGTTGCCTTTTACGTCCAGCTCCGTGTTGCTGCCGCCGAGCCAGCCCTGCATAAAGCCGGGCAGAATGGACGCAAGAAAGCCGGTTTTTCCGGCACGGTTGGCATTAGCGGAGGAATTTTTGCTGGCGCTGACGTTTTCCTGCAGATTGATGGTGAGGATATCGCCGACATTACGCGGACGTCTGTCCTCGAACAGCGGCTGGTAGCCGTAGTAGGCAGGCTGCGCACTCTGAAAAATAGCACCGTTCGCGGCCGGGGCAGTCGGTGCGACCGGCAGCGCGGTGGTATGGGTATCCACCAGCGGTTTGGGTTTGATGTAAGCACAGCCGCTGAGTGATACGGCAAGCACTGCCGCTGTCACCAGTCCGCGCCCGCAAACAGAAGTGGCAGGAGAACTTGCGCAATCCTGCTGCCGTGGAACAATGCCGCTTTCAGTCATCTTAATACTCTTGCTGTTCTGTGCGTGTCTCAGTAAAAAAGCCCCGGCAGCGATAACCTCACCGCCGGGACGGGGATTACAGTTGTGTCAGACGCTGTAACATCTGGTCAGAGGCGGAAACGGCCTTACTGTTGATTTCATACGCGCGCTGCGTCTGGATCATATTGACCAGTTCTTCCGCCACGTTAACGTTAGAGGTTTCCACCATGCCCTGATACAGACGGCCTGCACCGTTGGTTTCAGGGGCACTTTCTGTCGGTGCGCCGGAGCTGGCGGTTTCCATATACAGGTTTTCGCCGATGCTCTCCAGACCCGCATCATTGATGAAGGTGGTCAGGGTAATCTGGCCGATCTGCTGCGGCTGGCTTTCGCCGTACATGGTGACAGAAACCGTACCGTCACGGCCGATTTCCATCTTCTGCGCCCCTTCCGGGATCATAATGGCCGGGACAATCTGATAACCGGATGAGGTCACCAGCTGACCGTTCTGATCAGGATGCAGTGAACCGTCGCGGGTATAGGCATCAGAACCGTCCGGCATCTGGACATGGATAAAACCCTGTCCGCTGATGGCGATATCAGTCGATGTGCCGGTTTTGTTCAGCGCACCCTGGGCATGAATACGGGTGGTTGCGACCGGACGCACACCGGTACCCAGCTGGAGACCGGTCGGCAGAGATGTCTGCTCGGAACTCATGGCACCCGGCTGGCGGATGTTCTGATAAAGCAAATCTTCAAACACCGCACGCTGGCGTTTAAAACCGTTGGTGCTGACGTTGGCCAGGTTGTTGGAAATAACATCCAGGTTCGTCTGCTGGGCTTCAAGCCCGGTTTTGGCAATCCATAATGAACGGATCATGATAATTCCTTACTGAATATTAACTCACCGCAAGCAGCTGATTGGCCCGCTGGGCATTCTCATCCGCGCTGTGAACCACTTTCATCTGCATCTCGAAATGACGCGCATTGGCAATCATTTCCACCATCGCCTGTGCCGGGTTGACGTTACTGCCTTCCAGCACACCGGACGATACTTTGCCGCGCTCACTCAGCGGCAGTTCATTGCCATTGGCATTACGCGCCGCAGCAGTGAGATGAAACAGCCCGTCCTCGCCGCGCAGAACATCCTGCGGCTTCGCTTCCACCACTTTCAGACGGCCTATCTGTCCGAGCATGGTCGGCGGATCAGTCGGGATCAGCGCGGTGATGGTACCGTCACCGCCGATGGTCAGTTCCGCGTGCGGCGGCACATCAATCGCACCGCCGTCACCCTGCAGAAGGTGTTCACCCAGCATCAGCTGACCATCCGCCGAAATCTGAATGCTGCCATTACGGGTATAGGCTTCTTCCCCGCCCGGCAGTGCCACCGCCAGGAAATGACCTTCATTAAGCGCCACATCCATCTGACGGCCGGTGTAGTTCAGCGGCCCCTGAGTCATATCCGCTCCGGGGGTCGAGGAGACCACCAGTGTCCGGGTCTGCTCTGTATCGCCGTTTACCGGTACTGCCCGCATGGCGGACAGCTGTGCCTTAAACCCGGATGTCGAGACGTTGGCAATGTTGTTCGAGACAATGGCCTGATTTTCCAGCGCATGCTTAGCGCCGCCCATTGCTGTATAAATGACGTGATCCATGGCCACCTTCTGTCTTTATGCTTAACGTAAGTTAACCAGCGTCTGCAGCATCTGATCCTGCGTTTTGATGGTCTGCGAGTTGGACTGATAGTTACGCTGCATCACAATCATGTTGATCAGTTCCTGGCTCATATCCACGTTGGAGGCTTCCACCGCGCCGCCGGTCAGGTTACCGAACTGTCCGGTGCCCGGAACGCCGTCCATCGGGTTACCGGAGGCATTGGTGGCTTTCCAGACGTTACCGCCCTGGGATGCCAGGCCGTTATTGTTGGCAAACGCAGACAGTGCGATTTTGCCGACAGTCCGCTTCTGCTGGTTGGAATAGCTGGCGGTGATGGTGCCGTCATTCTCAATTTTGAAGCTGGTGTATTCACCGGACTGATAGCCGTCGATATCAATTTTGCTGACGGATGATTCGGTGACTTTCTGCTGACGGGTTTTATTGAAGCTCAGGTCAATTGTGCCGCCATCCGCACCGTTTAAGCCTTTATAAGTGAACTGAAAATCAGCGGTACCTTTCAGCTTGCCGTTGCCGTCAAATTCCATATCACCCAGGTCCTCAACAGCCGCTGTTTTATCGCTGCTGTCTTTGGCTTTGACACTCCATTTGTTGTCAGCGGTTTTGATAAAGTAAACCGCGACTTCATGGGTGTTACCCTGGCTGTCATAGGTGGTCATGGTGGTGCTGAAGTTGTAGGTATCCGGGTTGTCCGGATCAAACGCAGCGGTAATTGCCTTATCATCCGAGTTCAGGTTCATGGTTAATTCACCTTTGGCGGATGCTCTGGCGTCCATCATATCGGTCGGGATATTCAGCGCCTGCGGAATGCCGCCCGTCTGGATAGTGGTGTTACCGGCAGCATCCTGACCCGCCGGGAAACCGGTGACCATCATGCCCTGGTTGTTAACCAGGTTACCGCTCTTATCACGGTGAAATTCACCGTCACGGCTGTAAACCACATCACCGTTACCATCCAGCAGACGGAAGAAACCGTTACCGGAAATCGCCACATCAGTAGCGCGGTCAGTACGGGTGATAGCACCGTCTTTGAAGTTCTGGGAAACCGCCGCAACGTTAACCCCGAGACCGACACCGGAACCGGCAAACATATCAGCAAAAGAAGCATGCGCCCCTTTAAAGCCGTTGGTTGCGGAGTTGGCAATGTTGTTACCGATCGAATCAAGACCGGATGAAGCGGCGTTCAGGCCGCTGACTGCTTGTGAAAAAGACATGTCACCTCCATGACAATTGGGTTTGCTTATTAATTTGACGGATACACTTTAAAGATTTCAGACAGCAGCACGCTGTTGCCTATGCCCACATCCAGCAGCGGTGCATCCGCTCCCGGTGTCACGCCATTCACTTTCGCGTATTTCAGTCTGACGACGCCGCTTTTCGGGATCTCTTCACCCTTCATGGTGGCTTTTACCTCAAAGGTGTATTTCCCTTTGGTATCGGCAACCAGATCACCATTGTCATTGCGGCCGTCCCAGGTCTTGTCGTAGATATCCGGTTTGGTTTCACCGTCAATCGTGATGGTTCTGACAATTCCTTTATTTCTGTCGCGGATGGTTATCTCAATTTTGTCCGCCGGTTTGGCGAGGAAGAAACCGAACGGCGAGGATTCAAATCCGCTGCCGCTGCTGTCATCACCACCGTTATCATCCGCAAACGGCGCAATTGATGTGTCATCACCCGGCGGCGGGTTATCGGCTTTCACACGGGTGGTGCCGTCACCGGTTGGTACCAGGACCAGGTCGCTGCCCGGGATCAGGACATTTTTCCCGACCAGTTGTGTTGCCTGTAATGACTGTCCGGAGTTAATTTGTTTTGAAATACCGCTGACACTGTCATTCAGGCTGTTCATGCTTTCCAGGGTGGCGATTTGCGCCAGCTGACTGGTCAGATCCGTGTTATCCATCGGTTTGGTCGGATCCTGGTTCTGCATCTGCGTGACGATCATTTTCAGAAAGGTGTCCCGCATATCGTCACTCTGACTTTTTTGCGGCTTTTTCTGCGCATCAATGTCGTTATTGACCGGATCATTGGTTGCTGCATTAATCCCCATGACTCACTCCGTTACTGTCCGAGGGTTAAGGTTTTCTGCAACAGCACTTTGGCTGTGTTCATCACTTCCAGGTTTGCCTGATAACTGCGGGAGGCGGAAATGGTGTTAATCATTTCACCCACAGTGTCCACATTCGGCATCCGCACATAGCCCTTTTCATCCGCCAGCGGATGACCGGGTTTGTACTCCAGACGCGGCGGAGCCGGGTCTTCAATCAACTGGCTGACTTTCACGCCGCCGATGTCATAGCGCCCCTGCGGCGCGGTCTGAAACATTACCTGTTTCGCGCGGTACGGTTCGCCATCCGGCCCTGCCACACTTTCGGCGTTCGCCATGTTACTGGCGCTAACGTTCAGACGCTGGGACTGCGCGGTCAGTGCGGAGGCGGAAATATCAAAAATACTCAGTAGTGCCATCAGAATTACCCTTGCTGTAAGACGGCCAGCATGCTTTTCACGCGGCTGTTAATAAAGGTCAGGTCAGCCTGATATTTCAGGGTGTTATCAGCAAACTGACTGCGTTCAACATCCATATCCACGGTATTGCCGTCCATCGATGTCTGATACGGCACCCGGTATTTCAGATCAACCGCTGACGGTGTTGCGGCACCGTGTCCGCTGATATGACCTTTCGCGGTCACTGCCATCGCCAGACCGCCGTTCTTCACCGTGCCGTTATTCATCGCCTGTTTCAGCTGGCGGCTGAAATCGATATCCCGTGCCTGATACCCGGGGGTATCCGCATTGGCAATATTGGATGCCAGGATTGTCTGACGCGTTTCCCGCAGCGAAAGAGCCTGCTGCTGAAATGCAAACGTGGCATTTAACTTATCAAGCATGTCTGCCCTCTGTTGATGTGTTACGCCTGTTTTAGTGACAGGTATATTATCCGTCCCGTGAAAATCTAATGGCAGGATAAACGCGAAATAACCAACCTATTTACCGGATTCAACAGTGAGGAAATTGCGTAAACTGCGACCATCAGAAATAATCCCGTTTGTGAAGGAGAAGAGAATGACACCCCGTTACCGCACCCTGTTTATCAGCGGATTACTGGTGTTTTCCGCCTCCGCACAGGCCGGGTTACCGGAAGAGATCAATCATTACTTCCGGCAGCTGCACCCGAAACCCATGCAGGTATCTGTCGAAATAAAAACCCCGATCGACCGCTGGCCCGCCTGTAAAGATCCCGTACTGCAACTGCCTGCGGGCGGACGTAACACCGGCAATATTTCACTGCCGGTGTTATGCGGAAAAAAACGCACCTTTATGCAGCTGACAGTCAATGTCACCGGTCAGTATTACGTGGCAACCCGTCAGATTCAGCGCGGTGAGACTGTTCAGCTTGTGGATATCGGCACAAAACGCGGTTTACTTCACAAATTGCCTGCGGGCGCGGTTACCGATAAAATAGCCCTCCGCGGTGCCATTGCCCTGCGCAATATTGATGCCGGGCAGACCTATGTCGCCTCCATGACCCGCAAACCCTGGGCAATAAAAGCCGGACAAAGCGTTTTTGTCATGGCGGATGGTGATAATTTCTCGGTAAAATATGAAGGCCGTGCCATTAATAATGCCGCCGCCGGAACTACTATCCGGGTCCGGCTGGTGAATGGTCAGGTGGTCAGCGGTGAAGCCCTTGAAAACGGCAGCGTGAAAGTATCACTGTAGTTATATGCTGCGTGATGAATTTAGTTATAAAGTTTCAGATAAGATTGCCGATAAACAATGAGCACAAGGGAGGCGCCCCTCCATCTCATACAGATCGGGAAAAGGAAAACAGATATGGCAATTGAGCAAACATCCGCGATTTCAGCACTGACAAAAGTGACTAACCGCGACCCGAAAGAGCTGACCGCGCCGGTGCGCGATAAAAAAGTTCAGGCAGAAGAGACTGTCCGCGAAAGTGCATTTTCGCCGAGTGAACTTCAGAAGCAGCTGCTTGCGCCGGGTAAAAACGACATTAATACTGCACGGGTGGCAGAAATCAAACAGGCCCTGAAAGACGGCACATTACGGATGGATGCCGGTAAAATCGCTGACGGTCTGCTGCGCGATGCGCATGAGTGCATGTTATCCATGGACAGCGCCGATAAAAATGACTGATCAACTTCTGCCGCTGCTGGATCAACAACTCTCTCATTTACAGTCACTGCATCAGGTGATGAAAAATGAAGAGTTGTTACTCGGCTACCCGCGTGTTCCGCAGTCTCCGTTTCAGGAAGCCACGGAACAGAAACGGTTTCTGGTTGCCGCTATCGGCCATAATGAAACCCGCCGCCAGGCACTTGAGCAGGAAGCCGGGCTGTGTGCACCTTATGACAATAATGAAACCATGCACACTGTCTGGAATGCGATTAAAGACCTTACTCTGACGCTGAAAGAGATGAATTACCGCAATCATCAGATGCTGAAACTGCATATGCAGTTTAATCAGGAGCGGCTGGATTTTATGAAAAAACATAATAACCAGGCGACTTACGGCGCTGACGGCCAGGAATCCCGCACACCGGCACTCGGTAAAAAAATCTCTGTCTGATCATTAACTGCCCTTCCCCGGCAGTTAATTATTTTAATATTATCTGTCCCTTATCTTTATTCCCGTTCTCACTTCTGTTTTCTGATCAATATTGTATCCCCCTTTACGCCCATATTACTGACTGCCGCCCGGCGGCATCCTGAATAACATCAGATATACAGCCATTCCTATATGAAAATATAAATTTATAATTCAAATCTATTATTACCCCATGGAAAATAAAATCATTTCTGCTTTAAAAATCAAATAAATAAATAAAACACCACAAAGTCAGCACATCATGCTAATCGTTCTGATTGACTATCCTCATTCCAAAACTGACACTCGACCTCAGTGACATATTCCGATAATTCTATTGTTTGCGAAACATAACATCAGTTAACAATAAATTTACGGAGTACTGAAAGGTACATTTCTGTGTCATTAACTAAATTTCATATTTATAAGGCTATTGTCGATGGATAAAATAACCCGAATTCTCGAAAAGCTGAATCAGCAACGTAGTGGTGAAACAGTGACACTGGCAGATTTTATGCCGATGTCCCTTGCCGAAGTCCGCAGCCTGGCGGGTGGCCGTTTGTCCCGTGAAGAAGCGCAACTACTTCACCGCGCGGCAATCAAAGAACAGCAGAACAACATTCTGTATACTGCCCGTGCGCTGACCCGCGCCAACCCGCTGCTGAAAAAAGAGATGGGCGCTGCCCGCACTTACGGTGCGACGCCGTACGGCTATAACGACATTATCATGCCGCGTGCCGATGAGTTTGCCGCACCCGGCGCGGTCTCTTCCATGTTCTCCCCGGCCGGCTATCTGACTGAGTTGTACCGCGAAGCCCGTGGCCTGCATCAGAAAGACAGTGTCAATAATCTGGACAAACGCCGTCCTGACCTGGCTAAGCTGGTGTTATCTCAGGAAAATCTGGATAAAGAGATTTCCACCCTGTCACTGGCTAATGAGCAACAGGAAACGGCGCTGATGGCGCAAGCCGGTCAGACAGACAAAAACAAATATTATGAAACCCTGGCGACCTCCCGCCGCAGTGGTGTAACCCCGTATAACGCGCCGTTTGAGGGGATCCGTAACGCCCTGGCACAACAGGATTTTGTTCTGCCGGACCATGTGCTGAGCAAAGGTGCGGAATCTGCTGCACAAATGGCGTTATACGCCGGTATCTCACCGGAGTTATATGCGATTCTGACAGAAAAAACAGACGGATTAAGTGAAGCAGCAACCGAAGCGCTGCTGAAGAAAAACTTCCCGGGCGTCAATACCGACAACCTGATGAACCCGGATGCGCTGGCCAATTATTATGAGTTGCCGCGGGATGAGGTTCAGGCATTACTGGAGATAACTATTCCGTACGGTTCATCACTGAAAAATATACACAATCTGTACGGACAAAATAAAACACAGATAATAAAAGCCGGAGACACAGACGGTGATGTCTTTTATACATTAACTCACACCCGACTGAAAAATGAATATGCAGTCAGGGTAAATTTCGAATATATTGACCTTATTCCGCTGGGTAATAATCAATTTTATATTAATTTCAGTATAAGTTATCTTGATCAGGCGACTTCTGGTCTGCATATCGGCGTTGTAACACCATACTCAAATTATCCGACAGATATTTATTCATCTGCTACCACGAACCCTGAGGAAGGGAAACACTACAGTATCCGGGGAACAATTCCTGCCGCCAAAGTAACACCAGAAATCACCATTTCGGTTTACACCACACCTGGCGTTAACTGGTATGGACACAGCACATTTACTGTCACCAAAACAACCACCGTTCCTTTACCACTACTACTCACCCTCAACAAAATCCTGCGCCTGGCCAAAGCCACCGGTATAACCCCGCTGGAAACCCAGCGTGCATTAACCCGTCTGAAACTGAAAGACACCGATTCAGACGCAACCGTACTGCACCGCTTCTGTGAATTCCTGCTCTACCGTAAACGTTACAATATCAGCAGCGATGATGCTTTAATTCTGAGCGGTGCCACTATCAGCACTGTCAGCTATGACGGGCAGCTCAGTCAGTTTGACCGGATGTTTAATAATCCGCCGCTTAATGGTGAGGTTTATTCGCTGGGGGGAAAAACGGTTAATACGGCAGAAAACAGTGAAGATAAACGTTTACCTTACCTGCTCAGAGCATTAGAGACAGATCGAAATGAAATAAATGATATACGCTGGCTGGTTAATGCCAGTAACACGGAGATAGAAAATACTCTCCGGCGAATCAGTGAAATGTATTTAGTCAAATTACTGGCTGATCTTTGCGGTATCACCGTTTCCCGGTTGTCTTTTTTGCATGGAATGTACGATCATAAGATGCTTATTAAGAATCTTGACGACCCTGAGCGTCGGGGTATTATTAATTTCCTGTGGCAGACTAATGGTTGGCTGAGCAAGCAGGATATCTCCGCTGACACACTCTCTCTGTTGACATTTTTATCAGCACCAAATCAGCCAACAGACGAAATGAACACGCTGCTCGATGCTCTGCGCAACGCCGGTATTGACAATAAAAATACGGATACACTTCGCGCCACTATGGCTCCGGTGATCGCCGGTACTATGCAATTAGAAAATCCTGAACAAGGGGAAGCCGTGCTGCGCTGGCTGGATAATAACCATCCGGATAAAGTGCCGCTGACCCGTGATTTCTGGGTTATGCTGATCAATAATAAAACTCCGGATTTACAGGCAAAATGGTGCCAGGCACTGGCACAACGGGTGTTAGTTATCCGGACACTGTCACTCAGTGGTGCTGAACTCCGGATACTGTCAACAGGCGCCCCCGTCAGTACCGTAAAAGAGCTGCGTGAAATCAGTGAGTTCCATCGTCTGGTCAACCGTTGTGGTAACAACGCCGGTAACGTACTGGAAAAGCTGAATAAAAGGGCTCTTAGCGTTTCGGATCTGGAATCCTGTGCCAACATTCCTTATGCAATTATTCTTGGTGCACTGGGTATTGATCTTAACACCTCTATCACCACCTGGAAGCAACTGGCAAAATTACCGGCCTGTATTGATATGGCTGATACCCTCCATATTCTGCCGGAAGAATTTACCAGCCTCTTCACCATCACCGAAAAAACTACCCCGACCTACAGCGAACTGACTACCGTCGCCGGAAAATTACAGGCCGGTCTGAACGAACAGCTGACAAAACAACTGCAGGATCAGTCTGAACCGCGCCGCAGTGAAGCCCTCAGCGGAGAGTACCGTGCTCTGGTTATGGGTAAACCGCTGGCAAACCGTGATGATATCTGGCGTACACTGCTGATTGACGGCAAAGTCAGTGCTGAAATCACCACCACACCGCTGGCGGATGCGATTGCCGGTATTCAGCTCTATATCAACCGCACTGTTGCCGGTGATGAGCCGGGGGCAGACAGTGCTGTGCTTGAGCGTCAGTTCTTTAAAGACTGGGATACCTATAATAAGCGCTACAGCACCTGGGCGGGTGTGTCTCAGTTAGTCTATTACCCGGAAAACTTCATTGACCCGACTATCCGCATTGGTCAGACCGGGATGATGAACACCATGCTGGAGCAGCTTTCTCAGAGCGAGCTTAACAGCGACACCCTGGAAAATGGCTTCCGCCAGTATCTCACCGCCTTTGAACAGGTCGCTGACCTGAAAGTGGTCAGCGGTTATCATGATGCGGTTGATATTGATGAAGGTAATACCTGGTTTATCGGTGCCAGCCAGACTGAGCCGAAAAAATATTACTGGCGTAAGGCGGATCACAGCAAATGTCAGAACGGTCATTTTGCTGCCAATGCCTGGAGTGACTGGAAAGAAATTACCTGTGCTATTAATCCGTATCAGGATATGGTGCGTCCGGTGATTTTCCGTTCACGTCTTTATCTGCTATGGGTTGAAGAACAAGTACGGAAAGATGGCGAAGGTAAAAAGGATATTTCGTCTTTTACCCTGAAACTGACGCATATTAAATATGACGGCAGTTGGGCATCACCGTTCAGTTATGATGTGACCAATGAATTTGTTAAAATGGAGGAGGGTCGTAAAGGATTATATTGCACTGAGAATCCCGGGAAAAATGCATTGACTGTTGCCTGCTATCTGGTTAAAGACAGCTACAACTTCAGTCAGAAGAAAATCACACCGCGCGATAACAATAAAGCGCAGGAAAAGACAGAGTATTTCGGGTGCTATATATTCTCCGACATGTCTTCAGAAAATATACCAGATATCCGGAGTGTCCTGGAGTACACTGCGCCACAACTCGATACAACTACTATCACCAGGGTAAACAGCCTGCTACTGCACAGCTATAGCTCAACGCTCACCCCTGAAGGGGAAACCGGTACATCTAATGCAAATATCAGCCTGGACACAAAATATTATTATCTTTCAACATCCGGGAACAAAACACACCTCGTAGTTAACTCTGAAGCATGCGTTGCTATTCATGTGGATTTTATTCCGCCATTATTACGTCCTGAATTTATTAACCAACTGACTAAGGGCGCTAACTCTTACCGGACTGAGGGGACTGTTTACTCACCAGTGGGTGATTTTCCGGGCGGTGAATGTACTGTCAGCCTGACTGAATACATGACGCGGGGCATAAACATTATTTACCTGAGTATACCCGGAAACGATAAAACATTACCTTTTGTTAATAGCGCAGAATTAGCACTGGCAACCCCTGATGGAGGTGCCCAATATGAATGTATACACTATGGTTCAGATAAAAACAGACACTATTTTACATGTAAAATAGATGAATTAATATCAGGTTACCCTGCTGATAAAATAAGTATCACATTTTTTATTAGAAATAAAAACTCAAAACGGGAAAAAACAGGGGTCATAAAATATCGCGGAATTAATAAAAACCTGCATCAAGTCAACCTGAGAGATTGCTCACTTGAATATATTCATAACGGCAATACAATTGGAACGTTTCAGACAATAAATCATGGCTTCGGGTACAAAAATGATGTTTTTGAAACCGATTATAATTTTGACGAGCATAAACTGGACATCACTAATTTCATTCGTGACAAGGAAGTAAGCTTAACATTACAGGCTAAGTTTAAAAATAACAGTGTTGATATAGCCCGTAAGTACAAACTAAATATTACTGTTCCCGGGATAAGCCCTCGTGCTATTTCCCTGTACACCGATAAAAACGGTGCCCAATATATGGAATGGGATGCTTACCGCACCCGGCTGAATACCCTGTTTGCCCGTCAGTTAATTGAAAAGGCCAACCGCGGGATTGATGCCGTGCTGTCACCGGAAACCCAGAATCTGCGTGAACCGAAGCCGGGACTGGGTACTTATGTGACACTGACACTGAAACCGTATGACCCGGCTATTCATGGCAGTAACAGGAGATTTACAATTCAGCGTGGTGATGTTTTTAAGCTATATGATGTTTTCCCTGTTACGGATGGGATACTCAGTCAGGATTCAGCCACAGAGATTAAATTATTTATCCCGAATATAGCTGGCGCTTATAGCAATTATTATGCGGATACTGATCAACCTAAAAATAATACATTTTTCCTCCGCGCTAATTTCCAGAGTGGTGATTCATACTGGATTAGATTTCCACCCGACGGAAAAGGCGGATGGTACTTAGATACCAGTTATGATGGACACAACGGCACCTTCCCCGGTCTGGAATCTGTCTCCGGCCTGTCACAACCTGATGAGCCAATGGACTTCAGCGGTGCCAATGCCCTCTATTTCTGGGAGCTGTTCTATTACACCCCGATGATGGTGGCCATGCGTCTGTTACAGGAGCAGAACTTTACCGAAGCCAACCGCTGGTTAAGCTATATCTGGCGCTCTGCTGCAGATGGTGCCGGTGACTGGCGCGTGCGTCCGCTGAAAGAGGATACCTCCTGGAACGCCGATCCGCTGGATTCGGTTGACCCGGATGCCGTCGCTCAGAATGACCCGATGCACTACAAAGTCAGCACCCTGATGAAACTGCTCGATCTGCTGATTGCCCGTGGTGACAGCGCTTACCGCATGTTGGAGCGTGATACCCTCAATGAAGCGAAAATGTGGTATATGCAGGCACTGGGGCTGCTGGGCGATAAACCACTGACAACCATCAGTGGTGCCTGGAGTAACCCGGCACTGAGTGACGCGGCAGATAAAACTCAGGCAAAACAGTTCCATGACGAAATCAGCCGTATCCGCAGCGGCGGCCTCCTGCCGGAGGTCCGTACTGCCAATACCCTGACCGGATTGTTCCGGCCACAGCAAAACGAAAAACTGCTCGGCTACTGGCATATGCTGGAAATGCGCCTGTTTAACTTGCGTAATAATCTCTCCATTGATGGCCAGCCGCTGTCGCTGCCGGTCTTTGCCGCGCCGGCTGACCCGGCGGCACTGCTCAGTGCTGCCGCGGCTGCCTCCGGCGGAAGCAAAGCCTTACCGTCTGCCGCCATCCCGGCAATGCGCTTCCCGCAGGCGCTGGACAGTGCCCGTTCGCTGACCGGACAGCTGATGCAGTTCGGTTCCTCGCTCCAGGGGCTGATTGAGCGCCGGGATGCGGAAGCGATGAGTGAACTGCTGCAAAACCAGGCCGGTGAGCTGATGCTCTCCTCCCTGCGTATGCAGGAGCAGGCACTCACCGAGCTGGATGCCGAGAAGAAAACACTGGAACAGAGCCGTGCCGGTGCGCAGTCCCGCTTTGACAGCTACCGCACGCTGTATGATGAAAATGTCAGTGCGGAAGAAAAACGAACCATGGATCTGTACCTCTCTTCCGCAATACTGAGTACATCCGTTGAAGGGCTGAATATGGCTGCCGCCGCCGCCGATATGGTACCAAACGTCTTCGGTATGGCCGTGGGGGGCAGCCGCTGGGGCGGTATCCCGAAAGCGATTGGTTCCGGTATCGCACTGGCAGCCTCCGCCACCAAAATTACCGCGGATAATATCAGCCAGTCTGAGGCATGGCGCCGCCGCCGTCAGGAATGGGAAATCCAGAAAAATAATGCCGAATCTGAAGTGAAACAGATTGATGCCCAGCTGGAAGCCCTGGCCGTCCGCCGCACCGCCACAGAGATGCAGCGCGAACACCTGGAAATCCAGCAGGCGCAGACTCAGGCACAACTGGAGTTCCTGCAGCGCAAATTCAGCAATAAAGCACTCTACAGCTGGCTGCACGGCCGTCTGGCATCCATCTATTACCGCTTCTACGACCTGACCGCCACCCGCTGCATGATGGCCGAAGCCGCGTTTGCATGGCAGACCGGTGAAACCACGCGCTATATCAAACCGGGCGCATGGCAGAGCAGTAATGCCGGACTGATGGCCGGGGAGTCCCTGCTGCTGAATCTGACAGAGATGGAGCAGGCATGGCTGAAATGGAACCACCGTACGCTGAAAGTCACCCGTACTGTTTCACTCGCCAAAGTGTATAAGGAGTATGACACACCGGTTAATCTGGCAGAGAAAATTGCTGAGCTGCTGAAAGGCAGCGGTTCCGGTAATACACCGGCAGCAACCGGGCTCTCAATGACCGCAGATAAAGAGTTATATGCCGCGTTTAACCTGAAGGCACTGAAGATTGCGGAAAACTACCCTGCCCGTCTGGGTAAAACACGCCGAATCAAACAGATCAGCGTGACCTTACCGGCGCTGACAGGGCCGTATCAGGATGTGCGTGCCGTGCTCAGTTACGGCGGCGATGTCAGACTGCCGGACGGCTGTAAAGCCATTGCCGTCTCCCACGGTATGAATGACGACGGTCAGTTCCGGCTGGATTTCAATGACGGCCACTGGCTGCCGTTTGAAGGGATCCCGGTGGATAATGACAGCAGCCTGTTCCTGAGCTTCCCGGAAGCAACAAAGGATGAGCAGAAAGCCCTGCTGCTCAGTCTGAGCGATATCATCATCCATATCCGTTACACCATCCGTTAATTTTTATCCTGACCCGGGCAGCCTGCGGGCTGCCCGTTCTGGAGCCTATTATGCAACAATCAGACAATATCAGTCCTCAGGCGCCGTCTCTGCCGAAAGGCGGCGGTGCACTGACCGGACTTTCCGGACAGGCGGGGGCCGCCGGGCCGGACGGCGCGGCGTCGCTGTCTCTGCCGCTGCCCGTCAGTGCCGGACGCGGCTATGCCCCTTCTCTCTCACTCAGCTACAGCAGTCAGGGCGGTAACAGTGCCTTTGGTATCGGCTGGGATGTGAATCTTCCTGCGGTCAGCCGCCGCACCCGTAAAGGTGTTCCTGCTTATACCGCTGACGATGAATTTCTGGATCCTGCCGGTGAAGTCCTGGTGGCTGTCCCCGGCGCGGCGGATAAACGTCAGACCCTGCTGGGTGTAAAACTGGCCGTTTCTTATCAGATAACTACATACCGCGCCCGGACGGAGCGTGATTTCAGCCGCCTGGAATACTGGCAGCCGCAAGGCAGTACCACCGAACCGGATTTCTGGCTCTGGTATGCCGCAGACGGTCAGGTGCATCTGCTCGGTTATGAATCTGCCGCCCGTATCAGTAACGGCAGCCACACGGCCCGCTGGTTACTGAACGCCTCGGTCTCCGCCACCGGTGAGCAGATTTATTACCGTTACCGTGCGGAAGATGACATCAATTGCAGCGACCGGGAAAAAGCCGCCCATCCGGGCAGCCACAGCCAGCGCTATCTCAGTGAAGTCCATTACGGCAATATCACCGCCGGACGCACATTCCCTTGTTTCAACGGCAACGATGCCACCAAAGCCGGCTGGCTGTTTGTGCTGGTGTTTGACTATGGCGAACGCACCCTTAAACCGGCAGAAAAACCGCTGTTTAAAGCCGGTTCCGGCTGGTTGTGCCGTCAGGATCCGTTCTCCGGTTATGCTTACGGGTTTGATCTGCGTACCCGCCGTTTATGCCGCCAGGTGCTGATGTTCCACCGCCTGGAGACGCTCGCTGAAAAAGCAGAAGGTACGGATGTACCGGCACTGGTTTCCCGCCTGCTGTTTGAGTATCAGGAAACCCACGTTGTCACCACACTGACTGCCGCCCGGCAGATGGCGTTTGAGGATGACGGCAAAATGCTGTCTCTGCCGCCGCTGACCTTCGGCTGGCAGACCTTTGATTTTCCGGAGTCTGTGCAGTGGTCTCAGCCGGAGATGGGTAAACTCAATCCGCAGCAGCCGTGGCAGTATCTGGATCTGCACGGTGAAGGTATTTCCGGGATCCTGTATCAGGACAGCGGCGCATGGTATTACCGCGCCCCGGTCCGTGATACCGGGAGCGATGATGTCAATGCGGTAATATGGGATAAACCGCAGCGGCTCGATAATATTCCCGTCCTGAAAAACGGTGCGATGCTGACTGATCTTGACGGTGATGGCCGTCTGCAGTGGGTTGTCACACAGCCCGGCGTACACGGGCAATACCGTCAGCAGACAGATAACCCGGAACAGTGGCTGCATTTTACACCGCTCAGTGCCCTGCCGCTGGAATACGGCCATCCTGCTGCACAAATGACCGATATCGACGGTATCGGTGCCACCGACCTGGTGCTCATCGGTCCGCGCAGTGTGCGCATCTGGCCGGGCAGCAAAGACGGCTGGCTATCCGCCAAAGATATTCCGCAATCAGAAAAAATTGTCCTGCCGTCACCGGACGGCGATGCCGCCACACTGGTTGCTTTCAGTGATGTGCTCGGCTCCGGACAACAACATCTGGTACAGATCAGTGCGGGCGGAGTGCTTTGCTGGCCGAATCTGGGTCACGGCCGCTTTGGTCAGCCGCTGGCACTGGACGGTTTCAGCAAAAAACAGGCGGAATTCAATGCCGCATATGTTTATCTCGCCGATATTGACGGCAGCGGTACCGCCGATATTCTGTATGCCCGCAGTGATTATATTGAAATCTACCGTAACCGCAGCGGTAACGGTTTTGACAAACCAGTCACTGTGAAGCTGCCTGCCGGCGTCCGTTACAATAAGACCTGCCGTTTACAGATAGCGGATGTACAGGGACTGGGGGTCGCCAGCCTGCTGCTGACGGTTCCCCATACCGTACCGCGTCATTATCTGCTGCATCTGACCACCGAAAAACCGTGGCTGCTGAATCAGATTAATAATCAGACGGGGATGTCGCAGAATCTGCGCTACCGCAGTTCCGCACAGTTCCGGCTGGATGATAAAACCCGCGAACCGGTTTCATATCTGCCTTTCCCGCTGCATACGTTGTGGAAAACAGAAACTACCGATGAAATCACCGGCAATAAACTGGTAAGTGAAGCCCGTTATCACCACGGTGTGTGGGATGCCCGTGAACGGGAGTTCCGCGGCTTCGGCTGTGTGGAGGTACTGGATTCAGATACCACCGCCGCCCGCGCCACCAGCGGGGTACTGACGATGCCGGTACTGACCCGTAACTGGTATGCCACCGGTTATACCCCTGTTGATACACAACTGAAAAATGAGTACTGGCAGGGCGATAAAAATGCCTTTGCCGGGTTTGTTACGCGGCTGACAACCGGCAGCGGTGATAAAGAATCCGTCTGTTCTGATGCCCTGGCGCAAAAACAGGCATTCTGGCTCAGCCGCGCGCAAAAAGGGATGCAGCTGCGCAGTGAGGTATATGGTAAAGACGGCAGTCCGCAACAGGATTTACCGTACAGTGTCAGTGAACAGCGGCTGAGTGTCCGTCTGATCACACCGGATGCAGATATGCCGGTAGTCCGGCCGTCGGTATCAGAAAGCCGTGAATATCACTATGAACGCATGGCTGCTGATCCGCAGTGTTCGCAATCCGTTATACTCAGTGCGGATGAGTACGGTTACCCGCTGCGTGAAGCGACGATTCATTATCCGCGCCGTCCGAAACCGGCAAAAAACCCGCTGCCGGATACCCTGCCCGCGTCACTGTTTGATTCCGGTTATGATGATCAGCAATTGCAACTCATTGTATCGTTATCACAGCATGCACGGCACCACCTGACCAATCTGAAACAGGAGCAGTGGCTGACCGGGCAGCCTGATGCTGATCGCAGCGATATTTTTGTTCTGAAATCCGGATTAGTTCCGGCAACGGGCTTAAATACGGAAACACTGCCTGCCCTGCTCAGCAATAACCAGTCTGCACGCCACTTTGCCGGACAACAGAGGACTTACTGGCTGAATAAAGATAATCAGCCGTCAGTAACAGTTCCGTCCTGGCCGCCGCGCCGGAGTTATACGGATACTGCAGAGCTGGATGAGACGATTACCGCAGCCATAAAATCAGGTACAGATATCACGGAGCAGTTACTGAAAACCGGCTATATCAAAGCGGATTACCTGTTTGCCGGTACCTCAGAAACAGGAAAAAAGGTCTGGATTACGCGCTCCGGTCATCAGACTTACGGTGCACCGGAACAGTTCCTGCTGCCGGTTGCCGTCCGCGATAATCCGCTGATCGGGGAACGTCATCTGACCCGCGATAAACATCACTGTGTTATCACTAAACACACCGATGCCTCCGGACTTATCACTCAGGCAAAATATGACTGGCGTTTTCTGTCTGTCTGCGAAATAACCGATACCAATGACAATATCAGCCAGGTACAGACTGATGCGCTGGGACGGGTGATCAGCAGCCGTTTTTACGGCACGGAAAATGGTCAGAAAACCGGCTACAGCCAGAAACCGCTGA
This sequence comes from Morganella morganii, assembly GCF_019243775.1. Lineage (NCBI taxonomy): Bacteria > Pseudomonadati > Pseudomonadota > Gammaproteobacteria > Enterobacterales > Morganellaceae > Morganella > Morganella morganii. The sequence continues at coordinate 2,266,124 of NZ_CP069157.1, forward strand.
CACTGCCGGATTCAGTGCAGGACGCCACGGAGATGAAAAAACAACTGCCGGTTGCGCAGTGTTTTGTCTATGCCGCAGACAGCTGGATGCACAGCGGTACAGATAAACTGCCGCCGCATGTGCTGACCCTGACAACTGATCGCTATGATGACGAACCGGCGGATAAAAGCACACAGCAAATCCGTCAGCAGGTCACCTTCAGTGACGGTTTCGGGCGGATTTTACAGCAGTCAGCCCGTTTTGAGGACGGTGACGCATTCCACCGCAATAAAAACGGTTCACTGGCAGCCGGAAGCCGGAAAAGTGAGAAAGAAACAGCACGCTGGGCAGTGTCGGGCCGCACTGAGTATGATAACAAAGGACATGCCGTCCGGACGTATCAGCCATACTTTGTCAATGACTGGAGGTATGTCAGTGATGACAGTGCGCGGCAGGATCTGTACGCCGACACGCACTGTTATGACCCGCTCGGCCGTGAGCATCAGGTGATCACCGCAAAAGGTTATCAGCGGCGCACACTGTACACACCGTGGTTTGTGGTCAGTGAGGATGAAAACGATACAGCGGAGTAAGCTGTATCTGTGTACAACAAAAAAATGCCGGTCATGATTTGACCGGCTCAATATACAAAAAACGGGAACCTGTTTTCACAGATTCCCGCAAAGTATGATGGTAATGGTTTAACCCGTGATTAACCGCCGATCATAGAAGTCATCCGTATCTGACGGCGATCGTTCAGTTCAAGGTTGGACATCACCGCCAGCTGCGGCAGACTGCGGCGCAGGAAGCGGGATAAGATCAGACGCAGTGAATGATTGACCAGCAATACTGTCGGTGCACCCATCGCTTCCTGGTGCTGTACCGCACTCATCGCCTGCATTTCGATATTCTGTGCCAGGTTCGGCTCCAGACCGCCGCCGCTTTTCGCGGCCTGCAACAGGATCTGCTCCAGCCCCGCATCCAGACCAATCACCTGAATTTCCCCTGATGCCCCGAACCACTGCTGGGTAATAGCGCGGCCCAGTGCTATCCGCACCTGCGACGTCAGAACATCGGTATCTTTCTGCTCGCCGTTCTCACCAACCTGCTCTGCCAGGGTTTCAATAATAGTGCGCATATCGCGGATCATGACATTTTCAGTCAGCAGATTTTGCAGCACGCGGTGGAAAACGGTCAGTGATAAAGTATCCGGGATCAGGTCATCCGCCAGCTTCGGTATCTCTTTCTTCACGCGGTCATACAGCATCTGTGCTTCCTGACGGCCGAACAGGTCGCTGGCGTATTCCAGCAGGATCTGATTAAAGTGTGTCGCCACCGCCGTACTGGCTGAAACCACGGTGTAACCCTGAATCTGTGCCTGCTCACGCAGATCATCATCAATCCACACTGCCGGTAAACCAAATGCCGGTTCCTGTGTGGCATCCCCTTCCAGAGAGCCCGCCGCATTGCCCGGGTCAATCGCCAGCCAGCGGCCCGGCTGAGCCTCGCCGCGCCCGACTTCCGCCCCTTTGATCAGGATCCGGTAAGCAGTCGGTGCCAGTTCGAGGTTGTCACAGATATGCACCACCGGCGGCAGATAGCCGACTTCCTGGGCAAATTTTTTGCGCAGCCCGCGGATCCGCCCGAGCAATTCGCCCTGCTGGTCATTATCCACCAGCGGAATCAGCCGGTAACCGACTTCCATCGCCAGCAAATCTTCCGCCACCACATCATCCCAGGTCGCTTCCGTGACTTTATTCGCCTCACGGAACTGCTGCTCCTGCACATTGTTATCCGTCTCTTTGACCGGCTCTTTGCTTTTCTTCACCAGATACCAGCCGAGAGATGCCAGCGCCACCGTGAACAGCAGGAACACAAAGTTCGGCATGCCCGGGATAAGCCCCAGCAGACCCAGAACCCCGGCACTCAGCCACATCACACGCGGATTGTTGAACAGCTGGGTGACCATCTGCTCACCGGCATCTTCATCTGTTGCCACGCGGGTCACAATCACACCGGCTGCGGTTGAGATAATCAGTGCCGGGATCTGCGCCACCAGACCGTCACCGATGGTCAGCAGGGTATAGGTGCTGGCCGCATCGCCCAGCGGCATATGGTGCTGAGCCACACCGACAATCAGACCGCCGATCACGTTAATCACCATGATCATAATCCCGGCGATGGCATCACCGCGCACAAACTTACTGGCCCCGTCCATTGAACCGTAGAAATCAGACTCCTGGGTTACTTCCGCACGGCGGCGTTTGGCTTCTTCATCATTGATGATCCCGGCGTTCAGATCCGCATCAATCGCCATCTGCTTGCCCGGCATACCATCGAGCACGAAGCGCGCACCGACTTCGGCGATACGTCCCGCACCTTTGGTGATAACCATAAAGTTGATTAACACCAGGATGATAAAGACCACAATCCCGATGGCAAAGTTACCGCCGACCAGGAAGTGCCCGAACGCCTCAACCACCCGGCCCGCAGCAGCAGGACCGGTGTGTCCGTCCATCAGGATGATACGGGTGGATGCCACGTTCAGTGACAGACGCAGTAAGGTGGAGAACAGCAGGATAGTCGGGAACGCGGCAAAATCGAGGGTACGCCGGGTAAACATCGCCACCAGCAGCACCATAATGGACAGCGCGATATTAAAGGTAAACAGCAAATCCAGCACAAACGCCGGCAGCGGCAGTACCATCATTGACAGGATCATCAGGATGAGGACCGGCCCGGCAAGTAACTGCCATTGTGCTCCCTGCATCGTTTTCGGTAATCTCAAAAGTGCAGCCAGATTAGCCATTTCGGGTATTTTCTCCAACAAAATCAAGTGCCTTTGGCACCGGTAAATTCTTCGGTTTTTTCGGTTTCAGGCCGCCTTCACGACGCCAGCGGCGCAGCTGAAACACCCATGCCAGCACTTCCGCCACGGCGGAATACAGTGCCACCGGAATTGACTGTCCCACCTCAGCATGGCGGTAAAGTGCCCGCGCCAGCGGTGGTGCCTCCAGCAGCAGAATGCGGTTCTCCGCACCTATCTCCTTGATCCGCTGTGCCAGCACCCCGGCACCTTTGGCCAGTACTCTCGGTGCGGTCATTTTTTTCTCGTCATATTTCAGAGCAACGGCGTAGTGCGTCGGGTTGGTCACAATCACATCCGCCTGCGGTACATCCGCCATCATGCGGTTACGCGCCATCGCGCGCTGCTGCTGACGAATTTTGGCCTTTATCTGCGGGTCACCCTCCTGCTGCTTAAATTCATCCTTGATTTCCTGGCGGCTCATCCGCAGCTTTTTCAGGTGCGAACGGAACTGCCAGAACACATCAAACGCCACCATCGGGATCAGCATGAAGATAATGAGGTAACCGGCAAAAATCACTTTCTGCATCGCATTGGCCATTGCCGTTGACGGGGATTCCATCGCCAGATGCAGTAAGGACGGCCACGCCTGCCATAAAAAAATCCATGCGCCCAGGCCAATCAGCAGGGATTTAAGAATCGCCTTGAATAATTCGGCCAGCGCATTCATGGAAAAAATACGTTTAAAGCCCTTCAGCGGGCTCAGTTTTGTCAGATCAAACTTGATGGATTTGGTGTTAAACGCCAGTCCGCCGACCAGTGCCGACGCCGAAATACCGACCAGCGCCAGCCCGCCGACAACCGGCAGCATCGCAAATAACGCTTCACCAATGACTTTTCCGAGAAAACGCAGCATCAGCCCCGGATTCTGCAGATAAAAGTTATCAAAGAGAAATCCCTGACGAAAAATATCACGCAGTTGTCCCGCCAGATGACCGCCGCTTAACCACAGCAGGCTGATACCGGCCAGCATCATCATCAGTGAGCTGAGTTCTTTGGAGCGGACAATTTGTCCGTCTTCTTTGGCTTTCTGTTTTTTATGGGGGGTGGGTTCTTCTGTTTTTTCCACATCACTTTCATCAGACACTCACACCTCCGCCGTCTGCCGGGATTTTGCTTATGGTTATAGCATGACAGAATGCGGCAAATTCAATGGTGGAAAATGACCGGTCTTAACGGTGTAATTCCCTGATTAAAGCAGGAGTGACGGAATTATCAGCAGAAAATCACTCAGTGACACCCGCAGGCAGTGGTCAGCAACGCAATATAGTCAAATTAAGCCGCTGAGCCTGATGAAAGCCCGTATTTCGCACGGAGTGTTAAATTAGGAACAATTCCGATAGGCAGTTGTTACCGGTACTTTATAATTTGCCACTGTTTTATTCCACGATAATCACAAGGTACTCACTGATGAAAAAAACAATTTTAGCCTGCTCTCTGGGTTTAATGGCTCTGGCTCTGACTGCATGTTCCGGCGAAGAAAAATCAGCATCATCCGTTCCGGGTGCAACTGAAACCTGTAACAAATACTTTGCTGAAGTCGATGATTTAGTGAAGAAAGCAACTGAAAAAGCCGGCGACAACGAAGCAGCCAAAGCACAGTTAGAACCAATGCTGAAACAGTTTGACGAAGCGAAAAAACAAATCGCAACACTGCCGAAAGAGCAGCAGGACGCAGCATGCAAAGCAGGCAGCGACGCAATGGCTCAGATTAAGCAGGCAATGGGTATCTGATTTCCGTTGTGACAGACTGACCGTTCTGAACCGCGGCATCCCTGCTGCGGTTTTTTTATATCAGAAACCAAGCTCATCGAGCAGATCATCAACCTGTGACTGAGATGCCATCACATTGGTCCCTTTCGGATCAATCTGCGGTCCGTTTTTCAGACTGTCGACCGGATGTTTTGCACGGATTTCCGCAGGGGTGTTTTCCATCAGCAGAAACAGCAGCTGTTTCTCTGTCTCTTCCACCACTTCCATCATTTTTTTCACGACCTGACCGGTCAGATCCTGGAAATCCTGTGCCATCATAATTTCCAGTAACTCACTTTTGGTCACCGCACTGCCGTCAATCACCCGGCGGATAAACGCCATGGTGGATTCCTGCAGAGCCGGATCGACCTCTGCTGACGGACAGGATTGCCAGCGCGCCTGCAAATCCAGCGCGTCCTCGTGCATTTTTACCTGCAACGGCTTGATAGTGTCGATGCCGTTGAGTGTTTTTTCCGCCGCCTGTGCAGTCATCTGAGCGATGTAGCGCAGTCTGTCTTTTCCGTCCGGAATTGTCGCGACCGCCTGCTGCACGCCCTTTTCTAATCCCAGTTCACGCATGCTTTCTCTTAACATCCTCGTTAAAAAACCGACCCGGGTGATGATCTGTTTTAAATCATCATCACTGTTTTTGTTCCTGTCCGTTGATTTATTTTCCGTCATCCTGCTTTCCTTCTGCTGAAGCCCCTCAGTTCAGACCCATTTTTTCGAAGACTTTATTCAGTTTTTCCTCGAGGATCGCGGCAGTGAACGGCTTGACAACATAACCGCTGGCACCGGCCTGAGCGGCGGCAATAATATTTTCTTTTTTCGCTTCGGCGGTCACCATCATGACCGGGATATGTTTGAGTGCATCATCCGCGCGGATGGTTTTCAGCAGCTCCAGCCCGTCCATGTTCGGCATGTTCCAGTCCGCCACCACGAAATCAATCTGACCTGCACGGATTTTCTCCAGTGCATCCACACCGTCTTCCGCCTCTTCAATTTTGTTGTAGCCCAACTCTTTTAAGAGGTTACGCACGATACGGCGCATGGTGGAAAAATCATCAACTACCAGAAAATTCAAATCTTTAGCGGCCATAACCACTCCTGCAATAATACAATGAATAATTGCCGGTTCCGTCAGGCGGAAACGGCAGCAAGTCTGCCCAGCACACTGGGGGCAATTTTGACGAGATCCTGAATTTCATCGACCGCATTCAGTTCAATCGCCGCGCGCGGCATACCGAAGACCACGCAGCTGCGTTCATCCTGGGCATACGTGACCGCGCCTTTCTGCCGCAGATTCAGCATGCCGCGCGCACCGTCCATACCCATACCGGTCAGCAGGACCGCGATGCATTTGCGGGCGGCACATTCGGCCACTGAGTCAAACAGCACATCCACGGACGGACGGTGACGGTTCACCGGCGGTGTCTGCTGAAGCACCACCTGGTAACCCTGGCCTTTATCCGCGATCAGCATATGCGCATCGCCCGGGGCAATATAAGCATGCCCTTTGCGCAGCACATCGCCGTGTTCCGCCTCTTTTACCGTCAGCGCACAGAGCTTGTTCAGACGCTCGGCAAATGAGCGGGTGAAACCGGCCGGCATATGCTGGGTGATCACCACCGGCGGACACTCAGGCGGCAGCATCTCCAGGAACTGACGGATAGCTTCCGTTCCGCCGGTCGATGCGCCCACCGCAATCAGGCGGTTATGGCAGGCATACGATGACAGCGGTTTGCTGATAACCGCCGGTGCTGCCGTCACTTTTTCCTGGCGGCGGAAGCGGTTACCCTGCGTGATTTTTGACATCGCTGCGGCACGGATTTTTTCACCGATAAGGTCGCGGTAACTCATCATGGTTTCGCGGATCCCGATCTGCGGTTTGGTGACAAAATCCACCGCTCCGAGTTCCAGGGCTTTCAGCGTCACTTCCGAGCCTTTGGAGGTCAGTGTGGAGACCATCACCACCGGTACCGGGTGCAGACGCATCAGTTTTTCCAGAAAATCGATGCCGTCCATCCGCGGCATTTCCACATCCAGCGTTACCACATCCGGTTCATGCTGTTTAATCAGATCACGCGCAACATACGGATCCGGTGCCACGTCCACCACGGTCATATCCGGATGGCTGTTAATAATTTCACGCATTAACTGGCGCATCAGCGCCGAGTCATCAACGCAAAGTACTTTTATTTTTTTCATCACTTCTCCCGGCCGCCTGAATGCTGTACACGGTCTGTCCTCTGATGACATAACGCGAAGATAACTGTGATAAGTTCTCCGAGTGCCCGATAAACAGCAGCCCGTCAGGCTTCAGTAGCGGAACAAAACGTTCCAGTAGTTGTTTCTGCATATCCTTATCGAAATAAATCATGACATTACGACAAAATATGGCATCGAACTGCCCCTGAAACTGCCAGTCGTTGTCCGTCAGATTCAGATAACGGAAATCAATCATCCGGCCGAGCGCCGGTTTCACCCGGGCATAGCCTTCATATTCCCCGACCCCCTTCATAAAATGGCGCTGACGCTGAAGGGCGTTGAGGCTTTTCAGCTCTTCGATACGGTAGACGCCCTTACGGGCCTTCTCCAGAACTTCGGTATCGATATCACTGGCGATCACTTTGGCATTCATGGCGTTCGCACCGAGAACATCACTGAGTGTCATGGCGATCGAATACGGTTCTTCCCCTGTCGAGGCAGCCGCGCACCAGATAGTGATCGGCTGGTTACGGCGGGGACGGATAAAGTCAGTCAGTGTCTGAAAGTGATGCGGCTCCCGGAAAAATGCGGTCAGATTGGTGGTCATTGCGTTAATAAATGCCTGCCATTCCGGGTGCAGCGGCTCCCGTTCCAGCAAACGCAGGTACTCGGCGAATGTGCTCATATTGCAGTCTCTGAGCCGCTTTAACAGGCGGTTGTAGACCATATTCTTTTTATTCATGCTAAGGACGATGCCTGACTTTTTATGAATAAACCGGCACACCCGACCAAACTCATCATCTGTGAGTGGTTCTATCTGTGGCGCAAAAAGCATCGTACTTGTTGTCCTTTCGGTAAAAACGATTCACTGACAGTCTTCAGTACAAACCGATCAGTTACCCCCTGACACCGGCGTCTGCGATACGAACCGGTGTCAGGCGGTGATCAGGACTGTCAGCCGGCAAAGCCGGACTGAGTGCCCCTGTTATCCGGCAGCTCAAAGAAAGCGACCGTGTCGACCAGGTTATTCGCCTGATCTTCCAGTGCGGCTGTTGCACCTGTTGACTGCTCAACCAGTGCGGCGTTCTGCTGGGTCACCAGATCCATCTGGCTGACGGCGGTTGCCACCTGCTCGATACCACGGCTCTGCTCGTTGGAGGCAGACGCGATTTCGCTCATCAGTTCCGTCACCTGGTTCACCGCAGTGACCAGTTCTTCCATTGTTTTACCGGCGCTGTCCACCAGTTGCGTTCCCTGACCGACGCGGTCAACTGACTCATCAATCAGGGATTTAATCTCTTTCGCGGCATCCGCACTGCGCTGTGCCAGCGCACGCACCTCACCGGCGACCACGGAGAATCCGCGTCCCTGCTCACCGGCACGGGCGGCTTCCACGGCAGCGTTCAGTGCCAGGATATTGGTCTGGAAAGCAATACCGTCGATCACGCTGATAATGGCGCTGATTTTCTGCGAACTGTTGGCAATCGAGGTCATGGTTTCAATCACGCTGTCCGTGATCTGACCACCACGGCTGGCGGTTTTCGATGCCGTCACCGCAAGTTCACTGGCCTGACGGGCATTATCGGCGTTCTGTTTCACCGTTGCGGTCAGCTCTTCCATACTGGCAGCGGTTTCCTCCAGGGAGGCAGCCTGCTGCTCTGTCCGTGATGATAAATTATTATTGCCCAGGGCAATCTCGCGAATTCCGGTATACATCTGGTCTGTATTCAGGCGAACGTTTGAGACAGATTCTGCCAGCGATTCCTGCATCAGCTTAAGCTGACCGAATACCACACCGATTTCATCACGGGTGGTCACTTCTATCTTCTGGTTCAGTTTGCCCTGTGCGACCTGCATAAAGTGCTCGCTCATGCTGGTGAGCGGATTAATCACTTTGTAACGCATCCAGAAATGGGCCAGACCGGAAATCAGCAGAATGGTGGCGGTCACTGCGAAGAACATGATCCACGCCAGCCGGTTATAGAACGTACCGGACTCAATCGCACTGCGGCTCTCTTCATCCAGCAGCGCCAGATAATCATTCACCACCGCACCCATTCTGTCCTGATACATCTGGGTCGGGTGTTCCACATAGGCAGGGATATTGGCATTATCAATGTAACCGCGCAGTTCTTTAATCACACCAAGGTAAGACTGATACTGTTCTTCAATACCGGCAAAATCCTCTTTTTCACTGAGAACCGGCTGGGATTTGAAATTGCTGTAATCTTCCGCCGCTTTATCCAGCAGCAAATCAAATGCTGCTTTGACCTGGCGGATATCGCTCTCTTCAGAGCCGACTTTAATATGAACAACAACCTGGGTAAGCAGGTTACGGGCCTGCATCAGATCTTCATAAGAAGACACCAGTAATGCCCGTTTTTTTGAGCCGAGATCGACCCGTTCCAGTGACGATAATTCAGATGAAACAATCCCCAGCGATAATCCGCTGGACACTATCTGCATGCCGCAAAAGAAAATAAGCAACAGATATAAACTGACAGAAATCCGTATTCTCTTACCAAACATAATGCTATCCCCACTGCGTCCGGCCGGGCTCACCTGCTTCGGTTGTTGTTATCGCTGTGATGCACAAAAGCGCCGTCAGGTTTCCCTGACAGCGCAAAGCACAGACGCGTCGTTAAAAAGTTTCCCAATTGTCATCATCTTGATGATTCTTCGATGATATTTTGCTGAGATCCGGGGTTTTCACGACATTAGAAATCGTTCTTGCCGCCGGTTCTGTGTGTTTATCGTCCCTGTGCTTCAAGGCCGGCAAGCGGAAAATGGCTATCAGCTGTGACAGTTTCGCCACCTGTTCTTCCAGCACATTTGCCGCCACCGCAGACTGCTCAACCAGTGAGGCGTTCTGCTGCGTCACTTTGTCCATTTCAGCAACTGCAATACTGACCTGTGAAATACCTTTGCTCTGCTCATCGGATGCCGTGGCAATGTGCGCCATGATGTCGGTGACACGGGTAACGGATTCCACGATTTTGGTCATGGTTTCGCCGGCATCTTCTGCCTGACGGGCACCGGTTCCGGTACGGGATACCGAGTCTTCGATGAGGATTTTGATCTCTTTTGCCGCATCCGCGCTGCGCTGCGCCAGGTTACGGACTTCATCCGCCACCACCGCGAAACCACGGCCGTGTTCACCGGCACGGGCTGCTTCAACTGCCGCGTTCAGGGCCAGGATATTGGTCTGGAACGCAATGCTGTCAATAACGGCAGTGATATCGGAAATTTTCTGTGAACTGTCAGCGATATTCAGCATGGTATTCACCACGTTGGACACCACTTTGCCGCCTTCACGGGCGATGTCAGAGGCCTGACCGGCAAATTCACTGGCCTGATGAGCGTATTCAGTGTTCTGTTTCACTGTCGCGGTCAGCTCTTCCATGCTGGCAGCGGTCTGTTCCAGACAGGCAACCTGCTCCTGGGTACGGGCAGACAGATCATTGTTACCGGCGGCGATTTCGCTGGTACCCTGATAGATGTTTTCGCTGCCGTCGCGCACACCGCGCACCGTATTAATCAGCTCCTGCTGCATGTGCTGCACACCGCGACCCAGATCAGCGATTTCATTTTTACCGTTCACCGCGACTGTCGGGGTCAGGTCACCGGCAGCAAAGATTTTGATGCGGTCTACCAGGCCATTGAGAGGGTGAATAATGCCGCGCTGTACATAGCGGTAACTGATAAGACTGATCAGCGCAAGGATAATAGCCAGGGCAATCAGCATATACAGGGATTCACTGAAGTTATCTTCCGCATTCTGTACTTCACCCCGGAACGCCGCAGAAATACTGTCGAAATACGAATTAAACTGCTCTTCGAACTTCATCTGATAACCGGATGTGGCATAGGTGTAGAACTGTTCCAGCTGATCTTCCCGGACATAGGACATCAGCCGGGTCAATGCATTACGGTAGGTTTCATAGGTGGAGAGCAGCTTTTCAAACTTCGCCTTGTCGTAACTGGTGCCTTCCATCATTTTCATGTAGCGGGCATACGCAGCGTCTGCATCCGCTAACTGACGGGTGGCCTGTTTGATCAGCTCATCCGGGGTGGCATCGTCTTTAAAGGTGTGCTCTCTGAGCAAAAAGCCGTTTGCCGCCCGGTTTAAATTGGCACGGGCCTGGATCAGATTAACCCAGCTCTGGGTCAGAACCTGTCTCTGACTCTGGAGTGAATCCAAAAAGTGAATACTGTCGCGGTTTTCACCCAGTTTGCTGAACATCAGCCCGCTGGATGCCAGCTGCAACAGTACAAATATAAGAATAACGGATAAAAGCCCTGATACAATTTTAATTCTGCTATACATAATTTTCTACTGGCATAGTGTTATTGTATTTTTGATATCGGTCACACGACAAAAAACTTTAGTGATGGCTTAACCAAAACCATTTGGCTGAATTATCATTCAGCCATGCTGTCGATGAGTGCCATTTCCTCGCTGGAAAGCAGCTTTTCGATATCCACCAGGATCAGCATCCGGTCACCGATGGTGCCCAGGCCGGTCAGATATTTGGTTGATAAGGTGACCGCAAAATCCGGCGCCGGGGCAATCTGCTCATCTTTGAGCACCAGCACGTCAGACACGCCGTCCACCACAATCCCCACCACGCGATCTTTCAGATTGACCACAATCACTACGGTGTTGTCGTTGTAAGTGACGTTCTGATGGGAGAACTTCACACGCAGATCGATAATCGGGATAATCACACCGCGTAAGTTAGTGACACCCTTGATAAAATCCGGGGTATTCGCAATACGGGTAACCTGCTCATAACCACGGATTTCCTGTACTTTCAGGATCTCAATGCCGTACTCTTCTTCGCCCAGGGTAAAAATCAGGTACCCTTCGCCGTTTTTCTCTTCATCGAGTTTGTTTAAATCTTCATCCATCATCGACATGGTTATTTACCTTTGTTTATTGCATCACGACGTGTGACGTGTTCATTTTCTTTTTGCACAAAATTTCGTTGTTCATCCGCTGCAGTTCCGCCACATCAATAATCAGTGCGACAGAACCGTCACCCATAATCGTGGCGGCAGAGATCCCCGGAATTTTGCGGTAATTACTTTCAACATTTTTCACCACCACCTGCTGCTGTCCGATCAGTCTGTCAACCAGCAGGGCGTAACGGTTACCGGCGTTCTGAACAATCAGGGCGATACTTTTCGCCAGATCACGCTCCGCTTCTTCGATACCGAAGACCTGATGCATTTCCACCAGCGGCAGATATTCGCCGCGCACCAGCAGCATTTTTTCCTCACCGGCAAGGCGGTAAATGTCTTCCTGACGCGGCTGGAGTGTGCTGATAATGGCGCTGAGCGGCACAATAAAGACATCATCGGCCACTTTGACGGACATACCGTCGAGGATAGCCAGAGTCAGCGGCAGCAGGATGCGGGTCACGGTGCCGCGCCCTTCGGTGAAACCAATCTGAATACGGCCGCCCATGTCCTGAATGTTCCGTTTCACCACATCCATACCCACGCCGCGGCCGGACACATCGGTGATCACTTCGGCAGTGGAGAAACCCGGTGCCATAATCAGCATCGCGATTTCATCGTTGGTCATGTTGTCGTGCACATCCATGCCCTGCTGACGGGCCTTGGCCAGGATCCGCTCCCGGTTCAGACCGGCACCGTCATCCCGCACTTCAATGCAGATATTGCCGCTCTGATGTTCCGCCGCCAGGGTCAGAGTCCCGGCTTCCGGTTTGCCGTTTGCCGCGCGGACATCCGGTTTCTCAATACCGTGGTCAAGGCTGTTGCGCACCAGGTGAGTCAGCGGATCGATAATCCGCTCGATCAGGCTCTTATCGAGTTCGGTGGAGCTGCCCTCCACTTTCAGCTCAATTTTCTTATTCAGTTTTGAGGCGATATCGCGCACCATGCGCGGGAAGCGGCTGAAGACATAATCCATCGGCATCATGCGGATAGACATGACAGATTCCTGCAGAGCCCGCGAGTTGCGTTCCAGCTGAACAATCGAACTGAGCAGTTCCGCATATTCGGCCTGATCCACCTGCTGGCTGTGCTGAGTCAGCATTGACTGGATAATCACCAGCTCACCGACCAGGTTGATCAGTTGATCCACCTTTTCCACCGCCACACGGATGCTGCCGCTGTCACCTTTATTTTTTGCCGCCGCAGCCGGTGCTTTGCGCGCCGCCGGAGCAGATGACGATGCTGCTGCCGGTGCCGGTACAGCAACCGGTGCGCTGACGGTTTCTTCTTCCGCCTCTGCCGGAATATTGTCTGCGGCCAGCATGGCGGTTAATTCCGCTGCCGGTGTTTCCTCATACGCGATCTGAGAATCATCCACCACAAAGCAGAGCACGCCGCTGATGTCATCAATCGCGGTATTGGTGCCCAGCCAGACTTTCAGGGTATCGGTACCCTGTTCAGTTTTGTATACCGTGCCGAACAGCGACAGCTCATCGGCCAGCAGAGCGACTTCGCTCTCCTTTAACTTACTGAGCGTGAACGTGAAATGATGTGAAAAACCGGTTTCCGGTACTGTGCTGCTCTCTTCTGAGCCGGCAGTAATTTCTGCGGTTTCACTGACCGGTTCCGGCGCGGCGGTTTCCGTGACAACAGCGGCGTCCGCCACACTCTGCTCCACATGCCCCAGTACTTCACAGATGCGGTTAAAGCTTTCTTCATCCGGCAGTGTGTCGCTCTTATAGGCATCCAGCTGCGAGCCCATCACATCTTTGGTATCAAGGAAGACATCAATGATATCCGGCGTCAGCGTCAGCTCATCATGGCGGGCTTTATCAAGCAGGTTTTCCAGGGTGTGTGTGGTTTTCTGCAACAGCGTGAATCCGAATGTTGCCGCACCACCTTTAATGGAGTGCGCGCTGCGGAAGATAGCATTGAGCTGTTCACTGTCCGGATCCCGGGGATCAAGCTCCAGCAGGTGCTGTTCCATATCCCGGAGCAGCTCGTCGGCTTCATCGAAGAACGTTTGATAAAACTCGGTTATATCCATCGCGGTTATCCAATTTTTTTTCTTGTGTTACGGCTGACAGGTACTGCCGGCAATCCGGCAGTACCTGTCCATCCTGTTTATTGTGTTGTATCTGCCGCCGCAGCGCTGTTCTGCGGCGGTGTCTGCTCCGGTGCCGCCGGTTCCGGCACTTTTTCCGGCGGGATCTCCGGCGGAGCCGGTGTCTCTGTATGCGGCGCCGGTAACTGCTTCAGCTGCTGTAAATCGGTAATGGGAACAGCCCCCTCATATTCATGGAGAATATTTGCCATCTCCGACTCATTCAGAACGATGATGCTGATACGGCGGTTCACCGGCGCAAGTCCGTCGTTTTTATCCAGATGGATAGAGGATGCCATCCCGACCACCCGCAGAATTTTGTTCTCGGCCATACCACCGCGCACCAGTTCACGGCGCGAGGCATTGGCGCGTTCGGCAGACAGTTCCCAGTTGCTGTAATTACCGCCGTTGGCATACGGCAGGTCATCCGTGTGACCGGAAATACTGATGCGGTTCGGCACGTCATTGAGGATCGGCGCGATAGCCCGCAGAATGTCCCGCATATACGGCTCAACATGAGTGGATCCGACCATAAACATCGGGCGGTTGGCACTGTCGACAATCTGGATCCGCAGCCCGTCATCTGTGGTATCAATCAGCAAATGCGGCTTCAGTTCATTCAGACGCGGGTCTTTGAGAATCGCCTGCTCCAGATCCTGTTTCAGTTTCTCAAAACGACCGGCTTCATCCTGCCCCTGCTCTTCCTGCATGCTGTCCGGGTCCGGCAGTGTGTCACCGTCTTTGTAAATGATGTCTTTGCCGCCGCCCGGAATCGGGTTAGTGGCATCCCCGGTTTTTGTTCCCGGGTTGATCGCTGTTTTCAGCGGCGTGCGGAAGTATTCCGCAATCTGAGTCAGCTCCTGCGGGCTGGAGATAGAAATCAGCCACATCACCAGGAAGAACGCCATCATGGCGGTCATAAAGTCAGCGTAAGCAATCTTCCATGACCCGCCGTGTCCGCCGCCGTGCCCGTGACCGCCCCGCTTTTTGACGCGGATAACATGCGTATTGCCCGGTTTCATCGTCGGTTTACTCCCCGTCCTGTGCTTCGGTACGGTGGCTGACTTTTACTTCACGGACTTTGTCTTCCAGCTCGGTAAAGGAAGGACGGTCGGCGCTGAACAGGACTTTACGGCCGAATTCAACCGCGATTTGCGGCGGATAACCCTGTAAGGATGAAAGGAAAGTGACTTTGATACATTCCAGCATTTTCAGCTGTTCACCACTGCGCAGACGAATCAGTGACGCCAGCGGTAAAATAAAGCCATACGCGACGAGAATACCGAGGAATGTCCCGACCATCGCATGCGCAATCAGCGCCCCCAGCTCACCGGCCGGACGGTCAGCAGAACCCAGCGCATTAACCACCCCGAGAACGGCGGCAACAATACCGAATGCCGGCATGGAATCCCCGACCATATTCAGGCCGGAAGCCGGCACTTCGCTCTCCTGACGGAAGGTTTCCAGTTCCTCATCCATCAGGGCTTCAATTTCGTGGCTTTGCAGGTTACTGGTGATCATCAGACGCAGATAATCCACCAGAAACATCAGTGCAGCCGGGTCTTTGAGAATGCGCGGGTACTGGGAAAAAATATCGCTTTCCTGCGGATTTTCGATATCTTTTTCCAGGGCAAGCAGCCCCTGCTGGCGGGATTTATTGAGTAACTGGAACAACAGCGCCATCAGATCCATTGACATCGCTTTGTTGTAGGAGGAGCGCCGGAACAGACGCGGCAGTACTTTACCCAGGGCAACAATGGATTTTCCGCTGTTACCGACGACAAATGCACCAAAACCGGCACCTAGAATAATAACAAATTCAGCGGGTTGATAAAGTGCGCCCATATGGCCGCCAACCATCAGATAGCCGCCGATGACCGTGCCCGTAACAATGATGTATCCGATGAGTATTAACACACTATTCCCTTTAACTCAGTTAGGTATCGGATGGCAGTCAAAGGGAATTTTCAGGAAGGACAGGCAAAACGGATTTGCCTGTTTACCAAATCAATCCAGTCACATTACCGCTTTGGCAATGCCATCCTCTCGATATAGCGTAATATCGGCGGGAAGCGCGGAAAGTTTACGTTTTTTTATTGCCCGTGACGGCGGCTGGCACAAACTGCAGGTAAAACTGTTTTCAGGGATGTGCGCGTAGGTAACAAATGACCCGCTGCAGCAACTGCAGACCGAGCGCTGAAGCATCCCGCTCTCCACAAAACGCACCAGGGTCCAGGCGCGGGTCAGTGCCAGCAGCGGCTCTTCACCGGGCGCCGGAGGACACTGCTCCAGGTACAGCCGGTAAGCCTTTACTATCACATCAACACCGGTGCACTGTCCGCTGTTCATCAGAAACTCATAGGCGTTATAAAACATGGAGGCGTGAATATTTTGTTCCCACGTCATAAACCAGTCGGTGGAAAACGGCAGCATACCTTTCGGGGGCGGACATCCGCGCAGCTCTTTGTAGAGGCGGATCAGGCGTCCGCGGCTGATTTGCGTTTCGCTTTCCAACATCTGAAGACGAGCACCCAGAGAGATTAATTCCATCGCGAGACGGATATCCTGAGCCTCTTTGATGATACTTTTTTCGGCCATGATACTTATCTTTTTCTTGCGTGTGAGTCAGTGCCAGCCGCGCCGTGCGTTTGCAGCAGACGGGTTGACAGTAAAATTCCGGTATGAACCTGTTGTAATTCATCCACGCGGGAATCGCGTGTAAGTTTTTCAATGGTTTCGCTGCTTTCAAATCTGAACTGACAGATTAGCTGGTTGGTTTCCGCTAATTTGACCAATTGAGAGAGCGTAAGGTTTGCTAACGTAGTTGCCATTGCATCGTTAATGCCTAAGCGGAACATGGCAGAAGCTTTTTCCTGAGCAATAAGTTTTTGGGCTAACAGCAGGTATGAGAGGTTAATATCATAAATATGCTTCAGAAAATCAGTCGTCTGGCTCATTTTTTCCTTTCCGAATATCAGCAGCAACAAAGTACAGCAGAAACTATCTCCGGCGCTGTGTGATACCGGAGATCCTGTTTTACGTAATGTAATAAATACCGGAGAAGCTCATTCCATCGTTTACTGCCAATCCATATAAATATCCGGCATGCGTGCGAAACACACAAAAGTAAACTTAAATTAAATACATATCAGGAATACCTGTAAACAATAAAGGTAACGATTAAAATCAGCACCAGCTTATTTAATGTCTGAATCATCTTATATCATTTATAGACGTTATTTATTATGCACCACAAAATTAACTATTCAAGCCACTGATGTTTGTTTTTGGCAGAGAAAGATAAACATCCCACCATGCATTAGTACAATTTTACTATTAATTATATTTTGTCTCACCATATCCCAAATACTCACCGTACTTATCACTCCCATAAGTCAAATGTCAATAATCTTCAGGCGAATACGACTCAAAATGTGTGTGACTCAAGTCCATTGCACCAATCATATAATGTGACTGCCTATATTGATCCAGATCAATGAGCTTTATTGGGAAACTCTGCTTTACCCTATCTATCGAAGGTATACTTAGCAAAAATAGCGGTACAAAACTCTTATTTTTCACCTAAATGGTTATATAAAGTTCGATTTTGTTCATTTTCACCCGGTTTATGACCCTGCAATAACAATGTGAAATTGTGAGCATTACATAACATCCCCGCTGATCAATGTTTAGTTATTTTTAACAAAAAACAGCCATTCATGATGATAAATCATAAGATAACTTTATGTTATAGCCAAGGGGTTATTTGGAAGGAAGGTAACTGAAGATTAAATGAATTTAATTCATTGTTGTGGTTTTCAATTCAGGCTGTCTTTATTTCTTTTTAAAAATAATGGCTCTCTCTTTTTATATGCTCACTTATTTGTCTTTCCGGAGCTGATAAGGTTATGTATATACCTTCGGATGATACTTTTATAAACTCGCCGCCTCTTTGATAAACCGGTTACTGTTCTGAAAAACACACTGACATGCTTCTGTCACAGAAATGGCATCATACCATCACAATCCCGGCATTTTCCTATTAGCAAAGTCGTTAATTAAATGTAGCATTAAAAGATAGGATCGTGTCTGAAGTAATAACCTACAATATAGTAACGTATAGTTACTATATACTTTTGTTTTTACAAATTAAAAGTGTATCGCAGTCATGTGACGATTCAGGGTAATTATTTCACGCTATTCAGTCCCGCAGAACAGTGCTCTTTATCCCGCAGCACTGAAAATCAGTAAGCAGATCAAAATTTGCGATCCTGCGCTTTTTACACCACCACCTGATTAGCGATAAAATGTTATCAGATTGTGATTTCCATCACGGTTTATTGCTGATTTTCCGAAAAGTTTCTGAAATCCGGGCCGATATTTATGACAGACGTCACGCTCTCCACCCCGCAACCTCACTTTACTGCCACCATAAATCTGCCGTAGTGTGACACCAATCCGCCACTTTCCATCAGCCGGATAGCTGAGGATTTAGTTCTTTATTCTTAAAATAAGCTAAAAACCCCCAGCCTCTTCCATCAAAAATTATCACTAAATATAAATATTCTGTTGATACACAGAATAAAGCCGGTGGAATAACCACCGGCACAAACCTTAAGACTTTATTAAAAAAAGATCGATAGTTGCTGACCCGCGTACAGAAAGGCATCAGACCGGCAGTTCAGAGGCAATCATCCAGTTAACCGCACTGACACTTCTCTCCAGACTGACCCGGCAAACAATGCCTTCTATCTCCTTCTGCTCTGCCGGTGTGGCACGTACTTCCGCACAAACCTCCAGTTTTCCGCCGGAAGTATCCGCACTGCTGAGAGAGTGCAGCCGGACATGTGAACCATTCAGCGCCTGAAGGATCACGGTTCTGACCAGAATTTCATCTTTTTCATGACAAACGGCACGGATTTTATAGTCCTGCACCAGATCCGTGGCGTGAATGACCGGACGGGCATTGATGCGCTGCGCAGCTTCCCGCAGCAAAATATTGGCACATAAGATAACCAGTGCCGCCGTCACTGCCGGGCCAAATTCCCCCAGTCCGCACAGCACACCTATGCCGGCTGAGCACCATAATGTCGCGGCGGTATTCAGTCCGCGGATATTCATGCCTTCACGCATAATAACGCCGGCCCCGAGAAAACCGATGCCGGAAACCACCTGTGCAGCTATACGTCCCGGGCTGTCCGGTGATGTGGTCACCGAACTTAAGATAAATACAGCGGCACCTACTGCCACCAGAGCATTGGTGCGCAGACCTGCCATCCGCTGACGCCACTGGCGCTCCGCACCAATCAGGGCGCCAAGTGCCAGCGCCGCCAGTAAATTGAGTAAATAAGGAATTGCAAACATAGTAACCTCCACCCGAAAGACGCAATGGCGTCAGGTGTTAACAGCAGAAAAAGTAAAAATGACTGAAAATTCTGCTCAGTAACCAGGAGGAAAGAGTGCGTGAGAAACAATAAACATACTGCATACCTGTAGCAGTGATACGACCGGGAACCGGCGGATCATCTGTATCAATAAAAAAGTGCAGTACCGCAAGAAAGGTGCTGCCCGCCATTATCATTCCGGCAGACAGTTTCAGAAGAGAAAGGTGTGCCGGATCAGTTAATTGAGTTATAACTGTGACTGTCCAAATCCGGGTCCTCTGTTCAGAAAAGATGCGCGGAGTATAGGATGTCCGCGAAAATATGTAAAGTCAGAAATTATTTTTCGGCGTGATGAATACACCATCCCCGCCCTCTTTTTCATTAAAAAACCAAATTCCCTCCGGATATTCCGGTAACGCCACCAGATACATCACACCTTCACTGAACGGTTCGATCAGCAATATCCGGCCTTCACGCGGCTCATCCGCATCGGTTTTGACATAAACTGTGTCGTCAATCTGCATCATCCGGCTCCCGGTCGTCACGATAGTGTGATTAGCATAAAAATCAGGTATAAAAAAAGCCCGCCACTTACGCGGCAGGCTTGGAATTCGGTTTGGCTATATCTTACAGCGGAGTTACGTTAGCTGCAGCCGGGCCTTTAGCACCATTCTCGATGGTGAATTCTACTTGTTGGCCTTCGCCCAGGGTTTTGAAACCTGCGCCCTGAATGGCAGAGAAGTGAACGAAAACATCTTTGCTGCCATCAGCTGGAGTGATGAAACCAAAGCCTTTAGATTCGTTGAACCACTTAACTTGACCTTTCATTTTGTCAGACATGTGACTTTCCTATATATAAATAAATGCATTGCCATTTTGGCAGGTACTGGCCGGAAGCAAAAACTAAATGGAGGCACACAGCATATGAAACGGTCAAAGGCTATCCTGGATAACACTCAACTTAAACGCTCAAACTCAGTTGTCATACATAAAGCTGCTCTTTTTAGGGCCGCAAGCATTAACTCATGAGTGGGGATGAATAGCAACTGATTTATTGCCGTGAATTTTAAAAAAAGTGAAAGAGCTCATATTTATTAACTTTTGTTTGGTTAATTGTCTGCGATTTCAGCGTATTGAACTGACAATCAGGCCAGACTTAAGCCAAATAAGACTATTCTTAATAATCCCCGCATCATAACAGTTATCCCTCACAAAGCCCGTAACTGTTCTGCGCGGTTGTGTACCGGATATGTTAATATAATGTATCAGAATAGTCAGCAGACCTGCGGAGGTCATTCATATGGATGTCGTCAGAACACTTATTACCGGCGCTCTTGATAATATCAACCAGCGTGAGAAACGGGACGGAAAACCCCGTTTCAGCAGTCATTTTATCCGCACCTATCCTTATTTATGTCTGGCGATGGTGGTGTCCTATCTTGTTCTGGGTGTTCTTATTTATTATGCACCCTACTTCGGCTTTTACTGGCTGCTCGGTTTCAGTGCTCTGTTCCTGGTAATGGCTGCGGTTCTGCTGTTTGAGGTCAGACCGGTTTACCGCTTTACGGATATCGGCGTGCTGGATCTGCGGGTGTGCTACAACGGCGAATGGTTTGTCAGTGAAGTTGTGCCCCCGGAAACCCTGGCGGCGTTACTTGACCACCCGCAGGTCAGTGATTCACTGAAACAGGAGATCCGCCATATGACAGAAACAAAAGGTACCGTGTCATTTTATGATCTGCATCTGATGGCGTACCCGGAAGCGCATCCGGAAAAACCACGCTCTCACTGGATGAAAGGTGCAGCTTAAGCCACTGTTTATGCCTGTTTTTCACTCACCCGGGTTACTTGCTGAGCAAACAGAATAAAATTGCCTTTTTCCCGTTGACACAACCGGGGCACCCCGTTAATATGCGCCTCGTTCCCAAGGGAACACGCTTCCTCCATAGTTCAGTCGGTAGAACGGCGGACTGTTAATCCGTATGTCGCTGGTTCAAGTCCAGCTGGAGGAGCCATATTTAAGAGCCCGCTCACTGAGCGGGCTTTTTCGTTTTTGTCCCTGCTTATCCGCAATTGCTCAAGCCTTAGCCACTCAGTCATTTTTTTGCATTTTGCCCTTTACAAGCTGCCGCAGGATAGCTATGATTCACCCCGTTCTCACGAGAACGCGATTCCTCCATAGTTCAGTCGGTAGAACGGCGGACTGTTAATCCGTATGTCGCTGGTTCAAGTCCAGCTGGAGGAGCCAAATTTAAAAGCCTGCTCACTGAGCAGGCTTTTTTCATTTCTGCTGTTCTTCTTTTTCCGCACGGCTTCTGATGAATTCCCTGAGGGTGAAAATCCGGATTTATACCTGTTAACCCCGTGATTTTGATGATTATTCCGCCGGAATGCTCATAAGTACGGCAAACAGATCACAATCTCTGATTTTCGCTTTGACAATCCGTTCTGACCACATTACTATGCACCCCGTTCTCACAGAGAACACACTTCCTCCATAGTTCAGTCGGTAGAACGGCGGACTGTTAATCCGTATGTCGCTGGTTCAAGTCCAGCTGGAGGAGCCATATTTAAGAGCCCGCTCACTGAGCGGGCTTTTTCGTTTATGCCATCCGGTAATTTCTGTCTGCCTGTTTTTATTTTTCATGACTGACTGATTTACAGGCAGAAATTATGCTTTTTGCTGTTATTTCCTGCAAAGTGATCACAAACAAAGCAAACGATTCAAAAAGTCATTTTTCATTTTGACAAACCGGCCCCGCCGCACTACTATGCACCCCGCGTTGAAGATGTTCCTCCATAGTTCAGTCGGTAGAACGGCGGACTGTTAATCCGTATGTCGCTGGTTCGAGTCCAGCTGGAGGAGCCAACGTTTACCTCTCCTGTTTATTTCTCTGTTTTATCCGCAGTATCCCGTATCAGACCCGGAACATATAATGCGTGCCGTCCGGCAGTTCAACATCAATATTCAGTTTTCCGCCGATGGCATCCACATAGCGTCTCAGCGTGGATAATTTGACATCACGCCCCGGTTTTTCCATCCCTGCGACTGTCGGCTGTTTTATTCCCAGTGCCTGCGCCATTTCCACCTGTGTTTTCTTCACTTTCTCCCGCAGCTCCGCCAGATGGATATTCAGCAGGATCTCATCCGCCTGAACCCGTGCAGCAGCCGCGACTTCCGGCTTTTCCTCAGCCAGCAGTTGTCTGAGTGACTTTCCCATTGTTAACTCCTGTTTTCCGGCCTGTTCAGCCATTCTGTATACTCACGGTCAGCCTGCGGGATCATCTGCATATAAAAACGTTTTTCTTTGCCGGTTTTATACCCCGCACACAGCAAGACGCCTCTTCTCTCAGGGTCGAATGCAAAAAATGCCCGTATCGGTTGTCCCCTGCTCTGTATACGAAGCTCTTTCATATTCGTATACCGGGAACCTTTTACAGTATCCGCATACGGCCTTGGTAAGCCGGGTCCCCGCTTCTCTAATACCAGCATCGCTGCCAGTATTGCTGCGCGATCTCCGTCATCCTGCTCAGCAAACCACGCTGTAAAATTATCTGTTGTGACTATCTTCCACACGTTATGTCCTTATAATATAGATCATATGCTATATAGGTGCAAAGCAATAGTGCGGATTTTACAACAGGTCATTACGTCAACCGACCCGTGATGCCGGTAACCCGGACAAACATTCAGAAACCCCCTGCCCGTTTCTGCAACAGAGCTACCGTTTCTCCGCCGGTAACGCAAAAGCGCAAATTAACATGGTATTTACCGGCGAATCGTTCTATCATTCTTTTCCGGCTTATGGCACCCGCCATCAGGTTATCCTTTACTTATTTCGGAGCCGGTTCAATGACTCATCCTGTTACTTCCCTGAAAATCCGCCGCCCTGACGACTGGCATATCCATTTCCGTGATGGTGCGATGCTCGGTACTGTTGTGCCTTTCACCAGTGAATTTTTCGGGCGCGCCATTGTGATGCCGAACCTGGTTCCGCCGGTCACCACAACCGATGCCGCCATTGCGTACCGTGACCGTATTCTGGCCGCCGTACCGCAGGGGCACAGTTTCACCCCGCTGATGACCTGCTATCTGACCGATGACGCAGACCCGGCTGAGATTGAACGCGGTTTCCGCGAAGGTGTGTTTACCGCCTGTAAATTGTATCCGGCGAATGCGACCACCAACTCCGCACACGGCGTGTCAGATATCCGCAATATTTATCCGGTGCTGGAGATGATGTCCCGCAACGGTATGCCGCTGCTGGTACACGGTGAAGTGACACACGCCGATATTGATATTTTCGACCGTGAAGCCCGTTTTATTGATGATGTGATGATCCCGCTGCGCCGTGATTTCCCGGCACTGAAAGTGGTGTTCGAGCATATCACCACCAAAGAAGCTGCTCAGTATGTGCTGGACGGGGATGATAATGTCGCCGCCACACTGAC
The DNA here is from genome assembly GCF_019243775.1 of Morganella morganii. NCBI lineage: Bacteria > Pseudomonadati > Pseudomonadota > Gammaproteobacteria > Enterobacterales > Morganellaceae > Morganella > Morganella morganii. The sequence continues at coordinate 2,289,831 of NZ_CP069157.1, forward strand.
ACCGCAGCATCTGATGTTTAACCGCAACCATATGCTGGTCGGCGGTGTACGTCCGCATCTGTTCTGCCTGCCGATTCTGAAACGTAATGTACATCAGGAAGCACTGCGTCAGGCAGTGGCCGGCGGCTGCAAACGGTTCTTCCTCGGTACGGACAGCGCTCCGCATGCCCGTCACCGCAAAGAGTCCTCCTGCGGCTGTGCAGGGGTGTTCAATGCCCCCACCGCGCTGGCCGCGTATGCCACAGTATTTGAGGAGCTGAACGCGCTGGAGCACTTTGAGGCATTCTGTTCACTGAACGGCCCGGCATTTTATAGTCTGCCGGTCAATGACGGTTTTATCGAATTAACCCGTCAGGAAGTCATCACCCCGGAAATCATTAACGGCGCAGAGGATATTTTAGTGCCTTTCCTGGCCGGAACCGATGCCCGCTGGGATGTTAAAATCTGTCGTTAAGCAAAATAAACCAGGTATAAACACTCAGACTTTTAGTGCAATAAGGTAAAAACCATCTTATTGCACTACTATTATGTTCAGAGAAGGCGTTTTTGCCGTTTTTTGCATAATAAAAGTCTGATCCCCCCTTTTTACTTTGCGAAAAGACCTTATACTGATATCACCCGTTGTTAACGGGACGTTAGCTCTTAGTCAGAGATACTTAACCATCTTGCCGTATGATTAGGAGGTTCCATGAACGATAAAAAAACCGTGATCCAGACTCATCCGGTTATCGGATGGGATATCAGTACCGTCGACAGTTACGACGCCATGATGCTGCGCCTGCATTATCTGCAGGATCAGTCCCAGTCTCCCGAACATGCAGAAGTGGATAAAACTATGTGGCTGACGACCGATGTCGCCCGCCAGTTGATTGACATACTTCAGGCCGGTATCGATAAAATTGAGTCCGGCGAATATTATAATCAGTCAGATAATATCAGACACTGACACGCAAAGACTGCACAAGAGGGACACCATTTGGTGTCCTTTGTGTTTTCTGCGGCAAAAAAAAAAGACCACCCGGAGGTGGTCAGAGGTATTGCATTACGACTTATTATAATTGTTGGATGATGGGTTGAGGCAGACAGTGTTATCAGGCTGCGGAAATCCGTTCCACTTTCGCCGGCAATCCCTGCCGCACAGACGCTCCGGTTACCCAGTCCAGCCAGGTGTTAGCCACCTGGCGGGTCGGGTCAGCGAAGCCGAGGTCGTTGATATTAATGCCGGACGCGATGCGTTTATCCATCGCCAGCGCTTCGCCGTCAAGATAGTGCTGACGTGCGCCCATTTCGTGATGTCCGTAACCGTGTTCAATCGCCACCACACCCGGCATCACACCGGTCAGCAGGCTGATCTGCGCTTCGACACTGCCGCCCGGCGTGGTGATACGCACCAGATCCCCGTGCTGCACGCCGAACTTCTCACCGTCCGCCGGGTTGATCGCCACCAGGTTTGACGGTTTCACATGGTGCAGGCGCTCAATCATGGTGGTTGAACTACTCATCACATGGGATTTAAAGGACATCAGTTTCAGCGGCCAGCTTTCCGCCGGATAGACGCGGTCAATATCGCTGCCGTCCGACAGACGCGGCGGATAATAGGCCGGACACCCGCTGAAACGCTCGCCGGTGATGGCATGGCGGTTCTGCGCCACTTCCGCGTTCCAGATCTGCAGCGGCTGTTTCCACTGCGGCCCGGTTTTCTCCCCGTCCCAGCCTTTTTCATACGGCGCAAAACGGCCGCCGCGGCTGAAGAGATAAGCAACACGGCTGATTTCTTCTGCTTTCAGCACCTGCTGCATAACAGGCATGATGCGATCCACCCCGGACAGACGGATATCCGCCTCTTTGGCTTCCGGCCCCGGTTTTTCGCCCATAAAGGCGGTATTGGCCGCCACACGCAGATAGTAATCCTCCGCCGTGTTCAGCGGATAAGTGTTGCCGTCATTGTCCGCGATAGCATTATCACCGAATCCCGGCAGGTTCAGGGCTTTCGCCACCGCAATACAGAAGGATTCCATCGCTACCGGCTGACCATCCGCCGTTTTTGCCACACGCGGCGCAACAACCGGCCAGCGGGCGGTGGTGGCTTTGGTCTGTACACCGGACCACGGCGCACTGAATCCCCAGCTTTCAAAGTTGTGGGTATCCGGCACAATGTAATCCGCCAGCGCGGTGGTTTCATTCATAAAGGCATCGATACCGATAATCAGCGGCAGATGCGCCGGGTCTTTCAGCTTCTCTTCCATCACCTGACGGATCCCCGCAATGCCGTACAGCGGGTTGGTCATATTGGTGATCCAGGCCTTCAGTTTGTGCGGATACCCTTCCAGTGCAGAGCCGAGCTGCTCGGTCAGCTGACCGGCTGCCAGCGGATACCACGGTGCTTTGGCCGGATACGGGTTCTGACCGGCGGAAACCTTGTTTTTGTATTCATCGGATTTTTCATAGACCGACTTGCTGCGCGCCAGGTTCATGCCTTTCGGCTTCACTTTGCCCGGGAAGCTGTCCATTTTGTAGCACGGCCCGTCATTGGCACCGTTAAACTTGCCGCCGCCGACAGACACACCGCCTTTCAGGTTCATGTTACCGATCAGCGCATTCAGCATGATCACCGCCCAGGCGTTATAGAATCCGTTACCGGACATCATCCCGCCGTGCGAAATGACCGCCGCCTGACGGCCGTATGAGGTTAGTGTTTTCGCCAGTGCGGCAATCGTTTCTTCCGGCACACCACAGCGGGCGCTGTATTCTGCCGGGGTAAAACGTTGTGCGGATTCTTTCAGCAGCAGGAAACTGCTCTTCAGATTCACAGTGGTGCCGTCTGCCAGCGTGACCGGCTGGCTGACTTCAAGTACCGCACGGTCACAATTGTCCGCCGGAACCAGCTCACCCTGCTCTGTCAGTACCATATACACCGGCTCTTCGGATGTTTGTCCGCTCAGGGCTTCGGCTGTCAGATGCTGACCGGCCAGCGGATGCGCATCATCGGTGATGACAAGATGAGTCGCGTTTGTCCAGCTGCTCTCACCGACACGCTTCATGGAGGCTTCCCCCGGAACGGCGAGATACTCCGCGTTATAGCGGTTATTCTCAATCATCCAGCGGATCATACCCATGACCAGCGCGGAATCGGTGCCCGGTGTGATTGGGATCCAGTGTCCGTGGTCATTGGCAAGCGTAGTGGTCAGCGGCAGTGCCGGTGAAACCACCGCATAGTTAAAGCTGTCGCGGATCCGCGCATTGGCCAGCTGACGCCCCTGGCGTTTGAACGGGTTACCGGACTGCGCCGGAGAGGTGCCGAGGAACAGGGCAAACTTCACATAATCCCAGTCCGGTTTGACGTGGGCGTTTTTGTCCAGGTCGTTCATCAGCGCACCGGAGCCGGCGCGATAGGCCAGTCCGCAATAAGCGCCGTGTGCGCCGAAGTTTTTGCTGCCGAAGGCATTCTGGGCAAAACGGCGGATAAAGGTATCGCGCCCGTCATCCCCGGCGTTGGTCACCAGTAACTGGTTTGCCACCGGGCCGAGTGCAGGCTGTGCCGGGTCAATCAGCGTATCGAGGTCACGGATAGCACGCAGCCCGTCCACATGACCTTCGCCGAACAGATCACCGCCTTCCGTCACTTCTTTTATCAGCTGTTCAAAGCTGATGCGCTGCCATTTACCTTCGCCGCGTTTACCGGCGCGCTTCATCGGCTCCAGGATACGCAGCGGGCTGTGCAGCCCTTCCATCAGTGTCGCGCCACGGGCACAGGCGGTGGAACGTCCTTCCAGGCCGCTTTCGCCGCCCATGTTTTTCAGGGCTTCCGCCAGCGGCGTGTTATAGGCGATGTGGTGGTCGTGAGAGAGCGGATGATACGGGTTACCGGCAATGCGGATCACCTGATTGGTTTCGCGGTCAACACGGGCACGGATCCCGCACTGCGTCCAGCAGCCGAAGCACTGGGTCATCGATACCGCCTGTGCGTTTTCCGCCTGCCAGCCTTTCAGGGCATTCCCTTCCGGGATCAGCGAGTTACCGTTAATGCGGTGCAGAGTCACTTTACCGGAAGTACCGTTCATCAGCCCGTCGACGGCGCGTTTCGCCACATCGCGGTAACTGTAACCGAACGCTGCCAGTCCGCCGATCGCCAAACCTGCTTTTAACCACTGACGTCTTGTTGACTTAGCCATGTTGTACACCCCCGTCCTGCGCGACTTTCTGTTGATTCTGTACTTTGTTATTAACCCAGCGGATACCTTCACGGAATATAATCACCAGAGCTATCCATAAACCGATCGTGCCGATAATGGCCTGAATACCATCCGTGCCCATCGGCAGGCTGTACGGATTGTGCATGACATTGTATTTCGGCAGCGTCTGTACCTGCATCAGCAGCAGCCAGCGCAGCGACCAGGTCAGGAACAGTGTCAGCAGCGCATGAACGGTGATATACGCGACTGAGCCACGGCGGGTCAGCAGACGGACCGCCAGCACCATCAGCGCAATCCACAGAACGATTTCCCCCATCGCCAGTGTCCACCCGGTTGTGCCGAAACGGAGCTGGGCGCGGATAGCGGCACCGGAAATGGTGTCACCGGCGATCCAGAATCCCATACACACCGCCAGCAGCAGTAACGAAACCACCTGCAGACGCGCCAGTTGCGCCTGATACTGCGGCTCACGGCGGGCACCCAGCATCATCAGGGCAGGCAGTGCCTGTAATGCACTGAAGAAGAGCAGCACCGGGATCCAGTAACTGAACCAGATCGGATGCGCACGCACCACTGAAACCTCACGGCCGGTATACAGCAGCAGGCCGATGGCGAATGCGGCACTGCCGAGTGCCACCCAGCGGGTCAGTTTAAATTGCTTATGCCAGATTTTGTCCGCCACCAGCGCCAGGAAATAGAGACCGATACAGCCGGTAAACGCCGGCAGGAACAGAGCGCCCCACGGCATCCACGACCACGGCGTCGGATAAGCATAGAAATGCCAGACACGGGCGGTCTGATGCAGATCCGCTGTCAGTGCCATCGGCGCGGCGATCCCGAGGGTGATGCTGATAAAGACCGCGAGCATCTCAAGGCGGGCATCCCGTTTGTCTCCCCGCCAGCGCTGCCAGCAGGCATACAGGGCGGCACAGGCGGCGATCCCTATCATAAAGAAGTATTGCACCGCCCACGGCAGCCAGGTGATTTCCTGCGGCCGGGCCAGCACTTCCTGAATTAACATCGCTTGTTCAGTCATCAGTGGATCTCCTGCCATAATGCGGGCTGTCCGCGGTTTTCCAGCGGATGAACGAAAGCCTCATCCAGTCCCAGATAGAACACCTGCGGCAGTGTGCCGTTTTCCGGTTTCAGCACTTTAATCGCAGCTTCATGCTCTCTGAGCATTTTGCTGATGGTGCCGGACGGATCTTTCAGGTCACCGATAATACGTGCGCCGCCGACACAGGATTCCACACAGGCCGGTAACAGCCCCGCTTCCAGACGGTGGGCGCAGAAGGTGCACTTATCTGCGGTCTGTGTGCTGTGGTTAATAAAGCGGGCATCGTACGGACAGGCCTGCACACAATAGGCGCAGCCGACACAGCGGGTGTTATCCACCACCACAATGCCGTCTTCGCGCTGGAAAGTGGCCTGCACCGGACATACCGGCACACACGGCGGGTTATCACAATGGTTGCACAGACGCGGCAGAAGCACGTTGGTGGTCGCCTCTTCATTGCGGATCTGAATCTGATACTGGCTGACACTGGTGCGGAACTGCCCCTGCGGGCTCTGGTTTTCAACTGAACAGCTGACGGTACAGGACTGACAGCCGACACAGCGGCGTAAATCAATCAGCATACCGTAGCGCTTTGACGGGTCGCCTTCACGGCGGGTCGGCGAAAAATGCAGACCTGCCTCCGCCATCGGAACCAGGGCCGTACCTGCTGTCAGGACGCCCAGGTTTTGCAGAAATTTTCGTTTGCCAAGATCCATACTGCTCTCCGGTGTATTTGGAACTTCATTGCTCGTCGTATTCAAACTCAACCAAAAAGGAATAAACATGTTGTTGAGTAAAGGGATATGTCATTATGGGGATTGTAAAAATTGCCGGAGAGTCCCCCTATTGTGGTTAACCACATAACGGGGAATACATTGATCTAAAACAACAGATTTTTCTCAGAAAACGGACACAGGACGCACTGACCCGGGGACACATGCAGATAGCCGCACGCACAGGTTTGCTGACCGCACTGTTATTTTTCACCTCTTTTTCATTTGCCGCACAGTGGACCATCGGTGTGCTGGCACTGCGGGGGGATGCACCGACACGTCATTACTGGGAGCCGCTGACAGAGCAGCTCAACCGCGCCCTGCCCGGTGAACACTTCACCCTGCTGCCGCTGACGCTGGATCAGATGCGGGAAGCGCTGCACAATAACGAGATTCAGTTTGTCCTCACCAATCCGGCACAGTTTATCCAGCTGGACAGCAACTTTCCCCTGCGCTGGCTGGTCTCCCTGCGTTCGGCTTATGAGCCGGATAACGCCACCCGTAATGTGATCGGCAGTGTGCTGCTGGTGCGCAAAGAGAGCCCTTATCAGACTCCGGCGGATCTGACCGGTAAAAAAGTCGGGGCAGTCGCGCCGGATGCCTTCGGCGGCTATTTATTAGGCTATAAAGCCTTGCGTGATGCGGGTATCGACCCGCCGCGTGATTACCATCTTCAGTTCTCCGGTTTTCCGGCCGATGCCCTGCTTTATCTGCTGCGGGATAAGGCAATTTCCGGTGCGATTGTTCCGGCCTGCCTGATTGAATCCATGGATAAAGAGGGACTCATTCACCAGGATGATTTCCGGCCGCTTCTCGGACGGGACAGCACCATTCCCTGCTGGACCAGCAGCGAGCTATACCCGAACTGGTCATTTGCGGCGGGCAGCGGTGTACCGGACGAACTGGCGGATGAAGTCACCCGGGTGCTGCTTAACAGCCACGGCGAAAAAACCATGCGCTGGGGTGCGCCGTCATCCACCCGCCAGGTGGAAAATCTGCTGAGGGAAGTCAATCAGCACCCGCAGCAGCGGCAGTTCTGGCAGGAGATTATCAGCTGGAGCCGGAAAAACAGCTGGCTGTTAGGCTCGGTTGCCCTGGTTTTTCTGCTTCTCGGTATCAATCATGTGTGGATTGCTTTCCGGGTGCGCCGCCGCACCCGCCAGCTGGAAGCCGCCCATTCACAGTTACAGCGCCAGCAGCAGGATCTGGAAAAAGCCCAGCAACTGAGTGTGCTCGGGGAGATGGCCTCCGGTTTTGCGCATGAGCTGAATCAGCCGCTGTCCGCTATCCGCCATTACGCCCAGGGCTCGCAAATCCGGCTGGAGCGGGAAGATCCCGCACATCCGCTGCTGCCGGTCATGTCGCAGATTGACAGCCAGGCCGAACGCGGTGCCAGTATTATCCGCAACCTGCGGCTGTGGGCGGGAAACAGCCCATCCTCCCCGGAAGGTGCACCTGTGCCGCAGAATGTGGCGGCGGTACCGGAACTGGTCTGGAAACTGCTGCGGGTTACAGAACGATATCCTTCTGCAGTTTTATATAACACCGTTGCTCATGATGCCGTATTACACTTACCGCCGGCACTGCTGGATCAGGTGCTTTCCAACCTGTTCAGTAACAGTTTGCAGGCCGGGGCGGACTGCATCCGTGTGATGCATCACCACCCCCCCGGCGGACAGATTCTGGTGGTGCAGGATAACGGCGGCGGGATGGATGAAACGCAGCTGACACAACCTTTTGCCCCGTTCCGCTCCACCAGGTCCGAAGGACTCGGGCTCGGGCTGGTGATCTGCCAGCGCCTGATGCGCAGCCAGGGTGGTGATATTCATATGGAAAATTGTTCCGGCCCGGACGAACAGCCCGGCTTATGTGTTACCCTTATCTTCAGTGAACCGACAAAGGAATCCCCATGCCCGTGATCCACCTGGTTGATGATGATGTTGCTGTGACACAGGCGTGTCAGTTTTTGCTGGAGAGCCTCGGTTATGAGGTGTGTGTCTGGAATGACAGCCGGACATTTATTGCACAGGCACCGCTGCACACTTACGGTATTGTGTTACTGGATATGCGCATGCCGCATTTTGACGGCTGCCGTGTGCATCAGATCCTTCAGGAGCGGCACAGCACGCTGGCGGTGATATTCCTGACCGGCCACGGCGACCTGCCGATGGCGGTTGAACAGATGAAACTCGGTGCGGTGGATTTTCTGCAGAAACCGGTGGCCACACAACCGTTGCAGGCAGCACTGACCCGCGCCGCCGCGGTAACCGGCAAAGCCGTGGCCTGTGCCCGAATCCGTGACCGTTTTCAGACTCTGACGCCGAAAGAGCGTCAGATCGCCGGTTTTGTCGCACAAGGACTGATGAACCGGGAAATCGCTGATATTGCCCATGTTGCGGTAAGAACCGTCGAAGTGCACCGCGCCAAAGTGATGGAAAAAATGGCGGCGGGCAGCCTCGCGGAGCTGGTCACGCAGCTCAACAGCATTACGGACGCTGAAAACAGCACCGCAGAGCACTAACATCTGCAACCGATACCACGTATAATTTAGTGTTATATCATTTACATGAACCCGCATCTGCTGATGCTTTAAACAATAACGATGTCTGACTATGATTACAGCTCCTGAATTTCAACGCTCGTTTCTGCATCCCCGCTACTGGCTGACCTGGCTTGGCCTGGGTGTACTGTATGTGCTGGTGTTGCTGCCGTATCCGGTGATTTACCGGCTGGGCACCCGTCTGGGTCGTCTGTCCATGCGTTTTCTCAAACGCCGCGCGGAGATTGCTGACCGCAATCTGCAGTTGTGCTTTCCGGATATGCCGGAAGAAAAGCGCAAAGCGATGGTGGTGGCAAATTTTGAATCCGTCGGCATGGGGCTGTTTGAAACCGGCATGGCCTGGTTCTGGCCGGACTGGCGGGTAAAACGCTGGTTTAAGGTGGAAGGCCGCGAACATATTCAGAAAGTACAGGCATCCGGACAAGGTATTATCGTGATAGGCATCCATTTCCTGACCCTGGAACTGGGCGCACGGATTTTCGGTATGCTCAATCCAGGCATCGGGGTTTACCGTCCGAACGATAACCCGGTGATGGACTGGATGCAGACCACCGGTCGTTTGCGATCCAACAAATCCATGCTCGACCGCAAGGATGTCAAAGGGATGATCCGCGCCCTGCGTGACGGACAGATTTTGTGGTATGCACCGGATCACGATTACGGCCCGCGCAAAAGTGTGTTCGCACCGCTGTTTGCCGTGGAGAAAGCCGCCACCACCACCGGTACGTCTATTCTGGTCAAAGCCGGTCGTGCAGCACTGATCCCGTTCACACCGCGCCGTCTGCCGGACGGAAAAGGCTATGAACTGCTGATCCAGCCCCCTGCGGACGGTTTTCCGGAAGATGATGATGTGGCTGCCGCAACCTTTATGAACCATGTTGTGGAAAAAGAAATTTTACGCGCCCCGGAACAATATATGTGGCTGCATCGGCGCTTCAAAACACGGCCGGAAGGTGAACCGTCCCTCTATCATGACCGGGACAAAGTCCATTAAAAAAGGAATTAAATTACTACCCTGATGCAGAACAAAGCCCCCAACCGTAACTGGAAACGAAATCTTTATGTTGTGTGGTTCGGCTGTTTTCTGACCGGCGCCGCCTTCAGCCTGATCATGCCCTTTCTGCCGCTCTATGTGGAAGAGCTCGGGGTGACAGACCATGAGGAACTCAATCTGTGGACGGGGGCGGCATTCAGTATTACCTTCCTGTTTTCCGCCATCGCTGCCCCTTTCTGGGGCAAACTCTCTGACCGCAAAGGCCGTAAGCTGATGCTGCTGCGCTCCGCGCTCGGTATGGCGATTGTCATGCTGCTGATGGGCTTTGCACAGAATGTCTGGCAATTGCTGTTCCTGCGCGCCCTGCTCGGGCTGCTGGGCGGTTTCGTGCCGAATGCCAATGCGCTGATAGCCACCCAGGTGCCGGTCAAACGCACCGGCTGGGCACTGGGCACGCTTTCCACCGGCGCTGTCAGTGGCGCACTTATCGGCCCGCTTATCGGCGGTTTTCTGGCGGATCACACCGGGTTGCGTCCTGTCTTCTATATCACCGCCAGCGTGCTGTTTATCTGCTTTTTCGTGACACTGTTTTTTGTCCGCGAAAACTTCACGCCGGTGTCACGCAAAGATGCCCTCAACACAAAGCAGGTTTTTGCAGCGATAAAAAATCCGCGCCTGGTAATCTGCCTGTTTTTCACCACCATGTGTATTCAGATTGCGGCAGGTTCGGTCAGCCCGGTTATCACCCTGTATATCCGTGAGCTGGGCGGACATACTGAAAACCTGGCGTTTATCAGCGGGTTAATTGCCTCTGTGCCGGGGCTGGCCGCGCTGATCAGCGCCCCGCGCCTCGGAAAACTGAGTGACCGGATAGGGCCGGATAAGGTACTGATCGCCATGCTGGCAGTGTCTGTGTTTGTTATTCTGCCGATGGCCTGGGTCACCCATTACTGGCAGCTGGGTGCCCTGCGTTTTCTGCTCGGCGCCGTCAATGCCGCTCTGCTGCCCGCCGTCCAGACCCTGATTATTTATCATATCACCCATGAAATTGCCGGACGGATTTTCAGCTATAACCAGGCACTGCGCGACGCCGGTAATGTTACAGGACCGTTAATGGGCGCCTGGGTGGCTGCGCATTTCGGCTTCGCATCTGTCTTTTATTTCACCGCTGCGGTTGTACTGTTTAATCTGTTTTATTCGTGGTGGTGCATAAAATCGCAGAGCGCCCCGAAAATTAAACCGGCCGATATCGGGTAGATATCGCCGGTTTTCATCCGGTTACTTTTCGCTGTCAGCAATTTGTTACTGAAATTTCATCTTTCCGTTATGAGTCAACTTTAACTGGTTGATTTAAAATAATTTTGCAAATATACGTAAGCCTCATAATCCACATCTTCTGTCAATAGACCTCATCACATTTTGTATAAATAAGTCTTGTGAAATGAGATTTTTGTCGACATTTCATCTAAAAAATGGTTTATAAAATAGAAAACGTGCTTTAAGTGAATACGATTCACGATAAGTGTGTTAATAATACTTTAATAAGACAGGATGTTTATTGATACACAAAAGTATCATTTTGTTAACAGGAACTGTTTATCCTTACCATTTTCAGGCTTATTCTCCGGAATAAACCTTTGGGAAATTACAGATGCAATCAACAACAAACAAAAAACGTACTTTCTTCGGGCACCCTTACCCGCTCAGCTCGCTGTTCTTTACCGAGATGTGGGAACGCTTCTCCTTCTACGGTATCCGTCCGTTACTGATCCTGTTTATGGCAGCCACCGTCTATGAAGGCGGGATGGATATTCCGCGTGAACAGGCTTCCGCTATCGTCGGTATTTTTGCCGGTGCGATTTACCTGACCTCCCTGCCGGGCGGCTGGCTGGCGGATAACTGGCTCGGACAGCGCATGGCGGTCTGGTACGGCTCAATCATTATTGCACTCGGTCACCTCTCGATTGCCCTGTCGGCAATCTGGTCACCAAAGCTGTTCTTTGTCGGTCTGCTGTTTATCGTTATCGGTACCGGGTTATTTAAAACCTGTGTGACGGTCATGGTCGGTACGCTGTACAAACAGGACGATACACGCCGTGACGGCGGTTTTTCCCTGTTCTACATGGGGATTAACATGGGCTCCTTTATCGCGCCGCTGGCGACCGGCTGGTTAGTCCCTAACTTCGGCTGGCACTGGGGCTTCGGTATCGGTGGTCTGGGGATGTTAGTGGCCCTGCTGGTGTTCCGCTTCTACGCGGTACCACTGATGCGTCAGTATGACGGTGAAGTGGGTCTGGACTCCAGCTGGGATCGCCCGACTGTCGCGCGCAAAAATGTCGGTAAGTGGGTTGGCCTGGCGGCTGTGGTTATCGCCGCTGTCACTGTCCTGATCGCCTCCGGCGTTATCCCGTTCAACCCGATGCTGGTTGCCACCAACATGGTTTACCTCATCTCCGGGATGGTTATTCTCTACTTCATCTACCTGTTTGTGTTTGCCGGTCTGGAAAGCAGTGAACGCATCCGGTTATTTGTCTGTTTTATTCTGTTAGTCACCGCCGCCCTGTTCTGGTCTGCGTTTGAACAGAAACCGACGTCATTCAATCTGTTTGCGAAGGATTACACTGACCGTAACCTGTTCGGTTTTGAAATCCCGACTGTCTGGTTCCAGTCCATCAACGCCCTGTTTATCATTATACTGGCCCCCGTGTTCAGCTGGTTATGGCCTGCCCTGGCGCGCCGTAATATGAACCTGAGCAGTATCACCAAGTTTATGTTCGGTGTCCTGTTCGCTGCGGGTGGTTTTGCAGTGATGATGATGGCGTCCGAGCGCGTGATTGAAACCAGCGCCGGTGTCTCCCCGATGTGGCTGACCTTCAGTATCCTGCTGCTGACCCTGGGTGAGCTGTGCTTAAGCCCGATTGGTCTGGCGACCATGACACTGCTGGCACCGATGAAAATGCGCGGCCAGGTGATGGGTCTGTGGTTCTGTGCCAGTGCGCTGGGTAACCTTGCAGCCGGTATCATGGGCGGTAATGTCCGTCCGGATCAGCTGATGAACCTGCCGGGCTTCTTCTCACACGTTTCTGTTGCCCTGCTTATCTGTGCCGCAGTGCTGTGTGTGCTGATTGTGCCGGTACGCAAAATGCTGCAAAGCGCAGACAACAAATCTGCCTGATTGAAATAATGTACAAAAGCAAAAGGGTGAGCTCCGGCTCACCCTTTTTTTATGCGCAGACTGGCCGGTGTATCGCCGTAAAAGCGGCGGAAAGCACTGGTCAGGGAAGATTGGGTACTGTAACCGCAGCGCAGGGCAATTTCCGGCAGTGTCAGCGGGGTATGGCAGATAAGATGATGTGCCCGGCGCAGACGTATTTCAGTCAGAAAAACCGCCGGGGTTTTACCGGTGGCCGCCAGCAGGCGGCGCTGAAGAGTACTGGCCGATAGTGCACAGCACGACGCCATTTCACTGACCGTCCACGGGTAATCAGGACGCGCGGTCAGCTGTTGTGTCAGAGTATGCAGCCAGCGCCTGTCCTGCCCGTCCGGCTGCAGTTGCGCCGCAAGCTGCTCTGCCAGCAGGATACGCGCACTTTCCGGATGCTGTTCAATCATCTGCGGATAACTGATAAGCCAGTCCACATAAGTACGGGTGGCATCCGGCAGCACAGACCACAGAGAATCAGGGGAAGTGAAGAAGAGGCTGTCCGCAGGCAGTTCAAGTACCACCTGGCGGTTATGACCGGTGCCGCAGAAACGGTGGTGATACCCCGGCGGGATCGCCGCCATCCGTCCCTGCTCCACCGAACCGCTGTCGCTGCCGACAGTCAGTTCCATTGCGCCGCTGCCGCCCAGCACCAGTTGCCACATGTCATCATGACTGTGCTCCAGGGTTTCCTGCCGGTAGGTACGTAATGAGATAACAGGTCGTTTCATGGAATACCCCCTGAGAGTACGGAAAACGACAGGCGGCAGGGTGTTACATCAGGCGGTGACCGGCGGGTACCGGCAGGGAAAACTCCGCAAGAACGATATCTCCGTCCGCATTAGCAGCGCCGGTTATCAGCACTTCTGATTTCACGCCGGCCACCCGTTTCGGGGCAAAATTACACACACATAATACCTGACGCCCGATTAATTCTTCCGGTTTATATAATGCGGTAACCTGTGCGCTGGAGGTTTTCACACCGTACTCCCCAAAATCCACAGTAAAGATATAGGCGGGTTTGCGGGCTTTCGGATTAAGCTCTGCGGTCAGTACCACACCGACACGCAATTCCACTTTTTCAAAATCGGCCCATTCAATTTCTGCTGATGTCATCGGTCTCTCCGGCTGCTGTACAACGGTTAATCAGGGTAATATTCCGCATCATTATACCGGTGATCAGACACCGCCGCTGTTGCCGGACAGTCAGATTTTATCGCCGGACAGGCAACTCAGCGGTAAGCCTCTGAGCCCGGCAGCGATTCACGGGTCAGCCCGAGAGAGCGCATCATCTCCTCAACCTCTTCATCCAGACGGCTGAGATGCAGCACACGATCCACAATAATGTCTTTCTTATCATTATTCAGCAGAACCACCGGCACCGCGCGGTAGCTGTTGATCATCTCAATCGCTTCTGACAGCGGGATATTATTCAGCACCAGTGAGCCGGATAACCAGTCGATATCGGTGTACTGGCGCTGAAATACTTTTGCCCGGCCTTCCGGCAGAATTTCCAGACGCTGTCCCGGCCCGACCGTTTCGGTTTTACCGTTAAAAAACGTGGTTACGGTTTCATCCAGCGGGCAGACGGAGACTTTATTATCCGCAATATCCACCACAAAGTTGCCGTTACCGGACTCCACCCGCACACCATTGGCGGTGACCCGGAACGGACGCTGTTCCTCACGGTTTTCGCTGACGGCAAAACGCGCCCGTCCGGACAGCAGTTCTACCGCCCGGCTGCCGTTATCATAGGCCACCACAGCACGGGATTCGGTATCCAGCTTCAGCTGGCTGCCGTCACGGAGAGAATACTGTTTAATCTCTCCGCGGTGAGTGTAATGTTCTTCAACGCCTTTTGCCTTCATCAGAATGGCGTTGTATACCCCGTAACCTGCCAGAATCGTCAGGAAAACAAGTAATATGATGAGCAAACGGCGTCGCCGTTGTCTGAAAAATAGGCGTTTCAACTGCAATCTCCTGCGGATTGTAAGCGCCGGAATCTGTTTTTCCGGCGTCACATATATCGTCGGGTAACCGACGGCTTCCGGTCACCCGTTGATAAGAAATTCCGATTAATCACTGCCGTTATTGTCACAAATCAACGGTATCAGGTTGTTATTATTGTTTATCCGCATAAACCGCGCATACAGTGATAAGTATCAGATAATTATCATTTACAATGAAAAATAAGTTCGCAGATATCCGGCGATATCCACAATAAAAACAAGGCCAAAAGTAAAATATCATCTTTTAATTCAGCTAATTAATTGATGATACGGTACCATTGGTGCAGCTGAGTATAATACACTTTACCGGATGTAAAGCCGTGCTTTTACGTTTTGTTACACTATCTGCCATCCGGAAACACTCTTTTGATGCGTACTCTTTTTCCGCCCGTTTTTTAACACTGATAAATTATAAAGTGAGTAATTCATTATAAATATTGAACAAGTTTATATAATTCAGCAAATCAATATACGCGTATAAATAACCGGCAAAAATGTCATTTGCCAGCGGATCATACTTAATGGCATTATATCCGCCATAATATAACGTTTTCTCTGACTCCGGAGGGCTGTCACATGCTGGATATTATCCATTACCCGCTGTTTTTACTGTCCGTTTTTATCTTTGCGGTAACGCCGGGGCCGGATATTGCCTATGTACTGGGACAAAGCCTGGCCAACGGCCGCAAAGCCGGTATTTTGTCCGCGCTGGGGGTGATGCTCGGCAGCAGTGTGCATGCTGTTGCCGGGGCTGTCGGGCTGGGGGCGATTATTGCCGCATCGCCGACACTGTTTACCGTGATTAAGTATCTCGGTGCGCTGTACCTTGCGTTCCTCGGCGCCAAAATGATCCTCGGCACACTCAGAAAGCGCGGGCAGACCGCTGATGATAATGAAGAAGTGGTGATTCAGAAGGCAGCCGCAAAATCGATTCTTATCCGGGGGTTTATCACCACACTGACCAATCCGAAAGTGCTGCTGTTTTTTATTGCCTTTTTCCCGCAGTTTATTGCGGCAGGCGGCAGTTATTATGCGGAATCTTTCCTGCTGCTCGGCGCAACCTATGCCCTGCTCGGGTTCTGCACTGATACCACGCTGGCACTGATTGCCGGGACACTGGCTGCACGGATCTCCGGCAGCCCGAAAGCGCATTACTGGATTGACCGCCTCGTCGGTACCACCTTTATCGCTCTCGGTCTGCGCCTGGCATCAGTGGCCCGCTGAGGGTTCAGCCTGCGATATTCACATCCAGGTGAGCCAGATAGCGGCAAATATCCGCATCAATATGCGGGTTTTTAACCACGTCAAAACAGGAAAATGTCGGCAGTGATGTCATCCCGGTAAACTGATTGGTTTTGTGGAGCGGGAAATACACACTGTCGATACCCCGCCCCTCAAAGAACTGCTTTTCATCCTCAAAGGCTTCCTGCGGTGCGTTCCAGGTCACGGATAACATGTATTTTTTACCGGTCAGCACACCGCCGGAGCCGTATTTTTTACTGCTGTCACGGCGGCTGCGCCCGTCATTAATATGAAAACGGTCATCAGACTGTGTAAATACCTCATCAATGTATTTTTTCACAATCCACGGCCCTTCCATCCACCAGGCCGGCATCTGGTAAATAATCACATCCGCCCACAGGTAATTCAGTACTTCCTGTTCATCGTCATAACCGTCATCAATACGGGTAACGCGGACATTCATGCCTTTTTCTGTCAGATGGCGGCGGGCGATATCGGTCATATGGTCGTTCAGTTTGCCGTCAGAGCCGCCGAATTCTTTTGAACCGTTAATAATAAAGATGTTTTTCATTGTGTTACTCACTCAGGAATGATGTCGTCAATCCTGTTATCCTAACCGGCCTGTCCCGCAAATACGTTAGCCTGTCCGCTCTGATGTTTGCCTGATCCTGTCATTTTGCCCGGAAATCACACACCGGTCAGAGAAGAACCCGCTTTTTATCCTGTCCGGGAGGTAACCCGAATAACCGCCGGTATTCACGGTTAAACTGAGAGGCACTTTCATACCCGACACGAAAAGCCGCTTCCGAGGCATCCGCCGATTCCACCAGCAGAAGGCGACGGGCTTCATTCAGCCGCAGCCATTTCTGATATTGCAGCGGGCTCATCCGGGTGACCCGGCGGAAATGGCGGTGAAAAGAGGATTCGCTCATCTGAGCCCGGCGGCAGAGTGTCTCCACCGACACCGGCTGATCAAAATGCGCTTTCAGGTAACTAAGTACGCCGCTTATCTGGCGGCACTGTTTATTATGTGCGGCCATCAGCTGGAGCCGTGCGCCCTGGCCGCTTTTCAGCAGGTAATAGAGAATTTCTTTATGGATAAGCGGAGCCATGACCGGGATATCGTCCGGTTTTTCCAGCAGCGCCACCAGGCGGCAGACCGCACTGAGCAACGCTTCTGTGACCGGACACACTGCCTGCGGTACAGCGGGTTCTGAAGTCAGCAGCTGAAAACCGCTTTCCTGCATCAGTACCGGAAGGTCGCTGAGGTTAAGACTGACCAGCAGAGCCAGAAACGGTGCCTGCTCTGATGCCTCACAGACCTGCGCAATCGCAGGGATATCCACGGATGTCAGCAATACATCCCCGGGGCGGTAACAATAGGTGTTATCTCCGAGTGTGATCCGTTTTGCGCCCTGAACCGCAAGTGCGATACCCGGCTCATAAGTCCAGGTTTGCGCCTGTGACGGACCCGTCCACCGGCACAATGCGAGACCGGGAACGGTCGTATCCCACCCGCCGCTGCGCTCTGCGGTGTAAGTCTGTAACAACTGTTTCAGGCAGCGCAGGCGATCATCCGTTTCCATTATATTCTCAGCGACTGATTAACAGGGCTACAGCATAACGGAAAAGACCGTACCGTGCTGTATTTTGCATTACGGTACCGGTTATCAGACTCAGCAGCATATCGTGCAGAGAGAGACCGCCGGAGGGATATTTACTTTATCTTTTAAAAACAGAAATATACCTTTATATGCAGTAAATTATTTTTCCTGTCTTTCATAAGCAGAATTATTATTTTAATTTCATTCATTATTTTGTGATCTGCTGCTGTTTATTTTTATTGAATTTGCGCGGCAAAATAAAAATAATAATCCGCCCTGAGAGCTTATTCAGGACAAAACTCGGCCTGCGGTGAAATAATCACCGCGTTTGCATAATGTGGTTAACTATCATGAGCAATGTAATTGCGTTTACTGATGCGGACACCAATCCCTGTATGCAGTGCGGGGCGTGCTGTGCCTATTTCCGGGTCTCGTTTTATCACGGGGAAACGGACAGTACGGGCGGCGTGGTGCCGGCAGAGATGACAGAAAAAGTGAATGACTTTATGGCCTGTATGAAAGGCACTGATCAGAAATCCCCGCGCTGTATCAATCTTCAGGGGGAAGTCGGTCAGTGTGTGGCGTGCAGCGCTTACGCACAACGCCCGTCGCCATGCCGTGAGTTTGATCAGTCGTGGGTCAGCGGTGTACACAATGCCGCCTGTGACCGGGCAAGAGCCGCACACGGCCTGCCGCCGCTGGAGCCGCCGTCCCGCCACAATGATCACGCGGCCTGATCACCGCCGTTTTGCACTAACGCTTTTACCGCTGTTCAGGTAGGATAACCGCATTACTATCAGACTGAATAAGGACAGCCGTATGAGCGATTATGCACAGAGTGTTGCTGATGTGGAAAAAGCCATTGAGAGTAACAGTATCACTGAAATGAACGAAATGATGGTCAGCCTGGGTGACAGCAACCCGCTGCCGTATGAACAGCGTTATGAATTACAGCAGCGCCTCCGCCAGGCGATAATGGATCACGGAAAAATACATCACTAGTTAATTCTTATTCCGTACCGGCTTATTACCAGAATAATATACCGGTACGGAGTGTCATGTTTATTCCGTTAATGTCAGCTTTTGCAAAAGTCGCGTTCATTCCTGTACTAACCGCCTTTTAATCCGCTATGCTTTCCCTGTCAGCTATCTCATTCATTCATCTGATTATTGTTTATAACAAATCAATCTTATCTGCCTGTTAATTAAAAACTAAAATAAAACACCCTATTGCTTTGTTTTATATGACAGTTTTATGAACTTTTTAATTTTTTCACCGTCTGAAAAATTCCTTATTTATCTGTAGAGGAAAGAGAATAATCGGCATATGATATTGAATACATTTCACTGACGTGACTATTTACACGTGCGTTGTATCCGGGTTTGTAAGGAATGCTTATTATGGAAGTATCAAACTATTCACCGTTACTGAGCTATTACGCGTACATCAAAAAGTTTATTGCATCGCCGGCCACGATGGGAACAATTACCCCTTCATCACGCTGGCTGTGCCGTGCAATGGTCCGTCACGTCGACTGGAGCGGTGTGCAGCATTTTGCTGAGCTGGGTGCCGGTACCGGGGTAATTACCCGTCAGATTCTGGATCAGATGGATCCACTGGCTAAACTGGATGCCTATGAAATTGACCCCTATTTTGTCAGCCTGCTGAATAAATTTCAGGATGGCCGGCTGGGGATTTTTTCTGACTCAGCAGAGAAACTGAACCGCCCGTATAATGTGATTTTCTCCGGTCTGCCGTTCCTGTCAATTGACCGCCGCACCGGGCTGCGTATTCTGAAAGCGGTGCGTGACAATATCGAACTCAGCGACGGGCAGTTTATTCTGTTTCAGTACACCACCAAATTTGAGAAATATCTGCGCCGTTATTTCCATTTCCGCAAAGAGCGTGTATTGTTCAACGTTCCGCCAGCCTGGGTGTATATCTGCACCCCGAAGAGACGTTATACCAATAACTGATCACCCGCAGCGTGTCCCGGGATACCGGGACACCGGCCATTCTCAGTATCCTCTGTTTACGGATTTCTTTATGTTAATTATCACCCCCGCCAAACCGGATCATTTCCCGCGCCTGGTTGCCATCTGGGAATCATCTGTCCGCGCCACTCACGATTTTTTATGTGAGGCTGATATTGAAAAACTGCATCCGCTGCTGCTCAATACCTATCTGCCGAACCTGAATGTGGTGGTGGCGCAGGATGAAAACGGTGTGATCCTCGGTTTTCTCGGCACAGACGCGAACCGGATTGAGATGCTGTTTGTGGATGCGGCTATTCGCGGTAAAGGCACCGGTAAATTCCTGCTGAATTATGCTGTTGAGCAGTTACAGGCAGATGAGCTGGATGTGAATGAACAAAACCCGCAGGGTGTCGGTTTTTACCGCCATATGGGTTTTACACAGACAGGCCGTTCTGAACTGGATGGGGAGGGAAATCCGTTCCCGCTGCTGCACATGAAATACACCGGCAAAACAGCGGGATAATGTCTCAGCCGAAAACGCCGGTCGAGAGATAACGGTCGCCGCGATCGCAGATTACGGCGACAATCACCGCTCCCGGGTTCGCTTTTGCAATTCTCAGTGCACCGGCCACCGCGCCGCCGGAACTGACCCCGCAGAAAATGCCTTCCTGTTGTGCCAGCTGGCGCATCGTATCTTCTGCTTCCTGCTGTGTGATATCCAGAATATCATCCACCAGCTGCGGCTGAAAAATCCCCGGCAGATACCCCGGTGACCAGCGGCGGATCCCCGGAATCTGACTGTTTTCCGCCGGTTGCAGACCGGTGATATTGATCTGCGGTGCGACCTCTTTCAGATAACGCGCCACCCCGGTAATGGTGCCGGTAGTGCCCATAGCTGAGACAAAGTGCGTGATACGCCCGTCCGTCTGCTGCCAGATTTCCGGGCCGGTTGTCCGGTAATGGGCCAGCGGGTTATCGGGATTATTAAACTGATCAAGCACATAACCTTCCCCGTCCGCTGCCATCTGCTGCGCCAGGTCCCGCGCCCCTTCCATGCCCTGTGCCCGGCTGACCAGCACCAGCTCCGCGCCGTAAGCTTTCATGGCGGCCTGACGTTCGGCACTCATATTTTCCGGCATCAGCAACTTTAATTTATAACCGCGAATCGCTGCGATCATCGCCAGCGCAATACCGGTGTTACCGCTGGTGGCTTCAATCAGCGTATCCCCGGGACGGATCTCCCCGCGCTGTTCAGCACCTTCAATCATACTTTTCGCCGCACGATCTTTTACAGAGCCGCCGGGGTTATTACCTTCCGGTTTGACCCAGATTTCTGCGCCACTGCCTTCACCCAACCGTGCAAGCCGGAAAAGCGGGGTATTACCGATCCCATTACTGATAGATGCCACGTTGTTCTGCCTCCTGAGCCATAAACGGAAACCATACCGCCGCCGCAAGGCAGTATGCAACCGGAATTATTTTCATCTTTATGCGCACTGTGCCTGCGGCAGCAGCGCCAGTTCATCTTCGCCGCGAAACAGCCGTAGTTCCCTGATTGTCAGCCAGACAGAATCACCGGCGGCAGCACGGGTGTCCGGCGGTAATATTACCGTCACTTCATCTTCAGCCGCTTCCGTGGTTACCACCGCAGTGCGGTAATGCCCGTGTGAACGGATGGTCACAATCCGGGCAGCAACCGCATCGGCTGAAAAAGTGTGCTGCAATGTCAGCGACCAGGGGCGCACAAATACCGATACCGGCCCGAAACCGGCGGTCAGTGCGGCAACCGGCTGGCGCACACCGCCAATCCGCACCCCGCCATCCGTACCGATATCACCACGGAAAATATTTATCTGACCGAGGAATTCTGTTACAAAGCGGTTGCTGTCATCATTGCCGAGGCTTTCAGGTACCGCGACCTGCTCGATATGTCCGCCACGCATCACCACGATGCGGTCAGCCACCTCCAGCGCCTCTTCCTGATCGTGTGTCACGAACACAGCAGTAAATCCCAGCGACTGATGCAGCTGACGCAGCCAGCGGCGCAGTTCGGTTCTCACCCCTGCATCCAGGGCACCGAACGGCTCATCCAGCAGCAGAATGCGCGGCTCTGCCGCCAGCGCTCTGGCCAGTGCCACCCGCTGTTGTTGTCCGCCGGAAAGCTGTGCCGGATAGCGATCCGCCAGGTGCGGCATCTGAATCTTTTCCAGCAGTGACATCACTTTAGCGCGGATTTCTTTTTTTGATGGCCGTGTTTTGCGCGGCAGTACCGTCAGCCCGAATGCTATGTTGTCAAACACCGTCATATGCCGGAACAGTGCATAGTGCTGAAAAACAAACCCGGCCCGGCGCTCCCCTGCCGCCAGCCCGGAAACCTCTTCCCCGCTGATATACAATTCTCCGGCGCTATGAGGGGTCAGCCCGGCAATAATCCGCAGCAGTGTGGTTTTCCCGGATCCGGACGGCCCCAGCAACGCCACCATTTCGCCGTCCGCCACCGACAGCGAGATATCCTGTAATACCGGCTCCGCACCGAAATGGTGTGTCAGATGACGGATTTCAATGCTCATATTTCCTCCGGGATCCCTGATATGCCATCACGCCATGGCGGATGCACAGGGTCGCAACAGCCATCAGTGCCAGCAGACCGGATGCGGTAAATGCCGCCACGGTCTGATAATCCTGATGTAATAATTCCACCTGCAACGGCAGGGTGAAGGTTTCCCCGCGAATCGCCCCGGAAACCACTGACACTGCACCGAATTCCCCGATAGCGCGGGCGTTGGTCAGGATCACACCGTAAAACAGCGGCCAGCGGATATTCGGCAGTGTCACCCGCCACCAGATCTGCCATGCACGGGCCCCCAGCAGCACGGCGGCCTCTTCTTCCTGTGCACCCTGACTGAGCATTACCGGCACCAGTTCCCGCACCACATAAGGACAGGTTACGAAAATCGTCACCAGCACAATTCCCGGCAACGCAAACATGATTTGGGTATTCAGCGAGTTTTCGAGAAAGCCACCCAGCCAGCTGTTTGAGCCGTACAGCAGCAGATACAACAGCCCGGCAATCACCGGCGATACTGCAAACGGCAGATCCGCCAGTGTCAGCAATAACTGGCGGCCGGGAAAATGAAACCGTGTTACCAGCCACGCCAGCAGTGTGCCGAAAATCAGATTCACCGGCACGGTGATCAGCGCTACGATCACTGTCAGCCAGATAGCATGCAACATATCCGCCTCCGCCAGTGCGCGGATCACACCGCCGATACCATCAGACAGCGCGGTCACAAAAATCCACACCAGCGGAATAACCAGGATGAAAAATGTCAGCAGCAGCCCGGCAGAAATCAGCAGCCACTTCTGCCAAGGGAAACGCCGGCGGCGTAGTGTATCAGCCATGAGACCTCCCGGTACGCAATCCGGCGCGGCTCTGAATAATATTGACCGCCAGCAATAACACCAGCGAAGTCATCAGCACCACCGAGGCAATCGCCGCAGCCGCCGGGTATTCAAACTCCTGGAGGCGGACAAAAATCAGGAATGACACCACTTCCGTCTGCCACGCCAGGTTACCGGCGATAAAAATCACCGCACCGAACTCACCAAGGCTGCGGGTAAAGGACAAAACGGTTCCCGCCAGCGCTGCCGGGGCGATTTCCGGCCAGATCACACGGCAGAATATCTGAAAACGCGAAGCACCCAGCGTTTCTGCCGCTTCCTCATACTCCGGTTTCAGAGTTTCCAGCACCGGTTGTACCGTGCGGACCACAAACGGGATACTGGTAAACATCATCGCGACCGCAATACCAATCCAGGTATTCACCACGGTGATATTAAACGAATCAAAAAAACGGCCGTACCAGCCGTTCGGGGCAAAGAGAGTGGCGAGTGTCAGCCCCGCAACAGCCGTGGGCAGCGCAAAGGGCAAATCCATCAGGCCGTCGAGAATACGGCAGCCGGGAAAGCGGTAGCGGGTCAGGATCCAGGCCATCAACACACCAAACACTGCATTAAACAGACTGGCAGCAAGCGCGGCGAGCAGTGTGACTTTATAAGCGGCGACCACCTGCGGGCCGGTGATCACCTGCCAGTACTGCGCCCAGCTCATCTGCGCCAGCTGTAATACCAGTGCAGTGAGGGGCAGCAGCAGGATCAGCCCGCTGTAGAGCAGCGTAAACCCGAGGGACAGGCCGAATCCCGGCAACACCCGCCTTGCCATATCAGCGTCCCTGAGCCATCAGGGTGTCAAATTCACCGCCTGAACTGAACCGGCTTGTCATTACTTCAGACCATGAACCGAACTGATCTTCCACTTTAAATAAGGTCACCGGCGGGAAATGGCCTTTATTGGCGGCCATCACATCCGGATCCGTCACCCGGTAATTAAACTGCGCCATTTTTGCCTGCGCCGCCGGGCTGTACAGGAAAGTCAGATAGGCATCAGCAACAGCCTGTGTGCCGTTCTTTTCCGTGTTTTTATCCACCCGCGCCACCGGGAATTCTGCCAGGATATTGGACGCCGGGACGATAACATCATAATCATCCGCGCCATATTCATTGCGGATATTATTCACTTCTGATTCAAAACTGATCAGCACATCGCCCAGCCCGCGATCAATAAATGACGTCGTGGCTCCCCGGCCGCCGGTATCAAATACCGCGACATTGCTGAGGAATTTTTTCATCTGTTCCTGTGTTTTGGCACTGTTTTTACCGTTTTTCTGCTGCCAGAAACCTTCCGCAGCCAGATAGGTGTAACGACCGTTACCGGAGGTTTTCGGGTTCGGAAAAACGATTTTCACATCATCACGCAGCAGGGAATCCCAGTCTTTGATCTGCTTCGGATTGCCTTTGCGCACGAGGAAAGCCATGGTGGAATAATACGGAGAACTGTTATTCGGCAGACGCGCCTGCCAGTCCGCTGCCAGCAGATTACCTTTGTCATGCAGAACCTGCACATCGGTCACCTGGTTATAAGTGACCACATCTGCCCGCAGTCCCTGTAATATCGCCAGTGCCTGTTTTGAGGAACCCCCGTGAGACTGGCGGATAGTCAGCGGATCATCAGGATGTTCCGCATTCCACTGCTTTTCAAACAGCGGGTTGATTTCCGTGAACAGCTCACGGGCAATATCATAGGAGCTGTTCAGTAACTGAGCAGCGCCGGCAGCGCCGCTCCATACAGCAGAAAGGAGCAGCAGACCGGCAGGTAATACAGCGTTGACAGACAGTTTCACGGCGGAGAACCTCATTATGATGATGCGTTTCAGGTAACTCCGGCCAGTGTGCATATATCCGTAAAGTGACACAAGCCATTTACTTATATCATTATGGAATTATATATAGTGATTATTTACTTCACGATATTATGCATCGATATGTTTCTTCTCTTCCTGTGACGCAGGTGCTTTTTCGTTATGCTGATTATGCTCACAACCGCCGTGTGAACCGTGTCCCCGGTGCATAAAGAAGTGCATCAGCGGACAAATCAGCAGCATAAGCAGAAACCAGTTTTCTCTGAAAAACTCAAGCATGGGAACCTCCTGTGTGGTGTATACACGGAGGATAGAGGTTGCCCTCAGGGGAAGGTACAGCGGAATAGTGTCATTTAACCTTTGTTTTTGTAAGGATAAAAACAGACACAAAAATGTGCATCACTGCGGGAAAAGTATGACGGTGATAACGGGCAAAGGAAACGAAAAGCATGCGCGCCACGGATGGTGCGCCTGAGCTTACAGGGATGTATTCACAGCGACTTTTCGTTTTTGCCCGTTATCAGCCGGTTCCGGGCTTAAAGTGGCACCCTCTTACAGCGCACTCAGTTGTTCCAGCGACGGCGCATAATAATAAGCCCCGGTTTTCGGTTTGCTGAACCGCAGCAGATCATCAAATTTACCGTCGGTTTCGCCGAACATACTCAGCAATTGCTGCTCAATATTGTGCAGACGACCGCAGTACGCGATAAAGAACAGGCCGTGCTCACCGCTGGCAGTACCGTACGGCAGGCTCTGGCGCAGAATGGAAAGCTCTTCGCCCTCTTCCTCAATCACCACGCGGGAAACATGAGAGGTTACATTGCGCACATTTTCATCCAGCTCTGTGCTGTCTGCTTTGGTGCGGCCAATCATTTTTTCCTGCTGCTCTTCAGAAAAACGGGTCCATTTATTCAGGCTGTGTGCCCAGCGCTGAGTCAGGATATAACTGCCGCCCGCATCTTCCCCTTCTGCGATCAGTGCCACGTCCGGGCGCTCATCCCCTTCCGGGTTTTCGGTGCCGTCGATAAAACCGCTCAGGTCACGCTCTTCCGTCCAGCGGAAGCCGTGGGTTTCGCCCTGAATCTCAACCGCATCCGCAAATGCCGCCACCGCTGCCTGTGCCAGCGAGAAGTTGATATCATGACGCTGAGAATGAATGTGGATCAGTAAATCATATTGTGTGGCCGGCGCCAGGCCGCGCCCCAGTTCACGGAAGTTTTTCAGCTCCGGTGCACTGCTCTGACTGCCCAGCTGACGCCACAGGTCATGACCGAATGCCACCGTGGCACTCAGTTGATCAGCCGCAAACTGTGTCTGTAACTTTTTCAGAGCTGCCAGGAAAACCTGACAACCACGCCGGATCGCCGGTAAATCACCTTTGGTGTTTGCTTCAATAAAAATACCGAAACGGCAGTGTTCCGGCAGAATACCGCTTTGTACTTGTGACATATTGCTCCCTTTGCATCGTCAGTCTGATCAGGAAATGGCCTTATCATAAATCACTGACGCGGAATTACTTTGTTATTCCGCAAGTTCATTTATTTTTCCGGATTATTTATTGGCCCAGACGATATAACTGACTGTCCAGTTTTTCAGAATATCATCTGACGGCATCAGGGTTTCAGGGCCGTTCCAGGTTCCGCGGAAAACATAAGAAACACGCGGGGTTTGCGGTGAACGGCAGATAACCTGTGCGCTGTCATCAAATTCAGTGGTCAGGGTACAGGCACCGGCAACGGCCTGCGGATAGATGTCCGAAAAGAGGGTTCCTGTTTTGGTGTCCCATTCCGTGCGGATATCCGCATCATTGGCAACAATGCGCTGCACAGTGCCATTTTCCGGCCCGGACAGACGGATAACCGTTTTATCATCTTTCCGGCCTTCAAAAATTTTAACGATCTGCCCCTGCTCGGTCTGCATACCACCGCGCAGTGTGTATTTATCGTCCAGTCCCTGACTGATCGCCGTTTCGGTCATGGCCGTCTGATTATTCACACCACCGACGCCCTGTGCCGTTACCGTCAGCCCACTGCTGCTGAACCAGCTTACCGGCGATAATGATGACCATGAAAACGAACTGCACCCGTTCAGCATCAGTACGGCACCGGCCGCGGCGGCCAGCTTCATTGCCTGATAACACTTCATTCATTGCTCCTTTGCATTCGGTTCAGATATCAGACTCCGGAATTGACAAAACATTCATTCTGAATTATTACATCAAATAATTTTAACGAAATAGGTATGTTTACCAATTCAGTAACGTAACATTTCCGATAAGATATCTCCTGGTATATAACCGACATTTTTCATTTACCGGCGTCGTAAGCTATGGCTGAAATGACATTCACATCATCGACTTTTTACCTGTTTTCAGCGGTTGTTCTGACAGGTACATTCTGGTTTCAGCCTGCTGCGGCTCTGCCGTCATTTTCTGCCTATGAGTATCATCAGAGCACAGTAAAATGTGAAACACCACAGCGCTTTATCATCAAACAACTGCCCTATCTGCAGGATAACAGCCGGGTGATTCTGGAAGGTAATATTCAGTCTCAGATTTCAGCGGAGCACTATCTGCTGGGGGATTACAGCGGTATCGTCGAGGTAAAAATTCCGGCGGAATTATGGGGGAAAAAGATTATCACCCCTAATGATACCATCCGCATTGAAGGCGGAATGGAAAAAGACCGCCATGCGATTGTGGTAACCGCCGATACACTCAGTGTGGTCAACCCCGGCAGTTAATATTCCGGGTCGGTGATCAGCCGTTTGCTGTAGGTCAGGCTGTCCTGCTGACACTCGTCGTAGGCCAGCTTGTCAAACATGCTCAGCGTGGCGGTATTATCATCCGGAATCGACAGCAGCAACTGCGGACATCCCCGCGCCAGCAGTTTTTTTTCCAGCCTCGCCACCATAGCATTGGCAATCCCCCGTCCCTGAAATTCCGGATGTACTGCCAGATAATAGGCATAGCCCCGGTATCCGTCATAACCGCCCAGCAGTGTGCCCACCACTTCGCCGTTGACTTCCGCCACCAGGAACAGGGCCGGATCATGTGCCATTTTCCGCTCAATTACGGTTTCCGGGTCATCCGGGGGGGTGACCAGATCACAACGCTCCCAGAGCGCAACAACCTCTTCAAAATCACCTTGCTGAAATGTGCGAATGTCCATACCGTTACCTGTCTGCCGGTTGTCTGCCCGTGTCCGTGACGGAACGGGTGTGATATCTTATAAAAACAAAATGATATACTAAAGTTTATCAGCAGCTCAATGGTCGTGATGTAATGAATATCCCTGATAGTGACAGTGTTAAAGATTTTTTTTCTCAGATTACAGGATTCCCTCTGCGGACAACTCGCCGCCTGTGACGGCGGTGCTGAGTTCAGCGAAGATAAGTGGCAGCGGGAATCCGGCGGCGGCGGACGCAGCCGGGTACTGAAATCCGGCGCACTGTTTGAACAGGCCGGTGTCAATTTTTCACATATCAGCGGGGACAACCTGCCGCCGTCTGCCACGGCACACCGCCCGGAGCTGGCCGGGTGTCACTATCAGGCCATGGGCGTTTCTCTGGTACTTCATCCGCATAATCCGTATGTCCCGGCCGCACACGCCAACGTGCGCTTTTTTATTGCCGAAAAAGCCGGCAGTGACCCGGTCTGGTGGTTCGGTGGCGGTTTTGACCTGACTCCTTTCTATCCTTTCACAGAAGATGCCGTACACTGGCACAGTGTCGCCCGGGATATCTGCACGCCGCTGGGCGAAGATGCCTGGCCGCGTTATAAAAAATGGTGCGACGACTATTTTTATCTGAAACACCGCAGCGAAGCGCGTGGTATCGGCGGCCTGTTCTTTGATGATCTGAATAAACCCGGTTTTGAGGAATGCTTTGCCTTCACACGGGCTGTCGGCAACGGCTTTACCCGGGCTTATCTGCCGATCGCGGAAAAACGCCGTTCCATTCCTTATGGTGAGCGCGAACGGCAGTTTCAGCTCTACCGGCGCGGCCGTTATGTGGAGTTTAATCTGGTGTGGGATCGCGGCACACTTTTCGGTTTACAGAGCGGCGGGCGGACCGAATCCATCCTTATGTCGATGCCGCCGCTGGTGCGCTGGGAATATGACTACCAACCGCAGGCCGGTTCTCCGGAAGCCGCACTGAGTGATTTTCTTATCCCCCGCGACTGGGTCTGATAACCCTTCACAGTGTGCTGACTGAAAAGCAGGCTGATAGTCTGCTGCGGTAAATATTTTTCTCCGTAAAGATGGTCATTCCAACCACAGGAGAACCGCCTATGTCAGCACATGCCCCGCGCTATTCATTTTTACCGCCCTGGATCCTGAAAAAACGCCTGCTTCATGAAGGGGATCACGAAGAGACACAGTTATGTTATCAGCATATGCAGCGGTTGCTCGGTTACCGACGCCTGCCGGAAACAGAAATGATGCCTCTCAGTTATGCTGCTCTGCCGGAATCCGGATGTACTTCGCAGGCACACCGCCGGGTGATGCATCTGAAAAACCTGACCACCGTTCCGGACCTGTATTACCGCGAAGACCGGAAAGCAGAAAACCCACAGCCACATATGCCTGTGCGGCAGGATACAGATACCGATAATATGTTTGAGTATCTTGATATCATTTACGGTTTTTTTGATGATGTCTTTGATTACAAATCCTTTAATGACAACAATGCCACTATCTCCGCCATGACACATTACGGACGCGGCTACTGCAATGCCTTCTGGAACGGCGCACATCTGGTGTTTGGTGCCGGGGATGCCGGAATGAGCGTCACTCCCCTGTTTCTGAGTTTTGCCCAGCTGGATATCGCCACACACGAATTTTCCCACGCTGTGATTGATCACCTTTCCCCGCTGACTTACAGCCATCAGTCCGGTGCTCTGAATGAATCGGTCTGTGATGTGTTTACCGTCATGCTGGGTCATTACCACCGCCGTCACGCCAGCCATCAGGGGGACTGGCATATCGGCAGAACATTGTTTAATAAACAAAGCGGAATTAAAGCACTGCGCTCCCTTTCGTCACCGGGAAATGCCTATAATCACCCGGTGATCGGCAAAGATAAACAGGTAGCACATATGAGAGATTATATTGAGCTGCCGGATGACCCGGAGAATGATAACGGCGGCGTTCATTGTTACTCCGGCATCCCGAACCATGCATTTTACCACTTCGCCTCCGCCCTCGGCGGGTACAGCTGGGAAGTGGCCGGACAGATCTGGTTCGACACGCTGCGCAGAGGCAACCTGCCGCCTGAGTGTGATTTTCTGACCTTTGCCCGCGAAACAATGGACATCGCCGGTGATAATTATGATAAGGACGTGACGGCTGTGCTGATGAGTGCCTGGAAAGCTGTCGGGCTGGAGCCGTAAAATGCCGGAAAATAAAAAACCCGCATTAAAAAATGCGGGTTTTCCTGATTAACGGCCTTTTTTGATATGAGACATCAGGCGTTTACGTTTCCGCAGCTGGGTCGCTGTCAGCACGTTTTTCTTATCCGCAAACGGGTTTTCACCCTCTTTAAACTGGATGCGGATAGGCGTTCCCATCACTTTCAGTGACTGACGGAAATAGTTCATCAGGTAACGTTTATAGCCATCCGGTAAATCTGACACCTGGTTACCGTGGATAACAATAATCGGCGGGTTATAACCCCCTGCATGCGCATATTTCAGTTTGACGCGGCGGCCGCGAACCAGCGGCGGCTGGTGATCTTCCGCTGCCATTTTCATGATGCGGGTCACCAATGCGGTACTGACACGGCGGGTCGCGCAGTCATACGCTTCCTGTACTGAGTCAAACAGGTTACCGACACCGCTGCCGTGCAGCGCGGAGATAAAGTGGATACGGGCAAAATCAACGAAGCCGAGACGCAGTTCCAGCATATCTTTGACGTGTTCGCGATCGTCTGCGGTCATGCCGTCCCATTTGTTGATGGCGATAACCAGAGAACGGCCGGCATTGAGGATAAAGCCCAGCAGTGACAGATCCTGGTCTGAAATCCCTTCGCGGGCATCAATCACCAGCAGCACCACGTTCGCATCCTCAATCGCCTGCAGTGTCTTGATAACGGAGAATTTTTCAACCGTTTCAGTCACTTTACCGCGTTTACGCACACCGGCAGTATCGATAATAATATACTCGCGCCCGTCGCGTTCCATCGGGATATAGATACTGTCACGGGTGGTACCCGGCATATCGTAAACCACCACACGCTCTTCACCGAGGATACGGTTGGTCAGCGTGGATTTTCCGACATTCGGACGCCCGACAATCGCCATTTTAATCGGCTGATCAATCGGGTTGAAATCATCTTCCTCTTCACCGTCTTCCGTTTCTGCTGCCTGTGCCAGGGCTTCCTGCTCTGCCCAGTAAGCGGCGTTAGCCTCTTCTTCGGTTAACTCGCGCTCATCATCCTCACTTTCCGGCTCGCCGTAGAACGGCACCAGTGCACGGGTGATCAGCTGACTGACACCACGTCCGTGTGAGGCGGCGATAGGCACCACTTCGCCCAGACCCAGGCTGTAGAATTCACCCAGCGCCTGATCCTGATCGATGCCGTCGATTTTGTTCGCCACCACAAAGGTGGTTTTGTTATCGCGGCTGCGCAGATGTTTGGCAATACCGCTGTCCGCCGGCATCAGGCCGGAACGGGCATCCACCATAAACAGCACAATATCGGCTTCTTCAATCGCCAGCAGTGATTGCGCGGCCATGTGGGTTTCAACACCCTCTTCCGTGCCGTCAATACCGCCGGTATCGATAATAATAAATTCCTGTCCCTCAACCTCTGCACGACCGTACTTACGATCCCGCGTCAGGCCGGGGAAATCAGCAACCAACGCATCGCGCGTACGCGTTAAGCGGTTGAATAATGTGGACTTCCCGACATTGGGACGCCCGACCAGAGCAACGACAGGTATCATGCTTTTACTGCCTCATAACACTGAAAAAATCCCCTGCACCATACAGGAGATTAAAGACGAAACGGCTCCTGTCATTCAGGAGCCGTCAATGAAACCACTCCGCAGTCAGTTACCCTGCCGGAGTGATGCCGGAAACAGCGGTTTACTGTCAGCGGCGGAGCAGGTACAGGCGTCCGTCACGGGCCTGCACCATCAGTTTATCACCGGCAATCGACGGACGGCTGAGAATACCGGAACTGTTCAGTTTATTCTGCGCCACGAACTGTCCGTTGGAGGTATCCAGCCAGTGGAGATAACCTTCACCGTCACCCACGACCAGATAGCCGTTAAAGATTTCCGGTGCGGAGAGATTACGGTGCAGTAATTTATCCTGTGACCACATGGTGACGCCATCCGCTGCGCGCAGACCATAGACGTTATCATCCTGGTCAACAACATAGAGGGATTCGCCATCCAGCACCAGTTCGTTGACTGAACCGAAATCGCGTTTCCACAGAATCTGACCGCTGCGCATATCCATCGCCACCAGATTGCCGTTATACGCGATAGCGTAAACACGACCGTCAGCAACAACCGGGGTCATATCCACGTCATTCAGACGGCTGATTTCGGTGGTACCGGTTGTCTGGGAAATACGCTGCTGCCAGATAATCTGACCCTGGCCGAGCATAACCGCACTGACACGACCGTTGTCACCACCGACAAATGCCGCACCCATGGCCACAGCCGGGGCTGATTCACCACGGACAGACAGGCTTGGGGTATCCAGGTTCAGGCTCCAGCGCTGTTCGCCGGACACGGTATCAAATGCCTGTAACAGGCCGTTACCGGTATGCACCAGCACCAGGCCGTCACTGACTTCCGGACGGGACAATACTTCACCACCGGCGTTGGCGGTCCATGCGATTTCACCGTCGTTCGCGTTCAGGGCGATCAATGTACCGCGCTCTGTACCCACATAAACGTGTTCACCGGAAACGGTCAGACCGCCGGATAACATCGCCGGGATATCCGCGGATAAGAAACCGGTTTTTTCCGCCAGATTCACTGACCAGATTTCAACACCGGAATCGGTATCCAGGGCTTTGACCAGGCCATTGCGGTCAGCCGCATAGACACTGGATCCTTCCCATGCCGGGGAAAGGTGAGAATAGTATTTACCGACACCGTCACCGACGGATTTATCCCACACGGTTTCCGGGGTGAACTGACTTGTCACTTCCGGCAGTGGTGACATCACGATAGTATCCTGTTCACTTGAACAGCCGGCCAGCAGCACAGAGGCGACTAATCCTACCAGCAGTGTTTTACGCAGTTGCATTATCGAGAGTCCCCTCACCCGGCTAAGTTATCGAGTTTGAATGTCATAACGGATTTGATAGTCCCGGCACCTTCACTCTGAATACCGGTGGTGTAGGCTTCCTGCGCGCCTTTCACATCCCCTTTCTGTAACAGGGCGTCACCGCGGATATCCTGTGCGTAAGCCGCCCAGCCTTTCCCTTTCACTGCCGCAACGGTCGCCAGCGCGGCATCCGGTTTTTTCTGACTCAGCTGTACACGGGCCAGACGTGCATTAATCAGATCTTTTAAATCTTCATTATCGGTTTTTGTCAGCGCCTGGCTCAGGGCATTTTCTGCCGCCGGGAGGTCGTTGCTGTCAACCGCTTTCATCGCCAGATCAAGACCGGCGATAGCACCGTAGTTGTTATTGGCTTCTTTCGCAAAAGCCTGCAGACGGGCGGTCTGCTCCGCCGGGGTGCCTTTTGCTGTGATCGCCGTTTCATAGGCAATCGCCGCATCCTGTAATTTGCTGACCTGGTGAGACTGATAGTAGTTCCAGCCGGCAATACCGCCGATACCGATGATCAAACCTGCCGCGATTGCTTTGCCGTTTTCGACAAAGAAATTCTTCAGCGCTGATACCTGTTCATTTTCTGTGGTATAGACTTCCACACGTCTCTCCTTAACCTAAAAGTTCGCTCAGACGAGCGGAAAGCCCGCTCTGTGCCAGCGTCTGCTGCTCACCGGTGGCCAGTTCTTTGACAGTGACTGTCCCGTTGGCAATTTCATCCTCACCTAAAATCAGGGCGATGCGCGCACCGTTTTTATCCGCACGGCTCAGCTGGCGTTTAAAGTTGCCGCCGCCGTAGTTGGTCATGATACGCACACCCGGCAGGCTGTCGCGGATCTGTTCCGCCAGCATCATTGCCGCAACCTGGCTGCCTTCACCGAAGGAGGCCAGATAAATATCGGTCACTGCAGTTTCGCTCACAAAGTCCGGATTGACGGACTGAACCAGCAGTACCATACGCTCCAGACCCATGGCAAAACCCACCGCCGGGGTATTATGACCGCCGAGCTGTTCAACCAGCCCGTCATAACGGCCGCCCGCGCAGACAGTTCCCTGCGAACCCAGTGCGGTGGTCACCCACTCAAACACGGTGCGGTTATAGTAATCCAGACCACGGACCAGACGCTGATTGATGCGGTACTGAATACCGGCAGCATCCAGGATGGCACACAGGCCGTCAAAGTGGGCTTTTGATTCTTCATCAAGATAATCAAACAGTGCCGGTGCATCGTTCAGGAGTTCCTGAACAACTTTGTCTTTGGAATCCAGCACACGCAGCGGGTTGGTGTACATCCGGCGTTTGCAGTCTTCATCCAGTTTGTCTTTGTGCTGTTCCAGGAAGGCAACCAGTGCTTCACGGTAGTTTGCACGCGCCTGTAACGAACCGATTGAGTTCAGTTCCAGGGTAACATGCTCCGCAATGCCCAGCTCACGCCACCAGCGGGCGGTCATCATAATCAGCTCAGCATCGATATCCGGACCGCTCAGGCCGAAAACTTCCGCACCCAGCTGATGGAACTGACGATAGCGGCCTTTCTGCGGACGCTCGTGGCGGAACATCGGTCCGATATACCAGAGGCGCTGTTCCTGATTGTACAGCAGGCCTTTCTCGATCCCGGCACGAACACAGCCCGCTGTTCCTTCCGGCCGCAGTGTTAAGCTCACATTTTCTTCGCGGTCCTGAAAAGAGTACATTTCCTTTTCAACAACATCAGTCACTTCACCGATGGCGCGCTGAAACAGGGGGGTATGCTCGACAATCGGCGTACGGATTTCACTGATCCCGTAGCTTGTCAGAATGCGTTTAAGCGTGTTTTCAATACGCTGCCATACCGCAGTATCAGCAGGCAGATAATCATTCATACCACGAACAGATTGGATTTTTGTCGCCACGTTAATTCTCTTAACTCAATGAAATATGTTTCCGATTATAAAAGCGACCCTGTGCGGGTGCAATATCGGGAGGCGGATATATCGTCTTAAAACAGCATATCTGCCAAAACAGACAAAACCGGCTCATCAATAATGAGCCGGTCCGCGATTATTCTTTCTCAACCAGACTGATATCAATCCGGTTATTCTGATCCAGCATGGCCGCTTTGGCACGGATTTTCGCTTCCAGCTGATCAATCATATCGGTGTTATCCAGGCGCTCTTTCTGACGGACACCATCTTCATAGAACCCGCTGCGGGTTTTCGCACCGGTCACACCCAGTGTGGAGACTTCCGCCTCGCCCGGACCGTTAACCACACAGCCGATAATCGACACATCCATCGGAGTGATGATATCTTCCAGCCGTTGTTCCAGGGCATTCACGGTGCCAATCACG
The DNA here is from genome assembly GCF_019243775.1 of Morganella morganii. Classification (NCBI taxonomy): domain Bacteria; kingdom Pseudomonadati; phylum Pseudomonadota; class Gammaproteobacteria; order Enterobacterales; family Morganellaceae; genus Morganella; species Morganella morganii. Next base: position 2,325,327 of record NZ_CP069157.1, read on the forward strand.
TCGAACTCCTGACGGGAGCAGGTCGGACAGGCGATAAAGTTAATGCCGCGCGAACGGATACGCAGGGATTTCAGGATATCAAACCCGACCTTCACTTCTTCCACCGGATCCGCTGCCAGCGAGATACGCAGCGTATCACCGATACCTTCCGACAGCAGCATACCTAACCCGATAGCGGATTTCACAGAACCGGCACGTGCGCCGCCCGCTTCGGTAATACCCAGGTGCAGCGGCTGATCAATTTTCTGTGCCAGCAGACGGTAAGCACCGACTGCCAGGAACACATCTGACGCTTTTACACTGACTTTAAACTGGTCAAAATTCAGGCGATCAAGAATGTCCACATGACGCATGGCAGATTCCACCAGCGCTTCCGGTGTCGGTTCGCCGTATTTTTCCTGGATATCTTTTTCCAGTGAACCGCCGTTAACCCCGATACGGATAGGGATATTATAATAACGGGCGCAATCCACAACCTGACGGATACGCTCCTCGCTGCCGATATTACCCGGGTTGATACGCAGACAATCCACGCCGTATTCCGCCACTTTCAGCGCAATGCGGTAGTCAAAGTGAATATCCGCCACCAGCGGTACAGAGACCTGCTGTTTAATCAGTTTAAATGCTTCCGCCGCATCCATGGTCGGTACTGACACGCGGACAATATCCACGCCGACGCGTTCCAGGGATTTAATTTGTCTGACGGTCGCCTCAACATCCGTTGTCCGGGTGTTTGTCATTGATTGTACGGCGATTGGTGCACCATCACCGACCGGCACATTTCCCACGTAAATTCGGGTGGATTTGCGTCTTTTTATCGGGGATTCATTATGCATAAGTCTTTCTCCGGAACATCCTTGTGTCCTTAATCATTGCTGTGTTTATTGTGTAGTAAAGATTTAATTTATAAACCAATTATTCACCGGCTTTCGGCACACTCAGATTTGCCACCCGGTTTGCCTTAACAAAATGACTCAGGTCAACACTCTGACCTTTGAACTGCACATCCACGGCAGCCGGTGCGCCGATTTTCAGACGGTAAGGTTCTGCGCCCGCAAATTCCAGGGTATCCCCTTTCTGTTTGGTGCCGCTGAAAATTTTTGTACCTTTGTTATCTGTCACTTCCAGCCAGCAGGTGTTTTTAAAGGTCAGAACCAGACCATCCTGTGTCTGTGTGGTGGTCGGCAGCGTGCCGCCTTCACTGTCCACGGCGCGGTTAACAACCGCCGGTACACGGTCACTGCCCGGCAGCGGCACAATCTTGCTGCTGTCAATTTCCTGATCCTGCGGGGTGGCTGCCGATAATTCCAGTGCAGCGGTATTGGTATTACCGGCCGGAGCGGTGTCCGGCGTTCCGGCAGGGGTATTCAGTGTCTGTGGTGCGGTGCTGTCTGCCGGATCGGTACCCGGAACATCTGCCGGAGCATTCACGGTGACATCATTCTGTTGTGCCAGTGAAGCAATATCAGCCTGTTGTGCCTGATACTGCTGCCACCACCACACGCCAACCAGCGCCAGAACCACCAGCAGTACCAGCCAGGTGAACTTCATCAGCCAGCCTTCGCGTTTTTTACGCTGGCGGCCGATAGTCACACTTTTCATCGGCTGGACTTTGGTCATCTGAGCGGGGGCGATTTTATCAAGATAAGGCATGATCGCAGATTCAGGGATCTGCAACAGCTTGGCATACGTACGGACATAACCGCGGATAAAGGTCGGGTTGCCTTCTTTCAGTGCATCTTCTTCGATTTCACGCACTGTAGTCAGTTTAAGACAAAGTCTGTCGGCGACTGTTTCCCGTGATAACTGAAGTTGTTCCCGACGTTGTGTTAAGAATTGGCCAAGAGTGAGTTGGAGATTATCTTGAGATTGAGAGTTATTCATGAGTTTCAGGACACAAACAGTTCTGGTTACGAGAAAGCGCGGAGATCTGCCCTTCCGCGCACCGAAGTTCCGTATTCCGGCATACTGCATGCCACCCGTAATGATAAAAATAATCCTGAAAACAACATCACTTTTATATTGTTTTACAGACTGTTATCCGGCGGACACTCATAAGCCAAAATGTACTGTACCACACTATCACTGCCTGACGGGGAATTCACGGCTAAATTCAGGTATTTTTCCGCAATTTCAGGCTGCTGATCGCATTTTGCACTCAGCGCCGCGCCTGTCAGCGCACCGGTATGCTGCGGCTGTGCTTTCAGTACCCGGTCAAAATGATACCGTGCAGCATCATACCGGCCGGCCTGAAGATAAGCCTCACCCAGTGCAAGACGGGTACCGGTCGCAGCCGGTACGGTCTGTGTCACGGGTGCTGTCCGGCATCCTGCCAGCAGCATTACTGCAATTAATCCCGGGGAATACGTCCTTATCATACTGCCTCCTTGTCTGTAAGGCAGGTATATTAACGTAAACAGTCACCGGGGAGTGTTACTTAATATTACTGTCAGACTGCTTTGACAGAGATTGGTTCACCGGCCATGCGTTTTTTCAGTGTCCGTTTGGTCCGGTCGATAACATCACCGGCCAGCTGTCCGCAGGCAGCGTCAATATCATCACCGCGTGTTTTGCGGACAATGGTGGTGAATCCGTATTCCATCAGTACCTTGGCAAAACGGTCAATCCGGCTGTTTGAGCTGCGCCCGTAAGGGGCGCCCGGGAACGGGTTCCACGGGATCAGGTTGATTTTGCTCGGCGTGTCTTTCAGACAGGCCGCCAGCTGATGCGCCTGATCAGTGCTGTCATTGATATGATCCAGCATGACATATTCCACAGTCACACGGCCGCCGTTCGCATTGGATTTTCCGAGATAACGGCGCACAGATGCCAGGAATGTCTCAATGTTATATTTTTTGTTGATCGGCACGATTTCATCACGCACATCATCCGTCGGTGCGTGCAGGGAAATAGCGAGCGCCACATCAATCATATCGCCGAGTTTATCCAGCGCCGGAACCACACCGGAGGTGGAAATCGTCACGCGGCGTTTGGAGAGCCCGAAACCAAAGTCATCCAGCATGATTTCCATCGCCGGGACAACATGGGTCAGGTTCAGCAGCGGTTCACCCATCCCCATCATCACCACGTTGGTGATAGGACGGCGGCCGCTGGATTTCAGGGAGCCGATGATTTTCGCGGCACGCCAGACCTGGCCGATAATTTCAGAGACGCGCAGGTTGCGGTTAAAACCCTGCTGCGCGGTTGAGCAGAATTTGCATTCCAGCGCACAACCGACCTGGGAAGAGACACACAGAGTAGCGCGGTCATCTTCCGGGATATAGACGGTTTCCACTTCCTGGTCGCCGACACGGATAGCCCACTTAATGGTGCCGTCCGCAGAGCGCTGTTCTTCTGACACTTCCGGGGCCCGGATTTCCGCCACCGCTTTCAGTTTGGTGCGCAGCACTTTGTTGATATCGGTCATCAGATCGAAATCATCATAGCAATAGTGATAAATCCACTTCATCACCTGATCAGCACGGAAAGGTTTCTCACCCATATCGGCGAAAAACTGGCGCATTTCTTTGCGGGTCAGGTCGAGTAAATTAATTTTTCCGTTGATTTTTTCAGGAGCAATCGGTGCGGAGCCTGTTACACAGGCGTCTTGAGTGGTCAGTTCTGACATTGTTAACATTGCCTCGTTATTACACTTTCGGCGGTGACACGCGGCGCGCATCACAGATACAGGAATAAGGATAGCCGCTGAAACGGACTGCGTCACGGATACGGCGGAAATATAAAAGCCCCGTATCATAACGGGGCGCGGCATTGTACAAACATTAATGGTGATATGGCAAATTAAAACACGTAAATGTAAATCGATTTATTGGATAATAGTACTTGTTTAAATCATTTTTTCAGATATTAATAATATTAACACTCATCTTTTACAGGTCATTTAATCTGAAATAAAGGAGTTGTTATGCATAAAATTATACTGGTTCCGATCGATCTGAATGCCGGTGCGTTATCTCAGAACGTCATTACTGAGATTAACGACTATGCCAAAGATAAAAATGTGAAATTTCATTTCGTTACGGTAATTCTTCCGTCTGAACAGCTTTTTGACTATGGTCTGACATTCCCTGTGATGACCGAAAATGCCAAGTCAGAAGACCAGCGCATCAAAGCTCTGCTTGAAAAACTGGATGCCGCCACCGAAAAATTTGCTGTACAGAAAGAACAGATTTCCACCGGTGTACTTATCGGAAGTGCGGCAGAGGCCATTCTTGATAATGCAGAAAGAATTAAAGCCGACCTGATTGTTATCGGTTCCAAAAACCCGACCATGAAAAGCCGTTTCCTGGGCTCCACCGCGTCCGCACTGATCCACTACGCCAATATCTCAGTCCTTGTTGTCCGGTAAAAAAGCAAAAGCCCGGATTACCGGGCTTTTGAGACTGAATTCACTGATAAAGCAGGATAACACAGGTTTTTTCCTGCTTTGTGTTATCAGCGCGGGCAGATCTCATCTTCAGTGAAGAAATAGGCAATTTCACGGGCAGCGGATTCTTCCGCATCAGAGCCGTGTACGGCGTTTTCAGTGAAACTGTCGGCGTAATCTGCGCGGAGTGTACCGGCCAGGGCGTTATCCGGATTGGTGGCGCCCATCAGATCACGGTGACGCTGCACGGCATTTTCCCCTTCCAGTACCTGTACCATAATCGGGCCGGATGTCATAAATTCCACCAGACCATCAAAGAACGGGCGGCCTTTGTGCTCAGCGTAGAATCCTTCCGCCTGTTCGCGGGTCAGGTGCAGCATTTTGGCGGCGATAATACGGAAACCGGCGCTTTCAAAACGGTGATAAATGGCCCCGATAGCATTTTTCTTTACGGCGTTTGGCTTAATGATAGAAAATGTGCGTTGTACAGACATGAATTGACCTCATTGTGCGCATGTGCGCTGTTGTCATTGTTATTTGCGGCTGACGGCAGACCGGTCCACACCTTGTGGTAAGGCAGTGATTATACGGGCTCACCTCTGTTTTTCCTACAGTTACGCAACATTTTTGCAAAGTATTCCGCATAACAGATCACAGATTTTCCGTCTGTATCACACTTTTTCCGCTGCGGTTCCCGCCGTTTCTGCTATTTCAGGGTAAAACTGACTGAACTGACCTGGCCGCTGAGATCCAGCACCGTCAGCTGATAACGCCCCGGGGTGTCCAGCGTCAGCAACAGCGGCTCACCGGACTCAGTACTGCCCGCCTGGTCGCCGTTAAGAAACCACCACTGAGTGCCCTCTCCGCCCTGCGTCACCACCCGCAGATCGAGGGTTTTCGCCAGCGGCAGACGGCGCAGCACATCCCCTTCGCGGATCCCGGAAATCAGCAGCGGAGCCGCTTCCACCCGCAACGGCGGACAGGTTTTACTCACCGGCGGCAGACGGTGGCTGCGGCGTTCACCCGGCGGCAGCCAGCTCTCCAGCGCAATCGGCCACAGCGCCACGGTTTTCTCCTGTGCATCCGGACAATCCGGCGACACCCGTTCCCCCTGTCCGTTAACCCAGATCACCGCATTGGTGCCGGACAGGCTTTCCTGCCCTGCGGACGGCAGTGTCGGCGGCACAGTATTGTCCAGCACCAGCGCTATCCGCTGCTGACGGCAGTTCGGATCCTGTTTGTCCGCCGCCAGCCCTGACGGCCAGCAAATCATCTTACTGCTGACACTGATGGGTTTCGGATCCGGCAATTTTTTGCCGCCGCGTGCCCGAAGATAACTATCCACCTGATACAGGATCGGGATCGCGGTTGCAAACCCGGCCTGGCCGGCCACCGGCGTACCGTCCGGACGGCCGACCCACACCCCGATGGTGTAGCGGTTATTCACCCCCAGTGCCCAGGCATCACGGTAGCCGTAACTGGTGCCGGTTTTCCACGCCAGCGGCACATCCTGCGCCAGCCGGTCATCTGCCAGCGGCCGTGTCTCTCCGGCCATCACCCGGCGCGTGATCCACGCCGCGCCCGGGGAGATCAGCTGCCGCTCTGCCAGCGGATCTTCCGGACGAAAACGCACCGGTGCCACTTTACCCTGACGGGCAAACGCGCTGTAGGCCGCAATCAGCTGATCCATCCGCGCCCCTGTCCCGCCCAGAATCAGCGACAGGTTCGGGTCACTGCCGAGCGGAAAACGCAGTTCCAGACCGACATTGCGCAGTTTGGCACTGAACCGCTTCGGGCCATAAACATCCAGCAACTGAACCACCGGCAGATTCAGAGAACGGCGCAGTGCCTCACTGACACTCACCGGCCCACTGAATCCGGTATCAAAGTTACCCGGCCGGTAATCATTAAAGCGGCGCGGCACATCCTGTAACAGGGATTCGCTGTGGATCAACCCCTCATCCATCGCCAGGGCATATAAAAACGGTTTCAGTGTGGAGCCCGGTGAACGCCAGGCGCTGTTCACATCCACATGCCCGAAACGGGTATCATCGGAGAAATCGATAGAGCCGACATAGCCCTTCACACTCATATCGCGGTTATCCACCACCATAATGCCGAGCGAGGTTTTTTCCGGCAGCTGATATTTGCGGTTGCGGGCCATCTCCTCCAGCTGGCGCTGAATGGCAGGATTGATGGTGGTGCGGATCACCGGGTCTTTCACCCCCTGCGCCACACGCCGTGCCAGCAGCGGCGCGGAATGCGGCACCTGGCGCGGTGCCAGCCAGATACTCTCCTGTTTTAAATCATTCACTTTTGACTGCGGCCACACCTCAAATTCGGCCAGCCGGTCAAGCACCTTATTACGGGCCGCTTCAGCGCGCTGCGGATAACGATCCGGCCGCAGACGGCTTGGTGCCTGCGGCAGGACCGCCAGCAGTGCCGCTTCCCCGGCGGTCAGTTCCGATGGCGGCTTGCCGAGATACATCCAGCTCGCCGCACCAATACCCTCTACCGTGCCGCCGTATGGCGCGCGGTTAAGATACATCTCCAGAATCTCATCTTTGGAATAGTGCCATTCCAGCTGAATGGTGCGGAAAACCTGTTTCAGTTTGCCGGTCAGCGTGCGGTCATGGGGATCGAGCAGACGGGCGACCTGCATGGAGAGCGTGCTGCCGCCGGAGACAATACGTCCGGAAGTCAGATCCTGCAGTGCCGCGCGGCCGATAGCCACCGGATTGATGCCCGGGTGCTGATAGAAATAGCGATCTTCATATGTCAGAAGCGCTTCAATAAATTCCGGTGATACATCCTTCAGTGTGACCGGGTAGCGCCACACACCATTACTGTCAGCAAAACGCCACAGCGGTGACCCGTCCTCAGCCGTAACCGTGCGCGCCATCACCACCTCATCCAGCGGCAAAGGCCAGATTTTATCGGCCAGCCAGAGCAGCGGCGGTGTCAGAACAATTGTTATCAGGCCGGTCAGCGCGAGACGTTTAAACCACACTTTCATGTATCAAACCGCATTATCAGAATTCTTAAGATAAAAATGCCCTTATAACAGACTATAAGGGCATAAAACATATTTTGCTGCCGCAGCCCGGAGGCTGCGGACAACAAACAGTACTGTTAACGAACTACTTCCAGTGTCGCCGGTGTCACACCGGTGGCACGCCAGGACGGAATATACATCGATTCCACCTGTGGTGCAGGAACACTGTATTTACCCGGAGTGACCGCGCGGGCCAGATAGACCAGCGTCACCGGACGGTACTCTTCCACCGCCACCTGGGAGACAAAGCGATCATCACGGTACTCGGTATGACGGATATTGGCCTGCTGCATGTCCTGGATAGCTTCAGCCAGGTTCGGCGCACTGTCCGCCAGACTTGCACTGGCTGCCGCCAGGTTCTGGTTTTCCAGCTCCAGACCGGCCGGTAACAGATCCACCACCAGCGCATCCGGCACGTTGCGGTCAGCCTGAATATCCAGACGGACTGCCACCAGGTCACCACTGCTCAGACGGTCAATACTGATCGGATTACCGTTCAGATCCATATACGTCCGCTTGATCTTCAGCACTTCAGATGACGGGTGCGGTGCCTGTAACGGATAGCCGGTGATATTCACACGACCGAACAGCTCCGCATCCCCGCGGTTCGCGACACTGATGCCGTTGTTCAGCTGTGCCGCGGTGAGGGTTTCACGCAGTGCGCTGTCACGGCTGACCGCCGGGGCCTGTCCGTTGATCAGGGCAGACCACGGTTTTTCGCTCTGATTAATGTACTGACGGCCTGCCAGATACAGGGCGTTGCTCTCCTGAGTGGAGAAGTAACGGTTATTCTGTATCTCCGCAGAGAGTGCCTGCAACTTGCCGTAACGCTGATCCGCATTGGAATCCGCCTCACTCAGCAGCGCAATAATCATCGCATCATCACGGATGGTGCTGCCGTAATCGCCGGTGTAGACGCTGTCACGGTTCTTCATCACACCCAGACGGATGGCTTCGTTACCGCGATCCGCATCCCCCATTTTCTTCAGGGCGATACCCAACTGTACCAGTGCCAGTCCGCTTGCGGCATCATCACGGCGCTGATAGACCTGACGCAGTGCACCGAGCGGTGCTTTCTGCTGCTGTGCCAGCACATAACCGGCATACGCCTGTACCGCAAAGCGCATCTGATCGCTGTTACCGTAATAGTTGCTGCTGATCACCGAGCGATCCTGCAGATAACGCAGCAGGCGGTTATTGGCGTTACTCAGGGCATCCGCCGGGACATCAAACCCGCGCTGTCCGGCACGGAACAGAAAATCTGTCGCGTATGCGGTCAGCCACGGCTCTTCCGCGCCGCTGTTATCCCACAGGGAGAAACTGCCGTCACTGCGCTGCATGCCGAGCAGATGCGGGATACCGGTCATCACCGCCTGACGGCGTCCGGCGTCCGTCTGGGTTTTGATGCCCAGTTTTTTCAGCTCAGCCTCAGAGGAGTACAGAGACGGATACAGCCCGCTCACTGTCTGCTCCAGACAGCCGTACGGATAGGCATAGAGTTCACGGATGTAACGCGAGATATCCAGCGGCGGACGGCTGGTCAGCGTCATTTCACCGGACACAGTACTGGCGTCCAGATAACCGATCTGATCTGCCGGTAACGCCCATTCCCCGCCATTGCCGAGTGACATGGAGTAAGAAACAGTTTCAGCCGGGTATGCCGGACGCACGCCGATTTTCCAGCTGTTTTTATAGGTGTTGCTGCTTTCATCAGGCAGTTTCAGCCCTTTGACCGTCATAAACACCTCGCCCTGACCAAAGCCGTTGGCAGCTTCAACCGGGACATTCACGGAGGTGCGCTGGCCTTTCGCCAGGGTGACTTCTTTCTCTGCCGCCCCTTTGAGATGCACCATGCCGTCCGCACTGAAATTCACGGTCAGATTCTGTGTTTCATCGGTCAGGTTGGTCAGATCCAGCGTCAGCTGTGAACGGTCACCGCCGGCCATAAAGCGCGGCAGTGCCATCTGACTGATCACCGGTGCGGCAACAATCACTTTATTCTGCGCATGGCCGAAATCTTCGTCCGTCCAGGCCTGAGCCATCAGGCGCAGCTCGCCGTTGAAATCCGGAATCGGCAGAGTAACCGTACCTTCACCCTGCGCATTCAGTTCCACCGGTGCCGCCTGCTGCGCGATAATCTGCACTTCAGTCAGCGGTTTCAGGCCGCCGCGATCGAGATCATCGCCGCCGTCACCACCAAACCGCAGTGTGCCGAGACGACCACTGCCCTCAATCAGCTGGCCATAGACATCATACTGGTCCACGCTGTAGCGTTTGCGGCCGAAGAAGGCGTCATACGGATCCGGCGTTTTATAGTCGGTGATATTGAGCACACCGGTGTCCACAGCGGAAATCAGCACATTCACTTTTTCCGGTGCCGCTTTGCCGTCCTGTGCTTTCGCTTTGATTTTAACGGTCAGATCCTGATTCGGACGGATGCGGGCCGGCGTATCCAGTGTCACATCAATCTTACGGGCCGGATCGGCCATCGGGATATGCAGAATGCCGACCGCGCGTTTGACGGTCGCCTGACGGGAGCTGTCCCCCGGACGGACAACCACCGCAGTCGCGTACAGGTCGTGGCGTGTCCACTCTTTGTTCAGCGGGACTTCCACATCGGTGCCGCCTTCAGGAACATCGACTTCCTGCCACCACAGCGGGCCGTCACTGGATTCCAGAAGCACATAGCCTTTACCGGCCTGCGGTGCAGTCACATTCAGTTTAACTTTATCACCGGCGTGATAATTTGGTTTATCCAGTTTCAGTTTCACCTGATCCGGGCGAACCGCACCGGTACCGCCGGTGTTATCCTGCCAGGAGTACCCAGCCCAGAAACGCACGCTGCTGGTCAGCCCGGTGGACGGATCCACCACTTCCAGACGGTATGCCCCCCAGGAGACCGGGACGGTCACTTTTGCGGTACCGTCTTTGGCGATACTGATTTTGTCATCAGACATCACGAGGTCTTTCTGATCATAACCGGATGACCAGCCTTCGGAGTCGGACCAGCGCCAGTAATAGTCGCGGCGCTCATAAATCAGACGCGCATTCAGATCATCCGCTTTTAACTTATTACCCTGACGGTCGGTATAGACAATTTCGAATTCAGCCAGTGAATCTTCATCCATGCTGTACTGCGACACATATTTGTCAGTGCGGTAGTCGTAAACCTCTTTTTTGGCGAAGACCGGACGAATACCGGCCATTTTCGCGGCTGGCCATACCGCGACATCCGCACGGCGGGTCACCGGACGGCCGCCGGTTTCCATCAGGCTTGCCTGGAGGATTAATTTAAACGGCGATTTCACCTCTTTCCAGTAATCATTACTGATGGTGAATGCGAGTTCACCGCTGTCATCCATGGTTTCGTCGAACTCATCCAGGGTGCGGGTCAGGCTCTCTTCCTGAATATCACCGAATTCAAAGCCCGGCAATTTGGCGGATGCCTCACGATCCGGACGCATAAACAGCTGCCCGGTCAGCTGATTACCGGCAGCAGGCGCTCCATAGAGATAATGGCCTTCAATTTCAAAATCAGCAGATTGCTGTGTGGTGATCGGCTGTTTGTCGGTTTTGATTTCCATCGCCATGCGCTCAGGCATGAAATCTTCCACATTGACGCTGTAGAAGCGCGGCGTGTTATCCCCGAGATCAAAACGCAGCGTCAGCTTACCGGTTTCAATATTTTCCGGAATCGCATACTGGTACTGATAAAGGCCGTTTTCCGGCTGCCAGACGAAGGTGGAGGCCACCTGACCGTCGTTTTTCAGCACATCCACTTTGACCGGCTGATCTTTGACCGGATGGCCGTCACCGTCACGCAGCAGACCGTTAATTACCAGAGTTTCCCCCGGACGGTACAGATCACGCGGACCAAAAACGAAGAATTGTTTTGCATAGCCCTGCGGACCGGCGATATCAAACTCTGCCAGGTCAAGCGCCGGGTTTTTCAGGTCGATCATACTGGTCTGGCCGTTGTTAATCGCCAGTAACAGCGCGGCATCCGCCCCGCGATCCAGTTTTGCATGACCGCTGCTGTCGGTTTCTGCTTTGCCCAGAAGCTGACCTTTGCTGTCGAGCAGACGGATTTCCACGCCTTTCAGTGCACTGCCTTTCGCCAGCGACTGAGTAAATACATCCAGCTCATTAAGATAGCTGTGCATGGAAACGCCGATATCACTCAGGGTAAAGAGTGTGGCCGGCATGGTGTAGCTGTAACGCCCGGCCTGCTGCATCACCGCCAGATACACGCCCTCTTCCTGTAACGGCTTGATATCCTTCAGCGGGATCTGCATATTTTCACGGGTGTTTTTCTGCGGATTGAGATCAAAACGCCCGGTATAGACCAGATCGGTATTATTCAGCAGGTCATCAGAATTCCAGTACTGGAGATTGTTGCCGTACTGCCAGCTGGCGAGGAAAGACGCCAGGGAATCCGGTTTGATGCGGTAAAAATTGACATCAATACTGTCCACGTTCAGCGCGAATACCGGCAGTCCCTGCAGGACATCAGCCGGGAACAGCGAGCCGCGGCTGGCAAAACCGACACTCGGTACCACATCCGCAGTGGTCAGTTTTAAGTCATAACCATTAACCAGTGTGCGCTCATTGATACCGCGCACGCCGCGATCGATACTCAGCTGCAATTCCCGTGACGGCGGCAGATGGCGCATGCGCAGTTCCATCAGGTTATCCGACAGCTCCCAGGCACCTTCCAGCTTGCCGTTTTTCACGTCCACCAGACGGGCAAACTGACTGAAATCCTGGTTCGGATCCAGCGGAACAGAGAAGGTCACCACCATCGCATTTGCGCCGTCGAGCTGGATCTCAGAGGCGTCGATGATAGTCACATCTTTCCCGGCGTAGCGCTTACTCAGCTCTGCCAGTGATGCGGCATCCTGTGTTTTTTTCGCAGACGGAGAGGAAGCAGATGAAGAAGACGAGTTTTCTTTATTATTATTGGCCGGCGCGCTGTCATTGCTGCCCGCCGCCGTGGTTTTACTGCCGGTGTCATCACAACCCGTGAGCGCCAGCGCTGATGCAAGAAGCACTGCAATGCAGCGTTTTTTGCCGGGACCCTGTCCTGCAATCGGAGAACGCATAATCAATCCTTTCTGGTGAGCCCGGAAAACGGGCACTTGTTCGGTATTATTTCACGAAGTGTAAACAAAGCCTAAACAAGCGTATAGTGCATTATTCTGAATATATGCACTACACATATTCACCATCCGGATAAATTATTGTTACGCTTCTGTTACCGGAATGGCGTTACGCAGCCAGCCACCGAGACGGCGCTGATAGAATGCCTGAGTGTGCTGTGTCAGGAAGTGCGTCAGCCCGTCATTTTCATCCGGATTTAACAGACAAAAATCAATATGCTCCCCGTCAGCAAGGTGCTCCATCGCAGCCTCAGCCGCCTGACGGATCACGGTATCCGCTTCCTGCTCTTCACTCAGCTCCAGCACAATCAGCAGCACCGGTTCATCCGGGACAGTATTGTTTTTTTCGGCAGCCATTACCCAAAATGCACGGCGCACCGGTTTGTGCTGTTTAAACACGCCGGTCAGCGCATCAAGCACCGCGTCCGGTTTGTTTTCCGGTACGCTGAGCAGCAGTGCGCTGCCCTGTTCAATCATCACTTCCTGTACCGGGAGTATATCCGCCATTACAGAACTCCTTATTTCAGCATCTGTCTTCGTAAATATCACAGAAAAACGGCCACATGTTATGTGACCGTTTTACAGCAGAATCAGCAGGGCAATACCCGGTTACTGTCCGGCTTTTTTCAGCAGCAGTGCCGCCACAGTGCGCACACCGTACCCGGTTGCACCCGCAGACCATAAGTCTGACGGCGCTTTGCGGTAAGTGGCTGAGCAGTCAATGTGCAGCCAGTTTTTACGGTAATCTTCCACAAAATGAGACAGGAATGCCGCAGCGGTACTTGCCCCGGCAGTATTCGGTGCCCCGGTGTTGCTCAGATCCGCAAAGGAGGACGGCATCTGACGGCGGTGGAATTCTGCCAGCGGCAGGCGCCAGAACATCTCTTTTTCCTGATCAGCGGCTGACATCAGTTCATTGTACAGCGCATCATCGAAGCTCATCACAGAGTGATAGTCGTTACCGACGGCAGTTTTCGCCGCCCCGGTCAGGGTCGCTGCATCAATGATAAACCCCGCGTTATCTTTGTCCGCTTCAATCAGACCATCCGCCAGTACCAGACGCCCTTCCGCATCAGTATTCATGATTTCAACGGATTTACCGTTGCTGTAACGGATAATATCACCCAGTTTGAAGGCATTACCGCTCACCAGGTTATCCGCGATGCACAGGTACAGTTTGACACGCTTTTGCAGGCCGCGGCTGATAGCCATTGCCAGTGCGCCGGTCAGGGTGGCTGCGCCGCCCATATCGGATTTCATGGAGTCCATGGAGGAAGTTGGTTTCAGGCTGTAGCCGCCGGAGTCAAAGGTGATCCCTTTACCGACCAGGCTGGCGAACACCGGCGCATTTTCCTGTTTGCCCGGATTGTAATCCAGCGCCAGCAGTACCGGCGGACGTACAGAACCACGGCCAACCGTATGGATCCCCATATAGCCCTGCTCGCGTAAATCTTCCCCTTTGATGATACGGTAACCGACTGAATTGCAGGAAACACCGCACAGCAGATCAACCGCACGCTGCGCCAGTTGTTCCGGGCTCAGCTCTTCCGCCGGGGTATTGATAACGTCGCGTACCCAGTCGATGATACGGATACGGTGTTCCAGTTCGGTTTTATCCGCTTCCGGTAATTCCGGCCATTCAATCGAGCGTGCGCCTTTCGGACCACGGAAGCCCTGCCAGAATGCCCAGCTGGTTTCCAGATCCCAGTTACTGCCGCTCAGTACCACATTACGGATACCCTGACCGTCGATTTTGCGGCCCGCGCTCTGCACGGCGCACAGCATCCCTTTACGGCTTAAATGAACGGTCATTCCTTTGTCAGTCGCACTGACCAGGGCTTTCTCTCCCCACGCCGGAGAAGCAGGTTCATACGATAAGGTTACAGGCATGATGAGTTGCGTCATTTCGTTCTCTCTTTTGACTTTTAGACTGCCGTAACAGTCAGATTTTATTTGAGGAATGCACGGCGTGCCGGTCTGCACAGGAGGCGGTAACAGCATACGCGCATCAGAGACCGCACGCTAACACAATTGTGCGGCCTGATGCGCGTAACAAAAGACATCATTCAAATTCGTCGAGCCAGACTAACAAAATTGCTTCTAACACTTTTTCGTTAGATTTTTCCGGTGCATCGTCAAATTCTTCCAGTTCGCAGATCCACTGGTGCATATCGGTGAAACGCACGGTTTTCGGATCTGTATCCGGGTACAGATCATACAGAGCTTCACCGATTTCACGGCTGTCCTGCCATTTCAGTCCCATTTCAAGCTCCTTTATCAGTGCTCACGCGCGTGGTTGATGGTGTATTTCGGAATCTCCACCACCAGATCTTCATCCGCGACTTTCGCCTGGCAGCTCAGACGGCTTTCCGGCTCGAGTCCCCAGGCTTTGTCCAGCATGTCATCTTCCAGCTCACTGCTCTCGCCGAGGGAGTCAAACCCTTCGCGGACGATACAGTGACAGGTTGTGCAGGCACATGATTTCTCACAGGCATGTTCAATTTCGATACCGTTACGCAGGGCAACATCCAGAATTGACTCACCTTCATTTGCGTCGTATACCGCACCTTCAGGGCATAATGACTCATGCGGTAAAAAAACAATCTTAGGCATAATCTTCCCGTTATATCTCATCCACAGAGTGGCCCGCGAGTGCCTTGCGGACAGAATTGTCCATCCGGCGCGCCGCGAATACCTGTGTTTGCTTGTCCAGTTGTTTAATTGCGTTTTCAATGGCGGCTGGTGAGTCGCCTTCAACGCTCTCAATAAGCACACCGACTGCCGCATCAATAGCGGCATTTTCGTCGTCGCTCAGTAAATTGCCATCCTCTGAAAGCGCCTGAGTCAGGCTCTCCAGCAGGCGGGCAGCTTCCACTTTTTGTTCCGCCAGACGGCGGGTGGATAAATCGTTTTCTGCGTTTTCGAGTGAATCTTTGATCATCCCGGCGATATCGGTATCGCTCAGGCCGTAAGACGGTTTGATCTGAACTGAGGCCTGCACACCGGTGGATTTCTCCAGTGCACTGACACTCAGCAGCCCGTCCGCATCCACCTGGAAGGTGACACGGATATGGGCATTACCGGCGGCCATCGGCGGGATGCCGCGCAGGGTAAAACGTGCCAGGGAACGGCAATCGCTGACCATTTCCCGCTCGCCCTGCAGCACATGAATGGTCATGGCGGTCTGGCCGTCTTTAAAGGTGGTAAATTCCTGGGCACGGGCTGCCGGAATGGTGGTGTTGCGCGGAATGACTTTTTCCACCAGGCCGCCCATAGTTTCCAGCCCCAGCGAGAGCGGGATCACATCCAACAGCAGCATGTCGCTGTCCGGTTTGTTACCGGCCAGAATATCTGCCTGAATCGCGGCACCGATAGCAACCACTTTGTCCGGGTCAATCGAAGTCAGCGGCTCTTTGCTGAAGAACTCACCGACCAGCTCACGCACCAGAGGCACCCGGGTTGATCCTCCGACCATCACCACTTCGCGGACTTCATCCTGATCCGTTCCCGCATCTTTCAGGGCCCGGCGGCAGGTCATCAGGGTTTTTCTGACCAGCGGACGAATGAGTTCCTCAAAAGTCTCACGGGTCAGCACACCCTGCCAGCCATCCAGGGAGATGGTGGTTTGTGCGGCATCAGACAGTGCAATTTTGGCTTCCGCCGCCGCATTTAATACTTCGCGGTGCTGCGAATGCCCCTGTGACTGAATGCCGCGCTGCTCATAAATCCAGTCAGCAATCAGATTATCGAAATCATCACCGCCGAGCGCGGTATCACCGCCGGTGGCCAGCACTTCAAATACACCACGGCTCAGACGCAGCACAGAGATATCAAACGTACCGCCGCCGAGGTCATAAACCGCAATCACCCCTTCCTGACCGGAATCCAGCCCGTAGGCGATTGCCGCCGCTGTCGGCTCATTCAGCAGACGTAAAACGTGTAATCCGGCAAGGCGGGCGGCATCTTTGGTGCCCTGACGCTGCGCATCATCGAAATACGCGGGAACAGTGATCACCACGCCATCCAGTTCACCACCGAGGGTTTCCTGCGCGCGCTGTGCCAGCACGGACAGAATATCCGCCGAGACACGGACAGGATCTGTCAGCCCGGCCGCAGTGCGGATGATTGGCAGGCCGTTTTCACCCGCCTGCAACTGATACGGCAGATCAGGATAGCGCTCAGTGATATCGGTCAGCGAGCGCCCCATCATGCGTTTGACAGAGATAATCGTATTCTGAGGATCGGCCGCCGCATTTGCGCGGGCATCCCAGCCGACCCGGCGGCTGTCCGCGCTGTACTGCACGACAGAAGGCAGTAAATAACGCCCTTCGTGATCGGGCAGCACATCGGTTTCACCACTGCGCACAGTGGCGACCAGTGAATGAGTGGTGCCTAAATCAATACCCGCGGCAAGGCGGCGCTGATGCGGGGCGGGAGCCTGTCCCGGTTCGCTGATTTGTAACAGTGCCATATTTTTCCCCTAGAAACTGTCGAGCAAACGTTCTTCAAGATTTTCAATTTGTTGCGTCAGTTTACTCAAAAATCGTAATTTACGCACGCTGTCCGCAGCAGCGGTCCAGTCTTCGTCATCCAGCTGACGAATCATCTCTGCCATCCGGGTTTTTGTCATTTTAGTGATAGTGGCAGCAAAACCGGCCAGTGCATCACTGTCCTGTTTCTGTTCGATGATATCGAGGGCTTCGCGCAGCTCCAGCTGCTCCATCAGAAATGCGGTATCATGCATTGTGTGCTGTTCATTATTGATATCAATATCATGTAACAGCAGTATGTATTCCGCACGTTTCAGGGGATGTTTCAGGGACTGGTAGGCGTCATTGATGGTCGCGGCCATTGTCAGTGCCTGCGCTTGTTCTTTCGCATCACCGGCGGCAAATCTGTCCGGGTGATACTGGCGCTGCAAATCCTGATAACGACCGGCAAGTGCCTGCGTGTCAAGGTCATAACGCACAGGCAGGCTGAACAGTGAAAAATAGTTCATCGTGTTCTCTTCGCGGATAAATGGATCAGTTAAACGTGAAAACTCTCGCCGCAGCCGCATTCGCTGTTGACGTTCGGGTTATTGAATTTAAACCCTTCGTTTAACCCTTCCTTCACGAAATCCACTTCCGTGCCGTCAAGATACACAATACTTTTTCCGTCGATGATCACTTTTACGCCGTGATCTTCAAAGACGACATCATCTTCATTAATGACATCGGCAAATTCAAGTACGTAAGCCATACCAGAGCAACCGGAGGTTCTCACGCCTAACCGCAGACCTACTCCTTTACCGCGGTTTGCCAGAAAACTGGTGACCCGGTTTGCCGCACTTTCTGTAAGAGAAACGGACATTACACACCTCGCTCTATAAACCAGTATGGCGGATGACCGATGGGATCAGTATCCGCCATTATTTTATTGTTTTACCTGCTGCACACCGGCAGCGGCGGGCTATTAGTTGCCCCGGCGTTTACTTTTGTAATCCGCAATTGCTGCTTTGATCGCATCTTCAGCCAGAATCGAGCAGTGAATTTTCACCGGCGGTAATTCCAGTTCTTCCGCAATCGCGGTATTTTTGATGGCTTCCGCTTCATCCAGGGTCTTCCCTTTCATCCACTCAGTCACCAGTGAGCTTGACGCAATCGCCGAGCCGCAGCCGTAGGTTTTGAAACGTGCGTCTTCAATCACGCCGTTATCATCAACTTTGATCTGTAACTTCATTACGTCACCACAGGCCGGTGCACCCACCATGCCGCTGCCGACAGTCGGGTCTTCGTTGTCGAATGAACCGACGTTGCGCGGGTTTTCGTAGTGATCGATTACTTTATCGCTATAAGCCATTGTTTATACTCCTGAAACCGTCTGATTAATGGTGTGACCATTCAATACTGTTAATATCAACACCTTGCTTGTGCATTTCCCACAGCGGGGAAAGATCGCGCAGGCGGCCAATTGCGTTATGGATAAGTTTGATAGCATAGTCAATCTCTTCCTCAGTCGTGAAACGACCCAGAGAGAAGCGGATTGAGCTGTGCGCCAGTTCGTCGGTCATACCCAGGGCGCGCAGAACATATGACGGCTCCAGGCTGGCGGACGTACAGGCAGAACCGGATGATACCGCGAGATCTTTCAGCGCCATCATCAGGGATTCACCTTCAACATAGTTGAAACTGACGTTAAGAATATTCGGTGCGGAGTGCTCCGGGCAACCGTTCAGATAGGTTTCTTCGATATCTTTGATACCGTTCCACAGACGCATACGCAGTGCGGACAGACGCTCAGCTTCCGCTGCCATCTCTTCTTTGGCGATACGGTAAGCTTCACCCATACCGACAATCTGATGAACTGCCAGTGTACCGGAACGCATACCGCGCTCGTGACCACCGCCGTGCATCTGCGCTTCAATGCGGATACGCGGTTTGCGGCGGACATACAGTGCGCCGATACCCATCGGGCCGTAAATCTTATGGCCGGAGAAGGACATCAGATCCACTTTCAGTTTGCTTAAATCAACCGGCACTTTACCGACGCTCTGGGTGGCATCCACATGGAAAACAATCCCTTTGCTGCGGCACAGTTCACCGATTGCTTCGATATCCTGAATCACACCGATTTCGTTATTCACATGCATGATTGAGACTAAAATGGTGTCTTCACGCATTGCAGCTTCGAGTTCAGCCAGGTCGATCAGGCCATTACGCTGCGGCGCAAGATAGGTTACTTCAAACCCTTCGCGCTCTAACTGACGGCAGGTATCGAGTACCGCTTTGTGCTCAGTTTTACAGGTAATAATGTGCTTGCCTTTTTTCTCATAGAATTTGGCTGCACCTTTAATCGCCAGGTTGTCAGACTCGGTGGCACCGGAAGTGAACACGATTTCACGCGGGTCAGCACCGACCAGATCAGCAATCTGGTTACGGGCAATATCGACAGCCTCTTCGGCCTGCCAGCCAAAACGGTGAGAACGTGACGCCGGGTTGCCGAAGATGCCGTCCATTGTGAGGCATTGCATCATTTTTTCAGCAACACGCGGATCAACCGGGGTGGTTGCTGAGTAATCTAAATAAATCGGTAATTTCATCGCTCAATTGCTCCATGAACTACGGTTGCGTTGTTAACGCAGGTTTCTGCTTATGCTTGCAGATTGATAATCGTTTCGTTAATTGCCAGATTATGTGCACGACGTTTATCATCCTGGCGATCAGCAACATCAATCACTTCTTTATGATTTACTAACTCTTCCAGACTGATACTGCTTAAGAAATCAGTAATACGGTCACTCAGGTCACGCCACAGCGCGTGTGTCAGACAGCGGTCACCGCCCTGACAGCCTTCCTGAGTTCCCTGACAGCGGGTCGCATCAACGGATTCATCGACGGCCGAGATGACCTGAGCAATGAAAATCTCACCGGCACCGCGTGCCAGAAGATACCCGCCGCCCGGCCCGCGAACGCTGGAAACCAGCTCGTTTTTACGCAGACGGGAGAAGAGTTGCTCAAGATAAGAGAGGGAGATACCCTGACGTTCAGAAATGTCAGCCAGTGGTACGGGCCCCTCATGGGAGTGCAGCGCTACGTCGAGCATAGCGGTTACCGCATAGCGCCCTTTTGATGTCAGTCTCATAACCGGATCCCCGTGATAAATGGTGAAGAAATTGTGTCATTCCTGAGTAATTTAGTCAACTATTTAACCCAGTAATTTACTCAACTATTTTTTCGCCCATTTCTCAACAGAAGTCAGGATTCCACGCAGGATATTCAGCTCCTGTGTTTCCGGATGCGCGCGGGTAAATAAGCGGCGCAGACGGTTCATAATCTGACCCGGGTGTGCTTTGCGGATAAAACCGGATTCATTCAGTACCGATTCCAGATGCGTGTAAAACCGCTCCATATCATCCGCCGGCGGATAGTGTACCTCATCTGCCTCATCATTATTTGCCGGTTCGCTCTCATTCTGAGAGGCAAGAAATGCCATCCGGATCTCATAACTGACCAGCTGCACCGCCATCGCCAGGTTCAGCGAGCCGTATTCCGGGTTGGTCGGGATATAAAGATGATAATTACACTTCTGCAATTCATCGTTGGTCAGCCCGACACGTTCACGGCCGAAAATAATCGCGACCGGTGCGGTCTGTGCGATTTTAACACTTTTTTCCCCGCATTCACGCGGTTCAACCATCGGCCACGGCAGTGTGCGTGACCGGGCACTGGTGCCGATCACCAGTTCACAACCGGCAATCGCCTCATCCAGGGTGCTGACAATCTTTGCATTGCCGATAACATCACTGGCACCGGCAGACAGCGCGATGGCGTGAGAGTCCGGCTGTACCTGCGGATTGACCAGATAAAGGCTGGATAACCCCATTGTTTTCATAGCCCGCGCAGCGGAGCCCATATTGCCTGTATGTGAGGTTTCAACCAGGACGATTCGGATATTTTCGGACATAACACACTTTCTTTGAGAAATTATCGCAATATCTTAACACAAGAATAGTCAGATTGACGATCACCTGTTATACTCTGCCGCGTTTATTTTCGTTCTTTAACATCCCGGTGGACAACCCCATGCATCCGATGCTTACCATCGCCATACGTGCTGCACGTAAGGCCGGCAACCTGATTGCCAAACACTATGAAATGCCTGACACTGTTGAGACAACTCAGAAAGGTTCCAATGACTTTGTGACCAACGTGGATCGCGAAGCCGAGCAGATGATTATCGAGATCATCCGCAAATCTTATCCGAAGCACACCATTATCTCCGAAGAGTGCGGTGAGTTACCCGGTGAAGAACATGATATGCAATGGGTGATTGATCCCCTGGATGGCACCACCAACTTCGTCAAACGTCTCCCGCACTTCGCGGTATCTATCGCATTCCGTATCAAAGGCCGCACTGAAGTGGCGGTTGTTTACGATCCGATGCGTAACGAATTATTCTCTGCTGTCCGTGGTCAGGGCGCACAGTTAAACGGCTACCGTCTGCGCGGTGCGACTGCCCGTGATCTCGACGGCGCGGTACTGGCTACCGGCTTCCCGTTCAAAGCCAAACAGCACGCTGATACCTATATCAAAATGCTCGGCAAACTGTTTACCCGCTGCTCAGACTTCCGCCGTACCGGCTCTGCCGCACTGGATCTGGCTTATCTCGCTGCCGGCCGTGTGGACGGTTTCTTTGAAATCGGCCTGAAGCCATGGGACTTCCTCGGTGGTGAACTGCTGGTCCGTGAAGCGGGCGGTATCGTTACTGACTTCACCGGTAACCACCGTTATATCGACAGCGGTAACATCGTTGCGGGCAGCCCGCGTGTGGTCCGCGAACTGCTGGCAGAACTGCGTGATGAGCTGACTGAGTCTCTGAAACGCTGATTCTGTTCCGCCAGATGTGAAAAAGGGTTATGACTTTCGTCATAACCCTTTTTTATTATGCGTTTTCCGGGGTCTGCGGCCGGACTTTCGGGCGCAGGAACAGTGCCGGAAGTACTGTCAGTGCCATCAGATAAAATATGCCGCCGTGGATATCCTCATACAGATACCCGGCCACCAGCGTCATCACCGCAATCGCCCCGCCCATCGCCAGCGCGGAATACGCCGCCTGTAACGGAATGATCTCTGTGGATTTGCGGGCACCGATAAAGCGCATGGCCGCCAGATGACACACGGTATAGGTGCCGCTGTGCAGGATCTGCGCCGCAATCAGCACCGGCAGTGCCGCCGACATGCCCAGCAGCGACCAGCGAAGAATACCGCAGATACCGGAAAGCAGTAACAGATTGGCCGCACTCCAGCGGCGGAACAGCTTATTACTGAAGGTAAAGACAATCACTTCCGCCACCACGCCCAGCGACCAGAGATAGCCGATCGCGGCATCAGAATAGCCGACTTTTTGCCAGTAAATCACACTGAAGCCGTAATAGGCGGCATGCGCCCCCTGCAACAGACTCACACACAGCAGAAAGCGGACCACCGCATTATCTTTCAGCAGAACACGGAATTTCACCTGCGGACCGCGCTGTTTCATCTCTCCGGACGGCATAATGCGCGGTCGCAGCAGCGACGTCAGCAACAGCGAGCCGGTACTGACCACTAATGCAGCCAGAATCACCTCATGCTTCCAGATATCCATCAGCATCCCGGTAACCGAGGTGGCGATGATAAATGCCACCGATCCCCAGACACGGATCGAGCCGTAATCCATCGGGAACTGTTTTTGCCAGGTTGCGGCGAGGGAATCCCCCAGCGGGATCATCGGCGAGAAAAAGAGGTTGAATCCGGCCATAACAAAAAAGAGCCAGAGCCAGTGAGAACCGAAATAAAACGCCACCGCGAACAGGAAAGAACAGAGCGCCATCAGTCTCAGGGCAAAAATCAGCCGTGACGGGTCTTTAAACAGCGGTGTGATAAACAGGCTGCCGACGAACCGCGCCACCAGCCCCACACTGAGCAGCATACCGACCGTTGCCACATCATGCCCTTCACCTTTCAGCCATGCGCCCCAGTAGGGAAGAAAAATCCCGTAGGAAAAAAAATACGTAAAATAATCAAGCGCCAGCCAGAGCGATGACGGAACAAACATCTGCCTCTCCTTTCAGGAATACAAAAAACCCGCTCGCGGCGAACGAAGCGGGTTTTGGTTACATCAGATTGGTAACGCGATTATGCGTAAACCGGATATTTCGCGCAGATAGCCAGAACTTTTTGTTTCACAGCTTCAATGGTCGCTTCATCATTGAGGTTATCTAACACGTCACACATCCAGCCGGCCAGTTCACGGGCTTCTGCTTCTTTGAAGCCGCGGCGGGTGATCGCCGGGGAACCGACACGGATACCGGAAGTCACAAACGGGCTCTTCGGATCGTTCGGCACACTGTTTTTGTTGACAGTGATGTTTGCACGGCCCAGTGCCGCATCCGCATCTTTACCGGTGATGTCTTTATCGACCAGATCCACCAGGAACAGATGGTTCTCAGTACCGCCGGACACCACTTTATAACCACGGTTCAGGAAGACTTCAACCATTGCTTTGGCATTTTTCACAACCTGGACCTGATTTGCTTTAAATTCAGGCTCCATTGCTTCTTTTAACGCCACGGCTTTACCGGCGATAACGTGCATCAGCGGACCCCCCTGGTTACCCGGGAATACCGCTGAGTTCAGTTTTTTGTACAGATCTTCATCACCGCCTTTCGCGAGGATCATCCCGCCGCGCGGACCCGCCAGGGTTTTGTGCGTGGTAGTGGTGACAACGTGAGCATGCGGAACCGGGTTAGGATAAACACCCGCAGCAACCAGACCGGCTACGTGGGCCATATCAACAAACAGGTAAGCACCGATGCTGTCAGCGATTTCACGCATTTTCGCCCAGTCAACCACACCGGAGTAGGCAGAGAAGCCGCCGATGATCATTTTCGGCTGATGTTTTTTCGCCTGTTCAGCGACATCGTCATAATCGATTTTACCGGCAGAATCGATACCGTAAGGGACGATATTGTACAGTTTACCGGAGAAGTTTACCGGAGAGCCGTGAGTCAGGTGACCGCCTTCCGCTAAGTTCATCCCTAATACTGTATCGCCCGGTGACAGCAGTGCGGAGTACACTGCAACGTTAGCCTGGGAACCTGAGTGCGGCTGAACGTTGGCATAGTCTGCGCCGAACAGTTCTTTTGCACGGTCAATCGCCAGCTGTTCAACGATATCCACATATTCGCAGCCGCCGTAGTAGCGTTTGCCCGGATACCCTTCTGCATATTTGTTGGTGAGCTGGGAGCCCTGAGCTTCCATAACGCGCGGGCTGGTATAGTTTTCAGAGGCAATTAATTCAATGTGCTCTTCCTGACGACGATCTTCGTCTTTCATCGCCTGCCAGAGTTGTGGGTCGTAATCTGCAATATTCATTTCACGCTTTAACATTCGCTTCTCCTGACTCGCCTGATGCCGATAAAAAAACACCCCTTTCCGGGGACGAATGCCCTACAGTGTAAACCCTTTTTCTGAATTGAGATAGCCCCGGAAACAAAAAATACGCAAACGATTGCATAGCGGTAAAATCAGGTAATTAGCATGCTTATTATTTCATAAGAATATCCTGTCCATCGGACACAATACCGGATTTGTGATCCCCTCTTACCCACGCTCACTGATCAATTTCGCTATTTTCACCGGATTTTCAGAAACAGCAGAAAAATTTGCGCTTTACAAATTCTGCCCTGTATTATAAGTTGCATAAAAAATACATGTTATAAATTTCACACTGATGTGATGCTTTTTCAGGAGCCCTGCTATGCTCGATGCACAAACTATCGCCACCGTAAAATCCACCGCCCCGCTGATTGCCGCCACCGGCCCGAAACTGACCGCCCATTTCTATGACCGCATGTTTCGTCAGCATCCTGAGTTAAAAGATATCTTCACCATGAGCCACCAGCAGAACGGCGCACAGCGTGAAGCGTTGTTTAATGCGGTCTGCGCCTATGCCATGAATATTGATAACCTCGGCGCGCTGGGTGCGGCAGTGGAAAAAATTGCCAACAAACACGCCAGTCTGATGATCAGACCGGAACATTACCCGGTTGTCGGGGAAAACCTGCTTGCCACCATTGAAGAGTTGCTCAATCCGGGTGAGGAAGTCCTTACCGCCTGGGGTAAAGCGTACGGTGTACTGGCGGATATCTTTATTCAGCGCGAAGCCGGGCTGTATCAGGAAAAAGCGGCTTTACAGGGCGGATGGGAAGGACTGCGTGAATTCCGCGTGATCCGCAAACAGCCGCAGAGTGAACTTATCACCAGTTTCGAACTGGCGCCGGTTGATGGTAAGCCTGTCGCGGATTACCGCCCGGGGCAGTATATTAGTGTCTATATCAATGATGATGCGCTGGAAAATCAGGAGATCCGCCAGTATTCCCTGACGCAGGCACCGGACGGTAAAACCTACCGGATTGCGGTCAAACGTGAAGACAAAGGTACGATTTCCGGCTGGCTGCACGCTAATGTGCAGGAAGGCGATGTGGTCAGACTGACACCACCGCTGGGGGATTTCTTCCTGGAGGCAGAAAAAGAAACCCCGGTGGTCCTGATTTCAGCCGGTGTCGGCTTAACACCGATGATGGCTATGCTGCAGACACTCGCCGCACAACAGCATCCGGCGGATGTGACCTGGCTGCACGCGGCAGAGCACGGCGGCGTGCATGCCTTTGCGGAGGAAGTAAACCGGTTTGGTGCGCAGTTGCCTGCGTTCAGCCAGACCGTCTGGTACAGAGAGCCGCGCGCAGATGAAGCTCATCCGCACCTGACCGGGCTGATGGATTTAACGGCTCAGCAGGATGCTCTGCTCAGTAAAACCCGCCACTATTACCTGTGCGGCCCGGTAGCCTTTATGCAGCACATTGCGCGTCAGCTGACTGCAATGGGCGTTAATGCAGACCAGATCCATTATGAATGTTTCGGTCCGCACAAAATTTTATAATCGCGACAGAACAACAATAACAACACGCTGGATATTCAGCGTATGTGCTTAAGCTGAAGCACATTTGAGTAACAGTGACATAACCGCCGAATTTATATCTATCCCATCCTTTCGCCCGGTTCACTGTTACTCTTTTTTGCCCGTCAGTTTTTATACCGGGCCCGGTTCACACATTTTTTTTACTGCCTGTGAGAAATACATCACCTTGGCCGAATTGATACACGTTTCCAGCTCATCCTGTTCTTCTTTATTTAAATTCATCCCGGAAACCTCCGCAAAAAGTGCCGGTAATTCATGCTGACCGGGGTCTTTCATTGCTGACTGCAGAATAATAATACCGGCCATAACCAGAATAATAACCACAACACACACCGCCACTATCCATTGTATTGCCCGCACATGTATTGTCCGCACAGTCTTCTCCTTTTACTGACAGATAAAAGAATCCGGCGGTGTCAGAAATAACAGCCGCCGGATACGTTTAATTTGCAGGGATGCTCAGCAGAACTCAGATAGCATCTTCATCCTGTTCCCCGGTACGGATCCGGACAACCTGTGCCACATCGAACACAAAGATTTTACCGTCACCGATCTTACCGGTCTGCGCCGTCTGCATAATGGTTTCCACACAGGTTTCGAGAATGTCATCGGCGACAACAATTTCAATTTTTACCTTCGGCAGAAAATCCACCATATATTCCGCACCGCGATACAGTTCCGTATGCCCTTTCTGACGGCCGAAACCCTTCACCTCTGTCACGGTCATCCCGGTGATCCCCACTTCGGCCAGAGCTTCGCGGACATCATCGAGTTTAAACGGCTTAATAATTGCCTCAATCTTTTTCATTGTCAGATCCTGTTACCAATTTTTGCGGCCAAACCCGGATGTAATCGGGTAACGGCGATCTTTGCCAAAGTTCCGGGCGGTAATGCGCGGTCCCACCGGTGACTGGCGGCGTTTGTATTCATTGATATCCACCAGCCGGATAACCTTGCGGACCACCGCTTCATCAAACCCGGCGGCGATCAGTTCATCTGCGGACATATCTTTTTCAACATACCCGGCCAGCAGGGCATCGAGGATGTCATACGGCGGCAGACTGTCCTGATCCAGCTGACCCGGTGCCAGCTCTGCTGACGGCGGACGGGTGATAACCCGCTCCGGAATCGCCGGAGAGAGTGTGTTGCGGTATCTTGCCAGTTCAAACACCATAGTTTTCGGCACATCTTTCAGGACATTAAAGCCCCCGGCCATATCCCCGTACAGTGTGGAGTAACCAACCGCACACTCGCTTTTATTACTGGTGGTCAGCACAATGCGACGGCGTTTGTTGGACATCGCCATCAGGATCACCGCACGGCAGCGTGCCTGTAAATTCTCTTCGGTGGTATCAACCGGTGTTCCGGCGAATTTCGGTTCCAGTTCGTGCATAAAGGCTTCAAACATCGGCTCAATCGACACCACATCAAATTCCACACCCAGCAGCTCTGCCTGCTCACGGGCATCGTGGATGCTGATATCCGAGGTGTAACGGAACGGCATCATCACCGCCTGCACCTTATCTTTACCCAGTGCATCTGCAGCAATGGCGACAGTCAGGCCGGAATCGATCCCGCCGGACAGGCCCAGCAGCGCTCCCTGAAAACCATTTTTGCGGACATAATCCCGCGTTGCCAGCACCAGCCCCTGATAAACCTGAGCCAGAACAGGTAACGACGGTGCCGGATCCGCCATCGGCGTGATGGTTAAATCCGTAAAGTAACACTGCGCGATTTGCTCTGAAAATGCAGCAAGACGATGTGTTACGCTGCCATCTGCGGCGAAAACAGCAGAATTACCATCAAAAATCAGCTCATCCTGTCCGCCGACCTGGTTGAGATAGACCAGCGGCAGCCCGGTACGGCGGCAGTGTGCCTGTATCAGCACATCCCGGGTATCAATTTTATCAGTGGAATACGGTGACGCATTCAGTGTCAGAATGATTTCCGCACCGGCCGCTTTCAGGGCATCCACCGGACCGTCAGTCCAGATATCCTCACAAATGAGTAACCCGAGGCGGTAACCGCGAAAATCAATCACACAGGTTTCTGTTCCTGCCGTAAACCAGCGTTTTTCATCAAACACGCCGTAGTTCGGCAGTTCCTGTTTGAAATAACGGGCGCGGAGCTCCCCTTTCTCAAAGAAAGAGAGGGCGTTATAAATGTGGCTGTTTTCCTGCCACGGGTGTCCCACCAGCACAGCACAGTCACCGCTGGCCTGTTGGATCCGGATGAGGCTCTGCGCTATCCGCTGATGAAAATCGGGACGAAAAACCAGGTCTTCCGGTGAATACCCGGACAATGCCAGTTCGGAAAACATGACCAGGTCAGCCCCTGCCGCCTGCTGTTCCGCCATGGTTTTCAGAATACGTTCACCATTGCCTTCGATATCTCCGACCAGAAAATTCAGCTGGGCCAGGGCGATATTAAGTGTACGACGCATAAAATCCTGCTCTCCCGGGATAGATCTCACCGTATGTAAAAATTAATAATAAAACAGCTAATAATGAAGATGATAGCAAAATGTGCCGGTTAGCACCGATTCTTTGCTTATTCTTTAAAGTCGGCCGCATCCAGCTCATGACGGGACAGTAATTTATAGAACTCTGTCCGGTTACGCCCTGCCAGACGGGCAGCGTTGGTCACGTTACCTTTGGTCATCTGGAGAAGTTTGCGTAAATAATTGAGTTCAAACTGGTTACGGGCTTCCGCAAAGGTCGGCAGCGCCGTATTTTCTCCTTCCAGCGCCTGAGTCACCAGAGCCTCACTGATCACCGGCACGGTGGACAGCGCCACGCACTGCTCGATAACGTTAAGCAGCTGACGGACGTTGCCCGGCCAGCTCGCGCCCATCAGGCATTTCATGGCATCCGGAGAGAAGCTGCGGACAAACGGCTTATGTTTTTTCGCCGCTTCGCGCAGAATATGATTGGCCAGCAGCGGGATATCTTCAGCCCGCTCATGGAGTGTCGGAATTTTCAGGTTAACCACATTGAGGCGGTAGTAGAGATCTTCACGGAATTCGTGTTTTTCCATCGCCTTGGGTAAATCGCGGTGTGTCGCGGAAATGACGCGGACATCAATATCAATGTCGCGGTTACTGCCGAGCGGGCGCACTTTGCGCTCCTGCAGAACACGCAGCAGCTTGACCTGCAGCGGCATCGGCATATCCCCGATTTCATCGAGGAACAGTGTGCCGCTCTCTGCCGCCTGGAACAGCCCTTCCCGGCTGCTCACCGCGCCGGTAAAGGCACCTTTGGCATGGCCGAACAGCTCGGATTCCAGCAACTGCTCCGGCAGTGCACCACAGTTGATGGCGATAAACGGTTTTTTCGCTCTCGGACTGGCTTTGTGGATAGCCTGGGCCAGTACCTCTTTCCCGGTACCGCTCTGACCATTGATCAGCACACTGACATCGGATTGCGCCACCATACGTGCCTGTTCAAGCAGACGCAGCATCAGCGGGCTGCGGGTCACAACCCCCTCACACCAGGATTCATCACTGACCGTGGTGGTGGAGAGCGCCAGCGCATCGTCAATCGCTTTATATAAAGCATCGCGATCCACCGGTTTGGTCAGGAAGCTGAACACGCCCTCACGGGTGGCAGCCACGGCATCCGGAATGGAGCCGTGAGCCGTCAGGATAATCACCGGCATGCCGGAATGGGTTTTCTGGATCTCGGCAAACAGCGCCATACCATCCATTTCATCCATCCGCAGGTCGCTGATGACCAGATCGATTTTTTCTTTATTGAGTACCTTCAGCGCTTCAGGGCCGCTTTCTGCCGTTGATACCCGGAAACCTTCACTGCTCAGGCGCATACCCAGCAGTTTCAGTAAACCCGGATCATCATCAACCAATAATAAGTTTGCGCTGCGGCGTGCTGTCATGCCGGGGTTACTCCTTTTTTTCCTGTGCCGGTTTTGTTTCTGCGGCTTTTGTTTCTGCGGCAGCCGGTTTGGCTTCTGCCGGTTTGACATCCGCAGGTTTTGCTTCCGCCGGTTTCGGCTCTGCCGTACCTGCTGCCTCTTCTAATGCCTCACGGCGCTCCTCGAGCGCATTTTCCAGTTCCGCATCCGCTTTGGTCGGCTGTTTGCGGCCGGCCAGCTGGCGCTCAATGTTGCTCAGGTTATCCAGCTTGCGGGTGGTATTCTGTAATTCAAACTGCAGGCGGGAGTTAACCGCACGCAGCTGATCAATTTTGCCGTCCGTATCGCTCTGCAGGCGGCGGTAGCGCTGGCGTTCGTCACTCAGGGCAATCGCCTGTTTCAGTTGATCACGCCACAGGGTCATCAGCGGACGCAGAGAGACCGGGAACCCGGCACTGTAGGCATTCAGGGTCTCGAGCACCTTACGCTTGTCATTGGCGGAGGTGCCGGTGTTATTAAGCAGAATGCTCTGACGCAGTGCAGTATCCCAGCTGTCCGGGGTGATTTTCCCCGCCATAATGCGGGCTGTATCACTGCTGAGCAGATCAGCACAATCCATCATCCGCAGCCAGTAAAGCGCGTTTTCTGTCGCGGCCGCAGAGTTGAGTTCCCAGATAGCGTGGCAGTCCGCAATCCGGTAATCCGCCGTCCGCTCCTGCGGCAGGACAACAGAGGCCAGCGCGGAGAGATCCGGCGGCGTTGCGGTTTTTACGCAACCGGCCAGCAACAGCGGGACGGCGGCAATCAGGGACTTAAATGTCATTTTCAAGTTAATGCTGACCTGTTATTCCAGTAAGGTGTGGAACGGAAGCTGAATACGGAAGCACACATCCGCACCTTCAGAACCGACTAATATCAGTTCGCCGCCCATCCGGTTAATACAATCCCGGGCAATACTCAGTCCCAGCCCGCTGCCTTTGACAGCACCTTTGCGCTGAAGCGAGCCCTGATAGAACGGTTCGAAGATCATTTCCTGCTCTTCTTCCGGGATCGGCGTACCGGTATTGGCGACATCAATCTGTATATGCTGACCGGCTTTCCGGCTGGTTATCCGGATCTTACCCGATTCAGCGCCATAGTGTACCGCATTTGAGTAGAGATTATCGAGTACACGTGTTAATAAGACGGGTTCAGCCCAGACACTTGTTTCATCCAGAGCAAGGTCCGTAGTGATTTCTTTGCTTCTCGCCGGTAAGCTGTGGGCATTAACCACCTCATGCACTACCGTATCGAGGTTAACCCATTTGGCTTCTGTCGGGCTGTCCACCAGCGTGCGGTTATACTCCAGCAACTGTTCAATCAGCACCTGCAAATGGCGGCTGCTTTCACTCAGTATTGATACCACATCTTTCTGATCCGCTGTCAGCGGCCCCGCGACTTCATCCGCCAGCAGTTCGGTACCTTCACGCATACTGGCCAGCGGGGTTTTCAGTTCATGGGAAATATGACGCAGGAATTCATGACGCTGGGATTCCAGCCAGTCGAGGCGCTCACTCAGCCAGACAATCCGCAGCGCCAGCGAGCGCAGTTCTCTCGGGCCGTTAAAATTATCAAGGCGCTGTATCAGGTTGCGCCCTTCCCCCAGGCGGTTAACCATCCGCTCAATCACTTTTACCGGCCCGATAATCATGCGGGTAAACAGAATGATAAGGCCGGTGCTCAGGACAAACACCAGCAGGCTCTGCCAGCCGAATGACTGGCCTTTGCGGGCGATGGCATTCTGAAGTTCCTCACCGCGCCGGAAATTCGCCTCACGGATAGCCTGCACCAGATCAGCGTTACTGCGGGCAAAGGCTTCCAGGTGAGTGGTCATCGCCGCAACCGGCTCGCCGTTTTCACACTGCAGGACAGACAACTGTCCGAGGCTGCCGGCGATATCATCAGTATAACGCGGATCCGGGGTGGATTGTTTCTGGCGGGCGAGATAGTCCTCATAGCGGAGATACTGTTTGTGCCAGACATTTTTCAGGGTTTCATTACCCAGCACACAGTACTGGCGGTAGCTGCGCTCCATTTCCAGCGCCAGGCTCGACATTTCCTCACTGCGCCGCGCATCCTGTACAGTTGAGATACTGATTTGCGCCGCCTGATTACTCAGCTCATCAAAGCTCTGATACGCCTGCCATGCCAGTCCCAGCAACGGCAGCAATACCAGACAGAATGCCACCACAACCAACTGACGCAGCGAGCGCGGAAATAATCGCCATTTTTTCAAGATTGTCATCTCTTAACCTGTTGTCATGTGCATGATGCTAACCGGATCCGGGATAAGAGAAAAGGATCAGGATGCATCTGTGCGAAAAAGAGAACAGAAAGAATGCAGGGAAGGTATAAAATGATGACGGGACGACAGTTTCCTGCCGTCCCGTCAGTGAGATTAAGGTGGTGCCTCACTCAACGTGTCGCCCTGTGTCTGATAAAGCTTGCGCAGTTATCGGTATTAACGGACGGTAGGCACCTTACTCTGGCATCATTCCCGGGCTTATGTGGCATGTTTCCGCCATATTGCGGGCCGACATAAAAAATTGAATGAGCAACTGCAGAAGATATTGCAACTGATGTGCCAACTTTGAAAAATAAAATTCAATACACTGTTATTAAAGGGAAAATATTTTTATCTCCTGATAAAAATAGTCCGGAATACCGTTATCAGTGTATTACCTTCCGGTTTATTCCCTGTTTTACAAAAAAACGTCTCTGATTTGCGACAGTCTTTTTTGCTCTTTTTTACCTCTTTAAATATCAATGCATTAGATGTCTCCTTTTGGAGACATTAAAAATGATGACTGTCGTTATTTTATGACACAGGTGATTTTTTATACCGGACATGCAAACAAACACGCAGTTTACTTAATAAAATCCACCGTCAGGACAATGCTTTTGTCCAACCCCGGCGGCGGAATTCCTACCGGCTGATATTTACTGACCGCACTGAGCGCAATTTTATCCAGTATCCGGTTCCCCGAACTTCTGATCACCACGGGGTCAGAAAGTGTACCGGTTCCGGAAATACTGACATTAATATCAACGGCTGCGCTGACCTTTCTGATTCTGGCAGGATAATAAATATACCGCAGGATCTCTCTGCGCATTTTTTCCCGGTATAACCACAGCTCGTCGTCACTCCGCTGCCCGGCAACGGTATCGGCTGTTGTCAGGTTATGATTTCCGGCCGACAGAGATGACTGTAAACCGGTATCCGGAACCTCTGCCGGTTTATGCACATCTTTATCATGCCGCGGTGCAGTAACCGGCTTTTTAATTTTCTGCCGCAGTTTATTCTCACGTTTTTTTCTGTTTTTTTCCGCCTGCCATTCTGATTTTTTATCCGCTGCCGGGCTTATCACCGGTAACAGGCTTTTCTCGCTCTGTTCCGGTATATCCGGAGAGTGTTCCTCCGCCTTTTCCGGCGCAGGCAGCAATAACATGGCACTGCGGTTATCCGTCCTTATATTGCCGTTTTCCGCATAATCAGTCTGGCTGATACAGAATAAAAAAATAAGCAGTCCGCCGTGAAGACACAGAGAAAAGAATAAACCGGCCAGTTTGCAGCGATTCATTGATTACTCCGCAGGCAGTAATACCGCATGGAATTTTCCGGCATGACGTAAAAAGTCCTGTAAAACCATTTCAGTCTCTTCCGGAGATGCCTTTTCATTTGCCCGCAGTGAAGCGCCGATTAATAACGGGCCGCCGGTCAGCATATAACTGCGTTCAATATCTTCCAGTATGCCGGTCACCGAATTATGGGTTCGCTCAAGAATATTGCGGCTCTGAACGATTTTATTTCTGAATACCTGCCGATCAATCCCGTTGTGCTCAAATTCCGTCAGTACGCGTTCACTCAGGGCAATCAGTTCATCCACCCGTTCCGGTGCACAGGTGAACATGATCCGTCCCTCATCCTGTATTTCAGACGGGTTGTGCCAGAACCATGCGGTGACACTGTAAACACCTGATGCTTCCTCACGTAATTTTTCCCGCAGTTTTTCCTGAATCACCTCACCGCCGATCTCCAGATAATAGGCATTATCCGGCCGCCAGCCATTTTTGCGGACAAGATAGATCTCCACTTCAGCCCGCGGCTCCTGCAATCCCCTGACAATTAATGGTGTTTCCGGTGTTCCGGCTTCAATCGCAACGGGTTCTCTGCCATCCTTTTTTACACCAACAGATGCCAGATATTTTCCTGCAATTTTTTCCGCATCGCGGGGCTGAATATCACCGGTAATAAAATACGTAAAATCGGTTTTATTACTGATATAACGTTCATACAATTGCGTCAGTTTTTCCGCACTCAGTACGTCAAGATCCTGCTGTGTAGCATCATATATGGTATGTTTACCCGGATAACGCAGTGATGATATTTTCTGCATAAAGAGATGCTGACTGTCTTTATTATTCTCAGCCAGCTGTTTATCCATTTCCGATTTATATTTACGCCATACTTTTTCCGTTACCCGGCTTTCATTTAATTTCAGATGAAAAAGCGTCAGAATTTTTTCAAGATTATCCGTCTCTGCCCAGCCGGAAAAACCCTGCTGATGCTCATCCAGTAATGTTGACATTACCACCGGACTCTTATTAAAAACAGCCTGTAATGCGGATAGCGGATAACGGCCAAAACCGGTTTCATCCGTCAGGCTGACGGCAATCCGCAGCGCATGATAATCGTCATCCGGTACTGACCGTAATCCGCCGGGTGTCAGCGCCTTAAAGAACACTTTTCCCGGATTATCATTATTGTACTGATAGATTAACCGGCTGCCGTTACTCAGCTGATATTCCCTGATATTATATTCTTCAGCCGTTCTGATAAGTTTCACACTACCGGCCGTGACATTAATATCCGGTAGTTCTGTTATTTGTTCTGCGGCCGGGTCCCATTTTTTCTGTGGTAGCCGGTGACTTTCAATCCAGTTTTTTTCCAGTGCTGCCGCATCCATGGCCTGCGGCTGTATTTTCTCCGGATGCGTTATCATCACCAACCGGGATTTCACGGCTGTCATAGTATGAAATGCGCTGTTCACATCGGCTAAGGTGATATTTTTCAGATAATAGCGATTGAGAAGAAATTTATCATTCTGCCCTGCAAGCAGCTGATGACTGGCTGCCGCCGTCATCATATCCGCCGCAAGATCAATACTGTAAATGGTTTTATCTTTCTGTTTTTCATTAAGGCGGGTTAACCGCTTAAGCTCTTCATCCAGTTCAGCCTGTGTAAAACCCTGCTGCTCAACAGTAGCTAGAAAATTAAAAATACTCAGTGTGGCTTCATCATATTTTTCATCTGATAATTGCAGGGAAAATACAGATTGTATGGTTTCCCGTCCGGTCGCTGAAGAGTAATAATTCGCGGTACTGATAAACTCATCATTCTCTTTTTCCAGGTGTTGTAACCGGATATTTATCAGCCGGGTCATAATCTGATTAACCAGATCATCCTTATAACGGGCCAGTGAATAATCCTCCTGATAAGGACTGAAAAAACTGATTTCCACCGCCGGTGTCCGGATTTCATCTTCATGAACAAAAGCCGTACGCCAGTGTTCCGGCAACGGTACAGAATAATCAATCATCTCAGGCGGATCTGTTCTGACCGGAAGCATCGTTAATTTTGTTTTCAGCAGAGACAGGATGTGTTGTTTATTAATATCCCCGGCGACTACCAGAGACATATTATCCGGTCTGTACCAGCGATAATAAAAATCAGCCACCCGTTTACGGCTGACATTCTGTATTGTTTCCGCATCCCCGATAGGGTCACGTAATGCATAGCGCGACCCCGCCATCTCAATGGCGCTCTTTTTATCCCCCAGCCGCAGCATAGCTCCCAGTCTGGCGCGCCACTCTTCCAGAACAACGCCCCTTTCTGCATCCAGGTCCGCCTGATTTATGGTTACCCGCCCTGCCCAGTCAGCAACAATATCCAGCGCAAGGTTAATTTTTACCGGGTCATTGTCCGGCAGATTTAATGTGTAGACCGTATTTTCAAAATCCGTGAATGCATTAATATCAATACCGAATTTTAATCCCGCTTTTTCCAGGTCACGGATCAGCTTATTACCGGGGAAATGCGTTGTTCCGTTAAATGCCATATGTTCGACAATATGTGCAACGCCTCTCTGGTCATCATCCTCATTCATTGATCCGGCATTAACAACCAGCCGGATATACACTTTTTTCTCCGGTGTACTGTTTTCCGCCAGAAAATAACGAAATCCGTTATTCAGCGTGCCGGTTTCTATTGCCGGGTCATACCGGAGTGTTTTCATTTTCAGCAGGTCATTAACCTGTGTCTGCTGACCGGAACAGGCGGACAAAATAAATAACATGCCGGTTATCAGTAGTATTCTTTTCATAAAATCAACCCGGGCTTATCATTTCTCACGTCTTCCCTGTGAGATATTTCGATAATATGACTGTGAGCCAGTTTTTCCCTGAGTAACCGGCTCAGTGTTTTATAATTTTCCTCATCGAGTGCGGATAAGGCCTCATCGAGAAACAGCCAGGCCGGTTTTTGTATCAGACACCGCGCCAGCATTATTTTCTGAAGTTCTCCGCCGGATAATGTGTGCTGCCAGTTTTTCCCGGTATCCAGTTCAGGAATAAAATGACTGAGTCCCACATCCGTTAATGCACCGGCCAGCAATGCATCGTCATATTCCCCGTGAATATGGGGATATATTAAAATTTCCCGCAATGTGGCTTCCGGTAAATACGGTTTCTGGGGAATAAACATGCAGTTATTATCCGGAGGCATGGATAATGAACCTTTATAATGCGGCCATAATCCGGCGAGTGTGCGCAGGAATGTACTTTTCCCGCATCCCGACGGGCCTGTTATTGAGCTGCTGTCCGGAAAGGCACCGGACATATTTTCCTGAACCGGGCGGTTATCCGGTAAAAATACTGATAACTCAGACCATTCGGGAGAATCAGACTGACGGATTGTGCCGGTGCCGGTAATAGAATCCAGCTGCGAACTGAATGTCACCAAGCGCCCGGTGACTGCCCGCCAGTTTGCCACTGACTCATAAGAATCGACAAACCAGCTGAATGCTTCCTGTACCCGGTAAAATCCGGTTGCGGTCTGCATCATATCCCCGAGTTGCAGGCTGCCGCTCATCAGCCGCGGCGATGCCACCAGATACGGGAAAATGCGGGCGACCTCATTATATCCGCTGTTAAAGGCCTGATATTTCATTTTCATTCCGGTCAGATATTGCCAGTTCTGCCATATTTTCCCGAATAACCGTTTTGATGAGGATAATTCCGCCTTTTCACCGCGCAGAAAACTGATCGATTCCGCGTATTCTTTTACCCGCATCAGATGAAAACGAAAATCGGCTTCACATTTTTCCTGCTGAAATGTCAGCGGGATCAGTTTTCTGGTAATTTTATGGGTGAGCCATGTACCGATAACGGAATACAATATTGCCACCCATACCATATATCCCGGTATTACCCATGTCATTCCGCCCAGTTCAAATGTCAGTGTTCCGGAAAGATTCCATAAAATAACGGTAAAAGACACCAGACTGGTGATAGTCCGCAGTAATCCCAGTCCCAGCTGCAATGTCTGATCGCAAAATTCTTTTATATCCTGAGCAATACGCTGATCCGGATTATCACTCTCTTTGTATAAAAGCTGATGCCGGTAAATACGCTTATGGCTCAGCCACTGCGTAAGAAACCGCTCTGTCAGCCAGCCCCGCCAGCGGATACGTAATGTCCGGCGCAAATATTCTTCAATAAGATCGACAGAAGAATAAACCACCATGATCAGAACAAACTGACTCAGCATCGGCCAGAAATTATCCCAGTCCTTATTCTGCATAAGATTAAAAAAATCACGGTTCCAGTCGCTGTATTTCACTGCAATTTCAACAACAATATAATTAAGTGCAATAACAGAAATAATCAGCGGCCAGGCTATTTTCCATTCCCGGCTTTTCCAATACGGACAGGCCAGGCTCCAGACCTGTTTGATAAATTTATTTTTATTTAATTCAGATTTACTATTCATACTGTGTTTTGTCATGGGCTGCCGGCAGAAAACAGAATTTCCGCCGGCAGTTTCTTATGTCTCAATTAAAATTCATAACCGACTTCAAGCCAGAATTCACGTCCCGGAGTATAAATTCCGTACTCATTTGAACTGTAGCCTTTATTTTCCATTTTCCTGACCTGGTTCAGCACATTGAGTACTTCGGCACGGAAATAAAGCTGATGTGAACCGTAAATAGCCGGCTGCCAGCTCAGGCTGGTATCCCATTGAGTATGTGTTCCGAAGTTCTGCGTTTTATAAACAGTAATATCATCCGTACTGTTGGTTTCTGCATAAGAATGGACCGGTGCTTTAATATAAAATTTATTCGACCAGGTAATATTATTATCCGGGATCTTCATATCAACACCCAGACGGACCATCCACTCCTCTTCATTATTATTGACTTCTTTTTCCATCTGAGCACGGGACATCAGACGTCCATCAAGAATAACCGCCTCATCCGGATCTAATGTTTTCTCAAGATCGGCTCTGCCGGTATTCAGCCAGTCAGCACCTAATGTGGTATTCCACTCTGTCGCACCAAGAGTCCACGGTGTTTTATTGGTTATTTGCAGCGTATAAATCTGAGCATTAAAATCATCGCCGTTGGTGAATGAATCAACTTTCTTATCATCCTGAGTACTGCGCTTAACCACAATCCGCTGCTTATACTTTCTGTATGTATAATCTGCGGAAATACGCCAGTTATTCCAGTCCTGATTAACCCCGAAGTTCAATTCATCGGAATGCGGCGTACTTAAATGTGTCAGTGAACGGTAATCCCGGGTACGATCCTGATTCAGTTCCAGTATTTTCCCGGATAACTTCATCGTGGCAAATGAACGTCCGTAATAACGATTAAGTCCGAACTTAAACCGGGTATCCGGTAATGCCTGCCAGTAAGCCGTAAAACGGGGAGCGATATTTGTGTTACTTAAATAATTATCCCGTTCCAGGCGCAAACCGGGACGGAATGTGAAATCACCGGTTTTAATCGTGTCCTGAGCATAAAGTGCATAATTCTGATGAGAGGTATTTACGGTTCCTTTTGACGCGGTCAGTTCACTTAAAAGAACATCCCGGCCGGTACTGTCAATAAATGATACCGTTGAGTGAACATCTTCATCCCGCTTAAACGCATATGCCGTATGATGGTAATCTGCCCCTGTATTGAAAACGTGCTCTGTATTTCCGAAGAATACGGGGTCAGCATTATAATCCAGAATTAAATTGATATTTTCCTGCGTCAGCTGACTGTTACCATAACCGCCTTCTTCAAAATCAAGACCGGTATCCAGGTCAGTCACCACACTGGCTTCGGTACTGTTGGAACGGCGTTTATCGGAAAACTTGTCATATGCTGCCGTTGATGTCAGTTTACCGCCCGGCACAGACTGAATATACCGGATCGTCGTACCGTAAGCCTGATGGGTATCATTGACGTTATTATCAATATTATTGGCGTAAAACTTACCCTCTTTATAATCTGACATGCGGAACCCGGCTTCCAGTGTCCGGCCGGTATCCGGTGTCCAGTTAAAATTGACCAGCATATTATCGGAACGGCGGGTGTGATTACGGTTATCCGTCTCTCCTTTCGAATTCAGCATCCGGGTCTGGCGGATATCAGAATCACGGCGGCTGAAGCCGAATACCATACCGGTATTCTCCGTTAATCCGTATTCCGCCGTCAGATTAAAGAATTCCTTTTTATAAACGGGCTGAAATTCTGCATTCATTCCGTTGGGGACTTTTTTATCCAGCGCGTCTTTTACAGCCTCATCCGCTTTTAATGATGCCCAGGAGGACCGGGTGGTACGGTAACTGACTGATGCGTGATTTTCCCCGCTGTACTGCCGGGTTTCCGCCACAACTGCCCCGCCGGTAAATCCGCCCAGGTTTGCCGGAACGTTATTACTGTAAACCGTTATTCCCGAAAGTAGTTTCGCATCAAAGAAATAAGCCTGCTCTGAACTCTTATTCGGATTGACGCCCATGGTGCCATCAAATAAGGAGGAAGCCGGGTCAATATCGTTATTAATATTCACCCCGTCTATCATATACGCCGTCTGTTCTAAAGGCGCACCGTTAATGGAAACAGAGAGCGGTTTAATTTCACCATTGGTAAATCCTGTTTCTGATTTACTCTCCACACGGGCACCAGGGACGGCTTTCAAATAATCACTCAGGTTACTATTAGATGATGGTGAATCCTTTATTTCCTGCTCTGTTATCGTTTGAGACGACAGAGGATCATCTGTCTCTGCGTGTGCATCCGATTTAACCGCAACCTTAATATGGTTATCGGGGTTATATTGAGCTGCATGTGTATAAAAACTACAAAATGAACTGCCTGTAATAGCTGCAATAAGTAATTTGTCTTTATTTTTCATTTGGTTAACTTTATTTGAAAGCAAATGATATCTATTCGCATTATCATTATTGTTTGCAAATGCTAACATGGTGAAACTACGTATTCAACGAAAAAAATGATAATGAAACTATGTTTCATCACATTACTGATAAAATCATTATTGAATATAATTGGATGGCAATATCGATACAGTGGAATTTTAAACTGGCTAAAATACTATTTTTAAATAGATTATCTTATTATTTATGTTTGTATTCAGGCGGGAACTAATTAATAACGATTATCAATACTGTTCAGCAACTGACAGAAGCAGAGAGGATTTATTATTGCGGTAATATTATTGTGGTAAGTAAAAAAAGCGGGTAAAACTGAAAAGTTATACCCGCGTGTTTATCAGCCTAATTGTTTGCGGGCATTACGGAAGATCCGCAACCACGGTCCGTCCTCTCCCCAGTTTTCCGGATGCCAGGAGTTGCTGACGGTACGGAAAACACGCTCCGGATGCGGCATCATAATAGTGGTACGTCCGTCA
This sequence comes from Morganella morganii, assembly GCF_019243775.1. Lineage (NCBI taxonomy): Bacteria > Pseudomonadati > Pseudomonadota > Gammaproteobacteria > Enterobacterales > Morganellaceae > Morganella > Morganella morganii. The sequence continues at coordinate 2,366,317 of NZ_CP069157.1, forward strand.
TCGGTCGTGACTGCAGTGATACCGTCCGGTGAGCCGTTCGGGTTGGCCGGATAGCGTTCAGTGACCTGTCCGTAGTTATCCACATATTGCAGCGCCACCAGGCCGCGTTCCGTCAGCGCCTGCTGATGTGCTGCATCACGGAATTCCGCCAGCCCTTCGCCGTGAGAGACCGCAATCGGCATCCGCGAACCGGCCATGCCGCTCAGCAGCAGTGACGGGCTTTGTGCCACTTCGACCAGACTGAAACGCGCTTCAAAACGTTCAGAGCGGTTACGGGTAAAGCGCGGCCATAAATCCGCCCCCGGAATCAGATCCCGCAGGTTTGACATCATCTGACAGCCGTTACAGACCCCGAGTGATAAGGTATCCGGACGCGCAAAGAACTGCGCAAATTCATCCCGTACCTGCGGATTGAACAGAATCGATTTCGCCCAGCCTTCACCGGCACCCAGTACGTCCCCGTAAGAGAAGCCGCCGCAGGCAACCAGCGCCTGAAAACTGTCCAGCGGAAGATGCCCGTTCAGCAGGTCGCTCATATGCACATCGATGGCATCAAACCCGGCACGGTGGAAGGCCGCCGCCATTTCCACATGGGAGTTAACCCCCTGCTCACGCAGCACCGCGACACGCGGACGCACACCTTTTACAATATACGGCGCGGCGATATCGTCATTCTGATCGAACGTCAGTACCACATTAAGGCCGGGGTCTGTCAGATCCTGCTTGGCTTCATGCTCTTCATCCGCACAGGTAGGGTTATCACGCTGACGCTGCATCTGCCAGGTGGTTTCCGCCCACATGATCCGCAGTTCACGGCAGGACTGGTGATAGACTTCTGTATTATGGCTGCGGACAACAAAATCATCCCCCGGTACAGCTTCACCGAGAACATGCAGCATATCTGCCAGACCGGCATCGGTGAAGGCCTGCACTACACCATCCAGATCTGCTTCACGCACCTGGAGCACAGCGCCCGGCTCTTCGGTAAACAGTGCGCCAAGGATATCCTCATCAAATGCACTGATATCCGCATTCACACCACAGTGTCCGGCAAAGGCCATTTCCGCCAGGGTGACAAACAGGCCGCCGTCTGAACGGTCATGATACGCCAGCAGTTTTTCATCCCGCACCAGGGTCTGCATGGTGTCAAAGAATGCACGCAGTGCCTGCGGATTGCGCAGATCCGCGCCTTTCTGTCCCAGCTGACGATATACCTGCGCCAGCGCGGTTGCGCCGAGGGTATTACGGCCTTCCCCCAGATCCACCAGCAGCAGACGGTTCGGCACATCACTCCGCAGTTGCGGAGTAACGGTCCGGCGCACATCATCCACACGGGCAAATGCCGTGATCACCAGCGACAGCGGCGAGGTCATCTCGCGCTCTTCGCCCTGCTCGTTCCAGCGGGTTTTCATCGACATGGAATCTTTACCGACCGGGATCGTCAGGCCGAGCGCCGGACATAACTCCTCACCCACCGCTTTCACCGCCGCGTATAACCCGGCATCTTCGCCCGGATGTCCGGCTGCGGCCATCCAGTTGGCGGATAATTTAATCCGCTTAATATCGCCAATCTGCACACCGGCAATGTTCAGCAGCGCTTCCGCCACCGCCATACGCGCTGAAGCGGCAAAATCAAGCAGAGCAACCGGCGCACGTTCACCGATGGACATTGCCTCGCCGTAGTAACTGTCGAGGCTGGCGGTAGTCACCGCGCAATCTGCTACCGGGATCTGCCACGGACCGACCATCTGATCACGGGAAACCATGCCGGTTACCGTACGGTCACCGATGGTGATCAGGAAGGTTTTTTCCGCTACCGCCGGTAAGTGCAGCACGCGTTTTACCGCTTCATGCAAATTAATATCACGGCGGTCAATCGGTGTGCCATCCGCAGTCAGTGTGGTGACATCGCGGCGCATTTTCGGGGTTTTACCCAGCAGGATATCCAGCGGCATATCAATCGGCTGATTATCAAAATGGCTGTCATTCAGGATCAGGTCACGCTTTTCTGTCGCCTCACCAATCACGGCATACGGCGCGCGCTCGCGCTGACAGAGTGCCTCAAACAGCGGCAGTTGCTCAGGCGAGACTGCCAGCACATAGCGTTCCTGGGATTCGTTACACCAGATTTCCAGCGGGCTCATACCCAGCTCATCACTGAGGATATCGCGCAGCTCGAAACGCCCGCCGCGCCCGCCGTCACTGACCAGCTCCGGCATGGCGTTGGACAAACCGCCCGCACCGACATCATGGATAAACAGAATCGGGTTGTTATCCCCCAGTTGCCAGCAGGCATCGATCACTTCCTGGCAGCGGCGCTCCATTTCCGGGTTATCGCGCTGCACAGAGGCAAAATCCAGGTCCGCATCCGACTGACCGGATGTCATGGAAGATGCCGCACCACCGCCCAGGCCGATATTCATCGACGGGCCGCCTAATACAATCAGTTTCGCCCCCGGCGGGATCTCTCCTTTCTGCACGTGATCAGCACGGATATTACCGATACCGCCCGCCAGCATAATGGGTTTATGGTAACCGCGCAGTTCCTCGCCGTTGTGGCTGCTGACTTTCTCTTCATAGGTCCGGAAATAGCCGAGCAGTGCCGGACGGCCGAATTCGTTATTAAATGCCGCGCCGCCGAGCGGACCTTCAGTCATGATGTCATAGGCGCTGACAATGCGGTCCGGTCTGCCGAAATCCTGCTCCCAAGGCTGAGTAAAGCCCGGGATACGCAGGTTGGAGACAGAAAAACCGGTTAATCCCGCTTTTGGCTTGGCGCCGCGCCCGGTCGCGCCTTCGTCACGAATTTCACCGCCGGAGCCGGTTGCCGCCCCCGGCCACGGGGAAATGGCGGTCGGGTGGTTATGGGTTTCCACTTTCATCAGGATATGGGTTTCTTCCTGATGATACTGATAACTGCGGTCTTCCCCCTGCGGGAAGAAACGCCCGGCAGAGGAGCCTTCCATCACCGCCGCATTATCTTTATAGGCGGACAGCACATGATCCGGTGTCTGCTCGAAGGTATTTTTAATCATCTTAAACAGGGATTTCGGCTGTTCTTCGCCGTCAATCACCCAGTCAGCATTAAAAATCTTGTGGCGGCAGTGCTCAGAGTTTGCCTGGGCAAACATATAGAGTTCCGCATCGGACGGATTGCGGCCGAGTTTCGTGAATGCATCCGCCAGATAATCGATTTCATCTTCCGCCAGCGCCAGCCCCAGCGAAATGTTGGCTTTTTCCAGTGCCGCGCGGCCCTGACCCGCGAGGTCAATCACGGTCAGCGGTGCCGGTTCATGACGGGCAAACAGCGCCTGTGCCTGTGACAGTTCACTGAAAACCGTTTCTGTCATGCGGTCATGCAACAGCGCACTCAGTTGCTGATGTTCATTCTCTGTCAGCCCTGTGGTAGTAATATAGTAGGCGATTCCCCGCTCCAGCCGGGTAACGGCTGACAGACCGCAGTTATGCGCGATATCCGTGGCTTTCGATGACCAGGGAGATAATGTTCCCGGGCGCGGCGTGACAAGAAACAGGATCCCTTCCGGCGCATGTTCCGCCAGCGACGGGCCGTAGCGGAGCAACTGCTGTAATTTGGAGTGCTCATCGTCGGTCAGGGGTGCGGAAAGATCAGCAAAATGCACATATTCCGCATAGATGTTGGTCACCGGCAGGTGGTGTTCAGTGAACGCGCTGATAAATTTTGATACGCGAAACGCAGATAACACAGGTGAGCCACGCAAAATTTCCATAGTTGTCAGTTCTCTCTTTTTAACACGCAGAGCCATCGGCCCGGAGGGGAAACGGGCACATTATAGAGCAATACTGACGCCGACGAAACCGTTTGCGTGACGTTTTTTCCCGGGGGGATTTTTTCCGGATTTCAGCCCCGGAAAACGGAATAAAGTTGCACAGTGACAAAATGTTGAGCAAAATGTCCGATTACTGGAAATATAACCATGGTAATTTATGCCTCAGAATGAATCCTTTTGTGTAACCGGTGAGATGCGCCTTTGGTACATAAAAAGCTAAATTATGTCGTTATCGTCGTCGTCGCGCTGTTCGCGGCGGCGCTGATCGCCATCAATATCAGCTGGCCATCGCAGCAGCCGCAGCTCAACCGTATTCTCGCGCGGGGGGGAACTGCGTGTCAGCGCAGTGGCATCACCGCTTATCAGCTTTAATAAGCAGGGACAGGCCAGCGGTTTTGATTACGAACTGGCGCAGCGTTTCGCGGACTACCTCGGGGTAAAACTGGTGGTGCGGGAACGCGACGGTGTCAATGACCTGTTCAGCGACCTTGCCAATAATGATGCCGATCTGCTCGCCGCCGGGCTTATCTATAATGAAGACCGCCTGGACAACGCGCTGAGCGGCCCGACATATTACACCGTCGCACAGCAGCTTCTCTACCGCATGGGTAACAAACGTCCGCGGGATTTGGGCGATCTCGGCTCTCCGGTCTGGGTCACAGCCGGCAGTGCTCACGCCCGCCTGCTCCGCCAGCTCAAAGCAGATAAATATCCGGATCTGGATATCCGTGAAATTGCCGATAAAAACAGCAGCCATCTGCTTCAGCGACTGGCAAAAGGTGAGATTGATTATGTCGTCAGCGATTCTGTCAGCGTGGCACAGGAACAGCATATTCATCCGAATGTCACGGTGGCCTTTGAGGTCACAGAAAACCAGCCGCTGACCTGGTATCTGAAACGCAGTGAAGACAGCAGCCTGAATGCCGCCCTGCTCGATTTTTTCAACCAGACACGGGAAACCGACACCCTGGCGCGTCTGGAAGAGAAGTATTTCAGCCACATGAATCAGTTTAATTATGTGGATACCAAAACCTTTATTAATGCCATCAACACCCAACTGGCCACTTACCGCCCGCTGTTTGAAAAGTACGCGGGGAAAATGGACTGGCAGGTACTGGCTGCGATAGCCTGGCAGGAATCACACTGGAACCCGACCGCCACCTCACCGACCGGCGTGCGCGGCATTATGATGCTGACCCGGCCGACGGCGGATTTCTTCGGGATTGAGGATCGCCTTGACCCGGAGCAGAGCATCAAGGGCGGCGGGACATATATAAATTACCTGATGGACAAACTGCCGGATTCCATCCCCGATGATGAAAAAATCTGGTTTGCCCTCGCCGCTTATAATATGGGCTACGGTCATATGCTGGATGTCCGCAAACTGACCGAGATGCAGGGGGCGGATCCGGACAGTTGGCTGGATGTGAAATCCCGTCTGCCGCTGCTGAGCAAAAAAGCCTATTATCAGTCTCTGCCGTACGGCTATGCGCGCGGTTACGAAGCTTACCGCTATGTGGAAGGGGTGCGTCGTTACCAGCTCAGTTTACAGGGCTATCTCGATTTACATCAGGAAGAGCTGCTGTTACAGCAGCCGCAGGAAGAAACGGCAGAGATTCTGACCTCTGCCGCACCAAACTGATCACTCATTCTCTGATTTCTGACTTTCCGCATGCTGTTTTTTCAGGGCTTTTTTCTCCGCACGGCGGTGGCGGAAAAATTCACTGAGCATTGCCGAACACTCCTCCCCCAGCACGCCCCCTGTCACTTCCATATAATGATTGAGACGCGGTAAGGTCAGCAAATCAATAAATGACCCCGCAGCACCGGTTTTCGGCTCTGCCGCGCCGTACACCAGACGTTTGATCCGGCTGTGGATCAGTGCCCCGGCACACATCATGCAGGGTTCGAGGGTGACATACAGTGTGGCATCGGTAAGACGGTAATTTTCCAGCACCGCCCCGGCCCCGCGCAACGTAACAATTTCAGCGTGGGCTGTCGGGTCATGGCTGAGGATCGGCTGATTGAAACCACCGGCAATGCGCTGATTATCTTTCACCAGCACAGCCCCGACCGGGATCTCTCCGGCCAGCGCCGCCTCTTCTGCCAGCGCCAGCGCCTGCCTCATCCAGAATTCATCATTATTATAAGGTGTTGTACTGTCAGTCACGTGGATACCTGCTTATTTAAAATCAGGCACAGTATAGCGTCACTTTTGTCAGGCAGGCAGTTTCTTTACGCCGTAAACAGCGCCAGTTTGGCGGCAAAGCCCATAAAAAACAGTCCGATGGTGCTGTTGCCCACTTTTGCCGCCTGTTTTTTGTGGCGGAAGAACTGTGATAATTTAGTGCCGCTGTAAATTAAAAAGGAGAGATACAAAAAACTGACCGTTTCCAGAATCAGCGCCAGCACGCCATAACTCACCGCCGGATGAGAATAATTAAAATCAATAAACTGGATAAAGAAAGAGACATAAAACAGAATCGCTTTCGGGTTTGTCAGGCTCAGGATCAGGGCTTTATTAAAGGCATTTTCCGCTTTCAGCGGCTTATCCTCATGATGCCCCTTCTTCTGCATAAAAGTGGCATAGAGGATTTTCAGTCCCAGATACAATAAATACGCAGCACCGAGGTAACGCACGGCGGTAAATAATGCCGGAGAGGCTTTAATCACTGAGGCCACGCCCAGAAATGACAACATGATCAGTACCGCATCACCGGTAAATACGCCCAGTGCGGCCTGGTAACCTTTTTTATATCCGAATGTCGCACTGGATTTAAGGACATACAGTGAGTTCGGCCCCGGCACAAGGATAATAAAAATAACGCCGATAATATAAGTACCGATATTCAGTATGCCCAGATTTTCAAACATAACGCCTCCGTGGTGTGTGCAAATTTACTGCTGATTTTTATTATTTTGTGTTCAGATTAATAAATCACAAAATACATGCCACGGATATACCCACTCTGTTATAAGGTTATTTTCCCGTTTTCCTGCGGCATTTTGCGGCCGCGGGGATAAAATATCAGGATAAATACCCATACTGCCGATAATGCTGCGCCTGCCATTGCCAGATTAAACCCGCCCGCAAAGGCTTCATAAACTGTATTCTGCACGGCAACTGTCAGTTCTCCGCTCAGTGCGCCGGTAATAAGCTGCTCTGCAGACGGCAGCTGACGGTGCTGCGCAATACTGACCGCCCGCTGTATCATCAGTGTACCAAGCAGTGCCACCCCCAGCGTCATACCGGTCTGGCGCATCATATTCAGTGTCGCCGATGCCACGCCGGAACGCGCCGGATCAGCGGCATGCATAATCAGCGCCCCGGTGGCGGGAATCGATAATCCCATACCGGTGCCGAGCATAAACAGCATCAGCCCTGTCAGCGGATACGGCGTATACGGCGTCAGTAAAGTCATCAGCCCGCAGGCCGCTGCGGTCAGCAGCAGACCGGTGCCGAGGATCAGCCGGATACTCAGTTTGCGGGCGATCCGCCCGAAAGAGAATGCAAACAGCGCCATGGCGATAAATTCCGGCGACATCCGCCATCCTGCTTCAAGGGCATTCCAGCCCTGCGCTTTCTGTAAAAACAGCGCGATAAAAAACACATTGGTGTAAGCCGCAAAACCAATCACAAACGAGGCCAGATTATAGTGCAGATACTCGCGGCGTCCGAAATCCGCCAGCGGCAGCAGCGGTTTTGCCACCCGGCTTTCGGTGTACAGAAATAATAAAAGAAAAATAATTCCGCCGGTGACAGTTAACAGCGTCAGCGGATGCAGCCAGCCATGAATACCCGCCTCTGTCAGCCCGTATGTCACACAGCCCAGCGCTGCGATACTGAGTAACTGCCCTGCCGGATCAAACGCCGCTTTCTCCGGATCCGCACTTTCACGGATGCCGTACTGCCCGAGCAGAAACGTGATTATACCAACCGGAATATTGATCAGAAAAATGCCTTCCCAGCGGGTGGTATGCACCAGCACGCCGCCGAGGATCGGTCCGGTAATCAGTGACAGCGCACTGACCGATGACCAGATACCAATCACACGGATCCGCTGCTGATTATCCGCAAAAGTATGCGTGATCAGCGACAAGGCTCCGGGGATCAGTAACGCCGCCGCTATCCCCTGTACCACCCGTCCTGATAGCAGCAACGGCAGCGTATCCGCCAGTGCACAAAGCAGTGAGCCAAAGGTAAAAATCAGTACTCCCGCCAGCCACATCTTTTTGCGCCCGTAACGGTCACTCAGCGGACCGGCGGACAGGATAAGGGCGGATAAGCACAATGTATAAGCATCTATCAGCCACTGTAATGACACCATCGGTGCATCCAAATCATGCTGAATGGCCGGCAGTGCCACATTCACGATACTGATATCCAGCGTTGCCATAAAAGTACCCAGGCAAATCGCGGTAGTAACGGCAAAATAACGAAGTCTGTTCATAGTGTTCTCCTTTCACAGAGGCAGAATACACATTGACTGACCGACGGTCAATCAAAATGAGAACGTATTTCATTTGCGCATTTTTTTCGCCTTCATACCCCGGAAATGGCATAATGAGGGTTTTCCGTTATACAAGGCACGTTTATGACTCAGTCAGCAGAACACAAACCCCGTTTTAAACCTGCCGATGTCCGGATCAATGAACTGATGGATGCCGCCGAATCACTGTTTCTCGAAAAGGGATTTGATGCCACTACGGTCAGTGACATTGTGGCGCGGGCCGGTGTCGCCAAGGGAACCTATTACCACTATTTTGCCGCCAAACCGGACATTTACGAGGCATTACGCCACCGTTATATGGACTGGTTTCTGTCACAGACTCAGCAGGCGATGGATGCCTGTGCGGCAGGTGATGCGGATGCCAGACTGGCAGCCTGGTGTGATCGTTCTGTCACGGCCTATACTGAAAAACAGGAACTGCATGATGTCCTGTTCCATCAGGGATTTCACCAGCAGGGCAATGACCATGAAAATGCAGTGCTGAATCAGCTGCTTGCCCTGATTGCGGAAGGTGAGAAGCACAGTCACTGGCGGGTGGCACATCCGGATATCACGGCCATGATTATTTATCACGGTATGCATGCGGCGGTGGATACCCTGCCGCAGTCCGGACACTACACCGCACAGACGCTGGGCGGCGTGCTGTATGAACAGTTTCTGCGCTTTCTGAAGGCCTGATCTGCTCTGATAAAAAAAGCCGGTCGCAGCCGGGCTTTGCACACTCTGTTGTTTATACAGATAAAAATCAGCGTAATGTTTCATCCGCACGCAGAGTTAACACTTCATAGCCGGTCGCGGTCACCAGAATGGTGTGTTCGGACTGCGCGGATAATTTTTTATCCCGCGTCACCACCGTCCAGCCATCTTTTTTGGTTTTGATTTTCGCGCCGCCCTGGTTAATCATCGGTTCGATGGTAAAGGTCATCCCCTCTTTCAGTTCCGTTCCTTTACCGCGCACACCATAGTGCAGCACCTGCGGGGCTTCATGCATCTCACGGCCGATACCGTGACCGCAATACTCGCGCACCACGCTGTAGCCGCGTGATTCCGCGTAATGCTGAATAGCTGAACCGATATCCCCCAGCGTCGCGCCCGGTTTCACCTGCTGAATACCTTCCCACATGGCATCATAGGTGGTTTTCACCAGTTTACGGGCCAGCGGCGATGCTTCCGGCATCACATACATTTTACTGGAATCGGCAATAAAGCCGTTCTTTTCCAGTGTGATATCCACGTTAATGATATCTTTATCTTTCACCAGTTCGTCCGCTTTCGGAACGCCGTGGCACACCACTTCATTCAGCGAGGTATTCAGCACATACTGAAACCCGTACTGTCCTTTACTGGCAGGGCGTGACTGAAGGGTATTCACAATATAATCTTCAACTTTGTCATTAATCGCCAGCGTGGAAACACCCGGTTTAATGAAATCGTCCAGCATGGCAAAAACGCTTGCCAGCAGACGGCCTGATTCCCGCATCAGCTCAATTTCTTCAGGTGTTTTTATAACGATACTACTCATGCTGTTCTCCTTTCCGGCTGACAGACTCTTTTTCCAGCATTTCGCTGACAAGCATTGTGAAGGTTTTATCCGGATTCATTTCAGCCTGCATTCCGATTTTGATCCAGAATTCTGCCTGAGCATTGATAGAGCGCGACATCACTGTGCTCGCCCGGCGCAGATATTCATGTAATTCATCGGAGATTTTAACAATACCCACGTGAAATCCTTAACTGATAAACCATATATAAAACAGATATGGTTCATATAGTAGACCTCCCGCAAACGGGAATCAATCGCATCCTGCTTATTCAGCATAATCCGCAAAAAATGCGGTTCAAAAAATAAGCAGCCCCATTCCTCTTTTTACCTGATCCAGCGTCTGCTGTGTCACTTCCCGCGCTTTTTCTGTCCCGCGGCGGATAACCGAAAGCAGATAAGGTTTATCCGCCATCAGCCGCGCCCGCTCCTCACGGATCGGTGCCAGCAGTGCCTGCAGGCATTCGTTCAGCACTGATTTGCACTCCCTGTCGCCTAAACCGCCCGCCTGATAACGGGCTTTCATCTCAGCAACCAGGGCTGTATCCGGATGAAACGCATCAAGATACGCAAACACCACATTGCCCTCAATCCGGCCGGGATCAGACACCCGCAGATGCTGCGGATCGGTAAACATAGCATTGACGGCACGCGTCAGGTCATCCGCACTGACAGAGAGATTAATGGCATTTCCCAGTGATTTGGACATCTTACCGTTACCGTCAATCCCCGGCAGGCGGCCGGTTTTACCGACTTCAGCACGGCAGTGAACCAGTAATTCCTGCCCGGTAACATGATTGATTTTGCTGACAATCTCATTGGTTTGTTCAATCATCGGCAGTTGATCTTCCCCGACCGGCACCAGATCAGCTTTAAACGCAGTGATATCCGCCGCCTGGCTGACCGGATAAATCAGAAATCCGGCCGGCAGTGTACGGGAGAACTGCTTCTGAATGATTTCCTGTTTAACCGTCGGATTCCGCTCCAGCCGGGAAACGGTCACCAGATTGAGATACAGCAGTGTCAGTTCAGCCAGTGCGGGCAGCGCCGATTGCAGACAAATCACCGAACGGGCGGGATCGATGCCTGCCGCCAGGTAATCCGCCGCTACATCATAAAAATAACGGTTTACTTTTTCGGGTTGCGCACCGTTATCCGTCAGTCCCTGCATATCCGCCATCAGAATATACTGCACGGCAGAATGCTGAAGTCTGACCCGCTGTTGCAGCGAGCCGGTATAGTGTCCGAGGTGTAACGGCCCGGTGATACGGTCGCCGGTCAGAATAACGGATTGGGTGTGATGAACAGACATACGATTTCCTCTTTTATTGTGATCAGAGGCCGCCGGGGTGAATGCAATATGTCTGAAATGAAATCGCCGCACTCCGGCGGCGATTTTTGCAATTAAAACTGAATAACAAAACCGGCGCCGCATGTTGTGCGCCACCAGAAAGCATTGTGTGATAAACAGCCTGGAATTTTATTATTCATCATGCTGACAATGTACAACCTTTATATCTTATTGCCACTCTTTTTTTTGCTGCGACGGATATTTTCATTTCTGCTGTTTTTATTTACATACTTTATTCTTTGTCAGCACACCCCGGACAAAGATGACAAATCATGACAATAAATCAGTTTTCTTTCATTGAGTTACCGGCTTTATCAGGTAGAATCAGTCAGTGAAGACACATTATGATTTATTACCTTCCGCCGGAGAATGTTTATCGGATCAGACTAAAGTTATATTAAGGAGAATATATGTTTTTACTGACACTCGGATTTATTATCTTATCCTGTCTGTTTGCCACCGTCATGAGCCCGAAATGGGATGATTAAATGAACGCAGACGTATTGTCTCTCTGAACGCCTTTCAGTGTTATATCAAAACTGAAAGGCGTTTTTATTTATGATGCTGTGCAATACTCTGTTCTCCCTTTCCTTCCCGGCAAAAGTACATTTTTTTGATCAGTCATTTTTTGACTAATTCATATAATTTAACTATCTTTAAGATGTTACCAAGCTGAAAGTAACGCCTGACGCCTCTGAACCGGTTTCGTTTGTTCAGAGAATTTTTTATTTCCCGCGAAAAAACCTGATCAACACCCTGTCAATATATTGTATTTGCTGGATAAATCACGTCGCAACACATAAACCCGGCCTGATATAAACAACTACGTGTAAATACTAAAAATAACCGTAAATACATTTTTATGCTGTACATCTTCCGTACAGCGACTATATTGATAAGCAATTTTAATTAATTGATATTCACATTACTGACCTGCTCCTGACTGTGCAGGTACACGTTCTGACATGATTTACCCGCACACTAACCTGTGCGGGTATTTTTTTATCCCCGGACGACTGACAGCAGCAGGATTTTTTCCCCGTCAGCGCGGCTTCCTGTACCGGCGGACAAGCCACCGTGCCGTAAGAACAAAATACACAGCAGTCTCCCGGAAGCGGTTATGGTGTGACACCGTATAAAACAACACCTGCCACCAGTTTCCCTGTAACGGCCTTGTGTTGTGCTTTTGTTTAGACAGCTCCCTTTATTATACACACATGAACTTTCCATACTGTTCATGATTATCATACCTATATCCTTTCCGCCCGGTCACGTTTTGTGTCCGGGTTTTTTTATTCTTTTCACTTTCTTCCGGGCACAAAAAAGGTCACCGCAGTGACCTTATTTATTATCTTTGTATCAGCGGGGAATTTTAATGATCCCGCCAATGAAAACACCGACGATAAACGGGAATCCCCCGAAGCCCAGACCGATTCCCCCGCCGATAATCAACTGACCACCGGTTTTTTCCGGTGTTACCGACGGAGAAACATCACCGCTTCCCGGCCGGAGAAAATCAGCGATTCCGCTGCCGATGACAGCGTCACACTCACGAACAGATAATTCTTTCATACGGATATCCTTATCAATAAAAAAGTCATATAGCGACACACAGGTTTACAGATAACGTCATGGTATGTGCATATATACTCCATATTATTTAAATCTTAATCAAGAATTCCTTTTTTACATCATGAAAAACAGAGAATAATCCGTATATACCGGTATTCATGCTAACTAATCCGTGGTCTTATTTATTATTCACAGCGACAATATAATCAGACATTACCTATCACCCCTCTTCAATAAAAAATAATTTCATTATTTATCTTACACTTCAATTTTAATTACTGACTGTTATTAAATAACACATTACTTACACGGACTGAATCGTTCTTTATTAGCCTGAGACAGTTCCAATGCCGCAAAAGCTTTGGCTTTTTCATCATACTGATCACTTTTCAGTACATCAGAGGCCAGAGTTTCAATATCGCTCTGGTTTGTTTTTTAGTATTTGATTGTACCAGTACCGATGTGGCCAGTTTCTTTATCATAGGAGATGGATTTTTATGTCCCGGCACCCGGCCGCCTGTGATATTAATTTTTAAAATAATCGGGATTAATGACACTCCATTATTATTTACCAATGGAAATAAATAAAAAATAACAAGCATCATCCCCCTTTACTTTACCCCTGTTTTTTCGCAGAAGAACAAAAATAAATTCCGGAAATAATTAAAGCACCACTTAAAAAATGGAAACTGTGTAATTTTTCACTGAGGAAAAGAACACCAAAGAAACCGCCACTCAGTGGGATCAGGTGAGAGAAAATCTCCCCTCTTGTTGCACCGATAGTCAGGATACCTTTATTCCACAGCAGGTATGATAGCCAAGACGGAAAAATAACCAGATAGGCAAGCCCGGATATAAACAGCGGCGAGGCATAATTTCCCATATTGCTGATCTGAAAATCATGTGAAAACAGATAAATAATCAGTATTGGTAACATCATCAGGCTGCCGGTCACCGAGCTGATGGCCACAAATGCATTACCTTTCACCTCACGGGGTTTCAGTCTTAAAAAAGCACAATACAACGCCCAGCTGATGGCGGACCCCAGTGCCCACAAATCTCCTTTATTCAGATGACTGATCACTTCTGAAAAATTCAGATTACCTTTAAATATCAGATAAATCACACCTAACGTACTCAATAATACGCCGATATAATTTTTCCCCTGAATTTTTTCTTTAAACACCAGCGCATTGATCAGTAAAACAATTGACGGCGTTGCCGACATATAAATAGCAGCATTAAGTGCTGTGGTATATTGCAGACCAATATACAATGTGACCGGGAATAAAACCTGTCCGCATAATGACAGAAACAGAATTATCCCTTTTGCCTTTTTCATGAATTCCCACTGCTGTTTCACCTGACTGAAATACAGCGTCATCAGTAAAACCGCCGTCACCAGCCAGCGCAGTTGCGATAAAATCACCGGGTCGGCTTCTGTCACCAAAAGATGCCCGACAACATAGTTCCCGCCCCAGAAACACGCCGCCAGCGTTAAGAATAAATAAGGCATATCCCGCTCCCGCCTGGCCAATATTTATCCGACCGTAACATGGTGACCACAAAGCAGACTTGTTATTTATCAAAATAGTTATGGTTTTTAAAATAATTTTTAATGAATGTGGCCAGGAGTGGCCGCCGGTTCTGTGCCCGGAGATGTCATAATCATATTCCGCCCGCTGCTGCCGGATCTGCTGGAAGCCACCGGCATCACACAATGCACGCCGTGCTACCCGCCGATAACGGATAATCACGCTTACTGGAATCTGCTGTCACACTACAGTGCCAACAGCTTTATGCTGTCGTCAGTGGATTCGGTAAAACAGCTGATCAGCGACTATGTGCTGTATCAGGATACAGACCGGCAGCGCTGCAAACAGATAAACCAGCTGCTGAGCGGTATTCACGCGGTTGATTCAGTACTGGATGACCGCCTTGTCCGGGGAAAACCTTACCGCTGTCTGGATCTGACAATGACTCTTGATCCGCATAAATATGACAATACCGGCGATGCCTTTATGTTTGTCATGCACTTATATCATTTCTTCCCGTTCTGCCTGTCAGAAAATATGATGCTGAAAATGAATGTGCAATTTACCGATAATGATACGGTCTGGCATTTGGCGCCTTATTTACTGAACGGGTATAAATCACTGATTTAAACATGTGCATCTGAGGGAAGTAGCTGAAATAAACGGGCCGCTATCACAGATTAACAGCCCGTTTTCAGAGGCAGGAATTAACAGCGTATTTATTCGTCAACCGCCAGCGCCGGCGCTGAAAGAAGCAGGCACAGAGGTAACAGTAAATTAATTTTTATTTTCATCATCATCCGTACTGTTATTTGAGTAGTTACTCCGGACATCTGCCAGCATTTTTTCCTTGGCAAAATCTTCTTCCAGCGCATTCATGCAGTAGTTGATATAGAAGTATTGAAATAAAAATGTCCAGAATCCGTTAAGACGCAGAGAAATGCCGAATTCTTTTGCTGCATAATATTCTAAAGCGCTCTTCATCTTAAATGCCCAGACAATCCAGAAAACAGTCATCCCGATTGTGATGATAGTACCCAATATATCATAAATATTGTTTGATTCAGCGATATACCCGTAATTATAGGCATCACTCATAAAGCTGAATACATCCATAAAGACACCCCCATTGCAATCGCCAGATAAATGAACACTGAACTTTCAAATGGTTTCATTTTCAGCTCTGAATTAAAGGCATCAGTATTTTTTCAGGCCCACATTATCGGATAAATACCCGCAGTTAATATGCTGAGCAATACAAATTTACCGGTTCCCTGATTTGTGATTGACTTCAATGTGTTGATATTTTTCATTGCATACCTGTTGCTTTGAGTGAAGAATATACAGGAAGTCCCTGTTCTGTTGATTCATACCGATATAAATTGTGTCAGCAATTCCTGCCACAACTGTGCAAGATAATTTTTTCACTGTTACAATATATTTTATTCTGCAAATGTTACACTTCCGGCAATAAATAATAAAGCCACAGCAATACTTCGGCCCTTTATTCCGGAAAAACAAATAACATCAAAATAATGATTTACCAATCACATCAGATCATTATTATTTTTTTATAAAAATACACAGGTAACCCCGGTGGCACTATTCCGGATTTATCACTGCTGACAATTTCTGTCATTCAACGGGGCTATGATATGAAAAACCACAGGAGGCAGCATGTTTAAACCAAACAGCATTATTCTGTACGTCAGCGACGTTGAGAAAAGTACCCGTTTTTACACCAGACTTCTTAATGCAGAGCCTGTTGAACAATACAGTGAATTTTCTGTTTTTGCCTTATCGGACGATATGATATTAGGACTTCAGGCAAAATCCGGTATCGACCCTGCACCACAACCACATATTGGCGGTACGGAAATATGCATGTCAGATATCAGTAACCGGGAAGTTGATGTGATTTTTCGCAAATGGAGTGAACTGGATGCGAAGATTATTATGAAACCCGCAATGCTGGATTTCGGCTACACTTTCGTGGCAACCGACCCCGACGGACATCGCCTGAGAGTCTGTGCGACTGACACCACAAATATTGATTGATGATAATCTGTGATCTGAAAAAATAACAGGGAATACACTCCCTGTTATTTTTTGCACAAACCAGTATCAGCAACATAAACCGTTGATGACCTGAATGAGGCTTTCGGGCATTCGATATATCCCTCAGATATAAGTTTTTTATCCATGTACATCGGACCGATTATTAATAAAATAAAATGAAAAAATAGCCAAAGAAAGGAATATATAAAATAACACTTTGAAAAATTTATGCTTTTTAAGAAATTTTTCTTTATTTAAAAAAATCATGATACTGCCTGATGCAAAGTACAGTAACAATGGTACAGAAAGTATAAAAAACTGACCAATATGAACCTTGATAATATCTTTTTTATTTATATAGTCTGAAAAGTACACTACCGATAACCATATATAAACAGCAGATAGCACAATCAGCAATAATACCGAGAACGCTATATTATATTTTTTCTTCACCAGCTCATCCATGTCTCTGTTCCCTGAAAATGTACATCTATGATGAAAATCATGTCCTGACTCAGTATACCGGTACATTAATTTAATTCTGTGCACAACTCAGCTTTTAAGGCCACTTTATCTCCGTTCCGGAAATTTTTGGGCATACTGTCATCTGTAACAGCTTTACCGGGTGTTACCAACCGATAAAAGCCGCTATAATCAGTTCCGGGAACACTGCCGGAAGCGGCAGAGAGTAACGTATAAGTGCAAGATATAAGTTACTGAATTTTAAATAATTTATATGGTGATAGCGACTATGGCGTTACTGATTACCGAACGTTGCATAAACTGCGATATGTGCGAACCTGAGTGCCCTAATGAAGCAATTTCAATGGGGGATTCTATCTATGAAATTAATCCTGATTTATGTACTGAGTGTGTCGGGCATTATGATAAACCGACCTGCCAGTCAGTCTGTCCGATTACCAACACCATTATTATCGATCCTGAGCATACCGAAACACAGGAAATGCTGTGGGATAAGTTTGTGCTGATGTATCACGCCGATAAGATTTAAGCGTAATGATGCGCCCGCAGAGGGCGCAATTTCAGGTGTTTGTTTCGAGAATAACCGTAGCACAAGCGTAATGACGCTCGTCGGCAATAGAGACATGGTAGTGTGTGACTTCACGGGCGGCAGCCAGTTCTCCGGCATAGCCGAGAAAGGTCAGATTAGGTTTGCCGAGTGAATCATTACTGACTTCAAACTGGTTAAACGCCAGCCCCTGACGGATCCCGGTGCCCAGTGCTTTGGATGCCGCTTCTTTAACCGCAAACCGCTTGGCCAGAAAGCGCACCGGCTGTTTATGCTGCCGGTACACGTCCCATTCCGCGTCACTGAGGATCCGTTTTGCAAAGCGGTCGCCGGAACGCCCGATAACCGCTTCAATACGACTTATTTCAACAATATCTGTACCAATGCCGACAATTGCCATTAACGACGGGCTTCCCGCAGCAGGGTTTTCATATCCGCAACAGCAGCAGCCAGTCCGCTGAAGACCGCACGGCCGATGATCGCATGGCCGATATTCAGCTCATAAATCGCCGGCAGTGCCGCAACACGCTGGACGTTGTGATAGTTCAGACCGTGTCCGGCATTCACTTTCAGGCCCTTACCAGCCGCATAGGCAACCGCATCTTTGATACGGATAAATTCTTTGTCTTCTTCCTGAGACGTTTCCGCGTCCGCATAAGCACCGGTGTGGATCTCAATAAACGGCGCGCCGACATCGTCCGCAGCATCAATCTGGGTATGGTCAGGGTCGATAAACAGGGAGACTTTAATTCCGGCTTCAGTCAGACGTTTCACCGCACGGGCGATTTTTTCTTTCTGACCGGCAACATCCAGACCGCCTTCCGTAGTAACTTCCTGACGCTTTTCCGGTACCAGACAGCAGAATGCCGGTCTGATACGGCAGGCGATATCGACCATTTCATCAGTGACCGCCATTTCCAGGTTCATACGGGTCTGAATGGTTTGTCTCAGCAGTTCCACATCACGGTCGGTGATATGACGGCGGTCTTCGCGCAGATGCACAGTGATACCTTCCGCCCCCGCCTGCTCTGCGACAAATGCCGCCTGAACCGGGTCAGGATAGTTGGTGCCGCGTGCATTACGGACAGTTGCAATGTGGTCAATGTTTACACCCAATAAAACTTCACTCATTTTTTATCATCCTCCGGGTAACTTTTGTTATTCAGTTTAACCTTTTTCAGACGAAGAGGAACCACTGCGGCCATTTCCTTTGAAACCAACGGCGGGCGCACAAATTGACGAAATAATTCGCGGCTTTTCAATGGCTTTCCGCCGAGATAGGGTTTTAAAGCGATGCGGGTGAAGCGTTTGGCGGCACGTAAAGTTTCCGCATCCGGGAATTCCCTGGCGGCAAGTGCTTTCAGTTCACGGCCGGTGAAACTGCTGTTATCCATCACCAGGCTGGCGATAAAGCCTTTTTCCTCACGGTAGCGGTACGTCATGGTATCAGAGACTTCCTGTCCGCTGCCCGCACAGTGGAGAAAGTCCACGCCGTAGCCGATATGGTGCAGCAGTGCCAGCTCAAACTGACGCAGTGCCTGCTCCGGTGTGGTGTCACTGGCCGCGAGATACTGAAGGCAGCGCAGATAATCAAAAAACAGGGCGGAATAGGTGACGCCGTTAGCCAGCACACGGGAGAGCAGCTCATTGATATACAGGCCGCTGTAAAGGACGGTACCGCTCAGAGGTAATGCAAGGGAGATAGGATCCGCATCACGCAGGGTTTTCAGTTCCCCGCGCCCGCCCCAGCGGATCAGAAGCGGCGTAAAGGGCTGTAATGCCCCTTTGAGACCGGAACGGCGGCGGCGTGCCCCTTTCGCCAGCAGGCGCTGCCGCCCTTCCTGTTCAGTGAACACATCCAGCATCAGGCTGGTTTCACTGTAAGGGCGACTATGGAGTACAAATGCGCGCTGCCAGCCGTCCATTGGTGCGTTACTTCAGGTCGTCAACATAACCCAGGCTGCGCAGAGCACGTTCATCATCTGCCCAGCCGGCTTTGACTTTCACCCACAGTTCGAGGTGAACACGGGCATCAAACAGGCGTTCCATATCAATACGGGATTCAGTCCCGATCGTTTTGATACGGCTGCCTTTGTTGCCGATAACCATTTTTTTCTGGCCTTCGCGCTCAACGAGGATCAGACCGTTGATCTGAAATACGCCGTTGTCCTGCACAACAAACTGTTCGATTTCCACAGTCACCGAGTACGGCAGTTCATCGCCGAGGAAACGCATCAGTTTTTCACGGATGATTTCAGAGGCCATAAAACGCTGTGAACGGTCAGTGATGTAATCTTCCGGGAAGTGGAACGGCGCCTGCGGAATATGCTGACGCACAATGTTCGCAATGGTATCGACGTTCATTTTCTTCTCTGCACTGAGCGGCACCACGTCGAGGAAATCCATCTGCTGGCTGAGGAACGCAATATGCGGCAGCAGTTTGGTTTTATCTTCCACGTTGTCCACTTTGTTGATGGCAAGCAGTACAGGGCAGCGCAGAGAGCGGACTTTATTCAGTACCATCTCATCATCCGGCGTCCAGTTGGTACCTTCAACCATGAAAATCACCAGCTCAACATCACCGATGGAGCTGCTGGCCGCACGGTTCATCAGGCGGTTGATTGCCCGTTTCTCCTCAATATGCAGCCCCGGGGTATCCACATAGATAATCTGGTAATTATCCTGTGTATCGATCCCCATAATGCGGTGCCGCGTGGTCTGCGGTTTCCGCGAGGTAATAGAGACTTTCTGCCCCAGTAACTGGTTCAGTAAGGTGGATTTGCCCACATTGGGACGTCCGACTATCGCGACAAAGCCGCAATAGGTGTTTTCTTCGCTCATTCAAGCTCCAACAAAATTAATGCTTGTTCCGCCGCGGCCTGTTCGGCTTTCCGGCGGCTGGAACCGGTTCCTTTTACCGGCTGTTCAACACCGCTGATTTGGCAGTGAATGGTGAACTCCTGATCGTGAGCTTCACCTTTTACCTGAACAACCAGGTAGTTCGGCAGAGGCAGATGCCGCCCCTGAAGGTATTCCTGTAACCGGGTTTTCGGGTCTTTTTGTTTATCCCCGGGCGAGATTTCGTTCAGTCTGGATTCATACCAGCTGAGGATAATCCGCTCAATTGTCTGAATATCACTGTCGAGAAAAATCCCGCCAATCAGGGCTTCGACGGTATCCGCGAGGATCGATTCACGGCGGCTGCCGCCGCTTTTCAGTTCCCCGGGCCCCAGGCGCAGACATTCGCCGAGGTTAAATTCGCGGGCCAGTTCCGCCAGGGTATTTCCGCGCACCAGTGTGGCGCGCATCCGGCTCATATCCCCTTCATCCACTTTCGGGAAGCGGTGATATAAATCATTGGCAATAACAAAACTTAAAATAGAATCGCCGAGAAATTCCAGGCGTTCGTTATGTTTGCTGCTGGCACTGCGGTGAGTGAGTGCCTGCATTAATAAGTCCTGACGGGTAAAAGTATAGCCGAGTTTTCGCTGCAGCTGGTTTATCACTATCGGGTTCATGTGCGACCAAAAATTAGGATGTTTATAAAACGCACACGCAACAGACCTGTAGCCGCGAAAAGCCGCGATACAAAACTGTTGCGTTTGCACTGGCTCCCCGTATACCGGGGAGCCAATCATTTTGCGGGGCATATTCTACACTGTGATTACAGGTAATGCTCAGCAAATTCTGTTTTTTCTATTCTATCCGTCCGAAACGGCTCAGGCGCAGACCGGTAGGCCATTCACCTTCCTGTTTTTCAAGGCTTAACCAGATAAAGCTTGCACGGCCGACCAGGTTTTGCTCAGGCACAAATCCCCAGACGCGGCTGTCCGCACTGTTATCGCGGTTATCACCCATCATAAAGTAATGCCCTTCCGGCACCACCCAGGTGTACTCCGGTAATCCCGGCTGACGGAACAGGCGCTGCCCGCTGATGCTGTCCGGGGTGATTTCCGGAACAGTCAGAATATGGTGAGCAACCGGCCCCAGGTTTTCAATCCGTTCCGCCTGACGACGATAACCGACTTCCATATCATCTTCGATAGGGAACTGACGTGCGCCGCCACTCATAAAGGAGCCGCCCAGCGGGGATTTTTCCCAGCGGATAGCCCACTCGCTTTCATACTCCTGACCATAGGTGACCGGCAGGGTTTCACAGCTGCTCTGGTCTTTGGTACAGCCCGGATAGACCTGTAACTCTTTGGCATACGGGTCATAAACAACTTTATCGCCCGGCAGGCCAATCACACGTTTGACATAATCGACACGCGGATCTTCCGGATATTTAAACACGACAATATCACCGCGCTTCGGCTCCCCGGTTTTGATCAGGGTGGTCTGCGTGATCGGGTCTTTTAACCCGTACGCGTATTTTTCCACCAGCATAAAGTCGCCGATTAACAGCGTCGGCATCATGGACCCGGACGGGATCTGGAACGGCTCATAAATAAATGAGCGCACGATCAGGACAATCGCCAGCACCGGGAACAGGGATGCGGTACCTTCCACCCAGCCCGGTTTGGCCACAGTCTCAGCCAGATGGGCCTGATCCATGGTTCCTTCAGTCAGCTCCGCCATGCGCGCCAGTTTTTTCTTACGGGCCGGCTGAATTTTAAATTTATTCACCGCCCAGATGATCCCGGTAACCAACGTTGCCAGGGTCAGGATCAGCGCAAAGGTGTTCGCCATTATGTCTCCTTACAACCTGCTGAATGATTAATCTTTGCCGACATGGAGAATGGCTAAAAACGCTTCCTGCGGTAACTCAACGTTACCGACCTGTTTCATGCGTTTCTTACCGTCTTTCTGTTTCTGCAACAGTTTCTTCTTACGGCTGACGTCACCGCCGTAGCATTTCGCCAGAACGTTTTTACGCAGCTGTTTCACTGTTGAACGCGCAATAATATGCATACCGATGGCAGCCTGGATCGCGATATCAAACTGCTGACGAGGGATCAGGTCTTTCATCTTCTCCACCAGCTCACGGCCGCGGTACATAGAATTATCGCGGTGCGTAATCAGTGCCAGTGCATCCACCCGCTCACTGTTGATAAGGATATCAACACGCACCATGTCAGACGCCTGGAAACGTTTGAAGTTGTAATCCAGTGATGCGTAGCCGCGTGAGGTGGATTTCAGGCGATCGAAGAAATCGAGCACCACTTCCGCCATCGGAATTTCATAGGTCAGAGCAACCTGATTACCGTGATAAACCATATTGGTCTGCACACCGCGTTTTTCGATACACAGGGTAATCACGTTACCGAGGTATTGCTGCGGCAGCAGCATATGACATTCCGCAATCGGCTCGCGCAGCTCTTCAATATTGTTGAGCGGCGGCAATTTGGACGGGCTGTCGACATAGACGATTTCACCGCTGGTGGTTTCCACTTCATAAACAACGGTCGGCGCGGTGGTGATCAGATCGAGGTCATATTCACGCTCCAGACGCTCCTGGATAATCTCCATATGCAGAAGACCCAGGAAGCCGCAGCGGAAACCGAAGCCCAGTGCGGTAGAGCTTTCCGGCTCATAGAACAGGGAAGCATCGTTGAGGCTCAGTTTACCAAGTGCATCACGGAAAGCTTCATAGTCATCAGAACTGACCGGGAACAGACCCGCATAGACCTGAGGTTTGACTTTTTTAAAGCCCGGCAGCGGTTTATCCGCCGGTGCGCGTGCGCCGGTTAACGTATCGCCGACCGGTGCCCCGAGAATGTCTTTAATCGCACAGACCACCCAGCCGGCTTCACCGCATCTGAGGATCTCTTTATCGACCTGTTTTGGTGTGAAGATCCCGAGGCGATCGGCGTTATACACCTGACCGGTGCTCATCACTTTGATTTTGTCGCCTTTGCGCAGTGTGCCGTTTTTAATCCGGATCAGAGACACAACCCCTAAATAGTTATCAAACCAGGAGTCAATAATCAGTGCCTGTAACGGCGCATCAGGGTCACCTTCCGGCGGCGGAATATCACGTACCAGGCGTTCGATCACATCGGTCACGCCCACACCGGTTTTCGCCGAGCAGCGCACCGCATCGGCGGCTTCAATCCCGACGATATCTTCAATCTCTTCCGCCACCCGCTCCGGGTCGGCAGCAGGCAGGTCAATTTTGTTCAGAACCGGGACAACTTCCAGGTTCATTTCCATCGCTGTATAGCAGTTTGCCAGCGTCTGCGCCTCAACCCCCTGCCCCGCATCAACCACCAGCAGCGCCCCTTCACAGGCAGCCAGTGAACGGGAGACCTCATAAGAAAAGTCAACGTGTCCCGGGGTATCGATAAAGTTGAGCTGGTACGTTTCACCATTCTGTGCGGTGTAATCCAGCGTCACGCTCTGTGCTTTGATGGTAATGCCGCGTTCGCGTTCCAGATCCATTGAATCCAGAACCTGCGCTGCCATTTCACGGTCGGATAAGCCGCCGCAAATCTGAATAATGCGATCTGATAACGTGGATTTACCGTGATCGATATGAGCAATAATGGAAAAATTTCGTATATGGTTGATTTTCAAGATAAAATTCTTCTTTGTAATGCCCTATAAAACTAGCTTTGGACACCTGTAAGGACTCAAAGCCAACACTCTATATTGCTGGTTAATAGACTTATTGGCAGCATTCTACATGCTACAGACACTCAACTCAAAGAAACGTTCATTTTACCGCAGAAAAAACCGGGCCCGGCGAATAATCCATACGGATCGCATTCGTTTTGTCATTTCACCGACACCACTTTTTATATAAATAAAATTGATGATAAAAGCAAAACAATAAAATCAGCTCATTACTCCCGCTCGCGTAATATCTTTTTTTATGATTAATAATCATATAGATAATTAATTTCCATCAAAATCAGCACATCATGCTAATCGTTCTGATTGACTATCCTCATTCCAAAACCGACACTCAATTTCAGTAATATATATCAATGATTTCATTTTTTTAGAAATATAACACCGGTAAACAATGAATTTAAGGAGTACTACAAGGTACACACTTATGTCATTAACTAAATTTCATATTTAGGAGGCCATTATCAATGGATCAAATAACCCGAATTCTTGAAAAACTGAATCAGCAACGCAGCGGTGAAACAACCGTGACACTGGCAGATTTTATGCCGATGTCCCTTGCAGAGATCCGCAGCCAAAACACAGGCCGGTTATCGCGTGAAGAAGCACAGTTACTACACCGTGCAGCGCAAAAAGAAAAGCAAAACAACATTCTCTATACCGCCCGGATGCTGACCCGCGCTAACCCGCTGCTGAAAAAAGAAATGAATACTGCCCGTTATTACGGCGCCACCCCATATGGCTATGATGATATTATTCCGCCGCGTGCAGAGAAATTTGTCGCACCCGGCGCCGTCTCTTCCATGTTTTCCCCTGCCGGTTATCTGACTGAGCTGTACCGTGAAGCACGGGGACTGCATCCAAAAGACAGTGACCGTAATCTGGATAAGCGCCGTCAGGACCTGGCAAAACTGGTGCTCTCTCAGGACAATCTGGATAACGAAATCTCTGCTCTGTCACTGGCTAATGAGCAACTGGAAACGGCGCTGATGGCGCAAACCGGTAAGACAGACAAAAACAAATATTATGAAACCCTGGCGACCTCCCGCCGCAGTGGTGTAACCCCGTATAACGCGCCGTTTGAGGGAATACATAATGCCCTGGCACAGCGGAATTTTGTCCTGCCGGATAATATTCTCAGCAACCCTGCGAAGTTTGCCATACTGGCGGCATACGACGCCGGTATCTCACCAAAGTTATATAACATACTGACAGAAGACACAGAGTCATTAACCGGCTCCGATCTGGAAAACTCTCTCAAAAGAAACTTCCCGAAGGTTAAGATTAAAGACCTGATGACTCTGGATGCGCTGGCCAATTATTATGAGCTTCCGGCAGATGACATTCAGGCCCTTATTGCTGCCGAAATAACAGGCCGGTTACCAACACCGGATGTATATAACGACGATAATAAACTGGTAATACCGGCAATAAACACTGGCGGAAAAATTACATTCAGTGAACTGGCCAAAACACAGAGTGATGAAAAACAGGCTGACTATATTGATTTAATTCCGCAGGGCGGTAATCAGTTTTTAGTTAATTTTAGTGTAAAGAAAACCAAAAAAGACGCGACGCATTTTAGTATAGGCTATAATAAATCGTTTAATAATCTGGCAGATAAAAATGGTTTTGTTCCTCTGGCCGGGGAGCACTACAGTATCCCCGTCACACTGGATGCTAAAATTTTAGAAAAAAAAAACTAAAATCGGCATCACCAGAAAAAAAACCAGAACCTGCCAGCGACGAAAATCATTACACCTCAGCCACCTTCACCATCCATCCCAATGCAGAACCGGGTATATGGCTCCTCAGACTCAACAAAACACTGCGTCTGGCAAAAGTCAGCGGTATGACCCCGCACGAAACACAACATGCATTAATCCACGTAAGAAATGATTCAAGCGAATACGAATTACGCCGTTTCACCGAAACGCTGCTTTACCGTAAACGTTACGGTATTGATACTGAAACAGCATTAATGCTGTGTAACGCCGGTATCAGCAGAATCAGCTATGACGGGCAGCTCAGCCATTTTGACCGCCTGTTTAATAATCCGCCGCTGAATGGTGTAACTTACACTTTAGGTGGTGATGATATTCTGATGGAACCGGATGCCGGAGACCCGCGTCGTGAAGTCCTGAAACGCGCTTTCCGGGTAGATAATACCGGCTTGTGGCAACTGCTTGTTATCACAAATCGTGAAAACAAATCCAAAACTATCGAAAACAAGACAGAAAAACTTCGTGGTCTGTTATTTGTTCGTCTGCTGGCGGATGTGCACAACCTGACAGTAGCACAACTGGATGCCCTGCTGCAGATTTCCCCTTACAATTCAATGAACGTTTACGCTTTAGATGGCAAAACACGCCAGAAAATGCTCTCTTTTCTGTCCCGGATCACCCAATGGCTGAATACACAAAATATCACGGTTGAACAACTGATGCTGCTGCTGGATAAAATATCTCCGGCGGCGCCGACCAAAGAGATGCAGGTCCTGCTGGATCTCCTGCGCAATGGTGGTATTGACAAAACCAATACAAAAACGCTGTATACCACCATGGCACCGGTGATTACTGCGGCTATGCAACTGGACATCACGGAATCAGGGGAAGCTCTGCTGCGCTGGCTGGATAACAATCATCCCGCAGGGATACTCACCACCAGTGAGGCCAGGAAGCTTATTATCAAAAAAGGGCAGACGGCCGGCGACAAGGAAAAATTGGCGGCATGGTGTCAGGCACTGGCACAGCGTGTATTGGTCATTCGCACCTTTACACTCAGTAATGCCGAACTTCAGACATTGTCACAGGGTGCACCGGCCGGAACCATTACTGAACTGTATAACATCAGTGATTTCCATAACCTGATTAACCGCTGCGGTGAACAGGCCGGTACGGTACTGGATGCACTGCAAAGCGGGACACTGACAGTTAAAATTCTGGCACAAGCACTGAATCTGTCAGAAGAGGTGATTACTCAGGCACTGACACTGGCCGGACAAAAACCGGAATTGACCACATGGGCACAGCTGGCCGTATTGCCGCCACGGCTGGATTTGGCAGATACCCTGCATATCACCCCGAAAGATATCACTACTCTGCTGACGGTATCTGAAAATGTGAGACCTTTTTATACAGACCTCTCCGCACTGGCCGGATTGTTACAGGCCGGTCTGAACGAACAACAGACCAAACAACTGCAAAATCAGTCTGAGCCGCGCCGCAATGAAGCCCTCAGCGGGGAGTACCGCTCTCTGGTTATGAACAACCCGGTGGCAGACCGTGATGATATCTGGCGTAATCTGCTGGTGGACGGAAAAGTCAGCGCTGAAATCACCACCACCCTGCTGGCAGATGCCATCGCCGGTATTCAGCTCTATATTAACCGCACTATTGCCGGTGATGAGCCGGGTGCTGACAGTGACGCTCTTGAGCGTCAGTTCTTTAAAGACTGGGATGCCTGTAATAAACGCTACAGTACCTGGGCGGGTGTGTCTCAGTTAGTCTATTACCCTGAAAACTTCGTTGATCCGACCCTCCGTACCGGTCAGACCGGGATGATGAACACCATGCTGGAGCAGCTTTCACAAAGTGAGCTCAACAAAGATACCCTGGAAAACGGCTTCCGCCAGTACCTGACCGCCTTTGAGCAGGTCGCTGACCTGAAAGTGGTCAGCGGTTATCATGATACGGTTAATATTAATCAGGGTAACACCTGGTTTATCGGTACCAGCCAGACTGAGCCGAAAAAAATATTACTGGCGCAAAGCCGATCACAGTAAATGTCAGAATGGCCGTTTTGCCGCCAATGCCTGGAGTGACTGGAAAGAAATTACCTGTGCGGTGAATCCTTATGGGGATATGGTGCGTCCGGTGATTTTCCATTCACGTCTTTATTTGTTATGGATTGAAAAACAAGTACAGAAAGATAACACCGGTAAAGATACGGCATCTTTTACCCTGAAGCTGACACATGTCAAATATGATGGCAGCTGGGCTTCGCCGTTCAGTTATGATATTACTGAAAAAAACATATCCGGTGGAAAAAAAACGGGTCTGTACTGTGCCGCCAGCCAGGAAGATAATTCACTGCTCATTGCCTGGTATCAAATAGAAAAGGAAACACAGCCCAATAGCTTCGGGCTACATATTCAGCCGGACATGAGCTGTAAAAAAGAACCGAATATAGCAGGAATATTAGCCACGGTTACCCATCAATTAGATACAGAAACTACCGTCAGGGTAAACACCCTCCTGAATCGTATATCCTCTTTCGAATTTACCCTGGAAAAACAAGAGGGGAATAAAGAAATTGATCTGGTCATCTCCCATGGCGACTATACTGTCAAAACTGAAAACAGTATATCTGCACTGATATTGAACCCTACTGCTTATATTAACATCACCCCCTATAAATTATTTAGCGATATTCCTGATTTTTATCGCGAGAAATATATTACTCATCTTAACTCTCATTCCGGTACGGTTTATGCTCCGGAATCAAAAAAAAATGGAGCCTGCCAATAATGCTATATCCGATAAGGTTAATGCTTGTGCTGTATATACTTATAATAACAAGCCACCGAAAAAACACATTTCTCTTTCCATTGGTAAAAATTATCCGCTAATTACTCCTCTTGAGCTGGTAGGGCGTAAACTTGAGAGTTTCTTTATAAAGCACAAAGAAACATCAGCGTTGTATTATACATATGGAGATGCTACCGACGATAGGTTAACGTTGGAGGAAGATAAATATACTATCAGCACTGGTGAAAAAAAAACTGGGCACGCTTAGCTTGGGCAAAATGATAGCACAAGTCAAAACAATCAGTTCAGATGATATCTCCATGGAGATTGAACTAAATAGTACGAAATTTGAAACAATAACAGGTAGTGACGTCGGACTCCGGCCACCATTATACCCGACAGTCTCAAGAGAAACACTGGCATTCCCGTTTGGGAAACTGTCTATAACCATTCCCGCTGGTGCAGATATTAATAACCTGGATTGTACTATAAAAGTCAGGTTCAAGAATACAGATGTTCTTGCAGCTACTACCACTTATAAACTGGTTATAAAAAAAACTGATCCAGTTCAAAAAGTCATCTCCCTGTACACCACGCCGGACGGCGCTCAATATATGGAATGGGATGGTTACCGTACCCGGTTAAACACACTGTTCACCCGCCAGTTAATTGAGCGTGCCAATAACGGAATTGACGCAATATTATCCCCTGAAACCCAGTATCTGCCTGAACCGAAACCGGGACAGGGCACCTATGTCACACTGACACTGAAACCGTATGACAAAAATACCCACGGCACTAACCGGGCATTTACGATTTATTACAGCAATGATGCCACAGGCTCCGGCAAATTTCCTGTTTACAGTGGCTCACTCAGTGTTACCGATAATACAGAAGTAAAATTATTTATTCCGCTGATTAAACCCGGAAAAAATGCGGTGAGTCAGTCTGCTGGTGCGCAGCAGGATACTTTATATCTCAATGCTACATACCAGAAAGAAGCAACAAAACAAATCCTGCTGTTCCGTACCGATAATAATCCTGAAGGCTGGACATTGGATAAAAGCGTTAACAACGGCACCTTCGCCGGCCTGGCAGAAAACGGCGTCACCGGTTTATTACAATCCGGTGAACCGATGGATTTCAGCGGTGCCAATGCCCTTTATTTCTGGGAATTGTTCTATTACACTCCGATGATGGTAGCAACACGTCTGTTGCAGGAGCAAAACTTTACCGAAGCTAACCGCTGGTTAAGCTATATCTGGCAGCCTGCTGCAAGCGGTGCCGGTGACTGGCGCGTGCGTCCGCTGAAAGAAGACACGTCCTGGAACGCCGACCCGCTGGATTCGGTTGATCCCGATGCGGTCGCCCAGAATGATCCGATGCATTACAAAGTCAGCACCCTGATGAAACTGCTGGATCTGCTGATTGCCCGTGGTGACAAAGCTTACCGCATGCAGGAACGCGATACCCTTAATGAAGCCAAAATGTGGTATATGCAGGCGCTGGGGCTGCTCGGGGATAAACCTGTCAGCATTTTCAGTAATGGTTGGGAAAATCCGTCACTAAGTAATGCAGCAGATAAAACTCAGGCAAAACAGTTTCATGACGAAATCAGCCGTATCCGCAGCGGCGGTCTGCTGCCTGACGTCCGCACTGCTAATACCCTGACCGGATTGTTCCGGCCACAGCAAAACGAAAAACTGCTCGGCTACTGGCAGATGCTGGAAATGCGCCTGTTTAACTTGCGTAATAATCTCTCCATTGATGGTCAGCCGTTATCACTGCCAATTTTTGCCGCACCGGCAGACCCGGCCGCACTGCTCAGTGCCGCAGCCGCAGCCTCCGGTGGCAGCAAACCTTTACCGTCTGCTGACATCCCGGCAATGCGCTTCCCGCAGGCACTGGACAGTGCACGTTCACTGACCGGGCAGCTGATGCAGTTCGGTTCCACCCTCCTGGGGCTGATTGAGCGCCGGGATGCGGAGGCGATGAGTGAACTGCTGCAAAACCAGGCCGGTGAGCTGATGCTCTCTTCCCTGCGTATGCAGGAACAGGCTCTCACCGAACTGGATGCCGAGAAGAAAATACTGGAACAGAGCCGTGCCGGTGCACAGTCCCGCGTTGACAGCTACCGCGCCCTGTATGATGAAAATGTCAGTGCGGAAGAAAAACGGACCATGGATCTGTACCTCTCTTCCGCAATACTGAGCACCTCCATTGGCGTGCTGGATATGGCCGCCGCCGCTGCCGATATGGCTCCGAACATCTTCGGCGTGGCCGTGGGGGGCAGCCGCTGGGGCGGTATCCCGAAAGCAATTGGTGCAGGTATGAGCCTGGCAGCCTCCGCCACCAAAATTACTGCGGATAATATCAGCCAGTCTGAAGCATGGCGCCGCCGCCGTCAGGAATGGGAAATCCAGAAAAATAATGCCGAATCTGAAATCAGACAGATTGATGCCCAACTGGAAGCCCTGGCTGTCCGCCGTACCGCCACAGAGATGCAGCGCGAACACATGGAAATCCAGCAGGCGCAGACTCAGGCACAACTGGAATTCCTGCAGCGCAAATTCAGTAATAAAGCGCTCTACAGCTGGCTGCGCGGCCGTCTGGCATCCATCTATTACCGCTTCTATGACCTGACAGCGGCACGCTGCATGATGGCGGAAAAAGCTTACGCATGGCAGACCAATGATACGGCTACCCGCTACATCAAATCAGGCGCATGGCAGAGCAATAACGCCGGGCTGATGGCCGGGGAGTCTTTGCTGCTGAACCTGGCAGAGATGGAACAGGCATGGCTGAAACGGGATAGTCGCTCACTGGAGGTCACCCGTACTGTTTCTCTGGCGGCAGTGTACCGTACTGACAATGTGACTCTGGCAGAAGGAATTGCTGACCTCCTGAAAGGTAATGGCAGCGGGAATATACCGGCATCAACCGGGCTTTCAATGACCGCCGATAACCAATTGCATGCTGCGTTCAACCTGAAAGCACTGAACATTAAAGATGACTACCCTGAGGCTCTGGGCACAACACGCCGTATCAAACAGATCAGTGTGACATTACCGGCACTCGTAGAGCCCTATCAGGATATGCGGGCCATATTCCGCTATGGCGGTAACTCGTTGCCGGCCGGCTGCAAAGCCATTGCGCTATCCCACGGTATCAATGATGACGGCCTGTTCCGGCTTGATTTCAATGACGGCCGCTGGCTGCCGTTTGAAGGTATCCCGGTGGATGATGATAACAGCCTGACCCTGAGCTTCCCGGACGCAACCGGTGAGAAGCAGAAACCACTGCTACTCAGCCTGACCGACATCATCATTCATATCCGTTACACCATTTGTTAATTTTTATCCTGGCGACAAGCTGCGGGTATCAGATTGTCGCCAATAAAAACAACCCGCAGTGATCAATAACAGCCTGTCATTCAGGCTGTTATTTTTTTATTCATACTGCAGACGGGTGACTTTACCCGGCGTGCAGTCAAAATTGATCGCGCGGGCGATAGCCTGTCCCTGCTCCTGAGAAAATGCCGGATTCGTGACCGGGCTGAACATATCTGCATAATCAAGACTGACTTTGCCGTAAATAAACCCGCCTATAAGGGGATTATTCACTGAATACATTTGCGGCAGCATTGCCATCATTGAGGATACCGGCACACCGATAAGGTGCTTTTCAAGATCACCTTCCTGTATTGTGTCCTGAGGATAAAACCACAATGGCGTACTGATAAAAAAGCGGGCATTATCATTCATGTTGGTCAGGATATATCTGACCAGCTCAATGGCGGTATCTCTGTCCAGATGCTCAATCACATCCGGCAGACAAATAACATCATATTTGGCAAATAATTCCTGCGGGATATCCTGTGCCAGTCCGTGCCAGACATTCCGGTACCAAAACCGATATCCAGCACATTAACGGAAAGCTGTGTCATCAGGTCAGTTAACTGAAAAATCAACTCCCGGGGAGAGGCAGAGTTCCCGGCACTGATCCCCTGAAACATTTTTTGTCTGCCTGAAAAACGGTAATCCTTTACTGTCTGTACCAGCATTACTGCCCTCACTAATCAGGATATTTTCTTACACGGAAGTTCCTCATGCTACCTGAGCAGCATAAGAAAAATATAGGAATCACTGACATTCCCGCGGTAAAAAAAATGCCGGTCAAATCATGACCGGCATACTTCACAACAGGAGAGCCCTGATAAATCAGGACTCACACATATCAATGCTGAGCTCTGACGGCGGCAGGCCGATTTGCAGGATAACCGGCTCATAATCCGCTGAGCCGCTCCAGTGGCGGGCAATTTTACGCGCCAGCAGGAACCCTGCTGCGCCGCCCAGCAGACCACCCGCGAGAACCGCAGACTGACTTTCCGTCAGTGCCTGCACCAGCCCCGCACCGGCAAATAAACCCAGCAGCGGCGTGAGATACACCAGCATTGCCGAGCGCAGCAGGCTGCCTTCCGGGATCCCGACTTCCACTTTCTGACCGGTCACCAGCGGTTCACTGACCGGAATTTCAAGCTGATGCTCCGCTTCCGGCCCCAGTTTATTCAGCAGATAAGAGCCGCATGCCGCCCGGGCTTTGCAACTGCCGCATCCGGCAGATGACCCGTAACGCAACACCGCACGCCCGTCCTGCCAGCGCACCACGGTTGCCCACTCTTTTACCATATTAACCTCCGCTGAATGTCACACCGTCAGCTATCTGCCGGGCTGTCGCCGGGGGCAGTTCGCCAAAGACAGTGATCTCATTATCACCTTTACGTATGGTGTACAGCGTACGCGAACCCTGGCGCATTGTCTGTTGATTTTCTGGTGTCTTCACCGCTTTGGCGACATTCACGGAAAATGAGAACAGGCCATCGCTGAACATGACCGTCTCCACCCATTCCTGTTCCCCCACCTGGCGGCGGTTGCGGGTCATTTCTTTAAAGCCGTTAGGCAGACGCATTACATCCCAGTCAAATTTGATCTTTTCCGGCTGCGGAATAGCCAGTACCGGTGGCATAGTGACAGACTGTACCGCTTTCAGTGCTTCTGTCACACTGCTGTTATTCACGGAAGCAGAAACCACGCGGAACTGTTCGAGTGAGACATTATTCTGATCCAGCAGGTCCACCTGTAACGGCAGGCCGGTTTCTTCATCTGCGACCACAATA